>CAWKPF010000001.1:0-31641 GCA_963851415.1 uncultured Acidobacteriota bacterium
ACCTTCCTGATCAGCCGAGCCCAGGAACAACGGCGACGTTTCGAGGCGCCACTCGGCCCCCGGCGTCACTCGCCGGCGAACCCCCCGATTCGGCCCCTGATCCGGCCTTCTGCGGGCGATCTGCCTTCCCACGAGAGGCAGGGGACGGTTCGGGGCAAACTGTTCCGCCTGCGGAAGCGCTCGGGGGCTGGTGCCTCCTGCGGTCTTCAAAACCGTTTTGTCGTATGGGATGCCATGCGATGGGTGGGTGCGATTCCCATGCGCTTCCGCCACTTCCCCCGCCTGCGGCGGGCAAGGGCGAACCGCTCGGGTCTCGGTGGTCGCCGCCGCCTCTTCTGCCTCATCTCTACCGGAAAGAGGGGCGAGCCCATGACTCAACAGGAGGTCCGCTCCACACAGCACAGGCTGGCCTAGAGGGCCGGCAATCAGTACTGCAGTGGTCGAGATCCTGCGCTGGCAGATTGCTGAGCTGAAGAGGACGCGATCAGCGGCTGATCTGAATCAAGGAACCGTGTTGATCCAGAACTTGTGGAGCACGCACTCGCCGCGACGTTTCTCGGACTGCCACCACGATTCGACTGCAATCTCCGCCCCGTCGGGCCTGATGCCGAATCCCTTGACGTTGAAGAGGCCCGGACATTCGCTCCAGCCTTCGAGGCTGGGGTCGAACCAGAAGTTGACCCACAAGTCCCCTGTGCCGTAGTAACACTCGTCGGCCCGTTCAGGTGTCCACTCGAAGATAGGGAACGGGCAGTACTCGAAGTAGGCGTCCCTCTCCTTCATGTGGTAAAAGAACTTTCCTTTGGGATTCGTTCTGACGAACTCGTTGAAACCGTCGGTCTGGACCACATAGTGATCGACGATGCCGTTCTGGTCCAGGTCGTCGTAGGTGTCCCAGTTATAGGCGAAGCCCTCGTAGGGTAGGAAGCACGCTCCCGCGCCTTCGAACTCCACACAGTCCTTACGCTCTGCTGCCGCCAGGGTAGAGACTGCGATCACCAGAATCGCCGTCAAGAAAACGCCCTTCTTCATCTCCACTCCTCCTTGTTCCCTGTCGTCCGGCTTCACTGCCGGCCTGTTGTGAGGAGACGGAAAGTGCGGAGAAGGTCACAGCCGCTTGGCTCCCGCCAGCACTAGTACTAGTACTTTCCCCTGCCTCCTGCCACGGCTGGACAGAGATACTCGATGCAGGCTCATTGCGAGCGCTGGGGCTCGCGCCTTACGGCGCATCGCAGGAAGGGAGCGTCGGGAGTCGCTCAAGCGGTCTGGATGAGCTTCAGGTGCTGGCCCACCTGGGCATGCTGCTCGAGAGGGTGCCGAAGGGGCACCCGCGGGTTGATCTCGACGTGTAGACGTGTAGGAATTCGCTTATCAGACATCTAGTCAGCTGTAGAAAGGTGGCCGCGGAGGCGGCGCAAGCCTCCGTTGAGGTGTCTCTGCCGGATCCGAGCGGGTGAAGGTGGGGGCGCCTCGAGGAGGCGGGGTCGGATTGGGCCGGCCCGGCATCGTTGTAGGAGGTCACCCCCAGGGTCAGCGTAGCAAGCGTCCGTATCGAGCGCACTCTCTGGAACGACTGGACTGGTCGACGGTCGGCGACCTGGTAGAGGGACAGCAAGTGATTGTCGGCATCGACGTCGCGAAGGAAGGCATGGTAGCGGCGGTGATGGTCGAGGGTGAGAGCGTGGTGAAGACGGTTCGGTGGTCGCACCCGAAGCAGACGGCTTGGTGGCTCGCATTCGTCGGGGAGCTTCGGGAACGCTCAGCAGGCCTGGATGTGGCGATGGAACCGAGTGGGGTCTACGGAGATGCACTCCGTTGGCAGCTGCTCGAGGCAGGGATCCCGGTCGCCCGGGTGAGCCCGAAGAAGAGCTACGACGTGGCCGAGATCCACGACGGGGTCCCGAGCAGCCATGACGGGAAGTCTGCGGCGATCGTCGCCGTGCTCCACTACCGAGGGGCCAGTGATCCATGGCCGATCGAGTCGGACCGTCGGCGAGAGCTGACCGCGGCCCTTCGGCTGGTCGAGGTCTTCGGCAAGCAGTTTCGTCAGAACCGCAACCGGTTGGAGGGCCTCACCGCGCGACATTGGCCGGAGCTGACGACGGTGCTGGAGCTGAGCACTGCGACGGCTCTGGCGGTGCTGGAGGCCTACGGTGGCCCCGCCGCGGTGGCTGCAGCGCCCGAAGAAGCGCGGGCTCTCATGGTGCGAGTGGGAAAGGCGATGCTGGCACCGGAGAAGGTGGAGGCGGTGGTCCTCGCAGCGGCATCGTCGCAGGGGGTCCCGTTGATTCCGGAGGAGCAGAAGCTGATCTGTGGTCTGGCTGCAGAGACCCGACGCAACCAGCTCGCCGAGAGAGACGCCAGGAGGCGGGTCGAAAGGCTGGCCTCGAGCGAGGGAGTCACGAAGGAGATCGCGCCGGTGGTCGGCAAGGCGACGGCTGCGGTCCTCGTCGCGGGCCTCGGGGATCCGCTCGACTTCGATTCCCCACAGGCCCTGGTCAAGGCGGCGGGCCTGAACCTGAGGGAGAGAAGCAGCGGCAAGAAGAGGGGTGGGCTTCACATCACCAAGCGTGGCTCGGGAGTGGCCCGCCTCTACCTCTGGATGGCCGCCTTGCGCCTGATCCAAGCGGATCCGGTGGTCAGGGCCTGGTACGCGAAGAAGGTCCGCCGCCAGGGAGGCCAGGCCAAGGCGAAGGCCGTCGTCGCCGTCATGAGGAAGCTCGTACTCGCTCTCTGGCACGTCGCACGCGGTAGCGAGCTCGACACGACCAAGCTCTTCGACATCCGCCGGCTCCGCCTGGCGGACACGACCAAGGGTCGATGATCCCAATGCAGCCCAACCTCGAGGTGCCTATGTAGACATCCCGACCATCCCGATTCCGACCTGTTCCGACGGGGCACCTCCCACTTCTAGCAAACGGCCCATCGCGAGGTCCGAGTCTAGTCCCGAGGGCCCCTGAGGACGTCGGTCCGGTCTAACGCCCAACGAAGCTGATTCGATGCCTCGGCACGAGAGGACATCCGATGCTTGGGGAGCTCTGACAGCCCGACCGACAACCTCCGGAGCAGACGGGATCTCCAACGCAAGAGTGACCGAGTCCTCGACCTCCGATCGAGACGCAGGAACTCGTGCGGGGATGACACTCGGAGAGGACGAAGAAGGCTGGGTCTTGACACGCTATGGGAGCTACATGCTAACACCGCTTTCTGAAGAAGGCGCCCCGGCTCTGGTCTCGCCGCGGCGTGACCGACCTGTATCTCGCTCGCGCTCTCCTCGGGCTGTGGCCGCCCCCTCTCGGGCGACCCGCTCTGGTCCGTCGTGCGCGCGCCACCCGCTGGACCCCTCCTCAGGACCTCTGCGACGCTGCGCTGAGCTCACGGCCGGGAAGAGCGATCTACTACACGCCCCGCCCGTAGGGGTGTGGCAGGCACCCATCTTCCGGTGGTAGCCAAGGGGGGCTCCCTCAAGGGAATCCTGGCGCCCTGGTCGCCGAAAGGTTCTGATCCGAAGTCTCCTCAGAGCAGCATCTCGACGAGAGACCTTGGCGTCCTCTTCAGACCCGTGAAACGTGCCCGAAAGGGCTGTTGTTGAGCCGGGAATGGACCCGGTTCTCAGTCTTCGGAGGAATGAATCATGAGGAGAAACGCAGCCAAACCGGTGATTGTCGTCTCCGTGGCCCTCGCCGTCCTGCTGCTCACAGGTACAGCCTGGGCCGAGAAGCCCGAGAAGGACACGTACCTGTTCACCGGCATGGCGGACTACACGTTTTCGAACTGCGCGGACCTGAACCCCGACTTCTTGTTCGGTGAACCCTACCAGTGCGACAACGGCCTTCTCTTCTGCGAGCTCGGTGACATTCACCTGGACACGAAGCTCTTCTTCGATAAGGACGGCAATCCGCGGCGCTATACGGAGAAGACGACGGGCACGGGAGCCTTCTTCGAGCTCGGGAATCCTGACAACAACCTGGAGTACGAGCCTTTCCACTACACGTTCACTGCGGACTTGGGTGCCGATTCCGAGTTCTTCACCGAAGATGACGTCTTCAGCTACAGGGGGTTGGTCTACAAGATCAAAGTCCCTGGGCACGGGATCATCTTCCGAGATGTCGGAAACGTCATCGTCGACTCGAACTTCGAAGTCATTTTCCAGGCTGGACAGCACGATTTCTATGATGGCGACTTCGACGCGGTTTGCGACTACCTCACGAATAACTGATCCACCGAGCCTCCGCCCGCTGGGTCAACCCTCGATGAGAGAGCTCGCGACGTTCTCCCCCCGGGTCAAGAACCCTCGAATCAAGCAGCGTTCGGCTGTCGGTCGCCCCCTGGTGGCTGCTTGCGTTCTTCATGTTCATTCCTGTCCTCCACGGGCAGAGTCTGAGCCATGACGGAGGGTGGGGAGTCACGCGTGCGAGCCTGCCAACTTCGACTCCGCCCACCAGGACGAAACGGGCCGTGCTACCGAAAGGTCCCGATTGCCGCTGGAGCTACTGGCGGAGAGTGGTCCAAAGAGACATGTCTCCGGTCTCGAAGTCGTCCGCGAAGATGGCGGTGCTTCCTCCTGGCACTGTAGGACAGGGGAGGCCGGCCGAGTGGTTCACCTTGACATCCTGGCCCTCGACGACGGCACCGCCGAGCGCAGCCATGCCTTCCAGACCGAAGGGCGCCGCTCGACGTCGCCGTCTCTGCTGGGCTCGGCTGATTCGGAAGGTGTACGAGATCGATCCTCTGTGGTGCCGGTACTGCGGTGCGGAGATGAGAATCGTGGCCTTCGTGGTGGAGGTGTCCTCGCTACGCCGGTTGGTAAAGGGTCTGGGGGTAGGAGCTCAGGAGGTCGAGCCGTTGTCGCGGGCGCCTCCGGAGGAGGGGGAGCTGGTGTACGAGGTGGTCGAAGGTTGAAGAGGGGCCGGACGGGGCCGGTCCTGGCGGAGCTGCGCTCGGTTGAGAGAATGGGCGGTTGCTTCGGGCTTCGGGAAGCACCTCGGGGGCTGTTGGCGGAAGGACCCGGCGGGTAGACCGGGCAGTGATGGCCTCGCGGAGTCCTCCGGACCCTCTTCGAGCCGCGTCGTGCCGTGCGCCAGGCTCACGCCCAGAAAGGAACTTCCTACACGTTCCAGAAAGGAACTTCCTACACGTTCACGCGCACGGGCGTTGGCCGGCTCAAGGGATTGCTGCCGAAGGGAACGCCCGTCGCGCACAAGACCGGAACCACTGGCGGAGTGGCCAACGACGTTGGCTACATCACGCTCCCTGGCGGTCGGCGGTTTGCTATCGCCGTGTTCACGAACAGCAGCGAGACATCCATGTCGGACAGGGATCGGGCAATTGCCGAGATCGCCCGCTTGCTTTTCGACTATTTCTACCTGGCTCCGGTGGCCCGCTGGCTTCTTCCGGAGAAGTGCATGACATCTTGCGACTGGCGCACCACCGAAAACGGCTCGCCCGGAGCGATGCTGTCCAGGTAGGCCGAAGCGGGGGAGCCACGAGTGCGACGACTGTGACTTTCTCCGCACTTCTCGTCTCTTCCCAATAGGCCGGCAGTGAAGCCGGTCACAGATGACAGGGAGGACTGGAGATGGAGAAGCGTGTTTTCTGGATCCTGACGTTGATCTTGGGTCTGCTTTTGGTGAGTGGGGCCGCATGGGCCGACAAGCCCGTCAAGGACGAGTTGATGTTCACGGGCGTGGCCGACTATCGCTGGGTGACCTGCGACGACCAGTACCGTCCGGAGCAGGACTGCTCGACGACGCCGGAGAGCGGCTGCGACCTCTTCTTCGGCCACGCTCCGATCGACTGTGGCGACGGAATCCTGGTCTGCGAGCTGTCCTACGGCCACATCACGAGCAAGACCTTCCTCGACAAGGAAGGCAACACGACCCGATACCGAGAAAAGGGCACCTTCGGCGGTTTCTTGTACGAGTACAAGAACTTCGACAACCACCTGGAGTACGGACCCATCCACGGGGGTATGTTCCTGATCGACTATGGGGACGTCGACGACCCGAACGACGATACCTATAGCTACACCGGGGGGAGCTTCAGGATCGAGGTTCCCGGCTACGGTCTCATGGTCCAGGCGGGACGCCTCATGTTCGCATCGGACTGGACGACTACTATCAAGGAGGCTGGACAGCACCCGCTGTTCAACGGCGAGTTCGGTCCGATCTGCGATTACCTGGCGGCGTACCACGACTGAGTGCTGCTAGTGGCACGAAGATCCACGGCTTGACCTCGCCTCTGTGCCCCCCGTAGAAAGCCGGCGTCGCGGTTTCAGTCCACGACGTCGGCTCTACCTTGATATCGGGGCTCATTGTCTTCGGCGCGCGCGCTACCCTGCCACTGAGGAGGCGGGCAAACTCAGCCCCCTCATCTTTCTAGCTGCATCTGTAGCGCCACCAGGCTGCGCCCGGAGCCGCGCGCGGCCTACCTCTTCGGGGTCGCTGGTCGGTTCTGGGCCTTCCTGCGGCTCCTCCGTGGCCCTTCTCGTCGTCGAGGCGGCGAACCACCGACAAAACAGCTTGCCCGGAGCGATCGAGTCGAGGTAGGAGCTGCTCGTGGCGAGGAAGGCGTGACCGAGGTGAACGACCCCTAGCTTGAGCTGCCCGAGGCCGACCGGCCCGAACGAGCGCTGGTCGATGGAATTCATGGCGGACAGCCTGGCGATCGGGCGGAGCTTTCGCACGCTCAACATCGTCGACGACTTCACCCGAGAGTGCCTGGCGATCGAGGTCGAGCAGTATCGGGTACGGGGATCGTGTGGATCACGCCTTCCGCCCACGCGAAGGCCCCGGCTCCGCCGGTCAGCGAGGCGCCGAGACCGTCGGGCTCCGGCAGCGTGAAATCGAGGTAGGCGGCACCCGTGATCAGGCCGATCCCGTCCAGAGACCAGCGACCCTCGCAAGAGGCCTCGGTGGCGGTGACCAGGGTACAGACGTTGGTGTTGGGGCCGAGGGGCTCTTCGAGGGGAGTCGGGGCGTCCAGCGTGCCGCCGAGCAAATAGAGATCGCGTCCGCACAGGGCCCGCTCTCCCGGCTGCGGTGGGTTGGAGAGCTCGAGGGTGACTTCGGTGGTCAGGGAGTTCAGCGTCGGCGTCATGCCGTGGCCCGGATTGCCCTCGGAACCCTCCGCACTCCGGGCGGAGCTCGTCAGCAGGAACAACGCCAGCGTTGCGGCGATGGGGAGCTGGAGTCTGAAGGGAACCTCCTTCGCCGGTCCCGCGCGACGCTCGACGCCGCGCTCGTTCCAATGGCCCCGGTCGGCGCGCCCGACCGGAGGCTTTGTACAACGCACGACTCTCGTCCCCGTTACGAGAAGCTGGCTCGTTCCTCGAGTCCGGCGAACGTCTCTGTAGAATCGCCACGCTTTGATAGGCCGCACGCTCAGCCACTTTCGGATCAACGCCAAGCTCGGCGAGGGCGGGATGGGTGAGGTGTATCGCGCCGAGGACACGCGGCTCGACCGCGAGGTGGCGATCAAGATCCTGCCCGAGGCGCTCACCGGCGATCCGGAGCGCCTCGCTCGGTTCGAGCGTGAGGCGAAGGTGCGTACCTGGACTGTGGGATCTTCGCTCAGGGGGCGGCCCGTGTGCACTGCGAGGGTTGCGGCCATGACTACCTCGTGGCGTTCTCCTGCAAACAGCGTTGCCTGTGTCCGTCATGCCACCAGAAGCGGGAGCTGCTGTGGGCGGAGTGGGCGGAGGAGGAGCTGCTAGCGGAGGTGCCTCATCGTCAGGTGGTGCTGACGATCCCGAAGCGTCTTCGGATCTTCTTTCGGTTCGATCGCCGGTTGTTGGGGGAGCTGCTGGGGTGTGCCTGGCGGGCGTGGCGGCTGTGGCTGGAGGCTTCGTTGGAGGGTGTCGTCGAGCCGGGCGGAGTCGGGTTCGTGCAGACGGCGGGGGAGCTGCTGGGTTGGCATCCGCACGTGCACCTGCTGGTCACCGACGGCGGCTTCCACTCCGACGGGAGTTTCCGGCACTTGCTGTGGGTGGATGGGGAGGCTGTGGAGCGGTTGTGGCGGGCCGAGGTGCTGCGGCTACTGGTGGAGCGGGGCAAGATCGGCCCGGAGGTGGTGGAGTCGTTGTTGTCGTGGCGCCACAGCGGGTTCTCGGTGCATGCGGGGGTGCGAGTCGAGGAGAAGCCTTCCGCCGCCCGGTTGGGCCGGTCCATGGCTCGGTGTCCGATTGTGCTCGATCGTCTGGAGTGGGACGGCGACCGCGAGGAGGTGGTGGTTCATCCTCGGCCGTCTCGGCGGGGCGGTGCGATGTGGGATTCGGAGCGTTTGGACGTGCTCGACTCTCTGGCTCGCGTTTTGATGTATCGGCCCAATCGCCAGCCGGGTAGGGAGTTCGATGCCTATCTGGGCCAGGCCTTCGTCAAGGGGCCAGCCGAAGATCTCGATCGTCTTCTGGGCAAGCCGCAACTGGCCGAGGCGAAGGTGCCGTTTCACAACGGTCAGATTCTCGAGACCCCCCGTTCCGTCTGGCTGAGCCTTCTGACCCTCGAACGCCGGATTCTCGAACTGCTCGGAGCGGATCGGATTCCCTTCGAGGACTTCGAGAGTCAGGCTGGTGTGGAGCGATTCATCTCGGCGGCCAGTCTTGCTGCCGCCGAGATGGAGGAGCTCTTCGGAAAGGAGGTGCGCTTCGTTCACGCTCTTCCTGCGGGCGACCTCGCAGCAATGAAGGGGCAAATAATGGAGATCGGTGGCGGCGCGGGCTATGACCTCGACTCTCTCGTGACGATTCTCGTGAGGAATGGCGATTTGCCAGCCGCCCTCGTCGGGAGTCTCGAGGAAGGAAGGACGCTGCTTCGGTCAATGCCTGACGCCGAGTTGGACCACTTTGCGAGTACCTACGGTCTTACCCTGCGCGGATCGTCCCTCCGAGCGAGGCTCGTCACGCACTCGCGTTCCCAAGCTGCTGCCGGGCTTCGAAACTTCACCGACGGCATCGCTCGGCACCTCGCACAGCAGGGACTCTCGCTCGAGCGCTCACCATTGATCGTCGTACCCTACGATCTGGTTCCGGGGAGCCCGACGGGTCGGCTCGCGATGCCACACTTCTTGATCGAGTGGAACAACACGGTGCTCGAACAACGAGAAGGGATCAGTCGTGCCGAAGGTTTCTCCTCGACCCTCGCCAGCGGAGACGAGCGGGCTCGCCAGCTCTATGTCCGCTTCGGGTACGAGCTTTGGCTGCTGCCGCCCATCCCTTTCAGCGTGGTACGCAACGGCGGCTATCGCTGCTCTTCGAACGAGCTCCGCTGAGGCGTGAATTCCGAAGACGCCGTCGGCGTCGCCGGGGCCGCGCTCCGCGAGCGCCCCCGCCCCCATCAACTCTCCGCAGCACGGCCGGGAGGTAGAAACAGAGAGGCCGTTTGCACGTAGAGAGCGAGGGAGCACGAATACCTGGTGCCGATTTGCCGTGCAGAAACGAAGGTGGTCAGGGTGAGGCCTGGCGGGCACAGATCAACCGACATGCCTGAGCGCGCTCATACCTGCCGAACCGCCCCTGGGCCACGAAGTGGGAAGTCCCAATGTCTCTGACCGTCCATCGGATTCGATACGAAGCGCATCACCACCAGCCCCCCCACAGTCATCGGCGCTCCACCATCTCACTGGTCTTGCGCGGGGAAGTTTCGGAGACGGCACATGGGCTTTCCGAGATCGGATCGCCCCTGAGTGTGGTGATGAAGCTAGGCGGGACACTGCACGAGACCCGTTTTGGCGGCGAGGGCGCCGTTCTCCTTCAGGTGGTTCTCGATGATGACGATCAGGCACGGTCGTTGATGCCCGCCATTCGTGGAATACGATGGTGCTGGTTCCATGACCATTCGGTGGTTCCGGCGGTACTTCGAGCTGCTATCGACCAACGAAATGGCAACGTCGAAGGCGCGAGCGAGTCTTTGGGGCATCTCGGGGCCTCACTCCGTCGATTGCAGGCGGAGGCTCCGCCGCGCCCTGAAAGGAGCGACTCGATGCCCGTCTGGCTCGAGCAGGCTCGACGCATCATCGACGATTCTTGCACCGAGTCCCTCCGGGTCGATGTCCTGGCGCGAAAGGTGGGTGTTCATCCGGTTCATCTGAATCGAATGTTCCAGCGGCGACTCGGCCTCTCGGCAAAGGCGGACATCCACCGCGCCCGCAATGTGGCCGCAGCGCGCCTTCTCGCCGACTCTTCGATACCGGTGTGCGACGTGGCAGCGGAAGTCGGACTTTGCGACCAGAGCCACTTGAACAGGGTGTTCAAGCGGTCGACGGGGATCACCCCCGCACGCTTTCGGGAGCTGGTCAGCGGAGAGGCTTCGTGAGAGGACCGAGACCTCGGGGCCCGAAACAGGCTTGATTCATCCAAGACCGTGAGAGTTGCGACCGCTTAGACTGATAGCAAAGGGCCTTGGGATCGCCGGGGCCGGCCAGACAAGCACAGCGAACAGGAGTCGAAATGGTGATGAACGCCCGAACGTCAGGGCACACAGGGCGCTTACCACGCGTCTTGACTGTGGTGCTGGCCGTTTGTTTCGGCTCCGGCCTGGGCAATGCCCAGGAGCAGGCCAAGGCGCCGATGACCGAGAGGGTGCAGAGAACGCTCGACGATTTCGTGCGGTCGTCCGAGGCACCCGGAGTGACGGTCGCCTTCTCGCGCGGACCGACTGGAGAGGTCGTGTCTCTCAGCAGTGGGTTGGCAGATCGTGAAGCGTCCACTGCGATGATGCCGGCAGCCCGCATGCCCGCAGGGAGCGTCGGAAAGATCTTTGTGGCGGCTTTGGCTCTCGATCTGGTGGCCGAGCAGCAACTAGAGCTCGACGCCCCGGCCAAGAAATGGCTGGGGCAGCGTGATTGGTGGAGGCGTGTCCCCGGTGGGGATCAGATCACTCCTCGAATGCTTCTATCTCACACCAGCGGTCTCTCCGATCACGTGTCCGACGTCGACTTCGCTGCGGCCGTGCTGGCGCGAGTCGAGAGCTCTGCGGACCCAGACCAGGCGTTCTCCCCGGAGGAGCTGCTCGGCTTCGTCTTGAACGATCCCCCCTTGGGCGCCCCTGGAGAGTCGTACCACTATTCCGACACCAACTACATCCTGATCGGGCTCCTGCTCGAACAGGTCACCGGGCGACCGTTCTTCGACGTGCTCATCGAGCGGATCCTCCTACCTCTTGGCCTCGTGGCCACCGAGCCCGCGCTCTCGCGCACGTATGACGGCCTCGTTGCGGGCTATTCACCGGCAAATCCCCTCGGCCTCCCCGAGAAGGTGGCGGACAATGGTGTGATGGCTTTCAGCCCCGCGATGGAGTGGACTGGAGGGGGGCTTGTCAGCACCTCGGCCGACCTGGCTCGTTTCCTCGCTGCACTGGTCGCGGGAGAGGCCCCGTTCGGGCCGGAGCGCTACGTTCAGATGCGCGAGGGCTCTCCTCTCGGAAGCGAGGTCGGCTACGGCCTGGGCCTTTCCGTCTCGCAGACATCGATGGGGCCCGCCGTGGGGCATCGCGGAGAGTTTCCAGGATACACGTCCGTCGTCCGGTACTTCTCCGATCACGACCTGGTTGTCGCCGCGCAGGCAAACAGTGACCGGAACGTCGATCTGGGCGGATTGGCGACACGCCTGGCACTCGAACTGACGGGCGGCGGAGCCGCGGAGGTTTCCCCGGATCGCGCCTGCCGAGTCGATCGGTCGGGAGATCCCCTCGCCGGCAGCTGGCCGGTCGACATGAAGTCAGGCAGCGGACAAGACCTCCGCGCTCGCCTCGAGCTCGCCCCGTCCGAGCAGGGCTACGAAGGAACCTGGCAGATGGGGGACTCTGAGGTGTGGGAGGTCGTGGGAACGCTGGACGGTGACCTCCTTCGGCTGGCAAGCGTGGGAGAGCCAAGCGGGGGGAGCGCTCCGCCAAGGGCAAGGCTCAAAGGGATCGAACTGGAGGCCCGGCTGTCGGGAGATCTGCTGCGGGGACTGCACTACTTCCTGCTCGAGAAGGGTCGTGCAGATGTGTCGTTGCAGTGGACCGGCGATCGGTCTGCGTGCAGAGAGGGGAACCGATGAAGGCACTCGTTGGTCCGGGACTCTCCTGCTCCTCCTGGAGCCTGGCGCTTTTCGCCGCCCTCACGGTTCTCGCAACACCGGTGCCCGCTCAGTCTGATCGCCAGGAAGAGCTGCGCACGGCGGCGCGCTCCGTCTTCGAGGACCTCGATGTAGCCCCAGGCCTCGCAGTCGCGGTGGTGTCAGCGGATGCAGTCCTGTTTTCTGAAGGGTTCGGGTACGCCGATGTCGAGGCTGGAAGACCGGTCACGCCGGACACGATCTTCTACATCGCCTCCACGACCAAGGTGTTTACTGGGCTGGTGGCCGCCAGCCTCCACACGGAGGGGCGAATAGACCTGGATCGCTCCCTGGGCTCCTATCTTCCTGAGGCCCGATTCGCCACCGGTATCGACCCCGAGTCCGTGAGTATTCGAGATCTGCTGACTCACACACATGGCATCGAGAACCGTGGTCCAGTCACCTTCCGGTTTGCGTTCTCAGGCGAGTACACCGATGGCGAACTACTCGAGTTACTCCAATACCATCCACCGGCGCCGACCGGGAAGGCGTTTCGCTACGGCAACATCGGCTACAACCTCGCAGGGCTCGTGATCGAGGAGGTCACGAGCCTCGACTGGAAGGCGGAGGTCGCTGCCCGGTTGCTGAAGCCGCTGGGAATGCAATCTACGAGCGCCATCGTCACTACCGCTCCAAAGGAGCGCATGGCCGCGGCGTACCGACTACTGCCGATCGGGTATGAGCGAATCGAGCTCAACAAGGGTGATCCGTCGATGCACGCTGCCGGAGGATTGCTGTCGACGCTCTCGGACATGTCGCGGCTTCTCCAGGCGATCCTGAATCGAGGTCGGCTGAACGAGCAACAGGTCTTCTCTGAGGCTGCGTTGGCCGAGGCGACGAAGCCCTGGGTCGCTCGCTCGGGCTCTGCAGGAGAGGTGGATATCACCGGCTATGGGCTCGGTTGGAACGTGGGTACGTTCGGAGGAGAGACTTCGCTTCACGCGTTCGGGAGCTTTCCAGGCTTCCAGTCACATCTCTCCCTGCTGCCTGAACAGGGGATCGGAGTGATCGTGCTGGCGAACACGGCGCTTGGCGGGTTGGCTGCCAATGTCATTGCTCTGCGTGCCTACGGCATCTTCGGAGCCCTGCCGGACGAGCCGGGCCGGGTGGAGGACGTCATCGCCAAGGCTGAGGATCGAGCCACGGCACTGCGGCTCCGGGTTGCCGAGGACCGAGCACGGCGCGCGGGGCGAGTACAGCTACTGCCCGAGCCCTTCGCTGCGTACGTCGGTACGTATGAGAATCCCCTTCTCGGACGCATCGGAATCGAGGCCGAGGGAGGTGGGCTGGCCGCGCGGATGGGGGTGAGTCGATCCGCAGTCGAGATCTACGACGGATCGGCCCATGCGATCCGGGTTGAGCTGGCGGGGGGCGGAGAGGTCATTCGGTTTCGGTTCGCGGACCGGAAGGAGCTTTCCACCGCGCTGACCTACCGCGACCTCGACTTCCGCCGCATTCGTTGATCTCTGAACGGTCGTCACCCTGCGCGCACGCGCATCATGCACAGATCAGGTTCGAGGCAAGAACGGGGGGGGGTTAGCGCGAGGAGGGTTAGGGGTTAGGGTGCAGGAGAGGCCGGTCAGTGGGCCGCTACACTTCACTTCGAAAAGAACAGGTACCTCAGCGATAGGGCAAGCAGGCCAAGGGCAAGGACTCCCATCAGCACGGTTCTCACCGTGCTGGGTTGCGCGCGCGATGCGCCTTCGTCGCCCTCGCCGTCCCAATCCCACTGCACCGCATCGTTCTCCGGCTCGCTGCTCGCGACTTGCGACACCGGCAGTTCCGGAAGTGGACTCGGGTCGCCGCCTGGCTGCGCCAACAACTGGACGTAGTGAACGAGATCCCACAGCTGCTCAGGCTGGTACGCGCCCTCGTAGGCCGGCATCGCGGTGCCGCTGATCCCCTTGAGCAGCCGGATGTAGACCTGCTCTCCCTCCATACCCCCCTTGAGCTTCCACCTTGAGCTTGCACCTTGAGCTTGCAGGGTGCAGGGGAGGTCGGTCAGTGGGCCGCCCGAGGTCAGCAGGGCGCGGCCTCGAGGGCTGCTACAGTCGGAAGTGCATGTCTCTCCACAGTGGCTCCTCACTCGGCCGCTACCGAATCGTCTCACCGCTTGGTGCTGGCGGCATGGGAGAGGTCTACCGTGCCCGCGACGAAGAGCTCGGCCGCGACGTGGCGATCAAGGTACTTCCCGATCGTCTCGCCCGCGAAGCCTCCGCCCGTGAGCGCTTCGAGCGCGAGGCGAGGGCGGTGGCGGCGCTCTCTCACCCGAACATCCTCACCATCTTCGACTTCGGCACCGAGAGGTCGACGGCGTTCGCCGTCACCGAGTTGCTCGAGGGCCGGAACTTGCGCGAGCTTCTGGATGAGTCGGGCGCGCTCGAGCCGGAACAAGCCGTCGAGATCGGATTGGCCGTGGCCGACGGGCTGGCGGCCGCGCACGAGAAGGGCATCGTGCATCGCGACATCAAGCCCGAGAACCTGTTCCTGACCGAAACTGGACAGGTCAAGATTCTCGACTTCGGACTCGCCCGGCCCACTCACGCGGCTTTCGGCAGCTCGGCAGGCACCGAAGCCGAGACCATGGCGATGGCGACCACCCCCGGCACCGTGATCGGCACGCTGGCGTACATGTCACCCGAGCAGGCGCGCGGCGAGACGGTGGGTACCCCGAGCGATGTGTTCTCACTGGCTTGCGTGCTTTTTGAATTGCTCGAAGGGCGTGGCCTGTTCGGCAAGGCAAGCAAGACCGAGACCCTCGCCGCCGTCCTGCGCGACGAGCCTGAGGCAATCACGCGCCCCTCGGGAGCGCCCGGCGCCCAACTCGAACACACCCTGCGCCTGGCGCTTGCGAAGGAGCCCAGGGAGCGCACCGCGGACGCAGGACAGTTCGCCGCTCAGCTGCGCCAGGTCCAGCAAGAACTGAGGCCGGGCGCCGTTGCGGCCCCGAGCCTGCTGGCGAGTCTGCGTCGCCCAAAACTGGCTCTTCCGTTGGCCGTGATCGGGATCGCGGCGGTGATTTTCGCCGTGCGCTGGCAGAGCCAGCTCGAACGAGGGCGCTGGGCCAGGGACGTGGCCATTCCCGAGGTGTCGCGCCTGATCGAAGAACGCAGCTTCATCGAGGCCTACGACCTCGCCGTCGAGGCCGAGGCCGTGCTGCCTGAAACGCCGCTCCTCGAACGCGCGTGGGAGATCTTGAGCACCGAAGTCGACGTGACCACCGAGCCCCCCGGAGCGTCGGTCTTCTTCCAGCGCTACGAGAACCTCGAGGATGCATGGCGACACGTCGGCGAGACCCCTCTCGTGGGGCTGCGGATCCCGCGCGGAGCGCTGCGATGGCGACTCGAGCTCGAGGGGTGGGAAACGGTCGAGGTGGCGCGCAAGACCTTCCCTCCCCAGCACATGAGCGCTCCCTTCGAGGGAGGCCGGGGGCTGGCAGATGCGGGCTACGCGGAAGATCCCACGGCCCTTCTCGACTTCGAGCTCTCCAAGGCAGGCTCTTTGCCGGACGGGATGATCGCCATCGAAGGGGGGCGGGTCGCTGCCCTCGCCATACCGGGCTACGGTGTCGGAAACACCGTCGAGATCGAGCGCTTTCACATCGCAAGACACGAGGTCACGAACTCCGAGTACCAGGAGTTCGTCGACCAGGACGGCTACGAGCGCCCCGAGCTGTGGAAGGAGCCGTTCGTGCTCGACGGGCGGGACCTCTCCTTCGACGAGGCGATGGAACACTTCGTCGACTCGACCGGGCGCACCGGACCGGCCACCTGGTCCCTCGGCAGGTACCCGGAGAAGATGGGCGATCATCCGGTCAGCGGCGTGAGCTGGTACGAGGCCTCCGCCTATGCCGAGTTTCGTGGTTGGAGCTTGCCGACGGTGTTCCACTGGGCCCGGGCGGCGCTTCCGTCGATCGAGGCCCTGCTCAGCCTGACCTCGGAGATGATCCCTCAGAGCAACTTCTCCGGAGAGGGCGCGGCTCCAGTCGGCGCCTACCCCGCGTGGAGTCTCGGTGGAGCGCGAGACATGGGGGGCAACGTGCGCGAGTGGACCTCGACCGCCGGAGGCACGGGCCGCTTTCTTCTGGGAGGCGGCTGGGCCGATCCGGCCTACCAGATCGGCAACTATCGCGCCCACCCACCCTGGGAGCGCGATCCCCAGAACGGCTTCCGGTGTGCCCACTATCCAAGCCGCGACGGAATCGCCGAGCTGTTCACGCCGATGGAGAACCCACCGCCGGTCGATCTGATGGCCATCGAGGCTCTTCCCGACGCGGTGCTCGACGCCGACCGGACGCGACTGGAGTACGGCTCCGTTCCCCTCAATGTGACGGACCACGGCTCCGAAGAGAACCCGCGGGGATGGATCACGGGAAGGGTGTCGTTCGACGCTCTCTACGGCGGGGAGCGTGTCGACGTGCGCCTGCACCTGCCGGTAGAGGTGGAGCCCCCCTATCAGAGTGTCATCCTGTTCGGTGGCGCGAATGTCCTCCAGACGAGCCGGGCCGACGAGGCCCTCGAGCTCGAGCTGCTCGACTTCGTGGTGCAGAGTGGCCGCGTCCTCGTTCAACCCCTCTGGGCGGGGACCTTCGAGCGCAATGACGGGCGTACCCTCGAGCGCTTGAGGAGCCCGGGCGGAGCACAGCAATACCAGGACCAATGGGTCCAGGACCTGCGCCGCACGATTGACTACCTCGAGACCCGTGCGGACTTCGACGCCACCAGGATTGGATGGCTCGGAGTGAGCTACGGAGCTTCGCTTCCTCATCTGCTGCGCGAAGACCTCGAGCCGCGGCTCGTCGCGGCGGTCCTGCTGAGTGGAGGGCTTTCGAGCCGGGAGGAGGGGGCCGCGCGCCGAGTGGCGACGATGCACAGGGTTCGCCTTCCGTTCCTCATGCTCAATGGGCGCTACGACTACGTCGTCCCGATGGAGACCAACCAGATTCCGTTCTTCGAGCTGGCTGGAACTGCGCCCGAGCACAAGCGCCACGTCCTCTTCGAGGGCGGCCACGGAGGGATCCCCCCGAACGAGATGATCCGGGAGACCCTCGACTGGCTCGACAGCTACCTCGGACCGGTCGAGTAGCCGACTTCTCGGGTGGTATCTCTCAGCGGTGGCTCAGGGTTCTCGTGGCCGTCACTCACTCCCCGGTAGGAGTCGCTCCAGCTCCGCCAGGAAGTTCTGCACCAGGATGAGCTCGGTGGGGATCTCTTCCTCGCCCGTGTCGATGAGACGTGTAGGGATTTGCTTTTTGGCCATCTAGCCGAGCGCAGCGCAGGAGGAGGTTCGAGAAGACACGGAGAAGCCCTGCGAGCCGCTCCCGCACAGCTCTCCTCGGCGGGTCCTGCGGTCTAACGGCCCCGAGGAGCACACGGAACCTCGAGGGGCCTCGACTCCTCGCCTCTGAATACAGCTCCGCCAGAGACCGATCCGCGCTGGCCCCGGTCCGGCACTAGCCCTCGACCGACTCGTACACCAGCTCCCCAACCCCCGGAGGCGCCCGCGACAACGGCTCGGCATCCTGAGCACCCAGCCCCACACCCTCCAACAACCGCCGCAGCGAAGACTCCACCACGAAGGCCACGATTCTCATCTCGCCACCGCAGTACCGGCACACCAGCGCGTCCACCTGAGGTCGGACGACGAGCCGTGGGCTCGCCGTCGCCCCCGCGGCGCACGCGAGACCAGGTCTCGCGTCAGCGGCGAACATACACCCTCTTGATCAGCCGAGCCCAAGAGAGATTACGGCGCGGCCGCAAGGGCCGGTCGCTGTCGGCCGATGCCGCCGCGTCCTGACGACCTTCCGCCCCCAACTCGGCCTTGCGGCGCTGGCCCCGAGCCGCGTTCGAGTACCAACCCCAGTACCGAACCTGCTGCTGACGAGGCTCCGGCACGGGATCGAGAACGCGAGCTAGAAAGCTCAGCACATCAAGACGCTCCGACTCCCCGAACGGACCACCTCGCCGCGACGGCCGCGGCTGGATCACCACCTCCACCCGATCGGCGTCCCACTCCAAAGCTATCGTCGTTTTTCCTCCTCGATGTATTTCAATACGCCTGCGTCGGAAACCCAGATAGCTGGAAAAATGCCCGCGACCTTTCATAACGAACTTACGATTCAGGACACTAGCGTCCATCGCAAGGACGTTGCGAAGGGATCGATCGCACTTCTTCAGCTATCCAGATCTTTCGACCTTAGGTGTATTGGCGTACATCAAAGGAGAAAAGCGACGAAAGCTGAGAGCAACTCTTGCGCCGCTTGTTGTCGCACAGTTCATGAACGTGGGTTTGTCTTGCTGCGGACTGAGAATCCCCCCTCCGAAGACCAGCCCCCTTGGCCGATAGCAAACCCGGAAGAGTGCAGCGCATCAGTCGCCCTCGTCTCCGCTCAACATTCGCTCCACCAGCGACTCGAAGTTGGTGATCACCGTGAACTCGGTGGCGCCGGCCGGCTCGACCACCACGAAACCGTCTCCTGCTGGATGCGGGTCGTAGTTGCGATCGGTATCGATCGACAGCCCTTTCGCCTTCTCGACCAGCCGAGGCGGTCCCAGATCGATCGAGTCGCCATCGATCTTCACGTCAACGACCTTCAGGCCGCGCTCGCTTCCAAAGTAAAGCTCCTGGCCACTGCCCGACCAGGCAGGCGACCAACCACCATCGGTCGATACGATGTGGGCCGCGGTCGAGCCTTCGAACTGTCGTAGATACACCTGAAAGCGACCGCTCTCGTTCGAGTCGTAGGCCACCCAGCGACCGTCGGGTGAAAAAGAGATGTTGAGCTCGTCGGCCTGAGTCTCGAGCCAGGGCTCACTCTCACCTGGAAGGTCGATATTCAACCGCCGGAAGTCAGGAACGCCGTCGAACAGCACCACCCCGCTCGGAGAGACGGTTTCAGGAGTGCCAGGAAAGCCTTCTCCTGGCACCTCCCAGAGCGTTTTCGGCGACTCGCTACGGTCCCAGGGAGCAACCATGATCGCCGAAGCCAGCGGATCCAGGAAGACGATGCGATCGTCCCAGGTCCATTTTGGAAAGACCGTCACGCCGCTCTCGGTCAGGCGGCTGATGCGACCACTCGCCACCTCTACGATGAGCACGTGAGCCGATCCCACTCCACCGTGGGTTACGGCCAGTCGAGTGCCGTCGGGCGACCAACGAGGGTGGCGCAAGAACCCGGTCTCGACCGGCAAAACAACCTTCTCGCCGGACTTGCGCACCCAGGTGAGCTGTAACTCGGATTCACGAGCTGACACCAGGGTGCCCGCCCTCGAAAGGGCGAACGGAACCGACGCCCAGCTCTGCTCCACATCCAGCTCCAGCACGGCGACTCCCGCCTGCACCTCGGTGTCGTCGTCCTGCCAACGAGTCGCGCGCAGCTTGCCATCCTGGAGCCAGACCAGGTGGCCCGAAGAAAGAATGTGGGCTCCGATGCCTTCGATGCCGAGCTCGCGTGAGCGCTGATCGGCCGGGTCGTAGATCTCCATGGGGTACTGAATCTGACGACCGGCCAACTGGCCTGGTGTGTAGACGATCCGGCCGTCCGGCAGCTGTACGGGAAACATCAAGGCTCTCTCGTCATCGGACACCACGGCCACTGGCGGCGAGCCGTCTTCGAAGATGCGCCACAGCCCACTCCCACTCCCGATCAGCAGAGCTCCATCTCGCCAGGTCATTCCAAACGGGCCGAAAGCCTCGGCCACTTCGGGCGTAGCCGCTCCTGTACCGGCCCGCCCGCTAGTCCGGTGCTCTGCAAGATGTTGTCGCGCCAGAAGGCGAGCCGTTCCCCGTCCTGCGAGAACACCGGATCGCTACTCCCCTCGGTGCCCGGCACGAGGTAGGACCGGTTCTCCGAGAAGTCGTGCAGGCGAATCCCGTCGCGACTCTCGTAGGCGAAGGCAGTCCCGTCGGGCCGAACCGCAAGCTGGTTGCCGAACAGGTTCGACCAACCGCTGAGCTTGGCCGCTCCATCGACCTCGAAGCGATAGCTGATCGGCGCGGTGCCGGCCGCTGTGGGCGCCCTGGAAGTCAGCCACGAACCAACTCCGGCGCCGATTACAAGAGCGGCCGCGACCGCAAGCGCGGCCAGCGGTAGTCGTCGTCCAGCCCCTGCTGACGCCCTGGCATCGCTCTGAGACGGACTCGCGTCTCCCAGCCGCGCCTGCCCCAGCCACCAGCGCGCTTCGCCGATGTGCTGCAGGCGTTGACGCGGGTCTTTCTCCAGGCAGCGCTCGAGCAAGGTGCGAAGCGCCGACGGAAGGTCGGACGGCAGCTGGTCGAAGTCGGGCTCCTGGGACAGCACCGCAGCCAGAGTCATGGCGACGTCGTCGCCGGCGAAAGTCCGCTTTCCAGTGAGCGCCTGCCACAGGCAGCAGCCCCAGGCCCAGATGTCGGCACGGGGATCGACTCGTTTGCCGCGCGCCTGCTCGGGCGCCATGTAAGCGGCGGTGCCGAGCAGCACCCCGGCGGCCGTCCCGGCGGTGAGGGTGGGAGACCTGGTGGCGTCGGCGCTGCTCGCGCCTGGCTCGTCGCCGAGTGCCAGGGCGAGGCCGAAGTCGAGAATGCGTGCGCGCCCCTCGTCGTCGACCTTGATGTTGGCCGGCTTGAGGTCGCGGTGCACCAGTCCGCTGTTGTGTGCCGCCTCCAGTCCCTCGGCCAGCTGCTCGAAGACTTCGAGCGCTTCTTCGATCCGCAGAGGGCCGCGATCGATTCTCTCTCCCAGCGTTTCGCCAGGCGCTAGCTCCATCACCAGAAAGGGTTGACCGCCCTCTTCTTCCAGGCCGAAGAGGGTCGCCACGTTCGGGTGACTGAGCGCTGCCAGCGCCTTCGCTTCGCGCTCGAAGCGCGCCAGGCGATCCCGGTCCCTGGCCACATCGTCGGGCAGCACCTTGATCGCGACCCGCCGGTCGACCCTAGGATCGAGCGCCGCCCAAACCTCACCCATACCGCCTTTCCCGAGCGGTTCTTCGATTTCGTAGGGGCCGAGCTTGGAGCCGGGTTGTAATGGCATGGTGTTGGCGAAGTCTACGTCAGCCCCTTTCCGCTTCGCAGTTCGGCAAACCGGGATAAGAAGTTCTCAGCTTGGCGACGACTCGGGCGATACGACGATTTCTGATGAGATGTCGAAGGTCCCGAGAGTCCGAGGATTTCGGCGCCGACAAGAACCGACTTCGACGCTACGGCCAAGCCCCGCGAAGGAAAGAGGGAATCTTCCTTTGAGGCACCGCCAGAAGGACTTTTCGGCCGCGCCTCTACTGCCAGCCGTCTTCGGCCCCGGCGAAGAGCGATTCCACTTTGGCCACCCAGTTCTGCACGTACAGGATCTTCCCGCCTTCGTCCGGGCTGACCGACTCGAAAAAGAGAAAGCGCCCATCGGGATGAACCGCCCAGTTGGTGATCCCGCGGAAGGGAGAGCGGGCGAAGCGGTCCTCGAACAGTTCCTCCGGGCGACCGGTCTCGAGGTTGGGACCGTCGATCTTCACCGGGATGCTCATGATGTGGTTGTCACTCCGGTAGTAGATCTCGTCCCCGCGGGGAGACCAGAGAACCTCGCCGGCCTGACCCTCGGTGAGCCGAAGGACCTGTCCGGACTGTCGAGTCGGTCGTACCCGGATGCCACCAACGCTGCTCGACGCGTCAGCGTAGGCGATCCACTCGCCGGATGGATGAAACGACGCGGAGTCGACAAAGCCCGCCGCCTCGATCCGAGTCGACTCTCCGGTGCTTCGATCCAACCACCAGAAGCCGAGCTCGGCGAAGCTGTGGTGGAGCACGTGGCGCCCATCCGGCGATATGTCGAGAATAAATTGGTTGGTTTCCGAGCTCGTGATTCGAACTGCCGGGCCGCTGCCATCGGTTGGTGCGACGAAGAGGTTCCAGGCCTCTCCAGCCTCTTCTTTCGAAGCGAAGATCCACTCATTGCCATCGTTCCCGGCCCATCTCGGGGTTCCGTTTCTCCTGCCCGGCTGCACCGGTTCACTCCAGGCTCCGGACGCGAGGTCGAGTCGCCTCAGAGAAGTGGCTTCGGCGGCCGCCGACATCATCATCAGGGCGAAGCGCCCATCGGGCGAAATCACCGGAAAGGCGAAAGGGCCGTTTTCGGGTGCCGCCGCGCCCAGATCGTCTCCCGTGCGACTGATCCAGACCGGCCTCGTCTGGCGCCGGCCGGTGTCAGTGCGATAGACCAGATCTCCGCTGCGGCTCAGGCTGAACACGCCACTATCCTGCCCGTTCGGTGTCAGAGCAATTCCGGTCTCGACGATCTGGGGCGAACCGAGCAAACGCCCGTCGTTCGGATCGACCGGTGTTGCCCACAGCGCATTCTCGCGAAAGAAGACGAGAAACCCGTGCGGGAGGAAAAACGCCTGAGTACCCTCGCCGATCGACTCCCGTTCACCGCTCTCTACATCGAGCCGCTCGATCGTCACTCTGCCTCTGTCGACTCGTGAGAGGAAGACGACGTTGCCGTCCTGCGTCGTACCGCCGGCAAACATGTACCCGGGGCCGAGATCCTGGACTTCACCCTGATCATCTGCCTGGCCTCGTCGACCAACGGGCCGGCGCCACCCTCGTGTTGATTGGAAGGACGTCGAATCATCCATGCCGAACCAGTAGAAGTATCCGTCCCAATCGCGAAAGCCCATGCAGCGCCCCAGGGAGGAGATCCGAAACCACGCGGCTCTCGAGCGCCAGTTCATGGACTCCGGTGTCCACATTGCCGAAGAAGATCGACTCACCGTCGGGAGAGAAATCGAGCACAAGCGGAGCCACCAGGTCAGGAACTGGAACCGTCAGCGCTGAATCGAGCTCTCTGAGAACGAGACGGCCCTCGGGGTCGGTCGAGGCAAGACGCCGGCCGTCCTGAGAGAGCCTGATGTATCTCGACTCGTGGCCGAGATCGAGACTGGAAACGGTCCAGGTCGATGACCTGGAAACGCCATCCGCTGGATCACTAGACGCTGATGAGGCGGCTCGCAGAAACAGAGCCCCGGCAAGGACTCCGAACGCCAGTGCGCTCAGCACGGACACGGCCAGGGTTCTCCTGGAGATCGAGGTGCGCTGGTGACCGGCGTCATGGGCAATCGTGTCCGCTTCGTCGGAAATCTCTTCCAACTCGAGCGCGATATCCCGCGCAGACTGCCAGCGACGCTCCGGGTCCTTCCTCAGACAACGGCCGATCAGACTACGGAGACGAGCTGGAAGCGGCGGTCGACGAGCCGACAGCGGCTCCGGCTTCCCTGTCATGATCGAAGCGATCAGAAGCGCCTGCGACTCGCCCGTGAACGGACGCGAGCCGGTCGCCATTTCGTACAGCACCCCTCCGAGCGCGAAGAGGTCGGAGCGAACGTCGGCGGCCCTGCCCTCCAGCTGCTCGGGCGCCATGTAATGCAGAGTGCCTAGGATCGAGCCGTCAGAGGTCAGTGCCTGAGTGGCCGTCGGCGTCGCGGGCGCCGCCGGGGGCGGGGGAGCTGGTGTACGAGGCGGTGGAGGGCTGAGCCGAGGCCCGCGCCGGCGCTCACTCCCTGGCGAAGCTGTGTTCCATTGAGGTGAAGGGAGCCCTCTTCGGGCTCTGGAATGCTCCACCGGATGTATCGCACCCTCTCGGGCGACCCATTCTGCTCCGTCGTGTGCTCGCCGGCCGCCGCAAACCTCCTCAGAGCCCAAGCGACGCTGCGAATAGGCTCAGGGCCGGGAAAGCGATCTACTACACGTCGGTCTCGTCCGACAGCGCCGCCGTGCCCGCCCCGCCCCCATCACGCGCCGAGACCATCCTGGTCGCCGACGACGAGGCGGTCCTGCGCCGACTGGTTCGCCGCGGGCTCGAGCGCAGCGGCTATCGCGTTCTCGAAGCGACCGACGGCGTCGAGGCGCTGGAGGTCTACCGGCGGCATGCCGAAGAAGTCCGACTGGCCCTGCTCGACCTCTCGATGCCGCGCCTGGACGGACGCCAGGTCATCGAGGCCCTGTACCAGGAGCGGCCCGAGCTCCCGATAGTACTGGCCAGCGGCCACTTCGGCGAGCATCCCCTGAGTCTGCCCGATCCGGTAGAGCTGCTGCCCAAGCCCTTCTCCCTGGAGCTGCTGCTGGAGGTCCTGCGGCGTCGGCTGAGTGAGAACGGCAACGGTCACGAGCTCGCCAGCGGGCTGGCCGAGCATCCCCCCTCCTGAAGTCCGCTCTCCGGGCTATGATTGCCCGGACAATCCCCCTCGAAGCCCCGGGCGCCTCGGCCCCCGGCAATGACGGAGCGGCATGGGCGCACTACTCGACGATCTGCGCGAAATCCTCGGCGAAGACGGCGTACTCGAGGGGGAGCGCGTCTTGGAACGCATCGCGGGCTGGGCCTTGGAGCGCCCCTCCCAGGCGCGGGCGATCCTGCGACCGCGCTCCACCGACGAGGTAGCCCGCGTCGTGAAGCGCTGCGCCGCGGAGGGGCAGCCGCTCTGCGTCCAGGGCGGCATGACCGGCCTCGTTCTCGGCAACGTTGCCCGACCCGACGAGATCGCCCTCTCGCTCGAGCGGATGGACACCATCGAAGAGGTCGACCCGATCGGACGCACCATGACGGTCCAGTCGGGCGTTCCGCTACAGCGCATCCAGGAGGAGGCCGGCGAGCATGGCCTGCTGGCCTGCTCTTCCCGCTCGATCTGGGGGCCCGCGGCTCGTGTCAGATCGGCGGCAACGTCGCTACCACCGCGGGCGGCAACCGCGACATCCGCTTCGGCATGACCCGCGACCTGGTGCTCGGAGTCGAGACCGTCCTCGCCGACGGCACCGTGCTGCTGGCGTTGAACACCCTGATCAAGAACCACGCCGGCTACGACCTCGAACACCTGTTCGTCGACAGCGAGGGCACGCTGGGGATCGTCACCCGCGTGGTGCTCGAGCTCGAGCGCAAGCCCCACAGCCACGGCATCGCGCTGTGCAGCGCGCCGAGCTTCGAAGCGGTCACTTCCACCTTGCAGGCGATGCAGGAGCGACTCGGACCCAACCTCAACGCCTTCGAGGTGATGTGGCGCGAGTTCTACGAGTTGGTGACCACGCCGCCTGCCCGGGTCGAGCCGCCGCTGCCCCACGGCTCCCCCTACTACCTCCTGATCGAGTCTCCCGGAGCGAACTCGGCCGCCGATCAGGCAGCGTTCGAAGACGCCCTCGGGCATGCCCTCGAGGAGGGCTGGGTGGAGGACGCCGTGATCGACTCGTCGGCCGCGGAGCGCGACCGACTGTGGGAGATGCGCGACTCGGTCGAGCTGCTCTGGCAGCTGGGCCCGGTCTTCACCTTCGACGTCAGCCTGCCGATCCGCACCATGGAGAGCTACGTCGAGGCGGCACGCGAACGACTCTCGGGGCATTTCGATGCCATGCGCTGTTTCGTCTTCGGCCATCTGGGCGATGGTAACCTCCACCTGGTCGCCTCGGTTGGCGATGGCAGCAGCGAGGCTCGCCGAACGGTCGAGGAGATCGTCTACGGAGCGCTCCCCGAGGGCGCCTCGGTCTCGGCCGAGCACGGCATCGGCATCGAGGAGCGCGCTCATCTCGGCCGCTCGCGAAGCGAAGCCGAGATTGCCCTGATGCACCAGCTCAAGCAGCCACTGGATCCTCGGGGGATCCTGAACCCGGGCCGAAATGATCCGCTGACCCGTTCCATTCCATTTAGAGAGGAGATTGCATGACCTTCCTGCAACGCATGATCGGAGCCGCCAAGCTCGACGCCGCCACCTACGAGAACGTAGAAGCCGACCAGACCGCCATGGGCCAGGCGATGGTCGTCGTCGGGCTGTCGGCGATCGCCGCCGGCATCGGCAGCATCGAAGCCGGCACCATGGGTGTCATCGCCGGCATTCTCGGTGCCCTGATCGGCTGGTTCGTCTGGGCCTTCATCATCTTCCTGGTCGGCACCAAGATCCTGCCCGAGCCGCAGACCGAAGCCGACGTCGGCCAGCTGCTGCGCACCCTTGGCTTCGCCGCCAGCCCCGGCCTGCTCCGGGTTCTGGGTTTGATTCCGGGCATCGGGCCGCTGATCAACCTGGTGATCGCCTTCTGGATGCTGGCGGCCATGGTCATCGCCGTGCGCCAGGCCCTCGACTACCGCAGCACCGGCCGCGCGGTCGGCGTCTGCTTGATCGGCTTCCTCGCCTACCTGGCGATCGCCATCGGCCTGGCCCTGCTGCTGGGCGCAGCGGGTGCCATCGGTGGGGCCGTGATGGGCTGAGGATGGTTCGGAGCGGAGCTCGAAATTCGCGATCCCGAGCCGGAAGACTCGGGATCGCACGCCTCTCACTCAGCGCTATTCCCAGGCGTTCGTGCTGCCGTCCTCGAACCCGTCTACGAAGATCTCGTTGAAGACGACGGGCTCGGGCAGGCACCCTTGCTGGTCCGCGCCCATGACGTGGGAGCTCATCCGACCCGGAACCCGCTCGCTCTGGGTGCCGCAATAATCGGCGCGCCCAAACCACGGCTGGATTGACCTGGTCCCCGACACGGCAATCGAATCAAGGGTTTGTTGGCGAGTCAGGGTGTCCGGTTGAAAGTGGGTCGAGACTTTCTGAAGCAGCTGGAAGAGGTGCGGTTGTGGGATGGTTCTCGGCTGCCGGCGTCGCTGCCGGCACGGCTGGAGCGGGAGTGGAGTCGCAGGGAGCTGATCGAGGACCAGATCCGGGAGCTGGGAGTTCTGCGCACCAAAGGCCCTGGCGGCATCGGAGTCGCAGAGCGTGGAGAAGGTGCGTCGTCTGATGGAGCTCCGGGGGATCGGGGAGAACGGTTCGTGGCTGTTGTTGATGGAGTTCTTTGGCTGGCGTCGGTTCGAGAACCGGCGTCAAGTGGGAGCGCTGTCCGGACTGGTTCCCGTGCCCTATCGGAGTGGAGAGATGAAGTGGGAGCAGGGGATCAGCAAGGCCGGCAATCGGTGGTGCGGTCGATGAGGATCGAGCTCGCCTGGTGTTGGCTTCGGTTTCAACCCCAGAGCGAGCGATCTCAATGGTTCGAAAGTCGCTACGGGTCCGGGACTCGTCGCTCGAGGCGGGTGGGGATCGTGGCTCTGGCTCGCAAGCTGTTGGTGGCTCTCTGGCGCTACCTGGATCAGGGCGTGATTCCCGAAGGCGCGATCCTTCAAGTGTCGAAGTGACGAAGAGGTTCGGGAGACCGTGAGATCTCGAGTGAGTGTGGACGTGTCGAGGAACTTCCGGGTTCCAAAGACCGTTGTTGTAGGTGGAACCGTCCACATTCACGTTTCGAACCTTCGTCCAAGGACGAACGCAGCACCGCCCCCAACCCCCCTGGACCCTGCGACGCTGCGCTAGGCACCGTTTGCCCGCACCGTTTGCCAAGAATTGCGGGACGTTTCGTAGCGGGCTCAGCTCTGTTCGGTCTCGAGTCGCTTCAAGAGTGCCGCCGTGGGAAAGGAGTCGACTCCGTGTCCGTGCAGGTCGCGGTCGTTCGACCAGAGCGGTAGGCCCAGCGTTTTCGCGAGTGCGAGTGGATGGGCGTCGTCGGGGTCTCGGTCTGCGAGCTTGCGCTGCGCCCAACTGAGGTGCTGGTTGTACTCGTCCTCGGTGTGACGCCGCAAGGGAAGGAGGCGCCACTGGAGCTCGACGAGATCTTTCGGAAGTCCGCTACTGCTCACTCCAAAGAGTCAGCGAAACCTCTCTGCCTTCATGCAGTTCGTCAATAGCAACATCGCCAGAAAGATCGGAAGACACCACGGATGGAGAGAGCGCTTCTGGGCTCGCCGCTATCAGGCCATCGTCGTCTCCGAAGAAGACGCCGCCCAGCTCGGACGCCTCTACTACCTCCTGGAGCACGGCTGCAAGGAGGGGCTCGTCGCCTCACCCGAAGAATGGCCCGGAAACCACTGCGTCCACGCCCTCCTGGAAGGACACGTACGAATCTTCGGCACCTGGCACGACGCCACGGCCGAGTACCACGATCGCAGGAAGGGAAGGAAGATCGATCCCCGACGCTATCGACGATCCCAGGCGATCTTCCTCACTCCACTCCCCGCTCTGCGCCACCTCTCCAAGGAAGCGCAGATCCAGACCATCCGTGGGCTGGTCGAAGACATCCGCGAGAAGACCCGGCGCCGACATCAAGAAAATGGCACTCAACCGCTCGGAATCCAGGCCATTCTCACTCAGGAGCCCCGAGCCGCTCACCGGAGAAGCAAGAGAAGTCCGGCGCCTCGAGTCGGCCGGGCGACTGCAGCAGCGTGAACGAGAGACAGACGACCGCGATCGCCGCGACGAGCGATGCTCGTCGCCGGCCGTCGGGCCAACGTTGGCTCACCACCGCCCAACCGACGAGCACGAGCCCGAGGAGCGGCAGCGCGTAGAGCAGAAAGAGCATTCCACCCGCCGACTCAGCGACGGTTTCGTGCAGGAGGAATGGCGCGACGACCAGACCGGCCAGGATCGCCCCGAGGGCAAGGAATCGCTCGCTCGCCGGCGCCCGGCTCGCCAACAACCACCAAAGGAGAATCAGGAGGCTCGGCACCATGCCGGCGATTGGAGCGATGAAGGGGGCGGTTACTGGCGCGAGGACGGGGAGGAGATAGCGCAAGGCGATCAGCAGCACCGCCAGCACGACGCCTGGCCAGAGGCGCAGGTCACGAGTAGAGGTATCCGGGCTCATCGGCTTTCTCCCCGGCCGCGCCGGACGGCGGCCTCGTCGGTGGCAGCACGCTAATAGCGCGCTCCAATTCTCTCCGCGTCGACAGATCGTAGCGCGCCCTGGATTCGGCGCTCGAGGCCAGGCCGACCCGAGATATGGTCGGCGCATGTCGACGGACAGCAGGAAGGTCGGAACCACACTCGGCCTGCTCTCCCCGATCGTGGCCGTGGGCACCCTGTTGCTCTGGTTTCGCCAGGTTCGGCAGGTCGCGATCCCCGAGAATCGGGCGCTTTTTGTCGCTTTCTGCGTGGTTGCGGCTGCCCTCGGCATCGCCGCCTTCGTCAAGCGGACCCGCTGGTTCGGAGGGATCGCCGCGGTGCTCGGCATCGTAGAAGCGAGAGCTGCTGTGGGCGGAGTGGGCGGAGGAGGAGCTGCTAGCGGAGGTGCCTCATCGTCAGGTGGTGCTGACGATCCCGAAGCGTCTTCAGATCTTCTTTCGGTTCGATCGCCGGTTGTTGGGGGAGCTGCTGGGGTGTGCGTGGCGGGCGTGGCGGCTGTGGCTGCGCCGGAAGGCAGAGTTGGCGGCCGAAGGTTCTCAGGGGGCCGCGGCATCGGCCGGCAGGGATCAGCCCTTGCGGCGGCGCCGCAATCACTCCTGGGCTCGGCTGATCAAGAAGGTATACGAGATCGATCCTCTGCTGTGCCCGTACTGCGGTGGCGAGATGAGGATCGTGGCCTTCGTGGGGGAGGTGTCTTCGCTGCGGCGGCTGCTGGAGGGTCTGGGCTTGGGTCCTCAAGAGGCCGCGCCGTTGTCGCGGGCGCCGCCGGGGGCGGGGGAGCTGGTGTACGAGGCGGTGGAGGGCTGAGCCGAGGCCCGCGCCGGCGCTCACTCCCTGGCGAAGCTGTGTTCCATTGAGGTGAAGGGAGCCCTCTTCGGGCTCTGGAATGCTCCACCGGATGTATCGCACCCTCTCGGGCGACCCATTCTGCTCCGTCGTGTGCTCGCCGGCCGCCGCAAACCTCCTCAGAGCCCAAGCGACGCTGCGAACAGGCTCAGGGCCGGGAAAGCGATCTACTACACGTCGGATCACGTGCTCGACGTGACCCGGGGCCGAATCTGGAGTGGCAGCGACGCGATCGAGCGCGGCCTGGTCGATGAGCTCGGAGGCCTCGACGTCGCAGTGCGGATCGCCAAGGAAAAGGCCGGTCTCGATGTCGACGAGGCGATGCCGCTGGTGGTGTACCCTCGTCCGAAGACTCTCTTCCAGCAACTCTCCGAAGCAGGGCAGGTCGTCACACCGACACCGATGCCGACCCGGGCGCAGCTCGATAGCTGGGCGCGCTGGATGGCACGCCCGCAGGTTCGGGCCCTGATGCCCGAGATCAGGGTGTACTGACACCCCCGGCAGGACTTCTAGATTCCCGGCAGAGACAGGAGCCTGGCGTAGCCGCTGATCACGACCCAGGCCACGAGGACCGCGACCAGGAGATAGATCGTTGCCGGGATCGCGACGCTGACCTTCCTGGCACTGCGGGTGGCCTGTTCGTCGAGAGAGCGCGCGGCCGCGGCGAAACTGTCGTCGAGCGTGCCGGCCGACTCCCCGGCTCGAACCGACGCGACGATCTCCCGGGAACGAGGCTCTCTCCGGCATGCGCGTCCGCCACCGAGGTGCCGGACCGGATCTCACGGGCGATTCGAGTGGCGGCGGCAGTCAGCGGCGACCAGGCCGCCGCCTGTGCGCCGAGCTCCAGACTCTGCCCCAACGGCAGCCCTGCATCGATGCCGATCGAGACGGCATGGGCGTACTCGGCTGCCGCCCGTAGACGGGCGGCTCTCCCGATCAGGGGAAACTGAGCGGCCGTGTCGCGTAGCCTTCGTCGGCCCTGCTCCGAGCGCGCCACGCGGCGCGTGAAGACCAGACCGGCAAGGGTGACGCCCCAGAGTAAGAGAAGCTTCGGCAGTGCGAAGGCGAGAAAGGTGCCCAGCCCCTGCACGACGAGCGGAGCTCCCACCGCGAGGATCGAGGCGTTGATCAGAATCCAGGGGTAGATCAGCCCGGCGACCATCCGGCGCCTGCGCCCGGCGCGCTGCTCGAGCTGCGACGACAGGCGGGTCAGTAGCTCTGGCAGTCGACCAGCTTCCTCGCCCGCCTGGAGCAGTCGCAGCTCTTCGGCGTGGGACCTCCCCGCGGCCGGCCCACGCGAGGGCCTCAGTGAAGCTCATTCCCTTTTCGATGCCGGTGGCGCAGGTGGCCATGGCTTCGGTCATCCGGCCGCAGTGGGTCACCAGATGTAGCGCTGTGGTCAACGGGAGGCCCGAGCGTAGGCTTCGCGCCAACGATTCGTAGGCCTCGGCACGGCGGGCAGTGGCTGCGACGGCGAACATTTCTCCTCCGGAGGGGGGAGCGTGATTCTGATCACGATCCTGCATAGCTCATACGGCCGACGCCGCTGCGGTCGTCTATGCGCGGACCTTGCTGCCGAGCCTCCTGACAGCTGATGGCGGGAGTCGGCGCGTTCCAGTGCCGTGACTGTAGGATGCCTGGATGAGCTCGAAGGCCTCCGATTCCGAGATTTTCGACTGGGCGTCGTTCTCCGAGCCAACGCGGCGTTGGTTCGAGCGGGCGTTCCCGGAGCCGACCCGCGTACAGCGACTCGGCTGGCCGCGCCTCGCGGCGGGCGAGCACTCGCTGCTGCTGGCGCCGACCGGAAGCGGCAAGACCCTGGCGGCCTTCCTCTGGGCGCTCGATCGCTCCTTCGCATTGTCCCCCGACGCCGAGCCCGGAGTTCGCGTGCTCTACGTGTCGCCGCTCAAGGCCCTGGTCTACGACGTCGAGCGCAACCTGCGCGCTCCGCTGGTCGGCATTCAGCAGGCGGCCCAGCAGTTGGAGCACGCCGTTCGGGTGCCGCGGGTCGATGTGCGGACCGGCGACACTCCCGCCGCCGAT
>CAWKPF010000002.1:0-2880000 GCA_963851415.1 uncultured Acidobacteriota bacterium
GCCACCCCGACTTGACGACACCGAACCCCGGATCCGAAGCCAGCTGGGTGCCGTCCTCCGACACCGTCGCCGTTCCGATCGACAGGAACTCTCCCAGGTCGTGATCGAAGGAGTAGATGTCGACCACGGTTCCAGGGGGATCACCGAAGTTGGGGATGGCGATGCGAGCTGGGGGATCGAACTTCACTCCCGGCGGTTGGATGGTCCAGGCGAGCATGAAGCTCGAGCCCAGGGGTGGCACCATCGGCACTTTGTCGGAATGGACCTGGGTGACCGATAGCTCTCCGGTCGGTGAACCGTCGGGGAACGTCACCGAGTTCGCCCGCACGGTGAGCTCGGCTCCGGGCACGCCTTCGAGGCTCAGCGTGACATCCTTGTCGCCGCCCACGATCTTGCGACTGTCGCTCGACTCGGAGAGGGGCAAGAGGCGGATCGGCATGCCCAGGTCATTGTCGATCCCGGGCACGGTGGTCATCTCGAAGGCCAGGCGGGCCCAGATGCCTTCCCGATCGGTTGTGGTTCCGTTCACCAGGAGATGGACTTCGCCCACGGGAGCGCCGTCGATTCGGAAGCGGCCGTCGGGCCCGGTCTCGGCCCACAGGGCGGTGTTCTCCACCTCGACTCGTACCTTGTTCATCGGCTCGTCTTGATTGTCGGTGACGAAACCGATGATCGCGGTCTTCGCCTCGAAGCCGGCGTTCCTGGCGGTCGCTATGAGATGGCTGGCGACTCGTCGAGACCCGCGAAGGAGGCAATCACTTGCTGGCCATTGACCTCGGTGTCGGGGCCGAGCACCCAGGTCATGGTCGCTTTTCCTTCGGCATCGGTACGACTGGTCGCGATGGGGGTCCCGTTCTTCAGGAAGTGCCGCCACCCTCCACCACTTCCCAGCTGATCAGCAGATCGGGCACCGGGTTGCCGTTCTCGTCGAAGGCCTGGGCGTAGAGCGGCCTCGGCAGGGGCTGGCCGACCTCACCCGTGGTCGCACCGCTGTGGTCGTTGCCGGGGATGGGTTTGATGCGCTCGGGCAACGCGGCTGCGGCGGAGGCACAGAAGACCACTGTGCCGGCGAAGCCCTCGGCCTCGGCGGCGACTTCCTGGTTTCCCACTCCGGAACGTCGCCCGAGGGCAAAGCGCACCTGGGCCAGGCCCCGCTCGTCGGAGAGCACCACCAACTGCTCGTCGGCTTTCGGGTACGCCACCACGGCCCCGTCACCACGGGTGACCCGGAAGGTCACGGGGCGATTCGGCAAGGGGTTGCCGATGCGATCGACGAGGCGCACCACCAGGGGTTGGCCAAGCGTCTCCCCCACTACGCCGCGCTGCGCGTTGCCTTGCACTTCTTCGATCTTCCTCAGGGCGTCGGGGTCGTGCTGGACGACCAATTCGGTACGCCCCACGTTGCCGGCCGAGTCCTGTGCGGTGGTGACGATGCGGTTCTCGCCTCGCTGCAGCAGGAAGTTCTCGACCAGGAAGCTCTTGTGCTCCACCTCGGCCTCGATCCCGTTGACCGTGACCCTGGGGGCCTGGGCGACGAAGCTGCTCGACACCGGATCGGCCACTTCTCCCGTGACCAGCACCGTGCTCTGGGTGACGACCGTTCCGGCTCCCGGGGTGCGCAGAACGATCCGAGGCGCTTCGGTGTCTTTCACCACCGTCACGACCGCCGTGCCCACTCCCCCGGTGCCGACTCCCCCGATGACCCTTCGCGCCGTGGCGGAGAACGGGTTCGCACCTTCTCTGAGCGGAAGGCCATTCACCTCCCAGCCGCCGGAGCCGTCGAGCGTCGCTGAGACTCCGGCAACCAACACCTCGGTGGCCTCGGGCCCGACCGAGCCGCGCAAGGTCACAGTGTCGTCGCGCGTCAGGTGACCGTTCTCTGGCGACTCGATGGTGATCTGAATGCCGAGCTGAAGTTCGAAGAGGACGAGCGCAGAGCCGGCGACTCCTGCGCTGTTGCGAATCTCGGCGCGCAGTTCGTGCTCGCCACTGGCCAGCGGCATCGGTTCGCAAAGGGCGGAGCCGCTCGACACCGTGCAGCTCGCCGAGAGATCCGATCCGTCCAGCTCGACCGAAAGGGTGTCCGACAGGCCATTGCTCCAGGCCACTTCGATCTCGGGTGTCGCATCCCCGACGATGGAGAGCCCCGGTCGTACGATGGTGATCCGAGGCCGTGGGACCAGGGAATCGGCCACCACCGTGAACGCGAAGCTCAGCTCGGCCTCGTTGCCTGCCCGGTCGCTCAGGGCCACCGCCAACGAGTGGCCACCCAGCGCGAGCGCCGGCATGGGGCAGCTCGCCTGCTCGGAGCCGATCGTGCAGGTGGAGGTCACATCGCTCGCGTCCACTTCGACTCGGAGTGACTCGGTGTCGACCCCACTGCCAGGATCGGAATAGGCCAGCATGATCGCGGGCAGGGAGCCTTCTTCGAGCTCCGAGAGGACGGTGCCACGAGCTCGAGTGCCGGAGCTTCGGTGTCCGGCTCGTAGCCGACATCGGCGCTCCACTCCGAGATATCGCCACTCTCGAAGTCGTCGGCGAAGATCTCCTGGGCTGCCGCGAGGCTCGGCCCGAACACTCCGGCGAGGGCAACCACGGCGAGCCCCATCGTCGCGAGAGGCGTCTTCTAGGGCTGCCGGGCATGTGTTGTTCGTTCTTGCATGGAATCAGCCCGTCACGTCGTCCGAGGAGTCGAGGGGGTCGGTGCCGTCGGTGAGCTCCTGGCCATCGCTCGCACCGCCGCCGTCGGTGTCGGGGTTCCCCGGATCGGTGCCGCCGATCTGTTCGTCCCCGTCGTCGACTCCGTCCCCATCGGTGTCGGCGAAGGTCGGGTCGGTGCCCAGAGACTGTTCTTCGAGCGTGGTGAGCCCATCGTCATCGGGGTCCGAAGGCCCTTCTCCGGGCTGGTCGAAATCGAAGCCATACCGTTGCTCGAAGCCATCGAAGAGCCCATCGCTGTCGCGATCGCGCTCGAGTGCGGCACTCGCGCTACTGGCCACTTCCGTCCCGTCGTCGAGACCGTCGTAGTCGGTGTCGACTCGAGTGGGAGCAGTGTCGTGATCTCGCACCTCGGCGTCATCGGTCAATCCGTCACCGTCGCTGTCGACGGCTCGAGGATCAGTACCGAGGCCGGCCTCTTCCAGGTTGTAGAGGGTGTCGGCATCGGGATCGTCACCACTGTCGCCCGGGACGAGGGGGTCGAGGTCATGGCGCATTTCGAAGCCGTCGGCCATGCCGTCGTCGTCGGTGTCGGGATCTTCGGCGTCGGTGCCGGCGTCTTGTTCGCCTCGAATCGCGAGCCCGTCTCCGTCGCGATCGGGATTCAGCACGGCGAGCGCGGCCCGCGTGCCGTCTGCCCACGCGACGTAGACACTGGCGTTGCCGGTGGCAATGGGACGAGGGAAGCCGATCCAGTAGATGTCCGGAGGCGCCAGGAAGCGCTGGCTGGCCAATTCCAGAAGCTGGGTGCCCGGGTTTTCGGCCGGGTTCTCTGTGAGTTGCGCCAGCCGGTAGCGCGGATCCCACTGGCCAATGGCTCGGCCCGGCCGTTCCGGAACGTGGAGATAGCTCAGCAGAAGTGACGCCCTCGTCGTCCGTCGCGAGCTCGGGAGAGCGGCCTCGATCCAACGTGCTCCACGTGGGCGAGAAGTTCGCTTCGTCGCCATCCTGCTCGTCGTCGCCCGGAACCAGGATCGTGGCCCAGAGCTCCTCACCAATCTCCGCCACGACGGCGACGCTCCCCGCCCCCAGCCGCTCCACGGCCGTGCCGAAGACCCACGGGAAGTCGAAGAGCGGAGTCGGTGCGATGCGCGGAAGGAGAGTCTCGGTATCGAGAAGAGCGTAGAGGATCTCTGCATCGGTACCGACGACGACATGAAGCGCGCCGTCGGTCTCGTCCAACGAGAGGTCGCTCGAGGCGATCTGGCCCGGCAACGTCCAGGACCGAAGTCGCGTGCCCGCCTCGTCGATCCGGGTGATCGTCAGACCGGCTCCGTTGACCGCGAGATAGACATCGCCCGACGAACCCGCCACGACCCTGGTGTCGAAGCCGACCCGGTCGAACGAGTGCTCGGACAGGAGCATCTGCGAGAGGTCGGCCTGGTCGCCGTCTCGATCGTCGAGCGCAGGATCGAGGGTTCGCAGCTCGGGTTGGTACTCGTCGAGCCAGGCGACGTGCACTCGCCCCTGGCTGTCCACGGCGGCACTCAGTTCGACCGGATTGCCGCACTCTGCCAGTGGCGTCGGGGCGATGACCTCGGCCCCGTTGGGCTTGCGCATCGAGTAGTGGAAGGTGAGACAGCCCTGGGTGGAGTCTCTCTGGAACAGGTGAAGGTCGCCGTGTGGATCGGTCACGACCACGAACTCGGTCTCGGCCGTCTCGTTTTCGATCTCGAGCGTCCACAGGTCGTCGGCCGGATCGAGCGGAGCGCCCTCGCGCGCCACCTCGTCACCGTCGCTCTCACCGCCACCGTCGGTGTCGGGGTCGAGCGGGTCGGTGCCGTGCTCCTGAACCTCCGCTCCGTCGCTCAGGCCATCGCCGTCGGAATCGTCCGAGTCCGGATCCGTGCCCAAGGCCTCCTCTTCTTCGTCGGTGAGACCGTCTCTGTCGCTGTCGAGGCCGAATCCGATCTCGTTCGACGTCAGCCCGTCGACGGTGACGGTGACCGCGACGCTCGAAAGAATGGCCGGCACCGTCGCCCGGATGCGGAACTTGTCGACCGTTCCGAGGACGGCCAGATCCTCACCAAAGCGCACCTCCACCGGGCCTCCGAGGTCCCCCGGGCCCAGGCGCCTCCCGACAAGCTCGACGGTGTCTCCGGGCCGCCCCATTCCCGGGAACGAGCTGGAGAGGGTATCGATCTGTTGGACGAGCGGCGGCGGGAGGGGCGCGTCGACGCCAGGGCACTCGTCAGCTTCCAGCGCACAGTCGACCACGGTCTCGTTGCCGGCCGGATCCGTGGCCCGGGCCACCATTCCGAGTGGAGTGAGGAGACCTGCGGCCGGGTCGAAGAGAGCAGGCTCGGAGAGGACACCGACAAAGGGGGCCTCGTTCCACAGGCGCTGCATGAGCTCGGTGCCGGTATCGAAGCTCACGCCCACGGTGGCGACCCGAGCGTTGTCGGTGGCATCGAAGTGCACGGGTGCCCGGAAGTCACCCAGTAGCTCGTGAGCCTGCGAGGCGACACCGCCGACGGCACCGTAGGCGCGGTACGTTCCACCCGTGCCCTCGGCCAGCTCCTCCAGGTGCGTGGAGTCGGAGATCGGGCCGATGCCGATCACGTGCACCGCCACGCCCTTCTCACTGAGGTCAGCGACCACACTCGAGCCAGCTGGATCGCTCTGGTCATTGACGAAGGCGAAGATCAGAGGCGCCGCGCGGCGGCGAGCCGGGGCGTCGTCGAGCAGGCGCAGCGCCCAGGAGAGACCCGACCAGAGGGTCTGATCGAAGGCGGTGTCGGGGCCGAAGCTCGCCAGGTCGTCGTCGACCGACTCCAGGTCGGCATCGAGGGCGACCGACGAGGGGTTCCTGCCGAGTCTGTAGATCCCGACCTTGTCGATCGCGCCGTTCAACTCGGCGAGCAACTCCCGGGCTGCGACCGCCGCGGCCAGGGGCACCACGTCCTCCAGGCCGTCTCCGTCGACGTCGAGACCGGAGCCGATCGCGGCATCCGAGGTGGCATCGAGGAGGAAGATCGCGTCGATCCAGTAGGCCTCGCTCACGCCCTTCGGGAGATTCCAGCTCAACGTGGGAGGCTCGGTGTCGTCGACGCGGGTGATCGAGATCGCGTGCTCCCGCGTCTGCCCCTGATCGTCGGTCGCACGGGCGATCAACTCCACCGGCCCGGCGTCACCGACGGGAAGGAACGTTCGGGTCGTGAACGGTCGCTCGCTGTCCAAGGCGACCGACTCTGCGCCGACCAGGAACTCCACGGAAACCACTTCGCCATCGTCGGAGGCGGAGGCCGACAGCTTCATTTCCGAGCCCTCCACCAGCTCCGCCCCGCTGCCCGGCTCGAACAACGTGACCTGAGGCAGGGTGTCGGCGTCGACGGTGACGGTGATCGGGCCGAACACGTGGCTCTGTTGGAGGCGATCGATCGAGTGCACTTCGAGGGAGACGACGCTGTTCTGAAGCGCCAGCGGTACGACGAAGTCAAGATCGAAGGCGGTGACCTGCGAGCGCTGACTCACCACGGACCCATTGACCCGCAGCTGCACAGAGTTGGGCGTCTCATCGTCGACAGTGCCCACGAAGCGCAGCACGTCACCGGTGCGCACCACCGAACCGTCACTCGGAGCGTCGCTCACCGTGAGGATGGGCGGATCGTCGGGCAACACGGTGTAGGTCACCGAGCCGTCGCTGAGATTGCCGGCGCCATCGAAGGCGCGAACCTCGATGGTGAGCGGTCGCGGTCCATCGGGCGCGTAGTCGGGCGGGATGACGTAGCCCGCCGCGAAGCCGCCCTCGGGGCGATCGTCCCAATTGAGGAGCTGGACCTCGCCTCCCGCCACCGGGCCCCAGAACTCGACATGCTCCACCCGGACGTCGTCTTCCACCGAGGCCAGGAGCCACAGCCAGCGTCCTTCGAGGTACTCGGCAGGGTCGGGGCCCACGCTGGTGATCGTGGGCGGCACGGTGTCTTCGAGAATCTGAATGGAAGCCGGCGCGCTCGCTGCACGCTGCCCGGCGCCATCGATCACTTCGAGGTGAACGGCCACATCACCGCGCGGCCCGTCAGCCCCGAGAACGATGTCGAAGTCGACGGTGCGATTCGTCGCCAGGATCAGCGCGCGACTCGCAACCCGTTCTCCGTTCAGGAACAGCTCCGCCCTCGACAGCCCGTAGTCGTCACTCGCCTGCCCGCGGACAGCCAACACCCCGCCTACCCAGGCGACGGCACCGGCCACAGGCTCCTGCAGCACGACCTGGGGTGCCAGGTCGACCGGCAACTCGGCGACCGCAGCCACCTCCTCCCCCGCCGCGGGGATCTCGCCCACCACATCCTCGAAGAGACGGGAGTTGAGCGGGTGCGTGACTCGCAGCAGGAACTCTCCGGACGGCACGTTGCCGATTCTCAGGAGCCCATCGGACCCGGTCGTGCCTCGAGGCTGGAATCGGTTGTCCAGGAACAGGGAAACCGAGGCGCCGGACGCTGGTTGGCCGCCGACGAAGCTGACTCGCAACACAACCGTGCCCTCTCCGGAGAACTGGAGGTCCTGCACGAGCGACTCTCCCTCGGCGAGATCGAGCTCCACGGACACCTCACGCCCGATGTCGAGCTCGAATCCACGCAGGGTGTAGCGTCCGGCCACGAGATCGACGAGCTGGAACTCGCCTCCGCTGCCGGTTCTGGTCTTGCGCCGGAAGCCGCGCTCGCCCACGATCTCGACCGGAGCTCCTGCGACGACGGCCCCGTTGGAGAAGGTGATCGTTCCGCTGATCTGTCCCATGGGCGGAAACCTGACGTCGACGGCGTCTGCGGGCTCGCCACTCTCTACCGAGACCGTGCGTGAGGTCTGGATCGGCGAGCCCTGGGGATGATCCTGCGAAGCGACCAGGACGTATTCGCCGGGTGGCACGCCGTCGAGGCGATAGCGACCTTCGGAGTCGATCGTTCCCTCGAGCCAGAGCAGAGCATCGATTCCCTGCAAGGCAACACTCCCCGAGTCGAGCACCTCCTCATCGGAGCGGCTCACCGTACCCTCGACCCGGACGGTGTCGACAAAGAGAACGTTTTGCTGAGCGGAGCTCGAAACCGCCGGGAACTCACCCAGGTAGGGCGGCGACATCACGAAGCTGCGGGGGTGATCCGCCTCCACCACGAACGGGAAGACCGGAACCGCCACGTTGCCACCGACAAGGCCGATCCGACCCGCCACGGAGAAGGCACCACCACCGTCGGATCGCAGTTCCTGCAGCCGTTGGAAGATCGGGTGCTCACTGCGGATCCGAATCGGAGCATCCACGACCAGGGTCTCGCCATCCCCCTCGAACACCCGGCCGCCGATCTCACCGAGAAGAGAGGGAAGCGGCTCGAGCCCGCTCGTTCCTCCGGCGGGGATCGTGAAGTTGCGGATCCGATCGAGCACGAACGGCTCGAGGCCGAGGAGCGCCTCCGGCGGAAGCTGCTCGAGACGCTCGGCCGAGGCTCGGGACGCCTCGACATCACTCTGCTGCAGACCGAAGTGCAGCACCGCCACACTCTCCCCTGCCGGCACCGTCACGCTCGACCAGGCCGCCCGCACTCTGGATGTCTCGACGCCTGGGGCGGCGCGCAGGGAGTACGAGACCTCCGACGGCGCGCCGGAGTCTTCGTCCGACCAGAGGTGCCCGGTGGCTGGAATGGCTCCTCGGGTGCGGGTGAGGAGCGGGTTGGTCTCGAGGAAGCTGCCAGGGCCGATCACCGCCCAGCGGTCGCGACTGGCTCCAGCGCTGTCGAGCAAGGTGTCGCCGCTCGAGGTCCAGAGGATCTCGGCGGGCTCCTGAAACAGGACGCCGTCTTCGCCCACGTTTCGCAGATAGGCGAGGTAGGTGTCGATGGAGAGATCCACCGTGACGGGCGCCCCGGTCGGGTTGCTGAGGAGCTCGACATAGCGAACGAAGTAGCCGTTCTCCGCCACCCGTACCCGCCGCTCGACCTGCAGGCCACTCGCGTGAACACCCGAGAGCACGACTTCCCTGCCATCGACGGACAGCTGATTCGAGTCCGATTCGAACCGGAGCGGAGTGCCGCCCTCCGGAGCCAGCGACAGATGCCAACCGCCCCGCAGCGGATCGAGGGCGCGCCCGAAGACCCGGCCACTCCCTTCGAGGATGTTGCCGCCGGGGACCTCGACCGGATAACGATAGTCGTTGGCATCGTAGAGATCGGCGGCGATCAGCTCGCCTTCGAGCTCGACGTCGACGCGGGCGACCCCTCCCTCCTCCGTGAGGAGGCCTTCGGATTCGCCGGTCAGCGAGAGGCCCTCGCTGGCCCGGACCAGCAGATCGCCGATCGGTACCTGTCGCACGCGATAGAAACCCTCTGGATCTGCGGTGGTCGCGTCGAACTCCTGGCCTTCGCGCAGGATCCGTACGTAGGCATTGGGCGAGGGCTGACCGTCCGGACGAGTCACCGAACCCTCGACGACTCCCAGGGGTGGCAGCACGAGAAGCGGCGAAACGACCTCGCCGTGTTGGCTCAGCTGGGTGGACAGCTCGAGCAACGGGCCACCCGTCGCGGAGCGCACGTCGAGCAGATAGGGCGACGCCACCTTGCACGCGAAGGCAACCCGGCCCGCGGTGTCGGTCGTCTGCGAGTCGTTCCCTCGCTCGGAGGTGAGTCCCACTCGAACCCCTGGGACGCTCGTCTCGCCGTCGCTGCCTACCACTCGCGGTTCGAACCGTCCCCAGGCCTCGAAGGTGAAGAGCTCTTCGCGGGTCTCCCCCGGGAACACCGGGACCCAGCGCCTCTCGAAGACGAATCCGCAAGAGGGCTCCGTGACTCGAACCCGGTAGAACTGCGCCTTGACGTCGAGAAAACGGTGGACCCCCTGGGCGTCCGTCGTCTCGGCCTGGCTCCCGCAGGCTCCGACCTCGGGAATCAACTCGACGATCGCTCCCCCGATCGGGGTCCCGTCGGCGTGTTCGGCGATCACGGTCATGGCGCCGAACCCCGAGAACTCGAAATCGAGCTCATAGAGCCGATTCGGTTCGATGATCACGATCTCCTTCGAGCCGCAGTTCTCAGTGACCGGATCGAAGAAGCTGACGAGCACGGGCCAGGTGGACGTCGGAATCCCGTCGATGCGGTACACGCCCCGGTCATCGGCCACGTCGCGAAGGCCGGCAGCCGTGACGACGGCGCCCTCGACCTCCTCCTGCCCGCCGTACCGATAGACCGTTCCGGTCAGGTTCGCCACGGGGACGACATCGATCCAGATCGTCAGGTCAACAGAGTGACCGTCGTAGTCGATGTCGCCGGAAGCGCTGCCTGTGCCGTCGGTCGCGTGCGAGGCGCGAGCCGAGAAGCTGCCCACCCAGACCCCGTCCACAGAGAACAACCCATCGGTGGCGGTCAACTCGAAGGTGCGCTCGAGATCGCCGGCGCGGGTGGTCAACTCGACTGCGGCACCCGACACCAGATCGCCGGTGGCCACGCTCCGCACCTCGCCGTTCACCCGGCCCTTCCCGAGATAGGTGACGTTGCGCTCGACCACCTGTGAGGTGAACGTCACCGCGGCAAGGCTGGCTCCGTAGTCGGGATCCTCCGGCTCGGTCACATCAGTGGCCGAGACGAGGTACTCCGACATGGCGCTGGCGGGCACGTAGTCGAAGCGATAGCGGCCGAGGGAATCGGTCTGGGTGTCGTCGAGATAGATCCAACGCTCGAGCTCCACCGGCACCCCTTCGGCGGCCGGGGTCACCCGATCGCGCTCGAGGACCCTCCCGACCACGCTGCCGAAGGCTCGGACGGTCACCGGAAGCGTCGCGCTGCCTCCCTCGGCCAACTCTCCCAGCGTACGGCCACGCAGTGCCGTGCGAGGATCGAAGCCACGCACCTCGAGCGGACCCGGGGCGACCCGCTCGACACCGTAGAACCCGGTCACATCTGCGTTGACCACGCGCTCGCCGACCGCGCTTCGCACCGTGACCCGGGCAAAGGGCACGGCGGAGCCGTCTGGGTCGGTGATCTGGCCCGAGACTCCGCCCGCGATCTCGCCGAGCGACACGTCGCCGACGTCGGTCAGCCCCGCCGGGAGCGGCGCCACCTCTGCGGAGCGACCGTCGAGAACGCGCCCCGACTCGAGAGTGCGCGCGAAGACACGCACCGGTCCCTGGTCTGCAGGAACCGGCGTCAGAGTGAAGCGGCCATCGATCCCGGAAGACGTGGCGAAGCGACCGAACGCGACAACAGCCGCCCCGGAGCGACCCATGCCGGCCGAATCGAGCACTCGGCCGACGAGCGTCGTCGTCGGGTTCGGAGTGGCAGGGTCGAGCCCCAGCTCCGACTCGTCGCCATCGAGGAGACCATCGCCGTCGCTGTCGGGGTCGAACGGATTGGTGCCGAGAAGAAGCTCCTCGCCGTCCACGAGACCGTCGCCATCGGTATCGGGGTTGGTGGGATCGAGCGCGCCCAGCGCCTCCTCACCGTCTGGAATGCCATCGGCGTCGGTATCGGCCGCATAGGTGGAGGTGCCGCGCTCGAACTCCTCCAGATTGGTCAGGCCGTCCCCATCGGGGTCGGCCAGCGCGTCAGAGGGGTCATCGGGATCGAGGGAGTTCGCCTCCTCGAACGTGTCGGGCAATCCGTCGCCGTCGCGATCGTCCGGGATGGCCACGTCGACCTCGAGACTCGCCACCACGCCTTCATAGCGCGCCGACACCAGAACCCGACCCCGCTGATGCGCAGTCAAGCGAAACGAGTCGCCGTCGAGATCTGGATCGGAGAAGCTGGCAATCGAAGGACTCGACGACCAGAAATGGGTCACCGGATCGGCCGTGAGGTCCTTGCTGGACCCGTCGCCGAAGACTCCCGTGACTCGAATCGTCGCCTTCTCACCGACCCGCGAAAGGGTGGGGGGCTCGGACTCCAAGACGAGCGACTGCGGAATCGGCTCGATCTCACCGAACACGATCGAGTCCACCTCGACCAGGGCACCCGCCGTGAGCGAGATCGGCTCGGACATCCCATAGGAGACCGGCCCCGAGAGCGGCTGGCAGTGCACGCGGACACGGTGGCGCCCCGGCTCCACGGGGAGGTCGGCGATGAAGAACGAGCCGTCAGCGCTGACCCGAGCCGTGCGGTTCAGCACCGACGCCGTGCAGGTCTCGTCGAGCACTGGAAGGCTGACTCGAACCGTATCCTGCGCCGACGCATCCGGGCGCGGAAGGACGCACGACGCCAACAGGACGAGAGTCAGACGGTGGGCATGAAAACGCGAAGACAAGCAGACCCTTTCTCTGGAAGAAGAAGAGAGTCGGCTGCCGCAGTGCACCGCGGGGGCCGAAGAAATGAGAAATGAGACTGATCAAGCTAGCAGCGGTTCGGCGGGCCGGCAACCCTATGCGCGGATGAATAGTTGCCAACAAGAGAGTCGCGCCGCCCCTCTCCACTGACAGAGACTGACAGTGGTCTGGCCGAGGATGAGCCTGCGCCCGGAACTCATCCGAGAAGGAGCTTGCTCATGTCCCGATCCCCTGACTCTCATCGCTCTTCCGATCCCTCTGCCCGCCCTCGCCTCGAGCTGCGCCCACTGCGCCGCGGGGTCGCCAGCGACCGCTCGACCATCCTCGACCTCCTGGTGGTGGTGCATCCCCCCGAGCTCGACGAACGCACGGTCAAGCGACCGCCGCTCAATCTCGGACTGGTGCTCGACCGCTCGGGCTCGATGCACGGGCAGAAGCTCGCCTTTGCCAAGGAAGCGGCCAAGTTCGCGGTCTCCCAGCTCCTGGCGCGAGACCGAGTCGCACTGGTCACCTACGACGACCAGATCGGCGTCGAGGTGCCCTCGACCTTGGTGAGCGACAAAGCGGCCCTCCAGAACCTGATCGACCGGATCGACGCCGGCGGCACCACGGCGTTGCATGACGGATGGACGGCTGGCGGCAGCGAGGTTGCACGGGCGATGGACCAACCGGCACTCCAGGAGGGAACCATCCACCGCGTGCTCCTGCTCTCGGACGGGCTCGCCAACGTCGGCATGACCAACGCCGACGACATCGCCAGCGACGTGCGCCGCCTGCGAGAGCGAGGCATCGGCACCTCGACGATGGGGGTGGGCGACGACTACGACGAGGTGCTGCTCGAAGGGATGGCGCAGGCCGGCGACGGCAACTTCTACCACATCGCCTCGCCACGCCAGATCCCCGACTTCTTCGCCTCGGAGCTCGAGGAGCTGGTGGCGATGTTCGCGGAGAACGTCAGCCTGGGTGTGCGGGCACGCAACGGAATCGAGGTGGTCGACGTGCTCAACGACTTCGACCGCACCGACTTCGGCAACTGGATGCTGCCCAGTCTGGTGGCCGGCTCTCCTTTGCAGGTTCTGCTGCGGCTGCGGGTACCGGCGCTCCGGGCGGAGTCCGGGGATCTCGGACCCCAGCGACTGGCCGCGATCCGTCTGGCCTGGGATCGCCCGGGCCGTGGGCGACGCGATCTCTACGTCGACCTCGAGCTCCCGGTCCTGCCCTCGGACGAGCTGGATCACTTGCCCACCGACGACGCCGTGCGCTCGGCCGAGGCCGTATTCCAGGCCCAGCGTGCCAAGCGCGAGATGATGGAGGCCGCTCGGCAGGGACGCTACAACGACGCGAGGCAGGCGATTCGTCGCAGCGCTCAGATGGTCGGGAACGCTCCGAGCTCGCTCGAGGTGCTCGAAGAGCGCGTGCTCCACAGGGCGCTCGCCCAGCGCCTCGAGGAGGGCGACGTCGATTCGCTGCTCAAGCACGCGAGCTATGAGCGCTACGCGCGGCGGCGGAGTCGCCGGGTGCGCCGCCCACCGTCGGAGTGAGCCGCTGACCCTGCCGCGACCGGCTGCGTGCGCCCCTGCCTACCGTCCCGGGAGATCGTCTACGACGGCTTCGACTGGTCGGGCGCAGGCATGAAGTGACGCGCCGGGCGCTGACCGGCATGAAGTGACAGCCAGGCATGAAGTGACAGTCGAATAGAAAGACGGCATGAAGTGACAGTCGAATAGAAAGACGAGAATCTCAGTGAGGGCACCTCGACGACGTCTCTGACAGGTCCTCGCAAGGAAAGCCGTCTCTATCTCCATGAAGGGAGATGTACACAGAGATGGCCCGTTCCAGCCCACGCTACCTACCCGAAGGTGCCCTCGTCGAGGTCACCATGCGCGTCCTGCATTCCCTCTTTCTCCTGAGACCCTCCCCCTCGACGAACCAAATCGTCAAAGGCGTCTTCGCCCGGGCCCAGCAGCGATACGGCGTCGAGGTGCATGTCTTCAACGCCATGTCCAACCACATGCATCTCCTGGTGTCGCCAGGGAACCAGCGCGACCTTTCCCGATTCATGCGGTACGTCAATTCGAACATCGCTCGAAAGATCGGACGACTCCACAACTGGAAAGAGCGATTCTGGGCACGCCGATATCAGGCCATCGTCGTCTCCGACGAAGGCGAGGCACAGCTCGCCCGAATGCGCTACATACTCGAGCAGGGACCCAAGGAAGGACTCGTCGCCTCTCCGGAACAGTGGCCCGGAGCGAACTGCGTCCAGGCTCTGCTCGATGGAGATGAACGCCTCTACGGCGTCTGGCACGACGCCACGTCCGAGTACCTCGATCGCAAGAAGGGCGGGAAGATCAAGTCGAAGCGATACCAACGCACCGAGGTTCTCTTCCTCACGCCCCTACCCGCCTTGCGCCACCTTCCCAAGGAACTCCAGATCAGCACCATCAGGGCCATGGTCGAAGACATTCGAGAGCAAACGAGGCTCCGGCATGAACGAAATGGAACTCGACCGCTCGGTGTCCCGGCCATCCTCAGCCAGGACCCCCTTCAATCACCGCATCGCAGCAAGCGCAGTCCGGCCCCCGCTGTCCATGCCGTCACCAGGGAGGCCAGGCGGCTCTTCTTCGAGGGCCTCTACGAATTCCGGCGGGCCTATCGGGCGGCAGCGCTGAGACTCCGCCAGGGGCTCCCCGCGACCTTTCCACCTCACTGCTTTCCGCCCGCGCTGCCCTACACACCTGCCACTCGCGGACGGCCGCCCGATCTTGCGACGGCCTGATCGATCCTCGACACCACATCCCGCGCAGCCAACCCGGAGCCTCGAGAGCCGCTCCCCGGCGGACCTCTGCGCACGCACCCCTCCTGAAGGCCGATGAACCCTTGATCGGCGCCGCAGAGGGGCCATTCGGCCCCCGGCGCTGACTTCTGGCCGGTCGGAGTCGCTCACCGACCCCAAGAAGCTCTTCGATGCCGCTTCCCTCCGATATCCCCCTGGAACCTCATTCGGAGTCGGTCGGAGTCGCTCACCGACCCCAAAAAGCTCTTCGATGCCGCTTCCCTCCGATATCCCCCTGGAACCTCATTCGTCATTCGGGAGCTTCCCTCCGATATCCCCCCTGGAACCTCATTCGGGGAGAACCTCATTCGGGAGACGCATGAAGTGAGACGCATGAAGTGACAGTCGAATAGAAAGACGGCTTGAAGTGACAGTCGAGCAGAAGATCGGTCGAGCAGAAGATCGAGAATCTCAGTGAGGCACCTTGACGCCGCCTCTGACAGGTCCGCGCACGTCAAGCCGTCTCTATCTCCATGAAGGGAGGATGCTAGGTTGGACGGATGACTGAGGGCGTTGATTCCGATCTCTTCGAAGTCGAGGCCGGGCGGAGCTCGACGGCTTCCGAGATCCGTCGCTCGACGGTCAAACTGCCCGAGCAGCCGCCGCACGACGCAGCGACGATCTTCGAGTTTTTTCTTCAGCGATTCCCGAGGATCTCCCGCGCGACCTGGCGCGAACGCTTTGCGGCCGGCAAGGTGTGGGCGGCCGATGGGCCGATCGACGCCGACATGCCTTACCGCCCCCTCCTCGAGGTGCACTATCGCCGTGACGTCGAACGGGAGCCGGCGGTGCGCGAGGACTTCCGGGTGGTGTGGTCGAACCGCCACCTGATGGTGGTCGACAAACCGCCGAACCTTCCGGTCACTCCCGGCGGACGGTGGGTGAGAGGCTGTCTTCTCCACCTCCTCCTCGAGGCCACCGGCAACGATCGCATCGCTCCGCTGCACCGCCTCGACCGGTTGACCTCGGGCCTGGTCCTGCTGTCCCTCGACCCCGCGACCCGCTCTCATTTCGGCCGTCTCTTCCAGCCCCGGCCGCTGACGACCAAGACCTACCATGCTGTCTGTGAGCTCCGGTGCGCCCCTCTTCCCTCTCGATTCGAGCTCGCCCACCACATCACCCGCAGTCCTGACGAGCACTGGCGCCAGGTCGCGGTTCCCGACGGCGCCGCCAACGCACGCTGCGGCGTCGAGGTGATCGCCGTTGAGGACGGCCTCGTGCTCGCGCGGGTTCGTCCAGGGACCGGTCGCAAACACCAGATCCGGGTCCAGCTCGCCTCTGCGGGGCTGCCGATCCTCGGCGATCCCCTCTATGGCACCCGACCCTCCCACGACCCGGAGGATCTGACACAGCGTCTGTGGCTCGACGCCTACCGACTCGAGGTGAGCGCCTTCCCCGGCACGCACGACGTCGAGGCGCTCACCGGGTCCTGGACGTCATCGCGCTCGCCCAGCGATTTCTTTCGGCGGGCTGCGCGCTGGCGTGCTCACACCGCGAAGCAACGAGGCGAGCCACGATAAGGGGAACCATGAGGGAACAAGGGTGCGGGCTAGACGACGACCACCATCTTGCCGTTGGCGCGGTTCTCGTCCATGGTGCGATGCGCCTCCCGCAACTCGTCGAAGCGCCACGTCGGCCCGCGGTGGATCGGTAGCTCTCCGGCCTCGACGCTCGAAACATAGCGCTGCAGCTCCGCAGGCGCAATGTCGGTAGCGTCACCCGAGTAGGACGACAACCGTACTCCGGTAGGAATGTCTTCCATCGGGCGGAACGCTTGCAGCTCCCACTGGCCGCCCAGAATGCCGGTCATGCAGACCACGCCACCGGTGCGAGCACAGTGCAGGGAATCGAGAAGCGTTGTCGCACCGATCAGTTCGAGCACTCGGTCGACTCCCTGTGGGTATCGCTCGCGGACGACCTCGGCCAGCTCGCCGTCGTCGAGGACGACGGCGTCGGCGCCGGCTGCCCGCAGCATGCTGACCTTCGCCTCGCTGCGCGACGTCGAAATGACCGTCAGACCTCGGAGCTTGGCCATGGCGAGTGTGGTCAGGCCGATGGAAGACGTGCCTCCTCGAATGAGCAGCACGTCGCCCGATAGAGCACCGAGACCTGTGGTGAGCGAGCCATGACAGGTTTGCAGCATCTCCGGCAGAGCGCCCAGGACCTCCCAGTCGAGGTCGCTATCGATCGGAAAGACGTTCTCAGCCGGCACGCTCGTGTACTCGGCGTACGAGCCATCGAAGCGTCGCCCCATGCCTCCCATCATCGCGCACACTCGCTGACCGGGCGCGAAGCGGCCGCCGGGTGCCTCGACCACGGTTCCCACGCACTCGATGCCCAGAACCCGAGGAAGCTGTACCGAAGGCGAATCTCCGATGCGCGTGAACCACTCCGAGCGATTGAGCCCGAAGGCACGGACCTGAATGAGCACTTCGCCAGGCCCAGGATCCGGGCGCGGCAGTTCCTCTCGAATCAGCGCCTCCGGCCCTCCGGGTTCGTGCAGTCTCCACGCTTTCATGGGAGTCCTCTGCTCTCGAGTGGCTTCGGCCTCGTGCTCTCAGAGAGAGCGAGGAGGGTGCGATCCTCAGGAGAGGTCGGGCCTTGTCTGTGGACATGGTACAGCGTCCGGTCCGTTGCAACGGGTGCCACCCTCGAAAGGTCCCGCGGACGGAGGAAAGATGACCTCTGCCGTCCACGCAGTAAGCGCACTGATGCTCGGGCGTCGCATCGCACGTCGCAGCGAACGTCGCATCGAAAGTCTGCCCGAGCGGGAATCTCCGATGCCGCCTCCTTGTTTTCTATGGTGGCGCCGATTTGAGGCACTCAGCTTGCGGGCGCCTTAGAAGTTCAGCTAAAGCGAGGTTCCAACGGCCGGTCTGTCATCGAGTGCAGCGGCCGATACAACGCCCGCCCGGGGCTGCCACGCCGAGCGGGCGTTCGGTGTTTCTGGGCCTTGCGCGACACCGTGGCTCGAGCTCGAGACACTGCTGAGAACGCACCGCCTCGGGCGTCTGGGATAACGTTCTCCGCGGAGACGATCGTTGCCCGGCAAGACACCCCTGGAGCTTCACCCCGAGCTCTCCGACCGCCAGAAAGCCGCGCTCTTCGTACGAGGGTGCGAGCTCTTCAATGAGCGGCGCTTCTTCGATGCGCACGAACCGTGGGAGGAGATCTGGCGGTCGACGAATCCGGAGCCACGCGATGTCTTCCAGGGACTGGTGCAGATCGCCGCCGGCATGCACATCTGGCTCGACCGGGCGACGGCCCCGGCTGCACGCAGGGTCATGGCGCGCGGCGCCACCCGGCTTGCCCGCGCCGGGAGCCCGTCGACCCTGGGAGGCAAAGAGCTCGATCTCTCGGACCTTCTATGCGCGGTACGCGCCTGGCAGTCCTGGCTCGAGCACTGCGATGGCGCGCCACCGGAGCTGCCGCGCCTCGTGCTCCGCGAGGTCGCCGACTGAGCTTCGAGGGTGCGAGTGGACGCAGATCGCTGAAACCCCCGTTCGCCGGTTCCGCGGCTGCGATTCCGCGCTTCCTCTCAGTCGCTTTCGCTCGCGTGGCTGATCAGGAGAAACAGCAGCCACGCAGCCAGCGCCGGAAACGCGAGAGCGAACCGACACGGCAACACCACGACCTCGCCCGCGGTTGCGCCGCCGAAGACCAGCGGAATGGCGATCCAACCGAGGGCCAGGAGACCGCACCCCGGCCCTGGATACCACCTGCCCTCGGCGCGGCTCACCGCGAGCGCCTCTCGAGCCAGCGCTCCACCGCCGTCATCTGCTCGTGGAGGGGCGCGATCGGGCAGCCCCTCTCTCGCAACCGCGACAGCGCTTGCCGCGCGCTGAGCCCGTCGCGCTCGGCCAACCAGGCCACCAGCACGGCGCCGGTGCGCTCGCGCCCGGCTCGGCAGTGCACATACACGCTGCGCAGATTGCGGAGGGAGCCGACGGCCTGGTCGAGCTGCTCGAGGGTCGGCGGCCTGGCGTCGCGCATCGGGACGTTCAGGTGACGCAGCCCGTGGTCGTGGTTGGTATAGGCCTCGACGCCGAAGCGGTCATCGGCTTCCCACTCGTACGGCTCGCGCAGATCGAGGAAGTACTTGAAGACGGGGCCCTCGAACTGATGCCGCAGGATGTCCTCCGGGGTGAGCGGATTGCGGCCGGCGTAGACCCCCTTCTCCACCTCGAACCACGACATCGACGGTAGTCCAGGGGTGTCGTAGACGAGGCGATGTCGCAGTGAGCCCAGGGCCCGGGCGACTCCGCCCAGCGCCTCCTCATGGTGCAGCCTGCCGAAGTCGGCGACGCGACCGTGGAAGGCACCGGCGAGCCCGCCGGCCACGGCAGCGATGGTGTCGGTCTCGCCACCGAGATCGACGGCGCGCATGAGCACGTCACGGACGCCGCCACCCTGCAGGCAGCACCAGGCGGACGCCTCGAAGCAGTGCACGACGTAGCCGGCGTAGCCGGTGGGCTGGAGCTCGGACTCTTCGAGCCGAGCGATGCCGCGGTACCGCTCGAAGAACCCCTCGGGGAGATCCTGCATCCCGGGAGTCTGCATCTGTCCCGGCTGGGTGGAGGCTCGCACCGTCGGGTCGCCTTCGCGCACGCGACGCTCCACCTCGTCGAGCGCGAGATACAGCCCTTCGTCGAGCTCCTTGCCGCGCAGCAGCTGTCGAACCCATAGGCAGTAGACGGCGCAGGTCGCCTCCGCTTGCGGATCCCAGTGCGTCATGGCCGAGATGCGAGCGGAGTGGCGCAACAGCTGCTCACGATCGGCCCAGGCGAGCGCGACCGGCAGGGTGCGCATCAGCGAACCGTTCCCGGCCGCCCTCCCTGCCAGCGCCTCCGGGGTGCATCTCGAGCCCTCGGCCCAGTCACCGTGCGCGGGATAGCCCCGGAGCGCCGCCCCGATCGTGTCACCCACGTCTTTCGGCCGCGCCCTGTACCACTGGAGAAACCGCCGCCCGATCGCGTCCACGGGATCTTCGGGACGCTCCAGAATCCCTTCGGCGACGCACAGTGCCAGCGCGGTGTCGTCGGTCCACTCGCCGGGCTCCCAGCCACCCTGCCCCCCTTCGACGTAGTGATCGATCTTGCCGAATCGTTTGCGATTGGTCTCGCGACTCTGGAACTCGGCGGGCGCTCCGAGAGCGTCTCCCGCTGCGAGGCCCAGGAGTGCGGCGCTCAACCGGTAGTCGCGGCGCTGGTCGCGAGTCGAGATCGGGTCGACCCGGTCGAAGTAGGTGGTGTGTCCAGTCACCCGTGCGGGAGCCGCACCGAGCAGTCCCCAATGCGAGAGCGGGTCGGAGGGATGCTCTCCCGTCAAGGCACGGTCGTGCTCCAGCACGCTGCCCAGGTCCGAGCCGGGATCGGGCATCGGCACGCCGAAGAGCACGCCGATCACCTCGAGCAGGGTCAGACGCATCTCGGCCGCGTCGATCGCGGTCCACGCCGAGGAGTGTCCCTCGTCGGCCGGCACGTCAGCCGGGTCGTCGGACTGGTCGTCGGACTGGTCGGCAGCCTGGTCGGGGGCCTCGTCGTTGCACCACACCTCGGTGACCCGGGCCCGTCGTCTCGACGACCGGGCGTCGATCTTCACGTGGAGGCGCCAGACCTCGCGACCGCTCCAGCTGCGATGCAGGTGAAGGCAGGACTCCTCGAACTGGATCTCCTCGAGCGGGGACTCCTCCCACCATGCGAACCACTTCTCCTCCATCGCCCGCGGGTACACCCCGAGCTCCATCGCCTGGAGCGCCCGAGAGTCCAGGTGCAGATCCAACGGCAAGACGCGATGCCGCTGCATGAGAGTGGCGCTGGGCCAGTCCTGGCGCTGGACGGCTCGCTCGACGAAGGGGGCAAGAGCGGGATCGGTCATGGCGGGGCTCCTTTCTGCGGAGATCGGTAGCAGCCCGAGGGCGGTCGTCTCGTCACGGGCGAGTGAAGTTTCCTTCCGGTCACTGTCAGCCCCTGACAGTGGGGACCTGCACTCTCAGCGGTGTCATGAATCCACGGACGTCACGTCCCATGCCCAGAGCTCTCTTCTCTTCGCTCCCTTTGGCTCTTCTCCTGTCTGTCCTCGTCGGCCTGCCCGCGCGCGGCTCCGCCCGCGGTACGCACGGCCCTGACCCCTCGCTTCGCGACGGCTCATTCCACGCGGCAGAGCACCACGAGCGCCCGGTCTTGCGCTGGACCCTCGTGATGGCTTTTTAGACCGGCCACCAGAGCTGCGCGGCGACTCCCGGCGGAGCGGCCCTCGGCAGCTGCGAGCGCCGCCTGGATTCCGTCCCGCCCCCAGCGGCGTCGGTCCTCTCCGATGGCCTCGGTCACACCTGAGCTCAGGGCCGCCACGCAGCCCCCCTCCTCGAGGGTGACCGACGCCGACTGGAGATCGGCACCAGCCGGGAGCTCGCTGTCTCCGAACCAACGCACGGGCCGAGACTCGTCGGCCTCCGAGACCAGCCAGACGAGGCCCATCGAGACGACCTCCACTCGTGATGAGGCCGCGTCCGCCAGCGCCAACCAGAACCGCAGGCTGCCCGGTCTGTCGAGGTCGGCGGCCGCCTCTCGCAGCTGGCGAGCCACCGCTTCGATCGGCAGACCGGTGCCGAGGGCGGCTCGGAACACGCTGCTCAGGCGCGCCACCGCCGTCGCCGTCTCGATGCCGTGCCCGCCCAGCTCGAGCAGCAGAACGCCGAGGCCCGGAGCCACTCCGGACACGGCTCGGACATCGAATACCGAGCCTCCGACCTCGGCGCTGCGCTCGCTCCAGCCGGCCGCTTCGATCGGTGGCACCCGCACCGGCTCCGAGGACGCCAGCGTGTCGTGCAGGGCCTCGGCGATGCGCAGATCTTCGCGCTCACTGGTCAGGCCCGCCAGGGCCAGGCGCAGCGACTCGAACGTTGCGGCGAGCTGCCTGAGCTCGGTGATCTTCGAGCGGACCGGCTCGGCGAACGGCTCGAAGTTCAACCGCTCCATGCGCTGGCTGCGATACACCAGCGAGTCGACGGGCTCGCTGTAGGTGCGCGCCAGGCGCAGCGCCATGATCACCCCGACGACCAGCATCGAGAGCGTGCCGATGAGAGTGATGAGCTGGACTGGCGGGAGACCCTCCCTCAACTCGCGCTCGGGAATCAGGACCGCGATCCAGACGTCGTGCTCCGGATCGAGATCGGAGCGCTCGACCACCCCCCACCAGCGCTCGTCGCCGCTGGTGAATCGCGACGGCGCTCCGGTCACGTCCATTCCCTGTGCCGCGAGCGACGAGAAGTCGGCAATGACGCCCCCTGCTTCGGCGGGCGTGGCGAGAATCGGCAAACCAGTATCGGTCTCTCCAGGCTCGAAGGGGACGCCGAGAAGCCGAGCTCCCGCGTCTCCGGGACGGCCGTCGAGGATGAACACGAGCCCGGGCTCGCTCCGGGTCACATCCAGCGCGAATCGAGAAAGGTCGCGCAGCAGGACGTCCAGCGAAACCACCAGGAGAGCCCCCTCGACCTCTTCGATCGCGGCACTGGCCGTGATGCCGGGATCGCCCGTGGTGGCGAAGGCATAGGGCTCGGTCCACGACACCGAGTCCTCGTCGCGCAACCCGGCTCGCGCTTCCCGGTGATGGGCCAGCGCTCCGACGAACCAGGGTCGCTGGGTCACTTCGTACTCGAACGGCGCTCTCCACTCGGTGACCGCCCCCTCCGCGCTCCGCCTTCGCCACTCCGAGTCGTAGCCCCAGGAGCTCGGTCGCATGTGGCGACTCAGCCAACCCCCGTCCTCCTCGCGCAGCAGCATGAACGCGTCCCCGTTCTGGCGGGCCAGCTCGGCAGAAGAGATCTGGGGCAACGTCGTCATCAGGGACTCGAGGAAGAACTCGACCTCGGTCAGCGTGGGCGATCCCAGCACTTCTGCCCGGGCCGCTGCGAGAGTCAGACGCAGGGTCGCACCCACGGGCGTGAAGAGTCCGTGCAGCTCGCCCTCGATGTTGCCGACGATCTGCGCCGCCAGGGTGGAGCTGCTCTTCTCCAGCACCCGGTCGAGGGTGAGCTCGGCCACGGTGAACAGCGACGCTCCCAGCAACAGGACCAGAGCGATCAGATTGACGAGCAGGTTTCGACGGAAGGGCCGCGCCCGCCCGACGGCGCTCGAGTTTGCATCCTCGGTGGTCACGAGTCGAAGGGTAGTGGCGATTCGAGGCCATGGCAACGACCCCGGGACCGCACCCTTCGCACTGCTACGATCAGGCCCCACCTCGACCATGTCGATACTGCAACACCTTCGCCGAGACCGCCCGGGGCAAGTTGCGGGCGCCGCCGGGCGCCTGGCCTCGGTCGACCTCACCGAGCGCAACCCGATCGTCGTGATCCCCGGAATCATGGGATCACGTTTGATCGCGGCGGAGTCTTCGGCCGATCTGTGGGCGGGCGACCGGGAGGGCTTCGCGCGCCCCGACTCTGACGAGCAGATGCGTCTGTTCACCATGCCGATGGAGCTCGGCACGCCGCTGCACCGGTTGGGCGGCCAGGTGGTCAGCGACGGGGCGGTCGGAAGCCTGGATGCGCAGATCGCGGGGATTTCCCTGCGCATCAACGCCTACGGCGATCTACTCAGCGCCATGGGCGTGACCAGCTACACGGACACCCACTCCACTCGGGTCGCCGAGAGCGGTTCGGCAGTGGCGTTCGAGTTCTCCTACGACTGGCGACGCAGCCTCGACGAAAGCGCACGCCTCCTCCACGAGTTCCTGCTGCGGGCCGCTCGCTTCGTCACCGTCCAGCGTGGACTGGGCTGGGCTCCCCGCTTCGACATCGTGGCGCACTCGATGGGCGGTCTCCTTCTGCGCTACTACCTGAGGTACGCAGCGCAGCCTCTGGCGCTCGACGGGGAGACGATGCCCTGCACCTGGGCGGGAGCCGACCTGGTGGAACGAGCGTTCGTCGTCGCCTCCCCCGCCGGAGGCTCGCTGATGGCGTCCCTGCGTCTGCTCACCGGGCTCCCCGGCAACCCGGTCCACCCGGGCTACGACGCGGCCGTCCCGGGCTCGATGCCATCGCTCTATCAGCTGCTGCCGCGCAGCACCCGTCGTCCGCTCCTCGATCACCACGGCAAGGCTGTCGACCCCCTCGATCTGGACTCCTGGCTCTCGCGCGGCTGGGGGCTGGCCTCCGACGCCATCGACCCGACGCTCGCTCGGCTGCTGCCCGGTGCCGACACCGCTGCGGCCCGGCGCGAGATCGCCCTCGATCATCTGGAGAAATGTCTGCGCGCGACCCGTGCCTTCCAGCTCGTCATGGACCGACCGGTGCCGCCCAAGCCGAAGCATCTCGCGATGCACTACATCCTCGGCGGCCAGAAGTCGACCCCGATCCGGGCGGTGGTCGACGACTCGAAGGCGGCCGGGGGCAAGAAGGAGCGGGTCCGCGTCGTCGAGTACGGCCCCGGAGACGCGACCGTTCCGGTCTCGAGCGCTCTACTCGATCAGAGGGTCGACGACGCTCACGGCAAGATCGAGTCCCCCTTGCAGTGGGACAGCGTGACCCTGGTTCCCGGCAACCACCTGGGGCTGACGCGCGAGCCGGCGTTCGTCGACAACCTGGTCTACCGGTTGCTCGACGATCCCGGGCCGACGACGCCGTAGGCTATTGACCCCGTGCGGGAATCGACGTCGACGCTCGCGGATCAACCGCCGGACACTGCCTGCAGAACGGTCAGGGTGTCTCCCTCGCCGAGAGGAACGCTCCAGTCGTCGAGCCAGCGCAGATTCTGATCGTTGAGAAAGAGATTGACGTGCTCCCGCAAGGCGCCCGTCTCGTCGAAGAGGTGGACCGCCAACTCGGGCCGGGTGTCGAGCAGCACGTCGATCGCCCCCCGCAGGGTGCTCGCACTGATCTCGATCTCTCGCGCTCCACCCGCGGCCTGCTCGAGCAGCGAGGGGAGGTAGACCAGGATGCGAGGCTCACTCATCCCGACCCCCGGCTCAGGACTCGATCACCGCAGCGGTGACGCTCGAGATGCGTGGCAGCGTGCAGGGCAAGACACCCCACTGCTCCCCCTCGTCGGCACTCCAGAAGACCTGCCCGGCGGTGGTTCCGAAGTAGACCCCGCACGGATCGAGCGAATCGGTCGACATCGCGCCTCGCAACACTCCGGTGTAGTGGGGGGTCGTGGGCAATCCTGCCTGCAGCTCCTGCCAGCGATCTCCTCCGTCGCGAGTGCGGTAGACCCTCAGTCGCCCCTCCAGCAGGTAGCGGTACTCGTCGCTCTCGAGCGGCACGACGAACAAGGTGTCGCTGTCTCGCGGATGCATCACCATGGGAAAGCCGAAGGTCGAGGGGATCCCCTCTTCGATGCGCTCCCAGTGATCTCCTGCGTCGTGGCTGCGAAAGACCCCCTGGTGGTTCTGTTGAAAGAGGGTGTCGGGCGCATCGGGAGCGAGCACCATCTTGTGCACGCACGAGCCGACTTCGGGATGGTCCGGGTCGGCGACCGCGATCGGCAGGCCCTCGTTGCGAAGCTGCCAATTCTCCCCTCCGTCATCGCTGCGAAAGGCCCCCACCGCCGAGATGGCTGCCCACATCCGCTGCGGTGACGAGGGGTCGACCAGCAGGGTGTGCAGGCACAGCCCACCAGCGCCCGGACCCCAGGCGGGGCGCGTGGAGTGATCGTTGAGGCCCTTCACCTCCTGCCAATGGACACCACGATCCCGGCTGACGAACAACCCCGCCTCGGCCACCCCTGCCCACAAGACATCGGGCTCGCTCGCGTGCCCGGGCACGAGGGTCCAGATCCGCTCCAGCCTGCGGCCGGCCCCTTCCTCGTAGCCGGGGCCGGCTTCGATCTGTCGCCAAGTGCTTCCCAGGTCGCTCGAGGCCTGGATGTGCGCTCCGTAGACGTCACTGGTCAGCCCCGCCCACAGCGTCGGCTCGCCGCGCGGGTCGATCGCCAGCGTGGTCACCTCCCATCCGGGATGCAGGGGACCCTCGATACGCCAGTCGCGCCGATCCTCGTCGGACCAGCAGAAAAAGGCTCCCTTGCGAGTTCCGACCATCACCAGTACGCGACGCATGGCTCGCCTCCTGAGTCTGTGAGACAGCTGCTCGAGAGATCTTACATGGGAGCCCTTACATGGCAGCCCTTACATGGCAGCCAAGCGATCGAAGCACGCTCTCTGCACCCGGAGGGTCGTCCTCCGAGACCGGGGCCCGGCACTCGGAGACCCGAGTATGCGAGTCGCAGTGAGGGAACTCGCGGGCGCGAAGCGTTCCTACTGACAGCGGCCGATGCACGGTCGCGCGACCGACAAGGAGACCGAGATGACTCCTGGCCCGCACCGCCCGTCCTCGAAGCGCCCCGCCCGATGGCCGACACCGATCCTCTTCGGTGGGCTTCTCCTGACGACCCTCGTCTTCAGCGCAGCGGTGGCTGCCCAGCCGCCGCCAAGCTCCCGGTGCGGCACTCTCGCGCAGATCGATCCGCCCTCGCTCCAGATCCACGCCGGCCCCTCCGAGGAGGAGATCGACCGAGCGAGCCGGCTCGACATCGGACTGGGTCACCGCTCGCGCCCCGGCGACTTCCCCCATCCGGACGACGGAGTCTCGGTCCTGCCCGACGTCGACCCGAGCTGCGACCCGCTGCACGTGCAGGCCGCCCTGGTCTGGCGAGACACCTACCACCCCGGCGACCTGATGACCGTCGACCTGGTGCTCGGGGCTCGGCGGGCCCTGGTCGCCGTCGACTTCTCGGGAATCGACGACGGCTATCGCGCCGGCGCCGAGCAGGTACGAGAGCTGGGCGACGGGCACTACCGGGTGGCGTACCGCATCTCCCCCGACAACCAGCGGCCATCCGGCGACTACCACCTGCCCATCTACACGGCGGCTCCCGAGGACTCACGAGTCGCCGCCCCGGGGAACGCGGATCGGATCGCCGAGAGCTTCGTCGAGGTCGGCTACCGAGTCGGCCGACGCCAGCCGAGGCTGGAGGTGCTCGACGCACGCCTCGCGCCGGGGCCGGCACCCCGACGACCCCGAGGCCCGATCGAGATCACCAAGGTCCGGTTCCTGGGCAAGGGCCTCGACTCCACCGCCAAGCGCGCGATGAGCTCCGCAGAGGCCAGGCGCACAACGGGGAGCGCGACACCGAAGGCTCCACGCCGGGTGCCCGAGAGCCTGCGCCACAGGAACCGGCTGACCGTGGAGATGACGGTGCCGCGAGATCGGTACCCGCGCGACCTCGAGCTCGAGATCTGGCAGCCCGGCATCGACGAGCACTGGCAGCTGCCGGTGGCGGTGCCGCGAAGCAGCTGCCGCAAGGGGTTCTGCTTCCTCCGGGCGACCGTCGAGGTCGGCAGCAACGGCGCCGGCCTCACCCGTCAACCCAACGAGACCGATTTCGATCTGGTGCTGCGTGCGGTCGCCGACGGAGGCGCCTCCGGCCCTGCCCAGGTGCCCGACCTGCCGCTGGTGGGTCCCGCCTTCGAGCCCACGCACCGCGTCTCGGGTACGGTGCGCTTCCAGTACTCCCATCGCTACGCCGACACGGCCGGCTCGGGCGATCGCGACGACTGGCCCCAGTACGCTGACGTCGCGAGCACGATCTACCAGAAGAGCGTCAGGAATGCCGTCGTCGTGCTCGAGGACGAGTGCGGCCACTACATCGAGGGCGCCACCGACTCGAGCGGCTACTACTCGTTCGAGTGGGCCCCCTTCGACTGCGGCATCGCCCGAGTGACGGCCTGGGCGCTGGTCGAGAGCGGCGTGCGCAAGGCCGGGGTCGGCTTCTGGAAGCACGGACCGGTCGACAGCTACGACGAGCTCACCGCAAACACGTCCGACTACCTGGCGCACTCCTGGGGCACTTCGTTCTGGGCCTCGGCCGCCGAGCTCGACGCTGACCCCGGCGGGGCGGTGGTGGACGTCACCGTGCCTCAGAATACAGCGGCCGCCAGAGGCTTCTACATCCTCGACAACGTCCTCACGGGACAGGACTACTTCCGCGACATCGGCGGGGTCTGCTGCCTGCCCAAGTTGAACGTCGTGTACTCACCCGGTCTGAAGCCTGAAGATGCCGGAGACGACTGGGACGGGGGCTATGCCGTCTACATGCCGAGCAAGCACCCCGGAATGATCGTCATTCCCGCCGAGCCCGAGTTCGGATGGAACCGCTTCGCCCATCTGCACGAGGTGGCGCACTACTTCCAGAAGCACTACCTGCGCAACATGAACTACGGGCGTATCGGGGAGCCGCTCGCCAACGCCCACGCCACGGCCATCATGGGCAACGAGTGGTTCGACAAGCAAAGCGAGTTCGAGAGCATCGACGTGCAGCCGAACTTCAAGGACGGAGAGTTCCGGGGCGCCAGCTGGAGCTTCTGCGACGGCTGCGACGAGCTCGATTACAGCTACGGTTGGACGCAGCGCGTCCTCTGGGACATGGTCGACGGCCACGCGAACAGCGAGCCCGAGCCGGTGACCGTCTGGTATCCGGACGGCGCTGCGTCGACCCAGAGCTTCGGTCAGTTCGACCTCGACAACGGCGGCGGCGGACACGGAAAGAGCACCGATGCGGACGACCATCAGCTCAACGACGTACTGGTGAACTACGTCGGCGGTGGCGAGAACGGGACCCAGAGTCCCGACTACCAGGACCGTGGCCTGCTCGGAGTCGACCTCGTCGACGTCATCGACGGCATGCTCTGCCGCGGCAAGATCAGCGAGGACGCGGTCGAAGCGCTGGTCAACGACGCGATGGAGTTCGGCTACGACTTCGGTGGCCCGGGAAACTGCTAGCCCGCGAGCCCGGGCCCGGGGGGGGCGTCGGTGGAGCGACTCCCGACTTCGCCATCGCGCCGCTCCCGGGCACTGGGAGGCGGCTCTCACTCGATGACGGCCGGCTCCCCGCTGCGCAGGGCCGCGCGAATCCGGGCATGGGCATCGCCGAAGGTCGAGCCGGCGGGACGCTCGAACGCGTGGCGCACCAGAACCGACGGCCGGACGACGAGATCCCGCTGCCCCACTCCCACCAGCACGAGCTCCTGGTCGTCCCTCACCTGCCAGTGCCCACCATGGACCCGTCGGACAGTCTCCCCGACGTAGGCGGCAAACATCCCGACGGTGGCCTCGTGCACCGGCCCTCCCGCGGGCCAGCCGTGGCGCACCACGTCGTCGAGCCAGGAGAGGCTCGCTTCCTCGTAGGCGAGAGCCCTCCCGAACACATCGCGGGTGGTCTGCACACAGGTCTCGGCCAACAGGGGGATCCCCTCCAACGCCGCGCCAGCACGCTCTTCCTGGAGCTGCCGATGACCGCTCTGCAGACGCGGCAGGGCGGCACGCAGCTCGGTGAGCAGCTCGCGCTCGTCGAGCTCCGCAATGGACTCCGCAGCGACCATCGCCACCGCCGAGTCGTCGTCGGCGAGGCCGCGCCGAAGCAAGAGGATGCGCTGCTCGCGCTCCTCCTCGACCGGATCGTCCTGTAGCCGCTGGAGCAGATGCAAACGGATCTGCCGGTCGAAGTCGGGCCACACCGAGAGGAGTCGATCGGCCGCCCCGCGCTCGAGCAGCGCCGCGAGGGCCGGCGCCAGGGTTCGATGGCTTTCGGCTCGCCCGAGCAGTTCGACCAGAAGCCCGGTCGCTCGCTCCTCGGGCAGGCCGGTGAGCACCAGGGCCACGCCGCTGCGCACGTCCTCGTCCTGGTCCACCGCGGCGCGCTCGAACAGCTCGAAGAAGAAGCGACGACACTCCACATCGGTCGCGGACAGGCCCCGCAGGAGCTGTCGCTTCGCTCCCGCGCTCAACAGGTGCCAGGCCATGGCGACCTCCTCTCGACCACCGAGTGCGACCAGGGCTTCGGTGATCGCGGCGACCTTCGTCGCATTGCGCTTCTGGACCAGCGCCGCTGCCAGATACGGAACCGCACATCGGTCACCGAGCTTGTGCAGCCCCGTCACCGCGTGGCCGCGCACGACCGTATTCTCTGCCTCGAGACACTCGGCGAGCAGATCGAAGATCTCCTCACGACCCCCGACGACTCCCGAGCCCGCCACCTGAGAGAGCGCAGCACTCGCCTTCACAGCGCTCGACTCCTCGGACGGGTCCCCTCCTGGCTCGATGCCCTCGAAGAGCATTCGGCGCACGCGCGGAAGGCCTCGAGACGGATCGACCTGGACCAGCGCGGACAAGAGGAACCTGCGCATCAGTCCTTCGGTCTGGGGATCGTCGAGCAGTTCGTCGAGCCGGGCTGCGGCGCTCGATCCACCGAGCTCGGCAAGGGCCTGGACCGCCGTCACCTGCACGAAGTCCGAGTTGCGCTTGACCCGGCCGGTCACCGCCGCCGCCAGCGCGGGGACCGCTGGCTCCCCGAGAGCGACGAGGCGATCCTTGAACTCCTCCGAGCGACGAAAGAGCAGCTCGGCCGGGGTTGCGGCTTCGGCCCAGATCGCCCGCATCTCTCTACGGACCTGGCGGCGAAGCTGCCGCGGAGAGGGGTCTCCCGGGGTGCGCCAGCCCCACTGCATCAGCAGGGAGCGCATCACGGCACCTGCCCGGTGACGCGGCTCGCGGGCGCCGAGCCGGCGGCCCGGGCGCGGGATGCGTCTGGTGGCGGCGGGGGGAACCGCACCCGTGGGGCGCACTTCTCCCGCTGGGCGAGAACAACAGTGGACATGGCAGACCCTTCCCGATTCATGGGCCGCCGCGAATCTCGCGGCGAGCGGGAAGTCGAAATGAATGAAGCGGGAAAACGCTAGCAGCGCTTCCGAGATCCGGCAAGGTTATGCGCGGATGAGAAAAGAGGCGGGCCCTCCACCGCAGGCGGACGAGGCCAGCTCTTGCGCGCGACTCAGACTCGAGCCGGAGGCGCCCCGCGCAGCAGGAGTCGCCGCAGGAAGGGTCTCAGCACGCGGTGGCGCAGCCTTCCCGGCTACGAAGTTCGGCCGTACGCAGCGCCGGCGAACTGCTCGACACCCAGGTCGCCGCGGAAGTCACTGCTCTGCGACAACATCAGGTCGTCGAGCGGAATCCCGGTACCATCGGCGATCCGCACCATGCGTTGAAAATTGCCGATCACCGCGCAGGTGTCGACCAGAGCGTCCTCCCCCATCGTCTCGGCGACGCGCGCACGCAGCGGGGCCATCGAGGCCTCGTCGCCACTCTGTACCGCATCGCAGAGCTCCACCAGAAGGGCACCGTTGGGGATGTTCCCGTCGCCGGCGTCCTTGCCCTGGGCGATGGCGTCGAGCTGGTAGTCCGACCCGGTGGCGTCGCTGCTCGCACGGAGCATCGTGGCGTGAGAGGTGGTTCAGTAGAAACACCCGTTGAGCTTCGAGATCCTCCCCGCCACGAGCTCCATCTGCCCTCGCGTGATGGAGCGGAAGTCCCGACCCCACTGCCTCATCTGCTCCACGCTCAGATAGTGCGCCGCACCGAGCCGAAGCAGCTGCCGCACTTCGGCCGGAACGAGTGACATCGCCCGGATCACGTTGCCGGTGCGCTTGTCCGGTCCGTAGAGATCGTCGTTGGCGGGGTCGAGCTTGTCGGGTCGGATCATCGGGACCCACGCGTCCTCGGGCAGCGCGCCGGGTGGGCGCACTCGCGTCGGCTCACCCTCTTTCGGCGCGGGTAGATCTTCGAGGGGCAGGCCCATCGCCATGTGGAACCAGTCGATGGACAGGATCTGGGAGGCCACGCCGACCAGCTCGACGTACTGCTCGACGGTGACGCGGCCGTCGGCCTCGCCGCCGTCCCCGGAGACCAACAATCCGTCGAGCCACTCCTTCTTCAGGCGCCCGGGGTCGGTACTCAGTCGATGCGCCGCCTCGACGGCGGCAGCAGGGAGCCGGCCGGCGGAGGCGTGCTCTCCTTCGATGCCGTAGGGCGAGAGCGCAGCCTTGCGCGCGGCACACAACGCGCAGTCGCGCGCCAGTCGGGTCTCCGCCGCGATCTGCACACGCTCGACGCCGGTCCACCACGTACCGGGCGACGCAATGTGGTCCCAGGCTTCCCGATTGGCCGCGGCGAGATCGGCACGGGGGCGAACAGGAGCGTCGGTGTATTCGAAGACCATGACTCTCGGCGCAGCCTACCGCTTCGTCGCTGCCGCTGACAAACGGCGCGCCCGGACGAAGCCGCGGACCGAGTTGACCAGCAGGAGATCGCTCGCCCGATCGAGGTCCGCGGTGGTGAGTCGAGCCTCCTGCACTCTCCCCCGCTCGAGCAGTCGCCGTCGCAGCGTACCGGCAAGCAGTCCCGCCTCGACCGGGGGCGTGAGCCAGCGGCCGTCGAGACAGACCAGAAGGTTGGCCCGGGTCGACTCCGTGAGCTCCCCTCGCTCGTTCCAGAGCAGCGCATCGTCGCACTCCCCCACGGAGGCGCGAGTGCGCTCCAGCGAGCGCTCGTAGATCTCTCGTCGCGTCGTCTTGTGAAACAGCAACGGGGTGTCGACCGCGATCGGCTCCGGGTCCAGCGCCACACGCCAGCTCTCGCGACGCCGGGAGCCGAGGGCACCCACTTCGACCCGCAACTGTCCGTGCCGGTCGAGCAGGAGGCGGACCCGGCTCCGCACCGAGACCCCACTCATCGCTCGCCCGAGGACATCCCGTGCACCATCTTCGTCCCAGGCGATCCCGAAGTGGGCCGCCGACGAGGCCATGCGCTCGAGATGCTCGCGCAGCAGCCAGAACCCGAGACGCGGTCGCCACAGCATTGTTTCGAAGAGATCGGGGACGGCACTGTCGGCCGACAACACCCTCGTCTTGACCAGACACTCCCGGTACTCGTCCTCGGCGCTCGACTCCCACACCACGCCGCTGCCCGTGCCATAGCGCAGCGGTGCACCGACTCGGGTGCGCCAGGCGGTGCGAATCGCCACGTTGAAGCACGCCTGCCGGTGCGGGCCGAGCACGCCGACAGCGCCGGTGTAGACGCCACGCGCCGAGGCCTCCAGCTCCCGGATCGCGCGCATGGCGGTGACCTTCGGAGCCCCGGTGATCGAGGCACAGGGGAAGAGTGCTGCGAAGATCTCCGGCATCGAGGCCGAGCTGTGCGCGCTCACCGTCGACACCATCTGATGCACGGTCGGGTAGCTCTCGATCTCGAACAGCGCGTCGACACGCACCGAGCCCGGGCGTGCCACACGCCCCAGGTCGTTGCGAATCATGTCGACGATCATCAGGTTCTCGGCGCGGTCCTTCTCGCTCCGAGCCAGCCCCTCGGCCAGGGCGCGATCCTCCGCCGGATACCTGCCTCGCGGCGCCGTGCCCTTCATCGGACGGCTCTCCAACCGATCTCCCCGACGCCGGAAGAAGAGCTCGGGAGACACCGAACAGATCTGCACCGGTGGCGCCTCGATCAGGGCGGCATAGGGAGCCCGCTGAGCTGCGTCGAGGCGGCGAAAGAGCGCTCGGATCTCACCGGGCGGCGTGGGCGTCGCCTCGACGAGCGGGAAGGTGTAGTTGACCTGGTAGACATCCCCAGCGGCAATGCCGGCGCGAATGGCTTCCATCGCACCCCGGTGCCGGTCGGCGCTGCACTCGGCTCGCCACTCTGCTCGCCACTCTGGTCGCCACTCGGGCGCGGCAGCGACCGCCTCGGCACCCGGGGCCGGCTCGAGCCACGCCTGTGCCTCGGCCTCGCTCAGCCCGCGCACCTCGTCGAACGAGGCAAACCACGCCAGCGGCTCCTGCGAGTCGTGGCAGACCAGCGCGGAGTCGAAGGCCGGGGCCGCCTCGTAGGCCACGTAGCCGACCACCCATTCGGCATCCGCCCGGCGAGACGCCTCTTCGAGGACCCCCGAGACCTCCTCGACGCTGCGCGCCGCGAAGCTGCGCCTCGGCGATGTGAACAGTCGCCAGCGGCGGGAGCCATCCGCTGCGGGCTCCGCGATCAGCGCGTAGCTGCTCGGAGACGGCGAGGGATCCGCCGGTCCGTCACCGGGCACGCCCTTCGCACCGACTCCACGAGAGTTCATCGGCGCACTCTATCTGCAGTCGAACGACGGCCGATTGATACTCTGGCGCCTCACCGAGCCGAGAAAGGCTTTTGCCGTGACGCGGATTCCATCCCTGCTCCTCCTCACTCTCGGAGCCCTGCTCGCACAGCCTGCCCGAGCACAGTCCGCTCGAGCACAGGCCGATCTCTACTTCCCTCCGGCCAGCGGGGAGTGGGAAGCCGTCTCTCCCGCGCAGGCGGGATGGAGCGCCGAGCGCCTCGACGCTCTTCTCGAGTGGGCGGGAACGCGGGGATCGAGCGATGTGGTCATCGCTCTCGATGGCCGCATCCTGGCCGAGCGCCACTTCGACCTCGCGGAGCCGTCGAGCGACTACGCCAACCTGCGCACCGGCACCACGGCTGGGGGTCGACCGATCGAAGACGTCGCCTCGGTGCAGAAGAGCGTGCTCTCGTTCCTCACCGGCGTGGCCCGCGCCGAGGACCTGCTCGACCTCGACGACCCTGTGAGCCAGCACCTGGGTCCGGGCTGGTCGAAGGCCACTCCAGAACAGGAGGGGCAGATCACCCTGCGGCACCTGATGTCGATGACCACTGGACTCTCCACCGGGCTCGAGTACGAAGTCGCCGCCGGCCAGCGGTGGCAGTACAACACCCGGGCCTACTCTCGCATCAGCGACGTTCTCGAGTCGGTCTTCGGGACGACGTTGGATCGGCTCACGCAGGAGCGGCTCTGCCGACGCATCGGGATGAAGGACTCACGCTGGCTCGAGCGAGGGTGGGTGAGCGCCGACACCGACGCGAATCGTCTCGGATTCTCGACCACGGCCCGAGACCTGGCGCGCTTCGGCATTCTGGTTCTGGCCCACGGCCAGTGGCAGGGTGCCGACGTCTTGGCAGACCCCTCGTTTCTCGCGGAAGCGCTTGCTTCGTCTCAGGAGCTCAACCCGTCCTACGGACTCCTCTGGTGGCTCAACGGCAAGAAGTCGTTCATCCGCGGTGGCACTCGGCAGGCCGGGCCCCTCCTGCCCACGGCTCCGGCCGACCTGGTGGCCGGGCTCGGCCTGCTGGGTCGCAAGCTCTATGTGGTGCCGAGCCTGCGCCTGGTGGTGACTCGGCTCGGACAGGCCCCGGGACCCGATTTCGACACCGAGCTGTGGAGGCGCCTGCTCGAGGCCGCCCCGCAGGAGCCTCAGTCGACCTCCGGCTAGGCAGCGGCCTCCTGCAGTGCCCGGCGCGCTTCGAACTCGGCCACTCGTCGACGCTCGACGCCGTCCGGCTTCATCAGCGGAAGCAGCAACATCGGCAGGACCGCCGCCGCTCCACACACCACATAGCTCTGGGTGTCGGTGAGGCCGAGGCGGGTGAGGTACGGCCCCGCGGCGTATCCCATGTTGGCCAGGGTCATGAACATCGTGAACTGGGTGGCCGCCGCCGTGGTCCACGACACCTTCATATAGAGCGAAAACAGCGCCACCGTGGTCATCGCCAACGTGCCCTGGGCCATGAAGATGAACAGCGCGTAGGGATAGCCGCTGCTCGCCCACAAAGCCGAGGTGACCCCGAAGCCGATGAAGGTCGCCGCGCAGGCCGAGGCCGAGGCTCCGGCGATCAGGCGGCGACCGTACCGATCACAGAGGAAGCCCCCGGCGAGCGCGCCGACCATCTTTCCGATCGTGCCCCAGATCCCCTGGAGGCCCGCATAGCTCTCGGCACTCCAGCCGAGCGTCTGGGTGAACACCGCCGGCGTGACGGCGTCGTGAAAGCCCTCGGCGACGATCGATCCGAGAGCCACCAACCCAGCCAGAATCGTCGTCCTGAGACTGAAGGCTCGGCCCAGCTCCCTGGCCACCGCGATCGGTCTGGCCAGCCCCTCGACCAGGCGTCGCCACGCCGAGACGCTCGGCGACCGGGAGTCCGACTCCTGCGCAAGCGCCGGTTGCGGGTCGCGCGGGCTCCACGGGAAGAGACGGTCTCCCTCCCGCTCGCGCAGCAGCAGGGGCAGCAGCATGATCAAGAGCACCAGCACGCCCTGCATGCGGACCCCTGTCGTCAGCCCGTAGCGCACGATCACGTTGGCGAGCACGACTCCGCCCAGCGAGATTCCCACCAGCTTCGACCCCCACATGAACCCGTTCATTCGGCCCCGCTCGTTGGGCGGCAGGATGTCGATCGCCATCGCGTCGGTCGCGACGTCTTGCAGCGCTGCGAAACAGTTGTGGACGAAGAAGACCAACACCAGAAAGCCCAGGATCTCTGGATCGGTGAGCGAGCGGCTGGTCGAGGCGGCGAACAGCGTCACCGCCATCATCGCCTGGGCGAAGAGGATCCACGGCCGGCGCCGACCCAGTCCCGGCAGCTGAAACGAGTCGATGATCGGTCCCCAGATCAGTTTGAAGGTCCAGGGAAGGATCGACATGGAGATCAGGAGAGCCGTCTCCTGCCGAGACACGCCCAGTTCGTTGAGATAGGCGACCAGGGCGATCGTCACGAAGCCCCAGGGCACCCCCTGGGCGAAATAGAGGGCGCAGAGCGTCAACGCCCGATGGTAGAAGGACGACTCGAGGGTGGGCGACTTCGACAAGAATGGCTCTCCAGGAGAAGGCTCGGGGCAAAAAGTGGCATGGGGCGTTCCCTGCGAGTCCCTTCGCGCACTCGAAGGAACGACACTCAAACAGGCAGTAGCAAGGGCCGTGCCGCCCGGTCCGGCCTGCTGCGACGCGAATGGGCCATGCCGGATCGCTATCCGATCGGATAGCGAGCTCTCACCCTCTGTCCCCCTTCGCTCGGCCGTCAGCCGCCGCCGAACCGCGAGCCGTCGACCCATTCGGCGTGGAAGCCGTACGGGACCCGCTGCGGCAGGAGCACCCGGGCGAGGGGCTCGCCACTCACCGCCCTGGCGTCGAGCACGACGAGCTCGGAGCGCGGCTGCGCCTCGTCGCGCAGGATCGTCATCACCCAGCCCTCGTCTTCCTGCACGGCGTCGGGATGCGGGACGAAGACGGCCTCACCCGCGTAGCGCTGCTTGCCGTAGACGTGCGTCTCGCTCTCGCCCGTCTCGGTGTCGTACTTGACCACCCCGTCGAAGATCGGAGGAGTTCCCGGAAGGGTCGGGCAGAAGCGCGCCGCGTAGCCATAGCGCGAGCTGCGACCGAGTCGGCGCGGATGCAGCCGCGGGAAGTCGGTCGGAGCGTCGTCGATCGGCTCCTCTTTCAGCGTGCCGGCCGCGACGTCGAAGCGCCAGCGATGCATCCGCCCGACGTCGGCGTCTTCCTGTGCATTGACCACCTCGAGAGAGTGCCCGGGATCCTGATCGGAATGTCCCGGGGGTGCCGCGATGGTCGTGCTCTCGTTGCGGCACCCCACCATCACGATCTCTCCGTTCTCCTCCCACGCGTTCAGGGTGTGAAACATGTAGCAGGGCGGGCCTTCGATCCAGCGAATCGAGCCGTTGTCCCCGTGCCGCGGAAGAATGCCGTAGCGCGACGGGCTGTCGCGGTCGAAGAAGAAAGGCAGCTTGCCCTCCGCCATACGCATCGGCTCGAAGATGAGCGGGAAGTCGAGGAAGATCGTGTAGTTCTCGGTGATGGCGAAGTCGTGCATCATCACCGCCTTGGGAATCTCGATCGGCACGATGCGCAGCGTCTCGCTACCCGGCGACAGGGTGCCGTAGTGCAGGAAGGGCGCCCCCATCAGGCTGTAGCCGAAGAACATGAGCTCACCGCTGAGGGGGTCGACCTTGGGATGTGCGGTCACTGGACACGTGAGTTGATCGTTCCAGGTGACGGGTCCCACCGTCTCGAGCTCGGGCAGCGAGATCTCGAAAGGCTCACCCGCCTCCCAGGTCGAGAGAACCCGGTTGCCCAGGACACAGAAAGCCGTGTTGGAGACGTTCTTGCGCAACATGCCGTGGGGCGGATCCTGGAACTGCGGGATCTCACTGATTCCGGTCCACAGCTTCTTTCCCGCCGCGCGCTCGTACTCGAAGCCCGGGGTGCGGACCCAGCGATTCCGATACGACGCCTTCCCCCCTTCGATCAAGACGCCGTGCAGCATGCCATCGCCGTCGAACCAGTGGTACTTGTCTCCCGGATCGAACTGCGGGTTCGGGCCGGTGCGCAGGAACATGCCGTGCAGGGCCTCGGGCAGCTCCCCGATCACGGTCAGGTCCGCAGCGAAGACCTCGTCGTGAATCGGCGCGAAGTTGCCGCTCAGGTAGGGGTTGCCGTAGGGGAATTGGCGCGGCGAATCGGCGACTGCCATGACCGTCTCCTTTGCTCTGATCCCTTCCTGGCGGGATCCTCAGGGAAGCACTACTCTAAGCGAAGCCGCCCGAAGCGAGCTCGCGGTCACCGGCCTCGAGCGCAAAGAGCCATGGACACACCCGACCCCGCCGCCTCGTGAGCCCGACGATGGCCGCACGCACGACGTCTTCACCCGAGCAGCGCCGGCCCGTGCTGGTCGGCGTTGCCCAGCGGCTTCAACGCGCCGACGACCCAGCCGAGGCCCGATCCCCACTCCAGCTGATGATCGACGCGGTGCGCGCTGCGGCCCGAGACGCGGGTTCGTCGCAGCTCCTGGCGAGAGCCAGCTCGATTCGCGTCACCAAGGGCATCTGGGGCTATCGCAATCCGGCCCATGCCATTGCGGAGGCGCTGGGACTCGGGCGGATCGAGACGGGGCTCTCCGTGCTCGGCGGAAACCACGTCCAGGCGGTTCTCAACCAGAGCGCAACCGAGATCCAGGAGGGCCGGAGAGAGGTCGTGATCCTCGCCGGTGCCGAGTGCGGCCGCACGCTGGGCCGCGCCCAGAAGGCCGGGATCGAGATCGACTGGCTCGAGGAGAGCGCGGAGGACCGGGCACCCACACCCGAGGTCGTCTACGGAATCGACAGGTGGACCCGACACGAGGCGGAGATGGCGCGCGGCATCGAGCGAGCCGTGCAGTACTACGCGCTCTTCGAGATCGCGCTGCGCCACCAGGCAGGCGAGTCCCCGAGGGAGCACCTGGAGCGCATCTCGCGGTTGTGGGCGGGATTCAGCACGGTCGCCCAGAGCAACCCCAGCGCCTGGATCCGACGCGAGGTCACCGCCGATGAGATTCGCACGCTCACACCGGGCAATCGGCTGATCTCCCATCCCTACCCCAAGCTGATGAACGCCAACATGCGCGTCGACATGGGGGCAGCGCTCATCCTCTGCTCGTACGGGCTGGCCAGGTCCCTGGGCCTAGCGGGGGACCGACTCGTCTTCCCACTGAGCGGCACCGATGCCTACGACCACTACTTCGTCTCCGAGCGCGACGACCTCCACTCCTCCCCCGCCATTCGGATCTCCGGCCGAAGGGCCCTCGAGCTGGCCGAGGTCGAGGCCGCGGATCTCGACTGGATCGACCTCTACAGCTGCTTTCCGAGCGCCGTCCAGGTGGCGGCCAAGGAGCTCGGCCTCTCCGCCAGCCGACCGCTGACCGTGACCGGGGGACTCACCTTCGGTGGCGGGCCGCTCAACAACTACGTCATGCACTCGATCGCACGCACCGTCGAACTGCTGCGAACCCGGCCGGGCAGTCGCGCTCTGGTGACGGCGAACGGTGGGATGCTCACCAAGCACTCGTTCGGCGTCTACGGTAGCGACGTCCCCACGGACGGCTTCCGACACCAGTGCCTCCAGGACGAGGTCGACCGCGAGCCCCGCCGCGAGGTGGTGCTGGAACACGACGGCGAAGCGGCGATCGAGAGCTACACCGTCGCCTTCGGGGCCGGGACCGGTCGGCCGTCGAAGTCCTACACCTCGATCTACGGCCGCGCGAGCTCGACCGGCACCGAGCCGAGCGTGGGTCATCTTGCCTGCCGGCTGGACGACGGCCGTCGCACCTGGGCGAATGTGGAGACGCCGGAGGTCCTGGACGAAATGTGCCGAGAGGAGTTCTGCGGCCGACGCGTACGCATCGACGGCCGCGGCGCAGCGATCGTCCTGTGAAGCGCATTTCGGCTCTCGTTCTCGTCCCCGGCCGCATCCTGGAAGGTGAGCCTTCCTTGTAGAGTCCGCGCATGCCGCTCGAGATCATCGGAGTCGGATTCGGTCGCACCGGTACCGATTCCACTCGAATCGCGCTCAATCGTCTCGGCTATCCGTGCTACCACATGTTCGAGGTGCTCGAGAACCGAGCCAACAAGGATCACCTCGACTTCTGGAAGCGCGTGGCCGAGTCGCCACCGGGGGCACACCACGACTGGGAGGAGATCTTCGCCAACTACCGGGCGACTGTCGACAATCCCGCAGCGTGCGTCTGGCGCGAGCTGGTCGAGGCCTACCCCGACGCCAAGGTGCTGCTGACCCTGCATCCGGGAGGTCCCGACGCGTGGTACGACAGCACGATGGCGACCATCTACGCACCCGAGCACATGTGGGAGTGGAAGCTCCTGCGAGCCGTGTGGCCCAAGGCACGCAAGATGAGCGTGATGACGGGGACGTTGATCTGGGAGCGCTTTCACCGGGGAACGATGGGGGATCGCGAGCGGGCGACCCGGCGCTACGAAGCCCACATCGACGAGGTGAAGAGAGCGATCCCGGCCGATCGCCTGTTGGAGTTCCGGGTCTCCGAGGGTTGGGAACCGCTGTGCCGGTTTCTCGGTGAGCCGGTGCCCGAGGAGCTCTTTCCACGATCGAACGATCGCGCGGCCATGCAGCAGAAGGTCCGCCGCATCAGCCGGCTCGGGGCCTGGCTGACGCTCTCCCTGATCGGCGCGGTCGCTTTCCTGATCGCGGCCGCACTCTGGGCCTGGGGGCCCTGAGCACGGACTCGACCGGCGATGTCACCGCTCAGTCGGCCAACCCGATCGCCTTGACGTCCGTGCCGAGCGCGGTGCCGCTCGCGACGTACCCGACGGCACCGGCATCTCCAGCCACGAACGCGACCGCGTCTGCGCTGCTCGACACCTCGGGGGGTGGCGAGCTGCGACCGGAGAAGATCTGGCGCTGCCAGAAGCTCTTGATGGCGTCAGCGGGCCGGCCGTGGACCGAGCGTGAGAAGTCGTCGCGGACCGTGGATCGAGCGCCCAGATCGACAGGCTTGGCGGCACCGCCGTGAGACCAGACGGTCACCTTCTTCAAGAAGAGGTTCGAAAGCTCCTTCTTGCTGATCGAGGTCGCCGGATTCGCGGCGTTGACGATCACGACGAAGCCTCCGTCCTGCGCCTGGGTCGGCGGGATCGACAGTGTCAGGAGGCCCAGAGCGACCAACAGAACCGTGACGGACAAGTGTCGTCTCGAGAGCATCATCGAAGAGGATCTCCCACTAGAAGCTCACGGCGAGACTGATGTTGAAGTAGTCGATCTCGGGAACGGGCTCGCCCGAGATCGGCGAGTAGTCCCGGTCCACGAAGCTGTTCTTCGCCGTGTGGTACTCGCCTCGGAGCAGCACTTCGGGGAGGAAGTAGTACCGAACGCTGAAGCCGAGATCCTCGGACGGTGGATTGGGCAGCGGAATCGGGCCCTCGAGGTTGAACCGCGCCTTCTCGTACTGCACCGCGAACTTCAACTTGGCAGTGGGGTCGTATCCTCCCTGCACGTACCAGACCCGGGGCTTGGCCTCGGCGTTGAAGCCGGGAGCCAGGGCCACCGGAAGCTGCCCGTTGAGCGCCTCGGCGCGGAACCAGAATCGGGAGAAACTGGCGTCGAGCGATAGATAGAAGAGCTTCCAACGGTCCCTCTCCTCGGCGCGCAGCACCCCGTCGGTGGCTTCGAAGGTGTACCCGCCGCCACCGAAGCGCAGCCCCAGGATCGGCGTGTTGACCCACAGTCGACCGCCGACCGCGTCGTTGGCCCGTGCGACTTCGATATTGCTCTCGAGCCCGTCACGCTCGAAGAACTCCCACTCTCCGACGAAAAGGTCGAGATCGAAATTCCAGTCCTTGGCGGGAAGGAACTGATTGGAGAGCACCACGCCGTCGACGCTTTCGGAAGCGAAGACCGTCTGTCCGTACTGGAGCGTGGGCGGACTGAAGAACGGCAGGAGAGTTCCGACGTTGCGAATCTCGTTGTAGATCCCGATGGGAGTCGGCATGCGTCCGACCTTCACGGCACCGGTGCCACGACGGTACCGGTACTCGTAGAACCCCCAGTCGAGCTGCACGTCGTCTCGAAACTCTTCGATCGGGCTCTCCCCCAGCGCTTCGTGGTCGAGCTGAGCGACGAAGTGGTGGTTCTCGGCGATCTCGTAGCGAAACTGGAGCGCGATGTTTCGGTAGTTGAAGGTCCCATCCTCGGTCATACCGAAGTAGGGCTCGCCGTCGGTCCGGGCGTAGGCCTGGCTGAGGAACCCGTGAAACTCGAACCGCTCCCAGCGAGACTTCTCAGGGGAGTCGTCCTGCGCGACCAGCGGGGCGGTGAACGGAAGGAGAAGCAGGAGTACGAGAAACAGGGAAATGCGAAGGGCAGCTGACATCGCGGGGGCTCCCAAAGCGGAGTCGTCACTGGAAGGAGGGTGGCAATGGGGAGAACCGGCTCCCGACTACAGAACTATATCAGTATTAATAGAAAAACAAGTTAAACAAGGAGACCCACCAAGGGTCGTCCCTGCGCCCTCCCACAGCCTCCGCCTGCGGTCCGGCGGTCCTCCGATCCGGAGGCCCGACCCGGCAGCTGGAGGCCCACGCTGCGGGGACCCTCGGAGCTGCCCGATCGCGCTACCAGCGGAGAAAGAACGCGACCATCACGCCGTAGAGCACCACGACTGCGATCGTCCCGAGCCAGGTGCCTCGCGGGCTCCGCGCGGAGAGCCAGGGTTCGAGGCCGCGGTTGACCAACGGCATCAGCACCCAACTGAGCAGCGCGACACTCGATGCCGCTCCGAGGAACGTGCTCACGGCGAGGGGCCAGGACTCGATCCGGGGGGAGAGAAAGCGGCTCAGGACCATGATCGTCGGATAGAGCGCGAGCAAGACCGCCATGGACTGCTTCCAGGCGGGCGGCGGACTCATCCCCGGCGCCTCCTTGACCGGAAACCAGCCACCGAGACCCGCCGCAACCGTGTGCAACCGGACGCGGGACACGAACGGCTCCGCCCTCTCGAGCCAGCTCTTGCGCTCGTCAGAGTGGATCCAACGCTCCAGCGCCTCGGGGCTGGCGAAGCGAAAGACATAGACCCATTCCTCCTGAACGCCGTCGGAAGGCCGAAACAGCTCGCCGTCGACGAACCCGGGAAAGCGCCGAGCCTCCTCGGTGATGCCCTGCTGCCACCTCTCGTAGTCCGCTTCGCGTCCGGGGCGGACCCGCCGCGACACCACGACCGTGACCAGGCGAGACACCCCAGCAGGGGTGGTCACCACCTGCTCGTCGACCTCGTCGAAGAGCCCGTCACCTCGCTCCTTGAGCTCCCTGCGGATGGGGGACGTCATCCAGACCGCGAGGTGCTCTGCGGTTCGAAACCGAAACACCACGACCCACGCGTCCTGCACCCCGCTCTGCGGTGGCAAGACCTCGGTCCCTTCGAACCCCTCGAACCGCGCCGCCGCCGCGGTGATCTCGTCCTGCCAGCTCCGATACTGCTCTTCGGACCCCGGGCGGACACGCTGACTCACCACCACCGTCGCCGAAGCCGCCGTGCTCGTCATCGCCAGAGTGTAGCGGGGCTTCGGGCGTTCGAGCCCGACCTGGATCGGCGTGCGCGGGTGCCCAGGGGCGGCGGCTCCCCACGGGGCGAACCGTGCGTGGGGAACGCCGCCGGGCTGGATCACGCGCAGACACAGTCCTGCCGCGGGCACCGCGGTGCGACCGTTTTCCGGGTACTCTCGGGAGAACCGCAACCAAGCCGCACCTCCAGGAGGGGGCGGCAGAGGGAGGAGCAGGCGATGGCGGGAGACTTCGGTGTCCACTCGGAGGTCGGCAAGCTGCGCAAGGTGCTGGTGCACCGCCCCGGCCTCAGTCTGCGCCGCCTGACGCCCTCGAACTGTGCCGAGCTGCTCTTCGACGACGTGGTCTGGGTGAAGCGTGCTCAGGAGCAGCACGACGCCTTCGTCGCGTGCATGCGGGAGCGTGGCGTCGAGGTCTTCGAGCTGCTCGACCTGCTCGCCGAAGCGCTGGAGAGCGACCGCACACGCGAACGGGTGCTCGAAGAAGCGGTCACCGATCTCACGGTGGGTATCGGAGCCGTCGACGAGATTCGCACCGAGCTCTTCGCCAGGGAGCCGCGCTGGTTGGCGACTCACCTCATCGGCGGGCTCACCGCGGATCAGCTGTCGCACCTCGATCTGGACCGTCATTCCCTGGTCGCCGCCTCGCCGCTACCCAACGCGTTCATCCTTCCCCCCCTACCCAACTCCCTGTTCACCCGCGACTCCTCCTGTTGGATCTACGAAGGGGTGTCGATCAACCCGATGTACTACGAAGCACGGGAGCGCGAGTCGCTCAACGTGTCGACCATCTATCGCCATCACCCTGCATTCCTCAAGGCCGGCGTCCGATTCTGGTACCCACGGGCCAGCGACGAAGGGCGGGCTCACCGCGAGAACTTCGGTCAGGCCAGCCTCGAGGGGGGCGACGTCATGCCGCTCGGGAACGGAGCCGTGATGATCGGCACCAGCGAGCGCACCACCGCCCCGATGGTCGAGGTGCTCGCGCGCGAGCTGTTTCGCGCCGGGGCGGCCACGAGGGTGCTGGTGTGCGCGGTCGGAAGGGATCGCTCCCACATGCACCTCGACACCGTGCTCACGATGATGGATCGCGACGCGGTCACGATCTACCCCAAGGTCGTCGAGTCGATGCGAACCTTCTCCCTGCGTCCGGGGGACAATGCCGACTCCCTGGAGGTCACCGAGGAGCGGAGCTTCCTCGAGGCGCTGCGGGACGCTCTGGGCCTGCGCGAGCTCCGCGTCGTTCCCACTGGCGGTGACCAGTTCCAGGCCGAGCGCGAGCAGTGGGACGACGGCAACAACGTCGTCGCGCTCGAGCCCGGTGTGGTCATCGCCTATGCCAAGAACGAGCACACCAACGAACTGATGCGACAAGCCGGGATCGAGGTCCTGGAAATCGAGGGCTCCGAGCTCGGACGGGGACGCGGCGGTGGCCACTGCATGACCTGCCCCCTGCTGCGCGATCCGGTCTAGCGGCGATACCGACCGCTCTCCCGAGCTGCGCGGCTCGACCCCGTGGCGGCGTCCCGGCACGCAGAGGTGTACCGAGGCACGACTACTTCTTGCGGTGATGCAGGGTGACCGGCCGATGCTCCTGCTTGCGCTCCCACCAGTTCTGATAGAGATCGACCGCGAACATCAACAACAACACGAAGATCACGATCCACTGGGGGATGTAGGGAAAGTCGCTGCCGTTGACCACGATGTGCGCGACATGCCCACCCTCCAGGAACAGCACGAACCCGATCAGCAGCAGCACGAAGAGCCCCAGGATCTCGAACTCGGGATTCTGACTGATGAAGCGTGAGATCGGGTCCGCGAAGAGGAGCATCAGGCCGACCGAGATCACCACCGAGCCGACCATCACGGCGTAGCTGTCCGTCATCCCGACCACCGTGAGAATCGAGTCCACCGAGAACAGGAGGTTCATGCCTACGATCAACGCGACGACGTCCCGAAAGCTGCTCGCTTCTGCGACCTCTCCCTCGACGCCCTTCAGCTTGATGCGCAGCTCCTTGACGCCCTTCCAGATCAGAAAGAGTCCGCCGATGGCCAGCACCAGGGACTTGCCGTTGACGACCCCGGAGAGCTCGACGCCGAAGAGCTCGGAGTCGAAGCGGAAGAGCTCCGCCGTCGCCGCGCCGAGCACCACGGTGACCAGACCCAGCAGCACGATCCGAAACGCCATGGCCAGAATCAAACCGAGTTTGACGGCACGGCCACGCTGCTCGGGTGGCAGCTTGTTGGCGATGATCGTGATGATGATCAGGTTGTCGGCGCCCAACGCGACTTGAATCAAAGACACCGACAAGAGCGCGGCCCAGAAGGCCGGTTCGAGCAGAAAACCCATGGCTGCCTCCGCAGGGGATCGAACGGTTTCGCCGTAGGTTAGCGCGTCCGCACCGATCCGATCGAGCGGGGAGTCCACCCGGACACTCCACGCCTCGTGGGGGCAGTGCTGCGAGCCCTCCTGTTCACGCTCTCAGAGACCAATCCGGGGGCTCGCCCCGTGCGCTCCAGTCCGTCAGGGCGGACCGAGGACTCCGCTGGAGTCTCTCCCTCTCGACCGACGACGCGCTCCGGAGCGGACTGCGGAGAGCCAGGGACTTCGGACCCAAGTCTCTGCAGGGCAATCACTTAGCTCTGTCTCGACTGCTCTCTCCTCGCGCGCTTCATTGCCCCAGGCGAAGGAGCCTCCCCCACAGCCACGGATGATGCGCTAGAATCGCGGGCCTATTCTCTTTGTTCGGGTCGCTTCCAGAAAGGCCCTACCATGCCCACACCGGTTTCACGTCCGGTTCACCGTTCGTTTCTTCGCGCCGAGCGCGGTCGAGTTGACCAGGCCACCCTGAGCCCCTCGGCCGATCTGCTGTACCGCATCTCGAGGCTGCCCGAAGCCAGTCTCGCCCACATCGCGATCCCCCTCGTGCTCCGCGCGCACTTCGAGCACGAGCGCAACGTCATCCTCACGACCGACCAGGGTCCGATCGTCAAGGCCGTCGACATTCGCGCCGGTACGCCCGTGGCCTGCGATTCGAACCAGCCCCACGAATGGCTGGGGCGCGTCCTCCGTGCGCACGGTATGGCCTCGGAAGCCGACATCACGGCCTGCCTCCGTGACGCCAGCCACGGCGACCTTCCCCTCGGAGAGATTCTCGTCTCCAGGGGACTCGTGCCCCGTGAGGATCTCGATCGCTTCTTGCGTAAGAGCCTCGCGGCGAAACTCCTCGACCTGTTCAGGCGGCCCGAGGGGCACCTCAACGTCTACCCGGGAATGATCTCCCCAGCCGACGGTCCGCACCTGTCGATGCCACAGCTGATCCTGCTCGGAGCGACCCGCTTCACCTCGAACGAAACCGTGCTGGCCCACGTCAAGCACGTGACGCACCGAAAGGTAGCAGCACTGCCCTATCCCTTCGAGCACAGGCTTCACCTCCAACTCGACTCCGATCAGCAGCAGCTGCTCGACACGCTTCGCGAAGGGCCGCTGCTCTTCATCGAGTTGGTGCGCGCCTTCCGTCTTCCCTTCCACCAGACCGCGCGAATGATCTACGGCCTGAGCATGGTCGGCCTGATCGGTCTGGAGGAGGAGATGGAGCGTGCCGTCGAGGAATTCGACTTCGAAGAGCCCAAGCTGGCCGCGGTCGGAGGAGAGCTCGGGCCCCGGCCGGTGCCATAAGACGACCACCATCCCAGGAGTGACCGATGCGACTGCCCCGCCCCAAGCCCGACCACAACGTCACTCCCGAGCCATGGGCTCTTCTCTACGAAGGGGTAGTCGCATATGTCATGAAACACCGGGAAGAATACGGGCTCGACATCGCGGACAACCCGATGCTGTGCCAGGGCGTGGCCTCGATCCTGCGGGGTCTCGAGGTGCTGCTGGACGGCGAAGTCGGGGGACTCGAGCCGGGACGCTGCTGGCAGAACCTCGATTCGTTTGCTCGTTTCGCCGGCTGGAGCGAGGGATTGGAAGGCGCAGCGGGTCTGGACGACATCCGCAAGGCCAGCCTCCTGCAACGCAGTGCCCTCCAGTTGTTCGACGGGATCGAGGAGACCTCGAGGGATCTCTCGAAGTGGACTCAGCTCGAGCGCAGCGGCCAACAGATCGAAGATACGGGCCAGGAGGTGGAGCGCGATACCCAGTCCTTCCCTCTCTTTCCTGCCAACGCCGACCAGCAGCCCCAACGGACGAAGAGCTCCCCCTTCTCTCCAGTCTCCCCCTCCCGGAGCCGGGTGCTGAGCCGCAAGAGCCCCAACCTCTCGGAACGAGAGGATCTCGTCGCAGCAGCGGACGCGGCGGAGGAGAACCGTCAGCTGAGAGCCGCGCGCAGCGGCTAGACACTCGCGTCGGGATAAGCTCGTTCCATGAGCCGATGGATCGAGCCCGTGACCCTCGTGGGTCGGCACGCCGTGCTCGAGCCGCTCGAGCACTCCCACGTCGACGCACTCACCGAGGCCACGCGCGACGGTGAGCTGTGGAAGCTCTGGTACACCTCGGTACCCTCATCCGAGCACACTGCCGGGTACGTCGAGCAGGCGCTCGCCATGCGTCGAGACGAAGCGGCACTGCCCTTCGCGGTGCGCCACCGAGACAGCGGGGACATCGTGGGCTCGACTCGCTACTTCAATGTCGACGAGTCCAATCGTCGCCTCGAAATCGGCTACACCTGGTACTCGAAGCGAGTGCAGCGAACGGCAGTGAATACAGAGTGCAAGTTCCTGTTGCTGCAGCACGCCTTCGAACAGCTCGGCGCGATCGCGGTCGAGTTCCGGACTCATTTTCACAATCGAGCGTCGAGAAGGGCGATCGAACGACTCGGAGCGAAGCAGGACGGAATCCTCCGCAACCATCAGCAGCTGGCCGATGGAAGCTACCGCGACACCGTCGTGTTCTCGATCATCGAATCCGAGTGGCTGGCGGTGAAGCGAGGCCTTCTCTTTCGACTCGATCGCTGAAAACCGTCGGCCGCGAATCGGAGCCCTCCTGGCCCTGCTCCGTCGCGTCGGCACGTCCGCAGGCGGCTCCCGGCACTCCAGCAATTCGCCGGCAGGACCTCTCGAGTCCTCTACAATCCCCCTACTCACCGCGAACGACACACCGGGAGCCAGTCATGACCTCGATCGACGATCTCGACCTCAAAGGAAAAACCGTCGTCGTCACCGGAGCGAGCCGGGGACTCGGCGCCGGGATGGCGCAAGAGATGCACCGCCGCGGCATGAAACTCGGTCTGTGTGCTCGGAGCGAGCCGATCCTGGGCGAGAGCGATCGAGTGGTCGCCCGCCAATTCGACATCACCGACGCGGAGGCGCTGCAGACTTTCCTCGTCGCCGTCGAGGCAAAGTTCGGCACGGTCGATCTCTGGATCAACAATGCCGGTGTGCTGGAGCCGATCGACCAACTGCGCCGGGTCACGGCCGAGGCCTTTCGGCGACACCTGGAGATCAACGTGCTCGGGGTGTTCCTCGGCTCTCGGAACTACGCCAACCACGTGCGCGCCTCCGGCAAGCGCGGAGTGCTGATCAACATCTCCTCGGGCGCCGGACGCCACGCCATCTCGGGCTGGTCGGCCTATTGCGCGAGCAAGGCGGCGGTCGACCGAATGACCGAAGTGATCGCGCTCGAAGAACAGGGCACTGGCCTCGAGGCCTACGCGGTCGCCCCCGGGATCATCGATACCGCGATGCAGGAGCTGATCCGGAGCCGCGATCCGAAGCAGTTCCCGGACGTCGAGCGGTTCCGTCGCTTCGTGGAAGAGGACGCGTTCGTCACCCCCGAAGAGGTCGCCCAGCGGATCCTCCTGCTCGCCTTCGATCCGGAGAGCAAGCCCGACACGGTGGCGATCGATCTGAGGGGGTGAGCGTGCGCTACGACTGGCCCTCGCCTTCCTTCTGATACTTCCGGATGGCCGCCCCCTGGGGGTACATCTTCTCCCACTTCTTGGCCAGCTTGCTGATCGCCTTCGACACCCGCTTGGCGTTCTTCTGCGGATTGTCTGACACCACGTCCGTCGCGATACCGCGCCAGATGAGGCGATCCTCACGAACGTCCCAGATGTCGATCACGAAGGTGCCCTGGGTGAAGGTGGTCACCGAGGTCGAGGTGCCGTAGGAGTAGCCCGGTCCCCAGTAGGGTCCCCACCCCCAACCCGGCGGGTAGCCGAAGCCCAGGTCGTAGGTGTTGACGCGGATGCGCTCCTTCTCGGCCGAGTAGTAGGTGACCTGGAGATCCGGGTCGGTCTGGGCCTCGTCGAGCGCACCTTCGTGAAAGATCTGCGTCAGCTGACTGACGATCTGAGCATGCAGTCCGATCGCCGAGTCACGCATGTCGTCCTTGCTCTCGACGAACTGGAACGTCTTGTACTGACTGAAGGCGGTCGCCCTGTCGTAGTCGATGTAGACCTGCTGGGCGAGAGTCGGACCCGCAGTCAGCGCGAGCAGGACCAGAAGCGAAGGCATCGATCGGACGGAATCGGAATGCATCTGAATTCCCCAGAAGAGTTTCGAGAGTCGCAAGCCCAAAGACTAGCCGACAAGAAATGGGGACAGGCACTCCTCAAGCGATATCCCAGCTTCTCCCACAGCGCCCCTGTCCATGGTGCCGCCTCAATTCTCCGTTTTCTCGGCGGAAGTGCCTGTCCCCATTTCTGGAATCTCCTAGAATGCGGCGTCATGGAGATCAAAGACAAGATCGCGGTCATCACGGGTGGAGCCAGCGGAATCGGCAAGGAGTTGGCGGAGCGTTTTCACTCCGAGGGAGCCCGTCACGTCGTCGTCGTCGATCGCGACGAAGCCGGGGCCAGGGCGGTGGCCGAGAGTGTCGGAGGAACGGGGTTCGGCATCGACGTTGCCGACGAAGCGGCGATCCGCGATCTGGTCGCACAGGTGGAGCGCGACCAGGGCCCGATCGACCTCTTCGTCTCCAACGCAGGCTACGTGACGGTCGGTGGACTCGAGGTCTCGAACGAGGAGATCCAGACGATGTGGGAGGTCCACGTCATGGCCCACATCTACGCCGCTCGAGCCGTGCTGCCGTCGATGATCGAGCGCGGTGAAGGGTACCTTCTCAATACCGCATCAGCGGCCGGCCTGCTCAGCCAGATCGGCTCCCTGGCCTACAGCGTGACGAAACACGCCGCCGTTGCCTTTGCCGAATGGCTGGCCATCACGCACGGCCCCCAGGGCATCAGGGTCTCGGTGCTGTGCCCACAAGCCGTGCGCACCAACATCGCTGTCAACAGCCCCTCACTCGAGAAGATGAAGGGCGGGCCGCGAGTCGCCAGCGGCGACGGCGACCTGGCCACCAGTGTGGTGGCCGACGTGGTGATGGACGCCATGCGCGAAGAGCGCTTCTGGGTGCTGCCTCACCCCGAAGTCGCGGAGTACGCGCGGCGAAAGGGCACCGACATCGATCGCTGGCTGGGGGGAATGCAGCGCTTCCAGGAGAAGCTGTTCGAGGGACGCCCTCTCCCCGGGGAGTGGCTGCTCACTGGACGCGACGACACCTAGGGGCTGCTGGCTGAGCTCGTGCTGGCGGTGACCGGGCCGAGGTAGCGATCCAGCCAGGCCAGGGTCTCGCGGATGATGGCCAGGCGATCGTTGGGCAGGTGGCCGCCTTCGAGCACCACGTGACGCTTGTCGTCATCGGGGACTCCGAGCGAATCGAACAGCGGCTTCTGCCCGGTCTCGACCGGCAGACCGAAGTCGAGATCCCCGTTGATCATCAGGGTCGGCACGTGGACGCGCGGCGCGTAGTGCCACGGCTGGATCTCCGCTGGCTCGTCCAACATGTGGAGATCGTCGAAGCCGCCAGCCACCAGCACGCTCACGGCGAAACGAGTCTCGATGCTCGTCATGATGGCACCGTACTCGCTCCCCAGGCTCAGGCCCAGATAGGCCAGCGCCGAAGGGTCGATGTCGTCGCGGGTCAGCAGGTAGTCGACCGAGCGACCCAGATCCTGGACCCTCTCCATCCAGCGCTGACGCTGCCCGGCCGGCCCGCTCGAACGCTCGCCCCGCCGCTCGTAGGTTCCCTTGTAGATCGGGTAGAACAGCGCACGGCCGCTGCGCGGAACGAAGTCGACGACGTGAAGATCGGTCAGGCGATCGCTGGTAGAGGAACGCAACGCACCGCTGCTCGGAAAGAAGACCACCGTCTGGTAGGGGGGTCGTGTGCGACGCGGAAGAAACAGCAAGCCCAGAACACGCTCGTCACCATACGCAGCAGCGAAGCTCACTTTCTCGAGCCGCCAGTGGGAAGGCGATTCATCGACTTCTTCGATCTTCGGCTCGAGCGGCGTGGCATCGTACGCCAACAGTCTTCGATAGACCTCGAACACTTCGTCGGAGACCGCGGCGAGATCGGCAAAATCGAAGCGCTCGAGCTCGATGGGCTCGAGCTGGCCCGGTGGCAGTCCTTCGGGATACAGGGCACAGCGGAAGCCGAACGTCTCCGCTCTTTCCATCGGCGGGCGAGCAGCATCGTTGGCGAAGGTGTAGAGCGGGTCGCTCCAGGCACTGCCGAGCAGGTAGCGTCGGTCCCCCACGGTGTTGAACACCCACTCCGCCACGTTCCCCGCCAGATCGTGCACCCCCAGTTGACTGATCGCCTCGGAGGCACCGACCTCGACCACCGCGTCGGAGGCGAGATTCCCCTTGCGGACCAGGGTGTCAAAGGGAGAGAACGGCGTGGCGGCGCGCCAGTGGTAGATCGTGGGCAGCGATTTGCCCACGAACTCGGCGTAGGCTGCGGCCTCATACCAGCTCACACCTCGCACCGGCAGATTCTCCTCACCGTCGTCGAAGGTACCGAGTCCCCAGCTGGCCGGGCCCGGCTGTCCAGTGCGATCCAGAAAGCGAGACATCGCCTCGTCGAACGACAGCTCACGCCCCCCCTCTTCGAAGGGGTGTTTCCAGTACTCGGGGTCGCGATACCCACCCGCATCGACGAAGGCCTGGTACTCGCGGTTCGTGACTTCGTAGCGGTCGAGCCAGAAGGGATCGAGCGACACCGGCTCATAGCTCCACAGCTTCACCGGGCCGACATCGATCCACTCCATTCCGGGGGGAGCGCTCGATACCTGCGAGAGAGTGAGCTCGTAGTGCTCTCCCGTGATCGTGTAGAACAGACGCTCGATCGGCGCGAAGCCCTCTTTCTCGGCTCGCAGGAGAACGGCCCCGTTCGGCATCGGAACCGGGCCGATCGGTGACTCGCCGAGAGACACCCATTCGGCGTCCCGATGGTCGTAGTCTCGATAGCTGATCCGGGCCCCCGGAGGATCGGTGATCACGCTCACCGACAGGGAGGTCTCACGCAGCAGGGCAGCGGCTTCAGGATCGTTCGGAGCTCGTCGGACTGCTTCCTGGGCGACGACGAACGCCCGGGACATCTCCCCGTTCGCCTTCAACTCCTCTACCCGAGGCACCGCGAAATCCTGTAGCCAGTTCTCCCGGGACCGACGCGACCAGAGCCAGCCTCCGATGCCCAGCGCCAGGAGCACGAGGGCGACCACTACCGGAGCCAGGCGCCGAGAAGAGGAAGGTGACTCGTCAACGACACCCTCCCCCATGGAGAGATGCGACGCCGAGCTCGGAGCGAGTTTGCGAACGGCCTCGTCGAGCTCTACCCCCGACGCGAACCGATCCGAAGCCGACTTCTCGAGACACTTCTCTACGATCGATGCGAGCTCCGCAGGGACGTCCGGCCGGAGCTCGGAGAGGGGCGGCGGTCGGCGGTGAAGGATGAACGCCAACGTTTCCGCCTGCGAAACGGCATCGAAGGGGCGTTTGCCCGTCAGCATCTCGTAGAACACGCTGCCGAGGGAGAACACATCCGAGGCGGCACCCACCTCCTCCCCCTTGGCTTGCTCGGGCGACATGTAGTGCCACGTCCCCATCACGGCACCCGCCGCCGTGCGCTGCTCCACCGTCATCGTCGGATCATCCGCCGAAGCCTCGGTGGGCACGAACTTGACGAGGCCGAAGTCGAGCAGCGTCACCGAGCCGCCATCGTCCACCATGATGTTGCCCGGCTTGATGTCCCGATGCACGATGCCACTCTTGTGGGCCGCGGCCAGGGCGGACGTCAGCTGCAGCGCCATGCCGAGGAAGTCCGTCAGCTCCATTCCGCCTGCAGGAATGGCCCGGCCGAGGGTCTGCCCCTCGACCAACTCCATGGTCAGGAAGTGAACGCCGTCGCTCTCCTCGACAGAGAACACGGTGACCACGCCGGGATGCCGGACCGCCGCCAGCGCCTTCGCCTCGCGCTCGAAGCGGACCAGTCGATCGCGACTGCCCGCGACCTCTGGGGGCAGGAGTTTGAGCGCGATCTCGCGTTCCAGCCGAGGGTCGTAGGCCCGATAGACCTCGCCCATTCCACCGCGGCCGAGGGCTGCGACGACTTCGTAGGGACCGAGCTTGGAACCGGGCTGCATTCGACGAGGGCCTCAGGTTTGTGGGCGGCCTCCTGGATCCACTCTGAGTGGGCAAACGCCCTGATGAGAGCACGCAGCAGCCATCATAGCCTCCGACCCCATTTGCGCTGCGCTCGCGGCTCTCGCGGCGCCCCTCACGCGTCGGGCTTGCGGAAGCGCAGGATGAAGCGATCGGTCTTGCGCCGAGTCTGCGGCCGGAACGGATCGACGCTCTTGTCATCGTCGGGGTTGCGCAGGAAATCGGCCTCGGCCTCGAGAACGAAGCCCGCCGCCGCGAGATCGTCCTTGACCACGGATTCGTCGATTCGGTGCAGCGTCGTGGCGACCTCGATCGGGTCGCCTCCCAGTGCCGCAGCATGGTCGACGATGCCGAAAACCCCACCCGGGCGGAGTGCCTCCGAGAGCTCCGCCAACAACCGGTCGTTGTCGATCACGGGCCAGCTGCCGTCCCCTGGCTCGGCATAGGTATCGTGGTACCCCAGCACGAAGACGATGGCATCGAAGGAGCCCGGCTCGAGATCGAGATCCTCCATCTCCTGTTCGAGCGGAACCACGTTGGGCAAACGCCCCTCTGCCCAGCGCTCCCCCCAGGCGTTTCCGAGAAAGTCGACATAGGGCTTGTTGGTCTGGCACACCACCTCGCCTTCGGCTCCGACCACTCCCGCCAGGATCTCGGAGTAGTAACCGCTCCCGCAGAGCAGATCCAGGACTCTCATTCCGGGCGCGATCTGGAAGAACGCCACGACCTCGGCGGGTCGGCGATCGGCGTCGTCCGCACGATCGGCATCCGGGCGGTTCGGCGACGCCACGGCGGCCTCGGCCAGTGCGAGGAGGTCGACCGCTGGCGCTTCCGCTCGGGCCTCGGCGGGCACCGCAGTCGGTCCACCTGGGTCCTCGGCGCCGCAGCCCAGCGATGAGGCGAGCAGCGCGAGCGGCAGCCACCGTGTGAGCTGGTCCATCTTCATGACAATCCTCCCATCCCGCCTGGCGTTCTTCCCGAGAGCACCCGCACAGGGTATCTCGACTTTCGTCAAACGAAGGCATCCACCACGATCGCGAGGACGCCGAAGAAGGCAACCTGCCAGCAGGACGGCCGGAGCCAGGGAATGCCGCTGACGTAGGCCGGGACATAGATCACGCGAGCCACCAGGAACGTCCAGGCGCCCCACGCCGAGATCGCCGAGACCGAGTCGGCCGCGTGGACACAAAGAAGAGCCCCTACGAATTGGGGGAGGATCTCCAGCAGATTGCGATGCGCACGCACCAGACGTCCGCCGCGTCCCGGCACCTCGTAGGCCGTATCACGCGGACCGAGCACCCAGTCGGGCCCCGCTTTGCGCAGCGTCGCCACACTCGCCATTCCGACCTGGATTCCGGACAGCACGACGACTGCGGCAAGGGCGTAGATATCGGGGCTCATGATCGGTCCTCTTCTCGAGAATGAAGGGTCCCTTAACTTCTACCAGCTCTGCGCGTAGTACTATGTGCTTGACGCGTATAGTCCCAGTCCACGAGGCCCCTCCACACTCGATGACCACCCGGCATTCCCTTCCGCTCACCGAGTCCGCCTTCGAGATCCTGCTGGCCCTGCTCGGCGACGAGCTGCACGGCTATGCCATCCTGCAGAGTGTGTCCGAGCGCACCGGGGGCCGAGTGCGGATGCACGCCGGAACCCTCTACCGAGCACTCTCTCGCATGCTCGAAGAAGGCTGGATCGAAGAGCTGGCGGAACGACCGAACGACTCCGACGACGAACGACGCCGCTACTACCGAATCACCGAGGCCGGGCGAGAGATCGCTCGCGCGGAGGCTCGGCGGCTGGCCAGTCAGTTGGCCGCGGCTCGCGCCCATCGCCTGGTCTCCGATGCCGAGGCCTCCGGATGAGCTGCCTCCGATCGATCGGGGCGTTTCGTCTCTTCCGCATTCTCTTGCGAGCCCTCCCGGACGACCTGCGCCGACGCCACGGCAGCGCGATGAGCGAGACCTTCGAGTCCCAGTGCCAGCAGCTGCTCGAGCACCGTCGCGGCTTGCCCGCTCTCGCTGCCCTCACGGCACTCCTCGGGCGCGCCTCCCTCGACCTGATCTGGACCAGCCTGCGAGAGCGCGCCGGCCTGGACGACCCCCTCTACCGACTGCCCCACAGTCTCCTCAAAGATGCCAGAAACGAGAGCCGACAGATGCCAGCGATGACCGATTTCAAGTACTCGTTCCGCCTGCTCCGCCGCCGCCCGATCTTCTCGGCCTTCACCGTCCTGGTACTGGCCGGTGGATTGGGCGTGAGCATCTTCGCGTTCTCGTTCCTCCACACCGCGATGTTGAAGCCGCTGCCGCTGGAAGAGGGTGAGGACGTGGTGCGCATCATGGCGGGATGGAACGGCCGCCACAACAATGTCGATGCCGCCGACTTTGCCGCGATCCGGCCCAGCCTCACCACCCTCACCGACGTGGGGGCCTTCACCCAGCGCGAGATCCTGGTCGGCGGCGACGACGGTCTGCGCCCCCTCTACACCATGCTGGTGGAGGCCAGCGCCTTCACCCTCGCTCGCACGCCCCCACTGCTCGGGCGGCCCCTCCTGCCTGCGGACGAATTGCCCGGCGCCGCGCCGGTCGCGGTGCTCTCCTACACCACCTGGCAATCGATGTTCGGTGGCGACCCGGCAATCGTGGGCACGCTCGTCGAGATGGCCGCCACACCGACCCAGATCGTCGGAGTCATGCCGAGCGGGTACGGCTTCCCCGTCGTCTCCGACCTCTGGATGCCGATCGACCGGACTCTGCTCGAAGACGTCGACCACGGGGAGGCCTACGTCGGCGTGCACGCGCGAACGGCGCCCGGGACCACCGAAGAGCAGATCGACGCCGAACTGGCCGTGCTGCTCGAGCGGACCCACAGCACAGCACAGGCGCTCGACCCGGGAAGCGGAGAGAGCGGCGAGTGGGCGGACTCGCTGGTCGCACGCACCTTCCAGATGGCCCAGATGGGCGACGAAGGGCCGATCACCTTCGGTGTGCTGCTGCTTCTGGCCCTGCTCATTCTCGTGCTGGCCTGCATCAATGTGAGCAACCTGCTCCTCGCGCGCACCCAGGAACGGAGCCAGGAGACCGCCATCCGACTCGCCCTCGGCGCGTCCCGGTCGCGGCTGATCCTGCAGTCGATGTGGGAGAGTGTCTTCCTCTGCGTTTCCGGTGGCGTGCTGGCGGTGCTCCTGGCGGGCTGGGGCCTCCACGTGGTCAACGGCTGGGCGCACCGCCAACTCGAAGGCAACCTGGCCTTCTGGTGGGTGTGGGGGCTGGATCGCTACGCCATCGGTGCGGCGGCCTGTTTCGTAGCGCTGACCATCCTGGTGTTGGGCGGAGTGGTCGCTCTGCGCGCCTCCAGTCCGCGCTTCAACTCCATGCTGCGCGAGGGCGCAGGGGGCGGGGATCGCCGTTCCGGCCGGGGGGCTCGCATGCTGGTCGTGGCCCAGGTCGCCGCCGTGACGGTGTTGATGTTCTTCGGCACCCTCTCCGCCGTGCTGGCCAAACGCATCGCCACAGTCGACGTGGGAATGAACACCAATGGCCTGCTGTCGGTGGCGTTCGATCTACCCGAGGAGCGCTACGACTCCGCGGAGGCGCGACTCCGGTTCTCGGAGCGGCTCTACGCCGCTCTCGAAGGGCAACCCGCCTTCGTCGGCGTGACCCTGCGCGCCCCTCTCGGTGGCCCCTCCTCCGATGCCGGGGAGTACACACTGGGGAGCACGCCCGACGAGCCCGGCCAGGTCCGTCCTCGCGCCGACGTGCTCGCGACGCTCGGCCCCGTCGACTATCTGGGTATCCGACTTCTGGAAGGACGTCTCCTCGACCAGCGGGACCGGGCCACCTCTTCCCGATCGGCCGTGATCAGCGAGCGGCTGGCACGCCGGCACTGGCCGCAGGGATCGGCCCTCGGCGAGCGCGTACGCCTCGCCGGGGTGGGCGAAGACGCCGAGCGCACCATCGTCGGCGTGGTGAGCGACGTGACCTACGGCAACCCGATGGCGCAGTCCAAACCTGCGGGTGCAATCTACGTGCCTTTGTCACAGACCGATGCCACCCACCTCAGCGTCGTCTTCCGCCATGCCGGCAACTCGGCCGAAGCGCGCGGAGTGTTCCAGGACGTGGTCCAGGCGGCCGACCCCGATCTCGAGTTCGCGCGGATCGCCAGCTACGACGAGATGCTCGAGCAGAGCTCCATGCTGGCTACGGCGACCGCCAAGCTGTTCCTGCTGTGTTTCGCCTTCGCTCTCTCCCTCGCAGTGGCCGGCATCTACGGGCTGACGGCCTGGTCGGTGGCGCGGCGCACACGGGAGATCGGCGTGCGGCGGGCACTGGGCGCCAGCGACGCCTCGATCCAGCGATTGTTCCTGCGTCAGGGGGGACGACAGCTGGCGATCGGTGTGGCCATCGCACTGCCGATCTCACTGGCCATCGGCGCGGCGTTCTCGCGGGTCTTCCCGATCGGGACCTCCACCTATGTGACCAGCGCCCTCGCGGTGTCCCTGGTCGTCACCTCGATGATGCTGCTGGCCAGCTATCTCCCGACCCGACGCGCAGTCGATATCGAGCCACGCGACGCGCTCTGGCAGGACTGAGCCCGTCCATCGGGGTTGGTCCGACGCGGCAGCAAAACGGTGCCCGGGTGCTTGCTTCCTAGTAGAGTCGGAAAAGCACGGCAAAACTGGAGGTGGCACCGACGGAGCTCGTCCGAGCCCGTCGGCCGGGAGCGCCCGATGGCAAAGACTCAACACTGGTGGCATTCGAAGCGACTGCGATGGATCTTGATCGTCGCCTTCGTGCTCTACACGCTGGGGGGATTCCTACTCGTGCCCTGGATCGCCGAGCGTGTGATCGTCAGTCAGGCCGAGAAACGCCTCGGCCGGACCCCAGCGATCGAGAAGGTCCGCTTCAACCCCTTCACCCTGGCGATGACCATCGAGGGCTTCGAGCTGGCCGACCGACCCGGCACCACGCTGCTCTCGTTCGATCGCCTCTACGCCAATGCGCAGGTTTCCAGCCTCTTTCGCTGGGCCGCCACTCTCAAGGAGCTGCGCGTCGAGCATCCCTACGCCGGCTTGAGACGGTTCGAAGACGGGAAGATCAACGTCGTCGAGGTGTGGGAAGACTTCAAGGCCCGCTCCGAGCCGCGCGAGGAAGAGCGGTCGATTCCTCGCGCCCTGCTCCATCAGATCGCCGTGACACAGGGCGAGCTCGAGATCGAAGACCGAGTGGCGCCGGAGGGCGAGAAGTTCTGGGCACTGGGACCCGCCGAGCTCTCGCTGCACGAGATCAGCACCATTCCCGACAAGGAAGGTGACCAGGAGGTCACTCTCGGTCTGCCCGATGGAGGCAGTCTCCAGATGGCCGGTCAGCTGGTGGCCGAGCCCTTCCAGATCAGTGGATCGCTCGTGCTCGAAAACCTCGAGCTGCAGAATGCCTGGCGTGCAGTCAGCGACAAGTTCGAGCTCGCCCTCACCGAGGGCCGGCTGGCAACCCGACTCGAGTACGCCGTGCAGTGGGCCGATGATGGGCTCCACCTGCAGGTCGACAATGCCGAGATCGGACTCAGCGGAGTCCACGTTGCGGAAGACGACAGCGGCACCGAACTACTGCGGGTCGACTCGGCAGTGGTCTCCAACCTCTCCGCGCAGTGGCCGGAGCAGGTCGTCGCGGCCGACTCGGTCGTGGTGGACGGCGCCTTCGCCCAGGCTTGGCTCGAGCCCGATGGGACCCCGAGTTGGGAGGCATGGGTACCCCATCCCACCCGGCAACAGGTCGTCGAGACCTACCAGTACCTCGACGAGCGCATCGACGCCCAGGCCCGTCTGGGACGTTTCGAGCTGCGCAATGCCGACGCGGAGTTCGAGGATCGAACCCTCGACGTGCCCCAGCGCCACGAGATCACGCAGGCCGCGCTGACCCTGACCGACGTCTCCACGGCACCGGAGGACCGCTGGGGTCTCGACACCACCGCCACGCTGGCTGGCACCGCAACCGCCGCAGCCAAGGGCAACGTCGGGATCTCTCCGATGAGCCTCGAGGCGGACGTCACGCTCGAGGGGCTGGAGCTGGCGCAGTTCCAACCGTACGTCGAGAAGCTGGTGCCGCTCGAACTGACCAGCGGATCGCTCGCGACCGCCGGCAAGGTCCGGTTGGCCCCGGATCCCGAAGCGAGCAAGGTCACCTTCGAAGGCGAGCTGTCGGTCGCCGACCTCGACCTGAGCGAAACCGTCACCGGGGGACGCCTGGTCGCCTGGAGAGAGATGAAGTCCCAGGGTATCCAGGCCGGCCTGGCGCCGATCTCGCTGGCCATCGAGAGCATCGATCTCTACGAGGCCGGTCTCGAGATCGTGGTCGCACAGAACGGGGAGATCAATCTCATTCAGTTCGTCGAAGGCCTGGGCGAAACCGGCAGCGGTGCCGCGGAGACGAGCGGAGCGGCTGCAGGAGAGTACCCGCCCGCTCGCATCGACAAGATCGAGCTCCACGACTGCTACGGCCGCTACACGAGCTCCGGGACCTCCACGCCATTCGAGACCCAGCTCGTGCCGATCAACGGAACGATCACCGACGTCGCGACCGACAACCCTGCCGGTGCCAAGCTCGAGATCGAAGCCGTCGCCGAGGAGGGCGGACTCATCCGGGTGGCCGGAACGGTGGATCCGTTCGACTATCAACGGCTTTCGGTGATCGAGCTCGAGATCGACGACTTCATGATGCCTCCCGTATCGCCCGTGCTGATCTCCATGATCGGATTCCCGGCCGAGACCGGAAGGACATCGGTCGACTCGAGCGTCGAGGTCCACGACCAGCAGCTCGTGTCGACGAACCACCTCGAAGTCGACAATCTGACTCTGGGCGAGAAGGTCCCGGGAGAAGGCCGGATCAACCTGCCGATCAAGCTGGGTCTCTCCCTGCTCAAGGACAAAGACGGGAAGATCACTCTCGACGTTCCCGTGGAGGGCGACCTCGGCAATCCCGAGTTCCTCCTCTTGAGGGCCGTTGAAAGCGCCGCTTTCGGGATGATCGGCGAGGTGGCCAAGTCACCCTTCAAGTTGCTGGCCAGGCTGGGCGGAGGCTCGGACGATCAACAGCTCGACGCGATCGACTTTTCTGCAGGCAGCGCCGAGCTCGAAACGGCGGCCCAGGCCAATCTCACCACCCTGGCAAGAGCGCTCGAGCAGAAAGACCAACTCCTGCTCGAGATCCAGGGCACCTACTCGGCGCAGGTCGACGCGGCTCCCCCGACCACCTCCGAAGAGGAGGTCACCCCGGAGCCGGACGACGAGACCTCCGAGGCCGCCGCGCCGCAACAGGCTCCCGAGCCGACCGTCGAGCCGACCGTCGAACCGGCTGACGTGGCTGACGTGCCGGCTGACGAGACCACCGAGGAGGCCATGGAGGTCGCCCCCATGCCGCTGAGCGAGGCGGAATTGACCGAGCTCGGGACCGCCCGTGCCGAAGCCATCCGCACCTTCCTGGTCGATGAGCAGGGCGTTGACCCGGCGCGCATCACCATCCTGCCGGCAGCGGCCGCGGCCGCTGCCGAGGCCGAGGGGGAGGCCGAAGGGGAGGAGGTCCAGTCTGCGAGCGACAGGGTGTCCTCCACACTCACGGTCACGGTCGCCGACTAGCCGATCGGGGCCGGTCGGCGCCGGTCGGCGCCGAAGAGGCTCTCCGACCCACAGACGGTACAATACCCGTCCCACTGTCCCTACAATCATGAAGAGAGCTCCGCCGTCGCGGGCTCCCGCGGAGGCGTCTTCCATGACCCGGACTTCGCGCGCGAAGGTCGCGCTCGCTCTTTCTCTCCCGGCAGCCATGCTGGTGGCCCTTCCCGGTCTCGCGCAGACCTCCCCCGCTGGATCGCGGGGCGACGTCGAGTGGCGCCACTACGCAGCGGATCGCGCCAGCTCCAAATACTCCGCCGCCGATCAGATCACGATCGAGAACGTCTCGAAGCTCGAGGTGGCGTGGAGCTGGGACACCCCGGACGCCGCCATCGAGTCGCAGGCCCGGGCCGGCGACTTCAAAGGCACCCCACTGATGGTGGACGGGGTGCTCTACGTGGTGACCCCGTACAACCTGGTGGCCGCGCTCGATCCGACCACCGGCAAACAGCTGTGGACCTTCGACCCTCGCGCCTACGAGATCGCCAGCCCCGCCCACGGCGGCTTCACCCACCGCGGCCTCGAGCTGTGGCAACACGAGACAGTGACACGACTCATCCTGGCTACGGGAGCCCAACAGCTGGTCTCGATCGACCCGGTCACCGGCGAGCCCGACGCCGGCTTCGGCCAGAACGGCTTCGTCGACATGCGTGCCGACGTCGCGGAAGAGGCCCGGCAGAGGCAGACCGGCCTCAGCTCTCCACCGATCGTCTGCGGCGACACCATCGTCGTCGGAATGATCGTGAGCGATTTTGGCACCACGCAGAAGATGCCTGCCGGTCACGTGCGCGGCTACGACGTGCGCACCGGGGAGCGCAGGTGGATCTTCCATACGATTCCCCAGGAGGGCGAACCGGGTGCGGAGACCTGGGAAGACGAATCGTGGCGCTACTCCGGCAATACCAACGTGTGGTCGATGATGAGCTGCGACGAGGAACTGGGCTACGTCTACCTGCCCATCGGCACGCCGACGAGCGACATCTACGGCGGCCATCGCCTGGGGGACAACCTGTACGCGGAGAGTCTGGTGGCGCTCGACGCGCGCAGCGGCAAGAAGATGTGGCACTTCCAGGCGGTCCACCACGGCCTATGGGACTACGACTTCCCGTGTGCCCCCAACCTGGTCGATGTCGAGATCGACGGCCAGACCGTGCCGATGGTCGCGCAGGTGAGCAAGCAGGGCTTCACCTACGTGTTCCATCGCGAGACCGGCGAGCCGATCTGGCCGATCGAGGAGCGCGCGACGGCACCGTCGACGGTGCCCGGCGAGCGCGCGGCGAAGACCCAGCCCTTCCCCACCAGGCCGCCGCCCTTCGATCTGCAGGGGATCGGCAGGAACGACCTGATCGACTTCACGCCGGAGCTCCGCGCCCAGGCCGAGAAGGCGCTCGAGGACTTCGTGCTGGGCCCCCTCTTCACACCGCCCGTGCTGGTCGAGGACGGTGGCAAGAAGGGCACCGTCATGGTGCCGGGGATGGTGGGCGGAGCCAACTGGGGCGGCGCCGCAGTCGATCCCGACAGCGGAGTGCTCTTCGTGCCGTCGCAGACTCGTCCCTCGGTGGCCGCCGTGCAGCCGCCTGCCGGACGGGTACAGACCGACCTCCGGTTCATGAGAACCAGCTCGCCCATCCAGGGGCCGGGCGGGCTCCCGGTGGTGAAGCCACCGTGGAGCCGGATCACCGCGATCGACCTGAGGAGCGGTGAGATCCTGTGGCAGGTGCCGCACGGGGACGGTCCCCGGGATCACCCCCTGCTCGCCGACCTCGACCTGCCACGGCTCGGTACGTATCCGATCTCGGGACTCCCCCCCGGCTGGGTGATGGCGACTCGAACCCTGCTCTTCACCGCACAGGCAGTGCCCAGAGACCCGGCCGAGCCTCGCGGGCCCGCGGCCGGCTGGGTGCGCGCCTACGACAAGTCGAACGGCGAGCTGCTCTGGGAAGAGAAGATCGAGCAGGACCCGCGCGGCGCGCCCATGACCTACGTCCACCGAGGTCGGCAGTACCTGGTGGTACCCACCGGGGGCGCCGACGCCACCCCGCGGCGACTGCTCGCCTGGGCGTTGCCGAATCTCTCCGAGAGCTCCACCCGATGAGCGAGGGACTCGATTTCGACGACTCGGCCAGTCGCACGCTCGAAGCCGCCTACCTCACCGACGACGTGGAGGCGCAACGGGGAGCGGTGCTCGCGGCGTTGAGCCCGACGCCGGGGGAACGGGTGCTCGACATCGGCTGCGGGCCGGGTCTGCTCGGCTCTGCCCTCGGCAAGGCGGTCGGCCCCGAGGGGCGAGTCGACGGCATCGACGTCAGTGAGGCGATGCTGGCCCTCGCCCGTCGGCGCTGCGCCGATCAGCCCCACGTGCATCTCGGCCTGGCCGACGCCTGCACGCTCCCGTTCGACGACGCGAGCTTCGATGTCGCCGTCTCGACCCAGGTCTACGAGTACGTGGCCGACATCCCCAGGGCGCTGGGCGAGCTGCGTCGGGTGCTTCGCCGCGGAGGCCGCGCCGTGATCCTCGACACCGACTACGACTCGTTCGTGCTCCACACGGAGACGCCCGAGCTCACCTCCCGAATTCTCGAAGCCTGGGACGATCACTTCGTTCACGCCGGACTTCCCCGTCAGCTCAGCCGGCACCTCCGCGAATCCGGGCTGGCCGTCGAGGGGGCGAGCGCCATCCCGATGTTCAACCCCGAGTACGGGCCGCATTGCTTCAGCTACCATCTGACCCAGATCATGGGCTCCTTCGCCGTCGGCCGATGCGGAATCACTCGGCAGGAGGCCGATTCCTGGGTTGCCGGCCTGGCCGAGCTCGGCGAGCGCGGCGACTACTTCTTCAGTCTCAACCGCTATCTGTTCGAGGTCACGAGCCCCGACTGAGGCGAGTCTCGACGGATACCGGAGCGAAGGAATCGCTCAGTCGGAAGGAGTCTGCGCCGCGCGGAGGGCCCCGAAGGACACGAGCTTCTGGCGCTCTTCGTCCCAGAGATGGAGGCGGGCGCTGCGCAGGCTGCCGGCGATGGTCAGCCGGGTCACCCCCTCCAGCGCGTCGACCTCGCGGTAACAACGCTGCAGGTGGTAGTTCGGGATGCGGCTCGCCAGATGGTGGATGTGGTGGTAGCCGATATTGCCCGTGAGCCAGTGCAGGACCGGACCGAGGTCGTAGAACGAGCTGCCTTCGATCCCGGCCCGGTGGAAGTTCCACTCGGGGTGCTCCCGCCAGTAGGTGTCTTCGAACTGATGCTGGACATAGAACAGCCAGACGCCGAGCGTCACGCCGATCAACAGGATCGGCAGTTGGATCGCCAGGAAACGCTGAATGCCGATGGTCTGCCAGGCGAGGAGCACCACTCCAGCGATGGCGAGGTTGGTCCAGATCACGCTCATCCACTCGCGCTTCCACGAGAACGGAGCGTCGAGGGGAAAGCGATGCTTGAGGCCGAACTGATAGATCGGGCCGAAGACCAGGAGGGTGAAGATGTTGCGATAGGCGCGATAGCGCAGACGCCCCATGGGAGAGAGTGCCTGATACTCCTTCACCGTCAACGTGTCGACGTCGCCGAAACCTCGGCGATCGAGATCGCCCGAGGTCGCATGATGGATGGAGTGTGTCTTGCGCCAATAGTGGTACGGAGTGAGTGTGAGCACACCGATCAGCGAGCCCACCACGTTGTTGACCTTCTGCGAGGAGAAGAAAGAGCCGTGTCCGCAATCGTGCTGGAAGATGAACATCCGCACGAAGAGAAAGGCCGCGGGCACGGCCAGCAGAAGGGTCACCCAGTAGGGACCCTCGAGGCTGCGCAACATCAACAGCCAGTTGAGCACGAGGATCGCGGAGGTGGTCAGCAGCTGAAACAACGCCCGACGATTGTCAGCTCGCGCATAGGGAGCCAGCAGACGGCTCCAATAGCGATGGACCTCTGCGGGTGCGAAATGTTGGAGAGGGTCGACGTTCGGATCGACGTCTTTGGCTCTAGGAGGCGACGCAACAGTCATACGACTCGAAATCTACCACCGCTTTGCCTCCCTGTGGGCCGATTCACCTCGAGATGTCCGCGCGAAGCCGGCCGCCCCGGAAGTGATTCTCAGCGATGGGGCACGAAGAGGCGTCAAGCGCTACAGCGGCTTCCGCGCTACGATCGCCCAGGTGCTCGAGTCGAGCCACACGCTGCCGTCGTCGCGCTGGTTGGCGCGCAGCATCCGAATCAGCTCGTCCCGGATCTCCGGCAGCTTCTCACGCCCCAGCTCCCCAGCCTCGCGCACGATCTCCCCCGCGGGTCCAACGGCGAGTTGATACTCGAGGGCCTCCGCGAGGTCTCGACCGACACAGATCGGTGCATCTTGACGGCGGAACTCCGCGTCCGGAAAGCCCGCAGCCCGGATCATCAGGCGGTCCGTCTCTTCATCGGCCATCGAAAAGGGCCCGGGGCCGCAAGTCTTGCCGTCGTCGCCCGGAGGGGGCAGGTGCCGCAGCGTCGCCTCCTTGGCCGCAGCCACCCACTCGTTCTCGCTCGAGCCGCGCCACACGAGCAGGCACATCCTGCCCCCGGGCTCGAGCCCCGCATGCATGTTGCGCATCGCCGCGACCGCGCTCGCGAAGAACATCACCCCGAAGCGCGAGTAGGCCACATCGTAGGAGCTCGGCTCGAAGGTTCGACTCTGCGCGTCGACCAGCTCGTAGCTGACGTTCTCGGCGCCCGCTGCGGCCCGCTCCTCCTCGGCCACCCTCAAGAAAGACTCCGTACAGTCGATCCCGTGCACTCGTCCAGCCACGCCCACCGCTTCGGACATCTCGAGACACGTCTCGCCGAAACCGCAACCGACGTCGAGGACTCGTTCACCCTCGGCCACAGCGAAGAAGTCGGCGGCCAGGTCGCTGTGGACCTTGCCGTTTCCCGACAGCAGGTGGCGAAAGCGAATCCACTTGGGCGTCAGGATCTGGTTCCAACACTCGACGAAGCCGAGGTTGGAGGGGTCTGTCTGGCTGGCGATCTGTGGGGGCATGGTGTCTCCTTCTACCCAACAGAAACGCAGCCCCCAACAAAACCCGCCAAAATCAGGGACAGGCACCACTCCCGAGAAAAGCGAGGAACGCCGATGAAGAGTGCCTGTCCCCTCTGCGGAGGAATGCCAGGAATGGCGGGTGGGTCGTGCCTGTCCCCAATTTCAGGGGTTGAGGCGGTAGTGCTTCCAGGTATCGCCGTCGGGCTCGTAGACGGTTCGCTCGTGCAGCCGAAAGCGGCCTTCGACCCAGAATTCGATCCAGTGGGGGGCGACGCGAAAGCCCGACCAGTGGGGCGGACGCTCGACCTTGCGCCCGAGAAACCGGGCCTCGACCTTGGCGACTTCCTTGAGGAGATGGGCCGTGCTCTCGAGCGGTCGGCTCTGCTGCGAAGCCCACGCGCCCAACTGTGAGCCCAGAGGTCGGGTCGCGAAGTACTCGTCGGCCTCGGCGTCGTCGACGCGCGAGGCCTGACCCAGGATGATCACCTGCTTGCCCAGCTCACGCCAGTAGAAGTTGAGCGAGACCCTGGGGTTGGCCAGGATCTCCCTACCCTTGCGGCTCTCGAAGTTGGTGTAGAAGACGAACCCGCGCGGATCGAAGTCCTTGAGCAGGACCGTGCGAGCGGACGGCTGACCATCGGCCGACACCGACCCGAGGCTCATTGCGTTGGGATTGGCCATGCCCGCCGCAACAGCCTCGTCGAAGACCTTGCCGAAACGAACGAAGGGATCCTTTTCCGTCATCGCCTGGCCGCGCTCAGGTCATGCCGACGATCTCGCCGTCCTTCAGATCGATGTGATGCGCCTGGGGCTCGACCGGCAAGCCCGGCATGCGCATGATGTCCCCGAGCAAGGCCACCACGAAGCCCGCGCCCGCGGAAACCACGAAGTCGGACACCGTGATCTCGAAGTCGACCGGACGCCCGGTCCGAGTCGGCTGATCGGTCAGAGAGGTCGGAGTCTTGGCGATGCACACGGGGAGCTCTCCGTAGCCCAGCTCCTCGATCTTCTTGAGCGCCACCTTGGCCTTCTTGGTGTACTGCACCGAGGAAGCGCCGTACATCGTGCTCGCCACCTTGAAGATCTTCTCCGGAATGGGATCGCTGAGCTCATAGAGCGGATGGAACTGCTGGTGCTCGCGCTCGTGGTGAGTGATCACCGCCTCGGCGAGCGCTTTTCCCCCGTCGCCCCCGCGGGCGAAGTGATCGGCCAGCGCAAAAGGCACGCCGAGCTCGGCGCACGCCTTCTCCACCACTTCGATCTCGTCGCCGCTGTCGGTGTGGAACTGGTTGAGCGCCACCACGGGCTTCTCACCGAAGGCACGAATGCTCTCGATGTGCTTGTAGAGGTTCGGGAGGCCTCGCTCGACGGCCGCGGCATCTGGCTTCTCCAGGTTCTTCTTGACTCCACCGTGACACTTGAGCGCTCGAACCGTGGCCACCAGCACAACCGCAGCCGTGTCGAGGCCGGCGCTGGTGCACTTGATGTCGAAGAACTTCTCCGCGCCGAGATCGAACCCGAACCCGGCCTCGGTCACGACCCAATCGGCGTGGGCGAGCGCCATCTTGGTCGCGATCACCGAGTTGCAGCCGTGCGCGATGTTGGCGAACGGGCCCCCATGCACGAACGCGGGAACGCCATCCATCGTCTGCACCAGGTTCGGCATCATCGCTTCGCGCAGCAACGCCATCATCGCTCCGGAGGCGTTGAGGTCACCAGCAGTCACCGGCTCGCCACGCCAGGTGAAGGCGACCAGCAAACGAGACAGTCGCGCCCGCAGGTCGTTCTCGTCTTCGGCCAGACACAGTGCCGCCATCACCTCGGAGGCCGGCGTGATGTCGAAACCGCCTTCGCGCGGAACCCCCTGGAGTCGGCCACCGAGACCGACGACGACATGACGCAGCGCGCGGTCGTTGAGATCGACGACGCGACGCCACAGCACCTGCCGCGAGTCGATGCGCGGCCGAGATCCGTGGTAGATGTGATTGTCGATCAGCGCCGCCAGCAGGTTGTTGGCACTCGTGATGGCATGGAAGTCGCCGGTGAAGTGGAGATTGATCTGGTCTTTGGGTACGAGCGACGCCTTCCCGCCACCGGTGGCGCCGCCCTTCATGCCGAAGACCGGGCCAAGAGACGGCTCGCGCAGCGCCAGGCAGACCTTCTCTCCCAGCTTGGCAAACCCCTGGGCCAGGCCGATCGAGGTGGTGGTCTTGCCTTCCCCCGACTTGGTCGGGGTGATCGCCGAAACCAGAATCAGTTTGCCGTCGGGACGTCCGTTGTTCCGGGCCTCCAGCCGCACTTTGGCCTTGTCGTCGCCGTAGGGAACCAGATACTTGTCGTCAATACCCAGACTCCGGGCGACCTCGCGGATCGGCCGCGGCTGTCCGGGAGAAGAGTCGCTCATGCTTCGCCTCCTGAAGAATCTCACTCGATTGGATGGCAGTTGGATCGAGCTCGAAGGATGTCTCGAGCTGCGCGGGATAGCTCGTCCATTCTGCGTCCTCCCGAGAGGCGAGGCAAGGCCGACCGAGCAAGAAAAACCCAGGGAGAAGCCCGGGGTTCTACCTGATCGCTTCCGACGAGGCGGATCTGCTGCCTGGCCCCATCGAACCCCTCGAGTCTTGGATGGAAGACTTCTCGTCGGTCGGGCGCGAACCCCCCGATTCACCCATGGCACTCGATTCAGAAGCGATATCCGACTCCGAGCGTCGACGTCCAGGGAGAAATTTCGATCGACGTGACCTCCGCCTCGTCACCCGTGACTCTGTAGTCTGCAACGAGATAGCGCAGCGCGAAGGAGAGTGTCCACGGGCCCTTGCCGATTGCCAGATCCAAAGCAGCGGCGGCGCCCCACACGAAGGTATCCTCGGCCGAGAACCGGTCCGCGCCGAAGCGCAGATCACCGAAAAAGGCGTAGCCGACCATTGGCGTGAGAGCGAGATCGGCTCTGCGACCGGGCGTCACATGAACATCGAGCCCCATGGTGACGGGGGTGAACCCGACCTCGCCACTGGAGCTCGAGAAGCCACCCTGGAGCTCGGTAAAGACCGACAGCGTCGGGCGACTCTGGTGAACCGCGAGCTCCACCCCGAAGCGCCGGCTGAAACGGTACTCCGTCTCGAGACCCAGTTCGTAGGAATCATCGAAGCCGACTGAGATATCTCCGTCGCTCTCGGAGATCTGGAGTGGTCCACCGTATGTGTTCCAACCTCCCACCGCACGCACAAGCCACCGATCCTCCTGAGCAGAGAGAGCAGCGGCCGCGAGAACGAAGCCAGCCAGGTAGATAGTCGATCTGCTTCTCATCGTGTTCCTCCTCAACCGTGGGACCGCGCATTCGGTCTCCGAGGAAGACCAGCGCAAGGTCCATGCCCACACCGAACGAGAGCGCCAGGCCTGGCCAGGGCCGCAGCCGGCCCTTCTGATCAAGGGTCGAACCTCGCCTTCCCGAGTCTCGCTCTAGGGGGCTCCACCGTCTGTTTCGAGCGACAGTGTCTGATCAGACATACAGCAACGAGTCGCTTCCGTGCCGCGGGAAGCTGGGCTGAAACGACCACTTCCTTCGTTTCTGCCTCCTCGAGTCCGCCACCGCCGAGCTGGCACTCCTCTTGCCTCTCGTGTCCACTCAGAAGACCTCCTGACGCCAAGACCCCTTTCGGGCCTCGGACGGGAGAGAATCGGAGGGCGGATGAGAATGCAGCACCAGACAACGACTCGCTCCGAACGACTGACGCGAACGACGTGGCTGGTCTTCGCGCTTCTCCTCGCCTGGATCGCCTCGGCGCCCTCGGCCCACGCGCAGTCCCAGAACGACGAGTTCTTCATCGAGTCGATCTTCGTCGAAGGTGCTGAGCGATTCGGCGCCGGAATCGTCATCTCGGAGTCTCTGCTCCAAGAGGGTCAGCTCTACAGTGAGCGAGCCCTGCGCGACGCAGTACACCGGATCGTCCGCTTGCCTCTCGTCCTCGACGCCGAGTTCGCGCTGCGCAAGGGCTCTCGCCGCGGCCGCTATCAGCTGGTCATCACCATCGAGGAAGCACGACACTGGTTCTTCTTCAGCGATCTGCTGGCAAGCGCCGGAGACGACCGACTCGGGTTCCGCACGGTCGGCTCCGACATTTCCACCGAGACACGCTCCGACGATCAGGAGGACTCCGCCCTCTTCGCGGGCTGGAGGACATCGGCCGGACGCTTCGGGGTCTTCTCGGTCGGAATCGACCCCCTCGACGAGGGAAAGCTGCAGCTGGGCTTCACGCAGTACAACCTCCTTGGGCGCAACATCCAGCTTCAGGTCGGCTACCTCTTCCAACCGTTGGAAGGCGGCTTCAACGAGGGCCGCGACAAATCGGAGCAACAGACCTTTCGGCTCGGCTTGGGCATCCCGCTACGGGGCAACCACTCCCTCAGCCTCAGTAGCTCTTATCGCCGACTCCGCTATCGAACCGACTTCGCTCCAGCCGGCTCCTACGAGAGCGATCTCGATCGCATCTGGGCGGAGCTGTCATGGGTCTACAACACACTGGACGACCCGGTTTTTCCTACCACCGGACGGTTCCTGCGTGGTGGGGTGAGCTATCACCAGGAGCAGACTTCGAGCCGACTCAGCTTCTCGCCGATGACGGCTCCTCCCGTCGACGAGCGGCGCGAGTTGGATGGATCCGAGTGGCGAGCAGGAGTCGTGGCCGACTTCCACCGGACGATCTCCGCCAGGGACAGTCTCTCGATTTCGGCAAGGGCCTCCGCTGGAGCCGGAGAGTTCGACCTCCTCAGCGAGCCCTTCCCCTCGATGACTCGAGACACCGAAGTCGACCTCGGCCACGCCAGCCTGACGCTCGGCTACGCCCGGTTCCTTCTGCGCAACGTCCAGAAACCGCGCTGGCGCGAGCTGCGCTGGGAGAATGACGTCGAGCTGTTCGCCGATCATTTCTCCCCGGCGCAGTATGGCGCTAAGGACACTGCCACCGGCTATCGGCTCGAGTCTCGCCTTCGCTACCGGACGAGCTGGGGGCTCTTCAGCTTCGCTGTCGAATACATCCAACGCGAGGACTTCCCTTGAAGATCCTCGCATCGCTCGCGCTCATGTTGGCAACGGTGTCGAGTCCCTCGGCGCAGCCTCGACTCGTGCTCGATGCCCCACACTGGGGGGTTCTGACAGGACTCCCACCGGTACTCCAGAACGAAGAGATTCGCCGCCAATTGAGGAGCGGACTGACGACTTCCATGGTCTTTACCGTAGGCTCTCCCAGCAGGAGCTCGTCGCGCTTCGGCGGCGCGGGTCGGGTCGAAATCCGTTACGAGCCATGGGATGAGATCTTTCTGGTGAGAACGATCGGCATCGACGGCGCAGTCGCCGATACGAAGCTCTCCACGCAAGAGACTCTCGAGCTCTGGTGGTCAGAGCTCCAACTGCGGGTCATGAACCTCGAGCACATCTCCGGGCCGCTGCGCGACAGCGTGACGCTGACCCTCAAAGTCGTCCCCTTTTCGCACGCGGAGCAGCACGACACCCAGCGATGGTACTCGGAATCCGTACATCAGTCGGGCCGCAGCACAGATGACGTACCGGGTGTGCGCCCGGTCGGGCCCGATCCCCTGGAGAAAATGCTCAGCGCCCTGATTGCCACTTCGATTCAGCGCCGCCCCCTCATCTCCTTCGAGTGGAAACTCGATTGGCCGGCTGAGGAGAGCTCCCCATGAACCTGAGGGCGACTCTGCTGGCAGTCTTGGGCATGGTCACCGTGGCTGCTCTGATCTTCGCATTCTTGCAGCGCCCGCTTCTCTCGGCGTCCCTGGGCCTTTCGGCACATCCCGACATCCAGGCGCAACTGCAGCGATCTCTCGAGGATCAGAAGACGCTGGCCGAACTCGACCCGGCCCGAGAGCCGCACTACCGCGAGCGCTTCGAGGAGCTGGAGAAAACGGTCCAACGTCTGCTCATCCTGGAGCACAACCGGGAGCAGCTGGAGCGTCGATATCAGCTCGTCGCCTTGGTTCTGCTGGCGATCAGCGTGGTTCTTGCCACTGGTCTGTACGCCCTTCACCATGCCCGTCAGGGCCCCCGCCTGCAGCGCATTGGAGAGGCACTGGCGGAGTTGGCGCGCGGCCGCACCGATCTCGAGCTGAAAGACCGCCAGCACGACAGCATCGGCCGGATCTCGGCGATGATCGAGAGGACCTCCCGCCTCATGGCCGAGGATCGGCGGCGACTGGCATCGCTCGAGAATCTCTCGACCTGGCAGGAGGCCGCGAGACGACAGGCGCACGAAATGAAGACACCGCTGACGTCGGCGCAGCTCGAGCTCGACCGCGTCTACTCGCAGGTAGCGAGCTCGCGGGCTCCGGACCGAGGATCCTTGTTGGCGACTCTCGACGGCGCCCGCGACGAACTGCGCCGCCTGGCCGCATCCACTCAACTGTTCACCAGCTTCGCGAGGTTGCCGCGCCCGACTCTCCGCACTCTGCGCCTCGACAGACTCCTGGCCGAGTTCGTGGAGACCTTCGCCACGGCCTGGCCCAACCTCCGACTCTCCATCAAGGAAACGATCGAAGTCAGCGCTGAAGTGGATCGCGATCTCCTGCGTCAGGTCCTGGTCAACCTATGCGACAACAGTTCGCTCGCCTGCAAGGAGCGGGACGGCACGGTAGCGTTCTCACTCGAGGCCTCGACCGAGACGGTGAGTCTATCGGTGTGCGACAACGGCCCGGGAGTCGCCGCTGAAATGCGCAGTCGGCTGTTCGAGCCCTACTCCACCACGAGGCCACCAGGGGAAGGAATGGGGCTGGGTTTGGCGATCTCGCGCAAGATCCTGCTCGATCATGGCGGTGACCTCGAGTGGATCGATGCTGACGCTGCGAGGTCGACCGACGATCCAGCAGGTCACGCCGGCACCTGCATGCGGCTCCTATTGCCGAGATTCCACGAGGCTTCCGCATGAGCCGTTTGCTCATCGTCGAAGACGACCCGAAGCTGCGCGCTACCCTTCTCTTCCAGCTGCGCGACGCGGGCTATGCTCCCGAAGCCGCCGAGAGTGCAGAAGGAGCACTCTCGAGGCTGGAGGGCGACGAGTCGCCGCCAGATCTCCTTCTGCTCGACGTGCGCCTCCCGGGAATGAGCGGCGTAGAGCTAGTACGTCGGCTGTGCGAGCAGAACCGATTGCCAGCCACGGTGATTCTCTCGGGCGAGGCGACCATCGGCGAAACCGTGGAGGCTCTCCAGCTCGGCGTCCACGACTTCCTGGAAAAGCCCTTCCGGGCCGAGCGACTGCTGCGCTCGGTGCGCAACGCTCTCGAGCACACCTCGCTCCGGCAGAAGATCCGTACGCTCGAGAACGAGTTGACCGGGCAGCCGGAAATTCTCGGCAACTCCGAGCCGATCGCCAGGCTGAGGGAACAGATCGAGCGTACGGCAACCACGGATGCGCGGGTGTTGATACTCGGTGAAAGTGGCACCGGCAAAGAGCTGGTCGCGGACGCACTGCATCGCCAGAGCCCCCGCCGTAACCACCCCTTCATCAAGGTCAATTGTGCCGCCATTGCGCCGCAGTTGATCGAAGACGAGCTCTTCGGCCACGCTCGCGGAGCGTTCACCGATGCGCGCAGCGACAAGAGCGGGCTCTTCGAGGAGGCCAATGGCGGCTCCCTCTTTCTCGACGAGATCGGCGATATGGATCTCTCCCTACAGGCACGCCTCCTCCGGGTCTTGGAGGACGGCCACGTCCGGCGTGTCGGGGAGACGCGGGAACGCGCGGTGAACGTTCGCGTCATTGCCGCCACCCATACCGATCTCGAAGCCGCAGTCGAGCAGGGCCGATTCCGGCAAGATCTCTTCTTCCGCCTCGCGGGGGTGCCCCTCGAGGTGCCGCCTCTGCGCCAGCGCGGAGCTGACATCGAGCTCCTGTTCGAGCACTTCGTCGATCTCTACAGTCGACGTCATCGAGCCCGTTCCCGACGGATCGCACCAGAGGTCTTTGCCGTTCTCGAGGCCTACCCCTGGCCCGGAAACGTGCGGGAGCTGAGCAACCTGTGTGAGCGCCTGGTCGTTCTCGGCACCGACCCCATCGACGTGAAACAGCTGCCTGAGCCCTATCGCAACCCCCGGGCGACGCTGACGGAGAATCTTCTGGCGATGAAATCCGCAGAGCCCATCCTCCCGCTGCGAGACTTCCGGGCCCGCGTCGAGAAGGAGTACCTCGAAGCAGTGCTCGAGAGCACGGGGTGGAACGTGTCCGCTGCCGCCCGTGCCCTCGGCATCCAGCGAACTCATCTGCATCAGAGGTTGGTGACCCTGGGTTCCAAGCGCCCGCCCGACCGCTGAGCAAACAGGCCCGAGAATCGACTTCCGGTCCCGCTCGGAGTCACTGGCGCAAGGCAAACCTATTTCCAGGTCACTTCCATGGCGAAGAAGTGATCGAAGACCTCGCGCTGTGGGTGGTTCGCCTCGTTGACCGCTGGAGAGCGGATGTAGAAGTCGAGCTGCATCGCGGCGGGATTCACCGCCCCCGCCTCGTTCGGCCCGGTCGCCTCCGGTTGCACGATCAGCGTCTCGCGGTCACGCATCCCCTGGGTGACCATGAAGTGGATCTGATAGTCCTCGTGCAGGGGCTCCCCGTCGAGCGTCGCGCTTCCCCATCCCCAACCCGCGACGAAGAGAATGCTCTTGGGCCAGTTCGAGTCGCCACAGCCGGAATCGCCGTGCTCGAAGAGCCAGGCCGCGATGCCCCCGTCCTGGCACGGGGAGAACTCCTCGAAGCGCTCCATCTCGACCCGGTATCGCCCTTCGGGTAGATCGAGCACCGCTTCGAAGGTGCCGCGGTTGGCGATCTCGTCGACATCGATCTCGATCGTGCCGTCGACCTCGCGCAGGTTCGTCGCGTCATCACCCATGTGATCCCAGCCCGGCTCGTCGTCCAAGGAGCCGACCTGAAAGACGCGGCTCCCTGATATGACGAAGCGGCCGTCGTAGAGGCGGTGCTGGGACGGGGTGTAGACGCCGCCCGCCGTGCCGGGCTGCGTGCGTGCCCCCCGGGCCGCTTCACTGACGGAAGCGGAGCCCTCGGCGGGTGCGTCCTGACTTGCCGGACTGCCTTCGGGGCTCGGCACCGCGGCAGGCTCGCCTGCGCAGGAGGCAAGGAGGGCGGAGAGCAGCAGCAGGACGAAAAGAGGGTTGTTCATCGTCAATCTCCGGGCTGGCGCGAAGAGCCTCGAGCGCACCGTCGCTCCGCCCCTGCCCTGGCTCGAAGTCATAGGGGACCGCCTTCATCACGTGCTCGGGCAACTCCGTCTACGCTAGCAGAGGCCAATTCGATCACCGATCGACGAGTCGGGCCTGACGAAGAATCTCCCGCAGCTTGGGACGCGATCCGGTCAGCAGCAATCCCACCCGAAACAGCCGGGCCCCGAAGCGGATCGCCATCCAGGTCGCAGCCACCAGCACCAAAAATGCGCCAACGATCTCGAGCCACGTGACCCCATCGGGCTCGAGCGTGAGTCGCATCAGGAGGGTCAACGCCGAGGTGAACGGAATCCAGGTCAAGACCCGAGCGATCGTGCCATTGGGCTCGTTGATCAGGAGCGCCATGAAGAAGAAGGGCACCACCATCAACAGGGTCCACACCATGCTGAACTGCTGGCTCTCCTTGAGATTGCCGCCGATCGACCCGCTGGCCAGGATCAAGCTGCCGATGAAGAGGTAGGTCGCGATGAAGAACGTCACGCCGACCCCGATCATCTTCCACGGGATGGGGACCCCGGCCAGCGCCAGGATTCCGGCGGCGACGAAGGAGCCTCCCAGGATCATCGACGACCACACGAAGACCTGGAGCAGCCCGGCGCCTCCCAGACCGATCAGTTTCCCCATGAGCAGCTCGTCGGGGTCGGCCGAGGACAGCACCACCTCGATGACCTTGTTCTCCTTCTCCGTCGCCGTGCCCTGCAGCAGGTAACCGCTGGTCATCATCAGCGAGATGAAGAGGAGAATCGCGAAGATCCCCGGGATGGCGAAGCGAGCCACGAGCTCGGCCACGCTGAAGGGCTCGATCTCGCCATCGTCGGCAATGATCCACTGCTTGCGCTCCGCAATGGTGTTGTCGAGACGAGCCGCGATGTCCTCCGGAACCCTGCCAGAGAGCATGCGATCGCGCAGCAGGCGGCGAAACTGGTCGGTCGCCATCTCCGCCGAGGTGATACCTCCGTCTCTGCGATAGCTGTCGACGCGACCGCTCGTCATGTAGTCGGGAGAGATGTGGTAGATGCCCTGGAGCCGCTCCGCCACCACCGCTTCCTTCGCCTCCTCGAGCGAGTCGAACGGAGTGAAGACCGCACTGCCCTCCTTGAGCGAGCGCACCATCGGGTTGTTGCTCGCCGCCAGTTCGAGGGCCGCCTGCGCTTCCGGCGGCAGGTCGAACACCGGCAGCTCCACCTCTCCTTCGAGGCGCAGCACGTCGGCCTCGTCGACCACGGCGTAGAGGTTGACCTCCGACTGTTCGGACTTGGCCACGAAGTAGCCGGGAATGCTGACCAGAAGCCCATAGAGCCCCAGGAACAGAGGCATGCCGAACGTCGTGATCAGGTACCCCTTGCGTTTGACGGTGCTCCAGAATTCGAAGCTCGCCACCGCCCGGACCTTCTGCCAGCGAACCATCTACGACACCTCCCTCGGGCTCACACTCTCCGTGTCGCCCAGCAGCGCCGCCTCGGCAGCGACCGAGGCCTGCTCGCCCACCGTTCCCTTGACCACCTGCACGAAGACCTCGTCCATCGAAGCGAGCACGCGCTCGAAGCGGGTCACCGGCGTTCCGGCTCGGATCAGCTCCGCCAGCACCTCGCTCGGCTCGGCCCCCGGCTCGAGACGGAGAAGCCAATCCTGCTGGCGCGCATCTCTACTCGAGCGCAGGCGCGCCCCACTCACTCCGGCCACCTCGGGCAGAGGCCCGGGAGCCTGCACCGCGACCTCGAGCGGGGTGTAGCGCTGGCGAACTTCGTCGACTTCGCCGTACTCCATCAGCGTGCCCTGGTGCACCAGCGCCACCCGATCGCACAGCTCTTCGACCATGTTCATCTGGTGGGTCGACAGAATGGTGGTCAGTCCGCGCTCGCGCCGATCCTCGATCAACGCCTTGACCAGGCGCACGTTGACCGGATCCAGGCCCGAGAACGGCTCGTCGAGCACACAGAGCTCGGGCTCCGTCAGAAGAGTCGCGGCGATCTGCACCTTCTGGCTCATTCCCTTGCTCAATCGCTCCACCCGCCAGCTGGTGACCTGCGGCAGCTCCACCTTTTCGAGCCACTCCTGCGCCTTGGCTCGCGCGCTGCGACGCGCCAGCCCCTTGAGCGTGCCGAAGTAGACCAGGATGTCGATCACCTTCATCTTGCTGTAGAGGCCACGCTCCTCGGGCAGGTAGCCGACCCGGTCGAGGTGCGCCCGGTCGAGCGGCTCCCCGAACAGCCACACCCGTCCCGATGTCGGGCGAATGATGTCCATGGCCACGCGGATCAGGGTGGTCTTTCCCGCCCCGTTCGGGCCGAGGAGCCCCAGGACCTCGCCCGGCTCGATCCCGAACGTGACTTCCCGGACCGCCTCGACGTCGCCGTAGCTCTTGCCGACGCGCTCGAAGCCGAGCACCTGCGCGGCAAACGACTCGCTCGTGGCTGCCGGGCTCTCCGTCATCGTCGCTCCTCCGCCGTGAGATTCGGGTGCCATCCTGTCACCAGTCCTCCGTCGTACGTCCTACGGACCGTGCTCATTCGGATTCGCGGATGGATGGCGGGCCCGCCCGAGGCTAGTCGTCGCGCTGCAGGCGACGCTCCAACTTGCCGAAGCGTGATTTCGTGTCTCGGTCGACCTTCGGATAGCGCAGCCCCAGCCCCTCCATTGTCTGCACGATGATCTGCGCGACCGTGAGCCGCATGTAGCGCTTGTTGTCCGCCGGGATGGCATACCAGGGAGCCCAGGGGCGCGAGGTGGCACGGAGCGCATCCTCGTACGCCTTCATGTAGTCGTCCCAGAGCTCACGCTCCGCCAGGTCGCCCTCCGAGAACTTCCAATTCTTCTCCGGCTCCTCGAGCCGCGCGAGAAAGCGCTCTTTCTGCTCCTTCTTCGACACGTTGAGCCAGAACTTGAGGACCACCGTGCCGTTGCGCGCCAGGTGCCGCTCGTGGTCGCGAATCGACTCGTAGCGCTCCTGCCAGAGCTGCTCGAGATCGGAACTGCCGGTCACGTCGCGGGGCAGCCTCTGGCCCTCGAGGTACTCGGGATGCACTCGCACCACGAGCACCTCCTCGTAGTAGCTCCGGTTGAAGATCCCGATCCGGCCACGCTCCGGCAGGCACTTCGATGTCCGCCAGAGGAAGTCGTGGTCGAGCTCCTCGGCGTTGGGTTGCTTGAACGAGAACACCTGACAACCCGCCGGGTTCACGCCGCTCATCACGGCTCGAATGGTGCCGTCCTTGCCCGCCGCGTCCATCGCCTGGAAGACCAGCAGCACCGCATGGTGATCGTGGGCGTAGAGAATCCGCTGCAATTCGTCCAGGCGCTCGGTCTGCTCTTCGAGCTCCTCTTCCAGCTGCTTCTTCTTCGGCGTCCCTCGAGGCGGCTCCGTCGGCGAGCTCGCCAGATCGAAGTCTCCGTCGAAGGGGACGAGATAGGGACTCGAGACGGGATCGGACATGAGCGCTTCTCCTCCTTGCTTCGAAACCGACAGCCTAGCGCAGGCCGTCGGTTCCTCCGACCGCTCGGGCTCTACTGCAGTCGCATCAGCGCTGCAGTCGCGAGCACGACCATGCAGATCAGATAGAGCTTGATCAACAGGGGAACGATGAAACGCGCCCAGCGCTGGTAGGGAATCCGACCGAGCAACAGCATCCCCATGAGCAGGGCGTTGGTCGGCACGATCATGTTGGTCAATCCGTCGCCGAACTGGTAGGCCAGGATCGCGGTCTCTCGACCGATGCCGGTGAGATCGGCGAGCGGCGCCATGATGGGCATCGTCACGTAGGCCTGGCCACTCCCGGAAGGGATCAGGAAGTTGCACACGGTCTGCACCGCCAGCATCCCCCACGACGCGAGCACCGGGGCCACCGCGCCCAGGCCGTCGGCCTTGTTGAGCAGCGAGGCCACGCCGTGAATCACCGTGTCGATCACCCGGGCGTCGGAGAGCACCACCTCGATGGTCCTGGCGAAGCCGATCAAGAGCGCCGTTCCGGTCATCTCGGCGGCCCCTTCGGTGAACGATCGCGCCATCTGGTTGGGACTGAGCTTGCCGATCGCGCCGGCGAACAGACCGAGGCCGAGGAACAGGGCCGTCAGCTCGACCAGGTACCACCCGTGCGCGTCGATCCCCCAGACGAAGACCGCGATCATCGCCACCATCGCGGTGACGATCGCGATCCGCGCCGGCGTCAACTCCAGGTCTTTCGGCATCTCGAAACCGTCCGAATAGTCGACGTCGGCGACCAGCCCCTTCTCCGGTGCGGCCCGAAGTCGTGCGACGTAGCGCATCACATGGTGGACGCTCACTACGAGCATCACCCCGAGCAGCGCCCACCGCAGGGTGAATCCCACCGAAGGGCTCTGGCCGGCGATCTCCTTCGCGATCATCACGGTGAATGGGTTGATCGAGGCACAGCCGTAGCCGATGCCCGCACCGATGTAGATGATCCCCATCGCCACCATCGCGTCCATCTCCAGGGCGATACACATCGCTACCAGGATCGGCACGAACGGCATGTACTCCTCCGCCATCCCGATCGTGGCGGAACCGAGAGCGAAGAGAGCCATCATCCCTGCCACCAGGAGCATGGGGCGACCGCCGAAGATACGAATGGCGCCGCCGATCAGAGCGTCGATCGCACCGGTCTTGCGCACCACTGCGATCACACCTCCGACCATGAAGACGAAGAAGATGATCTCCCCTGCCGCCTCCAGCCCACTGGGCACCAGGGTCAGCGCGGCATGCCACGGCAACGGCTCGGCTTCCACCCGGTGGTAGGAGCCCGGTACCACCTGGCGTCCCGGTACCCCCTGAGTGCTCCCTGCCGGAAGCGTCACGGTTCGGCCCTCGGTCCCCGCCATCGGCTCGCCGTCGACGCGCAGCTCCTCGTCTGCAGGCAGGGTGACCTCGCTGGCCGCGGCGAGCTCCTCGCTCGACAGCTCGCGATCGAATTCCCCTGCGGGCAGGAGGTAGGTCGCCAGCTGCGCCAGTACGACCATGGTGCAGATCAGGACCAGCGCGTCTGGAAATCGGCCTCGGCTCACGCGTCACTCTCCATTCCTGGGGCCTCTGGGTCGGTTCCTGCGAGAAGTCGTCCGGCGATTCTAGTAGGCTCGCACCCCTACCGAGGAGATTGTGATGAAGATCAGAGCTACCGCCGTGATGAGAACGGTGCTCGCAGCGGCCTTTCTGTGGGCGGCACCGACGGTTCACGCAACCGCCACCGATCCAGCGCTGACTCCCGAGGAGACCGAGCAGCTCCAGGGGCTGATCGAAGAGTCCCGAGCGATGTATCTCGGGCTGCTGGCCGGGGTGAGTGACGCGCAGTGGGGCTTCAAACCGGCGGAGGATCGCTGGTCGGTGGGGGAATGCGCCGAGCACATCGTGCGCTCGAACGAAGCCCTGCTGGCTGCCGCCAAGCAGGCCATGTCCGGGGAACCAACGGACGACTGGGAGACCAAGACGCAAGGCAAGACAGCGCTCTTGCTGCAGGTCATGCCCAACCGCAACCCCGGCGGCGCCGGCGGCGCGACCGCCCCCCAGGAGATCCGGCCGACTGGAGAGCTCTCGCGCCAGGAGATCGTCGACCGCTTCGAGGAGCTCTACGTCGAGCTGACCCAGATGGCCAGCACGTCAGACCCCTACAAGTCACACACCCAGGAGCATCCGTTCCCGATCTTCGGCACCCTGAGTGCCTACGACTGGATCATCTATGTGCCCCTGCACACCATCCGCCACTCGAAGCAGATGATCGAGGTCATGGAGACCGAGGGCTACCCGGCGAAGTAGGCCGTGATCTCACGCTCCTGCTCCTCGATCGGACCGACCGTCGTCGGACTCCTCGTTCTCGCGATCGGCCAACCGGCCCTCGGCGGCGACGCCCTGAGCGAAGGGGATCGTGCGTATGCCCGAAGGCACGAGGGAGCGAGCGCGACGGGCGTTGCCCAGGCGGAATGGATCGACCGGGCCGTCGCCTCCTACCAGAAAGCTCTCGCGGAGGACCCCGATTCCCTGGAGATCCGCACCAGGCTCCTTCACGCCCTGATGTTTCGCGGCCAGTACGTTCCGGGCACCAGGGAAGAGCGCAAGCGGGTCTTCGAAGAGGGGCGCTCCGTCTTCGAGGAGGGGCGCGATCGGCTGAGCGAGCGACTCGAGTTGCCCAAACCACTCTCCAAGCTCGATCCCCCCGAAGTCGCCGAAGCCGTCGCCTCGGTTCCCGGCGCCGGCGCCTTCTTCTTCATGGGCTCGGTGCACTGGGGACTGTGGGGAGAGAACTTCGGCAGTATGGCCTCGGTGCGCAAGGGGGTCGCGACCAAGATCCGAGACCTCGGAGAAACGGCACGTCTGCTCGACGAGAGCTACAGCAACGGCGGCCCGCTGCGACTCCTGGGGCGTCTCAATCTGGTCGCGCCTCGAGTCCCGTTCTTCACGCGGTGGATCGATCGAGACAAGGGCCTCGCCTTCCTCGAAGGGGCGTTTCGCATCGCTCCCGACGACCCGCTCAACCAGTTCTTCCTCGCCGACGGCCTGCTCGAGCACGCTCCCGAGCGCGCGGACGAAGGGCGAAGCCTCCTCTGTCAGCTGCGCTCCGTGGAGCCGCGCCCGGGCATGGAGACCGAGGACGCGGAAGCGCTCGCCATGGCCGCGACCTCACTGCGCGAGCGCGGCGGCGACGCGTTCTGTCGCGATTGAGCCGCCAGTCCCTCAGCCCTCGCGCAGCGTCTGCGCGGGAGCCAGACCGGCCGCTCGCCTGCCCGGGAGCCAGGCCGCGATCAGCGTCACCGCCAGCAGCACGAGCGGTGCACCCACGAGGACCCAGGGGTCGATCGCTTCGACTCCGTGCAGGCTCGACTGCAGCATTCGACCCATCAGTAAGGAGAGGAAGAGGCCGAGCACCGATCCGAGCGTCGCCACCGCCAGCCCCTGCGCCACGACGTGGCGCAGCACCCCGCCTCGGGTCGCGCCCAGGGCGAGCCGAACCGCGATCTCGCTCCGCCCCTCCAGCACCTGGCGCGACAGGCTGCCGTAGAGCCCGAGCCCGCTGAGCAGGGTCACGACCAGCGCGAGCGCGGCCGCCAGCCAGGCAACGGCGCGCGGATTCCCCAGCGAGAGCTCGGACGCTCGCCCGAGCCACTCGATCTCGTCGACGATCACGCCGGGCTCGAGAGTGCGAGCGATCTCTTCCAGTCGGCGCAGCGCGGGTCCCGACTCGCCACGGGAGCGAAGCACCACTGCCATCGAAGGCCAGGACGACTGATCGTGAGCGGCGTAGAGATGCGGCTCCGGGGGTACGGCCGCACTGGTATCGACGAGGTTCTCGACCACACCGACGATCTCCCGCACGGCCGGCTCTCCCGGAGTCAGCACCCAATCGAGAGTCACCTCCAGTCCCAGCGGACTCCGGCCATCGAGATACCGATCGACGAACTCCTGATCCACCAGCACGACTGCAGGCGCTCCTTGCGTGTCGCGCGCTTCGAGCCTTCGCCCCTCGAGAAGATTCGTGCCCAACGTCTCGAAGTAGTCGCGGCTCACCGTGTTGAAAAGCGCGTGAGGACGGTTGCCCTCCTCGGCGGCCTGCCCCTCGATCTCGAGGCGCACGCGATCGACCTCACTCGACAGGAAGGGGAGCTTGAGCGCGGCGCCTCCCGACTCCACCTGCGGCAGGGCCTCGACCTGATCGAGCAGGCGCTCGAAGAAGCTCACACGATCGCTCGCCTCCCGGTAGTCGGCGATCGGCAGGGAGAGCCGCGCGGACCAGAGCTCACTCGGCTCGGTCACCCCGGTCGGGGCAGCTTCCAGCCACCACAAGCTGCGCACCAGAAGGCCGGTCGCCACCAACAGAGGCAGGGCCAACGCCACCTGACCGGCCACCAGAGCCCGCTGCCACCGGCGAGACCGGCGATCGGGCCCGCGCCCATGACTCCGGATCTCCCCCTCGAGGTCGCCCCGCAGGGAGAGGCGCGCCGGCAGCCAGCCGAACAGCAGCAGCGACGAGAACCCGACGAGCGCGCTGCCCAGAACCACTCGCGGGTCGAGAGCGATCTCCCCCAGACGCGGCAGCTCGAGAGGAAGCCAGCGGGCCACCATCGAGGCCAGCGCCCCGGCACAGGCCACCCCGAGCAGGGTCCCGGCGCAGGCCAGCAACAGCGATTCGGTCGCGGCCTGTCGCGCCACCGCGCCGCGTCTCGCGCCCAGCGCCACGTGCAACGCCAGCTCCGGGCGGCGCGAAAGGAAGCGAGTCAGCGTGAGCGCCGCGAGGTTGATCGCCACCGCGAACGACAGCAGCAGCGTCGCCACCAGCAGCATGCGAAGCCCGCCGCGCGACCCCGCCACCACCGTGTCGAGCAGAGGAGTGACTTCGAGCGCCCACCCGCGATAGGCCTCCGGCTCCGTCTCGAGCACCCGCGCCTGGACCAGCGCGGCCTCCTCACGAGCCCGATCGAGACTCACGCCGTCACCCAGGCGCGCCACCGCAGTGAAGAAGCGTCCGTCCAGGCCGAACGGTACCTGCTCCAGCGGCCGCATCACCCAGAGCTCGGGGACCGTCCCACTCAGCTCGTGGCCGTAGGCCGTTTCGGGGAGGACCCCGGCGACCGTGTGGGCACGATCGTCCACCGTGAGGGTCCGCCCGATCACGTCGGCGTCCCCCTGGAACACCCTCCGCCAGAAGGGCTCGGAGAGCAGCACCGCTTCGCCGCCCGAGGACGACACCGAGCCGAGCAACGGCTCGATCCCGAGCACCGAGAAGTAGTCGACGGAGGCGACCGCCCGCATCGCGCGCTCGGACTGGGCTTCGCCTCGCCAGATCGCGGGAAACACACTGACGTAGGCCACGCCGTCGAACGACGACGCGGACAGGAGAGCCTCCAACTGACGACGACTCACCCAATCGATGGCGTCGGTGCGCGGCTCGTGGGCGACGATGCGAACCAGACGCTCCGATTCGCGGTAGGGCAAGGGGCGCTCGAGGACCGATCGAACGAGGGTGTAGGAGACGGTGGTGGCGGCGATCGAGCCGGCGAGCAAGGCCAGGACGACAAATGAGAACCCTTTGCTGCGCCAGAGGCGCCGAGCCGAGAAGCGCAGGTCGAGCAGCCAGCGACCACGCCCTCCCTCCGAAGCGTCGATCGGCGGATGCAGTGCCAGCCCCTCGGGGCGGAAGCGGCGCTTGTCGCGGGAGCGCCGCGGGTGGGTGCGCAACCACCACGCGTCGCGCAGGGCGATCCGTGCGATCCCAGCGTCGAGGACCTCTGCGGACGCCGACCGGCTACGCCTCGCGAGAGCGGCCAGCTCGCCACTCCACTCGGCGGCCCATTCGGCGCGCTCCGATGCCGGCACCAGCCGGTAGGCGAGGGCGAAGAGTCGACGTGCACCGTGCGTGCAGTCCTCGGGCAGCTCCAGTCCGTCGAGACTCTCCGAATCCATCGTCACGCTCCTCCCTTGGCTGGAAGCTGCGCCGCGAACGGCTGCAGGAAGAGAAAGCGCTCGAGCGCCGCGTCGAGGGCCGCCTCCCCCCTCGGGCTGATCACGTAGTAGCGCCGCGGTGGCCGCTTCTCCGCCCGGGCCGCCGCAACGGGCTCCCAGGCCGAGCGGACCAGACCCTGGCGCTCCATTCGCCGCAGTGCCGGGTAGATCGTGCCGCCGGGCAGCCCGGTGACGTCGGTGATGTCGAAGCCGTGGCGGTATCCCTTGGCGATGGCCTGGAGCACGACGGCCGAAGAGTGGGTCAAACGTGGTGCCGGCATGGTCGACATGCTATCTAAATAGAATCCTATATAGCAAGCCCCCGCTGGCGGAGGCAGCGCCCACGGCCCCGGTCTGCTAACGTCACGCTGCCCATTCGATCTGTTCTGCGACCGATACCGAGGGCGGCGCCCACCGAGAGCCCGGTGGGAGCTGGCGCCCCGGGGAGACCATCCGTGAGCTGCTACCGATTCGATTCCACGCTTCTTTCCTGCCTCGTGCTCTTTCTCTCCTGCGCGGTGTCCAGCCTGGCACCGGCAAGAGCCGTCAACCTCGAAGACACGCGCATGCTCAGCCACCCGGCCGTCAGCGCCGAGCACATCGCTTTCGCCTACGCCGGCGATCTCTGGGTGGCCCAGCGCGACGGCAGCGGCGTTCGTCGGTTGACCAGTGACTTCGGCGACGAGCTCAGCCCGCGCTTCTCTCCCGACGGTCAGACGATCGCCTTCACCGGCGAGTACGACGGCAACGTCGACGTGTTCCTGGTGCCGACCGCCGGGGGTACCCCGACCCGACTCACCTACCACCCCGGCCAGGACGTCGTGCAGGACTTCACTCCCGACGGCTCGGCGGTGCTCTTCGCCTCCCAGCGCGAAAGCTTCACCAACCGCTACCTGCAGCTCTTCACCGTGCCGACCGAGGGTGGCTTCCCCACCCGCCTGCCGATTCCGAACGGGCTGCGCGCCTCCTACTCCCCGGACGGCAAGAAGATCGCGTACATCCCGATCCCGGAGCGCATGAACCAGTGGAAGAACTACCGCGGCGGTACCGTCGCCCGGATCTTCATCTACGACACGGGCGACCACTCGGTCCAGGTCGTGCCCCAGCCCGAGGGGCGCTCGAACGACACCGACCCGGTCTGGCTCGGCGGCGAGGTCTACTTTCGCTCGGATCGCAGCGGCGAGTTCAACCTGTTCTCCTTCGAGCCTGCCAGCGAGACGATCGAGCAGCACACCTTCTTCGAGGACTTCCCGATCAATCGGGTCACCAGCAGCACGACCGACGCCCTGATCTTCGAGCAGGCCGGCTACCTCCATCTCTTCCAGGCAAACGGAAACCGGCCCGAGCGCCTGAAGATCGGAGTGTCGGCCGATCTGATCGAGACCCGCCCGCGGTGGGTGAAGGGGCCGGAGTGGATTCGCTCGGCAGACCTGTCGCCGTCGGGAGCCCGGGCGGTTCTCGAGTATCGAGGCGAGATCCTGACGCTGCCGGCCAGGAAGGGCGATGCCCGCAACCTGACTTCGAGCACCGGGGTGCACGAACGCAGCCCCGTCTGGTCGCCCGACGGCCAGAGCATCGCCTACTTCTCGGATGAAGGAGGCGAGTACCGACTCCACATCGCGCCGCAGAGCGGAGCCGGTGACGTCCGCACGCTCGACCTCGGCGGACACGGCTTCTATTTCGATCCGCGCTGGTCTCCCGACTCGAAGAAGCTCTCCTTCACCGACAACTCCCAGGCGCTCTACTGGATCGATCTCGCGAGCGGCAAGGTCACCGAGATCGCTGCCGAGCCGCACTATCAGCCGGGCATGGCCGGCCCCCCTCACTCCTGGTCTCCGGACTCTCGTTGGATCGCCTACTCGGTGAACAGTGAGGCCTACATCCAGAGGGTATGGGTTCACGACACCGTCCAAGGCACCTCTCACCCCATTACCGACGGCCTCAGCGAAGTGAGCGATCCGGTCTTCGACCGCGGCGGCAAGTACCTCTATTTCTTTGCCTCCACCGACGCCGGACCGGTGAAGCACTGGTTCGCCATGTCGAATGCCGACATGGAGCTGAACAATGCGGTCTATGTCGCGGTGCTGCCGAGCGACGAGCCCTCTCCCCTGGCACCGGAAAGTGACGAGGAAGAACCGGGCGACGCCGAGAAAGAGACCGACCCCGAGGGAGAGGGCGAGGGCAAGGACGAGAAGAAGAGCGACGACCCTGCCGACGAGAATGGCGACGAGAGCCCGACGCAGGAAGTCGCCGTTCGGATCGACTTCGACGGCCTGGAACAGCGCATCGTGGCACTCCCCATCCCGAGCGGCCCTCTCACCGACCTCGCAGCCGGTGCTGCCGGCAAGGTCTTCTTCATCGAGCGCGGGCGCGGCGGAGCACCCAGCGCGCTCAAGACCTTCGACTTCGAGACCCGCGAGATCACGGACCTGCTCACCGGTGCCAGCGGCTACGAGCTCAGTGCAAACGGCAAGAAGTTGCTCTACGTCGCGGGTCCCGCCTGGGGAATCGCCGACGCCGGCGGCAAGATCGACACCGGCGAGACCGCCCTGCCGATCGACAAGCTCCAGGTCAAGATCGACCCCCGCGCCGAATGGGCTCAGATCTTCGACGAGGCGTGGCGCATCAACCGCGACTTCTTCTACGACCCCGGGATGCACGGCGCCGACTGGCAGGCCATGGGTGAGAAGTACCAGGTGTTTCTCGACGACATCACCACGCGTGAGGACCTCAACACCCTGCTGACCTGGATGTCGAGCGAGCTCGCGGTGGGCCATCACCGCAACGGCGGTGGCGATTCCCGGGAGGAGACCGAAGAGATCCCGGGCGGCCTCCTCGGAGCCGACTTCGAGGTCGACAGCGGCCGCTACCGCTTCGCCAAGGTGTTCGGGGGCCTGAACTGGAATCCGGAGATGCGGGCACCCCTCACCGCGCCTGGCGTATCGGTCCGCGAGGGCGAGTACCTGATCGCGGTCAACGGCGTGGACCTCTCCGCCTCCGACAACGTCTACCGCCGATTCGAGAACACCGCCGACAAGATCGTGCGTCTCACCGTCGCCGCAACCGCCGACGGCACCGGAAGCCGAGACGTCGACGTCGTGCCGATCGCGAGTGAGTATGCCCTGCGCAACCGAGACTGGGTGGAAGGGAACCTGCGCAAGGTCACGGAAGCCACCGACGGGCGCGTCGCCTATGTCTACGTCCCCAACACCACCAACCAGGGCCACGAGTACTTCAAGCGCTACTTCTTTCCGCAATCCAACCGCGAGGCCATCATCGTCGACGAGCGGTTCAACGGTGGCGGCCAGATCGCCGACTACTACATCGACATCCTGCGCCGCCCCTACATGAGCTCGTGGGCAACGCGCTACGGCGAAGACATCGTGACCCCGTCCGCAGCGATCTTCGGGCCGAAGGTGATGCTGATCGACGAGACGGCCGGCTCGGGCGGCGACATGCTCCCGTGGATGTTCCACAAGCTCGGCCTCGGCACGCTGATCGGCAAGCGCACCTGGGGAGGCCTGGTCGGAGTGCTCGGGTTCCCGGTCCTGCTCGACGGGGGCTTCATCACCGCTCCCAACCTGGCGATCTGGACCGAAGACGGCTTCGTGGTCGAGAACGTCGGCGTGCCGCCCGACATCGAGGTCGAGCAGTGGCCTGCCGACGTCATCGAGGGGCGCGACCCCCAGCTCGAGAAAGCGATCGAGGTGGTACTGCGCCAGCTCGAAGAAAACCCGCCCCCCTCCAGAGAGCGCCCCCCCTTCCCCATCCGAGTGAGAAAGTAGGGACAGGCACTCCTCCCGAGGAATCGCAGGTACGGGGCCCGGCTTCCGCAGGCCTCGACCCTCAAAAAAGCTGTCCGTCGAGCGCATCCAGGGTGAAGGATCGGTCGAACCCCTGATCACCACACGCTGAGCCCCCGCACGGGGGATTTCGTACCGGACGTGGACTGTCGACTTCGCAAGGAGTCGACGCCGCATCCGTTGACGGCAATCAGGAGAGGGGCGCCCAGGGCAGCGAAACCTGCTGACTGGGCGCCCGTCGCCTCGTAATGGCCGCGCGCGGCTCTCGGCCCCCCGACACGAGGCGAACGACCTGCTCCATCGCCCAACGCAGAGCTCTCTCTGACGACTTCGAGCCCGAACCGCTCCTTCCCGGGCGTCGGCGACTGGTACGATCATCGCCGATCACCCGCTCGAAAGGAGACGCAGCATGAGCTCGCCGGCCCCCCGCACTGTCGACAGCCTGACCGAAAAGGCGACGGTGCAGCCCGACAAGACGGCTCTGGTCGACGATCGCCCGGACGGCCACAAGACCGTGTGGAGCTACGCCGAGCTCGAGACGCGCGCCAACCGCCTCGCGCATCGTCTTCTCGACGCCGGATTGGCATCGCGGGAGCGGGTGCTGTGGTGCGGCAAGAACTCCCCCGACGTGGTGACGCTCATTCACGCTTCGCGCAAGGCTGGCCTCACCTCCGTGCCCCTCAACTACCGGCTGACCCCCGAAGAAGCCGCCTACGTCACCGACAACTCCGACGCCGTGCTCGCCTGGATCGACGCCGAGCAGGTCGAGCTGTTCGAACAGATCCGAGACCGCATCCCCAAGGTGCGCGACATCGTCGTGTTCGACGGCGAGCCGGGCCCGGGAATGATCTCCGCCCAGGAGTGGGTCGACGGCGGGAGCGAAGACCCGATCCCGCCGCCCCAGGCCGAGTCCCGCTCGATGATCTACACCTCCGGCACCACCGGCAAACCCAAAGGCGCCGTGCGCACCGGCACTGGGGACCCCGAGCAGCTCGCCGCCATGATCGCCCACATCGGCTACGCCCCGGACGACGTCTACCTCACCACCGGCCCGGTCTACCACTCGGGGCCGGGCGGCTTCATGGCGATCTCGTTCCTGCTCGGCAACACCGTGGTCCTGCAGCGCAAGTTCGATCCCGAGGACTGGCTGCGACTGGTCGAGACCTACCGCGTGACCAGCACCTTTTCCGCCCCCACGCCGATCCGAATGATCTGCCACCTCCCCGACGAGGTGAAGGCGCGCTACGACCGCTCCAGCATGCGCGTCATGGTCGCCAACGCCGCCCCCTGGCCCTACGCGCTCAAGCAGGCCTACTGCTCCGACTTCCCGGAGGAGTCGCTGTTCGAGGTCTACGGCTCGACCGAGATGGGGGTCAACATGATCCTGCGCCCCGAAGACCAACTACGCAAGCCCGGCTCGTGTGGCAAGCCCGCGCCGATGATCGACGTCAAGCTGATCGACGACGACGGCAACGAAGTCACCGAGCCGAAGACCCCCGGCGAGGTGTTCGTGCGCAGCCGCAGCATGTTCAACACGTACCACAAGGCCCAGGAGAAGTACGAAGCCGAGACCCGCGGCGAGTACCACACCGTGGGCGACGTCGCCTTCTTCGACGACGAAGGGTTCTACTACATCTGCGATCGCAAGAACGACATGATCATCTCCGGCGGCATGAACATCTACCCGGCCGAGATCGAGGCGGCACTCGAACAGCACCCCCAGATCTTCGAGGCTGCCGTGTTCGGCATTCCGAGCGAGCAGTGGGGCGAGACCGTGCATGCCGTCGTCGTGCCGAAAGAAGGCCGCCTCGACGAAGCGACGATCACCACCTACGCCCACGAGCATCTCGCCGGCTACAAGGTGCCGCGCTCGGTCAGCTTCGTGGAAGAGCTGCCCAAGACCGGCTCCGGCAAGATCCTCAAGCGCGAGCTGCGCAAGCCCTTCTGGGAAGGGCACGAGAGCCAGGTGCTCTGAGGCACGACTCTGCCAGCCCGCCTCTCTTGTAGGCTGAGCCGCTCAAACGGATCGCTACCATGGAGCCTCCATGCAGCTGCTGAGCGTCGTCCTTCTGCCAGCGCTCGGGGCAGTCCTTCTCGCCCTGGCGAGCCGGTCTCGGGTCTCGCCTGCCTGGGCGAGCGGGCTGGTCACCGGCACGGCGCTGGCGCTGCTCTGTGGCCTCGCGCCAAAGGCGCTCGTCGGCGAGGCCACCGTTACCGCCTGGCAGTGGATCCCCTCGCTCGGCCTGGAGCTCTCTCTGCGCCTCGACGGCCTCACCCTGCTGTTCGGCCTCCTGATCCTCGGGATCGGCCTCCTCGTCGTGCTCTATGCACGCTACTACCTGTCGGGCCAGGAGGGCCGGGCACGCTTCTACTGTCTCCTGCTGCTCTTCCAGAGCGCCATGCTGGGCCTGGTGTTCTCCGAGAACCTGCTCCTCGCCGTGGTGTTCTGGGAACTGACCAGCCTCGTTTCCTTCCTGCTGATTGGCTACTCCTATCGCAAGAGTGAGGCTCGGCAGGGAGCCAGGCTCGCTCTGCTCGTCACCGGCGGTGGCGGAATCGCCCTGTTGGCAGGAGTGCTTCTGCTCGGCCGCATGGCGGGTAGCTACGAGCTCTCGGTCGTATTGAGCTCTCGAGAGCTCATTCAGTCCCACCCGCTCTACGGCACCGCCCTGGTGCTCCTGCTGCTCGGCATCTTCACGAAGTCGGCGCAGTTCCCTTTCCACTTCTGGCTCCCCCACGCCATGGCGGCGCCCACACCGGTGAGCGCCTACCTGCACTCGGCCACGATGGTGAAGGCAGGCATCTTCCTGCTGGCCCGTCTCTTTCCGGCCCTGGCCGGCACCGAAGAGTGGTTCTTCCTGGTGGGTGGCGCCGGAGTCACGACGCTCGTGCTGGGCGCTGCCTTCGCGCTCTTCCAGCACGACCTCAAGGGACTGCTCGCCTACTCGACGATCAGCCACCTCGGACTGATCACCCTGCTGTTCGGGCTCGGAACCCCTCTCGGGGAGATCGCCGCCCTCTTCCACCTGATCAACCACGCCGTCTTCAAGGCCTCTCTGTTCATGGCGGCCGGCATCATCGACCATGAAGCCGGAACCAGAGACATGCGACGACTTTCGGGCCTCGTCCGAAAAATGCCCTACACGGCCATGCTCGCGATCGTGGCCGCCGCGGCGATGGCAGGAGTGCCGTTGCTGAACGGCTTTCTGAGCAAGGAGATGTTCTTCGCGGAGACCCTCCAGGTGCAGTGGATGGGACCGTGGTACTGGTTGCTCCCCACGCTCGCGACCCTGGCCGGAGTGTTTTCCGTCGCCTACTCGACCCGATTCGTTCACGACGTCTTCTTCGGCCCACCACTCGAGAGTCTCCCACCCGAGCGGCAACCTCCGAAGACCCCTCACCCCCCGCCACGATGGATGATCGTGCCGGTCGAAATTCTGGTCGTCGTCTGCCTGCTGGTCGGGGTGCTACCCAATCTCACGATCGGCACGCTGCTCGAGGCCGCCGCCCAGAGCGTGCTGCAGGCTCCGCTGCCCTACTACAGCATCAAGTTGTGGCACGGCTTCAACACCCCACTCTTGATGAGCGTCGTCGCCCTCCTTGGTGGCGTGCTCGTCTACGCCGGGCGGCACCCTCTGCTGGCCCTCTACGATCGACACCTGCGCGAGTTCGAGGGCAAGCGACTCGTCGAGCACGGGGTCGAACGGACCGTGGCCGCTGCCACCTGGATCACCGATCGACTGGAGACCGGCTCTCTGCAGCGGGTCGTCTTGTGGCTCGTCGCTGCAGCTCTCCTGGCTCCCCTGGCCGGCGTTGCGGCACATCGGGCGGGCCAGCCCTGGATCGGCAGCGCTGGATGGAGCGACCCCGACCTCGCCACGGCGATGGGCGCCCTGGGGCTGGTGATTGCGGCCCTGGCGGCGGCGGCCTGGCATCGGCGCCGGCTCTTCGCACTGCTGATGTTGGGGGTGATCGGGCTGCTGGTCACTCTCGCCTTCGTGCGCTTCTCGGCTCCGGATCTGGCGATGACCCAGCTGCTGGTCGAGGTCGTGACGTTGCTCCTGCTCCTGTTGGCGATGTACTTCCTACCTGCCGACACACCGCGCGAGAGCAGTCCCGCGCGGCGCGGCCGCGATGTGCTGATCGCGACCGCCGGCGGACTGCTCGCGGGTGGCGCCACGCTGGCCATCCTGACCCGTCCGTTCGAGTCGATCTCGTCGTTCTACCTGGACCAGGCCAAGCCAGCTGGCGGCGGCTACAACGTCGTCAACGTGATCCTGGTCGATTTCCGCGGGTTCGACACCCTGGGCGAGATCCTGGTGCTCGGCATCGCCGCACTCGGAGCGGCCGCCCTGCTCAGGGGCATGGCCGTACAGACTCGCGAGCTCGATTGGCTCGGAAGACCCTGGGCTTCGGATCGCCATCCCCTCATGCTGGTGGTCATCTCACGCCCGCTCCTCCCGCTCGCCCTGCTGATCTCGCTGTATCTCCTGCTCCGGGGGCACAACGCGCCGGGGGGCGGATTCATCGCGGGCCTGGTCGCCGGCGTCGCGATCGTGCTGCAGTACCTGGCGAGCGGAACCGAGTGGACGCAGGCCCGGCTCGGGCGCGATTTTCGCGGATGGATCGGCGTCGGAGTCCTTCTCGCCACGGCCACTGGTGCGGCCGCACTCCTCTTCTCCCGGCCGTTCCTGTCCTCGGCGTTTCGCTACCTCGAATGGCCGTTGGTCGGAAAGTTCGAGGTCGCCAGTGCCATGGTCTTCGACATCGGGGTATTTCTCACGGTCGTGGCGACGGTGCTCATCATCCTGGCCTCTCTCGGCCGACTCGGTCCTGCCGACCAGGATCCAGACCTGGAACTGAGGGACTGATCGCGTGGAGTTTCTCTTTGCCCTGTCCGTCGCCGTGCTCGTGGGTGCTGCCATCTACCTGCTGCTGCGGGCCCGCACGTACCCGGTGGTGCTCGGGATCACCCTGCTCTCCTATGCGGTGAACCTGTTTCTGTTCGCTTCGGGGCGTCTCACTCGAGACCGCGCCCCGCTCACCAACCTCGAGCTCGACCGCTATCCCGATCCACTTCCGCAGGCTCTCGTGCTCACCGCGATCGTCATCGGCTTCGGTATGACGGCCCTGCTGGTGGTGCTCTCGGTTCGCGCCGCGGCCGACTTTCGCAGCGATCACGTCGACGGGGAGGCCCCACGGTGACCAGTTGGATGCACTGGCCGGTGGCGCCCCTGCTCGTACCTCTCGTGGCCGGTGCAGCGCTCCTCCTGATCCCGAGGGAATCGTGGCGTAGGGCGACGAGTTTCGGCGCCGCGCTGCTCTTCGCTCTGCTGGGCCTGGGGCTCTTCAGCCTCGTCGGGGCCCAGGGGACGCTCGTCTACGCACTCGGCGATTGGCCGACACCGTTCGGCATCGTCCTGGTCGCCGACCGATTGAGCTCGATGCTCGTTCTGCTCACTGGAGTGCTCGGGCTGGGGGCGATCGGCTACGCGATCGCCCAGGGGGAAGACCGGCTGGGCCCGAACTTCCACTCGATCTTCCAGTTCCAGCTGCTCGGAGTGAGTGGCGCCTTTCTCACGGGAGACCTCTTCAACCTGTTCGTCTTTTTCGAGATCATGCTCATCGCGTCCTACTGCCTCCTGCTCCACGGCCAGGGCGAGGCACGAATCCGGGCGGCGCTGCGCGTGGTCGTACTGAACCTGGTGGGCTCGGCCCTCTTCCTGATCGCGATCGGCGTCATCTACGGCACTCTCGGCACACTCAACATGGCGGATCTGGCGGTTCGAGTGAGTCGTGTGCCCGCAGAGTCCGTGCCGCTACTGGCTGGCGGGGCCCTTCTCCTCCTGGTCGTGTTCGGCCTCAAGGCAGCTCTCTTCCCGCTCTACCTGTGGCTGCCCAGCGCCTATTCGGCCGCTTGCGCCTCGGTCGCCTGTGTCTTCGCGATCCTCACCAAGGTCGGGATCTACTCCATCCTGCGCGTCTACACCCTGATCTTCGGCGACGCGGCGGGGCCCCTGGCACAGGTAGCGGCCCCCTGGCTGCTGCCCACGGCCCTCGTCACCGTGACCCTGGGCGCCGCCGGCGTCCTGGGCAGCGCCAGCCTTCCTCGGCAGATCGGCTACCTGGTGGTCGTTTCGGTCGGAACCACGCTCGCCAGCGTCGGCCTGTTCACGAGCCAGGCGACGGCAGCGGCGATCTACTATCTGATTCAAAGCACCGTGATCACCGCCGGTCTGTACCTGCTCGCCGATCAGATTCGACGCCGTGAGGCCGATCCGCCCGCCGGCAAGGGCGAGCCCAGGGGCGCGGCGCTGCTCGGAGCGCTGTTCTTCATCGCAGCGGTGGCCGCATCGGGCCTTCCTCCGGCCAGTGGATTCGTCGGCAAACTGATGATCCTCGAGGCCGCGGGCCCCTCTCCGGCCGTCGCGTGGGTCTGGACCCTGATTCTGGGAGCGAGTTTCGTGAGTGTCGTCGCGATGGCGCGCGCGGGCAGCTCGCTCTTCTGGCGGCCAGCACCCGAGGCCACGCAGCCATCTGGGAGCGTCGCCGAGTCGGCGGCCATCGTTACCGGCGGGCGGTCCCTCGGTACGGCCCTGAGCACCGGCTTCATTCTCGGTGCCTTCCTGCTCGCTCTCTTCGCCACCCCGGTGATCGATCAGATCGAGGCCGCCGCCGAGGAAGTGCACGACCCCCAGCGTTACATTCGCGCCGTGCTCGGCGAAGACGCCGCGCTCAGCGAGGGAGACACGCCATGACAAGACCCCAATCCGGGGCCCAACGCTCCTGGCTCCCCCACCCCGGCCTCTCCGCCGCCCTTCTCGTCTTCTGGCTCTGGCTCAACTCCAGCCTGGCTTTCGGCCAGATCGTGCTGGGAAGCGCCGCCGCCCTCGCGATCCCATGGTTCACGACGCGCTTCTGGAGTGAGCAGGTTCCGCTGCGCAAGCCGGTGCGACTGGCCTTCTTCATGGCACTCGTGCTGCGCGACATCGTGGTCGCCAACGTCGTCGTGGCCGTACGGATTCTGGGACCCAATCGTAATCTCTCACCGAGCTTCGTCACTGTGCCGGTGGAGCTCGAGAGCGACTTCGCGCTCGTGACGTTGGCCTCCGTCATCTCGCTCACGCCGGGCACGGTGTCGACCGACCTGAGCCCCGATCGGCGAACACTGCTGATCCATGCACTGACCAGCACGAACGACGAGGCCCTCGTCGAAACGATCAAACGGCGCTACGAGCGCCCCCTCGCGGAGATCTTCGAATGCTGAAACTGAGTCTCACGATTGCGCTGGCTCTGCTGGTCGTCGCCCTCTTGCTCAACTTGTGGCGAGTCCTTCGCGGCCCGGATCTGCTCGACCGTGTCATCGGCGTCGACACGCTCTACATCAACTCCCTCGCAGTGCTGATCGTCTACGGCGTCTATCTCGATGACGCCCGGTACTACGAGACCGCACTGCTGATCGCCCTTCTCGGATTCATCAGCACGATGGCGTTGTGCAAGTTCCTCTTGCGCGGCGACATCATCGAGTGAAGACCCATGATCGAAATCATCGTCTCCCTGCTCGTGGTCCTGGGCGCAGCCTTCGCTCTGATCGGCTCGATCGGACTGGTCAAGCTGCCCGACACCTTCTCCCGACTGCACGGGCCGACCAAGGCCACCACACTCGGGGTCGGCGGAGTTCTGGCCGGCTCGGTGGTCCACTTCAGCACGCGTTCCGGCAACCCCACCGTTCACGAACTGCTGATCATCGTCTTTCTGTTCCTCACCGCCCCGATCAGCGCCCACCTCATCTCGAAGGCGGCGCTGCATCGAGGCCTGGCCACTCGGAGCGAGCCGCCCGAGGAATGGCCAGGCAGTCAGTAGGGCTCCACTCTCTCGGCTACTCGTGCCGCAGCGCCGCGGTCGGTGCGATCTTCGTCACGCGTCGCGCCGGTAGCCACGACGCCAACGTGGCCGCCGTCGCCAGCAGCAACGCAGCCCCGACGAAGACGATCGGATCGGCCGCGCTCACCTCGTAGAGAAAGCTGCTGAGCAGCCGAGCCGTGGCAGCAGCGAGCAGGAGTCCGACGCAGAGACCGACCAGGGTCAAGGTCAGCCCCTCGCGCACCATCTGGCGCAGCACGTCACCACTGGTCGCCCCGAGCGCCATGCGGACGCCGATCTCCCTCGTGCGCCGCGACATCACGAAGGCCTTGACTCCGTACACTCCGACCAGCGCCAGGAACAACGCCAGCCCTCCGAGAATCGAGAACACCTGCGCCCCGGCTCGCACCAGCCAGAGGAAAAGACTCTCGTCGCGGTGATCGCGCATCGTCTTGAGAGTCAGCACGGGCAGTGCGGGATCGATCGAGCGGATCGTCTCGCGAATCGTGGCGAGCATGGCCGCCTCGTCGTCACCCATGCGATCGGCCACGCGGACGTGCACGTGCATGTTGGTCGAGAACACCTGCCCGTAGGGCACGTAGAGATGGGAGGTCGGGCCCAGGTCCCAGAGGTTGTGTCGTACGCCGGGAACGACACCGACCACCTGAAGCGGCACAGGCTCCCTGCCGGGAAGGCTCGCCGCGATCTGGATGAACTCGCCCAGCGCTTCCCCATCGGGAAACAGTCGCTCGGCCAGCGGCTCACCGATGATGGCGACCTTCGGCCCGTCGTCGGAGCGGATCTCTGATTCGTTGAACTCGCGGCCGCGCAGCACCGGAAGGCGCAGCGACTCGAAGTAGTCGTCACCCACGATGTAGTAGTTCGCGCCGGCACCCGCGTCGGGATCGGTTTCGCCGGCGAGCTGGACCTGTCGGCCGTTGGTCACCGCACCGAACGGCACGATCGACGCCATGCCAGCGCTCTCGACACCCGGTAGGGCGCGGATTCGCGACATCACCTGGCGGAAGACCTCTCTGGTTCCCGCTTCGTCGCGCCCGATCAGACTGGGGTCGAGCTCGACCAGGACACTCTTCTCGAGACTGAAGCCCGGGGTCGCACGAGCAGCGGCCAGGGCGCCTCGAGTGAACAGGCCGCCCGCGACCAGGAGCACCAGAGAGAGTGCAATCTGGGCGACGATCAGGAGATTGCGCGGAGCCAGGAGGCGAGGGCTGGAGCCAGCACCGATGTCCTTTCCCGCCGACTCCTTGAGACCGTCGACCAGGTCGCCCCCGCTGAGGCGCCAGGCGGGCCCGAGTCCGAAGAAGAGAGTCGCGAGCACGCAGAAACCCAGCGTCGCCAGGATCACTCTGAGGTCGGGGCTGGCGTCGATCACGAAGCTGATGCCGAACGGGACCAGGCCACCGACCGTAGAGAACAGAAGACGGGTACCCAGATAGGCCAGAACGAGCCCGAGAACGCCGCCCGCCAAGGCCAGGAGCAGGCCTTCGGTCAGCAGTTGGCGCAGCAGTCGCGTGCGTCCGCCTCCCAGAGAAAGCCGGATCGCCATCTCTGTGCGGCGCGCCGCACCGCGCGCCAGGAACATGTTGGCCAGGTTGAGACACGCGATGAGCAGCACGACTCCAGTCATCGCCATCATCATGAGCGCGGGGCCGATCAGGAAGTCGCTTCCCTGGGGAACGTTGGAGACCCCGAGGCGCGACATGGGAGCGACCGTGAACGTCTGGTGCTCTTGTGCCACTGGATACTGCTGCTCCAGACGACTCGCGAGCGACGCCAACTCCGGCGCGGCGGCCGCGGCGTCGATACCCTCGCGGAGCCGCCCGAAGGGCATCAACGAATAGTTCTTGCGGTCGTCGAGCACACCCACCGTGCCGGTGTTCGCCGGCCCCGAGGCATACGGAAAGAAGGAGAGTGGTAGCCAGAGGTCGGGGGAGATGAGCGCCGTGGAGCCGGTGAAGCCCTCCGCCGCGATGCCGACCACGGTGACGGTTTCCCCACTGATCGGGAGTGTGGAACCGATCAACTCGGGATCGGCACCATTGCGTGCCCAGTAGTCGTGGCTCACCACAGCCACCCGGCCGTCGCCGCTCGGGCTCTCCTCCGCCAGGGTGAAGGCGCGGCCGCGTGCGGGGGGCACACCAAAGGCATCGAAGTAGTTGGCCGAGACCAGGCCCGCCATCACCCGCCGGGTCGTGCCGCCCTCGGTCACGCCCACCACCGTGATGTTGAACGAAGCCAGCTCCTCGAAGACCTGGTTCTGTTCACGTATGTCGACATAGGTGGGATACGAGAACATGCGATAGCTGTCCGGGCGCTCGGTGTTCTGGCTGTAGACACCGACGATGCGCTCGGGATCTGCGATCTTCACCGGCCTCATCATCAACATGTTGATCAGGCTGAACATCGCCGAGTTGACCCCGATGCCGAGCGCCAGCACGATCACGGCCACCGCGGTGAACCCGGGGCTCTTGCTCAGCGAGCGCCAGGCATAGTTGACGTCCCGCCACAGTTCTTCAAACATCCTCTGTCTCCTGCGTTGCCGTTCTCCGCGTCGCCCGGAATGTTTGAGACTGCGACGAGTGCCGTCGAGATCACCGAACTGCATTAACGCCTGACGCTCCGCCGCCTCGGGATCCAGACCCTTCTCCCTCAGCTCCTCGATGCGCGACTCCATGTGAAAGCGCAGCTCGTCGTCCACCTCGCGGTGGATCTGGTACGTGGTCCGCCAGGGAAAGCGAAATCCGCGGGGGATTCCCCGGACGCGGGCCATCGCTCAGGTGGCCTCCAAGACCTGGAACACGGCGGTTGCGTAGCGTCGCCAGTTCGACCACTCCTCGTTCAAACGGGCACGGCCGCTCGACGTGATCTCGTAGTACTTGGCCCGGCGGTTGTTCTCCGACGTGCCCCACTCGCTCTCCACGAGCTCACGGCGCTCGAGTCGGTGCAACGCCTGGTAGAGCGCCGCGTCTTCGATGCCCAGCTCCCCGTCCGAGCTGTCCCGGATCCAGGCCGAGAGGCCGTAGCCGTGATTCGGACCGCGGGTCAGGGCCTTGAGAATCAGAATGTCGACGGTGCCCTGGATGAGCTTGAGGCTACTGCGATCGGAGGTCATGTTCCGGCTCCCTGGAGCTTTCCCCATAGATGGTGAGGGAAGCGCCTGGAGATGATACGCCGGAGAGGCGCGCCGTGTTTCACTTCGGCTGCCCACGTGACGGCGGCGCACCCACCACAGCGGCTGCACCCGGTGAGGTCCCGTCCCCCACCGGAAGGCCACCGAGCCTTCAGTCGAGCTCGAAGTCTGCTAGGACGAGAAGTGAGCCTTGCCCACGGCCCGAGCTTCAGCGTCGTCGAGCACCGGGACCGCCTCGATATCGATGACGGAGTTCCAGTTCAACAACCAGCGCCCCAGTCCCGCCGGGTCGTCGGTCTCGCAGATGGCGACGCCGGTGAGGCTCACCACATCGTGCCACCGTCCGAGAAGCTTGACGCCACCGAAGTCTTCGTCATCCGGCGACATCTCAGAGAAGCCCTGGAAGGTCTCGTGCCTCTTGTCGGGATGGACCTGCCAGCTCACCATGAATTTCATGGCATCCTCCTTGCGCGGGTTGTCGGTCGTGGAAGGGTCAGGACGGTACTATCACAAGGCCAACGAAGAGCCGCCGCCAATCCCGGGAAAATGGGGACAGTTGCCATTCTTCCCGGCGTTTTCTCCGAGTCTGTCGCTTCTGGCGAGACTGAACGAGACGCTCCCCGGAACGAGAGTCCCCAGCGGGCGTCAGTCCAAGACGCGACCCGGCCACATCTCGAAGCCGGCCGCCGCGAAGTGGCGATCGAACGTGAAGACCCGACGAAGGCGTCGACGCTTCATCAGGACGAACGACACACAGTCCGTGAAGCTCGGGCCCTGATCGGCCAGCTTGGTCTGGGCCCGTGTCTTGAGGTCGTTCGGCAGCATGACGGTGGTCCGATGCATGGCGCCATAATGGCACAAGCCATACACGCGAAGCGGTTCGACTTCGTTCACTCAGTGATTATGCTCCCTAGCATTATGCTATTCTGCATAAACTCATGAGATTCCTCGATCGCGAAGAAGAGCTCGGACGACTCGACCGCCTGACGGCGACCGCGAGCGGGGGCCTCGCCGTCGTCTACGGTCGACGGCGGATCGGCAAGACTCGCCTTCTCGTCGAGTGGTCGCAACGACACGAGGGGGTCTACTCGGTCGCGGACCAGTCTGCTGTCGACGTGCAACGTCGATACCTGGCGCAGCACCTGGGCCAACGACTGCCCGACTTCGGCGACGTCGAGTATCCGGACTGGCAGACTCTCTTCAGTCGACTGGCGAGAGACGCGCAGACACTCGGCTTCAAGGGCCCCGTGGTTCTTGACGAGCTTCCCTATCTGGTGGCCAGCTCCCCCGAGCTCCCGTCCCTCCTCCAGCGTTTCTGCGACCACGACGCCACCCGAGCCAACCTGGTCCTGGCGATCGCGGGCTCGAGTCAGCGCATGATGCAGGGGCTCGTCCTCTCCGCCGACGCACCGCTCTACGGCCGTGCGAGCGTGGTGCTCGACCTCCAGCCGTTGCGCCCCGGCTGGCTGGTGCCGGCCCTGGGAACGAAGTCAGCGATCGAGACGGTGGAGAACTGGGCTGCGTGGGGCGGCGTCCCTCGCTACCTCGAGCTCGCCCGCGAGATCGAGGGCAGCGCCAGGGAGAGAATCGACGAGCTGGTGCTCGATCCCCACGGTCCCCTCCACCGTGAGCCCGACCGCCTGCTCCTCGAAGAAGTGCCGAGCGCAGTGGAGGTTCGACCCGTCCTCGATGCCATCGGGGCCGGAGCACACCGCGTCTCCGAGATCGCCGGCAGACTCGGGCGTCCCGCGACTTCCATGTCCCGACCCCTCGAGCGCCTGGTCGAGATGGGGCTGGTCGAGCGCCAGGTCCCCTTCGGTGAGCCGCCGCGCAAGAGCCGTCGCAGCCTCTACCGGATTCGCGATCCTCTCTTTCGTCTCTGGTTCCGTGTCGTCGCGCCGAACCGTGCGCAGCTCGCCACCGGCACGCGGGCCGCCCGACGCGCGATCCTCGCTCCACACTGGAGCGGGCTGGTGGCGCAGAGCTGGGAGGATCTGTGCCGAAGCGAGCTCCCCCGGGGAGGCCTCGCCTCAGAGCTGGGCCCACTGTCGGCCGCGAGCCGTTGGTGGCGAGGCAACGCCCCCGAGTGGGACGTCGTGGCCGAGGGTCTCGAGCGCGACGTGCTCTGGCTCGGTGAAGCGAAATGGAGCGATCGGCCCCTCACCCTCGCTCAGGTGAAGGGCGAAGCACAGAAGCTCGCCAGGAAGGCACTCCCGACCCTGGGCAGGAAGTACGAGAAGCACGAGATCGTGCGCGGGCTCATGGTCCCCCAGACCACCGGTCGCATCCCGAAGGAGGTCGAGGGAGTGAGGATCGTGAGGGCCCGGGAGCTGATCGCGAGAGCCTGAGTCGGAGATCGGAGCAGCGACCAAGACCCGTCTACCGGACCGGATCGGCTCGAGCGTCGAGCAGCCCTTCCTCCTCTTCGAGGAGCTCGAGGACCTGCTCGGTCGGGAGAGGCAACGAGCCTCAGCTCTCCTCGACCAAGTCGTTTCCCGAGGCTGCGCCCGGGCGCTCTCGCAGATAGGCCTCCAGCGCGTCACCGACGATCTGGCTGATCTGGCGGTCGCTGCGCGCCGCTTCGAGCTTCACTCGGCGATAGAGCCCCGGCTCGATCATGCTGCTGATCTTCCGATTCATGTCAGAACGACGACCCGATGTCATGATGTCGTCAAGACGAGCGTCGCTCACTCTCAGCCCCGCTTTTCCACCTCTACCTGAAAGAACGAGATCCGTGATCCTGAACTGCCACCGAGTTCCAGGTCCACAGCGGAGCCGTTCGTTTCCACATCTGGCGCGCTGCCAGAACACCGTCATGGCCGTGCGGGCCCATCCAGGAGATCAGGAGCCTCCCGACGTCCCTGCCATCGCGGAGCCCGCGTCATCGGCCAGCGGCAGCCAGTCCGGATAGTCCGCCCACCCCGGGAACGGGGCGTAGTCGATCGAGTACCCGGTGTCGCTCTCGGGGTCTTCGACGGCGCGGAAGTTGGTCAGCCTTCGCAGGAGAGCGAGCAGCTCCGCTCTCGGCAGGGTGTGGATCGGCGGCTTCGTGACGTCCGGCATCGGCCAGAGACGGACCGCACCGTCGGCCCCCATGGAGGCGATCCAGCGCCCGTCTGGAGACACGTCGACGCTGTTGACCGCTCCTTCGTGACCGAGCAGTCGATGAGGCTCTCCTCCATCGATAGGTCCGACGCGGATCTCGCCGTCCGCGCCGCCCGTCACCAGCACCCTCTCGTCGGGGTCGAGTGCCGCGCTCAGGGCCAACGGGTGGCCCGCCACGAGTCGCTCTTCTCCGGTCTCGAGGTCGTAGACCTCGACCCCGGCTTCGACCCGTTGCTGAAGATACGTGGGGTAGACACCCATCGTGGCGTAGAGGAAGCGGTTGTCACGGGTGACCGCACCGGCCTGCCCCTCACCGAGCCACCGCTCACTGCCATCCTCCAGGCTCCAGAGCCGTGTGCCCGACCACCCAGACACGAAGACCGAGCGACTGTCCGGAGTGAAACCGACGCGGAGGAACGCGGGGTCCTGGCCTGCGGGCGGGGGTTTGTCGGGACTTGCTGACAGGAGCAGCCGAACCTCATCTTCGTTGTGGAGATCCCAGACCAGGAGCTCCGGATATCCGGCCCCTAGCCGCGAAGCGTCCGTCGGGACTGATCGCGACCGGCACCAGGGAGTGTCCCGCACTCGACACGGGAGAAGGACGCTTCGTCACTCTCCGGCAAGCGTTGCGCTGCCCCACTCTCGATGTCGACCAGCCAGACGTTGGCGTTCCCCTCGCCCACCAGAACGCGCCGCCCATCGGGATGCCACGCGACCGAGTACAGTCCCTGGGGCCGCCGAAACAGCTCCGATTCGAACGAGCCGAATGCTTGCCCGAACCAGCAGCACTTCGACTCCACAGGCGGAGCGTGCCTTCGAGCTCGACACTGGCGATCCGTGAGCCATCGGGGGAGAAGGCCACGCCGAAGCCCTCATTCGGCCCCTCAATGACGTAAGGATGTCTCCGTTCTGCCGGCCACAAGCCCAGACCAAGGGAGCGGTCCCAGATGGCGAGCCACTGCTCGGCCGAGTCCAGATCCAGAGCCCGGGGGTTGCCACCGACCTGGTCGCGAAGGAAGACCAGCGGTTCCGTCTCGGGCGGCTGGAGAAGATCCCAGACCTCCGCCCATTGCTGTCCGGCCCGGTTGTGGGCCGCCAGGCGCTCACCGGACGGGGAGAAAGCGAGGCTGGTGATCGGCCGATCCAGACGGCGCTCCCAGAGCAAGGCGCCCGAGAGGTCCTCCGTGCGACGCACCCGAACCCGGCCCTGGTCGTCCGCCGTAGCGATGAGCTCGCCCCCGGGGCTGAGCTCCACCCGAACCACCCGTCGTGCATGTTCGTGACAGACCAAAGGCCGTTCGCTCAGTTGCCGCCATCGATAGACGCAGACCTCTCCCCGATTCGCCACGGCCAAGAAAGGACCTCCAGCTCGAACGCGGTCTACGCTCACCGGAAAGACGGAGGAATCGAGACGTCCGACCTCCACCACGGTACGCTCACTCAGCGACCAGGCGCGGACCACCGCCTCCTCCTGGAGATGCTCGAAGGTCAGCACGTGCTCCGAGTCGGGAAGGCGAATCTCCGACCCCCGCATCGGCCTCCACCAGAGCGACGGGTCCTCGGTTTGAGTCGAGTACACGACCAGAACCTGCCCCGCGGCGAACTCGATCATCGCGTCGCGACCTGGAACCCCAGAAGGCCCTCTCAACGACTCCCCCTCGAGCGCCGCCACGAGATCGGGGGGAAACACGACTCGTGCGACGGTCCCGCCTCTTCGATAGAAAGTCCGCGCGCGAACGCCCTCCTCCTCGGACTTCGGCCCGCCGAATCAGCGACACCATCTGCAGAAAACGACAGAGAATGCCCCGCCCCGACGCCCACATGGGAGACGAGCGGTCCCGACCAGAGGGCCTCCAGGACGAGCTCCCGCGCAGCAGGTGAGTCGTGCACCTGCAGACTCTCGATCGCGTGGGCGAGCGCACCGGTCGGGCTGCTCGCGGTCGGATCCTTCGCCAGCTCGGACCGCCCGAGCGCCACCAGCTCACTCGCCTCGGCACGCTTCGTCTCCGCCACCGAGCGTCGCCAGAACGCACCGACGACCAATAAACCCATCGAAAAGGACCGCGAACGCAGACACCGCCGCGACCCTCCGGCGACGCCGCTGCCGATGCGCGTGCCCGACCATCGCGCCGGCGAAGTCCTCTTCCAGGGAGCTCATGCCTCCCGGGTAGCGCTCGCGCCAGAGCTCGTACTCCTTGAAGGCGCTCCCGGTCCACAGCAGATCGTCGGGGCGGCCTCGCTCCTCCCAGATCAACGCCGACTGACGCAGTTGATCGAGCAGCTGGGCCCCGTCCTCGTCCTGCGCCTGCCAGCGCACGAGCCGAGGCCAGGAGCGCAGCAGCGACTCGTGGATGATCTCGACCCGTTGTCGCGGCTCTCTCGCCGTCGCTGTCGAGCTCGTAGGAGGTCAGAAGGCGCGCATCGATGAGTTCCGTCAGCACCCGACTCGCCGCCTCCCGATCTTCGAAAGCCGACAGCAGCTCTTCGCGATCCCAGGTGGCGCGGGTTCGTTGAGCCGTGACCAGCCTGCGGAACAGCCCACGCACCACGGGCAGGTTCTCCTCACCGATCTTCTCCAGCGTGCTCTCGGCGTGACGGCCGAGCGCACCCTCGACACCCCCGATCCGCTCGTAGGCGGCGCGCGTGAGAAGTCCCCGCTCCCGATCGCGGCGCTCCCACATCTGCGCGGCCGCAAACGCGATGAGGGGCAGGGCACCGCGCTCCCCTTCGACGGCCGACACCATCTCGTCGACCAGCGCATCATCTTCGAATCGGTAGCCACAACGAAGGGCCGGCTGCACCAGCGCCCGGCGCAGCCCGCTCCCCGAGAGGGTCTCGAGCCCGGTCACCTCGGAGAACACGGGCCGCAGCGACTCGTGCCGATTGCAGTGCATGAAGAAGTCGTCGCGCATCGACACCAGCACGTGGACGTCGGCTTCGAGAGCCAGGCGCCCGAGCAGGTCGGCAAATCGCTCCTGAACCTCTTCGGGATTCTGCGTGAACAGCTCTTCGAACTGGTCGAGCACGATGAGGGCGTGACCGTGCCGCTCGCGCCAGCGTGAAACCAGCGACACCGCGACGTCGGGCTCTTCGAAGCGCAGCAGCTCGCGCATCGACTCGGTGTCGCCCGCGAGCTCCTCCACCAGGGACTCGCCCAGCGCCATGAAGGGTCGGTTGCCGGGCTGCGCCACCACGGCACGCCAGTCGTCCGGCATGGCGGCAAGGAGTCCGGCGCGGACGAAGGAGCTCTTGCCTGCGCCCGAGGGTCCGATCAAGGCGAGCAGATGCGGCTGGCGCAGCTTCTTCCACATCTCCTCCACTTCGAGCTCGCGGCCGAAGAAGAACTTCGCGTTCTCCGACGTGAAGGAGGCGAGACCCGGGTACGGAGTGACCCCTTCTTCGGCGGCGCGAACCGTCAGCTCTTCGAGAGCTCGCGACAGTTCGGCCGCGCTACCGGGTCGATCGTCCCTCCTCGGAGAGAGCGCACTGCGCAAGGCAGGAGCCCAGGGCGTGTCGGCGAGATCGGGCGGTGTCTGCCGGCAACTCTCCCAGAGAGCGTGGCGATCCTCGCGCGCGCGGACTCCCTTTGGCGCGATCATTTCGGCCAGCAGGATCGCCGACGAGAACACATCGGCCCGCGCGTCGAGCGCCTCCCCGAGCGCCTGCTCGGGGGACATGTAGGCCGGAGTGCCCGCCACGGTCTTGGTCTCGTCCGCAGCGAGGATCTTGGCGACTCCGAAATCCATCACCACCACCCGACCCGCGCGGGTCAGCATCACGTTCTCCGGCTTGATGTCCCGATGCACCAGCTCGGCCGCGTGAATCGCCTCGAGTCCGGCCAGGAACTGAGCCGCGATCTCGCGCGCTTCGTCCATCGGAAGAGGCGAGCGCTCGCGCAGCACCTCGGCCAGCGTGTGGCCATCGACGTACTCCATCGACACCAGCTCGCGCCCCTCGATCTCTTCCAGCTGGTACACCCGGCACACATTGGGTGAGACCACCTCGCGAGCCGTTCGCACCTCCTGGCGCAGCGTCTCGAGCGCTCGCTCGCTGGCCAGCAGCTGGGGATGCAGCGCCTTGAGTGCCACGTCGACCCGCAGCTTCAGATCGAACGCCTGCCACACCTCCCCCATCCCGCCGCCACCGAGGCGGGCACGGATCTGGTAGCGGCCACCGAGGATCTTGCCAGGCGAGATCTCGGCGCTTGCCGAGTCGAGCGTGGAGGCGTTACCGCGACCGTGCCGCTGATCCGCCTGCAACTCCTCGTGCAACGTTGGCTGCTCGATCGCGAGCCTCGCCATGCAGGAGAGACACACTCCCTGCGCCCACGACTCGTTGGTGAGCGGAGTGCCGCAGTCGGGACAGCGATCGAGACGAGCGGGCGAGGTCACCGTGGCCCTCCCTCAGGCCACTCCGAGAGCGCTGGCTCGACCGGATGTGTATGACATGTCATACTCGTATGACATGAGTGCCACCATGTTATCGATTCGCCTCGATCCAGAGATCGAAGAGCGCCTCCGCCAGCTGGCCGAGAAGACGGGAAGGACGAAGAGCTTCTACGTGCGCGAGGCCATTCTCGAGCACCTCGAGGAGATGGAAGACCGCTATCTGGCGATTGATCGCCTCGAGAAACCGGCCCGCCGGCTGACGCTGGACGAGGTGGAGCAGGAGCTTGACCTGGACGGTTGAGCTCGACGAACGTGCCGTCAAGGAGCTGCGCAAGCTGGACCGTCAGGTGCAGCGCCGCATCCTCTCCTTCCTGCGCCAGCGCATCGCGATCGACCAAGACCCGCGGCGACTGGGGCAGGCGCTGAGCGGAACCGAGCTGTCCCTGTGGCGGTACCGAGTGGGCGACTATCGAGTGATCTGCCAGCTCGAGGATGAGACCGTCGTCGTCCTCGTGGTGCGCATCGGACATCGGCGTGAGGTCTACCGCTAGCGACAACGGCCGCTGACTTGCGTGCCGGACTGTCGCGAAGCTCAAGAGCTGCCTCCGGCGGAAGTCGGCCGTTCCTCTTCTGCATCCGCGGCCAAAGGCAGCCAGTCCGGGTAGTCCGCCCAACCCGGGAACGGGTCATAGTCGATCGAGTAGCCCGTCTCGCTCTCCGGGTCTTCGACCGCGCGGAAGTTGGTCAGCCGCTTCAGGAAAGCGAGGAGATCGTCCTGGGGGAGAGTGTGGATCGGCACCTTGGTGACATCGGGCACCGGCCAGATACGCACGCTGCCGTCAGCTCCGGACGACACGAGCCAGAGTCCGTCGGGCGAGAAGTCGAGCGAGTAGACCGGCCCTACGTGCCCGAGCAGCAGATGCGGCTCTTCGCCGGTGATCGGACCGACTCGGATCACACCCTGCCAGTCACCGCTCGCCAGAATCGACTCGCTCGGGTCTAGCGCCACCACCGTCGCCACTCCGTGATTCGGCAGCACCTCGTAGTCGCCGTTCTCGAGGTCATAGATCCGCACGGGATCGGCTCCCGCCTCCTGACCCCATTCCTGCTTCATGCCCAGAGTCGCAAACACCCTGCGCCCGTCGCGCGACACCTGGGACACGAAGCCCTCCCCGAGGATTTCGAAGGTGCCATCGTCGAGGTCCCAGACCCTGATCGCGTCCCACTCGGAGGCCACGATCTTCCGGCTGTCTGGGGTGAAGTGGACTCCAAGGAAGCTGGGCTCGGGAGGGAACGGGCCTCTCGGCCCGCGCTCCTTCTCCTCTGGCACCAGCACCCGCACATCGACGGCCCCGAGTGACTCGGCCTCGAGAGACCAGACCAGCAGCTCAGGGCCCCCCGCACCAGCTGCGTAGCGCCCATCGGGACTCACGGCCACGGGGTAAGGGGTGGCCATCGCGACCATCCGTCCGGAGAAGCGCGCCGTTGCGGTCTGCGGTAGCTCTCGCGCCTCGCCCGACACCACATCGACAAACCAGGTCGTCCCGTCTCCTTCCCCCGCCATCACACGCCGACCATCTGGATGCCACGATACCGACCTGATACCGGAGTAGGGCTGGATTAGCTTCGAGAGCGTTCCCGTGACGTGGCCCCTCTGCAGGTGCCGTAGCGCCCCCCGGAACGCCCCCTCCCCCCAGGACAGACTTCGTCCATCCGGCGAGAAGGAAGCGGAAAGTGTGTCGGTCGATCCGTCGGCGACGAACGGATGGCGCCGTGCAGCTGGCCACATCGTCAGGCCACCGATGTTGGTGAAGCCGAGAATCCACTGACCCCCGGCGCCCCAACGGACCTCATGATGGGTCGCTCCCTGGTGACGGCTGAAGAGAAGTGGCTCCATCTCGGGTGGATAGTCGAGATTCCAGACGCTGGCGAACGCAGCCCCCCCGCGAGGCCAGGCCAGCCATCTGGTGTTGGTGGCATCGAAAGCTCGATCGTGGCTGCGACCGAGCGCTCGAGACCACTCTCCCGAGGCTCTTCCCAGCTCCCGCCGCCACATCCGCATTCGACCTTCTGGGTCGAAGCTGCCCACCAACTGACCGTCGAAGCTCAAAAAGGCACCCGTCGCTTCTGAGGGGAGATCATGGCAGTCCGTCGGCCCCGTCTGCGGCGATTCCCACTGCCAAACACAAACGCGATCGTCGACTGCGATGGCAGCCACGGACGAAGAATGGGCTCTGGGTCCCGCTGGAAGCCGACCGAGCTCTCGTGGCATTCCACCATCGAGCGGCCAGTAGCTGATCTCTCGCCATTCTCCGTCTACGGCGATGGCCACGAGTTCTTCCGAGCTGCGCACGTAGAAGAAGGCCTCGGTTCCAAGGTTCTCCCATCGCAACACGCGACCTTGCGGTGGTGGCGACAGAACCACGAACCCACGGAGGTAGACGTCCACCATCAGTTCGCGTCCAGGAACCGCCTGGGTGATCATCATGTCGCCGAGCGCATCGTTTTCCAGCTCGCGCACGAGGTCCGGCGGGTAGGGCAAGACCTCAGTGGTCCCGTCGCGGTGATAGAGGCGACGCCCCTGCAGTCGGTCCTCCGCCAGGACCGGCCCCGCGAGCCAGGTTCCGCTCGAGCTCATCTCGGACGACCGCCCGGAGGCATGTTCCGCCTGCACGTGAATCGCCAACGGTCCCGCCCACAAGGCATCCATCACCAGTCGTCGTACCGCGGGATCGTCCTGCAGCTCGAGCCGTTTCATGGCGTAGGCGAGCGCTCCCGTCGGGTCCTTCTCGGTCGGATCCGAGGGCAGGTGAGAGCGACCGAGCGAGAGAAGATGGTTCGCTTCCACCTGCCGGCCCGCGTCGACGGCTCGACGCCAGAACCCGGTAACCACGAGTACCGTCGCTGCCAGGAAGGCCACCGCCATTGCCACTGCGATCCGCCGTCTCCGACGCTTTCGCCCCGACAACTCCACCATGGCGTCGGCGAACTCCGCTTCCGTCGAGCTCAGAGCTCCTGAGTAGTCCTCGCGCCAGAGCTCGTACTCCTTGAAGGCTTTGCCGGTCCATAGCAGATCGTCGGGCCGGCCTCGGTCTTCCCAGATCGACGCTGCCTGACGCAGCTGATCCAGCAACTGTGCCGAGTCTTCGTCCCGGACCTGCCACCTGACCAATCGAGGCCACGAGCGCAGAAGCGATTCGTGGATGATCTCGACCCGGTGCCGAGGCTCGGCGTCTTCCTCTTCGCTTTGCCGCTCGTAGGACGTCACGAGACGCGCATCGATCAGCACGTTCAGCACCCGACTCGCGGCCTCTCGATCCTCGAACGCCGAAAGCAGCTCGTCACGGTCCCAGGTGGCGCGCGTGCGCTGCGCGGTGACCAGACGCCGGAAGAAATCCCGAACGACCACCACGTTCTCTTCGCCGATCTCCTCGAGCGTGGCATCGGCATGGCGCGCCAACGCGCCGGCAACGCCGCCGATCTCTTCGTACGTGCGCCGCGTGAGCACCCCTCGCTCGCGGTCGCGCCCTTCCCACAGCTGGGCAGCTGCAAAGGCTAGCAGCGGCAGCGCGCCCCGCTCGCCCTCGACCTCGCCGAGGATCTCCTCGACCAGGTGATCGTCTTCGAACCGGTAGCCGTGCTTGAGCGCCGGCTGCACGACGGCACGTCGCAACGCGCTGCCCGAGAGCGGATTGAGCACGGTCAGGGCTTCGAAGATCGGCGTGAACGCCGGATACCGACCACACTCGGCCAGGAAGTCGTCGCGCAACGACAAGAGAATCCGCACGTCGGCCTCGATCGACAGGCGACCGAGCAACTCGGCAAAGCGCTCCTGGACTTCGGGCGAGCTCTGGGTGAAGAGCTCTTCGAACTGGTCGATCACGAGAAGCGCGTGCTCGTGGTTGCCGCGCCAACGCTTCACCGCCGCCACGGCCTTGGCCGGATCGTCGAAGCCGACCAGCTCGCGCACGGCATCGGTGTCTCCGGCGAGCTCGACGGCGAGCGCCTCGGCCAGCGCGGTGACCGGGCGCACTCCGGGTGTCGTGACCAGCACTCCCCAACCGTCGGGTCGGGCGGGCAGGACCCCGGCTCTCAGGAACGACGTCTTACCGGTGCCGGAGGGACCGATCAGACCGAGCACGTGGAGACGACGCAGCTTCTTCCACATCGCCTCGACTTCGAGCTCGCGGCCGAAGAAGTACTCGGCGTCGGCTTCGGTGAAGGAGGCGAGGCCGGGGTAGGGCGTGACGCCCTCTTCGATGGCGCGGGTGGTGGCCTCTTCGAGAGCCCGGGAGAGGACCGCGGCGCTGGCAGGACGGGCGTCCCGGTCGCCGGCGATGCACCGACGCAGCACCGGGGCCCAGGGCGTCTTCGCCAGGCGCGGCGGAGTCTCTCGACAGCGCTGCCAGAACTGTCGCCGCTGCTCGGGCGAGCGCACCCCGCCCGACTCCACCATCTCGGCGAGCACCAGACCGGCGGCGTAGACGTCGGTGCGCGCGTCGAGCGGCTCGCCCTTCGACTGCTCGGGAGCCATGTAGGCAGGGGTCCCGGCAACGTCGCTCGCCTGCCCGACCAGCGCTCCGGCGATACCGAAGTCCATCACCACGACGCGACCGGCCCGGGTCAGCATGACGTTCTCGGGCTTCACGTCGCGATGCACGAGCCCGGCGGCGTGGATCGCTTCGAGACCGGCGAGCATCTGGGCGGCGAGGTCGCGTGCCTCGCTCAGATCGAGGGGGCTGCGCTGGGCGAGAAGCTGCTGCAGGGTTTCGCCGTCGATGTACTCCATGGAGACCAGCTCGTGTCCCTCCAACTCGACCAGATCGAACACCCGGCAGACGTTGGGCGAGACGACTTCGCGAGCGGTGCGCACCTCCTGGCGAAGGGTTTCGAGGGCCGGACGGTGCTGCAACAGGTCGGCGCGCAGTGCCTTGAGCGCGACATCGACGCGCAGCTTGAGGTCGAACGCTCGCCACACCTCACCCATGCCACCCGTGCCGAGGAGGGTGCGAATGCGGTATCGGCCACCGAGGATCTGGCCGCGCTCGAGCGCCTTGCGCGAGGAAGGGAGAGTGCCCGGCTCGGCATCACCCTGGTCTGCGTGGCCCTGTTCTGGGTCGCCCCGGTCTGGGTCGCCCCGGTCGGCTTCGATCTCGGCGAGGAGCGAGGGCTGCTCGAGACTCAACCGGGCCATGCACGCCAGGCACAGACCGGTGGCCCACGGCTCGTCACTGAGCGGGGTCCCGCAGTCGGGGCAGAGCGGCGCCTCGTCCGCTCTCGCCCTCCCCTCCAATCGCGGGGCTTCCCCTGTTGGCGTCTCTCCCAAGCTCCGTCTCCCTCCTATGAGCCCTCCCTGAGTGAGAAACGGATCGCCATCACAAGGTCACAGCTCGCATTCTCCTCACGCGTCGGCCCCGCTGTGCCACGGTTGGATCACGGCCAGCAGGTGACGGAGCTCGTCGTCGAGCTCGCCGGCGGCCACCGTCTCCCCCACCTCTTCCCGCAAGAGAGCCCCGTAGCGCTGCCGCATGCGCATGACGGCGTTCTTGACCGCGCCCTCGGACATGCCGAGCTCCGACGCAGCGTCGCGATAGGAGATATGCGGCTCGGAGCCCGAGAGGTAGCGGCGCAGCACCGGAAACTGGGAGGCCTTGCCCGAGGCCTCGAAGTCGGCCTCGAGCCGCTCGAGCGCCCGCTCCATGACGGTGAGCCCCCAGCGACGCTCGAAGATCTGCTCCGGCGTCAGCTCCTCCACCGGTTCTCTCTGGAAACGACGCTCGGCCTGGTCGGCATCGATGGGCGCGTCGAGCGTCACGATCTCGACGTGGCCGCCGCGCTTGAGGGTGCGCGCCTCGTCACGATGGTGAGAGAGGAAGTTCCCGAGGCAGGCGTGGAGAAAGGAGCGAAAGCGACCCTTGGAGCGATCGACGGCCTGCATCACGTCGCGCTCGAGCAGGTCGGCGAAAAAGCTCTGGGTGAGGTCGCGCGCTTCCTCCGGGGAGAAGCCCCGCACCCGAATGAAGGCGTAGGCCGGGTACCAGTACGACGCGCACAGCGCCTCGAGCGCCCGCCGGGCCTCGCTTTCCGTGCCTTCCTTGGCGGCCAGGACCACGCTCCACTGGGTGGTCGCGAGTTGGTTGCCCAAATCCCTGAGTCCCGATTTCCGTCGACGATCGTTTGGAATCTGGGACCAATTCTAGCGATTCTGGGACAATTGACCACATCTGCCTTACCGATCTGGGACTTTTCCGTGCGATTCCGTTTCTTCAGAGGAAAAGGGGGAATGGGCCAATGAGCAGGGATCTCCATCGCTTCAGGACCGGGTTCGGCTCTTTGATTCTCTTCGTCGTGGCCGCGCTGGCGACGACACGGGGGGGCTTTGCACAGGCCGTGACGGGGAACGTCTACGGCACGGTGACCGACTCGGCGGGGCAATCGCTTCCCGGGGTCACCGTCACCATCGGTGGAATCGGAGCCGATCGCACTCAGTTCACCGACGCGCGGGGGCGCTTCCGTTTCCTGGGCCTCGACCCCGGAGAGTGGCATCTCCGCGCTGAGCTCTCCGGCATGGGCTCGCTCGACTTTCCTGGGGTGGAGGTGCGCATCGGTCGCAACACGACGCTCCCGCTGGTGCTCCGACCGGCGATGCAGGAAACGCTCACGGTCACTTCGGAGAGCCCCCTTCTGGACGAGCGCGAGCTCACCCAGGGCACCACGGTGACGCAGGTGGAGCTCGAACGGATTCCCACGGCACGCGATCCGTGGGCGATCGTGGGCCAGACGCCGGGCGTGCTGGTCGATCGCGTGAACGTGGGGGGAAGCGAGTCGGGTCAGCAGTCGAGCTTCCGGGCACAGGGGGTCGAGTCCCGTTCAGAACGACTGGCAGCTCGACGGAGTCCAGATCACCGATATGTATGGCCCAGGGGCCTCCTCGTCCTACTTCGACTTCGACCAGTTCGCGGAGATGCAGTTCACCACCGGCGGCACCGACGTGACCAAGAACACGGCCGGCGTCGGAGTGAACCTGGTGACCAAGCGGGGCAGCAACGAGTTTCGCGGCTCGGCGCGATTCTTCAACACGAAAGCGCAGGGATACTTCGGAGGCTTCCTGCCTCAGGCACGAGTCAATGTCAACGAAGAGGACATGGGTCCCGGACAGTCCCTCGACGACTACAAGGGCGCCCAGATCCGGGAGATCGAGGAGATGGGGTTCGAGGCCGGAGGCGCCCTGGTTCGCGATCGCGCCTGGCTGTGGGGCTCCTGGGGACAGAACGACATCCAACAGAACGCCGCGACGGGAACCGCCGACGACACCATTCTCGAGAACACTGCACTCAAGCTGAACGCACAGTTCAGCCGCGCCAACAGCTTCGTCGCGTCATGGAACAACGGTGACAAGCAGAAATCCGGTCGCGAGGCCGGCAGCACCCGCCCCGACATCACCAGCTACAACCAGCGTGGCCCCTCCGCGATCTACCGCTTCGAAGATACGCACGTCTTCACCTCGAATCTGTTCGTCACGGGCACCTACTCTCTCAACGACCTCGGCTTCCAGCTGGCTGCGAAGGGCGGAGTCGGGCCCGACGCTCCAGAGTCGTGGCGCCGCAGCGACGGCGTGTGGCAGGAGAACTACATCAGCGGTAGCTCCACGTCTCCGGGCGACGAGATCAAGGTCGACTCGTCGTACTTCCTCAACACGGGGAACATCAACCACGAGCTGCGGGTCGGCGGCCGGTTCCGCCGGTCCGAGAACTCGAGTGTGTTCGCCTGGCCGGGGAAGGACGTCTTCACCTACAACACCACGAGCACCCACTTCGTGACCGCGAAGCGAGGCATCGGGACCCCGGTGCTCATGGAGTATTTTTCGCTCTGGGCACAGGACACCCTGAGCCTGGGGCGCTTCACGGTCAACGCCGGCTTGCGCTATGACGACCAGAAGGGGCGAAACCAGGCCGCCCGCGTGCCCGGCAACCCGATGGTGCCAAACGTGCTACCCGAGATCGAGTACGCGGGGGCGGCGCCCGACTTCACCTGGACGAGCCTGGCGCCCCGACTGGGCGTGACCTATGCCCTCGGCAGCGAGCGTGACACCTTGATCCGAGCCAGCCTGGCCCAGTTCGCGGATGCTCTCGGCTCGCGCTACATCGATCGCACGAACCCGGCCGGCAACGTCTACGCCTACTTCGCGCTCCCCTACGTCGACGGCCCGTACACCGGAGACGGCAGCGAGCTCGACGATCCGGCGCGGGTCGACTTCGCCAACGGCTTCGACCCGGCAGACCCCTCGTCGCTCGATGACCCCGACCGCACCGACCCGGGATTCGATCCGCCGCTCACCACCGAGCTCGTGATCGGCGTCGAGCACGCGGTGCTCCCCGAGTTCGTGGTCGGACTCACGCTCACGGCACGCAACGTCGACAAGATCGAGGAGCTGAGGCCGATCATCCGCAACAGCGACGGCACCGAGCGCACCGTGACCGCAGAGGACTACGTGCTCGACGGGAGCCTGAGCGGCACGATCGACGACCCGAACGCCGGCGGCCCAGCGAGGAGCTACGACGTGCCGGTCTACGCCCTGCGAGAGGACTTCCAGTTCACCGGCGGTGAGCTCCTGCTCAACGGCGCGCGCGAGCGGGACTACCTGGGCGCGGCGCTCACCTTTACCAAGCGTTTGGCGAATCGGTGGATGATTCGCGGGTATCTGAACTACGGCAGCGCCGAGTGGAAGGTCCCGGCCGAGTATCTGGCTCAGAACGACCCCAACAGAGACCAGGACGGCGGGGATCGGGATGGATCTCTGTTCGCCACTCGCTCGGGTGCCGGCGGCAGAGGGGAGCGGTTCCTGCAGTCGACGTGGACGTCGAACGTGACCGGCCTCTACCAGATCGCTCCCGATCGGCCGTGGGGATTCAACCTGTCGGGAGCGCTCACGGCGCGAGAGGGCTATCCCATCCCCTACTTCAACGAGACCACGACCAGCGACGGCCTGTTCCGCCGCATCAGTGTGGTCGGCGACTTCGACGACTACCGGCTACCCACCATCGCCACCCTGGATCTGAGGTTCGAGAAGGAGTTCAACCTGACCGGCCCGGTCAACATGACCTTCGGGATCGACGCGTTCAACATCACCAACACAGGGACGGCGATGTCACGGCGCCGCGACCTGAGCGTGTCGAGTGCGTACTGGCTCGAGGACAACATCTCGCCAAGGATCTGGCGGCTCGGGGTGCGTTTGAGCTGGAAGTGAGGTCCGACCTTCGGCGAAACAGGTCCTCACTGAGAGCTCCGCGCACCAGGGCCCGACTGGGGGCTCTCCATCGAGGGTAGAATTATCCTTCGGCTGCTTCGACGAGATCAGCTTCGGAGTCATTGCCCAATCGAGTCGATACGGACCGTGAAAGATCATGGGAACGGGGTCCTCGACTGTGGGTTATCGATGGCCTCCGGTATAGGAAGAATTCACCATCCCGGAGTGCTACCCAGTGATCACTGTAGGCCTGATCGAGCAGCCGGACCTCGAGCAGATGGACGAGAGTGGCCGCAACTGGACAGCGGTTCGTCGTCGCGAACCTCTCGTTGCGAAACAGATTGTCATTCCGCGCCTGGCCGGGCTCGGCGACGGCGGTTTGATGGCGTGGCAGGACATCACGGGCCTAGCGGTACGGGGATAATCTCGCGAGCCCCTCGAGCCCCTCCGACCCCGTCTGCCTGTGGAGACTCCCGGACTCGGCTCCGAAAACTCCCAGGCCGCCACTCGGGGTAACAGCCCTCAGGACTCGTTCTCACCAGATCTGCATCGCTTTGCCAACATGAGAATCCTGCTCCTCAGCGAGATCTTCCCTCCCAAGACCGGTGGCAGCGGGCGCTGGTTCTGGGAGATGTATCGCCGCTTGCCCCGAGAGTGGGTTGCCATCGCCGCCGGGGACGATCCTGCGGCCGAGGCGTTCGACCGCAGTCACGACACGCCTCTCCACCGCGTTCCTTTGACCATGAACGAGTGGGGGGTCGTCAGTCTGAGCGGTTCCCTCGGGTACTTGCGGGCGCTCCGGAGGCTACGAACACTCGTTCGCGAAGAGCAGGTCACTAGCGTCCACAGTGGCCGCTGCCTGCCGGAGGGAGTCATGGCTCGAGCCCTGAAGAGCCTGTGCGGTGTCCCGTACGTCTGCTACGTTCATGGCGACGACGTGCGATCGGCTTCGCTGAGTCGCGAGCTGAGCTGGCTCGTGCGGTGGGTGTTCTCCGGCGCCGAATACCTGGTCGCCAACTGCAACAATACGGCAAAGATCCTCGTCGACGAGTGGGGCCAACCCCCGACTCACCTGGCGGTGTTGCATCCTGGCGTCGACACTCGGAGATTCGCACCGGCACGTCGTGACCCGGCGGTTCGCGAACGGCTCGGTTGGGGCGAGCGACGAGTCATCTTGACGGTTGGCAGATTCCAGACACGGAAGGGCCAGGATCGCATGATTCTCGCGCTGGCTTCGATTCGCGACGCGATCCCCGATGTGCTCTTCGTGATCGTCGGTGATGGCGAGACGCGCTCCCAGCTCGAAGGGCTCGTGGCCGACCAGGAGGTGGAGGCTCACGTCCAGTTTCTCGGTGAGCTACCGGACGAGGAGCTGATTCAGTGCTATCAACAGTGTGACCTGTTTGCCTTGCCCAATCGGCAGGTGGGCACGGACATCGAAGGATTCGGCATGGTCTTGCTCGAGGCCCAGGCTTGCGGCCGTCCCGTTCTGGCCGGAGCCTCGGGAGGGACTTCCGAGACCCTGCGGGAAGGGGCGACCGGGGTGCTCGTCGAATGCTCCGATCCCTCGACACTGGCCGCCGGCGTGGTGGATCTGTTGATCGACCCAGAGAGGATGGACCGCATGGGCGAAGAAGCGCGCCGTTGGGCAGTCGATCAGTTCGACTGGGAGGCCCTGACCGAGCAAGCCATGGAGCTGTTCGACGGCGGGACGGCCCGCTCCCGATAGAGGAGACCCGACGTCGTGGCCAGGGCCGTCAGCGCGAGCTCTTCAGCTTTTCCCCGAGTCGGCGTGCGGTGATCTCCACACCGCGACCGTGGATGACGTCTTCGTGATCGCCGGGAATGTCGACCAGAGTGATGTCCTTGGCAAGTCCCCTCCAGCCCAGTTCGGGGAACTGGTCCTTGAACCAGCTTTCTGCGCCGTGGCGGAAGAGAATGACGGGAGCCGACAGTGCCTGCGGGCGATACCGTCGAAAGGCTCTCAGACAGCTCCGTTCCACGTAGCTGGGCCGCAGCGACTCCGGCAGCGGGATCCGCAGTGCGGTTCGGCCCCGGATCGCCAGACGCGTGGGAAGAGTCCGCATGGCGGCAGTCTGATCCCGCACGAGCGACAGCACGTTACCCAGCACGCTGCGGCCGAAGTAGACCAGGCGCTCCGCCACACCGAGTTTCGCGGTATTGGCGCGATGCCGACCGGCTCGCTCCTCGAGCGTCTCGTGCCAGGGGAAGAGGGTGTCGAACATCGCCAGAATCTCGACGCCCTCCCCGGCATCGGTCAGCTGGCGGGCAATCTCGAAAGCGACCACCCCGCCGAAGGAATAGCCGCCAAGACGATAGGGCCCCTTCGGTTGAAGCGACCGAATCTCCGCCACATGACGGGCGGCGAGTTGCTCGATGCTCTCGGGAAAGGGCTCGCTGCCATCGGCACCCGGAGGCGCCAGCCCGTACACCGGCTGGTCCGAGCCGAGCTCTCGGGCCAGATCGTAGTAGTGGATCGTCCGACCTGCCACGCAATGGGCACAGAACAGTGGAGGCTGTGAGCCCCGCGGTTGAATCTCGACCAGCAGCGAGTCTCGGCCGACGGCCGGCGCCCCTTGCAGCACCTCGGCGAGCCTCGCCACCGTGGGTCGCTGGAACACCGTATCCACCTGGATCGTCTGCCCGAGTCGCTCTCGAATCACGACCACGAGTCGCAGAGCTCGCAGAGAATGGCCGCCCAGGTCGAAGAAGTCATCGTGGATTCCGACAGGCTCGACGCCGAGCAGCTCGGAGAAGATGGTCACGAGGGTCTCTTCCAGGGCGTCGCGGGGCGCGCTGTCCTTCGAGGTCGCGCGTTCGGTGGCGGGCTCGGGAAGCGCGTCGCGATCGATCTTGCCGTTGACCGTTCGCGGCATCGCGTCCAACGTCACGAACATCGCCGGCACCATGGGCTCGGGCAACCGCTCTCGGAGGTGGCGGCGCAACTCCTCCGGCGTTGGAGCCGATCGGGAGTCGGGAACGACGTAGGCGACGAGCTTGGTCTCGCTTCTCACGCCGAGCTCGTCGAGACGCCGGGCGAGTGCCTCCCGCTGTGGCTCACCGAGTCGTTCGATTCTCGCTCGCAGTTCCATCAGCGAATGGCCTTCACGATGACCATCGAGTCCGCCCACCAGGCATCCTCAGTGTCCTCGGGGATCTCCACAGGCTGCACCCGAAGCGAGAGCGATGAAAAATGCTCCAGCAGGGCCCGTTGGTGTCGACGGCTGAGGGAGTCGATCTCGGTGGACAGATAGCTGAAGACCCCTCCGGGGCGAAGGTGCCTCGCGGCAATGACAAAGAAGTGCTCCGCAAAGGTGATTCCCTCCACCATGTAGCGCAGGAACTCTTCCTCGTCGAGCGGAACGGCGTGAAAGAAGATGCCATCGTACAGGCCGAGTCGATCTTCGACATCCTGCCACCGGCCCTCGAAGAGACGGATGTCGCGCTCGGCGAACCGTTCCCGAAACGGCCGGAAGAACCGCTCCACACAGGACTGGTTTGCCTCGACCACAGAGTGGGATCGCACGCCGAGCTCCTGGATGAGTGCAGCGGACACGCCCCGACCGAAGCCGACTTCGAGAACGTCGCCGTGGTCCTGCGTGACGTCTTCGGCCATCGCTCTCATCACCGGGATCTGCCAGTCCTCCATGATCTCCTGCTCGGTCGGATCGTTGTGCTCCCGGTCGGGGACGGTCCCGTCGAAATCGCCGGTGGCGCCCCGCACGAACCGACGGGCGGTCCGATCGAGGTGCAGCAGATCGGCCGTCAGCTCGTCGAGGCTCTGCTCGAGGAGCCAGTTGCGCTGCGCGTCACGAGGCGGGCGAACGAAGTCTTCCTCATCGATACGAAGGGTGAGCTCGAACGCCTCTCGCCGGCGAGTGAACGAGGTCGCGGAGTCCCCGACTGCTCGGAGGAGACGCTCGACGGTATCAGTGTCGAGTGTCGAGAGACGCTCTGCGAGACCACCCGCCTCACGCGCGACGACGACGGCCTCGACGACACCTGAATGGGAACAGAGTGCCGCCTCGATCTCGCTGGGCTCGATCCGGTGTCCTCGAATCTTGAGCTGTTGGTCCACGCGTCCCAGGAACTCCAGCTCGCCGCACTCGAGGAACCGAACGCGGTCTCCCGTGCGGAACAGTCGCCCTCCCTCGGCAAAGGGGTTGGTGAGAAAGGCGGGGTCGTCACGACCCCAGTACCCGCGCGCGATACCGGTACCTCCGAGATAGAGCTCTCCCGGCGCCCCGGCAGGCGTGGGCCTCCTCTCCTCGTCGAGCACGTAGGCCAGACAGTCCGCGATGGGGCGGCCGATGGGAACGCGACCGCCCCCCTCGAGCTCCGTACAGTCGCAGACAGTGCTCCAGACCGTGGCCTCGGTGGGCCCGTACTCATTGAAGAGGCGGCAGTCGGGAAGCACCGCCCGGTGGGCCTGCACCACTCCCGGAGGGCAGGCTTCGCCCGCGACGATCACGACCCTGAGGGAGCGAAGGCTCGGATCGAGAATCTCTCGATAGAGAGCTGGAATGGACAGCAGGTGAGACACCTCGTGCCGCTGGATGATCTCTCGAATCTCGTGCGGATCCGGAAGATGTGTGCCCGGCGGCAGGCAAAGGGTCGCCCCTTCCCCCAGGGTCCAGAAGATCCCGGCCACGGAGCTATCGAAGGCGAACGAGGACAAGAGCAGGAACGAACGCAGCGATTCGCAGCCGTAGTACTGGGTTCGAGCCTGGGTCGAGTGCCAGAGATTCTCATGAGTGACCATCACACCCCGGGGCTCCCCGGTCGAGCCCGAGGTGTAGAGGATGTAGGCGAGGTCGCCGGGGTCCGGGGTTGTGGGAAGGTCGTCGCACTCCTCTGTGAAGTCCTCGACATAGAGAATGTTGTCTGCCCCGAGACCCGCGCCGAGCGCCCGGGTGGTGAGCAAGAACTTCGACTGGGTGTCTGCGAGAATCTGCCGGGCCCGTTCGACCGGATAGGCCGGATCCAGAGGGACGTAGGCGCCTCCGGCCTTGAGCACACCGAGAACGGCGAGCAGCATGGAGGGCGAACGGGGCACGAAGATGCCGACGGGCTCCCCCCGCCCGACCCCCAGGCGCACCAGCTCGCGTGCGAGCGAGTTGGCGCGCCCGTTCAGCTGGCGGTAGCTCCACGCTTCCTCAGCCGCCACGATCGCGACTCTGTCCGGCGTCCGGCCCGCGACGCTCTCGAACCCGCGGTGCCAGAGCCTCTCCCCTCCAGCTTGCAGTGCCGGCCCCCGCACGGCTTGCGGAGCGGCCATCTGGATCGTTTCCAGGGGAGAGTCCGGGCGGGTTGCGAGCTGGTCGAGCGCAGTGCCGAAGTGGTCAGCCATGCGCTCGATTGCGGGCTCGCCGAAGCGAGCGCGGTCGAAGATGAACGAGACGACCAGTCGGTCTCCCGGCTGAACCACTACTGCCAGAGGAAGGTTGGTGTGGGCATCGAAACGCTCGTCCTCGATCGCTAGCGTGGAGGGTGGCTGTTCAGGCACCCTGTAGTTGGCATAGGAGAACAGACTGTCGAAGAGCGGGCGACCGGCTCTCCCGATCCAGCTCTGGATCTTCCGTAGCGAGGTGTGCTCGTAGCGGCGGCCGTGAGCCTGCCGCGCCTGCAGGTCACGCAACCACTCCCCCGCCGCGACACCCGAGGGCACCTGCGCTCGACAAGGAGTGGTGTTCATGAACAGACCCACCATCTCCTCGGCGCCGTCGAGTCCCGAAGGGCGTCCCGCGGTCGTCGCACCACAGAGAATGTCGTCACGCCCGGTGTAGCGCGCGACCAGAACGCACCACGCTCCGAGCAGCAAGGTGCTCAGGGTGATGCGCTCACGCCGAGCCGCTGCGATCAACGGGGCGCTCGGCACCAGCAGGTCGCGGCGAGCATGACCCTGCCCGGAGCCCGCTGGAAGATCGAACGGAGTGGGCTCGGCGTCCGCCAGCTCCTGTTGCCAGTAGCGCTTGGATTCCTCTTCGTCGGAGTGGGCCGCGAGCCAGTCGAGGAAATCCGAATACGCTCTTGGCTCGGCCAGCTCATCTCCACGGTAGCACTCGAACACCTCGCGTAGCACCACAAGTCGAGACCAGCCGTCGAGAATCATGTGGTGATAGCTCCACAGGAACCGCCACCGATTCTCGCCAGTTCGGGCCAGGGCCAACCGCAAGAGTGGCGCCTTCTCCAGATCGAAGCCACGCTCCTTGTCTGCCTCGCTCCAGGCCACGATCTCGTCCTCCTCGCTGCGTCCCCGCCAGTCCAGGAGCTCGAGTGTGGGAGTCGCGTCGGACTCTACCAACTGTAGAGGTGTTTCCCGATCGTGCCAGAGAAAGCGAAGGCGAAGGGCATCGTGGCGTCGCGTCACGGTTCGCCATGCGCCTTCGAGTCGCGCCGGATCGAGCTCGCCCTCGATCCGACAGGAGTACTGCTCGTGGTAGACGCCGGCACCCTCGCTCTCGAGGCTGTGAAACAGCATCCCTTCCTGGAGCGGCGAAAGCGGCCTTTCTCGCGGCGCGCAAGGAGCGGCGATCGTGGTTGGACCGGTAGTGCGCTCCGCCGCCGAGGCAAGCCGTTCCACAGTTGGATGTTCGAACAGGTCAGAGGGCTCCACGGAGATCCCTGCCTCGCGCGCCCGGGCGACGATTCGAATCGCGGTGATGGAGTCGCCGCCCAGCTCGAAGAAATCGTCGTGGATTCCGACTCGCTGCAACCCGAGCAGCTCGCGCCAGATCTCCGCCAGTTTCTCCTGCGCGGGTGTGCAGGGCTCGGCGAAGGTCGAGGAGGCCTCGGGCTTCGGCAGGGACCCGCGATCGACCTTTCCCCTCGAGGTGAGAGGAAGCTCGTCGAGCCGAACGAACACGGAGGGAACCATGAAATCCGGCAGTCTGCCAGCCACCCGAGAGCGGAGATCGTCGGCTGCGATCTCACGATCGGCGACGTAGTAGGCGGTGAGCCCGGCCCGCTTCTCGTGGGCCCGTTCCGGCTGGTATCCAATCTCGTTCAGCCGAGCCCGCACGGTGGCCGAGTCGATTTCGTCATCGAGCTCGGCGAGCGCCTCGTCACGCTCCTTGTGGCCGAGTCGAACGTCCCAGCTGTAGGGAAGCGCGTAGTTGTGGAAACCCACGTTCCTGGCGATGCACCCAGATCCCCGCGTCGTTGATCAGGCAATTGGTGGAGCGGCCGGTATCCTCGGGCCGGATCCAGGGGGCACGCTCGTTCAGAGAACGACAGCACCTCCTCGAGGCTCACGTCGCAGTAGCGATAGAAGTCGACGTACGAGGTCTCTTCGAACACCGAGTCGTCGCGGAACATCGATACGTCGAGGTTCCGGGACACCGCATCGTCCATGCGGTGATAAGCCTTGCGCGCCTCGAGCACCGTACGGTCGATCTCCGATGGGTCGCGCAGACCGATGCGGAAGAAGTCCGCGAGTCGGGTCTCGAAGATCTGGCCACGAGAGAGCCCCGTCACGATGACACGCAGACCGCGCTCGCGAGCGAGCGAGACGGCGAGGGTATAGATGGTCTTGAAGCAGCCCTGGCAGACATTGCTGAAGCGCGCGAGGCTGTCCGCGAAGATGGTGTTCATCGCCGGAGTGCTGCCGAAGACGAGCTCGAGGCCGAGATCCTCGGTGGCACGCCGGATATTCTCCTTGGCACCGTCGGAGATGAAGCCGTTGTCGAGCGTGAAGACGAGAGGGGTCCGCCCGAGGGCAACGACCTGGTAGAGGGCATAGGTGCTGTCCTTGCCTCCGCTCAGGAGCATGATGCAATCCTGGCCCCTGGCGTTTGGTCGACACTTCTCGTCGAGCTCGGACGCGAGCTCCTCCATCGTGCCGAAGTAGCTGCGAGCCTCTGCCTCGTAGGTCGAGAAGTCGCGACAGATATTGCACACCCCGTCCGAGTCGAGCAACGCTTCAGGATGGCGCGAGGTGAGCCCACAGCGAACACAAAAGCGCTCCTCCTCCCCACCGACGAGATCGACGACGCACTCCTCGATCTCGGGCATCTCGAGAAGGATCCGTTCGATCTCTGCCGGCTCGACCCGCGCCCCTCGCACCTTGAGTTGACGATCGGCCCGACCGAGGAACTCGAGACAACCGTCGGGCCGCTGGCGGCAGAGATCGCCGGTGCGGTAGCGACCGTGGAATCGGTCACCTCCACGGTAGCCCTCGGCGACGCCCGGCCCTTCGACCACCAATTCGCCCTCCTCCCCCGGCGCTGCATCGACCGTCGCTCGAGTGCCATCGATGGCAAATCCGATCGGCACGGACGCAGCCGTGTCGCGTTCGGGGTCGAAACGGTACACGACGCAGCCCACCGTGGCTTCTGTCGGTCCGTACTCGTTGAAGATCGTGATCCGACCTTCGGAGCGGCCCACGATCGCCCCAGCGAGCTCGGAGCGTAGGTCCTCACCGCCGACGACGAGCAGACTCAGTCTCTGAGGCATGGGCTCGCGCGAGCGAAGGATCGCCAGGTGAGAAGGAGTGAGCTTCACGACGTCCACTTCGTCGCGCTCGAAGACGTCGACGATCGAGAGGTCCGGCCCCCTCTGGGGCTCCGGATAGACGACGACGCGTCCGCCAGATACCAACGGCACGAAGAGTGACGTCACCGTCAGATCGAAAGCGACAGACGAATGCAGGGCAAAGGCGAGGGGGCCATCCGAAGCATAGGCGCGATGTGCCCAACCCACATAGTGGGCGAGGGCCCGGTGTGAGACCTCGACCCCCTTGGGACGCCCGGTCGACCCCGAGGTGTAGATGACGTAGGCGAGATCGTCTTTCGAGACGCGGTGCGGCGCACCCGACTCGTCGCCCCCCGTCTGGGTATCGTCGTCGAAGACCGCACAGGCGCCCGAGTCCTCGATCAGCCCGTTGCTTCGCTCTTCAGGATGACGTGGGTCGAGGGGAAGATAGGCTGCTCCTGCACCGAGCACTCCGAGGATCGCCGCCACCAGATCCGGAGTGCGCCGCATCCGGACTGCCACTACTGCGCCGGGGCCCGCACCCTGGCGACGTGCCTCCGCGGTCCACTGGGCCATGCGCGAAGCGAGCTCCCGGTAGCTCCATCGCTCTCCGGCGCCACTCAGAGCAACGGCCTCCGGAGTCGCCTCGGCCTGTCGCAGAAACATGTCGATTACCGTCGGGGCGGGCTCGATGGGCTGGTCGAGATCGTCGAGCATGACGTCCAGGATGGCGAGATACTCTTGTGCGATCTGGTCGCGCCGACTCCGCGGGAATGAGTCTTCGTTCAGATCGAAGGACAGGGTCGTCTGTCCCAGCCCACCGAAGTCGTGTACCTGGAGTCGCAGGCTGTGGGCACGATCGCCATAGCCGGGATGCACCCACTCTGGCTCTGCCCTGGAACCGGCAATCTGTGGGATCCCGGCGGTGATGTAGTTGAGCACCACGTCGTAGGGCCGGGAGTGGACGACGTGGCTGCTTCCTGGCCGGGCGTTCAGAAGCATCCTCTGCGATTCGTCCCGAGTCTTGACGAAGAGAGAGCGGAAGGTCTCGCCCTCTTCGATTCGCGCATGCATCGGGAAGATCTCGATGAACAGGCCGATCGTCTCCTTGAAGGCCGCGGTGGGACGATTGTGTGCTGGAGCGAGGAACGCAGGGCTCCGATTGCCCGCCACACGGTAGAGCAAGGCGAAGAGGGCAGTTGCGTAGAGTTGAAAGCGAGCCAGGTCGGACGTGAGCCCACGGATTCCGTCGGACGAAGCGAGCTCTGCGAGTCGGCGTTCGCGCTCTTCGCCGAGAGCGTACGAGCTTCTGACCGTTCGGGAGCCACGACGCGAGGGTCTGTGCCCGTAGAAGACACAGGGCGCGAAAGGCTCTTCGAGCTTCTCTCGCCAGTAGGCGACGGCCTTCTCATGGCGAGGGCTCATCACCTGGGACCGCTCCCAGTCGACGTAGTCTTCGAACTGAGGCAGAGGCTCGGTCTCGGATAGGGTGTTCTCGAGGACGCGCCGGTAAAGCTCCTCGAGTCGGCCGAAGAGGATGCCACAAGACCAGCCGTCGGTCACCAGATGATGCTGGTTCAAGAAGAATCGGGCAGTTCCGTCACCCAGTCTCACCAGAACCGCATCGTAGAGACACTTCGCGAGGTCGAACTGGCGTGCGCTTCGAGTGGCGACCCACTTCGTGTACGCCTGGGCATCCGCGAGCTCGATCTCCTCCAACGAGGCAGGCACCTGCGAGAGCACCTCGCGGTACGGGACACCTACGCTCTCGAAGATCACCGTACGCAGAGCGTCACTGCCGGCGACCAGCGCATCGAAGGCCGCCCGCAATGCCTCGACATCGATCGATCCCTCGCACACCTGCGACAAGGCCATGTTGTAGAGCGGCGCGTCGGGATCCAACTTCTGCCCGGTCCAAAGCAGAAACTGACCGCGCGACAGGTTGGACCGATCGAACGGAGAACGCTCGTCCATCTCAGTCCTTGCGCCGCTCGACGTAGCGGGCGATGGAGGACACGCTCCGAAAGTTCTCGATGGTCACATCCTCTGCGGGCACGACGATGCCGAATTCTTCCTGCAGAAAGGTGACCAGGAGCATGACTCCGATCGAGTCGATCGGATGATGGGTGAGGAGGTCGTCGTCCGCGGCGGGTATCGCACTCGGCTCACCGAAGATCTCGACGGCGAGGAACTGGGCTATGGTTTCTGTCGTTGTCACGATCGGCCGTCTCCATCCTCGCTCAGGGCGGGGTAATCGATCTTCCCGGAAGACAGGCGCGGGAACGATTCCACGAGCTCGATGCGTCGAGGAACCGCGTGCGGCGGGACGAGAGACCGGAGATGCGCGATGACCTCCCGCGGTTCGAGCATCCTGCCGGCTCGCACCTTGACTGCCGCCTCGATGGCGCGGCTGTCACCGTCGGGCAGCGCGAACGCGGCGGCCTCCTCGACCGCGGGATGGGCGAGCAGGGCGTGCTCGATCGCTTCGAGCTCGATCCTGTAGCCCCGGATCTTGACCTGCCGATCCAATCGTCCTACGAACCGGAAGCCATCTCGCTCGAGCACCTCGACCAGGTCCCCGGTCCGGTAGAAGACCTCCTCTCGCCCGCCATCACGACGGCGCCGGTGGAAAACCTTCTCGTTGAGATCCGGCCGGTTCCAGTAGCCGGCCATAAGGGTGGGGCCACGCACCAGAAGCTCGCCCACGGCGCCGATGCCGACCGGCGCACCGTGGTCGTCGACAACGATGCACTCCATCCCCGATGCTGCCTCGCCGATGGGGATCGGGGCTTCGTCGTCTGCGATCGGTGGGACGTCGTAGCAGGTACAGCCGTTGGTTTCGGCCGGGCCGTACATGTTGTTGAAGCGAACATCGGGGAGTAGTTCCATGAGGTGGCGCAGGTGCTTGGTCGGGGTGCTTTCTCCGCCGTAGATGATCCAGCGTAGCTCGCTGAGGTCCTGCTTCTCGAGGGCACCGCGCGTGAGCAGCTGAACGAGGGCGAAGGGCACGGTGAAGAACACGCTGATGCGCTCCTGCGAAAGGAGGGCCGCGTAGCTCGCCGGCATCTTCGTGTGGGCCTCGGGGACCACCACCGTCGCTGCGCCGGCCAGGGCGGCAGCGAAATAGTCGAAGATCGACATGTCGAAGTGGAGCGGCGCCTGGTTGGTCAGTCGATCTTCCGGACGGAGGCCATACCTCGTGCATGCCCAGCGGCAGAAGGCGAGGCAACTCTCGTGAGTGTGCATGATGCCCTTGGGCCGCCCCGTCGAGCCAGAGGTGTAGATGATGTAGGCGAGGTCATCACCGATGACGTCGGGATCCGGCCCAGAATCTTCGGCCGCCGCATGGGCGTCGCTCCACGATTCGGTTCGAACGTCGAGCTCCCCTGGCGCGAGACCCACGACCTGCGTCAGCGCGACCCCCTCTTGTTCGAGCACCGCCGCGACCGTGTCCGCCAGTTTCGGGGCGCTCACGAGATGGCGAATACCGCAGTCTCTCAGCACCTCGGCCAGCTCGGACACCGGGGCAGCGGGATTGAGCGGAACGTAGGCGGCACCCGCACGCAGCACGCCGTGGACGCCGATGCCGGTTTCGGCACTCTTGTGGAGCAGTATCCCAACGCGGTCGCCACGTCGAACGCCACCGTCGACGAGCAGTCGCGCAAGTCCGTTGGCTTCCCGGGCGAGATCTGACCACGAGAGAGTGCGCTGCGCGAAACAGACGGCGTCGCGCCCCGAGTGGTGCTCGACGTTGTGACGCAAGACGTCGGGAAGCGTGAGTCTCGTCATGGTCAGAGTCCGAGTAGACGTGCGATCGTCAGGCGCTGGATGTCGGAGGTGCCACCCCAGAGCACGGTTCCGATCGAGTCCCGAAGGTCACGCTCACATCCGGTTTCCGTCAGGTACCCACGTCCGCCGTGGATTCGCACGGTATCGAGGCCGGACTCGAGGGCGCTCTCGGCAACGAACAGCTTGGCCGCGGCTGCCTCGAGATGGGCCGAGTGCCCGTTCATCCGGAGAGCTGCGACACGATAGACCAGTAGACGTGCGGCTTCGAGTCGCACCTTCATGTCGGCGATCCGGTTCGACACCGACTGAAACTTGCCGATCGTCTGCCCGAACTGTCGACGCTGGCGCGCAAACCGAACCGCCGAGAGCAACTCTCGCTCCATCATTCCGACGTGGCTGGCCAGCATGCAGCTGCGTTCCCAGGCCAGCGAATCCGAAGCGATCGCGAGACCACTCCCTTCCGGTCCGATTCGGCCGTCGTCCGCGGCCAGACAATCCTCGAATGCCAGGGCACCGAGTGGAACGGTGCGAAGTCCCATCTTCTCATCGGTCGGCTCGACGTGGCAGCCGGGGCTGTCCAATTCCACGAGGAACGCGGTGACGCCCCATTGGCCCCGCGACGCGTCGACGGTGGCGTAGACGACCGCGAGATCTGCGATCGGCGCCAGGGTCACCATGATCTTGCGCCCGTTGAGGACGTAGCTGCCGTCGCGCGGCTCAGCGGTCGTCTTCAAGCTGTAGACGTCCGATCCCGCTTCCGACTCGGTCATCGCCTGGGCTCCGATGAGCTCTCCTCGGCAAAGCGGAGGGAGCAGCCGCCGCTTCTGCTCCTCGGTACCGAAATTCAGGATGGTGTGCTGCACGGTCCACATCTGCGCGTTGAGAGCCATGGTCAGACCATTGTCCGGGCACCCCAGCCCGAGCCCCTCCATGGCCACCACCCCTCGGACGATGTCGGCGCCACCACCGCCGTACTCTTCAGGAACGCACAACCCTAGAATGCCGAACTCGGCACATCGATTCCAATCCTCGCGCGAGAAGGTGCCCGTGCGGTCGCGCCCGGGAAGGTCTTTCGCCAACGACTCCTTCGCGAACTCGGCGACCTCTCGCTTGAAGGCCTGCTCGGATTCCGACCAGAAACGATCCATGCCCTTGGTCATCACTCAGTCCTCGACTCGTGCTCGCGCCCGATCGGAAGGTTCGGGACACGTGGAATCTCGACGGTGCGGACAAGCTCGCTCTCCACCTGCCGATACCCTTCGCTCCTGCTGTAGAAGTAGGTCACCTGGCGGACGTTCAGTTGGCGTACCGGAGATTGATCCGCGTAGACCTCTCCACTTCGCAGCGAGAGCAACGTACCAGGAGGCGTGAGGGCATGCCACCAGTGGTCGTTGCCCCCGTCACGATTTCGGCGGGTGAGGACACGGTTCACGAAGTCGTCGAACGTCTTCGCCTTGTCCTCGTCATATCGATGCGGCAGGAGGCCCTCCCGGTCGAGGCGACTTCGAAGCTTGGGTACCTCGGCAGCCGAGGGACACTCGAGCGCGCCCCGAAGCACACCGAGGCTGCCGGTCACTCCGTAGGGGCCGGTGAGGCGAGGCTCATGCGACAGGTAGTCGAGACCTCCCATGGTCATGGCGTCCGAGAAAGGCGCGAACAACGAAGGCAGCCATGTGTAGCTCCGACCGTCGTCGCCAACCGCTTCGAAGCGGTATGCGGTCGAGATCGGCGTGTCGTACCAGGCGAGATTGGGGGAGCCAGCGAGCCAGAACGGGCCGCTCGCGATCAGCACGAACGCCGCGACGAAATGCCGACGCTCGAAAATCGCTGGACCGCCTCGGCGCAGCAGCTGGAAGCAAGATGCCTCGACCAGCAGCCACTTCCAGAAATAGAAGCCATACAGCCCGAAGGCGGCGCAGTGAAAGAGCATCCAGGCAACGAGAAGCGTGCGGGCAAACCCACGCCTCCACAGCAGGAAGAGCGCCCCCGCCTCCAGACAGAGCGTTCCGACGACCATGGGGAGATTGATCGGAAGAAGCATGCCGGTTGCCGATGCAATCGTCTCTGGCTCGAGGAAGGCGAGCCATCCCTGCGTGTAGGCACCGGACAGTCCATAGGCGATCTGTTCGTGGGCCCACCAGTGCAACTGCATCTTCAACATGCCCGGGTACCAGAAGCTCACGGCGACGACGCAGGAGAGCAGCAGGGCCCAGTCGTTGCTCGCCCTTCGCCCGGTCAGTCCGAAGAACACCCAGGCAACGCTGGAGACGACCAACACCCGGATCGGCAGCAGATCGACAGGCCACAGGTAACCGCCCAGCGGCTGCCCGAATTGCTGCACGACCGGCATCAACACGGCGAGGAAGGGAAACACGAAGATCGGGCGCCACAGCGCGAGGCAAGCCAATGCCACCAGCAGCAAGCGGTCTCCGGCATGAGACTGATCGAGGAAGAGGTTGTATTCGTAGGTCGAGAACGACCACGCCAGCAGAGCCAGCGAAACTCCGCTCACCATCCGCAACCTTCCACCATGCTCGACGGCGGACCAGGGCTGCCAGAGCCGCCGAAAGAAGCTCGCGCAGAGAAGCGCAGCCGCGAGAAAGACGAAGTCGGGCCACCGCATGCGCGCGACGGCCTGGGCGAAAAGGAACTGCTCTTCGAGGGCCTCGACGGGGAGCCGCGAAAAAGAGAAGAGCCAGCGATCCAGGACTGTGGTTGCGAGAACGAGTCCGGCAAGGCGAAGGACCAGCCTCAGCGTCACGAGCCTCTCCGCAGGAGTCTGAAGACCACTTGGAGCATCAGCAGTACTCCGCCGGTCCCGGCGAGCGCTATACCGGTCCAGGCGACGAGCGTGGTTCGCCCCACGTAGTCGCTCCAGACAATGCGCTCGATGCGCACCTCCAGCCGCGTATCGGCAGCCTCCGTTGCCGCCGGGACTCGGACTCCGACCGAGTAACGACCGCCTTTCAGTGCTTGAAACGCCCCGACGCCGCGGCGTGCCGTGAAGTGCCTGACTCCGTCGGTCTCGTGAAAGAGCGAGCGGGCGAGCAAACGGTCGATCAATGGAGTCCAACCCTGGAGATAGAGAAACTCCCGACAGGAGCCAGCGGCGATCTGCACGCCCGTCTCGTCGGAGACGGTCCATTGCAGGTCGACGGGCGAGGTCTCCGGCATGGCGAGGCGGGCTCGCTGCTCCTCGGTCGAGGCCGGACCGAAAGCGAGCTCGACTTCGTAGCGTCCATCGATCGCGGCGACGAAGTCCGATTGGGCCTCGAAGCCCGCCTGATCCAGGGGGACGGCAAGACTGATCGGCCGCAACGGGTAGCGCCGGTTGTGGCACGCGTTTACCGCGATCAGGACGAACCCCGCGACGATCAGCGCTACCGAAACGCGCAGGCTCGGCAAGCGCATCGTCAGATCCCGATCAAAGTGACGTCGAACGCTCGCTCGAGGAGCCACACGAGCGCCAGGGTCGCGATCAGGGCGGAGCCGAGCTGCAGCACCAGACGCGGATAGAGCGCCCACCGACGCAGGGCGTACAAAATCGGGAACGCGACCAACAGGATGGCGAGTTGGCCGATCTCGACACCGACATTGAAGCCCAGCAGCACTGGAACCAGAGCCGACCGATCGACCGCCAGATGGCCCAGCACATTGGCGAACCCGAAGCCATGGAACAGTCCGAAGACAAAGACGATCCAGCTGACATGTCGACCACCGAGAGCACCGTGAACGGCGGCGAGAACCACCGAGGCCGCGATGACGGACTCGACCAGACGTATATTGAGATTCACCAGATCCAGCGCCGCAAGGCTCAGCGTGATGGAGTGCGCGATCGTGAACAGAGTCACGATCTTGACGACATGAAGGAGTGCGGGCTTCAGATTGTCGACCGGCTTCCATCGCCCGTTTTCCCGCTGCAATACCCCGGGGAGTATGAGGGCGATAAGGAACAGGATGTGATCGATGCCGATCCAGATGTGCCAGATCCCCTCTCGGACGAAGACCAGGAAACGAGTCCAGCTCGGTTTCGCCGTCAGATCGAGCTCTTGATGGGTCCTGTCGTCGCGAAAGATCAGGGAAACCGTTTCGTCCGTGTTGCGGACGTCGGTTCGCTGGTTGTACTCGACGATGAGGAGCCCGCGATGGTCGGGCAGCTCATCGAAGAGGACGGCGTAGTCGATCCCGAGAGTCTCGGGCGAAGAGGAGTAGGGCCCGGTCTCGAAGAAGAACTGCGCGAACCGACCGAGGTCGGCCACGATGATCTCGATCTCTCTCCACTCGGTGCCGTAGTCGCTACCGTCACCCTGGAGGCCGAGCCGAGCGGCGATGTAGTCACGCGCTGCGTCCGCCCCGGCTTCGAACTCCGTCGATGAGACCTTCCCGTCACCATCACGGTCGAGATCGAGCACTGCGTCGAGATCTTCCAGCCTTGCCTCGATGCGTCCGGAGATCCGATCCGCGTGCACCTCGAGGAACAGGTAGCTTTCGCCGAGGCTGTGGGCCTGGGCAGCGGGCAAAAGCGGAAAGAGAAGGCCTGTAAGGCCCAGACTGACGAAGAATCTGCGCATTGCGTCTATGGGCGTGGGGAGACCACGGCTTTCGCATCCGGCACGCCGTTGTCGGCGCGACTGAGCTCGAAAGCAGCGAATGAGAAACCAATCTCCCCAGGTGGGGAGGCCTCAGAATCCGTATAGGGGGCGAATAGAATCGAAGACTTCATGCGACTCGCGTGAAAAACAGCAAAGACGAGCGATTGGGCGCCGAAGGCTCCCCATCCTATTCCAGTGCGCGTCTGCGGGAAAGCCGATCCAGTCGGCCGGGAGGTCTGTTTCCCCGGTTGACCGAGCCGGCCCTTTCCGTGCACTCGCGAACCTGGTGCCGGCTCCCAACAGGTCTTTGAGAATCGTGGATTCGTCCTGATGACACTCACTTCCCTCTTCAAGCTCCCCGCGAGGTTCCGCGACCTCCTCAAGCACTCGGCCATCTACAGCGTCGGAAACATGGCCGCGCGGGCGATCTCGATCGTCCTCCTGCCTGTCTACACGAGGTACCTTTCGCCGACAGACTACGGGTACATGGCGCTGCTCGATCTGTCGTCGGTAGTCTTCTCCCTGGTCGTCGGCGGCGGAATCGCCAACGCCGTCACTCGCTTTCACTTCGACGACGAGGACCCCGAGGCCCGACGGGTTCTCTGGTGGACGGGGCTCAGCATCGTCGGGGTCGGATCGTTGCTCGTCGTCACACCGGCATGGTTGGCTCGCGACGGACTCGCGAGACTGGTTCTCGGGCCGGAGGTCGAGCGAGGCGGACTGTTCTTTGCCCTTCTGCTGCCGACGATCGCCCTGAATCTGATCAACGAAATCCTGTTGCGATTCGTTCAGATCCGAAAGTGGTCGACTCTGTTCGTCGGGCTCACGGTGTCGCGCCTCCTCCTGAACGCCGGACTGAATCTGTTCTTTCTCATCGCTCGGGAGATGGGAGTGGCGGGAATCCTGCTCGGCAACCTGCTCAGTGCCGGCGCGACCTGTGTGTTTCTCCTCACGCTGCTCTGGTTCTCGGCCGGCAGATATGCCGTTCGACCGCACCTGCTGCGAGAGCTCCTCCCCTTCGGACTGCCGTTCGTCGGCATCGGACTCCTCTCGATGGTGATGCATCAGATCGATCGTTACCTGCTACGAGTTCTCGTCGATTTCGAATCGGTGGGCCTGTACTCCGTCGCCTACGCGCTCGGGCAGGGGTCCTACGACATCGTGACTGCGGGCTTCGGAGCGATCTGGGGAGTCTCGATGTACGAGATCGCTGCGCGACCGGATCGGGGCAGAGAGTTTTCCGTGATTCACAAAGTGTTCTGCTTCGGCCTCGCGCTCGTGTTGTTCGGTGTCTCTCTCTTCTCCGATGCCATCGTGCAGCTACTGACGGCACCGGACTTCCACAACGCAGCTCGATTCGTCCCGATCGTCTGCCTCGCCTACTTCTTCTTCGCACAGAACGCGCACTTCCCCATTCCCGCGATCCTGGCCAAAAACTCCAGGATCCTCCTTCCGGCCGCGTTGGCGGGGGCCGTGATCAATGTCGTCTGCAACCTATTTCTCATTCCGCGTATCGGCGCCGCCGGCGCTGCCTGGGCCAGCGTTCTCACCTTCGCCGTCTTCTCCTTCGGTGGCCTCTACCTGTACCGAAAGATCGATCGCTACCCGTACCAGCTCGGTACCGTGCTCGCGGTCGTCGCCGGGATGGTCGCCTCGTTCCTGTTTGCCGACTGGCTGCCGCTCGAGGGGTACCTGGACCTGGCGGCCAGATTCACGATCTGGCTGGCCTGGGCCGTCCCTCTTGCCCTGACCGTGGTCAGTCGCGGACCTTCGGCGCCCGAGCCGGAGTCCTCGCCCTCTTCACCGGGAACAGGGTCGCTTTAGGCAACGGAGAGGGGTCCGTCGAGACCGGCTCGGGCGAGCCCCTACTCCGAGCGCAGCGCGACCACCGGATCCACCCGCGTCGCCCGGCGCGCTGCCAGCACGCTCGCCAGCAAGGCGATCGCCCCGAGCACCGTGGCGACCACCGCATAGGTCAGCGGATCGGTCGCCTCGACCCCGAACAGCAGCGCACCCATCAGACGCGACAAGGCGAGCGCACCGAGAAGGCCCACTCCGATCCCGGCTCCAGCGAGCCACGCTCCCTGGCGCACCATCATCCCGCTCACGTCGCTGCGCTTCGCTCCCAGCGCCATGCGCACGCCGATCTCCCGAGTGCGCTGACTGACCAGATAGGAAATCACACCGTAGATGCCGATCGTGCCGAGCAGCAGGGCGACCAACGAGGCGATGCCGAGCATCACCAGAGTGAAGGAGCTGCGCGCCAGGCTGCGCTGGTAGAGCTCGTCGAGCGTGCGGACCGTGGCGAGGGGCAGGTTGCGATTGACCGACCACACGATGTCGCGGATCTCCGGAAGATGAGAGCTCGGGCTGGCTCGCTCGCTGCGCACGCTGAACACCATGTTGCGCCAGACGAAGAGATCGCTGTTCCAGAAGTCCTCCATCACCGCCGGAAAGTAGACCAGGGCGACCGGCTCCTGGTCGACGCCGTCGTCGTAGACGTCACCCACCACGCCGACGATCTCGCGCCACCGACCCTCCTTTCCGGTCTCCGGGTCGACGTCGAGCTGGCGAACCCGCTTGCCGATCGCCTCGGCCGGATCGGACCAGTAGTCGTCGGCGAAGTTTCGTGTGACCACGACGACCGGGCGTCGCTCGTGGAGGTCCGACCAGTCGATGCTTCGCCCTGCCAGGAGCGGAGCCTGAATCGTCCTGTGATGTCCCCCGGCAATGAACTTGAAGCGCCTCACCACGGGCAACTGGCCTTCGGGAACGGGGAAGCCTTCGACGTAGATCGGATCGGCCGAGGTTCTCTGGTCCATCGGAACGGAGCTCGACACGCCGACCGAGACCACTCCCGGGAGCGCCTCGATCTCGCTCGCCATGCGCTCGAACAGGGGCAGGGTGTCGATCGCCTGCTCGACCTCGCCCGGCGGAATTGCCACGCCGAAGGTGAGCACCTCTTCGGGATGGGCGAATCCGGGATGGACCGAGCGCAGTGCCCGGAAGCTGCGCATCATGAGTCCGGAGCCGACGAGGAGTACGAGGGCCAGCGCGACCTGTGCCACGACCAGCGAGCTGCGCAGTCGCTGCCGGTTGTGCCCGGCGCCGCCGCCACGGCCGCCCTCTTTGAGCCCCTCCACCAGGTTGTCGACCCCGAGCCGCAGGACCGGAAAGAGCCCGAAGAGCAGACCCGCCAGGACGGAGACCACCAGCGAGAACAGCAGCACCCGAGCGTCGATCCCGATCTCGGAGAGACGTGGCAGCGTCGACGGGCCGAGACGCACCAGCAACCGGAGACCGGCCGCTGCCAGGCCGAGCCCCAGCAGTCCGCCGAGCAGCCCGAGGAGCACACTCTCGAGCAGGAAGTGGGTCATCAGGGACGCCCGGCCGGCGCCCATGGCCGTGCGCACCGCCATCTCGCGGTGACGTCCCTCGGCTCGCACCAGGAACAGATTCGCGACATTGGCGCAGGCGATCAGCAGCACGACGCAGACGGTGCCGAGCAGCACCCACAGCACCTGTCGGACGTTGCCGACCACGTCCTCTTCGAGCAGATGAACGGCGGCGGCGAAGTTCGCCTCTTCGAGCATGCCGATCGGCACGCCGCCCGGGAACTTCTCTCCGGTCACCGGCAGCAGCCGATCGAGCTCGGCGTTGGCCTGCTCGAGGGTGACTCCGGGCTTCAGTCGCAGCACTCCCTGGTAGTTGAACTGACCCAGACCGAGACGGGAACGATCGATGGTGATCGGCAGATAGATCTCCGAGGGCCGATCGAGCAAGCGGAAGCCCGGAGGCATCACGCCGATGATCTCGGCCGGGTTGCCGTCGATGGTGAGCGAGTCCCCGAGCACGTCGCTCGCGCCCCCGAAGCGCCGCTGCCAATATTCGTGACCGAGCACGACGGTGCGGGCGCTCTCCGGCTTCACGTCCTCCGGGGTGAACGAACGACCGAGCATCGTCTGCACACCGAGGGTGGCAAAGAGGTCCTCCGACACGTCCATCGCCGAGAGCTGCTCGGGATCCCCCGCTCCGGTCACCGCGACGAGATCGCTGGTCCAGATGCCGGCGCCGTCGAAGAGCTCGCTCTCTTCGCGCAGGGTCACGTAGGTGCCCGCTGCCTGACCGATCTGCGGAAAGCCCACCCCGGGAGCCGTGTACCAGGCGCCGATCAGCCGATCCGGGTCCTCGTAGGGAAGGGGCTTCAGGAGAACCGCGTTGACGATGCTGAAGATCGCCGTCGTGGCGCCGATGCCCAGGGCCAGCGTCACGACCGAGGTCACCGTGAAGAGAGGGCTGCGCCAGAGACGTCGGACGATGGTGCGCAGTTGGCGGGGGAGATCGTTCGTGATGCTCAAGAAAGGCTCCTTCGAGACGTCATCGTCGTACACTCCACCTATTCGGAGCGCAGCGCCACCACCGGATCGACCCGAGCTGCACGGCGGGCGGCCAGGTGGCTGGCCAGGAGTGCGATCGTCGCGAGGGTCCCTGCAACGGCCACGTAGGTCAGCGGATCGGTCGCCTCGACGCCGAACAACAGCGCTCCCATCAGCCTCGAGAGCCCGAGAGCCCCGAGCACCCCGACTCCGATCCCGGCGCCGGCCAGCAACGCCCCGTGGCGCACCATCATTGCGCGGACGTCGCGCCGCTTGGCGCCGAGGGCCATGCGCACGCCGATCTCCCGGGTGCGCTGGCTCACCAGATAGCTGATCACTCCGTAGATGCCGATCGTCCCGAGCAGCAACGCCACGGCTGACGCGATCCCGAGCATCACCAGGGCGAAGGAGCTGCGGGCCAGCCGTCGCTGGTAGATCTCTTCCAGCGTCTGGACCGAGGCGAGCGGCAGGTGGCTGTTGGCGGACCAGACCACCTCGCGAACCTCGGGAAGCAGATCCTCGGGCCGTCGACCCTCGGCGCGAACGACGTAGCGCATGTTGCGCTGCACCATCAACTCACTGCCCCAGAAGTTCTCCATCACCATCGGCCAGTACATGATCTTCGGGGCCTCCTGGTCGACGCCGTCGTCGTACACATCGGGCACCACGCCGACGATCTCTCGCCACTGGGACACGCCACCGATCGCTTCGACGTCGTCGCCGCCGACGGAGCGCACGCGCTTGCCCAGCGCCGAAGCCGCGTCGCCCCAGTACTCCTCGGCGAAGTTCTGGGTCACCACCACGACTCTCGATCGCCGCTCGACGTCCTCCCAGTCGAGCGTCCGCCCGGCGAGCACCGGGTTCTGCATCGCTTCGTGGTAGTCGCCGCCGATGAACTTATAGCGACGGATCGGAGGCAGCTGGCCCTGCTCCACCGGGAACCCCTCGACGTAGACCGCATCGTTGGAGTCCCAGCCATCCATCGCCACGGCGGAGGAGAGACCCACCGAGCTGACTCCCGGAATCGCTTCGATCTCCTGAGCGATCGACTGCAGGAGCAGCGCCGCCTCCTCACCTTCTTCGACCTCGGCGAAGGGAATGCCGATGCGGAAGGTGAGCACCTCCTCCGGGTTCTGGAAACCGGGGGCCACCGAGCGCATTTCCTGGAAACTGCGCATCATCAGGCCGGAAGCGACCAACAGGATCAGAGCCAACGCGACCTGCGCGACGACCAGGCCGTTGCGCATGCCGTGCCGCTCGCGTCCAGGGCCACCGCCGCGGCCGCCCTCCTTGAGACTTCCCGCCAGATTCGCCGCCCGCAGACGAGCCACCGGGACCATACCGAAGAGCAGCCCGGAGAGAATCGAAATCCCCAGAGTGAAGGCCAGCACGATCGGGTCGAGGCCGATCTCGGAGAGACGCGGCAGGCTGCTCGGCCCGATCTGCTTCAGCAGCGCCAGCCCGGCCGCCGCGAGGGCGAGACCGAGCGCCCCGCCCACCAGACCCAGCAGGACACTCTCCAGGAGAAGGTACCCGGTGAGCGCTCCCCGGCCGGCGCCCATCGCACTGCGCAAGGCCATCTCCCGATGACGCCCCTCGGCGCGGACCAGGAAGAGGTTGGCGACATTGGCACACGCGATGAGGAGCACCAGGCCCACGGTGCCCAGCAGGACCCACAGAACCTGGCCCACGTTCCCGACCACGTCGTTCTCGAGCGGGTGGATCTTGGCTGCGAAGCCTGCCTCCTCGAGCATCTGGAGGGTCAGTCCCCCAGGAAACTTCTCACTCGCGATCGGAATCAAACGATCGAGCTCCGCATTCGCCTGTTCGAGACTGACTCCGGGCTCGAGCTTGGCCAGCGCCTGGTAGTTGAACTGCCCCATCACCACCTCGGAGCGATCGATCTGGAAGGGCAAGAAGAGCTCGGCATCGCCGTCGAGCAGTCGAAACCCGGCCGGCAGAATGCCGATCACCTCGCGAGGGCGCCCATCCACCATCAGGGTGTCGCCCAGGACGTCTTTTCTTCCACCGAGCTTGCGCTGCCAGTACTCATGGCTGAGCATCACGGTGCGCGTCGACTCGTGGGTGTCGTCCTCCGCGTCGAAGGACCGTCCCAGGGCCGCACTCGCACCGATCGTGGGGAGAAGGTCGTACGACACCCGCATCGCGGAGACCTGCTCCGGGTCGCCGGCCTCCGTGACCGAAACGGAGTCGTCGTCCCACAGACCGACGCTCTCGAAGCCCCTGCCGTCCTCGCGAAGAGTGAGGAACGTCGCGGCCGACTGGTTGATCTGGTCGAACCCCAGCCCGGGGGCCGAGAACCAGACGCCCACCAGGCGATCGGGATCGGAGTAGGGCAGCGGTTTGAGCAGGACGCCGTTGACCACGCTGAAGATCGCGGTGCTCGCGCCGATGCCCAGGGCCAGCGTGACGACGGACGTCAACGTGAAGAGCGGCGTCCGATAGAGGCGGCGGAGGATGGTGCGGAGCTGGTTGGGTAGCTCCGCCATGGGGATCGAGCTCACGGGATCTCCTTCGGCGGCGATGGCGGCTTCTCCAGTACTGACGCCGCACAGGGGCCGGAGGTTTCGAAATTCGTCGAGGCGGACTCGAACAGGCCCCCACCCGAGGGCTGGGAACTTCTGCACCGCCCCATCGGAGGGCGCGCACACGGGCGCTCAGGGTTAGGATGCGGTTTCACCCGACTCTTCAGCGGTGTTCGACCCTCCGCCGCCCCTTTTTCGGGGTCGAAGGCGGCGGGCGGATGCGCGGGTCGAGTCCTTTCGCACGAATCCAGAGGTCAACATGTCTCCCAGATCGATTCCCGCCCTCCTGATCGCCTCCGGCGCGCTCGCCTGGAGCCTCTGCTCCGCCTCTTTCCTCGTCGCGCAGGAGCCTGGAGCCAACGAGGGCGATGGCCTTCAGGCAAGCGCCTTCTCGGCGCTCGAGCTCCGAAGCATCGGCCCGGCCCTGCGCTCCGGTCGCATTTCCGATCTGGCCATCCACCCCGAGGATCGCAACACCTGGTACGTCGCGGCGGGCTCGGGTGGGGTCTGGAAGACGACGAACTTCGGCACCACCTGGGAGGATATCTTCGCCGACCAGCCCTCCTACTCGATCGGGGCGGTGACTCTCGATCCGACCAACCCCGAGATCGTCTGGGTCGGGACGGGAGAGAACTCGAGCGGCCGCCACGTCGGTTTCGGCGACGGGGTCTACAAGAGCCTCGACGGCGGCAAGAGCTGGGAGAACATGGGCCTCGAGTCCTCGGAGCACATCGGCAAGATCGTCGTGCACCCCGAAGACGGCAACGTGGTCTGGGTCGCCGCCGAAGGGCCACTCTGGTCGAGCGGGGGTGAACGCGGCCTCTACAAGACGACCGACGGCGGCGCGACCTGGGAGCGCGTGCTCTTCGTCGACGACGACACCGGCGTCACCGACATCGAGGTCGACCCTCGGGACCCGGACGTTCTGTACGCGGCGACCTATGAGCGCCGACGCAAGGTCTGGGCGCTCCTCATGGGTCCCGGCTCCGGGATCTACAAGTCGGTCGACGGCGGCGAGAGCTGGACCGAGCTCACCAGCGGCCTGCCCGAGGGGGACATGGGCAAGATCGGACTCGCGGTCTCTCCGATGCGTCCGGACGTGGTCTACGCCACGATCGAGGGGAGCATGGAAGAGGGGAACCACGAGGCGGGCTTCTATCGCTCGACCGATCGCGGCGCCAGCTGGGAGAAGCGCAACGACTATCACTCCGGCGGCACAGGTCCCCACTACTACCAGGAGATCTACGCTTCCCCGCACGTGTTCGACCGTGTCTACCAGATGGCGCCGCGCATCAACATCACCGAGGACGGCGGCCTCACCTTTCGCGAGCTCGGTGAGCCGGACAAGCACGGCGACAACCACGCCATGGCATTCCTACCCGACGATCCGGAGTTCCTCCTGAACGGAAGCGACGGTGGCGTGTACTACACGTACGACCACGCCAAGACCTGGAAGTTCGTGCAGAACCTCCCCCTCACCCAGTTCTACAAGCTCTCGGTCGACTACGACCTTCCCTTCTACAACGTCGCCGGTGGCACCCAGGACAACGGAACCCAGGTCGGTCCCTCGCGCACGCTCAACAGCCACGGCATCCGGACCGCCGACTGGTACGTGGCCTACGGCGCCGACGGCTACATGACGATGATCGATCCGACCGACCCGAACATCCTCTACGTGACGTGGCAGAACGGTCACCCGCTTCGCTTCGACCGCCGCACCGGGGAGACCATCGACATCCAGCCCCAGCCCGGACCCGACGACGAGCCGGAGCGCTGGAACTGGGACGCCCCGATGATCATCTCGCCGCACGACAGCAAGCGCATCTATATGGGCTCGCAGCGACTCTGGCGCACCGATGATCGCGGCGATTCCTGGACCGTGATCGACGGCGAGTTCACGCGCGGGGTGCTGCGCTACCAGCGTGACATCGACGGGCGGGTCGCCGGGGACGACGCGGTGTGGGGCAATACCGCGATGTCCTGGCACTCCAACATGACCGCGATCGCGGAGTCCCCGTTGGTCGAGGGCCTGCTCTACGTCGGCACCGACGACGGGCTGATCCAGACCAGTGAGGACGGCGGTGCGACCTGGCGGCGGGCGGACCTCTCGGCGTTCCCCGAGCTCCTGTTCGTCAACGAGATCACCGCCTCGCCGATCGATGCCGACACGGTGTTCGCCGCGGTCGACAACCACAAGATGGGCGACTACAAGCCCTACCCGCTGCGCAGCACCGACCGCGGGCGCACCTGGCGCTCGATCGCTGGTGACCTCCCCGACCGACACCTGATCTGGTCGATCCAGCAGGATCACGTCGACGCAGACCTGCTCTTCGCCGGCACCGAGTTCGGGATCTACTTCACGATCGACTCGGGCGAGCACTGGCTGAAGATGGCCGGGTCGCCGACCATCGCCTACCGGGACCTCGACCTCCAACGACGAGAAAACGACCTGGTCGGCGCCTCGTTCGGCCGCGGCATCTACATCCTCGACGACTATTCCCCGCTGCGCGACCTGACTGCCGAGAGCCTCGACCAGGAGGCCATCCTGTTCGCACCAAGGCGAACCTGGTGGTACGTACCATCGACCCCGCATGGCCGCAGACCCCGGGGAACCAGCGGCAGCGACTACTTCGTGGCACCCAACCCGCCCTTCGGAGCCACCTTCACCTACTTCCTGCGGGACACCCCGAAAGCCGACCGTCAGCTCCGCCGGACGGACGAGCGAGAGCGGCGCGAGGCGGGCGAGACCGTGCCGTTCCCCGACTGGGACGTGCTTCGAGCCGAGGATCAGGCCGAACGGCTCGATCTGAAGACTCAGACTGTGCTCACCGTGCGCGACGCGAACGGCGATGTCGTGCGGCGCATCGAGGGCCCCGCGCGGGCCGGCATGCAGCGCGTCCACTGGGACCTGCGCTACCCGATGGCGATGCCGACCCGCATCGACCGTGACGATCAGGAGGGCGGCTTCGGCCGCCCCTCGGAGGGTCCTCTCGCTTCTCCGGGCCAGTACACGGTCGAGCTCGCTCTCCTCGAGGAGGGACAAGTCCGGCCCGTGGCCGGGCCCCAGCCGTTCGAGGTCGTCGACCTCGAGAACCGCACCATCGAAGGCCGCCCGCCCGAACAGACCCAGAACTTCCAGCGCGAGACCAACGAGCTGCTGCGACTGGCGACGGCGGTCGCCGCCGAGCTCGAGCGCGCTGACGAGCGAGCGCAGCACGCCGAAGTCGCCATCCTGGAGACTCCGGGGATCGACCCGGCACTGCTCGCCGACGTCGTGGAGCTGCGCAGGCAACTCGACACGCTCGGACAGCAAATGGGCGGCGACGACACCCTCGGCCGCTTCGAGGAGCCGACACCGCCGTCGATCATGCAGCGGATCTTCACCGTCATCGGCGGCCACTGGGGCACGCGACTGGGGCCCACCCAGACCCACCGCGAGTCGCTGGCGATCGCCACCGATCAGCTTGCCTCGGTGCAGGAAGCGCTGCGTCAGTTGATCGAGACCGACCTGGCGGGGATCGAGGATCGGCTGGAAGCGGCAGGAGCGCCCTGGACTCCGGGCCGCAAGCTGCCTCGGTAGCGGCGGACACCGAGGCGCCGCGGACTCACTCGCTTGCCAACTCCCGGGGGAGCAACAACCAGTAGCGCCCCCGGAAGTTCATCATTCCTGCCTTCGCTCCGGCCGCCTTGCCCGAGCCGAAGTAGATGTCTCCTCGTACCGCCCCCTTGATCGCACCGCCCGTATCCTGGGCGACCATCAACCGTCGCCAGGGCATCCACTTCCCCTGCCAGACATCGGGGCGACTCTGCTCTTCCTCTTCGGTGACCGGAACCCAGGTCTCGAGGAAGATCGGGACGCCCATGGGAATGAGACTCCGATCCACGGCCAACGATCGCCCGGGCGTCAGCACCACTCCCTGGCTGCCGATGGGTCCACCCTGATCGAGCTGGCGGAAGAACACATAGGAGCGATTGAGGTCGAGGAGCTCCTTGCGCCGATCGGGGTTCTCCTCCAGCCAGCGCCGGATCGCCTGCATCGACATCTCTTCGCGCGGCACCTCGCCCCACTCGATCAGGGCGCGGCCCACCGCGTAGTAGGCGTGACCGTTCTGGCCGGCGTAGCCCACCCGCACACTTCCCCCTTCCTCCAACACCACCCGCCCCGAGCCCTGAACCTGAAGAAAGAACGCGTCGACCGGGTCGTCGACCCAGAGGAGCTCGAGGCCCCTGCCCGAAAGGGCACCGTCGACGATCTCGCCCCGATCGGGATAGGGGCGGAACTTGCCGCCCACCCAGCGCCCGGCGATGCGGCGCCCGTCGAGGTCGTCGGCGAAACCCGTCAGGTCCATCGTGACGATGTCGCGCGGATGCCGGAGCAGCGGAACGGTGTAGCTGCTGCTTCGCGTTCGACTGCCGTTGAGGAGAGGCTCGTAGTAGCCGGTGAAGGTACCGATCGAATCGTCACGGTCGATCGCGCGCATGGGCACGAAGTGCTCTTCGAAGAAGGCGCGAGCGGCCTCGTCGTCGTCTGCCGGCACCTCGTCTACCTGCGCACACACCTCGCGCCAGTCACCGACCGTCCCACCGATCTCCTCGGGCTTCAACGCGCGATCGTCGGCGAACACGGCAAAGCGCCTGCAGCTGCGACGAAACGCTGGCAGCGCCTCGGTGGCGGCATCCTCGCTCCATCCCGGCAGTCGATCGAAGGTCTCCGCGCGGAGGGCAAGGGCCGGGCGGTCCAGCGCTTCCCCACCGGTGTCGACCGGGGCTGCAGGCTCGAAGCCCACCTCGGGAGGCGCAGCGGGAAAGCGCTGCTGCCACCAGAGGAGGGTCATCACCACCGCCCAGCCCAGCAGGACCAGACTGACCGCACGCCAGCGGCTCGGGCTCCTGGCGCGTGAGGACTGGGCCAGAGAAGGCCGGGCTCCTGAAGACATCGAGGGCATGAGAGGCCAGATCATAAACCGAGCGAACCGCGCCCCGGCGCCGAACTCTCAATCCAGGTAGACCCAGTTTCCGAACTGCTTCAGTCCGGCAGCCACTTCCTCGAGGATCAGATCCCGCTGGCGAAGGATCCCGCGCAGCGTCGACCTGGGCACGAGATCACCGATCAGCGCTCTCAGCGTGGTCTCGTCGAGGGCGCCCAGTCGCTCGACCGTAGCCCGATCGAACCGGCGCGGCATCTCCGGGAGTTTGCCGCGGTGGTGGTCGAAGCTGAGCGCGCGCGAGTGGTCGATCCACACCAGACGCCACTGTTCGTCGACGAGGAAGTTGCCCTGATTGCGATCGTAGTTGTCGATCAACAGATCGAACGCTCGCATTCGAGCGATCTCCGCCGGCCAGACATCGACCGGAGGCTGCTGCCCGCTGACGTCCACGAAGGCAGAAACGCCCTCGACCCACAGCTGCAACGAGCCCTTCTGCGAGCCGACCTTCCGCACCACGGTGGGCGGAACGCGATCGATTCCCAGATGTCGACTCAATCGATAGGCGGCGACCTCCGCTGCCCAGCTCTCTCTCACTCCGTCCTGGCGTCGGAACGGGAGCGGCTTCCATACCGCTCGAGCTCGCTGGCCCTCGTACAGGAGCGTGACTCGATGCGGGTCGGTCACGCCTCGACCGATCTGCTCCATGAGGAGAATCTCGCCGTGGCGCAAGATCGCCTCGATCTCGGCCTCCCGACCTTGCCAGCCCGAGAATCCGGACTGCCCCAGGGCCACGGTAGCCGTCGTGACAGCCAGCGCGAACGCCACCCGCCCCTGGAGGCCCCAGAGTGGGTGCCGGGTGCGGATCGCCATCGCATCCCCCTCTCCCCTCCCGGTCTGGGAGGCCCTACCCTGCTTCGCCCTGTCACGAGCCTTCGCTCGTCCCTCGCGGGGAAGAATACAGAATCAGGCGCGGGAGGCTACCGAGAGCCCGATCCGCACCGCTCCCGAGCGCTTCCGGCCCGGCCCGACAGCAAGGCCGGGACACACACGCCTCTGCACCCCTCGGACTCAGACCAGCGAGCCGCCGCAGCTGCTGCCGGCGCCCGCGGTGCACCCGTAGCAGTGCTCGGCAGTCGCGATGGTGCGCTCCGACAGCTCCTCTGCCGTGACGTCCCAGAGGTGGCGACCCTCGTAGCCGGGAATCCGCATTGCCAGAGCGTGGTTGAAGTCGCAGTCGTGGAGGCGGCCCTGAGAGTCGATGTGGACCTGGTGCCGACACATCAATCCTTCGACGGTGGCCGGATTGAAGGCTTCGGCCAACGTCTGCAGATAGGTGTCGAGCTGCCCCTGGCGCTCCAGGTCCTGGCGCCAGCGCGCGATCGGCATGTTGGTGATCGTCCACAACTCGTCGAAACGGACCCCGTAGCGCACCGCCAGTTCCCGGCGATAGTCCTCCTGCAGCACCTCCTGAGGCGGAGGAAGACCAGGGCCATTGGGGTTGTAGACGAGATTGAGCTTCAGACTCGGATCGCTCGCGTAGCCCACCTCGTTCAAGCGGCGCAGTCCCTCGATCGAGCGCGCAAAGGAGCCGCCGCCACGCTGGTATTCGACGTTCTCCTCCAGGTAGCACGGGAGCGAGGCGACGACTTCCACCTGGTGAGCCGCGAGAAAGTCGGGCACCCAGTCGAAGCGCTCCCCGGTGGCGCGATCGACGTGGTCGATGATCGTGGGGTTACACCGATCCATGACGTGTCGACCGAGCTCGCGGACCGTCGCCACCATGAGGCGGAAGCTCGGGTTCATCTCGGGGCTTCCACCCGTGATGTCGACAGTCTCGATCTGTGGGTGGGCCGCGATCCATTCGAGCACGCGCTCGGCAACGCTCTCCGACATGTTCTCGTGGGCCCCCAGGCGCCTGGGCCCCGACTCGACGTGACAGTGGCGACAGGCCAGGTTGCACACCAGCCCGATGTTGATCTGCAGCGTGCGAATCACCGCTGCCGAGCGCAGCGGCTCGTCGAGACGGTGACGAAAGCGAGGCCGGTCGAGGACTGGCAGCGGACGCACCCCTCGAGTCAGCGGTTCGGTCATCGATTTCCCCTCAGCCGCAGCGGGGGGCGTCCTTGCGGCGGGCGGAAGCGACGCGGCGCCGGCACGGTCGAGTGGCAGATCAAAGCAGCAGGTCTCCTGGCGAGCATTCTGGCGGGCCACGCCGACACGGCGCACGCCTGAAGTCCCTACGCGGAGCGAGGGTCCACGGATTGCCGGTGGCCGCCGAGCCGATCTTTCGGCCATCGCCTCAAAGATATTTCTTGTACCACTCGATGGCCAGGGCGAGGGCCTCCTCACGGCCCTGCCGATAGATGCCGTAGTGATCGATGCCTTCGATCACGTGGTATTCGGCGGGCACCCGGTTCTTCAGGATCGCGTAGACCGCCTGACCGTTCTCGAGTCTGTCGAAGAGCTCTTCGTTCTCGGCATCGATGATCAGCGCGGCGGCCCGGCTCTGGTGCGCGACGTCGCGCGGGCTGTACTGCGTGATCCGCGTCCAGTGGGGCGTCCCCCGGAGGCCGGGTGCTGCGGGCATGGTGGGCCAGGCTTCGACCTCGCCACGGGCTCGCCGGCGGCGCAGCTCGGCCATCGCCTCGGCTCCCCCGGGCAGCACCTCGAGATTTCCGATCGAGTCCATCGAGCCGACCTGGGACACCGTGACCTTGACCCGAGGATCGTGAGCAGCGACCCAGATGACGTGCCCCCCCGAATAGGAGGACCCCCACAGGCCGATCCGCTCGGGGTCGACCCCGGGCTCTCCCTGGATGAAGGTGATGGCGTTGCGAATGTCCTCGGTCTGATCGAAGGGATCGACCACTTCGCGCACGGCCTTCACCTCGACCGTGATCTCGCCGCTCTCGGGGAGCTCGGGCTGGTCTTCGAGCAGCACCAGCCGGCTGTCGCTGTCGCCCCAGCCCCGATAGTCGATGGTCAGCACGACGAAGCCCTCGGCGGCGAACCACGGTGCGTAGGCCTGGTTCAGGTGATCTCGTGTGCCGCCCCACCCGTGCGACATCACGATCGCACCGCGGCGATCGTTCGCGCTGTGGCCCTTCGGGGTCCAGACGTCGCCCGACAGCCGTGTGCCGTCACTCCAGACGTCGACCGTACGGCGGTCGACCCGGTCGGCAACGTCGGACTGGCCGAGGACCGTCCCACACAAGAGGAACGAGACTGCGACCACGAGGGCTCTGCGGTGTGCCATGGATGATCTCCTGTGAATCTGACAAGGCCTGGATGCCCTCATCCTACCCATCGCCACCGGACCGCACCGGTCCTCAACGAGGCTCAGCGATGCTCTCGAGGGGCGAGACGCGACACCACCACTCCGACCAGAAAGATCGAAAGCGTGCCGACGACGATGATCATGTTGCTGTGGAAGGGGCTGCGCAGCCATTCCCAGTCGCCGTCGAGCCGAGGCGACAACGTCATCCAGAGAATCACCAGCACGCCGACCGTCACGCCGCACAGGGCCGCCGCTCGATCGGCCTGACGGGCGATCATCCCCAGCAGGAAGAGACCCAGCATTCCCCCGGCGAAGATCCCCGACAGGGTCCACCAGGCGTCGAGCACGCTCTCGACTCCGATCATGGCCAGGGCCGTGCCGGTACCGAGCACACCGACCGTGATCGTGCCGCCATGCAGGACCCGCATCGCCTCCCGATCGTCGACCCGATCCGGGGGCCGGATCCACCCCCGCCACAGGTCGGCCAGGATCACGGTGGCCGAGCTGTTCAGGCTGGTGTCGATGCTGCTCATCGCGGCCGCCAGGAGAGCCGCGATCAAGATTCCCGAGACCCCGACCGGCATCTGCTCGACGATGAAGTGTGGGAACGCGCGGTCGCCCACCTCGGCGTCGGTCGGAGCCTCCTCACCCGCGATCCGCTCGGCCGCCACGCGCTGCTCCAACTCCTGTCGCAGCTCGGGCTGGGCCCGATAGAAGGCGAAGAGCCCCGATCCGAGGAAGAAGAAGAGCAGCGAGATCGGCACGTAGAGAGCCGCCGCGAGCCACACCGAGCGCGCCGCGGCTCGATCGCTGCGCGCCGTGTGATAGCGCTGCACGAAGCTCTGATCGATCCCGAAGTTGTTGAGGTTGATGAACAAACCGTAGAGCAGGACGACGAGGATGGTCGAGCTCGAGAAGTCGATCGCCCCGCTCCCGAGCGAGAACTTGGCCTCCGCGGTGGCAATCTCGAAGAGCTGACCGGGCCCCTCGGGCATCCCGGCGAGCAGCAAGGCGACGGCCAGCAGCGCCCCCACCGACAGCACGATGCTCTGCACGACGTCGGTCCAGATCACGGCCTCGATGCCCCCGAGCAGGGTGTAGAACGTGACCAGGATCCCGGTCCCGACGATGATCGCCGACGGCGACCAGCCGGTCAGCGCGCCGAGCGCCAGGGAGACGCCGAACAGGATCGCACCGATCCGAGCCAGCTGCGTCAGCAGGTAGCAGATCATGGCGTAGGTGCGCGCCCACCGCCCGAAACGCTTCTCGAGGTGGGTGTAGGCCGAGATCTCGCCGCTGTGGCGGTAGAACGGGACGAACCAACGCACCGCGATCCATGCCGCCAGCGGCAGCGACAGACTGAAGACGAAGGAGTTCCAGTTGGTCGCGTAGGCCTTGCCGGGCACGCCCAGGAAGGTGTTGCTCGACAGGAAGGTGCCGAAGAGGGAGAGCCCCACGGCCCATCCTGGCAACGCACCGCGCGCCGCGGTGAACCCACTCGGAGTCCGGGAACGCCGAGCGAAGCTGCTGCCCAGCACCACCACACCCAGCACGTAGAGCACCAGGACGATCAGATCGAGAGTCGCCAGCATCGGCACAGTCGCCGAGCTAGGGCTCTGGCCACGCGCCACCCGGCATCGGTCGCAGCTCGAGCTTGGCGGGATCGACCACCACGTGGCGAATGCGTTGACGACGCCAGGTGTAGGTCACGTGCACCAGGCCGTTGCTGCCGACGATCGCCGCCGGATAGGAGTATTCCCCGGGCTGCGAACCGTCCGTCGGGCGCAACGGATCGTTCTCGAGCTCGAGCGCGGCGCTCCACTGTAGACCGTCGCGCGTCGAGGCCAGATCGAGCCGGCGACGAGAGCCCGCCCAGCGACCCTGGTCGCGCTCCTGGTGGTTGTAGACCAGAAGCTGACGCCCGTCAGCGAGAGTGACCGCGTCGATTCCCGCGCTCGGGTTGGGCAGCACCGTTCGGCGCAACGGAGTCCAGGTGAGACCTTCATCTTCGGACCAGCTCTCGACGATTCGTCCGTTCTGGCTCCGGCACAGCGCCTGGATCCGCCCATCGGCGTAGCGCAGGAAGGTCGGCTGGATCGCCTCCACAGGCTCTGGCTCCCAGCTCAGATCTTCGGTGCGCTGCCAGCCCGTCAGCTCGGCATCGGCTCGTTCGAAGTGCACCCGCCATCCGTCGTGCTCGGTGCTCGAGCCGAAGAGCAGGGTGCCGTCATCGAGCTCCAGCGGCTTCGCACGGATCGGCCCAAGCATGCCCTCGGGCAGGCGCTGCCCCGAGCTCCAGCTGCGGCCGCCGTCGGTCGAGCGCTTCACCATCCCCCACCACTCGCGAGGACTCGGGCCGGCCTTGTAGAACAGCAGCAGGGGGCCCTCGCTCGGCTGAAAGAGCACCGGGTTCCAGGTCGGCACGGGGGAATCCTGCACGTCGACCTCGGCGGCAACCGCCACGGGAGCCTCGAAGCCGTCGCTGCCGGGAGGCTTGCGCGCGGTCCAGATCCGCACGTCGTTCTCCCCCTCACTGCTCCCGCCGAACCACGCCACCATCAGCGTCCGGTCTGCGAGCTCGATCACGGTCGAGGCGTGGCTCTCCGGAAACGGTGCCCGCTCGAAGACGAACTCGCGCAACACCACGGCCTCTTCCGAAGCCCGAGCCGTACAAGCGCCGAAGAGCATGAGGAGCACCGGCAAGACCACCGGCGCCCCCTCGAGGGGAGGACCGTTTCGCATGGGAGTGAGTCGCACGATACCACCCTGGAAGCACCACCCTGGAAGCGAGTCCCGGAGGAGATCCCCTGGGCCGACCAGCCGACCCGCTCAGGGGGCGGAAACCGCCTTCCAGTAACATTGGCGGTTCGAACAGGAGGTGGAGAGATGAACCGACTCGCCTTTCGTAGCCTTGGACTCGCGGCCGCTGTCCTCTCGACCGCCGGATTCGCGTCGGCCGCCCCCGCTCCCGGCGATGCCCCCACGTACTACCGCGACGTGCTGCCGGTGATGCAGGAGAACTGCCAGACCTGCCACCGCGCGGCGGGGGAGAACATCGGAGGCATGCTGGCGCCGATGTCGTTCGGCAGCTACGAGGAGGTCCGTCCCTGGGCGAAGTCGATCGCGCGCGAAGTCGAGGCGAGACGCATGCCGCCCTGGTTCGCTACCGCCGCCAGCCAGGGACTTTTTCATCACGAGCGTGTGCTCACCGAGACCCAGGTGGCCGGCGTCGTCGACTGGGTCGCCGCGGGAGCTCCTGCGGGCGACCCCGCCGATGCGCCGCCACCGAAGACCTTCGCCGAGGACGGCTCCGGTGGCTGGTCACTGGGCAAGCCCGATCTGGTGGTCCCGATGCCGGAGCGCTACTTCGTCGAGGACGACGTCGAGGACGTGAACATCGACTTCACCATGAAGCTCACCGAGGATCTCCTGCCCGAAGATCGTTGGGTCGAGGGGGTCGAGTTCAAGGTCGGCGGTGTCAACGTCCATCACATGTGCGCCTTCGCCCTTCCCGAGGGGAGCACCTCCTCGATCGGCAAGTTCGGCGACTTCTCGTTGGGGTGTATCGCCCTCGGCGCCGAGAGCCAGAAGTTTCCCGACGGCTACGCCATCCGCTTGCGAGCCGGGTCCACTCTGCGCTTTTCGATGCACTACAACAAGGAAGCGGGCGAGGGCACCGGCTTCTGGGACCGGTCCGAGATCGGACTCCACTTCGCGGACGCGGCACCGGAGCACGAGATCCTCTACCACCCGGTCGGCAACTCCGGGTTCGAGATTCCGCCGGGGGTCCTAACCCACAAGGTCGGGGCAGCGCGGGTGTTCGAGGAAGACACCATGCTCCTCACCCTGTGGCCCCACGCCCATCTGCGCGCCGTGGCTGCGCGCTACGAGGCGGTCTATCCGAACGGCGAGCGCGAGCTCCTGCTCGACATCCCGAGGTACGACCAGGAATGGCAGACCACCTACCAGTACAAGGAGCCGAAGCTGCTCCCGGGCGGAACTCGCCTCGAGGTCACGATGTGGTTCGACAACACGCCCGAGCGGGGTGCCGAGCGAGGGTTCGACGCCAGCCGGGGCATCCGCTTCGGTGCCGCCACCACCGACGAGATGATGCTCGGGTTCGTCAACTACGCGTCGGCGACGAAGCTCGAGGACGGCGGCCAGACAGGCACGGGTGGCGGAGGGCGTTGACTTGAAGCGGACCCGGGCAGCGGTGGGCGGCGGCCTGCTGGCCGCGCTCCTGGCCCTCGGGGTCGTGCCGGGCGCGGCCGTCGCCCAGACGAAGATCGAGCGCCGGGCCGGTCAGCCGAAGGACGACAGTCGGCTGGAGTTCCTGCGCAAGGCGCTGAAGCGCCTGTCCCACAACTCGGCCGAGCTGGCCTTCGAGGTCGAAGGAGAGACCCGGACCGTCGAGATCGACTGTGGGAAGCTGAAGACCCAGAGCAGCGACTACGCACGCATCGAAACCCTGGCCAACGGCCAGGTGCTGGCCCTGGAGGGAGCGTCCGCGATCAAGCTCCGCACGGAGCTGCCCCTCGAGTTCGCTGAGACCCGGGTCGAGCCCGGGAACCTCTCCCCCGGCTACGCCGGCCTCTACAGTCTCTGGCTGGCCCGGGACGAAGCGGGGCGCTGGCAACTTCGTCTCAACAGCGAGCCGGACGTGTGGGGGTCGATGCACGACCCCGCGGCCGACGTCGGTGAGATCGAGCTGACCCACTCCCTCGACGAGAGCGCCGTCGCCGAGGAGCTCTCCGCCGTCCTCACCGAGAGCCCGGATGCCGCGGGAGGCACCCTGGAGCTGCAGTGGGGACCGCACCGCTGGACCACGATCTTCGAAGTGCGCTGAAGCCGGCGAAGTGAGGCGAGATCAGGTGAAGGCCGGCACCCGCTCGAAGACGCTGTCCCTTCTTCTCCTGGCGGTGGTCGCCCTCGCGCCGAGCTTCGCTGAAGCGTACAAGGGCGAACCCGGCCCACATTCGGTCACGGTCGAGGACGGTGAATGGAGCGATCCGAGCCGGGACGGCCGCGTCGTGCCCTACCGGCTCTATCTGCCCTCCGGCGAGGGCCCCGCTCCGATCGTCGTGTGGTCTCACGGCGCGGGCGGCTCGAGAGCGGGCGCCGAGTATCTCGGCCGCCACCTGGCCAGCCACGGCTACGCGTGCTTTCACCTGCAGCATGCCGGTAGCGACGTGGCCGTGTTGCGCGAACTGGGTGTGCAGGGGATGCTGCAACAGATGCGCGATCCAGCCGTGTCCGAGGCCCGGTTCGGAGATATCCCCTTTACCGTCGAGCAGATCCGGAGGATGGCTTCGGAGGGAGACTTCGCGACCCGACTCGATGCCACCCGCATGGGCATGTCCGGCCATTCCTTCGGAGCGATCACGACGCTGGCGGCCGCCGGCCAGAGCTTCCCGGTGGTCGGCCAACGGTATGCCGTGGAGAGCTTTGGAGGAGCCTTCGCGATGAGTCCTTCTCCGCCCCGACAAGGGTCGGCAGAGGAAGCGTTCGCGAACATGCGGATGCCTGTCTTTCACCTCACCGGCACCGAGGATGGATCGCCGATGGGTGACTTGACTCCCGAGGACCGCACCCGTCCGTTCGAGCTCATCGGCGGCGTCGACCAGTATCTCCTCGTCCTGGGTGACGGCGTGCACATGACCTTCTCGGGCCGCCAGATCCCAGCCACTCAGGGGGCGGCGGCGGAGCAGGCCGAGCGGCACAAGACCCTCATCCGAATGGCCGCGACCGCATTCTGGGACAGCCTGCTCTCGGCGGACCCGTCGGTGCGCGCCACGGCGACGCAATGGCTGCGCAACGGAGGAATGAGGAGCGAGCTCGAGCCCTCGGACCGATTCGAGATCGGTCTCGGACAGTAGCGGCTCAGGGAGAGCTGTCGGTCCCGCCGAGCGACACCAGGAGGTCCGGGCGACGCCCCTCGAGCCGGTCGGTCGCTTCGGGATGCAGCGGCTCATCGATCAGGTAGCGCTGCCAGTCGTTGGGCGGCCGCACCCATTGGCCCGCGACCCACGCCTCGAGCACGCTCCGGGTCTTGACCAGACGGGGCACCTCGGCCTGGACCAGCCCGCTCGTGCGGTCGCCGATGGCGCGCATGCCATCTTCAGGGATGATCAGGCGACAGAGAAGCGGCTGGCGATCCGGATCGGCCGCGTAGCGAAACATCACCAGGATGCCGGGGCTGTTCCCCGAGTCGTACTCCACCATCGCTCGGAAGTGGATCGCGATGTCCTGAAAGGGGCCGACCGGTGGCACGCGGATCAGTCCGGCGTCTCGCGGATCGAAGCGGGCGACGACAGCGGCCGAGGGAGCCACCGAGCCCTCCAGCTCGTCCCGCAGCTCCGCCAGAGTCGCCATGTGCGCCTCGATCGCGCGCTCGAGAAGATCGACGAAGTAGATCCGCTCCCCGTCTCCCTCACCCGTCTCGAGGAAGGCGAAGAGGTCCGGCATGATCGCATTCCACGGATTGACCGACTCGAAGCGGCGCTTCTTGCCGCTCTCCGGATCGACGAGCCGGACCTCGAAGGTCTCGATCGGCGCACCGACGAGGCCGGGCTCGAGAGTCTGCACCGCCTGATGCACCGACTCGGAGAATCGGGCCGAGTAGTCGTCCGCCAGCGCCGCCGTGCCGAGTAGCCCAAGGCACAACAGGCCTACGCTCGGGAGCGCGGCGGTTCGTTGTCGGGTGATTCGCACGGTCCGTGAATGGAATTTCATCGCTTGCAGCCCCTTGCGCCACGATGGCTTCGCCGATGGGAAGAGCTTTGACGCCCAACCTCGTATTCCTTTACCCTACATGAAGATACGGTAAAGAAATATAAAGATCTTTACGCAAGCGAGCCGGCCACTCGGGCCGCCATCTCAGACCGCCATCTCAGACCGCGACGTCGAGAAAACGGCGGAGCAAGGACGCGGTCGCCGGGCTCTCGGTGAAGCCGCGCAGCGCCTCTTCTCGCTCCGCGTCGCTCATGTAGGCAGCGTAGCCGTCGAGGTAGCGCAAGAAGCGCTCGCGATTGGTCGTCTCGTCGAGCTCCGGATGAAACTGGGTCGCCCACACTGGTCGGTTCGGCATGCGGAAGGCCTGAAAGGGACAGCGCTCGCTGCTCGCCAGGTGGGCGGCCTCGGCAGGCAGTCGAGTCGCCCGATCCTTGCGGCCGAGTTGGGCAGCGAATCGCTCCGGCAGCTCACCGAACAACTCATCTCGGCTTCCGGCCCCGGTGAGGCTGAGCTCGTAGGTGCCGACCTCGGTCGTCTCGGGGTCGTGCACGATCTCCCCTCCGAGTGCGGCGGTCAGCAGTTGGAACCCGAAGCAGGAGGCAAAGAGCGGCGGACCCGCGGTCGCGATCTCCGCCAGACAGCCGAGGGTCGCCTCGTAGTGGGGCAGATTGCGTTTCGACACGTAGTAGTCCCCGGATCCACCGATCATCACCGCATCGTGATCGACGAGCCGATCCGCTGGAGGAGGACCTTCGAGCAGATCCCACGGGGTGACCTGCTCCACCTCGACCTCGCAGAACCGCGCGAAGGAGGCGCGCTCCTCGACCCGCGCCCCGTCGTCGGGATTGCGCGCCTGGAGCAGGAGGATCCGGAGGGTCGATCGACCGGGCATCCCCTCAGTCCTCGGTCTCGACGGCCGGTGCGACGTCCTTGGGAATGGGCGGGGGCCCCTCCGGAACGTAGGGCCGATAGGTCACTCCCGCGGTCGCCTGGGCGAACTCGTCCTGGATCTCCTGGACCAACGCCGGCTGCTCGTAGAGATCGACCATGGTGAGCGCGAGCGCCTTGGCCGCATAGAGCAGCCCCTTGTGGCCGATCGACATGCCGGAGGTCGCCACCACCGGCCATGCGTGCCAAGGGGCTTCGTAGGCGCCGGTCGTCACGGAGAGGTGCAGGGTCGGCACGACCCAGCTGACGTCGCCCACATCGGTCGAGCCGCCTTCGGGCTCGCCGGGGTTGCGGTCGAGCGGCTCTGGCACGCCGTGCAACCCCTCTTCGGCCACTCCCGTGGCTCGTTGAATCGCACGGGCGAACTCCTGCTCCTTCTCGTCGAAGGGAATCGGCCCGAGCGCTTCGAGATTGGCCTGAATCGCTTCCGCCCCTCTCATGTTGGCCAGCATCTCGTAGTCACCGCTCTGCACGGTGAGCACCGCTTCGACTCCGGTGGCCAGGGCCACTCCTTCGGCGATCGCGCGCACCCGCACGAGCAGCTGATCGACCGACTCGTGCTTGGAGTCTCTGAGCCAGACCCACAGCTTCGAGTAGTCGGGGACCACGTTCGGGACCTTGCCGGTCTCGAGAATCGTGTAGTGCATGCGCACGGTCGGGCGGACGTGCTCGCGCATCTGGTTGAGCGCAAAGGTGAACAGCTCGACCGCATCGAGCGCGCTGCGCCCGTTCCAGGGGTCGGCAGCGGCGTGGGCGGTCGCGCCGTGAAACTCGACCACGAAGTCGACCAGTGCCTGACTGCTGCCGGTGTCCGCCACGGTTCGGTCGGCGGGATGCCAGGCCAGCATCACGTCGACATCGTCGAACAGACCCTCACGAGCCATGTAGATCTTGCCCCCCACCGACTCCTCCGCAGGGGTGCCGTAGAAACGAATCGTGCCCGTCAGTTCCCCGGCCTCGATCAGCTCCTTGATCGCCATGGCGGCACCCAGGCTCGCCGGGCCGAACAGGTTGTGCCCGCAGCCATGCCCGCCGGCTCCCTCTTCGAAGGCCTCCTTGGTGGTCTGGACCTTCTGCGAGATCCCGGGGAGCGCGTCGTACTCACCCATGATGCCGATCAGTGGGCGTCCGGAGCCGAACTCGGCCACGAAGGCGGTCGGCATGCCGGCCACCTCTCTTTCGACCCGGAAGCCCTGCTGCTCGGCGTACTCGGCGAGCAGAGCTGCCGAGCGGGTCTCTCGCAGGGCGGTCTCGGCGAATCGCCAGATGTCGAGGCTGAGGTCGATCAGCTCGTCCCCGTGCTCCTCGATCGAAGCCGCGGCGACCTGCTTGGTCCCTGCGATCTGAGCGAGCGCGGGGCTCAGAGTGAGCAGAAGAAGGATCGCGGCGGCCACCGGCGTGGCCCCCACAGGAAGTCGAGACAATCTCACGGCTAGCTCCTGAGGTGGTTCCGAACTGGGTGTCGAAATTCCATCATACCGAGCCATCCGACCACTCGGCGTGATCCGGTCGCGATCCCCGCTTCAGCTCCGACGGATCAGCAGCACCGTGCGATCGTCGTCCGCCGGCGCTCCACCGGTGAAGTTGTTCACCAGCTCACGGACGGCCTCTCCGATCCTCTCCGCAGGCTCCGAGGCATGGGTGGCCACCACGCTGGCAACGTTGTCCCTTCCCAGCTCGCGACCCCGACTGTCTTTGGCCTCATAGATACCGTCAGAGACCACCGCCATCACGTCCCCCGGTGCCATCCGTTTCACCTTCGGCTCGGGAAGCTCGAGGTGCTCGAGCACTCCGAACGGAGGAGCATCCGCCGGATACTGCTCGACCCGGTCGCGTGCGGCGTCGTAGTAGATCAGTGGCCCCTGACCGGCACTGAGGGAGCGCAGACTGCCGCTCGCGGAGTCGATCTCACCGAGCCAGCACGTGATGAAGCGTCCTCGGGGCAGATCGGCCCACAGCTGATCGTTGAGCAGGCGAGCCGTTCGAGAGAGCTCTCCGCCCATCCGCGCTGCCATGCGCAACATGGCACGGAGCTGGGTCACGGAAAGAGCCGGTCCGATCCCGTGGCCGGAAGCATCCGCCAGCAGGAGCATCGCCCGGCGCGGCTTCTCGAGCGACGTGGCCGCCGCGCTCAGCCCGAACGCATCGTATGCATCTCCGCCGGTCTCTTCCGCCGGCTCGCTCCAGGCGGCCAGATCGAAGCCGTCGACCTGCGGCAGCCGAGTCGGCAGGGTGCTCTGCTGAATCTCGCGAGCGACGTCGATGTCGCTCTCCATCTTGACCAGAGATCGGAGGCTCCGGCGCATTTCGGTCTGGGCCGCGACCAGCGCTTCCACCTCGGCAAAGGGAGCATGCACCTCTTCGCCACGATCGAGATCCCCAGCGCTCATGCGCTCACTGTTGCGCACCAGCGCCTCGATGGGTTGGCTCAAACGGCGCGCCATCAACCACGCACGCACGATGGCGATGCCCAGGACGAACAACGTCAGGCCGAGAATCCACCAGCGGGTCTGCACGCGATCGCCGACCAGATCGGCGTTGGGCACCAGGACCGACACCAGCAGCCCTCCCTCGGGACCGAGATCGACCCGGCGCACCTGCGACCACCAGACCGCACCCTCGTGGCGGAAGCGCACCGGTTCACCCTGCTGCGCTTCACTCTGAACGCTGTAGGCCTCGACGGCCCGCTCCACCAACGACGAGCCCAGCTCGTTCGGAGTCTTGAGCAGCCAGCCCCGTGGGACTCCCATCCAGTAGCGCGGATCCTCGGGCATGGCGAGCAACTGGAAGTCCTCCGTCATCAAGGTCACGCCGCCCCCTTCGGTGACCCGCAGTCCCTGCGCGAAATCGATCACTTCTTCGAAGGCGATCTCCAGCATGATCACACCCCGGCCGTCAGGACCGACCCAGGCCATCGAGGCGGTCGAGTCGAGAGCATCGAGCTCGGCACCCCGGCGCACCGGCGAGAGATACATCGGCCAGGGATTCTCGACCCTCTCGATCGCCTCGACGAACCAGTCCTGATCCTCGATGGATCTCGACTCGACCGCCAATCGCGCTTCTCCTTCGAGCGGCGCGACGCGATGGATCTGGCCGCTCTCCCAGGCCACGGTCACCGCAGCCAGCTGGGGCATCTGGCGGAGCAACGGCCGAAACAGAAGGTCGACCAACTCGGGCCGCTCGGGATCGAGAAGTCCTTCCTCACCCCAGGCGCGAGCCGAGAACAGACTTCGTCCGAGCGGCTCGAAGAAGCGTAGGACCTCGGCCTCGCTCTGCTCGACCGCCCGATCGATCAACGCTCGATTGATCGAACGCACCGCCCGCGATGCGCCCAGGAACGTCGTCGCCAGGATCGCGGCCCCCAGGGTCAGGATGCCGATCACCTGAGTCCGCACGAGCCGCTGGCGGATGGTGGTCGAGGTTGGCAAAGCGGGCCTAGTCTAGCGCTCGGCAGGCCAGGAGAGATCTCCGGACCGCGCGAAGCTCACTCCTCGTCGACGCGGGCTCCGCCCCGGCCCCCGGTTCGACTCATTTGCCTACGTAGTCCTCGTAGCGGGGCTCGAACATCAGACTGGCGATGTGGGAGCGCAGGTCTTGCGGCCGCTCCGTTCTGGCCAGCCCACGCTCGTGGGCGTTCTCCGCCACGGCCGTCGCGATCGCCAGAGACACTTCCCGAATGCGAGTGAAGGGCGGGTACACGCGGCCACAGTCGAGATCCGACTGCACCGTCTCCTCGGCCAGCGTCTTGGCCGCCAGTGAGAACATCTCGTCGGTCACCCGCGAGGCTTCGGAGGCGATGAGGCCGAGCCCGACCCCCGGAAAGATGTAGGCATTGTTGCCCTGACCGGGTACGAACGTTCGCCCGTCGTAGACCACGGGGGCGAACGGACTTCCGCTGGCGAAGATGACCTGCCCCTCGGTGGCCGTATAGGCCTCCTTGGCCGTGCACTCGGATTTCGAGGTCGGATTCGAGAGTGCGAAGACGATGGGCCGCCGATTGATCCTCGCCATCGCCTTCAACACTTCGGGGGTGAACGTACCCGGAGTGCCGGACACTCCGATCAGCACCGTCGGCTCGAGCGCCCCGACCGCCGAGAGGAGGTCGGCGGTGAACTCGTGCTCGTGGGCGTAGGGCTTCTTGTGACTCGCGAGGTCGGTCCGGCTGGCAACGACCATTCCCTTCGAGTCGAGGAACCAGCAACGCTGTCGAGCCTCCTGCTCTCCGAGCCCCTCCTCCACCATGGCCGACACCGCGAGATCGGCAATTCCGACCCCGGCTTCGCCGGCACCGAGGAAGAGGATGCGCTGATCGGAGAGTTTTCCTCCGGTGATGCGCAGTGACGAGAACACGCCGGCGAGCGCGACCGCTGCAGTGCCCTGGATGTCGTCGTCGAAGGTGCAGTAGGTCTCTCGATACCGCTCGAGCACGGTGAAGGCGTTACGCGTCGCGAAGTCTTCGATCTGGATGATCGCGCGCGGGTACACCTCCGCCACAGCCCGGAAGAACTCGTCGACCAGCGAGTCGTACTCCTCACCGCGGAGCCGGCGCTGCGGCAGGCCGATGTAGAGGGGGTCTTCGAGCAGCTCCTCGTTGTCCGTGCCGACGTCGAGCATGACGGGAAGGCACTGGGTCGGATGAATCCCGGCGCAGGCCGTGTAGAGCGACAGTTTGCCGATCGGAATTCCCATCCCGTCGGCGCCCTGATCTCCCAGGCCGAGAATCCGCTCGCCATCGGTGACCACGATGATGCGCACCTCGGGGTGCGGCCAGTTGCGCAGCACCTCCACCATCCGCCCACGGTCGTTGGCGGAGACGAAGAGGCCCCTCGGGCGGCGCAGGATGTGCCCGAATTTCTGACACGCCTCGCCTACGGTCGGGGTGTAGATGATCGGCATGATCTCTTCGAGGTGATCGACCACCAGACGGTAGAAGAGCACCTCGTTGCGATTCTCGAGACCGATCAGCTGGATGTAGCGCTCGAGGTCCGAGCTCTTGCCTCGAAGGTTCTCCAGCAGCTTCTGGACCTGGAGATCCTGGGTCATCACCCGAGGAGGAAGCAGTCCCCGCAGGCCGAACGCCTCGCGTTCCTCCTCGGAGAAGGCAGTTCCCTTGTTGCGGAGCGGGTCGTGAAGGAGCTTCACTCCTCGTGGAAAGTCAGTTGGGATGTTCTTCATTGCCCGATCACGCTAGCAAAGAAGTCGTCCCGGCCCACTCTCCGAAAGGGCGGCTCAGAATCCGTCAGGGACGTCCGAGGCCCGCTCCGAAGGGGCGTCCTCCTCGCTCGAGCTCGACTCGGCGTCCGAGGGTGACTCCCCGTCCATGTCCTCCTCCTCGGGGACCAGCTCCGATTCCTGTACTCGCTCGTCGATTTCCACTTGGGTCGTACTGTTGACGAACAACACGTCGCCGACGGAGTCGTAGCCGGAAAACAGCTCGGCACCGCGATGCTGCAGGGACTCCCCTCGGAACCCGACGATCAGCAGGTCTGCATCCCGTGAGCTCTCGCTGATGATCGACTTCTTGGACACCGTCTCTTGTTGGGCCATCAGGCGGATGTTGCGACGCGCGATGGGAATCCGACCCTCACGCACGAGCGCCCACAGGCGCTCCCTCTCTTGCTCGAGACTGGCCTCGGGATAGATCGCGAACAACTTGATCTGCGCCTTTCCCCAATCGGGATGCCCCAGGATGATGTAGGCCAACAGGATCATCAGACTGGCGTTGTCGAAGTCGGCGGCAGTCAGCCAGACATGGATCTCGCGCTTGTAGCCAAAGTTCAGGTCGCTGCTCGCCAGGATGCAGATATCCAGACCGGTGGCGCACAGCAGCTGGTAGTTCGAGATGATGTCCTCGACCTCTTCGGGATGGCTCTTCGGGTACTCGAACAGGACCGTGTTGTTCTCCTTTCCCGAGATTCCCGGCAGCTGCGCCAGCTGTGCGACCGCAGTCGTGTAGGAGGGGCTCACCATCGTGTCGACGTAGACCTGGCTGTTGCTGACGTCGGCCAGACGCACGAGCCGCTCGAGGGTCTCTCGGGACTCGAGCGCCGTCGCCCTCGAGAGGTATCCCTGGATGTAGTGGATGTAGGAGCCGAAGCCATAGCGATAGGAGAGCCAGCGCAACAGATCGAACGCTTCCCGGCGCTCGAACGTAGCGCTCGAGATGCAGACCACCGACGGTCGCCAGCGCTCGTCGGCGCCACGCTGACTCGACTTCTGCAGGAAGACCTGCAGACGCCGGCCGATCTGGAAGATCGCACCCTGCAGCAGGGCCGCGAGGCCATTGCGCTCGGGATTGGCCAGGCTCAGGAAGATGTAGAGCCCGAACATGACGATCAGCGCCAGCAGGGCATAGCCGGCGCTGATGCGGAACATCAGCCACAGACACATCGTGGCGCCGAGCAGCGACACGAACCAGCGGGAGCGAAAGACCGGGCGATACGAGGGATCCGCGCTGAAGTGCTCCAGGAAGGAAATCGTACAGATCGCACCGTAGGTGACCATGAAGAACATCGTGATGACCATGGCCACGATGTTCACGTCGCCGGCCAGAACGAACACCAGGGCCAGTCCGAACACCACGAGGGAAGCGTTGACCGGGTCACCGATCTCACCGCGACCCTTCGAGAGCCAGCGATTGAGCCACTTCACCGGCAGGATCCGGTCGGCCGCGAGCGCCTGCAAGGTGCGAGGGGCGACCAGCGCGGAACCGATGGCCGAGGAGATGGTCGCTGCGGCGAGTCCGATCGGGATGATCGGAGGCCACAGTGCAATCTTGGCCATCACGAACTGATCGGTCGCCAGCTCCTCGAGACCCGCAGAGAGTGCGAGCTTGAGCGCCAGCGCTACGTAGATCACCATACCGACGAGCGTCGCGGCCAGAGTTCCGACGGGAATCGAGCGACTCGGGTCGCGTAGGTCTCCCGACAGACCGACTCCGGCCGTCATCCCGGTGAAGGCGGGAAAGACGATCGCGAAGACCACGAAGAAGGTCGTATTCGGATCGTCCACGGAACGCACCAGCGCGTCTCGCACGGACTCCGCCCCGGAGTCGCCGCCGCCCAGGAAGAAGAGCACGAGCGAGACGAACACGGTGGCGGCCACGATCCAGAGCAGCTTCAAACCCAGGTCCGCGCCGCGCCACAGCACGACCACGGCCAGAAGCACGAGCGCCGGTAGGCTCACCACGCGCGCGTCGGTCACCACGATCCCGTAGCTCGACTCGAGCCAGGCGAAGACCGGACGGAACGCCTCCCCGAAGGCAATCACGTAGAAAGCGACACTGATCGCCTGAGACAGAAAGAGCGCAATGCCGATCGCCGCACCGATCAGGATGCCGAACGAGCGCGAGATGATGTAGTACTCACCCCCGCCCGCGACCTTCTGATTGGTCGCGATCTCGGCCAGGGCCATCGCGGTGGGAATCGTCACCAGGTGACCCAGCAGGATGATCCCGACCGCGCCGATGAAGCCCGTGTGTCCGACCGCGTAGCCGAAGCGCAGGAACATCACCGCGCCCAGAATGGTGGAGATCGCGGTCAAGAAGACCGGTCCGGTCCCGAACGTGCCGCGCTGCAGATCTCCCCGCGTCGTGCTGTCGGTCCCGTTGCTCACCGGATTCCTCCGTCTTCCCGAATCTCTCAGTCGATCGAGCGCTCGATCCTACAGCCCCCCGGCGCTGGCAAACAGGAAGAGGATCCCGCCCGGCCCTCAGAAGCGGTCGGCCAGCCAGAAGGCGAAGCGCTCGCGAGGAAGGAGCCGGTCGAGAAGCCTCGAGGTCGCCTCTGACGCGGGCACGCCGAATCGCCGGGCCAATCCCGAGGGGTCGAGCGCACGCAACATCCAACTCGAGCCCGTTTCGTGGCTCAGCCGCCAGCCAGCCCGAATCAGGGCCGCCTCGAGGGCGGCGTCCCGCAGCGGCAGCGTGACGGCGGAAGAGGACGCTGCGAGTCCCGATCGGAAGAGGAGGACCTGCTCGTCGATGCTGCCGGGCGCATAGCCCCATTCGAGAATCCGACGCTCACCGTAGAGACCGGTGGCACGAAGATAGGCCACCGCCTCCCGGTCCCGGAGAGCGAGCCAGAAGTCTTCGCGAGGATTTCCGGCGAGGCCGAGACTGGCTCGCCAATCGCCGACGCTGCGCCGCACCGAGCCCCACCGCGACGCCGAATAAAGCTCACCGATGCGGCGGACCTCCTCGAGATCTGCGTCTTCGAAGGCGCGCACTTCGCTCGGGTCGCCCGACGTCTCCTCGGGGTGCTCTCCCGGCGGCGTCAGGCGAGTTTCGAGAGCGCTCCAGGGGGCCCAGCCATGTTTCTCGTACCAGGCCACTCTCGCGGCCACGAGCAGCGACACCTCCATTCCGCGCTCTACCATGCCCTCGGTCGCCGCGGCCAGCAGCTTCCCGCCGTGACCGCGACCTCGTCGATCCGGGACCGTGAAGACAGAACCGATGCCCCCGCAAGCAAGGGCCGTCGTCCCCGGCGAAGTGATCGAGCACGCCCTCAAGACCCTGGGGAAGATCTGTACACAGGAAACGAGTCGGCCCGATTCCTCGATGACCCACACGTTCTCCGGAGAAAAGGAGGGATCGAGCTCGACGAAGCGTCGAAAGAACTCGCGCCCGCCTCCGGGCCCGGACCAGTGAGACTCGGTGCCCCCATCGGAGAAGGGCCAACCGTCGAGAAGATCGAGCAGCGCCTGCGCCTCTCCCTCGCGCAGGATACGGGGTGAGCTCATTCGTGGAGGTCCCCTCCGCCGGCGTCGCGGGCCCTCGATATACTGTGTTTTGGATTCATCGACATGATCATTCTCCCTGATCGTAGCCGCGGACCCTCGGCGCCCCGGATGGCGAGGTCCGATCGAGCCCGAATCGCCCACCGCTCCGGGGCCCCATACACGGTTTGTCCGAGAGCCGCCCTGATCCTGCTGGGGCTGGGGCTGACCGCTCTCGTGGCCTCGGCCCAGAGCACCCCACGATTCTCCCGTCCCGTGGGACCGTTTCCGCAGCCGGTCGCGGAGACCTGGGACGCGGACGACGGAGCGCCGACGAAGGACCTCCATGCCATCGCCGTCGACGGAGCGTCGGTGTGGGTTGCCGCGGGCGACCGGCTGTTCCGCTACCAGGGCTCGAGCTGGAGCAGCACAACGCCCGTTCCCGGCCACGCCATCGAGGCCTTCGCGGTGCGGGAGCCCTACCTCTACCTGGTGGCGGGAGGAGAGATCCACTGGCTCACCACGAACAGCGATCGGTCTCGGAGTCTCGGACTGGTGCCGAACGCCAGCGACCTGGCCCTGGGCGACGGTCTGCCACCGGAGATCTGGATCGCCAGTCGAGCCGGCGTCGCACTCAACCGGATGGGATCGACTCGAGCCCTCGGGGGCCTTCCCGGCGCCAACGAGGCCCGCTCGGTCGCCGTCGCGCCCGGCCACTCGTTCAGCCCCACGGGAACCCTGGCTGCGGCCGCCAGCGACAGCGGACTCTTCGCTCACGGCACCAGGGCAAGTCCCAACGAGTGGATCCGTCTGACTCCCCGCGACGACAGGAGGAGCTGGAATCCGGTCGACGTGCGCTTCGTGGTCTTCGACACCCTCGGTCGACTCTGGTTCGGCTCCCCCACAGGACTCGGGATGTACGACTTCGACACGTCCGCCTGGTCGCTGTTCGACGGCACCGACGGTCTGCCGTGGAGCGGCTTCACCGCCGCGACCGCGGGCCCCGACGGCGATGTGTGGCTCGGCACCGACCGCGGGCTCGTGCACTGGAGTGACGGGGAGTGGGAGTATCGGCAGGGACGACGCTGGCTGCCGGAGGACCGGGTAATCGATCTGGCGGTGGACGACCAGGGAAACGTCTGGACCGCAACGGCCGCAGGTGTGTCGGTCATCCGCATGCTGCCGATGACCCTGGCCGAGAAAGCTCGGCGATTCGAGGTCGACATCGATCGCTTTCATCGGCGAACTCCCTGGGGCTACGTTGGCTGGGTGTCTCTCCCCGAGCCCGGGGTGACCACCGAGGTGCGCCAGCATTCCAGTGACAATGACGGCCTGTGGACAGCGATGTACGGTGCGGCCGAATGTTATGCCTGGGCGGCCACCCGCAGCGCGGCAGCGCGCGATCGTGCGCGCCGCGCCTTCGAGGCTCTGCGTTTTCTCGGCGAAGTCACCCAGGGCGGCGACCCCGCACCGCCTCCCGGATTCGTCGCCCGCTCGATCCTTCCCGCCGACGGACCCGACCCCAACGTCGGGCGTCTCGAAGAGGATCGGCGTCACAAGGCCGAGCGCGACGCGAACTGGAAACTGATCGACCCTCGTTGGCCGGTCAGCGCCGACGGGCAGTGGTACTGGAAGAGCGACACCAGCTCGGACGAGCTCGACGGACACTTCTTCTTCTACGCTCTCTACTACGACCTGGTCGCCGATACCGACCAGGAGAGGGCCGAGGTCCGCGCCGTCGTGACATCGATCGTCGACCACCTCATCGAGCACGACTTCTCACTGATCGACCACGACGGCCTCCCGACCCGGTGGAGCGTCTTCGGGCCCGACGCGCTGAATCACGATCGGGACTGGTGGGAGGAGCGCGGTCTCAACTCGCTGAGCATGCTCAGCTACCTGCGCATCGCGGAGCACATGACCGGCGACCCCCGCTACGCTGCCACGGCGAAACGCCTGATCGAAGACCATGGCTATGCCGCGAACGTTCGGGTGCCGAAGATCCACAGCGGCTTCGGAAGCGGCAACCAGTCGGACGACGAAATGGCCTTCATGGGCTTCTATCACCTGATCGGGTACGAGCGCGACAGCGCCCTGCGCGAGATCTGGGCGCACAGTTTCGACCGCTACTGGGAGCTCGAAGCGCCGGAGCGCAATCCCTTGTTCAACTTCATGTGGGCGGCGCGGACCCCTGGAATCCGGTACGCCGACGCGTTCGAGGATCGTGATCTCGGCCCCACGGACGACCGCTGGTTGCTCGACGCCATCGACAGCCTGCAGCGTTATCCACTGGATCGGATCGACTGGCGCCTCGACAATTCCCACCGGCTCGACGTGGTGACGCTTGCCGGCTCGTCGGTCACCCGGCCGCGCGGGCATCTTCGTGACGGACGGGTACTGCCGATCGACGAGCGCTTCGTCGGTCACTGGAATCACGATCCGTGGCAGCTCTACCAGGGCGGTGAAGGCCATCGTCTGGCGGACGGTGCGTCGTTCCTGCTGCCCTACTACATGGGCCTCTACCATGGCTTCCTGACCCAGACCGGGGAGTAGCCCGACCGGGGAGCAGAATGACCAGCCCCTTCGACAGCGGCGAGGGTCACCGCCCTCCGATCGCGCTCCAGCTCTACTCGGTGCGCGACGAGTTCGCCACGGACCCCGCGGAAACTCTCCATCGAGTGGCTGCCCTCGGCTACGACGGAGTCGAGTGGTTCGGCGGTCTGTGGGATCGCTCTCCCGGCTTCTGGCGTGTGGTCCTCCAGCAAACCGGTCTATCCATCGTCGCAGCGCACGTCGACCTCGATACTCTCGAACGGGACACCGACCAGCAGCTCGAGCTCTGGGAGTCACTTCGCTGTCGCACCCTGGTGGTGCCCTATCTCACTCCCGAACAGCGCTCGCAAGAGGACGTCTACCATCGGGTCGGCGAGCGACTCGACCTGGTCGGATACCGACTCCGCGGACGTGGCTTCCGGCTCGCCTACCACAACCACGACTTCGAGCTCCGCCCCGGGCCCACGAGCTCGAAGGGCGGAGCCGACGGAATCCTCCAGATCCTTTCGCACGCGTCGCACGACTCCATCTCGGCCGAGCTGGATGTCTTCTGGCTCGCCTGGGCAGGCGCCAATCCCGTCGACTACGTGAGGCAGATCGGAGCCACTCCGAACCGGGTGCGGCTGGTTCACTTGAAGGACGGCCTGCTCGTGCCCGAAGCGCAGCGCCCCGCGCTCGCCCATGAGCAGATCCCCTACCGCCCCCTCGGGCAGGGCGATGTCGATCTCGAGGGAGTCGTCGAGGCTGCACTGGACTGCGGCGTGGAGTGCTTCGTGGTCGAGCAGGACTTCAGCGACGGGCCACCGATGGAGGCCGCAGGCAAGAGTCTCGCCTGGCTGCGGCCACGGCTCGACGACGAGCTGAATCGACGCAGACTGGATCGACCCAGACTGGATCGACCCAGACCCAGGCACACGAGCGCCCATCGATGAGCGGCAGCACGGGTCTGGCCGGCATCGACACCGCGATCGTCCTGGTCTACCTGGCCGGCGTGCTGGTGCTCGGCACGTGGCTCGGTCGCTACGTCAAGAGCGCCGGCGACTTCTTCGTGGCGGGCCGAGCGCTCCCCTTCTGGGCGGTCGGCATGTCGATCGTGGTAAGCGACATCGGCGCTACCGACTTCATCGCGGTCGCCGGGGGCACCTATCGATACGGCGTGGCGCAGGCGAACTTCGACTGGCTGGGCTCGATGCCGGCGCTGCTGATCGCGGCGTTTCTGATCGTCCCCTACTACTGGCGCTCCGGCGTGTTCACGGTCCCCGAGTTCCTCGGGCGGCGGTACGGCACCGAGGTCCAGACCTTTCTGGCCCTGTGCTGGGGAGTGATTCTCGTACTCAACCTCGGCATCATGCTGCACGCTACCGCCGTGCTCCTGCGCGGCGTGCTGGGTTGGGACCCGGCGGTGTCGATCTGGCTGACCGCCGTCGTGGTCGGCGTCTACACGATCACCGGTGGGCTCACCGCCGTCGTCATGACCGACGTGCTGCAACTGGTCATCATGTTCGTCGGCGGCGGGGCCCTGGTGGTACGCGTGCTGTGGGAGGTCGGCGGGCCGTTCGCACTGCGCGCCCGAATCCTCGAGCGTGGACCGGAGTTTGCAGACCACCTGTCGGTCTATCTGCCGCACGACTCGCCGACTCCCTTTCCGTGGACCGGCATCGTGCTGGGCCTCGGCATCGTGCTCTCGACGGCCTACTACACCGGCAACCAGGCGGTGGTGCAGCGGGTTCTCGGCGCTCGCTCGGAGTGGGATGCACGGGCCGGGGTCCTGCTCGCGGCCGGCTTCAAACTGTTCATACCGCTACTGGTCGCCCTGCCCGGCCTCGCTGCGGTCGTACTCCTCCCCGACCTGGGGCACGCCGACGACTCCGTGCCCTCGCTGATTCGCCTCCTCCTACCGCCCGGGCTGCGCGGCTTGATGTTCGCCGCCTTCCTGGCCGCCCTGATGTCGAGCGTCGACTCCCACCTGAACTCCGCCACGACGCTCTGGACACAGGACATCGCGAGGCTCGTCCAACGAAAACGGAACAAAGCCTTTCCGGAGCACGCGCAACTGGTCTTCGGTCGGCTTCTCGCCGGGGTGCTGCTGGTCGCTGCGGCCCTGGTCGCGCCCTGGATCGAGCAACGATTCAGCAACATCTACAACGCGATCCAGACCGTGTTCTCCCTGGTGCAGGGTCCGACTCTCGCGATCCTGTTGCTCGGCGTGCTGTGGAAGCGAGCCAACCGACTCGGAGCGATCACCGGCCTGGTGTCGGGCGTGCTGCTCAGCGCGGCGCTCAACAGCGAGGCGATGGCGGGCCTGTTCGCGAGCGAAGAGCCCTTCCTGTTCGTCGCCTGGTGGTCCTTCGTCTTCACCCTCGCGGTCACGGCTCTGGTCAGCCTGCTCGGGCCACCCGAGCCAGCCGATCGCATCCGGGGACTGGTCTGGGGTGACGTCGTGGCCAGCGACGAGCTTCAAGAGCGCCTGCTCGAACGGGTCCCGCGGAGCCCGGATTCCGAAAGGGAGCGCGCGCCATGATGGCACGGCTACGCCCCTTGTTCGACGCCATCTTTGGCCCCCTCGACGCGGCGCTGGGCGCCATTCCCGAGAGCGTGGCGCCCTGGGCCGCGTCTGCCCTGTTGATCGTGCCGTTGTTGTTCGTCATTCGAATTCCCCTCGAGCGGCTGCTGCACGACGCCCCGGACACCCGTCGCTGGCGGGATCTGCGCATCTGGGCCGTGGTGATCACCCTCCCGTACCTGCTGATCTACATGCTGGCATGAACGACTCGTCCACCTCGCCGACACCCGAGGAGACCCGAGCGCGCGATCGACGGATCGCCGGGGCGCTCGGTCTGTTTCTCGCCGTGATGTCGCTGTTGCTCCTGGTGGCGGTGCCCTTCGCGACTCTCACGATCGACCGAGTGCTCCAGCTGGCGTGCGCGCTGGTGCTCGCGCTGGTCGCGGCGATCTTCTTTCGGGCGTCGAGATCGCGGTGAGCTCCGCGGAAGGTCCCACGAATTCCGCCACGCGGCATCTGAGACGCGGCATCGACCGTACCGAGGCGCTCCAGCGTCTGGGCACGGTGGGCCAATGGAATCGGCGCCTTCGATCGTTGACAGGACGAGGCACGGCCTTCCCCGATCGCACGCTCCCCTACCTCGAAGCACTCTGGCTGCCCGGCTATCTGGTGTCGGCTCCGCTCGCCCCTCGAGCCAAACCCTCCGGTGAGGGAGCCGACGAGAGGACGATGCCCACCCTGCACTGCAGGGTGTGTGCGCTCAGCGGAGACGCGATTCGACTCGACGAGTCGGCGCTGTGCTTCTCGGAACCCGCGCCCGAAGGTGACTCCGAATCGAAGCGCCAGGGTTGGCGTCCCGACTTCGTTCTCACCGCCGAGCAAGCACGAAGGTCTGGACGGGCACTACTCGGTTCGTTGCTGTTGCTTTCCCGCGAAGCGGGTCGCCATGCGATCGGCGAGCCTGTTCAGGTGTCTTCGCTGCGCCACCCCTACTGGCTCTTCGTATGGGAACGCCGCTACGGCCGGCTCGACCTTCGCCTGCTCGATGGGCTGGACGGATCCAAGGCCGGGAGCGGTGTCCGAGCGGCGATCCTGAAGGCCCTGCTCGCGTCAGCGGACTGAAGGGGTGACTCGTCACCGAGGACGACTTCGGCGACCGATCGTCTCCGCCGCACAGGACGCGACCGATCGTCCCCGCCGCACAGGACGCGACCGATCGACCCGCAGCGGCTTGCACCCGACCTCCGGCATCTCCTATCGTTACCGAAGCATGGCTCTGGAAATGAAATCGAAGTGCGAGCGCTGCGAAAGCCAGCTCGAGCACGACAGTCGCTCCTACATCTGCAGCTACGAGTGCACCTTCTGCGAGAAGTGTACGGAGCAGATCGAGTTCCGATGCCCGAACTGCCAGGGTGAGCTGGTGCGACGACCGCGCCGGGATCGCTAGGCGTCTTCCCATGGCGCGCTTTCCGAGCCCGTTCTTCCGCTGGCGTCCCCATCCGTGGCACGGGCTCGACGTCGGACCTCGGAGCGACGAGACCGGACCTCCGGGCCTGGTCAACGCGTACATCGAGCTCACGCCATTCGACCTCGTGAAGTACGAAGTCGACAAGACCACCGGCTATCTGCGAGTCGACCGGCCGCAACGCACCTCGTCCCAGCCGCCCGCGCTCTACGGCTTCATCCCGCGCACCTATTGCGGTGCCCGCGTCGGCGCCCTGATGCCGGGGGCGAAACGAGGCGATGCCGACCCGCTCGACATCTGCGTGCTCAGTGAGCGCCCCATCGCGCGGGCCGAGGTGATCGTCGAGGCTCGGGTGGTCGGTGGCCTGCCGATGCTCGACTCGGGCGAGGCCGACGACAAGATCATCGCCGTAGTGGCCAACGACTACCAGTGGTCCGAAGCCGAAGAGATCGATCAGCTTCCCGAGGTGCTGGTCGAACGGCTGCGCCACTACTTCACGACGTACAAGATGGTGCCGGGAGACAGCCCCGAGACGGTTTCGATTGGGCCGAACTACGGCCGTGAGCACGCGGAAGCCGTGATTCGTGCCGCGATGACCGACTACGACGACGAGTACGGAAACGAGTGAGCGAGCGCCTCTCCCTGCTCGGCGGAGCTCCCGTGCGGTCCGAGCCCTGGCCCAAGTGGCCGGAGCGTGGCGTGGCGGAGGAGAACGCCGTGCTCGAAGCGCTCCGCCACGGCGACTGGGGTGGATATCCGCTCCCGAATACCTGCACGGCACGGTTCACAGAAGCCTTCGCTCGGCGTCACGATTGCTCTCACGGCCTCTGCGTCGCCAACGGCACCGTCTCGCTCGAGATTGCACTGCAGGCTCTCGGCGTGGAGCCGGGAGCCGAGGTGATCGTCCCGGCGTACACCTTCGAGGCCACCGCGTCGGCGGCGCTGTTCGCGGGCTGCACCCCGGTCTTCGTCGACATCGACCCCGAGAGCTACTGCATCGACCCTTCGGCAATCGAGGCCGCCATCAGCGAGCGGACTCAGGCGATCGTGCCCGTCCATCTGGCGATGGGCATGGCGGACATGGATCGCATCGGCGAGATCGCCGAGCGCCATGGCCTGGTGGTGCTCGAAGACTGTGCACACGCCCACGGAGCTCGCTGGCGTGAGCGCGGCGCGGGCTCGTGGGGTCACGCGGGCTCCTTCAGCTTTCAAACGTCGAAGCTGCTGACGGCCGGCGAGGGCGGCATCGTGATCACCAACGACGAAGCGGTGCTCGATCGGCTGCATGCCCTCACCAACTGCGGACGCGCCCGCTCGGAGGCCACGACGGAGGTGTCCGTGGTGGGGCACAACTACCGCATGACAGACCTGCAGGCGGCCCTGCTGGAATGCCAGCTCGAGCGCATGGACGAGCAGCACACGCGACGCGCTGCAAACGCCGCGGCGTTGGAGCGCTCGCTGGCCGGCATCGACGGCATTCGCCTGCTGCATCGAGACCCGCGACTGACCACCCGAGCGATCTACCAGTTCGTGGTGCGCTACGACGAGAGTGTCTACGAGGGGCTTCACCGAGACCTGTTCGTGGCCGCCCTCTCCGCCGAGGGGATTCCCTGCGATGGTCAGTTCTACGATTCGTTGCCGCAGAGTCGTCTCCTGCCGAGTGACCCGCGTCGGTATCCGAACTGGCTCGGCTTCGCCGGTGAGGACGCGCCGCGCGTAAGAGAGTTCCCCGCGGCGCAGAGGGCGGCCTATCGCGAGGCAGTGTGGCTTCCCCATCATCTTCTTCTGGGTAGCGCCGAAGACGCCGAGCAGATCGCGGTGGCCGTCGACAAGGTCTTGCGCCTCGGCCGCGGGCTCGGCGGCGTCGACCATCCCGAGGTTCGCCGGCTCGCCCGGGTCCGCTCACAGCGATGAGAACTTCCAGTAGTCTCCGCGTCATGGTACGGACTTCCAGAAGGCAGACCTCATGAAACGCAGACAAGGCTCGGCGCTTCTCTTCGTCATCATGGCCGGGTCCGGGCTCGTCTCGGCGGCCGGCGGTCTCTCCTCGGCGGCCCACGGCCAGAGCGTCCAGAGCAAGTTCGAGATCACCCCCTTTGCAGGACTTCAGGGGGGAGGCAGCTTCTCGACCCGTGACGGCAGCGCCGATGTCCCCGCGAGTGAGAACTTCGGACTCCTGCTGAGCTACCGAGTCCGACCCGACGGCCTGGTCGAGTTTCTCTTCAGCCGTCAACCCACCCTGCTCGAGGTCAACGACTTCGACGGTCGCGTCGACTACAGCCTCGACGTCGATTACTTCCAGTTCGGTGGCCTGTGGGAGATCGGGCCCAACCGCACCAAGCCGTTCCTTGGTCTGACCGTCGGTGCGACCCACATGACGCCGTCCGATCTCAGCGATGCGTGGGGATTCTCAGCAGGCATCTCCGGTGGCGCCAAGTTCTGGCTCAACGATCACCTCGGCCTCCGCATCGAGGGAAGGGGTCTCGTCACCTTTGCCTTCGACTCCGCCAGCATCTTCTGCGGTGCCGGCTTCGGCGGCGGAGGCTGCGCCGTCAGCGCCTCGGGAGACGGTCTGTTCCAGCTCTCCGGAAACGCAGGCCTCATCTTCGCCTTCTGAAAGATAGGGACAGGCACCAGAGTCCGCTCGAGCCTCGCTTTCCTACAGAAGGGGGACAGGCACTACTTTTCGCCATACCTGGTTTTCCTGGTGAGGAGTGCCTGTCCCTACTTTTCGAGCCAGGAGAAGACGGCGACGGTCGCGGGCATCCCCAGGGTGCTGGCGGCCAGTGCCACCACCTGGGAGATCGCCTCTTCGCTCACTCCGGCCGCACGAGCCTTGCGCACGGCCGAGTGCACGCCGCCTTCTCGCAGCGCCCCGGCTGCCACGGCGAGCTTGATCAAGCGGCGGGTCTGCTCGTCGAGCGGCCCCACCTGCTCGGCCGCTCGGATCTCGTTCCAGGCCTTGCCCAGCCCGGGGTGCCTTTCGACGAAGCGGGAGTACGTCTTCGGAGGTCGATCCGACATGGAGGGCTCCTTTCAGGGAGTTCAGCGTTCGAAGGCCAGCGCCGTTCCGAGTTGGTCGGCCACCCGGTCGGCGATCCACTTGCCATCCCACCACTCCAGCGCATCGACCGGCAGTCCTCCCATCAAGACGCTGAAGTGAAGATGGTCTCCGCCGGCAAGTCCGGTCTCGCCACTCCGTCCGACGGTCTGGCCACGCTCCACACTCTCGCCGACGCTCACTTCGATCGATGAGAGATGCGCGTAGAGAGTCATCAGTCCAAAGCCATGATCGAGGACCACCGCATTGCCATAGATGCCGAAGTACTCCGCGAGAGCCACGACCCCACGATTGGAAGCCAAGACCTCGTCCCGACGCCGTGAGGCGAGGTCGTAGCCGAGATGAGTCTGGCGATCGACCAGCTCTCCGTCGTAGAAATAGCGACGCTGAGACGCAAACGCGTCCATTACCTGGCTGTTGGGTTGCTGAAGGAACGGGCGCTGCCAGAGGAACTCGGCACGCGACGCCGTCGCCAACTCGATCAGCCGCTGATCGTTGGCACTGCGCAGGTCACGGTTGATCGCGAGGTAGCTGTCGAGCAACGTCTCGCCTTCCTGAACATCACTCTGTGCCGCAATCTGCGGAACGACGCGCTCCATGAAACTGTCAGAGAGCTGAATCGTCGACTGCTTCGGGGGCTGCAGTCGGTAGTCGGTGAGAAAGCGCTGTCGAGCCGTGTTGCCCAGATCGTCGGAAGCCACCACGACCACGGCGCTACCGTCGGTCAGATCGTAGGGTGCGCCGAAGAAGGCGAAGCGCAGACCGCCGGAGTCGCCCGGCAGAGCGTGACCGGGAAAGAACCGGTCCTCGACCTCCACACCATCGCGAGCGCCCGGCGGGTCGACTCGATACACCACCACACCGCTCCCCCCCTGGCGAAGGTAGACCGCCTCCGACTGCACAGAGATCAACGGCGGTCGCAGCTTCACGGGGACGACCTTCTCCAACACGACGGGCCCCGGCCGGCGTAGTGCCGAACCCGCTCTTTCTGCGACCAGACGCAGCGTCGCCTGACCGGCCTCCAGCCCATCGATCTCGTCGTGGCCGATGCTGGCTTCGAAATGGTCTTCGATCGTGCGCTCACCCCACCATTCCCAGGGAGACCTCGGCACGAACTCGTGCTCGTCGAGCACTCTCACTTCGCCGTTCTGCTCGAGCTCCAGGCGAACGTTGCCGAGCCCTCTTCCCGACTCGACGGCGCTGGCAGAGACGACGGTGTGCGGCCCGATGCCCGGGAGATCCGTCTCGAGCGAGAGCTCGGGCGAGCCCACCCGGAGGATGGAAAGCGACAACGGCACCAGAAGGAGCGCTCCCACAACGAACAACCAGCGTCGCCGGCTCGGGCGGCGACCCGAGTCGCCGATTCGCATCTCGTGTTTCAACTCCCGCTCCTCTCGTTCACAGACCGCGCTCGCCTCGCTGCGCTCACGTAGTTCGCTCGCGCGCAGGATACCCGAAGACGACGCGGTTCCTGTCGGCTATGCTGCGGAGCATCGAGCAAAACGGGGCGCCCGACGCTACCCTGCGTCGGCGCCAGTGACGACAGGAGTTTCGGCAAATGCCCAGCAGGATGCTGCAAGAGAAGGTGTGTTTGGTGACCGGCGCCGGCCGCGGAATCGGTGCAGCGATCGCCAGAATGATGGCTTCCCAGGGAGCCGCGGTGGTCGTGAACGACCTGGGAGGCTCCGAGACCGGCGACGGCTCGGATCGTTCCCCGGCACAGCAGGTCGTCGAGGAGATTCGAGCCGCCGGAGGCCAGGCCGTTCCGCACTACGGCAGCGTCAGCGACTGGGACCAGGCCCACGACATGGTCGAGACCGCGGTGAAGGAGTTCGGACAGATCGATGCCGTGGTCAACAACGCGGGCATCCTGCGCGACGTGATCTTCCACAAGATGACCGAGACCGACTGGGATTCGGTCATCTCGGTGCACCTCAAGGGCAGCTTCAACGTCGCTCGCGCCGCGGCGACGCACTTTCGCAAGCAGATCGGCGGTGCGATGGTGCACATGACTTCGACCAGCGGCCTGATCGGGAACTTCGGCCAGGCCAACTATGCGGCGGCGAAGCTGGGTATCGTCGGCCTGTCCAAGTCGATCGCTCTGGACATGTCCCGGTTCGAAGTGCGATCGAACTGCATCGCCCCCTTCGCCTGGAGCCGATTGATCGGAACGATTCCGACCAACGATCCGGCGGCCGCTGCACGAGTCGAGAAGTTCAAGGAGATCACCCCCGAGTACATCGCGCCGCTCGCCACCTTCCTGGTCAGTGACGCCGCAAAGGAGGTCACTGCGCAGGTGTTCTCGGTGCGCAAGAACGAGATCTTCCTGATGAGCCAGTCTCGGCCGATTCGATCGATCCACCGCGCCGAGGGCTGGACTCCGGAGACGGTCGCCGAGCAGATGCTCCCCGCCTTCCAGCCCTCGTTCTATGGACTCGACCGCACCGCCGATGTGATCAGTTGGGACCCGATTTGACGCGACGCGCGCTCCTCGCGTTCGACGACGCCGACGGGATGCGGGCCTGGCTGGTCGGCCCCCAAGGGAGACTCGCGCGCCTCGATCTCCCACCACGGGCCCCCTGAAACAATATATACTAGTTTCACAGGGTATCCTCAGGCGCGATGCCGCAAGAGGCCCCCCTTTTATCTTTTGAGACCGGGCCATTCTGTCGCGACCGGGCCCGGTCGCGACTCGGAGCCTCGATGCCCTTTCTTCTTCTCCTGATTCTGGCGGTCGACGCGCCCTGGACCCTGCGTCGGGTCGAGACCCAGCTCCCTCTCGATCCGAGCACGGGGACCACGGTACGCATCGAGAACCCCCACGGCACCGTGCGCACGCGGCCCGGCAACCCGGGCGGAATCGTTCTCCTCGCCAACGTGCAGGAGCACCAGGGCGGGCCGAACGCCCGGGTTCACCACGAGAGAACCGAAGAGGGTCTGCGACTCTGGGTGGAGCTCGACGAAGCCGGGGAGCCACATCCCCAGGTCGACCTCGGACTGAGGATTCCCACCGACGTGGAAATCGAGATCGAGACCACCGACGGCCTGATCGAGATCAAGGACCACGCCGCTTCAGTCCGTGCTCGATCGACCAGCGGTGCAATACGAGTCGCCGGTTCCGGACCCCTCCGAGCCCGCTCCGAGTCCGGGCGAGTGGCCGTGGTCTTCAGGGACGCTCCGAGCGCCCGCACCTCTGAGGTTCAGACGACCAGCGGCGAGATCGTGACCTGGCTCCCCGACAGTCCCGACCTCCTGCTGCAGGCAGCGACCCGAGGCGAGATCACTACCGACTTCTCGATCGACATCGATCGGGAGCCCGAAACCCAATGGAAGAGCGCTCGCGCCCGCATCGGCATTGGCGATGCGGAGCTCGTTCTGAGCAGCGAAGCCGCTCCGATCCGAATCCTACGAGCCACACCATGACGAGAAGCAAATTCCTCACCTCGATGTCTCGAAGCGCAACCCGCGCAGCGGTACCCACAATCCTCGCGATCCTGCTCGGGTCCGCCGTCGCGCCGCCGGTGACCGCTCAATCAGCCGGAGGCCCGGAGCCGTTCGTCCTGCGCGGTGCGCATCGGTCCGCGCCCGTGAAGGCGGCACGCTCCCTTCGCCCAGGAGCCGCCGCGGCCCTGCGCACGCCAGCCTGGCAACCGGGCGATCCCATCCGCGAGATTCCGCGGCGCGACCGTGACTTCCAGAGCCCGCGCTCGGAGAGCACCCGGGTCCAGATCGGCGCCGATGCCCTGGCCGGACAGCGTTCCGCCTCCCGGAGCATTCCCAATGGCTTTACCGTCCCGGTAGAAAGCTTCGCCGGCCAGGGCTTCACCGGCGCCGTGCCCCCCGACACCGTCGGGGCCGGTGGACGCAACTACTTCGTGCAGGCGGTGAACAACGCCTCCGGTACCTCCATCAGGATGTTCGACCGCCAGGGCGGCACGCTGGTGACGTTCAACCTGGCGGACATCGCACCGTCTCCGGCATCCGTGTGCAGCACCGACGCGGCCGGCGACCCGATCGTGCTCTACGACAACCTCGCCGACCGCTGGTTCCTGAGCGAGTTCACCTGGTCCGAGGACCGGATGTGCGTCTACGTCTCGCAGACCTCCGACCCGCTCGGCTACTACTGGGTCTACGAGTTCGCGGCCACCGACTTTCCGGACTACCCGAAGTTCGCGGTCTGGCCCGACGGCTACTACGCGGGCACCAATGAGAGTGACCCGGCGCTCTACGTCTTCGACCGCAGCGCCATGCTCGACGGCGATCCGGCCTCATTCCAACGCCTGATTGTCGAGTCCGGCGATCAACTACCGGGATTCGGTTTCGAGATGGTCGTGCCCGCTGGTGTCGAAGGACTGGCGCCTCCCCCCGAAGGCTCCCCAGCCCTCTTCCTCAGGCACAACGACGACGAACTGCACAGTGGCTCGCCCAACGCCACGGAGGACTACGTCGAGATGTTCGAGCTCTCGGTCGACTGGGCAGACGCAGCGAACACCAGCTTGACCGGCCCCATCGCCATCGCCGTGACCGAGTTCGACTCCGACCTCTGCGAGTCGAACGCCGGCGCAGAGCTCGATCCCTTCAAGTGCATCCTGCAGCCCGGCGTATCCAGCGTTCGACTCGACGCGGTCCGGGAGATCGTGATGTTTCCCGTCCAGTACCGGAACTTCGAGACCCACGAAGCCATGGTCGGCGTCTTTTCCGTCGACGTCGACGGCAACGATGTAGCTGGGAGCCGCTGGTTCGAACTGCGCAGAAGCGGAGGCGGAAGCTGGACGCTGTACCAGGAAGGAACCCAATCTCTTCTCGACGGCACGAGCCGTTGGATGGCCAGCATCGGGATGGACCGCGTCGGTGGCATCGCCCTGGGCTACAACGCGGCCAGCAGCACGTCGACGTTCCCTTCGTTGCGCTACACCGGAAGAACCGCCGTCGCCCCACTGGGAACCATGGAGATGCCGGAAACGGAACTGGCCGCAGGGTCCGCCGCCAATGCCAGTCAGCGCTACGGCGACTACACCTCGATATCGATGGGCTCCAGCGACTGCTTCTTCTGGTACACCGGGGAGTACAACACCTCCCCCCTGTGGAGCACATGGATCGGCACCTTCGCCTTCGACGAGTGCCTCTACATCTTCAGCGACGACTTCGAGAGCGGCGGAAGCGACGAGTGGACCAGCCCGTCCCCCTGAGCCTCCTCGGCCGTCGGTCAGTGCACCCTGAGCTCGCCGATCGAGCCACGCACCGACAACTCGAGGGTCGGAGCCCCTTCGGGCAGATCGGCTTCGTCGGGAAGCCTCACGCTTCGCTCGCCCAGTCCCATCGAGGTCCGTCCGATGACGACTCGCACGCCGTCTGGGAGTGCCACGTTGCATTCGCCGATACCGCAGCGCACCTTCGCCGTCGCGTCATTCTGCCAGCGGCCGTCGAGCTCCAGCTGCAGTGAGCCGATGCGCTGTTCCACGTCGATCTCTGCCGGGCTGGCGTTGCCCAGCTCTTCCACTCGGAGCTCCCCGATACCGGCAGCGACACGGAAAGACTCCATCGGTGCGGGGCCAGGCTCGTAGAAGGTGATCTCGTACTCACCCGTCCCGAGCTCGAGATCGACGGCTCGAATCCACAGCCCACCCAGATCGAGAGTCGACTCGCCGACGCCGAGGACGCCCTCGATCAGGATCGGCTGTCCCCGCGGGATGCGGATCTCAACGCGGTTGTCGACGTTGTCGGTCGTGCCGCGCAGCGCCATGCCGACCATCGAGCGGCGCGAGTCGAACCGCACGTCGTAGCGCCAGCCGTCTCCCTCGGTTTCGAAACCCTCCACCAGCTCGAAGTCGTCCGGATCGTAGGTGGCCTCGATCTTCACCGGCTCACCGGGTTCCCCGGCGGTGAGGAGGAACTCACCGAAAGAGAGATCGAGCACCAGCCGGCCGACCCCTTCTGGGGAAAACGTCCCCGGCACCAGAGCGACATCGAGCGGCAGCTCATGCGCCTGCGCGTCGAGGCCCTCTGCCTCCAGAGAGCTTCGAGTCACCCGCGCCGCGGGAAGCTCGCGTTCGACGACGAATCGCTCCGGCTCCCCGGAGCCGCTCGCGGCGGACCGCACCGCCACCATCGCGAGCAAGAAGAGCAAGGCGGCTCCGCCGAGCCCGAGGCAACCGAGGCAACCCCACTTGAAACAACCCCTGTCCTGTCTCGCTGACGGTTCGCTCATGACTTCGGATCTCCGACGTGCACCGTGTGGCGCTGCTCTCTGGCTACTACGGAGGAGCGAAAGACGGTGTTTCGGTGGCCCGCCGCCGAAGATCCATCGAGCTACGACAGGCTCCGCTGGCGAGATCCGTCGAGTCCCCTGAGCTATAGTCTGCGCCGTGACGGACCGCCTCGACAATCCGGAGCTCGATCGACTGGTAGAGACGCTCAACCGAGCCGGATCCGGCAGGGACGACGGCCCCCTCGGTGATTCTGCCGAGGATCGCCCGGCCTGGTCCGCGACCGGCGCCGCGGCCCCGTCGGAGCCCCATCTCCCCCTCGGAAGCCGTCTCGAGGAGGTCGGCCACGGAGTCCTCCGCCAGGCCCTGCGTGCCATGGCGGCCGCCCGCGCGTCGGACCTGCTCGTGCTGAGGGGACTCCCCTGGATCGTGCGGATCGACGGCCAGCTCAGGCCTCTCGACACTTCCTTGGATCCCCCCGCCGAGGTCGGAGCCCTCTTCACCAGCCACCTGGACTCGCGCCATCGGCGCCTTCTCCTGGAGAAGGGCGCAACCGACTTCACGCTCCGGATCGACTCCGAGGAGAGCACCGACGACGCTGCTCGGCGCTCGGAGACACCGAGGCTCTCTTCGGGCCCGGATCGAGGCAGCACCTGGAGGTTCCGCGTCAATCTCCATCGACAGAGGGGCGAATTGGCAGCATCGGTTCGCTCCCTGCCCCAGCAGGTTCCGAGCCTGGGAGAGCTCAACCTCCCGGCCAGTCTCGCGAGCCTGGCCGATCTGCACCAGGGCCTCATCGTGGTCTGTGGGCCGACCGGATCCGGCAAGACCTCGACCCTCGCTGCGCTGGTCGGCGAGATCAACCGTCGGCGCAGCGCCCACATCATCACGATCGAGGATCCGGTCGAGTACCGGCACGCGCACGACCGCTCCGTCGTGGAGCAGATCGAGATTGGCCGGGACACGCCTTCTTGTGCGGAGGCGCTGCGTTCCGCTCTGCGTCAGGATCCGGACGTCATTCTGGTCGGCGAGATGAGAGATCTGGAGACCATCTCGACGGCAATCACCGCCGGCGAGACCGGTCACCTGATCCTCTCGACGCTCCACACTCGCGACGCCGTCCAGTCGATCCACCGCATGGTCGACGTGTTCCCGCAGGGTTCCCAGGAGCAGATCCGTCACCAGCTCTCTCTCAGCCTGCAGACCATCCTCTCGCAGCAACTGGTTCCCCGCGCCGACGGCCGGGGGCGAGTGCCTGCGATCGAGATTCTCCACGCCACGTATCCGGTGCGCCACCACATCCGGAAACAGACCCTCGAGAAGCTCTACAACGAGATCGTTCTCGGCAAGCGCCACGGCATGATGACCTTCGAGCAGTCGCTCGCCCACCTCGTGGAGCGAGGGGAGATCACGCGGGAAGAGGCCCAGGCGCGCGCCCGGCGCCCCGAGGAAATCGAAAGTCTGCTCCGCTGACACCAGCCCCGTAAAAAGAGAAATACTGGTTAAATGGACCCCTGCGCAGCAACGCGGTGGGTCGCCTGGAACCCTATTTCCTGGGCAGGAGAGCCATATAACTCGTAAATCTCTTCTATATATCTTCCCTTGTCTTACTTTTTTAACTATCCTTTGCGATGCAGGTGCCCGCCGTCTGTGCGCCTCCACCGCGATTCTCTGCTCCCGGTCTGCCATGCCTGAGCCCACAGCCCTCCCAGTCACCCCCACACCCAGCACCTCGAGCGTCAAGACCTCTGTTCTGGTCGTGGACGACGAGTCGCTGGTGCGGGAGATGGTGACCACGATTCTTCAGCGCGACGGCTACGAAGTCTCCCAGGCTCGGAGCGCCGCCGAAGGACTTTCACTGGCCGCGTCGGAGGACTTCGACCTCGCCATCGTCGACTACGAGATGCCGCAAACCGACGGTCTCTCGCTGATGAGCGATCTGAGAGAGCTGCAGCCCTACTGCCAGATGATCCTCTTCTCCGGAAACCTCAATCTCCCGGTGGTGATGGACGCAGTGAATCGCGGGGCAGTGAGCCGAGTCCTGGCCAAGCCCGTCAAGCCAGCCCAGCTTCTCGGCATGGTGGCGCAGGTGCTGGAGAGCCGCGACCGCATGTACCGGCAGCCCCACGACAAGGAACAGGGCAGAGCGAATCGCGAACAGCTCGACGATTGCCTCAGTGGCGACTTCATCAACCTCGCCCTGCAGCCGATCTGCACCCCCGACAGTCGAGTGGCCGCCTTCGAAGGCCTACTGCGCAGCACTCACCCGGAACTGGGGAATCCAATGACGGTGCTCGGGGCCGCCGAGGAGCTCAACCAGCTCGGCGAGCTCGCCGAGCTCATTGCCCGCCGCGCAGTCGGCAGGCTGCAGCAGCTTCCCGGGCACTGGCAGCTCTTCATCAACGCTCACCCCAAGGAGCTCACCGAGCCCGAGCTCCTGCGCAAACGTCTCGACATTCTCGATCCCTGGCGGGAGCGACTCGTGGTCGAGATCACGGAGCGCACCTATCTGCTCGAGCTGTCTCAGTGGAGAAAGTCGATCCGAATCCTCTCGGACGCAGGCTACTCCCTGGCAGTCGACGACCTGGGATCGGGCTACAACTCACTGATCGTGCTCGCCGAACTGCAACCGCAGTTCATGAAGGTCGACATGAGCATGGTGCGCGGAGTCGATACCGACCCACGAAAGCAGCGCCTGATCGAGATGCTGGTGCGCTTCGCCGACTCGACCGACGCGAGGGTCATCGCCGAGGGAATCGAGACGCCCGGCGAGGCCAAAGCGCTGATCGATTGCGGAGTCCACATGCTGCAGGGCTTCTACTTCGGCCGCCCAACCACCGATCTGCGCATCATTTCGAGTCAGCTCGACGCCGTGTTGCCGGTCGCCAACGCGTCCTAGCTCTCGGGCGCTACCTGGCAGATTCCCGTTTTCCGCTCGGGGCGGCAAATGGGACATACTCGAAAGCAGCCAGGAAACGCAGTGCGCTCCCCTCTGGGAGCCATGGGAGACCGACATGCGACGCAATCATCTCGGGCGCACGAGCCTCTTCGTGCTCTTGACCGTTATGCCGGCCTTCGGGGCCGCCACCTCGAGTGAAGTCATCGAGCAGTACACGGCCACCGTTTCGATGTTGCCAGAGCCGATTCGTATCTCGATCGAGCGCTGGACCACGACCGCCGAGCGCTCGGCATTGATCGAGGTGATCGAGAAGAGTGACTCCAAGCTCACGCTCGATGCGCTCGAGCAGCAGGCCAAGACCGGGTTCGTCGATCTCACGGACTCCCTGCGCTATGACCTGCACTATGCGGTGAAGTTCAAGGCCGGTGACAAGCATCGGCTCCTCCTGGTGTGCAATCGACCGATGACGTTGAACGAAGAGATCCGCACGAGCGGCGCCCTGCAAGAGGCGATGACCATCCTCGATCTGACCATTGCGAGCGATGGCAGCGGCTCGGGAATGGCACTGCTGGGGGCCGATGCCCTGATCGACGAGGCGACCGGAGGAGTCCAGATCATCACCTCCGGCCAGGCCCCGGTACGGCTCGAGAACGTCCAGCTCGTCGAGTAGAGAGAGCCGCGCCCATCGGCAGCCGGGAAACACCCATAGTAGAGTGACGAGAAACCTGGGAGGAAACAGCCGTGGCTGCGAATCAGAGCACTCGTCCCGGCCGCAACGAGCCTTGTCACTGCGGCTCTGGCAAGAAGTACAAACAGTGCTGTCTGAGGAAAGACGAAGACGCCGATCGCGAGGCGCGAGAGAAAGAGGCCAAGAAGGCCGCCGCGAAGGCGAAGCGGGAGGCCAAGAAGGCCGCCGAGGAAGGTGAGCCGGAAGCCGCTTCAGAACAGACACCCGGCAAGGGTCCCGCAAATCCTGCCAAGGGACGTCACGACTCGACCTCTCAGCCGTGGAAGCGCACGTCCCAGCAGGGCTCGCACATGCAGAAGCGGAGCATGCCTCAACGTAAGGGTGGCTGATCGCGAGCCTCGGTCCGGTCGCATGGTATGACTGAGTGGTCCGATCCTGCAGCCCTGGCCGACCGGTTGAAGGCGGGGATGACCGTGTTCGTCCCCGGGGGAATGAGCGAGCCACGCACCCTCTGGAGCGCGTTGCGGGCCGTGCCCGAAAAACTGCAGGGGGTCCACTTCGTCGAGACTCGGCTGCCGGGGTACCGCTCGGAGAGCTACGCCGAGCTCGAGTGCACCGCGACCACCTTCTTCCTCACGGCGGAGCTACACGACGCCTGGCAGGAAGGCAAGATCCGATTCGTGCCGATGCACTATCGCGACACCTGGGACCACCTGGCACAGAGTCACTTCGACCTGGTGCTGCTCCAGGTGGGCCCCCCGGACGCCGACGGCCTGTGCAGTCACGGATTGACCTGCGATTTCGTGCCCGCGGCCCTCGGGGGCGCAAGCGTGCTAGCTGCCGAGATCAACCACGCGCTGCCCAGCCCCCCAGGGACCCCGAAGCTCGCGCTGTCGGAGATCGATCTCGCCTTCGTGGTCGACGAGCCACCCCCCCGACTCGAAATGACCGAGCCGACTCCGAGGACCGCTGCCATCGCCTCTCATGTGGCTGCCCTGATCGACGACGGTGCCTGTCTGCAGACCGGAATCGGCGCGATTCCCGACGCCGTTCTGGGAGCTCTCGGCGACCGCCGAGACCTCGGGATGCACTCCGGCCTGATCTCGGACGGCGCTCTCGACCTGATCGAGGCTGGAGCGCTCACCGGGCGTCGCAAATCGATCGACCGCGAGCACGTGGTCACGGGCTTCGCCCACGGCAGCGCACGCCTCTACGACTGGCTCCGGACGAGCGATTCCGTCCTGTTCCGGACCGTCGACTACACCCACGACCCCGGTGTGCTGTCACGGATCCGGGGCTTCACCGCAATCAACTCCGCAATCGAGGTCGACCTCTATGGACAGGTCAACGCCGAGTGGCTCTCGGGGCGCCAGGTGAGCGGCACCGGAGGCTCGGTCGACTTCGCTCGGGGAGCCGCTCGCGCGCCCGAAGGACGATCGATCATCGCTCTCCCCGCGACAGCGGCAGGCGGCAGGGTCTCGCGCATCGTCCCTCGCCTCCCCGTCGACGCCCCCCTCACTCTTCTGCGCACCGACGTCGAATGGGTCGTCACCGAGCACGGCGCCGTCAGTCTTCGAGGCCACAGCCTGGAGGAGCGTGCAGAACGGTTGATCGAGATCGCCGAGCCCGAGTTCCGCTCCGAACTGCGCGACGCCTGGCGCGGCGATCGGCAGAGCACTCCCCACAGTCGCCCACCGGTCCACTGACATGACTCGACTGCTCCTGATCAGCAACTCGACCCTGCACGGCAGTGGCTACCTCGACCACTGCGCCGACGAGTTGGACGACTTCCTGGCTGGCGTCGAGTCGGTGCTGTTCGTTCCCTGGGCGCTCCACGATCTCGATGGCTACACGGCCAGGGCACGGCAGCGCTTCGCGCAGCTCGGGCGAGAGCTCCGATCGATTCACCAAGCGAAAGATCCGGTGCAGGCCGTTGTCGAAGCCGAGGCCTTCTTCGTCGGCGGTGGGAACACCTTTCGGCTGCTGGCGCGGCTCTATCGGCACGCCGTGATGGAGCCGATCCGGGCACGTGTCGCCGCGGGGATCCCGTATGTCGGAACCAGTGCCGGATCCAATGTCGCGTGTGTGTCGATCGGCACCACCAACGACATGCCGATCGTCCAACCGCCGAGCTTCGAGGCCCTCGGACTGGTGCCGTTCAACATCAATCCGCACTATCTCGATCCCGATCCCGACTCCACTCATCAAGGAGAGACACGCGAGGCGCGGATCCGGGAATTCCTGGAGGAGAACGACCGAACGGTCGTGGCGCTGCGCGAAGGAGCGATGGTACGGGTCGAAGGGTCTACGATGACCTTGCGCGGCGTCACCGGCGCCCGCATCTTCCAACGCAACTGGGAGCCCCGGGAAGTCGAGCCGGGAGACACGCTCGACGAGCTCCTGTAGCCGTCGCGTCCCTGTCCATCTGGCGGCCCGTCAGTTGACGTTCTTCTCCTTGCCCTCCCAGAAGGGAGCGCGCAGCTCTCTCTTGAGTACCTTCATCGCCCCGGACAGCGGTAGAGGTTGGGCGCGGAACTCGACCGACTTCGGCACCTTGTAGCCAGCGATGCTCTCGCGGGAATGTTCCTGAATCTCTTCTTCGGTGACCTCGGTACCGGAGTTCGGCACGACGATGGCGTGCACCTGCTCGCCCCACAGGTCGTGAGGGATGCCGATGACCGCCACCTGCGCCACCGCGGGATGAGTCGAGATGGCGTTCTCGACCTCCGCCGAATACACGTTCTCACCCCCGGTCACGATCATGTCCTTGACCCGGTCGACCAGGAAGAGATAGCCGTCTTCGTCGAGATAGCCCGCATCCCCGGTGTGGTACCAGCCACCGCGGAAGGCCTCCTCGGTGGCCTCGGGCTTGTTCCAGTAACGGTCCATGTAGTTGCCGCCCTTGGCACACACCTCCCCCACCTCACCCGGACCGAGGATCTCCCCGTTCTCGTCCTGGATGGTGATCTCGCACCCTGGAAGGGGCCGTCCCACCGAGCGCAGCCGGTCGCCCCCTTCTCTGTGCTCCTCCGCGCCGAGAAAGGTGAGCACCGAGCTCGACTCGGTCATGCCGTAGCCCTGGCCGATCTCGAGATCGGGATACATCTCGAGCAGCTTGTCGAGCAGGGCTGCCGGCATCGGCGACGCCCCGTACACCAGCGACTCGAGAGTGGCGAAGCTCTCGGGGCGAAAGCTCGGGTGTTGCATCACCATGGCGATCATCGTCGGCACCATCGTGGTCTGGGTCACTCCATGTTCTTCGAGCATCTTGATCACCAGTCCTGGCTCGAACATGGGAATCATGACCAGAGTCCCCCGGAAGGTATGGTCCCCAGCACGCCAACGATCGACGCGGCGTGGAACATCGGCGTCTGCATCAGGCTGACCTCACCCTCCCCCATCCGATCGAAGCGCATCGACACGTGGTAGACGTTGAGGATCTCGGCACGCTGGCTGACCAACACTCCTTTGGGCAGTCCAGTCGTCCCTCCGGTGTACATGAGCACCACGGGATCGTGCTCCTCCGGCTCCTCCGGAACGACAGGCTCTCCCCCCTCGATCAATTCTTCGTAGCGCAGATCGCACGGCCCTTCCCCCTCTCCGATCAACACCGTGTGGCGAATCGGACTGTCGCCCCCGGCCGCACCGAGCGCCTGATGGATCAGGGGAGCGAAGTACTGATCGGCGAAGACGACCTCGGTGCCCGAGTCGCGCACGATGTAGTCCAGCTCCTTGCCGGCAAGGCGCAGGTTGAGAGGATTGATCACGCCGTTGCCGAGAAACGCCGCGTGATAGAGCTCGAGGTACTGATGACTGTTGGTCGCCATCACCGCGAATCGGTCCCCGGGGTCGATTCCCAGGCGGTGACGCAGGGCGTGCCCGATCCGAAGTGTGCGATCGAGATGCTGCTCACAGGTCGCCCGGTACTCGCCGTCGATGACCGCAGTCGTCCGCGCGAACTGCTTGATCCCGGGCAGGAACATGCGGTGGTAGATCAGCTCCTTCACTGGGCGCACCTCCTCAGAACAGGCATAGGACGTTCGGTTTTCGGCATTGTCCCACAAGCAGAACGGTTCTGGGAGGCGAATCCCGAGACCGAGAACCATGGACGTCGACTCCCCGTATCATGGAGGCATGCACACCGATCTGCTCCTGGCGTGGCGGACCCTGACGCGACGCCCCGGCTCCTCCTCTACCGCGATCGTGACGCTGGCTCTCGGTCTGGCCGCGGCGATCTGCATCCTTCAGCTCGCCGTATCCGTGCTGATCGAGCCACTTCCCTTTCCGGAGCCCTCCCGACTCCTCAGCGTCTGGTCGACGGTGGAGCGCGACACCGTCGAGCGCCGGTCGATGTCGTGGCCTGACGTCCAGGATCTGGCCCGCGAGGCCCGAGCCCTCTCCTCGGTCGCGCCGTGGAGCTCGACCTCGGTCGACCTCACCGGAGACGGACCCGCCGAGCGCCTGTCGGCAGAGCGGGTCGGCAGCGAGTGGTTCGAGATTCTCGGGGTCGCTCCGCTGATCGGCAGCGTACCGAGCGACCCGAGCGAGGTCCTCGTGTCCCACGCACTCTGGCAAAGGCGATTCGGCGGGTCCGACCTGCTCGGCGAGGCGATCCTGATCGCCGGAGAGCCGCGAGTGGTGGTCGGCATCACCCCGCCCGGCTTCACGGGGCTCTCCGACGCGCAGCTCTGGCTGCTCAACGAGCCGGACAGCGAGGCCAGCCGCGGAAGCCGTTTCCTGGAGGTGTTGGCGAAGCTGGCACCGGGAGCCACGCTGGAAGGTGCGCAGCAGGAAATCGTGACTCTCTTTGCCCAGCTCTCCGTCGAGTACCCGGAGAGCAACACGGGCTATTCCGCCACCGCTCGCCCCCTCGCCGAAGACATCGTCGGATCGCTGGACCGCCCCGTGCAACTTCTGCTCGGCGCGGTCGCACTGCTTCTTCTCGTCGCCTGCAGCAGCGTTGCCAATCTCGTGCTGGTCCGCAATCTGGGGCGCCAGCGCGAGCTCGCCGTCTGCGCCGCTCTCGGGGCTGGCCGGGCTCGATTGCTGCGTCGCACCCTGGTCGAGTCGGGGCTGATGGCACTCGGAGCGGCTGCGCTGGCGCTGCCCATCGCCACGGCGGGCCTCGCGTTTCTCGAGCGCTCCTCACTACTCCAGCTGCCGGCGTGGAGCCGCCTCGAACCGAGCGCTGGCCCGGTGCTCGCGGGGCTCGCCCTGGCCCTGGCCTGCGGTGCCGTGATCGCGTTTGCCGGCGGAGCATCCTCGGCTCTGGCCGAGGGCGGCTCACGACTCGCCGACGCACTGCGCGGCCGCTCCGATTCTCCCGGTACTCTGCGCCTGCGTCGTGCCCTGCTGGTCGCAGAGGTCGCGCTGGCGGTCGTCCTCTCCCTGGGCGCGGCTCTGCTGCTGCGTAGCTTCGAGCGCGTACGCGCCATCGACGCGGGATTCGAGGCCGACGAGCTGGCGATCTTCGCCGCCAACCTCCCCCGAGGACCGGAGGGAGAGGAACGAGAGGCCCGAAGCGAGCGGGTCCGGGCCCTCCAACAGCGCATGCAGGACCAGATCGGCTCGCTCCCCGGCGTCGAGTCGTTCGCCCTCGCGTCCGATGCTCCGCTCTCTCAATCCTCCTCGGGAACCCTGATCAGCACCGAAGATTCGTCGCCCGACCCGGAAGCGACGTACGGCGGCGCGATTCGTGTGTTCCGCCACAGCGTGTCGAGAGAGTACTTCGAGACGCTCGGAATCCCGATCCGCAGGGGACGCGTCTTCGACCACTCCGATCGCTCGGACTCTCCCGCCGTAGCGGTGATCGACGAGGAGTTGGCCCGTTCACTCGGAGGGGACGAAGCGGTGGGGCGCCGGTTCAAGCTCGGCCGCCCTCTCGAGCCCACGGCGAGCCCCGAGCAACAGGCGGACATCGAGTGGGTCCAGGTGATCGGCATCGTGCCCCGGGTCCGCCACAGGAACCTGGTTCCCAGCGCCACCGCTGCCCTCGACCCAGACGTGTACTTCTTCAACGAACAACTGCCGACCCGGACGATCGTGGGCATCGCTCGAACCTCCGGCTCCGCGGAGAACCTGCTGCCCGTTCTCGAAGAGCGCGCGAGCGCCATCCATCCCGAAATGCCGGTGTTCCGACTCGAGACGATGACCTCGCGGCGGGCACGACAGAGCTCGACCGCCAGTTTCAGCGCCTCCTTGACCGGGGCGTTCGCGGGAGTCGCCCTGCTGCTCGCCCTGGTAGGTCTGCACGGCGTCCTCGCCACCGCAGTGGGGCAGCGAGGCCGGGAGATCGGGGTGCGCATGGCGCTCGGGGCGGAGCCCGGGCAGGTGGCCCGTGGGGTGATCGCCGAGGCCGCCCTCACCGTCGGCATCGGACTGGCGATCGGCACCGTGGCGCTGCTCCTCCTGCAGAGCGGGCTGCGCTCCCAGCTCTACGAGATCGGCACCACCGATCCGGTCGCCTGGCTGGTCACGATCTCTCTCTTCGTGGCGGTGGCGCTGGTCGGCGCGTGGCTGCCCGCCCGACGCGCCGCCCGGATCGACGCCGCCGAAGCGCTGCGCGCCGACTGAGCCTTCCCGGCGCGGCTTCGTTCGCGGGACTCCCGTGGCGCGCACCAGCGCCGCGAGAGCCGCGGCCGAATCCTGGTATCCCGATGTTTTCAATAAATGCTAGAATTTCGATCTTCTGGTCGAGATCACGGGGGAGGCCGACCAGAGTCGACCCGATCCTTCCGACTTTCCCCGCTGGGCGAGGTACTTCATGGGTGTCAATTCGCGATGGATCCTGGGGCTGAGCGTGGCGCTGTTCGGGATCCTTTCACCCGGGTCCGCCACGGCGCAGCAGCGCGGGAACACGGGGCCGGGCCTCCAGGTGACCTTTCAGCCGGGCTCGATCGGCCCGGGCAGCGTCAGCACGCTCCGGTACTCGATCAGCAACGATTCGGAATCGCCGGTGACCGGTCTGGCGTTCACCAACACCCTGCCCACTGCGGTGACCCTCGCCGATCCCGCCAACGCCTCCACGACCTGCTCCCTCGCGCCGGGCGGTGCCCTGAGCGCTCCCGACGGCGGAAGCACGATCACCCTGACGGGCGCCGAGATCGGTGCCGCGACGTCCTGCCTGGTGGCGGTCGACGTCACCAGCAGCACACCGGGCATCCACACCAACCCTTCGGTCACACTGACCTCGGACGCCGGCACCAGCTCGAGTCCGCCGGTCGATCTCACTGTCGATGTGTCTCTGCCAGCATTCACGAAGTCGTTTACCCCCTCGACGGTCGCGCTCGGCGCGCGGGGCACCCTGACGCTCACCATCGACAACACCGCCAATGCCTCGGCCCTGTCCTCGCTGAGCTTCGTCGATCCCTTCCCGCCCGGTCTGCGAGTCGCCTCGCCCGCAAACTCCTTCACGGACTGTGGTGGACCCACGCCGACCCTTTCGGCGAGCCCCGGGAGCGTCGAGGTCGGTTTCTCTTCGTTCGGAATCGCGTTTCCCGGCTTCGAGGTCCTGCTCGCCGGCGCGAGCTGCACGGTGACGGTGGACGTCGTCGCCACCACTCGCGGCACCCTCGTCAACAGCTCGGGAGAGCTGACGTCGAGCACTGGCTCTCAGACCCGAAGCAGCGGCAAGGCCAGCGCGGCCCTCGAAGTGATCGCCGGTGACGTCCACCTGACCAAGTCGTTCCTCGACGATCCCGTACCCCCGGGGGGCACCGTCCCGCTCGAGCTCACCATTCGAAACTTCAGTCGCGACCAGACGGCGGAGGCCATCGGATTCACCGACGACCTGAATGCGACACTCAGCGGCCTCGCGGTCGGTGGAGCACTTCCCCTCGACCCCTGTGGGCCGGGATCGAGCCTGAGCGGCACCAGCACTCTCACGCTCAGCGACGGCGTGCTCGCACCGGGGGCCTCGTGCACGTTCACCGTCGAGCTGGCCGTTCCGCTCCTGGCGACGCCGGGCATCTATCCCAACACGTCGAGTCCCGTGTCGTTCGATCTCGGCGCCGGCCCCGAGACCGGACTCGCGGCTTCGGACAGCCTGTTCCTCTTCCCGGCCCCGGTGGTGACCAAGACCTTTCTCGACAGCCCGGTAACGGCGGGAGACACGACGCGAGTCGAGTTCACCATCACCAATACCAGCCCGACCTCGAGCGCCACCGACATCACCCTCTCCGACCCGTTCCCGAACGTGCTGCCGACTGCCACGACGACACCCGGCAACGGCCTGTGCGGACTCGGCTCGACCTCTACGTTCGTGCCCCTGATCAATCCGCCCGCGCCGAGCGACACGATTCCGGCCACGCTGACCATCGAGGGTGGCTCTCTCGCGCCGGCCGGATCGGCGGGTGACTCCTGCACGTTCACGATCACCATGGACGTCGCCGCGGACGCCCCGACCGGCACGGCGATCAACACCACGAGCGCCGTCACGGCCACGGTGGACGACGTGACGGTCACCGGCAATCCGGCGACCGACTCCCTGGCCATCGTCGCGGCGCCCTCGCTCAGCAAGAGCTTCAAGGACGATCCGGTCGCGCCGGGCGGCACGGTCACCCTGGAGCTCGAGCTGAAGTACAGCCCCGACGCTCCGGCAGATGCACTCGACATCACGTTCACCGATGACCTCTCTGCCATCCTGGCCGGCCTCTCGGCAGTCGGCCTTCCCGCCAACGATGTCTGCGGCGCGGGCTCGCAGCTCGCTGGAACGACGACCCTGAGCCTCACCGGCGGCGCCCTCGCTCCGGGCGAGACCTGCCTCATCGAGGTCACCCTTCAAGTCCCGGCAGGGGCCCCGTCCGGCAGTTATCCCAACACCACCTCAGCCGTCTCGGCAACCGTCGACGGGCTGGCCGTCAGCAGCAACGCCGCCCAGGACGATCTCACGGTCGCGGAGCTCGTCTTCACCAAGGAATTCATCGACGATCCGGTGATCCCGGGCGACACCGCCACGTTGCGGTTCTCGATTGCCAATCTGAGCCCGACCCTCGATGCCACCGGGATGTTCTTCAGCGACAACCTGGACTCGGCCCTCGCTGGGCTCACCGCGATCGGATTGCCCATCAGCGACCCCTGCGGCGCCGGCTCCACGCTGCTGGCATTGAGCGCCAACCGGCAGCTTTCTTTCAACGGGGGCAACCTGGCTCCAGCGAGCTCCTGTACCTTCGACGTCACGGTCCAGGTGCCTTCGGGTGCCACCGACGGAACCTACCCCAACAGCACGACGAATCTGCTCGTGACCCTCGGCGGCGCCTCCGTGTCTCTTCCTGGAGCCACCGACAGTCTCGTGGTGTCGGGGAGCCTGCTGTCGCTCACCAAGACCTTCCTGGACAATCCGGCTGCCCCCGGCGACACCGTCACTCTCGAGTTCACCCTGAGCAACCTCGACTCCACCGAGAGCGTGACTTCGATCTCGTTCACCGACGATCTGGACGCGGCGCTCTCGGGCCTGGCCGCCGTCGTGCTCCCCGGCACAGGCTTCTGCGGGGTCGGCTCGCAGCTCTCGGGCACCGGCCTGCTGAGCCTCTCCGGGGGAGAGCTCGCCCCGGGAGCGAGCTGTACGTTCCAGGCGCAGCTCCAGATCCCGGCCAACCCGGCCACTTCTCAGGTCGTCAACGTCACCAGCTCCGTCTCTGGCACGCTGAGCAGCCTCGCGGTGACCGGCGATCCGGCCACCGACACGCTTCGTCTACAGAACACCGAGTTCACCAAGACCTTCGACGGACCGACCGTGGTGGGAGGGACCGCTCGACTCAGCTTCACCATCCAGAATCTGAGCGGCGCGGAGAGCCTCTCCGAGCTGAGCTTCTTCGACGATCTCGACGCCGCGCTCTCGGGTCTCGAGGCCGTGGGAACGCCGATCGACGATCCATGCGGTGACGACTCTCGTCTCAGCGGCACCGGTTTCCTGACCTTCACCGGAGGAAGCCTCGGACCCTCCGCGAGCTGCACCTTCGAAGTCACGGTCCAACTGCCCGCGGTCGCACCTCCGGGGACCTATCCCAACACGTCGAGTGATCTGCTGATCCAGGGTCTTTCGGTCGGCGCCCCCGCGACCGCGGATCTCACGATCGAGCCTCCTCCGACCTTCGACAAGGCCTTCGCACCCGACTCGATCGCAGCGCAGGACACGAGCACGCTCACCCTTACCGTGGACAACAACGCCAGCGCGCTGACGGCTGTGAACCTGGATTTCACCGACAACCTGCCGGCGGGCCTGGTCGTGGCCACTCCCTCCTTTTCCTCCACGACCTGCACCGGTGGTACGCTGACGGCAGTCGCTGGCAGTGGAGTGATCAGCTACGCCGGTGGCGCCGTGGCGGCAGGATCCAGCTGCATCGTCAGCGTCGACGTCACCGGCTCGACACCGGGCATCTTCGTCAACACGACGAGCGATCTGACCTCCTCGTCGGGCAACAGCGGCACCGCTGGCGCCACCCTCACGGTGTTGGACGACAACGGTCCCGAAGTCACGGCCCTCTCGACCCCGGCCGGCGCACTCGCTCCGTGCGACTCGGTGCGCCAACCGATCACCCGGATCGGAGTGACGATCGCGGACGATTTCTCCGCGATCGTCAACGCCGATCAGCCGAGCAGCTATCTGCTGGTCGAGGCCGGACCGGACGGAGACTTCTCGACCATCTCGTGCGGACGCACCCCGGCGGACGACATCGTCGTTCCGATCGACGCTCTGGTGTTGACCGAGCTCGATTCCCGAACCCTCGAGGCGGAGCTCGGCTTCGGCTCCCCGGGGCTCGGCGCGGGGCTCTACCGCCTCCTGGTGTGCGACACGATCGAGGACGGCGCCGGCAATGCGCTGGATGGCGACGGCGACATGAGTCCGGGCGGAAACTTCGAGATCGCCTTCCGAGCCGATCCGCTGAACCTCTTCGAGAACGGTCACTTCGACGATTGCCCGACCAGCCTCGAACCATGGATCGAGGTCACGAGCCCTCCCGACACCATCATGACCGGTGCAGCCGGGACCGACGACGCCTCCGGGTCTCCGCTCTCGGCTTCCTCCCGCTTCGACCACGCCTCGCTGGCCACCAGCTCGCTCGCCCAGTGCGTGCCGTGGAACGTCGCGAGTGACTACACCTTCGAGGCGCGGCTCCGGCTCGTCGCCGGAACCAGCGGCACGGCCAGCGTGACCCAGCGCTGCGAGTTCTTCGACGGGACTGGCTGCGGCGGGGCCTCCTTGGGCAGCTCGAGCCAGACCACGCTGATCGGCCAGGCGGGCGGCCTCTGGCAAGACTCCCGCAGCGACGTCGTTGCACCCTCCGGAGCGCTCTCCGCCCTGTGTGGCTTCTCCGCCGAAGGTCTGGGCATCGATCCGGGATTCACCCTCTTCGTCGATGATCTGGTGCTATCCGCGCCGACGCTGATCTTCGCCGACGGTTTCGAGTCCGGCGACCCGAGTGCCTGGTCGTCGAAGGTCCCGTAGGCGAGCGGCGGTGGTCACCGGTACAGATAGGGTATCGTTCGGCAACTGCTGTGAAGCAGACTCCTCTGGACCTCTGTCATTGCCCTGCTCTTCGAGAAAAACGTCCGAGAACGGGAATCGTGGTCCCTTTCCCTTCGCGTTGTCAGAGAGGCTGTGAGCTGTGAAGAACGTCCTCAAAGCACGAGAGTCCAATGCATCCACGCAGCGAGGAGCGGCCTCGGCGCTCGCGCTGCTGTTTCTCCTTGTCTGGGCAGGCAACGGTGCTCTGGCCGAGCCCACCGACTCCGGGTTCCGGCTCGAGCTGCAGTCCTCCGTTTCGACCGTGCCTTCACCCCCCTCCCGGGGCGTGCTTCCGGTGCAGCTGGTGCTCGACGACGGCTCGGTCGAGGGAACGTTGGGCGCCAGCCAGCAGTTCCTCTTCTTCAACCGTTTCACCAATCCGGGAGGGATGGAGCTCGCGGAGATCTGGGTGCTCTTCCCTTCGGCCGGCGACGCATCGATCGGGGACGACGTCCAGCTCGTCGTCTACCTGGATCCCGACTCGAATCCCTCCAACGGTGCAACTCTGTTGGCCAGCTACGACGTCACGGTGCAGGCCGTCGACGGTGCCACCTTTTCGGTCTTCCCTCTCGGCGCTCCGCTCCCGATCGACCAGAACGGCGACATCCTCATCGGTGTGGTCAATCGGTACCACGAGACCGGAGTAGACCCGACGCCCACCGTTCCTGCGGCACTCGACACCACCTCCAGCCAGAGTCGCTCCTATGTGGCGCTCTGGGCGGCGGACCCGCCGTCGTCGCCCGATCTCGCCACGGCCGACTCGGTCGATCTCCTGGCCGGTGCGTCCGCCGGCAACCTGATGATCCGCGGCTTCGGTACCGCGGCTTTGGGAGCGGCGATTCCAACCCTGGGAGGGATCGGTCTCGGACTTCTGGTCGGGCTGATCGCGGCCGCGGGCGTCCTCCTCCAGCGCACCCGCGCGTGAGCCGCCAAACCCTCGTTCGGGTCGACTCGGAGGCGCGAGCTCAGCCTCCGACCTGCTGCACCAGGATCTCCACACCATCGCTCGGGAAGTCTCGGGTGATGACGGAAACGACCGAGGAGTTCCGCCACTTCAGCTTCCCATCGACACGAATCGAAGCGTTCAGCGAATAGGACATGCGCGGGTCGATATCTCCTGCGTCGTACTCGATCTCGAAGGATAGAGGAACCTGCTTCCCGTCGGTCTTGAAGGTGGTCTTCCCCAGGGTCACCGCCTTCACGTCCATCTTCGAGACATCGTCGAGTCGCACGATGACCTCTGCCTCGGGAGGCAGGGCGATGCGCTCGCGATAGACAATCGTGCCGCTGATCGAGGCCATGATTGCCCGACGGAATCGCGTCTCGGGGCCTCCGGCCTCTGCCTGGATGACCAACTGCTCGCCGTCTCTACGCACGAGGTGCGCCGACGACAGCATCTGATGAAAGCGCTGTTCCTGCTCCATGACCGGATCGACACACGCCATCATGGTGCTGGCCAGCGGGCCGAAGCTCAGCCCTTCTCCGTCGACCTCGTAGGATCCGGTAAAACTGTTGCAGCCCCCTCTTCCGCTGACCGCGCCGTCGGCTCCGAAGAGAACCGTCACGCGAGTGTTCTCGGCCACCGGCTCTCCCGAGATCGTCTCCGCCACCCACTCGGCTCCGGCCAGGTCCTCCACGCTCAACATCGTTCCCTCCCGGCTTTCTTGCGAAGCCGCCTCGGCGTCGGCCGACTCGTGGGACTCGGCCTCGGGCGAGCACGCCGCCGAGAATGCCAAGAAACCGACACCGACCAGGAGACGGGCGATCTTCATGATGGACTCCTCCTCTTGCGCTTGGGACGCCACTTACGATGACATAGTCTACCGACGCCTGCCCGAGCCCGAAGCCGACCGCCGGAGTCCGACGAGAGATGACCCCTCAGCGCCGAACGGTGACCACCCCCACTGTGACCCTCTGCGGAGTGACGACCCTGGCCTCGTTGCTGCTCCTGCTGACCGCCTGCCGCAGCAGCGGCGCTCCCTCGTCATCCAGAGACTCCGTGGCTCGACAACAGCTCGAGTCCCTTCGCTCGGTGTTCTTCGCAGACGGCACCCTCCCTCCCCTCGCGAGCGAGGCGGAGCTCTCGGTCCTGCGGGACCGGTACGCCTCCGGGCCTCGCCCGGAACGCCGTGAGCTACGTTCCTTCTACTCCAACATGGACCTGCGGCTGTTGGCGATCAGGGACTCCGACGGCGACGGGGCTCACGACTTCCGGATCAGCGACTACTACGGCAAGTTCCTCGAGGGAGACATCGATCTCGACGGGGACGGCATCCGCAATTCGCTCGACGTGGCACCCTACGACGCGGATCTCGGAGGACGAGACGAAACGGGCGACGGCGCCCCCGACGTCGACTTCGCCGACCGCGATCTCGACACCATCCCCGACCACGTCGACTGGGGCGGCCCGGCAGAGGGAGAGGCGGCCTCGTGGCAACAGCAGCTGTTCGAGCGGCATGGCCTGCTGTTGGTCGAGCGTGGCGCAGTGTTCTCCGCACCACTCGCACGCTCCACCTACGACGCGGTGACCCGCGTCTTCCGTGGCCCTCTCCAGGCGGGGCCGCTCCCGACGCTGCGCACCATCGCCACCGATGGCACCTGCCTCTTGTCACCCGAGGTCGACGACGGCACCAACGGAATGACCGTGCCCCAGACCCAGTCGCTGTTGATCTACCGGATCGGCGCGGACTACCCACCTCTCGCACAGTTGGGGCTCCTGGTGCACGAACTGGCGCACGCCTGGCAGTTCGCCCTCGACTTCGACGACTCCGACCCAGTGGGCGAGAACCGCCGGGTCAGCTTTCCCGCGGGCCGATTCGCCGATCTGGTCGAGCCCTTCGGCTGGAACCCAGAACCCTTCGCCTACGACCCCGAAATCGACGACACCGTGCTCTTCACCCCGCAGTATCTCGTCTACGAGCCGATCTACCTCTTCCGTGGCGAGACCGTCGAGACCTGGCTGGCCCTCCTCGACGAGATCTACACGGAGATCGGCGACGCGTACCTCGAGGATCCCCGCCTCGCGGGGATCGTCGGCGAGTATTCGCTCTCCAGTCCCTGGGAGTGGCATGCCGACAACCTGATGGCGTACTTCTACCTCTCCCTCGAAGAACGAGCCCGAGAGCGGCTCGATCCCGACACCGCGGCCCGAGCGATCGAGACCCTGCGTGCCGTCGTCAGCGATGCCTGGCCGGACTTCCGCTACCTGAACTTCGACCGGGACGCGCTCGAAGAGCACTATCGCGGTACCTTCCCGCTCGACGACGCGGACCTCGACTACTTCGTCGACCACTACCTCGGAGAAGTGATCTCTTGAGCGACGCCCGGAATCGATCGACGCTTCTCGAGGGCGTGCGTGTTCTCGACTTCGGCCGCTACATCGCAGGCCCCTTCTGCGCCGCGATGCTCGGCGACTTCGGCGCCGAGGTCATCCGGGTAGAAAAGGTCAGGGGAAGCGAAGATCGCTTCCTCGCCCCCGTCGCCGAGTCGGGGGAGGGCGGCCTCTACCTGCAGATGAACCGCAACAAACGCTCTCTCACGCTCAATCCGATGAAGCCCGAGGGGCGAGAGATCGTCAAGCAACTGGTCGCCACGGCCGACGTGGTGGTGGCGAACCTCCCTCCCCAGACCCTGATCCAGATGGGCCTCGATCTCGACAGCCTGCGTGCGGTCAAGCCGGATGTCATCCTGACCACGGTGTCGGCCTATGGCCGCGGCGGCCCGTACAGCGACCGGGTCGGTTTCGACGGCATCGGCCAGGTGATGTCGTCGGCGGCCTACATGACCGGCGATCCCGATGCGCCCCGCCGAGCCGCGGTGGCCTGGGTGGATTTCGGTACGGCCCTGAGCTGCGCCCTGGGAACCATGGCCGCACTGCTCCACCGCGAGCGCGGCGGATCGGGTCAACAGGTCGAGGGGTCGCTGCTGCACACGGCGCTCACCTTCGCCAACGCCTCGCTGATCGAGCAGGCCGTGATTCAGAAGAACCGGGTCCCGACTGGCAACCTGGGGCAGACCTCCGCCCCCTCCGATCTCTACCGCACCCGCGATGGCTGGATTCTCTGCCAGGTGATCGGCAAACCCCTGTTCGAGAGATGGGCCAACCTGATGGGAGAGGATCACTGGCTGACCGACTCGCGCTTCGAGAGCGACGAGGCCCGCGGCGACAACGGACAGGTGATCAGCGAGCGGATGAGCCGGTGGTGCGCCGAGCACACCAACGAGGAGGCACTCCAGATCCTCGGCGCAGCCCGCATCCCCGCCGGCCCCGTCTACTCGATGCAGCAAACCCTCGACGATCCCCACGTCCAGCAGGTCGGTTTCTTCGAGCAGCTCGAGTTTCCCGGCGCGCCACTCCCCGCGCCGGTGTCCAAGACCCAGGTCAAGCTCACCGAGACGCCGGGCACCGTGAGGCACCGCGCACCCACCCTCGGAGAGCACACCGAGGAGATCCTCGGCGAGCTGGGGTACGAACAGAGCCAGATCGAAGCGTTACGCCAGGCCCGGGTCGTCTAGGACCTGTCCGAAGCGCAGAGCTACGGCGACACGGCACTCCAACGGCTGAGGTCTCCCGACTCCCAGTCGTCCTCGAAGATCACGACCGCACTGCCTCCGCGCACGGCCCAGAAGCCACCGCTCGACCGGTAGCCTTCGCCAGAGGCGGAGCCGACGTCCGGCTGGCCGAGGCTGCCCCGAAGAGCGAAGTCTCCACCCGACAGAGTCGCGCCGCCGGCATCGACGCTCCACCAGGAGATCGAGTACGCCGGCGACTCCGCAGCTCGGCCCTCGACGGGGCTCGGCACGGCCGGCGGAAGGGAAGCGAGAAGCAGGATCAAGAAGGAGCTCATCATGGTTCCCTTTCCTTCAGTGTCCAGGAGTGTCGCAGGCGCCGATCGAAGCGGCGAAGAACGAGCCGGCCTCGGCGACGAATCCGGTGGCCAGGCGAATCTGTTGTCCAGCCCGCACGGCAAGGCCCGCACCCTCCTGCACTGTGGCTCCGGCTCCCGAAGTCAGGACCGAATCCGTCGCTTGCCTGAAGTAGACCTCGTTGTCGAGGTAGGTTCCTGACAGGGTCAAGTCATCCCAGGGACAGAGGCCATCGCAGGCCTGCACGTCGAAGGTCTCACCCTGGCTGAGGATGCCGTGCTGACAGAACACCGGAATCCGGTTCTGGCGATTCACTCCCGGCCCGTCGTCGTCTCCGGAGACGGCAGGGATGGCGCCGACGTTGCTCGAGGTCGGATCGAAGCCCTCGGGATCGTCGAGCACGGCCACCTCGAAGTGCAGATGAACCCCGGTGGCGAATCCCACGTCCCCTTCCAGACCGAGGAAGTCCCCCTTGTCCACCCACTCTCCCGGATCGAGAGTGGCAGGAACGCTGAGATACTGCAGATGGGAGTACTTGCTCCACTCGCCGTTCGGATGCCTCAGCCAGACGTAGTTGTTCCGGCACTGGCTCCGGCAGGCGGCGCCCGGAGGGCAGCACGCGGCGCTCGGCCCGGCGTAGCCGTTGCAGCCGTTGGCCGTCGAGGGACAGTTCAAGTCCTGATCGTCGACGATGAACTCGGCCCAGCCCCCCGCGGCCGCCACGACGTCATGGCTCTGAGCGTCGTCCGTGGGGGTGATGTCCAGTCGATTGAAGGCGGGGCTGTGGGTTTCGTGGTCCTGCCAGACGGTGACCTCCGTGCCGACCTCGAAAGGCATGCGATACGCCCCCTTGGCCACGGGCAGCAGGTAGGCCTGCGCCTGGAGAAGGGCGACGTTCGATGCGAGCAGGACCAGGACGACCGTCAAGACAGGATGGGCCCGCCTCATCTCGCACCTCCATCGTCCGCCGAGCGACGCAGACTCTCGATCTCCCGGTGGAGCTCCAGAACGTAGAGGGTCAGTTCTTCGACCTTGCGCAGCAGGGTCGACTCCATCTCACCCAGAGCCACTCCCTTCTCTTCGACCTCGGCCGCCGACGGTACGTCGGGTAGATGGCCGTTCTGCGCGATGAACGATGCCACTTCCTCGAGAGGTCGCAACCGGTAGTCGTCTTCGAACACATAGTCGGCCCAGCCGGCCTCGACCACGATCTCCTTGGCTCTCACGGTTCCGTTCACCGACAGACGGTAGCCGTCGACCACCGTGGTGCCGATGCCCAGAGAGCTCTGGGTCAGATACATCGACGGCGCCTCCGTGGTGACGTCGGCGTCACCGACGTACCAGGCATGCACGCCGTTGGACTTGTAGTACAGCATCCCGTCACCGACCCCGAAGCCATACATGTTGGCCTGGCCGAAGCGATCTCCGAACAGCGAGAGCTTGTCTCCGAGAACATTGTCGAACATGGCCGCATTGTCGAAGTAGACCTTCCCTTCGCCGTCGATCGACACCTTTCGATCGAACACACCGGTGGCGCCATTCCAGGTACCGAGCTGAAGAACCTCACCGGCACGCCAGGCCAAATCGCCCTCCGAAACCGACGCCCCCTCGACCAGGATGGCCGGAAGGGTTGCCCCCTGGTCGCGCACGTGAAGGGTCGCTTCCGGGATCGACTCGTTGATTCCGACCGCCTTGCCGGTCCACACCGTGGCGCCGGATTCGTTCCAGCCGCCACCATCGTCGGCTTCACAGACGACCTTCCCGTTCTCCTGAATCACTCGAATGCTCGAGCCCGCAGCGCAGGTACCGGTCACCCGCTGCTGAACCTCGCTCTCGATCACTTCGAGCGCTCCGACACTGTCTTCGCCGACCGAGACCGCTCGCAGGGCTACCGGAGTCGGTAGCAGGCGCTGACGCTCGCCCAGCGCGGTGAACAGTCCACCACCATCCGGGCGAACCTCGATCTCGAGCCACAGCGGCTCTTGCTCCCACGCCACCGGCCCGAAGTCGATCTCCACCTGGAAGAGCCCATCGGAGACCGCCGTGTTCTCCGCAGGCACCATGGCCAACTGAGGCCCGGCCATCGGTTGCGGGTACAAAGAGAACCGGAAGTCGTAGCTCCCGCTGGCGGGAACGCCCTCCTCCTCGAGCAGCCCCTGATAGCTGAAGGCCGTACCGACCTGTGCCGAGCTCGCTTGCGGACCCGCAAGAAGGCCTGCCCACGCGAGGACGAGGAGAAGCGCCGGCCAGCCCCGGCGCGGTCGACGAAGGTCCACCTCCGCCTGCTTCACGAGTCTCGGAACACCCATCCGCTTCACCATGGTCGCCTCCTTGTCTGTCCACTCGGAGGTCTCGGGCCACGAACGACGGGTCCGTCCCGGGCTCGCCTCCGTCTTCAGGAGGAGAAACGATGCCGACCCTGCAATCCCCTCAATCGAGGTCTCGCGCAGGTCTGCCCGTCAGTCCCGGACGCTCTCTCCGTCCCTCATGCCGGGCGGTCGATCGTTGGCCAGCCGGGCCTGGACGACCCGGCCGCAGCGGCCGTCTCGGTCGTAGAGGGCGACCTCCACCGTGCCGACGCCGTCGCGATCGCTGATGCGATCCGCGTGAAAGCCGAGCCACTCCCCTCGTGGCAGCCGGCTCAAATAGAGCGAACAATCGGTGTTGATGAAGCCGACCTGCACCGGCTGCCCCTTCCAGCGACCGCGACTGCCCAACGCGTTGGCGAAGTCGGACAGGGCGGCGGCCCGCTCGAAGGCGCTCGTGTTCTCCCCCGCCACCACCGACATCGGCATCCGGATCCAGGCCACGGGTCGGTCACTGCTCTCGACCCACCGGACCTCGACCTCGAAGTGAAATCCCGGCGGCATGCGGGTGCGCAGCGTCTCGGAGATCATCGGCACGGTGGCGAGACCGTCCGGCCCTTTCGGCACACTCGACTCGGGATCGTACGCCTCGAGCTGGCTGGTTCGCAGGAAGAGTACGCTCGCTCGGGCCACCACGCGCTGCTCCGCGAGCAGCGCGACATCGATCACGACGAGACGCCGTCCCCGGCGCACGACCTCGACGCGCGGAGCCAGGGGCTTCATCGGGACCGCTCGGAAGAGATCCACCGAGAGACGAACCGGCTGGAGCTCACCGTTTCCGGGCTCTCCACTGTCTGAATCTCCCTTGGCCGAATCTCCCCCGTCTGATTCTGGCCCGTCTGATTCTGGCCCGTCTGATTCTGGCCCGTCTGATTCTGGCCTGTCCGAATCTGGGGCCCCGTACTCTCTGGCGACCCGACGCTCGGCGAGGTGAGCCATGAGGGCACACGGCGGTCCGCCGTGCTGAGCGTCGACGCTCCAGGGGCCTCCGGCCAGCGACGTCGGATGATAGACATCGTCTTCCAGCCGGTAGAGCGAGGCGGAGATCATGACCGCCCACCTTGCCACGTTCGTGTCGTCCTTTACAATGCCGTCCCGCACGCCCCAAGCCGGCCATAGGAGAAGAGCCCATGCAGCGCTACGGAATGTCCGTCCCGTTCGAGATGCCGCTCAGCGAGCACCGCGAGATCTATCGCCAACTGGTGGACTTCGGCTACACCGACCTCTGGTCCTCGGAAGCCAATGGCTGCGACGGATTCACCCCGCTCACCCTCGCCGCGGCCTGGGCACCCGAGCTTCGGCTCGGCGTCGCCATCATTCCAGCCTTCACTCGAGGGCCGGCCTTGATGGCGATGAGTGCAGCCTCCCTCGCCGAGGCCGCCCCGGGACGCTTCGTCCTGGGCCTCGGCACTTCGTCGAACGTGATTGTCGAGCGCTGGAACGACATCCCCTTCGAGCGGCCCTACTACAAGGCTCGCGACATGGTGCGCTTCCTGCGCAAGGCGCTGGCCAACGAGAAGGTCGACGAGCGCTTCGACACCTTCGAGGTCAAAGGCTTCCGTCTGGGACGCAAACTCGAGCAACCGCCCAAGATCCTGCTCGCCGCGCTACGCCAGGGGATGCTGCGACTGGCCGGGCGCGAAGCCGACGGAGCGATTCTCAACTGGCTCTCGCCCGAGGACACCCGGACGGTCGTGCCCTACGTGCACGAAGGCGGCGAGGGCAAGGAGATCGTGGCTCGCATCTTCGTGATTCCCACCGCCGATCGTGACCTCGCACTCGACATCGGGCGGCGTGCGGTAGCGGCCTATCTCAACGTCCCGGTCTATGCCGCGTTCCATGAATGGTTGGGGCGCGGCGACCAGCTTCGCGGCATGTGGGACGCCTGGCGCGAGGGAGATCGAAAGAAGGCCCTGGCGAAGATCCCCGACCGGGTGGTGGACGACCTGGTCGTCAACGGATCACCCGAGGCCTGCCGCGAGCGGATCCAGGAGTACATCGAGGCCGGGATTCACACGCCCGCGCTGTCTCTGATGCACCCGGGAGACGACCTCGGAGCCACCCTCGAGGCACTGGGGCCCGGCTGATCAGGAGTGCCATGAGCCAGCCCACCCTCCACCTGGAGGCCGAGCCTTCGAGCGAAGACCTCGAGCAGATTCGCAGCGGCCTGACCGAGCACGCCGCAGCCTTCGTCGAGCGACCCGGCTTCCGCCCCCTCGCCCTGATGGCGCGAGATGAGCAAGGCAAGCTGGTCGGCGGAGCCTACGGATACGTCAACTGGACCTGGCTCGACATCTCGCTGATCTGGGTCGAGGAAGAGCAGCGGGGCACCGGACTGGGGGCCAGCCTGCTGCTCGGGCTCGAAGAGGCCGGTCGCGAGCGTGGCTGCCTCCACTCCCACCTCGACACCTTCAGCTATCAGGCCAGGCCCTTCTACGAAGCGCACGGCTACGAGGTGTTCGCCCAGTTGGAGGACTACCCTCCGGGTCACCAGAGGTTCTTCCTGCGCAAAACGCTCAGCCCGGCGAACCAGCGAACCGCCGAGGGTCCGCGAGGCTACTTGGTTCGCCCCCTCCGAGAGGGTGAGGAGGACGTCGTCTGCCAGCTGATCCTCGATACCTTCCACGAGTTCGAAGCCGAGGGCTACAGCGAAGAGGGCTTGACCAACTTTCGTGCCTACGCCGATCCGGCCGCGATGAGCGCACGCACCGAAGGAGGCGATCATTTCGCACTCGTGGTCGAGGGTCCCCTGGACGGCACGCCCGAGATCGCCGGCGTGATCGAGATCCGCAACCACAGTCACGTCTCCCAGCTCTTCGTTGCGGGGAGCCACCACCGTCGAGGCCTCGCTCGCACTCTGCTCGAGCACGCCCTGGCTCGCTGTCGGATCGCCAACCCCGACCTCGTCACCGTCACCGTTGCCTCGTCGACCTATGCGGTCGAAGTCTACGAGCGACTGGGATTCGTCCGTACCGGTCCGGAGCGGGTGGAGCGCGGGATCCGTGTCAACCCGATGGAGCTCTCTCTCGCGGGGCGAGGGTCGCAGCCATGACCCCCTTCGCCCGCCTCTGGACCCGTCTCGGCGTGTGTGCCGTCGCCGTGGTTCTCGCGGCATGCGGAAAGACGCCAGACCCGATCGACGAAGCGCGGCTCCAGGGGCGACAGCTCTATCTCGCCAACTGCGCGCCCTGCCACGGCGAGCGCGCCGACGGTCACGGCCCCCAGCGAGAGATGCTCGATCCTCCGCCGCGCGACTACACCGACCCCGCCTGGCGAGCCAGCGCGACACCGGCCAGCGTGTCCGAGGCGATCTCTCAGGGTGTGCCGGGAACCGCGATGCCGGCCTGGGACCTCCTTGCCGAGGAGGAGATCGAGCTACTCACCGCCTACGTCCTCTCGGTCGCCGAACAGGGGCCGTGGGTCGGAGACGAGGCCACCGAAACGAGCCAGAGCCCGCCATGAGGCGGGCTCCGGCCGTCCTCGAAGGACAACGACGACTCGTCGAGCTACTGTTCGATATCGGCCTCGTTCGGTGAGATCTCTCCGAACTTGCCGCCCGTCGGCATGTCCGGTTTGAAATCGAAGTGACAGCCCTCACAGATCTCGACGATGACGTCGCCCGAGTGGGAAATCGCCTCGAGGTCGCGAGCCTGCACCGCGGCAACCGCACCCTCGCCCGCCTCGCGCAGCTGGTTCGCATAGTCCCGCCAGCCCGGGTCACTGGTCCACTGCTGATCCATCGGGCCGGTGCCGGGAATCGTCAACAGAGCTCCCGCCATCTCGAGCTGATACGAGAGCCGCTCGAGCTCTCGCCAATCGCCGTCGGTCTCCGGGCTGTGCCAGGCCGCGACCCAGATGGGATCGGCCGCGTGGTTCACCAAAGCCACCATCACCTCGTTGAGGCTGACCGGCAGCTGGGCGACCGGCGCAGGCGGCGTTTCCACGATCACCTCCTCGACTGGCGGCTCGGTCTTCGCGCACCCGAGGGCGAGCAGAAGGCAGGCTCCCAGGATCGCGACCCCGACTCGACTCCACCCCATGTATGCCTCGATACGCATCTCTCGCTCCCGTCTCGTTGTCTCAGTGACTAAGCTGTCTCCCTCGGAGCCTAGCGCGGCGGCCGCCCAGAGGAGCTAGGGGAATTCCGAGATACGGAGGGCAAGAACGCCTGCTGACAGGACGATGGCAACACCCGTCGACTAGGCTCTGGCTCAGGAGGTGACGACATGGCCAAGAGCTCGCAAGACCGCCCCGGCGATCGCCTCTTCTGGCGCCTCGCCGAGGAGCACCTCGACCGCCCGGGGGTCGAGCGCGGAACGATGATGACCTCGGCCTGTCTCCGAGCCGGGGGAGATTTCTACACGATGGTCGACCGACGCAACGGCGGCCTGATCGTGAAGCTGCCCGCCGACCGGGTCACCGAGCTCGTCACGGCGGGCCGCGGTGAAGAGTTCGCACCGGCGGGCCGCGTGTTTCGCGAATGGCTGTTCGTCGCGGAGCCCGACGAAGAGGCCTGGAGGGGACTGATGAACGAGGCGCACGCCTTTGTGAGCCGATAGACACGGTGCTGCTCACTCGCTGGCTCTACCTGCGTCTGCTCGCACTGGTGTGCGCAATCGCCTTCGCCTCCTACGGCGTGCAGATCGACGGACTGATCGGCTCGGAAGGTCTCCTTCCCGTGGAGCAGCACCTCGAGAGCATCGATCGGTACCTGGAACAACAGGAGGCAGGCGGCGAGGCTTCGGGGCGTTGGCAGTTCCCGACCCTGTGCTGGATCGCCCACGGCGACCCGGCGCTGCAGGTGCTGGTGTGGGGCGGAGCAGCACTCTCGCTCCTGCTCGCAGCCGGATTCGCGCAGGGTCCCCTGCTGCTCGTCCTGTGGGGGCTCTACCTCTCGCTGGTGGTCGCCGGCCAGACCTTTCTCAGCTTCCAGTGGGACATCCTGCTCCTCGAGGCCCTGTTTCTGTCCAGCTTCGTCGCCCCCTGGCCGAAGGGCCTTCGGGGACAGAAGCCGCAGTCGCCGTGGGCGGAGTCCCCTCCCGCGACCTCGGGGATCTTCCTGCTCCGATGTCTGCTGTTCAAGCTGATGTTCCTGTCGGGTGCGGTCAAGCTGCTCTCGATGGACGACGCCTGGTGGCAGCTGAGTGCCCTCGACGTCCACTACTTCACGCAGCCCCTGCCTGCCTGGACGAGCTGGTACGCGCACCAGCTTCCGGAATGGTTCCAGCATCTCTCGGTGCTCACGATGTTCGGTATCGAGCTGATCGTGCCGTTCTTTCTCTTCCTGCCCCGACGCTTTCGGCTGGGGGCATTCGTGCCCCTGGTCGGCCTGCAAATGTTGATCGCCGCCACGGGCAACTACGGCTTCTTCAATCTGCTGACGACGGTGCTCTGCATCCCGCTGCTCGACGATCGGGCGCTTCTGAGACATCCCTCCGGTCCAGCGCTGGGCAGACGCCCAAGGCTCCGCTGCACGAGCCGCACCGGCCCCGGTTCCCGGAGCTACGCACAGCCGCCACGGTGGCCCTCCTCGTAGTCTCCACCCTGACCCTGGTCCGCGAGATGACCCGCACCCTGCCGCCCCCGGAGCCGTCGCAGAGCCCGCCCCGCGCGGTCGCAGGGTGGGTGCTCGCGACCGCCGATCGGGCGTTGCTGAGCTGGGGTCAGCGATGGGTGCTCGACTACACCGATCCGTTTCGGACCATCAACGGCTACGGGCTGTTCCGGGCGATGACCCTGGAGCGACCGGAGATCGTCGTCGAAGGAAGCGCCGACGGCGTGCAGTGGTACGAGTATGACTTCCGCTGGAAACCCGGGGACCCGACGCGCCGACCGCGCTTCACCGGACCCCACATGCCGCGACTCGACTGGCAGATGTGGTTCGCCGCGCTCGATCCCCCCCGGGCGAGTCCCTGGCTCCTGAGCCTGGCCAGGGCACTGCTCGCGGGCGACGAGGCCGTTCTGCGGCTGCTCGACGACAGTGTGTTCGAGCGACCCCCGCCGCGCTTCGTGCGCCTGCAGCTCTACGACTACCGCTTCACCACTCGGCAAGAGAAGCGCGCTTCCGGAGAGTGGTGGTACCGCCGATCGCGCGGTCCACTCACCAGCAGCGCTCTGACCCTCGAGGACTTCGGCCTGGCGAGCGACTGAGCGCCCCGCGGCATCTCAGTCCGTGCGCGACGTCCGAAGCACGAAGGCGTCGAGAGTCCGTTTCCACTGATCGAGCAGCGACTGCTCGACATACATCATGTGGCCGGCACCGAAGTCGGCCCGCTCGATGTTGTCGCGCAGATCAGGCGGCAGGTTGAGGTTGTCCATGGTCCAGACCGCCGCGAAGTACGGGGTCGCGAGATCGTAGATCCCGTTGACCAGCAGGATCTCCAGGCGCGGATTGCGGGTCAGCGCCTGTGCCAGGTCGGGCGCGACGTTGGGAGCGCCGCCGCCGAAAAAGCCCCGCCCCCCGAAAGCCCGCTGGAAGTTCCACGGCTGCACCCGCCCACTCGGGGTGTACTCGCGCTCCCCGTCGTAGCCCAGCTCGGCGCGCAGGTAGGAGTTGAAGGCCGAGGTGTAGGCGGAACTGAGCGCCGTGGACTGCGGATCGTGATCGGGCTGTCGATCGAAGGGATCTCCCGTCGGCCCGGTAAAGCGGCCGTCGAGGCGTCCGACGACGAGGCCCCGGTCGCGCAAGAGCTCCTTCTCGTACTCCGGAGCGCTGACTCGCAGGTTGGCGCGATCGAGGAACTCCTCACTCAACCCGGTGTAGCGGTGCATCTGATCGAGTACCCGGGCCCGCTGCTCCGGATCGACCGCGCTGCCGGCGAGGATCGTAGGAGCGTACTCGCCGACCGCCCACGCCTCGACCTCCTTCTTGAACGTCTCGAGGTCCTCGGGCGCACCCCCGGGCAACATTCCGTGGTAGGCCGACGTGACGGCGAAGGACGGGAAATTCACCACGTAGGGTACGACCGAGCCGGCACCGAAGCCGATGGTGCTGAAGTCGAGCACCGCCGACACCAGGACGATGCCGTTCAGGTCGATGTTGGCGCGTTGGAGATGGCCGGCGAGTACGGCAGACCGCGTCGTGCCATAGCTCTCTCCGAGCAGGTAGCGGGGGGAGTTCCAGCGTTTGTACTGGCTCAGGAAGCGCCGAATGAACTGGGTCAGCGACGCTGCGTCCTCGTCGAGCCCCCAGAAGTCCTTGCCCTCGGCCTCCCCGGCCGTCCGGCTGAAACCCGTGCCCACCGGATCGATCATCACGATGTCGGCGATGTCGAGCAGGGTGTAGTCGTTGTCTTCGACCAGGTACGGCGGGGGCGCCTGCTGACCGACTTCCGGGGTCACCACCCGTCGGGGGCCCATGACTCCCATGTGCAGCCAGAAGCTGGCAGAGCCCGGGCCGCCGTTGTAGCTGAAGATGATCGGACGGGGAGTCTCGGCTGGGGCATTGGTCCGAAAGTACGCCGTGTAGAAGAGCTCGGCGGTGGCCTTCTCCTCGTCGTCGCGAAGGATGATGCTCCCGACGGTGGCATCGTACGACACGCTCTCGGAGCCCACGTCGATCTGGTGGCTGGTCGTCCAGTTCGAGGGTTCCGGCTCCGGAGCCGGCGGCCCCTTCTTCTCTGCCGGAGGCTCCCCTTCCGGGGGCCCGCCCGGTCGCTGCGCCACGAGGGCCGGCACACAGAGCACGGACAAGAGACACAGACACAACACCACCAGCTTGCCGGACCTTCTCATCGCGACCGCTCCTTCTCCAGGGAATGGCTTCCAGATTTCGACCACGCTACCAGACTCGTGTCGCTCCGAGCAGGGACACGTTCCGGGGCCGAGCCCGCCGCTGTGGCCCTACTCCACCGTCAGCGTGCGCACCGGATCGACCCGCGCAGCTCGCAGCGCCGGCACCAGGTTCGCCGCTGCCGCGACCGCCGCCAGCAGCACCGTGACGGCGACCAGCACTCCGGGCTCGGAGGCCGAAACCCCGAAGAGCTGACTCTCGAGCAGACGTGCCAGCGCCAGTGCCAGGGCGATGCCCGCCATCAGGCCGACCACCACCGGACGCATCCCGGACAGGACCACCTGACGAATGAGATCGCCTCCCTGGGCGCCGAGCGCGAAGCGCACTCCCATCTCGTGCATTCGACGCCCCACGGCATGAGAGGTCACACCGTAGACCCCCAGAGCCGCCAGCAGCAGGCCGAGCAGGGCGAAGGCACCGTAGATGTTCGAGTACATTCTCGGCGTCGCGGTCGAGCGGGCCCTGACTTCGGTCAGGGCCAGAGGCGAGCCGAGCAACACGTTCGGGAACGCTCGGGCCAACTCGTCGTGCACCGCTGCCTGGACCTCCGCCTCGCCCCGGCTGCGCACCACCAGAGTCAGCGCCTGGATCCAGGCCTCCTGGGCGTACGGAACGTAGACCTCCCCCTGAGGATCCAGATCCAGGGCTCGCTGATGGACGTCACCGATCACTCCTACCACGGTGAGCCACGGATCGCCGGTATCCCACTTCAGCTGCTCTCCGATCGGACTGCGATCGGGGAACATCGTCTCGGCCAGGGAACGGTTGATCAGTCCCACCGGCTCCCCATCCGCGCGGTCGGATCCGGCGAGATCGCGGCCCTCGAGGAGAGGGATTCCGAGCGTCGCGCGAAAACCCGGCGTCACCGAGCGATAGGAGACCAGCAACGGAGCATCCCCGTCGGGGACCGGATTCCCGTCGGGCGAGACGCCTACGCCCATGACGCCGCGGGTCAGGGGCAGGATGTTGGTCGAGCCGACCGCGGCCACTCCGGCCACACCGGCAGCCGTCTCCTCGATCTCCACCATGGCGCGTTGTCGCGCCGGCTCGTCCGGATAGTGGCTCTCCAGTGGGCGCACCGTCATCGAGTGCGCCTGCTCCATGGCGAATCCGGGATCGACCTCGCTGATGCGGCGCAGGCTCTCCACCAGCAGGCCGGCGCAGATCAGGAGCGCGGTACACAGCGCGACTTCGACTGCCACCAGGGCACCACTGGCCCGACGGGAGGCTCGCGAGGGCCCCGAGCCGCGTCCGCCGGCCACCAGCGGCTGGGCGAGCGCTCCACCGCCGGACCGGGAACCGATCAACGCAGGTGCGAACCCGACCAGGAGCGCTGCCACCAGGGAAACGCCCGAGGTCAGGAGAATCGTCCTGGCGTCGACTCCACCGGCCTCGACGCTCGGCAGGCTCGTGGGCAGTCGGGAGGCGGCGATGCGCAGCCCTACCGTGGCGAGTCCGAGTCCCAGGGCTCCTCCGAGTGCCGTCAACACTCCGGCCTCGACCAGAAGCTGTCGCAGCAGGGTGCCGCGCTCGGCTCCGAGCGCCGAGCGAATCGAGAGCTCTCGCTCGCGCCCCGACATCCGTGCCGAGATCAGGTGAGCGACGTTCGTGCACGCCACCAGGAGGACCGCTGCAACGGCAGCGAGCAGCAGCCAGAGCCGACTCGCGAAGTCGCCGATCCAGTCGGCCTGATAGTTGACCACTCCCGCCGTGTTCGCGTCGTCCTCGGTAAACAGCTGGCGCTCCGCGGCGAGAGCCGACACCACCGACACTGCCTCGGCTCCGGCCGCCTCCGCCCCCACTCCATCGGCCAGACGCCCGATCAGCCAGTAGCGCGCCATCTCTTCGTAGGCGTCCGACTCGGCGTCGTAGCTCATCGACACGAATACGTCCGCGGGAACGAACATGGGCCGATATCCGGGGGGCATGACGCCCACCACGAGGCGCCGGTTCTCTCCCTCTCCGGCCATCTGTACCTCGCTCCCGATCACGTCGGTGCGCCCGCCGAAGGCCCGTTGCCACAGCTCGTAGGAGAGGATCGCGGCCGGGGCCGCGCCGGCCACCGAATCGTCCGCGGTGAAGGCACGGCCGAGTTGTGGCCTCACGGCAAACGCCTCGAAGTGCTCGGCGTCGACGACCGCGGCATACACCCCCTGCATTCGCCCGTCCTGCTCGAGCACCACACTGCCCTGCGCCATGGCGCCCAACGCCCGGTAGGACGTCATCTGCTCCCGCAGCGCCTCGACCTGCTGGGCGGTCACGAAACGCTTGGGAAGAACGCGGACCAGCGCTTCGGACTCGGGAAAGGGCAGGGGGCGCAGTACATAGGCATCGAGCAACCGGAACATCGAGCTCGTTCCTCCGATGCCGAGTGCCAGGGTCACCACCACCAGAGCGGTGTAACCGGGGGCACGGCGCAATTGACGCAGCGCGAGTGCGAAGTCGTGTCGAAGACCTGCCATTGACCGAAACCTCCCTGACCGGTGATCTCTTGACGAGCCCATGCTAGCCTTGCGCCCCACTACCGGAGCCAACCAGATGTCGATACCCGTTACGGGGCCCGAAACCGGAGGTTTCGGTGTCGGACGGAATCGGACCCCGATCCCCACCCGGAGATGCCGATGACCAGTTCAGGAGCCCCGTTCGTGCGGGGTCGATCGGCGGAGGTCGCGATCGGCCTGATCGGCCTCACTCTCCTGGCAATCGGGACGGGCCTGGGCCTCTTCTTCGCTCCCGAAGAGCGCTTCATGGGGAACGTGATGCGGATCCTCTACGTCCACGTCCCCGCTCTGTGGACCAGCCTGCTCTGCTTCAGCGCCGCCTTCGTGCTCGGTGCCGGATCGCTGTGGAGCGGCAAGCGAGCCTGGGATGCCGCCCTGGTCGGAACGGTGGAGACCGGGGTCGTGCTGGTGGCGATCGGCCTGATCACCGGAGCGATCTGGGGACAGCCCACGTGGGGGGTGTGGTGGTCGTGGGACGCGCGGCTCACGTTCACCCTCCTCATGTTCTTGATGTTCGTCGGAGTCCTGCTCTCGAGAAGGTTCATCGACGATCCGGAGCGACGTTCCACCTGGAGTGCGGTAGCCGCGATGATCGCCTCGGCGAACTCGCCCCTGGTCTACTTCTCGGTGCGATGGTTTCGCAGCATCCATCAGCTGCAGTCCTCCTCCGAGTCCGTCAACCAGGGCATGCTCCTGCCGCTGCGCATCAACGCGGTGGCCCTGCCCCTTGTCGCGCTCTACCTGGTCATCCGGCGTGCCCGGATCGAACTGCTCGAAGGCGAGAGCGTGCGGTCGTCCGATCGTCCTCCCGAGGAGGCTCTCGATGCCGAGCCCGCGTGACCCCGTGGCGTCCAGCCGCACCGGATCCGGGACCGGCATCCTCGCCTTTCTCGTTCTGCTGAACGTCCTCAACTTCGTCGATCGGCAGCTGGTCACCAGCCTCGGCTACCAGATCGAGCAGACGCTCGACATCTCCCATGCTCGACTCGGCCTGCTCTACGGCTACGTCTTCATCGTCTTCTACACGCTGATGGGGGTGATCCTCGGCACCCTCGCCGACCGCTGGAATCGGCCGCGTCTGATCGCCATCGGCCTCTTCCTGTGGAGCCTGCTCACGGCGCTGTCGGGCGCGGCGCGCAATTTCGTCCAGATGGCGGGCGCTCGCATGTTCGTCGGCATCGGCGAGGCGACCCTGACCCCCACTGCGCTGTCCATGCTGAGCGACGTGCTGCCGGCCTCGGCCCGCTCCCGGGCCGCGGGGATCTACTATGCCGGCATTCCGATCGGCGCGGGACTGAGCATGATCATCTCGGCCATGCTGGAGCCCACGATCGGATGGCGCGGCTGTTTCTACCTGCTGGGCGGGCTGGGCATCGTGTTCGTGATCCCCCTCCTGCTCATGCGCGATCCCCCCCGGGAGGCGGACTCCGCCGGAGGCGCAACTGGAGGAGAAGCCGCAGCGGCCGCGCCGATCCGGCCCACGACCTCTCAGATCTTCGGCGATCTCGCCAAAGCCTTCCGGAGTTGCCCGGCCCTCCTGCTGACCATTCTGGGCGGCGTCCTCGTGGTCTACGCGCAGTCGGCCGGCAACATGACGGTGATCTGGCTCCAGGCGGAGCGCGGCATGGACCTGAAACAGGCCGGCCTGACCGCGGGCTACATCTTCATGATCTTCGGCCTGATCGGATCGGTGCTGGGCGGCGTTCTTTCCGACTGGCTCCAGCAACGGATGTCCGGAGGGCGACTCTGGCTGTTGGTGTTCGGCCAGTTCGTGTTCACCCCCGCGGGTCTGGCGCTCTACCTCTGCAATCCCGAAAGCCAGGCTGTACCGTTCTACATCGGCTGGGCACTCGCCTCGATGGGCTCGATGATGATGTACGGCCCGGTCTTCGCCGCCGTACAGGAGCTCGCCCCCGCCCGCATCCGAGCCACCGCGGTGGCTGCCCTGATCTTCCTGATCAACGTGCTGGGGACCGGTCTCGGTCCCTTCCTCACCGGCCTGATCGGCGACAAGGTCTCGCTCACCGCCGGCCTCACCAGCTCCGTATTGGTCGGAACCCTGTCGCTGGTGCCGTTCTACTTCGCGGCTCGCCGCTTCGATGCGGACCGCGAGCACGCTGCGACACTCTGAGAGCTCTCTCCTGAAGGAATCGCGATGGACACTTCGCCACCCGAGACCGAGACCACCGTCGACGCCACGCAGTTCGTGCGCTACATCGATCGCACGCGGGAGTACTACGCCGCCCAGGGCTTCGAGCGGCCCTACCGCTGGGCGAGCTTCAGCACAGTCCCGTTGACACCACTCTCCGAGACCGCGGCCGGAGCGTTGGAGCGCTCGACGGTGACTCTGATCACTACCGCCAACCATCCCGCACCGGCGGGGTGGCAAGCGGGAGGACCGCGCCCGCCGCGTCGGGTCTACTCGGTGCCCTCGAACGATGTGCCCCCGAGCTTCTACACCGACGATCTCGGCTGGGACAAGAAGGCTACCCACACGGACGAGCTGGGCTCCTACTTCCCCATCTCGGTGCTGCAAGAGCTGGTCAGCCAGGGGCGCCTCGGTGCCTTGGCCCAGCGCTGCCACGGTGTGCCTACCGAGTACAGCCATCGGCGCACCCGCGAGCAGGACGGCCCCGAGATCCTGCGCCGCTGCCGGGAAGACCAGACGGATATCGCTCTGCTCGTTCCACTGTGACCGGTCTGTCACCAGACCGTGAGTCTGGTCGCCCGACAGCTGGAGGAGGCGGGGATCCCGACGGTGATCCTGGGCTCGGCTCGCGACATCGTCGAGCACTGCGGCGTGCCGCGATTTGTCTTCACCGACTTTCCGCTGGGCAATCCCTGCGGCGAGCCGGGAAATCGGCAGATGCAGCGACGCATCGTCGAGATCGGCCTCGAGCTGATCGAGAGTGCCCGTCACCCTCGCACTACTGTGCAGTCTCCCTTCCAATGGAGCGGAGGGGACGAGTGGCGGGCCGAGTACAACAAGGTCTCGCCGGAGAACATCGAGCGGCTGAGAGAGCTCGGCGAGCAGCGCCGAGCCGAGCGGCGACAGGCTCGCGAGGAGGGCCTTGCCCGATCCGGCTGAGAACTACCGCGCTTCCTCGATACCGAGCCCGCCCATCATCAGCGCTCGCAGCGTGCGCTTCATGGTCTTGCCGTTGGCATTGCGCGGAAAGTGCTGGGTGGTGACCTCGAGCCGGCTCGGAATCTTGAACGAGGCAAGCCGTGGCTCGAGCCAGCGTCGGATCTCATTGAAGTCCAGCTGGACGCCTTCGCGCGTTTGCACGACCGCGGCCACTTCCTCACCGAGGACACGGTCGGGCAGTCCGAAAACCGCGGCGTCGATCACGTCGGGATGATCGAAGAGCGCCGACTCCACCTCGACACAGTAGACGTTCTCGCCGCCCCGAATCACCATGTCCTTGGCCCGGTCGACGATGTAGACGAAGCCCTCCTCGTCGACCCGCGCCACATCACCGGTGTGCAGCCAGCCGTCGGTGAAGGTCTCGGCTGTGGCCTCCGGCTTGTTCCAGTATCCCTTGATCACATTGGGGCCCTTGATCCAGAGCTCTCCGACCTGACCGAGGGCGAGCTCTTCACCGCTGCCACCGACCACCTTGACCGTGCACACCGGCACCGGCCGCCCAACGCTGGTGGGTTTCGCCTTGTAGGCCTCGCCGGCGTTGTTGGTGGTGAGCGCAGAGGTTTCGGTCAGGCCGTAGCCGTTCGATGGGCTGGCCCCGGGAAACAACTCTCCGATCCTGCGCACCAGCTCGGGAGCAGCCGGCGCGCCTCCATAGCCCACCCGCGTGACGCTCGACAGGTCGTAGTCGCCGAACGCCGGGCTCTCCAAGACCTTCCATACCAGGGTGGGGACGCCTCCGAACGAGGTAATGCGCTCGCGCTCGATCAAGCGCAGCGTCTCTTCGGGATCGAAGCGGTAGACCAGCACCAACTTCGATCCCGACGCCAATGCAGGGACCATCGTCGAGTGACAGCCGGTGACGTGAAACAGCGGCACACTCAGCAGCGAGGCCGGCTGCACATCGGGATCCGGAGACACGCCGGTGATCAGCTCCGCTCGCGCTCTCAGAAACTGGCTCGAACAGAGATTGGTGATGATGTTGCGGTGAGTGCCGAGGGCGCCTTTGGGAAAACCGGTCGTGCCGGAGGTGTAGAAGATCGTGGCGTCGTCTTCCGGGCCGACATCGGCCTCGGGCAGCCAGGAGCTCTCTTCCCCCCGCTCGGCAAGGCTCCGCTCGAGAACTTCGAGTGACTCCGCGAGAACCGACTCCCACCGGATCGCCTCTTCAGCGATCCCGGCATCGGCTCGGACCGACACGACGCCACCGAGCTCGAGCTCCTTCAGGTAGGGCGTCAACCGCTCCAGACGTTCGCCGTCGGCGATCAGGACGCGACTGCCGGAATCAGCCAGTCCGTAGCGCAGCTCCTCACCCTGCCACCAGGCATTGAGCGGCACCGCGATCGCGCCCAGCGCCGTCACCGCCCAGAACGCGATCGAGAACTCGGGGTAGTTGCGCATCGCCACGGCGACCCGATCCCCCTTGATGACGCCGAGACGACTCCGAAGGGCTTTGGCCATCGCAGCCGCCGCACGATAGTGCTCCTCGAAGGAGAGACGTTCCTCCTCATAGACCAGGAAGGTACCTGTGCCGTGACCCCGGCTTGCTTCGAGGACCTCGCGCAGCGTCGGCGGAGCGTTGGCCCAGACGCGGGTCTCGATTCCGCGAATCGTCTCGGTGCCGATCTCGAACTCGGCGCCCGGTGCAGTCAGCTGCGCGTCGGCTTCGGCCAGGGTGAGCATCGACGAGGAGGATCCGATTCCGCCAGATCCCTGCTCAGGCGCTCGCGCTCGGCCGACTCGACACCGCGTCGTACCAGCGACGCAGGTTGGTCATCTCCTCGCCCAGACGGAACTTGCTCACTTTGCCGAAATCGATACCGGTCATCAAGGTGATGTCGGCAATGGTGAAGTTGGTTCCAGCCACGAACTCCCGCTCGCCCAGTTCGCCCTCGAGCCACTCCAAACGCTTCTGCGCCAGGCGGCGACTGGCCTCCGAGAACTCCGGGACCTGTTCGATGCGCTCGGCGAAGAACTCATGGCCGTGGCGGAAGATCGACATGACCGGAATCAAGACTTCGTGCTCCATGCGACGATTCCACATCTCGACCAACGCGGCATCCGTGGCGCCCACACCCATGAGCGGCGGATCGGGATGCAGCTCTTCGAAGTATCGGCAGATCGCCACCGACTCGGTGATCAGCGTGCCGTCGTCCAGTTCCAGCATCGGCACCTGGCTCAGCGGGTTCTTCTCGCTGTACGGCGGTTTTCGATTCTCCATGGCGACGAGGTCCACTGGCTCGAGGGGCACTTCCAGGTCCTTCTCGGCCAGGAAAACGCGGACCCGACGGCAGTTGGGGGCCGGCTGCGTGTCGTAGAGCTTCATCGGCTTCTCCACCTGTGCTTCGATATTGCTTGGCTTTCGCGGCCGACACTGTATCAGCGAAGACGACGCGGCAGGAGTGGTCTGCCGGGCTGGGGCGCAGTAGTCTTGCCTCACCGAAATGGGAACCGTTTTCGATCGCACAGACCATCCGAGGGAGAAGGACAGCAATGAGTGAGCGACCGGTCTTGGCAATTCTGGGCGGCACGGGAGATCTGGGCGGCGGGCTGGCCTTTCGCTGGGCCAGGGCCGGCTATCCAATCGTGATCGGCTCGCGGGGAGAGGAGAAGGGCGCGGCGGCCGCGCAGGAGCTGCGGGAGCGTCTGCCCGAGGCCGACGTGCGCGGCACCGACAACGTCACCGCGGCGGCAGCGGCGGAGATCGTGGTGCTTACCGTTCCCTATGCCCACCAGAAGCCGACCCTCGAGTCGGTGCGCGGCGCGCTGAGCGGGAAGATCCTGGTCGACTGCACCGTGCCCCTCAAACCACCCAAGGTGGCACGCGTCCAGCTACCAGAGGCCGGCTCCGCTGCGGTCGAGGCGCAGGAGCTCCTCGGCGACGAAGTCCAGGTCGTCTCCGCGTTCCAGAACGTCGGCGCCGCGCACCTCGAGACCGAGCACGCCATCGACTGTGACGTGCTGGTGACGGGGAATGTGGTCGCGGCTCGCGAGCGGGTCGTCGAACTGGTCGAAGCGGCGGGCCTCGTGGCGTGGCAAGCCGGCCCTCTCGCCAACTCCGCTGCCGCAGAGGCGCTCACCTCCGTGCTGATCTTCATCAACAAAAAGTACCAGGCAACGGGAGCTGGCATTCGAATCACCGGAGCTGGGGAATGACGGTCCGGTGAGCCGACTGCAGCTGATCGCACTCCCCGGCATCCCGCGGGTCGAACCGGGGGACGACCTGGTCTCCCTGTTGCTCGAGAGCATCGAGCGCCTGGATGTGGAGCTCGGCGCGGGCGACGTTCTGGTGGTGGCCCAGAAGATCGTGTCCAAGGCCGAAGGGCGCTACGTATCGCTGGCCACCGTCGAGCCTTCGGAGCGGGCTCGACGACTGGCCGAAGAGGTCGACAAAGACCCCCGCCTGGTCGAGCTGATCCTCTCCGAGTCCGACCGGGTGGTTCGCCAGCGTCCCGGGGTCTTGATCGTGGCCCACCGCCTCGGACTGGTCCTGGCCAACGCCGGAATCGACCGGTCGAATCTCCGTGACGGGGAGGCAGAGGAGGTGTTGCTGCTGCCCGAGGATCCCGACGCCAGCGCCGCCGCGCTGCGTGCCGGGTTGGCCATGCGAACCGGCATCGACGTCGGGGTGGTGATCAACGATTCGCTGGGAAGACCCTGGCGACTCGGCACCACCGGCGTCGCGATCGGAGTCGCCGGAGTCGCCTCCCTGGTGGACCTGCGCGGCGATCGCGACCTTCGCGGACGCGAGCTCCTGGTCTCGCAACAGGCCGTGGCCGACGAGGTCGCGGCGGCGGCCTCTCTTCTCCAGGGACAGGCCGATGAAGGCATTCCCGCCGTACTCGTGCGAGGTCTCGAGATCCGGTCCACGGGCGTCGAGCCGAGCCGTACCGCCGCAGGCCTCGTGCGCCCCCTGGAAGACGATCTCTTCGTTTGAAGGAAGATCCACCGCTGGAGGGATGGCCCACCTTGACCGAGAAGACCGCCCTGAATTTCCCGAGACACAAACGGTGCGTCGCCCTCTCCGGCGGCGTGGGCGGAGCCAAGCTCTGCTGGGGCCTTTCCCGGGTACTCGAAGCGGATCAACTCCTGCTGGTAGCCAATACCGGGGACGACTTCGAGCACTTCGGGCTGCACGTCTCGCCCGATCTGGACACGGTCATGTACACCCTGGCGGGACAGAGCAATCCCGACACCGGCTGGGGACGTCGAGACGAGAGCTGGAACTGCATGACGGCTCTCGAGGAGTTGGGAGGAGAGATCTGGTTTCGTCTCGGCGATCGCGACCTCGCCACTCATCTGGAGAGAACCCAACGTCTCCGCCAGGGACACTCCCTCAGCGAGGTCACCGCGGAGCTCGCGCGTCATCTGGGCATCGCCCATCCGGTCGTGCCGATGACCGATGACCCGGTGCGCACCCTGGTCGAGACTTCCGAAGGCACCCTGCCCTTTCAGGACTACTTCGTGCGGCGACGCTGCGAGCCGGTGGTCACCGCTCTGCGGTTCGAAGGCAGCCAACGGGCCCGTCTCTCCCAGGGAATGACGATCGGACTCCACGACCCCCGGCTGGGCGCGGTCGTCATCTGCCCCTCGAACCCCTTCGTCTCGGTCGATCCGATCCTTTCTCTCCCCCATTGCTCCGAGGTGCTGCGCGCCTGCCAGGCGCCACTGGTCGCCGTGTCGCCGATCGTCGGAGGCGAAGCCATCAAAGGTCCGGCCGCCAAGATGATGCGTGAGCTCGGAATGCCGGTTTCGGCGCTCGGGGTCGCCGACTACTACCAGAAACGAGGGCTCCTCGACGGATTCGTGCTCGACGTGAGGGACGAAGAGTTGCTCGAAGACGTCGAGGCGCTCGGCGTTCCCGCTCTGGTCACCGAAACCGTGATGAGAACCGACCGCGACAAGATCGAGCTTGCCCGGGAAGTGCTGGACTTCGCCTACAGCCTCGGCTGAACGGCACCGAGAACCCGGTACCCGCTCGGCCCCCCGACCGGCACGATGGTAGACTCTCTGCTCGCTGGAGTGTCCCCGTCGGTAGGGACCGAGACGACCCCGTCCGAAGGGTTTCTTTTCTGACGCGATCCGCCTCCCGGATCGCCCCGTTCTCGCAGAGAACGGGCTGAAACTTCGCACGTGGGTTCTATGTGGGCACTGGTACCAGTCAAGCCGTTTGACGCCGCCAAGAGTCGCCTGGCGCGAGCTCTCACCGCGCACCAGCGCAGTGAGCTCGCCCGCCACATGTTGGACGACGTTCTCTCGACCCTCGCCCAGGTCGATCGCCTCGACGGGATCGCAGTCACCACCTCCGATGCCGAAGTGTCCGAGGTCGCGCGCCGTCACGGAGCGCGGGTCCTGCCCGAGATCTCCGAGCCCGACCTCGACAACGCCCCCAGGACCGGCGAACAACGACTCAATGCGTCCTTGAGCGCGGCGCTTCGACAGCTCGAGCAACTGGGCGCGACGGGAGTCTTGATCGTTCCGGCCGATCTGCCCCTGATCGACGCCGTGGAGGTCGAGCGCGTCCTCGACAGTTGCGAGGCCCCCGCTCCGGTGGTGGCGTTGGTGACCGATCGCCATGGAGAAGGCACCAACACCCTGGCCTGTCGTCCCCCCTCCCTCCTCGAGCCTGCCTTCGGAAAAAAAAGCGCCGAGCACCACCGACGTGCAGCACGCCAGGCCGGAGCACGCCTCGAGGAGCCGAGCGCTCCGACACTCGCACTCGACATCGACACCCCCGAGGACCTGTCGGAGGTTCTCCGGCGGACCGCCGGGTGCGCACCCAGTGCCTCGAGCGCCTGGATCGTCCGAACCGCAGGCTCCGAGCGGGCCGCGGCGCGGACTCGAAACCGTCGCCGGGCCTCCCCGGCTCGCGCGGAGTGGTCTCGGGCCCTCGCCGAGGGCCGGCCCCTTTCCGCGCCCGAGGCACTTGCTCTGGCCGAGTGTGCACCGCTGGAGCCGCTGCTCGAGGCCGCAAGCGAGCTCCGAGACCGCGGCCACGGGAACCTGGTCTCGTACTCGCGCAAGGTCTTCCTCCCGCTCACCCACCTGTGCCGAGACATCTGTCACTACTGCATCTTCGCCCGGCCCCCCGAGCCCGGGGAAGCCGCCTACCTGACCCCCGAGCAGGTCCTCGCCCAGGCTCGTGCCGCCGCCGAGGCGGGCTGCAAGGAAGCCCTCTTCACCCTCGGAGACAAGCCGGAGGAGCGCTGGAGCGCCGCCCGTGACGATCTGGCGGCGCTCGGTCACGAGACCACGTTGTCGTATCTGAAGGAGGTCGCCCAGCTGGTGCTCGACGAGACCGGGCTGCTGCCTCACCTCAATCCGGGACTCCTGGGCGCGGAGGACTTCACCGCCCTGCGCCCGGTGTCGGCTTCGATGGGGATCATGCTCGAGAGTACTTCGGAGCGACTGCTCGAGAAGGGCCAGGCCCACTACGGCTGCCCCGACAAGGTCCCCGCCCGCCGGCTCGAAACGCTCCGTCTCGCGGGCGAGGCGAGGGTCCCGTTCACATCGGGCATCCTGATCGGAATCGGCGAGACCCGGCGCGAGCGCGTCGAAGCGCTGCTGGCCCTGCGAGAGACTCACCAGCGAGACGGCCATCTGCAGGAGGTCATCGTCCAGAACTTCCGCGCCAAGCAGGGCACTCGCATGGCCGAGGCGGCTGAGCCCGACCTGGACGACCTTCTCTGGACGATCGCGGTGGCCCGACTGGTTCTCGGCCCCGAGATGAACGTGCAGGCCCCGCCCAACCTCAGCCCGGGGATGCTCCCACGTCTGGTCGCCGCCGGCATCAACGACTGGGGCGGAGTGTCGCCACTCACCCCCGACTTCGTGAACCCCGAAGCACCGTGGCCACACCTCGATCAGCTCGAGCGCGAAACTGCCGCAGCGGGAAAAGTGTTGACCGAGCGACTGACCCTCTATCCGAAGTTCGCGCTCGAACCGGAGCGGTGGCTCGACCCGGCCCTTCGCGCTCCCGTGCTCCGGTCGATGGATGCAGAGGGCTTTGCCCGAGCGACCGACTGGGCGCCCGGCGAGGCCAAGGAGCCCCCGGCCCGCGATCTCGCCAAGCTGTTCTCACCCGAGGTCTGGACCTCGTCGAGCGGCCTCCGATCGACACTCGATCGTCTACAGCAGGGGATGCGAGCAGACGAGTCCGAGCTGACCAGCCTCTTTGCCTCCCGTGGCAGCGATGCGGCATCCGTCTGCTCGGCGGCCAACGAGCTGCGCCGGGAGGTGAACGGCGACCGGGTGCGCTACGTGGTCAATCGCAACATCAACTACACCAACATCTGCTACTTCAAATGCCGCTTCTGCGCCTTCTCGAAGGGAAAGACCAGCGAGCAGCTCCGTGGCAAGCCCTACGACATCGGGCTCGAGGAAATCGAGCGGCGGGTGATCGAAGCCTGGGAACGAGGCGCCACCGAGGTCTGCATGCAGGGAGGGATTCACCCGGACTACACCGGTCAGACCTACGTCGACATCGTGCGTGCGGTGAAACGTGCGGTTCCCGAGATGCACGTGCACGCCTTTTCGCCGCTCGAGGTCTGGCAGGGGGCAGCAACCCTGGGAGTCCCGCTCGACGAGTTTCTGGAGCGCCTTCGGGAGGCCGGTCTCGGCACCCTTCCGGGCACGGCGGCAGAGGTCCTCGACGACGAGGTGCGCCGGGTGCTGTGCTCCGACAAGATCCGCACCGACCAGTGGCTCGAGGTGATGCGCACGGCGCACCGAATCGGGCTGCGCAGCACGGCGACGATCATGTACGGCCACATCGACCATCCCAGGCACTGGGCCCGTCATCTGCTCCGGGTCCGCGACCTGCAGGAAGAGAGCCTGGACTCCGGCAGCGGCGGCTTCACCGAGTTCGTGCCGCTCCCCTTCGTACCGATGGAGGCGCCGATCTATCTCGAAGGCCGGGCGCGACGCGGCCCGACCGTCCGCGAAGCCGTTCTGATGCATGCCGTCGCCCGGCTGGCACTCCACCCGCTGGTACCCAACATCCAGGCGTCCTGGGTCAAGCTCGGGCCCGCCGGCGTTGCCGCCTGTCTGGACGCGGGCGCCAACGACCTCGGCGGCACCCTGATGAACGAGAGCATCACACGGGCGGCCGGCGCCTCCTGGGGGGAAGAGCTGGCGCCCTCGGAAATGGAAACACTGATTCGCCGATGCCGCCGCGAGCCGGAGCAGCGCACCACGCTGTACGGTCCGGTCGAGGAGACCCGGAAGAAATCGTCCTTCGCAGCGGCGCCGCTCACTCCGCCCGTCTTGACCGCACCCGCCGCCCGCCAGGGCCCGGCACCGGAGTTGTCGAGACCGGGGCTCGACTGAGCGGCGGCTGGCTCAGCACGCCCTCACGGCCAGCCGCAGCCCGGAACCTCGGCCTCCGCCACCTCGATTCGTCCGCTCCGGGTTGCCTCGGCGCGAGGGCCCGACGCGCTGGCGGTGCACACGAACAGGGTGGTCCGACCGGGGCCGGCCAACATGCAGGCATAGGCGTTGCGGCCCGGGGTCTCGATCACCTGGGACACCCGGCCGCCGGGGTGTACCCGATGGACTCCGCCACGGCGGGGATCGGCGACCCAGATGGCGCCTTCGGCGTCGAGGCTAATGCCATCGGGCACGATCTCGCCGAGGTCGGCCCAGGGCAGACGGTCTTCGAGGTTGCCGCTCTCGTCGATGCGAAACGAGGTCAAACGTCGGGCCCCGCTCTCGGCGACGACGAGCCTCTCGCCGTCCGGTGTCACGACACAGCCGTTGGGGAAGGCCAGCTCGTCGGCAACCACACACGCGGCGCCGTCCGGGTCGACACGAACGAGGTTGGTGGTGCGCGGCGCCTCGCCCTTGTGGCGCTCGAACCCGAAGTTGCCGACATACGCGCGACCTCGGCCGTCCACCACCATGTCGTTGCACAGCGACGGAGCCAGCGCGGAGAGGTCGGCGACCTCGGTGAGTGTCGGATCCGCACCACCCGACTCGAGCCCTCGCCTGGCGAGGCTGAGCACCCTGCGATCCTTCATCGAGACGATCCAGAGATCGCCGTTGGGCTGGAAGCCCAGTCCGGACGGCTGGTTGGCCACCCGACAGACCGTCCTCAGGGCGCCGTCACGACCGACCTGCAGGACTTCGTGTCGATAGAAGTCGGAGAACAGGATGCCGTCACCGTGGGGCCGCGGGCCTTCGGGGAAATGGAGGTCGTCGAGGATCGGCTCGCTACGCATGGACAGATCGTACTTCCCGACACCGGTCGCAGAGCTCCTCGGCCCGAACGGCTGCCTCGACTCGACGAGAAGAGGGCCGCGAGCGACCGGCCCGCTCAGCGTGTCGGTCCGCCTCGTTCAGCTTCCTGGCGGGACACTCCACCTGCCTACAACATCGCTTCGGCCACCGCCTCGATGGCCTCGGGCTGTTGACAGCCGATCAGCATCGCGCCGACGTGTCGCTTCTCACCGGCCTCCTTCCAGGCCTGGAGTCGCTCCACGATGCGCTCCCTGGGACCGACGAGATGCACGTCGTCGACCAGCTGGTCGGGAACCGCCATCACGGCTTCGCCCTGTTTCCCGCTGAGATAGAGATCCTGCACCTGGGCCGCAGCCTCTTCATAGCCGAGCTTGATCGCGTAGTCGTTGTAGAAGTTCTTGCTGCGAGCGCCCATCCCCCCGACGTACAGAGCGAGGCCCGGCTTGATCATGTTGCGGCACTGCTCGAGGTCGTTGCCCATGGCGACCTGGACGAACGGTGCCACGGTGAAGTTCTCGAGGCTCTTGCCCCCACCGGCCTTGGCGAAACCCTCCTCCACCGCGTCCGCGAAGATGTCGTAGCGCTCGGGGTTCATCCACACCGGAAAGAACCCGTCGGCCAACTCGGCGGCGAGGCGCACCCCTCCCGGCGTGATGGCTGCCGTGTAGATCGGAATCTCGGTGTCGGCAGCCAGGATGCTCTTGAGCGGCTTTCCGAGTCCCGTCGCGTCGGGTCCGTTGTAGGGAAGGTGGTAGTGGGTCCCCTCGTAGGTGACCGGCTCCTCTCGCGCCATCACCTTGCGCACGATGTCGATGTACTCGCGCATGCGCGTCAGGGGCTTGGCATAGGACGCACCGTGCCAGCCCTCGACCACCTGCGGCCCGGACGGTCCGAGGCCGAGCAGGAATCGACCGCCCGACAGCTGATTCAAGGTCATCGCGGTCATCGCGGTGCAGGCCGGCGTGCGCCCCGGAGCCTGCATGATCGCAGTACCGACCTTGATCTTGTCGGTGTTGGCGAGCATCCACGCGGCCGGCGTGACCGCGTCGGAGCCGTAGGCCTCCGCCGTCCAGGCCGAATCGAATCCGAGTGTCTCCGCGTGTTTGAGCAGGTCGATCGGCAGAGAAATCTTCTTGCCAGAGTAGCCGAGCAGAATTCCGAGTTTCATGGTCACTTCCCTCGGGCGCACGAACACCCGGACAGTTGTCGAAACCGATTCGGTCGTAGAAGAGCGCCGGCAGTGTAGCAGGGGCTATCATCCGACCGAACCACGAGACACGGAGACAAAGCATGGGTCCTCTCGACGGGTATCGAGTTCTCGAAGTCGCCGGCATCGGCCCCGGTCCCTTCTGTGCCATGGTGCTGGCCGACCAGGGCGCCGACGTGCTGCGCATCGATCGCAAGAGTGCGGCGGGACGGGGGTCTCGTTTCGACGTGCTCAACCGTGGCCGCCGCTCGGTCGCGCTGGACTTGAAGAAGCCCGAGGCGGTGGCCACCGTCCTCGAGCTGGTCGAGAGGGCCGACGCCTTGATCGAGGGCTTCCGACCCGGGGTGATGGAACGCCTCGGTCTCGGACCGGAGGTCTGTCTCGAGCGCAACCCGAAGCTGGTCTTCGGCCGCATGACCGGATGGGGACAGGAGGGGCCGCTGGCCGGCGCAGCGGGACACGACATCAACTACATCTCTCTCTCCGGGGTCCTCCACGCGATCGGAAACCGCGATGGCCGGCCGGTGCCCCCTCTCAACCTGGTCGGTGACTTCGGCGGTGGCGGCATGCTGCTCGCCTACGGCGTGGTTTGCGCGCTGCTCGAAGCGCAGAAGTCCGGCCGGGGACAAGTCGTCGATGCGGCGATGACCGATGGCTCTGCACTGCTGATGGCGGCCATTTTCGGAATGAAGGCGGCAGGTATGTGGACCTCGGAGCGAGGCACCAATCTACTCGACAGCGGAGCTCACTTCTACGATACCTACCAGTGCAGTGACGGCAAATGGATCTCGATCGGATCGATCGAACCGCAGTTCTACGCGCTGCTGCTCGAGAAGACCGAGCTCGGAGGCGAGCAGTTCGACTCTCATCTGACCGCGCGCGAACGCTGGCCGGAGCTCAAGGAGACACTCAGCGAAGTCTTTCAGACCAGGACCAGAGACGAGTGGTGCGAGCTGATGGAGGGCAGCGACGTCTGCTTCGCTCCAGTGCTCGACTTCGACGAAGCGATCGGTCACCCGCACAACCGGCAGCGTGAGACCTTCGTCGAGGTCGAGGGCGTCGCCCAACCCGCGCCCGCCCCTCGCTTCTCTCGCACTCCGGGCGCGGTGCGCAGCGGGCCGCCCAAAGCCGGCGAGCACACCGAGGGAGCGCTGCGCGACTGGGGAGTCGACGAGCAGAGCATCGAGAGGCTCCGTCGAGCCGAAGCGATCTAGAGCTGTCCCAGACCGCCCTCCTAGCCAGAGGAGAATGCGGTGCCGGTGATCTCGTCCACATATCGGTTGATGCGACTGATCACCTCGAGCTCTTCGTCCTCGCTCAGCTCCAGGCCCTGAACGGTTTCCAGCAAGTGGTCCAGGAACCGTTTGACGTGACGACGGGTGATACCGAGCCCGGAGTGAGCAGGACCGAGAGCGCGTCCGGTGTACTTGACCGGACCATCGAGGGCAGCAGCGAAGAACTCGTACTGCATGCGCCGCAACTTCTCGAGCGCCGTATTCGAGAAGAAGGAGGCGAGCTCTCCATCCGCGAGCACGCGCTGGTAGAACTCGTCGACCAGCTTCTCCACCCCGGCCTCACCGCCGACACGCTCGAAGAGGCTCACACCCTTCGAGACATCCTCACTCGAGGGGGCTCTTCTCGCCCCCGACTCTTCGCTCTCAGACATCACACTCCCTCCCGGAAACGCTCGTGCCGACCTGCGTCGCAGCGTACCAAACGTCGGCGCCTCTGCGCTGGTGCTGCGCGCCGATCTATGATCCGTCTACCTTTCCCCCGATCCGTACCCGGACGAATCCGCACTTCTACGGAGGCAAGCCGCACATGCAAGTCCGAGCTTCGACACCCAAGGCCGCCCTCGCTCTCGTCACCGCTCTCGCCGGTCTCGGGGCGCCGCTCTCGGCAGCAGAGATCGGACCCGACAACGGGATCCTGGTCCTCGTGGGAGGCGCCGCCGGCCCGGAGATCTTGAAGCAGTTCGTCGAACTGGCCGGTGGCCCCCAGGCCCCGCTGGTCGTGATTCCCACGGCGAGCGGTGCCCCCACCTATGACAGCTTCCACTTCGCGGCTCGCTTCTTTCGTGAAGAAGCCGGGGTCGAGAACGTGGTCGTGGTCCACACCAACGAACGAGCGGAGGCGGACTCCGAGGCCTTCGTCGAGCCGATTCGCAAGGCAAGGGGAGTCTGGTTTTCCGGAGGGCGCCAATGGCGACTCGCCGACTCCTACCTCGGTACCCGGACCCAGCGGGAGCTCGAAGCCCTCCTGGCGAGAGGGGGCGTGATCGGCGGCTCCTCCGCTGGCGCCACGATTCAGGGCTCCTATCTGGCGCGGGGCGACACCGAGACCAACACCATCATGATGGGCGATCACGAGGAAGGCTTCGGCTTCCTTCGCAATACCGCGATCGACCAGCACCTGCTCAAGAGGAACCGTCAGTTCGACCTGATCGAGATCGTGGAGGCCCGACCCGAGCTCCTCGGCATCGGCCTCGACGAGAACACCGGGATCGTGGTGCGCGGTGACTCCTTCCGGGTGATCGGCGAGAGCTACGTCGCGATCTACGACCAGGGACGTCAGTTACGCAACGGAGGGAGCTTCTACTTCCTCGAGCCGGGAGACCTCTTCGACCTCGTGGAGCGCGAGCCCTCACGCAGCACACCGAGCAGCGAGGCCTTCAGTGAGATCTGGAAGGAGCAGTAGCCAAGGACCGTCGGCCGGCTCAGACGGGGCCGCCGCCCCGGATCTCGTCCTCGACGATGAAAGAAGGCCGCTGCTTCGCTTCGAGGAAGATCAGCCCGACGTATTCGCCCAGAATCCCCAGGATCATCAGGACGACGCCGAACAGGAAGAACATCCCGACCGCCAGCGAAGCCAGCCCCGGGGTCTCGGTGGCGTATCGTCCGAACACCGAAAAGCCGAAGACGCGATGGGCAATGAAGAACGCGCCCATCAGGAACGAGGGCAGGGCGACCAGGAACCCGAAGTAGGTCGCCAGGCGAAGCGGCACGAACGAGAAGCCGAACAGGCCGGAGACCGCCAGCTTGACGAGCGCACGAAAGGTGTACTTCGCCTCCCCCGCCGCCCGGGCGTCCCGTTCGTACTCGACACCGATCTGCTTGAAGCCTACGTAGGCGCGTAGGCCACGCACGAAGCGAATGCGCTCGGGGAGTTGATGCACCATGGCATCGACCACCTTGCGATCCATCAGACAGAAGTCGCCCGAGTCCAGGGGGATCGAGATATCGCTGATCAGCCCCATCAGGCGGTAGAAGATCTTGTACGCTGCCCGCTTGAAGACGTTCTCCTTGCGCTTGCGGCGAATGGCATACACCACCTGGTATCCCTCGCGCCACTTGGCAAGAAATCGATGGAGCTCCTCCGGCGGATCCTGAAGGTCTCCATCCATGATCACCACGCAGTCGCCGCGCGCCCGCTCGATTCCCGCGGAGATCGCCGGCTGATGGCCGAAGTTGCGCGAGAGCTTGACGACTCGGAAGCTCGGCGACTTGTCCGTGTACTCGGTCATCATCTCGAGAGACCGATCGGTGGAGCCGTCGTCGACCAGCACGACTTCCCAGTCTTCCTCCCAACTCGGGGCCGCCGCCACGAGCCGCTCGAACAGCATCGGCAGCGTCTCCTGCTCGTTGTAGATGGGGATGACGATCGAGATCAACTTGAGGACTCCATGGGGCCAGACGGAGTTTCGCCGACGATATCCGACTCCAGTCACCCGGGGCTTCTCCACTCGAGCTCCAATCACTCCCACTCGCGATACCAGGCAGAGAGCGGAGAATCGGACGAATGCTACCCCGCGAGGGCTCGCCTCTGCTTGCAGGACCCGGACTCCGATGTGAAAGGATCACCGCTCAGCCCTTCGTGTCCCGGAGCTCAGCGTCCATCGGCGAGGCATGGATCGAGGATCGACCTGCAGTGAGCGAAACTGAGAAACCGGGTCCTCCCGACCCTCCCTTCGAGCTGCGGAGTACCGACTCGACGCCGCTCCTGCCTCGCGCGTCGCGATTCCCCGACGCCGGCTGGGGCGCGTCCGAAGCCGCGCTGAGCGTCGGAATGCCGGACGCGCGCGCACCGGAATCGATCGGTCCCTATCGCGTGCTGCGTCGACTCGGCTCCGGCGGCATGGGAGAGGTGTTCCTGGTTCACGACGAGGCACTCGGGCGACAGATCGCTCTCAAGCGAGTGCGGCCCGACCGCTCTGCGGCCGAGATTCGTCAACGTTTCGAAGTCGAAGCGCGGGTCACCGCGCTCCTGCAACACCCGTCCATCCTGCCGGTGTATCACCTCGACGCGGAATCGGAGGATGCCTTCTACACGATGCGCCCGGTCGAGGGGCAGACGCTGGCCCAGCTACTCGCCGAGCTCACCGAGCACCCCGAGCTACGCCGGGAGTGGCCGGTAGCACGCCTGCTGCGTCTCTTTCTCCAGGTGAGCAATGCCGTCGCCTACGCGCACTCGCGCGGAGTCGTCCATCGCGACTTGAAGCCTTCGAACATCATGACTGGGGACTTCGAGGAAGTGCTGGTGCTCGACTGGGGAATGGCGAAGATCCGGCGAGACCCACTCAGGAGTCAGCAGCTCGGCGACCAGAGGCTCGGAGTCGAATGGAACGACGAAGAAGCGCAGACCGTCCCGCTCGACGATCTCCAGGGCATTCGCGAGGAAACCGCCTCTCAGGTTCTGGTCGGGACTCCGGGCTACATGGCGCCAGAACAGCTCGACGGCAAGCCCGCCGACGAGCGCTCCGACGTCTTCGCTCTCGGCGTCATCCTCTACGAGCTCCTCACGCTGCGACTGCCCTGGCCGGTCTCCAGGGTCGGTGAGCTCAAGAGCGCGATGGCCGAACCGCCCGTGAATCCCGCACTCGCCGCTCGTGGACGCACGATCTCGACCGATCTCGCGCATGCCGCTCTCACCGCCCTCGCACACGCTCCCGAGGAGCGTTACGCGAGCGTGGCCGAGTTCGCCGCTGACGTGGCCCACGCCCTCGAGGGGCGAGCCACCTGGCGCACCGAAGAGGCCACTCACGATCGCGATCGCTGGCGCATCGAGCAAGGCCGTCTGCGCAACGCTTCCGGAAACCTCTCCGTGCACTCGCGGGGCGTCGGCCGCAGCTTTCGCTACTTCTGCACCGATCGCTTCGGCGAGGGCGTCTGCCTCGAAGCGGAGATCCAGGCTCAGGGTCGTTGCCAGCTGTCCATCTGGCTGAGCTCGACCTCGGCACGCGAGCACCGTCCCGTGGACGGCTACTGCATCGACGTCATGCCCGGGCGCCGACACACCCTCTCGATCGAGCGCTCCGGACGGGTGGTCAGTGGAAGCCGAAGCCCCGAGTTCGAGAGGAAGCGCTGGTACCGGGTGGTCGCCATCCGCGAGAACGACCACATCTCTCTCCAGATCGACGATCGGGAGGTCTATACCTACCGCGACCCCGTACCGCTGCCCGGAGGCTTCGTCGGCCTCACGGGGCAAGGCAGCGACATCTGGCTGCGCAACGTGCGAGTGTCCTCGCTGGGGACCAGTGCCACGGTTTCGTGTCTCTCCGTGCCCGACAGCTTCTTTCACCGCGGACTCTACGAGGAGGCCCGGGCGGAGTACGAGGCCATTGCGAGCAGCCTTCCCGGCCGCAGCGAGGGGCGGGTTGCGCGCTTTCGCGAGGGGCTCTGCCTGATCGAGATGGCACGACTCGAGAAAGAGCCGGAACTGCGCTCACTGATGCTGGGTGAAGCCCGCACGAGCTACGAGCAGGGAATGGCCTCGAACCGATCCTGCTTGCTGCCGTTGGGGCTCGCGATCGTTGCCGACGAGTCCGGCGATCCGGTGTCGGTGCACGAAAGTCTCGAGCGGGCCCTCGCCCGCGATACTCACGATCCCCACCTCGCGATCGTGCACGAGTGGCTACTCAGCCGTCTCCACGATGTCGACCCCGAGGAGCGCTTCACGGTGGCCGAGCTGGTGCCGCTCGCCATCCGCCACTGCTTGAGGGGCTGGGGGCGGCGATCGATCCAGGACCTGATGCGCAAGGTGCGCCAGAACTGGGAGACCCCCTCGTTTCTCAGCGGTCGCAGCCGCCTGCGGGAGTCGGACCTGGCGACCCACGCCGATGCTGCATTCTTTCTGGGCTTCTGGGCCGGTCGCGCAACCGACATCGCAGACACCCTCGAGCGACTCCTCGGCCATGGAGAGGCAAGACCCCACCACGTCGCCGACGCGTACTTCGCACTGCACGAGCTCGGCGAGCACGAGGCAGCCCATCGTCTGATGACGGAACTGAAGGACGGCCCTCAGGGACCGGGATCTCCCACCCGCTGGGCGACCGTCTTCGCCTGCTGCCGAGCCACCGATGCCGCACTCGCGGGGGACCTCGGCGAGGCCGAGGGCCTGCTCGGCGCGATACGGACAGAGCTCTCTCACCGGCCGTACAACAGCGCCCGGCTCTGGCTGGCCCGCGCTGCCTGGGAGCACGGCCGCCGGGACATTCTCAAACGCACTCTACGTCCGCGCGGCACGCGCGACTCGTTTGCTCGCGAGCATGCCGCGTGGTTCGCCCTGCTCGACAAAGACGCTCGCAGCGCGGCGCGCCACCTGCGTCCCTTCGTCGAGCGCGGTCACCATCTCAGCGGCCGAAATCTGTCCAACTTTCTCTACGGTGCCCTGCAGCTTCTCCGGGGTGACCCGAAGGCTGCCGAGGTCACGTTCAGGTCTCTCCCGGAGGCGCGCTGGCCCCGCAGCTGGACGCTGGGGTCCTATCTGGCCGCCGGCCGTCTCGGCGCAGGCTGTGTGGACGACTACCTCGACCAGGCCTTCCCGTGGGAGAAGAGGGTGTTGGCCGCTCATCGCTCGCTGCTCGAAGCGGTCGGCACGGGAGAGCCACTGCCCGACATGTGATCGGTCTTTCCGAGGGAAGGGGACAGGGGAATGGAGGCCAGGATGGCCGATCGACTGCTCGACCAGATGGCGAAGACGAGCAACCGCGTGCAGGGAGCCCTCGAGTCGATCTCCACGAGCGGGCGCAATCGTCGGCTGCTCGCCGGGATCGCCGACGTCACCCAGGTGCTTCTGGCGGAAGACGATCTCGAGGCGGCTGTGGCCTACGCCCTGCGCCGGGCACGCACCCTGGCCGACGCATCGGAGGTCGAAGTCGGAAGACTGACCGAGGTCGACGGCCGTGAGGTGTTCGTGCCCTACGCCAGCGACCCCCCCTTCGAGAACCCACGGATGCGCATCGATCTCGCGTCGGTCGGCGCATCCTCCTGGTTGGCCCGCTTTCACCGCGGGGAGGCCGTGCGGACCAGTGCCAAGGACCTCGCGGGAGCCGCCCGGGAGCTGCTCGAGCGCTACGGTTCCCCCTCGATCCTCTTCCTCCCGATCCCGGGACCGAACGGAGCCTGGGGAGTGGTCGGATTCAGCAGCGACGATCCATCGCGCGAGTGGACCGAGCCCGAGGAAGCGATGCTGGGAGCGCTCGCCGCCAGCCTGGGCGCCGCGATCTGGCGGCGCGAAGCGGCTCACTTCCAGCTCGAAGAACAGCGCCGCTCGATGGGGTCGCAACGGGAAGATGCGCTCCTCCTGCTCGCCCGCGGAGTGGCCCACGATTTCGGCAACGTCGTCCAGTCTCTCGAGGGCTCTCTCGAGCTCGCCAGGATCAGGAACGAGCTCTCCCCGACGCTCGAGACGTTGGAGCGCGCGGTCGATCGGGCCAGCGGTCTGGCCGGGCAGCTACGTCTGATCGCCGGCCTCGAAGCTCCGAAGCACGAGCCGATCGAGCTCGGTCGATTGGCCCACGAGAGCGTGGCACTGGTCGAGGACGTCAAAGACGAGTGCACCATCGAGGTGTCCTTGGCAGTGGATCTCCCTCAGCTGATCGGCGATCGAACACAGATCGGCCAGGTCATCACCAACGTGGTTCGAAACGCTTGCGAAGCCTGCCGTGGATCGGCCGGCCACGTCGAGCTTCGAGTCGAGCCCGAGGCCCGCACCCGGCCGGGGGTACGGATCACCGTCCAGGACGACGGCCCCGGGGTCGCCTCCGAAGATCGGGACCGGCTGTTCGAGCCCTTCTACTCCGGGCGCGGCAAAGGCCGCGGGCTGGGACTCGCCTTGGCGGCGGCGATCGTCAAGTCCCATCACGGAGAGATGGAGATCGAGAGCGAGCCCGGCAACGGCACGCGGGTCGAGATCTGGCTTCCGGGCCGGCACTGAGTGCGCAGCGGCGCAGCTCTCAGGGGCTGACCGACGACCAGTAGAGCACCGTCCCGCTTTCGAAACCCGACGAGAAGATCTCGTCGGCACCGAGCACTCGGAAGATCGTTCCCCCATGGTGGGCCAGATACAGACCCGCGTCCTCGTCCTCGCCGAAGGTCACGATCTGGTAGGCCTCGAAGGCAGGATCGGCTTCGTCGAGTAGCGATCCCCGAGACCAGGCGACGCCTCGAGTGGAGGGACTCCTCCCCCACCACAGCCCGCCCGAGCGCGCGTCCCCGAAGACGTAGAGGCCGTGGAGCGGTCCCGCGTTGCGGTAGACGTAGCCCCCGGTGACCGACCGTCCGTCACTGCGCCCGTACTCGAGCACCGGGTCGACCGTCACGGGCGGCGCGTCTGCGCAGTCCGGATGCGCGGTCCCCGGATCTCCCACTTGCGGATAGTCGGTCGAGCCCTCGCGACAGTCCCACCCGTAGTTCTCGCCGCCCGTGCTCGAGGCAGGCTGGAAGTCGATCTCCTCGACTCTTCCCTGGCCCACGTCGCCGATGTAGAGGTCGCCCGTGAACCGATCGAACGACATGCGCCAGGGATTGCGGAGTCCGTAGGCCCAGATCTCGTCGGCTCCCGTCTTTTCGACGAAGGGATTCCCCGGCGCGGCCACCGCGACGCCGCTGCATGACACCGCCAACCGGAGGATCGAGCCCAGGAGCGTGTCTTTGTCCTGACCTTCGTCTCCGGGATCGCCCGCATCACCGCCGTCGCCGAGCGAGACATAGAGGTGACCATCCGGCCCGAAGGCGAGATCACCGCCATTGTGGTTGCCGAATGGCTGGTCAATCGGGCCGAACACTGTCGTCCCCTGCGGATCGGCGACATCGGGGTTCCCCGCCGACACCTGGTATCGGGCGATCACGGTATCGCCGTTCAGGTCCGTGTAGTCGACGAAGAAACACCGCAGGTTCGCGTTCCCGTGGTCGTAGCCGGGGATGAAGGCCAGACCGAGCAACCCCTGCTCAAAGGAACCGTTGGTCAACGAGTCGATATCCAACAGCGGGGTGCCGAGCAGCTGCCCGTCGGCAGTCGCGATGCGAATCCTGCCCGACTGTTCGACGATGAACAGTCGCCCACTGCCGTCCCCGGCGTTGACGATGTCGACCGGAGCACTGAGGCCGGTGAGCCAGCTCTCCAGACGTGCCTGCTGCCCCCATGCCGAGCCCGCCAGCCCGAGAGCCAGCCAGAGGGAAACACCGAGACGTGCAGGGAAGGACATCGAGAAGCTCCTCTCTCATTGCAAGGAAGCTATAACTCTACCAGACCCCGGAGCCCCGAGCGCCAAGCCCCCCGACCAGGTGTCAGCCGAGGCTCCCCCTCCGGGGGTTGGGGGGGAAAGCTCCGCTCGGAGCGGCCCGGGGTATCTACCACGGAGCCGCTACGGATACACGTAGCTGGCCGACAGGCCGAGCGGTAGGCCCAAAGCCCAGTAGACGATCAGAAACAACGTCCAACTGGCCAACAGACACACCGAGTACGGCAACATCAGCGACGTCAACGTTCCGATCCCCGTCTTCTTGACGTAGCGCTGGCAGAACACGACCACCAGCGGAAAGTACGGCATCAGCGGCGTGATGATGTTGGTCGATGAATCGCCCACGCGGTAGGCCGCCTGGGTCAACTCGGGTGAGATGCCCAGATCCATCAGCATGGGAACGAAGATGGTCGAGAGCAGCGCCCATTTTGCGGAAGCTGAGCCCACGAAGAGATTCACGAACGCGGTCAGCAGAATGATGCCGACGATCGTCACCTGGGCCGGCAACGCGAGATCGCGCAGGAAACCGGCACCCTTGAGCGCGATGAGCAGTCCTACGTTCGACTGGCTGAAGGCAGCGATGAACTGGGCCACGAAGAAGGTCATGGCGATGTAGTAGGCCATGGTCCCCATCGCCTGCGTCATTCCTTCGACCACGTCTCGGTGGCTCTTCACCGTTCCGGCGACCACGCCGTGCACGACTCCCGGAACGATGAAGAAGATGAAGATCAGGGGCACGATCATCCCCATCAACGGCGCCGAGAACTGCGTCAGCGAGCCGTCCGGAGAGCGCACCGGGGAGGTCTCGGGAAGGGCGACCACGATCAAGAGGACGAGCAGGAAGACTGCCGTTCCGATGCCGGCCCACATCCCCCGACGGTCCCTGTCGCTCAGTTCCTCCATGTGGGGCATCTCATCCGGATCTCCGTCGACCGGGGTGTCCTTCAGACGGGGCTCGATGACCCGGTCGGTCAAGTACCACCCCACCGCGATCACCAGAAGGCTCGACGCCGCCGTGAAGGCCAGATTGCACAGCGGGTTGACCAGCTTCTCCGCATCGAAGATCTGCGCCGCCTGCTGGGTGAAGCCCTGCAGCAGGGGATCGATCCCCGACGGAATGAAGTTGGCCGAGAATCCGCCGGAGACCCCGGCAAAGGCTGCGCTGATCCCGGCCAGCGGATGGCGGCCGGCGGCGTAGAAGATGACCCCTCCGAGCGGAATGACCAGGACATAGCCGGCATCGGCCGCCGTGTGGCTCACGATCGCCGCCAGGATCAACATGGGCGTGAGCAGGCTCGGCGGCGTGAAGCCGAGCAGCCCCTTGAGCACCGCATTGATGAAGCCGGTGTGCTCGGCGACCCCCACTCCGAGCAGTGCCACCAGGACGACCCCCAGCGGTGCAAAGCCGGTGAAGGTGGGCACCATGTTGACCATGAACCGGGCCAGAGCCGTGCCGGTCAGCTGATTCTGCACCCGCACGGGATCCCCGGTGATCGGGTGCACCTCGTCGAACTGAATCGGAGCCAGGAGCGCCGAAGCGATCCAGGTCACCACGAGGAGGATCAAGAACAGAATGACGGGATCCGGGAGCTTGTTCCCTACCCGCTCTACCCAGTTGAGAAACCGCCCGACGAGTCCAGGCTGCGCCCCTTTGCCCTGCGCCATCAACTCCTCCTCCGAGCCGGAAACGACCTGTCCGACCAGAAATCATGCCCGAGTGGTCGGCGAAGTCTACAGCGGTCCCTCCTCATCCCCGCTTGTCGCGAAAGTGGACCATGAAATCACGCAGCGCTTCCACACCCTTGACCGGCATCGCGTTGTAGATCGAGGCGCGGATCCCACCCACCGAACGGTGCCCCTTGAGCTCCCAGAGGCCCTCCTCCTTGGCCTCGGCGAGGAAGAGCTGTTCGCGCTCCTCGTCGGGCAGTCGAAAGGTGACGTTCATGTCGGAGCGGCTCTCGGCCACGGCGTGGCCACGGTAGAACGCTCCGCCCTCCTGGTCGAGCAGCTCGTAGAGCAGGGCTGCCTTGGCGCGATTGCGCTCCGCCATCGCCTCGAGCCCACCGATCTCGTTCTCGAGCCAGCGGGTGACGAGAAGAAACATGTAGATGGAGAACACCGGGGGAGTGTTCAGACGCGAACCGGCCTCCGCGAGGCGGCCGTAGTCGAGCATGGTGTGCAGCCCCTCGGCCCGGGTGGCCAGGAGGTCGTCGCGCACCAACGCGAGGGTGAGCCCTGCAGGGCCGGCATTCTTCTGGGCGCAGGCATAGAGCAGTCCGTAGCGCTCGACGTCGATCGGCCGCGACAGAAAATCGGAGGAGGCGTCGCACACCAGCGGCACTCCACCGGTCTCGGGCTCTTCTTTGAACTGGACGCCCTGGATCGTCTCGTTCGAGGTGAAATGCAGATAGGCCGCATTGGCCGGCACCTCGACTTCATCCGCGCTCGGAGTGCGGTCGTATCCATGCTCCTTGCCATCCCACGCCACCTGCACCTCACCCTCGCGAGCGGCCTCCTGAATCGCCTTGTTCCCCCAGGAACCGGTGAGGAGATAGCTCGCGGGCACCGCCTTGCCACGCAAGAAATTCATCGGCACCATCGAGAACTGCAGTTGGGCGCCGCCCTGCAGGAACACCACCTGATACCCGGCGGGCACGGCCAGCAGGCGCCTCAGGTTGGCCTCCGCTTCCAGAATGATGTCGGTAAACCAGCCGGACCGATGGCTGCTCTCGAGAATCGAGATGCCGATCCCCGGGAGTGCGAGCAGGTTCTCGCGCGCCTCTTCGAGCACAGGAAGGGGGAGCACGGCCGGCCCGGCCGCGAAGTTGTAGACCCGTTTCGTCATAGCGTTGCTCCAGCGTTGTCTGTGGCCACACTACCGCGCCCGGGCGTGCGTCGGCACCCCTTCCAGCAGAACTTCGCCTCCGGGAGGTGGATCACTCGATCGCTATACTGCCGCTCACGCAGCGAGCCTCCACACAGACCGACACCAGGCGAGGGATCCCATGGCCATCGACGTTCGCCGAACCGCTTGCACGCTCGACTGCCCGGACAGCTGCAGTCTCGAGGTCCGCAGCGAGAACGGGCGGCTCGTCGCGATCGAGGGCACGAGGCTCAATCCCTACACGGCGGGGTTCATCTGTTCCAAGGTGCGGCGAATCGACCGCCATCTCTACGGAGAGGACCGACTACTTCATCCTGCTCGGCGCGTCGGGACGAAGGGGGAAGGGCGATTCGAGCGGCTGTCCTGGGACAGCGCCCTCGATCTGATCAGCGAGCGCATCACCGAGGTGTCGCACCGGCGGGGCGCCGAGGCCATCCTCCCGCTCAGCTATGGCGGCTCGAACGGGCTGCTCACCCAGGACACCCTCGACGCTCGCTTCTTTCACCGACTGGGCGCGTCGAATCTACTGCGCACCGTCTGTGCGGCGCCGTCCTCGAGCGCCCAGCGCGGCCTCTACGGGAGCATGCCCGGCGTCGCGCTGGAGGACTACGAGCACGCCGACCTGATCGTCATCTGGGGGACCAATCCCTCGGCCACCGGCATCCATCTGATCCCCGTCATTCAGCGAGCGCGAAGCCGTGGCGCGCGCCTCGTCGTCGTCGACCCGAGGACGATTCCCCTGGCAAAACAGGCGGATCTCCATCTCGCCCCACGCCCCGGCAGTGATCTCGCCCTGGCTCTCGCTCTGGTGCGCTATCTGTTCGAGCACGATCTCGCGGACGGCGAGTTCCTGGCGCGCCACTGCGTCGGCGCTGAAGAACTGAGACGCCGGGCCGAGCGCTGGACTCCAGAACGGGCTGCCGAGGTCTGCGATCTCGACCCTGCACGCATCGAAGAATTGGCGAACCTCTACGCCCATGCCTCGCCGGCAGCGATTCGGTGCGGCTGGGGTGTGGAGCGCAATCGGAACGGGGGATCGGCCGTAGCGGCGATCCTGGCCCTGCCGGCGGTCGCCGGGAAGTTCGGCGTGCGGGCCGGTGGATACACCATGAGCAACGGTGGGGCATGGCGACTGCGCTCGGCATCGGCCACCACTGCGCCGCCGACCCGGTCGATCAATCAGAACCGCGTCGGCCAGATGCTGCTCGAAGCCGACCCTCCGATCGACCTGCTCTTCGTCTACAACCACAACCCGCTGGCCACGCTGCCCAATCAGACCCTGGTACGGCAGGGGCTCGCGCGCGAAGACCTGTTCACGGTCGTCTTCGATCAGGTGCTGACCGACACGGCACGGTACGCGGACGTCGTTCTGCCCGCCACGACCTTCCTCGAGCATCACGACCTGGTGCGGGGCTACGGCACCCAGACCGTTCAGTCCGTGCAGCCCGTGATCGACCCCATCGGCGAGTCGCGCTCGAATCTCGAGGTCTTCGGTGAACTGTGTCGACGATTCGGCTTCGACAGATCCGGAGACGGAAGTGAGAAAGAGCCCGAGTCGCCGCGGGAGCTCCGAGCAGCAGTTCTTGCACACGAGCCCGAGGCGTTGGCAGCCCTCGAGGAGGGTCTCGGGATTCCGTCGACCGGGAGGCGCCCGATCCAGTTCGTCGACGTGTTTCCACACACGCCCGACCGCAAGGTCCACCTGCTTCCCGAAGCGCTCGACGAGGAGGCCCCTCGCGGTCTCTATGGGTTTGGCGACGACCCAGCCACCGACAGCTTTCCGCTCGCCCTGATCTCACCGTCGTCCGGCGCGCTGATCAGCTCTACCTTCGGACAGCTTCAGAGCCAGCCGGCCCGGCTGGAGATCCACCCGTCAGACGCCGAGCCGCGCGGACTGCGCGAGGGCGACTCTGTCCACGTGAGGAGTGCCGTCGGAGAGATCCGCTGCGGCTGGCGTCCGAATCCCGACCTACGCCCCGGAGTGGTGTATCTCCCGAAAGGACTCTGGGCCAAGAGCACCCAGAACGGATCCACGGCCTGCGCAGTGGCACCAGACTCCCTCGCCGACCTGGGCGGTGGCGCCTGTTTCAACGACGCGCGCGTCGAGGTCCAGCGCGCCTGAGCCCGCAGGCCTCTGAGGGGGGGAACTGCTTGCAGGTGTGCACTTTGGGCCGCCTTCGAACCCTCGAAGCGACCGAAAACACGGTATACTGGTCAATCTGGCGTGCCTCCGCCCGGAAACCTCGTCCATGACCACCGAATCCTCGACTTTGCTGGCCGAACCGAAGAGTCCACGCCGCGTACTCGAAGGGCAGACGCGGATCCTCGAGTTGCTCGGCACCGACCGGAGCACGGAAGAGGTCCTGGCCGACGTATGCCGTCTGCTCGAAGAGCATCTTCCGGGAACGCACTGTGCGATTTCTCTCTACGATCCGATCGGCGGAGTCCTGCGAGCCACCGGCTCGGGCTCGCTGACCGAGGCCGCCGCCGCCGCGATCGCCGAACAGACACCGGCCCCCACAGGCAGCCCGGGCGCTCGCGCGTTCGACACGGCGTCCCCCGTGCACATCACCGATCTCGAGCAGGACGACTTGTGGGACCAGGCAGAGCGCGCCCCCCTCCTCGAGGCCGGAATCCAAGGGTGCTGGTCGACTCCGCTGGAGGCGGCCGAGGTGCCGGCCGAGGGCAAGGCCCTACCCCTGGGGACCGTCGATTTCTTCCTGACGACGGATCTCGCCCCCGATTCCGAAGACTGGCAGCTTCTCGAGGCCGGCGCCGAGCTGGCTCGCTACGTGGTGCTGCGAGCGCGCATGCTCGCCGGCCTGCTCAAGCAGTCCCAGTTCGACACCATGACCGGGCTGCCCAACCGTGCCCATTTCAGCAAGCGTCTGCGCGACCTCGTCGAGAGATGCCGCGAGGACGGTGCGGGCAGCCGCTTTGCCATCGTCGCCATCGACATCGACCAGCTCAAGAACATCAATGACACGCTGGGCTTCAATATGGGGGACTATCTCCTCCGAGCCATCGGCCAACGACTGGTCGCCTGCGTGCGCAGAGACGACACGGTGGCTCGAGCCAGCGGCGACGAGTTTCTGCTCATTCTCAAGGATATCCAGCGCAACGACGACGTCGCCTTGATTGCGGAGAAGATCCGATCTCGAATCAACGCGCCCTACGACTTCGACGGTCAGGGGCTGTTCGTGACCGCCACGATCGGTATCAGCGTCTTCCCCTGGGACGGGGAAGATCCACAGACCCTCCTGCGCAACGCCGAAACGGCGCTGGCCCACGCCAAGGATCTCGGTGGTAGCGCCTACCAGCTCTTTCGCCCGACGATGGTGCGCAACAAGCCCACTTTCGAGGACTGGTGGCAGCGCTCCAAGCTGAGCAATGACCTGCGCGACGCTCTCGAGAAGGATCAGTTCGAGCTCTACTACCAGCTCCAGTTCGACAACCGAGGCCAGTCACCCCTCGGCTCGGAAGCACTGATCCGATGGCATCATCCAGAGCTCGGCATGCTGCTTCCCAACCGCTTCATCCCGATGGCCGAGCAAACGGGGCTGATTGTCGAGATCGGAGCCTGGGCGCTGGAGACGGCGTGCCGACAGAACAAGCAGTGGCAGGACTCCGGGCTCGCCAGCATCCCGGTGTCGGTCAACGTCACCGCTCACCAGTTCCGTCATGGGAATCTCAGGGAGACCGTCATCGAAACCCTGGAGCGAACCGGTCTCGCCCCGGAGCACCTGGAGCTCGAGATCACTGAGAGCCTCGCCATGGAAGACGGCCACAACAGCCTCGCTCGGCTGCAGGCACTCAAGGACGTCGGAATCAAACTCACGATCGACGACTTCGGCACGGGCTTCTCCTCGCTGAGCTACCTCAACCGCTTTCCCATCGACACGCTGAAGATCGATCAGTCCTTCATTCGCGACATCGGCACCAACAACGAGAACGATGTCGACAGCCGCTCGATCGTGCGAGCGATTCTCTCGGTCGCGGAGTCGCTCGACCTGGAGGTGGTCGCCGAAGGTGTCGAGACCGATGCTCAGCTCACGTTCCTCCGTGAGAACGGCTGCGACATCATCCAGGGATTCCTGCTCGCGCGCCCCCGTGACTCCGATGTCGTCACCAAGACACTGATCAAGCGAAGCTGATCACCCGTTCCGATCGCTCCTGAAGACCATGGCGTTTCGCCTCGCGCCCCTCGTCGTTCTGGTCGCGGGACTCCTCCCGATCGCCGCGGGCGGACTCGGCCAGGAGACTCCTGCCGACGGTCACTTCGACTCGAGCGAGGAGCTGTACCGTCGCTCGATCGAAGCAGTCTTCCGCATCCGCGTGATCGACGTGGCTTCCGGCGACAAAACGAGCACCGGATCAGGCTTTCAGTTCACCCCAGACGGATTGATCGCCACCAACTACCACGTCGTCGCCGAGCTCGTTCATCGACCCGACCGCAACGAGCTCCAGCTCCAGGGGAGCGACGAGACGATCTTCTCTGCCGAGTTGATCGCGATCGACGTGGTCAACGACCTGGCGCTCTTACGTGCCGAGCGCTCGGCACGTTCCCGGGCTGCGCATCTCGAGCTCGGTACGCTGCCAGCCTCGAAAGGGGCGGCGCTGTTCTCGATCGGTGACCCGGTCGACCTCGGAATGAGCATCGTCCGAGGCGCATACAACGGTCTCGTCGACACGACGCTCTACGACAAGGTTCTGTTCAGCGGCTCTCTCAACCCCGGGATGAGTGGTGGCCCCACCCTCGATCGATCCGGCAAGGTCGTGGGGATCAACGTCTCTACCTGGGGCAACGAGCTCGGCTTCCTGGTGCCGGTCGACGCTCTTCGGGCCCTTGCCGATTCGACACGACGAATCGAAGCCGAGGGTCTCCCCTCTCCCGATTGGCATCGAGAGATCGAGCGCCAACTGGACCAGAATCAGGCCCGCTCGATCGAACAGATGCTCGCCACCCCCTGGCCGAGCGAAGCCTTTGGCCCTCTCGAGGTCCCAGCCGAGATCTCTGCGGCCTTCGACTGCTGGGGCGGGCGTCTCAACGTCGACGACGATCCCTTCGAGCACATCTTCAGGCACTGTTCGAGCGGCGAATCCCTCTACCTCAGCGACGATCTCGACACCGGGGAGCTCGTCTACCGCTACGAGTGGCTCGAAAGCAGGGGGCTCGACCGATTCCGCTTCCATCGGTTGTACGAGGAGAGTTTCGATCTGCCGATCGCGTTCGAGAACGCATACCTCGACTCGGTCGGAGACTTCCACTGTCGAACCCGGCACGTCGAGATCGGTGCCCGCCCCTGGCGCTCGGCGCTCTGCGCCAGGCGGTACAAGGACTATCCGGAGCTCTACGACGCCCACCTGACTCTGGCCCTGGTCGGCGAGGCACACCTCGGCTTCCTCGTGCAGATCGTCGTCCAGGGCATTAGCCGCCCGAGCGCTCAGTCCTTCTTCCGCCGATTCATGGAGGAGATCGAATGGGCCGAGTGATCATCGAGAGCGCCATGCGACCCGGCGGACGAGTCCGGGTCGAGCCCTTCGAGGGCACCGTCTCGATCGGCCGCGCCTACGACAATGACCTGATCCTGCTCGACCGCAGCGTGTCGCCGCACCACCTGCGGGTTCGAGAGATCCACCCTGAGGAGATCGAGCCAGGGCCAGCCGACTCGGCACCGCATACGCGGGAGGGCGTCTTCGAAGTCGAAGACCTGGGCTCCGAAAACGGAGTACGACTGGGGCGACGCACCGTTCGGGGCGACTCCGTGCTGGTCACCTCTGGCGAAGAATTGATCATCGGTCGAACGCGCCTGCGGCTGTTCACTCCCGATCACCCGGTTCGAGAAACCGAATCGCTGAACAGCGTCGGCCTTCTCTTCGAGCCGAGTCGCACTCTGCTGGCATGGGCCACGGTGGCGCTCAGCGTCGCAGCGATCGGCCTGCTGGCCTTCAGCTCCAGTGACGGCTACGACACCGGAACGACCGTGCTCGTCGCGACGCTCGGCGCCGCCACCATCACCGTCGGCTGGGCCGCGGCCTGGGCACTGGTGGGCCGAGTCCTCGGCCATCGAGCGGCCTTCTCCTCCCACGCTGCAGTGATCTCGACCGCGCTGGCTGGCGCAGCGGTCGGCAGCGAGCTCACCGGCTGGCTGAGCTTCGTGCTGCCACGCATCTGGATCGAACCGCTGTGCTCCACTGCCGCAGTCTTCGTGGTAGCCGCCGCTGCGGTGACGGCCTCGCTGCGTCTGGCCACCCACCTCAGAGGCGTGAGTCGCCTGGTTGCCGGCTGCGCCGTCGCGAGCCTCGTTGCTGCCGGCGTCCTGTTCTTCCTCGTCATGCCGCTGATCGACACGGCCTACCCTGTCTATCCCGCACAGCTGCGCCCGGTTCCCGCAGCTCTGCTCTCGACCGAGAGTGTCGACGAGTTCCTGACCGAATCCGAGGGAGTCTTCCGCCCCTGACACCAGGACGAGAAGAACGACCCACAGGCACTCCGTTCCTCGACGCAGTACCCGGCTGCCATTCCCCCCAACGATCTCTTCAGTCGATCATCGCCACGACGCGGGCAGGAGCTCCGCTACCCCGTTCGATCTTGAGCGGGAAACACGCCACCCGGAAGCCATAGGGCGGCAGCGCGCCGAGATTACACAGACGCTCGATCTGCGAATAGGCGAGATCGCACTGGTGGGCAGCCCAGAAGATGCCCTTTTCTCGACTCTCCACTGCGTCCTGCGCTTCGAGATCGAGAGGGGCATCCCATCCCCACGCATCGATTCCCATCACACGGACACCTCGCTCGTAGAGCCAACGCGTCGCATCCGCACTGACCCCGCAGCCGCGGAACATGTAGTCGGGCTCCTCGTAGAAGACGTCGCAGCCGGTTCGCACCAGAACGATGTCTCGCTCCTTGAGCGAGTACCCGATCCGCTCGAGCTCCTGCGCCGCGTCGCCCGGAGTCATCGCGTCTCCTCGCTCCTTGTGTCGCATGTCGAGGACGACGCCGTCGCTGAAGAACCAATCGAGCGGCAACTCGTCGATGGTCTGCGCCGGTTCGCCGCCGACAACGCTGTTGTAGTGCCACGGAGCATCGACGTGGGTGCTGTTGTGGGTACCGAACCGGGAGAAGCTCTCGACCGCCCAGCCCTCCGATCGGCGCAACAGCTTGTCGGGGACCCCGAGCAGGGCTTCGATCTGTTTGGCGCCGGAACGATGATCGGTGTACTCGATCACCGTCTGCTGATGCTCAGGGGCCTCGGAAGGTCCGTTCTTGATCGTGACCGAGAGATCGACGAGATGCATCCGGGTAAAACCCTCTCAGGACAAGTGAGCGATGTGTCGAGAATACCCCTTCGACGCCGCCGGCGAGAGCCGTGATCACGGAAGCGGTCACCAGGCCGGTAGGTCGAGCGATGATTCACGCTCTTCGGGAGGCAATTCCGCCAGCGTGTCGACCCGTCGGTAGAACTCGGCGAGATCCCCTCCCACCGACTCGAGCAGCGACGCGAAGGCTGGAACCCACTCGAAGTACGCACCGATCTGTGCGAGGTGCGCGTTGTTCAGTGGCCGATCGAACCAATCGGAGTACGGCCCCTCCTCCCCGACCTTCCGTTCCCACTCCTCACGGAGTTCCCGAAGAAGAGTCTCCTTTCGTTCCATCTTCCACTCGTCGGGACGGTTCTCGGCATACACCTCGGCCAGGCGATCACGGGTCTCGAGCACGGTCGCGGCGAAGTCCCGCTCGAGAGCGTGGAGTTCCCGATAGGCCTCGATCTCCTCCGCGCGCCCCCTGTCCTCGAGCCACCGTTCGACACCGACCAACTCGACCGCCGTCGCGAAAGACTCATTGAAGGCTGTGTCCCCTTTCAGGTACACGCGCTGATGAGCCAATTCGTGAAACAGGAGCCCCGCCAGCTCCGCATCGGGAAGCTCCAGGAAGGTGCTCAGGACGGGATCCGCGAACCAGCCGAGCGTCGAATAGGCCCGCACGCCGCCCACGGCCACATCGAGTCCCTGCTCTTCATGGAGGCGGGCCGAGTAGCGCTTCGCCTTCTCTTCCTCGAAGTAGCCCCGATAGCTGACGCACCCGACCACCAGGAAGCACCACAGCCGCGGCTCTACGGAGAGAGGAGGAGCGGCCGTGACATTCCAACTCACGAAGGGCCGATCCAGCTCGACGTAGCTTCGATAGCTCTTGTTCACCGGAAGCTCGAGCCTCTCCGAGGCGAACGTACGAATCTCGGTCACGAGCAACAGCTTCTTCTCGACCTGGGGATCGAGCCCGCCCTTCTCGATCAGCTTCTCGATCGGCTCTCGAGCGGCAAGAAGCCGAGCTCCTCCACCGATGGCCTGAGAGTAGTACCTCACCGAGCCACAGCTCGTCGCGACGACGACGATCAACGCCATGGCCAATGCCGCCAGCAGAGTGCGCCGGCGGGAGGCACGGGGATGTGGTTTCGTCCGTTTCATCGGAGCCTGGACTCGAGCGTCGAGCAAACGCAGATCAGCAGCCTCAATCATGCCCTGCGATCCCCCTCCGTTCCAGCCGGAGGGGGAACCGCTCGACGACAGAGTCAGCTGAGGCCAGATCTCGAACCCGCCGACGAGAACTGACCGCCGACGAACCGGGCCCTCTCAAACCCGGTTCGCCGGCTGGAGGTCAGCGACTCAGCTTCCCGCCTGGTGCTTGTCCAGGAACTTCTTGGCATGCTCCCGGCCACCGAGGCCGAACGCCAGGGCCAACGCCAGCGCGGTGCCACCCAACACCGCCGACACCGCGACGGTGATGATCTCCTGCGCCACACCCAGCTGGTTCAGCCCCATGCTGAAGCCCAGGAAGTAGATGGCGTAGGTCGCCACTCTCGAGACCACTGCACCCTGCATCGAGCCGGCCATCAGGGCGCCGACCAGCTTGCCGACGTAGGTGCCCAGACTGAGGGCAGCCACGATGATCGCGAGCCCGGCCAGGAGGTTCGGCAGATAGGACACCAGCCCACCGATCAACTCCGAGAGCTGGTCGAGTTGCAGAGTCGCCAGCGCCTGCTGCGCGGTGAGCAACAGAATGATCACCATCACGAAGCTCGCGAAGATACTCGACGGCCCGGGTGCTCCTTCTTTCTTCGGCACCAGGAAGCCCAGGCTCAGTCTCTCCGGAAGCGAGTCGAAGCCGACTCCCTGCAGGAATCCCTCGACCAGCCCCTTGACCGTGGTCGCGATGAAGTAGCCGATGAACACCACGATCGCCGCGACGAACATCAACGGAATGGCGGCCAGGAGTTGTTCGAGCGTGTTCTTGACCGGATCGGAGATCGCCTGGATACCCAGGGCATCGATGGCCGCGACCAGAATCGGAACCAGCACGAAGAAGTACACGATCGTGCCCACGACCTCCGTGAGCTTTCGGCCCCCCGTCACGCTCCCGACGCCAAAGCGTTCGGCGACGTCATCACCGCCAGCCGCAGCGAGGAAGTTGACCACCAGTTCTCGCACGATGGCAGCGACCACTCGGCCGATGAAGAGCAGGATCGCCGCTGCCACCACGTTGGGCAAGAAGGCGAACAACTCGGTCATCATGTCGCGCAACGGGACGACTGCCGATTCCTGACCGAGAGCTTCGAGGAAGGGCGGCAGCCCGAACAGCAGAACGATGTAGAAGACCAGTCGGCCGATCATGGTGCTCGGCTGGACGACTTCGCCGCGTACTTCTCGCGGCTTGATGTAGTTGCTCGCCCGGTCGTCGAACTTGAGTGCCTGCAGTCCCCTGGTGACTGAGAGCTTGAGCAAGGTGCCGACCGCCCAGTAGGCGGCCAGATAGGCCAGAGCCGTGAGCACTGCGGGCACGGCTTCGGTGATCCGAGTCATCACGCTCTCGAGCGGGCCAGCCACCTGGTCGAGCTCCAGGGCATTGAAGAACGCGATCACGCCGAAGAGCAGGATCACCCACTTCACGGCCTGCCCGATCATCTTCTCGAGGGAGGTGCCTTTCGAATGCAGCTCCTTCATCTTCTCTTCCATGCCGAGATCGGACGCCAGACGATTGTCGAACTTGGTCTTCATGAGAGCGGCGGTCGTGAACCTTCCCAAAAGGATCGCGACGATCCAGATCAGGATGAACAGCCCAATGGCCTTCACTACACGCGGAATCACGTCGACAAAGCGCTCCCACAGCGGCAAAAGAAAGTCGCTCATCGTGCGATCGGCGGCGTCTTCCACTCCTTCCGCCGCGGCAGCCCCGGCCTCCTTCGCACTCTCGGCGACGCCGGCCGCCGCATCACCCACCGACTGCGCAGCAGAATTCGCCGCCGCCGCCGCTTCGTCGACCACTGCCTCGGCGGCTTCGCCAGTTTCGACAACGGCCTGTTCGACGGCCTGCTCCGCCTCCTGAGACGACGACTCCTGAGCGCCCACGAACGGGGCGCTGAGCAGAGCCAACAGGGCGATGAGACCCACTAATAGACGACTGCATTGTCTCGAAGACATCAATTCAACCTCCAATTGAGAAAGCACGATTCGGACTCGTTCGATGGCGAGTCCATTCGGAACCGGGAGACGCACACACGGATCGCCCGGCGCATGGGGGCTCTCTCGTCGCAACCAACGTCAGTCGCCACCTGCGGGATCCCGGGCATCTGCCACCTCGTCTCCTCTCCGTGTCGCTCTCTCGATACTAAGGCAGGACGAGCCGGATGGAATTTGCATCTCTCTCTGTGTGCACGCAGCTCTCCCGACCGCTCTCGAACCAGTTCGAGAGAGCCGCGAGCCCCACTGGTTCTGCCTTCCGCGATTCCCCGCAACACAGTGGAGACATGGTAATCTTTCACTTCCTCGATGGGCTTCCTCCTTTCCCCGGGGATCTGCGATGGCCACCATTCTCCTGGTCGACGACGACCGCGAACTCCTGGAAGATCAGGGGGCGCCCTTCCGTTCGAGCGGTCACTTCGACCTGCTGACCGCACGCGATGGGGCGGAAGCGCTGCCGCTCCTGGAGTCGCGCTCGATCGACCTGCTGATCATCGATCTGCAGATGCCGTTGATGGATGGCTTCGAGCTCCTGACGTACGCACTGCCGCTACAGCCCGACGCGCATATCGTCCTGTTGAGCGAGGTCGCGACCGAGCTGCCGGACCTCACGACCGAAGCTTCCGATACGGTCGAGTTGTTGCTCAAGCCACTCGAGCCGGGCGCCCTGCTCGAGTGCGCGCGCGCAGCCCTCGCACGCACGACCCGCGGCCACTTCAGCGGGCTGAGCCTCTCCGGTTTTCTTCAGCTACTCGCACTCGAGCGCAGCTCGGTCGCCATCACGGTTCGCCAGGACGGGCGCCGCGGCACGATCGAGATGCTCGATGGCGAGCTGGTGAGTGCTGCGACCGGGATGTTCAAAGGCCGCGAGGGCCTTCTCGAGCTGTTGTCCTGGCGCGATCCCGAGTTGGAGATCGTGGGCAGTGCGTCGAAGCGCCCGCGCGAGATCGACGACAGCCTCGAAGCGCTGCTCATGGAGGCGGCACAGATCCGCGACGAGGCTCTTCACGCCAGCAGCGACTCGCTTGCCCGGCAGTGGATCGAGCGCCCCGCGGGGACCGAGCGACTCCCGAGTCTCGATCTGACACCCAAGCAGCTGGAAACGGTTCACCGGCTGCTGCTTCGGGTCATGCTGCTCGACGGGGCGCGAGGCGTCGCCCTGCTCGACTCCCGCAGCGGCGCGCCGCTGGCATCCGAGGGTCACCGGCTGAAGGCCGACCTCGAGCAATCCGCCGAGCACCTCGCCACCTTGGCCCGATCGCGCCAACACCTGGTGCGGGGAGCCGAGTCCGTCAATCAGGTCGAGAGGCTGACGATTCATCTCCAGCATCACGTCGAGATTCTCTATCCGTTTCCCAGGCAACCCTGGGCGCTCTACTTCCTCGGTCGAAAGAGCCTCATCGACGAACAGGCCGTGCGTTCCGCATTGGAGAGGATCGCGGGCAAGATCAAAGACACCCTGGCACCGAAGGACCCGGGCGACAACGAGGGCGACGCCAACGACGAGCGCCTACTCGTTGACCAGGACGACACGATTTCCCCCTTTTCGGCGCGCCATCGTTAGAGCCTCGTCCGCCGCGTCGTGCAACTCGATCGCCAGGTCGTATCCGGGCATCGCCGCGACACCGCACGTGAAGCTCGCGAAGAACGCACCTTCGGAAGACTGGTGAGGCAGCTCGGAGAAGAGCGCCCGTACCTCGTCCAGCACTCGCTGCGCCGACTTGCCGGGCGTATCGGGCATGATGATGCCGAACTCCTCGCCACCGTACCGACCGACGAGATCGGTCTTGCGTAGGCGCTGACTCAGCAGCCCCGCGAGACTCTTGATCACGCCGTCTCCGGTCAGGTAGCCATAGCGTTCGTTGATCGACTTCAGATCGTCGACGTCGACGATGGCGTAGGAGATCGAACGATGATGTCGAGCCGCCTGCTCGAACTCTGCCTCGAGCCGCTGCATGAACTCAGTGTGATTGAGCAGACCCGTGAGACTGTCGTGCGAGAGAAAGTAGCGCAACGATCTCGAGCGCTGCGCGTGGTAGCTCACCGTGGACACGATCGCTTCGTGGTCGTCACTGGCGGGCACCAGGTCGTCGGCACCCGAGCGCATGAACTCGAGCTGATCCTCGATGGTCGTACTGCCGCCCACGAAGACGATCGGAACGTGGACGTAGGCGTCACTCTGTCGAATGATCGAAGCCAGCTCGGGGCCGGTGACCTCCGGCAGGTCGACGTCCATCAGGACCAGATCCGGCTGGAAATCGACCAGCTCCTTGAGCGCCTGATCGGGCTGGGTCGCGAGCATCGCCGTCATCCCGGCCTGCTGGAGGGTCAACGAGAAGCGGAGCGCCCTCTGGTAGTCCGGCTCGACGACCAGAATCCGATACGGGTCGGTCGGTCGGGTCTGGGTCAGCACCTCGAGCTGCTCGACCAGCTTGCGAATGTTGGGCGGCGACGCCAGGAAGACGTCGACCCGCGCCCGCACGGCCTCCAATCGCGACTGCAGGTCCGACCGCGAACTGAGCAGGACGATCGGCACCGCGAGCTCCCGAACCTTGAACTGCGAAGCCAGACTCTTGACCTCGCTCAGCACGGGAGCGAACGGCTCAGCATCGATGATGAGCGACGCCGGGGCCTCGTCGAGGCGCTCGAGCGGCTCGCGTAGATCGAGGAAGGAACGGACCAGGTAGCCGAAGCACCCGAGTTGAAAGCTGAGATCGGAAGCCAACGAGCTGTTGCGGGTGACGAGGAAGATGAGGCGACGAGACTTCACCGGCTCGAAGCGCAGCTCCCCGTCCTCGTCCGCCCCCTGCTCGGTCTCGACCTCTTCGCTGCCCTGGCACGACTGGCGGAGTCGATCGACATGATCGAGCATCTCGGCCCGGCAGTCCGTCCAGGAAGCAACGTCGCCCTCGAGATCTCCCAGCCTCGCGGCCAGGCCTCGGGCTTCTCCGCTCAAGGCCTGATAGCCGAAGATCGCCCCCGATCCCGCAAGGGAGTGCGCCATCATGCGCACCGCGCGCAGCTGCTCGACCGTGGCCACGGTACCGAGGCCGGCGAGCCGTCGCTCCAGCTGAGCAATGCGGTGAGGCAACTGGTCGGCGTAGGCGCGCCGAAGCGTGCGCAGACGCTGTTCGACGGGATAGGACGGGGGGTCTTGGGCCATCAGAGCTGCACGGTCATCACATCACGAGCCAGTCACGATCCAGCGGACGCTTATCAACCAGGTGGGATATCTAAAGGAAATCATATCAAAGGTTTAGCGGTCTCCCCGCGCCAGGAGACCGGCATCGACCCTCAGCGCTCGAGCCGGATCTTCGGCTCGTCGACGTTGGGGCGATACAGGATGGCGACATGCCCCACCTGGCCGACCACCTCGCAGGCCATGGTCTCCTCGATCGCCGCGATCAGCTCCTTGCGCTCGGGCCGATCGGCCCGAACCCGGACCTTGATCAACTCGTGATGGTCGAGAGCTCGGTCGACTTCCTCACGAGCCGCTGGCGACAATCCAGCCTTGCCGATCTGAACGATCGGCTCGAGCTGATGCGCCAGCCCGCGCAGCTGCTTTCGCTGGGCACCATTGAGCTTCTTGCCGAGCGGAAAACCGACGACCTGCTCGAGCTCGGCGAGCGCCTGCGCGGGCTCGTCGACCTTGATCGTCGTCATTCCCAGCGCCCGGGCACTCTTCAGGTTGGCGCCGATGTCATCGAGGAAGGCAATCCGATTCGGCTCGACGCCGAGCAGCTCGCTGGCACGCTGGTAGATCCGCGGATCCGGCTTGCGGATGCCGACCACGCTCGATTCGATGAAATGGTCGAAATGGCGCCGCAGCTCCTCACGCCCGCCGCTGAGCTCCTCCAACTCGGGCCCACCCGGCTCGCTGGCCCAGTTGTTGGTCAAGGCCGCGACGCCGAGTCCGGCCGCGCGGAGCCGACGCACCGCCTCGAGCATCTCCGGACGCGGTGCGGCCTCGTCGTGGATGGCCTCGAACATCTTCTCTGCCGAGATCTCCTGCCCGGCCTCCGAGCACTCCCGATCGAAGGTCTCGAAGAACTCGGGGCCGGCTGCGGTCTCTCCCCGCTCGAGACGGTGCCAGGCACCGTCGGGAGCAGTGGCCGCCACGTGGCGGTTCACGAAGCCGGCAGGAATGCCGTTCTCCTTCTCGTAGCGCGCAATGGCGTGCAACGGCGACCCGAGCACCACGCCGCCGAGATCGAAGATCACGGCCTGGATCTGCCTGTCTTTCACTGGATCATTCCTCGCTTCCGGGTTCGTCCGCGCCACCTTCGGGGAGACGAGGCCGTGGCTGGCGACACCACTCGCTCCAGGATCCGACATAGAGAGCCGCCCCCGAGTGCCCCGCGTGCTCGAGCGCCACCAGCGTGTGGCACGCCGTCACACCCGAGCCACAATGCACGATCGTGCGCTCCGGCGGCACGTCTGCGATGACCTGCTCCAGCCGCTGCTCGATCTGATCGGCGTCGATCAGGTTGCCCTCCGAATCGATGAGGTCGGTCCACGGGAGATTGACGGCTCCCGGTATGCACCCGGCAATCGGATCGAAGGGCTCGCTCTCACCCCGGTAGCGCTGCGCCGAGCGCACATCCACAACACGCCAGTCGGGGTCGAGTCGCCGACGCTCCACCTCATCCGCGTCGACCCTGGGGAGCGTCCACTCCTGGGCAGGATAGGGGGGCAACGACTCCTCTGCCGCTCGCGCGTCCGGCATCGAGCTCACCGTGCCGCTCTCCACGGGGAACCCGGCGGCGATCGCGGCCGAGAGTCCCCCATCCAGCAGAGCGACTCGCTCGTGCCCCACCGCGCGGACCATCCACCACGCCCGGGCCGCGGCATTGCCCCCGCCGGCGTCGTCATAGATCACGACGGCCGTCCCCGGCGCGATGCCCCAGGTCGCGAGTCGCTCGCACCAGCGACCGAGATCCGGCAGGGGATGCCGCCCTCCGCGTTCCGGATGACTCGCGTCGCCGGCCAGGTCCGATTCGAGATCGACGAAACGAGCCCCCGCCAGACGCCTCGCCTCGAATTCGGCTCGGCCGTTCGCTCCACCCCGCACGTCGAGTAGAACCAGAGCCGACTCGCGCAGAGCCAGTTCCTGGAGGTCGGCGGGACGCACGACGGGAGGGAGTGGGGTAGGTGATTCGCTTGACATGAATCGCCGGAAGATTCGATCGACAAGAGTAAACAGGAACGCGACACCAGTAAACCGGAAGGAGCTCCAGGGCCGCGGACGACCCATCAGCACCGGCGCAAGTCGTTCAGCCCGCTTGAATTACCGCGACGCCACGGCGAGACAGGGCAACGCGCGGCGTTCCCGGGCCCTCTCTGCTACACTCCCGCCCGAAATCGACCCCAAACTGGCCTTGTCGGAACGCCCGGGAAACATGGGATTTGGGACCGTTCCAGTCCAATATCCCTCTGCTTGTGAAACATTTCACAAGCTACTATCCTACCGCGAATCCGGTGCAGGGCCGTTTCGAGGACTCACTGGATATCGGTGCGTCCGCCTCGCCCGAATCGGTTTTCAAGGAACGCCCACCCCCCTCTCGATCGACCTGACGACCCGACGTCGGATCGGTCGAGTTCGAGAATCTGGCAAGGAAAAAGGGATCCAACGCCATGCCGCAAGTCTTCCCGCGAAGCGCCAATCAGCTCTCCAAGGTGAGCCTGATCCTCCTGGTCCTCGGGGCCATCGGTGCCGGCGCACTGTTGTACCTCCTCGATCGTTCGCCCTACCACACCGGCCAGGGTGTGTACGTTCCGCAGAAGGTGCCGTTCAGCCACGATCACCACACCGCCGGTCTCGGCATCGAGTGCCTGTACTGCCATACATCGGTCGAGAAGTCGGCATCGGCCGGCATCCCACCGACCGCGACGTGCATGAACTGTCACAAGATCATCTGGAACAACACCGAGATGCTGAAACCGGTGCGAGACAGCTGGGCGACCGGCCAGCCGCTGCAGTGGAACCGGGTCAACGATCTGCCCGATTACGTGTTCTTCAATCACAGCGTGCACGTCGCCAAGGGCGTCGGCTGTGCCAGTTGTCACGGACCCGTCAACAAGATGCCGCTGATGATTCAGCAGCACTCGCTCCAGATGCGTTGGTGCCTCGACTGCCACCAGAACCCGGAGCGCTTCGTGCGGCCCCAGTCCGAGGTCTACAACATGGACTGGAAGCCAGAGGATGCAGGGGAGACGCAGGCCGCGCTCGGTGCTCGGCTGGTCGAGGAGTACGACATCCCCGGCCCCATGGAAATGTCCGCCTGTTCGGTCTGCCACCGCTAAAGGCACGAGAGGGAAGAGAATTGAAGATCTTGAATGATCGTGGCCCGGCGCCGTCCGAAGGTGGCCAGAAAGCCAAACCCGCTTCGTCGGAGACCATGGACAGCGAGAGGAAGCCGATCGCCGTCGCCGAAGTCCGCCAGAGTCTGGCGGCAAAGGGCGGTCCCGAGTACTGGAGAACACTGGAGGAGCTCGCGGGCCGCGAGGACTTCCAGACCCTGATCGAGCAGGAGTTTCCGCGCTACGCGCCTCAGGAGTGGGAGGACGGCGTCAGTCGGCGGAGCTTCCTCCACCTGGCCGGGGCTTCGCTCGGCCTGGCGGGACTCACCGCCTGCACTCGCCAGCCGGAAGAGCGCATCGTCCCCTATGTCGAGCAGCCCGAGCACGTCATCCCTGGACGGCCGACCTACTTCGCCACGGGAATGACCCTCGGCGGCTACGGCTACGGCCTCATTGCCGAGAGCCACGAGGGAAGGCCGACGAAGCTGGCCGGCAACCCGCAGCACCCGGCCAGCCTCGGCGCGACGGATCTCATCGCGCAGGCCGCGACGCTGGATCTCTATGACCCGGACCGCTCCCAGTCGATTCTCAGCGAAGGACGCATCCGCCCGTGGAGTGAGTTCGTCACTGCCATGGCAGCCCCCCTGAAGGCACTCGAAGCCCTCGGGGGCGAGGGCCTACGCATTCTGACGGGCACTCAGACCTCCCCCACCTTCGGTGCCCTGATCGCGCAGGTCGAACAAAGGTTTCCGAAGGCCGGCTGGGTCCAGTTCGAGTCCGCGAGCGAAGACTCGATCGAGGACGCTGCGCAGATGGCCTTCGGTGAATCGGTGGCGACGCGCTTCGACCTCTCGAAGGCGGATGTGGTCGTCGCCCTCGATTCGGATTTCCTGTGCACCGGGCCGGGCCACCTGCGCTACGCCCGCGACTTCGCAGCGGGTCGGTCGGTGCGCGGTGGCAAGAACACCATGAACCGGCTGTACGCGCTCGAGACGACCCCCACGCGCACCGGCTCGATGGCGGACCATCGACTGCCGGCACGGCGGGCCGAGTTGGGCCGATTCGCGGCCGCCCTGGCGGCCCGCCTCAACGTCACCGGGGTCCGCGTCCCGTCACTCGAGGACGCCGAGTTGAGCCGCTGGCTCGACGTCGTCGCACAGGACCTCGAGCAGCACCGCGGACGATGCCTGGTCGTGGCGGGAGCTCACACCGAGCCGGAGCTGCAGGCACTGGTCCATGCGATCAACACGGCTCTCGGAAATGTCGGTACCACGGTCGAGCACACGGATCCGGTCAGGCTCCGTCCCGCGAACCAGACGAAGGCACTGCGTCGACTCACCGAGGAAATGCAGAACGGCGACGTGGCTGCGATCTTCATTCTCGGCGCCAACCCTGCGTACAGTGCGCCTGGAGACATCGACTTCGTCGCCGCACTCGAGAAGGTGGATCTGACCGTTCACATGGGAAGCCACCTCGACGAAACCGCGGCGCTCTGCAAATGGCACGTGCCGCAGGCCCACTTCCTCGAGGGCTGGGGAGACGCACGCTCCCATGACGGCACCATCACGGCAATCCAGCCGCTGATCGAGCCGCTCTACGAGGGCAAGACCGACCTTCAGATGCTCTCCGTGCTGGCCGGCCGGGACAGCTCGGACTACGATCTGGTGCGGAGCCACTGGCAGTCACTCTCGGGCGAGGGCTTCGAGAGGGTCTGGCGTCACGTGCTGCACGACGGGTACCTCGCGGGCAGCGCCAGGACACCCCGCGAGGTGAACGTCGACTGGAATGCGATCGGAAGGGCAGCCAACGCCCTGGCGAGCGCTTCTGCGGCAACCGGAACCGAAACGGTAGAGGTCTCCTTTCGCCCCGACACGAATCTGTACGATGGGCGATTCGCCAACAACGGTTGGCTCCAGGAGGTTCCCCGTCCCCTGACCCAGATCACCTGGGACAACGCCGCTCTGATGGCCCCCGCCACCGCGGAGGCGCTCGGCTTCGGCAATTTCGACGTGGTTCGTCTGGAGGCCGACGGCCGGTCGATCGACCTGCCGCTTCTGGTCAATCCCGGCCAGGCCCCGGGGACGGTCACGGTCCATCTCGGGTACGGCCGCACAAAGGCCGGACGGGTCGGCACGGGTGTGGGTGTCAACGCCAACGCGCTGCGCAGTGCCGACAGCCCCTGGGAGCGAGCGGGGGTCACGGTGATGAGGACAGGCCTCACGCACAAGCTGGCCACCACCCAGGAGCACTTCCAGCTCGACGTTCAGTCGGAGCAGGCAGAGAAGCGACACCTGGTGAAGCACGCCACCCTCGCCTACTACAAGGAGCATCCGGACTTCGTCGATCACATGGGCCACACCGTCAGCCCCGATAAGACGATGTTCCCGGACTGGGAGTACGAGGGCTACGCCTGGGGAATGGCCATCGACCTCAGCGCCTGTACCGCATGCCACGCCTGCGTCGTGGCATGCCAGGCCGAGAACAACATTCCCGTGGTCGGTCGCGAGCAGGTGATCAACGGACGCGAAATGCACTGGATTCGCATCGACCGGTACTACCAGGGGTCGTTCGACAACCCGACCGTTCACCACCAGCCGATGGCTTGCCAGCACTGCGAGAAGGCCCCCTGCGAGATCGTCTGTCCCGTTGCCGCCACGGTACACGGACCGGAAGGGCTCAACGAGATGGTCTACAACCGCTGTGTGGGCACTCGCTACTGCTCCAACAACTGCCCCTACAAGGTGCGGCGCTTCAACTTCCTGCGCTACAACGACTATTCGACGCCCGTGCTCAAGCTTTCACGCAACCCGAACGTCAGCGTGCGCATGCGCGGTGTGATGGAAAAGTGCACGTACTGCGTGCAGCGCATCAATGCCGCGCGTCAAGACGCCAAGGTCGAGCGTCGCAAGATCGCCGACGGCGAGATCAAGACAGCCTGCCAGGAAGTGTGTCCCTCCCAGGCGATCGCCTTCGGAGACACCAACGATCCTGGCTCCGAAGTCAGCAAGTGGAAGCAGGAGTCGCTCGACTACAACCAGTTGGACGAGCTCAGCACTGCCCCACGCACCACCTATCTGGCCAAGCTCCGCAACCCCAATCCTGCTCTGTTCGATGAGCACGGCTCACCAGACGATGCGCACGGCGATGCGCACGGCGCCTGACCCCATAGGGAGATCACGAGCATGTCCGTCGCTGAAGTGAATCAACCGACCGTTCCCGATGTCGCGAGGCCCGTCTTCGTCGACCCCAACCAGACCCCGGCTACGGTCACCGACAAGATCTCCGGAATGATCTTCGGAAAGACCTACCTCTGGTGGGTCTTGGCGCTGGGCTTCTCCTTCTCCCTGTTGAGTCTGTTCGGTCTGGCCCTGACCTGGCTGCTCGCCAAGGGTACGGGCATCTGGGGCCTCAACATGCCGGTCGCCTGGGGTTTCGCCATCATCAACTTCGTCTGGTGGATCGGCATCGGCCACGCGGGCACCCTGATCTCCGCGATCCTGTTGCTGCTGCGACAGGAGTGGCGAACCTCGATCAACCGCTTCGCCGAAGCGATGACCTTGTTCGCGGTCGCCTGCGCCGGAATGTTCCCCATTCTCCATACCGGTCGACCCTGGCTGGCCTACTGGCTGCTCCCCTACCCCAACACGATGACCCTGTGGCCCCAGTTCCGTAGCCCCCTGATCTGGGACGTGTTCGCGGTGTCGACCTACTTCACGATCTCGCTGGTCTTCTGGTACGTCGGGTTGGTGCCCGATCTGGCCACCCTGCGCGACAAGGCCAGCCACACCTGGCTCAAGCGGATCTTCGGTGCGGGCGCGCTCGGATGGCGCGGAGCCTCGCGCCACTGGCACAACTACGAGCAGGCCTATCTGCTGCTCGCCGGACTCTCGACCCCCCTGGTGCTTTCGGTGCACTCTGTGGTGTCCCTCGACTTCGCGGTGGCCCAGCTTCCCGGCTGGCACGCCACGATCTTCCCCCCATACTTCGTTGCCGGCGCCATCTACGCCGGCTTCGCCATGGTGCTGACCCTGATGATCCCGCTGCGCGCGATCTTCAAGCTCCACGCCTACCTCACCGATCGCCATCTCGAGAACTGCGGAAAGGTGATGTTGGTCACGGGACTGATCGTGGTCTACGGCTACATGACCGAGCTGTTCATGGCCTGGTACAGCGGCAACGTCTTCGAGCGCTTCATGATGTACAACCGCGTGCTCGGCCCGTACACCTACGCCTACATGATGTTGCTGGTGTGCAACTTCTTCGTGCCGCAGATCCTGTGGATCAAGAAGTGCCGTCAATCGGTGGTCTGGCTCTTCATTGCCGCCCAGTTCGTCAACGTCGGCATGTGGCTCGAGCGCTATGTGATCGTTGCGGTGAGCCTGCACCGTGACTTCCTGGTCAGCTCCTGGGGCACCTACCACGGCACGTTCTGGGATTGGGCCCTGTACCTCGGCACGATCGGCCTGTTCCTGAGTCTCATCTTCTTGTTCGTCCGGTTCCTGCCGACCATCTCGATGTCGGAAGTTCGGATGATCGTTCCCGAAGGCAAGTCGCTGGGAGAGCACTGATGGCAGATAGCACAACTGGAACGACCGGGATCTATGGACTGGCGGCCCGATTCGCCAAGCCGACCGAGCTGGTCCACGCAGCCGAGGCAGCGCGAGATGCCGGATATCGCAGCTTCGAGTCCTACACTCCCTACCCGATCCCCGGAGCGTGGGAGGCGACCGGCCACAAGACCCCGATGTCCCTGGTGACCCTGCTCGGCGGCTTGGCAGGAATGACTGGATCCTTCGCGTTCTTCACCTGGATCAACCTCGTGGCGTACCCGCTGAACGTCGGGGGCCGCCCGCTGTTCGCCTGGCCAGCGTTCATTCCGCCCACCTTCGAGTCGACGATCCTGCTGGCCGGTCTTTCCGCGGGCATCGGGATGCTGCTCATCAACGGGCTGCCGCATCCCTACCACCCCGTCTTCAACATTCCCCAGTTCGAGCGCGCCTCGATCGACCGCTACTTCATGGTCATCGAGGCGACCGACCCGAAGTTCGACCGCGCGGCCACCGAGTCGTTCCTGAGCGGACTCGGCGCCGAGGAGGTCTCCGAAGTTGAGCAGTAAGACACCACGACCCACGACCCGCCTGGCCCGCGTCCGCGTGGGCCAGACGCTCCTGCTTGCAGCGGTGCTCCTCATCGGAGTCGGCTGTCGCCAGGACATGCACGATCAAGCCAAGCACGAGCCCTACGAGTACTCCGAGCTGTTCGCCGACGGAGCGGCAGTGAGAGTTCCGCCGCAGCACACGGTGCCGCGAGGCCTGCTGGATCGTGGCGATGAATTCGTCACCGGCTCCGACGCCAGTGGCGCCTTTCTGTCCGAGCTCCCCATGCCCCTGACGCGAGAGTTGCTCGATCACGGCGAGAGTCGCTTCAACACGTACTGTTCGCCCTGCCACGACCGCACCGGCAACGGGCTGGGCATGATCGTGAGGCGCGGCTTCCAGCAGCCCCCCTCCTATCAGCAGGAGCGACTGCTCCAGAAACCGGTCGGCTACTTCTTCGATGTCGCCACCAACGGCTACGGCCAGATGTCGGGCTACCGAGCTCAGCTCTCCGCCGACGACCGCTGGGCCGTCGCCGCATGGGTCCGCGTCCTACAAAGAGCCCAGAACGTGTCCGTTGCCGCGCTCACCGAGGCCGACCGCACTGCCCTCGAGCACGCCAACGATCACTCGTCCTCACGGTCTGCTTCGGAAGACACAGCTTCGGGAGAGGAGCATTGAGTACCAACGACACCTATACCTCGGGCCTGAAGGCCCAGGATTTCGGTCTTCCGGCAAGCTTCGGTCGCCTGCAGACCATCGCCCTGGCACTGGGCATCGTCGGTGCTCTCGCCACCGCCCTGGGCGCCTTCACCAACATCGACCAGTTCTTCCGCTCCTACCTCATCGCCTACGTCTTCTGGCTGTCGATCGCCGTGGGCTGTCTGGCGTGGATCATGATCAACCACCTCACCGGAGGAACGTGGGGGCTGGTGATGCGGCGCACCTGGGAGGCCGCGGCCGGAACGATCAAGCTGATGATCGTGCTCGCGCTACCGGTGCTCTTCGGGATGGAATCGATCTTCTCGTGGGCGCGACCCGAGGCGGTGGAGGATCCGCTGATCCAGACCAAAGCGGCCTACCTCAACGTGCCGGGCTTCTGGCTTCGCGCCGCGGTCATCTTCGCCGTGTGGGCCGGCCTGGCCTTCCTGTTGCGTCGAGGCTCGACGCAACAGGACGCCACGGGTGAGGCCTCGGTCACCCGCAGCCTGCGAAATCTCAGCGGCCCGGGCCTCGTGATGTGGGTCGTGGCCTGCTCCTTCTTCTGCTGGGACTGGCTGATGTCGCTCGAGCCGCACTGGTTCTCCAGCCTCTACGGGATGTACTTCGTGTCCTCGTGTGGCCTCGCCGGAATCGCCTTCACCGCGGTGATGGCCTGGAGGCTCAACCTGGACTCTCCTCTGAGCAGCTGGTTCAAGAAGAAGCACTTCCACGACTACGGCAAACTGACCCTCGCGCTGACGATGTTCTGGGCCTACATGACCCTGTCCCAGTTCATCATCATCTGGTCGGGGAACGTGCCGGAATTCGTGCCCTGGTACCTGCTGCGCAACTCCAACGGCTGGCAGTACTTCACGCCCTTCCTGATCGTGGCGCACTTCTTCCTGCCCTTCGCTCTCCTGCTTTCCGCCTCGCTGAAGAAGCAGCCCGGGAAGCTGGCAGCGGTGTGCGCGTACATGCTGTTCATGCACTACCTCGACCTGTTCTGGCAGGCCGCCCCCACCTGGTACGAGCACCTCACCTACCACTGGCTCGACGCCGCGACGCTCATCGGTATCGGTGGCCTGTGGCTCTGGTGGTTCGTGATCGAGCTCAAGGGCAAGGCACTCCTGCCGGTCAACGACCCCTACATCCCGGAGCTGGCACCTCATGAATCCTGATCTCAAGCGAGAAGAGGAAGCCCCGAGCTACAAGGGCTTCGACATCCCCTACCGGGCTCTCTACGCGGTCCTTCTGATCGTCATCGCCATCACCGTGGTGTACGCGATCATCGTATGGCCGATGGTCGTCGGCTTCGTCGGCCTCACCGACCGTAAGGAAGCGGCGAGTGCAGGGACGCCCGTGCAAGATGTGCGTCCTGCAGGTGCCCTTCTGCAGCAGTACCCGGAGCTCGAGTATCGAGCCTTCGCCGCAGAACAGCAGCGCGCGGTCGAGAGCTATGGCTGGAAGGATCGCGACGCCGGCCTCGCACGAGTTCCTCTCGAGCGGGCCAAGGAGCTGACCCTGCAGGAGGGCGTCGCACCCCTTCTGGCCCCACCGACGACAGACGAGCCCACGACTACCGAGGCGCCCGCCGTAGACTGAGTCCCATTCTCGCGTAGCAGCTTCTCTCCAAAGAGGGCCAACGAGCCACACCATGAAGATCAACCAGCATCGCAGAGTCATCGTCCTGCTGAGCCTCCTCCTCACCCTGCTGAGCGTCGCCGCGAGCGCGCAGCAGAAGAAGATGGCGGTGTCGCGCAAGAAGGTCACTCCCGACCCGGAACAGGAGAACCGGCTCCCGAGGGAACTGCGCGAGATCGGTTGGGACCAGAACATCGGGCAGAACATCCCCCTCGATCTCGAGTTCACCGATCAGGACGGCAACCTCATCCAGCTCGGCGAGCTGTTCCAGGACCGGCCGGTGCTCCTCGCCCCCGTGTACTTCGAGTGCCCGATGCTCTGCTCTCTGGTACTGGACGGGATCGTGCGTGGCCTCAAGCCGCTCAAATTCCTCCCGGGCCAGGAGTTCGAGGTCGTCGCCGTCAGCTTCGATCCGGATGAGGACGCCGAGTTGGCCGACCTCTCGCGCAACACGGCGTTGGCTCGCTACGGTCGCTCGAAGGGCACGGACGGATGGACCTTCCTCACCGGCGAGCAGGATCAGATCGCTCCCCTGATGGCAGCGCTCGGGATGAACTACCGCTTCAACGAAGAGACCGATCTGTGGGCCCACCCGGGCGGCGTGGTCCTGCTCAGTCCCGACGGCATGATCTCGCGCTACTTCTACGGAGTGGACTATGCGCCCAAGGATCTCCGACTGGGCCTCGTCGAAGCCTCGGAGAACAAGGTCGGCTCGATCGTGGATCAGGTCGTCCTGTTCTGCTACCAGTACGACCCGGTGATCGGCAAGTACAGCATGGTCGCCCTCAACGTGGTGCGCCTCGGTGGCATCCTCACCGTCCTCGCCCTGGCAATCTTCATCGTGCGCATGCTCCGAGCGGAGAAGCGCCAGAGAGCGACCGCCGCGACATGAACCACCCACTGACGAAAACCCCACTCCTTGCGACTCTGCGCTTCGTGAACCAAGACAGGAGCCACTGACGTGCTCGACTACATCAGAAACCTGCTGCCAGCTATCTTCGAGAACCTGCCACTGTTGCCCGATCAGGCATCGACGATGGCGGGTCAAGTGGACCTGCTGACCTTCACGTGGGTCGTGATCAGCTTCATCTCGGGCACGATCGTGGTCGCGATGTTGTTCTACTTCATGGTTCGCTACCGACGTCGCGCGATCAACGAGGTCGGCGGACACGAGACCCACGCGCCCGCAGTCGAGGTGATCTCGATGGCGATCCCCTTCGTCATCGTCATGGTGATGTTCGCGTGGGGGACCAAGGTGTTCATCGACATGAAGCGCCTGCCCGAGGACGCCGTCGAATACCTGGCTTTTGGCAAGCAGTGGATGTGGAAGTACCAGCATCCGAACGGACTCCGAGAGATCAACAACCTCACCATCCCTGTCCACACGAGGATCAAGCTCACGATGACGTCCGAGGACGTGATCCACTCGGTCTTCATTCCCGCCTTCCGAATCAAACAGGACGTGATCCCCGGGCGCTACACCACGATGTGGTTCGAGGCCACCAAGACCGGTCAGTTCCATCTGTTCTGCGCCGAGTACTGCGGCAGCGAGCACTCCTACATGCGGGGCAAGGTCACCGTGCTCGAGAAGGAGGAGTACGAAGCGTGGCTGCGCAACGAGACACCGAACTCGACTCCCGCCAGCAACGGCGAAGACCTGTTCACTTCGTTGGCCTGCTCCACCTGCCACACCGGCGAGCCGTCCGGACGCGGGCCCTCCCTGCACGGCCTTTTCGGCTCTCAGGTCACTCTTGCGTCGGGGGAGACGGTCACGGTCGACGAGAGCTACATTCGGGAGTCGATCGTCGAGCCTCGGGCGAGGATCGTCTCCGGCTACCTGCCCCTCATGCCGACATTCAAGGGGCAGGTCACCGAGGAGCAGGTCATCGACCTCATCACCTACATCAAGTCACTGGAAGCGGGCGCGACCGTTGCCGATGCCGAAGACTCGGCCGGTGACAGCGTCTCCGGAGGATAAGCACCATGTCGACGCACGCGGCGACGCACGACCCCAGCTCCAACTACCTCACCGACGGCCACACGATCAAGTCGTGGCTGTTGACCATCGATCACAAGCGGATCGCGTGGTTGTACCTGATCTCGGTCTCGACGTTCTTCCTGCTCGGCGGCCTCTTCGCGATGATGATTCGCCTGGAACTGCTGACCCCTGCCGGCGATCTGATGAGCCCCGACGCCTACAACCGTGCCTTCACCCAGCACGGCGTCATCATGATCTTCATGTTCCTGATCCCGGGAATTCCGGCCGTTCTGGGCAACTTCCTCATTCCGATCATGGTCGGAGCCATCGACGTCGCCTTCCCGAGACTGAACCTGCTCAGCTGGTACGTCTACATGGCCGGTTCGGCCCTGGCCGCGATGGCGATCATCTTCGGCGGAGTCGACACGGGTTGGACCTTCTACACGCCGTTGAGCTCGACCTACGCCAACGGCCAGGTGATGCTGGCGGCACTGGGAGCGTTCCTGATCGGGTTCTCGTCGATCCTGACCGGCCTGAACTTCCTGGTGACGATTCACACGATGAGGGCACCGGGACTCACCTGGGGAAGGCTCCCGCTGTTCGTCTGGGGCTCCTACGCGACCGCACTGATCAACGTACTCGGTACTCCGGTCATCGCCATCACCCTGTTGCTGGTCGGCGTCGAGCGCCTGTTCGGCTTCGGCATCTTCGATCCCGCCCTGGGCGGCGATCCCGTGCTCTTCCAGCATCTCTTCTGGTTCTACTCGCACCCGGCGGTCTACATCATGATCCTTCCGGCGTTCGGAGTGATCAGTGAGCTGATCGCGGCCTTTTCGCGCAAGCGCATCTTCGGCTACAAATTCATCGCTGCCTCCAGTGTCGGCATCGCGGTGCTCGGGTTCCTGGTGTGGGCTCACCACATGTTCACGACGGGCATGTCCGCATACGCCGCCGCGGTGTTCTCGGCCATCACCATGCTGATCGCCGTACCGACTGCCGTGAAGGTGATCAACTGGACCGCCACCATGTACCAGGGCTCGGTCTCCTGGGAGACCCCGATGCTCTACGCGGTGGGCTTCCTCGGTCTCTTCCTGATCGGTGGGCTCACCGGTGTGATGCTGGCAACCATCGGCTTCGACATTCACGTGCACGACACCTACTTCGTCGTGTCGCATTTCCACTACGTCATGGTTGGGGGCGCGATCATGGCCTTTCTCGGGGGCCTGCATTACTGGTGGCCGAAGATGACCGGAAAGCTCTACGCTTCCGGCCTCTCCAAGCTTTCGGCGCTGTTCGTCTTCCTCGGCTTCAACTTCACCTTCTTCCCACAGTTCCTGTTGGGCTACATGGGAATGCCGCGTCGGTATCACTCGTACCCCGAGGAGTTCCAGGTCCTCAACGTCCTGTCCAGTGCGGGAGCCGGCGTTCTGGGAATCGGCTATCTGCTACCGCTCCTGTACCTGACCTACTCACTCTTCTGGGGCAAGAAGGCAGGACGGAACCCGTGGGGCGCCGTCGGCCTCGAATGGCAGACCACCTCTCCCCCACCGACGCTGAACTTCGACAAGCCGCCGGTCATCACCGAGGCCTACGACTACGAACACGACCTGATCCGGGACCATCTCGATCAGCTCGCTGGGCAACAACAGGAGGCTCCCGTTGTCTGATCACGGTCACAGCACGACTCTCGCTCACCACTTCGAGAACTACGACCAACAGAGAGAGGCCGCGTCCTTCGGGATGTGGCTCTTCCTCGCCCAGGAGGTCCTGTTCTTCGGCGGCCTGTTCACCGTCTACCTCGTGTACCGGACCCAGAATGCGCTCGACTTCGCTGTCGCGAGCTCCGAGCTCAACGTGCCCCTGGGCTTCACCAACACCCTCGTGCTGATCGCGAGCTCGGTCACCGTCGCTCTCGCGGTGAAGGCCTCCCAGCTCGGGAAGCGCAAGGCGCTGGTCGGTCTTCTGATCGTCACCCTGCTGCTCGGCTGCACCTTCCTGGTGATCAAGTACTTCGAGTACAGCGCCAAGTTCGAGCACCACACGGTTCCGGGCCTGGAGAGCTTCCACTTCGAGGTCCCCCCGACCCTGATCGAGAAATACGACATGAGCCCCCAGCGGGTCGCCACGATGCAGAAGCGGGCCGAGATGTTCTTCTCGATCTACTTCACGATGACCGGGCTGCACGCGCTCCATATGATCATCGGCATCGGGATCGGGATCTGGCTGCTCTTCCCGTCGTGGAAGGGCAAGTTCAACATGAACTACCACAATCCGATCGAGAACTTCGGGCTGTACTGGCATTTCGTCGACATCGTCTGGATCTGGCTGTTCCCGCTGCTCTACCTGCTCGGGCGCCACATCGAGCACTAGAAGGGCTGCAGGAGGAGAACTCACATGTCAGAGAACATCGAAACCATGGACGGCGACGTCCACGCCCACATCAGTCCGAACACCATGTACTTCACCGTCTTCGCCGCACTGGCCGTTCTGACGGTTCTCACCTGGGCGATCGCTCTCTACGACCTCGGCCCCTTCAACGATGTGGTGGCTCTGGGAATCGCAGCGACCAAGACCACTCTCGTGGTGCTGTACTTCATGCACGTGCTGGACGCTCCGAAGCTGACCAAGCTGGTCGTGGCCTCGTCCGTGATCTGGCTGCTGATCATGTTCGGACTGACCATGATCGACTACACGACCCGGCAAGGCGTTGTCAGGGATCCGGAGCCCGTACCTCCTGCGATCGAGTACGACTTCCCGTCGGTTTCCGAGGGTGCCGCCGAGCACTGATCGGTCCGCGTCCCTTTGACGGGAGAAACGACGCCTCGAGGGCCGGCAATCGCCGGCCCTTTTTCATTGGACTTCCATGGCAGAACGGGGCCGCTCTCCTCTCGCATCCGGAAGCTTCTCTGCCGCGAACCTACGGGCATGCTGAATGCCATCGACGCTGCCGAGCTGGGCCTGCTGCCCGATCCCGCCGTGCGCTGGGGGATCCGGCGCTTGTGCCGCCAGCGGCTGAAGGAACAACGCAGCCTGCGAGAGGCGGGGCACTCGAACGCCGAACTGGAAGCGCTTCTCGCCCAAGAGCCCATCGCGATCGAGCAGCGCGCAGCCAACGAACAGCACTACGAGCTCCCGGCCGCCTTCTTCGAGCGAGTTCTCGGCTCTCAGCTCAAGTACAGCTCCTGCTACTGGCCCGACGGCGTCGAGACTCTCGACCAGGCGGAGGAGGCGATGCTCGAGCTGACCGTTCGTCGAGCCGGAATCGAGCCAGGCATGTCGATTCTCGATCTGGGATGCGGCTGGGGATCTGTCAGCCTCTGGATCGCCCGCCACTTCCCGACCTGCGAAGTCTTGTCGGTCTCGAACTCGGCGCCCCAACGAGCGTTCATTCAGGGGCGTGCTCACAGAGAGGGCCTGGGCAACGTAGAGGTGCTAACGGCCGACGTGTCGGCCCTCCGGCTGGAGCGACGCTTCGATCGGATCGTCTCGGTGGAGATGTTCGAGCACATGCGCAACTACGACCGACTTCTCGAGCAGGTCTCGACATGGCTCGAGCCGGCAGGCCGTCTCTTCGTCCACGTCTTCGCTCATCACGACTACGCGTACCTCTACGAAACCAACGGTGCAGACAACTGGATGGGTCGCTTCTTCTTCACCGGGGGCGTCATGCCGTCCGACGACCTGCTCCCCCGTTTCGACCGACACCTGAAGGTGGTCGAGCACTGGCGTTTGAACGGGACGCACTACCAGCGTACGGCAGAGGCCTGGCTGGAGAATCTCGATCGGCACCGAGACGCGGTTCGGGGGCTCTTCGACGACGTCTACGGTCCATCGGACTCCACCCGCTGGCTGGAGCGCTGGCGAATCTTCTTCATGGCCTGCGCAGAGCTGTTCGGCTACCGCAACGGTGAGGAGTGGGGAGTCTCGCACTACCTCTTCGCTCGGGACCCATCGTGATGACCGACCTTCGGCAGTCCCGGAGACCGCTCTCTACGCTGCTCGCCTGGTTCGATTCCCACGCCATCGACGAGTCCGAAGTCGACGACCGGGAGAAGCGCGTCGACACCTTCCGAGTGCTCCCGTTCCTCGCCGTCCACCTGGCCTGTCTCGGGGCCTTCTGGGTCGGCTGGAGCCCGACAGCGGTGCTGGTGGCCGTTGGCCTCTACTTTGCCCGGATGTTCGCCATCACCGGCTTCTATCACCGCTACTTTTCCCATCGCAGCTATCGGACATCCCGCCCCTTACAGTTCCTGATGGCCGTCGCCGGCTCCAGCTCTGCCCAGCGCGGGCCGCTCTGGTGGGCCGCCCACCATCGAGTGCACCACGTCCACTCGGACACGCCGATGGATCCACACTCGCCCTCCGAGCACGGCCTCTTCTGGAGCCACATGGGCTGGATCACCGCGCGCGCCAACTTCCCGACACGAACGCGGATGGTGCCCGACCTCGCTCGCTACCCGGAGCTGCGCTTCCTCGACCGCTTCGACGTCCTGGTACCGGCTCTCCTCGCTCTCACTCTGTATTCCGCAGGTCAGCTGCTCGCCGGACTCGCACCGCAGCTGGGTACGAACGGACCGCAGCTCCTGGTCTGGGGCTTCTTCATCTCGACCGTGGTGCTGTTCCATGCCACTTGCCTGATCAACTCCATGGCACATCGCTGGGGAACGCGTCGCTACGACACCGATGACGACAGCCGCAACAGTCTCCTTCTGGCATTGATCACCCTAGGCGAGGGATGGCACAACAACCATCACCACTGTCAGCGCGCGGTGAGACAGGGTTTCTTCTGGTGGGAGATCGACATCACCTACTACCTCCTGCGCGTCATGTCGTGGCTCGGACTCGTCTGGGATCTCAAGCCGGTGCCGGAGTCGGCCCGTTTCCCCGAAGGTCGCCAAGAGGCATGAGTCCCGCGCTGTCGCCATGAAGCTCGCCATCGTCGGAGCCGGAGTCTCGGGCCTCACGAGTGCCTGGCTGCTCTCGCGCAGTCACGACATCACGGTTTTCGAGGCTGCCGATTGGATCGGAGGCCACACCCACACGGTCGATGTCGAAAGAGACGGGCGGAGTTGGCCGATCGACACCGGGTTCATCGTCTTCAACGACCGCACCTACCCGGGATTCTGTCGGCTGCTGCAGCAGCTCGAGGTCGAGACCCTCGAATCCTCGATGAGCTTCAGCGTCCGCTGCGAGGCTACGGGGCTCGAGTACAACGGCACCTCCCTCGACACCTTGTTCGCACAGCGCCGCAACCTGGTCAACATCCGTTTTCTGCGGATGATCCGTGACATCCTCCGCTTCAATCGAGACGCCAAGGAATGGCTGGCCTCGGGTAGGACCGATTCCACGGTCGACGAGTTTCTCGAGCGTGGGCGTTATTCGACCGGCTTCATCGACCAGTATCTGGTTCCCATGGCGGCCGCCGTATGGTCGAGTCCTCCCGGTGCGATCGGCGCGTACCCGGCGCGCTTCCTGCTGGGCTTCTTCGCCAATCACGGTTTCCTGGAGGTCGACCGTCGACCGACGTGGTCCGTGATCCGGGGCGGCTCGAAGAGCTACGTGGCCAAGCTACTCGAGCCGTTGGCGGGACGTGTGAGAGCCTCGACGCCGGTGCAGACAGTGCGCAGACACGAGCGCTACGTCGAGTTGGAGCTTCCAAACGGCCGCACGGAGAGATTCGACGGTGTGGTCCTCTCCACCCACAGCGATCAGGCGCTCGAGCTGCTGGCCGATCCTTCCGAAGCGGAAACCGAAGTCCTTGCGGCGCTGCCCTATCAGGCCAACGAGGTCGTACTGCACACGGACTCGTCCGTGATGCCGAAGAGCCGCCGGGCCTGGGCGAGCTGGAACTACCACCTGCGGCCCGATGATCGTTCCCCCGAGCACCCGGTCGCGGTGACCTACTGGATGAACCATCTCCAGCGCCTCGAAGCGCCGACCGATTTCTTCGTCACGCTGAATCGGACCGAAGAGATCTCACCGCAATCCGTGCTCCGTCGTTTCATCTATCACCATCCGGTCTTCACGGCGGAGGGAATCGCGGCTCAGGCGCGGCGCGACGAGATCAGCGGCCTGGAGCGAAGGACCTGGTACTGCGGCGCATACTGGCGCAACGGGTTCCACGAAGACGGAGTGGACAGCGCACTGGCGGTCTGCAGCCAGCTCGGAGAGTCCCTTTGACCTCCCCCACCGCCAGCGCGATCTACGAGGGGTGGATCCGGCATCGGCGCTACGAGCCCGTCCAGAACCACTTCCGCTATCGCTTGTTCCTGCTCTATCTCGATCTGGACGAGCTCGAGACGGCTTTCGAACACTCGTGGCTCTGGTCGACCCGCCGTCCGGCGATGGCCTGGTTCCGCCGACGGGATCATCTCGGGCCCGAGCATCTCCCGCTGGACGTCGCGGTGCGCGACCTGGCTCAGCAGCGCCTCGGTCGGCGCCCCACCGGTTCGATCCGTCTCCTCACCCACCTGCGGTACTTCGGCCTCTGCTTCAACCCGGTCAGTTTCTTCTACCTCTTCGACTCGACCGACCGCCTCGATTGCATCGTAGCGGAAGTCGACAACACCCCATGGGGAGAGCGGCACTGGTACGTGCTGCCTCGGGAAGCCGCGGCGCTCGACCGGTGCTGGCTCGGGTTCCGGTTCGCCAAGGAGTTCCACGTGTCTCCGTTCCTGCCGATGGAGATGGACTACGACTGGCGCTTCGCGGTTCCGGGCGAGACCCTCTGGGTCCACATGTCGAACCTCGATCGAGGGCGACTTCACTTCGACGCCACTCTGTTCACCCGTCGAACCGCCCTCGAGCCCGCGTCCCTCCGCCGGGTACTGGCTCGACACCCGGCCATGACCCTGCACGTCCTGGCAGCGATCTACCGGCAGGCGGCTCGCCTCTGGCGCAAGGGTGCGCCCTTCCACGAGCACCCGGGGCCCCCGCCCGGCTCTGTCGGTGGCCCCCTGCCGAAGCCCGATCCAACCGCAGCCGATCGACCCGATCGCTCCCACAGATCCGCCTGACAGGAGGACGGTAGACATGCAGACCTTGAGAAGTCAATCGCTGAGCAGCTGGAGCGACGGTCCCCAGACCTCTCCCGCTCTCTCGACCCCGAGAAGCTCGACGGCGCTACGACTCGCGCGCAGGGCTGTCATGGAGCGCCTCGGAAAACTGGGTCAGGGTCGTCTCACCGTCATCGAAGGCAGCTCCCGCACCGTGTTCGGCTCCGCACTCGGATCCTGTCCGATCGACATCGAGCTGGAGATTCACGACCCACGAGTGTGGCTCCAGATCGCTCTCGCGGGCACGGTTGGCGCAGGGGAGGCCTACATCCAGGGCCGTTGGCGCTGTTCCGATCTGACCGCTCTCGCTCGCCTCATGATCATCGAGAGAAGCGTAATGGAGGAGCTCGACTCGAAGGGGGCTCGCTTCGTGCGACCCCTACTGCGCCTCGGGCACTGGTTGCACGCCAATACGCGTCGCGGCTCGGAGCGCAACATCGCTGCGCACTACGATCTCGGGAACGACTTCTTCGCCGAGGTCCTCGATCCTGGAATGACCTACTCGTGCGCCCTCTTCGAGAGCGCCGAAGCCACGCTCGAGGAGGCCCAGACGGCGAAGTACGACCGTCTGTGCAGGAAGCTCGCCCTGAGCCCGGACGATCATCTGGTCGAGATCGGCACCGGCTGGGGAGGCCTTGCCCTCCACGCTGCCCGACACTACGGGTGCCGGGTCACGACCACCACGATCTCGAGACAGCAGCACGCCTGGGCCGAGGGCAGGATCCGAGCACAGGGACTCCAGGATCGCATCGAGCTTCTGTTTCGCGATTACCGAGAGCTCGAGGGGGGCTACGACAAGCTGGTCTCGATCGAGATGATCGAAGCGGTCGGGCTGAGTGAGCTGCCGACCTACTTCGACCGACTGGGCAAGCTGCTGAGGCCGCACGGCATGGCTGCCGTCCAGGCCATCGTGATCGAGGATCGACTGTACGAGCAGGCGCGCCGCTCCGTGGACTTCATCCAGCGTTTCGTCTTTCCTGGCAGCGGCATCCCTTCGATCGGTTCCATGACCCAGGCCGCCGCCGGATCGAGCGACCTGCGCCTCTACCACCTCGAAGACATCACCCGACACTACCCACCGACCCTGCGGGCCTGGAACGAGCGCCTCGCAGCGTCCGCCGAGCGGCTCGAGCACCGAGGATACGGGGCGGCGCTCCTGCGGCTCTTCGAGTTCTACCTCTGCTACTGCGAGGCCGGCTTTCTGGAGCGAGCCATCGGAGACGTCCAGATGGTGTTCACCAAGCCCCAGGCGCGGCCGCCAGAGCTCCTGGGCGACCTCTCCCGCACGGCCAACGGCCCGGCCTGAGCGGCTCACACCTCGACGACTGTTCCGTCCGCGGCGACTTCGAGATCCACTTCATCGAGCCGCTCGAGCATCTCCCTCCCGAGATGCGTCAGCACCACCCGTTTGGCCGCCAGATCCCCCCGGCGTCGAGACAGGGTCGCATAGTCGAGGTGGTAGGGCACGCCCTCCTCCCAGGCGAAGCACTCGCACACGAACAGATCCGCTCCCGACGCGACCTCGAGCAGCGCATCGGTCCACTCGGTGTCCCCCGAGTACCCCACGACCTTGCCGGCGCACTCGACGCGGAGGGCGTACGAGGGTGCACCGCTGGGGTGGACCACCTCACGAGGCGTTGCGCGAACGCCTTCGACCACCTCCGCCCGCTCTCCCTCGGCCAACTCCACGAATCGAACGGGAAAGGTCCACTCCGTCTTCTCTGCACCCGGAAAGAAGATCGCGAGCGCCGCGGAGACCCGATCCTCGATTCCCGGAGGACCGGCGATGGTCAGGGGAGAGCTACGCTTCGAAGCGTGTCTCGCGTCGAGCAGAAAGAACGGGATACCGCCGAAGTGATCGCCGTGGAGGTGGCTGACGAGGATCGCTTCGATCGTGTTGGGGTCGACCCCCTGTCTGCGCATCGCAGCCATCGAGGAGGCCCCGCAGTCGATCAGCACCCCCGATTCTCTCGCCGGCGAGGACAGGAGGAAACACGTGTGCAGCCGGCCTCCACTGCCGAAGGCATCACCGCAACCCAGAAACTGCAATCGCAAGACCGGCATCCGAAGCGCTCCCCGGCAGGGCTGTACGCAGACGAAGGCGATGGAGGGGGTCTGGCAGGGACCTTCCCAGGGCCGTCATCCATCGACTCCGGCGAGTCTATCGAGTGGCGGCCTCTGCTGCGTGCTCCGAGCCCCGACTGCCAACGAATCGGGCAGGGTCGGCGGGGGTCGCAACGGTCGTTGCGGGCAAAAAAATAGGTCGGTTCGCGCTTCCAACGAACCGACCGTGGATAAGGAGAGTCTGCTTGTCCGGACGGATGAGAACGGCGGTACGCACAAGCTCACCATCAAGGGGGATTTGGGCACCTCAGGAACGATGGCAACCTATACGCACCGTCGTTCTCACCCGCCGCCAGACACCCGTAACTAAAGCAAGCAGCGTGCCGACTCGAACGGTCGGGTCCGGCGAACTCCTCCTTCTCGTATAAACCCCTACGGGCAAAGGGTTTCTGCTCGAGTCTTCCGGTCGACAGCCGGGCGCACGAGCCCGGTGGCCGTCCGAGGGGACCGCTGCGATCGCTCCGCTGTGGGACTGACCACCGGAGACAGGTGCTCCATTCCGGATCACCTCCGAGCCGAGCGCTCAGCCGTAGCGACAGACCAGGACGCGAGGCTCGAACACCTGACCGATCAGGAGACGGTCGCCCCACGGGGCCGCCACGCTGGCCCCGGAGAGCTGCTCGCCGGTCGGATCGAGCCAGACGGTGCGAATGTAGGGGTCGAATGCCCGCTCGGGGTCGATCCACAGCGCCTGGGAGGGAGAGAGGTTCTCGGGGTCTGACGCGTGCCGAGTGAAGCTGAGCAGTTTCGGGTGGGCACCGATCCAGAGTTTGCCGTGTCGGTCGAGCTCGATGTTGTCGACCCCGGTGCCGACGTCGAACGACTCGAGGGGCGCAAGCTCGCCGCTCTTCACCTCTCGCCAGAAGTGATGCACCGTGCCGAACGTCGTCGAGGCCACGAAGACCTCCGTCAGGTCGGGGTGGACCGCGATTCCGTTTGCGTAGCCGAGACCCTCGGCAACCACTCGCGCACGCTCGCCGTCCCAGTAGACCACCTGAGCCTTCTTGCGGCGCAGATAGTCCTCCGCTGCTCTTCCCAGTGCCGATGCGCTGCCGTGATCGTTGGTCAGATAGAAGGCCCGTGGGCCGACCCCGGCGACGTCGTTGGGACTGAGGAAGGCCGGATCCGCCACCGACTCGAGGTGCTCGAGGCGCCCTCCAGCCGACTCCTCCGAGACCCAGGAGAAGATCTCGACTCGGTGCCCCGCACTGGTGTGGTTGATCACGAACAGCCAGGCCTGACCGCTCGAATCGCGAAACAGCGAGATTCCAAGGGGACGTAGCTCCCCTTCGAAGTCCTCCGTCAGGGAGCGCAGCCCCGCTTGTGGCGACCACGCGAAGATCGTGCCCTGCTCGGACTCTCCGTCAGCCGCTGCGCGACGATCGTAGGAGGAAATCAACGCGACCCCGGCTATGCGGTCGATCGTGATGTCTTCCGGACCCGGAATGCCCTCGATCGAAGTGCAGTCCTCGAGGGGGACGGCCTCGAGCTCGTCGAACTCGCCGGCTGCCGACATCAGGTGCAGGAACCAGAACGCGACGACGAGAGTCAGCATCACCCCGCCGAGAATCAAACGCCTGATCATGGGACCAACGCTATCAGGAGCCCTCTCTGAAGAAATCGTGCACCAGCTCCTGGGCTCGTACGATGTCCTCAGACGGCTCGAAGATCTCGCCGAACACCGTCTCGTAGCGCAGCTCCAGCGCCTCGAGCTCGCGCGCCCTCAGCAGTCGCACCAGCTCCTCCACGGCCTTCTGCGAGTTCGGGCCGTTGCCCGCCCTCCCCGCCTCGCGCTCGAGGAGCACCAGGGCGAAGAACAGCGAGTCGTGCAACTCCTCTCCACTGGTCCCCTCGCTCGAGGCGGCCTTCTCGTCGTTGGCCGCTTCCGGAGGAGACGACACTGGCAGGCGCGTCGCATTCATCGGCGGAGCGATCGGCCCCCGAGCGCCCTGGCGCTCCGAATAGAAGGGGATCGAGCGCAGCTGCTTGGCAAAGCGAGACATCAACAGGAAGAGCTCCTTCTCCGAGGAGAAGTTCCCCACCAGTCGCGCCTCGTTGCCGATCTGCAGGCTCTCGGTTTCCTGGAGGATGATGTGTGCCCGGGCCGACTCGTCGAGCTCGATCGCTCGGGCCTTGACCTTCCAGGCGGTCAGACTCCCCTGCACGTAGCAGACGTCGGCGCACTCGATGTTGACCGCTTCGACCTGGACGTTCGGCTCGATTCGAATCGAGCCGGTCGCGGACTCGATCGCACCATACGAGCCCGAATTCTGGATCACCAGGTTGCCGGGAGTCCGGATGTTGAGCTGACCGTGGGAGTCGACCTCGATCTTGGTCCCGTTCGGGATGATCATGGTCGGGGACCCTTCCGGGCCGGGGAGGCGGGAACGAGCCATGGCTGGATGCTAGCAAGCTCGGGGAAGCCCAGAGCTCTCAGCGCATGATCAGGCCGGGAAGTGGCTCGAAATCGTCGATCGGAGCTCGACGGGCCCGCACCAGCAGCTCGTCCTCGTCGCTCCAGCTGTGATCGAGCATGTAGATGCGCGGATCCACGGGACGGAACTTCCCCTCCTCGTCCATCCGACGGACCTCGAAGTGAAGGTGCGGGTTGGTGCTCCAGCCGGTATTGCCCACCGTACCGATCACGTCTCCCTGTTCGATCTGCTGTCCGGTCTTCACCCGGATCTCGTCCATGTGGCCGTACAGGGTGATGAAGCGATCACCGTGACGAATCGAGACCATGTTGCCGTAGCGCCACCACGCGACGCTGTTGCGCAGTGGATAACGGCCCGCAAAGGAGACCTTCCCGTCGGCCGGCGCGTAGATCGGAGTTCCCGACAACGAGGCCAGGTCGATTCCGGCGTGAAAGTCGAGCTTCTTGGTGAAGGGGCTTCGACGCTGACCGAAGGGGCTGGTCAGCCGAAAGTCGCCACCGCGCAGCGGCGAGGTCGAGGGAGTCGAGGTCACCTGGTCCAGGTGCGCCTCTTCGAAGGACTGGATCTCCGTGAGAAAGGCTTCGAGAACGTGGATCTGTTCACGGAGACGCACTTCCGAGGTCGCCGCCGGCACGATGTCCGCCTGCAAGTCGGGCCCGAGCGAGGCGATCTGCCCGTCGAGTGTCGAGACCTCGGGATAGCCACCCTGGCCGATCGACGAGTCGTTGGCCAATCCGTACGCCAGGTAGACCTTGTTCATCTGGAGCTGCAGCTGCTCGCTCCGATCATTGAGCCGGTCGAGTCGGCCGTGCAGAGCCGTGACGCGCTCGACCAGCTCGGCCCTGGCCAGCTGGAGGCTCTGATGCTCCTGTCGACGCAGCCAGCCAGCCACGACATCGGGAGCCAGGTAGAGACCCAGACCCAGAAAGCCGAGAAACAGAGCCACGCCCGCGATCGCCAGGCCGATCTGAAGGCGGCTCAGAAAGAGGTACTTGACCCCTCTCTGGATGTCGCTCGGATGGATCTGGATCTCCACCCGCCTTCTGGGTCTGCTTTCGGTCATCGTTCTGGATTCGTCATCGATCGGGGTGTCGGAACGGGCGGAGGGACCGACCCGGACAGACAAGCTTAACTTAGAATTCTATTGAAACAAGGAATGAGCTCACAGACTCCTTTCGACTCCTTCGGCCTCCTTGGCAGCCACCGCGGGCCCCGCCACCAGATCTCGCGCTTCCTGCTCCCCCAGGATGGCTGCAAAGCGCTCCAGCAGTTCGCCGTGGATCGACGGACCACCGGCAAGGACGTTCCCGTACTCGAGGAAGCTGTCTCCCCCGTCGAGGTCGCTGACCCGACCGCCTGCCTCGCGGACCAGCAGGGCGCCCGCCGCCACGTCCCAGGGCGCGAGTCCCAACTCGAAGAACCCATGATAGACGCCGGCCGCCACATAGGCGAGATCCAGCGCCGCCGCACCGCAACGGCGGATCCCCCTGGCACCGAGAAACGCCGCTCGGAACATCGCCAGATAGGGTTCGAGCGCCTGGTTGGCTCGAAAGGGGAATCCCGTCGCCAGAAAGGCCTCCTCGAACGCGGCATCGGCGCGGGCTCGAATCGGGGTCCCGTTGCGGGTCGCCCCCTCTCCGGCCGCTGCGGCGAACATATCGCCGCGCGCGGGATCGCACACGGCGGCCGCCACCAGCTCCTCTCCTCGCCGACAGGCGATGGAGACGCAGAAGAACGGGAGACCGTGCACGAAATTGCTGGTGCCGTCCAACGGGTCGATCACCCACTGATAGTCAGAGCTACCCTGCAGGCCTCCGAGGCCACCGCCCTCTTCCGCCAGAATCGAGTGGCTCGGGTGTGCCTCCCGCAGCAGGTCGACGATCACCGCCTCGCTCTCGCGATCTGCCGCGGTCACGAGGTCGTTCTCCGCCTTGAGCTCGACTTCGAGCGATCGGCTTCCGAAGTGGCGCCCCAGAACGGCGGCTCCCGCCCGTGCCGCACGCTCGGCGGTCAGTCGTAGCTGGTGAGGGTTCTCGTCCACTTTCCGTCTCGCTCGTTCGCTTCCGATGCCACGGTCATCGAACCCGGGATCCTCGGAACTTCGATCTCGATCCCCCAGAGCATCCAGAGGCGAGTCTCGGGGCCGACCTTCGCCGTTCCTCTCGATCGCGCATCCCTCCGTTCCTCTCTGAATAAGCAAGAGAAATGCCATGTCACCACAGCAAATCCCGCACCTCTCCAGCTCCGTCGCAACTGCCGTGAAGGGGATCAATCGCCCGCCGCCAGTGCAACGGGAGGCCAGTTATCAACCTATGTCGATAAGAGAGCCGCCAACAAACGTGGCGGTCGCGACCCCGCGAAGTGTCCACCCCTTGAAAGGTGTATTTCGTGATCTGCTCCGAAACAGATCAGGGTCGACCGAGAATTCCTGCTCGAGATCCATCACCGTGACATCGGCCACCGAGCCGGGGCGCAGCGTGCCCCCTTCCAGCCCGAAGACGCGCGCCGGCTCACAGGACAGCAACTCGATCAGCCGAGACAGCCCGATCACTCCCTCACCGACCAATCGATCCAGACACAGCGGGAGAGTCGTCTCCAGGCCCACGATGCCGTTGGGGGCCGCCACGAAATCGATCAGCTTCTCGTCCGCGTGGTGCGGGGCGTGATCGCTGGCGATACAGTCGATCGTGCCGTCCACGATTCCCTGGACCAACGCCCGGCGATCCTCCTCGCTCCGCAGGGGCGGGTGCATCTTGAAATCGGGATCCAGCCCGGACTCGAAGACGCTGCGGTCGGTCAACAGCAAGTGGTGGGCGGAGACCTCGCAGGTGGCCGGGAGTCCCCTGGCCTTGGCAGCTCGGATCAGCTCGACCCCACCGGCAGTCGACAGATGAGCCACATGGTAGCGGCCGCCGGTGTCCTCGAGCAGTCTCAGGTCCCGGGCGATCATCAGATCGTCCGCCGCACTGGGGATCCCGGCCACCCCGAGGCGAGTCGAGTACTCCCCCTCGTGCATGACTCCGTCACCGGAGACTGCCGTGTCCTCGCAGTGCTGCACGACGGGCATCGTCCCCTGCTTCGAGGAGAAGTGCTGCGCGTGCAACAGGGCCCGCCGCATCAGCTCGCTGTCCGAAACGGGCAGACCATCGTCGGACACCGCCACCGCACCGGCCTCGTGAAGCAGTCCGAACTCCGCCAGCTCTTCCCCCTTCATGCCGCGGCTGATCGCCCCGATCGGGTAGACCCTGGCGTACCCCCAACGCGCCCCCTCCCGCACCATGAATTCGGTGGTCGACGGATCGTCATTGACCGGATGGGTGTTGGGCATGCAGGCCACGGCGGTGAAGCCGCCCGCTGCCGCCGCCCGTGTTCCCGTCTCGATGGTCTCCTTGTACTCCTGGCCAGGCTCGCGCAGATGCACGTGAATATCGATCAGCCCGGGCGTCACCACCTTGCCCTTGGCATCGAAGACGCGGCAGTTCTCCGGCGGCTCGAGGCTCGACTCCAGCGCCACCACGACCCCGTTCTCCAGCAGGACATCGCGAAAGTCGTCGAGCTCCTGGCTCGGATCGACGACGCGGCCGCCCTGGATGAGGGTCTTCATCTCGCTACTCCTCTCCGGCCCGGGTCGCCGAGAGCAGGTAGAGCACTGCCATGCGAACCGCTACCCCGTTCGCCACCTGCTCGAGAATCACGGAATAGGGGCCATCGGCGACCTCGCTGGAGATCTCGACGCCACGGTTCATGGGGCCGGGGTGCATCACGATCACGTCACTCGCGGCCCTCGCGAGCCGCGCGGAGGTCAGTCCGAAGAGACTGAAGTACTCGCGCGTCGACGGAAAGACCTTGCGACTCTGACGCTCGAGCTGCACGCGAAGCATCATCACTACATCCGCCCCCTCGATCGCTTCGTCCAACGAGTTGGAGATCTCGACTCCGAGGCTCTCGGGCGCCACCGGCATCATTCCCCTCGGCGCCCCCAGCACCACGTGGGCCCCCATGGTCTTCAGCAGCAGCACATTGGAACGCACGACCCGACTGTGCTCGATATCTCCCACGATCGCCACCCGAAGGCCGTCGAGCCTGCCCTTGCGCTGGCGAATGGTGAGCGCATCCAGGAGCGCCTGTGTCGGATGCTCATGGGCACCGTCTCCGGCATTGATCACGCTCGAATCCAGTCGCTCCGCCAGGGCATGCGGCACCCGGGGGTGCGCGTGTCGGACCACGAGGAGGTCTGGGCTCATCGACTCGAGGGTCATGGCCGTGTCGAGCATCGTCTCGCCTTTGCTCAAGGAGGAGCCCGAGACCGAGAAGTTGATCGAGTCGGCCGACATGCGCTTCTCGGCGATCTCGAAACTCGAGCGTGTGCGAGTCGACGCTTCGAAGAACAGATTGAGCACGGTCCGGCCGCGTAGGGTCGGAACCTTCTTGATCGGTCGCCGCGCGACCTCGCAGAAAGACTCGGCCGTGTCGAGCAGAAGCTCGATCTCCTCGGCAGCCAGCCCGGCGATGCCGAGCAGGTCCTTGCGGCTCCAGCGGACCTCAGCCATCGGGCGCCTGCGGTTCTCCCCCGCTGAGCTCGTGGATCTCGACCGACTCGACTCCGTCGGTGGCCTCGAACTGGACCTTGATGACCTCGGACGCTCCGGTCCGCACGTACTCACCGACGAAATCGGCCTGGATCGGTAGCTCCCGGTGGCCGCGATCGACCAGGACGGCCAACTGCACGACCTTCGGCCGTCCGTAGTCCATCAGGGCATCGAGCGCCGCGCGGATCGTCCGCCCGGTGTACAGCACGTCGTCGCACAGCACCACAGTCTTGCCCTCGAGATCGATCGGCATACTGCTGTCCTTGACCACCGGTTGCGGCGCAATCGTCGACAGGTCGTCTCGATAGAGCGTGATGTCGAGGATTCCCATCGGCACCGGATCTCCCTCGATGCGGGCCATCTCCTCCGCCACGATCTCTGCCAGCGGCACGCCACGAGTACGGATGCCGATCAGCATCAGGCCCTCTACGCCGCGGTTGCGCTCGAGAATCTCGTTCGCCATGCGGCGCATGACGCGCCCCATCTGTTGGCGGTCGAGGATGGTCGCCTTGTGCAGAAGCTCGCCTGCCACTTCTCGCTGACTCCGATGGGGATTCGAGGCTACCGGGAGAGGTAACTCGTGCGTGGGGATCGGCGGCATCGTACGTAGCCGCTGGGCCTCTGTCAATGAGGTCCTCCCCGTCGGAGCCCGACGCCTCCGGTATGATCCCCCCGCCCCGAGGTTCCCCCACCGAGCCGGGGAGTGAGGATTCCCATGAGCAGCCGTTCACCGAAGAAACCGAGTGCCTCGCAGGGGGCCGCCGAGACCGGGCGCACCTCGACGGACTCCTCCTCGGCCGGGTGGAAGCAATACCGCCGAGAGATCCAGTTCCTGGTCGTCTTCCTCGTCCTTCTGGGCGGCGGCTTCACCCTGCTGTCGCTGAACAGCGTCAACGACCACGTGATCGTGCCGTTCACGGCCCAGATCGCGAAGGTCTCCGCCGCACTTCTGAACTTGATCGGGCAAGACGTCCAGCTCCGCGGCAGCGCCATCTACGGTCCCCGCTTCGCGGTCGAGATCCTCAACGGCTGCAACGGAGTCGAAACCGTCGTCATCTTCGCCTCTGCAGTACTGGCTTTCCCGGCGCCGTGGCGCGCTCGGCTCATCGGCCTCGTTCTCGGAGTGGTGGCCATCCAACTGCTCAATCTGGTTCGCGTGATCGCTCTCTTCCTCACCGGCAGCTACTTTCCCGCTTTCTTCAACAGCTCGCACACCGTGGTCTGGCAGAGCATCGTCGTCCTGTTCGGCGTCCTCCTCTGGATCTTCTGGGCCAACCGCTTCGCCGATCCGCGCCGGCCCGAGCCCGCTACCTCCGGCTCCTAGAGCCTCTGCCCCGGTGGCGAAGACGCAACGCACCGACCGCCCGAAAGGCAGGGCCGGCTCCGCCGAGGAGACGCCCTTCGTCTTCTGGGTGTTCGTGCGCCACTTCGCATTCTGGCTTCTGCCCGCGATCCTGGTCTGGGTCGCGCTGACGCCGATCTACAACCGCTTTCTCACGCGCGCCACCGGCAATCTGGTCCACTTCATCGAGAGTCCGGACGCCACGACGCTGTCGCCGGCCGATCGACATCACTTCTTGATCTTTCGCACCGACCTGCAGGGGGACGCCCGGGGCGGTGCCGTCGGATCGGTACGGGTCACCGACATCCACTTCCCGGTGGTCTTCCTGGTCGCGCTGTTCATGGCGGTACCCGGCGTACCGATGGGCCAGCGGCTGCAGGCGCTCGGCTGGGCACTCCTGGTCATGGTGCTCTTCCAGCTCGTCCTGCTGGTGTTCTGGGTGCAGTTCGTTCTGGCGACCCAGCTCGGGGAGTGGAGCGCCCGCCACTACGGCAGCTTTGCCCAGAACTTCTGGGGATTGGGCAAGCACCTTCTCGATCTGCCCTTCAAGCTCGGACTGCCGCTGGCCCTGTGGTGCGCGTTCTATCTGAAGTACCTGCTTCCAGCGCCCCCTCCCGCCGACACCTGAGCTCGAGAGCTCGTTGCGCAAAGCGATTCCGTAGGTGCCGAGCGCCCTGTGAGCTCGAGAGGAGTCGCGGTAAAGGACTGAAAAGACACCACATCTTGCGGTCTTCGCGCGATGGCCCCCAATTTCTTGTGGTTTCCATCGAGCTTCTGCTATCTTGCCGGGCAGCCTGAGGGCTGGAGATCACCGTGCTCAAGTTGCATCATCTCGACATATCCGGCTTCAAGACCTTCGTCGATCCGGTCACCACCGCGTTTTCCCCCGGGATCACCGCGATCGTGGGGCCGAACGGCTGCGGAAAGAGCAATCTCTCCGAGGCCGTGACCTGGGTTCTGGGCGAACAGAGCGCGAAATCGCTGCGCGGAGCTCGCATGGAGGACGTGATCTTCAGCGGCTCGGAGCGCCGGCGCGCCCTCGGCATGGCCGAGGTGAGCCTGACCTTCCAGGGAGCCGAGCAGCTCCCCGGCGCCGACGAAGACGGCATGATCACGATCGGCCGGCGGGTCTTTCGCACCGGCGAGAGCCAGTACCGTCTCAACGACAAGGTGGTCCGGCTCAAAGAGATCAAGGACATGCTCATGGACACCGGTCTCGGCGTCCGTGCCTACTCGGTGATCGAGCAGGGACGGATCGGCATGATCCTCTCCGGAAAGCCGCAAGATCGGCGCAAGCTGATCGAAGAAGCGGCCGGAATCACCCGCTACAAGGCACGCAAACGGGTCGCCGAGATCAAGTTGGAAGAGGCGACCGCGAACCTCATCCGACTCGACGACATCATCGCCGAAGTCGAGCGTGCCTTGCGCTCGCTCAAGCGCCAGGCCAGCTCCGCGCGACGATACCGCGAGCGCGAGGCTCTGCACCGAGAGCTCCTCGAGGCGGTTCTGCTGGGCCGAGCCGGGCGGATGCATCGGGAGCTCGCCGCACTCGAGCACAGACTCGAGCAGGCGCTCGCGGCGGACGCAGAGCTCGGCGCACGACTCTCCGGCGGGGAGCAGAAACTGGCCGAGGCGCGCAGGCAGCTCGATGACCTCGGCCAGGAGCTCGCTGAAAAGCACCAGCATCAGGCCGACATCGCGGCCACGATCGAGGGTCGCCAGGAGTTCTTGCGCGGTTCCCGAGACACCCTGCAGGAGATCGACGAGCGCCTCGAAGGTGGACGGGAGCTGGCCAGACAGCGGCGACAAGAGCTTCAGGCGGCTCAGGACGCCCTTCTGCACCTCGCCTCCCGCGGCGCCGAGCTCCTCGACGAGCGCGAGCGAGCCCACGCCGACGTGGCCGAAGACGAGAAGCGCATGCAGGCCGCCCTCGAGCACATCCGCTCCGCAGAAACCGAGCGCGAGGGGCTCCGCTCGCGCCTGATGAGCTCGATGAACCGGGTGACCTCGGTGCAGAACCGACTGCACCAGGAGCAGATCGAGTCGGAGAAGGGCAGTTTTCGTCGCCAGCACCTGGTGACGGAGCTCGAGACCAAGGCGAGGCTCCTGGCGGAAGCCGACGAGGCTCTGGCAAAAGCGCGCCAGCGCGTCCAGGAGCTCGAGAAGGAGCGTGAGCACGAGCGCGAGAGGGAACGCTCGACTCGCGAGACATTGGACCACACCCTGCTGCGCGAATCCGAGGTCGCCCTCCGACGCAAGGACGCAGAAGCAGAGCTCGACGCCGTCGACAAGCGGGCCGCACTGCTGGACGAACTGGCCCGGGTCGAAGACGAGCGGCGCACCAAGCTGCGTGAGGCGATGGCTGCCGTGGGTCTCGACCACCTTCCCTTCCTCGACGACCGGGTCACGGTGCCCGAAGGTTGGGAGAACAGTCTCGATCTCTTTCTCGAACAACTACGAGACGCCGTGCTTCTCCCGGCGCAAGAGGATCCGATGGTCCTGGCCGACGCCCTGTCGGCCACCGACTCGAGCGGCACCCTGCTGCGCGCAGCCAATGGGGGAAGACGCACGGTCGCCCCGCGCCCGTACGACTCCGCGATCATCGCGAGCCTGCCCGAGGCGCTGGGACTCGCCCCCGAGTTCGGTGACTCGCTACCCCCGGCCTACCTGGTCGAGACTCGCGAAGACGCCGCGCGGCTGGCACGCGTTCACCCGGGGGTCGCCTTCCTCAGCCGCGACCGTCTCTGGGCCCAGGGCGGAGTGCTGCACCTCCAGGGCAATCAGGCCACCCCGGGCAGTCTGCGGCGCAAGAGCGAGCTCGAAGAGATCGGTCAGCGCCGACCCGAGCTCCGCACCCAGATCGAAGGTCACGGAGCTCGACTCGACGAGCTGGTCGCGGAGAGAACCGCGCTCGCCGCGACCCAGAATCGGCTCGAAGCACGGATCGGCGAGCTGAGCCAGGAGCTCGCCGTCGCCGAGGCCCGCCAGCAAGACGCCACAGCGACCCAGAATCGCCTGCGGCACGACCATCAGGGTCTGGTCGACGAGGAAGGCGAAGTCGGACGCGAAATCGAGCGGCACTCGCAGCGGCGCAGCGCCCTCCAGCAAGAGCTCGAGCAATGCCAGCGCGAGCACAGCGAGCTCGAGCAGACCTTCGACCGGGCCCAGAAGGCCGTCGAAGAGGCTCGCGAGCAGCTCCAGTCTCTCAAGACGGACGGCGCCGGGCGTCAGGGACTCCTGCAGCTGCTGCAGGAGCGAGTCGATTCCCACGAGACCGAGCAGGTTCGCCTCCGCCGCCAGCGCGACGAGGTCAATCGCTTTCTCCAGGAGTGGCACGACCAGGAGAGCTCTCTCGACGAACGCAGACGTGGGCTCGACGAGTCGATGAACAAGGCCGAGGGCGAGCTGCAGCAGGGACTCGAGCGGCGCGACCTGGCGGAGGCCGAGACCCGGGCGGGACGCGAGAAGCTCGACCTGCAGAGAGACGAAGTGCAGCGTCTGGCAGCCGAGGTGGACCGTCTGCGCGCACAGCGAGAGTCCGAGCGGGACGGGATCGAAGCGCTGCGGGTCGAGCGCGCCACGGAGCGCCAGGAGCTCGGACATCTCGAAGCCACTTTTCGCGAGGCCTTCCATCGCGAGCTGCCGTACAGCGCGGACTCCTCGACCGGCGAGACCGCCGAGGGACCGGCGATCCCCCCCGAGCCAGAGAACTTCGAGGAGCTCGAAGAAGAGCTGGCACGCACCAAAGCAGCTCTCGAAAGCATGGGACCGGTCAACGTGCTCGCCGCGCAGGAGTACGAAGACCAGGAGGAACGCTTCACCTTTCTCTCCGAGCAGCGCGCCGACGTGATGCACTCGGTGCAGAGCCTGAAGGCCACCATCCGGGAGATCAACGAAACCTCCCTCGAGCGCTTCGTCGCTACCTTCGAGGAGGTCAACGAGCGATTTGGCACGACCTTCCAGCAGCTCTTCCGCGGCGGCGAGGCCATGATGCGCATCATGGACGACGAAGACCCGCTGGAAAGCGGTCTCGAGATCGTCGCGCGGCCTCCGGGCAAGCGACCGCAGAACATCAACCTGCTCTCCGGTGGAGAAAAGGCGCTGACGGCCATCGCGCTCCTGTTCGCACTGTTCCGCACCAAGCCGTCGCCGTTCTGCATTCTCGACGAGGTGGACGCACCGCTCGACGACGCCAACGTGCTTCGTTTCGTCGAGCTGCTGCGCGACATGACCGACGAGACCCAGTTCCTGGTCATCACCCACAACAAGCTCACCATGGAGGCCGCGAGCACGCTCTACGGCGTCACCATGGAGGAGCGCGGGGTCTCGAAGATCGTCGGAGTCGAGGTGGACAACCTCCACCCCGTTCCCGCACTGGCCAGCTGAGTTTCGGTCGCGTTCGCTCGCCGCTTGACGCTGCGGGTCGTCACCACTACTCTCCACTGACATTACCCATTCCCCACAGGGAGACCGTGAGAATGAGAGCTGCGCTCGTTCTGTCGCTGTCCGTCATCCTCGTCGCCGGTATCTCGATCTGGAAGATCTCGTCGACCCGCACCGCTGCGCCCGGCGCTGCTGCGACGGCGGAGGAAACTCCCGCAAAGCCCGCCGGCGGACCGCTGCTGCGCTCACCCGGAGCGGCAGAGCCGACCGGAACCGTGGTCAGCCGAGCCCAGCTGGGCGTCACCGTCTCTCGGCCTCCGACGCCCGGGCGTACCGTTCACCTGCGCGATATCCCGGCGGGCGTCTACGACCCCGACAACCAATTCGACCGCGGGAAGAAGCGAGGCCGGATGGAGCTGCCCGTGCCCCAGGATCTCGCCGACCAACTTCGCAGCGCGGCCCGTCGGGCGCCGGCGAGCCCCAACGTGCAGACGAGCGAGAGTGCGTCCACCCTGGCCCCCACTTCTGGCACCGGGTGGGACTCCCTCGACTATCTCGACTGCTGCGGCGGCGGCGGCAACGTGCCTCCCGACCCCGAGCTCGCCGTCGGCCCGGACCACGTCATCGCAGTGGTCAACGTGGCGTTCGAGATCTACGACAAGAACGGCACCTCCCTGGTGGGCCCCACGACCTTCTCGAGCTTCATGGCGAGCGATTCCGAGTGCACGGGCGTCTTCGATCCCAACGCGATCTACGACGAGCAGGCCGACCGATTCATCCTGGCGATCGATGCCGATGGCACCGATTACTGCGTCGCCGTCTCGCAGACCGGAGATCCCACCGGCGCCTGGTATATCTACTCCTTCGACACCGTGGCGACCAAGCGCGATTTCTTCGACTATCCCCACGCCGGCGTCGGGCGTGACGCGATCTACATGGGCGCCAACATCTTTCGCCGCAACAGCTTCTATGAAGCCCGGGTCTACGCCCTCGACAAGAACGCCATGTACGCCGGCCAGAGCGCAGGCATGGTCTCGATCGGCCTCGGCAGCGCTCACGACACGCCGCAGCCACTGCACCTGCACGGCTGGGCTCAGGGCACCTGGCCTACCAGCGGACCGCACTACTTCCTGGCCGAGACCGACTACAACGGTGCCGACCACACGGTGTTCGCCTGGAACGCTCCTTTCGGCGCCAACACCTTCTCCACCGTGGGGACGATCGACCTCAACGCGGCCAGCGGCGTCACCGCCGGCTTCCCACTCGATGTGCCGCAGCAGGGCGGTTCGAACCTCCAAGGCAACGACTGGCGTCCCCAGGACTTCGAGTACCGAAACGGCTACGCCTGGACCGCCATGACGGTCGCCTGCAACCCGGGTGGCGGCACGGTGAACTGTGTGCGCTGGGCCCAGATCGACCCGGCCAGTGCCAGCGTCGTGCAGGCCGGCGTCTATGGCAGCAACGCCGAGTATCGGATCTTCCCCGACCTGGCGGTGAACGCCTGCAATGACATGGCGGTGGGCTACACCAAGTCGGGCACTGGCCTGTACCCGGGTATCTGGACCACCGGGCGCGAGAGCGGCGACCCCGCCGGCCAGTTGCAGGCCGAGGCGCTGGTACAGCCCGGCGAGATCGCCTACACCGCCTTCGACTCGGTGCCGCGGCGGTGGGGCGACTACACCGAGATGACCATCGATCCCGACGGCCAGACCTTCTGGTATCTGGGCGAGTACAGCAAGAACACCGGCTCGACCAACGGACGCTGGGGCACCTTCATCAGTGCCTTCAGTTTCGGTGGCACCTGCGGCGGCGGACCGACCGACACTCCGCCGAGCGTCAGCCTGACCAGCCCGTCGAACGGCTCGACCGTCTCCGGCACGATCAGCGTCACGGCGACCGCCGGCGACGACAACGGCGTCGATGAGGTCGAGTTCTTCGTCGACAGCGCCAGCCTCGGCGTCGACACGAACGGTGCCGACGGCTGGTCGGTCAGCTGGGACACCACCGGATCGGGCAACGGCTCCCACACCGTGACTGCCACCGCCACCGACACGGCGAATCAAACCGATACCGACAGTGTCAGTGTCACCGTCGACAACGGTACGACCTCGGCGAGCGTCCACATCGGAGACCTCGATGGAAGCTCGGCGAACCAGGGGCGCCGTTGGCGCGCGACCGTCTTCGTGGCCGCGCGCGACGACAGCGGCGACCCGGTCTCCGCGGCCGTGGTGACGGCTCAGTGGAGCGAAGGCACGTCGGGAACGGGCACCTGCACGACCGACGGCAGCGGCAACTGCAACATCCGAAGTGATCGGCTCGATTCGAGCATCGCGAGTGTCCGGCTGACCGTCACGGACGTCGCGGCAACGGGGCTGACCTACGACCCGGGGTCCAACACCGATCCGGACGGCCCCGGGGACAGCGACGGAACGACGATCGTCGTCTCGAGACCGTAGGCCTTCGACACCCTCACAGGGATGGGCGGGTCACTCGCAAGCGCGAAACTCGCCCGTCCCCCGTGTGTGGTAGCGGTGCTCCACATCCTCGGCGGTGAGCACCAGTCGGTAGCCCGGAGTGATCACCTGGGCGTAGATCATTCCCGGTTCCGGACAGCCGAGGCCGGCATCGGGCCAGTCGACCGCTTCTGCGGAAACCAGCTCGATCTCGGCCACATCGATACCGAGCCGCGCCGCCAGATCGGCCTTCACGTCGCGCACCAGGGGAACGAGCGGATCGGGAACACCGGGAGCCGGCGCCTCTCGCAACCCTGTCTGCTCCCGATCGGCCGGAAGCGATCCGAGATCCACTGCTCGGGCCTCGGACGTCTGGCGCCGCGCGGGCGGCTCGCGCGGCACGAAGACGAGGGTGTCCCTGTCTTGTCCGTCGGCATATTCGATGTGCAGAGACTCGTCGTCGAGCCGCCAGCTCCTTGCCGCCTGCAGGGCAGCCACGTAGCGCCGCTCCAGATCCATCGTCGGAGGCGGACAGGCCTTGCGGGTCAGCCTCATCGGGCCGAGCGTGAGCGAAGTCCCGTCGGTCTCGAACGAAGCGCCGTACTGGTTGCACGCGGCAACGCCCTCGACTCGGCCCTCGGCGACCCGGAGGGTGACCTCCGGCCGGGCCGGAGCCGCGTCGCCCTGTCCGAGCTCGCGCAGCACCCATTCGCGCCCCTCGAGACTCGCCGGAAGCGCGGGCTCGCCCTGCGCTCCACCCGCGGACGCCGGCCCGCCACTCGCGGCATGGCACGCATGGCAACTTCCCGAGAGCGCCATCATCACGACCATCGACGCCGGCCCCGCCAACCACCTGAAGTCTCGAATCTCGCTCATCGTGCCTCCAGCCTACCTCGTTGCCCCTCGCGAGCGTCTTCTTCACAGCCCACGATGTACACCGGCCTCTCCTCCACGACGAGGCGGACCGGCAAGAGCTCGCCGACATCCCCGTCGATCTGGGTCGCTTCTCCCTCCGGGCCTTCGACGCAAACCTCCGAGCCCCAGATTGCCGAGACCCCCCGGCTCAACTCGAGCCGCCCCACCACGAAGGCTCCCAGCGATCGGAGCAGCCCGAAGAAGCCAGGGTGAGTGAACAGCACGACTCGGAGATGGCGTCGATGCAGGCTCGCCGACGGGCTCAGCACGAAGGAACCTCCGTAGTGCCGGATTCGCGACACGATCAGGGTATAGGCCCGATGCTCTTCGCCGTCGACCACGCAGCGATACTGCGTGCTGCCGTAGCGCCGCAGCTCCTTGAGCAGGGACACCGCGTAGGCAAGCCGACCGATCCGGCGCTTGAGGCCGAGATCCACGCCTCCCACCACCCACGCGTCGAGTCCGACTCCCACCATCATCAAGAACCGTCGGCCCGTGTCCAGCACCAGCCCGGGAAACACCGAGCCGACTCCCTCGGAGCGATCTGCCGAGCTCCCGTCCGTGGCTGCCACCGCCGCCGCCACTTCGCGAGGAGACCGCGGCAGACCCAGCTCCCGGGCGAGCACGTTGACCGTGCCCAACGGAAGGATGGCCAGCGCCTCCTGCGGGCGAATGCCGTTGACGACTTCGTTGACCGTGCCGTCGCCTCCCGCCGCCATGACGACATCGAAGCTCGGGCGATCCTCGTTTCGCAGGGTCCGGGTCGCATCTCCCGCCGACCGAGTCGCATACTCCTCCACCTCGCACCCGAGACGTCGCATCTCCGCGACGGCGATCACCACCTTCTTGCGGCGGCGCCCCCCGGCGGCCGGGTTGTACACCACCAGGACCCGCGGTGGCCCGTTCGGGCTACCGCTCGGCCGGGCCGCGGCCTCGTGAGATGGATCGGTCACGACACGCAGCGATCAGTGACCCAGGGTGGATCCGAGGCGACGGGCATCCGTCGAGCCGTGCAGCATCCCCTGCTCGTCCCGCCACACGATCTGCATCGATCCGGTGTGGTAGTTGTAGTCGCCCAGGTCGATGATCGAGAGCCCGCGAGTCGCGAGGCCCTTCTTCATCCCCTCGGCGAGGCGCGACTCGATGCGAATCGTCTCGTTCTCGTCGAACGCCCAGAAGCGCGGCGCATCGGCTGCAGCCGCCGGCTCCATCCCGAAGTCGAGGATATTCACCAGCACCTCGGTGACCGGCTGGGGCGGGTTGCCCGGTGTCCCCATGGCGAGCCACGGTTTGCCGTCCTGCGCCAGCATGATGGCGCTGATCGGGAGTACCAGACGGCGCCCCTCCCCGACCGTGCGCCCGCCGAACTCACTGCCGGTGGCCCGCACCCCGTCGACGAACACACCCGGCGCGCCGCCGTGAATGGTGTGCAGCATCGAAAGCCAGTTGCCGTGCCGATCGACCACCACGATGTGATCCGATCCCAGATCTCCCCGGCCCGAGCCTCCGCCCCCCGAGCCCGCCGCGCCGCCCGAGCTTTCGCCCACTCCACCGCCGGCCTTCTCGGCAGGAGAGAGATCGACCCGGGGCATGGTCTCGCGCACCCACTCCGCGCCCAGCCGCCCGTACTCTTCCGAGAGCAGGAGACGATCCGGGATCTTCCAGCTGAGCGGATCCCGCACCGCGCGACCGATCTCGGCGCTGGTGCGATCGAAGGTGCGGGCCATCACCTCGAGCGTTTCGACCGACTCCGAGTAGTGCCCCATCGACGCCAGATCGAAGTTGGCCAGCACATTCAGGTTGGCGGAGATCTCGAGGCCACCGTAGTCCGGTGGTGGTGAGCCCCAGACCTCGTGTCCGCGGTACACGAAGCGTGTCGGCTCGCTCCATTCGGGCCGGTAGGCGGCCATGTCCTCGAGCGAGACGCCGTGGCCGCGCTCGGTCGCGGCCTGCACGAACTTCTGGCCCCACGCCCCCGTGTACATGTAGTCGGCGCCCTGCTCTGCCACTCGTCGCAGCGTCTCGGCCAGTGCCGGCATCTTCCAGCGCTGTCCCGCGCCCACCAGATGCCCGTCCGGCATGTAGAACTGCCGCGCCTCTTCGTTGTCACGCAGATCACCGAGGAAGCCGAAGTCGAAGAGGGCGAAGTTGAGCCCGTACATGAACGACGTGACGATCGCCCCCTCCTCCGCCGCGGCAATCGCAGGCTCGAAGTAGCTCGCCCAGGGGCGCGATCCGAAGCGCTCGGCCAGGGCCTCGGAGCCACGCACCGTACCGCCGATCGCGACCTGCATCGGGTCGCCCTGCTCTACCCGAGAACCGAGCGGTCGCGCCGCGATGGCGTTCAGCGCGTAGACCCTCTCGGTCGCGGCGTCGTAGTACAGCGCCGACATCGATCCGAACAGGAACACCATGTGGTAGTCGTTCACCTGCTGCACGAACAGGGCGGTGAGCGCCGCATCGACCGCGTTGCCACCGTCTTCCAGCACTCGAACCGCCGCCAGTGTCGAGCTCGCGAGCTGGGTGCTCACCATGCCGTGCTCCCCGGTCGCCGTCGCCTTCGGGCCCTGGTTGAGCCGCGGGTCGGCCGGATCGGTCGGCCCCAGGTCGAGCTCCTGCGGGAAGCCAGGTGCGCCCAGGAGTGCGACCGAGAGTATGACGAGGAGACTCGGACCCACGAAACGACGACTCGACATGACGCTCTCCCCCTGCGGCCGGACGGCACCTCTCTCCACTGGCGCCCTCCTACGGCCGGATCAGCAGTTCCGGCCCATCATAAGATAGCGCCCCTCGAGCCTTGCCCTCGCCCCCCCAAAGGCCGACTGCGGTAGAGATCCGGAAGCATGACCGGAAAGAAGCGCCACTACGTCAAGACCTATCTCCACCTGGGGGCGGCGATCCTCTTCGTCCTGGTGGCCGAAATCGCGCTCTTCCAGAGCGGCACGGCCCAGCAGTTCGCGCCTCGGATGTTCGGCTCGAACTGGATCTTCTGTTTCGCCGCCTTCATGGTCGCCGGCTGGATCGCGCGGCACCTCGCCCATCGGATCCGCACCCGTGCCGCCCAGTATGCGGGCCTGGCGCTCTATGCACTGGCTCAGGCCATCCTCCTGATGCCCCTGCTGTGGCAAGCCGAACAGTCGATGCCCGGAGCCATCCCGAGCGCCGCCGTCTTGACCGTGGTCGGCACCCTCGGCCTCACCCTGATCGCACTCTTCTCCGGCAAGGATTTCTCCTTTCTGAGGAGCGCACTCTGGTGGGGCGGTCTGATCGCTCTCGCTCTGATCACGTTGGCGTGGCTGACCGATGTGCGCCTCGGGCTGTGGTTCTCCGGCGCGATGATCGGACTGGCCGGAATGTCGGTGCTCTCCGACACCTCCCGCATGGTGCGGCGCAAGCGCTACCAGGGGCGACACGTCGCCGATGCGCTCGAGCTGTTCGCCTCGGTGGCGCTCATGTTCTGGTACGCGCTGCGCTGGTTCCGCTACTCCCGTTAGCTCCCACCTCAATGCCCGAGGTTTGACAGGCCTCAGACCGGCAAGACCCTTGTCTCGAGGGACTTCGGAGTCGGCGGTCGGAAGTGAGTTCTTGCGACGCGCTGTAACGGGCGTCGTCAATCGGCTTCAGTACACTCTTCGCCCGGCTGCCCCGAGCGAGGTCTTTGCGAAACAGCGCGAGAGGAGATCCATCGATGAAACAAGGTCCGACTGCCCGTCTGCGGCTGCTCTCTCTGCCGATGGCAGTACTCTTGATTGCTACCCAGCCAGCGACTTCCCAGGATCGCTACGTCGATCTCCACTGTGGACAGCTGCTCGACGTGGTCGGGCGCACCAGCCTCAGCGATCAGCACATCCTGGTCAAGAACGACACGATCGAGCGTGTCGGCCCCCACGTCCAGGCGCCTGCCGGCAGCGAAACGATCGATCTCTCCGATCGAACCTGTATGCCGGGCCTCATGGACATGCACGTCCATCTGTTCATCGACACTCTCGACAAGACCGTCGACCAGGCCGCACCCACGCAATCGAGTGCCTACAACGCTCTGATGGGTCTGCGCAACGCTCGGGTGCTGCTCGACCACGGCTACACCACCATCCGGATACCCGGCGACATGGACTACCACTTCGCCAACATCGAGCTGCGCAACGCCATCGATCGGGGCGAGCACATCGGACCGCGCATGCTGGTCGCCCCGCACGCCATCTCACCCTTCGGCGGTCACGGCGACTTCAACAGCTACGCTCCCGATCTACCCCACCTCGTCACCGGCCCTCGGATTGCCGACGGCGTCGACGAGATTCGAAAGATCGTGCGCGAAGAGATCAAGTACGGCGCGGACTGGATCAAGGTCATGGCCAGCGGCGGCGTCATGTCGCAGCATGACGACCCGGAGGTGGCGGCCTACAGCGCCGAGGAGTTCCGCGTCTTTGCCGAAGAAACCCACCGTCACAAAAAGAAGATCACCGCTCACGCCCACGGTGACGCCGGCATTCGAGCCGCCGTCGAAGCGGGCTTCGATTCGATCGAGCACGGCACCATGATGTCGGCTGAGACCGCTCGCCTGATGGCCGAGAAGGGCGTCTTCTACGTGCCGACGCTATACGTCGTCGACTGGATTCTCGAGCGTGGAGCCACCGGTGGCATCTCAGCCAACAACCTGGCCAAGGCCGAGATGGTGGCCGAGCAGCACAGCAATTCCGTGTCCCTGGCGGGCGCTGCCGGAGTCAAACTGATCATCGGATCGGATCCGATCTTTCCGATGGAAGAGGCGATTCGCGAGTTCACGTCGATGGCTCAGCGGGTGCAGGACAACTGGGCCGTGCTGCGCGCCGGCACGATCAACAGTGCCCAGATGCTCGGGCTGGAAGACGAGATCGGCAGCCTCGAGCCGGGTAAGAAGGCCGACATCGTGGCGACCCCGGCGAGCCCCATCGAGCGCATGGGCAACATCGAGCAGGTCGACTTCGTGATGAAGGGCGGCAAGGTGATTCGACAAGGCGGCGGGTAGTGGCGATGTCCACCGACGGCTTCACCCCGTCGGCCAGTGGGGGTCGTCGTGGATGTTCGAGAACAGGATCTCGGTCGCGCTCCCGACCATGATCAGCTTTCGAGCGGTACTGACCACGCACGTCGGTGAGGAACTCCCGGTCGGCTCCGAAACCGCTCAGGGCACCGTGGCCCCGGTGATGGACGATCGAGAGTCGTGCCGTCGAAGGGAGCGGCGTGGACGAAACGTCCCTCCGACCCCAAGAGAGGAGCCAAGAGAGGTGACGGAGCAATAGCAAAACGAGGATGGTCTCGAGCCCGCTGACAGGTGCGAAGCCCTTTTGCCGTCCAGATCAGTGGAAGGGAGATTTGGCAGAGATGGCTCGGTCCAGTCCGCGGTACCTACCTGAGGGTGCGCTCGTCGAGGTCACCGTGCGCGTGATGCACGGGCTCTTTCTGTTGCGACCCTCGCCCAGGGTCAACGACCTCATCCGGGGCGTCTTCGCCCGGGCCCAGGAGCGCTACGACATCGAAATCCATGCCTACTCGGTGCTCTCCAACCACATGCACCTGTTGTTGACCCCGGGAAGCCAGCGGAAACTCTCGGCCTTCATGCAGTTCGTCAACTCGAACGTCGCCCGCAAGATCGGACGATTGCACAGCTGGAGAGAACGGTTCTGGGCTCGCCGCTATCAGGCCATCGTCATCTCCGACGAAGCGGTCGCCCAGCTCGGTCGGCTCCGCTACCTGCTCGAGCAGGGCTGCAAGGAGGGACTGGTGGCCTCCCCCGAAGAATGGCCTGGCGCCCACTGTGTCGATGCTCTGCTCGAAGGGCATGCGCGTCTCTTCGGCACCTGGCACGACGCGACCTCCGAGTACCACGATCGCAAGAAGGGACGGAAGATCGATCCGCGCCGCTATCGACACTCGCAGGTGATCTTCCTCACACCCCTGCCCGCTCTGCGCCACCTCTCCAAGCAGGCGCAGATCCAGACCATCCGCAGCCTGGTCGAAGACATCCGAGAGCAAACCCGCCGGCGACACGAAACCAACGGCACTCGGCCTCTGGGCCTCCAGGCCATCCTGAGTCAGGACCCTCACACCACTCCCGGTCGCAGCAGCAACAGAAGTCCAGCCCCGCGTGTTCACGCCGCGTCGAAGAAGGCGAGACGTGCCTTCTACCGGGGCCTGGTCGAGTTTCGCTTGGCATATCGAGCGGCGGCGAACCGGCTCGAGCAGGGGCTTGCGGCCCGGTTTCCCCGAGACTGCTTCCCCCCGCCGGCGCCTCGCAGCTTGGCACCTCGCGGGCAACCCCCCGACCCCGCGCTCGCCTGATCCGATGATCCGATCGTAGGACGCTACACTCCGACCCTCCAAGAACCGGATGCGCTCCCGCAGGGCGGAGCCGTGCACGGAGGACTCGGGCTCAGCGCGACATCCGCGAGTTCGGCGCGCTGAACCCCGAAGAGGCTCCGCCGGACCCGAACACGACCACCCCCAGACGTCGAAACGCAACCGAAAACCCCCCAACCTCCATCCCACCTCGATTTTCCTCTGGCACCTATTTGGGGCACCTATTTGGGCAGAAAACCCCCCAACCTCCATCCCACCTCGATTTTCCTCTGGCACCTATTTGCACCGCACCTATTTGGCACCTATTTGGGCGGCTCCGCACCCGGCTATGCTAAGACCAGCAGTTCAATCAGATTCTCAGAGATTCCAATGCTGCGGCAGGCGCAGAGCATCGAGTCTAGGTGGGTAACCAAGGCTGTGCTGCCGTTTTCCCGAGACTTCGATGGTCGCCCCACCGTGGTCACCGATCATGGCTTCGGCTGCTGGTTTCTCCTAAGGAGGGAAGCTCGTGACGTGCCTCACCAACACTCGGTCGATCGCGGGCACGGGGCTTTCGGAGATGGTCGCGGCCTCTGCGATCTCGAGAGGCGCCGGAAAATGAGCCTCGGAGAGCTTCCGCCGTGGGGGGCGGCCGGAGCCACGGGCCAGTGGAGCCGTCATGAGGACGGAGCCTGCCGGCTGGGCAATCTGGGCGTCCATCTACTGCGTCTCTACGCCCTCGCGGAGCGCTGCGGTACGGGTTGTTGTTTCGTTGACCTGGGTGTGGACCACGGCGTCTCCTCGCTGGCTCTCGCACTCGACGCCATCCCCCGGAGCAACAACGTCTATGGCGTCGACCTCCGCTTCGTCCATCTCGGCTTCGACCTCGACCGACACCCGAACTACCACAGGGTCCTCGGCGACAGCGTCACGGTGGGCAAGCAGTGGGAGGGCGGCGACATCGATCTGTTGTTCGTCGATACCCTCCACATCGAGCCGCAGGTTCTCTGCGAGCTGTATGTCTGGTACCCACACGTGAAGCCTGGGGGCTTCGTCGTACTCCACGACACCGCGTGGCCGGACGAGCGACACGACCTGGCCTGGCATCCCGACGCCGTCCGCGCCGGACTCGAACTACCCACACCCGATCGGGCCGTCGCCTCGTTCTTCGGTCTGGAGCGAGAGTTCGAGACGGGCAAACACTCCGGCTTTCGCTACGTCGACGACGACATCGAAGCCACCCACTATCCGGAGTCCTGGGGCATGACCGTCGTCCACGTGAAGCGAAAGCAGAGCCTGGCCGCGAACATCGCGGACTGGTCGACCGTGTTCGCGCATCGATCCGAGATCCTTCGATTGCTCCTCGGTGAGCAGAGGCTCCAAAGCCTCGGCGTCGAGCTCGAGCTGACCTGAGAAACCGAGAGTACCCGAGCTCACTGGCACTGGGCAGCCTCCGGGTAGTAGTCGATCAGGGCGATTCCCCAGAGGAGGAGGCTTGGAGTTGCCCGGAAGCTCGTCACAACTCCGGAGGCGCTACGGATGATTCGTCACTGGTAGCGGGCCGACAAGAAGGTCACGAAAGACAGATGCTCTGAGGCCGAGTCGAAGGCGACGGCTCAATAGTAGTCCGCCAGGTACTCACAGATCGGACCGGTTGCACCCCAGTACGAACCGACCGGTGGATCGCTGCTGGCCAACGACGCGCGGGAGCGCGAGTATCTCGGCGGCACGGTCCACTTCACCAAGCGGCTCGCCGATCAATGGATGCTCCGGGGCTATCTCAGCCTCGGCGACGCGGAGTGGAAGGTCCCTGATTCGTATCTGCAGATCTCGGATCCCAACCCCGCGGACGATGGCAGTGACCGTGACGGCAGCAGCTTCATGGAGTGGGGGCCGGGAGCGGGGGTAGGGTGGCGAGCGCTGCAGTCCGGATGGTCGGCCCACTTGAGCGGGCTCTACCAGGTCGCTCCCGTGCGACCTTGGGGCTTCAACGTCGCCGCGTCCTTCCAGGCTCGCGAGGGTTACCCAGTGCCGTATTCGCACCTCCTGCGACCGTCGAGCGATTTCGGCCGGTATACGTTCGTCAGCGTCGTCCCGGAGGTCACGGCCTATCGGATGGACGACGTCTACGTGCTGGATCTCCGGGTCGAGAAGGAGTTCAACCTCAGGGGACCGCTGAACCTCATCTTCGGCATCGATGCCTTCAACGTCACCAACAAGGGGACGGAACAGGCGCGCGGCGAGATCGTCAACTACCCACGGGCGTTCTGGCTGACGGACAACATCTCTCCCCGGATCTACCGGTTGGGCGTCCGGCTGAGCTGGCGCTGAGCAGGCGCGGCCCGCAACAGCTGGCCGCCCACTACCAGGTCGGGACCTTCTCCCAGCCCGGGAACGGCCCGACCTCGAGCTTCCAACCGCTGGCCGACTCGGGATCGGGGACGGCTCGTAGGTTGGTGAGGGAGCGCAGCCTGGCCAGCAGCTCGTCGTGCGGCAGGGTGTGGAGGGGCGGCTCGGAGAGGTCCGGCATGGGCCAGAGAACGCTTTCCTCTTTACCAACGGCGGCGATCCACTGTCCGTCCGGAGAAACCTCGATCCACCTGATATCCCTGCTCTCCCCTATCAGAAGGTGAGGTTCACGATCGTCCAAGCGCCCGACCCGAATGATCCCATCGGCGTCCCTGGAAACGACGACCTCGCCGCTTGGGCCGAATACGATTTGGCGGGCAGCGCCCCCTTGCCTCGACTGCATGAGCATCGGGTTGTGATGGTTGTGAACTTCGCGGAAGGAGTCGCTCTCTTGATCGTAGAGCCAGAAGCCTTTGTGCCCTTTGAAGAGGAAGGTCCGCTCGTTGGGGCTCATGTCCGAGACCTCGCCGTAGTCACGATCGCCTGACAGCTCCACTTGCCACAGCAACCGTGGTACCTCCTCGGAAAGCTTCCATCGTTCGAGCCGGCCCGTGAAGAACTCTGCATCATCGGTAGCTGTGAAGAGGCTCCGGAAGGTCACCAGATCTCCGTTCGAGGTGAAGCGCAGAAATCTCACCGCGCCGCCAAACCCATCGTCGATCACGCGCTCCGCACCCGTCTCCATGTCCCAGAGGCGAATGACCGCCTCCTCCGGCACGTTCTGCCCGCCGCCTGCGGCAACGACTCGTCCCCGAGGACCGGCCGCCAAGCTCCCGATATGGTCGGCGAATCGCCAGAGCTCCCGAGGCACTCCATCCCCGTCCATGGAGAGGACGAAAACCCGACCCTGGCCGCCTCTGTAAGCCAAGACCGAGCCATCTTCAGAGAGGCCTTCGAATGATGCCGCGAGATCTCCGCTGAAGAGCCTTCGCTCTCCTTCGCCACTGCGCGGATCGAGAGGCGACACCCTCAGTCCCCGCCCCGGCACCGCGGTCGAGAAGATGTAACGGCCATCCGGACTGAACGACACTATGCCTGGCAGGACCACCGGGTAGCTTCGGCCCAGCGACCAGAAGGAGACCCCTTCGCGATAGGTGGTAGCGAGCCAGCTGCCATCTGGAGAGAACGCCGACCAGGTCCACCCTGGAGTCAGTCCGTTCTTCAGGCGAAGTGGCCGAGCTCCGCGAGGGGCGACCAGGTCGAAGAGAGCACCGTTCCCGGCGAAGTATGAGCCGGTCGGGGAGAACTCCGCACGAAAGAGGAGCCTGCGCTCCAAGGTCCGCCGCAGCTCCGGCTCTCCTCCTGCGAGGGACCAGATCCGCACTCGGCCTTCGACATCGGCAGTCGCCAGCCGCTCGCCCTGATTGTCGAACCACTGAGTGAGGGCGCGCGCGGGATGATCGATCGTCAGGACGGATGATTCGTCGAGGCGCCGACCGTCGAAGGGTGCAGCGTGGACCGAGTTCCCCTGCACCCAGGCGAGTCGCTGACCGCTGGGATCGATGCCGCTGCTGAGCTCGATGTATCCCTCTGCGTAGTCGACCTCGGGGCGAGCCACCAGTGCCGGCTCGCCGCCGAGGATGGGCCAGGTCCAGATTGCCAGCTCAGGGTCGCCGGGCGGCCCGGTCTCGTTGTAGTAAACGATCTGTTCACTGTCGGGAGAGAACTCGAACCAGAAGCAGCCACCCTCGCTGATCTGCAGGGTCCTCAGCCAACGGCCCTCCGGGAAAGTCCAAAGCACCAGAGCCCTATGGCCGTGACCCTCACCCATGAGGGCCGCCATGAGGTCGCCACTGGGGCTGATTCTCGGATTGGTCAAGATCCCCTTGCGATCGCCGGTCAGGGACGCCTGCACAGCTTCGTCAAACTGGGGAGTGACGGGAGGAGCGCCGTTCGCCGGCCAGATAAAGCAGCTCCCCGCACTTCCGGAGGCCGTCACCAGCCAATCCCCGTCGGGACTGAAGTCGATGCCGTACATCGAACGCTCGGGAATCCGTAGCTCGATCGGGCCTCGCCAGAGAGCGTCCAGCACGAACTCGCGCACCTCTCGGCTGTCGGCTCGTTCGAGCGCCGCGGTGGCGTAGGCGAGGGCGCCGGTGGGGTGCTCGTCGATCAGCATCTGGGCCTGGGTGTAGAGATTGGAGGCCTCGGCGCGCAGGCCCTCGGCGACGGCACGTCGCCAGAAGCCGGCCACCACCGCGAAGCCTGCGAGCAGGACGATGAAGGCCACCGTGACCGCCAGGCGTCCCTGCCGCTTCCTACGCTTGGCGTGCGAGAGCCATGGCCTCGACGTAGGCCTCTTCGTTCTGACTCAGGCCGCCCGGGATAGCGCTCGCGCCAGAGCTCGAACTCCCGATAGGCGGTCACCGGTCCAGAGGTAGTCGGTGGAGCGATCGTGCTGCTGCCACAGCTCGGCCTGGTGCCGGAGCTCGTCGCGCAGCTGGGCGCCGGCGCGGTCCTGGTCCTGCCAGCGCACGAGGCGCGGCCAGGCGGCGAGCAGCGATTCGTGGATGATCTCGATGCGGTGATGCTCGGTGTTTCGATCGTTCTCGGACGGTGTCTCGTAGGAGGTCAAAAGGCGAGCGCCGATCAGGGCATCGAGGACCTCTTTGGCCGCTTCGCGCTCGGGATTGACCGGAGAGTCGAAGACGGACAGCAGCTCCTCGCGATCACGCGTGGCACGAGTCCCCCGGGCCGTGACCAGGTTCCGAAAGAGCTCGCGCACGACCGGGATGCGCTCTTCGCCGATCGCCTCGACGGTGGCGTCGGCGTGCTGAGCGAGCGCTCCACCCACTCCACCCATCTCCTGGTACGCCGAGGCCGTCAGGTAGCCGGTCTCCTCGTCTCGCTTCTCCCACAGCTGGGCCGCAGTGAAGGCGATGAGCGGCAGCGCACCGCGCTCCCGGGTCACCTCGTCGAGCATGGCCTCGACTACGGCCTCCTCGTCATAGCGGTACCCGCAGCGCAGTGCCGGCTGGACCAGGGCCCGGCGCAAGGCTGATCCGGTGGGAGCCTTGAGTGGTGTCAGCTCCGAGAACAGCGGCTCGAGGGCGTCGTAGCCGTGGCATTGAAGCAAAAAGTCGTCGCGCATGGACAGCAGCACGTGGGTGTCAGCATCGAGCGCGGCTCGCCCGAGAAGCTCGGCGAAGCGACGCTGGACGTCCTCCGAGCTCTGGGTGAACAGCTCTTCGAACTGATCGACGATCAGGAGCACCTGCTCGTGCTTCTCCCGCCAGGCGCGGAAGGCCGCCAGCGCCGCCGCTGGATCCTCCAGCGCCACGAGACTCTCCATCCCCTCCGCGTCTCCCTCCAACTCGGGAAGCAGCGCTCGCCCCAGCGCCGCGAACGGGGCCCGCCTTGGCGTCATCCGCACGCACGACCACCCCTCCGGCCGAGCCGGTAACAGACCCGCGTTCACGAACGAGCTCTTGCCCGAACCCGAGGGTCCGATCAGCCCCAGCAGATGTGCCTGACCCAGCTTCTTCCACAGCGCCTCGACCTCGGCCTCCCGACCGAAGAAGAGCTCCGCATCCTCCTCCTGGAACGACGCCAGCCCCGGATACGGATCCTCGTGCTCCGCCCCCTCGACCCGGAACGCCACCTCTTCCAGACGCCCGCCCCAGCGCCTCTGCCGACTCGTACCGATCCTCCGCCTCCACTGACAGCGCTCGCTCACAGATCGCCCGCCACGGACTCTCGGGAATCTGCGGCGGCTGCTCGCGCACCGCCTTCCAGAACGTCTGCCGTGACGTCTGCTCCGGACCCGCCTCGGCCGACAGCATCTCCGCCAGCACCATCCCCGCCGAGAACACGTCCGCCCGCGCATCCACCGGCTCGCCTCGCGCCTGCTCCGGAGGCATGTACGCCGGGGTCCCTCCCATCGAACCCTCCCCGCTCGGCGAGGTCAGACCGAAGTCCATGATCACCACCCGGTGCGTGCGGGTCAGCATCACGTTCTCGGGCTTGATGTCGCGGTGCACCAGACCCGCCTGGTGGATCGCCTCGAGTCCCGCCAACAGCTGAGAGGCGATCTCGTTCGCCTCCTTGAGCTCCAAGGGCCGAGAGCGGTTCAGATGCTCCAGCAGCGTCACCCCGTCGATGTACTCCATCGACACCAGCTCGCGGCCGTCGACCTCGACCAGGTCGAACAGGCGACACACGTTCGGCGAGATCACCTCGCGCGCGGCTCGCACTTCGTCGCGCAGCATCTCGAGCCCGATCGGCGTGTCGAACAGCTTGGGGTGCAGACTCTTGAGTGCCACCTCCAGGCGCAGCTTCAGGTCGTACGCCCGCCACACCTCCCCCATCCCGCCCCGGCCGAGCAGCGATTCGATCCGGTAACGCTCCCCGAGCAGCTGGCCTGGAGTGAAGGTGGGTCCACCGGTGTAGAGGCGAGACCCGGCGCTATCGAGGGTGGCGGCATCCTGCTCTTCCCGGTCGAGCGTTTCCTCCTCGCACGGAGGCGCCAACGCCAGCTGCACCAGGCAGGAAAGGCAAGCGCCCCGCGCCCACGGCTCTTCGGTGAGCGGGGTGCCGCAATCGGGGCAGTGGGTGAGGACGCGCAGGTTCATTCGGGCTCCTGCGGGGCCTCTCGCTCACCCGAGCCGATCATCGGATGCGGGCAGAGAACACCTGGGTGACGGAGGCCCCATGTAAAGAAGACGAAAGGAGCGGGCAAGGTCACGAAGGATGTGGGGTGTTGCCTGTCCCGATTCTCGTGCTCCCCCAGCGGGCGTCACCACCCGAGCAAGCAGGTGCGTGTCTACCTCTGCCAGGCCCCTGCGAGCGAGAGACGCGAGACGTCGAGGTCTTCTGCCTGCGTCGTTGGTAGAATCGAGATGACTCGGGTGGTCCTCATGGAGAAGACGCTTCAATCGAAACGCGCAGAGGTCGATGATCTGTGCCGGCGCTTTGCGGTCGAGCGGTTGGAGGTCTTTGGCTCCGCTGCGACTGGTGAGCTGCGCGAGGACAGCGATGTCGACCTGCTGGTCGCCTTCCACCGCGTGGAGTCGATGAGTCCCGCCGATCAGTACTTCGGGCGGCTCTCCGAGTTGGAGAAGCTCTTCGGCAGGAGGGTCGATCTGTTGACTCTCCGAAGCCTTCGCAATCCCTACCTGATCGACTCCATCGAGAAGACCCGAGAGCTGCTCTATGCGGCCTGAGTCGCCGAAGGACCTGGAAGACATCCGGGACGCCGCGACAGGATACGAATCGATCGACCACGAGATCGTGTGGCACCTGATCCAGGCAGACCTGCCTCGGTTGCTCGAGCTCGTCGAGGGCCTGCTCGCAGAGGCCGCCGATCCATAGCTGCTATCTCGGAAGCTCCAGCCGACCTCACTCTCCGCGCCTGCTGGGGTCTACCCGGATGGGCGGGTGACGTGCTCGACAGCGCCGCTAGGCTTACGTCAGCCGACTCCGTACATACTCGAGACGCTTACACGATCCGGAGTCTCCGACGGATGCTCGGCGGAGCCCGCGACTTTCGGTCCGGGTTCCGTCTTTCCATAGCAGAGCCCGTCCTGCGTTCGTGTCGAGCGCTCTCTTCGTGTCGCCTCCATGCCCGAGCGCGGGCCGGATGGTGTGGCCACCAACCGATGCGGCCGCACGAGGGAGGCACCCATGATGCAGAGATCGACCTCGAGCTTCACGATCCTGGCGATCGGTCTGTTGCTCGCCTCCTTCGCGGTGGCTCAGGCTCCCACCGGCAACTTGTTCGGCACCATCGCCGACGAGGACGGTGAGCCAATCGCCGGGGCCACCGTCACCCTGAGCGGCTTAGGAGCCGACCGGGACTTCTTGACCGACGTGAGCGGACAGTACCGTTTCCTCTCCCTCGACCCTGGGGTCTACCACCTCCGCGCAGAGCTCGAGGGCTTCAGCGCGGTCGAGTTCCCGGCGGTGGTAGTTCGAGTCGGGCGCAACACGGGCGTGCCCCTGGTGCTCCAGTCCGCCGTGGCCGAGGTGCTCACCGTCAGCTCGGAGAGTCCGTTGCTCGACGAGCGTGAGATCGTGCAGGGCATCACGGTAGCAAGGACCGAGCTCGAGACGATCCCCAGCACTCGCGATCCCTGGGCCTTTCTCACGCAGACCCCAGGCGTTTTGACGGACCGGGTGAACGTGGGGGGCAGTGAATCCGATGGACAGTCGCGCTTTCGCGCGCAGGGGGTGGATGATCGTCAAAACGACTTCCTGCTCGACGGCATGCAGGTCACCGACCTCAACCGGGGAGGAACTTCGTCTACCCATTTCGACTTCGACCAGTTCGCCGAGATGCAATTCTCGACTGGTGGAACCGACGTGACGAAGAACACGGCTGGAGTCACCGTCAACCTGGTCACCAAGCGCGGCAGCAACGAGTTCCGGGGCTCAGCGAGATTCTTCGAGACCAGGGCGGACGGGTACTTCGGTGGCCTGATGGAGCAGGCCGAGGTCGACGTCGGCCCGGAGGACATGGGACCGGGCCAGGAGATCGAGGACTACTCGGGGAATCAGCTTCGCGGAGTCGAGGACATGGGATTCGAAGCCGGGGGTGCCCTCGTGCGGGATCGAGCCTGGCTGTGGGGTAGCTGGGGGCAGAGCGACGTCGCGCAGTTCGTGCCTACCGGCCAGGCGGAGAGGATCATCTTCGAGAACACCGCCCTCAAAGCGAACCTCCAGTTCACACCAGCGAACAGCTTCGTGGCCTCCTGGAGCAACGGCGACAAGCAGTGGCTCGGCCGCGATGCCGGGCTCGACCGCCCACCCGAGACGACCTGGGACCAGCGAGGACCGAGCGCGCACTACCGTTTCGAGGACACACACGTCTTCTCCTCCAACCTGTTCGTGACGGGGATGTACTCCTTCTCGGATCTCGGCTGGGAAGTCGTGGCGAAGGGGGGGCGGGGTCCGAATGCTCCAGAGTCGTGGCGCCGGTCGGACGGGGTCTGGCAGGACAACTACATCAGCACGTCGTTCGCCACCGAGCCGGCCGAGCTCAAGGGCGATGCCTCGTACTTCTTCAGCTGGGGCAAGAGCAAGCACGAGATCCGCGTCGGGGGACGCTACCGCGAGAATCCGACTCTGAGCGGCACCTACGACTGGCCCGGGCGGCAGATCTTCACCTACAACACCACCAGCACACACTTCGTGGTCGCCAAGCGCGGTGCCGCGCTGCCACTCCAGACCGACTACTTCTCGCTCTGGGCGCAAGACACCATCGCTCTGGGCCGTCTGACCATCAACGCTGGACTCCGCTACGACGACCAGTCGGGCTTCAACGGGCCCGCCAGCGTTCCGGCCCATCCCATGGTGCCCAACGTGCTGCCCGCGCTCGACTATGCCGGAGGGGATGAGGACTTTTCCTGGGAGGATCTGGTACCCCGCGTCGGGATCACCTACGCGGCCGGTGCCGATCGCACGACGCTGATCCGGGCGAGCTTCGCCCAGTTCGCCGATCAGTTGAACAGCTGGTGGCTATGGAGAACCAACCCGGTGGGTGAAGCCTACGCATACTTCGCTGCGCCCTACGAGGACGGTCCGTACACCGGTGACGGTAGTGAGTTCGACGATCCTTCGCAGGTGGCGTTCGCGTGGGGCTTCGACCCCGCCAACCCGGACGCACTCGAGAATCCCAATGTCAACGACCCCGGTCTCGAGAGCGAGCTCACCAGCGAGCTCGTCGCCAGCGTCGAGCACGCGATCCTCCCCGAGCTCGTCCTCGGCCTGAACCTGACCTGGCGCAACATCGACAGGATTCACGAAACGCGCGCCTTCATCCGGGAGCCGGACGGCTCGCTCCGGACTCTCGTCGCGGACGACTACGTCTTCGACGGCACGATCGAGGGCATGATTCCCGGTGGCATCTCCGGGGGGCCGGAATCGAGCTACGAGGTTCCGATCTATGCCCTCCGCGACGACTTCGAATTCACCGGCGGCTCGCTGCTACTCAACGGCTCGCGGGAGCGGGACTATCTCGGCGCCAACGTGACATGGACGAAGCGTCTGAGCAATCAATGGATGCTGCGAGGCTACGTCAACTGGGGCAAGGCCGAGTGGCGGATTCCCGCAGATTACATCGAGAACTCCGATCCGAATTTCAATTGGGCAGGAGACGACCGCGACGGCGGCACGTTCATCACCGGCTCCAATCCCTATGGCCGGGGCGTGCGCCTCCTGCAGTCCACCTGGACGGCCCACCTCAGCGGCATGTACCAGGTAGCGCCGACCGAGCCCTGGGGCTTCAACCTCTCGGGCTCATTCCAGGCGCGCGAGGGATACCCGCTGCCATACATAGACGAACTCCTCACCAGCAGCTCCGATCTGGTCAGGGCGAGCGTCGTGGACGACGTCACGGATTACCGCCTCGACGATCTCTTCATCGCCGACCTGCGTGTCGAGAAGGAGTTCAACCTTCGCGGCTCAGTGAATCTGACCTTCGGCATCGATGCCTTCAACATCACCAACGAGGGCACCGAGATGTCGCGAGAGAGCAACCTGAGCATCTCGCGAGCGTTCTGGCTCTACGACAACGTCGCTCCTCGCATCTACCGATTGGGGGTGCGACTGAGCTGGAGATAGTCGAGCCGACGATCACCACGTCGGTACCTCTTCCCAGCCCGGGAAGGAACCGATCTCGAGCTTCCAGCCGGAGACCGCCTCGGGATCCTCGACGGCGCGCAGGTTGACCAGCGCACGGAGCTTCGCGAGCAGCTCGTCGCGGGGGAGCGTGTGGATCGGTCGCTCGTCGAGGCCGGGCATCGGCCACAGATAGGTGTCGTCACCGCTCATCGCGGCGATCCAGCGGCCGTCGGGGGAGACGGCAAGCAGGCGCGAGGGCTCGGGAGCGATGAGCAGGTGGGGCGCACCACCGTCCACTCGGCCGACGCGGATCGCTCCCTGCTCGTCGGTGGAGACGACGATCTGGCCGGCTGCGTCGGCGAAGAGGGCCGAGCTCGAGGAGCGATGCTCGACCAACTCGCGACGCTCTCCAGTGGCCAACTCCTGGACCCAGTGCGTGCCGTCTTCCGGGTAGAAGAACAGCAAGCGGCTCTCGTCCGCACTGAGCTCGAACGCGGTTCCGCCAATAGCGCCCTCGGTTGCCAAACTCATCGTTTCCTCGACCTCGGGGACCGAGCCGGAGAGATCCCAGCGGCGGATCAGACCGCGGGTGGAGACGAGCACATCGCCATCGCGGAGGAAGCGGATCCACTGGATCGGCTCCCCGTCGCCGGCATCGAGGATCCGCGCCTCCCCTGTGTTCAGATCCCAGACCCGAACCAGCGCCTCGCTGTCGATGAAGGGCCCGCTGCCGGCGGCCACGAGCCGGCTTTTCGCATCGACCGCGAGGGCCTTCATGACGTCGGTGAAGCCCTCGAGCTCTCGCACCGGACCACCGTCCAGGGGGTGCACGCGCACGTGCCCGCGCTGGCTGGTGGTGGCGACGAACGACTCGTCCGGAGCCAGGGCCAGCCGGTTCACCCCGCCGTAGAAGACCTCGGACCGATAGAGGAAGCGAACCGGCCCGCCATCGGCGTGGAGCGGCCAGAGGCTCAGCTCATCCCCGGTCTTCACGATGAGAGAGCGGCCGTCCCGGGTGAAGGTTGCCGCGCCCCCCGCTCCGGGGAGCAGAAGCGGGTACTGGCGGTTCAGCGGCCAGAGAGACGCCGAACCGCCCCCACTGGTAGCGATCCAGGGCTTCGAGGGATGGAACGAGGTCATGAAGAAGCCGCCGCCGGGACGCCGGAGACGCAGCGGCGCGGCACCCGTGGGACCCTCGAGATCCCAGAGGAAGCCGGCCGAGGCGAGGAGACTGCCCGAGGGAGAGAAGGTGGCTCCGTCGGCGCCTTCGAAGTCGCGGGCTCGGAGGGTGTTCAGCAACCTCGGTGGGTCGTCCTCGAGAGACCAGACTCGAATGACCCCCTCCGCGAGGGTGGCCATCCGTCGGCCTTCGGTATCGAACGCCTGCCCCAGGACTCTCTCGTCGTGCGGCAGGATCCGGACGCGGGAGCGGTCGAAGCCGGTGTCGTCGACCGGGCCGACCATGACCTGACTGCCATCGCTCCACGACAGCCACCGGCCGCTGGCGTCGAGGCCGAGGCTGGCGCCCTTGTAGTCCGGGTTGCTGTCGATGCGCGCGATCAGCTCGGGCTCGCCGCCCGCCACCGGCCAGGAGCGCACGGTCAACTCTCCCACCCCCTGAACGAAGTTCTCCGTGGTCGTCGCCACGCGCTCACCGTCGGGCGAGAAGTGGAAAACCCAGGTCGCGGTCTGCTCGCCGAGGTCGTAGGAGCGCAGGAACCGGCCGTCGGGGACGGTCCAGAGACCGATCGACTGTCGGGCCCGCGGAAAGGTGTTCGCGACCACGTCGCCGCGCGGGCTGATCTGGATCTCGGTGGACTCCTCGCTGCCTTCCAACAGAGTGGGTGGGCCGCCGTCCGACGGCCACAGCGCGGCACCCCCCTCGCCGACGCTCGATGCGGCCAGCCACCGGCCGTCAGGACCGAAGTCGACGCCCCACCAGGAGTCGAAGGGGATTCGCAGCTCCGTCGGTCCTCGCCAGAGCGCCTCCACGATGAGCCGACGGATCTCCAGGGTGTCGTGATGCTCGAGGGCCGCCATCGCGAACGCGAGGGCCCCGGTCGGGTGATCGTCGAACTCGAGCTTGGTCTGGGCCTGGGTGAAGAGGTTGGCGGCCTCGGCTCGCTGGCTCTCGATTTCCGAGCGCCGCCACAGGCCGCCGACCACCGAGAGCACCACCATCAGGAACGCGAAGGCGCTGACCGCGGCAATGCGCCGACGACGCCGGCGGCGCTCGGCGTGCCGCGTCATCGCCCGGGCGAAAGCCTCTTCCTGGGCGCTCAACCCGCCCGGATAGCGCTCGCGCCACAGCTCGAAATCCTTGTAGGAGGTGCCGGTCCAGAGCAGATCCGGAGAGCGACCGCGCTCGTCCCACAGATGCGCCGCCTGACGCAGCTGATCCAGCATGTGGGCACTGTCCTCGTCCTGGCTCTGCCAGCGCACCAGCCGTGGCCAGGTGCGCAGCAACGACTCGTGGATGATCTCGACGCGGTGGTGGGGCTCTTCCTCGTCGTCACCCTGGAGCTCGTACGACGTGAGGAGCCGGGCATCGATCAGGGCTGCCAGGGCACTCTCGGCAGCACCTCGGCCCCCACCTTCGAAGGTCGACAGGAGCTCTTCGCGGTCCCACACCGCGCGGGTTCGTTGCGCGGTGACCAGGTGACGAAACAACTCGCGCACGATCGGCAGGTTTTCGGCACCGATGCGCTCGAGTGTCGCCTCGGCGTGCCGGGCCAGGGCACCCGCCACACCGCCGATCTCTTCGTAGGCCTCTCGAATGAGCAGACCCTGTTCGCGATCCCGCCGCTGCCAGAGCTGGGCCGCCGCGAACGCCAACAGCGGCAGCGCGCCGCGCTCGCCCTCCACCTCGGCCAGCATCTGGTCGACCAGGGCGTCGTCCTCGAAGCGATAGCCGCACTTGAGCGCCGGCTGCACCAGAGCGCGGCGCAGCGCCGATCCGCTGAGCGGACGCAGCGGAGTCATCGCACTGAACACCGGCGTGAGCGCCTCGTGCTCCGAGCAGTGAAACAGGAAGTCGTCGCGCATCGAGAGCAGCACGTGCACGTCGGCCTCGAGGGCGAGTCGTCCGAGCAGCTCGGCGAAGCCCTTCTGGACTTCGGAGGGATTCTGGGTGAACAGCTCCTCGAACTGGTCGACCACCACCAACCCCTGCGTCTGCTGCCGCCGCCACTGTCCCATCAGGCTCACGGCCACGTCGGGCTCCTCGAAGCGCAGCAAGGCGTCCATCGCCTCGGTGTCCCCGGCCACCTCGCCCACCAGTCCTCGGGCGAGGTTCTGGAACGGCCGGCTCCCGGGCGTCGTGACCAAAGCTCGCCAGCCGGGCGGCATCGCGGGGAGCAAACCGGCATGGACGAACGAGCTCTTGCCCGCCCCCGAAGGCCCGACCAGGGCTAACAGCTGGGATCGCCGGAGCTCCTTCCAGACTCCCTCGACCTCGAGCTCCCGACCGAAGAAGTACTCGGTGTCCTCGGCAGTGAAGGCAGCCAGACCGGGATAGGGGATCACTCCGTCGTCGCCGAGGGCACGTGCCGTCAGCTCTTCGAGCGCGCGCGCCAGCTCGGCGGCCGAGGCAGGTCGCAGCTCCTTGGCCGGTGCCACCGCGCGTCGCAGGATCGGTGCCCAGGGCGTCTCGGCCAGAGCGGGCGGCTCCTGGTGGCAGCGCTCCCAGAGCCGACGGCGCGACTCGGGATCCGGGGTTCCCTCCGGATCGATCATCTCGGCGAGCACGAGCCCGGCGGCGAAGACATCGGCCCGGGCGTCCAGCGCTTCACCCCGCGCCTGCTCCGGAGACATGTAGGCCGGAGTCCCCGCCACCGTACCGACGATTCCCCGAGCCTCGTCCTCCCGCAGCGCGCGGGCGATCCCGAAGTCCATCACCACTACCCGACCCGCGCGGGTGAGCATCACGTTCTCGGGCTTGACGTCGCGATGCACCAGCCCCGCGCCGTGAATCGCCTCGAGCCCGGCCAGCAGCTGCGCCGCCACGTCGCGAGCCTCGTCGATGTCCAGCGGACTGCGCTCCTCCAGCACCTGCTGTAGCGTCGTCCCGTCGACGTACTCCATCGACACCAACTCCTGGCCGTCGATCTCCACGAGATCGAACACCCGACACACGTTCGGGGACACCACCTCTCGGGCCGTGCGCACCTCCTGGCGCAGCGTCTCGAGGGCGCGATCATGGTCAACCAGGCGAGGGTGCAACGCCTTGAGGGCCACATCGACCCGCAGCTTGAGGTCAAAAGCGCGCCAGACCTCCCCCATCCCACCTCCGCCCAGCCGGGAGCGAATCTGGTAGCGATTCCCCAGGACGTCCCCACGCGACAGGACTGGCGCTGAGCCGTCGTCGAGCGTCGTAGCCTCCTCACGCCGCTGCTGCTGGATGTCCTCGTGCAGTGACGGCTGGTCCATTGCCAATCGACCGAGACAAGACAGACACAGCCCCCGCGCCCACGGCTCACCCGCGAGCGGTGTGCCGCAATCGGGACAGTGCCTGAGGGTCTCGAGAGACATGGGGGAAGCTCTCGCTGGCTTCGTCGGTCCACCGAACAGGGAACCCTTCGGATAGACCGTCGGGCTTCTGTCAAGAAGAGACGACTGCGGGCAAAGTCAACACACAGAAGGGAATTCTCATCACCGATTCTCATCCTCTGACCGTCGACGCCCCACACCCGAGCGGGCGGGGTGTGGCAGGGACCACGGAGCCTCCCCCTCCTCATCGTCTGGAAGTGAAGCCGAAAGGACCGAGGCTCCGGCATCGAACGCCCAGTAGGTCTCCAACTTCCTCACGGCCGGAGTCTCTCGCGGGATGCGGCGAACTCGCCTGAGGGCTCGCTCGAGCTCACGAGCGCTCTGCGGGCGCGCCTCGGGATCGATCGCGATGGTGGACATCAGTAGCGAGCGCCATGGTGTGGCGGCCAGTCGCGGCGGCTGCATCCGTACGTCGCGCCAGACGCGCTGGCGCGCGGCCTGACTGCGCACACCTCGGGGCTCGATCATCTCCGCCAGCATCACGCCGACCGAGTAGATGTCGGATCGGGTATCGAGGGGCTTTCCCAGCACCTCTTCCGGAGCGATGTAGGCGGGGGTGCCGTGAAGCTTCTCGGCTCCCCTCTCCCGCAGCGCACGCGCGATGCTGAAATCCATGACCACTACCCGGCCCGACTCGGTCAGCATGACGTTTTCCGGCTTGATGTCGCAGTGCACCAGACCTACTGCATGGATGGCCTCGAGCCCGGAGAGCAGCTGCGATGCGATGTCCGTCATCTGACTGTAGGGAAGCGGACTCTTTCGCTCGAGCAAGGTGCGAAGGGTCGTTCCTTCGATGAACTCCATCGACATCACGCAGAGACCTGCGAAGCGGAGAAAGTCGAAAACTCGACACACATGTCTCGATGCGACCTCCCGCGCGAGCCGGACCTCGCGTCGCAACGCTTCGAGATCGTCGCTGTCGGAATCGGAGCACCGGCCATGAGGCACCTTCAGGGCAACGCGTAGATCGAGCTCCAGATCGTGCGCACGCCAGACCTCCCCCGAGCCTCCGCAGCCGAGCGGATGCTCGATCCGATAGCGATTCGCCAACAGGGCTCCCGTTCGAAGCGGCGAGTACACCTCGTCCCGCCTCTTGCGATCAGGATCGAGCGGAGTCATCGCGAAATCGGCGGTCGATCTTCCCGACTGTTCCCGCCGGCGCATGTGTACTCCACCTCCCTTGGCCACAACTCCTTCTTCAAGGAATAGACGAAAACCGACCGGAAAGTCACCCGAGCGGGAGAGTGGTAGTCCAGATTGCGGGGCGGGTAGCGAGACCGTCGCGAGCCGAGGCGCCTGTTTCGGGGGCCGGCGCGACTGCCATTCATGGCGGCGGCCCATCGCGTCTCTGCCACCGCTGGCAGTCGGCGCCGCCGCTGCCGGCGTCGAACGCCGATCTCGCTCCCCTCGATCGCCCGATCGGCCAGGTCTTTCCTCTCGCACCGATTCGGTGGGGCTTCCGGTACGGCGATTGCACTTCCGTAGAGAGGAAACCCCGCCGGCGGACGCCGGAGATCAAACCTCGAGGAGGTGGAACCATGCCCAGGACAGTGAGCGGTTTCTTCTTGGTGATGATGGTGGTACTGGCCGCTCCGCTAGCGGCGCAGGATCACGAAGTCGGCGGCTGCGGCGACGTCTTCGGCGACCTGATCCACCTCGTACGGGACGACATCACAGGCCAGCCGATTCTCGCTCGACGCTTCGTCGAGCTCCCGAAGGAGGTTCCGGGATACGGCTGGGGCTACTGCAAGATCGCGATCACCGAAGATCTCCAGGAGATTCCCTTCCTGCCCTTCAGCTGCGACCTGAAACTGGACGAGGACGGAGACGGCGTCGCGGAATACGCACCGGTTCCCGTCGACTACTTTGGCAGGCTGAGCGGCGGCCGCACCAAGGAAAAGAATCACCGGATGCACCTGGACGAGGTGATCTCGACCATCAAGATGGCTGGCGCCGTCACGACCGAGCCCTCCACCGGTCGGCTGATGATGGGGTTCGATTGCGAGACCGATGCCGACCTCACGATCTTCGAGTCGGGATTCGAGTCAGGGGATCTGTCCGAATGGGACAAGGCCCTGCTCAGGGCCGACTCGATCGAAGCCGAACTGTGCAACGAATGGCGCGTCGTCGATTCGCCGATGGAGAGCATGGCTCTCTATACCCGCTTGATGAAGTATGGCCACCTCCAGACCGATCCGGCGGAGATCGATATCTGGTCACACAGCGATCCCAAGCTGGTGCCGCCGTTTCACCCGTCCCTGGACCCGTACGATTGGCGCAAGTTCGACGCGTCGCTGTGGCATCTCCTGCCTGGCGGCACGGGACGCCCCAGCTACTGTTTCACCGACGACTATCCGATTGGCGGAAACGGACTCTACGATGCCCCGGAGGCGTTCGAAGATGCCAACCAGAGTGGATACTACGAGTACGGCGAGCGCTTCGACGATGCCAACGAAAATGGAGTGTGGGACCGAGGCGACACCTTCAACCCGACCTGTGCGGATCCCCCCGAGCCGCTCGGAGACGAGGACTTCATTCGCGCCGGATCGTTCCTGGGCGGGGCCGCCAACAAGTTCGGGAAGATCACCGTCGACCTCACGCAATACATGAATCGCATCCTCAAGATCCCATTGGACACCCTGACCACTGCGGCCACCGCAAACGTCCTTCCGGCGCTGGTGCTGGACTGCGAAGACCCCAGCGTCGTCTATGAACCGCCGCAAGAGGGCGAGGAACCGATAGACCCGGCCTACCTGGACCCGGAAGGCTGCACGATCTACGAGGCCCACGACGGCCTCGACAACTACCTGGACTTCCCGGACGTGCAAGAGATGTTCGTCGACTTCGGCGTGCTGGGGGAGGAGCCCTACCATCGGAGCGATTGGCGGGGAGAGAGGTTCGATCAACTGATCCTCCCCGACTCCTCCGAAGGAGACGAACCGACAGCCTGGTACTTGACGCAGGACGTGGACCTCATGGAGTGGCTCGAGATCGCGAATGGCCCAGCGCCCTCGCAGGGCGCTGGCGACATCGACGGCTTCGCCGCGGCGGCGAGCGACGCGCTGCGCGCCATCGAGTTCATCCACAACTACGAGGTGCCGGTGTACCTGCCTTTCGAGCTGCCGTGACCGTCGGCCTCGCCGGCCGACACTCGGCACCGGAGGCCAACCAGTGCTCGAGACGAGCGGACAAGGGATGTCCGAGACCCAGCGGAGCCGGCTGAACAGCGAGGGGATTCTCTCCTCGCTCTGCAGCTTCCCGGTTCCGAACTACCTCGAGGGGTGTTGCCCAGTGGCTCTCGATCGGGTGATCGTTTCTCTGGGTGCCTCTCTTGCCATGGATACCGTGCAGCCTCTCACGCTCGCGGTGCTCGATTCCCTGCGGGAGCCCGCGATCCTGCTGGGCTGCGACCACCGGATCTATGCCGCCAATCGGCGGTACAGGGAGAAGTTCGCGGCTGGAGGCGACGTCGTCGGGAGGCATTGCTACGAGGTCTCGCACGGCTACTCCGTGCCCTGTCACCAGGCGGGAGAGCGCTGTCCGATGCTCTGTGCCCTCGAGACGGGAGAGGAGTGCCGCGCCGTTCACCTGCACAGGACCCCAGAAGGGGCACGACACGAGGACGTCGTCCTTCAGCCGCTCTGCTCTGTCGGCAGCGTGTGTCAGCTCTTTCTCGAACGGCTGCGGCCCATCGACGATGCCGACGCCGAGCCCTGTGCCGTGGGGCTCGTTGGCCGTTCGAGCGCCTTCCGGCACATGCTCGAGTTGGTGGCGCGGGTCGCAAAGCGAGACACCGCAGTCCTGTTGCATGGCGAGTCGGGCACCGGAAAGGAGCTCGTCGCCACCGCACTGCATCGCCAGAGCCGTCGAGCCGACCGGCCGTTCGTCCCGGTCGACTGCTCCGGTCTGGCCGAAAGTCTGTTCGAAAGCGAGCTCTTCGGCCACGAAAGGGGCGCGTTCACGGGGGCGGCCGCGCGCAAGAAAGGTCTCGTGGAGGCCGCCGAGGGCGGCACGCTGTTCCTCGACGAGATCGGTGACGTGCCGCTCACTCTCCAGGTCAAGTTGCTCCGGCTGCTCGAGACCAAGAGCTTTCGCCGCGTCGGCTCGACTCAGCAGAAGCGAGCCGAGTTCCGTCTGGTCTCCGCGACCCACCACGACCTGCGCACGATGGTGGCGGAGGGCCGTTTCCGGGAAGACCTCTTCTACCGTCTCAGTGCCTTTCCGATTCGGCTCCCGCCGCTGCGTGAACGAGTGGAGGATCTTCCGGTGCTGGTGCAGGCTCTCCTCGAGCGTCTGGGCTGCGGACCGCGCTGCCGTATGAGCTCGGGAGCCCTCGATTCGCTTCGCGGCTACGACTTTCCCGGCAACGTTCGCGAACTGCTCAACATCCTCGAGCGCGCTTGTCTCCTGGCCGACGACGGCGAAATCACGGCCGACCATCTGCCCGAGCGCTGTCGTGCACGGCCGATTCCGGCGCGGCAGCGGCGCCAGATCGTTCCCCTCGTCGAAGCCGAGGAGAACTACCTGCGCTGGGCCGTTGCCAGTTTCCACGGCGACAACCGCGCTCTTGCCGACACGCTCGGTATCTCGGAGCGAACTCTCTACCGTCGACTCGAGCGGATCCGCGCCGAAGATGCGTTGGCAGCAACTGGCGGATCTCGGCCAGAGCCGACCTCGAGCACCTCCGAGCCGGCCAGCGATTCGAAGGTCTCCCCCTGGGGATGCCTGTAGACCCTCGACTCGGCGTCGCGCTCGCGATCCTCTCGTGAGTCGTCCTGCTCTGAATTGTTGCGTATTGGTATAATTCTCTGCGATGCCGTCGGACGTGCCGGCGGCAAGCGACTCGCTCTCGGGGACGCGTCGCGCCAACTGTCCCCTTTCTTCTTTGGAGTGTCGAACGGGATGTGTCGTTGGACACCTGAGATCCATGTCCGCGCTGCGATCCTGCTCGCGAAGGCCTCAGCCTGCTGCCTGCCGTTGATCGCGCCGAGCGCAGCCCCCGCCCAGTACAGCGCTACCTTCTACGTCGCCCCCGAAGGCTCCGACGGCAACCCGGGCACGATCGGAAGTCCGTTGCGCACCCTCGAAGCCGCACGACAGAAGGTGCGCGACCACAAGACCGCACACGGCGTCGGTCCCGGTGGTATCGCCGTCTTCCTGCGGGAAGGCGACTGGCTGCTGAGCAGCGGTTTCGCGCTGTCGAGCCAGGACAGCGGGGTAGCCGACCGGCCGGTGGTGTGGCGCGCCCAGCCGGGAGAGACGGTGCGACTACTGGGCGCCGAGAGCGTCGACGGCGCCTGGTTCTCACCGGTCACCAGCGGCGATCCCGAGTGGAACCGCCTGCCCGCAGAGGCGCGGGGCCAGGTGCTGCGGGCCGATCTCGCGGCTCACGGCATCACGGACTACGGTCAGCTGCTCTATCGCGGCAACGGCGACCGGGTCCTGGGAGCGCTCGAGCTGTTCGCCGACGAGCGGCCGATGCAGCTCGCCCGCTGGCCCGACGCGGATCAACACGAGCCCCAGTCGACCCACGAAGACGATCAGGTGCGGCTCTTCGGCACAGCAGTGCCCGACGTCAGCGGCACGTGGAACAAGGCCGGCACCCGCGACGGCGTCAACTACTACGTGCGCGACGGCCTGGTCAACGGCCAGACCTATTTCCTCTACCGCCACTCCTGGATCTACGACGGCAATCCGTACACCGCCTGGTTCATCGCCGCCCAGGACGCGGGCTACCCTGGGAACACGCATCCCTGGTGGTACCGCTACGCCCAGGATCTGGGCAGCTTCGGCCCCGCCGACGGCGCCGGCCAGGGGGGCGCCGCCGGCACGGCGACCACGGTCGACCCGAGCGCCGTTCTGTGGGGCTTCGCGGCGATCGACCAGGCGCTGTCGGACACCCGCTTCACGGTCCAGACGGACCGGATGAGCCGCTGGTCTGCGGCCACCGACCCCTGGTTCTTCGGCTTCTGGAAGCACTACTGGGCCGAGAAGCACGTGGCCGCCGCTTCGATCGACGCCGCCAACAAGACCGTGACCTTGTCCCGCGTGCCAGGCTACGGCATCGCCCCGGGCATGCCCTGGCTCGCGGAGAACCTGCTGGAGGAGATCTCGCAGCCGGGTGAGTGGTACCTGGAGCGTTCGAGCGGTGTCCTCTTCTGGTGGCCGACGGCCAACGTCGCCGACCTCGAGATCATGGTCTCGATGCTCGAGGAACCGGTGCTACGGGTGGAGGGCGCCGAGCACCTGCAGTTCCGCGACCTCTCGATCGGCATGGGACGGTCCGACGCCGTGGCGGTCACCGGCGGCAGCCATGTCACCTTCGATCGCTGTCGCCTGTTCGGCGCCGGCCAGGACGGCGCCCGGATCCAGGGCTCGAACCACACCGTCCAGCGCTCGGAGGTCGTCGACACAGGGGACCACGGGATCCGGCTCGAGGGCGGGGATCGCCCCTCGCTCACGCCGGGCAACAACCGGGTCGAGAACACCGACATCCACCGCTTCGGACGGTGGACCTGGAGCTACCTGCCCGGGATCCACCTGCTAGGCAGCGGCAACGTAGCGCGCCACAACCACATTCACGACGCGCCCCACTCTGCGATCCTCTTTCGCGGCAATGACCATCTCATCGAGTACAACGAGATCGACGACGTCTGCCTGTTCTCTTCCGACGCCGGCGCCATCTACGCCGGACGGCGCTGGGACTGGCGCGGCAACCGTCTCGCCTTCAACTACATCCACGACATCGACGGCGTCTTCCCGGGGGCCGGCGAGCATGCCATCTACCTGGACGACTGCATGGCCGGGGTCGAGGTGTTCGGCAATCTCATCGTCGACGTCTCGGGACACGCCATCATGCATGGCGGTGGCCGCGACGACCTGTTCGAGAACAACATCGCCGTGCGCTGCGGCACCATGCTGCACTCCGACTCGCGCGGCGTCGACTGGATCACCAACGACAACAGCAGCTGGGACCTTCGACGGCGAATGCACGACGAAGGGGTCGACCACGCCGCCGAGCCCTGGTGCTCGACCTGGCCCGAGCTCTGCGCGATTCCCTACGCCGATGTGCCCGCGGGCTCCCACTGGCGCCTGCCGGAGGACTCCGTGTTCTCGCGTAACCTGGGCTGGGACAACTCACGCTTCACGGTCGACAGCGAGTGGGGCGGCCCCGCGTTCCCACAGTTCGCCGAGATGGCGAACAACCTCGAGGACACCGACCCGCGCTTCGTCGACGAGGCAACCGGCGACTATCGACTCCAGCCGGACTCCCCGGCGCTCGGCATTCCGGGCTTCGTCGATCTGCCCTTCGAGCTGATGGGGATCCTCGACGGCATCGGCGGAGAGATCTTCCAGGACGACTTCGAGAGCGGCGACACGACGGCGTGGAAGTAGCGAGCTCCTGGTGGGTCGAGCCCACGGGTCGACGTCGTCGGCCGCCCCGCTGCACTGCCGAAGCTCGGTCGATCCGCTACCCGGGAGGCGTCAGGGGGAACAGCGCCTCCAGCAGTTCATCGGTCCGACTACTCCAGCTGATCCAGTCGGTGCTGTCGTACACCTTGCCTCCGCTCGGCCTCCATCCGCGGTCCTCGAACAGCTCCCAGCTCTCTCTGGCGGAATCGCGTGTGTCCCACCCCTCGAGCTCGGCTCGAAAGTCCCATTCCCCCCAGTCCAGGTAGATGCGATAGGGAAAGTCCGCCGCCGTGGTGTCGGCCAGGGCTTCGCGGAACATCGCCGTCTCGGTCTCGAGCATCATCACCGACTGGACTCCCAGTCGGCCGAACGTCTCCGCATGACCGAAGGCCAGAGTCAACGCGTTCACGCTCCACCACCCCACACCGATGCTGGCACGAGCATCTCGCCCCGGCAGGACCCGATAGCGCTCCTCGATCATCGGCACGACCTTGTCGATGAGGTGATCGTCGTACACCAGCCAGAGATTGCCCGGCGCCTCCACGAACACGCCGAGAAGAGGCTCTACGCTCTTGCCCACCAGGTGATCGAGAGAGCGGTCCCAGTGTCCCTCGTCGATCGCGTGCTTCCCGTGCACGAACACCACCGGGTACTGCGCGTCGCTGTCGTCGTAGCCTGGCGGCAACCACACCTTGACGGGAACCTCCACGGGCTCGGCTTCCTCCTGGCCCGGCCCCGGTTCCGGCACCATCTCGACCGTGAGCGTCTCGATTCTCCCGCGAGGCGCCGTCGGCGACACCGGCTGCAGGTGGGCCTCCGGATCTCCCGGGCCCTCCGGCATCGCGAACCACGACATATCCATCCGTTCTTCTCTGGGGCTGAACATGTCGGGACCGTAGAGCGTCGAGCGGACGCGGCGCGGGTTGCGCGGATCGGCCTCCGGCAAGAAGTCGACGAAGAACACGTAGCTCATCCGAGCGCGACGATCGAGAGTGGTCTCCCATCACCAGAGATCGGTTCCCGCGACACGCTGCATCGCCGCTTCCCTTCGGGCGCCCAGCATGTCGCCCGCGATGCCGACATCGTCGGCTTCGCCACTCCACAGGAACAGAACCCGGTCCTCTTCGATCAGCGGAGTCTCCCGACCGGCGAGCAGACGCTCGACGGCTTCGTCGGCGTCCTCTCCTGAACCACGGCGAAGGCGGTGACCAGAGTGCCCTCTGCCACCGAGAGCCCCGTGTATCCGCTCCCGATCGGCACCTTCCATCGGGTCTTCAGTCGAAGCGGAGAGCTCCCGTCGGGCAGCTCGCCTGCCACACTCCCGTCCGACCTCGGGCCGCGAAAGCCCGGCCACTCCTGAGCGGGAACCGGAGAGAGGGCGGCGACCAGGGCCGGCACTACGAGTGCGAGGCAGCAAACGACCCGGCGACGAACCCGCTTCACGCGAACATCACTCGATGACATCTCGCGCCTCCCTTCACGATCTGCACAGCTGTAGGTGGTTGACCCGATGTTAGCCCATCGACCAGCGACGACCTCGCGCGAGGCACACTCGAGCGCCCCAGAGGTCTCTTGCATCGCAAGCAATCTGCGAGGGCTGCTCCTTCGCGGCCCAGAGGCTTTCTCCCGCTGGAGACCGCCTTGCGGGGGTCAGAGAAGACCGGACAGCAGCCGAAGCTCCCCGCTGAGCCGGCGCCTCTGCCCTACTCGAGCGCCTTCGTACACCACGGGCAGTGGCTCCAATAGTCCGCCGCGATCCCCTGATCGCAGTGCGGACAGAGCGTGCCCCGCGGCTCGAGCCGGAAGGTCTTCTTCACCTTGCGGTTGCACCACGGGCAGTAGCGCATGAAGGGGAACACCTCTTTGCGCTCGCAGTCCGGATTGCCGCATCCGCGCACGTACCGCGTGTCCGTGTACTCCCGCGTGCTGAAGGGGCCGACCGCGGCGCCGTAGCAGTGCGGGCAGTAGCGCCAGTCCGACTTGAGGCCTCGACGACAGCGCGGACAGCGTTGCGGCAGCCTCGTCTCTCCCCGATGGATCTTGCGCTGGGTTCCACACCAGGGGCATGCGTGCATCGATTCGCAGATCAAACCGCCGCAGCGGTTGCATTCGCTCTTGAGCTCGAGCACCTTGCCGTAGCGACGACGAAACTCCCGCTGGCGCTGTTGCTCCCACTCGACCTTCGGAGCGCCCCCGTTGGCCTTCTTTCGCCGCCGCCGCGTCGCCTTGGCGAGCAGCCGCGGCTTGATGCGGCGAAAGGCGGCGAGCATCGGCACGGCGCTCTTGAAGCGCTTGCGCTCGTCGACCTGCAGGCCCTTCTGGAGAAACTCGAACATCGCCGGGGGCACCTGCCGCCTCAACTCGGCGCTCCCCGGTGGCGGCCACTCGAACGGCCATTTCGGCAGCTCACCCGAGAGCATCTCGTAGAGCACCAGGGCCATCGAAAAGCAGTCGGAGCGCAGTGAGGGCTTGCCCAACGCGTGCTCCGGCGCCATGTAGCCGAGCGTACCCGCTCCGGTCGTCTTCAGCGTTTCGAGCGCGAGCTTGGCCACTCCGAAGTCGGCCAGGCGGATGTGATCACCGGCAAAGAGAATGAAGTTGCTCGGCTTGATGTCGCAATGGATGATCCGGCGTGCGTGGGCGTGGGCCAGCGCCTCGAGCATCTGCTCGGCCAACGGCACGACCCGGCGAATTCCCATGCGCCGATGGTTCTCCAACAGATCGTCGAGAGCACCGCTGCCCATCCGACTGGCGATGACGAAGTGGTCGCCGATGAAATCGGCGTTCTTGATCGGCAGGATGCAGGGATGATCGAGCCCGGCAGTGATGCGCACCTCACGTCGGAACTCCTCGACTCCCTTCTTGTCCATCAAGTGGGAGTGGGGAACCTTCAGGGCGACCGGAATTCCCTCGATGGTGTCGTAGGCCTCGAAGACCTTCGCGAAGCCGCCTTCGGCCACACTTCGAACGATCCGGTACTTACCCAGTTTTTGTCGAGCACGAAGCACCGACCTAGTGTCTGGCTCCTACGACTCGGAGTCAAGGACATTCTCGCCGGGTGCCCGCGATTCGCGAGGCCGTCTTCACGGTCTCGCGACCTCGCCCATGGCTCGCCGGATGGCGTGCCACTTCTGATCGTCGAAGGATGGGTCCCCCGCCACCCGCTGCAGCCGGTCGAGATGGAGAAAGCCGGCGAACCCTGCCTCGCGCACGCGCCGGGGCTCGGCGGGGTCGGTGCCGTAGACCCAGTAGTGGTCGGTGTCGACCAGGTTGGGAACGCCTCCCCACGGCGGGCCTCGAGTGGCGCTCGAGCGATCGAGCTTCGGGCCAATCCAGTCGGCGCCCACGCCGAGCAGCTCCTCGTTCGACGCCCCCGGCCCCTGGCGATAGGAGACGCCGACCAGATGGCGCAGCGAATCGAGCTCGCCCTGCGCCTGCCGGATTTCCTCGATCACCCAGCCGTGCCACTCGATAGAGCCGTGGCGTGCCTCGTTCGAGACCTCGAAGAGCACATTGGGGGCACGCGCAAGAGCGGCAACGACGCCGCGCAGGTAGATTCTCTGGAGGGCCCGGATCGCCTCGGCATTCGGTCCATCGAGGCGATGGACCTCCCAGCCCGGCTCCTCGATCGCGATCCCCTGGATGTTGTTGACCGGATTCCAGACGTTGGTTCTCCAGTGGTCCAGCTCGCGCTGCTTGTTGACCTGCTCCTCCCAGAAGGACACCCCCTGGAACAGCATCACCACGGCGTAGATCTCCCGCTCTTCGAGATCCCGCACGCGCTCGGCCAGTCGAGAGAGATACTCGGGCGACGGAGTCGCGAGGTCGAAGCGTCCGTCGGGCAGACGCAGCCAGGGCATCGGGTGTGCCTCTTTCCCCGGGGCGGCCTCGGCATGCTCGACCATCCACAGGCGCGTGGCGTTGTGCCCATGGTTCGTCAGGAAGTCGAGAAAGGCCGGCCAGTCGAAAACCGCTTCGCGCTCGCCCCAGGCGTGGTCGATCAGCTCCCACCCCTCGTGACTCCCGGTGAGGAAGACCTCTTCGCCGTTCGGGCGGCAGAATTTCATGCCGCACGCCCGCAGCGGCCCCATTCGGGAGGGAGACGGAGTCTGCGACGGGGATTGCAACGGAGCTCGAGGCCCCGCAGTGACCTGCGGACCAGAGGTCCCTTCGTCGGCACAGGCAAGAGCCGACCACGGGAGCAGCAAGAGGAAGGCGAGCAGGCGCATCCCGGGGATCATATGGCGCGGGGGTTGGACGGTTCCGCTGGAGGATTCGTAGAATACCTACGTGATCGAGCTCGAAGGCCTCGCCAAGACCTATCGGGACGGCACCCAGGCACTCCACCCCCTCGATCTCTCTCTGGAACCGGGCGTGCTCGGACTGCTCGGGCCCAACGGAGCCGGGAAGACCACCCTGCTCTCCATCCTGGTGCTCGCCCTCGACCCCTCGGCCGGACGACGGCGCTACTTCGGACTCGACGACCAGAGCCGGCACCGGCCCGAGATCCGCTCCTGGATCGGCTATCTGCCGCAGGAGTACCAGGCCATCACCCAGGCGACCGGCCTGGAATACCTGATGCTCTGCGGCGAGATCCGCGGCGTGCCGCTGCGCCGCCGGGACCTGCGGCGACGGGCGGAGGCACTGCTCGAACTGGTCGACCTCAGCGACGCCGCCCATCGCCCCACCGGAGGCTACTCGGGCGGCATGGCCCGACGCCTCGGTCTGGCCCAGTCGCTACTGCACCGGCCCCGCGTCCTGGTGGTCGACGAGCCCACGGCCGGCCTCGACCCCGAGGAGCGCATCCGCTTTCGCAACATCGTCACCGACGTGGGTGACCAGCTGCCGGTGGTGCTGTCGACCCACATCGTCGAGGACATCGAAGCCACCTGCCCTCGGCTGGCGATCCTGTCGCACGGCCACCTGGTCTACGACGGACCGCCAGGCGCTCTGTTCGAAAACTGCCGCGGCCGAGTCTGGCTGCTCCCCGAGCAGGACCGTCCCGAGCTTCCCCGCATCGGGCGACGCAGCTCGGGAGACGACCCCGCCCAGGCGCTCGTGCTCGCTCCCCGTGAGCCGCGAGGCTCGACCCCCCGCTCCCCGGGACCGACCGCCACCGCCACCGAGCCGAATCTGGAGGAGGCCTACGCCGCCTTCCTTGCCGACAGAACGAGCCTTGCCGAGAGCACGAAGGGGCTCGCTCCGCCGCCCGGTTCGAGCGCCCCTCCGGAGAGTGCCTGACGTGCGCATTCAGCTCGCTCTCCTGCGCCACGAGTGGCGACTGCAGACCCGTTCGCTTCGCTTCTACTTCGGCCTCGCCCTGTTCGCCGTGGCCCTGGCTCCCTCCGTGTTGGCCTGGAAGATGGCTGAGCGTGCCGGCGTCACGCTCAGCCCGGCCGTCCTCCTCTCCGAGACCTTCTCGGTCTTGCCTTTCGTCACCCTGGTGCTGGCGGTGATCGTGGCCGGGAACACGGCGCGGCTGCACGGGGAGCGCGAGCTCCTGCTCTCCGCCCGAATCAGCGGGTTCGGGTTTCTGACGCGCAAGGTCGTGGCGCTGGCCACCCTGGTACTCCCGATCTCGCTCGCCGTCCTGGCCGTCCCTCTGCTGTTTCCGACACTGGTCTGGGCCGAGCCTCCGAGCGCCGAGGTCGTCGACTCGGCGATCTGGCGATGGCTCTTCGAAGTCGCGCCGCGCGCCCTGCTCGGCATCGTCGGCTGGCTCGCCCTGACGCGCGTCTTTCGCCACGAAGTCGGTGCGTTCATCGCGGCCGTCTTCGGTACGCGCCTGCTGCTCACGGGGCTCAACCAGGCGCTCTTCTTCCTTCGCGTACGAGTCGACCCGGGTGACTGGAGTGGCTTCACCTCGGCCGGTAGCTGGATCGGGATGATCCCCTACCGGCTGGAGGACCCGGAGCGCGCCCTGCCCACCTTTCCCTACAGCGAAGCCCCCTTCCCCGTCGACCTCGCGCTGCAGAGCCTGGCGGCAACCCTGCCGATCGTGCTCGCCTTCGGACTCGCTGCGTTCCTGGCGGGCGCTCTCGTTCTGGGCCGCAGCGCGGCCGATTCTCCCCCGCTCGGCCTGGCACCCGACCACCCGATCCGAACGCTCGCCCTCGGAGCCGACCGGGTCCGCGCAGCCCTGCGTCCCGACGCCGGACTCACGCCCCGCGAGTGGGGAGCGGCTGCCGTCGCCATCCTCCTCGTGGTCCTGCTGGCCAGTGTGCCGGTGGTGCGCAGTCGGTTCTTCCTCTCGCTGCTCGAGGAGCGCTACGAAGCCGAGTGGCAGGCACCTGGCGAGGTCACCTCTCCCGACCTGGAGCCCCACCGCATCATCTTGCGAGGCCGGCTCGACGCGGACGGCCAGGTGGAGATCGAGTCCGCACTCTTCTTCCACCATTCGGGAGCCAGCCCCATCGAGCACCTCGCCTTCGAGCTCAATCGCGGCCTCCAGGTCGCCTGGGAGGACTCGGTACCGGCCCGGGCACCGACCGCTCGCAGTTGGGATCGACTGGAGGTCGACCTCGAGGCACCGATCGCGCCGGGAGCCGAGCCAGTGCTCTCCCTGCGCGCGCGCGGCGTTCCGGCCGACTACGAGATCCCTCTGATCGGATGGAACCAGGCGCCCTTCCCCGATCGTTACGAGGCCCTGCTCGCCGCCCGCTTCCCCCGCGAGATCTCACACCTGCGCAACGCCCGAGTGGCGCCACAGGCCGCCGATCGCGTCATCCGCCTCGGTCTGTCGTCGCTCGCGCCGCGTCCCCGCTACACCTCGTGGCAGCCGATCGTCTCCGACACGCCCGGGCAGCACGGACGACACATCCTGCCCGAGCAGCACGATCCGCCGGTGACCGTCGAAGTCGACCTGCAGCTCCCCTCGAAGTGGTTCCTCGCCGATCCCTGTGGACACGTCTCGGTGCCGGAGCCGAACACGGGTCGAGCTCGCCTTCGCGCGACCTGTCGCGTGCCGCTCTCCGACTGGGTGTTGCTCGGCGGCGACCATCGCCCCGTCTCGATCTCCGAGCAGGCGATCGTCGCCAGCCGTGCGCGGCGGGGAACACGAATCCAGGAGCTGCTCGGCGCCATGGACAGGGTCGCCGAGCTCAGCGGCCGAGCCTGGCCCGGGATCGAGCCCGTGGAACGGCTGGTCGCCGTCGAGGTCCCGCCGCCGTTCGGAGACACCAACCGCTTCGCTGCGATCCCCCCGATCGAGATCTACGGGACGCTGCTGGAGGTGCCCGAGCTCCAGCTGAGCCACGCAGCCGAGCGCATCGACGAGCGCCAACTCGTGGCCTCGATCATCACTCCCCGCCTCCCCGACCCCCGGGTCGTCGAAACGCAGGAGCTCCTCGCCGATCAACTCCTGACGGCCGTGTTGATGCAGCGGATGGGGCTGAGCGGTCGAACTGCCGCGATGACCGGGCGCCCCTGGGACAGGGGCGCGCTGCGCCGGCCCCTGCTCGGCGCCCAGATCCATGACCAGATCACCTGGGCCCAGCGTCTCCCGGCCGTCTTGTTCGCCCTGGAGTCACGGGTGGGAGCCACCCCGCTGGTCGACACTCTCGACGAATTTCTGCAGAGCAAACCGGGCGAAACCGGCGAGCGTGACCTTCGCGACTGGCTGGGGCAGCTCGAGGCACGGACCGGCACCGACCTCGACGACCTCTGGCGTGACTACGTCGCAGGCAACGGCCTGCCCGAGCTCCGGGTCGAGAACGTCGACGTCCGCCGTGCGGGCGACGGCTTCTCCGTACGTGGCACGCTGGTGAACGACGGCACCGGGGAAGTGCGGTGCCCGATAGTCGTGAAGTCCGAGCGCGAGGAGGTCGAAACCCTGGTCACGATCGAGGACGGGACTCCAACCCCCTTCGCGCTGCGAACCAAGGCTCGACCCCACACCCTGCTGCTCGACCCGCGCGGTACGTGCCTGCGCTTTCGTGCCCTCAACGCCAAGGAGTCGTTTCGGCTCATGGAGGGAACGTGAGCCAGACCCGGCCTGGACTCCTGCGCCGGATCTCCGGTGCCGATCTCTTCGCCGGCGCTCGGGGGAGACTTTCGCGTCTTCCGGCGCCGCTGGCGCGGGCCCGCTACGACTTCGTACTGCTCACCGGCCGCGGACTCCTTCTGTTCGTGATCGTCGACGCGCTGATCCTGATCAGCGGGGTGATCGACGCTGCCGAAGCGGCGAGTGGCTTCGATCAGGCGACTGCACTGTACCGGCGGACCGTGCTGCTCCCCCACGTCCTGCTCTCTCTCCCGACTCTCTCGGCCATGCTCTCGCTCGAGCGGCGCAGCGGCACCCTCGACCTGGCGCTCTCGACTCGGTCGGTCGAGCGATACCTCGCGCGCCGGGCACTGCCCATTCCGCTCCTGATGGCCGTGCAGGGGATCCTGGTCGTCTGGCTCCTTCCCGCCGGCCCGTGGTTTCGGCTGGGAGCCAGCGTGCTGGCCGTGACCATCGCTCTTCTGGTGGCCTCGATCGCCATCTTCTGGTCGGTCCGTCTCGACAGCTCGGGGGCCGTCATGGTGGCCTCTGCCGCGACGCTCGTCCTCTTCGCCCCCTGGGCCTTCTACAGTCCGTTCCCGGCGCGCGGAACTGCGACGGCTCACTTCCACCACATTCCCGTCCCGCTGCTCGGCCTTCTCGGGAACCTCACGGTGCTCGCCGGCGTGACCGTTCTCCTCCTTCTCTACGCCCGCCGACGCTTGCGCCGACCCGAAACCCTGCTTTGACCCTTCTGGGAGCCATTCCGTGAAGCCACCCTCGCCCACCGCCTGCCGACTGCTCACCTCCCTGGTCTTCGCGTGCGGTCTGTGCGCTGCCTGCGGCGACCCGGAACCCCCGCCGCCAGAGCCCGCTCGGGTGCCGGTCACTGCGGAGACCGTCGAGCCCGCTCCGTTCCGCGCCACAGTGGACCTCTTCGGACGAGTCGAGCCCAGCAGTCGCACCCCGGTCCAGACGCCTTCGACAGGTCGCATCACCTATTCGCAACGCTTCGGCAGCGGTCTGCGCACGGGGGAGTGGGTGGAGCGCGGCACGCCGCTCTTCGAACTGACCGACGAAGACGCTCGCCTGCGCCTGGTGGAGGCGCAGCTTCAGCATCGAACTCAGCTCAACGAGCTCGAGCGCACGCAACGCTCGGTAGCTGCGGGAATCGAGGGCCGGGTCGAGCTCGAGCGCCAGGAAGTCCTCACCGAGCTGGCCGCAGAGCGGCTCGCGACGGCCCAGGCGCATCAGTCGGAGCTCACGGTCCACGCACCGGTCTCGGGACACCTCATCGTCGACCGACCGGTCGCTCCCGGCGCCGAAGTCGAAGCCGGAACCGTGATCGCCGAGATGGCCGGCACCGGCGCCCCCCGCGTCGACGGACTCGCCTCCGCCTCCGATCTGCCCCGACTCGAGACCGGCCAGGAGGTCGAGGCGTTCTCGGCCGACGGGCGACGGCGCCTCGGCCGCGGCCGCATCACGGAGGTGTCTCGACTGATCGCCGAAGACGGCGCGGCACGCCTGGTCGCCACCATCGACCAGGACGAGAACATGCCCCCGCCCGGCGAAGGGCTCCTGCTGCGCGTGCTGCTCGAAGAGAAGGACGCGACGCTGAGCGTGCCCTCTGAAAGCGTGATGATCGAGGGCGGAATCGCCGTCGTGTACGTGCTCGAGCCCAGAGGCGGGGCTCTGGAGGCCCGCCGACGACTGGTGCAGCTCGGCGCGCGCGATCAGGATCGAATCGAGGTTCTCGACGGCCTCACTGCCGGTGAAGCGGTCGCGGTGCGAGGCGTGGAGCTGCTGACCGACGGAGCGACTGCGGTGGACTCCCGAGCGGAGGCGGAGCGTCTCTACTGAGCCCACACACGGCTCGCCCCGTACACGATCTCCCTTCGACCCGTCGACCTCTGCCATGTTGCGCGCACTCCTCAACCGCCCGATCTCGGTCCTCATCGCGGCCCTCGCCCTCGTCACCATGGGCGGAGCCTCGCTGCTGCGTCTGCCGGTCTCGCTGCTCCCCTCTCTCGAGCGACCCAAGCTCGTGGTGGTGGCCTCCGACCGCCAACGATCCCGCGAGTCGATGTTGCAGGAAGTGGTCGAGCCGCTCGAGCGAGCCCTGCTCTCGATTCCCGGCGTGCTCGAGGTCACGAGCCGGATCGACGACGGCGCGGCCCGGCTCGAGCTGGTCACCGAGTGGCAGACCGATCCCGATCGGTTGCGCATCGACGCCGAGCGCCGGCGCACGGCAATCTCTGGAACACCGCTCGACGACCTGTCGATCACCGTGGAGGCCGGCGACCGGGCACCGATCGTCGCCCTCGTCGTTCGCGGTGGGCGAAGCGCTCACCAACGCACGGTCTGGGCGGAGCAGGTGCTGCGTCCAGAGCTTTCGCGGCTGCGCGGGGCCGGACGGGTCGAGCGGGTCGGCGGCGCCCTCGAACGAGTCGTCGTGCGTCCGCTCGCTGCGGCGCTGGCCGCCCGGGGCCTCGGAGTGGATCACATCGAGAGGCGCCTCGCCCGGGTCGGTCAGACCCGGCCCCTCGGACGCATCAGGGACGGGGGCACCATCCGGCCAGTCGTGCTCCACGAGCGGGTCACTTCGCTCGAACAGCTCGCCGGCCTGTGGCTCGCCGAGCCCGACGCCTCCCCGACCCGCCTGGGCGACGTCGCGACCCTCACGCGCGAAGAGGTCCCGGATTGCGGCCTCTATCGGCTCGACGGGGAGGATGCACTCCGGCTCGAGCTCTACCGGGCACCGGAGGCCAACGCGGTCGCGCTGTCGCGTGAGGCCCGCGAGACTCTCGAGCAGCTGGCGGCCCGAGCCCCGACGGGAGTCGAGGTCGAGCTTCTCGACGACGCGAGTCAGGAAGTCCTCGGTGCGGTCGGGCAGCTCGGTCTGGCCGCGCTGCTGGGTCTGGTTCTGGGCACCGCCGTTCTTCGCCTGATGCTCGGGCACTGGCGTCCCACCCTGGTGATGTCGGTGGTGGTTCCCGCCTCCCTGGTCTCCGCTCTGGGAGCCTTTCTGCTGTGGGACGTTTCTCTCGACGTGGTCTCCCTCGCCGGTCTCGCACTCGCTCTCGGCATGCTGGTCGACAACGCCATCGTGGTACTCGAGTCGATCGAGCGAGAGCCCGGTCGCGTGCAGGGGAACGAACGCTACGTGCGGGGTACCCAAACGATCGCAGTGCCGCTCCTGGCCGGGTTCTTGACCACCGCGGCGGTGTTCGTGCCGCTGATCTACCTGCACGGTCTGGCCCGTGCTTTCTTCGGAGTGCAGGCGTTCGCGATCGTGACGACGCTCGCCCTCTCTCTCCTCTTCTCGCTCACCCTGGCGCCGGTGCTGGCTCGCCTGATGCGCGCCGGAAACGCAGCGGACGCCATCGGACGCCAGCCCGGCCGGGCTCTCTACCTCCGCCTGCTCGAAACGCTCCTGGGTCATCCGCGGGTCAGTGCGGTCGTCCTGCTGGTCGGCTCCGTGCTCCTCGGGGGATCGCTGCTCGGGATCCTGAAGCGCGAGCTGGTGCCCCCGGGAGAGAGCCGAGTGCTCCAGATTCCCTTTCAGCTCTCGCTCGGTCTGGGCGACGAGCGTTTGCGCACCGAGGTGCTGGAGGTCGAGCGAGGTCTCCAGCGCGCGCTGCGAAGCCAGGGTCTCGCACCCTCGCGCATCGAGCTGCGCTACCTGGAGTGGGATCTCGAGGCCCCGAGCCGGGACGACACCGCACTCGACGGACTGGCGACCGTGCATCTGGACACGGCGCAACGAGCCGACACCTCCTCCGGCGCGGATGGAGACTCGCTCGCGATCTCCTCCCGCGCGATCGAGGGGCTCCAAAGGGGTCTCTCGGAATCGCTTCCCGGCGTGCAGCTGCGAGTCGAGCGTCAGCATGCGGCGTTCGCGCGAGCGCTCGAGCGCGCCCGTGGACGCTGGCAGGTCGAGGTCGCGGCACCCGATGCGGTCCGCGTTGCCGGCCTCGCGCAACGGGCGGGCGACACACTCGCTCCGTACGGCATCACCTTGGACGACCCCACGACGACGAGGCGGCGTAGCGTGGTGGACGTCGAGTGGGACGAGCACCGACTCGCGGATCTCGGGTTGAGCGAGGCTTCGGCCTCGGCCCAGGTGCGCTCCGCACTCGGCGGACAGTATCGGGGCCAGGTCGAAGTCGAGTCGGTCGAGCCCGAGGTGCTCCTCGAGCAGACCCTGCCCGGGGACCTCGATCTGCTCCCGATCGTGCCGACTCAGCCCGTGCGCTCGGCCCGTGCACTGCCTCTGGGAGCACTGGCACAGACCTCCCAACGAAGCCGCGAAGGGCACTGGCTCCGCCGTGACGGCCGACCCGCACTCGTGCTGGACGTGGTGGCCACCGATGTCGATCCCTCCGAGGGCCTGCGCCCCGAGCGACTCCGGCAGTGGCTGGAGGAGGTGCCCCAGGGGGCCGACGAACGGCTGGAGCTGACCGGAGACGCGGCGGAGCTGGAGCGTGCCTTTGCCCAGCTTCGTCTCGCCCTCGTCCTCGCCCTCGTGCTCGTGTTTCTCACCCTGGCCGCCCTCTACGAGTCGGTCGCGATGCCGATCGTCGTGATGGCCACCGTACCCGTATCGGTCTGCGGTGCCCTCCTGCTCTTGTGGGTCGGAGGGCAGTCGCTCAACGTGATGTCCTTCCTCGGGCTGATCCTGCTCGTGGGCATCGTGGTCAACAACTCGATCGTGCTGCTGCACCGCGTGGAACAACACCGTTCCGCCGGCCAGCCCATCCCCGAAGCACTTCGCCTCGCCGCCGCGGAACGCTATCGACCCATCCTGATGACCACGCTGACCACGATCCTGGGGATGGCGCCGCTGGCTCTGCTCGGCGGGGAAGGAGCCGAGCTGCGACGTGCCCTGGCGGTGGCGACCTGCGGCGGCCTCGCGTTCGGTCTGATCGCATCGTTGCTGCTGATGCCCAGTCTCTACCGGCTGCTTGCCCCGCGCCGTCCGCGCGCCGGGACCCGGGCCACCGACGACGAGGCCCACGCCGAGTGACCTCTCGTGGGGAGCGCCCGCTCTTCGGCCCTGCGGGCAGATGGCTGCTGGCGGGAGCCCTCCTCCTGTTGGGCGTGGTCGCCCTGACTCGACTCGAGATCACCTACCTCCCCGAGCGCGAGCTCCCCGAGCTGAACGTTCGACTCTCACTGCCCCAACCGCAGAACCTGGACGAGCTGACCCGGCGCTGGCTGGTACCCCTCGAAGAGTCCATTCGATCTCTCGGCGGTGTGCGCTCCAGCACGGGCTGGGTGTTCGCCCGAGGCGCCGAGCTTCGTCTTCGACTCGAGCCCGGTGCGTCCGCACGCGCCAAGGCGGCGCGCCTCGAGTCGGAGCTGACTTCGCTGCGTCGCGCGCTGCCCGAACGCGCCTCGCTCTGGGTGTCTCCGCGCGGTGAGGGCGCCGCCGGTGTCGACCTCGTCCTCTGGTTGGGCGAGGCTGAGGGGAGCCAATCGTCCCCGGGGTCCTCCAGAGAGGCCTCGTCGGCCCGAGTCTCTCCAGTGGAGAATCGACGACGGGTCCAGGCCCACGCCGATGCTCTCGCGGCCCTGCCGGAAGTGAGAAGCGTCGAGATGGCCGGTCTCGCCGAGCCCACACTCTGGATCGTCCCTCACGATCCGCAGGCGGCGATCGAGATCGAGCGTCAGATCGCTGACGCGTTCACGCACTCTCGTCTGGGCCGGGTCCGACGCGAGGGCCGACAGCTCGGAGTCGAGCAGCGCGATCCTCTCGCCGGGATCCCCCTCGAGCGCCTCCGCGTCACGGTGGGCGGCTCCTCTGCGGCGCTCGCGTCGGTGGCCGATCTTCGCTGGCAGCAGGAGGACCCTCGACGCAGCTTCCGGATCGACGCTCGGGAAGGCGTGGCGCTCTTCCTGGAGCGAGAGCCGGAGGTCTCTCCATTGCGCCTTCGCCGCGCGCTCGACCGCTACCTCGATCGAAGCGGACTGCGATCGTCTGCTCAGGTGGTGCTCGACGAGTCCGAGCCGCTGCGCCGCATGCTGGCTCGCGCCCTGATGGGACTCGTGGCCGCGTCGCTGCTCCTCGCTCTGCTCGGCACCCTCGCCGTCGACCGCCCCAGCGCCGCCGTTCTCGCGGCGACACCGGCGATTGGTGTCGCTGCCGTCCTGAACGCCTACCTGCTCCTGGAGATCTCGCTCGACGTCACGACCGTGCCCGCGATCCTGCTCGCGGCCGCGGGAGCCCTGGGAGCGCAGACCCTGCGCCTCACCGATCGCGGCGCTCCCCGCCTCCGGCGACGCCACGACGCGCTTCTCCTCCTGCTCTTCGTCGCCGCGGCGGCGACCCTGCCGGTCGCGGTCGCACTCGCTGGCAGGGAGATCGCGCCGCTGCTGGGAGCGCCGGCGCGCGCCTTCCTGGTCGCCCTCGCCGCAGCCCTGCTCGGAGCGCTGCTGCTCCCCGCGGGCCACGCAGCACTCCACCGATCGGGATCGAGCCGATCGCGCCGCACCACCCGATTCCTCTTGCGCCAGGCTCCCACGATCGTGCTGCTCGTCACCACGGCCACTTTCGCGTTCCTCGTCTTGTTCGGCGATCGCTTCTCACCTGTGACCGGGCGCCTCACTCCCGCCCTCGGCGACCTCGAGGTCACTCTGCGATTCCCCGACGGCACCTCGCTTGCCGATGCCCGCGAACGGGTTGCCACGGTCGAAGACCACCTTCGCCGCAAAGCCTGGGTGGCATCGCAGTGGAGCTTCTACGGCCGAGACTCGGGAACGGTGCGCGTCGCCGTGCATCGAGACCGCCGAAAACAACCCGAGCTCGAACGACTCGCCCGCCGGCTCGACGCCGAGCTGACCGGGGTCCCGGCGGCGATTCACAGCCGAGCACTCGCAGGCTCGAGTGGCAGCGAGCCGGTGCGTCTCGCGGGCTCGATCGAGAGCCGAGCCGATACCGACGAGAACGCCACCTTCCTGCGGCTGGTGCTGCGCTCGCCACGACTGGCGCCGCTGCTGCTGGCAAGACACCGAGTGATCGAAGCGGCCGCCAGCCGTGGCGTCGGGCAGCGCTGGATTCAGAGCGAGTGGGGCGAGCCCGCTCCCGTGCTGGAGCTCAGGCCGTTGCCAACCGCAGGAGCCCAATCGATCGATCGACTCGAGCAGGAGCTGCGCCGCAGGCTGGCCTCGGGCCTCAGCCGCCCGCTCGGCGCCCGGGGCGAAGCGTCCTGGCGAGTCCAGGCCACCGACGCTCCGGCTCTGCCCGGCGAGGTCGCCCCGCGTGCAGCCCTGCTTCGAGTCACGGAGGGTGGAGCCGCTCGAGGTCCGGCAGCGACCCGAGCCGCGCTCGAGCCGGCCTCCCTGGTCTCGATCGAGACGGTAGAAACGCCACCGGCCCTGCGGCGCCAGCAGGGGCGCTTCGTTCTCCCGATGACCGTAACTCTCCACTGGAGAGCCAAAGGGCAGCGCGAGCACTACCGCGCCGAGATCCTCCGGATCCTTCGCATGCACCCGCTTCCCGCCGGGGTCGAGCTCGAGCTTCCCGAGATCGAGCGCTGGTGGTGGGACCGGGAGCAGATCGAGATGTTCCGCGTCATGCTGACCTTGCCCCTGCTGCTGCTGGTGCTCTCCATCTGCGTGCTCGACTCGCCGTTGGCCGGCCTCATGCAGCTTCTTCCGGCCGCGGGGGCGTTGGGCGCCACCAGCGTCGCCCTGGCGCTGCATGCAGACCGCACCGACGAGCTCACCCTGCTCGGCCTCGGCGCGGCGACCGCGCTCACCGTCGCGCTCACCCTGGCCTGGGCAGGGCGTCTGGTCGCTCCGGCGCGACGCGGGGCCGGGCCCCTGTCGCGCGAGACGGAGGCCCTGGTGCGCCTCGCACCGATCGTCGCGCTGGGCACAGTGGCGCTGCTCGCTCTGCCGTCCGTCGGGCTCGATGCCGCTCGCGATCCCTGGGTCGGCCCGGTCGAAAACGCCGCCACCCTGGCGGTGACCGGTCTCTTGCTGACCATGGTTCTCACCCCGGCGCTCCTGCGGGTCGGCCCCTTGCTGCGCGAGCATCGCTCCCCCGAGTACCGCCGTCGGGCTGATCCGCCACGCTGGAGGGAGAGCTTCCCGATCACGCAGGCGGCAACACCCGATGCGCCCTCGCTCGCGGTGCGCAATCTCACCAAGGTCTACCATCCCGGACGGGCCGAGGCCGTGCGGGCCCTCGGGCCGGTGAGCTTCGATCTCGGGCCGGGAATCGTCGGCCTGCTCGGACCCAACGGCGCCGGCAAGACGACCCTCTTGCGACTCCTCTGCGGGCTGCTCGAGCCCACCCGGGGCCGTATCGAGTTTCACGGCGTCCCGATCGAGGCTGCCAACCTGGACCGCTTTCGCACCCGGATCGGATTCCTTCCCCAGGGATTCAATGCCTGGGCGGGGTTCACCGCTCGCGATTTTCTCGACTACTGGGCGCTCGAGCGCGGAATTCGCGAGTGGAAGGATCGACAGCGCGAAGTCGACCGGGTGCTCGAGTGGGTAGACCTCACCGACGCCGCGGAGCGTAGAGTGCGAGACTTCTCCGGTGGAATGCAGCGACGCATCGGCATCGCCCGGGCCCTGCTCGGAGATCCGCCCATTCTGATCGTCGACGAGCCGACGACCGGTCTCGATGTCGAATCGCGCAACCGCCTGCGCAGGTCGTTGCTCGCCGTGGCCTCCGAGCGCATCGTGCTCTTCTCCACCCACATCGCCTCCGATGTGGCCGCCGCCGCCCATCGAATCCTGGTCCTCGATCACGGTCGACTGCTCTGGGACGGCTCCGCACAGACGCTGCTGGCCTCCGCTCACGGGCGAGTGGTCGAGGCCATCGTCGACGACGCCGAACTGAGGGAGCTCGGCCGCACAGAGCTGATCACGACCCGCGTGCGTACCCCCCACGGAGTGCGCGTGCGGGTCGTACTCCGACCGAGCACGAGACTCCAAGGAGCGACAACGGTGCAGCCCAACCTCGAAGAGGCCTACCTGGCACTGGTGACCGAGGCCGGGGGCGACTCTCTCGCCGCGGCCGGCACCGCGGCTCTGCTCGACAGTTGGACCGGCAACCCGGAAGAGGACGATCCTGACGAGGACAACCCAGCCCAGAACGGCGCGGGCAACCGGAAGGACAAGCCTTGATTCTGGAGTCCGGCGGCGGCGCAGCCGCCAGGGCACTCGTTGCAGGGACACTCCTCGCGCTCTCGAGCTCTGCACTCGCAGAGGACCTCCGTCCGCCCGCAGCCGCACCCCGCAGCCCCGAGCTCGAGCAGGGTCTGCGCGAGAAGATCCGCGAGCTCGGCCCCTCTCACGAGTACCGCACCCGGCACCTGAACGACGACGGCTCACCGCGCTACGCCAACCGCCTCCTGCTCGAAGCGTCTCCCTATCTCCACCAGCACGCCCACAATCCCGTCGACTGGTATCCCTGGGGCGAAGAGGCACTGGCCCGCGCCCGCGCCGAAAACCGGCCGGTCTTTCTCTCGATCGGCTACTCCACCTGCCATTGGTGCCACGTCATGGAGCACGAGAGCTTCGACGACGAAGACGTCGGCCGCTTCCTCAACGAGCACTTCGTGGCGATCAAGGTCGACCGCGAGCGTCGTCCCGACGTCGATCACCTCTACATGACCGCCGTCCAGCTCACCGGCCAACGAGGCGGCTGGCCACTCTCGGTCTTCCTCACGCCGGAAGGCGAGCCCTTCTTCGGTGGCACCTACATGCCGCGCGACCCCTTCCTGGAGCTGCTCGAGCGAGTCGACCAGCTCTGGCGCGAGCGCCCCGAAGCCCTGCGCGCAGACGCCGGCCGGCTGGCCCGGGGACTGCGCAACACGCTGGCGAGCGAAGCGGCGGCGCGGGAGATCGGCACCGGGGTCTTCGAGCAGGCGGTCACCCAGCTGATGGCCAACTACGACTCCGAATACGGCGGCTTCTCCCCGGCGCCCAAGTTCCCCAACGAGGCCGACCTGCTCCTGCTGCTGCGCTCCGCCCGCCGGGACGGTTCGCGGCCCGAGGGGTCTGACCGAGTCTTCGAAGCCGTCGAGCACACCCTGCTGGAGATGGCTCGGGGCGGCATCCACGACCAGATCGGCGGAGGCTTTCACCGCTACTCGACCGACGGGCGCTGGCGGGTGCCTCATTTCGAGAAGATGCTCTACACCCAGGCACAGCTGGCCCGCGTGTATCTCCGCGCCTGGCAACATCGCACCCCGACGCGCCCGCAAGCGAGGGAGCTGGAGCGCGCGGCGCGCGGTGCCCTCGACTGGGTGCTGCGCGAGATGACCTCTCCCAGGGGCGGCTTCTACTCCGCCACCGACGCCGACAGTCTCGACAGCCAGGGTCGACTCGAGGAAGGTGCCTTCTTCGTCTGGTCGCCGGACGAGGTGGCCTCCGTCGTGACCGATCCGCACGAGCGCGCCCTGATCGATCGAGCCTACGGCGTCACCGCAGCGGGCAACTTCGAGGGCGGGCGGACCGTGCTGCACCGGCCCGAGGCGCCGGAGGCCCTGGCCGGGGCGCTCGATCTGCCGGTCGCGGAATCGGAGGCCCGGCTGACCGCCCTCGCCGCCAGACTCCGCATCGCGCGCATGGAGCGCTCGCCGCCACTGCGAGACGACAAGATCCTCACCGCCTGGAATGCCATGACGATCACCACCCTGGCCGAAGCCGCCGGACTGCTCGGCGACACCGCAGGAGTCGAGTATGGCGCCGCTGCCCGGCGGGCCGCGGAGCTGCTCTGGACAGAGCATCGGCGCCCCGACGGGCGGCTGTGGCGTATCTCGCTCGACGGGCATCGATCCATCGACGCCCGACTCGACGACTACGCCCACCTCCTCGAGGCGCTCCTGGCGCTCTACGACCTGGACGACGAGCCACGCTGGCTCGAGCGGGCGACCTCGGTGGCCGACACCCTGATCGAGGACTTCCAGGATCCCGACAGCGGCGTGCTCTACCTCTCTCCCGAGCACGGCGACCCTCTCCTGCTGCGTGCCGGCGGGGCCCCCGACCAGGCGGTCCCCGCCGGCAGCTCGGTCGCACTGCTGGGACTCGCCCGCCTCTCGGTGCGCACCGGCGATCCGCGTTACCGACGCAGCGCACAAGCCGCTCTGGCGGCCCAGTCGGCCCGCATCGAGCGCCTGCCCAACGCGTTCCCCTACCTGCTACTCGGAGCCGACGAGCTGTGGCGCGGCGAGATCTCCTCGGCGCCCTGGCTGGCCGGCGGCAAGGTGCGGGCGCGCGGCACCCGATTGGGAACGGACGGGGGCACAGAGATGCGGGTCGAGCTCGACATCGCCGAAGGCTGGCACGTCAACTCGGATCGGCCGCTGCAGGAGGAGCTGATCGCCACCCACCTCGGCTTGCACGACGAAAGCGAGCTCGAAACGGTGCACTACCCCGACGCACAGCTCGTCACCCTCGGGTTTCAGCAGTCCCCGCTCGCGGTCTGGAGTGGGCAGGTGACGATCGAAGCAGCGATCCATCCTGCGGCACTGCCGGAGCACGGGGCTCCCATTCGTCTCGAGCTGCGCCTCCAGGCCTGCGACGAGCGTCTCTGTCTCGAGCCGGAGACCGTCGACCTGTGGTTACCTCGGCCGTCACGCATCGACCCGTGAGCGCGCCGCGTCCCGGTAGGCCCGAGCCTGCACTACACTGCCTCCATGAGTCGAGGGCACTTGCGAGTCCCCTGCCTCGTCGTGCTTCTCCTCACCGGGGCCAGCGCCGTGTGGGCTCAGAGGGGAGAGGACTTCGTCGAGCCGGAGCCGGGGTGGGAGAGCGTCGGCGACTTCAATGGCTCCGCCGGGGCCGGCCTGCTTCGTCTGATCCACGAGCAGATCCGGGAGCGGGAGAGCGACGGTGCGCTCTACCAGGACCTCGGCGACGTCAGCCTCGGGCTTTCGGCCAGCCTGGGCGACGACGGACGAATCTACTGGGACAACTCCTTCTATCGAAGGGTTCTGCCCTTTCATGACGAGATCCCCCCTGGCGAAACCATCGGGCCGGACGACTACTCTCGTTACATCGACATCAAGACGATCGTCTCGCGCGGTCGCCTCAACTACGACTATCTCCCCGAGGTCGTCGGAGACACGGGAATCGGGATCCGAGTCGAGGGCGGCACCTCTCTCACCCTCGCCCACGTGACCGATCCGCTACATCTGGGAGACCGTCCGCTCGAGGCTGTTCTGGAGGAGCAGCGTTCTTCGAGCATCTCGGATCTCCTGCAAGAGGACGCGACGGTAGAGGGAAGGCCGATCGGAGACCCCTCCTTGATCCGCCTGGGCGCCGAGGGAGTGGCCAGGTTCGCTCAATGGATCGCCGACGTCGTCGGCAACAAGACCGTCGACACCGAGCGCGGTGCCATCTTCTACGAAGGCTACGCCGATCCGATCACCCAGATCATCGATCTGGGGGTCCCGGTGCATTCCGAGCTGTTCCGCGAGGGCGGACCGCTCGGAGTCGGCGATCGCGTCCGCCACGTCACCTTCGTGGGTCTGGTGCCGGTCGGAGCGACACTCAGGAGGTACGGCCTGTGGATCAGCTACCAGCGCTTCTACCGCTTCCTGCGAGAAACCACCATCTTCAAGCGTGCCGAGAACGAGATCATCGTGGTCGTGCGCAACTCGGTGGCGACCGGCAACGAATACCTGCCCCTCAAGATCCGGCCCGAGGTTCGGGTGCTCGGCATCCTGCGCCTCGGCTACACCTTCTTCGAGCAGATCATCGACCGTGCCAAGACCACGTCCTGGGAGACCGCCTACCGGGTCGACCTCTCCGATCCCCGCGGACTGGAAGCCTTCGAGCAGCTGCTCGGCGAGGGAACGAAGGCGACGTTTCGGCCGCTGGCCAGCACCGCGGAGAAGGGGATCGGCGCCGAGATTCTCAACACGCAGGTCCAGCGCGGCCGCCAGAACACGTCGCTGCGCCGGGCGCAGTTCTTTTCGCTGATCAACAAGCGGGACAGCCGCATCGCCAGCGATCAGTTGATCGACCTCGGCGACTTCACGATCGAGCAGGTCGCACGCACGAAGTCGACCCGCTATCGAAAGTCCATCGGACGCGACCGACGCTGGGACAAGCTCTTCGCCGTGACGGCACAGTCGGACATCTCCGTCGACGACGAGCTCGAGACCGAGGAGCGCCCCGAGAGCTGGGGAGGGGCGGTCACGCTGGTCAGCGGCCTGCGCGACGACTACGCCGACCCGGAGACCATCGGACGGGCCGCCGCCTTGATCCGCACAGTGAACCCCGCGGTCGACTGGACGGGGATGCTCGAGGAAATGACTGCCGACAGCTCTCGGCCCGACTCGCGCATGGTGATCAACTCCCTCCTGAGCCTCGACGGAAGCCATGTCGAGAAGCTCGCTGCAGTCGACGCCGACCGGCTCTGGCAGGAGCTCGCCGACCTGCTGCTGGGATCGCAGCACCGCGAGGTGTGGTCTACCCCCGAACGACGCCTGGCGTGGCGCAAGAACCCGAGACGAGAGGCCGCCCGGATCGTGGACCGGCCGCCGACGAGCTTCGTCGTCACTTCGACCAGGAAGACTCCGAAGCGATATGACGTGCTCGAGACCTTTCGCTTCGCCCGCCGGGTCGCGAAGCGATTCCACCGGCTGCAGCAGGTGATGAAAGAGGGCAGCTGTGTGTCCTGCATCGCCGACGCATTCGACAAATGGCGAGATGTGGCCGCCATGCACGCGCTCTTCGCTCGCCTCAGTCACGACCCCTCCCTTCCCGAGCCCGGCTACCACTACGAGATCTTCACCGACGCGATGCTGAGGCCGATCACCCTGACCAACGGCATCCGCTACTCCTTTCCCTCGGAGTGGGACGTGACCGCAGACCTCCTGAGCTCCCAGCCGATGGCGTCGCTCGACTCCACGAGCCCCACCGATGTCGAGACCCTCCAGGGCGAGCTCGACAAGCGACGCTGGGACTGGGAAGGCAGCAGAAGCCTCGTAGAGGCTTCTGCCTCGCGACTCAACGCGGGAATGTTGTTGGCCAACACCGACGCTCGGTCGAACGGCCCCTGCTGGCAGCTTCGTCTGTTCGCCGATCACTCCTTCGACGCCACGTTGCGACTGCGCATCGACCTTCGGGAGGTCACGGGGAAACCGATCGACGCGGACCACCCGATCGATCTCGATTTCTTCGACCTGGGTAGCCCGACCGTGGTCGTTCAAACGCCGTTCATGGTCTCGCGGTACTACTACGACATCCCGATCGACGAAGAGAGGGCGGTCCGCGAAGGCGGGAGCTACACCCTCCTGCTGCGGGTTCTCAACCCCGACGGCATTCCCGTCAGCGAGGAACAACAGCTGAGCTTCACGGTCCCCGTGGGGATCTCGGCCCGGATGCCCGAACACTGCCGGCCGCCCGGCGCCTCGGTCGCGAGCGCCCACGGACGCTGAGGGCAACCTTTTCGTCTTCGCTCCGTCAGAACAGGTATGGGAAACGACCTTCGCTACGCGCTGCGCGCCGTCTGGCGATCCAAGGGGTTCTTCGCCTTCGCCGCCCTCATCATCGGCCTCGGCATCGGGGCCAACACCGCCGTCTTCAGCGTCCTCAGCCCGCTCCTGCTGCGGCCCCTTCCCTTCGAGGAGCCGGAACGCCTCGTCTGGGTCGCGCACGGCACGAGTGGAGGCATGTCCTCGGTCACTTCGCGCACCTCGAACCTGCGCGACTACCGCGAGCTGAGCGAGACCCTCGACGCACTCACCGGCTACATGGCGTTCTTCGAGTACGAAAGCTACAACCTGGTCGGCGAGGGCGAGCCCGAGAGACTGGTCGGAGTCGGCGTGGCCCACGACTTCCTGGAGGTGCTCGGCGTTCGTCCCCTGCTGGGGCGCAACTTCGTCGAGGAGGAGAGTGTCGACAACGGCCGGCCGGCGGCGATCCTCACTCACCGTTTCTGGAGTCGCCGGTTCGGCGCGGACCCAGACGTGGTGGGACGCTCGATCTCGCTCAACGGACAACCCACCGCAGTGGTCGGCGTGCTCCCGCCCACCTTCGACTTCACCTCCACCTTCGTGCCCGGATCGCGCGTCGACTTCCTGAAGCCGTTCCCGATCAGTGACGCCACCGATCAGTGGGGCAACACCATGGCGATGATCGGTCGCCTCGCACCCGGAGCCACGGTGGAATCCGCCCAGGCGGAGCTCGATCTGCTCACCGATCAGCTCCAGGCAGCGAATCCGGAGCGCTGGGGCCTCGGAGCCGTGGTCAGTCGACTCCGAGATCACGTCGCGGGAGGCGTCAAGTCGTCGCTCGTCCTGCTCGCGGCGGCGGCGGCGGCGGTGATGCTCATCGCCTGCGCGAACCTGTCCAACCTGCTGCTCGTGCGCAGCGTCCGGCGACATCGCGAGATGGCGGTGCGCAGCGTGCTCGGAGCCGGACGACTGCGGCTGTTTCGACAACTTCTCGCGGAGAGCCTCCTGCTCTCGATGGGAGGCGCCGTGATCGGGATCGTGATCGCAGCGATCGCGACCCGGGCCGTGGCTGCAACGACCGCCGTCACCATCCCGATGCTGAGCAGCGTCTCGATCGATCTCTGGGCTGTCGGCTTCACTGTGGGCCTCGCCGCACTGGCGGGACTGCTCGTCGCCCTGGTGCCAGCACTCAAGATCTCCCCGGGGCGCGAGGCTGCGGTGATCAACGACGCCTCTCGTGGATCGAACGAGAGCCGACGCAGCGGCTGGGTACGCGAGCTTCTGGTGATCGCCGAGGTGGCCCTGGCCTGCGTCCTGCTGGTCGGCGGCGGGCTGTTGGTGCGCAGCTTTCTCAGTGTACTCGACGTCGATCTCGGCTTCCGAGCGCAGGAGGCGATGGCCTGGCGGGTCGACACCAAGAAGGACTTCGCGAACAGGTCCGAGCGGGTCGCCTTCTACGACCAGCTGGTGGCGCGGGTCGAGGCGATCCCCGGAGTCGAGTCGGTCGGCCTCACCGACACCCTGCCTCTGGGCCGCAATCGGGGTTGGGATCTCCGAGTCAAGGGTGTGTACTACGAAGACGGCGGTCCTGGGGCGTTTCCGCGAATGATCGACCACGGCTACCTGCAGTCGATGCGCATTCCGCTGCTCGAAGGGCGCGACTTCACTCCCGACGACACGGCAGACACTCAACAGGTGATCATTCTCAACGAGTCGGCATCGAGGGAATTGTTCCCGGGTGGAGATGCCCTCGGCCAGACGGTCCTCACCGGAGGCCCCGACGCCGAATGGCAGGTCGTCGGCATTGTGGCCGACGTACGTCACCAGTCGCTGGAGCAGGATTCGGGCCTCGAGATGTACATGCCGATCAGCCAGCAGGGCTGGGGCACCCTCGACATGGTGGTGCGCTCCTCGATGGCGCCCGAGGCTCTGGTGGGAAGCGTGCAGGAAGCACTGCGAGCGACCGATCCCGCCATGCCCACGGGGGACTATCGAACCCTGGAGCAGATCGTCGATCGCTCCGTCTCCCCGAGACGGTTCATTCTCTGGTTGCTCGGCGCCTTCGCCGCCACGGCGCTCCTGCTCGCCGCGTTGGGCATCTACGGCGTGCTCTCCTACTCGGTCGCCCAGCGGGCTCCGGAGATCGGTATCCGCATGGCGCTGGGAGCCTCGGCCTCGGGGGTCCAGAGGAGCGTTGTCGGCCGGGCCGTCACCCTGGCCGCGATCGGGGTCGCGATCGGGTCACTCGGGTCTCTGCTTGTCTCTCGATTGCTCGCGTCCCAGCTCTACGGTGTCGGATCCGCCGACCTTCAGACCTTCGTCGTCATGGCGACGATTCTCCTCATGGTCTCGGCCCTCGCGGGCTATCTGCCCGCACGTCGAGCCTCGCGTACCGATCCGAACTCCGCCCTGCGCGCCGATTGAGGTCCCCCCGAAGACGCCCTGCAAGGGAAACGGTAAAACGTCGGCGTCGGTGGCGTCCTGCCGGTATCATGGGCCCTGCCGATGTGTGCCTCGCTTCCACGACCGGCCTTTCTCGCCAAGCTGCTCTCGAGCAGCGTGTTGGCGGTTGTCGCTGTCGTTCCAGCGTCCAGCGCACAGCCTCCCGCACGAGCTGACGCGTTCGCCGCCCAGCGCCAGGCCATGGTCGAGCACATACGCAGCCGGGGGGTCGAACAACAGCGACTTCTCGATGCCATGGCCACGGTGCCTCGCCACCTCTTCGTCCCCGAGGAGCTCCGGGACGAGGCCTATTCGGAGCACTCGCTCTCGATCGGCTGGGGAGAGTTCATCTCCGAGCCCTACCTCTCGGCCCGAATGATCGAGCTGCTCGAGCTCGAGGGCAACGAGCGAGTGCTCGAGATCGGCACCGGCTCGGGGTACGACGCCGCGGTACTCTCGCGGATCGCGAAGCAGGTCTACACGATCGAGATCACCGACGAGCTGGCCGAGCGGGCGCGGGAGAAGATCGACCAGATCGGCTACGACAACATCGAGCTGCGCATCGGCGACGGCTATCTGGGGTGGCCCGAGGAAGGGCCGTTCGACGCGATCATCTTGACCGCTGCGCCGCCCAGTGTTCCCGAAACGCTGCTCCAACAGCTCAAGGTGTCGGGCCGGATGGTGGTACCGGTGGGCCGCTTCTTCCAGGACCTGATGCTCATCACCAAGCTTCCCGACGGTTCCGAGCGGCGCACCGTCATGCCGATTCGGCTCAAGCAGATGAAGGGCGAAGGCGTCGATTGAACCGGGCCGCCACGACGACCCTCGGTCGTCACATCACGATGCGCTCGGCCACTGCCCTGGTGGTGGCCAATATCGTCGGCGCGGGGATTTTCACGACCACCGGTTTTCAGGCCGCCGATCTCGGCCATCCTGGTTGGATCTTCTTGCTCTGGATCGTCGGCGGGCTCCTCGCTCTCACCGGCGCCCTCTGCTACGCCGAGCTCGGCGCAGCCATCCCGGAGGCCGGCGGCGAGTACGTGTATCTGCGCGAGACCTTCGGGCCGGCGCTCGGTTTCATGAGCGCCGTCGTCTCCCTGGTGGCCGGATTCTCTGCCCCGATCGCGGCCGCGCTCAAGAGCCTCGTGCGCTATCTCGGCGAGCTCGTCCCGGGGCTGCGCGAGGACATCTTGCTGGCGCCGGGGCTGAGTCGCAACGACGCCGTCGCCATCGCTCTGGTCTGGCTCTTGGTCGCCATTCATCTCCGTGGCCGAAGAGGCAGCATCGGCTTCAACGATGTCGTGACCCTCTTCAAGATCGTCGGCATCCTCGCGATCCTCATCGCTGCCGCCGCGATCGGCAACGGGCATATCGAGAATCTGACTCGAGTGTCGCCCCGCTACGAGATGCTTTCTCCAGCCGAGCGCTGGGCGGCCATGGCGACGTCGCTGATCTTCGTCTCCTTCTGCTATTCCGGCTGGAACGCCGCCGCCTATGTCGCAGCCGAGATGAAGCAGCCACAGCGAGACCTGCCTCGCGCCCTGCTCGTGGGTACCGGCCTCGTCACGCTGCTCTATCTCGGGCTGAATGCCATGTACCTCTACGGCGCCGACGTCGACGAGCTCGCCGGGGTCGTCGAAGTGGGCCTGGTGTCGGGGAGGAACCTCTTCGGCCCGATCGGAGTGAACCTGGTCGCAGCCGTGCTGGCCATCTCGATCTTCGCCTCGGCTTCGGCCATGACGATTGCCGGACCGCGGGTCTACTGGGCCTTCGGTCGAGACGTGCCGGCTCTTGCCGGCCTGGCCTCGACCGGGTCACGCACCGGGGCTCCGAGCAACGCGCTCCTGCTTCAGGGAGTGGTGACCTCGGCCGTGATCCTCTCCGGTCGGGTCGATCAGATCCAGCAGTACGCAGGCTTCACCCTGAGCCTCTTCACCAGTCTCGCGGTGAGCTGCGTCGTGGTGCTGCGCTTCAGGCGTCCCGAGCTGGCGCGCCCGTTCCGCACCTGGGGCTATCCACTGACTCCGCTGTTTTTTCTCAGCGTTTCGATCTGGACGATGGTCTGGGCGTTTCGCGGGCGGCCGCTCGAGTCTTCCCTGGCGATGATGACGGTGGCCGCCAGCGGTGCCCTCTTCTGGCTACTGGGCCGCTCCCGGTAGCTGGCCGGCTGTCATCCGGCGGGGAGCTGACTGGCTCGCATCCGTCCACCGAGCCAGGCCGCCGGAACCAGCAGCAGCAGGAAGCTCAGGTGGTACCAGATCGGCATCGCTTCCCAGTACTGAAGCTGCACCGCGATACCGACCGCCAGCAGCACGACTCCGAGAGTCGCCGCCGCAGCCACCTCTCTTCCTCGGGCCACGAGGCCGGTCAGGTATCCAGCGACCAACGAGATCACCACGCTCAGCCCCAATACCAGCATCAGCACCGTCGCGTCTCGAGTCGATCCGTCCTCGGCGAAGCGGGAGGGAAACAGCACAAGGGCCACCTGGTTTCCCACCAACCAGAGAACGCTCCACACCGCGAAGCCAACCACGATCGACAATCCAGTCCTCAACATCTGTCCATCTCCTTTCAGCCTCGGGGCTGTCAAAGCGGCCACTGCTCGGTCCGCGTCCGTTTCGGATTCAAGGGTGCCAACAGCTTGAAGAGCACGAACAGCATTCGCGCACCCATGGTCGGCCGTCCCGTCTCGACAATCGACTTGAGCGTCTTGGTGATGAACCGTCCACCCGACGCCATCTGCTTTCCGCTGCGCGTCCCTACCGGCAGGTCCTCGACCGTCAGCGTGAAGTCCACGCCCCCCGGCTTCTGCTGGAGCTCGTAGACCACCGTGCACTCGGGGTCGTCGTAGGCAGTGAACCGAAAGGTGTGAGAGAACTTCACGGGATGGTCGAGCTCGATCACCCTTCCCACCACCGCCGTGAACTTCCCGTCCGGGGAGCGCATGTGCAGGGGCGCACCGGGCTCGAGTCCGGGAGTGTGCATTCGTGAGTTGAACATCGCCTGCTGCACCTCGTCGGTCTTGGTGAGCTCGCGCCACACCTGGTCCATCGTGCCTTCGATGAACACCCGAAATACCGCCGTTTCGCGCTCGACCCGCTCCTCGTTCTGCCCAGCTACCACCGGATTCGCTCCGCTCAACGTCTTCTCTGCTTCCGACATCCCTCTTCTCCTTCCGTTTTCGAATCGCTGGATCGGCGCTGGGTCAATCGGGCTCCGACCTCGCGGCTGCCTCGACACGAGCCTTCAGATCGACCAGGCGACTGGCCCACAGCGCGCTGTACTCGTCCGTCCAGCGCTCGTGGACCTGCTGAATGGGGACCACGTTGAAGTAGAGACGACGGACCCGTCCCTCTCGACGCGACACGATCAAGTCGGCGTCCTCGAGCACCTTCAGGTGCTTCATCACGCTGATCCGGCTGCTGTCGAAGCGGGCGCTCAGCTCTCCCACGCCGCTTCCCGGATGGGCTCGCACCAGATCCAGGATGCGGCGCCGTGTGCCGTGGGCGAGGGCATGGAACAAGCGGTCCATGCCGTCGTCCGGCTCGCGCTCGAGACTCGATTTCGTGGGCATGGATAAAATGTAACCGTTTGGTTACTTCTCTGTCAAGCCAACCCTGAGACACAAAAGAACTGGCACTAGAAATCGTAGTCTGCGCTATGATGCACATCGTGGGCGCTTCGTCCTACTCCACCACCGACCCGACCCTCGCGCCATCCCCATGAGCTCGATCGTCCTGTTCCAACTCTCCCTCTTCTTCGGCTGGCTGCTCATGTTCGCCAGCGTGCTCGACCTCCAGGGGTTCCTCGGCCGGGTCACCCTGATGGAGATGGGGAATCTCCCCAGCTTCAAGAATCTGGCGCGCCGCCAGATGTACGTGTCCCTTGCGCTCACCCTCCTGTTCTGGGGTGCCGGCCTGCTCGGGCTCTACTCTGCCGCGGTGGATCGAAGCTCGTGGACGCTGACTCACGTGGTCGTCTTCCTCGTGCTCTTCGGAGCGATCGAAGCCACCTACCTGTTCAAGCGGAACATCCGCAATCAGGTGATGACCCTGCCGGCAGAAGACAAAGGCACGGAGAGTCTGATTCAGGCGGTCTGCCTGGAATGGACCCGCAGGACCCTTCCCCAGTTCTGAGTCTTCCCCCGCGACCCCAGAGGGGGCGCGCCTCGCCGGCGCCCGATGGCACGCTCGGATCAGCCCTGCAGCAATCGATCTCGCAACTCGGCGACGCTGAGTCCGCAGACGGGGTGCACCAGGTCCGATGCGATCTGTGCCAGGGGCTCGAGAACGAAGAGCCGCACGTGAAGACGCGGATGAGGCACGACCAGAGTCGGGGTCTCGATCACGTGGTCGCCGTAGAACAGCAGATCGAGGTCGATCTCACGCGGACCGTTGCGAAAGGTCGGCGTGCGGCCGAGACGCGTCTCGAGCTCTTTCACGCGAGCCAACAGCTCTTCGGGCGCGAGCTCGGTGTCGAGAGCCACCGCGGCGTTCAGGAAGCGTGGCTGCTCTCGGTGCCCTTCCGGTGCGGTGTCGTGAAAACCCGAGCGAGCCACCACGAGGCCGAGCTCGCCCAGCGCTTCGATGGCACGCTCCAGCTGCCGCGCTCGGTCCCCGAGGTTCGAGCCCAGGGCGACGTACGCTCGCTCCATCACGCCTGGCCGCGCGGTCGCTCACGAATCACTTCGACCCCGAACTGGCCCCGTTCCGTGACTCTTCCAGACCACTTCTCGGCCACGGCGGGCTTGACGATCCGCACACGGACCTCGGTGGCGTGAAGCTCTGAGAGCACCTTCGCCGCGATCTCCTCCGCCATCGTCTCCAACAGTTCCCGCGGACGTTCCCCCGCGACTCGGCGAGCGATCTCCGCCAGCGCGACATAGTCGACCGTCGACGGCAGACCATCGGCGAAGCCCGGCTCCAGCTCCACCTCTGCCTCGACGTCGATCACCACGTCCTGCTCGCGGCTGCGCTCCTCCACGCCGACGCCGACGTGGGTCGGACAGCGCAGACCCCGCGCAAAGATCCTCTGGGCTCGACTCTCGCTCCCACCCAGGACGGCCGCCACGACCGCGAGTGCGTCGCGGTGGAGCTCGACGTCGTGCACCCGGACGATGTCGGCGCCCTGCAGCACCGCGATGACATCCGCCGCCAGGGTGGCTGCCAGACGATCGGAGCTCGATCGCCCGGTGATCTTGCCGAGAAACGACTTGCGGCTCAATCCCACCAACAGGGGAAGTCCCAGGACTCGGAAGCGGCCCAGCCGACGAAGCAAGTCCAGATTGTGCTGGTGCGTCTTGCCGAAGCCGATTCCCGGATCGAGCACCAGCTGCACACCGGCCTTCTCCGCCGAGCGCTGACGCTCTTCGAAGAACCGACGGATCTCTTCGACCACGTCCTCGTAGTGGGGGGCCTTCTGCATGGTGCGGGGAGTGCCGAGCATGTGCATGGCGACCACCGGTGCCCCGAACTCTGCAGCCACTGCGAGCATGGCGTCACCGGCGCCGGTGATGTCGTTGATCATGTGCGCCCCGGCCTCGAGGCAAGCGCGCGCCACCTCGGGCTTGTAGGTGTCGACGCTGATCGGAACACCTACGCCGGAGAGCTGCTCGACCACCGGCAGCACCCGCCTCAGCTCGGCAGGCTCGTCTACCGGCTCGGCTCCCGGCCGGCTGCTCTCGCCCCCGATGTCGACCAGGTCGGCGCCCTCGGAAACCAGGCGGCGAGCCTGGATGACCGCTGACTCCGCGTCGAGAAAGAGTCCCCCGTCCGAGAAGCTGTCGGGCGTGACATTGACCACGCCCATGATGCGCGGGCGCGACAGGTCGACGGTGAGATCTCGGCAGCGCAGCAACATCGGGTTTCTCGTGAAGCCTCACTCTATCGCCGTCCCCCCCACTCGCCGCCCTGCAGAGAGCGAACACACGACATCCTGGCCGGTTCTTTGCAGTTCCCGAGAACGTCAGTGGAAGTGCCCTTTTCTTACCGAGGATTCTTCGGAAATCTAGCCGCCCACCGGACCCCCTACCCCCGACGACGTTTCCTTTCCGGCGCACCATTTCCGGATCGAAACAGTCTTCGGGCTCGTCGCGAGGACCTTTCCCATGCCCCTCAAAACCGAGACAGTCCTGATCATCGACGACGATCCGACCGTTTTGCAGGTCACAGAACAGATCCTGCGCCGCTTCGGCTATGAGACCGAAACCGCTCTGAGCGGCTTCGGCGGTCTCGAGATCCTCGAGGATCGGATGGAGGAGATCCACTGCGTTCTGCTGGACATGAGCATGCCCGGTATGGACGGAGCCGAGACCTTTCGCGAGCTGCGGCGCCTGCGTCCCGGTCTCCCCGTGGTCATGATCAGTGGCTTCGCCGAGGACGACCTCGCAACCAGCTTCCCCGGCGATGCTCCGTTCGCGTTCGTGCAGAAGCCCTTTTCGATCGGCGACCTCGATCACACCGTGAGATCTGCGATCGCACAGCTTCGCCCGCGGCGACCCCGGCGGCCGGCTCCTGCGATCGGCCTCCGGGCTCCGATCGCCGCTGTCTGAAGGCGCGCGCCGCTCCCGCAGCGACCCGCAGCGGTATCCAGTCGGGACCGGGCTCGCTAGACTCGCCTCGAATGACACTTCGAGGACTTCGCACATGCAGAACTGGAACGTCTATCTCTCGGGAGAGATTCACACCGACTGGCGCGACACCATCGAGCGGGGAGTCGCCCAGGCCGGACTTCCGGTCACGTTCACCTCTCCCGTCACCGACCACTCCGCGAGCGACGACTGCGGCGTCTCGATCCTGGGTGAGGAGGCACAGCCCTTCTGGAAGGATCGCAAGGGTGCCCAGCTGAACGCGATCCGGACCCGGACGGCGATCTCCCACGCGGACGTGGTGGTGGTGCGCTTCGGCGACAAGTACCGGCAGTGGAACGCAGCCTTCGACGCCGGCTACGCCGCCGCTCTCGGAAAGCCGATCGTCGTCCTGCACCCCGAGGAGCACACCCACGCCCTGAAGGAGGTCGACGCCGCGGCCCTCGCCGTCGCACAGGAGCCCGAGCAGGTGGTCGAGATTCTCCGCTATGTCGTCGGCGGAGTCCTCTCTTGAGCGTGCGATGACCCGCCGCCCGCCGGCTGCGGTCCTACGTGGCCGGCTCGGCGGCCGGGTGGGTACACTCTGTGCTCTCTTCCTCCTGAGCACCTCCCAGGCAGGCGGGCAGGAAGCCGCCCGCTCGACGGACGTGCCCCCGCCGGCCGCGCGAGAGGCCAATCCCTACCTCGCATTCCTGCCGTTCGACGCCGAGCCCCGTTGGCCGTACTGGCGCCAACAGCTTCGTCGCCGAGCCGCCGAGCGAAGACAACGACTCGCGGGCGAACGGGCCGACGTCGTGCTCGCCGAGTCCGAGGCGCCGGGCACTCGAGGCGAGAATGACCATCCAAATCTGGCCGAGCCGCTGCCGGGATTCGGCAGCGCGACGTTTCACGACTCCCGAGCGACGATTACCGGCTCTCTCTTCCCGCCCGCTGTCGTGCTCGCCTCCGGCCTCGAGCCGGACGGCTCCATCCCGCAGGCCCGGTCGCTGGTCCTCCCCGAGGGCATCCGACACACCCTCGACGCCACTCTCGGCGACGGCGCCCACGGCAGCACGGCCTCGGGCCGCGGCGATTTCGACTTCTACGCTGTCGTGACGGACGACGGCTACCGATGGCTCTCGATCACCGCCAGCGCTGCCCCATCGACCCCCGACTTCGATCCGATCGTGGCGGTGTACGACGCGACGGGGGGTCTGCTCGCCTACGAGGAGGGAACCATCGAGGGTGGCTTCCTGGTCGATCTCGATGTCTCGTTCGATCTCCTCCTCGAGCGGCCCGGGCCCTACTTCGTTGCCGTCGGAGGGTGGCTCGAAACTGGATTCAGCGTCCCGCGCGACCCCTTCGACTCCGCCTCGGGCCCGGGAGCCGGCAGCGAAGGCGACTACGCGTTGACCGTGGGTCTGGCTCTCGACGAAGCGCGGGACGCGGACTTCTTCGCGCTTCCACTTCGCGCAGGTGACGTACTCGGAGCCGCCCTGACCGGGGGCGATGCGGAGCTCCGACTGGTCGAGCCGTCCGGAGAGCTGGCGGTGGCGACCCGCGGTGACCTCAGCGGACTGTACTCCGAAGCCTCACCCCTACCGGGAGGGGGCGACGCCGCACTCGCTCACGTCGCCGCAGAGACCGGAATCTATCGACTCGGCGTCGTCCGGCCGAGCGGTCGCCATCCCGGCGAGTACCGGATCGACGTGCTGGCCCTGCGCCCGCGCCTGGACGGCGCGCTGGCGCGACGCCAGAAACTCTTCATCGACTTCGACGGCGCCGTGGTGGACCGCGCGTGGTTCAGCACCGGCCCGCCCGATCCGGTCTCTCTGTCGCCGTTGACGAGCTATCTACCCCGCTTCGGCCTGGAAGGACGAGAGGACGAGCTGATCGACGCCATCCTGGGAACCGTTCGCGAGAAGCTCCAGAGCGACGTGCGCCTGCGGGGCGGCAACGGCGACTATTCCACCACCGGGCGAGCGGGTGACTTCGACATCGAACTGCTGTCGAGTCGCGACGATCCGGATCCCGACGACCCCTCCACTGGCGGCGACCCCGACACGGCTCGTCTCGTCGTGGGCGGCAGTACCGAAGAACTGCGGCTCGACACCATCGGGATCGCCCAGGCTGTCGACGTCGGAAGCTTCGACGGGGCTCTGACCGGCGTGGTGCTCCTCGATCTACTCTCCGATCCCGACGGCGGCGGTTCCTCGCTCCACCGCCTCGAGGTCGCTGAGGGCACGGATCGACTCGCGATGGTGGCCGACGTGCTCGGCAAGATCGTCGCACACGAGGCAGGTCACCTGTTCGGCAACTTCCACACCCAGCGTGACGGCGACCTCGACACCATCATGGACAGCGGCGGACGGATCGAGCGGCTGGCCGGGGTCGGAGACGACGAGATCTGGGACACCCCTGACGACTTCGAGGTCGACCTCGACGCCGATCGGTACGAGCCGCGTGAGGGATTCAACGGCATCGAGCGGACCCTCGAGGTCGTGTCCTTCGATCTCCCGGTCGGAGGCGGCCGGGCCGAGCTGGTCGTCGCACCCGCACGGGTGCAGTTCTCCACCCTGCCCGTCGGGCAGCAGGAGATGCGTACCCTGCTCCTCGGCAACGCCGGCAGTACGCCCCTGGCGCTCGACTCGACGACGATTCGCCCGGCCCCTTCGCCCTTCGCGCTGACCTCCTCTCTGCCCCCGAGTCTCGCTGCCGGAGCGACCGCGTCGGTCCACATCTCCTTCCTGCCGACGGCGAGTGCCGCCAGCGAAGCCGAGCTCGAGCTGGTGACCGATCTCCCCGACCCGAGCGTGAGCGTGCCCCTGTTCGGGAGCGGCGGGCTTCCCTCTGCCGCCCTCGATCCCACGGGCTTCGACTTCGGCTCCATCGAATATGACTCCGGCGATTCCACCGCCTCGGTCGATCTGGAGCTCTCCAACTCGGGTACCGGGCCGCTCCTGATCCGCGACGTGCTGTTCACCGGAGCTCACCCGGAGCGCTTCGAGGTGTCCCTGGACGACTCTCCCCTGCCGGCCGGGGCGACTCGCATCGCGACCGTGACATTCCACCCCCGAGGAGCCGTCCGAGACTCGAGCGCGCTCCTGCAGGTGACCACCAACGACCCCCTGAGCCCGCGCCTCGACGTGAGCCTCTCGGGACGAGCCGAAGGGCCGGACGCGTTTCTCGACCCTCCCCCACCGAGCTTCTACCTCGGTGCCCCCGAGCTCGGCGAACAGAGGAGCCGCCGCTTTGCGCTGCAGAACCGCGGCACGCGGTCCCTGCACACCACGGCGATCCGACTGATCGACGACGCCTCCGGTCAGTTCTCTCTCGACGCCCCCACCCTTCCCGCCTCGATTGCACCCTACGAGGCGATCACCGTCGAGGTGTACTTTCGCGCCGTCGAGGCCGGCCTCGCCACGGCCACGCTCGAGACGCTGAGCGACGATCCCGACACGCCCTCTCTGCAGATCACCCTCTTTGCCATCGGCACCCGCGCCGTGCTCACCGTCAGCCCGTCGGAGATCGACTTCGGCTCGGTGGCTCCCGGAATCGGGGCACGCCGAGAGCTCACTCTCGGCAACGAGGGCGACACCACGATGTTCGGAACTCTGACCCTGACGGGAGACCCGGAGTTCGAACTGCTCGGCAGCCAGAGCTTCGGCCTGCTCGCCGGGGGCGAATTCCAGATCCCCGTACGATTCCGGCCCGACACCGCGACCCACGTCGCCTTCGCCGAGCTCGTCATCACCAGCAACGACCCCGAGACCCCGACCCTCACCGTGCCGTTGCGCGGTTCCGGCTCGTTCGGCATCCCTTCGTCCTCGAAGCTCGGCAGCTCGATTCTGATCGTCCTCCTGATGATCAGCGCCGCTCTTGCTCTGGGACGCGGCCGCGGCGCCCCATGAGCCCTCTGGAAAACCGTGCCGAAGGCTGCACCGATTGTGGCATGAATGCGGCAATTGCCTCAGGCGGCAGGATTTGCGCTAGGGTGGCCGGCAGGGGCGAAGCGTGAAGCGGGCACGGTTCGACCTCGGAGGTGCACAGCGATGACCCAACAGCCGACCCCCTCGCAGATGCCGGAGTCTCAAGGCACGATCGCCCTGGTGGACGACGAGGAGACGATCCGCGAAAGCGTCGGCTTCGCTCTGCGACGGGATGGCTTCCATGTCGAAACCTATCCCGACGGTCAGGCTGCCTGGGACGCGTTCCAGAAGATCCTGCCCGACGTCGTCATTCTCGACATCCTGATGCCACGGATGGACGGCCTCGAGCTCTGCCGGAGGCTACGGGCGCGGTCCGAGCAACTGCCGATCCTGTTTCTGACCTCGCGCGACGACGAGCTGGATCGAGTGCTCGGCCTGGAGCTGGGTGCCGACGACTACCTCTGCAAGCCCTTCTCGATGCGCGAGCTCGAGGCCCGGGTGAAGGTCCTGTTCCGACGCCTGATGCTCGGCAAGCGCCCCCCGGAAAACGAAGAGAGAACTCTTCGGCAGGGCGACCTCGTGCTCGACCTGGACCGCTACGAAGCCGAATGGAAGGGCCAGACCCTGGCTCTGACCATCACCGAGTTCCTTCTCCTCAAGGCACTGGCGCGCTTCCCCGGCCACGTCAAGACCCGGCAACAACTGATGAACGAGGCCTACCCGCACGACGCCTACGTGAGTGAGCGCACCATCGACAGCCACATCAAGCGACTGCGCAAGAAGTTCAACGCCATCGACCCCGAGTTCGACTCCGTCGAGACGGTGTACGGGCTCGGCTATCGCTACCGCTAGGTTTCGAGAGTCCGTGTCGAACACGTCGCCTCCCCACAGTCTGCGCGAGCGACTCCGGGCTCTGCTGTCGCGAATCTGGCTCCGCCTGCTGGCCTTCAATCTGCTCCTGGTCTTCCTTCCGCTCGCCGCGGTGTTCACCCTCGCCACCTACGAGCGGCAGCTGCTGGTTCGCCAGGAACGATCGATGGTGCAGCAGGGGCGCCTGCTGGCGGCAGCTCTCGGCGGGCAGGGCGAGCTGACTCAGGACAGTGCCCGAGCCCTGCTGAGACGCCTCCAGGGCCGCACCCGAGCTCGGCTCCGAGTGCTCGACGATCAGGGCCGACTGCTCTCCGATACCAGCATCCTCGGTCCCGACAGCGCCGACGCAGACCTCGACGGAGTTGCCGAGGAAGACCTCGGCCCAGATCCGCAGGAGAGCTGGCTCTACCGTATCGGCGCCCTGCCCTTCCGGCTGATCGGTCGCTTCAAGCCACGACCGCCGGTCGGAGAGGCCGACTTCTACGCCAATCAGACGCTCTATCAGGGCTCCGAGATCGCGAAGGCCCTGGGCGGTGAGTACGGCTCGGCAACCCGCTACACCGGCGGCCAACGCTCGATGACCCTGTACAGTGCGATTCCGGTTCGCAGCGATCTGGACATCGTCGGGGTCGCCCTCGTGTCGCAGTCGACGTACCAGATCCTGCGCGACCTCTACGAGGTGCGTCTCAGCATCTTCAAGATCTTCCTTGCTTCACTCGGTGTGGCTCTCGTGCTCGGCCTCATGGTCTCGAAGACCATCGTGCAGCCCCTCGAGGAGCTGCGCCGTGAGACCTTCTCACTGCTCGACGCGAAGGGCCGCCTGCGAGGCTTGTTTCGCTCCTCTCGTCGCCCTGACGAGATCGGCGATCTGAGCCGCGATCTTCGCGAGCTGGCCCGCCGCCTCAAGGAGCAGCAGGAGTTCTCACAGTCGTTCGCCGCCGACCTCTCGCACGAGTTCAAGAACCCCCTGGCTTCGATCCGCACCGCTACGGAGGTCCTCGCGGTGCTGGACGACCAGCAAGAGCGCCAGAGATTCCTGAAGATGATCGAGCGCGACACCGCCCGTCTCGAGCACCTCCTCTCTACCGTTCGCGAACTGGCCAGCATCGACGCCGGCTCCGACAGCGACGAGTCGGAGACCATCGCCCTGGCCCCCCTCACTCGCTCGCTGGTCGAAGGTTGGAGTCAGCGTCAGCGCCAGCGTCCGGAGCGCGAGGCGCATCCGGTCGAGTTGAACACCAACGGCCTCCCCCTGCACGTCCACGCATCCCCCGAACGACTCGGACAGATCGTCGACAATCTGCTCGACAACGCCGCCAGCTTCTCACCTCCGGAGGCCCCCATCGAGGTGAGTGTCGACGCCGCCGGCAGGGACGCCGTGATCCGGGTGCAGGACCATGGACCGGGCATTCCGCAACAGCACCTCGAGCGTGTGTTCGACCGGTTCTTCAGCTACCGACCGGAGGCACCCCGTGCCGAAGATGACCACTCGGGCCTGGGACTCGCCATCGTCAAAGCGATCGCCGAGAGCTACGGCGGCCGGGTCGCCGCCGCGCGGGGCCGGGAGGGCGGGGCCGTCTTCGAGATCTACCTGCCTCGGGTCGCTGCCGAGGAGCCCCCACTGGCTCGATGAGGGCTCGACCACCCGCTTATCGGAGCAGCGCCGCCCGGACCTCCGACAGCCGCGCAGTGGACTCGAGGGCCCGACCGGGATCTCTGGCGAGGTTTCTCACGAGCACGTCGCTGTAGCCCAGTTCGGCGAGGGACAGGAGGCGCTCACTGACGTCGGCGACGGTACCGATGACCAGGGCCTCCTCGGGGAAACCGCGATGACCCGATCCCACGGCCTCGCCACGCACCGCCTCGACCTCGGCCTCGTCCGCGCCCACGAACACGTCGCGCCGAATCGCCGTCACTCCGACACTCCGGCCGTGCGCTTCGCAGCGCTCTCGGTACAGAGCAATCTGGCTCTCCGCTTCGACCACCGTCAGGTGCGGAGACGCGATCCATCCTTCGCCGAGTCGGGCGGCTCGATCGATCGCCGGCGGCGCCGAAGCGCCGATCCACACCTCGAGCGGCTCCGGAGTGACCGGGCTGATGCGTGCCCTGCGAAAGCGATAGCGTCCGTCGCTCTCCACCTCCTCGCCGGCCAGCAGGCGCCGGATCACATCCAGGGCTTCCTCGAAACGAGAGGGACGATGTCGAGGGTTCACGCCCATGGCTTCACTCTGCCGATCCGATGGACCGATCGCACACTGCAGGATGAAGCGCCCCCGCGCGACCGACGCGAGGGTGCCGATCTGCTCTGCAAGCAGGACGGGATGCCAGAGCGGCAGCAGGTAGAGCGCCCCACACGGCCGATCTCCCCACTCGGCCAGCAGGCGCCCCAGGATCGGCGAGTTCTGGTAGTACGGCAAAGGGGTCACGTGATGGTCCCCGACGAACAGGCTGTCGAGGCCGGCCTGCTCCGCCACTCGAGCCCGCGCCACCATCCGGCGCACGCCGTCTCGGGGGTCCTCCACCGGATGGAAACTCGCCAGGGAGATGCCGACGCGCACGGGTCACTGCTCCTTCGGTTCGTCGACCAGCCGAGCGAAGTCCTCGATCGCGTCTTCCCGGATCACGTCGACTTTCGACCCCTGGCGGATCAGGCGGCGTCCCAGGTCGGGAAAGTGCGCGATCTCCACCTCCCGGCATTCTCCACCCATCAGATAGCGCACGGGCTCGTCGTAGGGGTTGGTCAGATGATGTGCCACCGACGGCGTCGGAAACGCGACGAAGTCCCCGGCTGACAGCAACGTCTCACGTTCGTCGATCCTCATCTGGGCCCTGCCCTCCAGAATGTAGATCCACTCTTCTTCGAAGTCGTGAGAGTGATAGACGAAGGACTCCTTGCCAGGGGCCACGACCACAACGGAGACACCGCTGCGCTCGAGACCGGCAGCGCCACTGAGGTGGACTCCGTCTACGTGGGAGCGCTCGTTCCAGGGATGACTGAAGACCTTGCGCCGATCCTCGATCTCTCCTGCCGAGAGCACCACGGCCGCCTTGCGCTCGGTGACCTCGCGATCCGTCATGAATCCACAGTCCTCCTGTCCAGATTCGCTCTTTGTACTCTACTGCTCAGCGCACCGCCCTGCTCAGCGCATCGCCTCGACGGCCACGCCGAGCGCGGCCCCGAGCAACACCAACAACCAGGGGGGGCACCGTGCGAAGCGCAGCAGCCCGAAGGCGCTCAGCGCCATCGCCAGGTCCGGGCCACCAAGCACCGAGCGCGAGAAGACGGGATCGTAGAGCGCGGCCAACAACAAGCCGACCACGGCGGCGTTGACCCCGAGCATGGCTCGGCGGGCCCGCGGACGAGAGCCCAGCGCCCGCCACGCCGGCAGCGCGCCTGCCAGCAGGAGGAACGACGGCAGATAGATCGCCACCAGCGCCAGCAGGCCACCCCTGACCCCGCCCGGACCCACCTCCAGCACCGAACCGAGGTAGGCGGCAAAGGTGAAGAGCGGCCCGGGCACCGCCTGGGCCACACCGTAGCCCGCGAGGAAGAGATCGGGGTCCGCCCAACCCGGCTCCACGACTGCCGAGTCGAGCAGCGGGAGGACGACGTGACCTCCGCCGAACACCAGCGCACCCGAGCGGAAGAAGCGATCGAAGACACCCAGACTCTCGGCGGCGGCACCGCCCGGGGGAGCCACCCCGAGAGCGGACAGCAGCCAGGGCACGCAACCCGAGAGTAGAACCAGAAACGCGACGATCGCGGCCCAGGCCCAGCCTGCGCCGATCGCCCCCTGAGACGGCGAGGGGGCAGACCTGGTCTCGGGGAGCAGCAGCGAACCGGCCACCGCTGCGACAACCAGCACGAGCGGAGCGGTGATGGGCGCAGGCACCAGCAGCACGACCACCGCAGTGGCCACCGCGAAACCGGCCCGCAGCGCGTCGGGGCACAGCCGCTCCGACATGCTCCACACTGCGTTCGCCACGACTGCCACGGCGACCAGCTGAAGTCCGTGCAGCAGTCCGGCTGGCAGCGCGTCCTGCCAGGAGACCATGGCCCGCGCCACCGCGAGCATGATGAGCACCGAAACCGCGCAGAAGCCGACCCACGCCGCCAGTCCACCCAGCGGCCCGGCTCGATGCGCTCCGATCGCGATGGCAACCTGGCTGCTGGCCGGACCGGGCAGCAACTGGCCGAGACCGACCAGATCGGCGAACTCCCTCTCGTCCAACCAGTGCCGACGCGCCACGAACTCTTCTCGCAGGTAGCCCAGGTGAGCGACCGGACCGCCGAACGACATGGCACCCAGCCGCAGGAACGCCAGCAACACCTCGATGACCCGCCCCATCGTCGCTCCTCTCGATGGCCGATCCGGCGCCTGGCTCACGCCGCCTGGACCGCTCCCTCCGACCCCGAGCCATCGGGGTCCGGACCGGGTCGGAAACGGTTCTGCGTGCGGGCCAGGCACCAGCGAAACACCGCCCCGAAGCCCAGGAAGGTCAGCAGCAGCGCCGGGAGCCAACCGAGCAACGGAATCGCGCGGAGCAAGACGTAGGCGATCAGACCGAGGAGCACCGCGAAGACCAACCCGGCGCGAGAGGTCGAACGCTGGCGGAGCACGAGGGAGCCGAGAACTGCCGCCGCCACCACGGGACCCAGGTAGCCCCAACAGGCCACCAGGAGCACCGTCAGTCCGAGCGCGGTCACGATTCCACCCACGGCGCAGAGCCCGGCCAGACCGCTGGCTCCGAGGTTGCCGAAGATCACCGCCAGAACGATCCCGACGACGAACGCCAGCACGGCCGCAATCGACAAGCCGAACAGCCCGACCGCACCCCATCCGAGTCGGGTCAGAGGTCGCTCGCGTGCCTCGTCGGAGCGGCTTCGCAGCCACGCCGGGACCAGAAGCGCCAGCAGCAAGCCGAGCACCGCCAGCTCCACGAAGCGCCGCAGCATCGAGAGCCACCACGGCGTCGCCTCGGCCTCCTTCTCGGCAGTCGGCTCGGGCTTCGTCCAGGTCGCGTCGCCGCCGATGATCGCGCGATCCGCAACCCGGGCTTCGTGACGAGCGCTGTACTCGAGGTCGCCGGCAATCTCGGCACTGTCGCCCAGCGAAAGCCCGGACGTCACGCTGGGGCCGCTGACGGGCGCCGCCGGCATGAACATCATCGGTGACGGTCCGCCGCCCCCGCCGACCCGCGCGACGACGTCTCCACCCACGAAGCCCAACAACTCGACTGCGTCGGCGGACAGATCCGCGTCCCCGATCACATCGCCGGCCACCTCGGCCTGATATCCAGCCCAGCTGAGCACTCCGCCGACCGAGCTGCCGGCCACCGTCTCCAGACTGAAGCCGGCCGCCACCAGGTCGTCCCCGATCACGGCCGATCCGCCAATGCGCAGGATCTGGCCCGCCATTCGTACGTCGTCGCCGACCGTGCCGTCGATCTCGACGGCCTGCCCGGCGAGCATGGCATCTCCTTCCACCGTTCCCAGAACCCGAATGTGGCGCGCCACCGCGATCAGGTCGCCCTGCACGACTCCGGAGATCGTCACCGTGTCTCCGGCGACATAGAGATCGTCGCTCACCACCTCGTCGGCCGCGACCTCGACCACTTCACCGCCACGGCGCTCGATCCCACCGATCGGGATCGTGAAGAGCCCGACGAGAAGGATCGCACCTGTAGCGACCAGGGCCACGAGGCCCGTTCTCGCTCTCGTCTCGACGCTCTGCGGGGGTCTGGCGCCCGGGCGCTCGGCTTTGGAGCTCATCGTCGCATCCTTCCGACCGTTCGATTTCAGGGAGGTGGTCCGCTACAGGGATGCTACCCCAGTCGCTATCATCACCACCCACCCTTTCCTCCGAAGTGCTGGAGACCTAGCCATGGCGCCGCAAACCCCCAAAGCCGGATTCCCCGCGCCGGGCGAATACCCGATGTGCCGTGGCGTGCGCGGAGCAACGACCGCCAAGGAGGATTCGCGCCAGTCGGTTCTGCTCGCGACCGGTGAGCTGCTCCTGGTGCTGGTACGACAGAACGACATCGATCCCGCCGATCTCGCGAGTGCGATGTTCACCACCACTCCCGACCTCGTTTCCGAGTATCCAGCGCTCGCGGCCCGCAAACTCGGGTGGCTCGACGTGCCGTTGCTGTGCGGCCACGAAATGGCAGTCCCCCACGGTCTGCCCCGCTGCATCCGCGTCCTGCTGCATTGGAACACCTTCAAGACGCCTGACCAGATCGAGCACGTCTACATTCGTGGAGCCGAGGGGCTGAGACCCGATCAACAGGCACTGCACGACATCCCCGACATCGCCGAGGTCCCCTTCGACCTCGACTAGCCGCGCTGCCACGCGAGAACAGTCACGGAGGGGTCCGCTACCTCAACCCGAAGGTGTGCCAGTACGGAATGTCGGCCTCCTCGCTCGAGATCACCTCGAGCAGGACGGGAGTCCCCTCTTCGGTCAGCCCCTTGGCGCGAGCGAAGGCTCCCGCCAGCTCGCCGGGCTTCTCGATGCGCTCGGCGTGCGCGCCGAGCGCGGCGGCGACCTGGGCATAGTTCCCGGTCAGGAACTTGGTGCCATAGCGTTCCGAGGCGATCGGAATGTTCTTCTCGTAGTTGCCCATCGCCGCGTTGTTCAGCACGACGGTGAGAATCGGGATCTTCTCTCGCACCGCGGTCTCGATATCGAGCCCGACCATGCCGAAGGAGGCGTCTCCCATCACGTTGACGACCAGCTTGTCCGGATGAGCGAGCTTCGCGCCCATCGCGGCACCGAGTCCGAAGCCGAGCTGGGTCGAGTGTCCCCAGCCCAGGTATCCCCTCGGATTCACCGCGACGTAGAACGGAACGAGCTGGTCGCGCGAGCCCCCCGATTCGTGCGTGACGATGGTGTGCGACGGATCGAACGCCTTCATCAACTCCGCCACCACACGGTAGGGGTTGATGGGGACCTCTTCGGAGGTGAGCTTGGGGCGCCAGCGCTGCGCCCACTCGGCACGCTGCCCAGCGATGCGTGCCTCGACCGGCGCGCGGTCGCGGCTCTCTCCACGCCGGGCCAACTCGTCGAGCAGTGCCCGGGCCACGAGACGCGCGTCACCGAGCAGCGGCAGGTCGGCCCGGTAGCCCACATTGAGATCGCTCGCATCGACCGTGTTGTGAATGAACTTCTTGCCCCCCGGGATCGGCGGCGCGGTGAAGTCTCGAGCAAGGCTCGCCCCGAGCGCCAGGATCACATCCGACTCCACGAGTGCCTCCGCCACCATCGCCGTGGTCGAGAAGCTCGCCGTACCGAGAGAAAGCGGATGCCGTTCGTCGAACGCGCTCTTGCCGAGCAGCGTCGTGGTCACCGGAAGGGCCAGTCGCTCGGCCAGGGCCGTCAGCTCCGCCGTCGCTCCCGCATAGAGCGTGCCCTGGCCGGCCCACACCATCGGCCGCTCGGCCGCGAGCAACAGATCGATCGCATCGCTCACCGCCTGGGGATCGGGGCCCATTCGAATCGGCGCCACCGGCGTCCACGCGAAGTCGTCGTCGAGCTCGGCCCTGGCAACGTCGAGCGGAATCTCCACCAGCACCGGGCGAGGCCTCCCCGAGCGCAGCGCCGTGAAGGCGCGTCGCATGTGCCCCGAGATCACCTCGACATCGGGAATCAACTCGGCCATCTTGGTCGTGGCCCGATAGTTCACCGCCGAGTCGAAGGTCGGAGGAGTGCCCACCAGCCTCGAGCCGGGATGCCCGGGGAGATAGAGAATCGGGCTCGAATCGGTGTACGCCTGGGCGATCCCGGAGAAACCGTTCTCCGCGCCGGCGCTCTGCTGCACGGTGACCACACCGAGGCGCTCGCCATTGGTCGCGCGCGAGAATCCATCCGCCATGTTCTCCGCCACCCTCTCCTGACGAGCCGTCACGGGGCGGATGCCGCCGGCGGCCAGTGCGTCGAGGATCGGGGTGAACGGGAAGCAGAACACCTGCTCCACCCCTTCGGCCTTCAGGATACGGACGATGGCTTCGGCGCCGCGCACGGGCTGCCTCCTCTCTTTCGGGATTGGGGCGGAACGGAACCAAGGGAGCTCGCAGCCCTACCCTACGGAATCTCGCTCCGATCCGGAACCTGAGGCACCAGACCTGCGTACCTGGAAGAGACCCTTCCAACGCCAGGGAGAGCCCCCCATGCTTCAAGACTTCTTCGCCGATCTGCGCTACACCCTGCGCAGCCTGCGCCGCAGCCCGGCCTTCACGATCGTGGCCGTGCTGGCTCTCGCCCTGTGCATCGGCGCCAACACCGCCATCGTCAGCGTGGTCGATGTGCTGCTCAACTTCACCTTCCCGGTCGAGGACCCGGAGCGCGTGGCGTTCGTGTTCACTGCCGACGACGAGAACACGAATCCCCAGGGTGGCATGTCCGCCGACGACTTCCTCGATCTCTACGAGTCGGCGAACTTCTTCGAGCAGATGGTGGTCGCCATGCCCGCGAACTACAACCTCACGGAAGAGAACGGCGACCCCGAGCGGGTGCAGGCCATGGCGGTGACCGGCGATTTCTTCCCCATGACCGGAAAGACCCTGGCGCTGGGGCGGGGATTCCGGCCGGAGGAGACCCGGCCCGGAGGCGAGAAGGTGCTGGTGATCAGCCACTCCTTCTGGGAGCGCCGATTCGCGTCGGACCCGCAGGTCATCGGTAGGAGCATCAACCTCGACCAGGAGCGCTACACGGTCATCGGCGTAGGTCCAGAGGGCTTCTTCTTCCCCCAGCGCGCCACCCTTCTGTGGACTCCGCTGGTGCTCGAGCGCGGAGCGACCCCGCGCGATCAACGCACGCTCTTCGCGATGGCGCGCCTCAAAGCCGGGGTCAGTCCCGAAGAAGCGACCGCCGAGGCCAACACCGTGGCCCAGCGGCTCGCCCAGACCTACCCCGACACCAACGGCGGCTCGAACTTCGACGTCCAGCGTGTCCGAGACAACTTCCGGCAGGGCACCGCTCTCGCCGTCGGCGTCCTCTACGGAGCGATCACTTTCGTGCTCCTCATCGCCTGCGCCAACATCGCGAACCTCCTGCTGGCACGCGCGACGTCGCGAGAGCGCGAGATCGCCATGCGCACCTCTCTGGGTGCCGGTCGCATGCGAGTCGCTCGCCAGTTGATCACCGAGAGCCTGGTCCTCGCCGTGCTGGGCGGCGCCTTCGGTCTGCTGCTCGGATTCTGGGGCGTCGAGTCCATCAAGGAGATGCTGCGCCCGGACGTCAACGTCGGATTCATCGCCGAGGAGATCGCTCTCGACGGCCGGATCCTGGCCCACACCGCCATCATCACCCTGATCGCCGGCGTGCTGTTCGGCCTGGCACCCGCCTGGCAGCTCTCTCGGACCGATCTCGTGGGGTCGCTCAAAGACGGCGGGCGAGGCGGAAGCGGGAGGCGCGGCTGGCTGCGCGGCGCACTGGTGCTGGCCGAGGTCGCCCTCGCGCTGGCTCTGCTCGGGGTGACCGGAGCGATGATCCGGGCGTTCGAGCACATCTACGCCACCGACCCGGGGTTCGACCAGGAGAACCTCCTCACCCTTCAGCTCTCGCTGCCCCGGCGCGACTATCCCGAGCCCCGCCAGTGGGCGACGTTCTACCAGAACGCGACCGACCGTCTGGCCGCTCTGCCCGGTGTCGTCTCGGCCACCTCGACGAACATCCTTCCCCTCAGCCTCCCCCAGGGCACCGCTACGACCCGACTCGAAGTCGAAGGCTTTGCGCAAGCCGATCCGGAGGACGACACGCTCGATGCGGTGCATCTGGTGGTGGGCCACGACTACTTCGAGACCCTCGGCATCGAAGTCCTGCAGGGCCGCGCCCTCGATGCGAGGGATCGCGTCGACAGCCAACCGGTCGCGGTCGTCACCGAGGCGACGGTGCAGCGCTACTGGTCGGGCCAGGATCCCCTCGGCCGGAGGTTCCGCCTCGCCACTCCGCAGCCACCGGCCACCGGGCAAGAGGCTGCTGCAGAAGACGAGGCAGCCACCGCCGCACTCACCTCGCAGGATCCGCCGTGGATCAGCGTGGTCGGGGTCATCGGCAACATCGACACCCACTCCCATTCGATGCGCAATCCGGTCGGCACGCTGCCCCAGGTCTTCCTGCCGTCCGAACAGAGTCCGACGCCCGATGCGGCACTCGTGTTGCGCACCCGGGGCGAGCCCACCGCGCTGGCCAGCGAGGCACGCCAGGCCATCTGGTCGGTCGATCGCACTCTTCCCGTCGGCAACGTGCTCACCATGGACCAGTTGATCGCCCAGGTCGACACCCAGAACATCTTCTTCCTGCGCATCGTGACCAGTCTTTCGGTCATCGCCCTGGTGCTGGCGGCCGTCGGGATCTACGGAGTGATCTCCTTCGCCGTCAGCCAGCGCACGCGAGAGATCGGGGTGCGCATGGCTCTGGGCGCCAACCCGAGCAGCACGGTGATGCTGGTGCTCCGGCAGGTGGCGGCACTCACCCTCGTGGGCAGCGTGATCGGGATCGCGGCCTCCTTCTTCCTCGTCCGACTGATGGGAACCCAGCTCGACAGCATCCAGGCGTCGAACGCGACCGGCCCGGCCACCTTCGCCGTCGTGGTGCTCGTTCTGTTGGCCGCCGCCGGGCTGGCGAGCCTCATTCCGGCGCGCAGAGCCGTGCGCGTCGATCCGGTGATCGCGCTCCGGGACGACTAGGAGGGGGGCAACGGGGGCAACGGTAACGGGGGCAACGGTGCAGGGCTGTTCGGCAAGGCACCAGGACCTGGACGCTGGGCTCCTGCGATTTTCGGGTGACAGGTGTTCTCGGCTTGCCACATGTTGTAAGGGTGAATGGCCAGAAGACCTGGCCAGAAGACCACTGGTGTATCCCCCCGACCGAGACGGCGCCCGGGGAGCGTTGGTGACCGCCGCTCGCGAGGAGTGAGCCGCAGCGCCACGGTTGCGACGACCAGCCAATCCATCGTGCCGGTCCTGGCGGCAGTCGAGCTCCCTTGGAAGCGCTCTTCAGTCGCGCGTGGCCACCCGAGCTCTTGACGCTCAGGCCTTTCGATCGGGCGAACTGGGCAGTCCAGCTCACCTCCGTGTTCATCGTCACGGAAGGCCGAGTTGGGGCGCGGGGCTGCTGCGGACGCCTCGTCGTCGGCCCCGCGGCGTTGGCGCCCAGAGGTGGCAGGGTCGAGATCGGGCCTGGCGGCCCGAGGCCCCCTAGAGGTCCTGATGCTTGAAGAGCTGAACGGCGACCAGGAGCGGCACCACGACCCAGAGAAGCAGTCCCACCACCCCCACCAGGGTGGCGACGGTCGGCGAGCCGGTGAGCTTGACCAGGGTGGCTCCGGCGGGGCCGAACAGCTGCGGCCCCCCTATATGAAGCAGCGAAAGCACACGGGCAAGATCGACCGGGTTGCCGAGGAGTCCGATCAACAACGAGGTCTTCAGGACCTTCTCGGGAAGGTAGAGGGTGCTCCCGAGCATGAGGAGTCCGTACACCAGCTCGAAGAAGATCCACACTCCCAGCGCGATCCCTAGAGCGACCTGTCGTCGCTTGGCCAGGAGGGTCACCAGCAGGGCGATTCCGGTGAAGGCCATGGCCAGAAGACCGAGGTAGACGATGACCGCGAGGTAGCGCAGCGCTCCCTCGGTTCCCGCGGCCATCGCGATCACGGCGCCGGGCAAACCGAAGCCGAGTCCCGCCGCTCCCAGTACGGTCAGGCAGAGGCCGAGGTAGCGACCCACGAGAACCCGAGTGCGGGAGATCGGCTGCGTGACCAGGAGCTCGAGGTACTCGGGATGAGTGACAAAGCTGACCACTCCCAGTACCAGAGCGAAGAGCGGGATGAGGAATCCACCCGTGTTGACGATACTGGCCGCCGTGCGCACGAAGTCCTGAAAGCCGGCGTAACCCGACGTGACCATGCCGAAGTAGCCGAGCCCCAGAGTCAGACCGGCGAAGAGTAGGGCGAACGAGATCACCCACCGGTTGCGCCGGCTGATCAGGAACTCGTTCCATCCAACGACCAAGAGCGCCGATTTCACATGGCCTCCGCTTCTTCTTCGACGGTGTGCGGGCCCCTCACGACCATCGTTCCGAGGATCTCGCCCGTCGCTCGATCCATGATGGGAAAGCCGCTGCCGGGTCGGGTGGCAAGGAGTTGGAAGGAGACGGGCTCACCGGTCGCCAAGACACGCACGGGCTCGAGCTCCGGGTAACCCTCGACGGCGAGTCTGCGCTCGCCCTTCGCGCACGAGCACCGCACCGTCCATTTCACGAGCTCACCCTTGTTGACCTCGACCCGGATCGGCGCGGGGTCGTGGTCGAGAATGACCTCCACCTCCCGATCCGGCGTGCCGCGGGCCGTTCGGTACCCGGTCCAGTCGACCAGGACCTCGTCGTCGTGGGCGCGAGCTGCTTCGGCCTCGGCTCGGCTGGCGAAGGCCAGTGCGCCGTTGTCCATGACTGTCGGCCTGTGACTGGTCAGGAGGAACGTCACCACGCTCACGGGATGAAACTCGCCGCTGTGGAAGTCGGCGAAGAACAGCTCCTCGGGGAACGGCTCACCGGCCTGTCGCAAAGCCTCGTGACGAGCCAGCAGGCAACCCGGGGAGTCGAACGTCACGAACTGTCCGTCCTCGATCCAGCCCGCCGCCTGGCTCACCTGGTCGATCACCATACTGCAGTTGGCGCAGGAGTCGACTCCGGGCATGACCGCAGGCGTGACTTCGCCCGAACAGCCCGCGAGTGCGGCCGTGCCCAGGACCAAGACCCACATCGCGACGGCCGAGCACCGCAAACGGCCGCCCGTCACGGTGTCCCCCGAATATCGCCCGCCTTCATATCCGTGAGGTGCTCCTGGATGAGGGCCTCCCAGTCGGGTGCATCGGTGTGGAATTCCTCGATGGCGCCTCCGGCCCGCTCGATGGCACGGATGACGTCGAGGCGCTTTCCGGGAAGAGCGGTGAACGATACCTCGTGCGAACTGTGGCCCGAAACATCGCCGCCGGCCTCGCGTGCTGCGTCGATCATCTCCTCGGTGAGGCGGCTGAGAACCACCCGCACCCGGGTCTGCCGGGTGACCGCTTCGTGGAACACCGGAATCTCCTCCAGCTCCACCATGCGGCCTGCCACGAGAATCCCGACCCGATCGGCCAACTCCATGGCGCTGCGCAGCAGGTGCGAGGCGAACACGATCGTCGTGCCTTTCGACTTCTGCGACTGCAGCAGCCGGTTGAGCTTCTGGACGCCCGGAGGATCGAGATTGAGGGTCGGCTCGTCCAAAACCAGGATGTCGACCTCACGCAAGAAGGCGATGGCGAGGCCCAACCGCTGGAGCATGCCGCCGGAGAACTCGGCGGTGTACCGGTCGGCGTCGTCGTGCAGCCCAAACTCCTCCACCACCGCATCGACACGCTCGAGCGGCGCCTCCTTGAGACGGGCGAACATCTCGAGAAGCTCTCGGGCGGTCAGCATCCCCGGCAGGCTCACTCGCTGCGGGACGAACGACAGCCGCGCCTTCGCTTCGCTCGGCGAGCGGGTCACGTCGAGTCCGTTGACGAGAACGCGCCCGCCGCTCGGCCTGTGCAGGCCGACGAGGGCTCGAAGCACCGTCGTCTTGCCACCTCCGTTGGGGCCGAGCAGGCCGAACGACTCCCCGCGAGTGATCTCGAGATCGAGAGGCCAGACGGCCTGCAGCGTGCCGTACCGCTTCTCGAACCGCTCGAGACGGACGATGGCCTCGCTCACGGCGTCCCTCCCGGCCTGCGCCCGATCCAGGTGAAGATGGCCAGAGGCACCAGTGTTGCAGCGAGATAGAAGGCTGCCCACACCGGGCTGGGCTGGTATCCGGCCTGCCGAACGCTCTCCCACGGCACGCCCACGTTCGGTCGGGTGCGCATCCACGGTGACGGGTCCTGGGCATCTCCGATCCGCAGGATGGGGAGCGCGTCTTCTGCGGCCTTCAGAACCTCGGCGGCCGGACTGAGCAGGTAGAAGCGAACTTCGGGGACGTCGCTCTCGAGCACCTGGAAGACGTTCTGGATACTGAAGGGCAGATCCCCGATGCCGTCTCGATCCAGGTCGTACCCCCGATAGGTGCTCCAGTGGTTGCCCCCCCGCTCGTCTTGCCACCGTGTCTCGAGATCGCTCACGTCGAGCAAGAGATCCGTGAGATTGCCGAGGAAGTTGTTCCCCGAGAAGCGGTTCGCATCGCAACCCCCGTTGAGCTGAATCGCCAGGTCGTTATCGGCGATGTCGTTCGCCTCGAAGAGGCTCGCGTCGGTGTTGTTCATGAAGATGCCGCGGCTGTTGTCGAGGATCAGGTTCTCCTGAGAAGTCACCTCGCTCACGGACTGAAGGAGAATTCCATAGGCGCGGAAGCCACGGCACCGGGCGAATGTGTTGCGTCGGAAGGTGATGCGCTCCGAGTACATCAATGCCGCTCCCGCGACGTTGCGCTCGAACAGGTTCTCGGTGAAGGAGTTGTCGTTCGAGTACATGTAGTGCAGACCGTAGCGCACGTCGTGGATGTGATTACCCCGGATCTCGGTCTGGTTCGCAAAGGAAAAGTAGATTCCGTCGCGGACATGGAAGATCTCGTTGTCCGCCACGAGGTTCCGCTGCGAGTTCCAGAGGTGGATGCCGTTGCCGCGATCCGACTCGATGAGGTCGAATCGTCCCTCCACCCGATTGCCCAGGATCTGTGCGCCGCTGGCGCCCTTGACGTAGATGCCGTGGAGCGCCTCGCGGATCGTGCTCTGACGCACTGTCACGTCGTCGGCCTCCACCAGAACGCAGGCCATGTCTTTGGTGAGGCTGGTCCCGGACTCGGCGATCTCGAGACCTTCGAGTACCGTGCCGGGAGCGGTGACGTGAACGACCGTGCCCTCGTAGCCGCCCAGAATCCGTGCATCACCGTTGCCGACGAGGGCGACCGGGACGTCGATGACGAGGCGCTCGTGGTAATCACCGGGAGCGAGACGGATCGTGTCACCGGGCTGCGCTCGACGCAGCACCGCGGAGATGGACTCCGAGGCAGCGACCTCGTGCACCTCGGCACCGGCCGCGGCGGCGAGCACGCAGGCGGCGAGCGCCGCGAAGGCGAACCTTTCCGCACGGACGGCGATCAGCGTCCGAACGGCCAAGGACACATGGGGGACCACGTCGATCTCTCTCGCTATCTGGCCGGCGCAAGCCGGGCCTGCAGTCGTGCCCCAGGCCATTCGGCGCCGGACCGCGAATAGTGAATTCAGCCCGACATTCTCGCCAGTTCGGCGTTCAACATGCTCTGGGTCCGGACACCTGCCACGCCGGTCTTGACCAGGAGCTGCCAGACCTCCTCCAGGTCGAGGAAGAGCTGGCGATCGTACTCGCCCGCCTCCATGCGCGCCTGGCACGAAGCGTAGAGCTCCTGTGCCATCGTCAGCTGGGTCTGGGTGTCGACCCACTCCTCCTCGAGCGTGGCGCTGAACCGGTCGCCGTACTCCTCGAACCCCTTCGTGATGTAAGCGGCCACCGGGTTGATGACGTTCGTCACCTCGATGACCTCGATGTTCTTGTTGTGGGCCTTCCCCTGCCAATCGCTGTCGGACGAGAGCTCCACTCGCTCGGGCACCTCCAGAGGTTTCGGTGGCGTCACGTCGAGCTGGATACCGGCCGCCGGCTCCGCCGCAGCCTCTTCCGTGCCATCCTCCGCCGGCGCGCAGCCGATTGGGACGCTGGCCAGCAGGACCAAGATGATCAACCTCTTCACGTCTATCTCCTCTCCATCTCCGCAATGATGCGGTCAAACGTTGCCTTCGACACTCCAGCCACCCGATCGCCAGGTGAGCCACAGCGCGGTGACCAGAAGCAATCCGTAGCCGAGAAACAGATAAGCGCCCCACGTCGGGTAGGACCACACGTCGAACTGGCCGACGAGCTTGTAACCGAAGATGGGGGGCATGAACGGCTCGACCTGGACCGAGGCCTTCGGATCTAGATTCTCGCCGTAGTACCCCAGCCGATACCAGAAGCTCCACAACGAGAACACTCCGAAGTACCCCGACAGTACGAGAAGGTCCGCCAGCGAGCGCAAGTCTCCGATCGCCGCGACCCTGAGCGTGAAGACGACGATCAGGCCGATGACCAGCGGCATCCACTTCAGCTCGTTGAAGTCAGCGGGCTGCAGCTCTGCCATGCCGATGTAGTGATTCAGGACGTTGATCTCGGTGAGATCGTTGCCGTCGTCGCCTCCGATGAGGTCGTGGCTGTAGATCCAGAGGTCGAGACCCTCCGGGTACTGCTGGGCCACGAAGGTCATGTGCCAGAGGGGCACGAAGAGGCTGATCGTCACGAGCACTGACGCGATCAGCACCAGTACCCGACTGAAAGGCGTCAGCAGCCAGTCCAGGGCTTTCAGGAATCGCCTGTAGAAATCAGCCATGCTTGTCCTCGTTTCGGTTCCGGGCCGAGCCGACCCGCACGAGAGCGAGTCGGCACGGTGGGCCCTATCTGACTACTTGACGAGCATGTATCCCTGCATCTCTTGGTGCAGGGCGCTACAGAAGTTGGTGCAGTAGAAGGCGAACACGCCGCTCTTGTCGGCCGTGAAGGTGACGCTCTTGGTCTCGCCGGGATCGATCACCAGGTTGATGTCGTAGTCGTTGATGGCCAGGCCGTGGAGCTCGTCCCGGGTCTGCTCGATGTTGGTCACATGGATCGTGACGTTGTCGCCCTGGTTGATGCGAATCACATCGGGGGCGAAATACGAGCGCACCGACAGCATCCAGATCTCGACGTTGTTGCCATTGCGCTCCACGCGGGCCTCTTCGGGGGTCCAGATGGCGTTGGGGTTCTTGGGCCAGTAGGGGTCGTCCTTCTTGTAGACCTCGACCGGATCCAGCTTGTCGGCTTTGATCATCACCGAGTAGTGAGGTTCGGGCTCGGTGAAGGCGTCGTAGAGCAGCTTCATCTTGTCGCCGGAGATGTCGATCAGCTGCGCCGATTCGGGAATCGACGGGCCCACGCTGATGTGCCGCCCCTTGGACAGCTTGTTGAGGGCCACGAGGTAGTTCCCGTCCGGGTTGACTGAGTCGCCCTCGGCCGAGACCAGGTGGCCGATGTTGTAGGCCACGGGGAGCTTGTCGAGGACGTACTGTTCCATGTTGTCGGGATCGTCGTAGGGCGGCAGCTTCCACTTGGCCACAGCGCTCTCGACGAACAGCGAGGTGTAGGCGTTGCCGCGGCCGTCGAACTGGGTGTGGAGCGGTCCCAGGCCCACCGGGACCTCGGCCTCACGGACCGAGTTGTAGGTGAGGACCGGAATGCCGTCGATCGTTTCCTCGAAGTCCTTGTCGGCGATGGCCTTGCGGATCTTGTCGATGTTGAAGACGGTAGTGGTCGGCGAGAGCTTGCCGGAGCCGATGATCCACTGCCCGTCCGGGCTCACGTCGACCCCATGGGGCGACTTGGCCAGCGGCATGAACCAGGCGATGTCCGCGACGTTGCGCGGGTCGAGCACCGGGGCTCCATCGATGGTCCTGGCCTGACCACCGTCCACCGCTGCCTGAGCCGCGGCGTAGTCGACCATCAGGATGTAGTCCTTGTCGCGCTGGGACGCGGTCACCTCCAGCTTGCCGCCCTCGATGAACTCGCGCTCAGCGTTGTAGCAGGTCCAGAACAAGAACCCATCGCTCGGGCCCTTGCCGGCATCGCCGAGGTCGTAGTTGAAAGGCGGTACCAGCACCTGCCAACCCAGGTTCATCTCGCCCGAGTCCTGATCGATCTTGATGCCGGCGACGACGCCGTTGTACTTCGTCGCGTACTCGGTCACGTCGGCGTAGGTGCCGAGCGGAATCGGGATCGACATGCGGGTCGCCATGCTCACGTAGTCGGAGTTCGGGGTGACGAAGGAGCTCCCGTGGTTGGCGGAGATGTTGGGAATCCGCAGGATCTGCTTGACCTTGAAGTCCTTGAGGTCGATCCGGGCGATGCGGCCCTGGGCGTTGTCGTTGATGAACAACCAGCGCCCGTCGTACTCGCCACCGGTCTCGGAGAAAGCAGGATGGTGCGAGTCTCCCCAGGTGTACCCCTCGAGCATCTCCTTGGACTCGTTGTCGAATCCGTAGCCGGTGCCCGGGTAGGGAGTGAAGACGGGGATGGTGGCGATGTGCCGCATCGAGGGGACGCCCGAGACGAAGACCTGGCCGCTGTGGCCCCCTGAGTAGAACAGGTAGTACTCGTCCAGGTCGCCCGGGGCCACGTAGGTAGCCAGGGCTGCGTTCGTGATGTCGGATCCCGAGCCGTTACCGGCCCGAGCGCCCCGACGACGTGGTTGTTCCGAGCTGCACGCGAACGCCACCACCGCGACGACGAGCAGCACCAGCAGTAGCTGCATCCAAATGCGTTTGTTCATTGAGTTTCTCTCCTCTCCTTTACAGAGTCACTCCGGCTCCGCCGCTTCGGCGTCCCGGTTCTTCACGATGTCGTAGGCCTTCTTGATCTTCTCGACGGCCTCCCACTTCTCCTCGTCGGTCAGCACGATCTGGCTCTCGAGGATGATCTTCATGGTCCCCGTGGGCTCGAACATGAACTCCTCGACGGTCTTGCTGAAGCGCGTCCTTACGTCGTCCGGTGCGTAGGACAGATCAGGCCCCTTCTCGGTCGGCGACTTGATTCCGAACGCCTTGATGGAGTGGCAAACGAAGCAGCTCTTCTCCACGAAGAAGGCGCCGTCGCCCTCGCGCATGCGGCGGCTCTGTTCACGCTCCTCCTCGGTCAACTCGTCCCTCAGGTCAATGCCGGGGAAGTAGGCGCGCGGAAGGTCGTGATCGTCCCTCCAGCTCATGACCAGCATGGCCAGTGCCTGAGCGTCTTTGGACTGGAAGTTCATCTCCGGCATGATCGAGCCGGGGACGATGGTCGGTGGCGACATGAAGTGCTTGATGTGCCAGTTGAAGATCGTCTGCTGATCGGAGACCAGGTTCGAGAAGTCAAGACCTTCGGCGTGCTTGTCCCCGACATGGGTGAGATCCGGCCCGAGGCGACCACCTTCGCCGTTAATGACGTGGCAGACCTTGCAGCCCTTGGTCCGGACGAGCGTCTTGGCGTGGTTGATGTACTCCATTCCCGGCGTCGAACGCTCGTAGCGATGGCAGTAGTTGCACTGGATCTCGTGGAGCGGCGGCGGGGTGCGCGGGTCGTACTCCGAGGCGGGGATCTCACTGAGAAGAGGCTCCTCCCAGTGCTTCACCCAACCGTGCGCCTCGTCCTCAGTGACGGCGTAGCCCTGGCCGCCGTGGCACAGGGAGCAGCCGAAGTCTTCAATCGGATGAGCCTCGAGAAGCTCGGGGCTCGGGTGAGTGGTCCAGGGCTGCTCGACGTCTTCGAGTCCCTTCCAGCCCACGCCCAGATGACAGGTCGTGCAGCGATCGACGCGGTCGAGGTCCTCGACCCAGATCTGCTGCAAGCCCGAGGGGAGCTGGGAGGAGTCAACGTCGGCGATCTTCTCATCGACGATGTACCGAAACTCCGACTGGTAGTACCGCCAGTCGGGCCTGGCCTCGACGAAGACCACTGCCGCAGCCGCCGCCACCGTCAAGACGCCGACGATCAGCAGGGTCGTGAGCTCACGGGTGCCGATTCGCTTCATCACTTCCTCACAAGGGAATGGGGTGTTCGGGCCAGGCCTGCCACGGCCAGAAGAACTCCCAGTTGGGTCCGCGCAGTGCCGTCCCGGTGTAGGTGAGCAGAACGAAAGCCACGATGAAGGCGCAGAAGACACCGATCATCGCGTAGCGGCTGGAACCGGTCTTCTTCCAGACGAAGAGGTACAGCAGCGCGAAGAGCGCGAGCAGCAAGGTCGCGGGGTTGAAGACGTCGAAGAAGAGCTGGCTCTCGATCCCGGCGAAGGATTCGCGGCCGGGCACGAGGACGGCGAGGGCGAGGCAGCCGACCGTGGCTACCAGACCGTAGACGAAGCCGACGATGCCCCAGCGGCGCCCCGCTCCGTCGGTGAACCAGAAACCGATACCCTTCTGTTCCCGGTCGATGTAGGGGATCGCGGCCAGACCCAGGATGACGAGACCGGGGATGACCACGCCGCCCACCAGGGCCGAGTAGCCCACCAGCTCCTGGAGCCCCAGGAAGTACCAGGGCGCCTTCGCCGGGTTGGGCGTCACCTCCGGGTTGGCGGCGGTCTCGAGGGGGGCCTTGACGAGAAGGGCCAGGATCATCGAGCCAGCCATCACCGCCAGGGAGACGATGAGAAGGCGCACGGTCAGGAAGGGCGTCGACGGAACGGAGTTGTCCTCGTCGAGAGTGGTGGGATCGGACACCTGCACCGTCGTCCCGCTGGCGATCCCCAGGATGCTGTAGGTCTTGGTCTTCTTTGGCACCGCCGGCGGTCGGGTAAGCGCCTCCTCGCGCACCTGCTCGACGATGGCGAGGCCGCCGTCCTTGCGGATACGCCACATGTGCCACGCCACCACGCCGAACAGCGCCAGCGGCAGTACGGCGCAGTGCAGCACGTAGAACCGGATCAGCGTGTTCTGACCGATGATGCTGCCGCCCAACAGCGCCTGGCGGATGGACTCGCCGACGACCGGAACGCTGGCAGCGATGTTGGTGCCCACCGTGATGGCCCAGAACGCCAGCTGGTCCCAGGGCAACAGGTACCCGGTAAAGCTCAGCAACAGCGTCAACACCAGCAGGACCACGCCGAGCACCCAGTTGAAGGGACGCTTGGAGGGGGCCACCCTGCCGGCCTTGTAGGCGCCCGTGAGGAAGACCCTGAACATGTGGAGGAAGACCGCCGCCACCATGAGGTGAGCTGCCACCCGGTGCAGTCCGCGCAGGAACCCACCGAAACTCACCGCGTATTCGAGGTCTTTGATGGTCCAGTACGCCCGCTCCACCGAGGGGACGTACAGGAACATGAGGACGATGCCGGTGAGGGTGAGGAGCAGGAAGAGCACGAAGGAGATGGTGCCGAGGTACATCGAGTACGAGAACCGCAGGCCTCTGAGGGTGACGCGGTTCGGAAACCAATGCAGGAGGAAGTTGGCGACGATGCCACTGCCCGCCTCGCGGTCAGACTCCGGCCGCCACGACCAGAACAGCCTGTGCCACAGTCCCTTTTTCGGTTGCAGGTTCATCTAGACCACCAGGCGGAATTCGCGATCGACTTCCCGGCCGAGGTCGACGATCAGCTGACCGTCGGCAGGAGAAATCTCGAGGTGGAGTGCTTGGAGGGGTCGCGGGGCCGGGCCCGCGTAGTTCGTGCCCTCGCCGTGGAACTTCGAGCCGTGGCAGGGGCAGAGGAACTCACCGGGCGATTCGAAACTCAGCCCGCGAACTGTCTGCTCTTTCGGCTGCGGGTAGGGTGCGAACTTCACGGTGCAGCCGAGGTGGCTGCAGACTCCCGACATCGCGTGAAGGCCATTCGGGGAGCGGAAGATGAAGACCCGCTGAGCGTCGAGGAACGTGAACCCGGACTGAAAGGCCTCGGGCGGTCCGACCGGGAACCTGCGGGGAGGCTCGTATCGCACATTAGGGAAGACTGCACGAACGAAGGGCCAGCTCGTCAGCCCCGCAGCTAGCCCGACCACGACTCCGGCAACGCGGGCCAGGAAGCGACGCCGATCCGCGTCTTTCGTGCCCGAGGGCTCGTCCAAAGAAGCGGGGACTACTTTCTTGGGTTTCTCTGACACTTTCGTCACTCCGTGGTTTCGGTGAAGTTGAAGCGCTCCATCGTGATCGCATCGGTGGGACAGCGCAGTGCGCACAGACCGCAGCGGATGCAGAGCGTGTCGTCCTTGAGCAGGACGGTCATGGGAGCCGAGGGGTCGTGACCGTAGGCGGCGATCGCGGCCTGCTTCTGCTCCTCCGGCATGTCGACACGGTCTATGGGGACGAAGACCAGGCACTTCTCGGGGCACACGTCGGCGCACCGGTTGCACAGGACGCAACGCTTCGGGTCGTAGATGGTGTCGACATGGCAGGAGAGACAGCGCTCGGCCTGGAGCCGGGCCTGCTCCTCGCTCATCACATGCTCGACCTCAGCGATTCCGGTGCGCCGGTCGACTTCAGTGGTGGGGCCCGCTTGCCTGTGCCGCTTCTCGTACGCCTCGGGCATCCGGTACTCATCAGAGGGCACCTTGCGGATCTCGACCTGGAGCCGGGAGTCGCGCTCGCTGCCTCCAAGAAAGGTGTGGATCGAACGGGCGGCCGTTTTGCCGTTGGCCACCGCTTCGATGGCAATCCGAGGACCGAAGGCAGCATCCCCGCCGGCGTAGATGCCCGGGGCGGTCGTGGCCAGCGTCGTCGGGTCGATCTTGACCGTGCCGCCTCGGGTCAGCTCGACCCCGTCCTCTTCGCGCAGGAAATCGAAGTCCGGCTGTTGTCCGATCGCCAGGATGACGGAGTCGGCCTCGAGGGTCATGGACTTCGACTCGTCGAACTGCGGGTTGAAGCGACCGTTCTCGTCGAACACGCTCGTCACACCGACGAACCTCACGCCTTCGACGTGCCCATTACCCAGGATCTCCTTCGGACCCCAGGCCGGGTGCAGCTGGATGCCTTCCTGCTCGGCTTCCTGCAGCTCTTCGCGTCCCTGGACGGTGCGGGCGGCTGGCAGTTCTGTGAGACCCTCGAGCGACGCCACGTGAACCTCGGACGCGCCCCCGCGAAGCGCTCCGCGCGCGGCGTCGATCGCCGCCTGCCCGGCGGCGGCCTCCGCCGTCATCTCGATCTCCTCCATGGGAGAGTAGAACTCCCGCACCGCGGTGCGCGCCGCATCCAGCGCGACGGAGCCGCCGCCGATGACTACGACCCGGCTTCCCAGGTTGACGCGGTAGCCGCGATTGAGATTGAGCAGGTAGTCGACCGCCTTGATGACGCCGTCTTTCTCGGCCCCGGGGATCTGGAGGTCTCGTCCCCGCGAGGCGCCGACCGAGATGAAGCAGGCCTCGAACCCTTCCTCGCGGAGCTCGCGAAGGCCACGGTTCTCGTCGATTCTGGTTCCGGTCTCGAACGTTGCACCCAGCCGCTCGATCACTGCGACCTCGCGATCGATGACTCCCCGCGGCAGCCGATACTCGGGTATCCCGTAGCGCAGCATGCCGCCGGTGTCGGGAAGGGCCTCGAAAACCGTGACTGCGTAACCCAGGACGGCCAGGTCGTGGGCACAGGCCAGACCCGCGGGGCCGCTCCCGATAACCGCAATCTTCTTGCCCGACTCCTTTGCCGCGGCCTCGGCGTGGATCTGCGAGAGGTGCCAGGGTCGCACGCAAGCGGGCTCTTCCACGGCTGCACCGTTTCGGCCCAGCGTAACGAGCTCGCGGAAGAAGTCGGGCTGGGCCGACTCGGCGCCGAAGCGCTCGGTCACGAACCGCTTGAGGGACCGTATGGTCACCGGCTCGTCGAGCCAACCACGCCGGCAGGCGTCCTCGCAGGGTGCCGAGCAGATCCGCCCACAGACCGAGGCCAGAGGGTTGGGGGAACGAGCGACCAGAAAGGCCTCCTTCAGGCGTCCCTCGGCGATCAGCTGGACGTAGCGCCCGGAATCGGTATGGACCGGGCAGGCCTCCATGCAGGGCACGTTGGTCCGATACCAATCGATCTCGTTGAAACGGGCGGGGAAACGCGGGTCTTCACTCATCGGTGGTCATCGCTGGGTCAGCATGCTGGTTCTGGTGGAGTGGTCGGAGAGGTCCGCCACCGTCGTGCTCTCGAGGAAGGCCACGTATTGGTTGCGCACCGCCGCCCAGCGGTCGTGCGCCAGACAGGGGTGCTCGCTGGAGCAGGGCTGGGTGGCGGAGAGAAAGCAGCCCGGACGTGCAGCCCCGCCGTCGATGACCTCGACGACGTCCATCAGGCGGATCTGGTCCGGCTGGCGAGCGAGTCGATACCCGCCGCCGGTGCCACGCACGGCCTGAACAAAGCCGGCCTTCTTGAGATCCAGCAGGATCTTGGAGAGGTAGTTGGGTGGCACCGCACTCGCGGTCGCGAGGTCGCGCCCGAGAGTCGCGCCGTCGGAGTTTTGGGCCAGGGCGATCAACGCCCGGAGTGCGTATTCAGCGGTGGCCGAGAGCAACGTCGAAGGCTCCTTTCCCGTGAGCTGCTTGCACGAACCAATAATAGAGTTCTTTATGAAGAAGTCAAGAACCTTCGCCGAGAACCGTTTCTCTCCGCCAGGAACCAACTCGGCATCTCACCGGAGAAACGGACCGAGGAGCTGACCCGACGGATTCGAGCCTGGATGAACCACTATCGCTGCCTCGTCTCCAGTCGGGCCTGTTCCATGTTGGATGAAGACGTCGATACGAGTGTATGGCGCTGGCTGCGCCGACGCCGATCCGAGGTCAGGCCACTTCTTCCTGCTGAGCGAACTGCAGCTGATAGAGGCGCCAATACAGGCCCTTCATCTCGAGCAGCTCGTCGTGGGTGCCCTGTTCCTTGAGCGAACCGTGATGCATCACGTAGATCCGGTCGACGTCTTTGATGGTCGACAGGCGATGCGCCACCACGATCGACGTGTTGCCCTCCATGAGCGCGTGCAGCGCGTCCTGGATGAGAGCCTCGGTCTCGGTGTCGACACTCGAAGTCGCCTCATCGAGCAGCAGCAGCTCCGGCCTGCGCGCCAGCGCACGGGCGAAAGAGAGTAGCTGGCGCTCCCCGGTCGAGAAGTTGCTACCCCGTTCGGCCACCGGCTCGTCCAACCCGCCGGGGAGCCTCTCCAGGAGGTCGTCGACGTGAGAGGCGCGAATCGCCTCGTCGAGGACCTCGGCTGGGATCTCCGCCCCCAGCGACAGGTTGTACCGCAGGTCGCCGTCGAAGAGGAACACGTCCTGCAGCACGTAGGCGATCTTGGAGCGCAGCTCTTCGCGGGACATCTCGCGAATGTCGACCCCGTCGATCCGGATCGAGCCCTCCTGCAGCTCGTAGAGGCGCGCCAACAACTTCAACGTCGTCGTCTTGCCGGAACCGGTCGCCCCGACCAACGCCACCCGCTCTCCGGGAGCGACCCGAAACGAGAGGTCGTGAAGAATCGTTTCGGCGCCGTAGGAGAAGGTCACCCCGTCGAACACCACTTCGACGCCAGAGCGCTCCCTGGCCTCTTCGGTGGTCCCGGCCGTGCGTGCCAGAGCTGCCGCGGCCTCGGCTCGTGCGTCCTCGGGCTCCGGAACCGTGTCGAGAAGCTCGAAGATGCGCTCCGCACTCGCCATCGACGACTGCATCACCGAGTAGCGTGCCGAAAGATCCAGCAGCGGACGGAAGAGACGCCCCATGTACTCGACGAAGACATAGATCGTTCCGATCGAGATCTCTCCCAGACCGAGCAGCTTCGCGCCGTACCAGAAGATGAGCGCTCGGGTGAGATTCCCCGCCAGGTCGACCGAAGAAAACAACAGCGCGTCGTACTGGATCGAGCGAAACCAGGAGTCGCGGTGAGATGCGTTGAGCTCGGAGAATTCCTCGAGGTTGCGCTTCTCTCGAGCGAAGAGCTGCACCACCTTGATGCCCGAGATCGTCTCCTGGAGGTGGGCGTTGAGCCCTGCGATCTTCACCCGCACCTCGCGGAAGGCCTCACGCACCTTGTAGCGAAAGATCACGGCTGCGACAGCCATGAAGGGCATCACCGCCAACGCGACCAGGGCCAGGCGGGCGTCGATACGAAACAGCATGATGGCGAAGAAGACCATCACGAACAGATCGGCGATCAGCGCGACGATGCCGCCCGAGAACATCTCCGCGAGGTTCTCGAGATCGTTGGTGAGACGGGTGACCAGCCGTCCCACCGGATACCGATCGAAGAAGCTCATCGGCAACCGTTGCACGTGCCCGAACAGGGTGCGGCGCAGATCCATCGCCGTGCGCTGCCCGAGCAAGACCATCGAGAGTGTACGCACACTCTCCAGGATCAACTGGAGGACGGCCACGGCGATCACGAGACCGAACAGCCAACCGAGCATGCTGAGGCCGAAGCGCGGCTCGATCAGCGGCTCGAGCGCCGCGACCTCGATCGTCGCCTCACCCGTGGTGAGCAGGTTCAGCGCCGCCCCGATCAGCAGTGGTGGCACCACCTCGAACACCGCGCGCACCGGAATCAACACGAGAGAGAACGCGACCAGGTACCAGTAGGGCCTCACGTAGGGCCAGAGTCGTGCAATCAGTCGCGCGTCGTACACCTTGCCGAGAGCTTCCTCCTCGGCGTGCACGTTCATGCCACGAGTCCTGCCCTCCCCTTTCGACTCGTCGCTCTTCGGGTCCTCGGACGCGCCCTCGGGCGTAGCCGGCGACGGAGTTTCGCTCACGCCACGTCCTCCGCGTCGATCTCTGCCTCGAGCTGCTGGCGGCGATGCAGCCGCGAATAGAAGCCCCCGAGCTCGACCAGCTGACGGTGGGTTCCGCGCTCCGTGATCCGCCCTGCGTCGAGCACCACGATCTGATCGGCGTCCTTCACCGCCGAGATCCGGTGCGCCACGATGAAGCACGTGCGCCCGGCCTTGCTGTCGGTGAGCTCGCTGAGAATCGCCTCTTCCGTGACGTGGTCGACGCTCGAAAGGGAGTCGTCCAGGATCAGGATCGCCGGTTCGAGGAGCAGGGCACGGGCCAGCGCAACACGCTGGCGCTGCCCTCCGGAGAGGGTGATCCCGCGCTCGCCGACCAGCGTGTCGAAGCCCTCCGGGAAGCTCTCGATGTCCTCGAGCACATGAGCGCGCCGCGCCGCCTCACGCACCTCCTCCATCGAAGCCCCCGGCAGGCCGAAACGGATGTTCTCGGCCACCGTGGTCGAGAAGAGAAAGCTGTCCTGTGGCACCATCGCGATGCTCGAGCGCAAGAGGTGAACCGGCAGGCGATTGAGGTCCACCCCGTCGACCCAGACCCGATCGTCCGGGATCTCGAGCAGCCGGGGGATCACGCTCACCAGCGTGCTCTTGCCCGACCCCACCGGCCCCACGATGCCCAGCGACTGACCGACCGGCACGTCCAGCTCGATCCCGTCGAGCGCCGGCCGCGACGCTTCGGGGTAGGTGAAGTCGAGGTCGCGCATCGTGACCGCGCCCTCGAGAGACTCCAGATCGACCCGGTCGTCGCGATCGCGGATCGACGGCACCGTGTCGAGCACCTCGCCGAGACGCTCGAGCGCGGCCAGTCCGCGCTGCGCGATCGACAGCACGAAACCGAGCATCACCGTCGGGAAGGTCAACATCCCGATGTAGGTCCAGAACACCCAGAGATCCTGAGAGCCGAGCCGCCCCGAAAGGACCGCGTTGCCACCCACCAGCAAGACGACCGCACTGGAGAACGCGGGCAACAGTCCGATCGTGGTGAACATCGCGGTGTTGATGAAGCCGACCTTGAGCATCCGCCGGAAGAGCTCCTGGTTCTGCTCCTCGAAGCGCTCCCGCTCCATCTCCTCGATGCCATAGGTGCGCACCACCATCACGCCGCTGGCGTTCTCCTGGACGACGGTGGACACCTTTCCGAGCTGTTCCTGCCCGGCCACGTTGGCGCGGAACATCCGCTTCGAGTACAGGCGCGCGATGAAGATGAACAAGGGGAACGGCAGCAGCGCCAGGACGGTCATGCGCACGTCGAGGCTCAGCATCACGGCGATGGCGACGATGAAGAGGACCGGCGTCTGTACGATGTTGAGCAGCCCCATGCCCAGGAACAAGCGGACGCTGTTGATGTCGTTGACCGCCCGCGACATCAGGTCTCCCGTGCGATGGGAATGAAAGAACGATTGGGGCAGACGCTGGATGTGCTCGAAGTAGTCGTTGCGGATCCGGTACTCGATGTCACGCCCGATGCGGAACATCACGATGCGCGACGACAGCCGGAAGAAGGCGAAGACGAACGATGCGAGCACCAACGCCAGGACCGAAGGACCGATCGCAGAGGGATCGCTCTCGAGGACCCCGACGATCGCGCGCACACTGAGCGGAATCGCCTGAAAGGCCAGCGCATAGCCCAACGTCAACGCGATGCCGAGGGCATAGCGCCGCGGCGCCAGTCGCATGTAGGCGAACAGGCGACTCATGGGGGAAGGATTCTCGGTCACCGGCCGCACGGTAGCACAGGACCCCTCGACGATCAGACCGGCTGCGGCCCCGGTTGCGGCGCAAGAGCATGCCGGGCTCCGACTCGAATTCGCCCCCTACCGGCACTCGTCGCTGACGATCTCTCCTTCGATCACGACGGTGCATACCTCGGTGGTGTACTCGAACGGATCGCCGGTGAAGAGCACCAGATCACCGTCCTTGCCGACCTCCAGGGAGCCGACGCGATCGTCGATCCCGAGCAGGCGAGCCGAGTCGAGGGTGATCGCCGCCAGCGCCTCGGAAGCGCTCAGACCATTCGCCGCGTAGTGCGCGGCCTCGAGCACCAGCACGCGGGTCTTGGGCACGTAGGCCTCGAAGCCGGTCTGCACCGCGAACGGGATTCCCGCATCGCGCAGGAGTCTCGCCGTCTCGAGCGACTTGTTGGGAATTCGCGCCCGGGGCGGATGCAGGAACACGGGGACTCCAGCCGACACGAGCTCATCGAGCATCAGGTAGGACTCGGCGCCTCCGTCGATCACCATGTCGAAACCGAACTCGCTCTGCAGTCGCAGGGCGGTGGCGATGTCGACCGCCGTGTTCGCGTTCACCAGGAGGGCGATCTCCCCGTCGAGCACCGCTGCGAGCGTCTCCTTGCGCAGGTCGCGTTCCGGCAGTCGAGCCGGAGTCTCGCCCTCGCCCTCCTGCGCGGACCCTTCGGGCTCACGACTCCGGGCATATTCCTGTGCCTGCAGCAAGGCGCCACGCAGCATCGCGACCCCCTTCGCCCTGGTCCCCGGTGTCTTGAAGCGAGAGCCCAGGTTCCCCAGGGTCACCGCGATCATCTTCTGAGGCTCGATCAACGCCTCCTCCACGGTGTCGCCCCTCGTCTTGACGATCATCGTCCTGCCCGACATGAGGGCCCCGGGTCCGTGCCCGGTGTGCATGGTCGTCACTCCGAAGCCGCGGGCGTAGGCGATCAGCTCTTCGCGTGCGTTGTACGCGTCGATCGCGCGCAGCTCCGGCTGCAGCGGATCGGAGATCTCGAGCTGATCCTGGTCGCGCACCGGCCCGACGTTGCTGTTGTAGGCACCGGAGAGGCCCAGGGTCGAACGAACGTCGATCAGGCCGGGCGTCACGACTTCGGCCTCGAGCTCGAGCATCCCGTCGGGAACCGGCGTGCTCGACGCCGGCCCGACCGCCGTGATCTTGCCCTCCTCGATCACCACCACGCCGTCCAGGATCGGCTCCCCAGCCTGGGTGTGGAGGACTCCGGCCCGCACCACCACCTGGGCCGAAACGGGAACCGGTAACCACACGACCGCCGCTACGATCAACGCGCGAAGAGCTCCGTGACCGCTCATCGCCGACCCTCCTCGAGGCTCCACCCCGCTTCGACGTGATGGAGATCGCCCCCTGCCCGGTATACGCCGTAGCCTCCCAGCGCGTATCGGAGATGCTCCGGGTCGGAGCGGTCGAAGACCTGCTCCCCCTCCACCCAGGTCTCTTCGACCCTGGTGTACACGCTCAACGGGTCGCCCGAGAGGATCACCAGATCGGCGTCCTTGCCGTCCTCCAGCGAGCCGACGCGGTCTGCGAGACCGAGCTGGCGTGCCCCTGTCAGGGTCAGTCCTTCGAGTGCCTTCTCGCGCGACATTCCATAGCGCACCGACATCGCGGCTGCCCGAAACAGGAATCGCGAGTCGGTGATGCCGTCGTCGGTGTTGAAGCTCACGTCGACTCCGGCCCGCTCGAGGATCGCTCCGCTCTCCATCGTCCAGCCCAGCGCCTCCTCTTTGCCGCCGAAGGAATCGATGAACGTGATCGAAACCGAAACGCCGGCCGCCGCGATCTCGTCTGCCACCTTCCACGCTTCGCTGCCGTGCTGAATCACCGGAGTGAAGCCGAACTCCCGACCCAGGCGCAGCAGGGTCATGATGTCGTTGTGGCGGTGACTGTGGAACTGGACCCTTCGCTTGCCGTCCATCACCTCCACCAACGCCTCCATCTGGATGTCGCGTGGGGGTGGCTTGGAGCCCGGCAGATCCTCGTTGAGCTTCTCCCGGTACTCCACCGCCTTGATGTACTGCGCACGGACGAGCGCGGCGCTCTTGCCGCGGGTTCCCGGAGACGAGCCGTCGCGGATCGAGTTCGTGCCGTTGGCCATCTTCATCGAGCCACAGACGTCTTTCACCGGGTCCACACAGTAGAGCCAGTCTCGAACGGTGCGCGGGTTCTTGCGCAGCTTGAGATGCACGGTCTGTCCGCTCATCAACAAACCGGAGCCCGGCATCACGTTCACGGTCGTCAGACCGCCGGCCCGAGCACGCCAGAAGCCGTCGCTGCGCACGTCGATCGAGTCGAGCGCCCGGGTCTCCGGGTGGATCGCGGACGACGAGTCGCCGCCCGAGGGACCGCCGATGTGGGAATGGGTGTCGACCAGTCCCGGCATCAACACCTTGCCGGAAAGATCTCGGATCTCGGCGCCGTCGGGAATCGCAGTCTCGGCTCCTCCCACCGCGACGATCCTTCCGCGGTGGACGACGACGACGCCGTTCTCGATCGGCGGCGAGGCGATCGGAATCACGTGAGCGCCGGTGAAGGCGACGGGAGCTTCCTGAGCGAAGGCCGGAACGACGAGCGACACCCACAGCGGGAGCGTCGCCAGGCCGAGCCGGCGAGACATGCGGCGTTTCAATTCTCTTCTCTCCTACTTGTCGTGTCCCCGCGAAGCGGCCATGACGCGATCGTAAAAGTCGATCATCTGACGGACATAGGCCCGCTTCTCCCGATACTGACCGTTGAAGAAGCTGCGCTTGAAGCCGTGGATGATCGAGTTGCGCAGCTCCTCGGGACTCATGTCGAAGGCCGCGCAGGCCTGGAGAATCTCCTGGGTCACCGTGGTGCGCGACACCAACCGGTTGTCCGTGCACAGCGTCACCGACACGCGGTCTTTCAGCATGCGCCCGAAGGGATGCTCCGAAATGTCGGTCAACTCGGGCAGGGTCTGCATATTGGAGGTGATGCAGACCTCCAGCGTGATCCTGCGATCGCTGATGTACTCGGCCAGCTGCGCGACGTAGCGCTCCGGATCTTCGACCTGGCACTGCTCCACCGCGTAGAGATGGGTGCCGTGGCCGAGTCGATCGGCGTGGAGCAGGGTGATCGCCTGGAAAATGCTCTCCGGGCCGTAGGCTTCTCCCGCGTGCACCGTCTTCTTGAGGAAGTTCCGGTGCGCGAACTGGTAGGCCCTGACGTGGTCCGACGCCGGATGTCCGGCCTCGGCACCTGCCAGATCGAACCCCACTACCGGGATCCCGAGCCGATCCCGAGCATCGACCACGGAGCGCGCCAGTGAGAGCGAAGCGACCCCGAAGATCTGGTTGGTCGGCCAGCTCTCGAGGGCGCCGAACAGGTTCTGGAAATAGGGGCCGAACGCCGGAGTGAACATGCGCATCGCCGAAGCGATGATGCCGTAGCGAAAGGGCGGCTCGCCGTCCTTCTGGACCGCTTCGGAGGCATCGAACTCTTTCTGCGCCCGGGCGAGTCCACGGTCCACCGCCAGCAGGATCTGCGCAATGCCCAGTCCCGGACGCACGTGGAGCTGCGGAGCGAAACGAACCTCGATGTAGCGCACTCCCTCGTTCCAGTTGTCCTGCGCCAGCTCGTAGGCGATGCGCTCGAGCGACTCCTCGTCGTCCATCACGGCGCAGGTGTACTTGAATCCGTGGAGGTACTCCGGGAGATCGGCGTACTTCTCCTTGAATACGAGCTCGAGCAGTCCCTCTTCGGTGTAGGAGGGCATCTCGACCTGCTTTTGCTGCGCCAGCTCGATCAGGGTCGGCAGCCGCAGCGACCCGTCGAGGTGGACGTGGAGATCGGTCTTGGGGAGTGCTCGGACGAGCTCTTCGGAAAAATGGCTGGCCATGGAGGATTATCGCGGCCCAGCGTCCATCGAAGCAAGCGGCAGGACCCGGGCGACCCGGCGCCACGAGATCGTCCGACCCCGGTACTATCTGGGCAGCAATCACTGGGAGAGCTGCCATGTCTCGTCGCTCTACGCCCCTGCGGGCCTTCTTCCTCGTCACGCTCCTCGTTCTCTTCGTCACGGCTCCCGCCGCCCACGCGGGCCCCGCAGACGACGCGCGAGCGGCAATCGACGAGTTCTTCGTCGCGTTCAACGATCGCTACAACCCCGGCATCGCCGACTCCCTTCACTTCCCCCATGTGCGCATCAACGAGCAGGGCGAGGTGCGCGTCTGGCAGACCCGCGAGGAGGCGGTGGTCGACTTCAACCGTCTCACCGCGGAAGGCTGGCACCAGTCGTCGCTGGACGAAGCGAAGGCGATTCAGGTCGGTCCGAGCAAGGTGCACTTCGAGGTGACCTTCAGCCGTTTCCGGCAGGACGGCACGCTCTACGCTACCTACCAATCGCTCTGGATCGTCACTCGACGTGAGGTCGACTGGGGCATCACCGTACGCTCGTCCTTCGCCCCGTAGGAGTCTCACCGATGAACGCCGAAAAACTCCTCCAGATCCTCCTGACCTTCGCCGGAGTCGTCCTGCTGTCGGCCTTCTTCTTCGTCTTCCTACCGACCGAGACCATGGCCTCGACCCACGAGCGCCTCGGGCTGGGTGAGTTCCCGGATGCACCCCTCACGCAGTACCTGACCCGCTCCCTCGCCGGCCTCTACGGCCTGCGCGGCATCCTGGTGCTCTTCGCCGCCACCCATGTGCGACGCCGTCTCGCCCTGGTGCGGCTGATCGGCGTCACCGACATCCTGTTCGGTGCCCTCATGATCGGGATCGATCTCCATGCCGGGATGCCCGCGCTGTGGTTCTGGATGGAGGGCCCGATGATGATCCCGTTCGGGGCTCTCCTGCTGTGGCTGAGCACCCGGGTGGGAGTCGAGCGATAGACCGCTGGTCCACTGTTCGTTCGAAGGAGATTCTCGTGCCACCATCCGAAGCCGACCTGTCCCGAGTCCTCGACCATGCAAAGCGAGCGCGCCAGCTCGCCTACGTGCCCTACTCCAAGTTCCGCATGGGGGCTGCCGTGCTGACCGACTCCGACGAGGTGTGTAGCGGAGCCCTGGTGGAGAACGTCTCCCTCGGCCTCGCCATGTGCGCCGAGCGGGTCGCCCTCTTCTCGACGGTCGCGCAGGGCTGCGGGCGCCCCGAGGTTCTCGCCCTCGTCGCACCCCGCACCTCGGGCAAACTGACCTTCCCGTGCGGTGCCTGTCTGCAGGTCGCGCTCGAGCTCGGCGGCCCCGAGCTCCTCATCGTAGTGGAAGACACCCAGGGAGAGGGGGACCGGGTCCGACTGGGCGACTTGACCCGGCACATGCCCTACAAGGGCGACTGAGCACCGTCGCCGGTCCTCCAGGGGCCGTAGTATTCCTCGGGGAACAGTACTCCTCAGAGAACAGGATTCCTCAGAGAACACTCCTGACACTGCCTTCACGCAAAGGAGAGAGCTCGTGGCAGACCCCACTCTCGTGGAACAGATCGAAGCCGCCGAAACCTACGAGGGACTCTACGTTCCAGCCCTCTTCGAGCAGTTCGCGATCAAGATGATCGACGGGGCGAAGGTCGAGACGGGCGATCGGCTCCTCGATGTCGCCTGTGGGACCGGGGTGCTCGCGCGCTACGCGCTGGAGCGAGTGGGTCCGAGCGGCTCCGTCGTCGGCCTCGACCCGGGCCCAGGCATGCTCGCCGTCGCCAAGCGACTCGCTCCGTCCGTCGATTGGCGAGAAGGAACCGCCGAGTCCCTGCGCTTCCCCGACGGCTCCTTCGACAAGGTCATGAGCGCATTCGGCTTGATGTTCTTCACGGATCGCGCCGGCGCACTGCGGGAGATGACTCGCGTGCTCGCCCCGGGAGGCACGTTGACCCTCTCGACCTGGGAATCCCTCGAGCGGTCCGAGGTCTATCCGGAAGCCGTCGAGTTGCTCGAGCGTCTTGCCGGAACGAAGGCCGCCGACGCGCTGCGCGCCCCCTTCGTGCTGGGAAACACGGAGGAACTGGCCTCGTTGTTGGAAGGCGCCGGCCTCGACTCCGTACAGATCGAGACGCACACCGGTACCGCACGCTTCCCCAGTGTGCGCACCTTGCTCGAAGCCGACCTGAGAGGCTGGCTGCCCGTCATGGGGGTCCTGCTCGACGAGGAGACGATCGAGCAGATCCTCGAGGAGGCCGAGAGCGTGCTCGCAGAATACGTGACCGACGATGGCCGGGCCGTCTTCCACGCGCCGGCACACATCGTCACCGGGACCCGGCGTCTGGAGGACCTCGAGAGCACCGACACTCGCGCTCGAGCACGGTCGTGACGCGCTCGCAACAGCGAGACCGAGGCCGACTTCCCGAGTCGAGCCCCCGTGGTCAGGGGCAGGTGTCGAAGGCGTCGGTATCGGTGAGGGTCACGAAGGTGCGACCCAGCGGATTGGAGTAGCTCACGGCTCTACGTCCTGGTCATGAGTGCTCGCCATCGCACTCTTGCGATAAGGTCGCCTCCGATTTCGGTCCTTCAGGAATCTCCGTTGCGACCCCTCTCCAGCCACGTGGTCTCCCGCCTGCAGCCAGCCTCCCGCAAGCGCGGTGTCCGAATGGTTTGCAGAGGGCTCCGCTGCGCGGCGCTCGGACTGATCGTGGCGGCTCCGGCTTCGGCAGAACCGGCAGCCAAGATCTACGTCGAACGACCGGGGGTCCACGGCCTCTCTTTCGAGAATCTGACCGAGGGGACGCGTGAGGGGACGGGAGTGCAGGGCTGGTCGGCAGAGCCCGTCCGCTCCTCGCATCTGCGCTTGTCGATCCAGTCTCGTCCGACCCCCTTCTGGGTGGAGGACGGGGGGGACGGCCTCTTCGGTCAGGGGGATCGTCTCCTCTTTCTCGTCACGGAGGAGCACTACCGCACCTTGCGTACCGAGGCGGGCTCGACTCTCCTGGTGGCCCTGCTCACCGTCGCCGAAGAAGCCAGGGCCGAGCGCAACGACGACCCCATGCCGGAGTCCCAACCGCTCCGACGAGCGCGGCCCTGGCGACTGCGGAGGTACGAGAACGACAGCCTGCGTGCTCCGTTGACCCACAGCGAGCGCGACGCGGGGATCGACTCGATGTGGTACTGGACCATGCTGAGCGAGCGCAGCTCTTCCCAGCTCGTCGTCGAGCTCGGCGAGCTCGCCGATCGCGCGCCCGGGGCCACGCTCGACGTCACACTGCGCTTCCTCGGCTGGTCGGAGAGCCCTGTTCCGGACGGGACCTTCCAACACCAGGTCGAGGTTCTGGCGGGGAGCGAGACACTCGGCGAGGGCCGATGGGACGGCCGCCGCATCCATGTGCTCCGCATCCAGGATCTGCCGGCCGAAGCGCTCGAGCCCCCCAGCAACCGCCTGGTCGTGAAGATTCCGGAGCGCCGCCCTTCTTCAGACGAAGGCGACCCGATCGTCGACATCGCCTACCTCGACTGGGTCGAAGTGCGCTACGAAGCCTCGAGCCCACTGGCCGACGCGGAGAGCGCGCTGATTCTCGAGCCAGCCTCCGAACCGAGGTGGCTGGTGGATGGGAGCGACTCGCGCGCCCGTGTCTTCGCGGGAGCCGGTTGGTCGGCCACGGTCCGGGACTCGCCCTCGGGCCCGGGCTGGTTGCTCCCGGCAACCACGGACGAGACCGAGCTGTGGCTGGTCGACGACGGCGGACTCCGGTCTCCGTTGGCCATCGAGCCGCTGACGACCGGGGCCCGCGAAATCCCCGCCGACACGGACTACGTGATGATCGTCGCACCGTCTCTGCTCTCGGGAGTCGATCCCCTGGTCCAGTTGCATCGAGGCCGGGGCCGACGGGTCGCAGCTGTCGACGTGACCGCGGTCTACGACGAGTTCGGCGACGGGCAGCGCAGCGCAGAAGCGTTGCGCCGCTTTCTCGCGTACCACCACGCGAGGCGCGGCGCCCTGCGCTACGTGCTCCTGGTCGGCGACGCGGACTGGCTGCAGGCCGGTGACCGCAAGCCCTATCGCGACCGGGATCAGGAGCGGCGCAACCGGGTTCCGACCGAGACGTTTCTCTCCTTGCACGGCCCCGCAGCGAGCGATCACTTCCTCGCCTTCGACGAGAACGACGAAACGTCTCCCCGGTTCGCCGTGGGGCGCTTGCCGGTGGTCGATCTCGCCGAGCTCGAAAACGTAGTCGAGAAGATCCTCACCCACGTTCGCTCGCCAGCCCCCTCCGGGACTCCCAGCGTCCTGATGCTGAGCGACCAGACCGGTCCATCTCTGGCACGGCGGCAGAGGCTGATCGAGGCTCTCTCCGACCTCTCACTGGAATTCGTGGTCCCGAGTGTGGAGACCGAAGGGGCTCGCGACCTGACGGTCATCGGAGCACTCGATGACCGGCCCTCCCTGGTGCACTTCGGGGGCCACGGGTCGCGTCACCTGTGGGAGCTCGGAGATCGGCGAGTCTTGAACGACGGGATGTTCTTCGACCTCGACGACATCGATCGGCTCGCTCCGGCTCAGCGCCTCCCCTTCGTCATCAGCTCTTCCTGCGCCACCGCTCCCTTCGATCACCCGAGCGCGGCTTCGCTGGGCGAGACCATGGTACTGCGGCCCGACAGGGGCGCGATTGCCTTCGTCGGGGCCTCGGCACTCCTGATCACCCCGCGCCGTTTCAGCGAAAGGCTCATCCGCGGACTCCTCGCCGGCGAGGCGATCGGCGACGCCCTGGTCGCTGCCAAGCAACAAGCCGGCAGCCGGAGCGCGTCCTACCTGTACAACCTGATCGGAGATCCGGCACTGCCGCTGCGCTGAGCCAGCACCTGCCCCTGCGCTGCCAGGCCCAAGCGGCTCCCGGGCGCAGTCGCCCGGGACACCGTCTCGATCAGCCCGTCTCGGTCAGCGCAGCCGCCAGAGCGCCGAGCTGACCAGCATGAGGGTCAACAGGATCAGGGCCCACTCGTTGGCCGTCGGGATGGGTACCGCCCCTGCGCCGCCCGGGCTCACGTCGACCCCCTCTGTGGAGGAATCGTCGCCGCCGTTCGGATCCGATTCGGAGGCAGTGACCGTCGCCGTGTTGTTGTGCATCCCCGGCGTGTCGGGTGCCAGGACGTCGATCGTGTAGCTCGCCATGGCCCCGTTCGCAACGGTGCCGAGGGTGCAGGTGGGTACCCCGCTGGGGTCCTCCGCACAGCCGCTCGTGCTCACGAACGTCATCCCGGCAGGCAGGATGTCGGTGACCGCGACGTTGGTGGCGTCGTCAGGACCTGCGTTGGTGACCGTGATGAGGTAGCTGAAGGGACTGCCCTCGGCGACCGAGCCCGCCGACGCGATCTTGGTGACCGAGAGGTCGGCCGAGAGCGCGGAGATGTCGGTCGTTTCGGTGTCGGAGTCGTTGCCGGAGTTGGGATCGGTCGTCGCGGCGGAAACCGTCGCCGTGTTGCTGATCATCCCGGCGGCGTTGGGAGCCGTGGCGTTGATCGTGTAGCTGGCCATGCCGCTGGCAGCGATGGTCCCGAGCGTGCAAGTGGGCGCCCCATTGGGATCCTCCGCGCAGCCGCTGGTGCTGACCAGCGTCACACCCGGCGGCAGCACGTCGCTGATCGACACACCGGTCGCGTCGGAGGGTCCGGCATTGTCCACGGTGATGGTGTAGCTGAAGGCTGCACCCTGTAGGACCGGATCCGCCGAATCGGTCTTGGTGACCGACAGATCCGCCTCGGGGGTCAGCGAGTTCGTGTCGGTGGCGGAGTTGTTGCCCATGTTCGGATCGGACAGCGCCGACGCGATGGACGCGGTATTGGCCAGTGAGCCCGTCGCGGCGGCGTCGATGCTGCAAGTCGCCGTATAGGTGGCGGTGCCGCTGTTGAGCAGGTCGGCCGAATCACTGATGTTGCCCGCCCCCGCCGCGGTACAGCTCGAACCGGGCGAAGCCGTGCACGTCCAGGTGCAGGTCAGACTCGCCGGAAAGGTGTCCGTAACAGTCGCACCGACCACGTCACTCGGGCCCGCGTTGGTGGCAACGATCGTGTAGACCACGTTGTTGCCCGGGATCGACGAGGCGGCACCGTCGGTCTTGGTGATCGAAAGGTCCGCACTCAGGCCACCGGCCCAGGCGACGGCGACGGCCAGTGCGAAGGACGTGGAGACGGCCGCCACGAGAGCGAGCTTGCTGCTTTGGAATGATCTCACCTTGCGAACCTCGAAAGAGTTGGATTCTGGACCGATGGTGGGGAACCGCAGCGTCGGTCAGGACACCGTGGCATCGACTGGGAGGCTCACGAAGAGGTCTCCCCTATCCCGGCCACGAAGGGCCGGACGGGGGTGAAGCGCTCTCGCTCGCCGCTCGTCGAAACGGATTCGACGAAATAGAAGTAGACGGACCCCGGCCTCGCCGTGCGATCCTCGAAACGGTAGTGCTGTGGAAGATCGGTGGTTCCCGCCCCCGGAATCGACTCGTCGGTGAGACGCTCGAACGGGCCGTCGGGATCGGCTCCACGGAAGACGTGGTAGCCGTGGCGCTCGAACTCGGTCGCGGTCGACCAGCGAAGGACGACCGGCGCATCCGACTCGGCGGCTCGATCGCCGGCGCTCTCGGGGACACTCTCCTGGGCGATCTCGGGATCGGTTCGAGGGGGGACTGCTTCCGAGGTACAGCCCCAGAGAGGCCGGGCCCACGAGAAGGGGACGGAGAAGAGTGAGACCGAGAGGAAGAGCGCACCGGGGAGGACGACACCACGGACAATCGCCTCGATCCGAGACCTGCGCGGGCCACGCCCGGGCGCCGACGCACCGCGCCGCAGAACGGCGAACCTCGGACCTACGGGGTCCAGTTCCTCCTGGAGCCCTTCCCTCGGGGCTCCCCTCCCTCTCATCGACGACAAATCTCAACTCCTCCGAACAGGCGGATTCCTCGCTCCGCCGGCGGATGCTAGCAAACGATCAGATTCCTGTCTTCCCCCAGGCCGATACCCCTGGAACCGGGCGACCGAAGCTACTGGACGATCGAAAGACCGATCCGTGCCAGCTCCTCTTCGCGGAGCACCCGCTCGAGGCGTCGGGTCTGCTCCTGCAGGAGGTTGGCCCGAACCCGATCCCGGGCGTCCTCGAAGCTCGACCGTCGGCTCTGCCGGTAGTCCCGGAGCTCGAAGATCCAGAGTCCCGTCTCGAGGTGGAGCAGATCGGTCCACGCTCCCGGCTCGAGCTCTCGAATCGCGTCGACCACGCGCGGTCCGAAGCCGCCGACCTGACGCTGATCCACCCACCCCAACCGACCGCCGCCGGGAGCACTGGGATGGATGGAATGGCGACGGGCCGCTTCATCGAAACGGAGCTCCCCCGACGCGAGGAGGCGCTCGATCGAGCGCGCGAGAGCAACCGACTCCTCGCTCTCCGAGGACAGCTGGATGACGGCGAGGTCAAAGCTCTCGGGCTCACTGAAGGGCCTCGCCGCCGTCTCGAATCGCTGGCGCACCTCCGCTTCGCTCGGCGGACTCAGACGGGCCTCGACCCGGCGCTCGAGCTCGCGGCGGGCCAGAATCGAGAGCGTGCGCCAACGCAGGATGGTCGCCACCTCCGGCTCGAGGTCGAGCCCCAGCTCGACGGCGCGCCGGGCGCCCGCCACTCCGACCGCCCAATCGCGCAGCAGGCTCGAAACCGCCTCGGTGTCGAGCGATCCGAGCGCCACGCCCGGTGCCCGCACCGCCACCAGCTCCGGCAGATCCGATCGATCGAGCCGGTAGCCGTTCATCGCGAGCACCGTGGTCGCGGCACCCGGCGTGACCTCTGCCCCGGACTCCTCGAGCAGCCGCTCCCGAGCGGCCTGCCACAGCTCCCGGCCTCTCAGCCTCACGAGGTTGGTCTCGAGCTTGCGGCGAAGCTCGTCCGGGGTCGGGCGACTGCCTTCACGCACACTGTCGCAGCGGAAGATCGAGATTCCCTCCCCGTGCTCGACCGGCTCGGTCAACTGCCCGGGAGCGAGGTCACGCACCGCCGCCGCCGCCCGCGGTGGCAGCTCGTCCGGGTCGACGAATCCCAGTCGTCCGCCGCGCAGCCGGCTCTGCGATTCCGACTCGGAGCGGGCCAACGCCTCGAAATCGGCGCCGGCGAGCAGCTCGCGGTGCAGCTCGAGCATGCGGGCCCGCACGGCCTCGGTGTCGCGACCGTCTCCGAAGCGCTTGTAGAGGCTGCTCAGCTGCAGCTTTCGCGGCCTGCGAAAGGCGTCGGGGCGCTCCTGGGCGAGACGGTCGATCTCCTCGCGGCCAGGGTCCGGCATTCCGGCCACGAGATGCTGGCGCAGCGCGGCCATCAGCACTCCCTGACGCATCGCCTCGACCTCGAGGCGGGTGCGCGTCTCGAGCGGAGCGCTCCGCTCCCGAGCGGCTGCGGCGAGCGACTCCTGGAGGACGTGCTCCTGGATCGCCGCGTGGTCCGACCCGAGCTCGTGGAAGCTCCGCCAGCTCTCGTGGTCCGCCCGCTCGAGACGGCCGCCGTTCCACGTCGCGACGATCGAGGACTCCGGAGCGACCGGCGCTTCGTCGACCGCCTGCTGAGCTGTAAGCGAGGTCGGCAGGAGCGCGAGGGTCGCCATCGGGATCGCCAGCACAGGGATCGCCCACGCCTGGATCGGCAGGACACCAATGCCCGACCTGAGGCCAGAGCCGTCCCACCCCCTCACGGCGCCGCCTCCGTTTCCCGGCCTGCGGCCCCCACCGCGGCGGTCGGCTCGCGCTCGACCTCGACCTTGCCCTCCCCCTTTCCTTCCACCAGTGTGTGGTACCGGCCGGGCTCGAGACCGGGGTAGGTCGCCCTCTCGCCCCCGGGCCAGATCACCTCCACCGTGACGGAACCGGCGAGCCGGCCGAGCCCCACCAGGACTCGTGGATCCCTCGCCGAGAGGTAGCTGCCGTCGCTCGCCACGCGCCGCCAGAGCGTCGTCCCGTCGGGCCGTACGATCCCCACGCGGGCACCCACGGCGTCGCGCTTGCCGGTACCCTCGAGCAGCCGAAGCCCGAGCCACGCGTTCGCCTCGCGGCTCTCGTTGAGCAGCAGCCGCGCAGGACCGTTGTTGTTGGTCAGGAGAAGGTCGCTGCGGCCGTCGTTGTCGACATCGCCGACCGCCAGCCCCCGGCTCACTTCGAGTCTCGTGAAGTCGCTGCCGCCCTGCGAGGTGACGTCCACGAATCGGCCTTCACCCCGATTGTGGAAGAGCTGATTCGACTGGGCGAGCGGATAGGAGCTCCCGGCCAGCACCTGCTCTTCGATCCCCTTGACGGCCCCGTTGGCGGCCGCAAGGTCGAGCCGACCGTCGTTGTCGAAGTCGATCGCGGCGACTCCGAAGCCCGTCCGGTCCAGGCTCGGCGCTCCGAGACCGCTGGTCGTCGATCGGTCGTCGAACACGCCGCGGCCGTCGTTCAAGTAGAGAGTGTTGGTGTCGGAGTCCAGGTGAGTCATGAAGAGATCGTCGTCGCCGTCGTCATCGAGATCCTCCGCGATCACACCCATCGAGGCCTGGGCACGGCCCAGCATCGAAACGGCGACACCGCTTTCGAGCGCCACGTTCTCGAAGTGCGGTACCCCATCCTCGCCGCCCAGATTGCGCCACAGGAAGTTGCGCCGCAGATCGTTCGCGACATAGACGTCGATGCGGCCGTCTCCATCGAAGTCCGCCGTCACCAGGCCGAGGCCACTCGAGGGTGAATCGAGCACGCCCGCCGCACCCGTGATGTCGGCGAAGGTGCCGTCCCCGCGGTTCAGCAGCACCCGATCGGGCTCGCCTTCGTAGGACTGCGGACCGCAGTAGTCCGGGCGCCCGCCGGCCGAGCGGCAGGGGCGGTGGTTCTCGAGCCGGAATTCCACGTAGTTGACGACGAACAGATCGAGCCAGCCGTCGGCGTCGAGGTCGACGAACGAGGCGCTGGTCGACCAGCGGGAGTCGTCGACCCCCGACTTCGCGGTGGTGTCGACGAAGGCGATGCGGTCACCCGTCCCGACATTACGCCACAAACGGTTCGGCCCGAACCCGGTGAAGTAGAGATCGATTCGACCGTCGTTGTCGAAGTCGCCGGTGGCCACGCCCATTCCGTAGCCGAAGGGGCGCAGTCCGCTCTCGGCGGTCACGTCGGTGAAGGAGAGCCGGCGGCCCCCCTCAACGTCGTGGCTCAACTCGTTGCGGAAGACCCTCGGTCCACCGAGATCCGCGTCCCCCGGAGAGGCGGCCTCGCCCAGGGCCCCCCCCTGCACCAGGACCACGTCGAGGTCTCCGTCGCCGTCGAGATCCGCGAGAGCGCCACCGGAGCCGACCGGCTCGACGAAGTAGCGCGCGCCGGTCATCCCGTTGTCGTGCTCGAACACGAGCCCCGTCTCTGGGGCGACATCACGGAAGCGAGGCGCATCCACAGACGAAACCTCCGGCGTGTCGGCGTCGGGATTCGCGGACAGACTTCCCTCCCCACCGGAGTGCTCGTCGACGCACGCGAAGAGCAGCCCGGCCACGATCGTCAGGGCGACACCTCCGCCCGACCGAGGGAACCGGCCGCTCCTCCGGGCTCGCCCCGCGCGGCATCTCTCCTGACTCATGTCCTCGACACCGTCCTCGGGATCGGAGCCTCTCGGGCCTCCCACGGGTTGCGACAGGGCTCCTGGTGCTCATAGAGCTCGAGGCGGCGACGCGCGGTCTGGACAGCTGTCCGGGGACGCGCTCCGGCCAGCGCGTCGACCGCCGAGCGTTGCCACGAGACCGCTTCGTCGAAGCGCCCCTGGGCTGCGGCCACCATGGCGACGGTCTCGGCGTAGAGCACGTCGACCGGCCCCTCGGCGGCGGTGATCAGCGCGCGCGCCCGCTCGACGTCGCGCAGGTCGGAGTCCGGAGCCGCGCTGAGGAGCCTCGCGAGCAACAGGCGCAGCCGCCGCTCGTCGCCGAGGCGCTCGAGGTCCTCGTCGAGCGCTCGCACGGCCTCGCCAGGACGCTCGAGCAGGCTCAGCGTGGCGGCGTACCAGAAGCGAGCACCCGGCAGGGGCCGGTCGACGGAGCGCAACGTCGCGTACTGACCGAGTGCTTCCTCGAGTCGGCCCTGCCGCTGGTACAGGCGTCCCAACTCGAGTCGAGCCGGGATCGACTGCGGGTCGATCTCGAGAGCACGGGCGAGGTGCGACTCCGCTGCCGCGGGCCGACCACGTTCCGCGAACAGTCGACCCAGCTCCAGGTGAGCGCGCGCCGCCAGATCGGAATCGGGCTCGCTGAGATCGAGCGCTCTCTGGAGCTGTTCGCCGGCGGCCTGCCAGCGTCGGGTCGTGCGCAGCGCCATGCCGAAGTTGAGTCGCTTCTCGGGACCCTCGGGATCGGAGGCCACGGCCCGGCCGAGCAGCACGACGGCCTGTTCGTGATCACCTCGCCGGTAGGCGCGCACGCCGCGCCGAGTGAAGGTCCGGGCTCCTTGATCGAGCGCCTGCAGCTCCATCATCCAGGGTGCATCGAGCGTCAGCGTGACCTGATCGAGGTTGTCTTCGGGCACCCGCTGGAGGTGATCGGCCGCCTTGGCTTCGTCGCCGAGTCGGCGCCAGGCGAGGCCCAACGAGTAGTGCACCGGCACCGCCTCGGGCTGCAGCTCGAGCAGCTCCTCGAGCGGCCCGACCGCCGCCGCCGGGTCGCCCTCGAGCAGCGCGAGCCGACCGAGGCCGAGAAGCACGCCCGGGCTGTTCGGCCACCGGTCGCGCAGCTCGCCGAAGAGCTGCCCGGCAAGATCGAGGTCCTGCCGGACCAGAGCCAGCTCACCGAGCCGGACCCGGGGCTCGAGCGCCTCCGGGGCCAGCTGCGAGGATCGTCGATAGAGCTCGTCGGCGTCCTCGAGCTCCCCGGCCGCCTCGGCCAGAACCCCGAGGTAGTAGGGCCAGCGCGGCTCCTGCGCGTCGAGCCGCATCGCGTTGCGATAGCACCGCCCCGCGCTGTCGGCGTAGTCGTAGACGTCGAACCACTGGCCGAGAGCTCCCCACGCCGCGCCCCCACCCGGGCCAGACGCCTCCTCTGCCACGCTCCCATCGCGCCACAGCGAATCGAACTGGCTGCGAACCGACTGGTCGAGCTGCTCGAGATCGGGCGGGGGCTCGACCTCCTCGAGATTTGCCGTCGCGGACGGTGCCTGAGCGCAGGAGAGCGTGAACAGGATCGTCGAGAGGGCCGAAGCGGCCCATCCGCGGGGTGACCCCACCTGGGGGCTTGACGAACCGCCGGTTCTTCGCAAAACTCGCATCGCTCTATCTGAGCACTTCGGTGCCAGCGCTTCAAGTACCCCCCTTTCTTGCCTCTCCCGATCACCAACGTTCGCCCCAAACGTCGAGGAACTGTGCCGATGATTCGCACGCTCGCTACCCTTTCCGCCGTCGCTCTTCTCGGTCTGGCCGCAATGGCCAGCATGGCGGCGCCGCCGGCCTCGACACCGTCTGCGACCGAGGAATCCTCCACTCTCAAAGATCTCGATGCCCGTGTCGCGAGCCTGAGATCGCTACCCGCGGACGAGCGCCGGGCCCAGTTGAAGGCGATGGCGCCCGAGGAGCGCCGCACGCTCTGGAATCGGCTGCACACCTCCCGCGTGGAAGAGCGGGGAAGCAGGGGACCGTTTTCCTACGATTCCAACCCGGGCACCCCTGTCACCGCCAGCGCACCCTCACGCGCCGTCGGCGCCATCCAGTACGACGATGGCCTACCCACCATCGGATTTGGCGGAGGTGCCATCGTCGGCAACCGATTCAACACCCACACCGGGAACCCGTTGACCGCCTCCGGCACGGTGTCGACCGTGCAGGCGCTCCTCGTGCCGGGTCCAGCCAACACCACCTCGAGCGCGGGCTTCGTCCTGCTCGGACCCCAGACCGGCGGCGGCGGGGCGACGGCGCTCTTCAGCACGTTCACGGGTGCGACCGGGGTCGTCGATACCGTCTCCTGGACCGGAATGGGGGTCACCTACACGGGCAGCAGCTTCTTCGTCCTCTTCGGCGACTTCGCGAGCGTCTACATCCCGGTCTTCGGCACCGGCACCAACAACGGGCAGGGGCATCACGGGGTGGTCGGGTACACCGGCGGCATGGGACCCAACATCACCTCGACCTTCGACTTCGGCGGTGCGCTCAACTCGGTGATCCGCGCACGTGGCAACATCCTGCCCGTGGAGCTGATCTCGTTCGACATCGAGTGAACCGGCGGATCCGGCTCGCGCCTTGCCGGCTCTTGACGGGGAGAGGGTTGGCCGTTGCCCTGACGGCGGCGGCCGCGATCTCGTGCGCTCCCCGAGCCTCGGAGCCGGAGCCGACGGGCCCAGCCTCTCCGGTGGTGGCACACTTCGGCGACCACCCGATCACCGTCGGTGACGTCGACCGGCGCATCCTCGCGCTGCCCGGCGCCGAGCGTCCCGCACCGGGCGCGGACCTGGACGTCTGGTACGAAGAGCAGATCCGGGAGCTCGCGATCGACCACGCGCTGCTGTCGTACGCGCGGGCGAGTGAGCTCGAAGAGGACGAAGCGTTTCGAAACGCCCGACGGCAGACCGAGAAGCAGATCGCCGTGCGCCTGTGCCTGGCTGACCTGCGTCCCGATGTCGAAGAGCTGACGGAGGCTCAGCTCCGAGCCGAGTACCAGGGCGAGGCCGAGAGCTTCGCGACGCCCGAGCGCCGACTCGTGTACCACCTCTTCCTGCGCTACCGCGACGACTCCTCCACCGAGCCGGCGGGACGACCGATCTCGCGAGAGGAGCGCGAGGCCCGCCGCCAGGAGATCGAGGGTCTGCGAGACCGGGTCCTGGCGGGCGAGAGCTTCTCGCGTCTGGCGAGGGAGCACTCCGACTCGGAAAGCCGTCATCGAGACGGGTCGCTCGACTGGATGACCCGAGGACAGCTTCCCCAGGGCTTCGAAGAGGTGGTCTTCTCGCTCGAATCGGGCGTTCCGAGCGAGCCGGTGGCGACCCGCGACGGCGTGCAGCTGTTCTACGTCGAGCAGATCCTCCCCGAGCGTCAGCTGAGCTTCGACGAGGCGCGTCCGACGCTCGTCGCCCGCCTCGACGCGCAGCGCCGGGAGGCCGCCCTCGAGGAGATCGAGTCGCAGATCGACACTCCGGAAGGGAGTCTCGTGCTCGATCGCGCCGCCTTCGACCAACTCCTCGATGCGGGCGACGAAGACTCGGTGGTGCTCTCCCTGGGCGGCACCGTGATCACGCTCGGCGACCTGCGTCGTGACGTGCGCCAGGCTCTTTCGCAGCAAGCGCCGCATTCGCGGGCAACCGCTTCGCGCGAGACCGCCTGGCAGGTGCTCGAGGGCCTGCGGCGCCGTGAGCTTCTCTACCATCACTGTCGCGCGACCGATCGGATTCCTCCCCAGCAGCTGACCGATCGACTCGATCGCTGGCACGAACGTGCGCTGATCGACCTCGCCCGCCAGCGTCGGCTGCTCGAGGTAGCGCAGCGAAACGAGGAGTGGCTACGCAGGTTCCACCAGAGCGAGATCGGCTCTTTCAGCCAGCCACCGCGATGGCACGTGAGGCGCCTGCGCATTCCGCTCGACGACGACGCCCCCCGGGTCATGCTGCGGCTCGAACAGGCCGCCGCCGCGGACGGGAAGATCGGCCTCGACGCGCTGCGGGCCGAGCTCGGCGGCGAGATCGAGGATTTCGGACTGCAGGATCTGGCCGGGCTGGGGAGGCTGGGCCCAAAGCTGCCACAGTTGGTGGCGCCCGTCGACGCCGGCCACCTGTCGCCGCCCTATCGAAGCGAGAGCGCGCTCGAGATCGCCGAGGTCGTGGAGCGACGGGAGTCCGAGCCCCTGCCCTTCGACGAGGTGCGAGACCGGGTCGCAGCGGCCTATCTGGCACAGTACGCCCGTGAGGTCTACCAGGAGCTGTCCGACGAGATCCTCCGGGACACAAGGCTCGAGATTCTTCCCGAGGCTGTCGACTCCCTGCGCGCTGCCGGCACCGTCCCCGGCGAGGTCAGCGTCGAGGAGCTCGAGGCCTTGCTCGGCGAGCCGTAACGTGCCGTTCGCCTCCGCACCGCGCCGTGGCTCGCCACTCTGGCTGCCCCTGTTCGGGCTTCTCGTGGTCCTCGCTGCGTCCGCTTGTCGGGAGACCGATTCAGCAGAGTCGGAGAGCCAGGCACCGTGGAACGTGTTGCTCGTCACCTTCGACACCACGCGAGCCGACCGGATCGGCTGCTACGGCAACGAGCGCATCGAGACTCCGGTACTCGACCGGCTTGCCGCCGACGGGGTGCGCTTTGCCCGTACGTTGAGCGCCGTACCGATCACGGCGCCTTCGCACTCGACCATTCTCACCGGCCGCTATCCGCTGGCCCACGGAGTCCGTGACAACGGTCTCTTCTCACTCGGCGACGAGCAGCTCACCCTGGCCGAGATCCTGAGCGAGCAGGGCTATGTCACGGCCGCGGCCGTCGGGGCCTACCCGTTGATCTCACGCTTCGGTCTCGACCAGGGCTTCGGGCTGTTCGACGATCATCTGACGGGTAGCTTCGAGGACTACCTCGGCAACCGTGTCGTCGCCAAGGATCGGTTGTTCTTCGACGAGCGTCGCGCCGCCCAGGTCAACGACGCCATTGTGCCCTGGATCTCGGAGCACGCCGACGAGCCCTTCTTCGCGTGGGTGCACTACTTCGATCCGCATCAGCCCTTCGAGCCGGCGCCGCCGTACGATCAGCTCTACGCGGACTCCCCTTACGACGGCGAGATCGCCTACGCCGATTCGCGCCTGGGCGCCCTGCTCGACCACCTCGAGAGACTCGACGTGCTGGATCGGACGCTCGTCGTGATGACCGCCGACCACGGCGAGGGACTGGGAGACCACAACGAGATCACGCACGCCCTTCTGGCCTACAACTCGACCCTGCACGTTCCGCTCATCGTGCGCCCTCCGTCGGGGGCACCGGCTGGAACGGTCGTCGAGGAGTGGGTCGGCACGGTGGACATCGTGCCGACGATTCTCGAGCTGCTCGACATCGAGGAGCCGCCCACTCTCCAGGGCCGATCGTTGGTGCCCTTCTGGGAACGGGGAACCGGCAGCGGCGAGACCGAACGGGACGACGAGCTGCCCCTTCGTTACGCCGAGAACCTCTCCCAGAGCTTGACCCACGGCTGGGGAGAGCTACGGGTGATCCTCGACGGCTCTCTCAAGTACATTCACGGTCCTCGCCCCGAGCTCTTCGATCTGGAAGCCGACCCCGACGAGCTCACGGATCTGATCGACGAGCGACCCGCCGAGGCCAGCCGACTGCGGGCGGCTCTCGAAGACTTCATCGAGCGCAACGCAGTGGCCGGGGTCAGCACCCCGGAAGAGCTCGACGAAGAGACGCGCGAGCGGCTCGAAGCGCTCGGCTACCTCCATGCCAGCGGCAACGCCGGCGAGGCCGTGTCGGAGGTCCTGCGCGAAGGGGGCGTGGCTCCGCAGGACCGGGTCGGTGACCTGAACCGGCTCAGCTCGGCCAAGCATCTGCTCTTTCTCGGACGTGCCGCCGAGGCGCTCGTCTACACCGAGCAGCTCGTCTCCTCAGACCCGGGGAGTCCGCTCTACCTCGAGCTCCACGCCAGTGCCCTCGGCGAGGTCGACCGACTCGACGAAGCCTCGCAGGTGATGCAGCGGCTCTCCGAAGTGGGAGCCGTGCCCGAGCCTCTGGTGCTGCGCATGGCCACGCGGCGCTTCGAGCGAGGCGAACAGCGAGCGGCGCTGGCGACGCTGCAGCGCTACGTCACGGAAACGCCGAGCGCGAGGTCGGTCTGGCTTCTCGCGACGCTGCACCAGGCCCTGGGTGAGCACGACCAGGCCGGATCCGCCCTGGAGCGAGCGCTCGAGATCGATACCGGCTTCGCACCCGCTCGGATCGACCTTGCCGTGCGGGCGGCGAGAGAGGGAGACACCGCTGCCGCCGAGGCTCAGTTCGTGCAGGCACTGGAAGATGCCCCCTACTACGCGAAGGGCTTCTACAACTTCGGGACCTTCCTGCTGCAGAACGGGCGCTTCGAGGAGTCCGAGTCTCACTTCCGTCGCGCCATCGCTCTCGCTCCGCACTACCTCAAGCCGCATCTCGCCCTGGTCGCGACCCACATCGCCGCCGAGGACCGAGCGGGTGCGCACGAGGCCTACGAGGTCCTGCGCCAACTGGCTCCTCGGAGTGCCGAGGCGACGGCCGCCGCCGAGCTCCTGCAAGATTCGTCGAGAGAGTAGATCGCTTCCGGGTCGACACCGAGACGAGCGCGCTCGTTCCCATCAGCCGCCCCCAGCCGGGTGCTCAAACGAGCCAACACCTCGGCATCCACTCCGTCGGTCTTCAGCGACGACTCCGCGATCAACCGCACCCGACGCGCATTCACCACCCTGACCTCGTGGGCCGAGCTCCCCGAGGATCCGCGAGAGCTTTCCGTACTCCGGAAACGAGTCGACCTTGAAGTAGATCGACCCCTCGCTGCGACAGGTGTAGCCCCGCTCTTCCAGCTTCAGGACGAGCTCGACCATCGCGTCCACATACTCCTGGTCGGTCGCCCAGAGGGTAGTGCTCCGCCCTCTCGATGTTCAGGGCGTCCGCATCTTCGAAGTAGAGGTCGATGTAGTCCTGCGTGTAGTCGCGAAGAGGGCGTCCTGCCTTCCTGGCTCCGGCACGCGTCTTGTCGTCCACGTCGGTGAAGTTCATCACCGGTGTGACCTCGTAGCCCTTGTACTCGAGGCAGCGGCGCAGCACGTCCGAGCACGTACCGGTGAACGACGAAGTGGCGGACGCAGCCCGTGCAGTAGCATCCTTGCTCAAGGAGGATCCCTTCATGCAACCCGTCGGCCTCGCGGCCGGCTTGACCACGGCTGTACTGATGCTCGGAGCCTGCGCCAGTCAACCCGACGGCTCGGGCGAGCCCGACCCGCCCAGGCTCACCGCACCGGAGCTGACCGAGGCCATCGAGAACCCCGACCTGTTCTTTCTCGATGTGCGCTCCCCGGCCGAGCTCGAGCAGTACGGCACGGTCGAAGGCTACATCAACATCCCGCTCGGAGAGCTGGAGAGCCGACTGAACGAGATTCCCAGGGACAAACCCATCCTCACCGCCTGACAGGGCGGAGGAGGAGCCGCGCGTGCCGCGGCCCTGTTGCACGAGAACGGATATCAGGTCTATGGGTCATGCGGACTCGAGGAGTATCGAGGCGAGAGGATCTACCCGAAGGCCCCGTCTCCTGACGCGGCCTCCCGAACCGCGTCCCGGCATGGGCGAGCCGTACGGGTCGCTTCCCAACCTCGCGCGCAGTGAGACCGACGCGCCATGGTTGGCTCGTGCTCGGTGCCTGGGTCGCGCTGACGCTGGCCTTGACCTTTCCCCTGGTGCTGGAGCTACCCCGGGGCGTCGCCGACCTCGGAGATCCACTCCTCAACTCCTGGATCCTCGCCTGGGAGACCCACGCCCTCTTCGGTGATGAGCCACGCGGCTTCTTCGACGCCAACATCTTCTTCCCGTACGCCAACACCCTGGCCTACTCGGAGCTGTTGATCCCCCAGCTCGTCGTGGCAGCCCCGCTGATCCTGGCGAGCGGCAATCCGGTCCTCGCCCACAACGTGGTGCTCCTGGCGTCGATCTTCGCCACTGCACTCGCGATGTACGCGCTGGCCCACTCCCTGACGCGCTCGGTGTCGGCGAGCATGGTTGCCGGCCTGGTCTTCGCCTTCTGCCCCTTCATGTTCTCTCATCTCTCTCATGTGCAGATCTTCTTCGCGGCCGGCATCCCTCTGGCCTTCCTGTTCGTTGACCGTTTCTTCGCCGCTCGCCGCACGTCGGACCTCACCCTGGCGGCCCTCAGCTTCTCGGCGCAGGCCCTGGCGAACACCTACTTCGGGGTCTATCTCGGGCTCTTCCTCGGCCTCTACCTGACGATCGCCTCCGTGAGGCACGGAGCATGGAAGGAGCGTCGGTTCTGGTGGCAGATGAGTCTGTTCGCAGGCATCGTCCTGGTTTGTCTCCTGCCGCTCTACTCTCACTACTTCCAGCTTCGTCGCGAGATGGGCTTCACCCGCCTTCCCTATCCCGGCGCGGAGCTCGAGCATTTCGTCGTCTCGCCGGCCTTCAATCGGGTCTGGGGCCCGCTGACCGGCCAGCACGCGCAGCCCGAGTATCAACTGCTCCCCGGATTGGTGGCGATGCTCCTCGCCGCCATCGGCCTGGCCGAGAGGCGGCACGGCGCGCGTGCGCTCGGCGCCTCGCGCTCAGGGCGGCTGCGCGCCCTCGATGCTCTGCTCCTGCTCGGAGTCGGGCTGGTGTTCGCGATTCTCCTTTCCGGGGGCTTCGAGATCCTCGGCGGACGCGTGACCGCTCACACGCTACGCAATCCGATCCTCGTCTGCCTGGCCCTGGGGTGCACCCGGGTCTGGCTGGCCCGGCGCCAGGGCGTCGCGGTCGTACCGCCCTGGGCGTGGCTCGAGCGCCCGTTGTATCCCACCATCCTCTGTCTGGCTTTCCTCGCGTCGTTGGGCACCGGCTTCTATCGCCTGCTCTGGGAGTGGGTCCCGGGCTTCTCGGCGCTGCGAGCCTCGCCGCGTATCCATGTCTTCACGATGTTCGCCCTTGCCGTCATGGCCGCCGAGGGTACGGCCTGGCTCGTGCGGCGCTCGAAGGGGCGCACCCGGTGGCTTCTTCGAATCGGACTGCCGGCACTGGTGGGGCTCGAGTTCCTCTCCGTGCCCTTGCCCCTGACTACGGTTCCAGAGAGCGCGCTGGCGGCCCCGATTCACCGGTGGCTCGCGGAACAACCCAGACCCACGAGCTTCGTCGTCTATCCACTCCACGGGAGTGAGTACGATCGAGTCTACGGCTCGACAGCCCACTTCCAGCCGATGGTCAACGGCAGCAGCGGGTTCACTCCGCCCGTGCTTCACGAGCTCCGCCAGCGAGGCGTGCGAGTGCCCTCGCTCGACACGCTGCGCGAGTTGCGGGAGATCGGCGTCGACCTCGTGCTCATCGACACGGCTCTGTACCTGAGTCCGAGAGACGCCCGGCGTCCCCTCCGAAGAATGCAAAGGAATGCAGGCGCGCCAGTGGCCGTGGTGGGGGACACGCATGTCTTCGACTTGAGAAGGCCGAGCCTGACGCCGGGCTCGGCGCGGGCGCCTGCGCCGCTTGCTCGTTGTGGACCGCACGCAGTCGACCTGGATCGTTCCGGCTGGATCCTCCAGAGCTCGACCTGGAACGCGGAGGCCGCCACCGACGGACTCACGGCCACGGTCTGGCAGGCAGACATGTCGCCAGGCGAGCACCTCGCGGTCGATCTCGGAGCTCGGTTCGAGGTCTGTTCTCTGCGCATCGCGATGGCGGGACACGCCATGAACTACCCACGCGGCTATCGGGTCTCCACCTCACTCGATGGCGAGGCATGGGAAGAGGTCTCCGCGAACGAGGTCTACTCTCCGACGCTCGAAGAGCTCTCGAGGCCTGCAGAGATGGTGCTGGAGCTCGCGTTCGCGCCGCACGCGGCCCGCCATATCCGGATCACCCAGACCGCAAGTTCGAGCGACTGGCTGTGGGTCATCCCCGAGCTCGAGATTCGAGCCGGCGGTTCTTGATCCCCCCGGGTGAGATCAAAGAAAGGCGACAGTCGCCCGTTCCTTACGCCGGAAACGGCGACTGTCACCCTTTCCGTCACCGGGCGAGTGAGGTGCCGATCATCCGCCGAGTCTCGTTGCTTGGCGCTTCCGGTGCCCGCTCTCGGAGTGTCCGTCGGGACCCCAGGAGCTTTCTCGCTCGAAACCGATCACGACCCCACCTCACCCAGGTACTGGTCGAGGAAGGCCCGGACCTCGCGAATCACCCTGGGCCGGTCGGCTCCGGGCCCGCCGTCTTTGAAGGGGATGTAGTGCTTCTGGTCCAAGGGGGTTGCGAGGGACTCGAAGTACGGGAACTGGGTGGTGTCGACGGGAAAATAGTGATCGTCAGAATCGCCGAGCAACAGGACCGGGATCTCGACCCGGGCGAGCAGCGGCTGGTGCGAGTTCGGATACCGGCCGAACAGGGTATCCGGGACGAGCGCATGCGCATACCCACTCGCCACGCCGCCTCTGATCAGCACGGCAGCGCGGATGCGGGGCTCCACTGGCAGCACATAGGCGGACATCCACACTCCCGTGAAATGGCCGAGATAGGCGATCTTCGCCAGGTCGAGGTCGCTTCGGGTCTCGAGGAAGTCGAGGGTCCGCATCACATCTTGCACCCACATCACCACGTGGTCTTCAAAGTCCTGTTGCCAGTCGGCGCCACGGCGAGGGTCAGGCGCGTGACCGACCATCCCGTCGCTCCGTTCGTAGCTCGACATGTAGACCGGAACGACCAGCGCGCGGCCACTCTGCACGACGAAATCAAAAGGAGGGCCCGGGAACGAGGTCTCGTTCAGCCCCTCGCCCAAAAAAACCACCACGGGCTGCAAGGGCTCGGTCTGGCCTGCGGGGAGGAACAGGTAGGCGGCCATCGGCTCGCCGCCGTAGGCGGGATTGAACTTCCACCGCTCGACCCGGTAGTCCTCCGGGTCGTCACCGGCCGGACTCCAACCCACCAGGCCCGGCGGGCAGTGGCTCCTGCTCGGCCTCGAGGTCACCGGGGGCGTACTCCACCCGGTCCCGCCACTGGTCGGCGAACTCCGGCCCGGGGCCGGGCAGGTCGAGTCCCGTCCTGGTCAGGTCGACGTTCGGGACGGGCTGCTCGAGAGCGGGATCGACCGGCTGATCGGGAACGGGGCGCATGATGCGCACACCGTTGAGCTCGGAGCGATCGAGAGGCCCGAGGGCGACGGCCGTGTGAAACGCCTCCCGCGGCTCGGAGAAGCCTCCGCCGAGAATGAAGCGACGCCCGTCCGGGCTCGAGGTCCGTGACCACTCACGCACGTTTCCAGCCATCCCGTAGATCCCCCGCTGGCCCACGTTGAGGCTTGTCACCGGCAGTACGGAGTCCGAGTCGAGATTCGAGATCGAAGCGAGCACTCCCGAGATCCAGTGCCCGCCGCCAGGTTCCAGTGAAAGATCGTGGGCAGTTGGGCGCGAACAAAGCGGGCGTAGGCATTCGCCTCGTACCAGCTGATTCCTCGCACCGGAAAGTTCTCCTCGCCCGGGGGGTAGCGACCCTGCACCCAGGTCGAAGGCCCCGCCTGGCCCGTGCTGTCTCGAAAACGGTTCATGGCCTGTTCGAACGTGAGCGCGCTGTCGCCGTCGAGGATCGGTGTCGTCCAGTACGACTCGTCCTCATACCCCTGCGCCTCGACGAACGCAGCAAACTCCTCGTTCGTGACTTCGTAGCGCCCCAGGTAGTAGCCCGGAACTGTCGCCACCAGGTTGGGAGGAACCGAACGCAGACTCAGGCGCCAGGTCCACCCGTCACGTCCACCCGTCGACCCGTACCAGGTCCACCCGTCGACCCGGATCATCCCCTCGTCGAGGGACCCGACCTCCTTGAGCCGTGTGAGGCTGGGGAGAACGAGTTGCTCGATCGCATGGAATCCCTCCTTCTCCATCCGAAAGCGGAAGGTCCCCAACGGGAGATGCACCGACTCGAGCGGGGTCGACCCCAACACCGTCCATTCTTCCTCTTGCGGGGAACTGATCGAGAGCAAGGCCCCTGCCGGCTCGGAGGAGATCGACCGGACTACCGAGAAATCCTGCCACGCCTGTTCGAGAAGAGGGTCGCCGGGAAGGACCTCCTCGATTCGGCGCGCCAGCTGCCACGCTTCGAAGTACTGATTCTCCTTGACCAGCTCGAGGAGCCGAGGCAGACCTTCTTCCCGGGCCCACCGAGCCTCGGGATCGCGCGTCGCGACCCAGAACACACCGGCGAGGAGCACCAGAACCGCGAGCGCCGCCGACAGGCGGCCCACCCAGGAGCGCGGCAGGAGACTCGACGGCTGTTCCAGGGTCCGGAGATCGCTCTCCAACTCGGAGGCAGACGCATAGCGATCCTCGGGCGACTTCGCCAGGCAACGCTCCACGATCCGAGCGAGCTTCGCGGCCCGTGAGCCAGAGACCGAAGCGGTGAGAGGCTCCGGCTCTTCCCCCAGCACGGCCGCGATCGTCTCGCCCGGGCTGCTCCGTCCGAAAGGGCGGGCGACCGGTCACCATCTCGTACAGCACGCAACCGAGGGCGAAGATGTCGCTACTCTGGGTGGCGGGCTCGCCTCTCGCCTGCTCCGGCGACATGTAGGAGAGGGTTCCCAGAACGACTCCGGGCGTGGTTCTCGACCCCGGCAGTGTTTCGTCGTCCTCGAGACCCGCGAGAGTGCGGTGCACGGAAGCGGCGAGGCCGAAGTCGAGAATGGTCACTCGCCCGTCGTCGCGCAGGAAGAGATTGGCGGGCTTGATGTCGCGATGGGCGATCCCCGCCTGGTGGGCAGCGGCCAGCCCATGAGCGACGTCGGCCCCGATGTGCGCAGCCCTCTCGACGGAGACCGGAACGGAGCTCGCGAGCTCCTGGGCGAGGGTGTGCCCCGACAAGAGCTCCATGACGGCATAGTCGATTCCCTGGTCGCGACCCAATTCGTGGATCGTGACGATGTTCGGGTGCGACAGTGCCGCGACGGCGCGAGCCTCCCGCTCGAACCGGTTCCGCGCTTCCTCGCCGGCGATCTGGCTCTCGAGAATCACCTTGATCGCCACGTCTCGTCCGAGCCGAGGATCGCGTGCGCGATAGACCTCGCCCATTCCGCCAGCCCCCAACCGTTCGAGGACCTCGTACTGCCGAAGCTGCTGACCCGTGAGGGAGCTCGGCTCGGCAGACTGAGCCAGGGCGCGCTCGATCGCTCCCCCGAGCGCCGACAGTGGGTCGTCCGAGCTCTCGGCTTCGCAATGGGCGACCAGCCGCCGAGCCGCCTCGAGTAGATCCCGGTCTTCCCCGCAGACCCTCTCCAGGTGCGCATCGCGCCCCTGCTCCGGGACCTCGAAGGCCCCACGCAGAATGGAATCGAGCTCGTCGAATCGTCGAAAAGACATGGGCCTCGGTTCTCGGCGTGATCCCACGGCGAAGCCGTGAGTGACCGTTTGATGGCATGCGCTGTTCTGGAATTTGCCGAGTATATCGGCCAGGGGCTGGCGGAGTGGCTCGATCGGCCTCCCTCCCACGTACACGAGGTCGACGAGCTCTGGCGTGAAGCGCTGAAAGGACGCGGCCCGCTGTGCTCGATGGCTCGATGGCTCGATGGCTCGACGGCGGTGAGATCAAAGAAAGGCGACAGTCGCCAATTCCTTACGCCGGAAATGGCGACTGTCACCTTTTCCGTCTGCTCGCAAGCGCTCGAGCTGCCTGGGGTGCTGAGGGTTCCAGTACCGCACCTGCTGCTGGCGAGGCGAGGCTCCGGCACGTGATCCCGAGCTGGAGGTTCGAATGGGCGTCGCTTTCGATCCGGGACCGACGGCCCTACGGGGCGAGGCCCATCTTGCTGAGCAGCTCCCCGAACCGGGCATCGGCGCGCAGGGGATCGAACTCGGGGGCCGAGTGGATCAGCACCAGGCTCCCGTCGCGCTGGTCGAAGGCGCGGCCGAGCAGCTCGAACACGGCGTCGACCTCGCCGAGGCCGAGCCGCGCCAACGCCGGCCACATCGGAGACACGTGCTCGCTCTCGGCAAGAGTGTCGAGATCCCGCAGCAGGCCCCGGGCACGCCTCTCGTCTCCGCCGAGGGCGGACGCGTGCGCCAACATGGCGATCGCGTTGGCGGATCGGCCGCCCAGCTCGATGGCTCTCTCGTAGCTGGCGACGGCCTTTTTCAACTCCCCCTGTTGCGCCAGGACGTCACCGATGGCGTAGTGCGCGAGCGGGAAGTGCGGCTCGAGCGCGACCACTCGCTCGAACTGTCGGCGCGCCGCATCGAGGTCGCGGCTGAAGTACGACACGTAGCCGAGCAGCGTCTTGGTCTGGGGATCGAGTGGATTGAGCCGCTCGGCCCGGCGCAGCTCCTCGGCGGCCGCGCCGAACTCGTGCTCGAGCAGGGAGAGGCGCCAGGCGTTGCGCAGACGAGCTTCGGCAGAGCCGGGGTTGAGCTCGATCGCTCGTTCGAAGCCCTGCCGTGCGCCGATCCGGTCCCAGTCGTGGGACATGGCGATCAGTCCGAGACAGCGGTGTCCGTCGGCGAGCGCCGGGTCGAGTGCCACGGCGGACTGCGCGGCGGCGCGGGCTCGGGGCACGGTCGCGGAGGCGGGGCGCGAGCCGATGCCGGAGTAGAACCACAGCAGACAGTCGGCAGTGGCAGCGTGTGCCGGGGCGTACCCCGGGTCCCGCGTCAGCGCCTCCGCGAAACAGTCCATCGCGCGCTCCACCCAGTCCTCGCTCCAGCGGTTCATCGCGTACAGGCCGCGCAGGAAGGCATCGTAGGCCTCCAGGTTGCTCGGATGACGGCGTCCCTGCGGCGTGGGTGTCGAGAAGCCGGCAGCCGCCGGGACAGGAGTGGGAGGGGTCGGCGGACGGGAGATCGCGCTCGTGTCCACGCGCTCTTGCGGGACCGTGGAGATCGCGCCCGGTGGCGCCAGACGACCGGCGAGCGCTCCCACGATCGTCCCGGCGATCTCGTCCTGCAGCTCGAAGACGTCGATCAGCTGCCGGTCGTAGCGCTCGGACCAGACGAAGGTGTCGTCGGCAGCGGCGAGGAGCTGGGCCGTGATGCGGAGTCTCTCGCCCGACTTGCGTAGGCTGCCCTGGACCAGCCACTCGACGTCGAGGCGTCGCCCGATCTCGGAACGGGCCAGATCCTCGCCCTGCAGAGCGAAGGCCGACGCTCGAGCCACCACTCGCAGTCCCTCGATGCCGGCGAGGGTGTTGATCAGCTCGTCGGCGAGGCCCTGGCAGAAGTACTCCTGATCGCTTTCCGGGCTGAGATCGGCGAACGGCAGTACGGCGACGGAGGGAGTGGCGATGGCGGCTGCCGCCGGGCCGATCCTCGCCGACTCGAGCTGCTCCAGCTCGTCCAGGAGCTCGCGGGCCGAGGGGTACCGCCGCTCGCGGTCCTTCTCCAGGGCACGCTCGATGATGCGCGACAAGCGCTCGGGCAGCTCCGGGTTGAGGTCGTGGGGACGTTTCGGTATCCGGTTCAGAATCCTGTCGAAGGTCGCCGCCAGCGTGGCCTCCCGGAACGGACTGTGCCCGGTGGCCATCTCGTACAGCACCACGCCGACGGCAAACAGGTCGGTTCGCTCGTCGAGGGGCTCACCGAGCGCCTGCTCCGGCGACATGTACGGGGCGGTTCCCATGGCCGTCCCGGGCGATGTCTTGCTGCCCACCTCGGTGGGAGCCTCGCTGTCGAGGGGCGGGTCGGAGGCCCATCTCGCATCGCCGAGTCTTGCCAGCCCGAAGTCCAGAATCTTGATCTCGTCGTCCACGGTCACCATGATGTTGTCCGGCTTCAGGTCGCGGTGGATGACTCCCGCCTGGTGAGCCGCACTGACTCCCCGCGTGATCTGCCGGGAGAGGTGGAGCAGGCGGGGGACGTCGAGCGGACCCGGCTCGACGAGGGCGCCGAGAGGGGTTCCGATGACCAGCTCCATGGTCAGGAAGCGCACGCCGCCCGCTTCTTCGACCGAATAGATCGTGACGACGTTGGGATGATTGAGCGCCGCGAGCGCCTTCGCCTCGCGCTCGAAACGTGCCCGCAGCTGTCCCTGGCGGGCCATCTCCTCGGGCAGGATCTTGAGCGCCACGTCGCGGTCGAGGCGCGTGTCGTGTGCGACGAAGACCTCGCCCATCCCTCCCTGGCCGAGTCGGCGGCGGATCTTGTAGTGGCCGAGGGCTTTTCCGATCACGAGGGTGTCGCTTCGTCGGCTACCTGGGCGGCCAGGCGCTCTCGCCACAGCGGCACCGGGCGGCTTCGGGAGTGCCCTTGTGCCAGATGCGCGTCTTGCAGGAGGCACAGCTCCAGGTGGTGTCGAGCTGCTCGATGCGCTCGAGCGCCGCTTCCACCTCGCCGGCGCCCGCCCGGCCCTGGCTGGCGTGGGCCGCGACGTTGAGGGTCGCGCTGACGTCGGCCTCGAGAGACTTGAGCAGCGGCTCGAGCGATTGGCCCAGGGGTTTCGCATGCTCCTTGAGGGCGCGTCGCACTCCCTTGAACAGCTCGCCGAGCTCGCGCCGATCGTTGTTGGCACCGCGACGGAAGGGAAGCAGCGCCTGGAGCGCCTCGCACACTTCCTGCAACTGCTCCTCGAGCGCACGCCTTCCCTTGGTGGCGGCACCGTTGGTGTCGCCGTTGGTGAGGCACTCCCGGGCTTCGACGGTGAGGCCCCCGGTCTCGTAACGGCTGGTGCGGGGACCTTCGTCCCACGACCAGGAGGTGAGCTCGAGCTTCTTCCAGGACGGAGCGCGGCGCTTGAGATGCTCGAAGAACAGGTGGTCGTGGGTGAGCACGATCAGCTGCCACTCGCTCTTGTTCGCCAGCAGGTTCGCCAGGGAGCTGCGGTGCTCGAGATCGAAGCTGTTGATCACGTCGTCCAGGACCAGGAAGCCGAGCTCCTTGTTGAAGGTCTCGGCCATGGCGAGAAAGAAGGCGATGGCGAGGGAGTTGAGGTGCGACTCGCTGAGCACTCCGTGGGGCGGGCGCTGGCGCGAGCCGTGGAAATTGATCGCCAGCTCCACGCCCTTGGCGGTCCACGGCTCGACGCTGACCTCGCTCAGCCCCTCGCCCGGGTGGAGGCTCTCGTAGATCTCGGCGACCCGTCCATTGATGCGGTCCAGGATCTCGGTGAGGTGGGCTTGCTGCTTCTTCTCGAAGGCGGCGTAGACCTTGTCGACCAGCTCCCGGGCTCGAGCCGCGGTGGCCGCCGTTTCGATCGCGTCGCGCCAGGCCTGGATCTGCTGGCAGAGTTGCAGCAGCATGGTGAGTTGATCTTGACTCGCCTTCGACTCCGCGGCCTCGGTTCCTCCGCCGATGGCACGGGCCTGTTCGTCCCACTGCTCGATCTCGTTCACGAAGTCTTCGATTGGTGTGAGATCGAGCTCGGACTCGGTCTCGAGACTCTCGAGCAGCGCGCTCGCGGGCGCCGAGGGGGGAGCCGGGAGCTCGATTCCGAGGAGGCCGGTTCGAAGTCGGAGGCCCTCTCGCAACTCGGCGGCGGCCGACAGGGTGCTCGCCGCGTCCGCAAGCTCCGAGCGAACCGACTCGACCTCGGCCGCGTTCTCGGCGAGGGCGCCGAGTCGTTCCTTGATGCCCGCCGCCAGCGCCTTGCGGTCGATCTCCTGGCCGCACAGCGGGCAGCTGGCATCGCCGCTCTGTTCGAGCAGGGCAGAACCTCGTTCGAGAAGTCCGACTCGCGCCAGCTCGTCGGTGGCGACCAGCTCGTTCCAACGCGCCGCGTGCTGCGCCGGCCAGCCAAGGGCCGGCGGCTCTCGGAGCTCTGCGAGGAGGGCGTCACGCTGAGCCTCGCCCCTGCCCGCGCTCTGGCCCATGAGTCCTGCGACCCAGGACGGATCGGCGATGCGCTCGAGCGTACGCGGTGCTTCGAGTCCGAGTCCCGCGCAGATCTGCTTCAGTCCCTTGAGCAGGACCTCTTCGCTCAGCTCTTCGCCCTGGTTGAGAGCCTTCTCGCACTCGGCGAGAGCCGTGCTCGCGGCCTTGTCGCGCTTGCGCAGCTCGGTCCGCACGCGCTGCAGGTCGCCGCGGAGGTTGTCGACGCCGTCGAGGCCGAGGATCTCGGCCATCGATTTCCACTTCTCGGTCTTGCTCTTGTTGATGAAGTCGGCCAGCGTCCGACCGCGAAGTAGAAACGTCTCCCTCGAAGCCAGCTCGATCGCCTTCGGGTTCGGAGTGTCGGGGAACTCGGCCCGCCCCGCGAGGGCGCCGTCGGTGACGACATCGACCGCGGTGACCTGTTCCTTGCGGGCGCCGACGTGCCGCACGGCGTGCTTTCGTCCCTCGTGGGTCAGGATCTCGATCTCACCGGTGAGGTACCACTCGAGAGCGTCGGCGATGCTGCTCTTACCGGTGCCGTTCTCGCCGAACACGACCAGGCTCTGGCCGTCACCCAGGGGGATGGTGAGCTCGTCGGGAACGCCCCGAAAGGCAGTCAGCTTGAGCTCCTGCAGGCGCTCGGTCACCGGGTCAGCTCCTCGAACAGATCGCGGATGTCTTCGGCCCGGTTCTCACTGTCGAGGAGCTCGGTCATGCGCTCAGAAAGCGTCTCCGGAACGTCGTCCAGCTCGGCCAGCACCTGGGCGAGGAGCTCGCGCTCGTCGGGCCTGCCGCCGCCGACGGCGGCGCCACCGGTGGCGTCTGGCTGCGCGTCGCCCTTCTGCTTGGCCACGGCGATTCTCCCTCTTCGCCAAGTCTCGGGTGCGCCCTCTCAGGAGGGCCGGCTGGTCGCGGAACTGCAGGTACGAAGGGAGACTACCACTGCCGGATGGGCTCCCAGGCCGCTCGAGGGTTGATCTCCTTGGGGCGCAGCGAAGACACCTCCACCGCGGAGGCCACGACCGAAGCTCGGGTCAGCCTGGGGGGTCATCCAGGCCCTCGAGGGCTGATACTCGGGTCCCGCACACTACCGGGTACTCGATGACGACCACGCCGATGCGCTTCCGGACTCGAAGCCGTCCTGGAAGATCAGCCGCCCCACCACTGCGTACAGCTCCCCCTTGCCCTCGACGTTCTGGTCTGCCTGATAGACCACCGTGCCGTCGGCCGTGATGGCGACCTCGTAGGCGCTGCCTCCCGCGGGAAATTCGCTGTCATCGACCAGCTCTCTCGCACTCGGATTCAGCGGCTCGAGGAGAGGCGCCTCCCATGGCCGCTCGACGCTGTCGAGGAACGGGGCGTTGGAGAGGACGACCACTCGCGGCCGAAGCGGGTCGAGGGTCCACCTGCGCCACTGGTGACGCGCCCCATGGACCAGTGACGAGACCAGCGTCTCCGATCCGTTCGGCCCCCACGGCGGCACCCGGTACAGAACCTGCCAGCCATCGAAGACCTGGTCGGCGTTGTAGATCACCCAGTCCCCGTCCGCGGTGAAGCGGGCTTCCACCACGTCTCCCCCGCTCGTCAGGCCGCCGCTCAGCCGCACCCAACCCCCGCCGGCGATCGGGGCCCCGAACAGCTCCACCGTTCCGAGCGTCCTTTGATCCGCGAGGTAGATGACCCTCTCGCCCTTCGGGCCGATCGTGAATTCTTCGATCTCTCCGCCGCTGGTCAACGGGCCACTCAAGCGCACCCAATCTCCCCCCTGCGACGGCACACTGTAGAGGTTGAACTCGCCGAACGCCTCCAACTCGGCGCGGTAAACGACGCGGTCCCCTGTCGGGCTCACCTCGAAGTCGACGACGTCGCTACCGCTGGGGTTGAGGACCAACGCATCGCCGCCCGCAGCCGGGACTCCGAACAATCGTCCGATACCGAACACGGTAGCGAGGTAGAAGACGCGGTTTCCCAGTGGCCCACAGGCGAAGCGGTCGACACCGGTGAATCCCGCGGGAGTCGAGCTCAATTTCGTAGCGGCTCCGCCGCCGATGGGAACGGAGTAGAGCTCGAACAGGTCGTTGGTCTGCTGGTCGGCCCGGTACACCACGCGACTCCCCGAAGGAGTGATCTGAAAGTCATATTCGACATTGCCGCCGCCGACCAGGGCTCCGCTCAGCCGGGTCACGACGCCGCCCAGCGTGGGCACGCTGAAGAGCTCTCGCTTGTCGGAGAAGCGCTGCCTTGCCGCGTAGACGACTCGGCCGCCGCTCGGGCTCAGGTCGAACCACTCGACATCGCCGCCGGCCACCAGGTCGGCACTGAGCCGCGTCGAAGCGCCACCCGCGATCGGCACGCGAAACAACTCGAGCCGGCCTCCGACGTCCTCTTCGGCGAGATAGATCACCCGAGCACTGTCCGGCGAGATCCGAAACAGTCTCACTCCCGAGGTCGAGGGAAGCACGCCGCTGATCCGCCGGGGTAGAGCGCTGCCGTCGACCGGCACACTGAACAGCTCGTAGATGCTCTGGGAATCTGGATTGTGCCAATAGACGGCCCACTTGCCGTCCGGGCTCACCTGGACGAACTCGACGTCACTGGTCGGCCCTCCCACGGACAGCTTCCGCCAGCCGGGCTCGAGAGCTCCCGCCCAGGCACAGAACGAGAGCGCCGCGGGCGCGAGCCACCAGACGCTAGGCCGCGCTCTCGTCGTGGAGAGCAGCCGATCGGGACTCTTCGAGCCTCGACGTCTCCGAATCGTGATCGATCCTGCCATGGCACGAAGGACCTCCTCGCCCTTTGTAGCAACAATTCGTCGGGATGGGGTCATGGCACTGTGATTCTTCATCCGAATTGCCCTGCACCGGGTCTCTTCCGAATTGCCCTGCACCGGGTCTGCACCGGGTCTCTGCCCCTACTGCTGCGGCTGCTCGAAGCTCTCGACCTTGATCGTGATCGGGATCTGGTATCCGGCCTGCATGTCGGGCGCGGCCAGGATCTCGAGCACGTAGGAGCCTCCCTGGAAGGACTCCACCGCGGTGGGGCGGCCGGGCGGCGAGGGGGGACGGAAGAAGAACTCGCCCTCGGGCTGGAAGCCGAGCACGCGGTCGAGACCCTCCTTGCGACCGGAGAAGCTGTCGAACTCGTCGTTGCGCAGCCGGACCGGCATGTCAAAGCCGGTCTGGCCGAGATCGACCGTGATCTTCGTGCGGAAGCTCTCCCCCAGGTAGTCGGGACAGCCGTCGGCCAGGCAGGGGAAGATCGGAATGCGGAACGGCTCGTTCGGGTCTTCGAGGACCAGGACTCCTTCGAGCTCGCCGAAGTCGTGGCCCGAGAGGAGGCCGTTCTCCTCCGGGTCGCACAGCAGACCGATCCCGTTGCCGTCGATGTCGAACTGTCGGGGGTTGGCCAGCAGGGGACAGTTGTCTGCCAGATCACCGAGCCCGTCCCCGTCGTCGTCGTCGTCGCACAGGTCCCCGATGTCGTCTCCGTCGATGTCGCCCTGTTCCGGGTTGGGATCGCTCAGGCAGTTGTCGCACGCGTCGCCGACACCGTCGGCATCACTGTCGGTCTGGGAGTTGTTGAACACCGTGGGACAGTTGTCCACGACGTCGTTGAACGAGTCGTTGTCGTCGTTGAGATCGCAGGCATCGCCGAAGGTGTCACCGTCGCTGTCGAGCTGATCGGTGTTGGAGACGGTACGACAGTTGTCTTCGTCGTCGTTGATCCAGTCGTTGTCGCTGTCGTCGCAGGCGTTGCCCTCGCCGTCACCGTTCCAGTCGAACTGCCCCGGGTTGTCGTCGAGCGGGCAGTTGTCACTGCCGTTGAGGACACTGTCGCCGTCGATGTCGCGGTCGCACGCGTCTCCCGCAGTGTCGCCGTCGCGGTCGGTCTGACGGGGGTTGAAGACGGTCGGACAGTTGTCGCTACCGTTGGGCACCCAGTCGTTGTCGATGTCGGGGTCGACGCTGTCTACGAGGCCGTCGCAGTCACGATCGGCCTCACCCAGCCCAACGGTGGCGTAGGCGTTGATCACTTCGCACACGTCGGCATCGTCCCAGTCGGAGATGCCGGCGGACACGAAGTCGCGCGCCGCTGCCACCGTGGCGTTGCGTGCCTCCAGGAAGGTCACCCCCCGACTGAGGCGATAACGCATCACGTTGAACAGCAGTTGCTCGGCCTTGTCGTGGCCCAGTCCGGCGACCGGGATCCCGTTGTGGGTACCCCCCTCGAGCAGCAGGTAGCCGACCTTGTTGTGGATTCCGCTGTTGGTGTGGACGCCTCCGTTGTCGTTGCTCTCGGGCAGGACGACGTAGCCGCTGATGTGGTCGGGTTGCCCGAAGGCTGGCGGATTCTGGAGGTTGCGCAGCGTTCCCGCACTGCTGCTCTCCCCTATCAGGTAGTCGCCGTCGACACGCGCAGCGAAGATATCGGCGTAGCTTTCGTCGATCGCTCCGGACTGGAAGCGGTAGATGACGTCGCTGCCCCAGCGCATCACGGCATGGGTGAACTCGTGGGCGAGGATGTCGCGGCTCGTCATGCCCTCGTCGAAGCGAATGTGGTCGCAGCCCGAGGAGTAGGACGCGTTGAGTCCTCGAGGGAAGGTCACGTCGAGGACCTCTTCGACCGTGGCTCCGTCGCCGTTCCAGGAGCGCAGGCCGAAGCTGTCGTAGTAGTAGTGGTAGACATCGTGGGTGAAGAAGTAGGCGTTGTCGCCATCGGTGTCGCCGCCCGGGAAGGCGAAGGGATAGTCGGGGCGAGCGCCGTCCTCGTCCAGCCAGTCGACGTCCGAGCGATCGCCCGGGAAGTCCCAACAGAACAGGTCGGGCGAGCCGCCGTTGACGCTGTCGATCTCGAAGTCCTCGGCTGGGCGATCTCCGGTTCGCTCGCGATCGAGCACCGAGAGCAGGCTGGCGTCGTACGCGTCGGCCATGACCCTCCAGGACGAGGGCTCATCCTGGTCGACTCCCACGACGTACATGCGCCACACCAGCGTCGGGTCGCTCTGGTCGGTACCTCTGCCGAGGTCTGGATCCCACCAGCCCAGGCGCGAAGTGCCGACGACAGCGAGCACACTCCCCTGCCCCCGTTGCGCTTCCAGCTTCTTCAAGGCGAGCTGCTCGGCCTCCTCGCGCTCGAGAGGGGGCTCGATCAAGGGGGGCAGCTCGGGCAGCACGACGCCGTTGATGCCCGTGAAGGTGGTCCCGTCGAGGTGCACGACGAGCTGCGCGTCGAACACCGGCAGGCCTTCGTGGTGCTGACCGAAGGCGAGATGTCGAGCGCCCAGGCCATCGGTGCGGATGCGGTCGAGATGGAGGTCGCTCGAGGGCTTCTCGAGCCCGTACAGACCCTTCAGCGAGTCGAGCAGGCCGAGCGCCTGGATCACCGGATCGTCCTCGAGGCCCTGGTCGTAGTCGACCTCGAGCGAGAGGTAGCGCGGCTCTCCGCGGTCGAGATGGATCTCGGGCGGCGACTTCGACGTGCTCTGCAGCCCCTGCCAGGCTGCGAGCTGCGAGTCGAGAACGACGGCCACCGGGAGCGACTCCCCGAAGCGGTCGAAGTCGTCGCTCGGGTAGGCACGCGCGACGAGCTGTACGGCGGGCAGCATGGCCGGGAGGGCGACGTTCGAGAACGTGACCATGCCCGCTTCGCTCGCGGGCTGGAACACGTCGATCAGCTCACCGTCACGATAGAGCTCCACCAGGGAGACGACGGGAGCGACTCCACGGGAGTCGCCCGGAGTCGCGTCGAACTCGACTTCCACGTCGATGGTGCTCGAGGACGGTACCGAGTTGGTGAGCGGAGAGAGGATCGCGACCGACGGTGGCTCCGGCCCGACACCGATTCCCTTCGACCACCCGGAGAGCTCTCCGGACTCGAAGGAGTCGTACCAGAGCGTCTCGCCCTCGCCGAAGTACGCGTCGTCGAAGAAGGCGACCCAGTCGAAGGTCCCGTCGAGGTTGCGGACACCGAGCGTTGCCGCGACCGAGCTCGCCCCCGGTGGCGCCAGAGCCGCGATCGAGATCCGGCTCCAGGTCTCCTCGATGCCGCCGGCCAGCGAGTCTCCACTCTCCCCGAGGCTTCCGGTCGTGCAGTCGCCCGACGAGTACCAGTCGAGCGACACACCGGCCGAGGCCTGCGCGTCCTGGCTGGCCGGCACGAAGACCCGACTGCCCATCGTGTAGGTGGATCCCGCGCTCACCGCGAGGCACTGGTACAGAGAGGCCGTCGCGCTCGCCGTGTCCTCGGCGATCCGGGCCGAGCCGGAGGTGGGTAGCCCAGCAGTGTCGCGAGTGTCCCAGTGGATATCGCTCGGGGCCTGCAGCGTCCAGCCGGACAGATCGAGCTCGAAGGAGGGGTTGTCCAGCAGATTCTGCCCGGTGGCGGGCCCTGCCGAAGCCAGGGAGAAGGCCCAGAGGAACCAGGCGAGTACCGGGGCTGAGACACCGAGCGAGCTTCGAAGAGAGTCGGCACCTGGAGATTGCATGGGACCTCCGACGTCGCGACGAGGATGTGTAGCCATACCCTTTGAAACGACATCGGCCGCGGGGAGGGATCACCGCCGGCACGATCTTGCCGCGATGGCTCGGGCCCTGGCGGCACTGCCCTCCCGACCGGCCGGCCTTCCGAGAGTCCGCTGCCCTAACCCGACAGCTCGGCCAGAGCGTCCAACGCCCGCTCGCGCACCTCCGCCAGCCCGCCCCAGCTGACCCCATCGAGCTCCCGAGTGATCTCCCGCAGCCGCCGTTCGGCCCGGACACGGTCGCCCAGCCGACCTTCGGCCAGAGCACTCTCGACCTCCACCTCGACGACGCGGTAGTGGTCTTCCGGATAGGTGCGCAGCAGTTGCTCTCGGGCGAGCTCGAACTGGTTGCGCGCCTCCGGGAGCTGTCCGGAGCGCGCCGCGAGGCGACCGAGCTCGAAGTGGCTGCTGGCGATCGCTGGATTCTCGGGATCGAGCCGCTGTCGGCGCCGCTCGAGATGCTCGGAGACGAAGTCCCGTGCCGCCTCCGTCCCATCGCCTTCTTCGAGCAGGTCGATCAGGTCCCGCTCGATGATCGTGATGACCTCCCCTCCAGGGGCGGCGGCCGCTCGGCGCAGCGTGGCGATCGCTGCATCACGCTCGCCGGTCGCCGCTTGCGCGAGCGCCAGGATGTGCAGGGCGTCCGGTAGCTCACCGCCGGAGCGGTTCACGGCCTCTCGTGCCAGCTCGAGGGCGTATCCCGGGTCGCGCAGATCGGATGGCCCCATCAGGAGGAAATCCTCGGCCACGTCGCTCAGTAAAGTCGGTGATACGTCCTCTCCCTGGACCTGCCGGCGCCCGATCTCCAGGCGCCAGCTCACCAGACGACGCAGTTCAGCCTCGTCGCCGGAGCGTTGGACCAGCTCGATCAGGTTGCGCAGCGCCCGAACGGTCGAGGGGTTCAGCTCGCCCAGGGACTTCACCCGTGCCGCGAGCACCTCTCGGTAGAGAGGCTCGGCCTCCCGATCCGATCGAAGAGCCGCGGTCATCACGGCGACGTTGCCGAGCGCGGCCAGCGTGTCCGGATGCTCCTCCCCCAGCACCTCGCGCCGCCGAGCGAGCACGTCCTCCATGATCCCGAGCGCCTCCGCTCGACGCTCGAGGCGCCACAGGGTCACACCCAGACCGTTGAGGGTCTCGAGCGTGGTGGCGTGGTCGCGGCCGAGCACACGATCGTGGGTGGCGAGCGCGGCTCGATACTGGGCTTCCGCCTCCGTCTCGCGCTGATGGAGGTGCAGGGCGGCGGCGAGCTCGCGGCGGGTGGTCGCGATCTCGGGGGAGTCGGGGGCGAGGTAGCGCTCCTGCAGTCGGAGGGTCTGCTCGAGCAGCTCGAGGGCCTCGACCCGCTCTCGCTGCTCTCCGAGCACCGTACCCAGACGTGACATCGCTCGCACGCGGTCTCGCCAGGCCTCCGGATGATGTGCCTCGAGCTCGGCCACGACGTGACGCAGGTGCGCCTCCGCCTCCTCCCAACGGCCGGCCAGGCGGAGGGCATCCCCCAGCAGTAGCTCTGTGCGCAGCCCGTCGAGCGCTGCGCCGCCCAGGACCGCGCGTTGCCGCTCGAGCACCATCTCGAGAACGTCGATGCCCTCCCCCACCGAGCCGTGGAGCACGTCGAGCTCTCCCAGGGAGGCCGTGAGTCGCATCGCGAGCTCCGGCTCGCTCGCCCCCTCATCGATCCCACCGCCCTCGATCCCACCGTCCTCGCTCCTCCCGCCGCCGAGCACGAGCTGCTGTGCGCGCCCGAGGTGACGCGAGGCGGCATCGAGGTCGCCCAGACGCTTCCAGGTCTCCCCTACCGTCGCCCGTACCGCGGCCTCCAGCCGCGGCTGGCCCGCGAAGGACTGCTCGATTCGGCTCGACGCCGCTTCCAGCACCTCCCGTACGGTCAGGTCTCGTCCGAGCGCGACCTCCGGCGACGCGGCCGAGAGCATCTCGTCGACCAGGAAGGAGGAGATCGCCCGCGCCTCCTGCTCTGCGGCGCGTGCCCGTGAGGCCTCGCGCGCGGCTCGGCGAGCCTGCCAGCTGGTCGAGAGGAGTCCGCCGATCAGGAGCAGGGCGGCGCCGAGGCCTGCGGCGGCAGCCGTTCGGTGTCGTCGCAGGCTCTTGCGCAATGTGTACCAACGGCTGCCGTGTCGCGCCGTCACCGGCCGATGGGCGAGGTAGCGCCTCAAATCGTCTCCCAGCTCCCGCGCCGACAGGTAGCGCTCGCTCCCCTCCTTGCGCACCGCCTTCGCGACGATCGCATCGAGATCGCCGCGCAGACAGCGGGAGAGCACCGCTGGAGTGCTCGACCGCCTCTTCGCCGTGCCGGGATCTCCCCGCAGGACCACGGAGCTGCTCCGAGGCAGCTCCCTCGGATCGCTGCGCAACGGATGGACACTGCCGGACCGACCGGGTACGCCGGCCGACTCACCGGTCAGCAGCTCGAACAGGACCAGCCCGAGCGCGTAGACATCGGTCGCCGTCGTAATGCGTCCGCCCTCGATCTGCTCGGGGGCGGCGAACTCCGGAGTGAGGAAGATCAGACCGGTGCGCGTCGCCCTCGAGTCCTGCTCCAGCACCTTGGCGATACCGAAGTCGAGCAGCTTTACGCGCCCCTCGCCGTCGACCAGGATGTGCCCGGGCTTCAGGTCGCGATGCACGACCAGATGTTGGTGTGCGTGCGCGACAGCGTCACAGGCCTGCAGGAACAGCGCGATCCGCTCCTCGACTCCGAGTCGGCCCGAGTCGCAGTAGCGATCGATCGGCTCGCCGTCGACCAGCTCCATCGCGAAGTACGGCATGCCGTCCTCGGTCAGTCCTCCGTCGACCAGCCGAGCGATGCCGGGGTGCTCGAGACCGGCCAGGATGTTGCGCTCGGCGAGAAACCGTTGTCGCAGCTCGGGCGCCCAGATCTCGTGCTTGAGCAGTTTCAGAGCGACGCGCTGCTCGAACTGGCCATCGGCACGCTCGGCACGGAACACTGCCCCCATCCCTCCGCGCCCGATCTCCTCCAGCACGCGATAGGACCCGACCACGAGTCCCCCGTAGCTCGACTCTCGCTTCGAGTCTCCGGATTCGCCAGCGGGAGAGTACGGCTGCTCGAGGAAGTCCCCGGCCTCCTGGTCCGCGTTCAGGAGGCGCTCGACCTCGGCTCGGACCTCGGGTGAGCACTCGGTCAGCTGTCGCTGTCGCTCGAACTCGGGAGCATCGAGGAGGGCTTCGAAGAGAAGAGCCGCCTCGTGCCATGTCGCTCCCCGGCTTCCCGTCCCTGCGGACTCTGCCTGGGGTGAGGCCGTGCCGTTGGCCTCGCTCGGAGCCCGATCCGTCATGGCAGTGTCCTCGTTCCGTGCACGTATATAGACCGATTATGATATCTCTGGATTCTTGAGCCTGGCGAATTCGGCAGAATCGATGACCGAGGAAAGCATCACACAGCTCCTGGTCGCCTGGCGATCAGGAGACGACGACCGCGCGGCGGAGAGGCTGTTTCCGCTGGTCTACGGGCAGATGCGTCGCATGGCGCGCGGCCAGCTGCGCGGACGGCGACCCGGTCAGACCCTGAGCTCCCAGACCCTGGTTCACGAGGCCTACCTGAAGCTCGAGCGGGCCGAGGCGCTGGATCTGCGCGACCGCAGCCACTTCTTCGCGGTCGCGGCTCGCGCCATGCGGCAGATCGCGGTCGACCATGCCCGTCGGCGCGTGCGGCACAAGCGCGGAGGCGGTGCAGAGCCGGCCCCTGTGGACGAGGTGCAGCTGGCGGACCCGCAGCTCGGCCCCGAGGAGCTGGTGCAGCTGGACGAGGCCCTCGGCCAACTACGCTCGCTCGATGCGCGGCTCTGCTCGGTGGTCGAGCTGCGCTACTTCGCCGGTCTCGAGGTCGAAGAGGTAGCCACGGCCCTCGACATCTCGAGCGCCACCGTCAAGCGCGATTGGCGCAAGGCCAGGGCCTTCCTCTTCGACGCGCTACGCCCAGGCGACTTCGACGGTTCCGGGACCTCCTGAGCGCCCCTCGGAACCCTCCTCGAGCAGCCTGCGACGCTGCGCCAGGCTCAGAGCAGGGGAAGCCGTACTCGACCTCGAGCCGGTAGTCGCGGACCGCTATCTCGAGCGTTGACTCACGAACACTGGTCGCTGACCCGGTGAAGCGTGATCGGAATCCCCTGATGTCCTACGTCGCCCACAGCGACGCCGCAGTTCTCGTGGTACACAAACCGTCGTGGATGAGCTCATCCAGGATCTACGTGCCGGACGTCGCGGCACTCCGTGGCTGAGGAGAGCTAGCGAACCGCGCCTTCGCCGACGGGATCCCCCGTCGCGCCCCGAGACGCGAGACCGGTGGGGTATCGTAGTCTGGCTTTCCGCTGATCCATGCCATTCCTGTCCTTGGGAGATGTACCATGCCTGGTAGAGATTTCTGGCGGGCCTCCGCCATCGTGACCGTCCTCTCGGTGGTTCTCGGATCACCACTCGTCGTTCGGGCGCAGATCGAGCTGCATCCTGCTCTTCGCCTCGTCAACCAGCTGCCGATCCCGGACGGTCTCGAGGATTCGCTCGGAGACCTCATGTTCTCGGCCGACGGGGCCACCGCCTACTTCATCGACAATTCCGAAGCATCCGACGCCGCCGTCAGCTCGGGTCCGGTGCTCCGGGATCCCGACGGCACCGTCACCGGTTTCGGCCCGATGACCTTCCTCTTCTCGGACACCGACGCGGACACCGGCCTCGAATTCGCACCGGGCTCCGATACCCTCTTCTATCGCGGACTGAACGGCGCCTCGGGCGCTTACGGCATCGCGCAGCGAACCGCCCTGGGCGCGATCGAGTACAAGGATCTCCTGGGCGCGGGCGAGCAGTACGGCGGGCTGGCCTTCCTTCCCGCTCAGTACCAGCAGACCGGCCTCGTCACCACCTCCTACGAGACCGGCATGGTCTACCACCATTCGGTGACGGACGATCTGGATGGCACCTTCACGATCGGCAACGAGACGGTCTTCGCCCGGCCCGAAGAGAACGATGTGCTCGGCGATCCCGAGTTCGTGTTGTCGGGGTACTTCGCGAACCACCTGATCATGGCGATCTACGACCAGCAGGATCGGAGTCTGATCGCGTTGGAGCTCGATCCCGTCACAGGCCTCCCTGTCGACGGGACGGATACCGAGCCGAAGATTCTGGCCTCGGGCGTGGATGGAGCTTGGGGTACCGCCATCGACCCGGTGACCGGGCATCTCTGGCTGATCGACTTCGGCGCCGGGCCCGCCGATCTGCTGATCCAGATCGAGTCCGTCGGAATCTTCGTCGACGGATTCGAGTCGGGGGACACGACCGCCTGGAGCTCGAGCTCCTGAGTGGAGTCGACGGAGAGTGGCCGGGCTCCGGCTCGCTCCAGCGCCCGCGCCTCGAGCGGCTCGGGCCGAGTGGTCGAACCCGGAGGCCATCGTCCGGGGCCCTCAGAACGAAACCGTCATGTGCATGGTCGTCGCGCCGTCGAATCTCTCGAAGCCCGGCACCGGTTGGTTGTCGAACTTGGCCTCGAGAGTCGCCTGCACTCCGATGTTGTCGGTGATCGCCAGGAGCACATCGAAGGTCAGACGTAGCCGGAGGTCCTCGGAGTCTTCGAGGTTCCGACTCCCCCGGACTCTCTCGAGGAAGGTGACCGCATCGGTGAGACGAAACCGCCAGCCCTGCTGCAGCCACAGGGCCAGGAACTCGAAGGGGTCCGCCCCCACGTCGTCCTCTCGGGTGAGAGCGACTCCCGAGTCGAGTGCGAGTTGCCAACGCTTCTTCTCGATGCCGAACCCGGCGCCCGGCCCCAGGGTCAGTCGCAGGTCGATGCCACTGGTGATGTCCTGCTCCGCCTCGAAGTGTCCACTCAGGTGCCACGGACCCGAAAGGAGCCGCCGGCGTACGGTGTCGGTGAGGTGGATACGTTGGGTCAGCTTCTGGACTCGTTCGCCCTCTGGGTCGAGCTGCGTTCCGTGAATGATGTGGGAATCGAGATCGAGGAGGTTCTGATAGCGGGTCCAGCGGTGGATCAGATCGAGGCCGAGAGCCAGTGAAAAGGTGTCGCTGTTGCCGTGACTCGAGCCGAAACCGAAAGCGATCCGACTGGCTTTGCGTGCCAGCGAGTCGTCGTCCCAGTCGTCCTGAGCGGCGGCCGGCGTGGCCCACGCGGCACCGAGAAGACCGAGAAGACCGAAGCCGAGCACAACGACCAGCACGCGCTCGACGCTCCGGCCGGGGCACCGAACAGGGGGCTGGCCAGGATGGACTCGCACTCGTACCTCTCCTCGAGCCAAACCCGTACCAGTCCGGCGGACGTCAGCGGCCGTTCGACCCGGCAGCCACGGTACCCACCCGCAGCGAGTCGAGGTCGATCTCGGGATGCAGGCGGCTGAGATCCGCTTGCTTCTCGACTCCGTCGATGGCGGCGTCGCCCTGGAACTGCCAGAAGTGCCAATCGGACCAGCCTTTCGGAACGGTCGGCTGATCGACCTCGTACTCGGCGACCCACAGGGGGTATCGAGCGAAAGAAGGAGCCAGGTGCTCGTTCCAGAAGCGGGGGCTGGTGTAGATGATCGGGATGGTGCCCAGCTCGGCCTCGACTCGATCGAGGAACCGTTGCAGGCGGGTCGCGAGGCCGGGGCCGGTTCCGTGTCCGAGGGACTCGATGTCGACCACCGGAGGAAGATCGCCGGGTTCCAGGCCCACGACCTGAGAGAGGAAGAGTCGCGCCTGGTCGTCAGGATCGTCTTCGGTCACGTAGAAGTGGTACGCACCCCGACGGATGCCGGAGCCTTCGAGAGCCCGCCAGTGCTCTTCGAACCTCGGATCGGGATCGTCCACACCTTCGGAGGCCTTGAGGTAGGCGAAGCGATACCCCTGCGACTCGACCTTCTTCCAGTCCACGTCTCCAGAGTGGTGGGAGACGTCGATCCCCAGAGTCCCGACAGCGGGGTCCGCCGTCTGCTGGCCCGAGGCCGAGATCGCCAGGAGCGACAGCACGAGGCCGGAGAGCAGGAAGCGGTGGGAAAAGGCGGGGAGCTTGATCATCATCGTCGTCCAGGAGGGAGAGGAAGGTCGTGCGACGCACTCTCTCGGCACGGCGATGTTATACAAGGAAAACACGAATTCAAAGAATGTGACGGATGAGACTGGCGTGCGTGGAAAGTGAAAGGCGCCTGAACCGGGCCAGCGCCCTTGCGGAGCTGTGTTCCGGGGGGTGCATCCGCGCTCTCCTCGAGCTTCGGGAGGCTCCTCGGAAGCTGTGAGCGGCAGGACCGGAACGGGTGGACCGGCCCGTGTTGGCCCTCGCGGGGCCCTCCGAACCCTCCTCATGCCGCCTGCGACGCTGCGCCAGGCTCAGAGCAGGCTCAGAGCAGGGGAAGCCGTACTCGACCTCGAGCCGGTCGTCGCAGACCGCTATCTCGAGCGTTGACTCACGAACACTAGTCGCTGACCCGGTGAAGCGTGATCGGAATCAGATTCGTGCCGTCGGGAGTGGCGAAGAGTGTGTCCTCGTCCCGGGAGTACTCGTAGGTCTGATGAACGGGAATTTCGTCACCCGTCTCGAAGCACATCACGAGTCCGTCCGTCGCGAGCACGCCGTCCCGCCGGACTTCTCCGCTGGCGACCTCGATTCCCCGATCGCCCTGGCAAAGGGTCCAGTAGGTGTCGCGCGAGGCCACTTCGAAGACTCCGTCGTCATCGCGGTCGGTGATGGAGATCGTCCGTTTGCTTCCGTCGTTGACGTCGACACCCTCCCAGAGTCCTAGAAGGTGCGAGTAGCGCGCGTAGCGAAATTCGCCATCCGCTGCAGAACTCGCGAACGGCGTCGCGAACAGGACTGCGACGATCAGCAAGAAACCGAGTGAATGTCTCATCCGAAGGGTCCTCCACTGCACGAGCTGTATGCACGTCTGCCAACTGGATCTCTACGAACTTCTGGCCCCATACTGACACCATTCCGACGAGTGGATCTCTGACGGGGAGCGTCAACGCCTCGCTCAATCGCAACTGACTGGTGCAAGGGGATTGGGAGGAAGAAGGCCAACGGGTTCTTCCCGTTCGAGGAACGCGTCCTTCCAAGACGAGGTCGACGCGGACCCTGCCGACGAGTTGATCGGCGCGACCAGCGTCGTGCATCGGATCCCGCTGGTCACCCGGAATCGACACCTCCGACGCTCCCGGGTGATCCCTCTCGCCGGGAAGCGGCGCTCCGAGTGAGCCCCTCGCCACCAACCCGGAGATAGGAGGCCGACGCATCGACGAGCGCATGCTGGTGGCCTGTGCCCCACCACCTGGCGCGCTCGACACCGCTCCTGCCCGTCGATACCCTAGGACTCACCAAACTCCAGCAACGAAGACGGGAGCGCCGGACGTGCGGGGAGCTGCCGAGTGATCGGACAGACCGTGTCCCACTACCGCGTCGAGCAGAAGATCGGCGGCGGCGGCATGGGCGTGGTCTACCGTGCGATCGACGAGCGGCTCGGCCGTCCCGTCGCGCTCAAGCTCCTCCCCGAGGAGATGTCGCGCGATCCGCAGGCCGTCGAGCGCTTCCAGCGCGAGGCCCGCGCCGCCTCGGCGCTCAACCACCCCAACATCTGCACCATCTACGACGTCGGTGATTTCGAGGGCGAGGACGGAGAAAGCCGCGCCTTCCTTGCCATGGAGTACATGGAGGGCCAGACCCTCAAGCACCGCATCGACGGCGGCCCCCTCCCTACCGACCAGCTGCTCGAGCTCGCCGTCCAGATCACCGAGGGACTCGCCGCCGCGCACGAGGCCGGCATCATCCACCGCGATCTGAAGCCCGCCAACCTCTTCGTGACCAAGCACGGCCACGCCAAGATCCTCGACTTCGGCCTCGCCAAGCTCACCAACGAGGACGGGCAAGGCCCTTCGCCGCTCTCCGACGTCCCCACCAGGACCTCGCCCGAGCCGTTGACCGAAGCCGGCGTGGCCATGGGGACCGTGGCCTACATGTCTCCGGAGCAGGCGCGGGGTGAGGAGCTCGACCACCGCACCGACGTCTTCTCGCTCGGTGCGGTGCTCTACGAGATGGCCACCGGCAAGCAGCCGTTCGCGGGACCGACCGCGGCGGTGACCCATGCGGCGTTGCTCGGCAAGGCACCCACTCCACCAGTGGCCCTGAATCCCGAGATCCCGGCCGAGCTGCAGACGGTGATTCTCAAGTGTCTGGAGAAGGACCCGGCGCTGCGTTACCAGACCGCGGCCGGGCTGCGCGGGGATCTCGTGCGGCTGCGCCGAGACAGCGAGGCGACTCGGACGGTGGCGGTAGCACCTCCCGCGCCGGCTTCGAGCACCCCTTCATCTCGGACAGTGCAGCTGGCGACCGGAGCCCTTGCGCTTCTCGGCATCGTCGCCGCGGTCGTCTTCTGGCCGCGCAGGGAAGCGGTCGCGCTCACCGAAGCCGATCCTGTTCTCCTCACCGCTTTCGACAACCGCACCGGAGATCCGGTCTTCGACGAGACCCTGTTGACCGCGCTCGCCGTCAAGATCGACGAGTCACCGTTGCTGACCGTCGTCTCCGAGCAACGGGTGCGCGAAGCCCTCGAGCTGATGCAGCGCGAGCCCCACACCCGCCTCGACGAGGAGCTGGGGCGCGAGATCTGCCGGAGGCTCGAGCTCAAGGCGATGATCCACGGCACGGTTGCTGCGATCGGCGAGCAGCATCTCGTCACCTTGCACACCCTCGGTTGTGCCGACGGCGAGACACTGGCACGGGTGCAGCGAGAGGCTCCGAGCAGGGAGGGCGTCCTGGCAGCGCTCGGCGACGCCAGCACGCAGCTGCGTGAGGATCTCGGCGAGTCGCTCCAGTCCGTCGCCGAGTTCGACACACCGATCGAACGAGCCACGACACCCTCCCTCGAGGCACTCGAGGCTTACAGTCGGGGTTGGACGATCTCGGAGGCGACAGGGTGGCCGCCAGGCGATTCCCCACTTCGAGCGGGCCATCGAGCTCGATCCAGGCTTCGCGATGGCGCACCGAAAACTCTCCACGATCTTCGACAACAGCTGGAAGACGGGCAAGGCCCGACACCACGCAACCCTCGCCTATGAGCATCGGAATCGAGCCACGACACCCGAGAGGCTGGCGATCGACGCCGTCGTATCACTGGACCGTCACCGGGAACCTGCAGAAGAAGATCGAAGCCCTCCAAATCCTCAGCGACGCGTACCCGTCCTTCTCGATCGGTCTCCTCAACCTGGGCGTCACCTATCGGGAGACGGGTCAGTTCGAGAAGGCTCTCGAGATCCACGAGTTGGCGCGACAGCAATCTTCGGTCGACGACCGCCTCACCCTGGTGAACCTCGCCAGGGACAACTTCTATCTCGGTCGGACCGAGGAGGCTCGGCGGCTCAGCGAGCTTCTCGACCCTCCAATGTGGTTCATTCAGCTCTCGGACCGCAGCGCTCGATCGTGACGAGGCCGCAGCGGAGGAGCTCGCGGATCCATCCCGGCCCGGGCGGGCCTACAACTACGCCGAGCTGCTCGCTCAGTGGGGCCGGCTCGCCGACGCTCTCGACTGGATGGAACTGGGATACGAAGGGGCCACCCGCGAGGGCCAGGTCGACCTCGCCGGGGCGATGCGAGCCACCAACGGTTGGTACCATCTCGAGCTCGGCAACGACCCTGCAACAGCGATCGAGCTCGCCCGTGCCGCCCTCGAGGACTCTCGTGGTGTCAGAGCGCTCCACAGGGCAGGCTTGACTCTCGCTGCAGCCGGACTCACGGACGAAGCCCGGGCCATCGCGGCCGAGATGTCCGAGCTTCAGCCCGAGGGCACGATCATGCAGCAGGCCCGAGTTCCGCATGTGTTGGCGATGATCGAGTTCAAAGCGGGCCGCCCCGCCGAAGCCCTCGACCTGCTCGAGGCTTCCCGCCCCTTCAAGGCCCTCTGGAGCTCGATTCCAGCGGCGATTCTCCGCGGCCGGGCTTTGCTCGAGTCCGGTGACCCCGCCGGTGCGGAAGCCGCCTTCCTGGAAGCCGGGGAGCTGCGCTACGTGTGGGCGAACCGGCCGCACCACGCCCTCGTCCCCCTCTACCTGGCCCGCGCCCGCGCCGCCCAGGGCAAGACCGCCGAAGCCCGCGAGAGCTACGACGAGCTCTTCGACCTCTGGCGCGACGCCGACCCCGACTTCCCCCTCCTGCTCGAGGCGCAGCGGGAATACGCCGCCCTCGGCGCCGAGTAAGAGAGCCCGCTCCGTCCGGCGGCTGGCCAGGGCGGCGCTCGTCCCTGGGCGACGCTCCCACCGGCGCGGCCAAGAGCCCATTGCTACTCCTCCCAACCCGTGCTACGGTACACGCGAGTTAGTAGCGGACCCGATCCGCGTAGTCAGTCCCGTCCTCGAAGCGAATTCCCCTCACAGGTTGTTTCTTCCAGAGCGGCGCCTCTCACGAGGTGACTGAAGCCGCCGAAGCCCGTCTGCCTCTGCCTCCGGGCGTTTGCTGCATTCGGCAGCGGGCTCCCACCCCGAGTTCCCCGCGCAGCGGGAAAAGGAAGAAACACATGAGTAAGCGTATCTACGTGGGCAATCTGCCCTTCAGCAGCACCGAGGACAGTCTCACCCAGCTCTTCGCGGAGCACGGCGACGTGGTCGGTGCCAACATCATCACCGATCGCGATACGGGTCGCTCGCGCGGCTTCGGCTTCGTCGAGATGTCGAGCGGCGCTGGCGAGGCGATTTCCGCCCTCAACGGCCACTCGATCGACGGCCGTGCCCTCACGGTGAACGAGGCCCGTCCTCGCACCGAGCGCGCTCCGCGCTACTAGAGCGGAACTGATCCGAGGCGCTTCACCCGAGCGCCGCATCGAGTCGCCCGGCAGTCTTCCTGCCGGGCGATTCCTGTTTCTGGGCGAACGACTCTCCGCTCGGCGTGTCGACGCTACTTGTCCGACCAGACGGCCAGCTCGTTTCCGTTCGGATCCAGGAAGTGGAACCTTCGCCCCCCGGGGAAGGAGAAGATGTCCTGGTGGATCGCCCCTCCGGCCTCGACGACTCGATCGCGCGTGCCCTCGAGATCCTTGGCGTAGAGGATCACCAGGGCCCCTCCCTCGTCGGCTCGGGAGCGCAGCTCTGCGCAGCGGAAGCCCCCGTCGAGCTTCTCGTCGGAGAAGGCCCGGTACTCGGGACCGTAGTCGGTGAACGTCCAGCCGAACGCCTTCGAGTAGAACGCCTCCACCGCGTCCAGGTCCGCGGCAGGCAGCTCGATGTAGTCGATCTTCTGGTCGGTCTGCTGCATGGAATTTCTCCCCTTCGTGTTTCCGATCAGCGCAGCTCCGCGTGCGACAGGAGCTCCAGCATCGTCTCTTCGGAGCGCGGCTGGCGGAGATCCTCGCCGAGCTCAGCGGCTTCCGGATAGTCGGTGGCCGCGAGACGTCGAGTCGCTTCGTGCAGATCATAGGGCGTACGGCGCAGCTCGACGGTGCCGGGCTCGAGAAGCAGCCAGAACGCGCCGGGGGCTCCGAAGGGCATGCCCACGCTTCCCGCATTGACGACACGAGTCCTTCCCACGATCCGGTCGAACTGCATGTGGGTGTGTCCACAGACGACGAGGGACGCATCGACCTGCGCGAAGACCCCAAGCAGCGTCTCCTCGTCGGTCCGTCGGGTGAAGATCTCGTTCTCGTCGCGCGGGGTGGCATGACAGAAGAGGACCTGCCCCAGATCGGGAACCTCGATCGAGAGGGTCTTCGGCCACTCGGAGAGCCGTCGGGCCTGCTCGTCGGTGAGTCGACCGGCGCTCCAGCGCACCGCCTCCCTGGCCTGCTCTGGCAGCCGGTCGATCGAGGCCGCGTCGTCCCGGTGCGCCAGCACCGCAACCTCTCCGTTGCCGTAGAGGAAGTGCGTCGGGAGCTCGAGCCCCATCAACCGGTCGAGAGTCTCGGCCGGCCACGGCCCCGGCAGAACGTCGCCGCCGACCACGATCCGCTCGACATCGAGAAACGACAGCTCCTCGAGCACCGCGTCGAGCGCCGGGAGGTTGCCGTGGATGTCGTAGAGGGCGGCGACTCGCATCGACCTAGCTCTCCGAAGGTGACTTCCCGCTCGGCCGTGGAGGGTTCGGGTCACTCATGAAAACAACCTACCACTCGCCTACTGACACCGTCCCGTCAGCATTCGCCGGCCCTGCCCCGACCCGGAACCGTCGGGGCTCGCCGGAGCGATGCGCTCTTTCGATGATCCGATCGGTTCCTCTTTGGCGCTTACTGGCCCAGGGAGACCCCTGCGACGCCCGGGAGCCCGGGTCGAAGGGGCACCCTGAACCGCCTCGGTCCCGGAACCCTCTCCTTCGGAGTCGACTCCATGCAGCCCAACGCCACTCGAATCCCGTCTCCTCGAAACCCGTCTCCTCCAGATCTCGATGCGCGACCCTCCGACCCGGGAGCGACGGTCAAGAGCTTGATGTGCCTCCTGTTCGTCACTCTCGTGGCTGCACCCCTTAGCGCGGGGCCTGCGGGCGCCGGAGAGGAGCCGGTCCTCTGGACCGACTCGGCGGTGAGGTCGGCGGATCCTCTGTGGATCGATCTGGAGGAGGTTCACACCGATGAGCTCAGAGGCACTCGACGGCTCGTCCTCGAGACGCTCGACAACGGGCGCTCGATCGTCTTCCTCAACAGCGATGCCGCCACCCTCTCGGCTCTGATCGGTCTCGGCCACGACGCCTCGGCAGTGGTCGCGACCCCGGGGCCGAGCGGCTCACAGGGACTGGCGCTGGCGGTCATCGGACCAGGAGCCGACCCGGCTTCAGCGCCCGATCGCAGGACGCTCGAGCCTCGCGTCGAAGCGGCCATCCGAGGAGCCGATCTCGGCACCTGCCTGTCCTACGGCGCGGGAGTTCCTCGCATTGCGTATCGCTTCTTCCGCACCTCGTATCAGCCGCTGCACTGGTTTCCCGGCAACGGAGAACAACGGGCGGAGATCTCGCTGCAGCTGTGTGCCCAGCTGGTGGCCACGAACGCGGGAGGCGAGGATCTCAAGTACCTGATCATCGGCAACGCCGGCGAGACCACGTCCGGCCTCTTCGAGCACGATCCCGACCACGAAGACCAGCATCGGGAGCGAGGCTTCTACCTCTCCAAGATGGTGCTCGAGATCGAGCCGAGCACCGAGGTCAGTCAGTTCACTCGTCTGGCGTCAGCTCCGGAGAACGCCAACCAGGGCAGCGAGTTCTCGGTGACCACCGGGGTCGAGGTCAGCGCCACCAACGAAGAGGTCGGGGTTTCGGTCAACAACTCCAACACCCTGACGACGACCCTCCAGAACTTCCGCGTGAGACAACTGTCGAGCGGCAGGAAGGCGAAGTGGGAGTACACGATGACCAGCGCCGGCGACGGGGCCGCCTATGACGAACCGATCGACCTCGCCAAGCTCGGCCCCTTCGATCTGCCGTGCGAGTGGACCCTCGTGCCCTGCCTACGAACCCTCCCCGACCTTGCCGGCGGAACGTTCCAGCCACGCGTCGAAGCGGTCTGGACCGCCCCGGGCAGCTTCGACTCAGCCGTCCAGTTCTCGCTCACGGCCAGACAAGAGATGACCCACCTCCAGTACGAGAGGACCGTCGGGGTCCTGGTCTACTACTCCTGGGAGACCTGGTGGAACACGTTTCGCCCGGTCATGTGGATCGACTTCGCGAGCGTCTTGCCCACCGGAGTCGACTCCGACGGTGACGAGATCCCCGATCTGATCGAAAGCGGTGCCGACTGGGACTCGGATTCGACCCCGAACTACCTCGACCTCGACAGCGACGACGACACGATCCCCGACATCCTCGATTGGCTCGACGATCCCGACAACGATGGCTCACCGTCGTACCTGGATCTCGACAGCGATGGGGACGGCTACAGCGACGAGGACGAGTTCGCCGCCGGGACCGACTGGAAGGTGTTCTGGGACTCGCCAGAGAACCGATACCCGAAGGGAACCAGCGGCCGAGTCACCTTCGACGATCAGTGGACCGCGGTCGGGTTCGCACCGACTGAGACCACGCCCGTCGTACTCACCTCGGTATCGAGCCGCTACGACGAATCACCCGGGGTCGTTCAGATCAGCGACGTCACCCAACAGGGATTCTCGGTTCGTTTCCGCGAATGGGAGGGTGCTGCCCCCGGCCACGACCCCGAGCAGATCGACTTTCTGGCGCTGGAGCCCGGACGCTATTTCAGCGGCAGCACCGTGACCTGGCAGGGCATCGCCACCTGGGAAGTCGGAACCTTGACGCTGCCCTCGAGCGGGAGCTTCACCTCCTTCGACTTCGACATCCCCTTCGACGACGCCCCGGTCGTGGTGGCGACCATCCAGGATCAGACCGGGTCACCCGTAGCGATTCGCACCCGCAACACGACCGGGAGCGGTTTCGAGATCGGAGCGTTCGGACCGAGTGCGGCGCAGGGCCCGCTCACCGTGGGCTACCTCGCCGTCTACCGGCGCAGCAACGAAGGCAATCTCCTGTTGGAAGGCGAGAACGAGGGCTGGATGGCCGAAACAGTGACTCTCGATTCGGGCGACACCGAGTTCCTGAGCCGCATCCTGCGCCTCGACGGACCGGGAGGCGCCGTCGCCGAGCAGGTCCGCCTGCTGACCATCGGCAAGGGACTGTTCGCCCAGGTCACCAGCACCAACGGCAGCGACGCGGTCGAAGTTCGCGCCGGCTTGGCGCGCTATGGCTCCGCCTTCGAGGTCGGCCGCGCGAGGGTCGGGACCCGTCATCCTGGACTGCGGATTCCATTCGCCAACGACTTCGAACAGCCCGTCATGGTCGTACGCTTGAGCGATCCCTCCCTGTCTCAGTACGGGGTTCTGCAGGTCGACGCCACCGCCAACGACGCGTTTGTCTGGATGGAGAAGTTCGGCGGTCCGTCCGCGCCCGCCGAGGTCGACGTCGACTACGTCGTGGCAGAGGCGGGTGTGCAAACGGCCGCGGGGCTCAAGGTCGAGGCGGGCTTCGTGCGCACCGACGTTCTCGAGGACCCGGGAGACGGACAGCCGAGCGAGTGGGAATCGGTGTTCTTCGCAGGAGGCTGGAGCACGACTCCCTGGTTGCAGGCCACCGTGCAGGACGCCGAATGCGGAAGCCTGTTCGAGCCGGTCCTCGGACCCGTGGTGGCAGGAGGCTTCCAGTTCACCATCGGAGGCCTCGAAGAGCGCTACTGCGTGTTCCGGGAGGCGGACTCGCCGAATCGTGGCCTCGACCCCTCGCGCCGGCACTACAAGGCCGGCTGGATCGCCCTCGAGGAAGGCTCCGGCGTGACCGAGGACGGCTATCGGATGGTCGTCGAGGCCGGTGACATCGACGTCTTCGGCACTCCCCGCCAGTCCCGTCCACAGGCGAGCTTCACCGTCAGCGACAGCACTCCAGCGGTCGGCCAGCCGGTGCAGTTCACCGATCGCTCGAGCCAGGGTCCTGAGCAGTGGTCCTGGGACTTCGGAGACGGCTCCACTTCGTCACTGACGAATCCGACCCATGGCTTCGCCGACGCCGGGAGCTACCTGGTCCGCCTCAGCGTCAGCAACGATTTCGGAAGCACCACCTACGAGCTGCTCGTGCGAGTCGGAGCGGACGAAGTGTTCAGCGACGATTTCGAATCGGGGAACACGAGCTCCTGGAAGCCATAGAGCGTCACGACACCGCCAGGGTCTGCGGCGAGTGCCGAGCCGCGCCGTTCTCGGGGAGACGATAGGCTCTGGCCCATGCACGCCACGAACACTCTGCCCTCTGCGAAGATCCCGTCTCGACTCTCGATCACCGCCATCGCTCTGTGCACCCTCGCCCTGGCGGTGTCATTCCTTCGGTCCGAGCCGCTCTGGGCCCAACAGGGTGAAGCCCTGAGAGAGGCCGCACGGCAGGGGGATCTGGCGGCCGTCAAGGCGGCCCTCGACGCGGGCGCCGACATCGAGGCCGGAGACCGCTACTCGGCGACGGCGCTCTACCTGGCTGCTCGCGCCGGCCATCTCGACGTGGTGCGATTCCTCGCCGAGCAGGGAGCCGACGTGAACGCGGCCGAGAGCTTCTACGACTCGAGGCCGCTCGACACGGCTCTCTCGGGCGGCAATGTCGAGATGGCCAAGGTCCTGCTCGCCCTCGGGGGCGAAAGTCGTGAGTCCGCACTCGTGAGCGCCGTGCGCAGCGACGACCTCGACCTCGCGCGCGCCGTCGTCGCGGCGGGACCGATCCAGGCGTCGACCCTCGATCGCTTGAGAGAGCAGGCGACCGACCAGCGCATGAAGGAGCTGCTCGCCTCGGCGCGTTCGCGTCCCGATCCAGAGGTCGCACCCCTGAGTCCCGAGCAGCTCGACCGGCTGGTCGGGCGCTACGAGGGATGGAGCTCCGACAACGCCGCGGACGCGAGACGAGACGGCGAGCAGCTCGTCCTGATCGTCAACGGCGGCGAGCCCACGCCGATCGAGGCGATCGAGCAAGGGGTGATCGGCATGGTCGAGTCCACCTTCCGGAGCGCCGACGGAAAGATCGAGGCGAGTTTCTGGGGGCGCTTCGGCTCGGTCGAGGGGATCTACCTCTCTCTCGACGGCGGGCCGCCCGAGATGCTCCGGCGCAGTGTCGCCGAGCCGGTCGCGGCAACCGATCGACCGAGACGAGGGGCCAGGAGCGAGCCCGAACGCACCACGGTGCACTGGCCAGGCTTCCGCGGTGCGCACGGAGAGGGAATCGGCGATGGCGTCGACACCCTGGTTCGCTGGAACGTCGCGAGCGGCGAAGGCGTGCTCTGGAAGTCCGGAGTTCCCGGCCTCGGCAACTCGAGTCCGGTGATCTGGGGGGACCGGGTCTTTCTCACCACCGCGGTGGCGGAAGGGGCCGAGCAGGCCATCCGCGTCGGCGACACCGGATCCGGCGAGTCGGTCGAGGAGGAGTTCGAGCACAGCTGGCGGGTCCTCGCGTACGACAAGAAGAGCGGCCAGCAGCTCTGGTCGACCGAGGTCGGGCGTGGGGTGCCGCTCACCGATCGACACTTCAAGGCCACGCAGGCGAACTCGACCGCGGTCACCGACGGGAAGCGCCTCGTCGTGGTCTTCCCGACCGCGGGTCTCGCCTGCCTCGACTTCGACGGCAACATCCTGTGGCACCACGACCTCGGCGGCCTCAACGCGAGCGCCTTCATGGATCCCGATCAGCAGTGGGGCTTCGCCAGCTCGCCCATCCTCTACGAAGGCAACGTGATCCTGCAGGTGGACGTGGCGAAGGGACCGGTCGACGAAGGGGCCTACCTCGCCGCCTGGAATCTCGAGACCGGCCAGCCGGTGTGGAGAGTCCCGCGCGACGTCGCGCCCTCCTTCTCGACCCCCACCGTACTGCAGGGCCCGGAGGGGGACGAGCTCGTGGTGAACGGCTCGACCATCCACGGCTACGACCCGAAGACCGGCAAGGAGCTCTGGAGCCTGGGCCCCAACTCGGAGCTGGTGATCGCACGGCCGGTCGTGGGCAACGGCGTCGTCTACGTGAGCGCCGGCTACGCTCCGGTCAAGCCGATCTACGCCGTGCCTGCCGGCACGCGCGGGGACCTCGAAGTCACCCCCGGACAGCCCGCCGACGAGCTGCGCTGGAGCCACCGGGTCGGCGGCGCGTACATGCCCACGCCTCTCCTCTACCGCGGCCTGCTCTACGTCGTCCACCACAACGGACGAATGGTGGCCTACGACGCCGAGACGGGCGACGCTCTCTACAAGAGCCGTTTCAGCCAGGGGGGCACCTTCACCGGCTCGCCGATCGCGGTCAACGGCAAGCTCTACGTCCCGACCGAGGAGGGGCAGATGTACGTGATCACGGCCGGGACCGAGTACGAGGAGCTCGGAGTCAACGAGTTCGACGAGCCGCTGATGGCCACCCCCGCCGTGTCGGAAGGGGTCCTCTTCGTACGGACTCCATCCCACCTCTACGCTCTCGGCAGATAGCCCCCCGAGAAGCACCTCGCACCCGCGCGAACGCTCCTCCGCGAGCCGATCGAAAGGCCCGATGCCTTCCATCTCGTTCCGGTAGACTGCCTCCTCCCCCTTCACCGTTCCCGAGAGAGGACTACCCCAGACATGCCATCGCTGCCGACCTGCGCCCGTCTACTCGTCCTGATCACGCTTTCGACTGCGTTCGCCGGCGGCGCCCAGGAGGCAGACACCGACCTCTGGCCGGGGGCGCGCTACGACTCCGCCATTCCCACCTTCGAGGAGGTGCTCGGTCACCCTCCCGGGGAGCGCATCGTCTCGCACGCCGAGGCCCTCACCTACCTGCGGGCACTCGTGGCGGCGGCTCCCGATCGCATGAAGCTGACCCCCTACGCCAAGAGCTGGGAGGGCCGCGAGCTGGTGTGGGCGGTGATCGGCACCCCGGAGCGACTGGCCGACCTCGACGGCATCCAGGAGCGCATCCAGCGCGTCGCCGATCCGTCGGCCACCGACGACGCGGCGGCCGAGCAGCTGATCGCCGACCTGCCCGCCACCGTGTGGTTGGCCTATGCCGTACACGGCAACGAGATCTCGAGCGTCGACGCCGCCCTCTTCACCGCCTATCACCTGCTCGCCGCCCAGGGCGATCCCACGGTCGACAAGATCCGACGCGAAGCGCTGGTCTTCCTCGACCCGATGCAGAACCCCGACGGGCGCGACCGCTTCGTGAACAACAACCGCATGAACGAGGGCATCGAGCCCGACGTCTCTCGCTTCGCCGCCGAGCGCGACGAGCCGTGGCCGGGCGGTCGCACCAACCACTACTACTTCGATCTCAACCGCGACTGGTTCGTGCTCAGTCAGCCCGAGACCCGGGGTCGCGTCGAGATCCTGCGCCAGTGGCTGCCGCTGGTGTTCATCGACCTGCACGAGATGGGCGCGGACTCGACCTACTACTTCGCTCCCGAGGCGGTGCCCTACAATCCCCACCTCGCCGCAGACCAACGCTCGAGCCTGCAGCTGATCGGGCGCAACAACGCCAAGTGGTTCGACGAGTTCGGGTTCGACTACTTCACCCGCGAAATCTACGACGCCTTCTTCCCCGGCTACGGGGCCTCCTGGCCGGCCTACTACGGCGCGGTCGCCGCGACCTACGAGATGGCGTCGGCCCGCGGGCTCGCGGTGCGGCGCTCTGACGGCACGATCCTCACCTTCCGCGACGGCGTGCGCCGCCACTTCGTCAACTCGATCTCGACCGCCGAGATGGCGGCCGACAACCGAGAGAAGCTGTGGACCGAATTTCGCCGCTATCGCACCTCGGCGATCGAGGAGGGCTCGGCGCAGGAGACCAGGACCGTCGTCCTCCCGGCCCGCGGCGACGTCTCGGCGGTCGACAAGCTCGCCGGCCTGCTGGTGGCACAGGGCGCGGAGGTCGAGCGCACGCAGGGTGAGCTCCGGGCCTGCGGCGAGACCTTTCCCGCCGGTAGCTACGTCATCTCCATGGCGCAGCCCGCCAAGCGCTTCCTGAGCGTCCTGCTCGACCCCGACGTGCCGATGGAAGAGGAATTCCTCGCCGAGCAGGAGCGCCGTCGGGCCAAGCGCCTCGGCGACCAGATCTACGACATCACCGCGTGGTCGCTGCCGATGATGTTCGGGGTCGACGCGGTGCGCTGCGGCACACCGGTGAGCGAGATCCTCGCGGCGGGCGACTTCGAGCCGGCCGGCGACCAGTGGATCCAGCCCGGCACGATCGATCGCACCGACGCGAAGGTGGCCTACCTGGTGCCCTGGGGAAGCGCCGCTGCGGGGCGTCTTCTCACCGCGGCGCTGCGTCAGGGACTGGTCGCGCTCAGCCCCGAGAAGCCCTTCACCCTCGGCGGGCGCACCTATCCCTCGGGAACCCTCGTGTTCAAGGTCGACGCGAACCCGGACGACCTGGGACCACGCATGTCGGAGCTCGCCGCATCCAGCGGCGCCGAAGTGATCGCGACCGACACCAGCTGGGTCGAGGGCGGCATCAACTTCGGCAGCCGCCAAAGCGTCAAGCTGCAGCGCCCCCGGGTGTTGATGGCCTGGGATGCTCCCACTTCGTCCTACTCCGCCGGCGCCGCGCGCTACTTCTTCGAGCGCAAATTCGGCTTCCCCGTCTCGACCATCCGCACCGACTCGCTCTCCTTCGCCGAGCTCGACCGGTACCAGGTGCTCATCCTCCCCGACACCCGAAGCGGCTACAGCGACACCCTGGGCGAGCGCGGCCGCGAGCGTCTGCGCAGCTGGGTCCGTTCCGGCGGCACCCTGATCGCCTTCGGCGGCGCGGTGGACTCCCTGACCGAGGACGCCATGGACCTGCTCGCCACCGCACGCGAAGCGCGCGTTCCGAAAGAAGCCGGCGAAGATTCGAGTGGCGACGATCGGCTGATCACGGGAGACGAGCACTACGAAGCTCTCCTGCAGCCCGAAGAGGAGCGTCCCGACTCGGTGCCCGGGGTCCTGGCCCGCGCGGTCACCGATCCCGACCACTGGCTCACCGCAGGCTTGCCCGAGACGCTGAACGTCATGGTGCAGGGCAACGCCATCTACCGTCCTCTCACGCTGGACGCCGGGGTCAACGCGGTGCGCCTCGCGGCGGCGGACGAGCTGCTGCTCTCCGGCTATCTCTGGGAGGAGAACCGCACGCAGCTGGCCTACAAGCCGATCGTCATGGCCTCCGCACAGGGACAGGGACAGGTGATCGCCTTCGCCGTCGACCCCTTCCCCCGCGCCTTCCTCGACGGGCTCGACGTGCTCGTGCTCAACGCCGTGTTTCGAGGCCCGGCGCACGCCTCCCCGCGCTGGTAGACCGCACTCTCGCAAGGAGACCCTCATGAAGCCTGCCGTCAGCCTCCTCACGTGCCTGCTCGCGATCGCCCTGCTGTTCCCCGCCCTCTCGGCCGCCCAGGGAGATCGCCCCCCGTTGCTGGTGGACGTCGATTGGCTGAGCCAGAACGCCGAGAGCACCGATCTGCTCCTGCTGCAGGTCGACACCTCGGCCGATCGCTTCACCGACGGCCACATCCCCGGCGCTCGATTCCTCGACTACACCCGTCTGGTGACCAACGTCGACGTGCCCGACAAGGGTCAGCTGATCACCGAGCTTCCCCCGATCGACTCGCTCGAGGCGGTCCTGCGCGAGGCCGGCGTGAGCTCCGCCAGCCACGTCGTGCTCTACGGCCATCCGGTGCTCGCTGCCCGCGCCTTCTTCACCCTCGAGTATCTCGGGCACGAGCGCGTCTCCATCCTCGACGGCGGCTTCTCCGCCTGGGAAGCCGCGGGCCACTCCCCAGCGACCGGAGTCGCGACCGGCGAAGCGGGCACCTTCACCGCATCGCCGCGCCCGACCCTGCTGGTCGACGCGGACTGGGTCCAGGAGCACAAGAGCCGCGACGACTACGCCCTCGTCGACGCGCGGCCGATCGAGGAGTACACCGGTGAGGACGGCGGGATGGGCGGCCGCGTCAAGGCCGGGCACATCCCGGGGGCGCGGCACCTCTACTGGGAGGAGCTCATGGTGGCCGAGGACGACCCCCGTTTTCTGGAGCGCGAGCGCCTCTCCGAGCGCTTCGAGCGGGCCGGCGTCGACCCGGGAGACACCATGATCTCCTACTGCTTCATCGGCATGCGCGCGAGCGTCAACTACTTCGTCTCGCGGCTGCTCGGCCATCCGACGGTCTTTTACGACGGTTCCTGGAACGACTGGAGCCTGCTCGACCTCCCGGTCGAGAGTGGCCCGGATCCGGGATTACCGTAATCTCGCCCGAATCTCCTTGACTGAGCCCAGCGCACCGGCCAACATTGGCGCGGGCACTTCATTACCAGCTCCATTCAGGGCCTCGTAGAGGGGCTGCGAGGGCGATGCTTCGTCCTCAGGCATACCAGACCCGCGAAATCGCTCGAGGATCGCTGCGCCCGACCGCGTAGCGCCCGAATTTGGCGCGGCCGAGAGCCGGCCGGCACCATGGGGCCGCGCTCGGGCCGCGTTCCGGAGGAATCGTTTTGATCATCGGAGTCACCAAAGAGACCTACCCGGGAGAGTGCCGCGTCGCGCTGGCCCCGTCGAGTGTGGGCAAGCTGACCAAGGCCGGCCACGAGATCCAGGTGGAGTCCTCGGCCGGCGTCGCCGCCGGCTACGCCGACGCGGACTACGAATCTGCCGGCGCCACCATCGCACCCAGCCGCACCGCCCTCTTCGAGAAGGCCGACATCGTGCTGCAGGTGCGCGGCGCCGCGGCCAACCCCGACCATTTCGCCGCCGACCTCCAGTCGGCCCGCTCCGGCCAGATGCTGGTCGGAAGCCACGACCCGCTGTGGGATCCCGAGCCGCTGAGGCAGCTGTCGGAAAAGGGCGTCACGACCCTCTCCCTCGAGATGATCCCGCGCATCTCCCGCGCCCAGAGCATGGACGTGCTCTCTTCGATGGCGACCATCGCGGGATACAAAGCCGTCCTGGTCGCGGCGAGCGAGCTACCCAAGATGTTCCCGATGCTGATGACCGCGGCCGGCACGGTCACGGCGGCGCGCGTCTTCGTGCTCGGAGCCGGCGTGGCGGGTCTGCAGGCGATCTCGGCAGCGCGGCGTCTCGGCGCAGTGGTCGAGGGTTATGACATCCGACCTGCCGCGGCCGAACAGATTCGCAGTCTCGGCGCCAAGTCGATCGAGCTCGAGCTCGAGACGGCCGAGTCGGAGGATGCCGGCGGCTACGCCAAGGAACAGGCGGAAGACTTCAATCGGCGTCAGCAGGAGCTGCTCACCGAGGTCGTGGGCCACGCCGACGTGGTGATCACCACCGCCGCCATTCCCGGCGCCAGGTCTCCGGTGCTCATCACCAAAGCCATGGTCGACGGGATGCAGGCCGGCTCGGTGATCGTCGATCTCGCGGCGGAGCGGGGCGGCAACTGTGAGCTCACCCAGGCAGACCAGGTCATCGAGTCGGGGGGAGTCAAGATCCTCGGCCCGACCGACCTGCCCTCGAGCGTGGCGCGAGACGCCAGTCAGATGCACTCGAACAACGTCACGACCCTGCTACTCCATCTGACCGGGGACGAAGGGAAGATCGAGCTCGACTTCTCAGACGAGATCACCGACGGCACCACCACCGCTCACGGCGGCGAAGTGCGTCATCCGAGAGTGCGCGAGAAGCTCGGCCTTCAGCCGCTCCCCACCCCCGAGCCGGCCACCACCGAATAGACGAACCGTTCGCGTCCCGTCGATAAGAAAGGTAACGATTCCATGACTCTCGTCGTCGCTCTGACCTTTTTTGCCCTGGCGATCTTCCTGGGCTTCGAGTTGATCACCAAGGTGCCGCCCACGCTGCACACCCCGCTGATGTCGGGGTCGAACGCGATCTCTGGCATCACGCTGGTGGGCGCCCTCATTTCCGCGGGCACCCAGTTCAACCGGCTGACCACCATCCTGGCCTTCCTCGCCGTCACTCTGGCCACCGTCAACGTGGTGGGCGGCTTCCTGGTCACGCACCGCATGCTCGGCATGTTCCGGCGGAAGGACTGAGATCGTGTCTGAGCTCGCACAACTCGGCTATCTCGTCGCAGCCGGCCTCTTCATCCTGGGGATCAAGGGACTCGGCCATCCGCGCACGGCGGTTCGGGGCAACCTGTTCGGCTCGCTCGGCATGTTGCTCGCCATCGTCGTCACCCTGATCGATACGGACGTCGTCAACTGGACGGTCATCATCGCTGGACTCGCCGTCGGCGGGCTGATCGGCGTCATCCTCGCGGCACGGGTCGAGATGACTGCCATGCCGCAGCTGGTCGCCCTGTTCAACGGATTCGGCGGGGCCGCCTCGGTGCTGGTGGCCGGCGCCAGCTACGTCGAGGAGATCGGCAACAACCCCGACCCTTCCGTGCAGTTCGTCGTGGCTGCCGCCGCGACGGCGATCATCGGAGCGGTCACGTTCACGGGTAGCTTGATCGCCTTCGGAAAGCTGCAGGAGATCTTGACCGGCAACTCGATCAGCTTTCCGGGGCTGCAGGCGTTGAACCTGCTGCTGCTGGCCGGCGCGGTCGCGCTCGGTGCAGCCCTGGTGATGAACCCCGGCCACGCGCCGTGGCTGTGGATCATCGTCGGCCTGTCCGCGCTGCTCGGCATCCTGGTGGTGATCCCCGTCGGCGGGGCCGACATGCCGGTGGTGATCGCCCTTTTGAACTCCTACTCCGGCCTGGCTGCCGCGGCCACCGGTTTCGTGCTCGACAACAGCCTGTTGATCATCGCGGGCTCCCTGGTCGGCGCGTCGGGGCTGATTCTCACCAACATCATGTGCGTGGCGATGAATCGCTCGCTGCTCAACGTGCTGCTGGGCAAGGGCCAGGCTCAGGGTGTGGTGGCCTCTGCCGACGAGGTCTACGCCGGCAAGATCAAGGCAACCAGCGCCGACGAGGTCGCCATGCTGCTCGAAACCGCGCGACGCGTCGTCATGGTGCCGGGATACGGCATGGCGGTCGCGCAGGCGCAACACGCCGTGCGAGATCTCACCAACGCCCTGGAAAAGAAGGGCATCGAGGTCGAGTTCGCCATCCATCCGGTGGCGGGTCGGATGCCCGGTCACATGAATGTGCTTCTCGCAGAGGCCGAGATCTCGTACGACAAGCTCAAGGAGATGGACGTCATCAACCCGAGCTTTGCCCAGACCGACGTCGCGATCGTGATCGGCGCGAACGACGTGGTGAACCCCCTCGCGCGCACCGACCCCGAGAGTCCGATCGCGGGGATGCCGATTCTCGACGTCGACAAGGCCAACACCGTCATCATGATCAAGCGGAGTCTGTCGCCGGGCTTCGCGGGAATCCCCAATCCGCTCTTCGCGGCCGACAACTGCCTGATGTTCTTCGGCGACGGCAAGAAGGCCATCGTCGACCTGACCGCCGCGGTGAACGAGGCGTAGCGCACGCGTGGTGAGTACCACGGCGCGCTACGCCTGCACCTTCACTCCCAACCCCTCGAGGGGAGCCTCACAAGCGCCTTCGGCGCGTTCGGGACCTCGAACACCTCTCGATCGAGGTCGGCCCCTCGGTCAACGAGGACGGAACCAGTAGGAGTAATCGTCAATGACACTCATCGACTCGATCCTGGCCCGCGAGATTCTCGACAGTCGAGGCAACCCGACGGTCGAGGTCGAAGTCCTCTTGATGTCGGGAGAGATCGGTCGTGCCGCAGTCCCCAGCGGCGCCAGCACCGGCGAGCACGAGGCCGTGGAGCTGCGCGACGACGACGAGGAGCGCTACCAGGGCAAAGGGGTCGAGCGTGCGGTCGAGATCGTCAACACGGTCCTCGCCGACGAGCTGATCGGCTTCGATGCCATGGAACAGGTGGCGCTCGATCAGCTCCTCATCGAGCTGGACGGTACCCCCAACAAGAGTCGGCTCGGCGCCAACGCCCTGCTCGGGGTCAGCCTGGCAGCCGCCAAGGCGGCGGCCGAGGCGAGCAGCCAGCCCCTCTATCGCTACCTCGGTGGAGTCCGCGCGTGCACCCTGCCCGTGCCGATGATGAACATCTTGAACGGCGGCAAACATGCAGCCGGAAGCACCGACTTCCAGGAATTCATGGTGATGCCCACCGGCGCCCCCAGCTTTCGGGAGGGACTGCGCTGGGGCGCCGAGATCTACCACTGCTTGAAGAAGGTCCTCCAGGCGAAGGGCTACTCCACCAACGTGGGCGACGAAGGAGGCTTCGCCCCGGCCCTGGGTGGAAACGAGAAGGCGATCGAGGTCATCCTCGAGGCCATCGAAAAGGCCGGCTACCGACCCGACGAGGACGTCCACCTGGCGCTCGACCCGGCCATCAGCGAGCTCTGGGACGAAGACAAGCATCGCTACGTGCTCGAGATCGAAGGCAAGGAGCTGTCCTCCGAAGAGCTGGTCGACCTGTGGGCCGACTGGGCCGAGCGCTTCCCGATCGTGTCGATCGAAGACGGGATGGGCGAGAACGACTGGGAGGGTTGGAAGCTGCTGCACGAGCGCATTGGCGAGAGCGTCCAGCTGGTCGGTGACGATCTCCTGGTCACCAACGTCGAGCGCATCGATCGAGCGATCGAGGAGAGGGCCTGCAACGCGCTGCTGTGCAAGGTCAACCAGATCGGCACGCTGACCGAGAGCATCCTGGCGATCGAGAAGAGCCAGCGCGCCGGCTGGGGAGTCGTCGTCAGTCACCGCTCCGGGGAGACCGAAGACACCACCATCGCCGACCTCGCCGTGGCCTTCAACACCGGCCAGATCAAGACCGGCGCGCCCGCCCGCTCCGATCGGGTCGCCAAGTACAACCAGCTACTCCGCATCGAAGACGAGCTAGGAGACCAGGCCTACTACCCCGGCCTCACCGCCCTGGTAGGCTAACCCGCTAACCGGGGACAGTTTACTTATCTCCCAATCTGGGGACACCTTACCTGGCTCGACTGCGTGTCGGGGCGTTAAGGTGTCCCCGGAACTCGAGATAAGTAAACTGTCCCCGGATAGGGTCTAGCGGGCCTGAGGCGGGACCGTGGCAGACCAGGGCTCGAGACCGAGCTCGAAGCCATCCTTGAAGATGAGGGTCGTCTGGTCGAACGCAGGGATCGACAGGAAGGCCTCGATCACGCTGAAGGGGATGCCCACGCTGAACCTCTGAGTGCCCCGCACCCCCGCGTCTTCGAAGTTCGGGGCGCCGGAGAGGTGGTACCAGAGGCGGTCCCAGTCGGTGTAGGCACGGAGGTTCTGCTGGTAGTCCACCAGGGCCGACCCGGGCATGCGGGTCAGGTCGATGGGCACGTCGAGGGTCCCGGGGTCGATCACCCCATCGTTGTCCCAGTCGACGGAGGGCCCCTCGGCCCATGCGACGGTGTGGTTCACCGGCATCGGATCCGAGAACAGTGCCGAGTTGAAGAACATCCTGCGACCGGAGGGGCCGGCGATGGGCTCGGACTCGCGCAGGCTGAACTCGTCGAGCACCAGCTCGCTCTGAGCAGCACCGTCGAGGATGACCGATCCCATCGCGGACCGACTGTAGTCGAGCTCGAAGGTATCGGCGAGGTTCGTACCTTCGTCAGTCTCGACGTCGTAGGGCACTACATAGCGGTAGTTCATGACTGACAGGTAGTGGGGCTTGAGATTTTCGTCGTCCTGACCGCCGTGAAGCAGCCCCAGAGTGTGCCCGAGCTCGTGCATGAAATTGCCCGCCAGAGCCAGGCTCGCGAGGTCGGGGATCTCGCTCAGTGAGAATTGGTCGACGATGGACCCCGAGGCAACGACCAGATCGTTGCCGACGATCTCGGCCCAGCCGCCGAGCGAGTCTTCATCGACCACCACCGTGTCGGCCCACAGTGCGTAGCGGAAGATCAATCCCCTGGCTCGCTTGATCGCGTCGACCGACGGGTGACTCCGGTCGGCTGCCGAGCCCAGGAAGCTCGCCTTGATCGCCGTCAGCTGGTCCAGGACCTCCTGCTCGGTCCCCGAGAGCGGCTGAAAAGGGATCGTGTCTCCATCGTCGTGGACGATGTGGAGCCTGATGCCTGGCTCACCGTCGGGGTTCGCGATCATGTCACCGGGGGCAGCAGCGAACGCCTCCTCTACGAGAGTCAGGACAGCCGGGTCGAAGGGGACGCCGGACATCAGGTCCATCTCGACGAAGAGGTCCTTGTGATCGGGATCCGCCCCCAACGCCGGAAGGTCGATCTCGATTCCAGCGCCCGCGAAATCGATTCCGTTCTCCTCCCAGGCGTCAAGCAGACCATCGCCGTCCCGGTCTCCGAGATCGAAAAGAAAGTCGAACGTTGCGGTCCCAACGCCCTCCAGCAAAAGCGAGGGGGGAGCCATCTGGGGAAAGGCATTGGCGACGACAGACAGAATCAGTGTCGCACCGGCCGGGAGGTCGCCAGTGAACAGGAACTCACTGTCCTCTGGATCACTGTGGCAATCGAAAGTCAGGCTGCGGGAGAACAAGAACTCCTCCGACGAAAATGCCCAGAGAGACACGCTCGAAGCGGAAAGGCAAGTGCCATAGAACTCCCCAGAGGCGGAGAAGTGGCCGCTCAGCGAATAGGGAGCGTCCACAGGAATCGTGAGCTCGACGTTCAGACTGGAGAGACCGATGACAATCATCTCCTCCGCCTGTCCGGGGGCCAGTGAACCATCGAGGTCGCCCAGGGCCCCGCCCTGTCCGCCGATCGAGTAGGCCGAGATCGTTGTCTTCTGATGAGCGGAGGATCTACCCGAGCTCCCCAGCTCACCCATGCCGGAGGTGGCGACCGCCTCCACGAAGGGGCCTGCGGCCGTGTTGGTGATCTCCTCGTCGTTCTTGGAGGATTTCGAGTTCACCACGGCGGCGACCAGGCGCTCGGCATCGACCACCGTGATCGTCGGGGGCTCCGGGAAGTCCGCCCACGTGGGTAGAGCGATCGCGGCCATGGAGAGAACGAGGATGGGAGCGAGGGCACGCATACGATCTCCTCTTCCAGGCCTTTTCGAGAACGAACGGGTCTGGGTTGTCGCTGCTTCGGGTCGGTCCAGGAACGTTGGCGCAGTCTACAGCTTCGTCGCACTATGCAACGACTCGATTTCGATTCGAGCGCCGAGCGGATCCTGGCCCGACTGCTCTGCAGGTCGGCCACAGTCCTCGGCTGCGCCAGCTGTCCCCCGATCCATCCCCGATCTACTGGTCGCTGGTTCGCGCGCCTACCAGGATGTCCTGGCGCAGGAAGGAGCCCCTCCCGGCGGCCCGGTCCCAGAGACCGATCGCCACTCGCTGGGAGCCCGGCGGCAGCTCGAGGCGCACCACGGCGGCGAAGTACTGCGCGAGGGCAGCCTCGAGGTCGGCCTCCGGAATCGAGAGAGGGAGGTCGAGGTGCTTGACCTCGCGAACTCGCCCCGCCGTGGTCAACGCCGCAGCGACCACGCGGGCCTGGGCATTGTGGCTCCCGCCCTGCTCGACCAGTTCGAGCACGCGGATCGGAAGAGAGATCTGGAGGTCGACCGAGAAGTTGCCGTTGGATAGCCCCGTCTGATCGGCCATCTCGTACTCGAGCTCGAGCGAGTTGTCGGTCAGACCCAATATCAACGCAGCGACCAGCCGATCGGCCAACCGCTGCTCGAAGGTCGTCACCAGCAGGCTTCGGCGGTAGCGGACTTCGCCTCTGGTAGCGACGTCGAGCGAGAGTGGCAAGAACGTGCCCGCGGGAACGTCGTCCGGCGGCGAGAAGCCGATCGAGTAGTAGTCTTCGAGCTCCCCGAGTGCCGACTCGACGAAGCCCTCGACCGACGTCGCGCTGGTCCGTGCGCGAGCCGCGGTGCGCAGGGCGAGCAGTTCGAGACCTTCGCGACGATCCGAAAGCTCCACACCTCCCCCGCGAGTGTTGTCTCTCGACTGGGCGGCGGCAACGTCCCCCGGCGCCGCGATCACCGGGTAGATGCCGACCCGACGCGAGTTCGCCATCGCCGCCAGCTGCTCGAATCGGTCGATCGATTGAAACGGCACGACTTCCTCGCTCAAGCGGCCGTACGCAAAGGGAACGTTGCGGTCCGGGGTCACGATCTCGTTGGCCCGGCTCGACACCTGGTTGTCGGGGATGCCTCCCTGTCCCATGAAGTCTTCTTCCCCGGCAGTGGTATTGCGCCCGACCAGCGAGCGGCCCTGGAGGGTCTCCGCCGCTGAAGCGTACGGGCGCATGGCCAGGCCCTCACTGAGATAGAAGAGCGCCTTTCGACCCGGCACCCCCGAGAGCGACCCGATCACCGACTCGAGCGCATCGAGCGCGCGCGCCACATCGGCCTGCTCACTCTCGGCAGCGCCGCGCAGCTCGTTGCGCAGGTTGTCGAGCGCGGAAACGCCGATCCGCCGCTCGCGAGCCGTGCCCCGCATCTGGGTCATCGCCGTACGGACGCTCTCGGCCAGGCCCCGATCCCGGGTCTCGAACCGCGCGTCGGCCGCCGGGCGCAGACGAATCCGCTGCAGAACGCCCCGCAGCTCGGTCGGACTCTCCCCCAGCGTCAACAGCACCTCGAGGTTCTCGTCGAAGGCCACGACCATCATCTTCGCCCCGGCCGCGATCGAGGCAGAGAGGCCGGGCTCGAGCTCCGCCAGAGCCTGATCACGCGTGGCCACACGCAAGTTGGAGTTGTCCACGAATACGACAACCGTCAGCGGCTCGGCGGCGCCAGAGCCGCTCGGCCCCATTCCCTGGCTCACTTCCAGGAAGTGAGTGATCGGCAGCTCCTCTCCACCCTTGCCCCCGAGCTGCAGCTCGAAGTCGCTCTGGTCGAGGCCTCGCACCGGCTCTCCTCGCTTGTCGCTCACGAAGACGTCGATATTGGCGACCGTCACATCGAGCGCTTCGGAGTAGATCGTCTCGTCGGGCGCCAGTTCGCGCGGCGGTTCGCGCGGCACCTCTCCGCGCACCACCCTCTCCCTCGGCACTGGCTCCCTCGGCACCGGCTCCCTCGGCACCGGCTCCCTCGACACCGGCTCCCTCGACACCGGCTCCCTCGACACCGGCTCCGCCGGCGCAGGCTCCGCCGGCGCAGGAGCGCTGACCGACGCCGGCGCCTCCTCCTCCACCTTCGGCGGCTCCACCCGCTTCACCCGCTTCGCTTTGTCCACCTGCTGGGACCCTGCGAGCCCCGGGAATGCCACACCCACCAGCAGCCAGAGGATCAGCCGAGCGAGGGGTCGGCGTTTCGATCCGATTCCGAGGGTTGAACGGGACGACATGGTCGACCTCCGTGCCGAGACGGGAACGGTCCGAGGCGGGCGACTTCCAGACAGGAGAATGGCAGATCTTCCAGCCTACCAGCCGCTCCGAGATCCGTCTGCTAGGCTCTACGACTCCCATTCACGACTCTGCGAACGGTCACCCACCGGCCCCAGGAGCCCACCGATGAAGCGCCACCCGACTCTCGCCTCTCTCCTCCTCGGACTCTTCGCGACCCTCTCGCTGGTCAGCGCATCGGCATTCGCCCAGGCCGAGCCGGCCCCGACCGAAGAAGAGATCCAGGTCGCCGACGGCGCCACGGAGTACATGGTCGCGATGAGAGACGGCATCCATCTCGCCACCAACGTGTACCAGCCCGAAGGCGACGGCCCCTGGCCCGCCATCCTGGTCCGCACCCCCTACGGCAAGGACAAGCGGGGCATGTCTGCCCAGTACCGGCGCTTCACCAGCAAGGGCTACCTCTACGTCGTGCAGGACACCCGCGGCAAGTTCCGCTCCGAGGGCGACTATCGTCCCTTCGAGACCGACATGAATGACGGCTACGACACCGTCGAATGGCTCGCCGCTCTCGACCTGTGCGACGGCAAGGTGGGCATGAGCGGAGCCTCGGCGATGGGGATCACCACCAACCTCGCCGCCGCCGCCGATCCGCCCCACCTGGTGGCGGGTTTCGCCGTCGTCGCACCGCACAGCATGTGGGAGGAAGCCACCTTCATCGGCGGCGTCTTCAAGGAGGCCGACACCGGCAACTGGATGAAAGCCCAGGGCGCAGGCGACCAGGTGCCGGAGCGTAAGTCCACCGTGGTGGTCGGCGAAGAGGAGCTGGCGCGAGACCTGCCCCACCTCATCGACAACATCGATATCCCGATCTACAACCTGGGCGGCTGGTACGACATCTTCTCGATCGGCAACCAGACCAACTTCACCTATCTCCAGAACGAAGGCCGCGAGGGCGCCAGAGGCAACCAGAAACTGCTCATGGGCCCCTTCGGTCACGGCAAGCTCGAGGGCGACCTCGACTACCCCGACGGCAGCAACCTGATGCTCGCCTTCCAGAACGAGATCCGCTGGTTCGACTACTGGCTCAAGGGAATCGACAACGGCATCATGGACGAGCCCGCCGTGCAGTACTACCTGATGGCCGGCGCCCGCAAGGACCAGGCCTCGGACAAGAACGGCTGGCGCACCGCCCAGAACTGGCCCCTCGACACCGAGGAAGTCCGCCTCTACCTGGGCAACCCCGGGCTCAGCGAAGAGCCTCCCAGCGATCCCCACGGCGCCACCACCTACACCTTCGATCCCGAGAACCCGGTCCCCACCGTCGGTGGCGCCAACCTCACTCTCCCCATCGGCCCGATGGACCAGCGCGAGATCGGTGAGCGCGAGGACTACGTGCGCTTCGAGACCGAGCCCCTGAAGGAAGATCTCACCGTCGTCGGACGCATCGAAGTCGAGCTCTGGGCGTCGACCGACGTCGCCGACACCGACTTCATCGTCAAGCTCGTCGACGTCTACCCCGACGGCTACGAGGCCCTCATCCTCGACGCCCCGCAGCGCGCCCGCTACCGCAAGGGACGCCGCGCCGAAGACATCGAGATGATGGAGCCGGGAGAGCCGGTACTGCTCGAGATCGACCTGTGGGCCACCGCCAACGTCTTCGAAAAGGGCCACAAGCTGGCGCTGCACGTCACCTCGAGCAACCACCCCCGCTTCGAGGTCAATCCCGGTACCGGAGATCCTCCGGGCAAGGACAGCGGCGTGATGAAGAAGGCGCAGAACACCGTGCACCACAGCAAGGCCTATCCCTCCGCGCTCGTGCTGCCCGTGCTGAAGGAGCAGCCTGCCAAGGCCGTCGCCGAAACGACGGCCGACCGCTGAACGCGGCCACAGGCCTGCTACTTCAAAGCGAATGCCAACCGACCGGGCATCAGTGAGCTGGTGAGGATGATCCGGGAGAGTGGAGCGTCATGACTTCCTCCATCACCATTCGGCTGCCCAACGAGCTGCGCGCCAAGCTGGAGGCGATCAGCAAAGCTCTGAACCGATCGCTGAGCGACGTCGTTCGCGATTCGTTGCGTCGCTACGTGGCCACCGAGCAGTTCCGCCGCCTGCGCCGCAAGGCCCTGCCCTTCGCCGAGTCCCAGGGACTGCTCGTCGACGAGGACATCTTCGACGCCATCTCCTGAGAAAGCGTTGGATATCGAGGTCCACATCGATGCCTTCGCCACGCGGGCCTGTCGAGTTCTGGAAACAGAACGCTGACTCACGGCCCCACCGTCGCCGACCAGCTTCCGGTGCCTCCGCTCTCGAAGCCGTCCGAGAACAAGGCGCAACCCGTCGCCGGGCACAGCTCGAACGCGCCCAGATCCAGGTCTCCGTCCGCCAGGCGAGGTGCGTCGCTCCCATGTTTGACGTACGCGCGATCGACCGGATGGGCCGAAGCCGAGGCGTGCAGAGTCGTCCCCGCATCGATCGCATCCGAACCACTCGCCAGCAGGTAGTTCTGGGTCGCTTCGTCGGAGAAACCCGGGCTCGTGCCGAGAACGCTCGTCGAGTCGTCGTCGATCGTGCCCGTCAAGCTGCCATGGGTGTCTCGCCACCCGGCCTTGAGCCAGTTGTGCGACAGATCGAGCACGCCGGCTCCCGAAAGCATGGCCAGTCGGTCCCCGCTAGCGGTCACGTAGAGAATGTTGTTGCGCACATCGGCCGTTTCGTCATTGGTCGACAGCCGTAACAGTGTCGTGTTGCCCGAGCGCGTCGAGACCAGGGTGTTGTTGTAGAAGTAGAGCGTTCCCTTGCGGTAGTCGGCCGTCGCGCCGCTGTCGCCGCCGTAGTGGACGATCTGGGAGTTCCCCGACTCGTCTTCGATCAGCACGTTGCCGTAGACGAAGGTTTCGCGATACGAGGGATGCCCCTTCACCTCCGCGTCGTCGCCGTCGACCAGATCGAGCTGCCGGTTGCCCGATTCGATCCAGTTGTAGCGCACCACCAGCCCCGCCGAGCGATCCTTCAGATTGTTGCCCCCGGCACCCGCACGCAGCGGACCGAACCGATTCGCCTCATAGACGATGCCGATCGCGGAGGTGTAGGTGTTGTGCTGGTAGATCGACCCGTCGACGCCGTTCGAGTGGATGTGGTTACGCTCGATCGCGATGTCCTGGGTCGCCCCTTCGTAGGCGCCGATGAAGATCCCGTTACCGGAGTCGTGAATCACACAGTCGCGGATCGACACGTGCTCCGCCTTCTCGATGTAGATCGACGCCGCGTTGTCGACATAGCTCGCCGATTGACCCGAGTCGCCCGTGAACGCATACGGCGGCCGACCGGAGCGGATCTCCAGCTTCTCGATCACGAGGTACGCCGGCAGCGTGTCGCTCGGCACACTCGAGCCCCCGATCTTGATCACCCCGCGCTCTTCGTTCCAGAAGTCGAGCGCCTGCCGAGTCGTCGCATCGCGGCCGTCGATCACCGGGAGCTGGCCCGATGGGCCGGGAACCCCCCGCACCACGATCGGCTGAGCGGCCGTGCCGCGGCGAGCGATCACCCACTTCTCCTTGTAGGGCGTGGAGCGCCAATGGATCAGCACCCGGTCCCCCGGAGCGAGCGATTCCCAGGGCACCTCTCCGATGGCCGTATAGGTCTGCCCAGGGCCGACCTCGAAGTCGGTCGCCCAGAGGGGGCCCGGCAGCACGACCACAGAGACGAGGATGAGCGACAAATATCGCATTATTGCGATTTTAGCATCGCACTGGATCTCCGTCGCGCCTGGAAGGCATACTCCCTTCATGGCCACCAGGACAATCTCACTTCGACGCGATGCCTACGAAAGGCTCTGTGCGGCTCGCCGAACGCCCGACGAATCCTTCACCGAGGTGGTCCTTCGCGCACAGTGGGCGGATCGCACCGTGAGCGCCGGCGAGCTCCTCGAATGGACTCGAAGGCACGGCCCGACCTTCTCCGATGAGGCGCTCGATCGGATCGAAGAGCTCGAGCTGGGCTACTGAGGAGCATCTCCCCCACCCACTGCCCCGAGCTTCTCCGGATTCCGCACGACGTAGAGCGCAGAGATCCGACCGCCGACGACATCGGCGGTCACCGTCTGGATCAGCCGCTCGTCGGCGTAGACCAGCACCCCCGCCGTCCCGTTGATCGTCGCCTCTTCGATCCTCGCCGGGCCCTCCGCGCCGAACTTGCGCACCACCCCATCGACGAACCGAGCCACTCGGTTCGCCCCGCGAATCGGGTTGAGCGCCGCCAGCACCCGGCCCCCGCCGTCGGAGAGAGCCACCGCGTCCTCGGTCAACAGGCTCTCGATTCGGGAGACGTCGCCCGAGCCGGCCGCTTCGACGAAGGCTGCCAGCAACCGGCGGTGCTCCTCAGAGCTCCCCGCCTCGGCTGGCGAGCTCTCGAGCGGCGAGTGCCCACTCCGAACGGCCCGCCGCGCCCTCGAAGCCAACTGCCGACAGGCGGCCTCGGAGCGGCCCAGGGTGGTGGCCACTTCCCGATAGGAAGCGTCGAACACGTCGTGCAGCAGAAAGGCCGCACGCTCGAGCGGAGACAGGCGCTCGAGCGCAAGCAGTAGCGCAAACGAAAGATCCTCCGCCAACTCCGTCGCCGCGTGAGGCGAGAGCGACTCGGCATCGGTCACCGGCTCGGGCAACCACGTCCCCACATAGAGCTCGCGCTGCGCTCGAGCCGACTTGAGGCGATCCAGGCACAGCCGGGTCGTGACCCGAACGAGGAAGGCCTCCGGGTTCTCGATCTTGTCCTCGGAGTCGGGAGCCTCCTCCCGCACAGCCGCCCACCGAAGCCAGGCATCCTGCACTGCATCTTCCGCCTCGGCGCGGCTGCCGAGCATGCGATAGGCCAGACCGAGCAGGCGTCCCCGGTGCTGTTCGAACTCCGTGCTCGCCTCCACCATGACCCCGCTCGCTCCTACGGATAGACCGGCACCGGCTCACCGGCCACCGTCACCTGTCGGCACTCCCGCGCGTATCCCATCGCCGCCTTGGTCATCGGAAACACCCGACCGATCGAGAAGCACAGCGAGAGCTCGACTACCGCCTCCTCCCCCCACAGCCGCCGCACCGCATCCCGGGTCTCGTCGAGGTCCGGCGCACGCATCGCGACCGCCTCGGCAAACCGAAAGCCGGCGGCCGTCGCCTCGCTCATCGCTCCGACGTGCCGCCGCAGCACGGCAGCGATCTGATCGTCGGCCACCCCTGCTTCTCGAGCCATATCGACCGCGAGCTGACTGCACGGGCCACAGTCCTCCACCACGGCGGCCACGATCTTCACGGCGTAGTAGGCCTCCTTCGGTGCCGCCCGCCGGTGGCCCGCTACAGCCATGATCTTCGAGAACTTGAAAAACGCACCCGGCGCGGCGCGCAACATCGCATCCATGTAGCCGACATCGTACCCGTACCGGTTCGAGAACCGATTGAGCAGAGAACGAGCGATCCACTTCTTCATCACGAACCTCCTCGTGCTGCAGGCCCCGATCGGGGGCCCTTCTCCACAGCAGACGAGGCAGCCCCGGGATCTGTGACACGACGCGGGGTAAGCCCCCCATCAAGGATTTCAACCGCTCCCCCACCCGCTCCCATACAATGCCGGCCGGTGACCATGTCGACTCTCGAAGAAGGACAACAGCTCGATCAGTACCGCCTCCTCGAGAAGATCGGCGAGGGCGGCATGGGCGTGGTGTGGAAGGCTCGCGACACCTCCCTCGATCGGGACGTGGCGATCAAGGTGCTGCCCGCGGCCTTCGTCGAAGACGGCGAGCGCCTCGCCCGTTTCGAGCGCGAGGCCAAGGCCGTCGCCGCGCTGTCGCACCCCAACGTGGTCGGGATCTACGGTCTTGGAAACGCTGCCGGCGTCGCCTATGCCGCCATCGAGCTGCTCGAGGGGAAGCCGCTCAGCGAGCTCCTCGAGGAGGGGCCCCTCCCTCCACGCCGAGCGATCGAGCTGGCCAGCCAGATCGCCTCAGGGCTCGACGCCGCCCACGCCAAGGGCATCGTCCACCGCGACCTCAAACCCGACAACGTGTTCGTCACGCCCGAAGGGCGCGCCCGCATCCTCGACTTCGGCCTGGCCGGCATCGAGACGGGCGACAGCGATCCCGCGTCGTCGCAGCTCGCCACCCGCACCGGACTCACCCAGCCGGGAGTGGTGATGGGCACTGTCGGCTACATGTCCCCCGAACAGGTCCGCGGCCAGAAGGCCGATTCCCGTACCGATCTCTTCGCGCTGGGCGTCATCGTCTACGAAATGCTGAGTGGCACCCGGGCCTTCGCCAGGGACACCGCAGCCGAGTCGATGACCGCCATTCTGCGCGAGGAGCCGCCCGAGCTGACCCTCGGCGGCGCCGCCGCGCCGGCACCTCTGGAACGCATCGTTCGTCGCTGCCTCGAGAAATCGCCCGAGGCACGCTTCCAGAGTGCCAGCGACCTGGCGTTCGCTCTCGACGCGGCTCTGCTGCCGTCGCAGCCGAGTCTGGCGTCAGCAGCGAGCTCTCAGGAGGCTCATCTCAACGCACCGGCGACCAGCCGTCGAGCTCGTTGGCTCTGGCTGATCGCCCCCCTGCTGGCGGCGCCCGCCTTCGTCGCCGGCTGGCTGGTGCGTCCCGCTCCCCCACCGACGGGGCCACCGCGCGTCACCGCCCTGACCCTCACCGGCGCCGACCAGCAGCCGTCGGTCTCTCCCGACGCAACCCTGATCGCCTTTGCCTCTTCCCGTGCCGGAATTCCCCAGATCTGGCTGCGCCAGCTGAGCGGCGGCGGCGAGCAGCCCCTCACCGAAGGTCCCGACTGGCGGCCCCACTTCTCTCCGGACGGCACCTCGATCGCCTTCATCCGTCGCGACGACGACACCCACAACGCCTATCGCGTGCCCGTGGTCGGTGGACAGCCGCGCAAGCTGATCGATGACGCCGTCGAAGTCGACTGGTCCCCCGATGGCCTGCGCCTTGCCTACCTACGAGGGGCGGCGGTGGCCAACTCCACGACCGGAACGGCCCTCGGGATTCTCGACCTCGAGACCGGCGCAGAGAGAGTGCTCGCGCAGTTCGCGGGCCTCGATCTCTATGGGGTGAGTTGGTCACCGGACGGGAAGCACATCGCGACCGTGCGCACCAGCATCCAGGGTGGCTCCGGCGACTGGCGCCTCCTGCTCATCGATCCGGCCGATGGCTCGACCGAAGACCTGGCGGTGAAGGACGGCACCCTGGTGTCGGTGCCGAGTTGGGCCGGAGCGCAGACTCTTCTCTACGCGAAGACGGCCTCGACGGTGTCGGGCACCTCCCGACCCGATCCGATCGCGCGCTACGACCTCGATACGGGAACCGAGCAGCTGCTCCTGTGGCACCCCTACCTCTTTCCGCTCCGGGGATCGATGAACGAGTCCTCGAGGGTCCAGCGCCTCGGCGACGATCGGTTGGTCTTCGACACCTTGCGGGAGGTCGCGACGATCATCGAGCTCGACGTCGATACCGGGACGACCCTGACCCTCAACGAGGGTGTCTCCGTCGATCGGCAACCCGCCTATTCCCCGGATGGGAGGAAGATCCTCTTCACCTCGAACCGTTCCGGGAGCGTCGACCTGTGGGCCTTCGATCGCGGCACCGGAGCGCTCGTTCAACTGACCGATCACCCGGCCAACGATTGGGACGGCGCCTACACGCCCGACGGCCAATCGCTGCTCTTCAGCTCCGATCGCGGCGGCCACCTCGAGATCTGGACCGCCGAGATCGACGGTTCGAACCCCCGCCAGATCTCGAGCGACGGCTTCGACGCCGAGAACCCCACCATGACCGGCGACGGCGAGTGGATCGTCTATTCGAGCGGCCACCCCGATCACGCCGGCCTCTTCAAGGTTCGAGCCGACGGCACCGACACCACCCATCTCGTGCCCGGCAACTGGGTCAATCCCGAGGTCTCGCCCGACGGGCGCTACGCCCTCTACCTCACCACCGATCAGGCACAGCTGCGCAACGAGATCAACGTGGTGGAGATCGCCACCGGCAACGTTGTCGACTTCGAGATCACGATCGACTACCTGCCGCAATCCTCCAACGTGACCTTCGGTCGCGCCCGCTGGCTCCCCGACAGCAGGGCCCTCGCCTTCGTCGGTCTCGACGAGCAGAGCCGAACCGGCATCTGGATCCAGGACTTCGAGCCCGGCCGAGACACCCGAGCCACGAGACGGCCCCTCACCGAGTTCCGCGAAGACCGCATCGTCGAGTCCTTCGGCATCGCCCCCGACGGAGAGAGCTTCGCCATCTCTACCATCCGCCAGATCCGGTCCCTCATGCTGGCCGACGGCTTCGCACCGCTGCGCTGAGGCCAAGGGCCGACTCGGTTGAGCTTGTCCACCGGGGGCAATGTGGCCACAATGGCTCCGTGGCAAAGAAGTCTGTAGGCGCGCGCGAGCTCAAGAACCGACTCGGCACCTATCTTCGGCAGGCGCGAGAGGGAAGGACCATCGTCATCACTCATCGCGGCCGGCCGGTGGCCGAGCTGCGAGCCCTCTCGCCCGCTCGGGGAGCCGAGGAGGCGCGGCTGGCCGAGCTGGTAGCGCTGGGGCTGCTTTCCGCCCGAACCTGCGAAGAACCGGCCGGGCGCGGCCAGCCCGTCAAGATCGGGAAGCCCGGGCTCACGGAGACTCTGCTCGAGGACCGTGAGGACCGGCTTTGATTGCCTACCTCGATGCCGGCGCGCTTTGCCAAGTTGTGCGTCGAGGAAGAGAACAGCCCTGCGGTGCGCCGGCTCCTCGCCGACACGACCGCGCCAACGAATCGCCTCGCGGTGGCCGAGAACACCTCGGCGCTGGCTCGCCGAACCCGGGAGAGGGGCCTCGAGGTCACCGATGACCGCTGAGCCGGCGGACCCACGAGCGCCAAAAGAGCCGCGCGGACATTGCCCCAACAACCCTCTTTCCCCTATCATCCTCCGGTTCCCGCTAGGTAATCCCCAGCGAGTCCGCGGCGAGGTCGGAATCCGCTCCCGGGGCCATTGAAAGGCCCTGAGACCCTCCGGCCCCCAGGCCCCGATGCCGACGTAGCTCAGTGGTAGAGCAGCTGATTCGTAATCAGCAGGTCGTAGGTTCAAATCCTATCGTCGGCTCCAATGGGTGCCCTCAAGGCTCCGCCACGGGCGCCGCCGGGATTCCGGAGAGTCGGCCTGACTAGCGCGAGATCGGAAGTACCCGGGCCCGCCAGGTGGTCTCGTCGACAACGACCAGGGCGCCGGCCAGTAGTTCATCTTCGCAGGCGGCCAGCGCCTCGACCAGATTCCGCGCACAGGCGGCGGGCAGCACATCGCGGGCTCGAAGCTGGATCACGCTGGGACCGAGCGCGTGGGTCAGTGCCAGGAGGCGGCCAAAATCCAGATCGTGCGTGAAGAGCACGTGGTTTCGATCTCGCACCCACGCCAGGATCTCCTCGTCCGTAGCATTCGCGGGACCGACCTCCGACCAGTGGACGCATTCGTGTCCGGCACCGGCCAGGTGCTCTCTCCACCTCGGAGAGAGGTTCATGTCGAGAACGAGCTTCAATCGTGGGAGACCACGACATCGAACTCCTCAGATCGCCACGCGCCATACTCGAGCGCAGCCGTGATGTCGGCTTTCTCCAGATAGGGGTAGGCTTCGAGGATCTGCTCGTTGCTGTGTCCCGCCGCAAGGAGCCCGAGAACCGTGCCCACTGTGACACGGAGCCCACGGATGCAGGGCTTTCCGCCCATGATAGCTGGGTCGATCGTGATCCGATCGAGAGTAGGGGTCGTCATCGCGTCGTCTAGCTCCTCGACGCTAGATTATACAAGTGCCGGCGTAGCTCAGTGCTGGAGCAGCGGATTGGCAGTCAGCAGGCCGTACGTTCAAACCCTATCGTCGGCTCCAGAGATAGCGAACCGCAGGACCCAGGGCGAAGGATCGGCCCCCGGGGCGCTGAAGACAGCCCCTCGGCTCTTGAGGAGCGAGACATTCGAGCACCGACGCTCAAGGAAATGGTCTTGCTGGTGCCCTCTGCGGTGGCGCTGCCGCGGGTGATGCGCAGCTTCGGTGTGAAGCTGCCCAGGGTGGTGAAGGTGTGCGTGGTGACCAGGGTGGTCGAGGTCTCGTCCCAGCTCCCATCGCCGTCCCAGTCGTACTCGAACAGCGTCGGGTTGCCTTCGGCGATCGTCGTGAAGCCGATCGGAACATTGGCCGTGCCCTCGCAGAGGCTGCCCACACAGAACAACTGGGGATCGAACTTCTTTACCGCCAACTGAACGATCTCGTCGATCTGGACGGTCTGGCTGGTCGACTTCTCTGCGTCGCGACAATTGTCGACCGTCACGGTCACCGAGTAGCTGCCCACGGCATCGTAGCTGTGACTCGGGTTCGGCCCGATGGTCGGATCGGTGTAGCTCTCCACCGTTCCGTCGCCGAAGTCCCAGGTCCACTCGGTCGCGCCAGCGGCACTCACCGAGAAGTCGACGTTGCCGAACTCGACCGCCGGCGCAGCGAGCTGAGGGGCTCCCAGGGTCGGCAGCGCCTGCACCTGAACGACCGGACTGGTGAATGTCTCGGTACCGAAGGCGTTGCTGAGGGTCAGCTCACCCCGATAGTTGCCCAGAGCCTGGTTTCCCGGAAGGATCCACTCCAGTGAATTTCCGGAGCCGGACTGCCCCTGCGAAGCACCGCTGCCGTTGATCACGTCCCACGACCGGGTCGGACTGCCGACGCCGGTCAGGTCGGAGAGCGCGAAGTTCACCGTGCCACACGGAGTGGACTGGCTGACGTTCGCCGTGACCACAGCACTGGGTGCCGGGTCGAGCGCCTGGAAGGTCTCGACCGCAGAAGTCTCGCTCCAGCCGATGGAGTTACGAGCGTCCAGCTGCACCGTGTAGGTGTGCGGGTAGGGCCCTTCGTCGGGAAGCGAGAAGGTCGGGTTCTGGACGACCTTGGTGTCGATCTCCGTGGCGCCATCGAGCAGCTTCCACGACCAGGAGTCGGGACTCTGACTCGAGGCATCCTGGAAGGTGACGAACGTACCCCCGTAGATCGGACCTCCAGGGAGCTGGATGCGGGCGAACGGCGGCTGGGATCCCGGGGGAGGCGCGGGTTCGAGGTTCACACCGAGACTCCATGCGTAAGCGTGGCCGTCCTCGAAGTCCTCCCAGAAGATTCCGTCCCCACCCAGGACTTGACAGTCTTGCCAGGGGCCGTACTGCGTGTGCTTCGTGTTGAGGTAGTAGCTCAACGCCTGGTCGGCTGATCTCAGCGAGTTTCCGCAAAGACTCAGACCCTGAACATCCCAGAGACTCGAGAGTGAGTAGAGGCTCGAGGGGATGACCCCATTCAGGCGGTTGTTGTCCAGCAACAGGTACTCGAGATTGGTCAGGCCTCCTAGTGCTGAGGGTAGTTCTCCTCCGAGATAGTTACCCGACAGCAGAAGCCCGTGCAGCTTCTTCAAGTTGCCGACCTGCTTAGGGATCGGCCCGCTCAAGTGGTTCTCGGAAAGCACGAGAAGGGCCAGCTCCTTCAGCCGGCCCAACTGGGAGGGGATCTGCCCAGTCAGCCAGTTGCGTCCAAGGCTCAACGTCTCGAGATTGCCAAGGTCACCCAGTTCAATCGGGATCGTGCCGGTCAGCTCGTTGTCGTAGAGGCCCAACGCCTTTAGCTGGCCAAGACCGCCCAGCTCTGAGGGAATCGAGCCTTCCAGACTGTTCCAGTCAAGGTACAAGTACTCGAGCCCAGTTGCCGCTCCCAATTCCCCCGGCAGCTCGCCTTCGAGCTCGTTGTCCTGGAGGTTGAGTCTCGAAAGACTCGCCAGCTGACCCAGCTCTGGCGGCAGCGCCCCGACGAGCCCATTACCCGGCAATACCAGCTCATGGACAGAGGCGCTCACGCACGTGACGCCGAACCACGTGCACTCTGTTCCTGGCGAGTCCAACCAGTTCGTCTTGACGTCCCACTGCGGCCCATTCGTGCTGAAAAAGAGCTCGACCAGCGCCTCTCTCTCAGGCGCAGAAATCTGGGCTACGCCCGGTGCAGGAACGAGACCTGCTGTCAGCAACAGAACGGGGACCAACCTGAGCATCAGACGGTGTCTCCTCTTGGGGGCGCCCAGTAGGAACTATAGCGACGGCCGGCTATCTCGGCGATGTCCAGCCCCTCGGGACTCGGACCGACGGCCTCCGAGGCGCGCTAGGCGCGCTTCCCCAATGAGGCTCAGCGCCGGCGCGCCCCACCTTCGTCCCTTACGCCTTGGTCGTCCAAAGAACGGCGTCGGACTGACCTGCCACCGTTCTTCGCGCAATCTCAATGAGATCTTTCGGCCATTAGTCGGTCATCGTTCTTCCTGGGTGCGGAGGGATCTCGTGACCGAAGCGCCCCCCTCCGAAACTCCGCCGGCGGCTGCCGAGCGCGCTGTGTGGCCGCACGCGGTTGTAGTCGAGCCGCCAGTCTTCGATGGTCCGCCGCGCCTGCTCGAGCCGTACGAACCAGTGTTGGTTGAGGCACTCGTCTCGGAACTTTCCGTTGAACGACTCGACGAAGCAGTTCTGAATCGGCTTGCCCGGTTCGATGAAGTGCAGGTCGACACCTCGCTCCTATGCCCACATGTCGAGCACCTGGCTGGTTGAACTCGGGCCCGTATTGGCGGTGGAAGGGTTGCGCGGCGGACTGTCTTTCTCCTCCGCGGGAGCCGGCTGGCCTCACCGGCGCACCGCCAACGGTCGCCCGTCGCAACGATTCCCGGACGTGCACGAATGCTACAGCTGCGGCGTAAACCGTTAGACTTGGGATCGACAGGAGGGACGATGAAGGACCGCAGCGAAGACCAGCATGTAGTGCCCACAGAAGACCAGCGAATCGTGATTCGTCTCGCGGACCACAGCTCGCTCACCGGCCTGATCAACCTCACGGGCCGCACCGTACTGGCGATGGTCCAGGAATCCGACCCCCACATCCTCCTTTACGACGCGACCGACGGGGACGGCCGCGGATACGAAACCGCCCTGGTCTCGAAGCACCAGATCCTGTGGATCGAGACTCCGGCCGCCGCCCAGGACGAAAAGCCCGCCGTTGGTGATTGGAAGAAGGTCAGGTTCCGACTGACGGACGGCCACGAGATCACGGCCGAAATCGACATCACCGGCTTCGATCGCCCCTCGGACTACTTCCGCGCCTATGCGGGGAACTTCTACACCGTCTACGCCCGGCTGGACGACAAGAAGCCGTCACAGAAGATCTTCATCGCGTCGGCTCACGTGGTCCTTCGCGAGCTCGGCTCCTGAGGGAGGGCCACGCCTGCGGGCCGGACTCGAGACGTCCACGGACCGCGCGCCTCGACGCCCAGGTCCCGCATCAAGCGGGCTCCGCGACTCCTGGCTTTCGCTTCGGAGCGCTCCCGGTTCGGTCATCGGCGTTTGCACGTGATGCTGAGCCGTGAGGGCTGTATCAACCGCAAGCGCGTCTATCGGGTCTATCGCGAGCTGGGGCTCGCTGTACGGAGCAGGAAGCGCAACCGGGTCGCCCTCTACTGGTTCAGCAGATCCCCTCGGGGCCTGTGGGGTCGAGGACGACGGGCGTAGTATGCCCGGAGTGTCCGACTTCGACCCGTTGACGGGAACCATCGATCTTCCGGCGAACGATCCGGGCCTGGGAAGCGATTCGTCCGAGCTCCCGATCTCGGCGCTGCTCTCGGATCCGGCGGACCCGCGCTGGGCAACACCTGCGGGCGGCCAGCTCCTACGGACCACCTTCCGTTTCTGGCTGCTCCTCGCCTGTGGATCCCCCGCGCGATCGCTCGAGAACGCCTGGCGCCAGCGCTCGGAACCCGGTTCCCTCGGGGAGCCCGCAGAGGAAGCTGCCTATCTCGCGTCGCTGATGGACTGCTGGGTGCGCTTCTGGGACCTCTTCTCGCGCGGCGCAGCGACGATCATTCAAGAGGAAGGAGCCTCCCTTCCCGAGTCCGCCCAGCAGCGCTCCGCCAACGGAACGGTCTCGCACTACACCGCCGAGGCCTTCGATCTCCTGATGATCGGGGGCGCAGACTCCTACCGGGGCGCGCCGATCTATCGGCATCTTCTCGAGGAGTTCGCAGGGAGCAGCGCCAGCGCGGTGCTGGCGTTTCCCTGCCTGGCCTTTCACGCCATGGGCTCCCGCTCCCCCCGCGGCTGCTTCGAGACCGCCCTACGACAGATGAGCTCCTCGGACGAGCTTCGGGCGGCGGTCGACTCCCGGTCGGGCGAGGTCTACCTCGACTGGCTCGAGCTGTGGCCACTGACCGCTAGTCTGCTCGAGGGCGACTTCGAAGGAGGTTGGGTGGTCCTCGCCAACGGCCCCCTGTCTGGTCACCCGGTCTACACCGGCTATCCCCAACGAGTCCGCTCACTCCTCTGGCAGGCGACCCTGACGCCGGGCCCGACCCACCCACCGACAGTCGACGGCGTCGCCTCCCTCGAATCGAGGCTCGACCATGCGCTCAGAGAGCTGCCCTCCAACGATCCCCGGGTCCTCTTCGCGCTCCCCGGACTACCCCCCTACCGCCAGCTCCTGAGTCAGCGGCTGCCACCGCCCAGGGTTCGGCTCGGCGCCCGCGAATGGCGCCGTCCCGAGAGCGAGGTCGAGGCTGCCCAGCGCAGAGGAAGGGAGAGGCTCCGTGGCCGCTCCCCCGGGTGATCAGCAGAGGCTCTCCATCAGTCCCGGGGCTACCGTCACCAGCGAGACGTACCAGTGGTCCGACACGACTCCGTAGCCATGATCGAGCGCCCACTCGGTTCCCGCCTCGCTCTGGTAGGGCCGGTCGAGAACGGCACTACGCGCTCGAGAGAAATCGACCACCCGCGGCTCACCGGGGGTCGCACGGGAATCTTCGAGCAGCAGCTCTCCTCCTCGGCGGAGCAATCTCAGACGAGGGCGCGAGGCATCAGGTGAACGAACCTCCCAGCGACCACGCCACGCCTCCACCGCTTCCTCGATGGCGTGGAGGACTTCGGGATGGCGGTGAGAGGCGGCCTCGTACTCCGCTTCGAAGTGGTAGGCCAACGTGTCGAGATCGGCCCCATCGGGAAACACTCGGCGGTAACCGCTCATCGGTCCAAGACGGGAGATTCCGTGCTCAGCGGCGCGTTCGAAGTAGGGACTGAAGCGATCGATACTCAGATGGCACAGTCCGGTCGGGGGCTGAAGGTGCTGCAAGAGGGGAACCATGGCCAGGGTGCGCTCGTAGGACTCCAGGCGATCTCCTGGGAATCCCCACAGGAGGTTCCACCGCACGTCCATGCCGAGACTCCGCGCGGAGCGCAGGAGAGCCAGATTCTGACGGGCACTGACCCCCTTCTTCATCAACCGCAACAGCTCCGAGTCGACCGCTTCGATGCCCGGCTGAATGGTGCGAACACCCGCGCTCACCAGCCCTTTCAGCTGCTCGTGCGTCAGGTTGGACTTGAGCTCGTAGAAGATCTGTAGCAGCGGCTCGACTCGGCTCAAGCGTGGAAGCAGAGTCGAGTGATAGGAGTGCGGCATGATGTTGTCCACCATGAAGATCTCGCGCACCGAGGTCCGGTCGACCATCGACGTGAGGTCTCGCACCACGGTGTCGGGCGACTTGCAGCGGAAGGCCATCGATTCACCGTTGAGGCCGCAGAAGGTGCAATGGCTCTTCTCTCCCCACCAGCAGCCCCGACTCGTCTCGTAGGGCAGCCGCACCGACTGCTTCAGCTGCTGCTCCCGAGGCAGGAAGCTCTCGAACTGATCGAAGAACTGGCTGAAGTCGGGGGTCCCGAGCCGGTCGAGGTCGAGCACGGGCTGTCCGCGACGCACGCGGACCGTGGGGCGCTCACCCGAGAGTACCCGCTCGACCAGATCGGGAAGAGTCGACTCGCTCTCGCCCGAGAACACGTAGTCGACACCGGGCGCCAGCGAAGCGAGGCCCTCGGCCATCGGGCCTTCACAGTTGGCGCCGCCGAGAAGGGTGACGATCCCGGAATCGATCGACGACAAACGGTCGAGAATCGACAGGCTGGCGTTGGTCTGCTCGAAGCTGGTCGTACACCCCACGATGGGCGCACCGAGCTCGGCCACTGCCTGGGCGACTCTCTCCACCCATGGCCCCAGAGCCTCCTCGATCTGGCAAAGCCGCTCGACCGACAGGCCCGGGCGCCGGTCGCCCGAGGGTGCTGGTCGGAGTCCCCGATCGGTCGCCATCGACGCAAGACCGTGCGCCCAGCGCGCGAAGAGCCGTTCGCCGAGCAGAGACTCGGTCGGCGAGAAGCAGAGGGTGAGATAGTCCTCGACCCCGATCTCGGCCGCCAGCCACAGGTTCGCGTAGAGCACGTCGAGCCGCCGACCACGGCGAGCCAGCCGTTCCTGCAGCACGTGCGCCGCCAGTGAAGGTCGATCCGGTATCGCAAAGGGCGGCACCACGAGAATGAGATCGCCGCCCGGCTCCAGGAGGAGCGAGGGGTTGCGGTGGACTTCGGACTCGCCCCCTCCGTCGATCGATCGACTCATCGCAGCGATGATACCGGGTGTACGCTTGTCTTCCCCTTGCCAGTGACCCTTGCCAGTGACCCTCTCCAACGACCGATTCCTCTGACGTGACGATTCTGGCCACACGCCCCCCGATCCCCGGCACCTCCTTCCTCCACGAGGATCTCGGGCTCGAGCTGGTGACAGCGGCGATCCGCGACGCCGGAATCGAGTGCCGCTTCCGCGACGGCCTCCAGGAGCACCTTTCGCCCAGGCACTGGGTCACTCAACTCTGCGATGCGCCCGAAGACGTCCTCTTCGTCACGCTTCACGCCGAGGTCTGGGCGGACCAGGTGCTCTCCATGCTGCAGGCCGTGAAGCGGGAGGCGCCGCAGAAGACCGTCGTCCTCGGCGGCCACCCGGTCTCCACTCTCGACCGCGCCATCTTCGAAACCTATCCGGATGCCTTCGACGTCCTGGTCCGCGGAGATGGCGAGCAGGCCGCGGTCGATCTGGCACGGGCGACGGCCAGAGGCTCTGGCTCGTTCGACCGTATTGCGGGCCTATCGATCAAGCAGGATTCACGACTGGTGCGCACCCCGCACAGAGCACGCGCGAGAGACTACGACCGACTGCCTTTCGCCGCTCGAGACGTCTGGGAGAACGGACTCGACCGGCCGGCCACCGAATCAGCCTTGATCTGGCTCGGCCGCGGCTGCGACTACGCCTGCAAGTTCTGCAGCGTGGTGACCTTCTACGGACGGGAAGAGCGACACTGGGCCCACCGCTCGATCGACCTGTTCCTGGAGGAAGTCGAGCAGGTCAAGACGAGGCACGACGTGCGTGACTTCACCATCGTCGACCCCGACTTCCTGGGCAATCCTGCGGCCGAGAATCGACATGCCCAGGCACTCTGTGACGCGCTCGAGGCCTCCCGCCTCGAGATCATCTGGGACATCGCCGTGCGCGCGGACCAGATCGACCACTCGTTGCTCGATCAGATGTACCGGGCGGGACTACGACGGGTCTTCCTCGGCCTCGAGTCGGGCCTCGATTCGGAACTGGCCCAGTGGCGCAAGGGACTCAAGGCCCCTCGGGGTCTGGAGGTCGCCCGCTGGTGTGCCGACATGGGGATCTACACCCAGATCGGCTTCATCTTGTTGCGTCCGGAATCGACCCTCGAGGACATCGAGGGCAACCTGCAGTTCCTGCGCAGCCTCCCCTATTTCGAGCTGGTCAGCCTGAGTGCACCGTTGTGGCTCCTGCACGGCGTACCGGCAACGCAGGAGGTGGCAGACCGATCGATCATCGAGTTCCACGGCCGGATCCAGAGATCCTTCGTCTTCGACGATCCGAGGTCGAGCTCCTATGTGGCCGCCGTGCAGATCCTGATCGGGCAGGTGGCACCTCATTTCAGCACCATGCGAGACGCAATGTGGCAGGGAATGGCGCAGGACGCCACCATCATCCATCGCTATCGAGACGCCACCGGAGGCGCCCTGAGCCACTGCCTCGACGTCGCCGACCGGATCGTGGCGGCCATTCGCAGCGACCCCGACGGCAGCGCCCGCAGCCGCTCCGCTCTCGAAGAGCGCGCGTACGACTGGGCGGCCGACGCCGAACGAGAGGTTGCCGCGATCACCGAGGGTTTCGGTTGATCGAGCCTACGGTCTCCGAGGAGCTCCTGGCGATCCGCTGAGATCAGAATTTGAAACCGACCCAGCTCGGGGGCTTGGTGAAGTTCATGCCCCGGAACATGCTGACCGTCGTGTCGAGCTTGGCCCGGATCTCGCCGGGGCCCTTTCCACCAGCCACCTCGTTGAGCTGCTCGTCGGAGAGCTCTCCGGGACCTGGAGCACTGAGGAGAGTGGTGAAGTACCCCGTTACGTCTTCGTCATTCACCTCGTAGCCAGCTTCCTTGGCGAAGGCGACGAAAGCGGTCGCGTCCACGGAGCCGTCGAGAGCCGTCTGGGCTCGAGCCTGCAGCTCGGGGTCCTCGTTGATGGCCTTGATCAGCTCGATGACGTTCTTCATTGACATGGGTCTTCCTCCTCTGGGGGCACGGGTTGGGGCTGGGGTCTCGAAGCGACATCAGATAGGGGTCATCGGATTGATCCGACCTTGCTTCGCCACTGGGAGAGCCTCGTCACCGGAGCCTTTCTCGGCGGCAGAACGCCGACGCGAAAGCTGGAACTCGGTCATCACCTCGTGACCGTATTCTAGACATTCCTGCATCTGAACGTAGTCGAGGGAGTAGTGACTGAGGATCCGGTGAGGCGGCCGCTCGTCCCACACGATCTCGAAGCGCTCCCGCTCCTGCCAGAGATGAGAGCCCTCGAGGAGGAGAGCGGAAAAGCAGCTCAGGATGCGCGGCTCCAGACTGGTGGCGAAGTCCAGGGTTCGCTTCAGGCCATCGAGATCGTCTCCCGGGAGGCCGGAGATCGTCTGCACGTTGACGAGGATTCCGGCATCTCTGAGGCGCGCCACCGCGTCACGGTATCTCTCCAGATGGAGGGTCCGCCGGATGTTCTCGAGCACTGCGGGGTTGGTGGACTGCAACCCGATGTCGGCAACCCGGATCTTGAGCCGCTCGAGCTGTTCCACGGATTCGGCGTCGAGCTGTTCGACCATCAGAATCGCGCGACTGAACATGCCCCGATCGGGAGAGATCGAAGTCGCGATGTCCGCCAATGCGGTCAGTCGCTTGCGACCCATGTTGAAGAGCGGGTCTGCCAGCATCACCGCCGCGAGCCCCTGCTCATCGGCAAACTCCAGCTCGCTCCGAATGCGCTCCATCGAGAAGCGCCGAGGAATGCCCGGACTGGTGCAGAAACCGCATCGAAAGGGGCACTCCCGATAGGTCTCGATCAGCATGCGATTGCCCTCGGGCTCCTCCTTGGGGTCGAGGGCTCCGGTCAGATAGGGCGACGGGATCTCATCGAGGTTCTCGATCGAGGCTCGCGGGGGGTTGAGCACGATCTCGCCGTCCTTCTCGCGAAAGGCGATCCCGGCGATGCCGTCGAGAGGAGGTGAGCCGGTCGCTCGATACTTGACGAGGTCGGCGAACGTCCGCTCCCCTTCTCCTGCCACGACGACATCGACCCAGGGGAACCGACGCAGCGCTCTCTCGGGCCCGAACCCCACCTCGGGGCCACCCCAGACGACGAGAGTCTCGGGCGCGACCTTCTTGATCAGCTGGGTCACGTGGGCGACGATCTCGATGTTCCACAGGTAGCACGAGAAACCCACGATCTGGGGATCGTGCGAGAGAATCGATCGAAACAGCTCTTCGTTGCCATCGTCTCGCTTCACCGGCTGGCCGACGACGTAGCGCAGCACCGACACTTCCGCCACCCGCTGCACCCCCGGGTCGGCGCGCGCGTAGGCAGCGATGTAGCCCGCGGCCAGGGGAACCGGCGGGTCGGTGGTCTCCTGCCCATACAGAATCTGTGACAGCGGCAGACCGACCACCAGTGCTTGGATGGGTGGCGACATCGAGCGATCTCCGGGAACGGAATCGACACTAGCAGAAGGCGGTGGGCCCCTCTGGTCCGAGTCACCGTACTAGTATGTCCCGGTGCAGCTGCCACTCCACCCGCTCGGTGAGCCCCGCGTCGTCTTCTTCAACTACCAGGAGGGCCAGACGCCCGAGGAGCTCGTCCCCGAGATCGTTCTGGTCCGCCCGAAGGAGACCACGGCGAGCGCGTTCTACACGGGTCGCTTCTGGGAGAACCTGGGTGTCATGGTGCTCGCCAGCCATCTCGAGGAGGCGGGTGTGCGACTGGGAGTGCTCGAAGCGAGTCTCTTCCAATGCGGCCCTGCACAGACCGCCGATCTCGCCACGCAGAGCCGACCACGCCTCATCGGTCTCTCGGTGTTCTCGACCGATCTACTCGACGAGTGCCTCGGGCTGGCGGCCGAGATCGAGAAGCGACAGCCCGGGGTTCCGATCGTGCTCGGAGGACACGGTGCCAGCTTCGTCCACCGAGACATCCTGGAGCACCACCCCTGCGTGACCGGCGTGATTCGAGGCGAAGGCGAGCACAGCCTTCTGGAGCTGACGAAGCGGTCGGGGCCCGAGTGCTGGGACGGCGTGGCGGGGCTCTCCTATCGCCACGCCGACGAGATCCGCGTCAACCCACCCGCTCCGATCGAGCGCGACCTGGACCGGGCCTCTCTTCCCCACCGATTCGTTCGCGACCTGATGGAGAGCGACTCGCAACTCTCCCTCAATCCCCAGATGATCGTCTCGAGCCGCGGCTGTTTCGACCGCTGCTCCTTCTGTACGGTGACCAGCTTCTACGCGGGCAAATGGCGCGGGCGCTCTCCCGGGCACGTCGTCGACGAGCTCGAGGAGCTCCTCGGCCGCTACCGCAGAAACAGCGTGCACTTCTGGGACGACACCTTCACCGGCCCGGGGCGCGTGGGCAAGCGACGCGCCATCGCCATCGCCGACGAGATCAAGCGCCGAGGGCTCGAGCTCAGCTTCCACGTCACCACCCGGCCCTCCGATCTCGACGAGGAGGTGGTCGAAGCGCTGGCGAGCGCGGGCCTGTGCTCGGTCTTCCTGGGCGTGGAGAGCTCCGATCAGGACACCCTCGACTACTTCGACAAGCACGCCAAGGTCGAGCACAGCACGGCGGCCATCGACCTCTTGTGGCGACACGGGATCCACCGGATCCTCGTGGGGTTCATCCTCTTTCACCCGCGAATGAGCTTCGAGGGGTTTCGCCGCGACCTGGATTTCCTCGACGATCTCCCCTACGCGGAGATCATGCGCATCTGCAGCGCTCTGGTGTTTCACCCAGGGGCGACTCTGTGGCACCAGCACCGGGAGGTCCTCGGCAAAGAGGCGTACAAGAAGGACTACCGACCACCCCTGCCGAACGCGGAGCTCGAGCAGCTGTACCGGATCTGCACCTTCTTTCATGGACAGACCTCGGGGATCGAGCTGGTGATGATCTGCCTCGAGGAGCGCCACCTCCACGACCTCGACACGATCGACTTCCTGGCCGAGTGCCGCACCCGGCTGTGGCGATCCCTCTCGGCGGCAGCGCGACGAATCGCCAGTGCCCTGGAATCCGGAGGGCCCACCGAAGAGCTCGCCAATCAGCTCGGCAACGGGATCTTCTTCGAGTCGATGCGCGTGCTGAACGAGATGCAGCGACGCCTCGGCGGCGAGTACTTCGAGCTCCTCCTGAGCGCCTATCGACTGCAGAACTATCAGCGTTTCCTCGAAGCGCCGAACGGTGACGGTGAGATATCGCAAGCCGCGGTCTGAGGTCTCCGGGCGATTCAGCGATCGCACGGATGGCCGTCCCCCAGAGCCACTGATCCTGCTCAGCGGCGGGCTCGACAGCGCCGTCGTCGCGCTGATGGCGTGCGAGGGAGAGGCACGGCCCCACTTTCTCTCCTTCGAGTACCAACAGCAGAACCGCCGCGAGCTGGACTGCTCCCTGGCGGTGGCGAAGAAACTCAGCCCCTCCTCGCCTCACCATCGAGTCTCGCTCGACTTCGCTGCAGTGGCGCGCGGGAGTGACTCGGGCCTGCTGCGTGAGCCCGGCGTCGAAGACGAAACGACCGACTACTACGTTCCAGGGCGCAACCTCGTCTTTCTCGCGCACGCCGCCGCGGTCGCCGAGAGCTATGGGCTGGTAGAGATTCACCTCGGTTCGACCCTCCAGGATGCCAGGGCTGCGGACCGGGCGTTCCCCGACGCCAGGCCCGAGTTCCTGGGCGTTCTCCAGGAGGCAATAGGCCACAGCCGTCGCAGCGGCGAGTCGGTGCGCATCGTGGCTCCCCTGCTCGACCGCCCGAAGTTCGACGCCATCCGTTTCGGTCACCAGAGAGGCTTCGATTTCGCACTCACCTGGAGCTGCTATCGCGACGGCCCCATGGCCTGCGGCGCATGCCCTGCCTGTCGCGAGCGCCTCATGAACTTCCACTGGGCGGGCCTGGCCGATCCACTGCCCTATCGCGACGGGCAGACACAGGCGCTCGCACGGGCACTCTCGTGATGACTCGGAGTACTCCAGCGAAGGACCCGGCCTCCCTCCTTCACTTCCACGGCGAGTGGACACGCTTCGGCACGGGCGCGGGGCCTCCTCTCGAGGCCGTGAGCGACCGGGAGCTCGACCAACAGCTCGCCGTGGCGAGGCAGTCTGGCCGGGAGATCGTCCTGGCGCAGCCGCTGATCAATCCCGACGAACGAATCGCACGCGCGCTCGCCCGAGCCGTACGAAGAAGAGGTGGGGATATTCGGATCCGACAGGCTCGCTGGCGAGCCGCTTCTCCGAGTGACCGCGCCATCGCCGACCTCCTCCGCAGGGTGGACGAGGTCGAGATCGAGATCCCTTCGGCGAGCCGGCGAGCACGCCGATACCTGGTGGACCCACCGACCTCGAGCGAGGTTGCCCGGAGCGTCGCCTGGCTGCGCAGCCTTGGAATCGAGCCGGTACCGAGTCTGTGGGTGGGCCTTCCGGGTGAGGACGAGGGCGATCTCCTCGAGACCCTGAGGCGCACCTACTCGCTGCAACCGAAACGCGTGAAGCTGCGCGAGATCACTGCGGCCCCCGGCTCCTTCTTTCACCAGCGCCGGAAGCGCCTGAGGCTCGATATCGAACCGGAGCCCCCTCATCGAGTGCGCAGTCATCGCTGGGCCAACCCTTTCGAGCTCCGGTGGTTCGTGCAGATGGCTACCCGGTCGGTGACCGCCTACAACCACTGGTCGTCTCTCTCGCCGGCGGCCGAGCTCGACTAGACCCGCTACCGCTGCGGGCGCTGGCTCGCCAGCGCCGACAATCCAGCCAGGCCGGCCTTGCGGACCAGTCGCGCCGCGAGGGGGCGCGAGAGGCGGGTCACTTCGAGGGGAACCACCCTCACGACCTCACCGTCGATGACCGAGGGCTCACCGTCGACCCAGACGTGCCGGACCTCTCGGGGCCCGGCCGCGTAGACCACGGCCTGAAAAGGATCGTGCAGATTGGCGAGTGCCGGAGAATCGCCATCGAACACGACCAGATCCGCGGCCTTACCCGCTTCCAGTGAACCGATCTCGGCTTCCATCCCCAGGGCTCGGGCCCCTTCGATCGTTGCCATCGAGAGAGCCTCGCGCGCCGGCAGACCCTGCTCCGCCCGAATCCGCGGCAGTAGCGCCGCGAGCTTGAGCGCTTCGAGAAAGTCCTGCCGATCGTTGCTCGCGGCACCATCCACACCGATGCCGACGGCGATGCCCAGGCTTCGCAGTTGGTTGACCGGGGCAACCCCGGAGGCCAGCGCCAGGTTGGCGACCGGATTGTGGGCCACGCCGACGTCGTTTCCGGCGAGCACCTCTCGATCTTCTGAATTCACCCAGACACAATGAGCCCCAAGAGCTGGCGCGGCAAACAGCCCCATGCGAGCGCAGTAACCGATCGGCGTCAGACCGACCCGCTCCCGAACGGCATCCACCTCCTCACGAGTTTCGTGAAGATGGAGGTGTGAGCCATGGATCAGCGCAAGATCGACGCTCCGAGCGAAGAGCTCTGGCGACAGACCCGCTAGCCCGCAGATTCCGACCCGAAATCGTGACAGCCGACTGGCCGTCGCCGCCTCCTGGAGCGCAGCGTGCTCCCGCAGTACGAGCTCGTGAGACTGGCCCCGCGAGTCCGCGCCCCCGAACGACACGACCCCGCGCAACCCGAGCCGGTCCAGAGCAGCCACCACCGACGGGGTCACCGGTGCCACCTGCTCGGAGGGATCGTAGACGAACATGTCGTTGGTCGTAGTCACTCCCGTGCGCAGCATCTGGACCCCTGCCAGCTGAGTGCCGATATACGCCATCTCGGCATCGAGGTGGCGGGCCACCGGTGCGATCAGGCACCCCACCCACTCCAGGAGAGATCGGCCTTCGGCGATGCCCGAGATCAACGCTTCCGAAAAGTGACCATGGGTGTTGACGAAGCCTGGCGTAACGACGTCGTGGGGACCGCCGAGAACCGAGTCCTCCGGGAAGAGAGCGCGCAGCTCTGCGAACTCTCCGACTCTGTCGATCGTCGCCCCGGCCACTCGAACCGCACCGTCGACAACCACCGCGGGCTCGGCAGAGGTCAGCACGTATCTGCCTCGAACCAGGGTTGCGGTCGCTTCTCTGGGCTGGTTGCTGTTCTTGCCCACCCGAAGACCCTCCGGTGGTCTCGCCACACGTCGTCGACATCGCGCTTCTTTGCCTGCTCGTCACTATAGCCCTAGCCGCAGCGGCGCTCTCGGCCCCTGAGCGCTGAGACGCGATCTCGCCTCCGGTGACTTCCACCGGTAGTACGTGCCTTGGCAGATCCCGTGCTCCCTGCACACATCCCTGACCGGGCGTGCCCGACTCGACCTCCTGCAGCACACGGATGATCTGGTCCTCCGTGTACCGGCCGATACTGCATTGCTCCCCGGGCTCGGTCTCAGGCCGAGGTGCATTCGGGTGCGGGGGATCCCGCGGAGTCCTCACCGAGGCTGAGCTGCCGCTGGCTCGTTTCGCCAGTCCACTACGTAAGCGACCTCGGCATTCCCGACCACCCTCGGGTCGAGGGCGGACCGAAGAAGCGCGGGCGCTTCCTGCCCGAGAGCGCCTTCCTCGAAACGTCTTCGCAGTTTGTCGGAGATCAGGATCTCTCCTCCGGCAGCATTGTCAGCGGCCGAGACCGCGAAAGTCAGAGCGCACTCCAGCGATGACTCCTCCTCGGCGAGGGGTGACCCGGTACCCACTCCGATACCAACTCGAATCGGCAGACTCGGATGCTCGTACTCGTACCGCCCGAGCCGCTGCTGAATGGCGACGGCGCTCCGCAGCGCGCTCTCTCCGTCCGGCAGAAAGCCGAGATGGCTGGCGTCTCCCTTCACGATCAACGCTCCCACTCCGTGCAGCTGTTCACGCACGATTCCGTCGTGCACTCGCAGGTACTCGCCGAGACGTAACTCGCCCAGTCGGTCGGAGACCCGTAGGAGGTCCTTCAATTCACTGACCAGGACTCCGCACTCGAGCTTGCCGAACTGACTCGTCAGACGCTCGCGGCCGGTCGCCGCTATGGCGGTATGCTCGAGCTTGTAAATCGCCGTCACCTCCGAGAGGTCGACGCACTGCTGGAACTCGAGGGAAACGTCGGCGACCCGAACGAGATCCCCCGGGGCCATCAGGCGGATTCCGCGGACGGCATGGCCGTTTACTTCGACCGGGTTCGGGCTTCCCAGCTCCACCAGGGCGTAGGCCGAGCCGTGGGGCTCGATTCTGAAATGTCGACGGGAAATGTAGGGGCTTTCGATGACCAGCTCGCACGCCGGGTCCCGACCGATCGTGATCGCCCGGTCGCCGAGCACGATCTCCTCCGGCTCTTGCCCAGGTCGTCGCAGGACCAGCTTGGATTCCGCTCTGCCGGTCGAAGAGGTGTCGTCGCCCATCCGGAAGTGCTCGGGACTCGTCTCGGGGAATGACGCCTGAGTATACTCGTTCGACTTCAAAGCAAAGGAAAGCTCCAGCTGGCTCCGGCCAGCAACGCGAGAGGGGGTCGAATTGGAACCGATTCAGCAAGCCGAGTCGAAACCGGTGAACGAAGTCCCTTCCGCTGCAGAAGCCGATAGGCAGCTGCGAGCTCTCGAGGAGCGGCTGGATCGAGCGCGAGTCGCCGGCGACGTCGAGCTCTTCGACGACGTGATCGCCGACGACTTCCGCACCATCAGTCCTGCCGGCGGTGGCTCGGGCAAGGAGGAGATGCTCGCCGACAACCGGACAGGGAACCTGGCCGTCAGCGCGTCGGAGAGCCGAGACATCTCCATTCGTGTCCATGGCAAAACGGCGATCGTCTCGGGGACGGCCGACCTTCGCGCCAAGTACCGCGGCCACGACATCAGCGGCCTCTACTCCTACACCCACGTCTATCGCTACGCCGACGAGCGGTGGCAGGTGGTGGCCGCCCACTCGTCACGTCAGGCGCCAGACTGGGCCTATCTGCTGTACTCGAGGACCACTCAACTGCTGCGCCTCCGGCGCTAGAGTCGCCTGCAGACCGCATCGACGCAGCACAAAGGACTGCGCCCCCGAACCAACATGGAAGAAGGCCCCAGTCCGATCGACCAGGCGATCCCTGATTCCCTGCCCCTGCTCGACGACTTCGTCGAGGAGTGGATCGGCGGCGAGAAGCCGCTCGCCGGGGTGACGGCCGTGCTCATTCAGCATCAGCTCGGCAGTCAGGTCAGGATGACCGAAGCGATGATCCGCCTGGGGCTCGATCCGCGGCGGATCTTCTGGGTCGACATTCCCTACACCGCCAACGGAGAAGTCCATGCCGCGCTGCGCGGACTCGGGATTCCCGAGAACAACTTCTCACCCTCCTATTATCACCTGGAGATGCCCTATGCCTCCTACCAGCATCTCCGGGTGCAGGAGCTCGCGCTAGGGCTCCTGCAGTCACTGCCCGACGACGCGCCGCTTCTGGTCATGGACGACGGCTCCTATTTCCTCGAGGCGATGTCGTGCTTCTCGGACTCGATTCCTGGGATGCGGATCGTGGAGCAGACCACCCGCGGAGTCATCAAGATCCGCCACGATGCCGCGCTCCGCCATTGCAGCGAGACGGTGCCGATCCTGAACGTCGCCGAGTCGAGGCCGAAGAAAGAGATCGAGGGACCTCTGATCGGTGAGGCGGTCTGCAAGGGCTTGATCGAGAAGCTGGAAGCCCGCCTTTCTTTCGGCCCGGACACTGTCTGCCTCATTCTCGGCTTCGGACACATCGGGCAGAGCGTGGCCGCCTCTTTGACCGACCAACTCGGAGTCGCGCCCGGTCAAATCCATGTGCTCGATCCCGACGGCGAAGCCCAGGCCCGGGCGATCGCGCGGGGACTGACGATCTGGCACCGCGGCTCCTCAGAGCGGGTCCGGTTCGAGCTTCTCGTCGGCTGCTCAGGAACGACCTCGTTCTCCGTGGGTGATCGCGCCTACCTCGCCGACGGCGCAGTTCTCGCCAGCGCTTCGTCGGGATCGGCCGAGCTGTCGCGCGAAGGCTTCATCGAGCTCGCGGACAACCACCCGGGGGCCGATGTCTACGTGCACGACCGAGCTCGCCTCGCTCTGCAGTCGGTCCACAGCGACATCCGCATCCACCTGGTCGATCGCGATGCTGTGTTTCTCAACGGCGGCTTCCCGGTCAACTTCGATGGACGGGTGAACTGCGTCGAGCCCCGCTTCATCCAGGTCACCCACACCCTCCAGGTCGGCGCCGCCGTCGAGGCGATGAGGACGACGGAGTGCGGACTCGTCGAGGTCTCGGAGGAGCTCTGTCAGTGGGTGGAAGAGCGCGCGCATCGAGGGCTGTGAGGAGCGATCGAGAACGGGCCAGGGATTCCTCTCTCGGTCAGGAAACCGAGCCGTTGACGCAGGCGCCTGCTGCGCGCCGCCGTGCTTTTCGTCGCGACTTGCACGGTCGGGTCTCTGCTCCGTTGGGAGCGTCGACGCGAGCTGCACAATCAGGGAGTCGCCATCTCCGATCTCCTGCGCAAGGACCTCTCCTTCCTCCTCGAAGACTGAATTCGACAGAGTTCGGGGGAGTCACCGAAACACGGACTGAGCCGGGGCGAGTTCGGGTGACGGTCACCGAGCATCGGCATGGACGCCCGCCCCGAGGGCACCGCCGAAGCCGTGGAGCTGTCAGCCCGTCGCGTGACCTGGCGCTACGACTACGGCAAAGCGGGCTCTGAGGAGTACAGCTGGGACTTCGAGATCGGGGACTGAGACTCGCTACCCACTCGGTCGGCGCAAAGTGGGGGATCGGTGAAGCCCCCGCCTGTCTCACCGCCCGAAGATTCCGATGATGGGTTCAGGAGGAGGTAGCCAGCGGTAGGGGTCTCAGCTGCTGGCCCTCGAAGAGCGGCCACTCCTCGAGCTCGGGCACGTACTTGGCCCGGAGTTTGACGCGGGATGCCGGGGACTCGACCTGGCCCCTGTCGCCGGGGCCTCGACCTGCCGTTGCAGCACCTCGAGCTGCTTGCGTAGGGCGAGCACCTCAGAGGAAGGCTCATCATCGGAGAGGGAGTCGAGGTCGACGCTGGTCACACCGAGGTTGGTGTGGCACGCAGCAACTCCAACCTACGCATCACCGGTGTGTTCTGTGCGAACTTGCCGTGCGAGGGGACCGCGTCACCCATTGATCGCTGCCCTGATCTCCTTCATCTTCACGACCGTCAGCCAGCCCTTGAGGCCGGATCCGTTGTTGAGCAGAGCATCGCCCGTCGTGTGGGTCTCTGGGTCTCCACCCGGTAGGTAGGGGTCAGACGTCGGCGTGAAGCCATTGACCCCATCTGTGTAGTGGACGCCATCGAAGCGCAGGTAGGTGCCGATCCACTCCTCGAACGGACGCCGCGCCAACATCTCCGCTTGCAGGTCAATCAGGGGCAGCCCCCGCCGTCGCGCCAGATCGTAGAGTGCGAGGTTGTACTCGTCCACGAACGCATTGAAGCGCGCCGAGCTCCGGTACGTGTAGGTCCAGAGGATCGGCACGACATGGGCATCGATCAGCATGTCGACCATTGCTTCGAGATCCGCCACGTCCGAGGGATCGGAGGCCCGCAGGTTGTACTCGAGCGCCGCGAACTGCACATCGGGGAATGCCGCCAGAATGGTCACGAGACGGAGCGCGTTGGGATACGTAGCACAGTCGAGAATCACCTCCCGCGCAAGAACAGGGTCTGGCTCGACTGGCCCCTGCTTTCCGATCAAGTGCCATGCTCCAAGGCCGTCGCCCACGGTATAGCTGCGATGAGCGCAGATGTACGGCGTCGCCAAACCGAAACCATCCTTGCTGTCGATCGTGATGGGATCTTCACTCGCGTGCAGCCACTCGGTGATCGCCACGTCTTCAGCGGTCTTTCCATCGCCGCCTCGAGCCCACCCGGCAAACGCCGCGCCTCTCGTCAAAGAGTCCCCGAGATAGATCGCGAATCCAGGCGTCTTGCCTGTGCCACCACGGATGATGGCTCGGACATTCGAGACCCACTTGTCCTGCCAGGCGTCGTCGTAGGAGTTCGCCCGTGCCTGATTGTGACCCCCCGGCTCTGGGTCGGCCGGCGCGGAAGGCACTTGCTCTTGAACACCGATGAAGACATGGAGTATGAGGATCAGGGCTGCAGTTGTCGTGTTCAAGGCTTCTCCCTTTTCATGGACTCCGCGCGCCCGTCGCGATGGGTGTCTTCGATCGCTCGACCCCATCGCAGATGGCCGCTTGGCGTCGTAGCGGGGCGCCAGAGAAGTCCGGTCTCGGAATCATACGCGGGCTCGAGCTTGCCCTCCGGGGCAACGGGATCGCCCTGGCGATCGAAGCCGGGAAGCCCCTCGGAACCACCCAGCCAATGACTCCCCGGCCCAAGTAGTTGACATGTCAACTATCGACCTGTACACTATTTCTCATGACGACCCGGACCGCCCGTGGCCACACCCGCAAGACCCTCCCCTCCCCGGGATTCCACTCCCTGGGCCAGGAGGCCGCGATCGGACTGCTGCGCAGTGCCGACGCGGTCCGTCGTCACTTCGCCCAGGTGCTCGAGCCGTACGGGATCACCCTCCAGCAGTACAACGTGCTGCGCATCCTGCGCGGCGCTCAGCCGGAGGGGCTGCCGACGCTGTGCATCATCGATCGGATGATCGAGAAGACCCCGGGGATCACCCGACTGCTCGATCGACTCGAAACCCACGGCTGGGTGTCGCGGCATCGCTGTCCGGAGGATCGGCGCCGTGTCTGGGCTCGGATCACCGAGGACGGCCTCGAGCTCCTGGCGGAGCTCGACGCGCCCGTGCGCGAGGCGGACGATTCCAGCATGGCTGCGCTCAACGCCACCGAGAAACGCCAGCTCATCCGGATCAACGACAAGCTGCGCCCTTCGGACTGAGCCAGATCCGGCAGAGGACGTTCGAAGACGAATCCGATCCCAGCGGGCGCACGAACCTCGAGTAGATAGTTGATTAGTGAACCAATGACCGAACAACAGAATAAGGAGACCCTACCGATGAATCGTTCCTTCCCCACCTATCCCGACGCCGGCCTCTTCCTCGCTCGTGCCATCCTCGGCGTCGTCTTCGTCTTTCACGGTGCGCAGAAGCTCTTCGGCTGGTTCGGCGGCTACGGCATCGAAGGCACGGCCGGCTTCTTCGCCCAGATCGGCATTCCGTTCCCCACCCTGAGCGTCTGGCTGGCGGGAGGCACCGAGCTGGTCGGCGGCCTTCTCCTCCTGGCTGGAGTGCTCACCCTGCCCGCGGGGGCCCTGCTGGCGGTCACCATGTTCGTCGCCTCCTTCACCGCGCACTCGGGCTTTTCCGCCCAGAACGGCGGCATGGAGTATCCCCTCACTCTCGGGATCCTCGCACTGGCCCTCGCCCTGACCGGACCCGGCTCCTGGACCCTCGCCCGCCTCACCGAGCGCGGCGAGTCCTCGGTCGCGGCCACGGCGCGCGCCTGAGCCTCCCTCCCATCGATCGGACAGGCCGGTGGCCCTCGGAGGTCACCGGCCTGTCTCGTTCCGGAGGAAGAGAGAGACACCCACCGATCGCGCCTACACCGAGAGATCCCGGGTTCGATGGCCACCGAGCAGCACGCGCACGGACTCGACACCCTTGATGCGACGCGCGCTCTCGCGCAACAACTTCAGCATTCGCAGAACCAGCATGTTCTCCGCGAACGGGCCTGACGACGAATAGTCCTGGTCCACGGCGATGTGGATCACGGTCAGCCGCTGCGGCGGGACTCGGGTGAACACCAGCACGCCGATCAGCCGATCGCCGTCCAGCGCGAACACCGTTTGCACCTCCTCGAGCTTCTCGACCTTGACGCGCAGTCGTCCACCTGCGGCATCCACACTGGGCACGCCGAACGTCTCGATCGAGTCCACGATCGCCGTCTGGACGGCTTTCTGGCCGGGATTGAAGAACAGCAACCGTTCGAGCTGTTCTCCGTACTCGGGCGGCAAGATCGAAATGTAACGCAGCATGGAACCATCATCCGATGCGCCGCAGGTGTTCACGCGGAGCGGGTGAATCTCGAAGCCAGCGCTCCCGCGACTCCGCGGCACGGCTCGGTACGCACACCGAGTCTATCCACCTCCCGAGTGCGACACACGAGCGCTGGAGCCCATCCGGCCCGATCCGAGAACCTGCGGACCGGGGATCCAGGGGGGAGGGCTTCCGGGAAGAGCTTTCGAGGGTCATGGCTCTGGGTTGACAGGACTGCGCTCCGCTCGACGTCTGTTCCTTCATGAAGGGGGGAATGTCTCCCCTTCGGTCAAGGATCATGACCCAGCTCCCGAGTGAGCCGAGTGAGGAGTCACCCCATGGGAAGGAAGAGGCCGAGAAATCGTCGAACGCGCCGCAGCGCCGTGTGCCAGAGACAGAGCCCGGAAGAGATGCAGTGGAGTGTGCGAGTGCTCGACGCGCACGAGCGTTCGGCCGCCGAAGCGGAGCTCGCCGAGCCCACGCGCTGCTTCGAGGTGGTCGGTGTGGACCGGGGTCGCGGACTGTGGGTGCGAGATACCGGTTCGCTCGGAGCTGGGAGCCCGAGTCCCGAGGCTCCTCCGGGCGGAGACATCCTGGCCTTCGTCGAAGATCCCGAGTGCTCGATGCTCTTTGACTGTGGCGACCTCTTCACCGGGACGTGGCGAAACGGCCGCGCCACGATGTCGGGCGTTCTGAGGAAGTCTCTTCTGTTCGCAGCCGTCGACCGGTGAGACCGACCTTGATCGAAGACAAATATATTCATATTCTAGCCGCCATGGCTACGACCATCCATCTTCCTCCCGCCCTCCTCGAAGCGGTGGATCGCCGTGCAGCGGAGTTGCAAGTGAGCCGCAATCGCTACATTCGGCTCGCTCTGGAAAGAGCCGTGGAGCAGGCCGAAGGATGGAGCCCGGCGTTCCTCGGAGCACTCGAGGACGCCACGAGAGACGAGGCCAGTCATCCACTGGTCGACGAGATGCTCACTGCCATCGAGACTGGGCGAACCCGAAAAGGGCCTCCCATTCTCGAACCGTCTCTCGAGGACCAGTGAGCTCGAGAACCAGTGAGCTCAGGGAACCGTGAAATACGTCCTCGACACCAACACGGTCTCGTACCTGATGAGAGGCGACGAGAAGGTCGTCCGCGAGTTGACCTCGCGCCGCCGCACCGATGTGCTCGTTCCGCAACCCGTGATCGCCGAGATTCGGTACGGCCTCGCTCGACTCGAAAGGTCGAGTCGCAGAACCCGGCTCGAGAAACGCCTCGATCTGTTCCTTCGTGAGCTCCAACGCGCAGAGTGGAGCGATGGCGTCAGCTCCAGCTTCGGTCAGATCAAGGCCGACCTCGAACGCCAGGGGACGAGACTCGAGGACTTCGACGTGGCTGTCGCCGCACACGCGCTCGCCTGCGAAGGCACCCTCGTCACGGCCAACGTCCACCCCATGGAGCGTGTGTCCGGCATCCGAATCGAGAACTGGGCCGACCAGGCCTGACCGTTCCTGAAGACCCTGAGCCCTTCGCCCGTCACTCGCTGAGGAGCGCCACCAAAGTGGGCGCCTCCTGACGACCGGCCTTCTCTCTCCGTCGCGCTCGATCGAGCGCAGAGCCGCCTGACGCCTGGGTTTCCGGCTCCTCCCGAGCCCGACCCCGGCCTGGCATCCGCCCTGCAATACCGACTCCTGGCGCCTGCCCACGCGATCGCTCTGGCTCGACCCGAGCCGCGAGCCGACTCCCCCGACCTCGGGCCCAGACGCATCTGGCTGCCCCTCGAGCCCATCTGTATCTCCACCTGTGCCCACCTCACGACCCACTCACTCCAGGAGACCTGACATGGCGACGAAGAACACATCGGGAAGCAACCGCGCGATCGAGGCCGAGCTGCGACTGCAGGGCCTCACCACGGACGAGGAACGACCGGACCTCGAGGTCGAGGTCACCGACCGCGAGGGGAAGGTGCTGGCGACGGCGAGCGTGGGCGACAACGGGAGGTTCAAGCTCCCGGCCAAGTCGCTCGAGAACGCCCACCGGGTCCGCATCGGCCCGCCTCTGGGCGACGACCCAGACGCCGCGACCCGGGCGGCATTGACCTACCGTGCGGTCGACTTCGGAGCGATCGTCGACACCGGAGTGATCGACATCGGCCGAGGCGTCTGGGAGGGGTGGTTCTTTCGGCGCCGCTGTGTCTCGGGCACCGTGAGCCGCTGCCGTCGATCGCCCTGGTGGTACACGGAGCTGGCGCGCACGGTCCAGCGCGTGCCCGACTTTCAGCCGTCTCTCTCGCCACGGATCGGATCTGCGGCAACCGCGGCCCGACCCGCTCTCGGCTTCGACCTCGAGGAGCTCATCGCCTGGCCGACGCGATGCTCCCGGATCTGCCTCGGCACGGTCGAGGTCTACCGCAGGATCTGCTGTTGCGATCCGTGGGTGTTCGACGATCCTCGATTCGATCGTCTGCTCGAAGAGCTGCGCGACATCCTGCGCGGACTCCCGGAGATTCCCGACCGCCCGCAGCCCCCCGGCCCCGGCCCGGATCCGTCTCCTTTCCGAGCGGCCTTCCTGCGCGACGGTGCGCTGGACGAGCGCGCCCTGCGCGCCAGTGGTGAGCTACGCGCTCTCGAGACCATGCCGCGCGAACAGATCGCCGACTACATCAACGAGCGCCCGCACCTGCTGTGCCGCAACTACTCCTGTGGCAGCCCGGTCAAGGTCGCCGAGGGAGCGATCGGCCCCGACGGCCGATTCAACATCTGCTGGTCGGAGTTCCCGTTCGCACTGCGCTTCGGATGCCACGAAGAGTACGCCTACAAGGTGAAGCAGAAGATCGGTCCCTTCACGGTCACCATCTATGACGGCGTCACCGCCGGCCACTGGTACGACCAGGACGACGAAGCGCACCTGCACTCCTACCACCCGTGGGCGATTGCCTGTCGCGACAACGGCGGACCCGGTGATGCCTTCGTCTATCTCGACGAGATCGGCGACACCGACTCCTCCCTGCTCGGCACGCCCGACCAGACCAGCGCGACCTCCGTGGACACCCCGGGAGCGACCGGTGGAGTCGCGTTCCCCACCGGCGGCCCCGCCGGCAACGGTGCCCACGATCGCAACTGGGGCGGCACCCTGAAGCTCGGCATCATGTTCTCGGAGAGCATGCGCTCGATCGGAGCGAAGTACTACCGGCTGAGCGTCTCCCAGGCCGACTCGAACGGCAACCCGTTGGGAAGTCCCGAGTACGTGACGCGGGGGCTCTCGTGGAACAAGGCCATGGCCGTTCCCGGTGGAGTGGAAGTCGTTTCGGTGGGCCTCGGCCCGACGAGCACCGCAGCGCCGAACGTGCAAGATCATCTCTACGAGATTCCGTTCGACGGCGACCTGGGCTCGAACGCCGACTGGGAGGCCGACCAGTACCACGCCTACCTCGACACCACCGACGTGGCAAAGCTGTGGAGCGACCCGGGAGCCGGCCCGGGACAGCCCGCCAAGCGGCATCTGGTGACCGTCGAGGTCTTCGACGCCACGGGCCGGCGGCTGCGTCCCAACGGCACACCGGCCACCGGCCTGGCGGGCGCGGAAGTGGAGGCGGCCTTCACCTTCCGACGAAAGATCCAGGACACCGGGCCCACGAACATGGTCCCGTTCGGCGCCCTGACGCACCTCTTCTGGTGGGACAACCGCGACGTGGTCGCGACCATCGAGGATCTGCGGATGAACGGCCTGGAGTCGAACGAGGAGTGCCAGTTCCTCAGCGGCACCTCCGCCTCGACCTTCGGCATCGGCTACCGCGCCTACCATCCCTGGGAGCTCTTCCAGCAACGCCACGTGGTCTCGTGGAAGCGCGGACTGAGCGGCGGTAGCGACACGATGGTGAGCTCGGCGCTCAACGTCGGAGTTCCGCCGGCGGCGGAAGGGGCGAGCGCGACTCACACCTTCGGTCACATGCTGAACCACCCGACTCCGGCGACGCCTCCGCACACTCGCTGTGCGTTCACGGTGTTCCTCACCACACGGAGCAAGCTCACGAATGGAGACAATCTGAGCTTCCCCCACCAGAGCGACAGCGCCGCGTTCGCGCTCGATATCGGTTAAGGGCCTCAGACCCTGTGCCTGCAGCGCCCCGGGATCGGCCCGGGGCGTCGCACGGCACTCCGTACTCGAGCGATCCGCTCTCCCGCGTAGGGAGGCCGGTGCGAGAAACACCGCCGCGCTAGCGTCGATCCAGGGTCGTCTGCACTGTCAGCTCGGGGCGAAGCACGCGGAGCCGCTCGACAGCGTCGTGGGTCACCGAGGTGTCCGCGACGTTGAGAGTGAGAAGAGCGGGCGCTCGAGCCAACTGAAGGAGCCCCTCGTCGGTCAGTCCCGTGGTCGAGAGATCGAGACTCTCCAGTCTGCTCATCTCCGTCAGGTAGGCGACCGCTTGGTCGTCGATCGATGTAAACGAGAGGTCGAGTCGCTCGATCGGCAGCTCGAGCAGCGCGGCGATTCCCGCGGACGAAACGCGGGTGTCGCGAAGTACGAGCTGCTGCAACGGCATGGAAGCCAGCGAGAGCAGAGCACCGTCGGTGACTTGCGTTCCCGTGAGATCCAGGCGTCTCAGCTGCAACTCCCGAAGCGCTGCGATTCCGCGATCGGTCGTCGACGTGCCGAACAGATCGACGACCGCGAGCGGCCATCGCGCAAGGACCTGCAGGGTGGCGTCATCGACGTTGCTGCGAGCCAGGAGGGCCTCCCGCGTTCCGTCGAAGGCCTCTTCGCTCAGCTCGCTCCAGAGCTCGGTCGGTAGTTGTTGCCCACGGAGGTCGAGCACGCGACCGTCTTCCGACAGGAAGCGCTCGAGCCGCCCGGGATCGGGGTCCTGGCCCAGGAGGGCCACGACCCCGACTCCGACGGCGAGGAGACACTCACGCGTCATCGTGCGATTGAGGGCACGGCGATCACGGCAGGGTCATCTCTCCTGCGAAAGGCACAATCACCTCCAGGACGCCCTGGGTGGAGTTACCGCTCGCATCGGCCACCTCGTAGACAACCGTGTAAACGCGCGGGCCCGTAATCACACCGCTGCGCTCGGCGCGGAGCTGGAACTGACGATCGTCAGTGCCGAACTCGGCGCCTTGGATGTCACCGTCGGTAGACCCGTCCCCCAGGTCGTCGTCGGGCTGATTACTCGTGATGGAGACCAGTCGTACCTGAGGAGCCGCATCGCAGATGTCGTCGACGGCCAGGTTGACGTCGATGGTGACCAGCTTGTGGTTGGGCGGCCAGAGAAGCGCGGGGGTGAGCTCGAGCGTGGTAAAGAACGGGGCTGTCGTGTCTTCGATCGTGACGAGCTGGCCGTCACTGTTGGCGTTGCTCGAAGCATCGGTCGCGGTCCAGGTCACCAGGGTGTCTCCCAGGGGGAAGAGCGCCGGTGCATCATTGCCTACTGTCGGGCTCGCATCGCAGACGTCCGACACCACGGGCATTCCCAGCTCGACCGGTGTACCCGCAGGCGAGGTGCACTCCGCTGTGATGTCTCCCGGAGCCATGATCTCCGGCACCGTGGTGTCCACGACCGTGACCTGTTGGGTATCACTGGCCGAGTTGCCGCTGTTGTCCGTGGCGGTCCAGGTGACCTCGGTGCCTCCCAACGGGAATACCGACGGAGCATCGTCGGTGATGGAGGGGGAGGCGTCGCATTGATCGCTTGCCGTCGCCGAGCCGAGACTCGGCGACGCTCCTGATGGAGACGTGCACTCGACGTCCTCGAGATCTGCAGGCGCGGTGATCGAGGGGTCGAGAGTGTCTTCGACCGTGAATCGACCGGAGATGTCGAAGAAGATGTTGCCGATCGCTTCCAGCTTGTATCGCCCGTTGCTCGTCAGTGTGGTCGGTACCGTCACGGCAGCGTCACCATCGTTGGCCGTCGAAGCGAGGGTGGTGGAGTAGTTCGCGCCGTTGTCGGAGGAGAACGACGCCTTGACGTTCGCCGCAACCGATCCGCCGCCCACCAACCACTCGATCGATTCACTACCGCCGCACTGGAGCAGGTCGCCCGAAAGCGGGCTGGTGATCCGGAAGGGATCACCGGCGACCGTAACCGTCATCGCATCCCAATCGGAGCCTCCGCCGTTGGCACGCAGATCGCGCGCGGTCACGCGGAAGTTCAGGGCCCGATCAACCGTGGGCAGCACCTCCCAGGGGGTGGCTGCCCCGGACAGCAGATCGGAGAGTCGCGGCAGGGTTCTCGATGGATCGGTCGTGCCGGTGCGGGAGCGGAACAACGGTCCGGAGGAGGCACCGGTCGGCGGCACGCTCGTGGCGGCTCCCAGGTCGTACTGCTCCCAGGTGTAGGTCAGCGAGTCACCGTCGCCGTCGCTTCCGGAGGCCGTGAGCACGAAGGGAGTGTCTTGCGGAATGGTGAAGTTCGCGCCGGCGTTGACGACAGGCACCGTATTGCCGGTGTTGACGACGGTGCCGCAGGCTCCGTCTCCGGCCTGGTAGGCGCGCATCTGATCGAAGCTCCGGGAGTGGAAGTAGGGGTCGCTGTTGGCCTGCACGTTCTCGTCGGAGCAGATCCCCGCGTAGGCCATGATCGTGGTGCCGCTGCCCGGTTCGTAGGCGTTGGCCGCACTTCGATTGCCGCCACCGCAGCTGTTCGAAGTGCCGTTGAAGGTATGGTCGGCATCCAGCTGATGTCCGATCTCGTGCGCGACGAAGTCGACATCGAACGCGTCGCCGCTCGGATTCATGCGGCTGGTGGCGCCTCTTCCCTTACTGCCCTGGCAGGCACCGACGCCGGCGAGCCCTCCGCTGCCTCCCTGGCTGAGCAGGTGGCCGATGTCGTAGTTGCCGGAGCCACAGTTGCTGTCGAGGTCTGCGTCGTTGGCGTCGAGGAGGGCGCCGTTCACATTGTTGACGAAGGGGTCAGGGTTCATCGGGTCGTTCGGGTAGACATTGAAGCAGACGAGATTGAAGCTGATCGCCGCATCGAGCTCGTAGATGCCGGTCACCCGGTTGAACGTCGTCACGATCTGGTTCTGGGCCGCCGTCGTCCCTCCAGCCCACGCGGTGTACTCGTCGGTGGCGGTCACGGCCAGACGATAGGTACGCAACTGCGTCCCCGACGGGTTGTTGGGGGAGATCTTGCGCACCAGCTCCGACGGCCCTGGACCCTCCTGGCCCTCGGCCTCGACGAGGCACCGAAACGGCTCGCCTCGGGCATCCTGTTTGCGGTAGGCCATGTAGGTGCTGCTGGCCCCGGGAAAGGGGTCGACCAGGATCTGTCCGCGGGGCGAGAAGATCATGGCGTGGAAGCCCGAAGACGTCAGATCGAATCGAGCGCTGAGTGTCGGATCGTCGACCCCTTGCGCTCGGTAGGTGCGAATCTCGGGATGCTCTCGACCGAGCTCTGCCGACAGGATGGGTGACTCCTCGAAGCGAAAGCGAGCGAGTCCACCGTCTGGGGTCGGGAGCTCGATCACGGGTGCGAGGGAGAGTCGTTGGACGAACTCCATCGGCGCTCGGGACAGGGAGCGGTCGAGCGCCTCGGAATCGAGCTCGAAGAGGGCGTAGTCGACGGGGAGCTCCACAGCAAGCGGGCCGATGGCCTGGCTGCGGAGCACGACCGAGGAAGGGTCGATCGACGACCAGAGAGGCGGCCCGAGTTCGGTCTCCTGGGCCAGAGAACCGGCCGAGAGACACAGGAGTAGCAGAGCGAGGATGCGAAGAACGCCGAGCACCAGGGGACGAGGACTCATGGGAGTCTCCTTTTCGTTGGCGATGAAAATCGCCGTGAAATCGGATCCGCCCGGAACAACCAGCACTCTCCCCGACAGGCCGGCGGGGCCAGCTCAGAACACGTTTGTCATGAAGCCATAGAAAATAATTCGAATGCTTCACCGATGCTAGTCGTCCAGACCTCGGCCGGTCAAGGCGTTTCCGTTTCGCCAGACAGGCAGGCATGCTCACGGCCGAAGAGGGGGAGGCCCTCATCACCTCGGCGCAGGAGATCATCGAGACCCTGTCGGTTTGAGCAGAGTTGACCCCCACGGACACGGTTCGCCGACGATCGACGTCCGGTACTTCATGAAGGGGGGAGCGTCTCCCCCCCCAGCTCTCTGCGTCCCCCATAGGGCTTCACTTGGGCATGGCGAAACGGACGGGTGACCCGGTCGAGCGCCATGAGACGATCGCTCCTGTCCCTCACCCACCCGTCTTCTTGCAGGTCGTCTCCTCGCCGACCCACGTCAAGCTGACCTCGCCCTGGTGCTCCCAGTAGACGACGTTGCGACCTTCGTACTTCGCGCCGCTTCCGGCTCTCGACGGATAGGCGAGGATCTGATCGTCACCGTGCGTGAGCACCGCGACCGGGCGCTTCGTGTTGCCGTAGAAGGTCGCCCACAGCGGCTTGCCGTCCTCGCACTCGAAGGCGGTGTAGTCCGGGACCTCGACGAGTCCTCCGCTGACCTGGAGCTCGGTGATGCGGATCTCGTACTCGTCACGCACGCACTGGGCCACGTCGTCTGATTTCCAGCAATCGTTGCGGCCCGAGATCCAGCCGCGCTGGACGGTGCGAGCCGTGGATCGCTCGTCTTCGGGAAGGTTGGCGAGCGCCTTCGGGTAGACCTCGGCGAGCTCACGGTCGAGTGCCGCCAGACTTTCGTCCTGGCAGATGAGCTCCTCGACCGAGCCATCGGCTTTGGAACAATCAAACGACGGCTGGGCGCCAGCCGGGACGACACCCAGGACAAGGCTCACGACTCCGCAGAGCAGGGTGCCCGGTAGGATCGAGGGACAGAACTGCATGGTGACGGCTCCTCTATCGCCGATGAGGTCGACGAAATTGTCTTCATTGGTCTTCGTTGGCCTTCGATGCTCTGGATGCCGATATTGTCGGGCCGACACCCTCACATCGAAGCCTGACTCCTGGCGTCTCCCATAGGAATCTCCTCAATCATGACATCGACACCGGTTCGTGCGCTCGGCTGTTTCGTTCTTCTCGTCGCGCTGCTTCCACTCGACAAGGCCCTGGCCCAGACCTCCGCCGGTGGGAGCTACCGGGATCTCGTCGCCCTCTTCGAGCAGTGGCGCGAGTTCGAGAGGCCTCCCCTGCTCGACGGAGCCCCCGACTACACCGCCGCCACGACCGCGCGGCGTCACCGAGAGCTGGCCGACTACCAGGCCCGCTTGCACGCCTTCGACACGAGCGGCTGGCCGATCGAGCAACAGATCGACTGGAACCTGGTGCGCGCCGAGATGAACGGGATGGATTTCTACGCCCGGGTGCTGCGTCCGTGGGAGCGCGACCCGGCCTTCTACGCCTCGGTCTGGACCGCCAGGAGCGACACTCCGGCGCACGAGGGACCGACCCATCACGCCCTGGTCGAGCTCTGGACGTACGAGTACCCGCTCGACGCCGAGAGCGCGGCGCGGCTCGCTGCCGAACTGCGCACCATCCCGCCTCTGCTCGAGCAGGCGAGAGGCAACCTGACGGGCAACGCCCGTGAGCTGTGGGAGGCCGGGATCCAGAATCTCCGCGACCAGGACGACGCCCTGGCCCAGCTGGCTGCGACCACCCAGAGCGCCGGCAACGACCTCAAGGACGCAATCGCCACCGCGCGCCAGGCCACGACACACTTCGTCGAGTGGCTCGAGGAACAGGCCCCCTCGAAGACCGGGCCGTCCGGGATCGGCATCGAGAACTACACCTGGCACCTCCAGCAGGTGACGCTCGTCCCCATGACCTGGGAGGACGAGGTCCGACTGCTGAAGCGGGAGCTCGACCGGGCGTGGTCGTCGCTGGCGCTCGAAGAGCACCGCAATCGAGACCTGCCCCCGATCGTGCCGATTGCAGGCGCCGAAGAGTATGAGCGCCGCGCCGAGGAGGCGGTGGTGCGCTTCGAGGCCTTTCTGAAGGATCAACAGATCCTGCCGCCCTACGACTACATCGAGCCCGCGCTGCGCGGGCAGATGGGCTCGTTCGTGCCCGAGGCGGAGCGCAACTTCTTCCAGATCGTCAACCATCACGAGCTGCTCGCGTTGTGGACCCACTGGTACCACTGGTTCGACCTCGCCCGCATGGAGTCGCAGCCCCACGCCAGCCCGATCCGAAGCGGAGCGCTGCTCTACAACATCTGGGACAGTCGCGCCGAAGGAATGGCGACCGGGTTCGAGGAGATGACGATGCACGCCGGCCTGTTCGACGACAACCCGCGGGCTCGGGAGCTGGTCTGGATCATGCTCGCTCAGCGCGCCGCCCGCGGTCTCGGTTCGCTCTATGCCCAGGCCAACCTCTTCACGCTCAAGGAGGCTCGCGACTTCCACGTCGAATGGACTCCGCGGGGCTGGATGAGCGAGGAGCTCGATCTGCTCGGCTTCGAGCAGCTCCTCTACCTGCGCCAGCCCGGCTACGGCAGCAGCTACGTCACCGGCAAGTTCCTGATCGAGCAGCTGCTCGCCGAGCGCAAGAAGCAGGACTCGGAGCTGACCATCGAAGAGTTCTTCGGCGAGATCGACGAGGTCGGAGTCATCCCCGTTTCCCTGGTGCGCTGGCAGCTCACCGGCGAGGACGACGAGATCAGGGGCATCCTGGACGCCGAGTGAGCAGGCCGGTCGACACCGCCCTCCGCCGCGACCGGTGCGGAGGGCGGATGTCCGGAAGACCCGAGCTGGTCGCCTACGGGCGCACGACCAGGACCTCACACTCCTGCACCGTGCGATTCCCGGCGGCATCGACCACGGTCGCCTCCCAGGCGATGTGATCGCCCACGCCACCGGAGTCCTCGACGGTGATCGTGTCGCCGGCGAAACGGACGACACAGGATTCTCCCTTGTCGATCCGCTCGCCGTTCTTCTTGATCGTGTAGCACTCGAAACGCGTGACCTCCGGCGTCAGGCTCCCGTCGCAGAGGTCCGTGGCCGTCGCGGTGAAGGCGATGGGCGCGTCCGGCGGGGTGACGGTCGCCGGCGCGTTGCAGGCGATCACCGGATCGGAGGTGTCGACCACGGAAACGGTCTGCGTCGCTGGGACAGCCGAGTTGCCCTGTCGATCGCGAGCCCCCCATTGCACGCCAGTATCCCCGACCCCGAAGAGCGTCGGAGCGTCGTTGCTGACCTCGGGTGACGTGTCGCACACATCGCTGACGATCGCGGAGCCGAGGTCGACCGCAGTGCCCTCCGGTGCCGCGCACTCGGCCACCAGGTCGGCGGGTGCAGTGAGCGTCGGGCCCGTGGTGTCGGCCGGTGTGATCGAGAGCTCGCTCTGATCGTTGGAAGGATCGAGATCGACCGCGCCGTAGACCGGCAGGAACGAGACGACGGACGAGCTCGAGATCGACTGCGGAACACCGTCGACGCACACCGAGGAGGTGTCGACGACCAGGTCGCCGCTCAACGTGTGTCCCGAAGCCAACTCGCCGAGCGAACAGTCGACCTCGCCGGGCGTACCCTCGGCGCACTCGTCCGGCAGGCTCGAGAGCGTGGCCGGCCCCGAGAGCGTACTCCCCAGCGCAACGCCACTCACGGAGCTCGGACCGCGGTTGGTCACCTCGACCGTCCAGATCAACGGCGCCCCCACTTCGACCGGCTGCGGCGTCGCTTCGGTGGAGAGGGACAGATCCGTGCTGTGCAACTCCCGCTGCAGCTCGCGCATCTCCGGCTCGGTCGGAGACGGACCCTCGACCAGGTTGACTGCCCCACTGACTGCCTCGCCCCCCAGGCGAAAGTTCAGGCGGACGTTGGCCCAGTCGTTGTAGCCGCTGAGAATCGTTGTGGTGCCCGTGTTGCCGCGGCATTCGGCGGGAGTGCCCGTCGAGCCCGCGAGATCGATGTCTACCACCAGTCCACTCCCACCCAGAACTCCGTCGCCGTCCCAGTCGTAGCCATCGAAGAGACCGTCGCGGTCCAGATCTCCATTGACCGGGTGGTCGTCGTCTTTGATGCCGGCGGCGTTGGTGAAGACGATGCGATTCGCCGGATCGGTCTCGTCCAACCGGATCGCCTCGTCGAGATTGCCCTGATCGAGCGGCGGCAGGGGCGCGCTGCCGCGTCCGCCATCGAAGCGAGGGGGCGAGAAGTCGAGGATCATTCCCCCACCGACCTGCGGGATCCCGAGCTGGAGGTCGTAGTTCATCGAGCTCACGTAGTTCGGCTTGCAGTTGTTCGTGTCCCCGCCGCCGTGACTCAGATTGAGATTGTGTCCGGACTCGTGAAAGAACGTGCCCGGATCGCTGTTGAAGATCACCATGTCGTTGCCGCCGAGCTCGGCGCGTCCGCCATCCTTGAACAGCTGGTACTTCGCCCCCTGAGGCGGCGGGACACAGTCGACGTCGAGACCGTCGATCAAGGTGTCACGGTCGTTGTCCAGGCCGTCGAAGCAGGTGAGGTTGTCACCGGTACCGCCCTCGCTGAGGTCGAGAAGATCGAGCTGGGTCGGGGTGTTGGCGATCACCGTTCGAGCCTGAGAACCGGGTTGACCCTCGATGGTCACGATCACGAAGCCGCCCGCCCACTCGTCTTCGGTCCAGTTCTGGGTGGTGTCGTTCAAGGTCCCCACAGCATTACCGCCGGTCGACTCTCCGTACGGATAGCCAGCGGCAATCACGTAGTGAAACACCAGGCGCCGCAGCTGCCGGTCGAAGTTCCCACAGTCGGGGTCGGAGAGGTCGACCTCGGCGACGTTGTCGCCGTTCTCGTCTCCGCCCCCGTTGTCGATGCCATCACTGCAGGTCCCCGCACCCGCTCCGTCTTCGCTCGCACTCGGATCCCCCTTGAGCGCGTAGAAGGCCTCGTTGAGGTTGGAGAGAATCACATCAGGCAGCCGATTGCCGCCGGTGAAGACCGGAAAATCGTCCCCCACCCGACAGTCGGGGTCGAGGGCGTCGATGAGACCATCCTCGTCGTTGTCCAAACCGTCGGTGCAGCCGGTCGGAATCGCGAAGTCCTCGATGCCCTGGCAGTCGATGTCCTGTGCGTCGACCAGACCGTCCCCGTCGTTGTCGAGCGAATCGGTGCAGGTGTTGGGGCTGGCGAGCGTCCCGGGTCCGACCCCTTCCGCCAACTGGCAGTCAGGATCGTCACCGTCGATGCCGTCGCCCAGCTCTCCGTTGTCCAGGCCATCGAAGCAGCTGCCCGACAAGAAGTTGCCCTCGGCACCCTGGCAGCTGGGCTCCTGGCCATCGACCAGGCCATCCCCGCCGTTGTCGATTCGGTCCGTACAGGAACCGAGGCCCGCCGAGTCTTCGAAGCCCGAGACCAGATCGCCAGTGTCGACCCAAAGGTTGATGCCCGGCAGACCATCGGGATTGGCAATGCCCCCGGCATCGATCGGTGCGAACGCGTAGGCCTGCTTCATCCGCTGCACCACTCGCTGCCCGGGGGCATCGTTGGGCAGCCAGTCGATCTCGAGAAACAGATCCTTGTGGTCGGGGTCGGCCCCGAGGTCGGCAAGGTTGAGCACCCGCCCTCCAATCCGCAGTCCGTTGACTTCCCAGTCGTCGAACAGCCCGTCACCGTCGCGATCGTCCTGGGTGGTCTGGTAGGGCGAGAACGCCCTCTTTCCCACCCGGAACTCCCATCCGCCCTCGAAGTCGAAGTCGGAATCGAGACCGCTCGTGCCCTCGAGGTCGCCGTCGGGGCCGTAGAAGTTGAAGTGCGCCGGCACCAGCTCGAAGCCGATGATGAACGCCGGCTTGGCGACCACGAGCTCTTCGAGGCCGTCGCCGTCGACGTCACCGATCTGCACGCTGTCGATCTGGCCGAAGTCGAAGTCGTTACCCCCTCCGCCGACGCGCACGCCCGTGTCGTCGTAGACGTCGAACGAGCCGAACGCCGCCACCAGATTGCGCCGTGCGATCACGATCTCGTCGACACCGTCGCGAGCCACCAGATCCCCGACCCGGAGATCCTCACCCGGCCCGAAGAAGAAGCCGTTGAACAGGTCACTGGGAATCCCGCCGATGCGGTTCCCCGCTCGATCGAAGAGGTTGACCGAGGCCGCCTCCCGCACGAGCTCGGGCCGTGCCACTACGATCTCGTCGAGCCCGTCGCCGTTGACGTCGCCGGCGGCGATCGAATCGGAGTAGCCGAACACGAAGTCACTCCCTGCAGGCGCGCTGTCGATCCGCACCAATCGATGGTTGCGGACCTCGAAGACCTCGAAGGTGGCGTCTTCGGGAAGGAACGCCGCCGTGGCCACCACGATCTCGTCGACTCCGTCGCCGTCCACATCGGCGAGCAGCGGAATCTGCCCGAAATCGCCGAAGAGCAGATCGCTGCTCTCCACCGAGCTCGGGTCGTCGGGATTCGGATCCTCGTTGTAGAACACCTCGGCCGGAGGCCTGTCCGAGGGCAGAAGCTCCTGGACTACGACCGTACCGCGGTTCTGTGCGGTGACGATGACCAGTTCGTCGTACAGGTCGCCGTCCCAGTCACCGTTCAGCAGCACGTCGCCGAAGCTGTAGGGGAAGATGAAGACATCCTCGTCCCGAAGCCCATCCACGTTACCCGCCGAGTCGTAGACGACCAGACGGGCTTCGCCGCCAGGGCGAACGACCATGATGGGGGCGTCGGCCCAGAGGCCTGCAGGAATCAGCAGGAGAAGAGCGAGAGCCAAAGAGAAGAGTGCCGCACGTGACTGCGCTGCCTTGACGAGCCGATCGACGACCATGGGAGTCCCTCCATCAGAGTGTGTGGGCGTTCCCTGACACAGACGCAATGCGGTCTCCCCACCCCTCACCCCTGGAACGGCCGAGACGGTCGTCGGTCAGGGCTCGCGCAGGCGATCTTCGAGCTCGGTCACCCAGGCCGTCATCCTGGGGTCGGCGTGCAGCACGCCGAGATCCGGATTCTCCGCGGCCCAGGCGTGCGCGTACCCCTCCTCCAGACTTCGGCGGAGGAGCTCGAAGGCCGCGTCGAAGTCCCCGGCACGAGCCCTCCAGGCGGCCAGGGAGTAGGCCCCGGCCACGTCGTCGAGCGAGCGCCCTCCGGCGGATTCGGCTTCTCTCGCGGAACGCCCAGCGGTCGCTTCGTCGCCCGACTCGAGCGCCAGAAGGGCCAGCTGAAGACGGCAATTCGCCTGCTCGGACGCCTGGCGCTCCTGCGCCAGCGTGGCGGCCTCGCGCATCGCCTCCCGGCAGTGCTCTGCAGCCACGTCGGGGCGACCCTCGAAACGCTCGAGCTGGGCGAACCACTCCAGGACCCGCACTCGAGCCACTCGCGACACCGGGTGATCCGAGGCCGCATACCGGGCATCGGCCGCTGCGAGATCCGTTCGGGCCGAGGAGAAGTCGCCACGCATCATCGCGAGCTTGCCGCGTTCGGCCAGGAGGTCGGTGGCCCGATAGTGATCGGGGCCGAGCGCCGAGGAGAAGATCTCGAGGGCCCGCTCGTAGTGAGAGGCGGCCTCGTCGTAGCGTCCGAGCGCCTCGAGCGCCTGTCCCTGTTGATAGACCGTGGTGGCGACGAACGGGTGCGCGTCACCGTACGCGCGACGGCCGATGGCGAGGTCGCGATCGTAGTAGGCCAGGGCCCGGGTGGGCCGCCCGCTGCGCAGGAGGGAGAAGGCGAGATTGCCGGACACCAGCCCGACGTCGGGATGGTCCGGGCCGTGCAGCCCCTCGAGCAGGGAGAGAGAACGCTCCAGGTGCTCGATCGCCGTCGAGTGATCGCCTTGATATTGCGCCATCACCGCGAGGTTGCTCTCGATCTCGGCGCGCGACTGGGTATCGTCCTCCGAACCTTCGAGCAGTTCGAGAGCCCTCGTGTAGTAAGCCCGAGCCGGCTCGAATTCCTGCGAGCGCGACAGCACCATGGCGAGGTCGTTGAGGTAGCGGGCGAGCTCGGACCTCTCGACCTCGGAAGCCTCCCCGATCGCCACCGCTTCCTCCAGTGAGGCGCGCGACGGAGCGATCTCCTCGAGAAAGGTGTACTGGAAGTAGCCCAGACTGTGCAGCGCCGCGGCGAGCTCCTTCTCCATACCCACCTGGGCGCGGCGCAGCTCGACGGCTTCCTCGAGCAGGGGGCGCGCCTCTTCGTAGGCACCCAACTTGCCGTAGACCCGACCCATCTCCTGGAGAAGGCGGGCCCGCACAGCGGCCCGATCGACCAGCTCGGTGCGAATCCGCTCGACTCCGCGATCGAGGATCTCTCGCGCAGTGACCGGAGCCTCGCTACTCTGGCGCGGATCCGAAACCGCGAACAGATCGACCAGGAAGTCGGAGATCTCGTTCGCCACCTGCGCCTCCTGCTCGGCCGCGGCGCGCGCCTCGAGCGCGGTCTCCTCTGCCGCCCGGGCGCGCACGAACCCCACCACCAGGCCTCCGAGCGCCACCAGGGTCGCTGCGGTGAACAAGGTCGCAGCGGCCATCGCCCAGCGATGACGCCGGGCGAACTTGGCCAGGCGATAGCGAAGGGACGGCGGACCAGCCAGGACCGGCTCTCCTTCGAGGTGTCGCTCGAGATCCGTCTTGAGATCGTTGGGTGACTCGTAGCGCCGGTCGGGCTCCTTCGTGAGGGCCTTGAGAACGATCCAGTCGAGATCCCCACGCAGCTGGCGCGCCAGTCGCCCTGGGTCGGTTCCGCGTCGCGAGGCCAGATCTGCGCTTGCCGGACCACCGCTCCCCGCGCGCGTGCTGGGCCTCGGCGTTTCGTACTCACGGATCTGCCGGCGGATCTCGTCGAATCCGGCACTGCGCAGGACCTCGGCCGGTAAGGGCAGCTCGCCAATCAACAGCTCGTGCAGCACCACTCCGAGCGAGTAGACGTCGGAGCGGGTATCGAGATCCTGCCCGGCAGCCTGCTCTGGACTCATGTACTCCGGCGTGCCCACCAGTTCCCCGTGGCGAGTGAACTGCTCACGCCCGAGTTGCGCATGATCGAGGGCGCGCGCCACTCCGAAGTCGATCACCTTGACGCGGGCTTCTCCGTCGTCCTCCTGCACGAGAAGGTTCGACGGCTTGAGGTCACGGTGCAGAACCCCACGCCGATGGGCATGCTGGACGGCGTCGCAGACGTCGAGGAAGAGGCGAAGACGTTGAGCGGTCGACAGTCGCCGCTGGTCGCAGAAGTGGGTGATGGGCGGCCCCTCGACGAGCTCCATGACGAAGTAGGGTCGGCCGTCCTCAGAGCTTCCTGCGTCGAACACCCTGGCGATGTTGGGATGATCCATCAGAGCCAGTGCCTGGCTCTCGAGCCGAAACCGCGCCACGACCGCATCACTGCCGAGCCCGTGGCGGATCAGCTTCAGAGCGACCCGGCGACGGAAGGGCACCTCCTGCTCCGCTTCGTAGACGACTCCCATCCCGCCCTCGCCCAGACGTCGCATCAAGCGGAAGGGCCCGATCGAGGTCGGGCGATCGATGCGCGCAGACGGGACCTCGACCCCGGCACCCGTTCGTAAGATCCCACCTGCGGAGGCGTCACTCTCCCGCGCGATCATCAAGAGCAGCTGAGCCGCGAGCTCGGGATCTTCTGCCCTCAGTCGAGCGAGGCGCTGATCGCGCTCGTCGATCGGAAGATCGACGATGTCGTGAAACAGCTCCTCGAGTCTCTGGAAGCGTTCTGGATCCAAGTCAGTGCTCCGCGTCGCCGTTGCGCGGAGCACGCTCGGCAAGCGCGGTGGCCATCCAGTTGCGGGCGAACCGCCAGTCGCGCTCCACCGTGGCCAGCGACACGTCGACGACGTCGGCGATCTCGGTCATCTCCATGCCCCAGAACACGCGCAACCGGACCACTTCGGCCTTGCGCAGATCGAGCTGCTCGAGCTCGGCGAGCACGGCATCGACGTCGAGCACCGAAGCCGAAGCATCGCCATTCCCCTCCGCCAGGCCGGTCAGTGTGACTCTGATCTGACCGCCACCCCGCTTGGCGGCCGAGCGGGCTCGGTGGTAGTCGATCAAGGCCCGCTGCATCGCCCGGTTGGCGAAGGCGAAGAAGTGCCGACGGTTCGCGAAGTCTTGCGGCTGGTGTAACAGCTTCAGGAACGTCTCGTTGACCAGAGCTGCCGGCTCGAGAGTGACGCCGGCCAGTCCGGCCCCGAACTGTGCCCGCATCTGACGGGCCGCGATCCGCTCGAGCTCGCCATAGACACGCTCCACCACGGCGTCGAACGCCCCGGCCTCACCCGACGCCGCTTCCTGGAGGAGCTGAGTGATATCCGCGTCCACAGTTTGTCCCGAAGGTCTGAATGGGCAGAAATCATAGCCGAGACTCGATGTTCGGCGCCGCACCGGATCGCTGAGCTCTCTTGAAGCCTCCTCGGCTCACTCCCTGTCGAGATCGAGCCGAAAACAGGTCACCGCCGCCTTGCGGCCGGCGTCGTAGCCCTTCCACTTTCCTGACGGCACCTCGTCATGCGCCACCGCTTCGAACCCGAGGCGTTGGAAGAACTCACCGGCCCGCTTCGAGGTCGTGCAGGCGAAGACGAACTCCAGATCGAGCTCCCGTGCCCGCCGCAGGGCATGGCTCACCAGCTGCGCGCCAACCCCTTCGCGCAGAAAGCGCGTCACCGCATAGAGGCTGGCGATCTCGCCACACTGCGCGGTCTCGTCGACGAGCAGCGCGCCGATGCCGGCGAGATGAGAATCGCCGACGAAGGCGCCGAAAGCACGAGGCAGCAAGAGATCGATGGCAGATTCGTCCCGGGGCGCCAGGAAGCCCTCAGCGACACCCCGGGCGATGAGGTCATCGGCAGAGTCGTAGTCGTCGATGCCGAGCGGCCGTACAGCGGAGTGGCCCCGGCGGGTGAACAGTGTGCCCGAGCCCGAGTAGGTGAAGAGCTCGTCGAACAGGCCCTCGACCGTGCACAGATTGACATTGTTCACGCCTGCTCCGAGGAGCCCTTCGACTTCGCGCAACCGCGGGTTCCTCGGCTCCGACTCCACGGTGAGCAGTCGCTCGAGCTCGGCGAGGTCGACGAATGCACGCCGACGTCCCTCGGGATCCCGATGGCCCCCGTTCTCTGTCAGGAGGATCACTTTGTACAGATCGAGGCGGCGCGCCAGATCGAGCAGAATCGGGGACGGCACCACGGCCGAAGCGTTCACCAGCGCGACTCGGCCTCGACGCCGCAGCGCGCGCCACAGCTGTCCCTCGAGCCGGTCCTCCTCGACTCCCAGCACTTCGCAGTCCAGCCCCTCGAGAGATCCGTGACCGGGCGCCACCACGATCGTGCGAGTACTGTTGGAGCGCAGCAGATCGAGCACCTCGAGCAGCTCGGGCCGTCGCGTCTCCTCGTCCTTCTGCAGGACCACGGCAAGCGTGCGCCCGCGGAACTCCGCGAGGTAGAACTCTCTCTCGGAGAAAGGAGGATTCTCGCTCATCGACCGATCATGCCTTCCTCGGCCGGTTTTCGAAAGCGGTACCTCCTCCTCCTCGAGCGACCGACTGGAGGACGGAACGCATCTTGCCCGAGCCGACCCACCGCGACGATTGCGGCTCACGGCCGCCGAGGGGCCGACCTCGTGGCCGTCCTCAACGCACTCTCGAACGCCGATTCGACCTGAGGTCGCCGCGTTCTGTCCTCCGTGAACCTCCTGGGCTCAGACCGGCGAGAGGTCGGAGGCGAGCAGGGCCCTGATCTCCGCCATGGCCTGGCTCGACTCGTAGTACAGGTCGATCGTGCCCGTGTTCCCCGACGGCTCGGTTGCCAGCACATCTTCGATGGTGGCCACGAGAAGCTCGAGCCCGAAGGGCTTGGGTAGATAGCGCACTCGCTGACTCACGTCGACACCCGCCTCTGGATAGCCGGACACCAGGATCACGGCCAGATCGGGGATCACCTCTCGAAGGTGGTTGGCGAGTACGTGCCCCTCCATCTTGGGCATCATGATGTCCGTGATCAGGAGATCGAACCGGGCGCCGTGCTCGACCGCCTCGCCCAGGGCATGAGCGGGCTGATCCGTCGCGCTGACCTCGTAGCCCAGAGAGCTCAAGTACCGCGCGATCGTATGAACGATCGCCGTGTCGTCGTCGACCAGCAGGATCCGCGCTTTGTGTTGGGCCATGTGGCGTCTCTCCCCTTCACCCTTTCTCGTGGGTTCTGACTGCAAAGCGGGTGCCATGGAGAACCCATGCTCGCCCTTGCGGAAGAGAGCCCCCAGCGACGCCGGGTGTCCCAACTCGCCATAGGGAAATCGCAACCTCGTTCCCCGATGGAACACTCCCGGCGCGCATTTGGTGATGCCAACAAGCTGATACCCTGAGGGCTCCCGTCTTCGATTGCCCGACAAGGTCTCAACGCCATGGATACACGACGCTGGGAGAGAGCCCAGGAGCTCTTTGACGAGGCGCTCTCTCTTCCGGAGTCTCGTCGCAGCGAATTCCTCGACGCGGAGTGCGCCGGCGACGAGGAGCTCCGCCGACAGCTGGGCCGAATGGTCGACAACAGCACCGCGGCCGATCAACTGCTCGAGGGCGTCGTCGACCAGGCAAAGGTCGTCGCCACCGAATCGATTTCTCGTCCCCGGGCGTCCCTGGTGGGAACCCACATCGGCCCCTACCGGCTGGTCAGCGAGCTCGGACAGGGCGGAATGGGCGCGGTCTACCTCGCCGAGCGCGCCGACGAAACCTACCGCGGGGAGGTCGCCGTAAAGCTGCTGCGCGACCCCTTCGCCAGCGAAGAGCTGCACCGCCGCTTCCACGCCGAGCGCCAGATTCTCGCCTACCTCGACCACCCCCATATCTCCCGCCTGATCGACGGCGGCACGACCGAGAACGGCATGCCGTACGTGATCATGGAGTACGTCGAAGGCGAGCCGATCACCGACTACTGCGATCGCAAGCGCCTGACGCCGACCGAGCGGATCGAGCTCCTCCTCGAGGTCTGCGATGCGCTCCAGTACGCCCACCGGAACCTGGTCGTGCATCGCGACATCAAGCCCTCGAACATCCTGGTGACCGACGAGGGCGTGCCCAAGCTCCTCGACTTCGGCATCGCCAAGCTCCTCTTCGCCGAGGACGCGCCGTTCACGGTCGCCCAGACCAAGACCCAGGTGCGGCTGCTCACGCCTGGCTACGCGAGCCCCGAGCAGTTTCTCGGACAACCGGTGTCGACCGCCTCGGACGTCTACTCGATGGGCGTGGTGCTCTACGAGCTGCTGACCGGTCAGCTACCGCACCCCGCCCGCGATGCGCGCTCCCCGGCCACGGGCCTTCCCACCGCCGAGCCCGAGCGTCCCAGCACGGCGGTCGGGCAGATCCCAGCCGACGGAGACCACGACGAGAGACGCCGGGTCGATCCCTTCTGGGCTCGGGACACCGAGCCACGGCTGCTCCGCCGGCTGCTCGCCGGCGATCTCGACCACATCACCTTGATGGCGCTCCGCCAGGAGCCAGAGAGACGCTACGCCTCGGTGGACCAGCTGGCGCAGGATCTGCGGCGCCACCTCTCCGGCCTGCCGGTGCTGGCGCGTCCCTCCAGTGTCTCGTATCGAGCACGCAAGTTCGCTCGGAGGAATTGGCGTGGCCTGATGGCGAGTGCGGCCCTGGTGATCCTGATCTCGGGACTGGTGGGCTTCTACACGCAGCGTCTGGCGCGCGAGCGGTCGCTGGCTCAGCGAGAAGCGAGCAAGATGCGCCAGGTGTCGACCTTCATGCGGGGCCTGTTCGAGATCTCGGATCCCAATCGCTCGAAGGGAGAGGTGGTCACGGCGCGCGAGCTCCTCGATCAGGGCGCGGCCCGGATCGATACGGAACTGGCGAGCCAGCCCGAGGTGCAGGCGGCCATGATGAACCTGATCGGGGAGGTCTACGTCAGCCTCGCCCTCTTCGACGAGGCCGAGCCCCAGATAGAGAAGGCCCTGGCCCTTCGCAGGGAGGCCGGAGAGGTCTCGGAAGAGGTCGCCGAGAGCCTGGCCACCCTGGCACGGTTGCGCGGCGAGCAGGGCAGGTACGAGCTCGCCGAGGATCTCCACAGGCAGGTCTTCGAGATCCGCCGCGAGCTGCATGGGGAGCGCGACCTTCGCACCTCCGCGAGTCTGCACGAGCTCGCCTCGGCGATCGCCGAGGCTGGCCGAATGGCCGAAGCGGAAGCCTTGCACCGCCGCAACCTCGACCTGCGCCGGACGATCGACGACGACCCCCGAGCGGTCGCCGGCATCCTGGATTCCCTGGCGGCAAGCCTCTCCGAGCAGGGTCGTTACGAGGAGGCGATCGAGCTCTATCGTCAGTCGCTGGCGCTTCACCTCGAGACCGTCGGCCGAGACAGTCTCGAGGTCGCGACGAATCACAGCAATCTCGCCAACTCTCTGCGCCAGCTGCGCCAGTGGGAAGAGGCAGCGGCTTCCCTGCGCGAATCGATTCGCATCCGCCGCAAGCTGCTGGGTGACAACCATCCGACGCTCTCGACGAGCCTCAACACGCTTGGCGTGGTGCTCCACGAGCACGGCCAGCTCGAGGAGGCGGAGCCGCTGTTTCGCGAGGCACTTCGCATTCGCATCGAGACCCTGGGCGCGGACCATCCGCGCGTCGCGGTGCCGCTCACCGGTCTGGGCGCCGTTCTGCGAGACAAGGGCGAGCTCGACGAGGCGGACGCCGTGCTCCGACGATCGCTCGAGCTGCACCGTCTCTATCCCGAGGGGGACCCACGGGTGGCCCATTCCCTGGCGGGCCTGGCCTCGATTCGCACCCTCGCCGGCGACCACCTCGAAGCCGAGGCCCTGCTGCGGGAGGCCCACGACATCCGCACCGCCGCCCTCCCGGCCGAGCACTGGCGCATCGCCAGCACCCGCCGCCTGCTCGGCGAGTGCCTGCTCGCTCAGGGGCGCGCAGCCGAAGCCCTCCCACTCCTCGAGCAGGGCTACGAGGGCCTGCTCCAGAACTTCGGCAGCGACGACGTCCGGGTCGAGCACGCCCGCGACGCCCTGGCCCGAGCCCGAGCCCGGATCGATCAGGGCGGCTCCGGCCGGCCGGCGGGAGGCCTGCAATGACGGATCGCTCCGTCACAGAGCTGCTGCAGGACTGGCAGGGCGGCAACGACTCCGCGGTCGACGAGCTGATGCCGCGGGTCTACGGAGAGCTTCGTCGTCTCGCCCAGCATCAGCTGAAGTCCGAGCGCCGCGGCCATACGATGCAGGCCACCGACCTGGTGAACGAGGCCTGCCTCCGACTCCTCGAGGCCGACGTCTCGTGGCAGAACAAGGCTCACTTCATCGCCGTCGCCGCAAATCAGATGAGGCGACTGCTGGTCGACCACGCTCGCAGCAGGAAACGCGGAAAACGCGATCACGGGATCCGGGTGACCCTCGACGAAGCGATCGCGGCCGAGGAGACCGAGATCGACGTTCTCGCACTGGACGAGGCGCTCGAGGCCCTTCGAGAGATCGACGAGCGCAAGGCCCGAATGATCGAGCTCCAGTACTTCGGGGGCTCGAGCGGCAGGGAGATCGCCGAGGTGTTGGGCGTTTCCGAGCCGACCGTGAAACGCGGGCTGCGGTTCGCGCGCTCGTGGCTCTACGATCGGCTCAGCGGGGAGCTCTGAGTGGACACAGCGCCAGTCCATCCCCGAGCCTTGCCCTCGCACTCTGCTCGATAGTCCATCGTTCGAACCAAGGAGCCCTGTCATGTCCGACCTCGAGGTCCACATCGAAGACGGTATCGCCACCCTCACCATGAATCGTCCCGAGGCCCGCAATGCGCTCAGTATGGAGATGCGCTCGGAGCTCAACGACTGGATGCACGAGATCGAGCTCGACACCGCGGTGCGCTGCGTGGTCCTCGAGGGAGCAGGAGATCACTTCATGGCCGGCGGCGACGTCAAGGGGATGGTCGGCGCGCTCGAAGGAACACCAGCCGAGATCCACCAGCACTTCAACCTGCGCATCCACGATCTCCATCCGATCTTCTACGCGATGCGTCGCATGCCCAAACCGATCATCGCCAAGGTCAAGGGCGCAGCCGCGGGCGCCGGGGTCAGCTTCGCGCTGGCTTGCGATCTGATCGTGGCCGCCGAGGACGCCTTCTTCGTACTCGCCTACGTCAACATCGGCACGACCCCTGACGGCTCTTCGACCTTCCAGCTGCCGCGCAACATGACCATCAAGCAGGCGATGGAGATGACGCTGCTCGGCGACCGCGTGTCGGCCGAGCGGGCTAGGGAGGTGGGCTACGTCAACTTCGTGGTGCCCAGAGCGGAGATCGACGCCGAGGTGAACCAGCTCGCCCGGCGTCTCGCGTCGGGCCCGACGTTCGTCTACGGCAACGCCAAGCGTCTGCTCTATCAGTCTCTCGACCACCAGTTCGAGAGCCAGCTGCAGGCCGAGGCCGAGGCCTTTGCCGCCTGTGCGTCGCGGGCGGACTTCCGGGAGGGGGTCACGGCGTTCGTCGAGAAACGCAAGCCGAGCTTCACGGGCAATTGATCGGGCGCGGCCTATACTGGGCTCACGCACCGCCCTTCGGCATGACGGCAAGGAGGCCGCGATGATTCTCGATCGGAACCCTGGACCGCGGGTCTCGGCGGTCGCCCTCGTCCTTCTGGTCGCTCTCGCTCCCACAGGTCTGTTCGCGCAGCAGAGCGGCGTCGAGCAGAAGCTCACCCAGATCGACGCATCTCTCCAGGAGATCGTTCGCGTGCTCTCACGCCTCGAGCAACGCCAGGAGGCCGATCTGATCCTGCGCCGTATGGACCTCGAGAGCCGCAAGGTCGAGTCTCTCGAGACGACGCTCAGGAGTCGGCGCAACGAGCAGGAAGGGCTCCGGCAGGAGACTGAGCGATACGCGTCGGAGATGGAGCGCATGCGAGAGCAGATCTTCGCGCTGGAGTCTCTCGGAAGCCCAGCCGCCCTCGAGGAGATGACGCAGCAGCAGGAGACGCTCGACCAGTACGAAATGATGTTCGAGATGACCAGTGAGCGGCTGTGGAGCCTCGAGCAACAGATCCAGGAGCTCGAGAACGACCTCTCCGGACCCCGATCCCAGCTGCTCGCGCTCGAGGCGGCCTTCGAAGAGCGCGTGCTGCAGTAGCCGAGATCGTTCTCACTCTCCCGGTCGGTAGGTCCGCTCCGCGCGTCGCTCGACGTCGTCACGGTAGAAGGCGACGTCCTTGAACTCCCGGTCTACGTAGCGCTGCGCCTGATCGAGAAAGTGCTTCGAGGACGGATCGCCACTCTGCCCGCCTGCAAGCAGGCTCCTGGCCCGAACCGTCTCTCCGAACTCCACCACGGCGACGAAGCTGTTGCCGGAGCTGCCATAGATCCGCCGGGTCCCCTCGTGAGAGCGCGCGCCGAAGGAGGCGAGCGCCCCCCAACTTCCGGACGCCATTCCCACCGGGAGGCTCGGCTGATCGTCGTCGAAGGTGGACTCGATCGCGCCGTCGAGCCGCTGAAAGCGATTGATCTCACCCCACGGCGTGGCCCAATCCCCGAAGTCGCTCTCGATCTTCTCCACCGCACGCCGAAATATCGCCAAACGCTCGGCATCCGGAGAGCGGGTGGCGAAGTACTCGAAGCGCTCGATCATCGGGCGACTCTCGTCGTACTCTCCTTCCCGGCGGTAGATCGTGCCGTAGAAGTGCGCCAACGACATCGCTACCGAGTCCACCGCGACGCGGTAGTCCCAATCGCGAAGCACGTCGATCGGCTCGGCAAGGCTCGAATCGACTCCACCCGAGCGATCGAAGGCCTCGATCAACCCGGGGATCAGCACCTCGAAGGCCGGCAGCGCCGGGTCGTAGGCGAGCTCGATCAGCCGATCGAGGGTCAGGTCGTCGGCCTCGCGCAGGACCCGGACGGCATGGATGCCGCGGAAGTTCTCGGAGTCTGGAGCCATGTAGACGGGGAAGTCCTCGCGCCTCGGACTGTCCTCGGCCGACGCGGTGAACGGCGTCGAGTTGGCATTCTGGATCCATCCGATCGGCGGATTGAACACGGTGATCGTCTCGTCCACGGTGTGACGGCCCTGCCAGTCGGTCGCCGGGTCGCTGCCGTCGACCGGCTTCGAATAGTCGAACTGCGGATCGCGCCGCGGCACGAAGTTGCCGTGGTAGTAGCCGATGGTGCCGTCGCGATCGGCGTACACGGTGTTGTTCGACGAGTTGGTGCGGATGTCCATCATCTCGCGAAACTCTTCGTGGCTCGTCGTCTTCATGCGCAGATAGGACTGCTTCAGGGCGTTGACCGGGTCCCAGTTGATCCTGGTGGCGATCCAGTCGCCGTCTTCCGTCTCCGAGGTGATCGGGCCGTGATGGGTGCGGTACATCGGATAGGTGCGCTCCGAGAGTCCCTCACCGTCGCGGTACTTCAAGGTCACCGGGAGCGTTTCGACGCGGCGCTGCTCCTCGCCATAGCGGTAGACCAGCGTGCCGTCTCGTTGGCTCACCTCCTCGACGAACTCGTCGATGAAGTCGACCTGGGTCGAGGTGTGCATCCATCCGTTGAAGGCGTTGAAGCCCTGGTAGACGAAGAACTGCCCCCAGGTCACGGCGCCGTAGGCATCCAGTCCCTCTTCACTGACCACGTGCACCTCGCCGCGGAAGTAGAACGAGGTGTGGGGATTGATCAGCAGCATGGCGTCACCGGAAGCGGTGAGTGCCCCGGCGATCGCGAAGCCGTTGGAGCCGCGAGGCTCCTCGTCCCGACCGAGAGAGTCGAGCAGACCGGGCGCCCGCTCGGGCACGGGTCTCCGGGCAGCCACCCTGGCCCCTTCTCGAGCGGTCCCCTCGGTGCGGGGGCCATAGAACGCCTCGATTCCTTCGAGGGGAATCTGCTCGATGTCTCCGCCGATCGAGCCTTCGAAGAAGAACATCGGCATCCAGGGCTCGAAGTGGGTCAGCAACCTGGGCTCGACCTCGGGGTGGGTGTACAGGTAGTAATTCACCCCGTCGGCGAACGCGACGCAGAGCTCTTGCAGCCAGGGAGGCGCCGAGTCGTAGGCCAGGCGGGCCTCCTCCGTCGTCATGTAGAGGCGAGCTCTCAGATCGCTGTAGATCGCCTCCTCCCCTTCCACCTCGGCGAGACGGCCGATGGCCCAGATGTAGTTGCGCTCGACTCGGTGGAAGTCGTCCTCACTCTGTGCATAGAGCAAACCGAACACCGCGTCGGCGTCACTCTTGCCATACACGTGCGGAACCCCGAAGTCGTCGCGCACGATCGTGACTCTCTGAGCCCGCGCGAGCTGGCGCGCGAGATCGTCACTGACGGGCTCGGGCGACTGGCAACTGGCGATTGCAGTGGCGACGGATGCCATCGCACCGAGCATGGAAAGCGGACGTCTCATCTGCAATCGATCTCCTGAGTGGGAACACACCTTCGCAGTGTCCACCGCCCCGGGTCCGGGAGTCAACCGACGCCCGCAGGCCAGGGGTCAGGACGGACCGTGGAGTCGCCACGGAGCTCTCGAGGCCCGGCTCATCGACTCATCCGCTCATCGACCATTTGACATTTAGAAGCATAGAGACTTACCCTGTCGATCTGATGTTTTCTATGTGGATGGAGAGAAACTGTGAAGCTTCCGGAGAACTTTCGGGTTGAATTTCTATTTCTTCTGATTCTTCTCGCCCCCTTCGCTGCCTCTGGGTCGTTCGCCGAAACCGCCGCCGACGCCACCGGCGACCCGTTGTTGGTCCCACTGGCATGCTTTGCCCCCGGCACCCCCGCATCGGTGGTCGAGGCGCACGCCACTCGGCGATCCTGGCAGCTGCTGACCTCTCTCCGGGAACCGTCCGGGGATCGGCATCAGTTCGCCGACGGAAATCGGTGGACGCGCACCGCCACCGACGGCTCGGGACTCGGTCAGGGCGATCCCACGACACTGACCTGGAGCGTGGTGCCCGACGGCCTGTCGATCACCGGCTACGGCGGTGAGGCGACGTCACCGAGCAACCTTCGTGCGTTCTTGGACTCCACCTACGGCAGCTCTGCCGTGTGGATCCCGCTCCTGCAGGGCGTGTTCGACCGCTGGTCGGAGTTGACCGGCCTTCGGTACGTCTACGAGTCCTCCGACGATGGAGCCACCTTCCCTACCGGCGAGGGAGTGCTCGGCGTCCGAGGGGACGTCCGACTCGCGGGACACGCCATCGACGGCACGTCGGGCGTGCTCGCCTACAACTTCTATCCGAACCTGGGCGACATGGTCCTCGACACGGCTGACGGAGTCCTCCAGAACACGAACAACAACTCACTGGTGCTGCGCAACGTGCTCTCGCACGAGCACGGCCATGGGATCGGCATCCCCCACGTCTGCCCGGTGAACCAGACCAAGCTGATGGAGCCGTACCTCACCACGGCGTTCGACGGCCCCCAGCACGATGACATCGTCGCGGCCAACCGAGGCTACGGCGATCGCTACGAGGACTCTGACACTCCCGGCACCGCGACTCCGATCGGCAGCGCACCCGCAGCGGTCGTCTTGGACGATCTGAGCGCCGACGATCCCGGTGAGCCCGATTACTTCCGTTTCACGGTCGGCAGCAACAGCAGCGTCACGGTCTCGGTCGCACCGATCGGCAACAGCTATCTCAGTGGGGCCCAGTCCTCCGGGGGGGCCTGCAGCCAGGGCAACCTCATCGACACCAGCTCTCTCCAGGACCTGTCGGTCGAGATCCTGGATCGAGACGGCACCACGGTCCTCGCCGCGGCCGACGCCAATGGGCCTGGAGTCGGTGAGTTGCTCGAGGGCATCGGACTCGACAGCGGTGCCGGCTCCTACTTCGCCCTGGTTCGGGGCAGCGGCCAGGACGACGCCCAGCTCTACCGACTCGAGATCGACCTGAGCGATCCACAGCCGACGCCCGAGCACACGCTCACCGTCTCCACCGCTGGCGACGGCTCGGGGAGCATCGTCAGCACGCCGGCCGGCATCGACTGCGGCGCCGACTGCTCGCAGAACTGGAACGAGGGCACCACGGTCGAGCTCGACACGCTCCCCGACGCGGGCTCGGTCTTCGCCGGTTGGTCCGGAGCCGCCGACTGCTCTGACGGCGTGGTCACCATGATGACCGACCTCACCTGCACGGCAACCTTCTCGGTCGACCCGGGCGAGTCGGAGAACTTCACCCTCACGGTGGCCCGCTCCGGGAACGGCCAGGGAACGGTCACCAGCAACCCGACCGGTATCCAATGCGGCAGCGACTGCAGCGAGATCTTTCCGGACGGAACGCTCGTCAGCCTCGACGCCAGCCCCTCGACGGGCTCCGTCTTTTCGCAATGGACGGGGCATGCGGACTGCGCGGACGGTCTGGTCACCATGGTCGCTGCCCGTTCGTGTACGGCCGTCTTCGATCTCGCACCGACCCAGCCCGAATACCGGCTCACCGTTTCGCTGACGGGCAACGGCGGCGGCAGTGTGACCAGCACCCCGGCCGGCATCGCGTGCGGCAACGACTGTAGCCACGACTACGCCCGAGGCACCCGAGTCACTCTCGCTGCACAGGCCTCGCCCGGCTCGGTGTTCAAGCGCTTTCGTGGCGACGCCAGCTGCCGGGATGGAGTGGTCCTCCTGAACAGCGACGTCTCCTGCACGGCGCAGTTCGCCAGATCCAAGCGCCTGAGCATCAAGATCTCCGGGACGGGGGGAACGCTCAGAAGCGCGCCCGAGGGATTGGACTGCCGCCAGGACTGCGACGTCGACTTCGAGGAAGGAGTCACGATCGACCTGCTGGCGGTTCCAGACCCGGGCTGGGAGCTCTACGAGTGGCGCGGGCACCCCGACTGCCGCGACGGACAGGTGACTCTGCGCTCGAATCGGCACTGTCACGCGGTGTTCGTCGAGACCGGCGAGACTGCGAACTACGTGTTCCAGGACGGCTTCGAGAGCGGCACGCTGGACTGGTGGGGAATCGACCCCTGATCGGACGGCAAGGGGCGTGCCCCAGGGCGAGTCTCGGCGATTCGGGTCCCCCGACTACGCCACATGGCAAGCTGCGGATTTGACGAAGTGGCTACACGACATACAATCCACTCCAGAACCCGCACGGACACGCTCCACAGGCTCGGGTCACCCAATCACGGGTCCTCGCTTCCTCCGCGATGGAACGCTCCATCAGGAAGGACCCACGAACGATCCCGATCCAGACGCGGAGTACTCCATTATTACGTGCGGGATATGGAGGAAGCATGCCCGAGAAGAATCTGATGCTGGTCGTGACGACTGTGCTCTGTGCCCTGGCGCTCGGCCCGGTCTCCGCGATGCCCCCCGCCGGAGTCAACCACCTCGACATCGTCGAGGTCGCGGTCGACCTCGACAACAGCGCGCTCACCATCACCGGTGAAGACTTCGACTTCGGACCCGGCCCGCTCGCCGTCACGCTGGGCGAGTTCGGTGCCCTCACGGTCACCTATTCCGACGCGGCGTCCATCGACGCGCTGCTCCCCGTCGGGATCACCGCCGGCGACTACCTGCTCACGGTATCCAACGGCATGGCCTCGAGCCAGACGGACGACTACGATCTGACAGTCGGAGGGATGGGACCTCCGGGACCGGAAGGGCCGGAAGGACCCCAGGGACCCGAAGGACCCCAGGGACCCGAAGGACCCCAGGGACCCGAAGGTCCTCAGGGACCGATCGGTCCTCAGGGACCGGAGGGACCCGAGGGACCCCAGGGACCGGCGGGCGACATCGACGTTCTGGGAAGTGACGGAGACATCCTCTACAACGACGGCACGAGCTGGATCGCCAGCCAGCCTGACCTTGTCGACCTCGGCCAGAACAACATGCAGCCCTGGCAGGCGGTCAACTACATCATCGCGCTCACGGGAGTCTTTCCCTCGCGCAATCAGTCCGAGCCCTTCATCGGCGAGATCATCATGTTCGGCGGCAACTTCGCCCCCCGGGGCTGGGCCCTGTGCGACGGTCAGCTGCTCGACATCGCGCAGAACACGGCCTTGTTCTCGATCCTCGGCACGACCTACGGCGGCGACGGACGCACCACCTTCGGTCTGCCCGATCTACGAGGCCGAGTGCCCCTCCACGCCGGCACCGGCGACGGCCTGACCCCGCGGAGCCTCGGTGCCAAGGGCGGCAGCGAGGCGGGGAACTGACGACGGGCTTTCCCTCGCACACCGTGGGGCCTGCCGCAGCCGGTAGGCCCCGCGGACCCCTGCGAGCATGAATCTCTCTCACGGGATCGCTCCACCCATCGGCCGACCCTTGCGGTGCGTGCTGCCCATTGCCTTCGGCGCTGCCCTGGCCCTCTGGGGTGGACCGGCAACTCGAGCCTCGGCGCTGGCTGCGGAATCGGAGTCGGCGAGCACCCCCTGGTTTCTGGAGGCGGCTCGCGTCCCCACCGGACTTCGCCCGGCCGAGGGCGCACCGCTGGTCGTCGTCGCGATCGTCGACGACGGCGTGCAGATCTCTCATCCCGATCTGACGGATCTGCTGTGGACCCACGCCGGTGAGATCCCCGGCAACCGCATCGACGACGACGGGAACGGCCACATCGACGACCTCCTCGGCTGGGACGTGTCCGACGACGATGCCACGGTCGCACCACCGGCGGGTCGCCTGGCCGAATTTCCCCACGGCACTCATCTGGCGGGAATCCTGGCCCAGATCGTCCGGCACGCCTACGGCAACGCGGCGCCCGAGCGACTCGCGATCATGCCGGTCAAGGCGCTGGCCGACGACGCCGCGAGCACGTACCTGTTCGACGGCTACAGCGGTATCGAGTACGCCATCGAGACCGGCGCGGACGTGATCCTGGCCGCCTGGGGATCGAACGCGATCTCCGACCGAGAGGCCGCCGTCCTCGCCAGGGCGCGTGAGAAGGGAGTCCTCGTCATTGCCTCCGCAGGCAACTTCGACCAGGGACGCAGTCAGTACCCCGCAGCAGCTCAGGGCGTGTTGGCCGTCGCCGGCCTCGACCGCCAGGGCAGGAAGCTCGAGCAGTCCAACTTCGGAAGCTTCGTCGATCTCTCCGCACCATCGGAGCTCATCGCCAGCTCCGACGTCCGCTCCGTGGGTACGGCCATCGAGCGCACCGGTACCTCCCAGGCTGCCGCCATCGTCGCTGCCGGCGCCGTGCTCGTCGCGTCGCAGCATCCGGACTACTCCGCCGAGCAGATCGAGGCCTGTTTGCTGCAAGGAGCCCGCCCGGTCGACGCAGACAATCCCCGCTACGGCGGACAACTCGGCGCGGGCGCTCTGGATCTCCTCGCAGCCGTGGGCTGCGAAGTCCTCGCGGGGAGAGGTTCTGCGCAACAGCACCTCTCCCATCCGGTGGGCTTTCTGCACCTGACCGGAGAGGGTCGCGAGACCCGGTCCTGGACGATCGCACCCCAAGCCGAAGCGACCGGCGTGCGGTTCCGCGTTCGTTCCCGGGACAGGCGCTCGGGCGAGGAAACGCTCAGTTTCTACGCCGGTCCGACCGTCGACGCCCGCACGGTCGGATCGTGGGCGCTCTCGGAGCTCCCTGAGAGCGTCTTCGTCCCCGGGAACGTCGCGCATGTCGTGCTCGCCCCCACAAACCTGGAGGAGCCGTTGGACTGGCTGGTCGAGTACCGAACCGAGGCGGTCGATCAGCGAACCCGGTTCTGTACGGGCACCGTGACCCTCACCGAGCCAGGATCCCTCACGGATGGCAGCGGCCCCGAGCCCTACTCCTACGACACGGTCTGCCAGTGGCTGATCACAGCGCCCGAGGACAAGCGGATCGAAGTGCGCTTCACGGCGCTCGACACGGAGCCCAACACGGACTCCATCCACGTCTTCGATGGGGCTCGTACCAACGGAGATCTCATTGCAGTCATCAGTGGTTCCCGGCTTCCCCCTGCCTTCACCAGCTGGTCGAACCAGATGCTGCTGTGGTTTCTCAGTGACGGGGATCGGCAGGGGCAGGGATGGGCCCTGGAGTACCGTTTCGTCGATCCCTGATCCCATCGCTCGGGCGGCCCGCCGCTTCGGTACACTAGAGTTCTCACAGCGAAGACCTTCCTCCTCGGGGTGGACCAGCGAACGCGACGCGTCGCGGTGCCCGCCCCAGCAAAAACTCCTATCCGCGAGACCCCAATCCGTGCGACAGCTCTCGATGATTCCTCCAGCCAGCGCCCATCGCCTCCTCGTCCTCTTTCTTCTCCTGTTCGCACTCGCCGGATTGCCGGCCGCAGTACAGGCACAGCCCCCGGCGCAAGAGCAGGAGGTGATCGCACCCGACGCGCCACAAGCCAGCGAGATCGTCCTCGAGCTGGACGGCCGCTCCCACCCCCGACTGCGCCTCGCCCTCCCCGCTGCCACCCGCTCCGCCGGCGCAGCGCCGCCCGCACGCGAGGCGATGGACGAGTTCGAGCGGACGCTGCGGGCCGACCTCGAGTTCACCGGGGTGTTTCGTATCCACGGCCCGGAGGTCTTTTCGGTGCTCACCCTGACCGGGGAGCGCGAGCACGACTTCGTGCAATACGCATCGCTCGACAACGAAGTCGTGATCGTCGTCCAGCTCACCCAGGAGGGCGACCGCATCGTGGTCGAGGGCCGCGGCTTCGACCTACCGCAAGGTCGGTATCTCTTCGGCAAGCGCTATCAGGGCACCTACGATCTCTCTCGTCGCATGGCGCACATCTTCAGCGACGAGATCCTCGCCTTTCTCACGTCACTCCGGGGCGTGGCACGCACCCAGATCTCCTTCAGCAGCGACCGCGACGGCGACCGCAACAAGGAGATCTACATGATGGACTACGACGGGGCGAACCAACGCCGCGTCACCGCCCACGAGTCGCTCACCCTCGCACCGACCTGGTCTCCCACCAACGACGTGCTCGCCTACATCTCCTACTTCGAAGGCGGGCCCTCGATCTACGCTGCCGACATCCAGACCGGCCGCAAGAGCTCGATTCTGGTCGACCATCCCAGCGTCTTCTCGCCGACCTTCTCTCCGGACGGTCAGGATCTCGCGTTCACCCAGTCGGTCGACGGCAACATGGAGATCTTCCGCTGCACTCGCAGCCCGACCACCAACCAGTGCAGCAAGCCCATCCGCCTCACCCACTCGGGAGGGATCGACACGAACCCGGCGTGGAGTCCCAACGGGCGCGAGATCGCCTTCACCTCGAGCCGAGGCGGGGACCCGCAGATCTACGTCATGGACGCGGAGGGAACGAATGCCCGGCGACTGAGCTTCGACGGCAAGTACAACGAGGGGGCGTCGTGGCACCCCAAGGGCACCAAGATCACCTTCTCGCACCGCGACGAGAGTGGCAAGCGATTCGACATCGCCATCCTCGATCTCACCACGCTCGAAATGAAGATCATCACCGACGGGCTGACCGGGAGTCACGAGGCGCCGTCCTTTTCCCCTGACGGCCGCTTCGTGGCGTTCGAGTCCACTCGCGTGGGAGGGCGGCAGATCTTCATCATGCCGACCGCCGGCGGTGAGATCCGTCAGATCACCAGCCGAGGCAACAACTTCGGACCCGCCTGGTCGAACTACCTCGAATGACGGTCAAGAGGCCACGGAGAGCTCGCGCTCGTCGTGGCTGTCCGAATCCTCCGCCACGGCCCTGACCGAGTCGCCTCCGCGCTGCGCGCCGCCGAAACGATCGTAGAGAACGGGCAGCACCAACAGGGTCAGAGCCGTCGACGTGACGACCCCGGACACCACCACCACCGCCAGCGGACGCTGCACCTCGGACCCGACGCCGGTCGCCCAGACCAGAGGCACCAGACCGAGGGCCGTGGTGGCCGCCGTCATCAGCACCGGGCGTAGACGGAGCTCTGCCCCTTCGAAGATCGCGGCTCGTCGATCCCCCGTCGAGCTCTCCAGGCGCTGGAAGAACTCGATCATCACGAGGCCGTTGAGAATCGCGATGCCGAACAGCGAAATGAATCCGACCGAAGCCGACACCGAGAGGTAGAGGCCCGAGAGTTTCAGGCCGAGTACCCCTCCCACCAACGCCAGCGGAATATTCACCAGGATCAGCACCACCGGCCGGATCTCCTGGAAGTTCAGGTAGAGCAGCAGGAAGATCAGCACCAGCGCCAGAGGCACCATGACCTTCAAGCGGGCCATGGCCCGTTGCTGCTGTTCGAACTGCCCGCCCCAGGTGACGAAGTAGCCGGTCGGTAGGTCGAGCTCCCGGTCCAATCGCTCCTGGGCCTCGGCCACCAGACCGCCGATGTCTCGATCGACCACGTTGAGCTCGACCACGACCCTCCGCTTCCCGTCCTCGCGAGAGATCTGGGCCGGGCCCGAGGAGAGCACCACGTCGGCCACTTCCCTCAGCTCCACTCGCTCGCCGGTCGGCGTCGACAGCGGAAGCCGCTGCAGGTTCTCGACGCGCGCGACAAACTCCTGGGGGAGGCGTACGACCACACCGATGCGCCGATCGCCTTCGGGCACGGTGGAGACCACGTTGCCCGCCATCGCGGTCTCGATCAGACCCTGCACCTGAGCCACACTGATGCCGAGCCGCGCCATCCGCTGGCGCTGCATCTCGACCTCGAGGTAACCGAGGCCCTCGATCGCCTCGACCTTGATATCGACAGCTCCTTCGACCTCACCCAGGATCGCGGCTACCCGGTCGCCCAGCTCGGCGAGCACCGGAAGGTCTTCTCCGAACACCTTGATCGCGATCTGCGACTTGACGCCCGAAACGAGCTCGTCGACCCGCATCTGGATCGGCTGCGTGTAGCCGAACTCCACCCCGGGAAACCCTTCGAGCTTCTCGCGCAGGGCCGCCACGAGGCCGTCCTTGGTGCTCGCGGTCGTCCATTCGGAACGGGGCGCGAGCAGGACGTACATGTCGCTCTCCCCCACACCCATCGGATCGGAGGAGATGTCCGACCGGCCGGTGCGACTGACCACGTGGCTCACTTCGGGCAGCTCCATGATCGCCTTTTCGATCTCGCGCACCGTGCGGAGCGATTCGGCGAGGGACACCGAGGGCAACTGGAAGGGCTGCACGACAATCGAGCCCTCTCCCATCGATGGCAGGAACTCGGTCCCCAGCGTCGGCGCAATCAGCAACGCGGCGACGACCAGGATCACCGCGACCCCCAACACGATCCACGGATGAGCGATCGCCCAGCGAAGCTGCGGGCGGTAGACCCGACGCACCAGATCGGCCGGATGAGGGATCCGGCCGCCGAAGTACGACCCCCCCTTCTTGAGCAGCAGCGACGAAAGTACCGGAACCAGGGTCAGGGTCAGGATCAGAGAGCACGCCAGGGCGATCGAGATGGTGTAGGCGAGCGGCGCGAACATCTTGCCTTCCATTCCCTGCAGCGTGGCAATGGGAAGAAAGACCACCACGATCACCGCGATCCCGAAAACGATCGGACGCAGCACCTCCTGCGCGGCCTGTCGGCTGATCGCGACCCTGCCCTCCTCGTCGTCCGGGTGGTCCGCCATCAGTCGGACCGTGTTCTCGACCAGCACGATGGCTCCGTCTCCCAGCATGCCGATCGCGATCGCGAGGCCGGAGAGGGTCATCAGGTTGGCCGAGAGGCCGACCTGATTCATCACCAGGAACGTGGCCAGCGCCGACATGGGCAGCTGGACCGCGACGAGGAGCGCCGAGCGAGCGTGCCCCATGAAGAACAGCAGGATGAGGAGCACCATGGCCGCCCCCTGCAGGAGGGCGGTACTCACCGTTCCCAGAGCGGTGCTCACCAACTCGCTCCGGTCGTAGAAGGTCTCGATCTCGACGTCCTCGGGCAGACTCTGGCGGGCTGTCTCGAGCCGTGCCTCGACTTCGCGCACGACATCTCGCCCGGAAGCCCCGCGCAGCATGAGGACGATTCCGGCAACGGTTTCTCCTTCTCCGTCACGGCTGATGGCGCCCTGCCGGATCTCGGGACCGATCACGACGTCGGCAACGTCCGAGAGCAGTACCGGCACCCCCGCTCGATAGGCCACGACGGTGTCGCGCAGGTCCTGCTCCCCTCGAACCCATCCGTCGCCCCGCACGACGTACTGTTCGCCACCGCGCTCGACGTAGCCGCCACCGGCCACCCCGTTGTTGGCGGCCACCGTGTCGGCGAGCTCCTGGATGGTCAGCCCGTAACGCCGCAGCGCCGCAGGATCCGCGACCACCTGATACTGCTTGACGTAACCCCCGAACGAGTCGACGCCGGCGACGCCCGGAGCGGTGCGCAAGATGGGACGCACCACCCAGTCCTGGAGGGTGCGTAGCTCCATCAAGCTATGCCCAGAGCTCTCGAGGGTGTACTGGTAGACCTCACCCAGCCCGGTCGAGATCGGCCCGAGATTGGAGGAGGTTCCTTCCGGAAGCTCCCCGCGCGCCGCGAGCATCCGCTCCATGACCATCTGGCGCGCGAAGTAGATATCGGTCCCGTCCTCGAACACGACCGTGACCATGGAGAGGCCGAACTTCGAGAGCGACCGCACCTGTGTCGAGCGAGGCAAACCGGCGCACGCCTGCTCGATCGGATAGGTCACCAGCTGTTCGATTTCGAGCGGCGACAGGGTCGGCGCCTGGGAGATCACGGTGACCTGGATGTTGGTCACGTCCGGAAAGGCGTCGATGGGGATCTCTCGCACCGCGAACAGTCCGCCGACTGCCACCAGAACGCAGACCACCAGCACGACGAGGCGGTGCTCCAGGCTGATCTCGAGAAGGCGACGCATCACTGCCCCTCGGTTCTCACCAGTTTCGATTTGAGCAGGAACACTCCCTGCACCACGATGCGATCGCCTTCGGCCAATCCCGAGATGACCTCGTAGCCGCCCGCGTCGAACCGGCCGAGGGTGACCGGACGAGCCTCGTAGACTCCCTCGGACAGCTCGACGAACACATGGTCACCCGCTGACCCCTCTGGCTCGGACGTCGGGCCTTGCGCCGCCAGGCGTGTCACCGCATGCTCCGGCACGACGAAACCGGTCGCGGCCCGTTCGCGGCCGATGAGTGTGCCTTCCACGAAGACCCCCGGAAGCGCCTGAGCCGAGCTGGTCTGGATGGCGGCGCGAATCGTGACCGTCCTGGTCTCGGGATCGACCTGTGGCACTCGGGTCACCACCGTGGCTCGACAAGCGCACTCGGGCTCGCCCACCGGGTGGAACTCGACCAGGTCTCCGGGGCCCACGGTGCTCGCGGCCGCCGGTGTCAACTGGAGCTGCAACTCGAGTCGATCGGGATCCCCGATCACCATCAATGGCTCCCACGGTTGGACCCATCCCTGGGGCGAGATCGAGAGCTCGAGGACGACGCCCTCGATCGGCGCTCGAACCACCAGGTCCGGATGGGTATCCGGATGCGTGCGATCGACCGTCGACAGCGCCTGGATCTCCAGGTCCGAAAGGCCGAGATCGTGCAGCTCGATCTTGGCCGCCTCCACCGCCAGGCGGACCTTGAAGGCCTCCTGCTCTCGACGGTCGACCTCCATGCGGCTGATTCCTTCGATCTCGAGCAGCTGGCGCCCCGCTTCGACCCGGTTCTCGGCCAGCGCCAGCTCCTGGATCGCCTCCAGCAACTGAGCCTGCAACTGATGAAGCGTGTGCGAGTGCATGAGCAGCAGCGGCTGGCCCTTGGTCACACTGTCGCCGGGGGCGACATCGATCCTCTCGATGCGTCCCTCGACCAGGCTGCGCACCGGGTGGGTCGCGCCAGGGGAGCGCACGATCTCACCTACGACTCGGATCGTGCGCGGGGTCGCACGGCTCTCGACCACCAGGGTCTCGATCGCTGCCCGCTGGCGCTCCTCCGGTCTCAGCTCGACCCGGGTTTCCACGTCGCCACCGAACGTCACTCCCGCCGTCAGCAGGGGGACGAGAAGAATTGTTGGAAGTGAGCTCATTGCGGGTTCTCCGTTGCAGGCGGTATGGGCTCGTCGAGGCCCTGCAGAGTGGCTGGCAGTGGGAAATAGGAGGCATCACCGAGCAAGAGGGCCTCCTCGAGACGGGCTTGCATGAGCGACAGTTGCACATCGATCCGCCCGAAGCGCAGCTCGTCGACGCGACGGAAGCCGTCGAGGAAGACGAGATAGGAGATCGCTCCGAGGCGGAACTGCTCGGCGAGGGAGGTCTCGGTCCGAGGGAGCTCTGCCGACAACGAGTCGAGCTCGCTCAGGGCCAGCTCGGCGGCCTGTCGTCGCGAGTCGGCCGCTCGGAAGCGCTGGTCGAGCTGCCGGCGTTCCAGGTCGGCCTCGAAGGCGGCCGCCACGCGATCGGCATCGGCCTGGGCGCGTCGGGAGCGAGTCGCGCCGAACAGGGGAAGGGGCACCGAGAGCTGAACGCCCAGAGCATCGTACCCCTGGAGCCCGGCCACATCTGGAATGCGCTCCCACTCGACGTCCACCGTCGGCTGCCCCGCCGCCATCCGCTGACGCACGCGGCTACGCTGGTCCACCAGAGCCTGCTGCTGCTCGACCCGCGCAAAGAGTGGGCCGGCGAGCTCCAGCCCATCGGGCCGGGACGAAGGCAATGGAAACGCCGCTCCCAGCCACTGCACCAGCGCTTCGAGATCGCCCACCTCGGCAGGGGGGCTGGGCATTCCGATCCGGCTCTCGAGCTGCGCGCGGAGAGTGACCACACGAGCTCGGCCCAAGGCCAGTGCGGCGGCGTCGCGGCCCCGCTCGAGCTCGAGCTGGCGAACCTCGGAGCCCGCGATCTCACCCAGTTCCAGTCGACGACGGTAGATCACCAGCGCGCGCTCGATGCGTTGGAGGCGAGCCTCTCTCACCGAGTTGGCCGCAGTCTCCGCCGCGACTTCCAACCACAGGGACGCCGCTCCAGCCGCCTCCTCCAGCCGCTGGGCTCGAGTGGTCACCGACTGCCATTCCTCCAGACCGTCGCGCAGCGCACCACTCCCGCTTCCGGGCCACCGGAAGGGCTGGCTGTAGCGCAAGAAGTCCGCGGCATTGAGCTCTCGCCCGAAGGAGGCATCTCGCCCTTCCGTCTGGAGCTCGATCCTCGGCGCTTCGAGTCCAGCGAGCACTTGCCAGGCCGCCGCGTCGGCGGCAGTCCTCGCGGTCAGGCTTCGAGCACCGGGGCCTTCCGAGGCCGCATGCATCAGAAGACGATCGAGCTTGTCGGCGGCAGCGGGCCGTTCGGCAGCGGCCGGCGAGACGCTCCAGCACACCGCCGCGGCGAGCACGAGGAACGCACGAGCCAGCCGAGACCCGGCCTGACGGAGAGACTCCGAGCAACGCTCCACCCACACGGCCTTTCCCACGCACACAGCGCTTCTCCTCCGCTTCGTTGCCCGATCATCGTGACGGGCACTACCGCCCCACGACACCGTGACTCGCTGGTAGCCCGCTAGGTAGTTCTACCTATGCTTCGCCCACCTATGTTTCGCAGGGGACTTCGACGTTCCGATGGGCAAGGTACCCGAGGCCGTCACCCTGGGCCATCCGACAAACGTCCCATTTCCGAGCGGATCGTCCCATCGAGCGAGACTCGGACCTCGGGCAAATGCCCCGAGTGGCGACCGGGGGCCCCGGAACCGGGGTGCCTACCGGCTCGGAGTCAGTCGATTCCGACGGATTCGAGATCCGGAGCGCGCTCGAGCAGAGGTGCGAGGAGATCCTCGAGAAAGAACGCCGACAGCTCGGCGCGGCCTCCGAGGCCCGACTTGCGATAGACGCCGACCGCGTGCTGCCGCACGGTCTTCTCGCTGCGTCTGGTCAGCCGGGCGATCTCTTTGTGACTCAGCCCCTTGAGCACGAGCAAGGCGGTCTCTCGCTCGCTCGGTGTGAGCTCCCAGTGGTCGAGCTGGCGATCGATCTCGTCTCCGAGGCCGCTGAGCAGCGTTTCTGTGCGCCGACGCCAATCGTCCCGCTCCGCGCGCCCGCGCTCCAGATCTCGACGGGCTCCGACCAGGGTCCGCTGGGTCCGCCACCAGCCGAAGCCGAGGTAGGCGGCCGAAACGACGCTGACCACGATCATCCCGACCTCGAACAGCACGTGGGCGCTGAAGATCGTGTCCGGATTGTCGAGGACCAGGTCGACCGTGCCGCCGACCACGATGACGGCAAAGATGGCGCTCAGAACGAGAGGGAGGTTGCGTTGTTCCATCGGAGAGATTCCGAGACGCACGATACCAGCACCCCCCACCCCAGTCCGCTCTCAGCCGCGGCTCAGCCGGCGATGTCCGAGACCCCGACCCCGAGCAACCGCAGCAGCTCGGCAGGCGCGATCTCGAGCTGGAGGCCTCGCTGACCCGCGGAGACGAAGACGCTGTCCCAGAGCTCGACGGTCTCGTCGACGAAGGTCGGGAGCTGGCGCTGCTGTGCGAAGGGGCTGATGCCTCCGGTCACGTACCCGGTCAGTCGCTCGGCCCGAGCCGGCTCCACCATCTCGGCCCGCTTTCCACCTGCGGCGCGGGCCAGGGCCTTGAGTGAGAGCCTTCCCGAAACGGGAACGATGGCCACCACGGCCCCTCCGTCGACTTCCGCGATCAGGGTCTTGAGCACCCGCTCGGGCTCGACCCCCAGGATCGCGGCAATGCTCTCGCCGTAGGTTTCGGCAGCACCCTCCTCCAAGTCACACTGGTGAACGGTCACTTGCGCACCCGCGTCTCGCAAGAGTCGGATCGCCCGCGTCCCCTGCGTCTTCATCATCGATCCCTCCTCCGCGACGAGCGCTGAAGAGCCGACCTTCGTCAGGTGCTGCCAGCCGCGAGCTCGGCCAGGATGCGGGGATTCAAGGTGTGTGCGCCGGCGAAGCCCGACACGAAACGCCCGCCTTCGACCTCCAGCTCGTAGAGCGTGAAATCACCCAGACCGAAGGTCACCGCTCCGGTCGGGAGCTTGTCCAGATAGCGGTTCCTGGCCTCCTCCCAGTCCTGAGAGCCTCGGGCCAGAGCCCGGGCCGACCCTTCGAGTCGTACGCGCGGACGCTGGAACGGATCGAGCTCGTCCGCCTTCGGCGCCTGGACCAGCGCCGCGAAACGAGCGCCCTCTCCGAGCCCCCGCGCATGACGAGCCAGGCTCGAGACGTGCACCAGCAGCGCACCGAAGTCGGGCTGGATCGCGAACGGCAGCTGGCCGACACTCGGAGCCCCTTCGATCGTGACCGCCAGCGACAGCACTGACTGACGGGTGAGAATTGCGGTCAAGATGGCGCGTTCCTGGTCGTCCATATCGGCACTCCCCTTTCGCGAGGTAGTCTAGAGAGACCCTTCCCGTCTCACAAGGAGAGTACAGATGACTGTCTCGGTTTCGCGGAGGTCTTTTTCGTCGGACCTGTGGCCGATTCTCCCCTCGATCGCCCTGATCTCGTCACTGGCCTGCGCCCCTCGGCCGCACGACGAAGCCGCAGCTGGCGCTCCCGCCGAAACCACACAGACCGCGAGGAGGGCTCCCAACCCCCTGCGCAACGCCTACTTCGGTGAGCTGCACGTTCATACCCGGCACTCCTTCGACGCCTACATCTTCGAAGTCGTCTCCGGCCCCGACGACGCCTACCGATTCGCCAAGGGCGAAGCGATCGATCATCCCAGCGGCCACCGCATGCAGTTGAAGACCCCGTTCGACTTCCAGGCCGTGACCGACCACGCCTTCTACCTCGGCATGTTGCCGTCGATGGACACCCCCGGCGATCCCCTCTACGACACCGCCCTGGCGAAGGAGCTGCGCGAGCTGGGCTCGGGCCAGGGATTCCAGCGGGCCCTCCAGGCGATGGGAACCGGGGAGCTGGACGCATTGGACGGAGAACCGGCCAAACGCTCCGCCTGGCAGGACATCGTAGAAGCCGCCGAGCGTCACAACGACCCCGGCAACTTCACCACCTTCATCGGCTACGAGTTCACCTCCACGGCTGCGGATCGGGGCAACCTGCATCGCAACGTCATCTTCCGGGGCGCCGCACCGGACCGGCCGTTCGCTCGCACCGACTCCCCCGATCCCGAGGATCTCTGGCGCTGGCTCGACGACCTCCGCGACCAGGGAATGGAAGCGTTGGCGATCCCGCACAACTCGAACGGCAGCAACGGCCACATGTTCGGCCTGGCCACGTTCACTGGCGCGCCCCTGACCGCCGAGTACGCCGAGACGCGCATGCGCAACGAGCCCCTGGTCGAGGTCACCCAGGTGAAGGGCACCTCCGAGACCCATCCCCTGCTGTCTCCGAACGACGAGTGGGCCGACTTCGAGATCTTCCCCTTCCGCATTGCCACCCGTCTCTACAGCGAGCCCTCGGGGGGCTATGTGCGCGAGGCCTACAAGAACGGCCTGCTGCTCGAAGAGACGAAGGGGTTCAACCCGTTCCGGTTCGGCCTGGTCGCGGCGACCGATTCCCACAACGCCGGTGGCACTCCCGAAGAGGACAACTACTACAGCAAGGTCGGGAGTCGGGACGGTACGCCCGAGCGACGTGGCTCGGTACCCCTCACCTCAGAGGAGTCCGACCTCGCCAGTGACGACGGCATCTACAGCAACGGCTACTTCCATCTCTGGGGAGCCTCCGGTCTCACCGGGGTCTGGGCCGAGGAGAACACCCGCGAGTCGATCTACGACGCCTTCCGACGCAAGGAGACCTACGGCACCACCGGGACTCGAATCCTGCTGCGCTTCTTTGCCGGCTACGATTTCGACCCCTCGCTGACCGGCGACGACGAGATGATCGCAAAGGCCTACGACGGCGGCGTGGCGATGGGCAGCGACCTGCTCGCCGACGCCGACCGGGCGCCGCGCTTCCTGGTCTGGGCGGCCCGCGATGCCAACAGTGCACCCCTCCAGCGCGTGCAGATCGTCAAGGGCTGGGTCGAGGGGGGCGAGGTCCACGAGCAGGTGTACGACGTCGCCTGCTCGGACGCGGCACAGCCCGATCCGGACACTCATCGCTGCGCCGAGAACGGCGCCTCGGTCGACCTCGGCACCTGCAGCTTCGACTCCGGCGTCGGCGACGCCGAGCTGGCCACGGTGTGGAGCGACCCGCAGTTCGTCTCCTCTCAACGCGCCGTCTACTATGTCCGGGTGCTCGAGAATCCGACCTGCCGCTGGTCGACCTGGGACGCCCTGCGTGCCGGGGTTGCGCCCCGACCCGACCTTCCAGCGACGGTGCAGGAGCGCGCCTATTCCTCGCCGATCTGGTACGTGCCGGAGTAGGCCCGGGCCGCTCTCACCGAAGTCGCGTCAGGCCGAAGCCCGTCCGATCGAACGTGGCCGCCAACAGCAACGAGAAGATCGAGCCGCCCCAACAGAACACCGCCCACGGAAGCAGCGCCCCCGTGGGTACGCCCAGTGTCGTCGACATGAAGATCCCGGAGACGGTCCAGGGCAGGATCGGCTCGACGATGGTGACCGAGTCTTCGAGCGAGCGCGAGAGATTCTCCGGGGCCAGGTCCCGCTTTCGGTAGGCCTTCTCGAACATCTCGCCCAGGACCAGAGCGGTGACTCCACCATGACTGGTGAGCGAGATCATCAGGGCTCCGGAGGCCATGGTCGAAGCGATCAGCCCGAAGGTCGAGCGCACCACGGAGAGCAGCGCCGACAGGATGCGCTCGAGCGCACCCGACACTTCGAGTGCAGCGGCGAAGAGGAAGGCGGCCAGAATCACCACCAGCGTCGGAGCCATCGAGTAGAGACCCCCCCGGGCGAGGAGGCTCGACACGTCCGGAGAGAGGCTCGACGCGTCCACACCCCGGTCACCGAGAAAGATCGGGTCGAACCCGGTGACCGCGGCGGCCAGGGCATGCGGCACTGAAAAGCCCTGCAGGAAGACGGCGAGCAGGAGGGCCACTGCGCTCGAGCCCGACAGTGCCAGTGCCGGCGGGACCTTGACCAGGATGGCCGCCACGACGACCAGAAGCGGTAGCAGCGGGAGGAGACCGAGCTCGAAAGAGCTCTCGAGCTCTCCGGCCAGCCGAACCGCGGTGACCGGCAGCTCTCCCCCATGGACTCCTGCCCCTGGAGACCGAGCTCCGGCAATCAGATAGACCGCCGACGCCAGCAGCGCCGACGGCACGGCCGTGTAGAGCATGTGCCGGATGTGCGAGTACAGGTCGGCGCCTGCGGCGAGGGCGCAGATGTTGGTGGTGTCCGAGAGAGGTGACATCTTGTCTCCCAGATACGCCCCCGAAACGACCGCCCCTGCCGCCATCGCGAGGGGAACGTCCAGCGCCGCCGCGGCCCCCATCAGAGCGACACCGAGGGTTCCCGCGGAGCCCCACGAGGTCCCGGTACACAACGACATCACCGCGGTGACCACGAAGGTCAACAGCGCGAAGAAGCGCGGATCGACCAGTCGTACTCCCCAGGCCACGAGGTAGGGAATCGTGCCACTGGACACCCACGTGGCGATCAGCATCCCGATCGAGAGCAGAATCAGGATCATCGGCAAGACCCCGCCGAGCTTCTTCCCCGTGGCCCGCTCGATCTCCCTCCAGGAGCCACCGCGCCAGACCGCGATCGCTCCGGCCACACAGGCCGCCGCCAGCATCACGACGATCAAGATCTCGGTGGTGAGCCCGATGGTGGCAGCGGCCAGGGCGAACCCGGTGACCAGCGCCACCAGGGGAACCAGAGCGAGTCCCAGGGAGATCCTGGCGGACTCGTCGCTGGGATCGGAGCCGGTCACCGATCGAGAGCCCGGTCGAGGTCGTCGATCAGGAGAGACGCATCCTCGAGTCCCACCGAGAGCCGGATCAGGCCGGCGGGGATGCCCGCGGCGGCGAGCTGCTCCGCGTTCCCACCTCGGTTCGCCGCGATCACGAGACTCTCGACCCCACCCCAGCTCACTCCGATCCGAAAGCGCTCGAGCCGGTCGACCACGCGGCGCACGTCCTCGTAGCGCTCGCTGTCGAGCTCGAAACTGAACAGTCCGGCATAGCCGGTGCCCCCGTACCCGGCCAGCGAGCCTTCCGACTGGGTGAGCGCCGGGTGGAACACCCGTCGGACTCTGGGGTGAGCCGCCAGATGACGCGCGACCAGGAGTCCCCGCTCATGGTGACCGCGCATGCGCACCGGCAGTGTGCGCAGCCCGCGGTTGACCAGGAAGGCATCGAAGGGAGCGAGGGTGCCCCCGTTGAGCAGGACCGCATCGTAGAAGAGCCGTTCGAGGCGCTCGGCGGTTCCTGCCACCGCGCCCGCCACCAGGTCGCTGTGCCCCCCGAGGTACTTGGTGGCCGTGTGAATCACCAGATCGACTCCCAGGGCGTGGGGCTTCTGGAAGAGCGGCGTCGCCCAGCTGTTGTCGATCGCGGTCACGATGCCGCGCTCCCTGGCCAGGCCGGCGACCGCGGCCAGGTCGAAGCACCGAAACAACATCGTCCCCGGACTCTCGAGCCAGAGGAGACGGGTGTTGGGGCGCAACGCCGCCTCGATGGCAGCCAGATCGAGCTCCAGCACCACGTCGTGCTCGATCCCGAAGCGCGATACGTGAGCGGCCAGCTGGAGGGTCGGTCCGTAGATCTGGTTGACGAACACAACGTGATCGCCGGCGCGCAACGTGCCCATCATCGCGGCGCTGATCGCCGCCATCCCCGAGGCGAAGCACTTGCACGCCTCCGCTCGCTCGAGCCGAGCCAACTTGGCTTCCACCGCCTCGACTGTGGGGTTGCGACCGCGGCTGTAGACGTGGCTGCGATGCTCGCTGCCGAGAGCCTCGTTCAGTGCGTCCAGCCCCGGCATCGCGAAGAGCGAGGTCTGGACGATGGGGGGAGCCAACGCGCCGCCCTGTGCCGCCAGGTCTTCCTCGTGTCCCAGGCAGACGAGCTCGTCCTCGGGATCGATGAGCGGAATCGGATCGATGTCGGAAGGCATAGGCAGGACCGGGACGCGTGGCGTCATCATAGCCCGCCTCTCGCACATCCGCTCCGCGGTCTAGCGTTCGGCGCGCAGCACCTTGACCGGATCGATCCTGGTGGCACGTCGGGCCGGCAGCAGGTTGGCGACCAGGGTCACCAGCAGCAGGATCCCGACCGTGACCAGATAGGTCGTGAAATCGCTCGGGCTCACGCCATAGAGCAGAGTGGTCAATCCCCGACTGAGGAACAGGGCCACACCGACGCCGAGAAGCAGCCCGGCTCCCGCGAGGATCATCCCTCGCTTCAGCACGAGACCCACGAGCTCCGAGCGATCGGCCCCCATGGCCATTCGGATACCGAGCTCGCGACTGCGCTGGCCGACCGCATGCGACATGACCCCATAGAGTCCGATTGCGGCGAGCACCAGAGCCAACGCCCCGAGAATGCCGAGCAGACCCGCCGCCATGCGCGCCGTCCACAACGACTGCCCGACGGACTCCTCGACGATCTGCACTCCGGTGATGGCCAGCGTCGGATCGAGCTGTTGCATCTCCTTGCGCAGGGTCCCGAGCAGGGCCTCCGGATCTCCTCCGCTTCCCGACGAAGAGCCGCGAGCGACCAGAGTCATGACGTCGCGGTAGTTCTGCTCGACCGGCATGTAGGTCACCGACTGCGGTGGCTCGCCGAGCGAGCCGAACTTCGAAGTCTCGACGACTCCCACCACTTCGCGCTCGAGGTCGTCCTGGCCATGGAAATGAAAGCGCTTGCCGATCGGGTCCTCGTCGGGCCACTGCTCGTCGGCCATCGCCTGCGAAACCACCACGACTGCCGGTGCGTCGGCATGGTCTCGCTCGTTGAAGGTACGCCCTTTGAGCAGCTCGATCCCTGCGGTGCGGAAGTAGTCCGGGGAGACCGTGCTGACGAGGGTGTACTTGCCATTGCGCTCGTCGTCCTCGGTTCGGCCTTCGCCGTACACCGAGCGCAGGATGTCGAACGACACCATGGGTACGCTGGTAGCCAGTCCCACCCTCTCGACTCCGGGCACCGCCGCGGCGCGCTCGAGTACCCGCTCGAAGAAGGCTCGGCCCTGCGGTTGCTCGTAGCCGTTGGCGCCTACGTCGAAGTTCATCGCCACCAACCCTTCTGGCTCGAAACCGACGTCGATCTCGGTCGCCGCGCCGAGACTCCGCACGAAGAGACCCGCTCCGATGAGTGCCACGAAGGAGAGGGCGACCTGCGCCGCGACCAGAGCCTCGCGCAGCTCGAAGCGCCGACCGGGCTTGCTGACCGACGCGTCCTTGAGATCGGTGACGAGCTCGGGGCGCGTGGCTCGAACCGCCGGGATCAGGCCGAACAGCACTCCGGTCACCAGCGAGACCAGCAGGGTGAACCCCAGAACGATTGGATCGAAGGAGAGGTCCATCGCCGAGTCGTCGAGGAACGGGGGACGCATCGACCACAGGATCGAGCGCGCCCAGACCGCAACGAGGAGGCCGAGCGCGCCGGCGGCGAGAGCCAACAACAGACTCTCGGTGAGCAACTGCCGAACCAGCTCTCCGCGAGTCGCACCGATCGACAATCGGATCGCGATCTCCTTGCGCCGGGCCGACGCCTTGGCCAGGAGGAGGTTCGCGACGTTGCCGCAGGCGATCAGCAACACGACGCCGACCACTCCCATCAGCATCCACCCTCCGCGGATGAACAGCTCTCTCTGCTGGGGCGCGATCATCGACTCCTTGAAGGGAACCAGTGTGAAGGTGCGGTTCTTGTTGTCGATCGGATACAGCTCCTCGAGAGCGTTTCCGACCCTCGCCACGGCTCCCGAGGCCTGTTCGAGCGTGATGCCCTCCCGCAGGCGACCGAAGGCATTGGTCTGCCCGGGACGGCGCTGGTCGAACCACTCCCGCATGAGCCCGCCCAGAAAGACGTCGTGCATGGCCATCGGCATCCAGAAGCTCGGGCTACCGAGCGTGAAGGTGCCGTTGAAGCCCTCCGGGGCGATCCCGATCACCTCGAACCCCTCGCTGTTCAGGAGCACCGTGCTGCCCACGATCGAGGGATCCCCACCGAAGCGGCGCTCCCAGAAACTGTGACTGAGGACAACGACCGGGTGGGTTCCCGGGGTCTCGTCCTCGTAGGGTAGGAAGGTGCGCCCGTGTGCCGCACGCACTCCGAGCACATCGAAGTAGTTCCCGCTGACCAGGTTCCCGGCCACCTGCTCGGGCTCTCCACCGTCGACCCGCATGGCGGCGCCGCCGAAGCCGATGACGTTCACCAGCCCGTCGAAGACGTCGCGACTGCCCTCTTCGAGATCGAGGTAGTTCAAGCGAGAGAAGGGGAATCGATTCGTCACCGCCTCGTCTCCGCGCCCCTCTTCGCTGAAAAAGACCGAGACCAGTCGATCGGGCTCCTCCACGTGCACCGGTCCACGCAGAAACACCGCATTGATCAAGGTGAAGATCGTGGTGTTGGCTCCGATACCCAGCGCCAGGGAAAGCAGAGCGGCTCCGGTGATCACCGGTGTCCGCGCCAGGGTGCGCACGGCAAAGACGAGGTCACGCTGCAATCGATCCATCGATACGGGTCTCCGGAGTTCGGCAGTCAGGCGCTACAGGATCTCATACGAGAATGGAGTCTCCAGCGTTTTCCTCATCCAAGCCCCACGCAGCGAGGCCCAGGGATATACTCCCCTGCCATGGGAAACTACATGGGCGGCAGCGCTTACTCGATGGCACAGCAGATCGGGTCGGGTCACATCCTGGTCACCGAGCGCACGTTTGTCCGACTGCAGCGCCCCGAGCTCGACCAGCTCTCGTTCGAGATGGAGAAGCTGCTGCGCGAGCTCCGCGGATCGCAGGTCGACCTCGCCGACACCCTGGCCGTGCAAAAGAAGAACCGCAGCATCGCTCGAATGAACGGCGCCCTGGGAATGCTGCGCGGCTATCGCCAGAGACGCAAGATCCGCTGAGCCCCGGCGGCCCCGGGCCCCGGTCCCTGGGCCCTGGGCCCTGCCGTCCCACCGGAGGACCGGCACCCCCCGAACCGCGCCGATACCACAGGCGCAACTGTTCCAGGGGGAGACACTTTGAAGCTCTTTTTTATAGTTTTTCTAGTAAAACTGTAGGCACTTTTCTTGCTTTACACCACAAAAGTGCCCGATTCCTATGGCGGGCGCCACTTTTTGATTCCTCTTCCATCCACTGGGAGGCCCGTGCCCATCATGATCATTCTCGTCCGTCACGGACAGTGTGTCTGGAACCTCGAAGGTCGCCGCCACGGCCTACTGGATTCGCCCCTGACTCCCCTGGGGGAGCAGCAAGCCCGCCTCATCGGCCGTCGCCTCGTCTCGCTCCGCGACCCGGAGCGAAAGATTCGCGTGGTCTCCAGTCCCCTGCTCCGAGCCCGTCGCACGGCGGAGTTGGTGGCTGCCCCCCTCGGCATCGAGCGCGTCGAGTTCGAGCCCCGGCTGAGGGAGCTCAACTTCAGCGCGTGGCAGGGACTGACCGACAACGAGGTGCGAGAGCGTTTCCCGGATCAATGGCGGGAGCGAGTCAAGGACAAGTGGCACTATGTGCTGCCCGGCGGCGAGAGCTACGCCCAGGGGACCCGCAGGGTCGCGGAATGGGCCGACGGCCTGGACGATCACGAGGTGGTGATCGCGATCGCTCATCAGGGAATCGGACGCGCCATCAGGGCCCATCTCCTGGATCTCGATCCGCGCGTGGCACTCGGGCTGTCCCAACCCAATCACGTCTTCTACCTGCTCTCCGACAAGAGTTGCGTACCGATGTCGGTTCGCGACGTCGGTCAGATGTGCACGCCGGCCCCCACTCCGCTCAGCGAGCGCCGAGCATTTCCGTCGTCGCGGCTGTCGGACAGAGAACGGCTCAGCTCCACGTTCCCCGGCGAGTCGGCTGGCGCAGCGCTCGCGTGAGCTCCTCCAGGAAGCGCTCTCGGGGAAGCGCACGAGCACCGAAACGCTCGAGGTGCTCGGTGCGCTGCTGGCAATCGACCATCTCGTAGCCCTCCTTCAGGAGGCGCTCGATGAGGGTGACGAAAGCCACCTTCGAAGAATCCGGTTCGAGGGCGAACATCGACTCTCCGAAGAACACGTTCCCCAGAGCCACTCCGTAGAGCCCTCCGACCAGTTCGCCGTCGAGCCAGCTCTCGACCGAATGGGCATAGCCCATCCGGTGGAGAAGCACGTAGGACTCCACCATCTCGTTCGTGATCCAGGTACCGCCCTGCCCGGGACGAGGCACCGAGGCACAGCATTCGATGACGGCCCTGAAGGCGGTGTCGGAGCGGATCTCGTAGAGTCCTTTGCGGACGCTGCGACGCAGACTCCGAGGCATCCGCACCTCATCGAGATAGAGCACGAACCGCGGATCCGGGCTGCACCACAGAACGGGAGCCGTCTCGCCGAGCAGCGGCCAGGGGAAGATGCCCTGGGCGTAGGCCGCGATCACGTTGCGCGGCGTGAGCTCCCCACCAATGGAGACCAGACCGATCTCTTCTTGCCAATCGGTGACTTTGTCGACGTGAGCCTGGAGATCGTCGTCCACTGAACCGCTGATTCTAGCAGTCGAGCGCGGAGGGTCAGGGACGAACGGCTCGGAATGCCAGCACCGCGTTGAGCCCACCGAAGGCAAAAGAGTTCGAGAGAGCCGCCTCCAGCCGGCGTTCCCGGGCTTCGTTCGGAACGACATCGAGATCGCATTCCGGATCCCGCTCCGTGAAGTTCGCGGTCGGAGGAATCGTCCCCGACTGAATCGCCAGCACCGTGGCTACGGCCTCGAGAGCCCCTGCCGCACCGAGAGCGTGGCCGTGCATCGACTTGGTGGAGCTCACCCAGAGGTCCTTCGCCCCGGCTCCGAAGAGCTGGCGAATCGCCTCGCTCTCGGTGGAATCGTTGGTCAGGGTTCCGGTTCCATGAGCGTTGATCCAGCCGATCTCGGAGAGATCGAGCCCGGCATCTTCGATCGCGATTCGCATCGCCCGCACCGGACCGTCGACCGAGCCCTGAGTGATGTGATGTGCGTCGGAGGACATGCCGAAGCCGCACAGTTCGGCATAGACCTTCGCTCCCCTCGCCAGGGCATGGTCGAGCGGCTCGAGCACCAGCATTCCGCTCCCCTCTCCGAGTACCGTCCCCGAGCGATCGAGTGAGAACGGCCGGCACTGATCGTTGGACACCACCCGAAGGGCCTCCCAGGCCTTGAGATTTCCGTAGCTGATCGGGGCCTCGCCCCCTCCCGCCAGGGCGAGATCCACCGCACCGGAGCGGACCATCCCCAGGGCCTGGCCCAGCGCATGGTTCGAGGAGGAGCAGGCCGTGCTCACCGTCCACGCCGGACCGAGAATCCCGAAGTCGAGGGCCACTGCGCTCGCCCCCGCATTGGCCATGATGCGAGGAATGGTGAGGGGATGGACCCGCTTGCGCCCGCGAGCGTAGATCGAATGGAACGATTCGTCCTCGGAGGTCTGACCGCCCACGCAGCAACCGGTGGCAACCGCCGTTCGCTGGCGCAGCGCGTCCGTCCATTCGACGCCCGCATCCTCGACCGCCTCTCGGGCTGCGAGCAGAGTGAATTGAGCGAAGCGGTCGAGCAGCTCACGCTCCTTGCGATCGAGGTGCGACTCGGGCACATAGTCGAGGACCTGTGCCCCCAGACTGAGCCCGAGAGGAAACTCGTCTCGAAGGACGCCCTGGAGCGGACCGATTCCGACCCTGGCTTCTCGCAGACCTTCGAAGAACGCGTCGCGGCCCCAGCCCACCGCAGACACGGCACCGACCCCGGTCACTGCAACTCGCCGAGCCGTCATTCGGGCTTTCGTCATTCAGCTTCGGCTACAGCCTTGGCTTCGGCTGCCGCCTTGGCTTGAGATTCAGCTTTGGCTTTGACCTCGGCGACCGCCTCCTCACCGCCATCGAGCAGGAGACGCACGTTGTCTACGACCTCGCGCACGTTGCCGATGAAACGCACCGCGTCGTCCGGGATCTCGATGTCGAACTCTTCTTCTAGATCGAAGGCGAGATTCACACCGTCGAGAGAGTCGAAGCCGAGATCTTCGAACGTGGTGTCCAGCTCGATCTTCTCGATGGGCACTTCCTGGCTGCTCGAGATCACCTCGATCACCCGGCGGGTCAGCTCGTCGAGGTCGACCGAATCCGCGGTCTCGCTATTCTCACTCATGGCTGCAGCTCCTCTGGGAGGTCTTACCCTAGCAGGGCAGAAGGCCGGAGGCGAGCCGCCACAGAACACCCGGAGGAGCCGATCCGGAGGGGAGCGTGAGATCGATCACGAACCTGTCTAGAACTTCCAGCCCAGACACAACGCCATCCGCGTTCCCGACTGGGAGAGCCCTCCCGCCCCACTGACGAAGCTCACCTGCTCCACCTCGGCGATCAGGGAGAAGGGCCGCGTCAGCGCCTCCAGCGCCAGCCCCAGTCCCTGCGTCTGATTCTCCGTACCGTCCGGGGCCGAGTACGACAACAGCACGGTGTAGTGCTTGCTCGGTGCGTAGCCGACGCGCAGCGAGGGATAGGAGGCCGTCTTCGAATAGAAGTCATTGGACTGCTGCACGTGGGTCCAGCGCGCACCGAAGACGAAGTTCGAGAGACTCCTGCGGTACTCGAGGCTGCCGCCCCAGAAGAAGGTCTCCTCACCATCGACCTTGTCGGCGCTCGAGACGAGACCCGTGACGATCACGTCTGCAATCACGACGCGCGACTCGAAGCCGAGGCTCGGTTGGGTGACTCCGAGGCCGTCACTGCCGGCGACCCGACCGAACACGTAGAAGTCGGCGGCTCGCACCGAGGAGGGAACGACAGCGACGGCCAAGACGAACACGAGAGCGAGCACGCTCTGTGTCCTGACACAGGAGCTCCAGCGGATCATGGGCAAGTCCTCAGAAAGATGGCGGATCGGATATGGCCATGAAGTTACGCCAGCGCTTCCGGTGCCGCCAGCAGGAAAGCCAGATCCCCCGCAAGAGCCATGAACCCCGTACTCTCCACCTTTCCCCGAGCCGCCAGCTCTACTAGGTAAGCGCGCTTCGACTACCTTGACCCACCCCCCTCCCCCGTCTAGCCTTCACTTCTCCAGCGACTCATCGGAACCCGTCTATCCATGGAGTGGTCTGCGATCCCGGCTTTCTGATCGCTTTCGACTTTTCGACCCTTGGCCAGCCCGGTCAGACTTTTTTCAAACGCACAGCCAGTGAGACCCAGCCCATGAACGCAGCTCGATCGTCCGCGCACCCCACCCTTCTCGTGAAGCTCCTGCTCGGCGGCCTGGCTCTGACGGCGCTGACCGGCTGCGGAGGCGCCGAGAAGGGATCAACGTCCGAGGACCCGCTGGTGGCCACTGGCGAGAAGATCTACCGCATCCAGTGTCTGATGTGCCACCAGGCCGAGGGCGAAGGCATCCCCGATCTCCAGCCGCCGCTCGCCGGCTCCGAGGCCGTCACCGGCGAAGTGGAACCGCTCGTGCACTGGATTCTCGGAGGATCCGCCGCCAAGCAGGGCCCATCGGAGTACTCGAACTTCATGCCTCCGTTCGAGCTTCTCTCGGATGACGACGTCGCCGCGGTGGCGACCTATATCCGGACCGGCTTCGGCAACCAGGCCGCACGGGTCGAGCCCTCCGAAGTGGCCGCAGCCCGTGCGAAGCTGGGCGACTAGGAGGATTTTCGATGGACAGACCGGACGCCTTTCTCTCGCGCCGGAGAGCACCGCTCGTGGCCGGCGTCGCTGCCCTGTTGGTCGCGATCGCTTCGAGCGGCCAGGCCAGCGGCTTCGACGACTTCTTCACCGGCCGCACCCTGCGCTTCGACTACTTCCACAGCGGAACCTTCGGCGAGGAGCACATCAGCGTCGACCGGCTTCGCCTCGAAGGGGACTGGCCCGGGCGCCGCAACGCCCTGCTCGACGACACCAACCTCGGCCAGTTCCTGTTCGAGGTCGTCGACCCGCAGCGCAACGTGGTGCTCTACTCTCAGGGATTCTCCAGCATCTATCGCGAGTGGGAGACGACCGGCGAGGCGAGGCGGGGCGTCTGGCGGACGTTTCACGAGTCGCAACGCTTTCCCGAGCCCCGCCAACCGGTCCAATTGGTCCTCAAGAAGCGCTCGGCGGACGGCACGTTCCGCGAGCTCTTCACCCAGGTGGTCGATCCGACCGACCGCTTCGTCGATCGGTCTCCCCTCGTGCCGCGAGGCACCGCATGGCCGGTGTTCGAGAACGGCTCCCCCGAGACCAAGGTGGACCTGCTCATCCTCGGCGACGGCTACACGGAGGCCGAGCTCGAGCTCTATCGCTCGGATGCGAAGGCGGTCGCCGAGGCGCTGTTCTCGTTTCCACCCTTCTCGCGCCACAAGGAGCAGTTCAACGTCTGGGCGATCGACGTGACCTCGGATGCCTCCGGAGTCACCCGTCCTCGTGGCGGCTACTGGAACGACACTCCGATCGGCCTCTCCTACAACGCCTTCGATTCCGAGCGCTACATGCTGAGCTTCGAGAACCGGCGCATGCGCGAGATTGCGGCTCTCGCGCCCTACGATCACCTGATCCTGATCGCCAACGACGAAAAGTACGGTGGCGGCGGCATCTTCAACCTCTACTCCACCGCGGCGGCCCGCTCGGCTCAGATGCCCTACCTGATCGTGCACGAGTTCGGCCACGCCTTCGCCGGTCTCGCCGACGAGTACTACACGTCCTCCGTCTCCTACGAGGACTTCAACCCGCCCGGCACCGAGCCGTGGGAGCCCAACGCGACGGCTCTGCTCGACCCCGAGAACCTCAAGTGGCGCGAGCTGGTCGAGGACGGCACCCCGCTGCCCACTCCCTGGAATCAGGACACCTACGACCGACTCTCGCTCGACTTCCAGAAGCGCCGCAACGAGCTGCGATCGAGCGGGGCGAGCGAGAAGGTGATGGACGAGTACTTCGACGAGGTCAAGGCCGCCACCTCGAAGCTGCTCGAGGCCGAGCCGTACTACGACCAGGTCGGCGCCTTCGAAGGGGCCAGTTACCAGGCCAGGGGTCTCTATCGGCCGGGGGCCGACTGCATCATGTTCACGCGCAACCCCGAGACCTTCTGTCCGGTGTGCTCGATGGCGATCGAGCGGATCATCCGCCTCTACACCCGCTAGCGGCCTCCGAGCCCGAGAACGGCACTGCGGTGTAGCATCGGCGCGTCAACTACCACCGCAGACTCGGGAGACACGTCCATGTCCCAGGCCATTCCCCAGGCCATCGCCGAGGCGAGCTCGAACCCGGCCCGGACTCCGAAGAGGGTTCACCGCACCGTCGGAGTCGCCCTCTGGCTCCCCGTGGCAGTGGGACTCGCTCTCGGCTGTGGCGGCCGAGAAGAGGAGGCCTCCGAGAGCCCCGATCCGGTGCCGGCCCCCGCGGCCGCGTCCCCGGCCGTACCCCAGCCTGCGACCCAGCCCAACCCGCTGCGCAACGCCTACTTCGGCGACCTGCACGTTCACACCAAGCACTCCTTCGACGCCTTCCTGTTCGGCGTGCGCGGCACCCCCGACGACGCCTACGAGTTCGCCAAGGGCAACCCGATCCACCACCCCAGCGGATACGACTTCCAACTGAAGAACGGCCCACTCGACTTCTACGCCGTCACGGACCACGGGATCTACCTCGGCAACATCGAAGCCTGGACGCAGCCCGGCTACGAGCTCCCCGACATCGAAGCCGTGCGCGAGACCGCTCGCATCGCCGCCTCCGACGACCCACAAGGCGGCTTCAACACATTGCTCCCGTGGCTGCGAACCCGCAGCCAGGAAGTCCGGGACACATTCGATGAAGGGGCTGCCCGCTCGGCCTTCGCCGACATCAAGGCCGCCGCCGAACGACACAACGAACCCGGCAGATTCACCACGTTCATCGGCTACGAGTACTCCTCGTCGGACGAGGGCCGCAACCTGCATCGCAACGTCATCTTCAAAGGCAGCGAAGCGCCCGACCTGCCCTTCTCGACGGACATCTCGAGCGACCCCGAGGACCTCTGGTCGTGGATGGACAGCCTACGCGCGGAGGGCATGGAGTCCCTCGCCATTCCGCACAACTCGAACAAGAGCGACGGCCAGATGTTCAAGCTCGAGACCTACACCGGCCAACCGCTCGACCGCGCCTACGCCGAGACCCGGATGCGCAACGAGCCGCTGGTCGAGATCACCCAGGTCAAGGGCACCTCCGACACCCACCCGATGCTCTCCCCCAACGACGAGTGGGCCGACTTCGAGATCTCGAACACCCGGGTAGCCAGTCCGCTTCCCAGCCGGGCCCCGGGCAGCTACGTGCGCGAAGCCTGGATGAACGGCCTGGTGCTCGAGGACACTCGGGGCTTCAATCCATTTCGCTTCGGCGTCGCCGGCGCGACAGACACCCACAATGCCGGCGGCACTGCCGAGGAGGACAACTTCCACAGCAAGACCGGCCTGCGCACCGGCACCGCCCAGGGACGCAACTCCGTGCCGCTCGACGAGCCGGGGCCCGACGGCGAGGTCTACGGCCCCGGCGAATACCACCTGTGGAGCGCCGCCGGTTTCACTGGCGTGTGGGCCGAAGAGAACACCCGCGAGTCGATCTACGAAGCCTTCCGTCGCAAAGAAGTCTTCGCCACCACCGGCCCGCGCATACGGCTCCGCTTCTTCGCCGGGTACGACCTCGCCGACGACCTCGCGTATCGCGCCGACATGATCGAGAAGGCCTATGCCACCGGAGTCCCGATGGGCGCCGACCTGGCGTCGCGCAACGGCGACTCGCCACGCTTCCTGGTCCACGCCCTCCGGGACCCTGACAACGCCCCGCTCGATCGAGTGCAGATCATCAAGGGCTGGGTCGAGAACGGCACAGTCGCCGAGAAGGTCTTCGACGTCGCCTGCTCCGACGGGTTGACCATCGACAGCACCACCCACCGATGCGCCGGAAATGGCGCCAGTGTCGACCTCTCCGACTGCAGCATCACCGAGAGCGCCGGAGACAACGAGCTCACGGCCCTCTGGCAGGATCCGGAGTTCGATCCCGGTCAACGCGCTTTCTACTACGTACGAGCGCTCGAGAACCCGACCTGTCGCTGGTCGACCTGGGACGCGCTACGCGCCGGGGTCGAACCGAGGCCCGACATCCCGAGCACGATCCAGGAACGGGCGTGGTCCTCCCCGATCTGGTATCGACCCTGAATCGAGGCAGTGGCAATGAGCGAGGAGATCCGTCCCTTCACGATCGACATCCCTCAGGCCCAGCTCGACGACCTGCAGCGCCGACTCGAAGCCACCCGTTGGCCCGAAGCCGAAACCGTCGACGACTGGAGCCAGGGAACTCCCCTGTCCTACGTCCAGGACGTGTGTCGCACCTGGGCGACGAGCTACGACTGGCGCAGGCTCGAGCGGCGGCTCAACGCCATGCCCCAGTTCGTCACCGATCTCGACGGGCTCGACGTCCACTTCCTGCACCTGCGCTCGAAGCACGAATCGGCCACCCCGCTCGTGATCACCCACGGCTGGCCCGGCTCGATCGTCGAGTTCCTCGACGCCCTGCCGCTCCTCACCGACCCGGCGAGCCACGGCGGCACTGCCGACGACGCCTTCCATGTCGTCTGCCCAACGCTGCCCGGCTTCGGCTTCTCCGGCAAGCCGACATCGCACGGCTGGTCGGTGGAGCGCACGGCTGATGCCTGGGCCGTTCTGATGCAGAGGTTGGGCTACACCCGCTACGGCGCTCAGGGGGGCGACTGGGGCTCCGCGGTGACCACCGCCATCGCCCTGCAAGACGCAGAGCACTGCCTCGGCATCCACCTCAACATGGCGGCGGTCCGTCCCGATCCCGACACCATGGACGATCTCACCGAGCTCGAAAAGCACGCCCTCGAGCGAATGAAGTACTACCGCGACCGGGACTCCGGCTACTCGAAGGAGCAGAGCACGAGGCCCCAGACCGTGGGCTACGGACTGGTCGACTCCCCCGCCGGCCAGGCCGCCTGGATCCTCGAGAAGTTCTGGGCCTGGACCGACTGCATGGGAGGCGAAGGCTCGCCTCATCCCGGAGTGCTCCATCCCGAGAACGCCCTCACGCGCGAGCAGCTGCTCGACAACATCATGATGTACTGGCTGCCCGCCGCCGGAGCGTCGTCCGCGCGGATCTACTGGGAGAGCTTCGGCAAGGGCTCCTTCGACCCGGTCGACGTCTCCACCGGCTACACCGTCTTCCCGAGAGAGATCTTCAGTGCCTCCGAGCGCTGGATGAAAAAGCGGTTCCCCAACCTCGTCTACTACAACGAAAGGGACCGAGGCGGCCACTTCGCCGCCTTCGAGAACCCGCAGGTGTACGTCGAGGAGGTGAGGGCTGCCTTTCGGGCGATGCGCTAGAGCACTGCCTCCAGATCCGTCTGCGAGAAGTCGTCACCCAGAAAGAGCAGTGGCTCGTCGGAGAGCTTCGCCACCGCATAGGTGAGGCAGTCCCCGAAGTTCAGAGAGGCCGCGTGGCGACCTCGCCCGAAGCGCAGAAACGCTCGCCGCGCCTCGCGCCCGTGTGCGGCCGTGAACGGGACGACCGCCAGCTCGAGCCCTTCGACCAGGCGAGCGAGAAGAAGCTCCGAGTCGGGACCGAGCCGATGCCCGAGCACGATTCCCGTCTCCGTCAGCGTCGGGGCTCCGATCCCGAGCCGCTTCGCCCCGGCGACGGCTTCCCCGATCCGGACCGCCTCCGGCTCGCGAAAGACGAGCGCCAGAAGCGCAGAGCTGTCGACGATCACACGCCCTCCTCGCGATAGCCGAGGATCTCCTCGCGCTCCTTCTTGGTCGGCGCCCTACCGAGAAGACGCGCGGGCACTCGCGGCCAGATCTCTTCCTCCAGGAGGTCGAGCACCCCCCGCAGTCGAGACGCTTCCGAGCGGAACTCGCTCTCCTTCGCCCCGGAGCCTTCCGTGGCCCCATAGACCTCAGAGCTCTCCCCCACTTCGCCAGCCCGACGCCACGACTCGTCCGGGGCGTAGGGCGTCAGCCGAGCCACCGGCCGACCGTGCCGCGTCAACACCAGACAGGCCCCGCCCTCGGCCGCGCGAACGCACTCCGCGAAGTGCGCTTTCACGTCACCGATCGATCTGAGTTCCTCTCGATTCTTGGCCATCCGACGATTTTGTCTCTTCGGGTCAAAAAGGTCAAACTACGAGAGGGCTCGAGCCCGATGCGCCACCCCCATCCCCCCCGCATGACGTGGGCTTGATCTTAGACGTCCACGTTTCAGCTGAAACGTCTGCCGAGGCCCCCGTGGAGCCTCGAGGTTGACCACTATCGGCCGCCGATCTATGATCGATATATGAAGCCGATATCGGTACACGTGACCGAAGAGGACTACGAGGAGCTCAAGGCTCTCGCTGCGGGTCGGCGCCAGCCCGTGGCGCAACTGATTCGCGAGGCCATGTCCTCCTATCTCGTCCGCTCGCGGTCGTCCTCCTCGATCCGGGACCTGCCCGCGCTCGACGCCGGTCGTCAGCTGGACGACTGGGAGCGCGAGGAGCTCTACGACGAGATGTTGGAAGAACGCGGGTGATCGTCGCTCTCGACACCGACGTGCTGGTCAATTGGGCCGTCACCGGTGCGCGGCACCATGTGCCCATTCGAAGCTGGGTCGACGCGGCCCTCGATTCAGGAACCAAGCTCGGACTCACCCAGCAGGTGTGCTTCGAGTTTCTCCAGGTCGTGACCGATCCGAAGCGCTTCGAGAAGCCGCTCCAGATGCCACGGGCCGTCGGCTTCGTCCGACAGCTCTGGACCAGCCGAGAAATCGAGCGCGTCGGGGGGCGCGAGGACGTCATCCCACGCCTCTGCACGCTTCTCCATCAACATCAGCTCGGCCGCAAGCGCATCCTCGACACCGCCCTCGCCGCAACGCTGCACGCCGCCGGCATCGACAGGCTCGCTACCCTGAACGGCCGTCACTACAAAGCGTTCTCGTTCCTCGAGATCGTGGACCCGAGGTCGAAGACCGGGTAGGGCCCTACGGTCTCGGCTCGGGCTCTGGAAAGCCGATCCGCTCGATCAGCGCCTGGAACCGGGGCTCGTCGCGCAGTGGATCGAACCAATCGAAGTTCTTGAGCCAGACCAGCAGCCACTCCCTCTCTTCGGCAGCGGCTTCCAAAGCATCGAGCGCAGCCGCGTGATCTTTCAGGGCGATCAGGACCCATGACTGATAGACGTGGCTGAGATTGCCGATCGATCCGGCCCGAACCTCTGACATGAGTGTCTCCGCGCCCGAGGGGTCACCGGACATCGCCCGTGCGATCGCCAGACTCGCACGCTGCGCGTTCCGGTTCCCACCGACCGCCAGCGCCCGCTCCCAGACCTCGACCGCGTCTTTGACCCGTTCCGCTTCCAGGTAGACCCAGCCCAGGGTGTCGAGCGCCGGGACGTAGCCCGCTTCCAGACTGAGAGTCCTTTCGAGTTGGGCGATGGAAGCCTGCAACTGTCCGTCCATGTGCAGCGCCACACCGAGGGCCCGATTCGTGTACGGGCTCTCGGGGTCGAGAGCGAGAGCCCGCCGGGCCTCCTCGACTGCCCTTGGCGCGTCGAACACTGACAGGTACCCGGCATGCGCTGCGACGTTCTCGGCCGATCGCGGCTCGTAGTCGAGGGCACGGCGATAGTACGACGCTGCTGGGTTCCACTCCCAGTCATGGGAGTAGGCGATCCAGGCCTTCTGCCGCCAGGCGGCGGCCAGCGTCTCGTCGAGCCGGAGCGCCGTCTCGGTCGCCTCCCTCCAGGGATCGATGACCGTAGCCGGAGCGGTCAGGCTGAATCCCCGAAGCAGTCCATAGCTTCGTGCGAGCCCCGCCCAGGCCAGGGCGAACTCGGGGTCGAGCGCGATCGCCTGTTCATAGAGCCGGATCGCTTTTCGAAGGCTCTCGTCGGTCGCCCTCTCGCGCAGGTACGACGCCCGCATCTGCAGCTCGAAGGCCGCGGGGTTCGCCGTGCCGAAGTCGATCCTGGCCTCCGTCGCGGCAATGTCGGGTCGAAGGCGCTGCAGCGCCAGCCTCGTGATGCGCTCCTGTAGCGCGACCAGGTCGTCAGAGTCGCCGCGAACCTCTTCCCCCACCTCTGGGAGCCGTCACGAGTATCCACCAGTTCGACCAGGACGTTGATCTCATCCTGGCGCTGCTGCACCCGCCCGGTGAGCAGTCCCGCCACCTCCAGCCGTTCACCGAGCTCTTGTGGAGTGCTGTCGCGGAAGCGGAAGGCCGTGGCCCGGGCGATCACCCTCAGATCGTCGCGCACCGAGAGCTGGTTGATCAGACTCTCGGCGAGCCCGTCACCGAGGTACTCGGCGTCGGGGTCTTCGATGGCGTTCTCGAACGGAAGGACGACCAGCGAGTCGATCGCCTCGGAAGGCAACGGCCTCAGATTCATGGTCAGCCAGCCGATGCCCGCAACGGCAATAAACCCCGCCGCGACCCACCGCCAGTCCCAGCCGCGCTTCGACTTCGCCGGCTCCTCCGTCCGCTCGGCCATCGACTCCGCCAACTCCACCCGCGCATCCCCGATCGAGTGCAGCCGATTCGAGACGTCCCGGGTCAAGCAGCGCCGCAACACGCGCCGCACGCCCCTCGGTGTCGCCTCCGGAACCGCATCCAACGGAGGCTCGTCCTTGAGCACCGACGCCATCACCATCGACACGTTCTCACCCTCGAACGCCCGCTTCCCCACCAGCGCCTCCAGCAGACACACGCCGAACGACCAGATGTCGCTGCGCGCATCCACTGCACTTCCCTGGGCCTGCTCCGGACTCATGTAGGCCGCCGTCCCCAGGATCTCGCCCCGCATGGTGGCCGCCGCCGTCATCGTCGGCGACTCGCTGAGATCCGCACCGGATCGTGGTGGCTCCAGAGCCTTGGCCAGTCCGAAGTCCAGGACCTTCACCCGTCCTTTCTCGGTCACCTTCACATTCGCAGGCTTCAGATCCCGATGCACGATCCCCTTCTCGTGCGCCGCCTCCAGCCCCTCGGCAATCTGGATGAACAACCCCACGGCCTCGTCCACCGGAATCGGGCCCCGCCGGATCCGCTCCGCCAGGTCCTCCCCCTCCACCAGCTCCATCACCAGGAAGTGCGTGTCTCCATCCTTCTCGAAGCCATGCACGGTGGCGATGTTCGGGTGGTTCAGCGCCGCCAGCGCCTTCGCCTCCCGCTCGAACCGCGCCAGCCGCTCGGGGTCCGCCGCGAAGTCCGCTGGCAGCACCTTGATCGCCACTTCGCGCTCGAGCTTCGAGATCACGCGCCCGATACACCTCTCCCATCCCGCCTGCACCCAGAGGGTCGACGATCTCGTAGTGGCTCAGCCGGGCGCCGCTTGGGAGCTGCATAGGTTGCACTCATTCTAGCCGTCCATAGAAGCCCCGCGGCCCGACGCCCTTCAGCAGGCCCGGTCCACCTGCCAAACCGCGTGCGGGCCACCTCTCTCGCAGGCACCGTCTGTGGACAGCACCGGACTGAATCGGGTCAGTCCCCGGTGTCCTCTTCCAGCAGCTGCGCGTCCACCAGGTCCTTCGGACGGCCAGAGGCAAGCTTGTTCGCGACCAGCTGCCGACGCCCGAGAACCGGCAGAACCATGCCGTCCACCTCGACGGTCGACATGGTCTGCTCCGCCTCGTTGAACCCCACGCCGCTGATCGACGTCATGACGTCGATCCTGCGTGGCGGGACGCCGATCTGATACACCGTGCCCTCTCTCTGGAAATCCTGAAGGGCGACTCCATGGCTGGCCAGGGGAGCACCGAAGGTCTCGAGAGCCTTCATTACCCGCTCCGCGTTCTCCGAGTCGGGTGAGACGAAGACGTCGAGATCACCTGTGGCCCGTGGGACACCATGAACGGCAAGCGCATGCGCCCCGACGATCAAGAAACGAACGCCCGCCTCCTGCAAGGCGAGGAGTAGATCCGTAAAGTCCTGGTGAAGTACGGGCTCGCTCAAGGCTCGTCACTCGAGCGGATGACCCTACCCGGAATCTCCGATCGCTCGTAGACCGGGAGCGGACGCTGAGCCAACTGCCAGCAACGTAGAGTGAGCGGCCAGACCATCGCGAACCGCTCACCCGCGCTGGTGATCGCCCTCAGGTTCTCCGAGGGCTCTTCACCGAGCTCATACCGGCGGATCGGCCAATCCTGGCGAGCACGGCGTCGGGCTTCGCAATCTTCGTGCTCCGTGGCTCCCGTCGACAGCCGAGAAGGTGGACTACTCATCGCCTTCCATTCTACCAAGAGGACCCGGGGCCCAGAGGGGCGACAGGGGCCCCTACTCTCGTTCTACGCGCGATCTCGTTCCAGCATGGCGTGCAGGAGCACGTTGCAGCCCGCCTCCACGTGCCCCGGCTCGGCCCATTCGGCCTCGTTGTGGCTGAGACCGTCCTTGCAGGGGATGAAGATCATCGAGGTCGGGGCGACTCGGGAGAGATAGACCGCGTCGTGCCCTGCGCCACTCACCATCTCTCGCGCTGCGTAGCCCAGCCGATCGGCGGCGGTGCGCACGGCGTCGATACAGGCCGGGTCGAACTCGACCGACGGAGAATCCCACTCGGTCCGGACCCGGGAGTCGATCCCGCTGCTGGCACTCGCTTCGGCGACGGCTTGGTGCATCCTCTCTTCCATCCGCACCAGGGTGTCCTGCTCGGGATGCCTCAGGTCGATCGAGAGGACCACCGTCTGCGGCACCGTGTTGCGGGCGCTGGGCTCGGCGCGGAGCTGGCCGAAGGTCACGCGGGCGTCGGGGCCGACGTCGTGCGCCATCGCGTAGAGACTCGCGAGCAGGCGATGCAAGGCCCGGAGGGGATCGCGGCGTCCCTCCATCGGGGTCGTGCCAGCGTGGCAGGGGGTGCCCTCGAGAATGACGTCGTACCAGCGCATCGCTTGCACCCCGGTGACGATGCCGATCGGCTTGCCCTCGCGCTCGAGAATGGGGCCCTGCTCGATGTGCGGCTCGAAGGCGGCCTTCACCGGGTGAGCTGACGCCGGTTCGTCCCCCCGGTAGCGGATGCGCTCGAGCTCGTCACCGATCGAAAGGCCGTCCGCGTCCTCAATGGCGTGGGCGTGCTCGAGAGTGAACTCGCCAGCCCACACCCCCGAAGCGATCATCGCGGGAGAGAAACGAGCCCCTTCTTCGTTGGTCCAGTTGACGATCTCGACCGGTCCCTCGGTCTCGACCTCGTGGTCGTTCAGGGTGCGAACGACCTCGAGCGCGGAGAGCACGCCGAAGGGGCCGTCGAACTTTCCACCCGTGGGCTGCGTGTCGAGATGCGAACCGGCGAGCACGGGCGGCCGCGAGTCGTCTTTTCCGGAGCGGCGCGCGAAGGTATTGCCCATGGCGTCGACCGTGACCTCACAGCCCGCCTCCTTGCACCACCCCACGAACAGATCGCGCCCGATCTTGTCCTCGTCGGTGAGGGCCTGGCGGTTGCAGCCCCCGGCCGGCGTGGCTCCGACTGAGGCCATCTCCATCAGGCTCTGCCACAGACGTGGACCGTTGATGCGGAGCTCTTGCATGTCTTTTCCCTGGTTCGATAGCGAGGAGCTCTCACCCCTGGGAGCACCCCACCGCAGCGGCAAGGGCGGGAGGAAGCGGAGATTGTAGACCGGCTGACAGGGGAAGGACCACTTACGCGTTCTATGCAGGAGAGGAGAGAGCCCTGAAGAGAAGATGCTGGCTCTAGCTACGACAATAGCTACAGTAGTCCACATGAGAACCGTGCAATTGACCCTCGACGAGTCGTTGGTGGAGGAGGTCGACCGGGTCGTCAAAGACCTCGGGACCTCTCGCTCTGCATTCACCCGCCAGGCTCTGCGCGAGGCGCTCGCCCGTCTGCGCACAAGGGCTCTTGAAGAGCGTCACCGTCGCGGCTACGAGCAGCGGCCGGTGACACCCGACGAAGTCGGCGACTGGAACGACGAGCAGGTGTGGCCTGAATGATCGACGTGGAGAAGTCCGCTGGTATCGCTTCGCCCAGCCCGACAAGAAGCGCCCGGCCCTGATCCTCACTAGGACCTCGGCAATCGAATACCTCGGAGAAGTGGCCGTGGCTCCCATCACCACGACGATCAGAGACATTCCGACCGAGGTTCTTCTCACAGAGAGCGACGGCCTGCCCAGGGACTGCGCCGTGAACCTCGACCACCTGCAAACGGTTTCTCGCGGACGGCTCGGTCCGCTCATCGCGACGATGCCGGCGCGACGGATGGAGGAAGTGCGAGAGGCGTTACTCTTCGCCCTGGGCTTCGATTGAGGGGAGCCTCGCCAACGAGAATCAGGGAGCTTCGGGCTCTGGAAAACCGATGCGTTCGATGAGCGCCTGAAAGCGAGGCTCGTCGCGCAAGCCGTCCCAGAACAGGTCCTTTTTCAGCCACACGAGCAGCCACTCCCGCTCATCGGCCGCAGCCTCGAGAGCATCCAGAGCCGCGCCGTGATCCCCTAGAACTAGATGCAACCGTGCCACATCGACCCAGGGCAGGTAGACGTCGGGAGTCAGACCGCGGCTAGCAACGATGCTCTCGGCCGGGGCGCGGTCGCCGGTCATCGCCTGTGCGAGGGCGAGCCGCGCCCAGTTTCGCGCAGTGTCTTCACTCAGGCCGAGTCTTCGTTCGATGAGCTCGATGGCCTCGTCGGGACTTCCCTTGACGATGTATACCCAAGCAAAGCCTTCGACCGCGGCCGCGTATGACGGGTCCATGCGAAGCGTCTTCTGATACTGCTCAATCGACTGATCGAGCTGGCGGTTCTGCCGGAGAGCCTGAGCCAGTAGGCGATTTCTGTAGGCACTGTTGGGGTCAAGCTCGACCCCTCGCCTTGCCACCTCAACGGCCCGGGGCGGATCGAACATCATGAGGTACAGCGCGTACAGGCCGTGCAACCGGGCCGAGTCCGGTTCGAGCTCTAGCGCCTTTCTGTACATCTCGCCGGCAGCGAGCCAGTCCCATTCATAGGAGAAAGTCAGCGACGCGAGCTGGACCCAGGCCTCGGGCAGTGAGTCGTCCAGCTGCACCGCCCGCTCGGCAGCCTCTCTCCAGCGGACTTCGATCGAGGAGGCCGATCCGAACCCAAAGGCCCTGAGGCTGGCATAGGCCCACGCGAGGCCGGCATGCGCGAGCGCATAGTCAGGGGCGAGCGCGATCGCAGCCTCGTAGTCGCGAATCGCTGACTCAGCACTCTCTCGAGTGCCTCGAATGGTCTGACTCGAAGCCCGCATTACCAGCTCGAGGGCCTCGGAGCTCGAGGTACCTAGATCAATGGCCAGGTCGGCCGCAGCGAGCTCCGGCCGTAGTCGCTCGAGCACCTGACGCGTGACCGTCTCCTGCAACGTGACCAGACCGCGCGAGGTACCTCGAAACTGCTCGCCCCAGAGTTGCGAGCCATCGCTACAGTCGACGAGTTCCACCTGGATCTGGATCTGATCCTCGAGTCGTTGGACACGACCCGAGAGAAGAGCCCTCACCTCCAGCCTCTCGCCCAGCTCCTGAGGCGTCAGTCCCCGGTCGCGAAACGAGAACGCCGTCGAACTGGCAATCACACGCAGCTCGTCCCGGAGGGAAAGCTGGTTGATCAGGTTCTGAGCAATGCCATCACCAAGGTACTGGGCGTCAACGTCCTCGGCTGCTTCCAATGGCAGAACGACCAAAGAGTCGATCGCCTCCGACGACGATCCCGGTCTCATGGCAAACCAGCCGGTAGCCACCACCATTGCCAACACCACCAGCCCTGCGGCCAGCCGCCACCAGTTCCACCCACGCTTCGGACCCGGCGGTTCCTCCTTCCTCTCGGCCAGAGACTCCGCCAACTCCACACGAGCATCCCCGATCGCCTGCAGCCGATTCGGCAGATCCCTCGTCAAGCAGCGCCGCAGCACTCGTCGAACTCCCTCGGGGGTCTCCTTGGGCAACGCATCCAGTGGCGGCTCGTCCTTGAGCACCGACGCCATCACCATCGACACGTTCTCCCCCTGGAAGGCGCGCTTACCCACCAGAGCCTCCAGAAGACACACGCCGAACGACCAGATGTCGCTCCGCGCATCCACTGCACTTCCCTGGGCCTGCTCCGGACTCATGTAGGCCGCCGTCCCCAGGATCTCGCCCCGCATGGTGGCCGCCGCCGTCATCGTCGGCGACTCGCTGAGATCCGCACCGGATCGTGGTGGCTCCAGAGCCTTGGCCAGCCCGAAGTCCAGGACCTTCACCCGTCCTTTCTCGGTCACCTTCACATTCGCAGGCTTCAGATCCCGATGCACGATCCCCTTCTCGTGCGCCGCCTCCAGCCCCTCGGCAATCTGGATGAACAACCCCACGGCCTCCTCGACCGGAATCGGCCCCCGCCGGATCCGTTCCGCCAGCTCCTCCCCCTCGACCAGCTCCATCACCAGGAAGTGCGTGTCCCCTTCCTTCTCGAAGCCATGCACGGTGGCGACGTTCGGATGGTTGAGCGCCGCCAGCGCCTTCGCCTCCCGCTCGAACCGAGCCAGCCGCTCCGGGTCCGCCGCGAAGTCTGCGGGCAGTACTTTGATCGCCACCTCGCGCTCAAGCTTGGGATCACGCGCTCGGTAGACCTCACCCATCCCGCCCGCGCCGAGCGGGGAGACGATCTCGTAGTGGCCAAGACGACTCTTCGGTTCGAGGCTCATTCGTGTCCTGCCAATATCACTCGCCGAACACCCGCTTCAGCTCTTCGTCGAAATTGAGCACCACCACGATCTCTCCCGGCTCGGTCCCCTCCGAGGTTCCGAGCTTGATCATGACGAAGCGCTGTCCGTCGGCGGAGACGTCGTAGTTTCTCCCGGTCATGCCGAATTCGTGCTCGCCTTCGAAGAGAAGCTGGAGGGTACCTGCCTCGAACACACCCTCTTCTTCCTCGAACGCTACGCTGTACATTCTCGAGGGGCCGTCGTCGCGTCGCTGCCGGAAGAAGATCTCATCGGTGCTCGGCGACCAGAGGGCCGCTTCCCCGCCTTCGAACGAGATCTGTTTTCTCATCTTCTCCACATCGGGGAACGAGCACACATACACTTCCCGGCGTCCGGTCTCGTCCGTGGTGTAGGCGAGCCAGCGGCCGTCGGGAGAGATCGCACCGTGGAGCTCGTTGGCCTCGGAATCGAGCAATGGGCGCGCGTTGTCGGGCTCCGCGAGCGGCATGATCTCGATATCGAGATCGGAGTAGATTCCGACTCGATAGAGAAAGTACTCACCATCCGGCGACACCGAGGAGGCGAAACGAGCTCCTCCGGCATGCTCGCCTAGAAGGACCGGTTTGCCTGCGCCTGACGTGGACCTCCGAAAGAGCTCCCAGCTGCCATCGTCCGTCGTGCCAGTGTAGACAAACTCCTCGCCTCCGGGCAGCCAGACAGAGTAGGTGTCCTGGCCGGCCTCAAAGGTAAGCCGCTCACGGGTCCCGTCGCGAACGTCCCATGCAAACAGATCCTCATTGTCGAAACCACGAGAGCTCAGCCCCAGTCGAGCTCCGTCAGGCGACAACCGTGGGTAGCGATACGTACCCTCGGGCACCGGGAGCCTCTCTTCGTTGCCCTGCCGGTCCACCCAGACCAGGGTCGAAAGTGTTGCTGTCGTCGTCGAACGAGGAACGTAGATCAGATTGCCTGCCCTGGCATCGAAATTCGCCAGGCCGCTGCTGGTCCCTTCGACTCCCTCCACCACGGGCACCGGCTCGGAACGAAGCTCGAGAACCTCGGGATCGAATTGCGCCGCCCACAGTGCGGCTTCACGGTAGAAGAGCAGGTAGCCCTCCATGAAGACCGGCGAGCTACCCTCGAGCAGTATCTTCGTCTCACTGGAACCGGGCAAGACGACAGCAATACTCCGACTCGAGCCATCGCCGCTTCCGAACAGAACGGCCCCATTGGGAAGCACGCGGGGAGTCAGCGAAGATCCGGTCTCTGTCAACCTAGCCGCGGGGGCACCCGCAGTCGAGACGAGAAGCAACCCGCTCTCCGATCCCTGGACGACGAGGTCGTCAGTACCCCAATCTGCATGAAACGTGTTGGCAGGACCGAGGACGACTGGCGGGCCACCAAGGACACTCACCTTCTTGAGGGCTCGCGCATTCGCTTCCGAGTAGAGGATCCACTCGCCATCCGCGGAGAACGCCTCAACCGCGGCAGCCCCCTCGGCGCCAGGGAGAGCCTGCGCCTCGAGTCGATCGAGAGCGCGAGTGTAGACCCGGGACACCCCGTCTCGTCTCGCCGCGAAAGCCACCGTGCGCCCATCGGGTCTCAGCGCCACCCACACGAAGCTCGAGTCGTGGGGCGCGAGCCCGGGGGCCTGGAAGCTGAAACGAGTCGGAGCTCGCGCGGGCTCGGGCTTGAGCGACCAGGCTCCCAGGCCCGCCAAGCCGGCTGCGAGCGCCGCCAGGCCAATCCAAAGGAGAACCGATCGCTGGCCTCTCTGCGAAGCGGTAGGCATCGCCAGAGACGGCTCCTCGAGAGCCACTTCGAGCTCCAAACGAGCGTCGGCAATGTCGTGCAGCCGACGCCGCGGCTCGCGGACCAGGCACCGCTCAACGACGCGTCTCACCGCAGCCGGGCAGTCCTCGGGCAACGGCCCCAGGTCGATCTCGTCTCTCAGCACGGCCGCCAGGGTCTGCGCCGCGTCTTCTCTCCGGAACGTCCGTTGCTGGGTCAGCGCTTCGAGAAGACAGACACCGAAGGCCCAGATGTCGGTTCGCTTGTCGACGGGCTTTCCGCTGCGCCTGCTCCGGGGACATGTATGCGGCCGTACCCAGGATCTCGCCGCGCACCGTGGCGGCCGCCGTCATCGTCGGCGACTCACTCGGATCGGCGGCCGGCGCTGGCTCCTCGAGAGCCTTGGCCAACCCGAAGTCCAACACCTTTGCCCGTCCGTCCTCGGTCACCTTCACGTTCGCCGGCTTCAGATCCCGATGCACGATCCCCTTCTCGTGCGCCGCTTCCAGTCCCTCGGCGATCTGGATGAACAGCCCCACGGCCTCCTCCACCGGAATCGGTCCCCGCCGGAGCCGCTCCGACAGGTCCTCCCCATCCACCAGCTCCATCACCAGGAAGTGCGTGTCCCCATCCTTCTCGAAGCCATGCACGGTGGCGATGTTCGGGTGGTTGAGCGCCGCCAGCGACTTCGCCTCCCGCTCGAACCGCGCCAGCCGTTCCGGGTCCGCCGCGAAGTCCGCCGGCAGCACCTTGATCGCCACCTCGCGCTCCAGCTTCGGGTCGCGAGCCCGATACACCTCCCCCATCCCGCCCGCCCCGAGAGGGGCGAGGATCTCGTAGTGGCCGAGTGGGTCGCCGGGTTGGAGTGCCATCGGTTGCTGCGGATTCTAAGGGACGGGGCACCGAGGAGTCGGAGCTCAGGGCGACCAGGGCGAGCGCGATCGCGAAGAGCAGGACCCGTTGGTTATGCACGAGGATCCGATCGATGGCACGCAGAGCCAATGAAAAGTGCTCCCACGTCGCGGTCCGAACCTGGGCCGAAAACCTTGCGCTGCAGGGGAGAATTCGATAGTCTTTACGCCTCATTACCGCTATCGAGAGGTACGCCATGCGGAGAGCTTCGGGGAGCGCTGACGGGACGCCTGAGGGGACGGTTGGGAGAGAAGGGAGCGCTCTCGTGAAGCCACCCGACCCGGTCGCGAGCATCGGCGACGAGATCGCGGAGCTGGCCGCACACATCACCGTCGCCACTTATCGGCTGCTCACCCTTCTCCGAGAGTTCGACGAAAGACACGGCTGGGCGAACCAGGGCGCCCGAAGCTGTGCCCACTGGCTGCACTGGCGCACCGGCATCGACCTCGGAGCGGCGCGCGAGAAGGTACGCGTGGCCCGGGCATTGAAGCACCTCCCGCTCCTCTCCGAAGCGATGCGGCGCGGCGAGCTCTCCTACTCGAAGGTGCGAGCGCTCACCCGCGTCGCCACCGAGTCGACCGAGGCCGAACTGCTCGTCTTCGCGCAGGACGGCACGACCGCGCACGTGGAGCGGTTGGTGCGCGGTTGGAGACGACTCGACCGCCAGCAGCAGATCGCGGAGTCGAACGAGCGACACCTCCACCGGGGCGCTCACTGGTACCACGACGACGACGGCATGCTCGTCCTGCATGCCCGTCTCGATCCCGAGGAGGGCGCCGTACTGGTCAAAGCGCTCGAGGCAGCCGAGCAGACCCTGTTCGACGAGGGGCCGTCGAAGCACGAGCCCCCAAAGCAGGAAACCGTCGAGCAGCGCCGGGCCGACGCCCTCATCCTGGTCGGCGAGAGCGCGCTGGGCGACGGGCTCGAGGGCACTCAACGGGGCGATCGCTACCAGGTGATGGTGCACGTCGACGCCGGGGCGCTCCGAGACGATTCGGCACTCGCCGATGGAGTCGACCGCTGCGAGCTCGAGGAGGGTCCCCGCGTTTCAGCTGAAACGTCGAGGCGACTCGCCTGCGGGGGAAGCCGGGTCGTGCTCCACGACGGGAAGCCCCCCGGCGAGGTCCTCGACGTCGGTCGAAGGAGCCGCACGATCCCGCCGGCGATCCGCCGCGCTCTCCATCAACGCGATCGAAGCTGTCGTTTCCCGGGCTGCACCACGCGTCACTGCGACGCCCACCACATCCGTCACTGGGCGGACGGCGGACACACGAGGCTCGACAACCTGGTACTTCTCTGTCGCAAGCACCATCGGATGATGCACGAGGAGGGCTTTCGCTTGACGCGGGCACAAGACGGGGAGCTGTGCTTCTCCACTCCGCGAGGTGCACGGATTCCCGACGTGCCCGAGCCGCCACCGCTGCCGAGTCGCCCGATCCGCAGTCTCTACGCTCGCCACGAGGAGGACGGCGTCGAGATCGGTGCCTGGACAGGCAGCTCCGGCTGGGACGGCAGTCCGGTCGGCATCGACGAGCTGAACTGGGCGTTGACCTGGTTCCGGGAGACTGCCCATCAGGAGATGGCGGCCAGAAACGTTTCAGCTGAAACGTCGCAGGGCTCGTTCGGGGTTTGACGGGGTCGAGCCGAAAGAGTCATAATGACCATTGTGGTCAGAACAGCCAGAGCTCGGTCGCGAACCATCGTGGATGCGAAGGCCCACTTCTCGGAGTGTCTCAGGGAAGCCGAGAGCGGATCGCCGGTCGTCCTCACTCGGCACGGTCGAGCCGTGGCCGCTCTGGTTTCGATCGACCTTCTCACCCAATTGGAGCGGCTCGAGGCTGCGGGCCCGGAAGCCGGACTCTACGGACTCGTCGGCGGGTGGGAAGGATCGGACGAGGTCGCCGAAAAGGCAGTCGAGTATGGGCGGCGCTCGAGTCGCCAGACTCCTGACCTCGACTGACCGCCGATGCCCTACCTCTTCGACACCGACGCCCTCTCGGAGCCCCTGAAGAAGAAGCCCACCCGGGGCTATGTCCAGTGGCTCGCTGCTGTGCCCAGAGCCGAGCAGTACACCAGTGCGGTCGCCGTCGGTGAGCTGTTCAAGGGTGCGTTCCGGTCGACCCACAGCGAGCGACATCTGAAGAACATCGAAGACCGTCTCCTGCCAAGGCTGACAGTGCTCCCCTACGACACTGCCGCCGCTCGTGAGTACGGCTGGATCCGTGCTCGCCTCGAAGAGAAAGGCCAGCTCCTCCCCGACGCCGACCTCCAGATTGCCGCCACCGCGATCCTGCACGACCTCGCTCTGGTGACGGGCAACGTGAAGCACTTCGAGCGGATCGAAGGACTCCGGCTGGAGCCGGTGCTGGCCGAAGCTCGGCGTGACCGCCGGCGGTGAAAAGGCGGCCCGATCCCGGGAGCTCAGTCCACCGGGACGAGGCGCTTCAGCTCTTCAACCCAGTTCTGGACCAGATGGAGCTGCGGGGTGACTCGCTTCTCGAGCGCGATGACGGACTGGCCGTCGGGATGAACGTCCCAGACCCGCGGGCCTTCCACACCGGTGACAAAGAGCTGGGGCTCACCAGGACGCCACCCTTCGAAGTCACTGGCGCCAGCTCCTCCGGCGCCGATACCGACTCCTCCAACTCCACCCGCGCATCGCCGATGCTCTGCAATCTCTTTCGCCGGCTCTTCTCCAGACAGCGGCGAAGCAGCACGGCGACATTCGGCGGTACATCGCCGGGCAGCGCGCTCCAGTCCGGCGTGTCCTTCAAGACCGAGGCGAGGATCTGGGCGGCGTCTTCCCCCTGGAAAGGCCGGCTGCCGGTCAGCGCTTCGTACAGACAGCAGCCGAAGGCCCAGACGTCGGTGCGAGGATCGGCCGGGATGCCTCGCGCCTGCTCGGGGCTCATGTAGGGGGCGGTGCCCATGATCGCGCCGCGCAGGGTCGCGCCGGCGGTCATGGTGGGGGACGCGCTCAGATCGACCGAGCTCGTGCCGGCGGGCGCGACCGCGCGGGCGAGTCCGAAGTCGACCAGCTTCACCGACTTCGATTCGGAGTCCTCGCTGCTGACTCGCACGTTGGCCGGCTTGAGGTCGCGATGCACGATTCCTTCACGGTGCGCGGCTTCGAGACCTTCGGCGATCTGGACGAACAGGGGCAGAGCTTCCTCGACCGTCATCGGCCCGCGCGCGAGACGCGCCGCCAGGTCTTCGCCTTCCACCAGCTCCATGACCAGGAAGCGGGTGTCGCCGTCTCTGTCGAAGCCATGCAGCGTGGCGACGTTCGGGTGGTTGAGCGCCGCCAGCGCCTTCGCCTCCCGCTCGAAGCGGGCCAGCCGCTCGGGGTCCGCCGCGAAGTCCGCGGGCAGCACCTTGATCGCCACTTCGCGCTCCAGCTTCGGGTCACGCGCCCGATATACCTCCCCCATCCCGCCCGCACCGAGCGGGGCGACGATCTCGTAGTGTCCGAGCTGAGCGCCTGACTGAAGTGTCATGGATGGACAGCATTCTAGTCTGGGCTCGCCATCCGGTGGCTTCAGCCTCGGGCTACGGTGGCCTGGGTTCGGCCAATGTCGATGCACCCCTACCAGGTCCGGCCATCGAAAGCCGGAGCTACCAGAGGCTGCGCACGGGGTAGCGACGAAGCTGCTCGTCCGGCGTGACGATGGTCAGCCCATGCTGAATCGCCTGGCAAACGAGCATTCGGTCGAACGGATCTCGGTGAAGGTCGGGCAACTTGGTCAATTGAAGCGTCGAGCTCTCGTCGAGCGGCAGGCTCTGGACCGAGAGCCGCTCCCTCATCTCCGGAACGAAGACCTCGGCCGGCTTCGGAAGAGGCAGCTTTCCTAGCGAGTTCTTGACCGCGATCTCCCAGCTCGAGACAGAGCTCAAGAACACGTCGCGAGAAGCATCCGAGAAGGCCCGACGAGCCTCGCCGGAAAGATGGGGCGAGTCATTGAGCAGCCACAGAAAGGCAACCGTGTCGAGTAGCAGGTTCACGATCCGGCGCGGCCGCCTTCGAAGGCGTCCAGCAGGTCCTCAGGCAGTGGCTCGAAGAAGCTCTCGGGAACCTCGAAGCTCCCCGCGAGCTGGCCGTACTCTCTGGGCGTCTCTCGAGCCGTAGGCAGCGCCCGGATCTCGGCAATCGGCACATTGCGCCGACAGATCACGATCGTCACTCCTTCCCGCTCGACCCTGGCGAGGTGCCGGGAGAGCTGGGTCTTGGCTTCATGAATGTTGATCTTGATCATGGTCAAATACTAGACTAAGTAGTGAACCTTGTCGAGAGTCGCGCTCATTCCGGACCCAGACGTGCCAACTCCCTCGAAACCAGCCGGAAGGGCCCCCGATCACCCCGCCGGCGCGAGTGCCTTCAGCGCTCGAAGCGACCTTTCTCAAGCTCCCTTTCATTCTCGACCTGCCGCCATTTCGTCGCGCATCAGGGTCTCGATCGCAGGGCTGATGCCCTCCACGATCGTTGGCTCGATGGCCAGCCAATCCTCCGAGGCCGGATAGAAGTCCGCCCACAGATGAGCGCCGTTGTCGGTCTGGATCAACTCCACGAGGATGCCCTCGACCGATGGCTCGGTATCGGCCCCGCCCTCGACGATGCGTGCGTTGAGCACCAGATCGACGTCGAGCTCCTCTTCCAGCGCGTCGAGCCTGGGAAACGGCAGCTCGCGATAGGGCGCCGTCGAGAGAGGACCGAGGACCTGCACCCGCGGCCCGAGCTCTCGCGTCAAGGCCACCATGAGCCCCTCCGACAGGCGAGCGGCCCGCGGCTCGAGACGGGGATTCTCGATGCCGACGGCGAACGGAAGGACGGCCAGCCGTAGCGACTCGGCACTCGCGTCGGCGAGGGCGCTGGCCTCGTCTTCCTTGGGAGTCCGCCAGAGAAAGAAGCTCAGAGCGACCACGAGCGCAAGAGCGATCGGGGCGGAGATGGCCCACAGCAGAAGCTGCAGATGGCCACCCGAAGGCGGCGGCGCGGTGGTCGCCGACGCCCCTTCCACCGACGAGGGCTTCTCATGCGAGACGGGCACGGTGAGTCGATAGCCTCGGCGAGGCAGGGTCTCCACGTATCGGCCCGCATCGGCGTCGTCTCCGAGAGCCGCGCGCACCTGCCGCACACAGAAATGCAGCGACGACTCGAAATCGACGTGCGTGTCCGGCCACAATACGGAGCGGATCTCCTCCTTGCTGACGAGCTCGCCGTCCTTTTCGAGCAGCAACTGGAGCAGCATGGCCGGCTGAGGCGAGAGCCGCACGGGCGGGCCCTTCCTCTCGGCGCTCGGTTCAACCGAGCTCAACTCGCCCGTCAGGGGATCGAACTGATAGTCACCGAAGCGGAATCGGACGGAGCTGTCGGGTTGGCTCATACTGGGCGCAGAATAGCGTGAGCGAGCCAACTCTATTGGGAAGAGCTCAGGAGTGCCGCCGTCTTCTCATGGCCGCGGGCCTGCGCGAGCTCGATCGGGGTCGCCGGATCGGCCCCGAACTTGCGGCCGGGCCGGTGCGCGTCGCCCCCATTCTCCAGCAGCAACGCCACCATGTCGTCCTGGCCACGCATGGCCGCCCAGTGCAGAGCCGTCGTCCCCAGGAACTGCTGGTCCTCCACCTGGCAGCCGCGCTCGAGAAGCAGCTGGGTCATCTCCAGGTGGCCGCCTCCGATCACCGGGTACCAGAGCAGCGCGAAGCCATGAGCGCCGCGCTCGTGGATGCGCAGCGGGTCTTCGTCGAGCAGAGCCCGCACCCGAGCCAGGTCGTTGCGCATCACCGCGGTCGGCAGCGAGTACGGCGCTCCATTCTCGAGCAGGAACTCGACCACCGGCAGGCGCCCCGTGTGAGCACAAGCCTCGACAGCGCCTTCGGTGGTGGTCGCGCGAGAATGCACGAGTCGTGGCTCGGTGAGGATCAGCTCGCGCACGGCATCGAGATCGCCGTGACTCACCCCGACCGTCCGGCCACGTACCTGTGGCTCGAGATCCTCGATCGACGGGGGACGGTAGGGATCTCCGTTGACGTCATAGCTCTCGCGCGACGTCGAGTGCTCACGCGGGATCTGCTGAGGTCGCTCGAGGAGCTCGAGGCAGGACCGTTGTCCATGGGTCCGCGCGTAGTGGAGCGCGTTGTGGCCGGCGTCGTCCATGGCCTCGACATCGGCGCCCACACGCAGCAGCAGCTCTACCAGCTCGGCGCTTCCTCGTGCCGAGGCGACATGCAGGGCGGTCGTTCCGTCGGGTCGTTGCAGTCGTGGATCGGCTCCGTTGCCGAGCAGCGTTGCCGCCGTCATCTCGGCCGTCGGAAGATCGGGAAAGTCCAACGCCGCCAGCACCGGCGGATCGCCGACGAACCGATTCGGATCGCCGCCGAGAGCATAGAGCCGCCACACGTCGGAACCGATGCCACGCCTCGCCGCCACCGGCATGGCCGAGGCACCGACCCCATGCCCGGCTTCGACCCCTTCGGCCGAGAAGGGGAACTCGCTGATCGCCTCCCAATCGCGGGCCAGGCAGGTCTCGACCAGATCGCGTCGGTAGCCCGCCTCGACGAGCAACTCGGCGATCCGGCGGGCGGGGCTGTCCTGGGAGCCCTCTCCGAACGCGTCGGAAAGCCAGGCGAGAGCGTATCCGCTTCGGCCCGAGGCATCCCGACTCTGGGCGAGGCCGGGATCCGCTGCGAGCAGCTCCGACACCCTCGACACATCTCCGTCCACGATCGCATCGAACAGCGCACGAGCATGGGCGGGGGCGAGTCCCTGCAAGGGTGTTCCGAACGCTCCGGTGGAGCTGGCAGCCAGGACGGCAAGGGACAGGCGCAGGACTTCACGGCGAGTCGGGGTCATTTCAGGCTCCTTCGTCGGTGTGGAGCCCAACCTACGTCTTTCCGCGTCGATCGGCCCTTAGTGAGACCTTAGAATCGTCTGAGACTCCTGGAACCACCGGGCGAACCAAGACACGGCCCACGACATCACCGAGCGCCAAGCTCGCCGGCCCACGCCGCCTCGAGCGTCGAGCGTAGGGCGTCCCGCTCCAGAGGCCTTGGATTGTCGTACTCGTCACGCATCAGCTGCCTCACGACGACGTCGATGTCGCTCTCCTTCATGCCGATCTCGGCCAGCGACATCGGCACGCCGCTCTGCTGTTGGAGTCGAAGGAGCTCCCCTACGGGGTCTCCGCCCAGGGACTCGTGCAGTCGCGCCATGGCCTCGGGGATGCAGTCGGCGTTGTAGCCCAGCGAGTACGGCAAGACCACGGTGTGGGCTTCGGCGTGACGGAGATTCAGCGTGCCGCCCAGGACGTGGGCGATCTTGTGGTGCAGGCCCATGCCGGCGCGGTCGAGCGTGGTCGCGGCCAGGTGAGCGCCGTAGAGAGCCTCCGCGCGCGCCTCCAGGTCGCCGGCCTCGCTCATCGAAGGAGTCGCCAGGCGGCGGACGGCGGTCGCGATCGAGCGTACCGACTGCTGCGCATCGTCCAACACCTCCTCCGGGACCTCTTTCGCATAGAGCGCCTCCACCGCGTGCGCCATGGCATTGAACAGGCCCACGAAGGCCAGCGGCAGGGGCATCCCAACGACCAGCTCCGGGTCGTAGACGACGTGGTCGGCCCGCACCCGCTCGTCGCGCGCCGTTTTCTTCCCGCCGGATTCGGTGACCGCCCAGATGTTGGTCATCTCCGACCCCGAGAAGGTGGTCGGCACGTAGACCTTGAGCAGATCGAAGTGCATCGCCAGGGCCTTGACCACTCCGATGGGCGATCCACCGCCCACCGCCACGGCGGCGTCGAGATCGTTCTCCTCGACCGTCGCGGCCGCCTCTTCGACCGTCGCTCGCGGCACGTGCTGCGGCACGTCAGAGAACGGGACCCCGTCGGCGATCTGTGTCGCCACCGGGAGCCGACCGGGAGTCGCCACGATCAGCGCTCGATGACCGTCGAGCAGCGAACGAGCCACGGACCGCTTCCCGACGCCGAAGACGACATGGGTCCCGCTCGCCGCAGTGAAATCGAGCTCTCTCACCGATACGGGTTCTTGGGCGAGCGGTCCTCGGACAGGGACGGCGTCGTCTCGCGCACGATCTTCTCCAGTGCGAGCGCCAGGTGCTCCTCGGCGATGTTGGGATCCCCGGCCGCCACCCGGATCTGGTGCGCCTCGTACATCAGGGTGCTCGGCAAGACCCCGGAAGGGAGCTCGAACTTGTAGGAGGCGAGCTCGATTCGAAGACCGAGCGGATCCTTGAAGTAGCAGGACCACATGAAGCCGCGATCGACCCGGCCCGTGTGGGAAACCCCCCGATCGTCCAGGTTCTTCATCGCCATCTCGAAGGTCGACTGCGAAACGTTGAAGGCGATGTGATGCACCGAGCCGATCGCTTCGGGTACCGCATTGGCATCCGGTTTTCGGTCTTCGCTGGTGAAGATCGTGATCAGCGTGCCGTCGCCAGGATCGAAGTAGAGGTGCCCTTCGGACGGGCTGTCGAGGTTGGGCTGCTCGAAGATGAAGGGCATGCCGAGAACGCCCTCCCAGAAATCGATGGAGGTCTGTCGATCGGCGCCGACGAGGGTGATGTGGTGAACACCTTGAGTCTGGATCTTGTGCATGACTTTCTTCCTTGTGCTTCGCCAGGATGTGCTTTCGGCCAGGAACCAATATAGCGAAGCCGCGACGCGATCAGAGTGGGTCCCCCGGCTCGGCCGCGGAGAAGCATCCTGGCCTTCGATCATGAGGACCCCACCATGCCTGAGAGCGGCGTCGGTTCGCAACGTCGTCGCCGGCTGCGGTCGCGACCGGAATGCCGAGGATTCTGCCTTCCGGTACCCGCCCTGCTGATTCGAAGCTAGACTCACTGGACCAACCCTTCGCGAGGTGCCTACAGTGTCCGAATCCGTGAGCTCCGACGTCCTCTGTTCGATCCCACTCTTCGAGGGATTCTCCCAGCCCGCTCTGGACCTTCTCGCGGGTGCCACGGAGACGATCTCTTTCGTTCCCGGCAACGCGCTCTTGCGCGAGGGCGAGCCCAACGAGATGCTGTTCTACCTGCGCAGCGGCCGCCTCAAGGTGCGCCGCAGCGGAGACCCGAGCGAAGTGGTGATCACCGAATGCGAGCCCGGATCGGTGTTCGGCGAGATGACGTTCCTGGAGCCCGGGAACGCCACCGCCACCGTGAGCGCCTTAAAGAGCGGCGATGCGATCGCGGTGCACGCATCGGTGCTGCCACTGCTCGAGCGGGAGACTCCAGCCGACGCTGCGATTCTCTACAAGCGTCTGGCTTTGGCACTGCGCCATCGGCTCGCCGAGACCACCACCCTGATCCTGGCCCACACCGGGATTCGCGAAGCCTTCGAGGGTGTCGAAGAACTGAAGGGCAGTCTCGGCCGCCTGCTCGGCCCCAGCGGAAGCTGGTAGAGAGGCCATCGGGGCACGTGGCCTACCCCTGGGACGGAGACCCGATGTTGGGCTACTGCGAGGGATGCAACGAGCGGTTCCCCGTCGATCAGGCCAGCCAACGATGCCCGGTCTGTAGCGCCCCGCTCAAGGAGGCGCCGTCGGATCCAATCACGGCCTCCACCGCCGAGCTCGAGCGCGACCGGAATCGCGACCAGCGGCGAGGGGTCACCGCCGAGCAGCTGCTGTGGGGGGAGAGACCGGACCTCTCCGGCAGGGTCGTCGGCAAGTACGAGATCGAAGCCCTGGTCGGCCGCGGCGGAATGTCACAGGTGTACCGAGCCCGCCACCTCACTCTCGAGCGCACCTGCGCTCTCAAGGTACTCGCCGCTCGAACCCCCGAGGAAGAGGTCGACTGGACACGGAGGTTCCTGCGCGAGGCGCGCAGCGCGGCGGGCCTGGTACATCCGAACATCGTCACGGTGCACGACATCGACCATCTCGACGACCTCCACTTCATCGAGATGGAGTATGTCGAGGGCCCGACCCTGAGCGACTTCGTTCGACAGAAGGGTCAGCTGGATCCGCTGCACGCGGGCCGCTGCCTGCGAGAGATCGCAGGAGCCCTCGCGCACGCCCATGGCCGGGGACTGGTCCACCGAGACGTCAAGCCTTCGAACGTGCTGATGCTCGACGGTCTCGCCAAGCTGACCGATTTCGGCCTGGCACGTCCGCTGGTGACCACGAAGGACACTCCCGGTCATGCCATCGCGGGCACCCCCTATTTCATGGCTCCCGAGCTCTTCGACGGCGCGCCACCGACTCCGCGCAGCGACGTCTACGCAGCCGGGGTCACCCTCTACTTCCTTCTCACCGGCCGTCTGCCCTTCCAGGCCGAGTCCCTTCAGGATCTCATCTCTCAACATCATCAGCTCAGCCCTCCAGACCCGCGTCGACTCCGCGAGGACATCCCCCAGCCGATGGTCGAGCTCATGGAACGCTGCCTGGCCAAGGTTCCCGAGAGTCGTTTTGCCGACGCGCGGGAGCTGCACGACGCCCTGCAGGTGCTGCTGGGACGACTACGCAGTCTGGAGGAGCTGGTCGACGCGGCGCTCGAGGGAGAGGCGCTGCACTGGGCTGTCTCGGCGACCGGCATCGAGGTGTCGGTGCCTCTGCCCGAAGGACGGGGCCAGCGGGTCCTGATAGAGGAGCTGGTCAGCGATCTCGATGGCGAAGAGCTCGTGCGAATCTCGAGTCCCTGTGCACCGCTCAGCGCGGAGTACTGCCAGCGGGCCCTCGAGCTCAACGCCGAGTCCCATCATGGCGCGATCGCGATCCACGAGGTCGGTGGAGCTCTTCACTTCGTGGCGCGCAGCTCCTATCCCCGAGCGACCTGCGATCCCGAAGAGGTGCGCCGCAGCGTCTACTCGATCGCACACCTCGCCGATCGCATCGAGCACACGCTCACCGGAGAAGACCGACACTAGGCCTACTCGATCGGAGGCACCTCTGAGCGCCCTCGTACCGCGCTCAAATAGAGCATCGAGCGTTCGTGAGTCGGCGGAATCTGGAGAAGCGCATCGGCGGCGGCCAGCAGATCGCGACGGCTCACCTGACCGACCAGGCGCCCCTCCCGCAGCACCGGCAGGCGCCGGTAGTTCGTATTCAGGAAGATCTGTGCCATCCCCAGTAGATCGAGGCCTTCGCCCACCGTGCTGGCGGTCCGGTCCATGTAGGTCGCCACGTCGGTACGCGACAGACGGGAGTCGTGGGCGGACCTGGGAAGGACCTTCTCGGCGGCCTGCAGCACATCGCGCCGTGCGATCAGGCCGATGACCCGGTTGGCGTGATCTTCGACGCACAGGCGCCGATAGTAGCGATCGAGAAAGATGCGTGCCACGGTCAGAAGATCCGTGTCTTCGAGAATCAGTCGCCCCATGTCCGTGTTCATGTAGTTCGAGACCGCCACGGACGGCACTCCGTCGATCGCGGACTGCAGCACCAGACTCATGCTGTAGCGCTCCGAGAACACGCCGAGGAGACGGCCCTGGTCGCCGAGCACCGGTGCACCGGAGATCCGCTCGGCGAGCAGCTTTTCTACCGCCTCCAGCGCATCCGTGTCGGGTCCGAAGGTCACCATGCGACTCTTCATGAAATGCCGAGCCTCGATTCCCTTTCCCAGGGTCGCTCCGACCTCATTGGCCCGCTTGGCCTCGTCGAGAAGAGCCCTCATGCAGCCCTTCTCGGAGAGAACTCCGCGATAGTTGCCCTGTTGGTCGACCACGGGGGCACCACTGATGCCTCGGCGCAGCAACAGACGCATCGCCTCGAAGACCATCGTGTCCGCCTTTACGGTAGCGGGGTCCTTGACCATGATGTCCCGAGCGGTTCGCGATGCTTCCATGGTCTGACCTCCTGAGCTGTGATGGCGGCCACGGGCGCTTCGAGGCATGCGGTAGCGTGGCCTCGAAGGCTCTGTCTATGAATACCTCCACGATACTATCGCGCACCCTCTGGATCCCACTACTGGCCGGGGCCGCGATTCTGCTCGCACCCCGGGCCGGGGCCCAGGAGCCCCTGCTGCGCAGGTCGGTCGGTCAGATCACCTTGATCGCTCCCCGCGGCCTCGAGAGCCAACTCGAAGCCACCCGGGCGACGACCGAGGCACTTCTCCCCGAGCTCGAGAAGGACCTCGGATCGCGCCTGGCCGGGCCCTTTCATCTCTACCTGCTGCCTCCCCGCCCGAGCGCCGACGAGCGCTTCGCTCGCCTCGACCAGGCTGCGCCGGAGTGGGCCGCGGCCTTCGTCGACACGCGGGCCAGAGTCGGCGCCCTGCGGGTGGGCGCGATCCCGACCTACCCCCACGACGACCTCGCGATGGTCCTGGTCCACGAGATCGCGCACGTGCTGATCCACGATGCGATCGCTCCGGGCGACTCGCCCGGGCGCGAACGGATTCCAAGGTGGCTCGACGAGGGGTTGGCCACCTGGCTCGGGCGGCGCTGGGGAATGCGCGACTTCGTGATCCAGAGCTCTGCGGTGCTGGCGGGCCGGTTGCCTGCCCTGGCAGAGATCGATCAGGAGTTCGCTACCGATTCCTCGCTGCGCGCTCGGCGCGCCTATGCCGCGTCCTTCGCCTTCGTCAGATGGAGCGTCGATCGCTACGGGGACGAGTTTCCCGCTCGTCTGGTCGAGCGTCTGGGTGAGCAACCACTCGAGGAAGCCTGGCCCGCCGCCGGCAACGGCGAATCGCTCGCCCAGGCCGAGCAGCGGTGGCGCCGGGGAACACTCTTTCTCCATCGCTGGCTACCGGTGCTCACGGCCTCGAGTACCCTCTGGCTCGGGGTCACCGGTCTCTTCCTTCTCGCGGGAGTGATGCGCCGGCGCCGCACCAAGGCGATCCACCGCCGCTGGGACCAGGAGGAGGCGGAGATGGAAGCGCGGACGCTGACCGAAACGAGCCCGATTCTGGTTTCCGACGCCGACGATGCTGAGGACCCCGCCGACGATCCGCCCGATCTGTCGGTGAACTGACCCGGACCCCTGACACGGGATCCCTGACCCGGAACCCCCGCCGAGTGCGGCTCCGAGTCGAGCTCGCGTGAAGCCCGTGGCCGTCAGTCGAACTCGCTACGGGTCGAGCGCTTGGCTCCACCGAGCAGGCCGAGGTCGCCGAGCACCGCGACCACCATGAGGACGAGGTAGATCCCGTGGACTCCCCCGCCTGCGTTCATCGCGAAGGCATACGACAACGTGGTCAGCGGCAGGAAGAGGAAGCCCAGGAACGGCCAGAAGTTGGTCTCGTAGGCCCGTCCCAGGTAGTCCGAGAACAGGAAGACCAGGAAGATGGCAAAGCGAGGCGTCGCCAGTGCCAGGCAACCAATGAAGCAACCCATCATGATGGAGACATCGTATCGCGCTTCCGAACGAACCCGGCAAAGGGGGAGCAGGAGACCGCTCGTCACTCTTCGCGCAGAGCCTCGACGGGCCGCTTGCGCAGGGCCCCTCCACTGGCGGAGACCCCTGCCGCCACCGCCAGCAGGATCCCCGAGGCGACGGTGGCCACCATCGACAGGGGCCGCAGGCTCCATTCGATCTGCATCCCTCGGGTCACCACCAGCCAGGCGAGCAGCGTCGCCCCGAGCGCCGAGATCACTCCCGCCACCAGTCCCAGAAGGCCGTACTCGGTCGAGAGCACGGCAAGCACGTCGCGCCGGGTCATTCCCAGTGCCTTGAGCAATGCGACCTCTCGACCGCGCTGCACGGAGCCCGCCGCGACCGCCCCCGCGAGGATCACCAACCCTGCGACGACAGTGAAGCCTCCGAGAAACCGCACCGCCCAGCCGAGGCGCTCGAGCAGACCGACCACGCGATCGATCAGCGGGCGCATCTGGATCATGCTGACATTGGGGAACCGTTGCGCCAGCCGATCCTGCACGCCCTGCTCACTCCCCGCAGGCAGGCGCACCGCACCGAGCCGGAGCTGGGGAACCTCGTCGAGGACCCCCGGCTCGGCGATGAGATAGAAGTTGATCGACATCCCCTCCCAGTCGACCTGACGGATGCTGCTCACCACGAAGTCGAAGCTCTGGCCTTCCACGTCGAAGACCAGCCTCGAGCCGACTCCCACGCCCAGCTCTTCGGCGAACTCCCGCTCGAGGCTGATCTCGGCCCGTTCCGGGTCACCCCAGAGGGAGCCGTCCTTCGGGCCTTCGAGGAGGACGTTGTCGGTGGGCAGATTCTCTACGCTGGTGAGCCGCTGTTGACGGCTCATCGCCCACCGACGTCCGCCGTCTTCGGTCCTTTCCACCAGGTCGGCTACGGCCTGGCCTTCGATCTCCGTGAGCCGCGCCGTGATCACCGGCACTACCTGGGAGGAGACGGCGCCGGCCTCGTCGAGAATGCGCTCGATCTGCGGCCACTGGTCCTTCTGGATATCGGTCAAGAAGGCCGACGGTGCGTTCTCGGGAAGCTCGGCTCGAAGCTGGTCGGTGAGCTGCCCCTCGACCAGCGTCATGGTCGCCACCACCAGGAGCCCCAGCCCCAGTGCCACGATGGCCGACAGCGTGGTCGCCCCGGGGCGGGCCAGGGCAGCAATCCCGTAGCGCAAGGCCACTCGTCCCCGCACGAGTGCATGGTCGCGCGGTAGGCGTGCCGCCAACCGAGTCACGCCGGCAGCGGCCGCCATCAATCCCAGGGACGTCGCCAACACCACGCCGGTGAAGCGCCAGGCCAGCGCCAGCGAGCGGGACTCCACCAATGCCAGGGTCGCCACACCGAAGACGATCAACAGTCCCGTCACGATCGCCGTCACCCGCCGCGCGGGTAGCGCTTCGGCGTCACGGCGCAGCACCCGCGCTGCGGGCACCCGCAGAATCGCTCCCAGGGGGGGCAGGCTGAAGAGCGCAGCCACTCCGACGCCCAGCACCACACCCTCGAGCATCGCCATCGGCTGCCAGGGACGCAGCAACCCCTGCGGCACCAGATCGCTCCAGAAGCGTGGCAGGTACCACTGCAGGGCCATGCCCAGCACCGCTCCGGCCAGCGACCCGATCACTGCGAGCAGCATCACCTGACCGAAGTAGAGCGCCAGGATCTCGCGCGGGCGCATGCCCAGTACCTTGAGCACGGCCAGCGAGTCGATCCGGGTCGCGATCCAGGCGCGAACGGTCTGGGCCACACCGACTCCCCCGATCAGCAGGGAGAGCAGCGCCACCAGGGAGAGGAATCTCTCCAGCCGGTCGATGCTGCGTCGAAGCCACGGCTGGGCATCGCGATAGGTCTCGACTCGGAAGAGCTCCCGCGGCAGCATCTCTCTCAACTCCCTGGCCAGCCGGGTGACCTCACTCGGGTCAGAGCCCTCGGGCAACGCGAGCAGGGTCCGCCGCTGCACCTGACCGACCTCGGTGAGTCCGGTCCGTGAGAAGCCCTCGGCATCGAGCATGACCCGGGGAGCGAAAGTGAAGGCTTGAAGAGATCGTTCCGGCTCGCCGTCTACCGTTCCCGACACGGTGAAGGTCCCCGATCCGACCCGCAACGAGTCCCCCACCTGGAGCTCGAGGCGGGCCATCAGGTCGGGCCCCACGAGAGCCTGATCTGCACCGAGACGCTCAGCCAGTCGGCCCGGCGGCGAAAGCTCGAGCGAGCCATAGAACGGGTAGCGACCGTCGACCACCTTCAGCTCGATCAGCTGACTGGCTCCGGGGCGCTCGCCTCGCGGCGGCACCGCCGCCACTGCGATCTGCTCACGAAGGTCTGCCCGCTCGATGGGGCCGAGTCGCTGCCCGCTCTCGCGGAGCTTTTCCGCGAACTCTTCGGGAAGCTCGCCACGTCCGCGGACCACCAGATCACCGGCGAGCAGGGTCTTCGCCTCGCTGCGTATCCCGCGGTCCACGCTGCTCGCCAGCGCCGAGACCGCCACCACGGCCGCGACACCGACGGCCAGGCAAAGCACGAAGTAGGCCAAACGCCCGAGGGAGCCACGGGACTCCCGCAGGAACATCGCCGGGTAGTAGCGGGCCTTCACGACTCTTCGCGCTCGATTCGGCCGTCGCGCAGGTAGATCCTGCGCTGCGCCAGATCCGCGACCGCCCGGTCGTGAGTGACCAGGACCAGAGTGGTGCCGTCGACGCGCTGAAGATCGGCCAGGATCTGCAGTACGGTCTCACCGGTCGCGCTGTCGAGGTTGCCGGTCGGCTCGTCGGCGAACAGCACCCGCGGACCGATGGCGAAAGCCCGTGCCAGAGCGACTCGCTGCTGCTCACCGCCGGAGAGTTGAACTGGATAGTGGTGGCCACGCTCGGCCAGGCCGACTCGAACCAGCAGATCGTTCGCCCTCGTATCGATCCCCCTACCGTCCAGGGAGGACTCTCCCTGCAGCTCGAGCGGGAGCATGACGTTCTCGCGCGCAGTCAGATTGGGCAGCAGCTGAAACGACTGGAATACGAAGCCCACCTTTCGACGGCGCATCAGAGCGAGCTCGTCCTCGGAGAGGTCCTGGATCGGCTCCCCGTCGAGCAGCACCGCCCCCTGGGTCGGCCGATCGAGACCGGCCAGCAGGCCCAGCAAGGTCGACTTCCCGCTCCCCGAGGGCCCCAGGATGGCGACGAAACTACCCGCTTCGATCGAGAGGTCGATCGAGTCGAGTATGGTCAGGAGACGGCTTCCGGAGGCGAGGACCTTGGTCAGTTCTCGAGCCTCGATGCTGCATCCTGAAGAGGCCGGCAGCGCGCTTCCTGGAATCGGAGGCCCGGGCTTCGAAGTTGCTGGCGTCCTCGGCTCGTCAGCCATCAGGCGACCAGCTGTTCGAGCGCGCGGACCAGCACGGTCACGAGACCGAGATCGACACCACCCGAGCGGGCCTCTGCGAAGAGACGTTCCACCTCGGCAAACTGATCCCCCTCACTGTCGCGCCAGTTCTCCACCAACTCCACCGCGTCGGTCTCCTCGATCCGATCTCGCGGCTGAGAATCCAGGACTCGAGCGGCGAGCTTCGCCTGACCCGCAATCAGGTCCTGGGACATCGACTCCAGGGCCAGGCCTTCCCACGGACCATTGGGATGGAGAGCCCGAGCAGCAAGGAGAATCCCTTCCAGCCCCAGACGCTCACCGATCTCGAAGTAGATGCGTGCAGTCGGCGCAACCGGCAGGCCCCGCTCGGCCGCGAGCGGCAGCACATCGAGAGAGGAGGCGAGGCGCTTGGCTCGGGACATCTGAGACGCCAACTCCGGATCGACCCCGGCTTCCACCGCGAGTCGAGTCTCGGACTCGATCTCGGCGGCGACCCGAGGGGCGACGAGCCCCGGGAGCTCGTCGCGCAGGATCCTCGCCGGGGCCCGACAGGAGTGGACCCATCGCACGACACTGCCGTTGCCTTCCTGGCGCAGCAGCCAGGTGGCGCCGTCAGCCAGCAGGCGACCGCAGTCGTCGAGCATCGCCATCAGGCGGTCGGGCTCGATGTCCTGAGCTTCGACGCGGTTCCACAGTGCATCGACATCGAGAATCTCCCGCGCTCCGCAGTAGGCGAGAGCGACGTCGTGCTTCGGCCTGCCGCTCTTCTGCGCCAGCTCCTGGGCGAGACCCAGCCCGCCGCGATTGACGATCTCGTTGGACAACACGGTGGCCAGGATCTCTGCGCGGAGAGGATGACTGTCCACACTCGGCGAGCTCGCCAGCTGACTCGGAAAGTAGGAGCGCAGGTAGCGCGCCGTGCACTCGTCCTCGAGCAGAGAGGCGTCTCTCAGGCTTCGAAACAGGTCGATCTTCGCGTAGCCCAGCAGAATCGCCAACTCCGGGCGCACGAAGCTCGACCCGATGCGACGTCGTTCCTCGAGTGTCTCGTCGGTGGGCAGTTCTTCGAGTTGACGATCGAGTTGACCCTCGCGAGACAGAGTCCGCATCACCCGCCAGACCTGCCCCAGAGATCGACCCGGGTAGCGCTCGATCACCGAGAGCGCCTGGTTCTGGAGTAGGTTGTCGCGGAGCACGAGCTGGGCCACCTCCTCCTCCATCTCACGCAGCAGCCTGTCGCGCTGCTCGCGGTCGAGGCGCCCCTCCGCAATGTCCTGATTGAGCAGGATCTTCAGATTCACCTCGTGATCGGAGGTGTCGACTCCGGCAGAGTTGTCGATGAAGTCGGTGTTGATCCGGCACCCCCGGAGTGCGCACTCGACACGACCTCGCTGGGTGAGACCGAGATTGGCCCCCTCGGCAACGACCGAGGCCCGAACATCGGTGGCATCGATACGCAACGCATCGTTGGCGTGGTCCCCCACCGACTCGTTCGACTCCTCACTCGCCTTGACGTAGGTGCCGATGCCGCCGAACCAGAGAAGATCGACCTCGGCCCGAAGCAGGGACTGGGCGAGCTCCGAAGGCGTGATCGGTCCTGGTTCCAGACCGAAACGCTCCGCCACCTGGGGGGTCACCTCGATCGTCTTGGCAGTGCGCGAATAGACCCCGCCTCCCGAAGAGATCTTGGTGCGGTCGTAGTCGTCCCAGCTCGATCGCGGCAGTGCGAAGAGGCGCTGACGCTCGGCGAAGCTCGCCGCGGCGTCGGGCTCGGGATCGAGGAAGATGTGCTGATGGTTGAACGCACCGACCAGACGGATCTTGTCGGAGAGGAGCATGCCGTTTCCGAACACATCTCCCGACATGTCGCCGATCCCGACCACCGTGAACTCGTCGGTCTGCGGATCGCGGCCCATGCCGCGGAAGTGCCAACGCACCGACTCCCAGGCTCCACGAGCCGTGATGCCCATCTTCTTGTGGTCGTAGCCGGTGGACCCGCCGGAGGCAAAAGCGTCGTCCAGCCAGAAGCCTCGCTCCTGGGCGATCTCGTTCGCGATATCGGAGAACGTCGCGGTCCCCTTGTCTGCCGCCACGACCAGGTACGGATCGTCACCGTCGAAACGAACTACGTGATCCGGTGGAACGACCTCTCCATCGACCAGATTGTCGGTCAGATCGAGCAATGCCGAGATCATGGAGCGGTAGGCCGCCACCACCTGATCGCGCGCCGCTTCGCTGTCCGAAGGCAAGCGCTTCACGACGAAGCCACCCTTGGCACCCTCTGCCACGATCACCGAGTTCTTGACGCGCTGCGCCTTCATCAGGCCCAGGACCTCGGTACGAAAGTCGACTCGCCGATCGGACCAACGGATTCCACCCCTTGAAACCGCGCCCGCACGCAGGTGAACCGCTTCCATCGAGGGGCTGTGTACCCAGATCTCACACCACGGACGGGGCTCGGGAAGCCCTTTGAGCTCTCTCGAGTCGAGCTTGAAGGCGATATAGGGTTTGGACTTCCCCGACTCGTTCAACTGAAAGTAGGTCGTTCGCAGGGTGCTGTCGATCACGTTGAGGAAGCGCCGCAGAATCCGGTCGGTGTCCACATCGGGAACGTCGTCCAGCGCTGTGCGGATCTCGCGGCGGAGACGCTCACAGGCTTGTTCCCGCGCCGGCATCGACTCCACCTCCTCGGAAGCGAAGAGGTCCGGGTCGAAGCGTGCGAGAAACAGATCCACCAGGCGTCGCGTGATCGTGGGCTGGGAGTACAGCGCCCGGGTCAGCGTTCCCAGTCCGAAGGGAGCTCGCGCCTGCCGGAGATAGCGGGCGTAGGCCCGGAGCACCCGGACCTCCTGAGGCGACAGCGCCGCGAAGAGCACCAGCCGATTGAAGCCGTCGTCTTCGAGCTCACCCCGCCAGACGAGTCGGAAGAGCTCTTCGAACGCATCGACCCGGTCGAGATCGATCGCCTCGTCGCGAGCCGCCCTCAGACGAAGCTCTCGGACCCAGACCTCGCTCTCGGTCTCCAACGGGGCTACGGGGTGGGCCCGCTCGAACACCGCTTCGAGTCCCATGTTCTGAAGCATCGGAAGAATGTGCGAGAGCGGACTCAGCCGGTGGCGCGTGAACACCTTGAGCTCGATCTCCTCCTCGGGCTGGTCCTGGCTACGGTAGACACGCAGCGTCAGGTCGCGCCCGGCGAGCAGGCGCTCGAGAGCCACGACGTCGTTCGCCGCCTCCGATGCGTCGAAGTGCTCTCGGTAGCCAGCGGGGAAGGCCTCCTTGTAGCGATGGTGCGCCACCAGCCCCTCGTTCTCTCCGAGGCGTTCTACCAGGGCCAGCTCCAGGCGTTGACTCCACGACTCGGCCGCTTCGATGAGCCGACGCTCCACCTCAGCCAGATCGAGCGGCGGTAGCCGGCCAGGAGTGGTCTTGAGGATCATGTGCAGACGCGCCAACGGCGCGTCGGTCAACAGCGTGTAGTGCCGCCGCGCGGTGGCGTCGAAGGCCTCCTCGAGGATCGCCTGGACTCGCTTGCGCAGATCGGTGTCATACCGCTCTCGTGGAACGTACACCAGACACGAAACGAAGCGCTCGAAAGGGTCGACTCGCACGAGCAGAGCGATCTGCTGGCGCTGCTGGAGTTGGAGGATCGAGAGCGCCGTGCTGTCGAGCTCGGGCTGCGTCATCTGGAACAATTCGTCTCGCGGCAGAGACTCGAGAATGTGCTGCAGCACCTTCGCATTGTGGCTTCGCTGCGGAAAGTCCAGCGTCTCGATGGTGCGCGCCACGCGCTGGCGGAGGATGGGCACTTCTGACACTCGAGCCGAATACGAGGCTGAGGTGAAGAGGCCGACGAATGTCACCTCGCCGATCACCTGGCCGCTCTCGTCGAACGACTTCACGGAGATCACGTCCTGGTGTACCGGGCGATGGACCCGCGAGACGGCATTGGCCTTGGTGATGCGTACGAGCCGTGCCTCCCGAACGAACTCGCGCACCTCGTCAGGCAGCGTGTCGAGATGGCGCATCCCCTCGAAAATGACCCGCGAGTCGTCGCGCAGCGTGCCGAGTCCCCGGTCCGGCACGACCTCGCCGATCACGTCATGACCCTCACCCTCGAACCGGTACTCTCGAACGCCCAGGAACGTGAAGTTGTCGTCCTCGAGCCAGCGCAGGAAGGCGATTCCTTCTTCCACTTCCTCGGCAGGGAGGGGCGGGGGAGCACTCTCGAGACGCTCGATCACGGCCTGGCAGCGGTCACGCATCGCCTGCCAGTCACCGACCGCCGCGCGTACCTCGCCCAGCACCTGTTCCAGGAGGCCTTCGATCTCCGCGTGACGTGCCTGCGGCCGACGTCGCATGTGAACCTGCATCCACGACTCGGGTTCTCCTTCCTCGGAGTCGAGGTCGTGCAACTCGACCAGGCGGCCAAGAGGATCGCGCTCGGCGCGAACGATCGGGTGGATGATCAGACGGATCTCGCAACCCAGACTGGCCAGTGCGGCAGACACCGAGTCGACGAGAAAAGGCATGTCGTCGTTGACCACCTCGACCAGGGTCTCGTTGGGGCGCCAGTCGTGCTCCTCGAGACTCGGGTTGTAGACCCGCAGCCGGGCCTCGTTGGGCTTGCGCTGCTGAGCCAACTCCCAGATGCCGCGCGCCGAAGCACAGAGCTCTTCCGCAGAGCCGAAGAGATCCTGATCCGGCACGAGGTCGTAGAACACCCGCACGAAGCGCCCGAGGGCCTCTCCCCGCTCGGCGGGAAGGCTCTCCTCGGCTGCTCGAACGACGTCATCCATGCGATCGAAGGTCGTATTCATGGAGTCAATCCGGGACGCGTGCCGCTGAAGTGATGCTGGTGGAATCTGGACCCGGGATGGACGGCCGGGGTGGAACGCCGAAGAGATGGGCCACCCGGAGGCCTCGGGAGAGCCTAACCCAACCGTGGCGGCGCGCCAACCAGAGATCAGTGCACTGGAAACGACGGGACGGCCAGCACTCGAGCCGTTTGCTCCTGACGGTTGCCGTCGACTTCGAGCACGACTCGATACTCCCCGGGGTCGATCTTTCCTTCGGCGGTGTTCCACCGCACCCGCACCAGCGGGCCCCGAGCGCCTTCGGCCTCCCCGCCCTTCGGGGCCTCCGGAATCGTCAGTTCTGCGACTTCCGTGTCGTCTGAGGCGATCACCGAGAGACGCGCGGCCGAGCGCCGCTCCGGAGCCAACCACAGCCAGATGGAGAGACCGTCCGGCTCGTTGGAAGTCGCCAGGTGCCGGTCCCCGTAGAGTTGGTAGGCACCCCAGTCGGCACGCTCGCTCCACTGCGACGGTTTGGGCTCGATGGGAAGCAGCACCGGACCGTCGGGGGTCTCCGGTAGCTGACGCAGCGCCCAGACATCACCCACCCAGACCCCACGACCGTAGGTCCCCACGACCAGATCGGCCTCGACCGCGTGGACCAGCAGATCGCGTACCGGAACCGGCGGCAGGTGCCGCGCCATCGAGGCCCAGGAGTCGCCGGCGTCGAGGCTCACGAACACCCCGTGATCGGTGCCGACGAAGAGCAGGCGCGGGTTCACCGCATCCTCGGCAACCACGTTGACCGGTCCTTCGGGCAGATGACGGCCCAGATCGGACCAACTCTCGCCCCCGTCGTCGCTGCGAAACAGATAGGGCGAGAAGTCGTCGCGGCGGTAGCCGCTCTTGGCCACGTACACCCGATCGCTCTCGTGCACCGACGGCAACACCCGGCTCACCCAGCGGTCCCGCGGGGCACCGGCTGCGGACAGCCGATCGGTCAGCTCGAGCCACTCCTCGCCGCCGTCCGGGGTGACATGCACGCGGCCGTCATCGGTGCCGACCCACACTTCTCCAGCGGTTCGCGGGGACTCCGCAAGGGTGGTGATCGCGCAGTAGCGCACTGCGCCCACGGCCGAACAACGCTCGGGATAGGCGCCCGAGAGATCGGGACTTCGCTCCTCCCAGGTGTCACCGCGATCGTCGGAGCGCAACAACTTCTGCGATCCCGTCCACAGCACTCGCGAGTCGTGGGGAGAGAGCTGGATCGGAGTCGTCCAGGTGAAGCGGTACGGATCCTCACCCTCGCCGGCTCTGGGCATGATCTCGACGCGCGTTCCCAGGTGCTGGTCGAGTCGTTTGTGGAATCCGAACTGAGTGGTCGAGTAGTGATAGCGCCCGTCGGGAGAGACCTGGCTGTACATCCCGTCCCAGTGGCCCACGATCACCCAGTCCTCCAGAGTCACCGCGCCCGAGAAACTGTTGACGGGGCCCTTCCACACCTCGTGATCCTGGAGCCCGACGTAGAGGTTGTAGGGAAGCTCGCTATCGACGGCCAGGGCGTAGGTCTCGCCCAGCGGAAGGTGATAGAGGTGATCCGCCGTGACGCCCCCGTCGTAGCTGACGAACACGCCGCCGTCGCTGCCCAGGATGAGACGCCGAGGGTCCCGGGGGTCCACCCACAGCGCCCGAACGTCTCCGAAGATCTTGGAGAACAGGGTCTCGGCCGGCCACTTCAGATCGCGCCAGCTGCGTCCCCCGTCCACCGAGCTGATCAGGGTCTCCGAGGTGACATAGAGCTTGTCGGGGTCCTGAGGGTCGACCCGCAGTTGATTGAAGGAATAGGCCGCTTTCGAGCCCACGTCGTCCTCCGGCGCACTGGCTCGCCGCCAGCTCTCCCCGCCATCGTCACTGCGGTAGACGGCGCTCCCCCGGGGGCGATCCCGAACCTCTCTCCCAGCCTCTCGATCTGCCTCGGCCTCTTGCGTCGTGGGTGGACGCAGCGCTGCATCCTCGATCACCGCGTAGAGGATGTCGGGGTCAGCGAGATGCACGTCGAGACCGATGCGACCGATCTCACCCGTGGGAAGTCCCCGCGTGACACGACGCCAGCTCTGACCGCCGTCCCGTGACTTGTAGATCCCCGAGCCTGGCCCGCCCGCGTCGAACCCCCAGGGCCAGCGCCGCTTCTCGTAGGCCGCAGCCCACAGGACATTCGGATCTTCCGGGTGTATGGCGAGGTCAACGGCACCGATTCCCGGACCGAGGTCGAGGGAGTGACTCCAGCTCTCTCCTCCATCGCTGGTCTTGAAGACCCCGCGCTGCGAGTTCTCGGAGAACAGATGTCCCAGCGCCGCCACCCACGCCGTTGCCGGGTCCTCGGGATGAACCACGATGCGCGCAATGTGGTGGCTGTCCTCGAGACCCACCCGATCGAAAGTCATCCCGCCATCGACCGAGCGGAACACTCCGGCGCCAGAGTAGGAGCTGCGAGCGTTCGCTGCGTCGCCCGCACCGACCCAGACCACTCGAGAGTCCGACGGCGCCAGCGTCACATCGCCGACCGCACTGACCCCGTACTCGTCCAGCAGCGGTTCGAAGGTGGTGCCGTTGTTCGTGGTCTTCCACACGCCACCGTTACGGGCGGCGACGTAGAAGGTGTAGAGGTGCTCCCGGGTCGGGCCATCGGGCACCGCGATGTCGGTGATCCAGGAGCCTGCACGGAAGGGCCCCAGGTTTCGGAACGCCAACGGCTCCAGGAGCAACTCCGGCGAAGTCTCGGTACCCTGCGCAAGGGTGCTCCCGGCAACCCCCGACCCTGCCGAGAGAGCAACGATCGCAGCCAGCGTGAACGACTTCATGGAGTCGGATTCTAGGGCACGATCGCCTTCGAGGCTCGGCTCTCGAGCGCAGCCCCTGGATCACCCCCAGGGACCGGCCTGGGAGAAGCGTCGGGCCTCAGTCCTGACGCAAGGCTTCGATCGGATCGATCCGCACCGCTCTTCGAGCCGGCAGCCAACAGGCCAGAGCAGCCACCGCCAGCAGGATCGCGGGGGTGGCCAGGAACGCGACCGGGTCGAGCGCGTCCACTCCGAAGAGCAGGGACTGGAGGAAACGTGTGAGGACGAAGGAGAGCACGAGACCGATGACCAGACCGACGGCCACCAGGGAGAGCCCCTGGCTCAGCACCATGCGAACGATGTCCCCTCGCCGGGCACCCAGGGCGTTGCGGATGCCGAACTCGTGGACGCGCTGGCTCACCGAGTAGCGAATCACTCCGTAGAGACCCATTGCCGCCAGGAGCAGCGCTCCGACACCCAGTGCTCCGAGACCACCGATCCCGATCATCCAGGCTGCGAGCCAGGTGTCGATCACCTGATCCATGCTGCGTACGTTCTCGATCGGCTGCGCTGAGTCCACGGCAGCGACAGCCGCCTCTACCCCCGCCCGAGCCGCGAGCGGCTCGCCGGAGGTGCGCACCATCACGAAGCGTCGCCGCGTAGAAACCTGGCTCTGCGGGTAGAACACCATCATCGGCGTCTCTTCGTCGAGCTCGTAGTAGAGAGTGTTCGCGGCCACTCCGACTACCTCGCGCCATGCCTCGCGGATCTGGATCCGCTTCCCGATCGCACTCTCGTTCGGCCACATTCGATCGGCGAAGAGCCGATTCACCATCACGACCGGTGGGGCCTCTGCGTTGTCACGCTGATCGAAGCCTCTTCCCTCGAGGATCGGAATCGACGCCGTCTCGAACCACTCGGGGGTGATCCAGACCGTGTTGGCGAAGAGCTGATCGTCCGGCGCGACCTCCCGGCCCTCGACCTCGAATGCGGCACCCATCGACTCGTGGTTGAGTGGCAGCGGGTAGATCGTGGACACGCTCTCGACTCCCGGTACTGCCCGGACCCGGTCCATGGCATCGTCGAAGTACTGCCTCTCCTGCGGGTCGGTCGCGTACTTCGAGTCGGGCAAAGTGACTTCGAGGGTCAGCAAGCGGTCGGTCTGGAAACCGAGATCCACCGCACGCAGCGAAAGAAAGGTCTTGGCCATGAGAACCGAGCCGGAGACCAGCAGCACCGCCAGCGTGACCTGGGCCACGACCAGCGCGTTGCTCATCCGGCGACGGCGCAGACTGCCCGTGGCTCCTCGAGCCCCCTCCTTCATCGCTCCCGCGAGATCCAGCCGGGTCGACTGCAGAGCGGGAGCGAGCCCGAAGACGAGCGTGCACAAGACCGCGATGAGCAGGGCGAAGACGAAGGCCGCTGCGTCTACCTCGATGTCACCCACCCGGTAGAGCTCGCCCGGAAAGTTCTGATTGAAGCCCCGGGCGAGACCCGCGGCGAGGACGACTCCGAGAGCGGCGCCGACCAGCGCGAGGAGACCGCTCTCCGTGAGGAGCTGGCCCAGAAGCTGCCGGCGGCTCGCCCCGAGAGTCAGCCGAAAGGCCATCTCGTGAGAACGCTCGGCCCCGCGCGCCAACATCAGGTTTCCCAGGTTGGCACACACGATCAGGATCACGAACAGGATGGCGACCAGCAGAGCGGGAAAAACCACCGCGAACATGTCGTAGGTGAAGAGCAGCTGTGATCGTAGACCGACGATGTTGGCGCCCTTCTGTTCGTTACTCTCGGGATACTCCTGCTCGAGGTTCTCCATCAAGGTGTCCAGCTCGGTCTGCGCGGTCTGCGCATCGGCACCCGCTGCGAGGCGGCCCACCACCAGAAGGGGGCCGTTGACCCCACGATCCTCACGATACGGCGAGATCGCCAGAGGCAGGTACACGTCCATTCTGTTGAACGGGAACACGAATCTCTCGGGCAGGACTCCGATGACCGTGTAGAGCTCCCCATCGAGCACCAGGGACTTGCCGACCGCGTCGGGCGCTTGCCCGAAGTGACGGCGCCAGAACCCGTGACTGAGCAAAGCCACCCTGGCCCCACCGACCTCCCCCTCCTCCTCGGAGAAGCCACGGCCGAGCTCAGGGGCCACTCCCAGGACCTCGAGCAGGTTGGGGGTCATCCAGGTCACATCGAGAGTCGTCGTCGCCTCGGTACCGTCGGTACGCAGGACCTGACCTCCATAGAAGTAGCCACCGAGGTCGTCGAAGCGCTCCGAGCTTCGCCGCAGGTCTTCGTAGTTCGGGACCGACATCCTCAAGGTGTCGAAGCCGATCTTGCCGTCGGTCTGCCAGACGTGGACCAGCTGATCGGGCTCGGCAAAGGGGAGTGGGCGAAGGAAGAAGGCGTTGACCAGGCTGAAGACCACGGTGATCAGAGCGATGCCGCCACCGAGGGTCACTACGCCGATCAGGGTGAAGCCCGGGCTGCGCCTCATCATGCGAAGCGCGAAGCGCAAGTTCTGGATGAGCGCCATTTGGATGTCTCCTTCGCCCTGCTTCGCCTCTCGGCCGAAGCTTCATCGTTGTGGGTAACGAGGTTTTCCTGCTTCAGGATACGGAAGTCCGTCCCATCGGTTGCACTCGGCAGGGCATAATCGGGGTCCCATGAAGGAGACCCTGGACGCGGCCTCGAGTCGCCTGACCCTGCACTTCGACGATGCGCCAGCGCTGCGAGCCTACGTCGACAAATCGCGTGACTTCGGGCTCTCGGTGAAGCTCATCGAGCGTCTCGAGGAGAAAGTCGAGTTCACGGTGGTACTGACCGATCCCGGCCGCGAGATCGAGGTGCCCACTCGCATTCGCCAGATCTACCGTAGCGGGGTCGATCGGTGGGGCACCATTTTCGAGGTGCTCGACTGGAGTCCGGTCGACGAGGCGCTCACGCAGACCCCGGGGAAGAGCACCGGGCTCGTCTCCCCTTCGGGCGCTATACCGATCGTCGAACCGGAGCGCGGAGCTCCCCCAGAGAATGCTCCCCCAGAGAAGGCAGGGTCCGATCCGAAGCACCCCGAGAGGGCGCCGGGGGAGATCCGCGGTACCGCCCCGGTATTCGCGATTCGGCAGATGAACCCGAACCAGCGGATGCGCCTCGCGAGTACCGCCAACCGCAACGAGCGCCAGGTCCTGTTGCGCGACGGGTCGCCCCAGGTGCTGATGAACCTGCTGAACAACCCGCAAATCGAGAACCGCGAGATCATCGAGCTGATCAAGAATCCCCAGTGTTCCGCCGGCATCCTCAAGCGAATCGCCCAGGACCGCCGCTACACCTCCAACTACGAGGTCCAGGCGGCTCTGGTCAGGAATCCGAAGACTCCGACCCCGGTTGCAGTGCGCCTGGTGGAGTACCTGCGCCTCAACGACCTGCGCGACATGTCGAAGAGTCAGGCGCTGCGCGACGATGTGCGCCAGGCCGCTCTGCGGGTCTATCTGAGGCGGTCCTCCAAGCGGTAGCAGCACACCAGGCCGACCCTGCTCGAGAGACGCTGCTCGAGAGACGCTGCTCGAGACACCCTGTTCGAAGACCATGATCGAGGAACACCATGTCCAGTGACGATCCGAGCTCTCGACCTGATTCGAGCGTTTCTGATTCCAGCACGCCCGGCGCCCACGAGCCCGACCCCAGGGAGCTGGACCGCAGGGCTCTGATCGCCACCGCCGCCACTCTCGGGCTGGCCGACACCCTCCTGCCCGGAGTCCTCTGGGCGCGCATGCAACAGGAAACGGGCGAGCCCGCCGTCACGACGGCGATGATCGCCGAAGCCGAGCGCATCGCTGGACTCGAGCTGACCGCGGAAGAGCGCGAGATGATGCGCCGAGGGGTGGCACGCAATCGCGAGTCCTTCGAGCAGCTACGCCGTCTCGCACTGCGGAACGACATCCCTCCCTGCCTGCTCTTCGAGCCCGCGATGCCGGGCGTCGCCACCGCGCGGGTCGGTCGCACCGAGAGCGAACCACCGCCGATCCGGCTCTCACACACGAACGATCGATCTCGCCCTGCCAGCGACGAGGAGCTGGCCTTCCTGCCGGTCAGCCGACTGGCCTCGCTGTTGCGCCGGCGCGAGATCAGTTCGACCGAGTTGACCGCGATCTACCTCGAGCGCCTGAAGCGCTACGACACGCGGCTGCGCTTCCTGGTCACCGACACGGAAGAGCTCGCTCTGCGTCAGGCCGCCCGCGCCGACCGCGAGATCGCCGCCGGCGACTACCGGGGCCCTCTGCACGGCGTGCCCTGGGGAGCGAAAGACCTCTTCGCCACGCGCGGTTACGGCACCACCTGGGGAGCCGAGCCCTATCGACACCAGGTGATCGACCGCGACGCCACCGTGGTGCAACGGCTCGAGGAGGCAGGGGCCGTTCTGATCGCCAAGCTCACGCTCGGCGCCCTCGCCATGGGCGACTACTGGTTCGGCGGGCAAACCCGTTCGCCATGGAACAACGAGCACGGATCGAGCGGATCTTCGGCAGGCCCGGGATCGGCCACCGCGGCCGGCTGCGTGGGTTTCGCTCTCGGCACCGAAACGCGGGGCAGCATCGTCTCCCCGTGCACGCGCAACGGTACGACCGGACTGCGCCCCACCTTCGGCCGTGTCGCCCGAACCGGGGCCATGGCACTCTCCTGGAGCATGGACAAGGTGGGCCCGATGTGCCGCAGCGTCGAAGACTGCGCGCTGGTCTTCGCTGCCATCCACGGCGCCGACGGAGAAGACCCCTCGGCCCGAACGCTGCCGTTCGCCTGGAACCCCGACGGCCCGCTCGAGACGCTCCGGGTCGGCTACTACGCCAGCGCGTTCGAAGACGCCGGGAACGATCGGAACGAGGGCGAGGGCCGCGCCATCGACCGCGAGGTCCTGCGCGTACTGCGAGAAGACGTCGGGATCGAGCTCATCCCGATCGAGCTGCCCGACTTCCCGGTCGAGGCGATGGGTTTCATGCTCACCGCCGAAGCAGCGGCGGCCTTCGACGAGCTGACGCGCAGCGGTTTGGACGACCAACTCACCCGGCAGGGCCCCTTTGCCTGGCCCAACAGCTTTCGCACTGCCCGCATGGTGCCGGCCGTCGAGTACATCCAGGCCAGCCGAGCCCGCACCGCCTACCAGAGGTTGTTCTCAGAGGCGATCGAGGACGTCGACGTGTTCGTGGCGCCTTCCTACGCCGACGGACTGCTCGCCGGAACGAATCTGACCGGTCACCCCTGTGTGGTCGTCCCCTGCGGTTTCGCTCACGACGGCATGCCTCGCAGCATCTCGTTCATCGGCGACCTGTACGCCGACGCCGACGCGCTCCGAGTGGCGCACGCCTTCCAGAGTGCGACGAGTCACCATCTCGAACGGCCCGATCTGGACTCCCTCCCGGAGGTCCCCGGGCCCTGAGCGACCGGTGCCCGGAGGCGGCCTCGAGTGGCTGCGGGATGGGTCTCTTGACGAGAGGCGTAAAGAGAGCGTAAACTAGGCGAACCACTGACACGGCCCTTCCGGGGCGCCGCTTCTTCAAGGAGATTCGCCATGCTTGCCAACGCGTTCAGGACCTCCGCCATGGCTTCCGAGATGGCTCCCGAGATGGCTCCCGAGCCGGGCTCCACAGCGCTCGGGTCCTCTTCCGCCAGCATGCTCTTCGGTTCGGGGGCCACAGAATCCCACCGTTCGAGCGGTAGGACCCCCTCACGCCCCGAGGCGGAGCTCGACCGGCTTCTCGGGCTCTCGCTGGACGATTTCGCCCAGGCTGGAATGGTGGTCGCGGTGTACTCCGCCCTGTTCGGCGAGACCGTGCTCCTGGTCAGCGACAACGCGACCACTCCCCCATCGAAGGACACGGTCGTCTATCGGGTCAGCGAGCTACGGCGAATTCTCGCCGACGGCGTCGAGGAACTTCACCGACTTCACGCCCTGAAGCGTACCCTGATGCTGGCCGGCACACCCTCCACGATCGAAGGCATGACGACCCGGGAGCCCCGGAGGATCGAGGCAAACGCCTGAGCAAGCGCCTGAGCAAGCGCGGCCCTGATACGGTTCAGGGCCATGACGATCGAAGACGAAGCCGAGCTCAAGGCACTGCGAGAAATCGGGAAGATCGTCGGGCGTTGCCTGCGCCTCATGGGGCAACACGTCCGCGCCGGCATCACCACCCTGGAGCTCGACCAGACGGGTGAGGGCTATCTCGAATCCCACGGCGCCACCTCGGCACCGCGCAAGTGCTACGACTTTCCGGGCGCGACCTGCATCTCTGTCAATGAAGAGGTGGCTCACGGGATCCCGGGAGATCGGATCCTCGAGACGGGAGACGTCGTCCACGTCGACGTCTCGGCCGAGAAAGGTGGGTTCTACGCAGACGCCGGCGTGACGCACGTGGTCGGCGGCGCCAGCGAGGAGGCCGAGCGTCTCTGCCTGGCCACACGAAAGGCGCTGCAGGCCGCGATGAAGGCTGCCCGAGCCGGAGCGCAGGTGCGCTCGATTGGACAAGCGGTCGAAGAAGTCGCTGCCAAGACCGGTTTCACGATCATCCGCAACCTGGGCTCACACGGCATCGGCCGGCAGCTGCACGAGGAGCCGGAATTCGTTCCTTCCTTCGATAATCCCCAGGAGCAGCGAGTCCTTGCGCAGGGAACGGTCATGACTCTCGAGCCCTTCCTGACCACCGGCGACGCCATCGCCTCCCAGAGCAGTGACGGATGGACGCTGTGCAATCGCATGGGGAGCATCACGGCCCAGTACGAGCACACCATCGTCGTCACTCGCAACCGCCCCCTCGTGCTTACGGCCGTGTGAGACCCGAGAGGACCGTCGTCGGCCCGGGCGATCAGAAGGTCGACAGGCCGCTCCACTCCTGGAACCGATAGAGCCAGTGACGGACTCGAGAGCGATCCTCGAAGACCTCGAAGTCATCCGTGTACACCGAGTCACCGGCGTTGCTCCAGAGTCGCTCGAAGTAGTCCGTGATCTCACGCTCCAGTGCACTGCTGGGAGTCGCCACGATCTCGAGATTGGCTTCCAGGTTGTAGTCACCGATGTTGCGTCGGGTCAGGTTGGATGAACCGAGCGAGACCGCCACTCCGTCCCAGGAGCGCACGATGGTCATCTTGGTGTGAAACTGCTCACCGTGCGTCCGGTACCAGCGCACCTCGATCCTGCCTCCGGAGCGCTCGACCAGCTCTCGCGCCACTGGACGGTTGGGAACGCCTCCCTTCTCCCGACCGAAGGCGTCTCGGTTGGCGTCGAGAATGAGCCGCACACGAGAGCCGCGCTGCGCTGTCGCGATCAGCTCTTCGATCACGTCGCGATCGGAGAGGTAGAACATCGCCACATCGACCTGATGGTCTGGCGTCGCCGTGACCAAGCGACCCACCAGAGCCTCCCGGACCGCCGCCTCGCTCACGACGCGAACTGCCACGGTGCCTTCGGGCTCACCCGAAGCCGTGGGTTCGGGCGACGGCTGCGGCAAAGCGAGGGCAGGGAGCTGACCCTGCCAGCCAGACCACCGGGCCACTGCGAGCTCGCTCGCCAACAGATCACCCGCCGGAGCCCCGCTCACTTCGAATGCCACATTCGAGTGACGGCTACTGGCATCGTGAGGATTGGCAGAGGTGACCAGCGCAACGAGCTCTCCGTCTCCGTCGTCGACCACCAGCACCTTACGGTGGTTGGCCTTGAAGTTGATCAGCTCGAGATAGGTACGCAAGGTGACCTTCTGCGTGGGATCGAACGGGCTGCCGAGCCAGCCCCCCGTTTCCGAGTTCCCGAGCCAGCGACAGCAGAGTCGCCACAGAGACGACCAGACCGGATTGGAGTCACGCAGCCGATCGAGGTCGCTGATCACCACCTCGACACCCGCGGCCGCCAGCTCGTCGAGTGGAGGCGACGGTGCACCACCGTAGTGGCGATTGATCGGATCGGTGATGAACAGCACGGCGAGCTCCGGTCGCTCTCTCTTGCGCGCTACGAGCCGCTCGGTCAATGCATGGCTGAGCGCCTGATAGCCATCCCCGGCGACACCGGCGAAGTCGTTGAACAGGAACATATCGATCACGACGAACTGCTGGGCACCGTCGATCAGGGCGAAAACGCGATCGAAGATCTCCTGCTCCAGGACCACCGATCCGCCTCGCTCGAAGGTGAGATCATGGAGAAAGCGAACCTGACTCTCGACCAGCTCGTGCGGCGTCCCAGCGACATGAACTCCTTCTGGAAGCGCCTTGCGTTGGTGGTACACGAACATACCGACGTACGCGACCGCGAAGATCAGCAACAGCCGACGAACGTTCCGTCGGGCCTTGCGCAACCAGCGGCGGGGACGCGACACCGGGTCTTCCAGTGGCACCTCCGGCCCCATCGCTCTGGCGACGTCCCTGTAGCTAGTCACGGCGCTCCAGAGCGTCTTCGAAGGGGAACCACGGCGCGTGACTTTCGAAAAAGACGTGGCCAGAGGGCTCCCGATCGATCGCCTGCTCGAAGGCCGTGCGCACGATGTGGATCTCGCCCGGCCATCGGTCCGAGGAGAAGAAGAGAGTACTGCCGCAGTCGGCACAGAACCCGCGCCGGGAGTCCTCCGAGGACTCGTACCAGCGGACCGGGTTGTCTCCAGTCAACGAGAAGCTGCCACAGTCGACGCCCACCCAGGTGACCAGCGGGGCGCCGTGCGCACGCTGACACAGCGTGCAGTGACAGTGAGCCGACCACAGGGTCGGAAGCTCCACCACGAAGCGAACGCCGCCGCACAGGCAGCGCCCCGTGACGACGGATTGCTCCTTCTGGGACGGGGTCTGTGCAGGCATCGATTCGGACACTCTGTTTCTCCGATCGGGGGAGAGGCTAGCACCGACGACACCGAAGCGTTCCAGAGAACGTCTCGGCAGGTCAATCTCGAGCTGCCGCCGAGCCGGTCTGAAGGAGGTGAAACCCACATAGACTCTGGGCCCTGCCTCGAGCTCGAACCGCTGCCCAGGAGAGCCCATGTCCCCCGATCTCGACCCGGCCGCCCATCGACTGGTACCCCCACGATTCTTCGAAGACCTCGTGGTCGGGGAGCGCTACCACCTTCCCTCACGCACGGTCACCGATGCACACTTTTCGGCCTTCCAGGCGGTCAGCGGCGACAACCACCCGATCCACTACGACGTCGAGTACTGCAAAGCGCAAGGTCATCCCGGACTGCTGGCGCACGGCTTCCAGGTACTCGCCGCTACGGCTGCCGGAGCCGGACTCTTTCCGCACGAAGTCGGCGCCGCACTCGTGGGGCTCGTGTCGCAGTCGAGCCGGTTCCTCAAGCCGGTCTATGCCGGCGACACGCTGTACGTCACCCTCACCATTGCGGAGTTGATTCCACAGCGCACGACTGGCGTGGTCGTGTTGGCATCTGCCGTCTCGAATCAACGATCCGAGACAGTGCTCGAGGGTGAGCACCGATACGTGGTCAAGATGCAGGGCCGAAGGTAGCCGTCCATTGGGCATCGCCCCAACGAATCCGGATCAGACCACCTTCCCCCGCCCCCTCTAGACTCACCGTCAAGACCTCGGCGGAATCGGACTGTCTGGACATCTCGAGCGGTACCTCGGCAACGTCCGCCCGGGCGTCGTGCTGGGTGCCCCACACATCGGGGTTCTCGTTGAACACGAGGAACCACTGCCCGTTCTCATGGCGGAGCCAGAGTGAGTAGACGCCGGGATAGTCGGGGCCATGATTGTGCGCTTTGACCAACTGGCTGCCGAACGTGAGATCGATCGGGGTCCAGAACTTGCTCGGCCGGCCCGTGGCAAAGGCGATCACCTCACCCTCGACGGGCTCGCGCACGCCGGCGAAGGCGTCGTCGTCGACTGAAATCATGTCGAAGCGCAGCACCACTTCCGCGTCGTCGATCGTCAACTTCACCGTCTCGTTGTCCCCAGCCCGACGACCCGCGACACCGGCAGCTTCGGCCGCGGCCTTGTCGAGCCCAGTGAAGGCCAGGCTGAACAGCCCGCTCTCGTCGGCCATCTTCCCCATCAACCCCTCGTCAGTCCGGGCAACATCCATCACCATGTCGAACAGCTGCTCGCCGAAGGTCACGTCGTAGCGCAAGGCCAATCCCTCGGCAGTCTTCGCGATGTCGTCGACGGTCGTCGTGCCCAGGCCAGGCATCTCGATCGTCGCACGCGCGAACCCCTCGACCTCCATGACCGAGAACGAGAGGGCCTGCTCGCCCTGGTCGGACTCGACCGTGAGAACCCACTCGCCGAGAAACTCCTCGGCCTGGGACGCTGCCAGACGTGGGGCGTTCAACCGCTCAGCTGGCTCTTGGGCGGACACACTCACAGCCAGGAGGAGACACCCGAGACCCATCGCCGTACCGAAGGCCTTCGCCTTCCAGCTCGAATTCCCGGTCCTGTTTCGCTTCATCACCGCCACCTCCGTCATTGGGAGAGTCGAAAAGTGGAGATCGGAGAAAGAGAAAGTTGGGGAAACGCTAGCATCGGGTACCGGGCCCCCGGAGTCAGGAGTTTCCACGATCGGACGCCGTCGCCGGCACGCCTGCTAGGGTTTCTCGCATGATTCGACGCCGTTCTCGCCGACGCGCGCGCCGACGCAAGACGAGGAGCCGAAGGCGCAGGCTCCGCTTCGCGACGCTTCTGTTCGCATCGCTGCTCGCAGTCATCGTTGCGGTCGAGCTCCAGAGATGGCCCGACGTCGAGGACCTGGCAAGGCACGATCCCGAGACCACGGCTTTCATAGAGAACCATCGTCGAAACGGCGGCGTACCGGCCTGGGAATGGGTGCCCTACGAGCGAATCTCCCCACATCTCGGGCGAGCCGTTCTGGTGGCCGAAGACATCGATTTCTTCTCTCACGGCGGCTTTGCGACGGACGAGATCCGAGCAGCACTGCGCCAGACGTTCGAGGAGGGAAGACGCCTCAGAGGAGCCTCGACCCTCAGCCAACAGCTCGCCAAGAACCTCTGGCTCTCCCCCTCCAGAAGCCCCCTACGGAAGCTCCGCGAGGCGATTCTCACGCTCCAGCTCGAGCGGCACCTGGAGAAGCGCCGCATTCTCGAGCTCTACCTGAACGTGGCGGAGTTCCACCCAGGCGTATTCGGCGCAGAGGCCGCCGCCCGACGCTTCTACGGCATTTCCGCCGCCTCGCTCAGCGAAGATCAGGCAGCGGCTCTCGCCGCCTCGCTCCCCCACTCCCGTTGGTATCCCGGTTCCGACAGCGAGGCCTACCGCAAGCACCGCGAACGCATCCGCAACCGCATGGACCGCGCCACCTGGATCGAAAGCCTGCTCTGAAGAGACGGGGGACAGGCACTCCGGTGTAGAAACACCAGGAACGTCGCGAGAGCACCGGACGGCTGACCCGCCCTCTTCTACGATTTCTCGGTAGGAGTGCCTGTCCCTACTCTTCAGGCGACGGGGTCTTCGAGATAGGTGTAGCCGTCGAGTCCGGCTTCGTAGAACCGGAGCAGACGCCCCGACTCCGCTGCTTCGAGACGGCCCGCTCTGACCGCAGCTTCGACGTCCCGGCGAAAGCGCGTGGCCAACTGCTCTGCGTCGAACTGAACGTACTGCAGCACCTCTCTGACCGTGTCACCCTTGACCACCTCGTCGAGCACAGCGGTGCCGGTCTCTTCGTCGTAGTCGACATGGACTGCGTTGGTGTCGCCGAGCAGGTTGTGCAGGTCACCCAGGATCTCCTGATAGGCGCCGACCAGGAACACCGCGAGGTAGTAGGGCTCGTCTCTGAGTGGATGCACCGGCAGGGTCCGACGTACGCCCCGGAGGTCGATGAAGCGATCGATCTTGCCATCGGAGTCGCAGGAGATGTCGCCGAGGACCGCATCGACCGCCGGCATCTCGTCGTGCCGATGGATCGGCATCACGGGAAACACCTGATCGATCGCCCAGCTGTCGGGGAGACTCTGAAAGACCGAGACGTTGCAATAGTAGGTCTCTGCCAGAAGATCTTCCAACTCCCCGAGCTCCGCAGGAGAGTCCTCCCGGCTCCCGGCCAACGATCGGATCCGAGAGCAGATCTTCCAGAAGAGGTTTTCCGCCATCGCCCGCTCCTCGAGCGACATGTACCCGAGTCGAAAGAGGCTGATCGCTTCGTCGAGCGCCTGCTGGACGTCGTGGAACGACTCGACCAGGTTGCGTTCGGTCAACGATTCCTGGACCTCGAGCAGATCGCTCAGGGGCTGGGAAGTGGGCTCCGAGAGCCCTTCATCGGGCTGAGCCAGCCTGCCGTGCGCACTGGTCCCGAGCACATTGAAGATCAGGACCCCGTGGTGTGCCGAGATGGCACGGCCGCATTCGGTCACGATTGCGGGGTGTTCGACCCCGGCGTCGTCGCACACGTTGCGCACATGAAAGACAACGTCGTTGGCGTACTCCTGCAGCGAGTAGTTGACGCTGGAAACGACATCGGTCTGCGTGCCGTCGTAGTCGACACCCAATCCCCCGCCCACGTCCAGCTCTTTCAACCCTGCGCCCAGCTGCTTCAGCTGGACATAGACCCGTGCCGCCTCGGTGACCGCAGCCTTGATCTGCCGAATATTGGTGATCTGCGAACCCATGTGAAAGTGCAGCAGCTCGAGGCAGTCCTCCAAGCCGAGAGACTTCAGTCGCTCGATTGCGGTCAGGCACTCGATCACGGAGAGGCCGAACTTCGAGCGGTAGCCTGCCGAGTCCTTCCAGCGTCCGGCGCCTGGAGTCGCGATCTTCATTCGGACTCCGAGCCGAGGCCTCGTCCCGTGACGTTCGGCGTACTCGAGGAGCAAGTCGAGCTCCGGGAGGCGCTCGACGACCACGAGGATCCGTCGGCCGACCTTCTGCGCGAGCACTACCATCTCGATGTACTCGTCGTCCTTGAAGCCATTGCAGATGATCGGCGTGTCGTTTTCGACCACCGCGAGGACTGCGAGCAACTCCGCCTTGGAGCCGACTTCCAGCCCGAATCCGAACGGCCTGCCGAACTCCAGGATCTCCTCCACCACCTGGCGCTGCTGGTTTACCTTGATGGGGTACACCGCATAGTAGCCGCCCCCGTAGCCGTGACTCTGAATCGCGTTGCGAAACGACCTCTCGATCTCGACGATGCGGTGTTGGAGAATCCCGCCGAACCGCAGGAGTACGGGAAGGTCGATCCCACGCAGGTGCAGCTGATCGACGAGCTGCTTCAGATCGATCTGCCGATCGCGACGACCTCCAGGGTGCACCAGCACGTTGCCCCGGCTGCTACCCGTGCTCGCGATCGAGAAGTAACCGTGGCCCCACTGCTCGACACGGTAGATCTCCTCGGAGTCGGAGGGGCTCCAGGACGACGTCGGCCCGCTCATCGACTTCCCACCCAGAATGGGCTCGACCACGCTCGGGCACCATCGATCTGGCGCACCCGCGCATAGTAGTAGTCACCCGGCGCGATCTCGTCCAGGTCGACGAACTCGAGCTCCTGGTCGAGTGGCGCCCCCGGGTTGATGCTCTGCACTCGGACCCGGTCGACGTGCTCGCCAATCGAGAGGGTCTCTTCCACCGATCCGTCCTTCAACGCGGAGAGGGCGATCGTGAACGCAGTCGGCGGCGTGGTGGCAGGAGGACGGACCAGCATGGGCTCGAAGCCGTATTCTCGAGCCTCCCTCAGCTCGAAGTCCAGTTCGGCATCCCCACCCGCATCTTCAAGCTCTAGAAGGATCACATCCCGCCTTCCTCTCGTCTCGACGTGAAATCCCACCCGCCCGTCATTCTCTATCTCGACTCCTTCGAGATAGAGATTGTCGAGCCCGATACCTCGAGCTCCCGCCAGGCGCGCACCGCGAACTCCGATCGTCCCTCGCCACACTCGATACGGCCTCGGATTGTCTCGTTCCAGGTCCGTCTGGCTCTCACCCAGCACATCTGAAGGAGACTCGAAACCGATCAGAAGCCAGGAATGCGATTCAGGCGGCCGGCTCACGAAGTTGCGACTGAAGACGACCCTCCCATTGCGCACGATGTCGAGCTCTTCGATCGGTGCCGTCCCGGACACACGTACGCGCAATCTGCGTTGCTCGCTATCGTCCTGGCGCGATCCCATCGGCCTGCCGTTGAGGGTCGCGTCGAGGAGAATTCGCTCTCCCGACGTCGCATAGACGGACCGTTCGCGCAGCGCCTCCCAGATGGCGTCACCGCGCTTGCGGGCGGCACGCACCGCAGCGAGCCCACCGAACTGGGCAAGCGGGGCGCTGGCAGCCCCATGAGCCAGCCCGGGCCGAGACCTGTGGTCGTCCGAGGCAGCGATGAAGCCGACTTCGAACCCGTTCTGTAGATAGAGGTTGGCGAACCACTCGAAAGTACCGTGCATCGAATAGACCTCGACGAGTCTCTCCAGCTGCGGGTCGCTCTGCGTCCAATCTGCTGCCTCATGGGCGTGCGGAACGACCAGAGCTCCCCCCGGCTCGATCCGCTCGTTCAACGCAGCGTAGAGCTCGGGCTGAGTCGGGGCCGCGAAGGTGGAAACTCGCTTCTCGTCGGCCGACCTGAAGAGGACCTCTCGATGACCTCCATACGCTCTGGGTGCCGTCCACTCGTAACCGAGGAACGAGATGAACTCACCCTCCTTCGAATAGGAGGAGGTGAGACGCTGCAGCTGTGCCCACTCCGCGTCGTCGGTCCAGATGTCGTGCTCCGAGAGGCTCACGAAGTCGAGCTTGGCGTCGTCGCGCGCAAAGACGAAGAAGGACTCCGCCGAGCCCTGCCCCTCGGCGAACCCGGAGTGGCCATGGATATCTCCCCAGAACACCCTGTCCTCGACCTCCGCCTCGACCCAGATCGGATTGCTCTCACCCTCGATCGAGCCGTCGGCGGCGACGACCAGGAACCGATGCACGCCGGGCTCTTCGATCACCAGTCCGTCGGAGAGGTGTAGGGCGTCCCTCCCGGCACCGATCTCACCGACTGGATCTCCGTCGAGGTAGACGCGCAGCGGCGGCATCTCGGCAACGGCCCGATTGAACCACCGATCCCGGACCCGAATCGACAGCTCGAAGGGCTCACCCACCTCCACCACCGACGGCGCCACGACTCCGATCGCCACCGGCTCCCCGCCTACCACCTGGAGCGCCGGCCATTCCGGCGTGAAGAAAACGCCTCCTTCCTCCAAGGCCAGAAAGACAGGAACCAGGAGGCGGTCCGTGCTGAAGGTCTGAACCCGCAAGCCAGGCCCACCACCGGAGCGATCGCCGAGCGTGAAGACCACGCGATCCCCCGGCCGCAGCTCTCCCCTTGCCAACCGGAAGGAAGGCATTTCTTCGGGTCGCACCCGGCCCCCATGCGTCCCGCCGAGCGACATCGTGATCGGCTCGAACTGCACGTCGTCCGAAGAGGTGGCCGAATCGGTGCGAACCGTGACCCAACCACCCTCCTGCGCTGACGTGTTCTGGAGTCGTGTGTGATCGCTCTGGCGCTCGCGACCGAACAGGACGACTCCACCCTCTCGCATCCCACCGGTGCCTACGGTCCAGGCGAGCTCCACGGTCGCCCATCCGGCGGCGGCCAGGGGGCCGCGCTGATCGAACTCGAGAGCTCCGAGCAGATCTGGAGAGTCGCTCTTTGCAGCCAACTCCCGCACATAGCCGTCGATCGCCGCCAGACGGGCCTTCGGAATCGGAACGCCGTCCCCGGCGTTCATCGTATCGGCCACATCGACGGAGAGATCGACCGGCAGCACTCCACCGTCCAGGGCAAAGCGGTTCGCCCACTGCCACAGCAGCGCCGCGCGCTGCCCGGCGTTCGCCTGTGAGGTCGGCGACTCGTCCACGTCTGCAATCAGCTCGTCCACGCGGGTCTCGAGCTCACTCCACTCCGAATCGGCTCCGTCGGAATCCGCGCTGTCGCCAGAACAAGCCACGACGCCAGCCATGACCAGGAGCGTCAGCCCAGCCCCCACTATCGCTGGCGCGATGCGTTCGATCGACATTGTGGGTGCCTGGACTCGACGGAGCTATGGATCTAGAAGACCGTCAGCTGCACACGGAGCTGAGGGCGATCGCCACCGTCCGAGAAGATCCGGTCGAACGTTGCCTGGTCTACATCGAGCGAGAGGGTCTTGCCCAGCGCACCGTCGAGGGCCTGGGCCGGCACACCTTTGCCGGCCTTGAACTGCGGGTCCTCGGCGCTGGCCACGACCTCATCTCCGTCGAGAAGCTCGATCAACAGACCGTACTGTCCGATGTACTGCTTGGTGTGGATGTCGGCCGTGACGTCCAACGTGAGCTGGCCCTTGCGTTTCCTGCGAGTCACGTTGACTTTCTGGATACGCGTCTGTCGGCAGACGTACTGCGAGGTCTCCGAGGTGGCCCATCCGTATCCTTCCGGAAGGTTCTCGACACGTCCGATCTCGAACTGCAGAACCATCGGAGAGTCGACCTCGATCTCCACCGGGTCCGCGGTCCGGGTGGACAGCGTCTGCACGCGGCGCTCCTCCGGCACCGGAACGACCGTTACGGACGAGGGAGCCGCGGCGACCACCGGCGCCTCTGCGGCCTGCGGCGTCCCGGTCGGCGGCGAGGACGGGGCCGCCTTCGACGTCTGCTCCCGGCTCCGCTTGCGGTCCTTCTTTCCAGGGCTGACCTCCGCGTCCTGGGAGCTCTTGGCCCCGCGGTTCGCAGTGACCTGGCTGACCGGTCGATACAGCCCCTCCTCGAGAACCTCCCAGCTGCTCCCCTGCCGGCGCTCGACTCGGTAGCGAACCAGATCTCCATCTCGGTTCAGGGTGCCCCGCAGCTGCGTGGTCTCGCCGTCCGGTGTCGCGAGTGTGCCTTCGAACTCGTACTCGCCGTTCCCGGCTCGCCCACGATTCTGGAAGACGTCTCCGAAAGAGCCCACACCGACCTGTCGCCAGGCCCCATCGGAAGGATCGAGAAACGTCAGCGTTTCTCCCACCCGTCCATCCATACCGCGGTAACTCTCGGTCATCGCACAGCCGTCGGGCCTCTTGGTGATTCGGCTCGTGCCGAGCACCTCTCCGGTCGTCGATTCCAACTGCCACTCCCCCAGATAGAAGTCGAGCGCTGCATACCGGGAGTCCGTCTTGCAGATGCCACCCTGGGCGAATGCAGGAGCCACTCCTGCTGTTGCCGCGGTCGCCAACACCAGGAGAACGAATTGCGAGCATCGGAGGCGAAAAGGATTCTTCATGGTGGATCTCCCGAATCGGGTCACGATATCACCGCTCCGGTCGTAGAAGGGAGCTTCCGAAGTGCTCCCTCAGCGGAGCTGGCGACCGAAGAGATCGAGGGTTCGGCTCCAGGCATCCTTGGCTGCCTCCTCCCGGAACACATCCTCGCGGGTGTCGTTGAAGAAGGCGTGGCCGGCTCCTGGATAGACGATGACCTCTGCCTCTCGGCCCTTGGATCGCTGGGCCTGCGCGAAGGCCTGAGCATCGGGCACTGAAAAGAAGTCTTCCTCTTCTCCGAAGAACAGAATCCCGGGGGCCTCGATCTGGTCGAGCGGTGCCGCCCCTGCGGGAGGAAAGCCATAGAAGGCGGCGTACGCGTCGACACCCGGAAGGGTGGCCGCGATCATCGTCAGCGCGCCACCCATGCAGAACCCGGTGACGGCGACCCTGGTCGCACCCTCGGTTGTGCGCAGATGCTGGATGGCCCCGCCGATCTCCTGGGCTGCCCGAGCCCAGTCGAGCCCCTCCATCAGGTGTTGGGCCTCCTCGGCCTCGACCGTGCTCTCGCCGTGGTAGAGATCCGGGGCCAACGCGATGTAGCCCTTGCGTGCGAACCGATCGGCCACATCCTGAATGTGAGGCACCAGTCCCCACCACTCCTGCAGCACGATGACCGCACTGCTCCCCTCCTCGGGGCGCGCCAGATAGCCATCCGCCTCACCGGCGTCAGAGGTGAACGAAACGTTTCTCGGTACGGTCATCGAGTCTCTCCTCCCGCGCGCGGCACGAGCTCAGTGCGAGAGCACGTACAGCACGACGTTGATTCCCAGTGGGTAGGACTTCGTGAGCGAGAACAGCTCGAAGAATTCGTCGGACTGTCCTTCGCGCTCCCATCCGTCGGCGATATCCGTATTGTGGCTCATCAGGACCAGCAATCGTCCCCCCGGATCGAAGATTCCCCGCAGGTGAGGCTCGGCAGATTCACTGCCCCGCTCGGAGGTCTCGCCGGTCCACCCCCAGTATTGGATCGAGGGCACCTGAGGCACGCCATCGACCCGGAAGAACTGCTGGAAGATCTCGTGCTCTTCGCCGATGTCGACGATCGGATAGTCGTTCGGTGGAAGGACCTGCGCAATCTGCCTGGACCAATGACTCCAGGCCGCATCTCCCCAGAAGTCATCGACCCAGAGGAAGCCCCCCTTGAGCAGATAGTCGCGCAGCCCTGCCCTCTCGTCGGCGCCGAACCCGACCGTGCCGACGTCCGACATGAAGAGGAAGGGGAACTGGTAGAGCGCCTCGTCGGTCAGTCGCACGACGTAGTGATCTGGCTCACCACGGTCGTCGACCCGCACCGTGGCTCCGGTCACCTCACCGAGTCGCTGCATCAGGTTGGCGTCCGAGTCGGGGTAGTCGGTATTCCACCCGTGGCCGAGCCATTCGTCGCGGACCTGGTCGTAGAGCACCCTGCAGAACACGAAGCTACCGTCGGAAACGAAGTCGGCATCGGGAAAGTTCGGCGGCGCCCAACTGCGCCTCCACTGAGCCTCGGCGAGGGAAGGGAGCCACATCCCAGCCGACAAGGCAAGCAGGAGCACGAACCGCCAGAGCTTCATCTTGTCTCGTGAACGTTCTTGTTTCCCGACGAGGGGCTTCGCAGAGAATCCCGACAAACTCTCTCCTGGTTGTCTCCCGTTCGAGCGTAGCAGAGCCACCACGCAGTAGTGGACAGAGAGACCTGCACCTATACTGCTGAGCACCGACACGTGAGCAACCACCGTGACTCCCCCGATCTCAGCTCGGCGAACCGCCTCACCGACCACCCTCGGTTTCGTTCTCCTTCTCTGTACGGCTGGCTGTGGAGCCTCGGATCACGATTCCCCCGCCTCTGTCTGGACCGAGCCCACCACCGGAATGGAGCTCGTTCTACTCGGCCCGGGCAGCTTCAGGATGGGAACTCCGCCCACCGAGTTCGCGCGCGAGGAGCAGGAACACCTCCACGAGGTCCGACTCACGCGGCCCTTCTATCTAGGCCGACACGAGGTCACGCAGCGCCAATGGCAGACCGTGATGGGCGAGAACCCGAGCCAGTTTCGCGGGTGCCCCGAATGCCCGGTCGAGAACGTGAGCCGGCTCGAGATCGGAGAGTTCCTCGAGCGGCTCGAGGAGCAGGCAGGAGTCCGCCTTCGGCTCCCGACCGAGGCCGAGTGGGAGTATGGCTGTCGGGCCGGAAGCGACACCGCCTTCGCCTGGGGTGCGACCCTCGACCCCGACCAGGCGAACTTCGACGGCTCGACGCCCTACCCCGGGGCCTCTGCAGGGGAGATTCCGACGTCGACGATGCCGGTCGGCTCGTTCGAGCCGAACGCCTGGGGCCTCTACGATATGCACGGCAATGTCTGGGAGTGGACGCTCGACCGCCACTGCCCCTACGCCGGCGACTCGATCGACCCGCTCGGTCGTTGCGACACCGAGCTGCTGGTGATCCGCGGCGGGAGTTGGTACTACGGGCCCGACAGTGCTCGCTGCGGTCTGCGCTATACCCATCGGCCCCAGGACGACGGCCCAAGTCTGGGCTTCCGTCTAGCGCGCGACGTGGGACCTACTCGTAGTGCAGGGCCCGGATCGGGTTGACCCGACTGGCACGCCAGGCCGGGATCAGGCACGCCAACAGCCCCACTGCCACCAGCACCAGGCTCACTCCGATGAACGTCGGAGGATCGGTCGGACTCACTTCGAAGAGCAGTCCGCTGAGCAGCTTCGAGAACGCGATCGTGAGACCGAGACCGAGCAACAATCCCAGCCCGAGCCCCACCAGGATCATCGAAGATCCGTCTCGCAGGACACGCCCGAGGATGTCGCCGGTGCGCGCGCCAATGGCCATGCGAATTCCGATCTCACGGGTACGCTGAGCGACCGAGTAGGAGATCACTCCATAGAGACCGATCGCAGCCAGTACCAGCGCCACTCCGGCGAAGAGCATGATCAATCGGGCATAGAAGCGCGACTGCGCGGTATCTTCCCGGATCAGTGTCTCGAGTGTGACGGTCCGCCAGATCGGCTGCGCCGGATCGACCTTCCAGACGCGATCCTCGAGCGCCGTCTGGAGCGCAGCCGGGGGCCCCTCCGTCGCCACGACGACGCTCATCGCACCGGTCACCGACTGCTCGAATGGAATATAGATCTCGGGAATCGGATCTTCGGACATGCCGATGAAGCGGGTGTCGCTGACCACACCGACCACGGTCACCGGCTCCCGCTCTTCCCCCGGGGAGGCCTCTCCGACCATGAAGCGCTTGCCGACGGCAGCCTCCTCGCCGAAGTACTGCCGCGCCGCGCTCTCGTTGATGACCGTGACCGGAACTCCACCGTCCCGATCCTCGTCGCCGAAGAAACGCCCCGCTCGCAGTTGCATCCCCATGGTTTCGAAGTAGCCGCGGCTCGCAATCCGAACCCCGGGCTGTTGCTCTTCGGGCTCGGCTCGGCCCTCGATCTGGATCGGCTGTCCTCCGCCACCGAGCTGCCCCATGGGAAGGCTGCTGACGCCCGAGACGGATTGCACCCCGGGCACGGACTCGATCTCCTCGTACAGTCGCTCGAAGAAGACGCGCTGGCTCTCCGGCTCCTGGTACCGGTCGCCATACACGAAGAGCTGGATGGCCACGCGCTCCTCCACGCGAAAGCCCGGATCGACATCCACCAGACGCAGGAAGCTGCGCAACATCAGACCCGCGCCGATGAGCAGGAGAAGGGAGAGAGCCAACTGGGCCACCGCCAACAGCCCGCGCAGACGGAGGCCACCACTCCGATCCGTGCCCCGTCCACCGTCGCGGATGGCACCTGCGAGTCCCTTGCCGGTCAGACGAAGCGCCGGCACCAGACCGAACACGATGCCAGTCGAAAGAGTGGCTCCCAGTGCGAAAAGCAGGACTCGACCATCCAGCGAGATCTCGGAGAGCCGCGGCAATCCCACCGGCGCGGCTGCCGCCAGCCCGGAAAGGAAGAGGCGAGCCAGCAGCACGCCCAGAGCCCCGCCTGCCAGGGCGAGTACAACGCTCTCGGTCAGGAGCTGGCGCAGCAGTCGACCGCGGCTGGCCCCCAGGGACGCGCGCAGTGCCAGCTCTCCCTGGCGCGAGAGTCCCCGGGCGAGCAGCAGATTGGCGACGTTGGCACAGGCGATCAACAAGACGAGCCCCACTGCGATCAGCAGCGACGTGAGCGCCGGGCGCACCCGGCCGACCATCTGCTCCTTGAGCGGCACGATCGTCACGCCCCATCCTTCATTGGTATCTGGAAACTGCTCCTCGAGCGACCGAGCCAGATTGGACGCCTCGGCCTGGGCTTGTTCCAACGTGGTGCCCGGGCTCAGCTTCCCGGTGGCGTTCCACCAGTGGGCTCTCCGGTCCAGCTGTGCCGGATCGAAGGCACGCGGAGCCCAGATCTCCGTTCCGGAGGCCCCGGGGAAACGAAAGTCGGAGCCCATCACACCGACCACGCGGTAGGCCTCCCCATCCAGGATCAGCTCGGTCCCCACCACGTCGGGATCACCGCCGAGCTCGCTCTCGAAGAGCGCATGGGAAACCACCACGGCCCGACTCTGGCCGGGCTGCCCCTCTTCAGGGAGGAACCCTCTCCCGTGAAGTGGGGTTGCCAGCTCCGTGAGCATTCCGGGGGTCACCAGAATCGTAGAGAGCTCACGCGGTCGCTCTTCACCCAACGACAGACCGAAGTACTGCCAGGAGCCCAGGTACTCGAACGCCTCCACCTTCTCGCGAAAGTCGACGAAGTCGGCTCCGGCAAGGCCGGCCCGGTCGATCTGTTGGGAGGGCTTGGAGGCATACACCCTCACCAGGCGCTCGGCATCGAGGAACGGCAACGAGCGGACCAACACGCCATCTACCACCGAAAACACGGCGGTGGTGGCTCCGATTCCGAGTGCCAGCGTCACGACGGCGATCACTGTCAGGGCTGGGCTCCTCACCAGCGAGCGCAACGCGAGACGGAGATCCTTCATCATGGCGGGTTGCCTTTCGGGACAGGGGTACGATCGTCTACGGCTCTGACAGTCGACCGATCGAACCGTTACACGGTCGTTCGCCGATCACAGGACTATGGATTCTCGTGCCACTCGGTCGAGAACTCCGTATCGATGAACATGGGCATCGGCGAGGGCGGCATTCCCCGCTCGGCCTTCTGGGCATCGACCATCTCGCGCACGTCGCGTAGCAGCTCACGAGCGTCGTAGATGACGCCGTCCTTGATCGTCCAACGCACGCCGCCGACGCGCTCGACCCGATCGGTCTCACGATTGAGCTTGATCGCGCCGGTTCCGAAGAGCACCTTGAGGTTCTCGAGCGGGTTCTCCGGTACCACCACCAGATCGGCCAACTTGCCCGGTTGAATGCTGCCGAGTTGATCGTCGAGCCCCAGCGCCTCCGCCCCTTCGATCGTGGCCGAGTGGAAGATCTCGAGCGGGTGGAAGCCCGCTTCGAGCATGAGCTCCATCTCCTGGATGTAGCCGAAGCCGTAGAGATTGTAGATGTAGCCGGAGTCGGAACCGAGGCCGACCCGGCCGCCCCGGTTCTTGTACTCGTTGATGAAAGTCATCCACAGGCGGTAGTTGTCTCGCCAGTCGACTTCGTCCTGGCTGGTCCAGTAGAACCAATAGGAGCCGTGGGCGTCTCCCGCAGGGCGGTAGAAGTCCCACAGGGACGGCAACGTGTAGACCGAGTGCCAGACGTTGCGCGACTGGCGCATCAGGTCGCGGCTCGCCAGGTAGGCGACGAAGGTGGGCACGATGGTGAAGTCGAGCTCGAGCAGCTCGTCCATCACCTCGTTCCACCTGTCGCTGTAGGGCGGCGCCGCCTGCTTCCACAGGCGCCCCGCCTCCCCGAAGCGATCCGCCTCGTTCTGGTAGTTGTAGTCCACAGGATAGTCCTGGATCCTGCGATCGATGAACATCGCCTCCGGCAGGCCGTACCAGTGCTGCATCGAGGTGAGACCCGCGCGCGCCGTCTCGAGCGCGTTCATTCGCACCACGTCGAGCTGCGCATGATGCGCCGTGCCGCGCAGTCCCTGGATCTGCATCTCGTCGAGCGCCGCGCTGAAGATCTCGGGCGGTGCGCCGAAGAATTTGATCCCGTCGGCGCCCTTCTCCTTGACCCACTGGACCCACGCACGAGCACCCTCGGGGGTGATCACCGGATCCTCGGCACCCTGGCGAAAGACCGGATAGGCCATGATGCGCGGTGAAGTGATCTCGTTGTTCCACGAGCGCTTCTTGTGCTCGATGAGCCAGTCGATGTCCCAGTTGCCCACGTCCGCACTGGTGGTGATGCCGTGCCCCATCCAGAGCTTGTGGATGTACTCGGTAGGCACTCCCTGCCCGTCGTTCACGTTGTGCTGGTGGCCGTGCAGGTCGACGAAACCGGGCAGCACGTACATCCCCGAGACGTCGAGCTCGCGAGTGTTCTCGTCGGCCTCTGGTCGGTTCTCTTCGTGAATCGCGGACAGCGGGTTGCCGACGGCTCGTACTTCGACGATGCGGTTCTTCTCGATCACGATGTCGGTGGGCCCGAAGGGCGGCGCACCCGAGCCGTCGATCACGATCGCGCCCCGCAGGATGAGTCGCTCGAACGGGCCTTCGCCCTCCGTGCGATCGGGGACCCGGAGATCGGCCTCCTGGCCTACGAGTCCAAGGGGGAACAGCACGACTAGCGTTAGTAGAAGGACGGCAACGGAGATCTTCGGTGAAGCGACAACAGACATCGGACTCCCTCTTCCTTGGTCAGGGCATTCCCTGGGTTCAGCAGCGACCCTACACGACCGTCAGCACCAGGATTGACGGTCCGTAGGGCTCTCGAGTAGTTCGCGAACGTTCGCTTCGATGATGCGGTAGCCGACGTTGCCCGCCAGGCGTTGACGCCCTTCGTTGAACAACAATGTGGGACTGGAGCGCACGTCGTACTGCCGTGCCAGATCGAGATCCTCCGACAGTGCAGCATGGGCACGGCCATCCTCGAGATAGCGCCCGATCTCGGAAACGGGCAGGCCGATCCCTTCGGCGATCGTCAGTAGCGAGCTGCGTTGACTCACGTCTACCCCGTCCTGGAAGAACGCCGTGCGCACGGCCCAGGCGACCCGCTGCAGCGTGTCGTCCGCCGAGTGTTCATCGTGCTCCGTCGCCCACAGGCGCACCGCGCAGAGGAACAGGTGGCTCGGCATCGAGGACGTGGGAGTGTTCCCGGTCCACACCTCGGAGCCGACCGTGGCATGATCGAACCGCCCCGACACCTCCTTGACGTGAGCAGCATAGGCGGCCACACCACCCCGATCGCTCCAGCGACTGTCGAGCCACCCGCCGATATTGCCGAACACCTGGAAGTAGCGGCAGTCGACCCTGACGTCCTCGGGATAGCTCTCGCGCAGCTGATCGACGCGGATCTGAGAGACGTAGGCCCACACGCAGAGGACGTCGCTGAAGTAGTGGACCTGGATCGGCTCGCTCATCGGGCCACCGCTACTGGAGGGCCTTCATGTGGGTCTTCGTGTAGGCCGCCGCCTGCTTGCCCACCAGCTCTACCAGATCACCCATCGCCACCTGAACGTCGATCAGGTGCAGACCCCAGCTCGGCACCACGTTGCCCTCGACCACCACGTCGCCGACGATGTCGTCGGTTCGAGGATCGTCGGGATCGGCGTTCACCGTGAGCTCGAGATAGGTGAAGTTGTCCTTGCTCACGCACTCGGCAGTGAGCAGACCCGGCACGCTGACGAAGGGAGTGTCGACGGTCAACCCGTCGGCCCAGGGGCCCGGCGGTGCCGACGAGCTGTTGCCGCTGGCAGCGGAATCCAGATGGGCTTGCAGCTCGGCACTGCCCCCGCTGAGCGAGGCCGGGTTGGTGCACGCCGCGGCGCTCTCGCCACGTCCGACACCGAAGAAGGTGCCCGGAGCCGGAGGAATCGTGGACCGAAAGGTCACGTAGGTGACGATGCAGCCGGTCTGGCTTTCTTCTCGGCACAGCGGCATGTGCTCGAAGGTCGCACCGACGTTCTTGCCGGGGGGCACCTGGATCGTGGTGCCGAGCAGCAGCGCCGAGACGATCTGCTTCTGGATCGGTTTGCCGTCGATCTCGTTGCGGATCAGTTCGGTGAGCACGCCGGAGCCTTGCGAATGCCCGATCAACACGACCCCGCGGCCGTCGTTGTCGTGCTCCAGGTAGTGATTCCAGGCGTCCCTGACGTCGTTGTACCCCAGCTCTCGATTCGCCGAGACGGATTCACCGCGCGTCCGGGCGCGCAGCGCGGTCAGGGTGAACTGCCGATAGAGCGGAGCAAAGGGCCGGCACTGCGACGCGAATCGGGCGAACTGGGCCTCGATCACTCCGAGCTCTTCCGGCCCCGCCGTCATGTCGCTGTTGCCGCCCGGATCCCTCGACACCGTCGGGTAGACGTAGAAACAGTCGATCGACGCCTTCGGATCGGCGCTCCACTGGAGCACCTTCACAGATCCGTCCGGCGAGACCTCGGTCGTCGAGTTGTCGATGGCACAGGCGTCCTCGCGACCCGGTCGGCAAAGCCACGTCGAGGGATCCCCATAGTCGTTCGGGGGCGGATCCTCTCCCCGCGCGGCCAGGGGCGTGAGCGAAAGGGCTAACAGCACCAGCAGGGGCATCCATGTCCTTCTCATCTACTCATCTCCTACCTTGTTCGTCGCCCGCATCAAGACCTGGATCTCTGGATCGAGCGTAACCCCCGTCGGACGAGCCGAGGCCGCGAAACGGGCTCGATTGGACCGCTGATCGATCCACATCGTCTCGCGACGGACCGCTGGCTCTTCGCCGAACTGGAGGCTGACCGGAATCGGCATCCGAAACACCACCTGCTCGGGCTGGGTCTGCTCCAACTCGATCACCACCTCACTCTTGGACTCGTCGTAGCTCCAGCTCCAGTCCGCGAGAAGAGCGCCCCCCCGGTAGAGCCACTGTTCGAAGAACCAACCGAGCTCGCGCTCCGAGATCTCCTCCATGACGCGCACGAAGTCCTCGGTCGCGCAGTTGCGATCGCGATACCGCCGGTAGTACTCGCGGATCCCCTGCCAGAAGACCTCGTCACCCAGCATGCCGCGCAGCATGTGCAGCGTCCAGGCACCCTTCTGATAGGTGTTGCGGGTGGTCACTCGACTCATGTCGTCGAGGTTGTCGTGCACGATCCGGTAGTCCGGGTTCTCACTGTAGAACTCGAAGATGAAGTCACGACTCGATTCGAGGCCGGCCACGAACTCGTCTCGGCCGTAGGCATGCTCGATGAAGAGCAACGTGAAGTAGGTCGCGAACCCCTCGCTCAGCCAGACGTCGTCCCAGTCGGCTTCGGTGACCGCGTTGCCGAACCACTGGTGCGCGATCTCGTGGATGACTACGTTGCGCAGGCGCTCCGTTCGTTGGCCGGTGACCAACTGATCGCCGTACATGATCGCGGTCGCCGCCTCCATCCCCCCTCGTGTCCGGGGCGACTGCACATTGGCGAGCTTCTCATAGGAGAAAGGACCGATCCTCTCCGAGTAGAACTCGAGCACATGGTGGGTTGGCTCGGCGAAGTCACCGAAGCCCGCGTCTCGCTCCTGCGCGTAGACCCAGGTCTGTACCGGCTTGTCGCCGAAGGCCGGCAGGTGCTGCACCGCGAACCGCGTCACTCCCAGGGTGTAGAGCCAGGTCGCGATCGGGACCGACTGGCGCCAATGAGTGCGCCGGCGGCCGTCGTCGAGGTCGGTCTCCTCGACCAGCAGTCCGTTCGACACCACCTGGTAGTCACCCGGAGCGGTGACCACCATCTCGCAGGTCGCCTTGTCATAGGGGTGGTCGACCGTGGGTAGCCAGTTTCGAGCCTTGTTCGGCCAGTTGTCGCTGAACCAGCTCCACACGCCGTGCTTGTTGGGAGCCGCGCCGAGTCCGTCGGCTGGGACTCCCCGATAGTCGATGACCACCCGCAGACGGTCACCTTCCGTCGCGGTTTCCGACAGAGCCACCGTCAACCGGGACGCGGCATGCTGGAACTGCGCCGGCTCGCCGCCTACAGTCACCGCCGAAACCTTCATTCCTTCCCGGCCCGTCTCCACCGCCGCCTCGTCCACGAGATCGAAGCGCAGCTCGCGCGGCCCGGTCTCCATCACCGCCAGGTCGATCGTCGCACGGGCCTCGATCGCTCGCTCCCCGGCTTCGAGCTCGAGCTCGAAGCGATAGTGGCGCACGTCGAGGGCGGAGCTCTTCGGGTAGGTGTCCGCGCTCAGCGCTGCACCGAGGACGAACGGGAGCAGCAGGACTCCGACGACTTTCGGTCCTCGCATCGAAGCTCACTCCTGCCGATAGGTCGCCGGGGCAACCGGCACCTTCTGCAGCACGCCGGGCTCGGCCATGAGCGCCTCGATCTCCTCGATCGAGCGCGGCACGAACCAGGTGAAGTTCTCGACACCGTCCTGAGTCACCACCACCACGTCCTCGATCCGCACGTAGAGCTTCTCCTCGTGAATCCACATCATCGGATCGAGCGCCAGAACGACCCCGGGGCGTAGCGGCTGTGCCCGATAGTTCCCGACGTCGTGCACGGCCAGCCCCACGGGATGCGACAGGTGACCCCGGAAGGCGAGCATTTCCTCGGCGGCCTCGCGATAGATCTCCTTGGACCAGCGAGTCTGCTCGTAGACCGGGCGCATCGCCGCGGCCGCCTCGTTCATCACCGTGTCGGCCGTCACTCCGGGACGGATGTGCTTCATCAGAGCGTCGAAGTAGGCCACGACGAAGCCGTAGAGCTCGCGCTGCACGGCCGAGTAGCGCCCGTTGACGGGAAACACCCGCGCCACGTCGCTGGTGTAGTACCGGTAGTCCGGGGCGTAGTCCATCAGGACCAGCTCTCCGTCCTGCAGTTGGGCATCGTTGCGGTGGTAGTGACCGAAATAGGCGTTGCTCCCGGTCCCGGTGATCGAGCGATAGCCCTCTCCCTGGGCCCCGTTGATCTGGTAGACGTAGCGCGCGGCGGCATCGAGCTGGTACTCCCAGGCTCCCGGTTCGGCGGAGCGCATCGCCTCCATCAGTCCGACGCCCGCGAGCTCGCTGGCGCGCCGGATCAGATCGATCTCGCGCTCACTCTTGATCGTGCGCAGCTCGTCGAGCACGGGTGTGAGGTCCCGAATCTCGAACTGCGGGTAGCGCTGCCGAATCAGGGCCGCGAAGTGACCCTCACGCGACGGTCGCCCCCCCCAGGGATCGGCGATCTCGGACGCCATCCCGATGAGGAGCTCGTCGCGGCTCTGTGCCCCGCCTTCGGCTGGACTCAACATCGTATAGAGCACGGGAACCGGGGGACGCAGCAGCGGACCCATGAAGTCCCTTCCGATGCGCTCCAGCGGCTCCACACGGTCCACGCCGGTCAGTTCGACGACCAGCTCCGCATCCTCTGCCGAAAGCACCTTGCCTTCGCCGCGCTCGCGCCGTTCATCGCGATGCGGCAGATACAGGGTCGTCCGGTCGTTACGCCCGTCGAGCAGCAGATAGGCGTGCGGCACCTCGACCCCGCTCAAGTAGTAGAAGCTGTTGGTCTGACGGAACTTCAGGAAGCCCCGGACGTTCGGTGCACCCTGGAGAAGCGCCATCGCCTGGTCGCCGATTGCCGCGAAGACCTTCGCTCGGCGCGCAGCGAACTCAGCGGGCGGGAAGTCGTTCTGGTGCCGGTGTGTCTCCTGCGCCAACGTGGACGTGGCCATCAGAAGCAGCAGCCCGCAAAGGGCCCCTCGTCGCATGGGTGTCTCCTGGGATTCGGAACGAACCCGCCGAGTCTACCGTTCCCGGGCCCGGCGCTGCGTTCGATACACTGACCCCGTGAAACGGACGGCCCTGGGCAGGGACACACGAACGAGCACCGGTTGGCTCCAGCTCGTGGCAGCGGCACTCTTGCCGCTCCTGATGGGACCCGGCCTGCGCATCGAGTCGACGCACGACCACAACGCGTTGACCGAGATCGGCGCCGACGGCTCCTGGGAGAGCCTCTGTATCGCCGGCCATCAGGACAGAGACGGCGCGCGGGACCGAGAGGCTCGCGGCTCGGGTGACGGTTTGCGAGGCGCGGGCACCCCTCACCGGCACACCTGCGAAGCATGCCACCTGGGCTCCCAGACTCGCTGTCGAGCTGCCCAACAGGACCGCAGCCCGAAGCTCCTGGCCGAGAAGAACCGGACGCGCGAGCTGGTGGTTCGAGCTCCGGCCGGCCCGAGATCGGCTTCTCCGGTCCCACGCGGACCGCCGCTCTCCTGAGTCGCGTCGCCTCGAACGGACGAGACGGACAAGGTCCGTCTCGAGCCGCGACGTGGACGGTGAACCGCAGCCCCTCAGGGGGTTTCACTCAGGAGATCGACCCATGTCTGACCACTCGAATCGCTGGCACCGCTTCGCGCCAGTCCCCCTCTCAGCCTTCGCAGCCCTCTGGTTCCTTTCCTTCGCCCAACCCGCGAGTGCCCAGCAGAACGGGACACTGATCGGAACGGTCGTCCACGAGGAGCACGCAGACGCACACGAGGATCGGGAACCGATCACTCTCGGCGAGGCTCAGGTGATCGAGCTCGCGCGACAGGTGCGCGTCGGCGACGATGCCACGTTTCGCTTCGATGAGGTCCCTGCGGGCACCTACAACGTAGTGGTGATCGGGCCGGCCGGCACCGGCATCGCGACTGTCGTGCTCGAGGCCGGCCAGACGCTCGAATTCGACGTCGAGGTCCTGGTCAGTAGCCACTTCGACGAGATGGTCGTCACGGGGAGTGGCGAGATTCGCTCCGCCTTCGAGATGACCACTCCCACCCACTCGCTCAGCGGGGAGGAGCTGATCGTGCGGGACGTAGGCACCCTCGGCGAGACCCTGGCCAGTACCCCTGGAGTGAACTCGAGCTTCTTCGGCATGGGCGCCGGCAGACCCATCATTCGAGGCCAGGCCGGCGACCGGATCGCGGTTCTCGAGGACGGCCTCGGTACCGGTGACGTGTCCTCGGTCAGCCCGGATCACGCCGTCACGACCGATCCGCTGCTCGCCGAAAGCCTCGAGGTGATTCGCGGGCCGGCCACCCTTCTCTATGGCTCGAGCGCCATCGGCGGCGCCGTGAACGTGATCGACGATCGAGTTCCCTCGCTGAAGGCCCTGTCACCGATCGGCGGTCGAGTCGCACTGCGCGGCGGCACCGTCGCCAAGGAGCGCGCCGGCGCCCTCAGCCTGGACGGAGGAGCCGGAAACTGGGCCTTCCGCTTCGACGGATCGACCCGAGACAGCGACGACTACGACATTCCGGGCTTCGCCAACGTCGAGCACAGCGAGGAAGAGGAGCACGAGGAGGATGAAGAGAATCCCTACGGCACTCTTCCCAACAGCGACGTGAGCACGACCAACGTCCGAGTCGGCGCCTCCTATTTCTTCGGCGACAAGGGGTTCGTCGGTGCCGCAGTCTCAGGCTTCGAGACCGAGTACGGCCTTCCCGGTGCAGGGACCCACGGACACGAGGAAGGCGAAGAGCAGGAGGAGGAAGCGCCGGTCCGGATCGATATGGAGCAGCGCCGGCTCGATCTGCGCAGCGAGATCCGTCAGGGCTTCGGGATCTTTCGGGGCCTGAGGATTCGTTTCGGCGCCACCGACTACGAGCACCGAGAGCTCGAAGGGGCCGAAGTCGGCACCACCTTCCTCAACGACTCCCTCCAGGGCCGCTTCGAGATGATCCAGCAGCGCCGCGGCATCTCGAGCGGCTCGATCGGCCTTCAGCTCTCGTCACGCGATCTCGAAGCGATCGGCGACGAGGCATTCATTCCGCCCAACCAGACCGACCGGCTGGCGCTCTTCACGTTTCAAGAGATCGAGACCGGAAACCTGAGCTGGCAGTTCGGCCTGCGCTGGGAGAACCAGGATCTGTCCGCGACAGGCTTCGACGACCGCAGCGACGACGCCCTCAGTGGCTCGGCCGGCCTCAGCTGGACCTTCGCCGAGAACTGGTCGCTTGCCGCCTCCGTGGCCCGCTCGGTCAAACTGCCCATCGCCGAGGAGCTGTACTCCGACGGGCTGCACGTCGCTACCCAGGCCTACGAGATCGGCAACCCCCTGCTCGAGGACGAGGTGGGCCTGGGTTTCGACGTCTCCCTGCGCAAGCGCGCCGGGCGCTTCGAAGGCGAGCTCAGCCTCTTTCGCAACGCGTTCACCGACTACATCTATCAGGCCTTCACCGGGGAGGAGCGGGAGGGCTTCCCGGTCGTCGTCTACAGCCAGGCTGACGCCACCTTCGAAGGCGCCGAGCTGAGCACGCGTTTCGAGCTCCTCCGGATCGGCAACGGCGATCTCCACCTCAACGTCGGGGGCGACATGGTCGAGGCGACCCTCGACGACCCGCGCGAGGGAGAGTCGCCGTACCTGCCGAGAATCCCGCCGAGGCGAGCCTGGCTCGGCCTCCATTACCACAGCCCTCGATGGAACGGACGCATCGAGACCCGCTGGGTGGACGATCAGACCGATCTGGCCGAGAACGAGACCCCGACCAACGGCTACACCCTGCTCAACGCGAGCATCGGCCGCACCGTCCTCCTGAAGCAGCAGTCGATCGACATCATCCTGCGCGGTACCAACCTGACCAACGAAGACGCACGCCGCCACACGTCCTATCTGAAGGACTCGGTGCCCCTGCCCGGGCGCGATCTCAACCTCTTCCTTCGACTCAGCTTCTGAAGTAGAGCTTCTGAGTAGGGACAGGCACTCCACCCTCGAAATCTGAGGACTGGCGGAACACTCACAGGGACTGGGGAGGTAACCTGCGTCCAAGAGGCCTCGTCACGTAGAGTGACGATTCTCACTGGGAAACCGTGCCTGTCCCCACCTTCACCCATTCCACCGGGAGAGCGCGACGTCGATCCTTCGCCACCTTCGCCTGGCTGCACGCTCCCTCGCGACGCGGCCCCTGGTACCGTCCCTCGTCGTCGTGCTCCTCGCGTTCGGTGTCGGCGCCAACACGGCCATCTTTACCGTGGCCAGGGCGGCACTGCTCACCCAGCTCCCCTATCCCAACGCCGAACGCCTCGTGGCCATCTGGCAGGACCTCGAGAACCGTGAAGTCCAGAACTACCCCTCGGCACCGGCCGACCTGGTGGACTATCGCCAGCTCGACGCCTTCGAGGAAGTGGCGGGGATGTTCTCCTTCCAGCACTCGATCGTCGACGACCAGGGGCAGGCCCACAAGATCCGCATGGCGCAGGTCACCGACAACCTCGACGAAACGCTCGGCATCCAGGCGGCCCGGGGTCGCTTCTTCGAGGCCGAAGACGCCGTGCCGGCTGGCCAGGGAGCTCGAGGAGCACCGCCTTCCTTTCGAGTGGTGATCTCCGATGAGATCTGGCGGACTCGCTTCGGCGCCGACCCCGAGATCGTCGGGCGCACCGTGCAGTTCGGGGCTGGCCCCGGCGAGGTGATCGGGGTACTGCCGGCACGTTTTCGGCTGATCCTCAATCCAGCGACCGGTTGGAACGAGGACATCGACGTCTATCTCCCCTACCAGGTCGACTGGTCGGAAGCGCCCCGCAACAGCTGGTTCCTGACCACCGTCGCCTTGCTGGCCAAAGGCAAGACCCTGGTCGAGGCGCAGGGCCAGCTCGCCGGAGTCGAAGCGTCGTGGTGGGAGGCGTTCCCGGCGTGGTGCTCGCCAAAGCCACACTCGCCTATCTGCTTCGCTGGCGCCCCCCAGAGTTGATCGACATCGGCAGTCCGACGATCGACCCCGGCGTGCTCGCCTTCGCCTCGGGCCTATCGATACTCGCGGCATTCGCAGCGTCCCTCTGGCCCGCGCTGCGAGCCGCCCGACCCGACGTGCTCGGCACCTTGCGCGGCCAGGTGGGACGCACCCAGACGCCCCGACTGCGCCGCTCTCTCGGCACGATGGTCGTGGCACAGGTGGCCCTGACCACGACGCTGTTGGTCGGCGGAGTCTTGATGGTGCGCAGCGTGCGGAGCCTGCAGTCGGTCGACCTCGGCTTCGAGCCTGCCGGCGTGCTCACCTTCGAGACCTCGGCCCCCGGCTCGACCTACGACACTCCGGAGAAACGCGTCACTCTTCACGAGCGTCTCGAGGCCGATCTGCTCGCGCTCCCGGGAGTCACGTCGGCTGGGGCCACCTCGTCGCTACCGCTCGCCGGCAGCCAGGCCCAGGGCCCCTACGGCGGCGAGCGCGAGATGGCCGACAACGACGAAGGCGATCTGCGCCAGGCCTACTGGCGCAACGTGTCCCCCGGCTACATCGAGACCCTGGGAACGGCCGTGCTCGAAGGGCGCACCTTCACCATGGACGACGAACGACTCTCGGCGCAAGGTCCCCACGACTTCGTCATCGTCGATCGCACCGTTGCCGGGAAGAGCTGGGAGCAGACGGCGGATCGCGCAGCTGGCGTCGGCGAACGGCTCTACATCAAGAACCGACAGCCACCGAGTTGGAACGAAGTCGTCGGCATCGTCGAGAACCTTCGCCAGGCACTCCCCTTCGGGGAAGAACAGGGCACGATCTTCTTCCCGGGCCTGCTCGGCGGCACCACGGCCAACTGGGTCGTGCGCATCGAAGGTGCCGATCCGGCTGCGCTGACTTCACCGGTGCGAGACCTGCTGGCACGCATCGACCCCCAGATCACGCTGGCCGAGGTCGAGCCTCTCGACGCCATTGTTGCGCGCTCCCGCGCGCCGATTCGCTTCACCGCCAACCTGATCGCGATGTTCGGCGCGCTCGCCTTGATCCTGGCGGCCTGCGGCCTGTGGGGCGTGCTCTCCTTCAACGTCGCGCAGCAGGAGGCCGAGATGGGGATCCGCATGGCACTGGGAGCCACTCGCGAACATCTTCTGTTGCCGGTGCTCCGTCGAGCCGCCCTCCTGACTGCGGTCGGAGTCGTGCTCGGCGCCGCGGTGAGCATCCCGGCCGCACGGCTGATCGAGAGCCAGCTCGTCGGTGTGACCACACTGGACCCGGCGTCGTACCTGATGGCGGGACTCGGGTTCCTTGCCGTCGGGTTGTTGGCGGCCTTCGGTCCCGCAATGCGGGCGTCGGGGCTCGATCCCGCGCGTGCACTGCGGCCGGACTAGCAGGGCCTCCCGGTAGGCAACCCTCTCGGATGGCCGCCGCACCTCCATCAAGCATGCGCCCACGACGCTCCGACACGGCGGCCGGCCGGTGGCCTCTGCCGATCCTTCTCGCAGTGCTGATGCTCGCCACACCGTGGAGTCGAGCGGACGTCGACTGACCGGCAGCAACTAGCGCCACCCGCTACCAGCGGACCACGCCCATCACACGGAACAGCAGCGGGTTGTAGTCGATCTTCCCGCGTCGTCCGAAATCCACGCTGGCGTCGTAGTACTTCAATCCCAGGTCGACCGCCCAGCGCCGCGAAACCGAGATGTCGACGAACGTCTGAGCGCCCCAGGTCGAATCGGATCTCGACTCGAAGTCGAACTCGCCATCGCGCCCCTCCCAGTCACTCAGAAAGGCGCCGCCGTAGAAGGCACCGACGCCCCAGTCATATCTGGCGTTGCGGATCGGGTGGAAGTTGACCCCCACCACGAGGGTCGAGAGGGTCGTCGCAGCGACGTAGTCGCCGTCCCGTTCGACGTCGACGTCGCCGATCAGATCGTGACTCACCTCGAGTCCCAGGTTCGGCTGGAACATCCACTCGAAAGCCGCGCCAATGCCACCGCGCGTGCCCAGCGAAAAGCGATCGATACCCCGGCCGGTCTCCGAGGTGGGCTCGACCAGGCTGACTCCAAAGCGAAGGATCAGCGTCTGGTCCTGAGCCTGTGACGGGGCCGCAAGAAACGAGCTGAGCAACACAGCGGCGAAGACGATTCGAGCGAGTCTGGACATCGGCGGCTCCTCGGGTTGGGCCCTCGGGTTGGGTTTTGCGCCCCTCGCATCTGAAAACAGATTTCTGGAAGCGGTGATTCCCCTGCACCGAACCTGTCGTACCCTTCGGAGGAAAGAGGAGGGAAGATGACCGACCACACCGAAGATCCGGGCCTGTTCGAGATCATGTACAGCTGCCGTGCGATGCGCCGGCTGGAGACGAGGCCGGTGGCTCGCGAATTGTTGGTGAGGCTCGTCGACGCCGCCAACCAGGGACCCAGCGGCTCGAACATGCAGGGCGCACGTTGGGTGATCGTGGAGGACCCCGAGCAGAAACAGAAGCTGGCCGAGCTCAACAAGGTTTCGGTCGAGGCCTACATCGGCCCGATGTCGAAGCGGCCCGAGGAGCTCCCCCACCAGTCGGCCGACAGGCGTACGCGCATGCTGAACGCCGTGCTGTGGCAAGCGGAGCACATGCACGAGATCCCGGCGCTCATCATCGCCTGCTACCAATTCGCCGAACCGGTGAGTGAGCTCCAGGCTGCGCGCACCGGCGGCTCGGTCTGGCCGAACGTGCAGAATCTGTTGCTCACCGCCCGCGCGCTCGGACTCGGGGCCGCGCCGACGACTCTCGGCCTCGTGGATCGCCCCGCGGCCAAGGCAGTGCTCGGCTTGCCCGCGAACGTCGAGCCCTACTGTCTGATACCGGTGGGATACCCGAAAGGAAACTTCGGACCGGTGACGCGACTGCCGGCCGAGGCCACGATTCACTGGGATCGTTGGTCGACCTGAGGTCTTCGTCTACGCCCCTTCCGAGAGCCGAACCGGGGGCACTCCGAGCCCTCACCGCCCATCGTCCCGTCGCCATCCTCCCCGAGACGCCAACTCTTTGGAGATCAGATCATGCGGATCGCTCATCGCTCCTCGATTGCCGCTTGTGTCCTTGCTTCACTATGCCTCCTTCTTCCCGCTCTTCCCGTCGGTGCCCAGCCCGAGAAGGAGGAGACCGGAGGGACGGTCGCGAAGACCTACTCCGACGTCATCCCCGACGACGCCGTAAGCCAGAGCGGCCTGTTCGACGTCCATCGAGTCGGCGACCGACTGCTCTTCGAGATCCCCGACTCGATGCTCGGGCGCGACATGATCATCATGAGCCGAATCGCTCGAGCCCAGGACGGTCTCGCCAGTGGTGGCTCCAACATGGCCGGCAACATCACCGTGCGCTGGGAACGGCGAGGCGACCGGGTGCTGCTACGCGCCGTGTCCTACCAGAACGTCGCCGAGCCGGGATCCGCGGTCGCCCGAGCCGTGGCGAACTCGAACTTCCCTCCGGTGCTCGCGTCCCTTCCGATCGAGGTGCGTACCGACTCGAGCTCGGTGATCGACGTCACGGAGCTCTATCTCGGCGACGCTCCAGTCTTCTCCCTGTCGCAGAATCGACGCTCCGCCTTCGGCATCAAGGGCCCGGACCGCGACCGCTCCTGGCTGGAATGGGCCCGGAGCTTCCCCACCAATGTCGAGGTGCGCGTGGTTCGCACCTACGACGCCGCCGAGCCGCCCTCCAACGCTCGCGGCGGCGCCGTCTCGTTCGAGGTCAACCACTCGATGGTGCTGCTTCCCGAGAAGCCGATGATGCCGCGGCTGTGGGACGAGCGCACCGGGCTGATCTCGATGCCGGTGACCGACTACTCCGACCCGTTCCAGGGTGTGCGCCCCCGCCGCTACCTGATTCGCTACCGGCTCGAGCCCTCCGATCCGGAGGCCTTCGCGCGCGGCGAGTTGGTGGCGCCCATCAAACCGTGGATCTGGTACCTCGATCCGGCCACCCCGCCGGAGTGGGTGCCCTATATCCGAGCCGGAATCCTGGAGTGGAACGCCGCGTTCGCGCAGGCCGGCTTCAGGGACGTGATCGACGTCAGGGTCGCCCCGACGGAAGAGGAGGATCCCACCTTCTCGCTGCTCGACGCCCGCCACTCGGTGGTGCGCTACGTCGCCTCCCCGATCCGATCGGCCAACGCAGGCGCCGACGTGGTCGACCCACGCTCGGGTGAAGCGATCCGCTCGCACATGAACCTCTACCAGGGCGTGTTCGAGCGCATGCGCTGGCAACTGCTCTCCCAGGTAGCCACCGCCAACCCCGAGTACCGCGACGACGAGCTCGATCAGGAGCTGATGGGCGAGGCCATCCGCTACGTCGTCTCCCACGAAACTGCCCACGCGGTCGGACTGCCCCACAACCAGCGCGCCAACTTCGTCTATCCGGTGGAGTCGATTCGCGATCCGGCCTTCGTCGCCGAATGGGGACATTCGGCCTCCTCGGTCGGTCGAACACGCTTCAACTACGCCGCCCAGCCCGGCGACGAGGTGCCACCGGAGCGCCGAGTCGGCGTGTGGGACAAGTTCGCCGTCATGTGGGGCTACCGCCCGATCCCGGGCGCCACGACTTCCGAGGAGGAACTGCCGACGCTCGATGAGTGGATCGTCGAGCGCGCCGACAAGCCGTGGTTTCGCTTCGGGGCGGCGCTCTTCGGCATGGACGTCGAGTGGGACCCCTACCGCATGACCGAGGGAATCTCCGACGATCCGGTGCAGGCCGCCATCTACGGCATGCGCAATCTCCACGGCGCCGCCGAGACGCTGATGGAGTGGGTCCTCGACGAGGGCGACGACTACTACGAGCTGGAGGCCAACTACCTGCAGTTTCTCACCCAGTGGAACCGCTACGCCGAGCATGCCGCAGCGGCGGTGGGCGGCTCGTGGACCCACCACAAGCGCTACGGGGAAGAGGGCCCGGTGTACACCGCCGTCGAGCCCGAGTACCAACGAAAGGCGATGGCCTTTCTCGACGAGTACGTGCTCAGCACTCCGACCTGGGCACTCGACCTCGACCAGCTCCGCCGCCTCGAGCACGCCGGCGCGGTCGAGCGCATTCGTGCCTATCAGGAGCTCGCGGTGCAGCGACTGCTCAATCACGCCCGTCTGGCGCGCATGATCGAGCACGAGGCGTTCCTGGGCGAGGCCACCTATCGCCCCGCCAACATGCTGGACGACACGCGGGAGATCGTGTGGCGCGAAGCCATGGCCGGGGACTCGATCGACACCTTCCGGCGCAACCTGCAGCGCGCCTATCTACAGCAGGCACACTACCTGCTGCACGAGGCGGAGTCCGAGCACTGGACACCGCCGCGCTCGGGAAACCTCCGGGTGGGAGACAACGACGATCCACCGCTCAATGCCGACCTCCATATCGCCCAGTCGGACATCCGACCGTTGATCCGCGACCAGCTGACCCTTCTTCACTCCGAGCTCGAAGACGCGCTCGAGGCCGGTATCGACGACCGGATGACTCGCATCCACCTCGAAGACGCGCTGACCCGGATCGACAAGAGCCTCGAGTAGCCGGAGAACGCTGCGGAGATCCCTGGGAAATAGCGACTGTCCCCATTTCAGAACATTTCAGAAGAGCGCTGCGAGTTGCTCGAGCAGATCCTGCAGCGCTCGGGTGTTGGTATTGGTGATCAGTGCGATCGCCAGGCGCTCCTGCGGCTCGAACCAGAGATCCGCCGTCGCCCCGACGTGGCTGCCCCCGTGACCACTCCATCGCCGTCCGGCGAGGGTCTGGTCCTGCCAGCCGATGCCGTAACCCGTCTCCTCACCCCTGGTCGTGCGCTGGGAGCTCGAGAGCAGCTCGATGGTGGTCTGCTTCACCAGCTTGCCGCTCCACATCGCATCGGCGAACCGCACCAGATCCTCAGCCGAGGACAGATAGCCGCCCGACGGCCAGGCATCGCTCTGGTCGATGGCAGGAGGATTGAACGCACCGCGCGGAGTGACCATGTAGACCTGGGCACGGCGCGCAATGACCTCTCTCGTCTCGTCGGGCATCGTGTCCTCGAGTCCGAGCGGCGCGATCACGCGCTCCTCCATGAAGTCGAGAAACGGCTGGCCCGAGGCGCCCTCGATCACCGCGCCGATGAGGTTCCAACCATAGCTCGAGTACTCGAACGCCTCACCGGGTTCGGATTCGGGCTCCTTGTCCTTGAACTTGTCGAGCGCCTCGGTCACCGAGGCGTAGTGAGTGGTGTTCACGATCTCGATCGGCAGGTAGTGCGGGATCCCCGAGAGGTGCCCACCGAGCTGGCGGGTCGTGATCGGATGGGACCGGGCCGGAAACTCCGGAACGTAGGTCTGGACAGGCACATCGAGGTCGAGCTGGCCCGACTCGACCAGGAGACCTACCGCCGCGGAGGTCAGCGACTTCGAGATGCTGCCGATGCGCATGCGGCAGTCCGAGGTGAGTGGGACCGAGTGCTCGAGGTTGGCCAGGCCGAGGGCCACGGACCAGACGATCCGACCGTCTCTGAGCACCGCCGCCTGGAGACCCGGAAGCCCCCCTGCCTCCAAGGCATTCCGCGCCAGCTCGGTGGCACGTGCAGACATGGACGCAGCGGGAGACTGGGCCTCCTGGCCCTCGAGAGTCGATGCGAGAAGAAGAAGGACCACTGTGAGTGCCGATGTCGCTGCTCGAAGAGTCGTCGACGAAACGCGGGATGCATTCATACCTTCCCTATACGTCGCGATCGGGGAAACGTCCCGATTCTCGGCATCCCCGCCCTCTCGGACCCTCAGGCTCTACCAGGATTCCAGCACGGCCTTGAATAGCTCCTGGCGAAGCACGTTGTGTACATCGGGCTCGAACTGATTCACCTGAAGCGCCAGCGACACGCCGCTCTTCGGGTGGTAGTACATCGACGAACGCCAGCCCGGGAACTGGCCCCCGTGTCCGATGATGTGACCGAGCTCGTTGTCGACCAGAAATACCGAGATGCCATAGATCGACTCGGCGTCGTCTCCCCGGTAGCCGGAGGAGAGCATCTCCTCGAGGTAGGGCGTCGCAAGAGCGCTGCCCTCGTAGAGCGCCTTGCCCCACCGAGCGAGATCCTTCGAGTTGGAGATGTAGCCGCCGCCGGTCCACTCGGTCCGCATGTTGAAGGCCACGACTCCCTGGTCGGCGACCTTGTCGGGTAGCTGGTAGACATTGTCGTCGCTACCGAGATAGCCGGAGGCGAGGTTTTCGTAGCGACGCCCGATCTGGGGCTGTGTGAGGTCGAGCTCCAGGGGATCGAGAACGCGACGCTGCGCTTCGTCGTAGAAGGGCTTGCCCGAGGCGGCTTCGAGAATCAGTCCGGCGACGATGTAGCCCGTGTCGGTGTAGTGGTAGCCCTCACCCGCCGGGAAGAGCGCAGGCTCATCGAGGATGTAGCTGACCAGCTCGCGGGGAGGGAAGTACGCGTCGGGGTCGGCATCGGGGCCGCTGCGCCGGGCTCGCGCCTCGCGGCGCCAGTCCTCGTCGTACACGTGGTCGATCAACCCACTCGAATGGGTGAGCAGATGGCGTAGGGTGATCTCCTCGTGGTTGGCGAGTCGGTCGAACCACGCCTCCTCGCCCAGCCACTGACCAGCCGGGTCGTCGAGGCCGAGCAGCCCATCGGCCACCATGCTGAGCGCGGTCGCCCCCGCAATCGTCTTGCCGATGCTGCCGGCCGGCATACGGTGATCGGGAGTCATCACGATCTGGCGCTCGACATCGGCGTAGCCGGTTGCCGCCGCTCCCATCTGACCGTCGGCCATCACGAAGGCTGCCGTGGCACCCATGAACCCGTGCTCTTCGCGGAGCTCGTCGAGTCTGTGCTGCATCGCCGCCGTTGCCGCGTGGAGTCTCCCTCCGGACTGCGGCGGATCCTCACTTTCGATGTCTCGTTCTGCCCGATCGCGCGCGGGGCACCCGAGGAGACAGCCGAAGCCCACAATGACGAGCCACACGCCGAATCGCACCCTGGTCGTCATCGCTCTGTCCCTCGAGCGAATCGACCCGGAGAAAAGGCCTCTAGACACCGCCGCTCTTCGAAGGCTCGATCCGACTCGCTCTCCAGAACACAGCTGGCCAGCAGCCTCCCGCTGGCCGGCGCCAGGGTGATCCCGAGCATCTGATGCCCGCCGCTCACCCAGACATTCTCCAGTCCCGGCAACCGACCCAACACCGGTAGGCCATCAGGAGTGAGCGGCCTCATCCCGACCCAGTCTCTTCGTCGGGCACCGGCCAACACTCCGGGCAGCTCACGCTCGGCGGCACGCTCGACGCTGGCCAGTCGTCGCCGATCGAGCCGGGAGTTGATCCCGGAGAGCTCCAGGGTTCCCGCGATGCGGTGGCCACCCGAGAATGGGGTTACCGCAACCTTGGCCTCGGCGAAGTGAAGGGGCCTTCGAATCCCGAGTCTCGGCTGCTCGACGGTCACGCTGTACCCCTTGCCGGCCTGAATCGGGAGTGCCACACCACACTGGCGCGCCAACCGCCCGAGCTCGGCGCCCGTCGCGAGGACGAAGTCGTCGGCCTCCACCACTCCCTGAGGGCCGCTCAACCCGCGCGCTCGTTGGACACCACCGGAACGCTCGAGCAGAAGTCGCTCGACCGGAAATCGAGACCGCATCTCTACTCCTGACGCCGCACAGCGGGCAGCCAGACCCGCGGTCAAGGTCTCCGGACGCAGATGCGCTTCCGGCAGAACATGGATGCCACCGATCAGACCCTTGCCGTCGGAATGCCTCCCGGAACCGAGACTCGGCTCGATCTCGGTCAGCTCCTCGACCGAGAGGGCTTCGACGGCCGCGTAGCCGAAACGCTCGAACATGGCCAGCTCTTCCTCGAGAGCCTGTGGCGAACGGAATGCCATGACGAGGCCATCGCGGTGCCACTCGAAATCGACCCCGTCGTCCAGCAACCCCCGATACAGGTCGATCGAATGCGCGGCATGTGCCATCAGCGCCTCGGCTCCCCTGGCGAAGGCCTCGTCCGTACAGGACAGCCAGAAACGCCACAGCCAGGGTGCGAGAGCCGGTGCGGCCGAAGGCGCCAGGTAGAGCGGACTGTCCGGGCGGAGCAGCCACCGCAGCCCGACGCGGCGAAGACCGGGGGCCGGTATCGGCTGGGCAAGCGACGGCACCACCCAGCCCGCATTCCCGAACGAGCATCCGGCCCCGAAAGAGCCCCGCTCGACGATCAACGCTTCGGCGCCCCCCTGGCGGAGGTAATAGGCGCAAAGCAGCCCGATCACTCCACCGCCGACGACCGCCACCCGACGCGGCATACGCTCTACTTCATCGCCTTCAAGGGAATCGTGAACTCCTGCCCCTGGGCGGTCCCGACATGAATCGAGAAGTTCTCGCCATCGCGGGAGTAGCCGAGAGACTTCATGCCTCCCTCACTCGTGGCCTCGAATTGCACTCGATTGGGCTCCGAGGAGACCAGGCTCATGGTCTGGGGCTCTTCGGAGCGGGGAGCGAAGCCGGGATTCCACTGCTGCACCCGAAGAACCAGCGAGTCGCCCTCCTGCTCGATCACGATCAACTCGATCATCGAGGTCGACCCGTTCCCCGTCATGCGCACCAGGGCGCTGATGGAGCCGTCCCTGGGCTCGATCCAGTGTTCCTCCAAGGTGCCGGGTCCGGCGGGACCGGACCAGTCTCCGGTCATCCAGGCGAGGTCCGAGATGTTCGCTGAGGCGGCACTGGCAGCGGTGACGACACCAGCGACGGGCAACAGAAAAGCCAGAACGACGAGCAGAGAGAAACGACGGCGCACGATGAGAGCTCCTTTGCGGCGACGAGCCGAGAGCTCGCCTCGAATGAATGTCCATTGGGGGCCAGGGCTCAACGATAGCAGCCCCTGTAGAATCCATGCCTTGCAACCCCATGGGAGAACGACATGCTGAAGGCCGTGCAACTGGGTAGAAACAGCGGGCTCAGGGTTTCCGAGCTGTGCCTCGGAACCATGAACTTCGGGGAGCCTGGGCGCGGCCACCAGGGAGACTGGACCCTCGGTCTCGACGAGGCGCGTCCGATCTTCGAGCGTGCCATCGAGCATGGCCTCTTCTACTTCGATTGTGCCGACATCTACGGCGTCGGAGCCAGCGAGAAAGTGGTCGGGGCACTGCTGCGAGAGCTGCTGGCGCGCGACCGGTACGTGCTCGCCACGAAGGTGGCGATGCCGATGGGTAGAGGCGCCAACCAGGGTGGGCTGTCGCGCAAGCACATCCTGGAAGGAGTGGACCGATGTCTCGAGCGTCTGGGCCTCGACTACGTCGACCATCTGGTGATCCACCGCCACCCGCACGGCGTTCCCGGCCACGTCGAGGTCCCGATCGAGGAGACGCTCGAGGCGCTGCACGACGTAGTCAAGTCCGGGAAGGCGCTCTATCTCGGTGCCTCCTCGATGTTCGCCTGGCAGTTCGCCGAGCTGCAGCACACCGCCGAAGCCAACGGCTGGACGAAGTTCGTCTCGATGCAGAACCACTACAACCTGATCTACCGAGAGGAAGAACGGGAGATGAATCCGTACTGCGCCCGCACCGGCGTCGCCCTGACACCCTGGTCTCCGCTCGCGCGAGGCATCCTGGCGGGCTCCTACAAGGGTGGCTTCGAGAAGGGCTCGACCGACCGCTCCAAGGGTGGCGACCGCGTGCGTACCGAGAGCCTCTATCGAGGAGAGATGGACTTCCGAATCGTCGACCGGGTCATCGAGGTGGCCAAGAAGTACACCGCGACCCCGGCCCAGATCGCCGTGGCATGGCTGCTGGGAAAGCCCGAGGTGACCGCTCCGATCGTCGGCGTGTCCAAGGTCAGCCAGCTCGACCAGCTGGTGGAGGCTGCCTCGATCTCGATCGACGACGCCGATGTCGCCCATCTGGAAGAGCTGTATCGGCCGCTCGAGAACCTGCTGACGCTCGGCTACTCCTAGCCCGCCGTACCGGGCACGGTCGTCCGATCCTGCTCCGAGGACCGCTGATCGAGCGCCGCGCGCAGGGCCGGGTCGAGGTCGTAGATGTCCTTGCGGAATCCGATCTTGCCGCTCGCATCGGGCCACGCGGTGAAGTAGAGCAGGTGAATCGGCATCGGCTGAAGAAGCCTCACGGTCGACTGGTGTCCCGACGCGAGGACCTCGTCGATCAGCCAGCGGTCCCATCCCGGCGTGCCTTCGAGCAGCTCGGCCGCCAGCTCGGTCGGCCGCTCGACGCGGATGCAGCCCGAGCTCAAATCGCGCTCGGCCCTCTTGAAGAGCTCGGGCCTGGGGGTGTCGTGGAGGTAGATGCTGAAACGGTTGGGGAACATGAACTTGACCCGGCCGAGGGAATTGCCCGGACCGGGCCGCTGGCGCAACCGGTAGGGAAAGTTCTCGCGATCGAGGCTGGCCCAGTCGACCTGGCGGGGATCGACCGAGCGCTCGTTGGGCGGCCATCCTCGGAGTACGTCGAAATTGCGCTGCTGAACGTAGCCGACGTCCTTCTGAATCGCGGGAAGCTCGTCCTCGATCGCCAGATTGAACGGCACCTCCCAGAACGGATGGAACACCAGATAGCGAACCTCGTCACTGAAGACGGCGGTGGGCCGGTCCGGCCGCCCGACCACGACGCGCATGTCCAGCACGGTCTCACCCTGCTCGACCAGCTCGAGTCGATACGCGGCAATGTCGACCCGGATGTAGCGCCTTCCGAGCTCGCGGGGCAGCCAACGAAAGCGCTCCAGACTCAGCTCGATCTGACTCACGCGCTCGACAGCCGAAACGGCGAGCACCTCGATCGTGGCGGGTCCGAGCTTGCCGTCCGGAATCAGGCCGTTGCGGGCCTGGAATCGGCGAACGGCCTCGGCCAGGGTGGCATCGTAGAACCCGGGTGCGTCCTCGCCCGTGCCCAGATCTCCGCTGGCCCGCAGCCGCTCGCGCAGCGGTCCGAGCCGAGCCTCCGGGGCTCGGCTGCCGGGAACGAGAACCGGCCCCCCAGGGATCTCTCGCCAGCCCCCCCGATTCAGGATCTCGCGATGCACTCGCAACGCCAGCTGGAGGTCACGGTAGGCGGTCTCGGCCGGCGCGATCTCCTCCCACACCACTGTCGGGTCGCCCGAGGCCGCCTCCTGGATCGCTGCCACGAGGTCCACCTCGTGGCGAAAATCGCGCAACTCGGGGTCGAACACTCCGCTGCGAAGCCGCCCCGAGGCCAGCTGCGCACCGTAGTGCAGGAGCCCGTCGGAGAGAAGCAACTCGAGATCGAGAAGCGTCCCGCTCTGCCAGGTCCCCGCAGGGGCTCCGAGAAGCTCCACGATCGCGCGGTGGTGATAGTCGCTCGGCTCGAGGCCGTGCTCGGCCGCGCGCTCCAGAGTCCGCGCCGCTGCGAAAGCCGCAGGGCTCGGCTCTTCTTGCGAGACCCAGAGCGGCGTGTAGTCCCTGGCGTCGTAGAGACGAGCCAACGGAGTGAAGGCGTGAATCGGTTCGCCAGCGAACGTGGTGGCCGGTTTCGTGCGAACGAGATTGAGGCGATCGAAGACCTTGGCCGGCACGTCGTCGGCGGACACGGAGCGCGGATGGGATACCTGACCGGCCAGAAGTGGAGCGCTCACGAGGCTCAGCGCAGCGATCCCCAGGAGACCCCGTCCCTGTAGAGCTCGTCTCATCTCCGTTACCCTACCGACGTTCGGAAAGAAGGGCATCAACGGACTTCGACACCCTGGTAGACCGTTCGCCCTCCGAAGCGCAACTCGATGCGGTACTGGCCCCGCTCCACCCGAGTCGGCGCGGCCTCTTGTTCTCTCGGATCCTGAGGGCGATCCCGGGTGAGGTCCCACGTCACCCGATTCACCCCGGCGTGTCCGGTGGCGTCGAGGGCGCGAACCACCTCTCCAGCGTCGTCGAGCACCTCCAGCGCCACCTCGTCGCTCGCTTCTCGTAGGTAGTAGTAGATCACCGCCTCGTCGTCGGGCTCCTGTTCCCACTCGCCCGCGCCGCTGCGTCGTCGACCCAGACGGGCGTCTCGGACGTCGAACAGGTGGACCGTCTGCGCGAGCACCTCGGGGGTCGTGTCCTGGATCGGCCGCGCATCGGCGACGAAGACGCTCCGACCGTGGGTCCCGATGACGATCTCTCTCTCACGGGGATGAATGCGCACATCGTGCACGGGAGTCGTCGGCAGGCCGCTCGTGAGGGAGTACCAGCGGGCGCCGCGATCGAGCGAGGCGTAGACCCCGAGGTCGGTACCGACGTAGAGCACCTCGGGGTTGCGTGGGTCCTCGCGAATCACGTTGACGGATTCCTGGGGCAGATCGCCGGCAATGGAGCGCCACTCGGCCCCGTGATTCTCCGAGGCGTAGAGATAGGTGCGGAAGTCGTCTTCGCGGTAGCCGGTCATCGACAGATAGACCCGCCCCAGCACGTGCCGGGAGGCGACCACTCGGCTGACCCATTTGGCGGGGAGATCGCCTCGGATGACCTGCCAGGTCGCGCCGTCGCCGCGAGTCATCGAGACGTTGCCGTCGTCGGTGCCGACATAGAGCAGCCCCGGCTGCAGCCGTGACTCGGACAGCGTCGTGATCGTGCCGAAGGGCACGTCGCCCCGGCGCTCCGGCCCCGGGTCTGTCGAAAGATCTGGACTGATCCCCACCCAGGCGTCGCCCCGATTCGTCGATTTGAAGACCCGATTGGCCGCGAAGTACAGGGTCAGCGGGTTGTGGTGCGAGATCACGAACGGAGACATCCAGTTGTAGCGCAGCGGCTCCGCCCCGATCTCTGCTTGCGGCATGATGTCGGCAATGCTGCCGTCCGCCATGTTCTTGCGCCGCAGCCGGCCGAACTGGTGCTCGTAGTAGATGAGGTCCGGGTCGAGTGGATCGGGCATGGTGAAGTAGCTGTCGCCCCCACCCCATCGATCGAGGTAGACGTGTCGCCAGGGATCCGGACGCCCGGCACGGTGCTCGTGGGTACTCGGGCCGAACGCTGCCGCGTCGTCCTGGGTGCCGCCGAAGATCTGATAGGGCTCGGCCATGTCGAAGTCGACTGCGTAGAACTCCCCCACCGGAATGTTGTTCAGGTGCAGCCACGAGTCGCCGCGATCCCAGCTGACGTGCACCCCGCCATCGTTGCCGAGGACGAGGTGATCGCCGTTCTCGGGATCGATCCACATCTCGTGGTGGTCGAGGTGAAGCACGGTGGAATCGTGCGGCAGCAGGTGAACCAGGGTTCCCTCGACCCGGCGATAGCTCTTGCCTGCGTCGCGCGAGTGCAGAAGATAGTTGCCGAGGATCCACACCTCGTCGGGGTCCTCTGGGGCGACCCGCACCAGGTTGAAGTCGTAGCCGATCGCAGTCGGCAGCGGGTCCTCGTGGACCTTGACCCAGGTTTCACCCGCGTCGGCGGAGCGGTAGAGCTCACCACCGACGACTTGCGGGCGGGACTCCTGCGCTGCCTTCTCCAGATTCCTGAGGTGCCGGGTCAGAGACTCGGTCGAGATCGTCTTCGCTCGCAGGGCACGAAGCATCGATTCGCCGGTGTGCCGTCTCGTCACCCGGTAGCGCCGTAGAGTGGCTTCCAGGGTCGCGGCGTCGAGCCCGACGATCTCTTCGTCCGACAGCTCGGCCAGGGTATCGAGGGCGAGCGCTGCATCGCCGGCTTCGGCCTCCGACTCCCGCACCGGGTCTTCTTCCGGTTCGACCGGAGTCCGGTTGTCGACGATGGCGTACATCACGTCGGGATCACTCGGCGCGATCGCCAGACCCTGACGACCGACATGCTCTCCACTGGGAAGGCCTCCGGCGAGTCGCCGCCACGTCTTCCCTCCGTCGGTCGATTTGTGGACGCCGCTACCCTCCCCGGCCTCGACGTTGTTCCAGGCCTTGCGGTCCCGCTCCCAGCTGATCGCGAACACGGTGTCGCTGTCGCGCGGATCCATGAACACATCGACGACTCCGACCCTCTCCGAGACGTACAGCACCCGCTCCCAACTCTCGCCGCCGTCCGTGGTCTTGTAGAGCCCCCGCTCCTCGTTGTAGCTGTAGTTGTGCCCGATCGCCGCGACATAGACCGTGTCGGAGTCGCGCGGGTCGATCAGGACACGGCCGATGTGATGACTGTCTTCGAGACCGACATTGCGCCAGCTCTCCCCTCCGTCAACCGACTTGAAGACCCCGGCGCCGGCATAGGAGCTCCGCGCCATGAGGACCTCACCGGTGCCCACCCAGAGAACCTCGGGGTCCTCCGGGTCGACTGCGATCGATCCGATCGCGAAGGTCGACTCGTCGTCGAAGATCGGCTTCCAGGTCACCCCGTTGTTGGTCGTCTTCCACAGATTGCCGGAGCCGAAGCCGGCATAGATCGTCGAGGGCGAGCCCTTCGGCACCGCGAGACTCTCGACCCGACCTCCGAGGAAGGCAGGACCGACCGCTCGCCAGGGGAGAACGCGGAAGATCGACTCTCGCTCGAGCCGGACGTGCGTCTGCCACGAGGCGCGGCGTTCTTGCGCCGTCGATGCCGAGGGGGGGGTCTGGGCGAGTGCTGTAGCCCACCCGGTGAGCGCCAGGGTCCATCCCACGACTACGACTCTTCTGCACATGTCAGCCAACCTTCCTTGAACAGCAGGGTCTGATGGTAGCGCTTGAAATGGAGAGCCAATGTGCTATTCTCTGCCGTGGGCACCTCGGGATATCTCTATCCTCAGAGGAGGCGTGTCCCTTGAAATCCAGTGAAGCCCGGTCCCTCGAGCACTCGACCACTCGGCGCGACATCGTCAAGACCGCGGCGTGGATCGTTCCTGCGGTCGTGACGCTCTCGGTCAGCCCGTCTTTCGCGAGTGTCGCCTCCGGACAGCCGATCCGAGAGACGCGTCCGCAAGAGCGCGTCTAGCTCGCCCCGGACAGCGACCCCGGCCTGAACCCGCCCCCCCGTCGAGCGCGTGACTCGCCATTGAGCGCTCGCCTCGACGGGCGTGGCACTTCGAGGCCACTCCTCAGCGACTCGAGCCTCCTCCTTCGAGCCGGCGCAACCGCTGTGCCAGGGGAAAGGCATTAGGATTGCCTGCAAGACCGATCCATCGTTGATCTTGCGAATCCTCTGGAGGAGAACCATGAGTCGCTCTCTCCTCGCGACGACCGTTGCGAGCCTGCTCCTGTTCGCCGCCGGCTTCCCGGCGGCGGCATCCGACACCCTCGACCTCGCCACCTACCTCGACACCGAGCAGGTCTCGGATCCCCAACTCTCCCCGGACGGCAAGCGCATCGTCTACACGCGCCGCTACGTCGACAAGGTCGAAGACTCGTGGGAGTCTTCGATCTGGATCATGAACGCAGACGGGACGAGGAATCGCCACCTCCTCGACGGTTCCTCGCCGCGCTGGTCGCCCGACGGCACCCGCCTTGCCTACCTCGCCGAGGGAGATCCTGCGGGCTCGCAGATCTTCGTGCGATGGATGGACGCCGAGGGAGGGACGACCCAGATCACCCGCGTCGAGAAGGATCCGAGCAACCTCCGCTGGTCCCCCGACGGGGACACGATCGCCTTCGTGATGCTACAGCCCAAGGAGAACGACTGGAAGATCGAGATGCCCAAGGCGCCGGAGGGCGCGAAGTGGACCAAGGCGCCGCGCATCGTCGAGAGCATGACGTATCGCCGTGACCGTCAGGGTTTCGTCGAAGAGGGCTACCGGCACATCTTCACGACGCCGGCCGGCGGCGGCACCGCGCGCCAGCTCACCGAGGGCGACTACCATCACGGGCAGAGCGGAATCTCCTGGACCCCCGATGGTCGCGAGATTCTCTTCTCCGCAGTGCGCGACGACGATTGGGAGTACGCGTGGCGGGAAAGCGACGTGTACGCGGTCCGTCTCGCCGATCGATCGGTGCGCCAGCTCACCACACGCAAGGGGCCAGACACCCAGCCCGAAGTGTCCCCTGACGGGCAATGGGTGGCTTATACAGGCTACGACTACAGCCGGGACACCTACATCGACAGCCGCCTTCACCTGATGAGCATCGACGGCACGGGGCACCGTGTCCTGAGCGCAGAGCTCGACCGTTCCCCGAACGATCTGCGCTGGGCCGACGACGGCAGCGGCATCTATTTCAACGTCTCCGACAGTGGCACCCGCAATCTCTACTTCGCGAGCACTGACGGGGAGCTGAACAAGGTCACCGACGGGACCCACCTGCTCTCGATCTCCTCGATCCAGGGGAATCGCGCGGTCGGCACGTGCACCAGCTTCCACCAGCCGGGCGATATCGTGTCGGTCGACCTTCCGACGGGGGCGACCCGGCAGCTCACCCACGTCAATGACGACATCCTCGAAGGAATCGAGCTCGGCGACGTCGAGGAGATCTGGTACGACTCGCTCGACGACTACAAGATCCAGGGCTGGATCGTGAAACCACCGAACTTCGACCCCACACGGAAGTATCCGATGATGCTCGCCATCCACGGCGGGCCGCACGGCATGTACGGGGTGGGCTTCAACTTCGGATGGCAGAACCATGCCGCCAACGGCTACGTGGTGCTGTACACCAACCCTCGGGGCTCTTCCGGGTACGGCAGCGACTTCGGGAACGCCATCAAGTGGGCCTATCCGAGCAAGGACTACGACGACCTGATGGCCGGTGTCGACACCGTCATCGGCCGGGGCTACATCGACACGGAGCGCCTGTTCGTCTACGGCTGCAGCGGCGGCGGCGTGCTGACGGCCTGGGTGGTCGGCCACACCGATCGCTTCGCGGCGGCGTCTTCGAATTGCCCGGTGACCAACTGGCTCTCCTTCGTGGGCACCACCGACGGGCCCAACCACTGGTACCGCAATTTCGAGAAGAACTTCTGGGAGGACCCCAGTGAGCACCTGCGACGCTCCCCCATCATGTACGTCGGCAACGTGACCACGCCCACCATGTTGATGACCGGGGTCAAGGATCTGCGCACCCCCATGTCACAAACCGAGGAGTACTACCAGGCCCTCAAGATGCGCCGCGTACCGACCGCCATGGTGCGCTTCAACGAGGAGTTTCACGGCACCAGCTCGAAGCCCTCGAACTTCCTGCGCACCCAGCTCTATCTGCGCTACTGGTTCGAGAAACACGCGCCCGACGAGGAAGGCGAGAGGGCCACCGAAGCCACCGGCGCACTGTGAGGGATTTCCCCCGCGTGACTCTGAGCCCACGGTTGCCTATGATCCAGAGGCTAGACCGATCCGATGCAATCCAGGGAGGGGAGAGAATGCCTCGCTTAGCTTCCGTGCGCACGGTCACCCTGTCGCTCGCCGTCTCGGCCGTTCTCCTGATCGTGGTCTCGCTGCTCTCGGGAGGCGAAGCCGGTGCCCAGCAAGACGACCCCCGGCAGGTGCGGATCGTGATCGCGGGCAACCCGGACCAGCCGAACCTGAGCGCCGTCCCTCCGGTCAAGACCATCTGTCGCAACGCACGCGCGGAGTGTGTCGGAGAGGTCCAGTGGCGCACGTCGGGGAGAGACCTGCAGGCCACCGAGCGAATCGAGCTGGTGCCGAAGGAAGGCAACGACTCCTGCTTCGAGAGCCCGACCTTCACACTGACCCCGGAAGCACCGGAAGTCCTCAGCGGCCCCCCGACGTGCGAAAGCGCCTTCTGGGACTACGATGTGGTTCTGTACCGTGACGGTTCCGAGATCGCCCGACTCGACCCCCGGATCAAGATCGATCCCTGAGCTCTACGGCTCAGCTCTACTCCTCGACGCCCGCCCCCGCCAGCAGCTTCTCGAACTCGGGCAGCTCTCGTAGGGCGCTGAATTCGTCTTCGCTGGCGATCAACTCGGCGGAGAATCCCCGTTCGATCGCCTGGCGCAGCGAGCGGAGCGCATCTTCGGGCTCTGCGCAGAGCGAGTAGACGTAGGCGAGATCGTGCGCGTTCAAGGCGGTCGGAGGCAGCGTCTCCTCGAGCTCGCGCGCCGCCGGAACGGCCTCATCGCACTCACGCGCCTTCGCTCCGTAGAGCGCACTTTGCAGCCGAATCCCGACGTTGCCGGGCTTGCGCACCATCTCTTCACGAGTCAACTCACTCGCTCGCAGATACTCGGCGACACTCTCCTCCTCCCGACCGACGGCCGCAAAGAGATCGGCGAGGTTGCCGTGACTCACTGGATCGTTGGGCTCGAGCTCCACGGCCAGGCGATAGTAGCGTTCCGCCTTCTCCCACTTGTCGGGTCGGTCGGAGAAGAAGTACGCCGTACCGATGTTGCTGGCGAGAGAGCCTTCGGTGACCTTGCCGGGAATGCGCTCGTAGGCGTCGATCGCCCCATCGAAATCGGCTTCCAGCAGCGAAATCGTCGCGAGGTTCTCCGTGGGCTGGATGATCTCGGGCGGGGCGAGGGCGATCGCCTGCTCGAGTGCTTCGGTCGCCTCGCCGTAGCGCGAGATGAGCGTGTAGAACACCCCGAGGCTGTTCCAGCTCAGCCAGTCGTTCGCGTCGAGGGTGGTCGCGACCCGGAGCAGAGTCTCCGCGCGGTCGAGGTCACCGAGATCGTGATAGTGGATCCACGCCAGTTCGCGGTAGGCCGCCGACGGTTTCGGATGTCCATCGAGCGCGGCCTCCATCGCAGCGATCGATTCGGTCGTCAGCCCCCGCTGGCTCAGCACCAGCGCCAGCGAGAACATCGCCTCCGATAGCTCCGAATCGAGCTCGAGCGCCTGGCGCGCCGCCGCTTCCGCCTCGTCGAGGGTTTTCACGGAGCGGTCCCGGCGATAGGTCTCCACCAGGGCCTGAGCCAGCCCGGCCCAGGCGAGAGCGAACTCGGAATCCATCCGAATCGCCTGTCGATAGAGCTCGGCAGCGAGATCGGCACTCCGCTCATCGGGCGAGTCTCGGACCAGGCGCTGAGCCTCGAGGAACAGGTCATAGGCAGCGCGCGACTGGGTCGGACTCCGTGCGAGTCGAGCTCCCTCGGCGCGAGACAGCGGCACCGAGACCCCATCGACGATCTCCCGGGCCATCTGGGCCTCCAGGGCGAACGGATCCGATGCCGGACCCTCGAACTGCCGAGTCCAGAGTGTGAAGTCGTTGATCAGATCGACCAGCTCCGTCTCCACACGCAACGTGTCCCCCAGTCGGACGATCGAGCCTCGAAGCAACAGGTCGGCCCCGAGTTGCTCGGCTCGCGCGCGAGCATTCTCCGTCCAGACCTCGCTGCGCGAAAGCACTCCCAGCCCGGACAATTCGCCCAGCCGGGTCATCAAACCGGCCGCCAAGCCCCGTCCGAGACTGACTTCTTCAGCGTCTCTCGACGGTGCCTCGAACGGCAGTACCGCCAGGGTGCGGACCGCACCGCCGGTGCCCGATGAACCGCTGCGTCCGAACAGCCACCAGCCCAGCCCTGCGACGAGGGCGAGTGCCGCCGCCCCGGCCAGCCAACGGCCAGCACGGCGCGGAGCCGGACGCTCGGAGCGACCCTGCGAACCCGTGCCGGACAACCCTTCGTCGCGAATCTCGATCAGATCCTTCCAGGCCCCCTCTGCCGACGCATAGCGGTCCTGGGGCTTCTTTTCCAGGCAACGGGAGATGATCGTCTGCAGCTTCTCGGGAAGGTCGGGCTTCACCTCGGCGAGGGGGGGAGGTTGGCGGTAGAGGATCTGGTCGAGCAGGTCGAGATTGCTGTCGGCCTTGAAGGCCTTGCGCCCGGTCGCCATCTCATAGAGCACGAGACCGAGGGCGAACACGTCGCTGCGGGAATCGGTGGCATCCCCAGCGGCCTGCTCCGGTGCCATGTAGGCGGGTGTCCCGACAATGCCTCCCGCTCGGGTCAGCGGTGCCGAGGGAGCCTGTGTGGTCTGTTCGGGAGTGAACCTGGGGTTGACCTTGGCCAGCCCGAAGTCGAGAACCTTCGCTCCGTGATCGGTGAGGAAGATGTTGGCCGGCTTGATGTCGCGGTGGGTGATCCCGGCGGCGTGGGCCGTGCGCAGCGCGTCCGCGATCTGGGTGGCCGCTTCGAGCAACTCTCGACCCTCGAGCGGACCCTCCTCCAGGCGCTCGGCGAGGGTTTTCCCGTACAGCCGCTCGAACACCAGGAAGTGGCGCCCCTCGTGGATCCCGATGTCGTAGATTGCACAGATGTTCGGGTGAGAGAAACGCGACGCCGTGCGCGCTTCCCTCTCGAAGCGAGCCAGGGCTCCACTGGTGGACGCCACGCTGTCGGGCAGGAACTTGAGGGCTACCGTACGCCCGAGTCGCGGGTCCTCGGCCTCGTAGACGATCCCCATACCTCCGGAGCCGAGTCGCCCGACGACCCGGTAGTGGGAGATACGGTCTCCTACGGAAAGCTCTCTTAGATCGTTGACCATGCTCACGCGGCTATCGCTTCGGCCCGGATTATAGGGGGTGACGGCGCAAAGGGTTCAGGGCGCAGCGGGTTGCGACTTCTCTGTCGAGAAACCCCGTCACCTCAAGCAAACGCCAGGGTCTTCCCCGGAACCACCTCCATGACCAGGAAGCGGGTCGCCTCGCCACGCCCGGAGAGAACCGGGCGGCGAGCTAGAACACCAGGGCGGGATCGCCGAGCAGGTTGTAGAGGCGAGCGTCTTCGATGCTGCCACCGCGGATCAGATGGTCGGCGAGGCTCCGGCGGATCAGGTCTCCGAGACGCTTCGGCTGCTCGCCGAAGCCGAGGCGGAAGAAGGACTGGGCGAGCGCACGGGACTGGATGTTGAGTCCCAGCCCGGAAGGAGCCCACACGGCAACGGCGCCGCCGTTCTCTGCCACCGTCAACAGCTCTCCCAGCGCCGGGAAGCCCGGAAACTCGAAGCGGTTGATGGCGCAGGAGAATCCCGCCACCAGCGGTGTTTTTCCCTGATTTCTCAGCCCCGGGACGTCGTTGTTGGTCAGTAGACCCTCATTGGCGATGCGGTCGAGACCACCGTGCCCGAAGTAGCCGACGAAACCGACACCCGAATCCAGTCGATCCAGCAGCATCTCCCTCGCACCCGCCGCACCGAGCTGTGACACCAGCGCGCGTTCCGTGAAGTCCTCCGTGGGCAAGAGCTCGACGGTTCGCTGCACGTCCATGGCAAAGGTGTCCGGCCCACCCGGATGATCGTCGGCGACCATCAGCTGCTGGGCTCGCCAGCTGCGATCCCACTCGCGCTCGAAGGTCCTGACCTTGTCGAGATAGGCGTCGAGCTCGCTCGACGACAGGACGGGCAGGCGGCCGATCGCCATCTCCGGCTTTCCATCGTTCCCCCGCACATCGGCGAAGGCGCTGTCCGCGGCATAGAGACCGTTCTCCGTAGCGATCATCATCGGAGGCAGAAGGTTGCCGCCGTAGCCGAGGTGATCCAGGTAGTCGAAGCTACCCCCTCCCGCGAGCACGACATACTGGGGTGGCACCGACCAGTAGTTGTACGCGTACTCGAGGAAGGCGCGCAGCGCGTGAGGGCTGGAGATGCCGTGGTTGAACTCGTCCAGGACGTCCTCGAAGGAAACCACCATCGTCGCGAGCCCCTCTTCGGCGCGATAGAGCGCGAGGCGCTGCGCGGCGCCCAGCATCTCCTCGGGAGCGACCACCAGATAGTCGGCGATGTTGGAGAAGCCGCGGAGCTGGGACGGCTGATCACTCCAGATCCGGACCGGCTCCCGTGCCGCACTCTCACGCACGACGTGGTAGGGAATGCCGGACGCGCGGGGAGCGAATGAGATGCCGACGTCGCCAGAGTGACCGTCGCTCACGAAGCCGACGACCCGTTCCGGGAGCTGCGGATCCTCGAGATCGAGCACCAGCACGTCCTGGTCGAGCAACCCGTCGACCCGGACCACGACGTTTCCGTCTCCGTAGACGGTCGCCGCATTCCCGTCGCTGCGATAGTGGCGCGGATAGATGATCTCCACGCCATCGACATAGAAGATGCTGTACAACACCCCGCCGCCGATCAGGCCTTCGACACCGACCCGGTTGACACCGTCGACGAGCAACGTGGGCGAGATCGGAATCACGACCCGATGAGCTCTGGTGCCCCGCCAACTGCTCTCTCCGACCTCGACCCCGTTGACCGAGACGGCGACTCGGTGCTCGCCGGGAACGCCGGCATCGGTCGCGCCGTAGAGGTCCACCGCCACGCTCGCCGTCGTCCCGAACGCCAGCTCATCGAGCTCCACCTCGTACTCCTGCGAATCGTAGGCCGAGTGACCGGACATGAGGAAGTCCCAGAACCAGTAGTCGATCTCCGGATCGCTCACCGCCAGCGTCGCCGCGAACACGTTCTCCTCGACCCGCCGGAGCTCCTGGTAGCTCTGCTCCTCTCCCGCTTCTGCGCCGGGCGAGCCGTCAATCGAGTCCATGGTGCGGGCGCCACCGTGCTCGAGCCAGTAGATGTTCTCGGCGGTGTAGATGCTGTCGGAGGCCTCGCCCCAGAAGAGAAGAGCATCGCCGTCGCGACTCGGAGTCCAGGCGATCTCCACCCCCTGGTTCAGAAGGCGCAGCTGGCGAGCGCGAATCCAGCCGGCCAGCGCCTGAGCGCGCAGTCCGAAGTAGGGTGCCAGCCTGGCTACATCGATGCGGTAGAGGCCCTCGTCGCGAACCGCGATCTTGACCCTTCCATGGACGTTGGGATCGGGGACGGTCATCGTCGATCGCTTCTGCCGCAGGCCTCTGGCCAGCCGTGACCGCTGGTGCGCGCTGAGCTCTCGAGCGCGGGACTCGGCAAGCCCATCGGGTGGGCCTCCCTTGCGCCGCACGGATCGCGAATCCCCAGGCTCCACTTCGATGGTGAAGGGGCCATGGACGGTCTCGCGCGTCGTGGCTGCCCGGGTCTCGAGCTCGACGACCGCGTAGGAGAGGATCTCCTGGCCGGGGGCGGCGGAATCGACGAACCGGTAGGTGCCGCCTTGCGGCTGTTCGATCAACGCCGGGATCAGATCCTCGTGCAGGGGCGCCCACTCGCCGGCATCGTCGCTCCAGCGATGCAGTCGGAACCCGAGAGCACCGTCCTCGCTGCTCGTCTGCCACTCGACCTCGACTCCCTCCGGAGTCCGACGGGCATGGAAATCAGAGATCAGTGCGCGAGTGGAGATGCGCTGACAGACGTCGTTGGCGAAGAACGACCAGTCGCTCGGCTCGTCGGTATCGAAGCCGTTGCTCGTGCGAACGATCGCCTCGCCCAGCACGAGCGAACTGATGTCACGAAACGCGTCGTCCTGCCAGATGCCGGCGAGGACCGCGGAGGAATCGTCGCTGAAGAAGTCGGTCGACGGGGTCGTCGTGATACTCCAGCCAACGTAGTCGACCACCTCTCCGCCCGGATCACTCAGGGTGAGCTGATCCGCCGGATCGCCGCTGAGGGGATCGCCCAGCACGTCGGAGGGATAGGTCGACCCTACGTTGGTGAACAGGTAGTAGGTGTTGCCCAGGAATCTGTCGCTCGGCGTCGAGGTGTAGCCCCACAGCGAGATGAAGATGTACTCCCCCGGCAGCAGCTCGATGTCGCTCCCCTGGAACTGCGGCACGGTGTAGCTGAAGCTGTCGCCGTCGGTGACCACGTACCCGGTCGCGTTGGCGACGCCGTCGGTGTTGTTGTAGAGCTCGATGCCCTCGGTCTGGCAAGCGGTCGACGAGCCGTTCACGAAATCGGGGTAGAACAAGACCTCGTTGATCAGAATCGGCGGAGCGCTGTAGCGGGCGTCGTCGGTCTTGATGTCGTTGGCCGAACTGCTGTCACCGTCGTCGCAGTCGAAGTAGCGGACTTCGAGGCCGTCCTCGTGCACGGCCTCGAGCACGCCATCGTCTGCAGTCGACGAGCCGTCGTAGGTGCCAGCCAGGAACAGCACGCTCTGGAACCCGATGCTGAAACGATCGGCGGTCAGCGCGGAATCCAGGGTGATCTGGGTCTCACTGTCGACGCTGGCGATGGTGTAGGTCCCCGTGTCGGGCCCGTTGGCGATGACGAAGGGATCGCTGGCCGCGAGGCCGTCCGAGATGAAGGTCGACGACGCCGAAGTCACCACCGCCGAGCCGTTCGCGGTGACCAGGTCGTTGGTCCGGTTCATGAAGACTCCAGAGCCGGGAAACGTCTCGTAGAGGGTCACGTCCTCGGTATCGCCGGTGTCGCTCTCCACGGTCACATCGACCGTTTCGATTCCCCCGACCGTTACCGTGCAGGCGTTCTCGTCGACGACCTTGAGGAAGATCGGCCGACCGGAGCTGTAGACCTCGACGTCCACCGTGCCTGCGCCGTTGGTGAAGAAGACGTCACCGCCACCACCGGTGAAGAAGACGGAGGCCTCGGTCGACTCGGAGTAGGTGCTGCCGCCGCAGGAATAGCCGTACGTCACCGTCACCAGACCGTCGTCGATGTCTTCCCACAGACCGTCTTCGGCGGTGACCGAGCCGTCGTCGATCTGGGTCTCGAGGCCCGTCGAGTTGCGGAACTCGCCGGTGTCGGGCCCAGTCTCCGTGAGGGTCAGCGTTTCCGTGTCGTTGCCAGTCAGCGTCACATCGAAGGACTGCGCCGAGCCGGGGTTGGTGTTCGCCTCGGGATGAAACACGGTGATGTAGAGCTGGTCGCTGGTCCCCGGATCGGCCGTGATCTCGAATTGGTTCGTGGGCAACCCGGAGGCTCGGGTGAACTGCACGAACGCCCGACAGGGGCCGACGATGTCGGCCGTGTCGGTGACCGTGATCGAGCTCTGATTGACGTAGGACGCCTGGATCTGGTCCAGCGCGAAGGTCTGGAGATCGGAATCGTTGTCGGAGCCCGCCGTGAGCGAGCTGGTCAACGGATCGGCAGCCTCGGTACTGAAGCTGAGCTCTGTGCCGTCGGCCGGGCTGTCTTCGTAGATCGTGAAACTGATCTCGCCTCCATCGGAGACATAGGGCGTACCGTGGCTGGCGCGAGCCGTCTGGACCCCCGACACAGAGCCTTCGACGATCCAGTTGCCGGCGCCCGAGTCGTAGGTCACCGTCCAGTCTTCCTGCAGCACCGTCGAAGTGGTCCGGATGGCGGGAATCCAGGCGGTCTCCGGCGAGGGCGCGGGCGAGGGATAGCTGATCGACGCCTTGGTCGCGCCTCCCCGGTTGGTGAAGATGCCACTGTTGGGCTGGGTCTCGCAGGCCGACACCGTTTCGTCGTCGAAGGTCGCCGGATTGGTCACGGTCACCAGGATGCACTGGAGAGTCGACGAGTCGGTGTTGGCGAGCCGATCCGTCACCATGACGTAGATGTCGTCCCCTTCGTAGTAGAAGTCGACGAAGTCTCCGTCCGCATTGGTGAACTCGATCTGGGGCTGGCCGTTGGGAATGATCGTGTCGCCGAAGGTGATCGGGTCGTTGAGCGTCAGGAAGTCCAGATCGTTCATGAAGTCCTTCTGCAGCGGATTCGTGTTCGACGCTCCGGTCGAGAACACGAACGACACCGGAGAGGTGGGATAGACCACCTGATTCCCCTGCAGATCGTCCAGTGCGGTCATCGGCACCTGCAGCTCGATGAAGTAGTCGCCGGTGCCGTCGCCGACCGCATAGGTGCGAGTGTGGGAGAGGCCCGGGGAGCCGGCCGGACAACTGGCGTCGTTGTCCTCGGCGTAGTACGCCGTGAACTGCTCGACCCGCACGTCGTCCGGATCGTCGATGTCCTGACGTGCGGCGTCGTCGTAGAGCACCTGCAGGCGATCCCGCTTGCCGTTGCCCGACTGGTAGTCACCCTGCAGGTCGATCCAGTACTCCTTGTATCCGTCGTCGTCGACGTCGAACAGCACGTTCCAGTGCTTGCTGTCGAACGCGGAGCCGCCAACAGGATCACCCTGGATGCGGATACGAAAGAAGATGTAGTCGTCTTCCATCGTCACCGGGTCGTCCGGATCGTAGGCCGTGCCGCCGTTGTAGTAGCCGAAGTACGGCGTCGGGTGCGGACCCGGGAAGTTGCTCGGCGAGCCCGAGGCGAGGTCGGTCCAGTCCGGCGGCACCGAGGCCGGCCCGTGGCTGGTATCGGCGGAGGTCTCTTCGTCGGAGATCGTCCCGCCTTGAAAGGTGTACTCCGAGATATAGCCGGGATTGTTCGCGAAGTTGTCCCAATCGGTGGCGCACGCGGTCAGCTGTGCGCGAGCCATCGGCGCCGCAACCAGCCAAAGGCCTGCAGCAAGCAACCAGGGACGTGGGCGGATGACAGAAGAGAAAAACACCAGGGGACCGTTCCTTCGGAAAAGTTCCGGCCTGAATCACCGGGGGACACACATATAGCGACATGTGTATCCGAGGAAAAGGTTACCACAGGCTCCCTTTTTTTTCTAGAATTCATCTGATTCATGGGAGAAATTCCGGCGTAAATCTGATCGGAAAGCCACGGCGGGTTCCTGCATTGGATCCGGGCCCGAGCTCCGCCTCCCTACCGTTCCGCGGCGAGGATCTTGAGCACGCCGACGGTGAGCAGCGGGACCGCCAGCAGGACGATGAATCCCCACGCCATCGCCGAATAGCCCCGGGCCACCAGATCGATGATGCCGAAGCGAGCCAGCGCAGTCGAGATCGCGAGAACACCGACGGACAGCGCGACGCGCTGCAGCGCCGAAAACTCGCCGGCGGCCGGTCGCCACCTCTCGGGCAGGTCGTCCAGATTGCGCTCGATACGATCGACCAGAGCGTGAATGCCGCCCACGGCCGTCTCGAGCAGGGTCCACACCGCCACGAACCCGAAGATGCCGATCCAGAGAGCGGCGCCTCCGCGACCCTCGGCCGCTTGCTCGAGCATTGGCAGCCAGGGCACCTCCGCGTCGAACACCTCCGTGGAGGGCCAGAAGCGCATCAGGCAGAGAAAGGTCAGCGCGAAGGGCAGCGTCATGGCGAGGCCAGCGATCAGTCCGGAGCCAACCGTTTCACGGCGAGAGGTCTGTCGGTAGAGACAAAACAGCACCGGCGGGAAGACCGCGAGGTTGTAGCCCACGTACTGCACCGCGCTGATCAGCACCTCGCCGGTAGACGCCTCCACCGCCACGGGGGTCGCTTCGGGAGCCGGAACTCCAGTCAGCACCAGCACCATGAACGCCACGTAGGCCAGGTACAGACCCACGCTGCCGAAGGTCTTGAAGCGCTCCATGAATCCGGTGCCGTACCAGTTGATCAAGGCCACCATGAAGAACGCCGCAGCCAGACCGACCCCGTAGGGCAGCCCGAGCGTCGCTTCGAGAATGCTGCCCATGGCCGCCGACATCACCGCGATGACGAGCAGCGTCATCGCGACCAGAAGGATGTCGAACAGGGGCCACAGCGGCCCGATGAGCAGTCGGATCCAGCGCTTGTAGTCGTAGGCCTGCCCGACTCGTGCCAGCTCGAAACCCAGGAAGGAGAACAATGCGAAGCCGAGGAAGATGACACCGACCGACAGCCATCCGCGGTGCCCGAATCGCCCTGCGTATTGAACGATCTCCCGACCCGTCGAGTAGGCGCCCCCCATGATCATCGACTGCGAGATGATCGCCGGCAACAGAAGGGTCTCGAAGCGGCTGTAGGGACCGCGCCCGGGGCTCTGGCTCATTCGCGTTCCTGCTCTGTCGAAAGGACGGTCGGCACAGCCTACTCGATCCCGAAGAGCTTCCACAGCACCGCGCCCCAGGCCAGGTTGACGAAGAGATGGAAGACGATCGCACCGTAGAGACTCTTGCGCAGCTTGACCAGCAGGCCCAGGGGTATCAACAGAAACATCGGAGCGAACGCCCAGTTCATCGGGGCCTGCCACACATGGTAGAGCTGAAAGAGCAGGCTGTTCGCCGCCCAATCGACATCGAGTCGACCCACTTTCAGCTTGTTGATCTTCTGCATGAGATACCCGCGGAAGTAGAGCTCTTCGCCGAGGAAGTTGGCGATGAACACGACGACGAGCACGGGCAGCGGGAACTCGTAGTAGCCGATCTCGAAGATGTGCCACTCGGGTATCGCGATGGCGGGTATCCGATTGAGCCAGGCATACAGGGCCGGGTGGACCCAGGCCATGTAGGGCGCGGTGAGCAGCGTGAACAGCACGGTGATCACCGGCACCACCGTGAGCAGTCCGCGCACGTCGAGCCGATGCAGGCCGAGAAACACCGCGACTTCGCGCCACGACATCCGGTCGTGGAGACGCAGCGCGAGAACCGGCACTCCGAGGTGCCAACCCAACGCCATCGACGCCAGCACGGCGAACTGAGCCCATCGATTACTCAGCCCCAGAGCCATCAAGGGCTCTCGCAGGTGGAAGATGCCGATATAGGCGAGCACCCCCGGCACGAGGTGCATCGCCAGGTAGAAGAGGATCGCCGCCGGGGTCTGGGCCCGATGACGCTCGACGACTCGATCGAACTCCGCGTCGTCGCGCAGAAAGAAGCCGCTCAGACTCATGGGTGGCCATCCTCTTGAAATCCAAAGTTGACGTCAGTATCATTTCTATCGCCGCCTCCCGTCAAGGCCGGACGCTTTCCGGCCGGAAACCGCCCAGGGCACCGACGCTCCTATGCCTCGACTACCTCAGACCTCCCACGTTCTGGTCGACGGTTTCATGAAACCTACAGCTGCCACTGCCCGAGCCCGAGCTCGACCCTTCGCCGATCGGCTCGACGAAAGGGCCGCCGAGGACGGACTGCGCAAAGGGGAGCGCACCCGCAGACGGGTCGAGGCCGCGACCGCCCGACTGCTGGAAGACCACGGCTACCACGAGCTGCGCATGGGCGACATCGCCGAGACCGCAGCCATCTCCCACGGAGCCGTCTATCGCTACTTCGCCAACAAGAAGGAGGTCTCCCTGAAGGTGCTCGGAGACTTCGCCCGCCACTCGCACGATCAACTCCTGGCCTCAGGTGGCGAGGGCTCGGTCTACGACCGCATTCGAGCGTCGACCCTCTTCTACGTCGAGAACTTCGCCCTCAACGTCGGCCTCGGCCGCTGCATCCGCCAACTCTCGGACGAGATGGCCGAGTTTCGTGAGCTTTGGATCGGCGCGAATGCCGACTGGTACCGGGTGGTCGCCGCTAGCCTGGCACGGGAGGGGGCACGAACGAAGGAGGCCGAGAAAGTCGCCCTCGACGTCGCTCACGCCTGCGGCGCGATGGTCGACGAGATGGTGCACGACGTGTTCGTGCGCCGGGATCCCGCTCTCGCCCACTACCGCCGTGAACCCAAGGCCCTCGGTGAGCTGCTCGCGTTGCTGTGGTACCGGGCCGCCTACGCCTCGAATCCCGAGTCCTCGGCAGCTCGAAGGCAGCCTGCCTTCGGCCTCGAAGGCCAGACGGAGACATCATGAGTGACACTCGCTCTCGCGCGTCCGATCCGATGATCGCCGAACTGAGCCACTTCTACGGAGACGGCGATGTGCGCACCTCACAGTGGCTCGAAGTCACCCAGGAGCACATGAATCAGTTCGCCGAAGTGACTCACGACCCGGACTGGATGCACATCGACCCGGAGCGGGCACGGCGCGAGGGCCCCTTCGAGGGCACGATTGCCTTCGGTTTCTGGACCATGTCCCTGCTCACTCACTTCAGCCGCCAGATCATCGGCGGCGACTACCCTCCCGCGGTGTCCTACGGCTTCAACTACGGCTTCAACCGACTGCGCTTGATGGCGCCCGTTCCGATCGGCAGCCGCATTCGATGCCACATGAAACTGCTCGGCGTCGAGCCTCGAGGCGAAGGGCGCTACCTGATGTGCTCGGAGAACTCGATCGAGATCGAAGGCGAAGAGAAGCCCGCGATGGTCGCCGAGTGGCTCGGCATGCTGGTGGTCGAGAGCGAAGCCGAGCGCTGAGGCACCACGTTCCCACTGGAGACTCTCCCCATGCGACATCGGCCCTTCCTGCGGCAGATCTGGGCACTGGGCGCAGGCCCGATCCCCACGATCCCGTTCCGCGCGCCTGTGTTCCTCCCGATTCTGTGCTTCTCGATTCTGTGCTTCTCGCTTCTGTCCTTCTCGCTCGTGGGCGGCGGTTGTTCCTCCTCAGACGCGGACGTGTCCTTCACTCCGGCTCCGCGCCTCCAAGCGCTTCACGTCGAGATGCGCGACGGCGTTCGCATCGCGATCGACGTCTGGGTGCCGGAGGGGCTCGAGGAGGACGACACGGTCCCAACGCTGATGCGGATGACGCGCTACTGGCGGGCCGACGATGTCGTCGCCGCCGACGGAGGGAATCTCACCGCGGACGCGAATTTCGAGCGAGCCGACGCCATCAACCAGGCAGGCTACGCCTACGTGATCGTCGACGCCCGCGGCACCGGCGCTTCCTTCGGGACGCGTGCCTACGAAACCACCGAAGACGAGGTGCGCGACTACGGGGAGATTGCCGATTGGATCGTGGCCCAGCCGTGGTCGAACGGCCGCATCGGCTCGTTCGGGGTGTCCTATGACGGCACGACGGCGGAGATGCTGGCGGTCAACCAGCACCCCGCGGTGCGTGCGGTGGCCCCGCTCTATCCCGACTTCAACGCCTTCGATCACCTGGTCTACCCGGGCAACGTGTTCCTCGAGTTCTTCACCGACGAATGGGGAGCCGCGGTCTCCAGGATGGACAACGACGACATCTGTGGCCTGACCGGGAACGTCGAGGAAGAGGCCTGCCAGCAAGTGAAGGCCCGGGTAAGGGGAGTGAAGCCGGTCGATTCCGACCCCGACCGCACGTTGGTCGCGGCGGCAGTGGTGGACCACGCGCGCAACGCCCGAGTCGCCGACGCGGCACGCTCGCTCGAGTTCAAGGACGACCCCTTCGGTGACGGTCCTCGCTTCGTCGACCGGCTGTCTTCACCGGCCTGGAAGAGGAAACAGATCGAGGCGTCCGGTGCGGCAATCTTCAGCCGGGTCGGTTGGCTCGACGCCGCTACCGTCGCGGGCGCTCTGAGTCGCTTCAACACGTTCTCCAACCCGCAGCGAGTGGTGATCGGAGCCCTCAGCCACGGCGGCGGCCACGACACCGACCCCTACCGCTCGCCCGACGCGCAACCCGATCCCTCCGAAGAGGAACAGTTCGTCAACCTGTTCGCCTTCTTCGATCCGCTTCTCGCAGGCGAAGCCGAGCCGACCAGCGTCACCTCCGAGATCACCTACGTGACTCTTGGATCGGGCGAGTGGCGCACCACGTCGGTGTGGCCACCGCAGGGTTTCGACCAGCGGACCTTCTACCTTGCCGCCAATGGAACGCTGAACGAAGAAGTAGCCAACGGCCCTGGATCCGACCGGTACGAGGTCGACTACACCGCCACCACCGGCCTGACCAATCGGTGGCACACCAACATCGGTGGGGGCGACGTGGTCTATCCCGACCGTCGGAAGGAAGACGAGAAGCTCCTCACCTATACCTCCGCTCCCCTGGAGCGCGACTCGGAGATCACGGGGCACCCGCTGGTGACCCTCTACGTCCGCTCCTCCACCGAAGACCCCGCGTTCTTCGCCTACCTGGAGACCGTCGCTCCCGACGGCACCGTGACCTACGTCACCGAGGGCCAACTGCGAGCGATCTCACGCAAGGTCGCCGACACCCCACCGCCCTACTGGCACGCCGGTCCCTATCGCACCTTCCTACGCGAGGACGCCGAGCCGATGCCGATCGGCGAGGTCGAGGAGATCACCTTCGACCTCTGGGCCACCTCGGTGCACATTCCAGCCGGGCACCGCATCCGGGTCGCACTGGCCGGAGCCGACGCGGGGAACTTCGCGCGCTATCCGCGAGGTGGCGAGAGTGCCACCTGGACGATCGAGCGAGGATCGGACCATCCCTCGCGGATCGTCCTCCCCATGCGGGGGGAGTGATCCGTAACCCCAGCATCGCCCGTTCGAGAGCCTCCCCGCGTGCTTCGACAGCCACCAGGTACCGGGACGGCGACCTGATCGGCCTCGTGGAGACGGACAGGCTTCCCATGATTGAGTCGCCAGTCGACGTCGGGTTACCCCTCGATCGCAGGATCCCCCATCAAGATCCTGGGACCCGGTCCGCCGGTGGCCACGGCATCGTCCGGGTTGAACAAGGAGCAGGTGTCGAGAGAGAGGCAGCCACAGCCGATACAGCCGTCGAGCGTGTCGCGCAGGCGCTCGAGCGCGGCGATTCGCCGGTCGAGTCCTGCGCGCCAGGCTTCGGATAGGCGCTGCCAGTCTCGCCGGCTCGGCGTGCGCCCCTCGGGCAGCGATTCGAGGGCCTGGCCGATCTCGGCGAGCGGCAGCCCCAGCTGCTGGCCGGCCTTGATCACCGACACCCGGCGCAGGGCGGCGCGAGCGTAGCGGCGCTGGTTGCCGGAGGTCCGCCGCGACGCGATGAGCCCCTTCTCCTCGTAGAAGCGCAGGGCCGACGTTGCGACTCCGCTGCGCTCGGCGAGCTCGCCGATGCTGATCTCTTCGGGTAGTGCGCTCATTTCGCGACGGTATCGGGAACGGGGCTTGACTTCAAGTTAACTTGAAGTTCTATCGTCGCTCCATCATGGAAACTCAAATCACGGAAACACCCCCCCTCTCCATCGGCTACCAGGACCTTCCCCGACTGTGTTCGCTGATGACCGGCGACGAGAAGCACTCCTTTGCAGCCACCTCGACCCTCGACGTGCTGTGGGTGCTCTATGACCAGATCCTCGAGATCTCACCCGATCGGGTGAGCGACCCGAACCGCGATCGCTTCCTACTCTCCAAGGGACACGGCCCGATGGCCTACTACGCGGTGCTGGCAGCCAAGGGGTTCTTTCCCGAAGCGCTTCTCTCTACTTTCGGCAGGTACGACTCTCCGCTCGGCCTTCATCCCGATCGGCTCCTCGTCCCAGGGGTCGAGATCAGCAGTGGCTCGCTCGGCCATGGCCTTCCGATCGCAGTGGGAGTGGCCCTGGCGCTGCGCAGCCGCGGGCTGACCGAGCCACGAGTGTTCTGCCTGCTCGGCGACGGCGAGCTCGACGAGGGGAGCAATCACGAGGCGATTGCCCTGGCCGCTCGACTCGGTCTCGATCGCCTGACCGCGGTGGTCATCGACAACGATTCGGCCAGCCACTCCTGGCCGGGAGGGATCGCCGCCCGCTTCGGAGTCGAAGGATGGAACAGCGAGACCATCGACGGCAGGGATCACCTCGAGATCAGCCGGGCCCTTTCGCACCGCAATCAGGATCGCCCCGGCGTCGTGGTCGCCCGGGTCGAAAGGAGAAACTCATGAGCATGCGCCAGCGTTTCGTCGACACCACCAGCCACCTCCTCGATCAGGACCCTCGACTCGCGGTCGTGCTCGCCGACATCAGCGTCGGTCTCTTCGACCAGAGCGGCGCGCTCGGCCGCCACCCCGAACGGGTGATCAACGTCGGCATCCGCGAGCAGGCGATGGTCGGCGTGGCTGGCGGCCTCGCCCTCGAGGGACTACGACCGATCGTTCACACCTACGCCCCCTTCCTGATCGAGCGCCCCTTCGAGCAGCTCAAGCTCGATCTGTCTCATCAAGGTGTGGGCGCGCTGCTGGTCAGCATCGGCGGCAGCTTCGATGCCGCCTCCTCCGGGCGCACCCACCAGGCCCTCGGCGACGTCGCCCTCATGGCCACGCTTCCCGATTGGACGATCTACGTGCCGGGGCATCCCGACGAAGTCGAGGTCCTGCTCCGCCACGGCGCCGAGCAGGAAGGCAACGTCTACCTGCGTCTCGCCGACACCGTGAACTCCGAGCCTCGGAGGATCGAGCCCGGACGCTTCGAGACCATACGCCGGGGGCCGTCGGGCGCGCCCGCCGTGATCGCCGTCGGGCCGACGCTCGACCCTACGCGTGAGGCTCTCGCCGGGCTCGACGCGACCCTTCTCTACTGCACCACGGTACACCCGCTCGACGGCGAGACGTTGCGCGAAGCGACCACCGGCTCCGAGGTGGTCCTGGTCGAGCCCTATCTCCAGGGCACCTCGACGGCAGAGCTGACTTCGGCTCTGGGTGACGCCCCGAGGCGATTCCTGAGCCTGGGAGTGCCCGCAGCCGAGCACCGGCACTACGGAACGGCCGCCGAGCACGAAGCGGCGCACGGTCTCGATGCGCCCTCTCTTCGGCGGAGAATCGAGGCCTTCCTGAGCGTGACCAGGGGCCGATGAAGAGGAAACGCCCGCCCGTCTCTAGCAAGACGCGGCGGGCGTTGCGATCACTTCGCTGAAACCCGAGTCCGAAAAGGGCTCAGCGCCCGACCGGCTCCTGCACCGGGGACTGGCCGCTGCGGATCTTCTGCAGCACGTCCTGGCGCTCCTCGGCCGACATGGTGTCCCAATCGAGCCCGAAGCGATCCTTGAGCATCTTCTTCATCTGTTCGGGATCACGATTCGAATTCCGATTGCGGCCGAAGAAGCCCTCGTCGGGGGAGGGACGATATCCCGGCTCGGCATCGGTGTAGGAAACGAAACCGAACATCATCTCGGCCGTGGTCGGCTGTCCGAAGTGGACGTCCTGCGTCGGATCCGGATTGAAGGGATTGTCGGGCGAGTTGTCCCAGGCCATGGTCAGCTCGATCTCGGTCCCCGCCGGGATCTTCTTGCCCGGAGCCGGGTACTCGTAGTTGGTCTGCCAGTTGAAGTCGTAGCGTGGCACGTCGAGCAGCACCTCCTCGGTGCCGTCCGGGTACTTGGCCACGTACTTCGCCGACTTGCCACGCAGATGCATGTGCGGGGTGTAGCCGAGCAGCAGGCTGTCACGCTCGAACTTCGTGGTCGTGGTCGCGGTGTAGTTCGCCTCACCGGCCGGAATCTCGAAGTCGGTCCGAGCCAGCGGATTGTTGAGCACCACGTGCTCCGGCTCGTAGCCGGCAGGGTAGAACTTCAAGGCAGCGCTCGAACGGTCGGCCACACCAGTGCCCTCGCCCGACTCCTTGTGGTAGTGCATCTGCCAGGCAACCTTTGTGCCGGGCTCGATCAGCGTGCCGAAGCCTTCGTTGAAGATCGTCGGGTCGTTACCCGGGGCGATTCCACCGAGGGGACGAGCGATGATGTGGTGCACCACCGAGCTGCCGGGACGGAACTCGACCGCCTTGAGCCAGCGCGGCTCGGGCAGCATCTCTTCCGTGATCTCGGTGTAGAAGGTGATGTACTGGTCCTCGACGTCGTCCTGGACGAAATACTCCTCGCCCATGTCGATGACCAGATCGGGCTGACCGATCGACCAGCCGCCGGTGTCGGGCCACTGACGGGCAGGCGGCGCATCGGCCACGTCACCCGCAGGGGCTCCGGCCTTGGCCCAGGCAACCAGCATGGCGATCTCGCTCTCCTCGAGCGTGCGCTCGTTGGCGAAGGTGCCGTGGAGGTCGGCGGAGGCGTGCCAGGGAGGCATCGTCCGGGCGTCGACCTGGCGAGCGATCGACTTGGCCCAGGGACGAGTGTCCGCATAATTCGTGAAGGCCATCGGAGCGACCATTCCACCCAGGTTGGCGCCATCGGGTCGGTGGCAGACCTGACAGTTGTCCTGGATCACCGGCAGCACGTCCTTGTAGAAGGTCGGCGCCGCGTCGGTCGCGTCTTTGTTCGACGACGAGGCCGCCGCAGGGACCGCTGCAACGAACACCAGCGCCGAGGCCAGAATCAGCAGGCCGATCAGGGACAGATGGGGGGTCGCTCTCTTCATGGATATTCCTCCGCCTTGGGGATTCGGTGCCGGGATCATAGCAACGATCGAACGGCCGAAACGCGCAAATCGAGCCGATTTCCAGACATTTCTCTGCAATCCGGCCCTCCGAAGGCCCTTTCGAGCGCAGAAACGGCGGTTTCGAGCTCTGGCGACGCTGCCGACAGAGGCTCCGTCCACCGCAGGGCGCGAGACTCAGTCGTCGATGCGCGCCAGCTCGTCCTCGACCATCGCGGTGAGCATGTCGAGCGAGGGCACGCGCCCGGGGCTGACGACGCGACCGTTGACGTAGACCGAGGGAGTCCCCGAGACCCCGACACGATCGCCCAGCTCCAGATCGGCCTGCACGGTCTGCTCGTACTTGCCACCATCCAGGCAGGCGTCGAAGGCGTCCCCATTGACCCCCAGCTCCCGGGCAGTCGCTTTCAACGACGGAACATCGAGCTTGCGTTGGTCCGCGAACATGACGTCATGGAGCTCCCAGAACTTCCCTTCGTCGCGAGCACACAGAGCGGCCTCCGCCGCCTTCTGAGCCTGCGGATGAATCTGGCGTAGCGGGTACTGAAGGAACGCCACCCGGACCTTGTCCGGATACGCCGCCAGCAGCTCACCCAGAATCGGATTGAATCCTTTGCACGCGGGGCACTGGAAGTCGGAGAACTCCACCAGGGTGACCGGCGCCTTCTCGTTGCCCTTCCAGGTCGCGCTCGCCAGGTCGATCTCGCTTCTCATGGGCTCCAGGAGGATCTTCACGTCGTGCTTCGCACGCAGTTCGCGCAGGTACTCCGTCCGTCGAGCCTCGACCCGCTGCTGCTCGAGAAACTGCTTGATCTGCGGCGCGATCTCTTCTTTGGAGTTGTTGCCCACGCGAGCCTTGTTCTGCTCATACCACTGGTCGACCTCTGCGTCGGTCACCTCGGCGGTCTGTGCCGTGACTTCGAGCGCGAAGAGCTCGCGCGCGGTGAGCTCCCTCTCCTGCGCCTCGACTTCGAGCAGACGCTCGTCGACCAGCGGCCCGATGGCGCCCTCCAACAACTGGTGGCGCTGCTGCTCGAGTTTGGCCAGCTCGGCCTCGAGTCTGGCCTCCAGATCGGCCAGCGTGATCGTCTCGCCCTTGACCGTGGCAACGACCTCGTCCGATTGGGCATAGGCAGAAACGCCTGCCACGGAGAGGATCAGGACGAAAGCGGACACGGAGGCGGGGACCCGACCGGAGATCCGGCGGAATCGGTGGCGAACAGCGAATCGACTCATGGCTTCGTCCTCGTCTCGAGCTCTTCGGGGGGGAGGCCCTGGCGGGCCGGAGAAGGTGAGCAGCGTCTCCTCGAGAGGAGAGCGGTCGCACGAAGTATGGCCGATTCTCCCCCTCGCGGCCAACGACGCCCGTCCCCCCCTCGCAGAGAACTCGCCTTGACCTCGACCCGAAAGCCGGGGTACAACGGTGGTGCACATCGCCTAGGGGTGGCCGACTCGGCCTGAGAACAGACCCTCGAACCTGATCCGGATCATTCCGGCGTAGGAAACGGCAGCGAAGCCATATCGAGACCCGCTTCGCACCGCGTGAGAATCTCGAACCGAGTCGCGTCCCTCCATCACAGGAGAGAGCTTCATGTTCGGTCCCCGACACACCCTCGCGGCCCTCGCGCTTCTTCTCACCTCGACCGCCACCTCTTCGCTCTTCGCCCAGCACTCGGTGTCGGGCGTCGTCCGGGATCCACTGGGCAACCCGGTGCGAGGCGCCGCGGTGATGTCTTCGCAGGCCGCCCGAGCAGAGGTTCCGGTGAAGACGGACGAGAACGGACGGTTCGTTCTCGAGCTCGCGCCAGGCCCACAGGCCCTCCAGGTCGCCCACCCCGGCTACGCCACGCTCACCCACACCCTGAACATCTCCGTCGAGCGCACCGAGATCGAGCTTCGGCTCGACCCGCTCCCGCTCTTCGAGGACTCCGCCACCGTGGTGGGTATCCGCGCCAACGCGGCAGCCCCGGTGACCAAGCGGGACATGGACCGCGAAGAGATCGAGACCTCGAGCTACGGCCAGGACGTTCCCCAACTACTCCAGTACACCCCAGCGATGACCTGGTACTCGGACTCGGGCGTCGGCTCCAACTACTCGTACTTCAGCCTGCGCGGGATCAAGCAGAGCCGCATCAACATGACCTTCGACGGCGCGCCGCTCAACGACCCGACGGAGCAGACTCTCTACTTCAACAACTTCAACGACTTCACGCGTGCGGTCGACAGCATCCAGATCCAGCGCGGTGTGGGAACCTCCTCGGTCGGAGCGCCATCCTTCGGCGGATCGGTCAACTTCTCGAGCCGTTCGCCGTCCGCCGAACGGGGCGGCGACGCTCGGTTGGTGCTCGGCAGCTACGACACCGTCCGAGCCACTGCGGCCTACGAGACCGGAATCCTCGACAACGGCTTCTTCGCTTCGGGTCGCATCTCCTTCGCCGAGACCGACGGCTACCGGGAGCACTCCGGATCGGAGCACCGAACCTTCTTTCTCGATCTCGGCTGGCACGGCGAGCGCTCCTCGCTCAAGTTCGTCTCTTTCTCTGGTGACGAGAGGTCGCAGCTCGCCTGGTTGGCGGTCGATCCCGAGACGCTGGAGCAGAACCGGCGTTTCAATCCGCTCGACGAGGCCGAGACCGATCACTTCGGCCAGGACTTCGCCCAGCTGCGCTACACACGAGACCTCGGACGGGGAACCCTTCTCACGGCCTCGCTCTACTACAACGGAGCCGACGGCTGGTACCGGCTGTGGGACGACCCCGTAGCCAAGAACCAGCTCCTCGAGTTCGGTATCGACCAGGCCTTCTTCGGTACGATGGTGACCCTCGGCAAGAGCCGGGGGCGCTTGGACACCACCTTCGGGGTGCACTTCAACGACTTCAGCGGCGACCACACCCTCGACGACACGGCCTCGAGGATCTACTCCAACACCGGCCACAAGCAAACGGCCAACGCCTTTGCCAAGGCCGAGTACGCGCTCGGTGCCTGGATCCTGTTCGGTGACCTCCAGTACCGGCGGGCGGACTTCTCGTACGACGGCGATGTCGAGCTCGGCACGGTCGACTGGAGCTTCCTCGACCCCCGCGTCGGCATTCGCTACCTCTTCTCCCCGGAAACCTCCGGCGGGCTGAGCGTCTACGCCTCGATGGGCCGCGCCCAACGCGAGCCGACCCGACTCGATCTGCTGCTCGGAGAGGACAACGCCACCCTCCCCCACGATCTACGAGCCGTGGAGCCGGAGGAGGTGGTGGATTTCGAGGCCGGCGTCAACTACAACACGGCGCGGCTCGCCCTGCAGGCCAACCTGTACGCGATGGAGTTCACCAACGAGATCGCGCTCACCGGCGAGCTCTCCGAAGTCGGTCTCCCCCTGCGGCAGAACGTCGACGAGTCGTATCGTCGCGGCCTCGAGGTCGACCTGCGGTGGCAGCTCGGACCGGGCTGGACCCTCCTGCACAGTGCCAACCTGAGCCGGAATCGAATCCGGGAATGGACCCAGTTCTACGACGTCTACGACGAGCAGGGCAACTGGATCGGCAGCGAGCCGATCACCTACCGCAACGTCCGACCGCTCCTGACGCCAGAGACGGTCGCCAACCTGGGCCTCGAATGGTCGCCGGGAACGTTCCGGCTGGCCCTGATGGGGCGCTACGTCGACGACTCCCAACTCGACAACACCGACCTCGCGGACTTTCGCACTCCTTCGTTCACCAACGTGGACCTGCGAGCGTCCGTGGATCTGAGCCGCTGGTGGCCGAGCGCGAGCCCCACGCTCGCCCTGTTCGTCAACAACCTGTTCGATGGCGACGATCAGTATCCCAGCGGCTACAGCTATCAGTTCTTGGCCCGTGACGACTCGGGACGGGACACGCTGGACGGAATCCCCTTCTACTATCCCCGCGCGACTCGAAACGTCGTGCTCTCCATGTCGGCTCGCTTCTGAAGCGCTACGCATGGCCGTGGAGCTCATCGCCGTCGTCGTCACCCTGGTCGCGGTCTACCTGACTGCCCGCCAGAACATCTGGTGCTGGCCGCTCGGGATGCTCAGTGTGACGCTCTACGCCTGGGTGTTCTTCGACGCGAAGCTCTACGCGGACATGGGTCTGCAGGGCCTCTACTTCGCCCTCGCGGCGTACGGCTGGTGGGCGTGGCGGCACGGTGCGGGCGAGCGGGGTGAGCTCGACGTGACCAGGACGCCCCGATGGACTCGCTGGGGGCTGGTCGTCTCCGGCGCCGCCGGCGGACTCCTTCTCGGACAGATCCTCGGGCGCTTCACCGACGCGTCCCTGCCGCTCATGGACTCCGTGCTGACCTCGTTCAGCATCGTGGCACAGTGGATGCAGACCCGAAAACTCCTGGAGGCGTGGCTGATCTGGCTAGCGGTCGACGTGCTCTACGTCGGTATGTTCTTCTACAAGGAGCTCTACCCGACCGCAGGTCTCTACCTGTGCTTCCTCTACCTCGCGATCCACGGCTATCTGCAGTGGCAGCGCTCGATGAAACCCCAGGGGGCGAATGCCCTTACCGCCATTCCGTGAACCCGATCACTCGCATCGTCGTCACCGGTTCCGAGTGCACTGGCAAGACCACGCTGGCAGAAGCACTGGCCGATCACTACAGCGCCCTGTGGGTGCCCGAGTTCTCCCGTCAGTTCGTGCTCGAGAAAGGCGCTCCTCCCGAATACCGGGACGTCGAGGCGATCGCTCGTGGACAGATCGAGCTGGAAGATCTCGGCGCGGCGGCGACGCGTGAACGCCGGGGACGTCTCCTCTTTCTGGATACGGACCTCTCGAGCTGTGTGATCTACAGCCACCACTACTACGGACAGTGCCCGCTCTGGATCGAAGAGGAGCTCCGGCAGCGTGCCGGCGACCTCTACCTCCTGGCGGGCCTCGACGTACCCTGGGTCCCCGACGCAGACCAGCGAGATCGCGGCGATCGTCGCGAAGAGATGCAGAATCTCTTTGTCGAGGCACTCGGCGAGTACCAGCTGCCCTTTCGAGAAGTGAGCGGCAACCACCGACAGCGGCTCGAATCTGCCATCGACCTGATCGACGCGCTCGACTCGTTTCCGCCCCCGGGGTGAAGAGAACGAGAAGAGCATAGACTCTGGCAACGGTCCTCATGCCGATCCACTGACGTCCGGTCCCCGACACCGGAGCCCATCATGTCCTGTTGCACTCCGAACGCCTGGCCCCGCAGCCGTGCCGACTACCCCGAGCGATGGCAGCCGGTCGGGGTGCACCCGGACGTCGATCGAGCTCCGTGGACTCCCGAACCGGACGACACGGACCAGGGGGTCTACTACTGCCCGAGCTGCGGCGACCTCTGGACGCTCTGGCGCGACCCCCAGACCGACCTCCTCCTCGCCGAGCGGCTTCCGCCAGAACTGCTCCCGATGTTCGATCGCCGGATCACTCTGAGCCACTGCCTGGAGACCCTGCTCCTGCTCCCGCGCGGCCCGTCTCGCACGGTGTGGCGCGAAACCGTGCGCGACATCGTCCCGAGACAGTCTTTTTCCGACCAGTGGTGTGCAGTCGTCGATTTCGCCGAGCGACCCGATCTCTCGATCGGCCAAGCCGAGCAGTTGCTCAGCTGCCTCCAGCAGCTTCTGGAGGAGGCGTCCCGCCCGGGCAAGGCAGACCCCGACGGGGGAGTGGGCTGCGCGCCTCTCGACTCGAACGAGGTCGACGCCCTCCTCGAGTTGCCGAGCCGAGCGCTCAACGCCGAGCGACTCAATCCAACGGACGCGGCGCTTTCGCGGCTGGCCTTGAACCGGAGCCTTCAGGTGATCGGACGCTGGCTGGCACGAAACCGCTCGACCGTGGAGATGAACCCCGAGGGATGGATGAAGTGGGCTGCTCTCAACGACACCGAGGGCAGGCGCACAGCCACCACCGCGAAGCTCGTCGATCTCGCAGTGCGAGATCCACTCGATGATTCCGATCTCGAACAGGTACTCGGCGCCGTCTTCGAGCTCCGCGACACGATGTCAGGCAACGCGCGGTTCCGGCTGACCGAGGTTCGTGCCCTGCTCGGAATCCACAACCGTCTGCTCTCGACGCGCTACCCCAGGCACCAGGAGATGCACCGCGCAGCCATCGCCGGCTTGCGTAACCTGCTCCGGTTCGTTCGCACGGGCAACAGACATCTGCCCCCGGAGCTGATCGACCGAGTCGGGCAGGAGGTACTCGACCGCGAGCCCACCGAGGCGGAGCTCGGTTACTGAGCCCAACCAGAGACTCGGGTGAGATCCTCCGTCGGGTCTCTACCGGCGATTCTCACGCAGAGCCATGCCGAAGATATCCGAGACCTCGCGACCGGTGTCGGTGACGTTGGTTCCCGCCTCCCCCCGCACCATCTCTTCGAGCTGGTCCAACGAGCCGATCACCGCGCGCTTGTTGGTGGCCTCGGCAAACGCACAAGCCGCCATGACCTTGGGGCCCATCGACCCGGCCGCGAAGTCGTAGGTCTTCAGCTGATCGTAGGTCGCCCAGCGCAGTGGCCGAGCCTGGGGAGTTCCCCAGTCCAGGTAGATCGCGTCGACGTCGGTGGCCATGACGTAGAGATCCGCTTTCAGTTCGGTGGCCAGGAGGCCGGCGGCGAGGTCTTTGTCGATCACTACCTCCGCGCCGCGGAGGTTCCCCTCCTCGTCATAGGTCGTGGGGATCCCTCCTCCTCCCGCGCAGATCACGATGACCCCCTTCTCCAGGAGCCACTTGATCGGGCGCAGCTGAAAGACGTGGCGCGGCAGCGGTGAGGGCACGACGCGGCGCCACACCGCGCCGTCGGGTTTCACGAACCAGCCCTTCTCGGAAGCCAGTCGCTCGGCCGATTCCTGGTCGTAGGAAGGACCGATGAACTTGGTCGGGTTCTCGAACGCCGGATCCTCGGGATCGACTTCGACCATGGTGAGGATCGTCGCCAGCGGCTGGTCGGCGGGCAGCAGGTTGCCCAACTCCTGTTCGATCATGTATCCGATCATGCCTTCCGTCTGGGCGCCGAGCACATCGAGCGGATAGGCCTCCGCTTCGAGGTAGGCGGCGGCCTGCAGTGCCAGGAGGCCCACCTGGGGCCCATTACCGTGCGAGATCACGATCTCGTGATCCGCAGCGATGCGGGCCAGGGCCTCGGCCGCGACCTTGATGTTGGCTCGCTGGTTCTTCGCCGACAGCGCCTCGCCTCTCCTGAGAAGGGCATTGCCGCCCAGGGCCACCACGATCTTCATGGCGAGAGAGTGGCCACCAGGATCGCCTTGATGGTGTGGAGACGATTCTCGGCCTGGTCGAAAACGATCGAGCGCTCGGACTCGAACACTTCATCGGTCACCTCGATGCTGTCGAGTCCATACTCCTGGAAGATCTTCTCCCCGATCGCCGTCTGACGATCATGAAAAGCCGGGAGGCAGTGCATGAACTTGACCTCTGGATTGCCCGTGCGCTCGACCAGTGCCCGGTCGACACGGTAGGGAGTCAATGCCTCGATCCGGTCCTTCCAGATCTCTGCGGGCTCGCCCATCGAGACCCAGACGTCGGTGTGCAGGTAGTCGACCCCCTCGACGCCTTCGTCGATGTCCTCGGTCAGGGTCACCCGAGCGCCGGTCTGCTCGGCAATCGCCAGACACTGCTCGACCAGCCTCGACTCCGGCCAGTACGCCTCCGGCGCGCAGAGCCGCACGTCCATTCCCGTCTTCGCACCGCCGACCAGGAGGGAATTCCCCATGTTGTTGCGCGCATCGCCCAGGTAACAGTACGAGATCTGGCCCGGCGGCTTGGCGGAGTGCTCCTGCATGGTCAGCAGGTCAGCCAGGATCTGGGTGGGGTGAAACTCGTCGGTCAAGCCGTTCCAGACGGGCACCCCCGCCCAGGCCGCCAGCTCCTCCACCACGGCCTGAGAAAAGCCGCGGTACTCGATTCCGTCGAAGAACCGACCGAGCACTCGCGCCGTGTCTTTCACCGACTCCTTGTGGCCGAGCTGGGAGCCCTGGGGATCGAGATAGGTGACCTGAGCCCCCTGATCGTAGGCCGCCACCTCGAACGCGCATCGGGTCCGGGTCGAGGTCTTCTCGAAGATCAGGACGATCGTCTTGCCGTTCAGGCGGCGCTCCTCTCGCCCGCTCCGCCTCTCCTCTTTGAGTTGCACGGCCAGCTTCAGCAACCCCTCGATCTCGTCCGTCGAGTAGTCGAGCAACTTCAGAAAATGCCGTCCTTCGAGTCCTTCGATCATGGCGCGAGATCTCCTCCGGGAACGCGTCGAGAGTTCAGGATAGTCCATCCGCCGGGGGATGGGTCGGGGGTCGAATCCGAAGGCTCGTCAGCCCCGCTCTCGCCTGGCCCCTGCCGACACTGTAGGAGCTCCATCCAAGGCTGCTAGTCTCGGGAATCGCCCGAGAGAAATCTCATCGTGTGAGCCAGGATACGGCTCCGGACCCCTATCGAAGGCCCGAGGATCATGAAGAAGATCGACCGACGCAGTTTTCTGGGCTACGGCGCAGCGGCCGGAGCCGGAGTCATGATGTCCGGCCTCACGCCGGCAAGAGCCGCAACTCGACAGCCCTCGGACGATCTACACGTCGCACTGATCGGCGCGGGAGCCCAGGGCCAGGTTCTGGTCGACTCCTGTCTGAAGATACCCGGGGTCCGATTCAAGGCGGTCTGCGACATCTGGGCCGAGTTCAATCTGCTGCGCACTACTCGACTCCTCGGCAAGTACAAGCACGAAGTCAACGGCTATGAGGACTACCGCGAAATGCTCGCCGCAGAGTCCGACCTCGATGCCGTCATCGTAGCGACCCCCGACTTCTGGCACGCCGAGCACACCATCGGTTGCCTCGAGGCGGGACTCCACGTCTACTGCGAGAAGGAGATGTCGAACTCCCTCCCGGATGCACGCAGAATGGTCTTGACCGCACGCGAAACCGGGAAGCTCCTCCAGATCGGGCATCAACGCCGGAGCAACCCTCGCTATCTGCACTGCGTGAACCATCTGATCCGAGAGGCCGGGCTCCTCGGTCGGATCACCACGGTCAACGCGCAGTGGAATCGCTCGGCGGCACCGGACCTCGGCTGGCCCGAGCGCTACGCCATTCCCGAGGACCGGCTACGTCGCTACGGATTCGAGTCGATGCAGGAATTCCGGAACTGGCGCTGGTATCGCGACCTCGGCGGCGGCCCTATCGTCGACCTGGGCTCACACCAGATCGACATCTTCAGCTGGTTCCTCGATGCCATGCCCCACTCGGTCATGGCCAGCGGTGGCACCGACTACTACGAGCCAGACACTCACGAGTGGTACGACACCGTCATGGCCATCTACGAGTTCGAGACCGACCAGGGCATGACTCGCGCCTTCTACCAGACACTCACCACCAACAGTAGCGAGGGCTACTTCGAGAAGTTCATGGGAGACCAGGGCACGCTGTTGATCTCCGAGTCCTCGGGACGCGGCAGCGTGTACCGCGAGCAGTCGGCTCCGATGTGGGACCCCTGGGTCGAGCGCGGCTTTCTGACGGCCCCCGAGCTGGGCGATATCTCGCACAGCGAAGGTCTCACCCTCGATGTGCGAGAAACGCTCGCGCCTCCCGAGTACGGACTGCCGGTGACGTTCGACGACCCGTATCACAAGCCACACCTGGAGAATTTCTTCGACGCCGTTCGGGGCCAGGGAGAGCTCAACTGCCCCGCCGAAGTCGGGTACGAGACCGCTGTCGCGGTACTCAAGGTGAATGAGGCTGTCGAGGCCGGCAAGAGACTCGTCTTCGAGCCGGGTGAGTTCACGGTCTGAGTCAGAGGGGCGATTCGCCAACACCGTGAGTCTGGCGGAGAACAAGCCGCTCTACGGGATCCTGATCCTGGCGGCAGTGCTGATCGCCGCGGTACTGCGCTTGCCGGAGCTGGGCCGACGCCCCATGCACACCGACGAGGCAGTGCATGCGATCAAGTTCGGCACCCTGCTCGAGGAGGGAGTCTACCGATACGACAACAGCGAGTACCACGGGCCCACACTCAACTACTTCACGCTGATCCCTGCCTGGGCGAGATCGGCACAGAGTCTCCGCGACATCGACGAATCGACGCTGCGACTCGTTCCTGTCGTCTTCGGAATCGGCACCCTTCTTCTCCTCGTCTGGCTGGCGCCTGGACTCGGCAGGGGAGCCATCGTCTGTGCCGGGCTGCTCACCGCCGTCTCGCCGGCGATGGTGTTCTACAGCCGCTACTACATTCAAGAGACCCTGCTGGTCTGTTTTGCCTCAGCCGCGATCGTGTGCGGCTACAGGTACTCGCGCGCGCCGACGAACCGATGGGCCCTGGCAACCGGACTCGCGCTCGGTCTGATGCACGCGACCAAGGAGACTTCCGCTCTCGCGTTCGCCGCCATGGCCGTCGCCCTCGGGCTGACCGTCATCACCGGCGACGAGCGCCCCTCGCTCCTGCTCGACCGGACGCGTGCCAGGACCGTCCGGCACGGACTGATCGGGCTGGCCGGGGCCGGGATCGTGTCAGCGCTCTTCTACTCGTCGTTCTTCACCCACCCGGCCGGGATCGTGGACTCCTACACTGCTCTCGCTCACTACCTGGACCGAGCCCAACACGATTGGCATGTGCACCCCTGGCACTACTACCTGCAGATGCTGATCTTCTTCAGGGTCGGCTCCGGCCCCGTCTGGTCGGAGGCCTCGATCGTGGTCCTGGCCGGCGTGGCCATCCTCCGCGTCTTCCGCGGGCCGCGACACCGAGGCACCGGCCTCGACGGGGTCGATGGGAATGGCGTCGGCACCGATCTGGCGCGCTTTCTCTCCTTCTATTCGATCGTGCTGTTCGCGCTCTACTCGGCGATCCCCTACAAGACGCCCTGGAACCTGCTGAGTCCCCTTCACGGCCTGATTCTGCTCGCCGGAGTGGGCGCCGCCTCCATGCTGGACGGCCCGCGACGAGGGCGCGCACTCGTGGTCGCGGCGCTCCTGCTGCTCGCCGCGGGCCACCTCGGGGTCCAGGCCTGTTTGGCGAACTGGAAGTACTACGCCGACCCGGTCAACCCCTACGTCTACGCTCATCCCACCGACGACGTCGTCCGCATCGCCGAGCGGGTCCAGGCGTTGGCGAATGTCCATCCCTCCGGAAACGAGATGTACATCGAAGTGATTGTCCCCGGAAACGACTACTGGCCCCTCCCCTGGTACCTGAGAGCCTTCCCCAACACCGGTTGGTGGGATCGGGTGGAGATGGACGCGCAGGCAGCTCCCGTCATCCTCGCGACACCCAGCGTGGAAGCGGACCTGCTCGAGAAACTGTACGAGCGTCCGCCTCCGGGACAGAGATTCCTCTACCTGCCGTTCTTCGAGTCACCCACTCTGCTGCGACCCACGATCGAGCTGCGCGGATGGGTCGTCGGGGAGCTCGCGGACAGCTATCATCGGCAGACCCGCTCCGAAGGCGAGAGAACCGATGACTGAGGAAGTCGCGAGCACCCAGAGCCTTCCCCCGGGGGCTAGGCGGTTCGGCCACGACGCGATGGCCACGTCCTTCGAGGCCGTCCTCTTCTGCGACGATCCGCGGTATGCCGAGCAGTGCGTCCACGAAGCCTTCCAGGAGGTCGATCGGATCGAGCTCCTGCTCAGCAGCTACATCGAGAACAGCGACATTTCGCGAATCAACCACGCGGAGGTCGGAGCCGCGGTGCGAGTCGGACTCGACACCTTCGCCTGCCTGGAGCACTGCATCCAGCTGAGCAGTCAGACCCTCGGCGCGTTCGACGTGACCATCGGCGCGCTGATCGACTGCTGGGCTCGAGCCGAAGCGAGCGGGCAGATCCCGCAGCCCGAACGGCTTACGGCGATCCAGGAGGGAACAGGGGCCCACCTCCTCGAGCTGGACCGGGACGGCCCCACGGTCACCAAGCGCTCCGAGCTCGTGAGCGTCGACCTGGGCGGCTATGGCAAGGGGTACGCCGTGGACAGGATGGCCGAGGTCCTGGAGGAGTGGGGAATCCGCTCCGCGCTGCTCCACGGGGGCGCGAGCTCGGTGCTCGCGCTCGATCCACCGCCGGGCGAGAGCGGATGGCCGGTGACTCTGCGGCGACCGTCCGACCGCAACCGCGTCGTCGGACGCTTTCGTCTGCGCCACCAGGCAATGGGAGCCTCGGGCCTGCGCCGGGGCAACCACATCATCGATCCGCGCAGCGGCCGTCCCTCCACCGACAACCGCGCGGCGTGGGCCGTCGCCACGGACGCCGCGACCGGAGACGCGCTTTCGACTGCCTTCATGGTCCTTTCCCCCGCCGAGACCAGGACCGTGCAGGAAGCTCATCCCGAGAGCCTGGCGATCACGATCCGCGTCCAGCCCGGAGGGAGCGAGCAGCTGCTTCGATTCGGCGACTTCGCCGATCTCGAACGAGACGGATGAGGTGCGCTACGATCAGTCTCACCCCCGAACGAAAGACCGTCACCCGAACGCCCGTGACACACGCAGGGAGCCTGTCAGATGAGCAAGGGAAAGTTGACCCGAAGAGCCGCCATGCAGCACATCGCCGCCGCCGGTGTGGGACTGACCATCGTGCCTCGCCACGTCCTGGGAGGCATTGGATACCAGGCGCCGAGCGACAAGCTCAATATCGCGGCCATCGGAGCGGGTGGCAAGGGCTACAGTGACGTCAAGGGCGTCAGCATGGAGAACATCTACGCCCTCTGCGACGTCGACAAGGAGAAGGCTGCGACGACCTTCGAGGAATACCCGGACGCCAAGCGTTTCACCGATTTTCGCGACATGCTCGATCAGGAGGCCGACAGCATCGACGCGGTCACCGTATCGACCCCAGACCACACCCATGCTGCCGCCGCAGTCATGGCGATGCGACTCGGCAAACCGGTGTTCTGCCAGAAGCCCCTCGCGCGAACCATGTACGAGGTGCGGACGATGCGGGAAGTGGCCCGCCAGACCGGAGTGGCCACGCAAATGGGCAATCAAGGCCACGCCAGTGATTCCACCCGTCAGATCCGGGAATGGGTGGAGGCTGGCGTGATCGGCAACGTGAGAGAGGTTCACTACTGGACGAACCGTCCGATCTGGCCGCAGGGAATCGACCGCCCCGAAGAGGAGCCGCCGGTCCCTGCGACCATCGACTGGGACCTGTGGCTCGGCCCGGCACCGGTGCGCCCCTACAACCCGGCCTACGCCCCCTTCAAGTGGCGCGGCTGGTGGGACTACGGAACCGGCGCGCTCGGCGACATTGCCTGCCACTCGATGGACGCGGCCTTCTGGACTCTCGACCTCGGCTACCCCACTCGGATCGAGGCAGAGGCCACGCCGGTCAACGACGAGACCGCTCCCAACGCCTCTCGGGTGGTCTATGACTTCCCGGCCAAAGGCGATCGCGGCCCCATCAAGGTCGTGTGGCGTGACGGCAGTCTCACGCCCTCCATGCCAGCCGGCCTCGGGCTCGGCAAGCGCTGGCCCGTGGACTCCATCGGCGGGCAGTTGTGGGTCGGGGACGACGGCATGCTGCTGGCTGGAGTCTACGGCGACCGCCCGCGCCTCCTCGACCGCGAACGCAACCGTGAGCTCACCGAGAGCCCGCTGGCGGAGAAGTACCCGCGCTCTCCGGGTCACTACGAGGAGTGGATCGGGGAGATCAAGGGCGGCGCACCCGCGCTCTCCGGTTTCGACAGCCACTCGGGGCCACTCACCGAGATGGTGCTCCTCGGCAACTTCGCAGTGCGCAGCGGGAGCCCGGTCGAGATCGATCCGAAATCGGGCAATCTGCTGACCAAGGGGATCCCCGAGGAGTATTGGAAACCGACCTATCGAGACGGTTGGACGCTGTAGCGAGCGCTCGCTACGCTACTCGGCGACCGGCAGACCGTAGACCTCGACCTCGATGTAGTGGTTGAGGTCGTTGCTGGTGTTGCCGCCGCTGTAGAGACGGACATAGCGCCCTTCGACGCCGCGGGCGTCGATCAACTTGCCTTCCGAGGTCTCCACGTAGTGGAGATCCGTTCCCTCTCCACGCTCGGCCGAGTTGTCGTGATCGTTGTTGAACACGGTCACGACACCTGTCGTGAACTCGGGGTCGTCGGCGACCTGCACGACGACGTCCGAGTAGACCCGCGCCTGGAGGTGGTAGTGCCACATCACGATGGCGTAGATCGTGTAGCGGGCCTCCAGGTCGATCGTCACGTGCTGGACGAACGGCCCCAGCTCGACATAGCTGCCGTCGGCGGCATTCTTGTCGCCGTCCGTAATCTGTTCGATCTCCCCGATGATCGGGAGGTCGTCGCTACTGGCGACCGACTTCCCCAGGGCCACGTTGGTGGTGCCGGACGGAGCCAGGAACGGCGGCCGCGGCTGGCCGAGCGGCTTTTCGAGCAGCCTCACCCGGAAGTCCTGCGGCGTGCCGACGAACATCGGCTCGGGAAGCTCCAGGTCGATGGGCTTCATCTCCTGGGCAGCCGCAGAGACGACTCCTGAAGCCAGAACCCACGACAGCGCGGAGAGAATCGAGAGTGAGAAGGGGAGCCTCTTCGGCACGGTCCGCATCAACATGATCACCTTTCGTCGTGGATGGTTCTTCGGCGCGCCGAGACTACCTCAGCGGTGCCGCTCTCCGGTTCCCGACCGACTCAGCTCGCGGACAACCGGCGATCCTCGATCAGCTCTCCCGTGCGCGCCAGATCCTGCTCGTGGCCGGGCTCTCGCCACTCCTCGGCCAAGGCAGCCGCGTCCCAGGACCGCATCGATTCCAGACCGTGCAGGAGAGCCACGTAGTCGAGAGACGGGGGACTCAACACGAGGCCATAGCTCGTCACCCGATAGGCCACCGGCGCGAAGAAGGCGTCGACGGCCGTAAAGGCCCTGCCAGCCAGGAACGGCCCCCCGAAACGACCGAGCCCCTCCATCCACAGCTCGTCGAGGCGTAGGAGGTCCTGCTCCAGCGCGAGCGGAACATTCCCCAGCCGAACGCGGACTCCACAGTTCATCGGGCATCGATCGCGCAGGACTTCGAAACCCGAGTGCATCTCGGCGGCGGCACAGCGAGCCCAGGCTCGCGCCCTGGGATCTTCCGGCCATACGCCTTCGTGGTGCTCGTGCAGGTACTCGACGATCGCCAGGGAGTCCCAGACGACCATCTCACCATCGTGCAGGCATGGCACCTGTCCGCTGGGAGAGAACGCCCGAAACGCCTCCCAGTTCGATCCCTCGGAGAAGGCCATCATCTGCTCCTCGAACGGGATGGAGAGCTGCGTCATCAGTACCCACGGGCGCAGGGACCAGGACGAATAGTTCTTGTTCGCGATGTAGAGCTGGTACATGGTGCGGTCGATCCTAGCGTGCATTCCGCTGGAGTGAACCAGCGGCCTGTAGCAGAATTCTGCGTCAGCGCAGCGGCTCCTCGTAGAGATTCAGGAACCACTGGCCCTCGGCGACGTCGTGACGCACCAGGTAGATGCACCCCTCTTCATCGAGTACCTTGAAGTCGCGGTGGTCGGGCGAGAGCCACCGATCGAGGACTCTGACCGAAACGACCCGATCGGCCAGCACGATTCGCTGCGGATACTCTTCGCCGCGATATCCGCTGTAGCACTCCACCCGCAGAGGGCGTGGATGAAGCTCGCGCTGCACCGAGTCTCGGCTCATCGATTCAGTCCCGGATCACCATCGTGACCTGACCATCGCTGGAGATCGCACTGAGCCTGGGGCCACCGCCGTTGAGGGTACCCTTGACCGAGCCTTCTGTCGTTCTTCCCTCGAACGCCTCGTCCGGGGCCTTCAGCACCACTTCCTCACCCGAGAGCTGGAGCGTGATCGCGAGCCCCGACGGGGCCTTGACCAGGATGTCACCATCTCCGGTAGCGAGCGAAATCTCGGCCGCCTCGAGCAAGCCAACGGCCACGTCACCATCACCACTGCGGGCACGAAGCGGACCGCTCGACTCCGCCACTCCGATATCACCGTCAGTGGTCTCGAGCCGGGCGCGAGAGGTGACCAGATGCACGACCTGAAGATCTCCATCGCCGGTCTCGACATCGATCCTGGAGTACACCAGCTCCTTGGCCACGACGTCGCCGTCTGCAGTGTCCAGCTCGAGCCTCTCGCCCTCGGCCCTGCCAACGAAGAGGTCGCCATCGCCGCTCGTCACGGCGACTTCACCGAGCACGCGCTCGATGCGCACGTCTCCGTCACCGGTCTCGATCGAGAGGTCGAAGCGCTCGGGGATACGCACCATCACGAGGAGCTGCCAGCCTCGGCGGCCAGTCGGACCGGTCCGGAAGGGCGAGGACCGAATGCGTACCCGATCGCCGTCGTTCTCGACCCGTAGCTCTGCCCTCGGCAAGAGGCTCCGAGCCCACTCCAGATCCCGGCTGCGCAGCTTCACAACGACCTCGACCCGATCGGCGGGCGATACCCGTACATCGACGTCGGCGTCCGCAACGTCGACATCGAGAGTGCCGCCCTCCGCCACGTCGAAATCGTGCTCTTCGACGATCTCCTCCTGCCACTCGGAGCCGACAACGGAAGACGAAATCGACGCAGGAAGTGCCGATGCCACTCCAGTCAGCATCCAGCTTCCGACGAGAAGGCCACCGAGAACCCGGCCACGCTGTACGACTGCCGTCATGTCTCGCTTCTCCGCGACTGGCCCGAGGTCAATCCCGTCAGTCTAGCAGCCACGAGCAGCCCTCGTGGCTCGGCTACACTCCCCTCATTCAAATACGCCAGGAGGATCCGCCATGTTGCAGATACGGACTCAGTCGGCCGCTCTCGCGCTCTCTCTCGTCGTCGCGACCGCCGCATCGGCCGAGGACCGCCCGTTCAGCGAATCCCTGGAGCTCGCCGATGTGTTCCAGCTGGAGTACGCGAGCGATCCGCAGATCTCGCCCGATGGCAGCCGCATCGTCTACGCCCGCAACTCGATGGACGTGATGTCCGACCGAGTCCGCAGCAACCTGTGGATCGTCTCCACCGATGGCACCGATCATCGTCCGCTCACCACCAGTGACAGCTCCGAGAGCAGGCCACGCTGGTCGCCCAAGGGCGATCGGCTGCTGTTCGTTTCGAACCGGGACGGCTCCTCTCAGCTGTACCAGCGCTGGATGGACACCGGACAGATCGCTCGGCTGAGTCACTTCACCTCTCCCGCGACTGGCTTCACCTGGTCCCCAGACGGGCGCTGGATCGCGTTCTCGATGTTCGTCGAGGAGGGACCCGAGCCCTTTGCCAGCATGCCGAAGAAGCCCGAGGGGGCGGAATGGGCCCAGGCCCCGAAGGTGATCGAGAAGCTGCTCTACCGCGCCGACGGTGCGGGCTACCTCGAGGATGGGCACTGGCAGCTCTTCCTTCTCTCGGCGGAGGGGGGCACGCCTCGTCCGCTCACGACAGGACCGTTCGACCACCGCTCCCGCCTCGCCTGGTCACCTGACTCTTCGCGTCTCTACTTCTCGGCCAACCGGGACCCCGACGGAGAGCTCGACCCGGCAGACTCCGAGATCTTCGAGCTCACCATTGCCGACCGGTCACTGCGCGAGCTCACCGACCGTCACGGCCCGGACTCGAGTCCGGTCGTGTCCCCCGACGGGCGCTTCCTCGCCTACGTGGGCAACGACGAGCGCTACCAGGGCTACCAGGTGACGGAGCTCTTCGTTCTCGACCTCACGGCGGGTACCAGCCGAGCACTCACTCCCGAACTGGACCGGGACGTGAGCGGACACGTCTGGGACGGTGACGGCAGCGGGCTCTTCTTCCAGTACGACGACGAAGGAAACACCAAGGCTGCGCACGTCTCGCTCGACGGTGAGACGATGGTGCTCGCGAGTGACCTCGGCGGTACGTCCCTCGGGCGTCCCTACGCCGGCGGATCCTTCAGCGCCTCCGCCGATGGCACTGTCGCCTTCACACTGGCCACGCCGGCACACCCCGCCGACGTGGCAGTGGTGGCACGCGACAAGAAGGCGAAGCGACTGACTTCACTCAACGAGGACCTCTTCGCATTCAAGCCGCCGATGCCCGTCGAGGAAATGTGGGTGGAATCGTCCTTCGACGGGAGGAAGATCCAGGGCTGGATCGTGAAGCCACCCGGCTTCGACCCAGACCAGCGCTATCCGCTGATCCTGGAGATTCACGGCGGTCCCTTCACCAACTACGGTGACCGCTATGCCGCCGAAATCCAGCTCTACGCCGCGGCGGGCTACGTCGTGGTGTACGCGAATCCACGCGGCAGCACCTCCTACGGAGGCGAGTTCGGGAACCTGATCCACCACGCCTATCCCGGCAACGACTACCACGACCTCATGTCGATCGTCGATGGCGTCCTCGAGCGAGGCTACGTCGACCCGGAACGGCTGTTCGTCACCGGCGGCAGCGGCGGCGGCGTGCTCAGTGCCTGGATCGTGGGCAACACGAACCGCTTCAAGGCCGCCGTCGTCCAGAAGCCGGTCATCAACTGGTACAGCTTCGTGCTCACCGCCGACTCCGCCAACTTCTTCTACAAGTACTGGTTCCCGGGGTTCCCCTGGGATCACCAGGACCACTACATGGCACGCTCCCCCCTTTCTCTGGTCGGCAACGTCGAGACTCCCACCATGCTGATCACCGGAGAGCGGGACTATCGGACACCGATCTCGGAGTCGGAGCAGTACTACCAGGCTCTCCGGCTGCGGCAGATCCCGTCAGCCCTGGTGCGAATTCCCGAGGCGTCGCACGGGATCGCCGCGCGTCCCAGTCAGTTGATCGCGAAGGTCGCCCACGTGCTCGAGTGGTTCGGGCGCTACGGAGGAACCGAGAGGTGAGCGCCGATCCGGGAATCGCCGAAAACTGAGCACGGCCTCGCCCGTGGGCCCTCGGCTGCTGCAGGATTTCTGGGTGGAATACCTTTCTTACTAGATTTCCTAGAAAACAGCCCTATAATAGTTCGAGTCCGCGGCGGATCGCGGGAGGAGTCCCATGGCCTACACAGACGTCATCCGAAAGCTCAGCATCAAGGAACTGCTTCGCTTCCTCACCATGGAGGGAGTGACCGGGAAACTGACCGTGTACAAGGAGAATGCGCAGGGCTGCGTGATCTTCCGCGACGGTCGCATCCTCTATGCGAACCACTCGGACCAGCACCACGACACGTTGGCCCACCGTCTGACCACCCGGGGAATCAATCCGGAGGTGCTTTCCGCCGCAGAACAACGCCAGCAGCTCGATCCCGAGCACCGCCCGCTCGGAGACATCCTCATCGAGATGAAGGCGCTGAATCAGGAGACCCTCCGCCGGGTCATGGCCGATCGAACGATCGACATCGTCCGGCAGATGCTGGCCTGGAGCGATGGCTTCTACAACTTCGACATCCTCAACGACAACGGCCCCCTGGATGTCGACGATCCTGACCTGCTGATCCCCCACGGCGTGAAGATCAAGCTCCCCGGCCGAGCCGCGTAACGCGGACCGGGCTCCTCACTCGGCAATCAGATACTGCCGGGTGAGCGTCTCGTAGCGGCCGACCTGCTCCGCGATCCAGCTGGAGTCCTGCCCCAGCAGCTCCGCCATCTGAGCCGCCACCGCAGGAGCCGCTTCGATCGAGGCGCGTGCATCGAGCAACTGGCTGCGACTGCGGCGCGCCAGAAAGTCCTCGACCGACCGAGCCATCTCGTGCTGCACGGCCCACTTCACTTCGACCCGACGCGGCCGAAGCGATGGGTGCACCTTCTGGTCGAGCGCGGGATCCTGGCGGACGAGGTCGAGGATGGACGGTGCGTCCGAGCCGTACAACGCGAGATCGCCGAACCGCTCCGCTCCCTGTTGGTAGCCGTGCAGCCGCAGTTCATGGGTCGTGCAGTCGCGCTTCTCGAGCCCCCCGACCATGGCCGCCTGATCGATCGTGTCCTGCGCCATCTTCCGGTAGGTCGTCCACTTTCCGCCCGCAATCGTGACCAGCCCGGAGCCCGAGATGTGCAGAGTGTGGTCGCGCGAGATCGTCTTCGAGTCCGCCTCGTCGAGACTGCCCACCAGCGGCCGGATTCCGACGAAGACGGACAACACGTCTCCGGGCGTGGGATCCTCGCTCAGATACCGAGCGGCGTGGGTGAGCAGGAAGTCGAGCTCTTCCTGCTGCGGACGGGGCTCGAGCACCGCTTCGGGAATCGGGGTGTCGGTGGTGCCGATCACCGCGCAGTCGTGCCAGGGAATGGCGAAGAGCACTCGCCCGTCATCGGTATGCGGCACCATGATCGCACTGGATCCTGGTAGGAAGCGACGTGGCAACACGAGATGAACGCCCTGACTGGGACGAATCATCGATCCCGCCTCGGGATCGTCCATCCGACGGACGCCATCGGAGAACGCGCCCGTCGCGTTGACGGTGACCCGCGCCTCGATTTCGAGCTCTCGGCCGCTCTCCTCGTCGATCGCGCGAACTCCGGTGACGACACCGTCCTCCTTGAGCAGTCCAGACACTCGCACATAGTTGACCACCGTGGCCCCGAGATCGACCGCAGTGCGAGCCATCGTGATCGCGAGTCGAGCATCGTCGAACTGTCCGTCGTAGTAGAGCACCCCTCCCCTCAGTCCGTTCGTCTCGATCGTCGGCAGGCGCTCCAGTGTCTCGGCTTTCGAGAGGAGCTTCGAGGCGCCGAACCCGTGCCGACCAGCCAGAATGTCGTAGAGACGCAAGCCGATGCCATAGAAGGGCGCCTCCCACCAGTCGTAGTTCGGGACGACAAAGGGAAGCTCACCCACCAGTTGAGGAGCGTTCTTGTGCAGCAGACCTCGCTCCTCGAGCGCTTCGAGCACGAGCGAGACATTTCCCTGCTGCAGGTAGCGCACACCGCCGTGCACCAGCTTGGTGCTGCGGCTCGAGGTGCCCTTGGCAAAATCGTGTTGCTCGACCAGGACGGTGCGGTAGCCACGCGCGGCGGCATCGATGGCAGAGCCCAGGCCGGTAGCTCCCCCTCCGATCACCAGGACGTCCCAGGGACCGTGGGGCTCGTTCAGGCGCTGCAGTAGCGGGTCACGTTGCACGGCGAGATCGTAGCAGCTACGCGCCAGCTCCCGATCGATCGACTCCCGCTCAATCGGCGCGCAGAGCGACCGTGGGCTCGATGCGGGTCGCCCGTCGCGCCGGCAGCCAACAGGCGACCACCGCTGCAAAGAGCAAGACCACCGTGACGACCGTCATCGTGGCCGGATCGCGTGGAGAGGTTTGAAAGAGATTGTCCGAGAGCAGTCTTCCGAAGAGCACAGACCCCAGGAGGCCGATCGCCAAACCGGTACAAACGATCACGAGGCCCTGCCCGAGGACCATCCAGCGGACCCTCCGTGCCGGTGCCCCCAACGCCATCCGGATTCCAATCTCCTGGGTGCGCTGCGACACCGAGTAGGCCAGTACGCTGCCGATACCGGTCGTCGTGACAACGAGCGCAAGCAGGGCAAACAGGGACAGCAGCATCGTGACCACTCGCGGCGAGGCGATCGAGGAACGACGCACCTCTTCCAGGGTCTCGATCGAGCTGATGGGCTGGTCCGGATCGATCGACCACAGGGCCTGCTTGAGCTCTCGAGCCATGGCCGTGGGCTCGGCCCGCGTCCGGACGAGAATCCGACCCACGAACCCTCCCTGCTCCAACGGACGATAGAGCTCGTCACTGGCCTCCTGATCGAGGCCGTACTGCCGGATATCCCCCACCACACCCACCACGGTCATCCAGTGCTCGCCGTCGTCGAGCGACACTCGCCTCCCGATGGGGTCTCGATCCGGCCAGTAACGAGCGGCCAGCGACTGGTTGATCAGGGCCACCGCAGGCGCCTCGGCGTGGTCGCGCGAATCGAACAGACGACCGTTGACCAACGGCACCCCGAGCGTGCGGAAGTAGCCCGGAGTGACCGTCCGCAGGTCGAGTTGAGGTCGCGGATCGTTCTCCAACAGGGCCTCTCCCTCGATCACAAAGGCCGCGTTCGATGGCTGCTGGGAGCTCAGCGGCAGGTAGTTGCCGGCGCCGGCCGACACCACGCCAGGATGACTCTCGAGCGATTCCATCAGCCGCCCGTAGAACCCGACGATGTCCTCGCGGGTCGTGTACTTCGACCAGTTGAGGGCGATCTGTGCCGACAGCACTCGCTCCGGATCGAAGCCGGGATCGACTCTCTGCAGCTGCCAGAAACTGCGCAGGAGCAGTCCGGCCCCGACGAGAAGCATCACCGCCAACGCGACCTGCGCAGCCAGCAACAGCGAGCGCAGTCGCAAACGGGACAGGCCTGCGGTGCTCTGTCCACCCTCGCGCAACGAAGCGACTGTACTGAACCGAGTGGTCAACGCTGGCAGCGCCCCGGCCAGCAACGCGCAGACGAAGGCGACCCCCACGGTGAAGGCGAGAACCCACAGATCGAGCTTCACGTCGACCACCCGAGGCGTGAAGCGGCCCAGGAAGCTCTTGAGCAGATCCAGACCGAGATAGGCAAAGCCCAGACCCAGCCCGGCTCCGGCGAACGCGAGCACGAGACTCTCGGTCAGCGTCTGCCGTACCAGCACCCCCCTCCCGGCCCCCATCGATACGCGGACGGCGAGCTCTCGCTCGCGCCCCAGCAATCGGGCCACGGTGAGATTGGCCACGTTGGCACACGACAGCAGCAAGACGAGGAAGGCCGTGGCCAACAGCACCCAGAGCGCCGGCCGGGCCTGCTCCACCAGCTCCTCCTTGAGTGGCACCGCACTCAGGACGTACCCGCGCTCTTCGGTGTACACGTCAGGGTGCTCTCCCCGGAAATGCTCTCCGAGGGTGGTCAACTCGGCTCTCACGCCTTCGAGCTGCTGATCGTCTCCCATGCGTGCCAGGACGGTGAGGGCGCGGAAGGCATTCCGGTCTTCTGCGACCTGCCGCTCGGATCTGGCACGGAAGGGACAAGCCACGCTCGGCATGTAGACGTCATGCTCGTTCGGGAACTGAGGAATGGGGGGCAGAATCCCCACGACGGTATGCGGCCGATCGTTCATCTCGAAGACCTCGCCCACGATCGCCGGATCGCCGCCGAAGGAGCGCTGCCAGTACTCGTGGCTGAGCATCAAGACCGCCTCGGCACCCGCCCCCTCGTCCGACTCCACGAAGGTACGCCCTTCCACCGGAGTCACACCCAGCAGATCGAAGAAGCGCGCAGACACGACCCCCGTCGACACGCGCTCGGGCTCTTCTCTTCCGAGTAGCGTAAAGGTCATCGCGTGGTACTCGACGACATCCTCGAAACCGCGACTCCGCTCACGGAGATCGAAGAACTCGGGGATCGAGAACGGTACATTCTCCAGCCCGACGTTGGGCTCGTGCTGGCGCAGCACGACCAACTCCTGATCGTCGGCATACGGCAGCGGCTTGAGCAGGACTCCGTAGAGCAGGCTGAAGACCGCGGTATTCGCCCCGATCCCCAGAGCGAGGGTGAGCACAGCGGCGAGAGCGAAGCCGGGGCTGCGCAGCAGACTGCGAACGGCGTAGCGAATGTCTCGAAGCAGCATTCCATGCTCCCTGTAGGCTTTATGAACCGTCGTCAGGGGGAATGGTCGACTGTCGGCGCGAGCCCTTGCAAGGACGCTGCAGGGAACCGTGCCGAAGCTGCAGCGAACCGGCAGCAGGATCAGCCGAGCGGCTTGCGGGCCAGAACCCGCACCAGGGCGGCGAGCTTTCCGTCTCGACGTTCGAGAACCGGATCCTCCAGGTGGACGAGCTCGAGACCGTCGAGGTACTCGCCGATCTCACCCGGTGCGAGCAGGTAGTCGGGATCGGTCGGGCCGAGGTCGCCGATCTGGAGGTTCTCTACCGAGAAGGTCTCGAGAACGAACCAACCGCCTGCGGCGAGCGCATCCGCGATGCGGGGGAAGAGCGCTCGGTCGAGATAGTAGAAGTCAGTGATCAGCTCCCACCGTCGCCGCCCGAGCTCGAAGTCCTCGAGATCAGCCACCACGCCCCGAATCTCGACCCCACGCTGCACGGCCAGACGGCGAGCACTGGCCACCGCCCGGATCGAGACATCGACGCCGGTCACCTCGAAACCGCCGCAGGAGGCGAGAAAGACCGCGTTGCGCCCTCCTCCCATCGCCAGCGTCAGGGCTCGACCGACACCGAGTTCGCGCACATGAGCACGGAGAAAGGGCGAAGGCTCGGGCCCCTTTGCCGAACCTCGGAGATAGCGATCGTTCCAGCGCTCCGCGTCGTGACGACTCACCCGAGGGTCTCGAGCTCTGGGCCTTCCGGTCCGCGCCCGCCGGCTTCAGACTCGGGAGCAGATCCCTCGTTCGAGCGCATCAGCACTCCCACGATCGACTCGACGGCGGCCACGCACACCCCGAGGATCAGGAGCATCCCCAGGTCCGGATAGAACTCGACCATGCCGGTGAGCGAGATCTGTGCCAGGGAGCGCAAGACCCACAGCAGGAGGCCCACCGAGACTCCCAACCTGACCAGCGCTGGCAGCCAGACCCGACGCTCCAGGATCACCCGGCGGGGTCGGCCGGCCTGCGACCATCGGCGCACGGCTCGCGCCAGCGAGACGAGGGTCCAGACGAAGATCGCCGCGAAGCCGAGTCGCAGCCAGTGGCCCTTCATCGGGTAGTCGATCGCCTTCGCCCCGATCAGGCGCCGAGCGATACCGTCCATCAGATCCCGGTACGCAGGAAAGAACGGCCCGTCGTTTCTGCTGGCAAGCAGCACGATCCCGTACTCCAGGCGTGGCAAGAGGGCGAGTCGAGCGCTGAACCCGGGGGTCATTCCGGCGTGTCCTCGCGTCGGCTCGCCTTCCAGCTCTCCTACGCCCCACCCCAGAGCGCTCCCCGACTCTCCGGGTCCGAGCATCTCCTCCACCGCACCGGGAGACAGCACCCAACGATCGTCGACGCGCCCACGATTGGTAAAAACGGCCAGGAACCTCGCCATGTCGTGCGCGCTGGAAACGACGTAGCCGGCAGGAACCATCAGCTCGGTGTAGGGCGGCTCGGAACGGGCGACCGGCACTCCGAGAAAGTAGGTATGCCCCTGAACGATGCCCGCCTCTTCGGCTCTCGAGCGCTCTGCAAAGGTGGACTCGAGGCGAAGGGGCGTCGACACGAACGTCCGGAGGTAGTCCTCGTAGCCCATTCCCGAGACGGCCTCGACCAGCTGGCCGAGAACGAGATAGTTGAGACTGGAGTACTGCACCTTCGAACCGGGATCGGCGCCGAAGGACAGGTGCTCGAGCCGGCCCTCTCGTTGCGCAGTGGCGTCAAAGGCGCTCCGCGTCGAGAGGCCGCTCGTGTGCGAGAGCAGCTGGCGCACGGTCACCCGAGCCGACCGCGTCGAATCTGCGAGAGCGAACTCGGGAAGGTAGCTCTCTACCGCCCGGTCCAGCTCGAGGAAGCCGGTATCGGCCAGCTGCATGACCGCCAGGGCCGTGAGGAGCTTCGTGCAGGATCCCAGGTAGAAGCGATCTTCGGCGGTGACGGCCTCTCCCCTGTCTTCTCCGAAGCCGTGCGCGTAGACGATGCGATCGCGGTGCACGATCGCTACTGCAGCACTCGGAGTCCGGGCCCGCTCCAGAAAGCCGGAGATGAAGCGCGTGAGCTCGTCGCTGTCGAAGTCGGGCGCCACGACGGCGGGAGCCGCCCCTCGCGAGCTCTCGAGGTCGGCCCCGGCATCGAACAGGAGCATGCGCTCCGGCGCTGGAGAAACCCGGTCGGGACCCACGTCCTGTGCCGCCGCCGGAACGACGAGCCAGAGTCCCGCCGTCAGCCAGAGCAGATTCGATCGACCGAATACACGCATGATCTCTTCCTGCATACGCACCGCCCGCGAGACGGTTGCCCTCACCACGGAGTCCCTCGGCACAGGGCGCTGCCCCCTGCTACTCCCCGGGGGCCATTTCCCGACCGATCTCCTGCCAGAGGAGTCGATAGGCATGAGCCGCTACGCTGCCGGCCGCGTAGTCCCCGACCGGAGCTCGGCGGTCGCCCATCTGCTCGACCACGCTCGAGTAGGGAATGCGGCTGTCGAGAAAACGTCGACTCTCCTCTTCGGCGTCACAGATCTCGCGATGCATCTTCTTGCGCCGATCGACCATACAGAAGAAGGGCCAGAGCTTCAGCTTGCCGTACGTGTCTTTGCCCTTCTCCAGGTGCCTCTCGAGCTGTTCCAGCGTCCGTAGCGAGAGGTGCGTCGGAATGGTCGGCACCACCAGGGCGTCCGCGGCGACGAAGATCGATTCCGAAAGCAGGGAGATGCTCGGAGCACAGTCGAGAATCACGATGTCGTACGACCTGGAGACTGGGCGAAGCAACTTGCGCAGCCGTCGCTCCCCGCGCTTCTCTTTGGCCAGGTGGAGGTCGAGCTTGCGATAGGAGAAATCAGCCGGTACCAGGTCGAGCCCTGCGTAGTCAGTGCCTCGAATGGCTTCTTCCAGCTCTCGATCGCCACGCACGAGGCCTTTGCCACCCCCCTTCACTCGGCTCCGAGTGCGAAGGTACCAGGTGGCCGCCCCCTGAGGGTCCAGATCCCAGAGCAGGACCCGCGCACCATGGTGCCAGGCCAGCCAGGAGAGATTCACCGCCGTCGCCGTCTTGCCGACCCCTCCCTTGATGTTGAAGATGGCGAGCGTCGTCATCGCTTCTCCGCCTTCTCCGCCTTCTTCGACTTCTTCGACTTCTTGGCCTTCTTCTCCAGAAGCCGGCGAAACGCGTCATGCCGCGCGGGTGCCGCGAAGCGTTCGAACTCGCCGGCAAAGCGGCGCCGCAGATTCTCTGCGCGGGCATCGATGTCGGCTTCGAGGGCCTCGAACGTGCGGGCCGCTCCGGCCTCGAGCTCCCGTTCCTGCTCGATTCGCTGCCGATAGGAACGCAGGGCCCGGCGCTGCACGGCACAGTCGTTGAAATCACCGAGGTGGTCTTGCAGCCTCTTCAGCGCCTTGACCTCGTCCTCGAGGGTGGCAGGAAAGACGGAACGAAACGCCTCCAGCAGATAGCGCAACTTCTTCGCCCGGATGCGCAGGGCGTGCAGGGCCTGCGCAGGAGACTCGTCGCTGATCGCCCCACCCTCGTCCAGCATCCGCCGGTAGACCCGCCAGATTCGTTTCGAAGCGACACGGACGACCGGCCGGGTCGCGTTCTTACGGCTGCGTGCGGCTCGCGACCCGGGCTCAGGATGCGGCTGATCGAGAAAGGCGCGCCAGCGTCGCAGAAGCTCGGCATATCGCCTGCCCTGCAGCGTCCGTCCCAGTTTTCGATGTTCCCCTTCCAGTCGAAGGACCAGATGCTGCTCGAGCGCGGCCAGCCCTGCCCGGTCCTCGGAAGCCAGGCGCTCACCCAGATCGGGGAGATCGAGCAGCCACACGTGGAGGTCGCGCACCGGCCCCGTGAATCCCTGGACCCAGCGAAAGCCCTTCTGGAAGGACTCGACCGAGCGCTGCGGGAAGACTCCGCCGATCTGACCGAGGAGGGAACGGGTTCGTCGCACCGAAACTCGCAGATCGTGCAGGAACTCGGGATCGAGATCCTCGACCGCTCCCCTCTGGTTGGCCTCGATCTTCTCCAGGAGATGCCGATACAGAGACACCATCGCGACGTCGGTGCGCTCCTCGGGCCGCAACTCGACCTCGAACCGAGAGGTGTAGTCCAGAGGTTCTCGGCCTACCGCGTCCATCACGAGCTCGAGTCCAGGCCCGGAGACACGCTCGAATCCGGCCTTCTCGATCTTCCTGGCCAGCGGCCGCGCCTCTCGTTCGTATCCCTTCACCGGCACCACCCGAACGAGATCGAGACTCGCGGCGAAACGTGACGAGCCCTCGCTGCGCACTCGCAGGGTCTCGGCCGAGAGACTCGCGATCGTCTTGCCGCGAGAATCGCGCCACTCCCAGAGTCTCCCGCGTCTTCGGCCTTGCGCCAGAACCAGGAGTCTGCGGGGCTCGAGCCAGCGCTCCAGGTCGTCGCGCAACGGGGAGGCGGGTATCTGCGCGGGCCATGCGGGCGGACGATCGAGCTCCAGCGAGCGCAGCGTCTCGCCGTCCAGCGTGTCGAAGAACAGGCGTTTCGCTCCGCCTTCCTCGCGCCACGTCAGGACCCGGTCGCGGCCCGCCAGACGCCAGTCGAACGTGTCGAGCCATACGACACGCTGACGAATCGGCGCGCCCTGCTCGCGACACGCGGGAGCCACCGATCGCAGCACCTCACAGGCCTCTTCGCAGGTCGGGGCTCGGAACAGGATCTCGGCCATCAGAGACTCAGCCGGTCCTCGCAGTCGTAGCTCGAGGGACCGCCGCAGCGATCGCTTCGAGTTGCTCGGAGAACGCATTCAATCGGCCGACCAGGATCTCGATCTGATCTTGCGCCAGCGACCAGTCTCCCTGCTCGATCGCCTCACGCACTCCGGGGAGGGTCTTGACCCCGTAGCCGGTGTAGAACCCTGGCGCATAGAGGTGATGCCGAAACCAGGGGCGGCGCGGCAGTCCCTCTTCGTGGGTCAGCAGGCGCTCACTCTGGAAGACGAGTCGGTCGACGGCGACCAGCGACTTCGCGTCGTCGAGCTCGAGGGCACGCGCCAGCGCCCGATCTGCCGCTCGGGCCGCCTCTCCGAGGCGATCGGTGGCACCCTTGAGCATCGCGAACTCCAGATAGGGCGCCTGCGGCTCCTCGACCGGAAGCTGCAGCTGCTCGGTCGGATCGGCGGCCCTGGCGAAGTGCCCCTCTTCGACCAACCGATTGTGCCGCTCGATGCGCTGACGCTCGGCGTCGGCGAGCTTCAGCACCTCATCGAGGTAGCGACTCACGGTCGCTGCTGTCGAGGAGAACGCGAACGGCAGCACGTCGGCCTCGGCCAGGCGGAGGCTGAGTCGCCCGGCGGTTCGAGCCAGGGCGACTCCGTACTCGAAGGTGGGGTCGCCGAAGCGTTGGTAGAAGTCGAAGGAGTCGAAGGCCGTGTGGTACTCCCCTCCGCCGTTCTCACCGCCGAAGCCGACGTTGAGCGAAGCGATCCCCAGATGTTGGAGGAAGGGTGAGTAATCGCTCCCCGAGCCGAGCGCCGAGATCCGCAGCTCGCCTCCTGCAGTCAGTCGCGCGAACTCGCTTTCACTCGCCTGAAGCAGCTCGGCCGAGCGCCGCCGATCGGCGATGGTACCGCCCGTCTGGGGGTCGGGGACCGTCGAGATGACCTCGTTGACCAGGGACTCGAGCGCGTGGGAGCCGCCCACGTTGACGAAACCGCGGCCGTTGGAGTCCGAGTTGATGTAGACCGCGGCCTTCTCCCTGAGCTGGTCGGCGTGGTGCTCGGCCCACTCGGTCGAGCCGAGCAGCGCGGGCTCCTCGGCGTCCCACGCCGCGTAGATCAGGGTTCGTCGAGGCCGCCAGCCGGTCTTGGCCAGCTGACCCACCGCCCGTGCCTCCTCGAGCAGCGCCACCATGCCGCTGATCGGATCATCGGCACCGATCACCCAGGCATCGTGATGGTTGCCACGCACGATCCATTGGTCGGGCTCTTCGCTTCCGGTCAGCCTCGCGATGACGTCGTAGGCCGGCGTGAGCTCCCAGTCGAATTCGAGCTCCAGTCGCACCTTGGCCGGGCCCGGCCCCATTCGGTAGGTGATCGGAAGCCCGCCGCGCCAGTTCCGCGGTGCCACCGGTCCCGTGAGGGCCTCGAGCAGGGGCTGAGCGTCCTTCCACGCGAGCGGGAGGACCGGGATCTTCATCACGTTGTCAGCCTCCGAGAGCTCGAGTCGGTCGGCGTCCTCCGTGGCGCCGCGCATCGGCGTCAATGGATCGCCGGGGCGCAGCGGAAGGTCGAGCACCGACCCGCGTTGGACACCGTACTCGTGCTTGTAGGCGCCCTCGGGATAGGTTTCTCCCTGGAGGTAGCCATCGTCGGAGGGATCGTTGTAGATCAGGCAGCCGATGGCGCCCTTCTCGTAGGCGACTTTGGGCTTGATACCGCGCCAGGAGCCCCCGTAGCGGGCGATCACGATCTTGCCGCGCACGTCGATTCCGTGCCGTTCCAGTTCTTCGTAGTCCTCCGGCACGCCTCGATTGACGTACACGAGCTCCGCCGTGACGTCGCCGTCCGCGGAATAGGCATTGAAGGGCGGCAGACCGGTCTCGACCGCGATCTTCGAGGTGGAGTCACCCTCCAGGATCTCCTCCTGGAGCCGAGCCTCGAAACGGGTCGGCTCGAGCAGGGTCAGGCGCCGCGTCTTCGGCCGAGGAAAGAGGACCCAATAGGTCTCGATCTCGGCCTCGAATCCCCAGGAGCGAAACTGCTCGAGCATCCACTCGGCATTCTCCCTGGTCTGCGCAGCGCCTACGTGGTGCGGCCGAGGCGTCATGCGCTTCATCGACTCGCGCAGACGTTCGGCGTCGAGCTGGGCGTCGAAGCGCTGCTCGAGCTCGAGCTGGGCCCGTGCGCGCTCGTCAGTGAATCCGCGAAGCGACTCCTCGGCGAGGGCCGGCGCGAGGAAGAGGGTCGAGAGCATTGCGAGGGTCAGCCCCGCAGCAGTGAAGGTCCGTCCGGTCATCAGGGGTCTCCGAGGAGTGGAATCGGCTCAGGGATGAACGGCCATCCTACCGCGCAGACGGACTGGCGAGTCCCGATCCGCAGTACTTGCAGTAGACAGCGTCTGAATCGTGCCCCTCCCGCGCGCACGCCCTGCAGACCTGCGTCGACAGGGGCTCCCGGCCGACCTGAACGAGCTCCGCCGAGAAGATCCCCGCGGGAATGATGATCAGGCTGTAGCCGAGCACCATGGCGGTGGCTGCCACGACCTGGCCGAAGGTCGTCTGGGGGGAGATGTCGCCGTAGCCGACCGTCGTGATCGTCACGATCGCCCAGTAGATCGACTTCGGGATGTTGGAGAACCCCGGGTTGGTCTCTCCCTCCACGACGTACATGGCCGTGCCCATGATCAGGGTCGCGGTCAAGATCGCGAACAGGAACACCGCGATCTTGGCCCGCGTGGCCTTCACCGCCGTGACCAGCGAGTTCAGCTCGCCGACGTAGCGGGCAACCTTGAAGATGCGGAAGATCCGCAGAAGCCGGAGTGCCCGGATCACCACGAGCGCGTGGGTTCCCGTGAAGAAGAGGCTCAGGTAGCTGGGCAGCACGGAGAGCAGATCGACCACGCCGAAGAAGCTCGTGGCGTAGCTGAGCGGGCGACGCACGCTGGCCAGGCGAACCACGTACTCGACGGTGAACAGCAGCGTGAACACCCATTCGGCCACGCGCAGGATCGTGCCGTACCGCTCGCGCACTCCCTGCATGCTCTCCAGCAGGACCGCCGCCACGCTGAGGACGATCAGGATCAAGAGCAGGACGTCGAAGGCCTTGCCCGCCGGCGTGTCGGCCTCGAAGATGATCTCGTGGGCCTTCTCTCGCCAGCCCTCGGCGTCGGTTCGTTCTTCGGACATGTTCTCGAGCTCGTGCCGGAAATCCAGGATCTTCGCGCCATTGATGATAGCGGGCCCGACCACAGAGCGATTCCCACCCGAACCGACGGCCCACGCCGGGCCGAGTTCGGCTACCATGGACGCCGACCAAATGACGCACTTTCCACACACCTACCTGGCGAAGGCCACCGCCGAAGCGACAGGCTCGGTAGCGGTCGACAGTGCAGGACTACCCACTCTCGAGACCGGCCCCCCGGAACAATTCGGGGGCTCCGGCGACGTCTGGTCCCCGGAGACCATGCTCGTGGCCGCAGTCGCCAACTGCTACATCCTCTCCTTTCGCGCCATCGCCCGAGCTTCGAAGCTCGACTGGCTCGACCTGGACTGCGAGGTCGAGGGGGTCCTGGATCGCATCGAGCGAGTCACCCAGTTCACCCACTTCGACGTCAAGGCCCGCCTCGTGCTTCCCGCCGGAAGCGACCTCGAACGAGCCCGCCGCGTTCTGGAGCGCTCCGAGCAAGCGTGCTTGATCACCAGTTCACTGAAAGGGACGAGCGCCCTGGACGCCTCGATCGAAGTCGCCGACCCGGCTCCGACCGCGTCTTGAGCACGAGCCTCGACTCGCACTGACCGCCGGAGGCCCCGTCATGGACCTGACCCTCGCGCCGCGGTACCAGGAGCTGCGTAACGAAGTCCGTTCCTTTCTCGAAAAGCACCGCGGCGAAGCCGCCGACCCGGAGAGCGAGGGCCTGGGCGATCGGGTTCGCGCCTGGCAGCGCCTGTTGGTGGAGAACGGCTATGTGGGACGGACCATCCCGAAGGAGTACGGGGGCTTCGGTTCGCGCCCCGATCTGCTCGAGACCCTGATCATCGAAGAGGAGTTCGCCAACGCCCGTCTCCCCCTCGGTATGCGCAACCAGGGCATCGACATGTTCGTTCCGACCCTGCTGCACTTCGGCACCGACGAGCAGAAGGTACGCTACGTCGGCCCGACGATCCGGGGAGAGATCATCTGGTGCCAGGGCTACAGCGAGCCGGGCTCCGGCAGCGATCTCGCTTCGCTGCGCACGCAGGGACGGCTCGAGGGCGACTGTTACGTGCTCAACGGCCAGAAGATCTGGACCAGCACCGCCCAGCAGGCCGACATGATGTTCGCCCTCGTGCGCACCGAGCCCGACGCCGGAAAGCATGCCGGAATCACCTACCTGGTCCTTCCCATGAACACTCCCGGCATCGAGGTGAGACCGCTCAAGACGATGACCGGAGAGGAGATCTTCAACGAGGTCTTCTTCACCGACGTGCGCGTGCCGCGCGCCAACGTGATCGCCGAGCCCGGCCGAGGGTGGGAAGTCGGCACCTACACCCTGCGCTTCGAGCGCGGCATGCTGGGCCGGCCGGGAGAGGGAGAGCGTCTCTTCCATCGCGCGGCCGACATCCTGCGTGAGCAGGGCCTGCTCGAGGCGCCGGTCTGGCGCGACCGCTTGATGCAGATCCAGGCTCGCATGCTGGCCATGAAGTACCACGGCCAACGCCTCGTCACGGCGGCGCTCGAGAAGCGCGACCCGGGGGTCTCCGCACTCATCGTCAAGCTCAACGGATGCCAGATCAACTACGACCTGCTCGAGTTGTCGATCGACGCCCTGGGCGAGCGCGGGCTCCTGCGCAGTGGCTCCCAGGCCTTCCAGGAGGGCGAGCTCCAGCGCGCCTACATGTTCTGGCTCGGCATGATCATCGGCGGCGGCACCGCTCAAATCCAGAAGAACATCATCAGCGAGGTCGGGCTCGGCATGCCGCGCGAACCGAAGCCCGCCCGTCGCGCGGCACCGAAGGGCAGCACCGACACCGACCGGAGCTCCCCTGAACGATCCCCCGCATCGGCGAACTGAGGAGAGGAGAGGGACATGGAATTCGGACTCTCCGCAGCCCAGATCCTGCTTCGCGACTCGATCGCCGACTTTCTCGCCCAGCACGCCGACCTCGACCGGGTGCGCACGATTCAGGACAGCGAGTCGGGTCACGACCCCGAGCTCACTCGAGCCCTCGGCGACCAGGGCGTCACCGGTCTGCTGATCGGCGAGCGCTGGGAGGGAACCGGTCTCGGTCTGCTCGACGCCAGCGTTGCCGCCCAGCAGTTCGGATACGCCGCCACACCGATCTCTTTTCACTCGACCTTCGTCCTCGCACCGCTGCTGATCGGGTCGGCGGGCTCCGAGCAGCAGCAGTCCGAGTGGCTGCCGCGACTGGCCCGTGGGGAGGCGATCGTCGCTCCGGTCCTCGGCGTGGACAAGAGCGGCACGAGGCTCGAGGGCTCCGCGATGGCGGTACCCGACGGCCACGCTGCCGAGGCCTTCCTGGTCGAAACCGGGGACGCCCTGTGGCTCGTACCCTGCGACCGTGCGGGAATCCGGGCCGAGCGTCTCCACGCTGTGGACGAGACCCGCCCCCTGACGGAGGTGACCTTCGAGGGTGTCGAGCTCGACCTCGCCTGGGAGCTCGAGTCGTTCGACCGTGCCGTGCTCGAGCGAGCTCTCGCCGCGGCGCGGATCGCGCTGGCCGCGGACTCTCTCGGAGCCTGCTACCGAGCGATCCAGCTCGCCGTCGAGTACTCGCTCGGGCGCGAGCAGTTCGGACGCACCATCGGCTCGTTTCAGGCAGTGAAGCACCTGTGCGCCGAGATGATTGCCGCCGTCGATCCGATTCAGTCGCTCCTCTGGCAAGCCGCATGGAGCTGGGATCAGGAGGAGGCCGACTCGGCATGGCTGGCACCGCTCCTCAAAGCCCACGCCTCGGAGGTGGGAACGCAGACGGTGACCGATGCGACCCAGGTCTTCGGGGGTATGGGATTCACCTGGGAGTGCGACATGCACCTCTTCTACAAGCGCGTCGGCTACGACCGGCAGCTGCTCGGTGGCCCGGCGCAGCTGCGAGCCCTGGCGGCAGAGCTGCAGTTCGGGCCCGCCGGCGCGGCCAAGACCGCTTGATTCGAGGTCGACACCTCACCAGGGCGTTGTACGAATGACGGTCCCCTACTCCGGCACCACCAACGCCGCCGCCATCGCCAACGCAGTGAGAGCGTCCGGGGTTCTGGTGAAGCTCGACCCCCTCGAGTGGCGAAAGCTGCTCGAGCGCCTCGATCGACCGCTGGTCGTCACCTCGGAGGGCGGCACCTTCGGCAGGCGGTACCGCTACCTCACCTCGTACAAGGGCCTCGCCTTCTATACACAGAGTCGAGAGGCGTTGCCCATTCCCGGCGACGCCGAGGTCGTTCGCGCCAAGAGCATCTGGATTCCGGGCTGAAGCCCGCGACCGACCTGCAGTCGACGGCCCCGCAGCACCCAGTGGCTCACTGCCCCCCACTCTGCGCAGTGAGCCGCTCGAGCTCGCCCAGCCACCCGGTCACCAGAAGCGCCGTGCGGTCGTCGGGCTCGTCGCCGGTCTGGCCGCGAGGGAACACCACGACGCGATCCCCCTCGGCAGTGACGTCGTAGTCGTAGAACAGATAGCCCGGCACGCGTACGCCAGAAGGCCCACCGAAGACCTCGCCGAAGAGCAGCTCCGGCCGCCCGACCTCGAGATCGCCTCCAGCGTAGGAGAGAGTCACGACTTCCAGGCCTTCCATCGTACGGAAGAAGAGCTCTCGGGAGTTGCCGGACCACTGCGGCTGCCACCCACCTCCATCCGAGATCTGCCAGTGCCCGTCTCCATCGAGCGCGTCGACGTAGATCTCGGGGCGGCCACTCTTGGTCGAGAGGTAGGCGATGAAGCGGCCGTCGCGGGAAAACGCGGCGTCGCTTTCGTCGAAGGAGCTGTCGAGGAACGGCTCGATCTCACCGCTGCCGTCCGCCGCCAGGAAGAAGAGATCGTTGCCACTCCCGATCTTGGAGGGGGTCACGAGGACGAGGCGCTCTCCATCGGCTGACCAGTCGATCGGGGCGGGGAACTCGATCTCACCCGACTCGAGGAGGAGCTCCGCTTCTCCGGTACCGTCGCTGCGCGTGCGGTACGCCGCCACCGGCCCGTCCCGGTCCGACGCGAAGGCAATGAAGCGACCATCGGGCGACCACACGGGATCCGCATCGTAGCCCTCGCCGAAGGTGATCCGGGTCGGCACCTCTCGAGCGAGATCGTAGACCCAGATGTCGAAGTTGCCCTGCCGTTCGACCGCCACGGCGAGTTTCCGCCCGTCAGGGGAGAGTCGCGGCGTGCCGTACAGACCCTCTTCGTCCCACAGGGGCTCCAGGTCTCCGCGCCGATCCGCCCAGGCAATACTGAAGGTCGCGACGTCGTCCGATCCCGGCACGTACAGCAGCGTGCCGTCGGCTGCTACCGAGTACTGTGCCTGACCATCGAGCGGCTGGCTTTCGACACCCTCCAGGACCGGCATCGGAGAGCCCGTGGCCTCGAGCCGATCGACATCGAAGGGCTGAGCGAATACGGCCGCGCCGTCGACGAACAGGACATGCCCGGTCGGCACGTAGCGCCCGTAGGACCCCCCCTGGTTGACCACCCGGCGTTCACCGCTGGAAAGCTCCACCACCTCGACGTTCGGTGCCCCACCGGGAGTCACCGAGGTGAAGAGCACCGCCTTGTCTCCAGGAAGCCACTGCGGGTACCGGTGTGCCTCGGTCCCATTGTCGGGAACCTCGGTGATCTGGGTGACTTCGCCCCCGGACGCTGCGACCACGGACAGTCCCGTATCGCTCCCCGGCGAGAACACGATCCGGCCGTCGCGGCTCCAATCCCCTCCGCGCGGGCGTCCGACGTCGGCCAGGGTAATCGGCGAGCCTCCGGTGACCGGCATCTTCTTGAGCTCGGTGTCGGTGAAGAACGCCATCCACTGGCTGTCCGGAGAGAAGAACGGGTCGTGCGGCCACGAGCCCGAAGGCCCCTCGGCGACCTGTACCGGCTCGAGCTGGTCGAGAGCCCGAAGATAGAGCACTCCCCGGTTCCCTGCATTGGCCTGAATGGCGAGGCGTTTCCCGTCGGGGGAGATCACTGCGGCCGCCCCCCGACCCGTCATCAGTCGATGCTCGGCCAGCTCGACAGTAAAGCGACGCACGGGAGGGGGCTCGGGCTCGGCGCCGCGAAAGAAGAAGGCTCCCAGCGCGATCCCGAGCACTCCCGCGATCGCCGCCGCGACCCAGGGCATCCAGCCCGGGCTCGAGGAAGGCTCCTCGCGCACGACCGCCTCTGGATTCTCCAGCCACTCCTGCAGCGCGATCCGGGCATCGCCGATCGACTGCAAACGCATCGTCGCGTCCTTCTGCAGACACTGCTCGAGCAGACGGCGGATCCGCTGCGGCACGTCGGCGGGCAGCTTGTCGAGCTCCGGTTCCTTGTGCACGATGGCCCCGAGCACGTCGGTGGCCGTCTCCCCGTCGAAGGTCCGCCGGCCGGTGAGCATCTCGTAGAGCACGCAGCCGAAGGCCCAGATGTCGGCGCGCCGGTCGACCGGCTTACCCCGCGCCTGCTCGGGGCTCATGTACCCGGCGGTGCCGAGCAGCACCCCGGCCTGGGTCATCGCCTGAGTGAGGGTCGGCGACATCGAGAGCTCGCCCCCGACGCCGGAAACGCCCTCGGGAGCGAGCGCCTTGGCCAGCCCGAAATCGAGCACCTTGACCTTGCCCTCTGGCGACAAGACGACGTTGGCCGGTTTGAGATCCCGGTGTACGACCCCCGACTCGTGAGCCGACTCGAGCGCCTGGGCGATCTGTACAGCGACCCTCGCTGCTTCCTCCACCGAGAACGGGCCACGGGCGATCCGCTCGTTGAGCGGCTCTCCCTCGGCAATCTCCATCACCAGGAATCGCTGCCCGTCGGACTCTTCGATGCCATGGATGCCAGCGATGTTGGCGTGGCTGAGAGAGGCCAGCACCCGCGCCTCGCGCTCGAAACGAGCCAGTCGGTCGGGATCGTCTGCAAAACCGGACGGGAGCATCTTGAGGGCGACTTCGCGTCCGAGCTTGGTGTCCTCGGCGCGCCAGACCTCGCCCATCCCGCCCTCGCCGAGCTTGGAGGTCACTTTGAAGTGGGCAACACTACTTCCGATCACGAGAAACCTCCGTCCACGGTAAGGAGAATCTTCCAGCCGATCCGCGGGAAGTCTAGCAACGGGAGAGTGGTAGCGTGCGGGCTACGGAAAGCCGCCATGGTGCCGCCCAGTCAAAGTCCACGAACCGTTGCCCCTTCCCCTCGCTGCGCCCGTCTCGGTCTTCTCCTGACGCTGTGGCTCGGGACCACCCACCTCGGCTGTGTCCCGGCTCTCGAGCCCGAGACCGGGCAGCGTCGGCCCCCCGCACCGGCGGCCGAAGACCCGATCGTGGTCCTCGTCTCTCTCGACGGCTTTCGCTGGGACTATCCCGAGCTACACGGCGCGCCGACTCTCCTCCAGCTGGCACGCGAGGGAGTCCGCGCCGACGGGCTGATCCCGATCTTCCCCAGCAAGACCTTTCCCAATCACTACACCGTGGTCACCGGCCGCTACGCCGAAGGCCACGGGATCGTCGGCAACAACATGTGGGACCCGGTGTGGGACGCCCGCTTCAGTCTCGGGAACCGGGATGCGGTGGAGAACGGTCGCTGGTGGGAAGCCGAGCCCATCTGGGTGACCGCACAGAAGCAGGGGCGCGTCGCGGCGACATACTTCTGGCCCGGCTCCGAGGCGGAGATCACCGGTGTGAGGCCGGAGCACTGGAAGGTCTTCGACGACTCGATCCCTGGAGAGACGCGAGTCGACGAGGTGCTCGGTTGGCTCGACCTGCCCGATGGCGAGACACCGTCGGTGATCACGCTCTACTTCTCCGACACCGACAAGGCCGGACACGACCATGGCCCCGAGGCTCCGGAAACCGCGGCCGCCGTCGCCAGAGTCGACGGCTATCTGGCCCGAATGGTCGAGGGGATCGAAGCGCGCGGCCTCGAGCACCGGGTGAATCTCATCGTCACCTCCGATCACGGCATGGCACAGATGGATCCCGAGCGTGTGATCGTGCTCGAGGACTACATCGATGTCGACGACGTGCGTATCGTCGACCTCTCCTGCATCGCGATGATGAGACCCGAGGCCGGAAAGGAAGCGGAGATCGTGGCGGCCCTCGAGTCGGCCAGTCCCCATCTCCACGTCTACCGCAAGGCCGAGGTACCGGAGCGGTTCCACTACCGAAGCCATCGCAGAATCACCGACCTGGTGGCCTGGTCGGATCCCGGCTGGTACATCTACGCCACCCACGCCGAGCGACGCCTCAAACGCAAGAGCTTTGCGTACGGCATGCACGGCTTCGACAACGACGAGCGCGACATGCACGGCATTTTCGTTGCCTGGGGACCCGCCTTCCCGCATGGCGGGACCACTCCGCCCCTACCGAATGTCGACGTCTATCAGCTGATGACCGAGATCCTGAAGCTCGACCCGGCACCCAACGACGGTGACCCGCAACGGATCGCGTCGCTCCTGAGCGGAAACGCCGCCCCGCAGTCGACCTGGCCCTGACACGCCTCTCCCGCTGCAGCGGTCTTGCCTCCGATCTCGACCCTCGTCGTGCCTCGACTCTCGACGTACGGGGTACGGGGTACGGCAGCGCGCGGCGAGATCGACGGGCGGTCCCTGCAGGTCATGCCGAGCCCGCTTCACTCCGAGTCTTCGGCCCTACGACGCAGATACTCCTCGGCACTGCGCGCGGGCGGCAGGTGATGAGGCATCAGTTGGTAGCTGGTGTCGACGAAGGGCGCGGGCTCGGAAGGCAGCCGAGCGGCGAGAGCTCGCTTCACCTCGGCATGGGCCGGGTCGTCCGCGAGGTTGCGCCATTCCTCGGGATCGGTGTCGTGATCGTAGAGCTCTTCCCCACCGTCGATATAGCGGATGTACCGCCAACGCTCGTCCCGGATCGAGAACTCGTCGACGAAGTAGGTGGTGATCGCCGGGTGGTCCCACTCCTGCTCGGGGTCGCTGAGCAGTGGCGCCAGGCTCCGACCGTCGAGACCGGGCTTCTCGGGAAGACCGGCCAGATCGAGCAGGGTCGGATACAGGTCGAGTAGCGAAACGACCCGTGGCGACCGCGCTCCCGCGGGAGTGCCCGCCGGCAAACCCGGCGTCCCCGGTGGCGCTCGCACGATCAGCACGACGCGCGCCAGGTTCTCCCAGAGGGCGAATTTGCGCCAGTGCTCCTTCTCGCCGAGCTGCCAACCGTGGTCCGACCACAAGACGACGACGGTGTTCTCGGCGTGGGGACCGCGATCGAGAGCGTCGAGCAGGCGACCCACCATCGCGTCGGCGTAGGCGATCGAGGCGAGGTAGCCCTGAACCGCCTGGCGCCACTGCCCTGCCTCGACCACGTGGCGGTGGTAGCCGCCCCCTCGATGGGCCAGTTCCACGCCTCGCTCGGGAACGTCGTCGAGGTCGCCTTCGAGCACCTTCGGCAACTCGATCGACTCCAGCGGAAACATCTCGAAGTACTTCCGCGGCACGTACCAGGGCACGTGGGGCCGGTAGATCCCCGCTGCCAGGAAGAAGGGGCGATCGTGCCGGCGGTTCAGCTGCTCGATCACCCAGTCTACCGAGCCGGCGTCCCCGGTCTCCGCGTCTTCGACGTCGAGCGGTGCCCAGTCGAAGTCCCCGTACATGTACTCGAACGGCGGCATGTTCACCGTGCCCTGCGGATTCGGGTAGTGATAACTCGGCATGTGACGCTCGAGCGACGGATAGTAGTCATCCCAGGAGCGGGGATCGGGCATGTTGTTGTGGAAGATCTTGCCCGCGCCCCCCACCCAGTATCCGTGATCGCCGAAGTAGCGGGGCAGCGTCACGACATCGGGCAGCACCTCTCGCCACACCTGGTAGTTGGAGTACATGCCCGAAGTGTAGGTATGCAGCCCGGTGAGCAGCGCGGTTCGCGCAGGATTGCACGAGGGCGATGGTGTGTAGGCTCTCTCGAACAGCACTCCCTGCGCCGCGAGCCGGGACAGAGAGGGGGTCCTGGCCTGAGGGTGACCGCCCAGGGGCTCGATCCAGTCGTTGAGGTCGTCGACCGAGATGAAGAGGATGTTCGGCCGGGCATCCTCGGTACCGCCACCCTCCCCGCCACCCGCACAGGAGATCGTGACCAGTAGCGGCGCGGCCCAGAGGACTCCGACTCGAGAGCGGCGGATCACGCGTCCTCTTCCGAGGAGGCCTCGTCGTCGAGGCTGTCCAGCAGGAACCCGAGGTCGACCAGGAGCCGCTGCGCCGAGCTCAGCTCCCGACGCTGCTCCAGCACCTCACGGGCGAGCGCGGGATAGTCGGTGATCAAACCGTCCGCCCCCCGGCTGATCATCGCCGACATCGCCGCGGGCGAATTCACGGTCCAGGTCAGGACCGGCTTCCCTGCCCTTCCCGCACGGCGCACGAAACCAGCGCTCGCGATGCCCGTGTTGACCGCCAGGAAGTCGGCTTCGGCAGAGGTCAGATCCCCCAGCGCCTTGGCCGTCAGGAGGCCGACGGTCCAATCGGGCCGAAGCTGCTTGGCCTCTTGCACCTGCCCGAGGTTCAGCGACATCAAGACCACCGAGTCCACCATCCCGGCCCGCTCGACGATCTCGATCACCCGCTCGGCCAATCGATCGTCGTGGCCGTAGTACTTGAGCTCGATGTTCACCCCGGACCTTCCGCGGCACATCTCGAGCACCTCGACCAGCTTCGGCACACGCTGGTCAGCGAACTCCGGGGCGAATCGGCTTCCGATGTCGACCGCGCGAAGCTGCTCCCAGGTGGAATCCCAGACTTTCAAGTCGACCCCGGCGATCTTCATCAGGTCGCTGTCGTGCATGACCACGATCTCGCCGTCCGCCGACTCCTGCACGTCGATCTCGACCCAGTCCGCTCCCTGCTCGAGTGCTGCCGCCACCGAGGCCAGGGTGTTCTCCGGGGCCACGGAGGAGGCTCCCCGATGTCCGATGATCTCGACGTCATCAACGGTGCTGACTCCCCGCAAAGAGACCATTCCGATCGCCGCCGCGATCAGGGCGAATCCGAAGAGCGAGGCGAGCAGCATGCGGGTGGACATGCGAACCCGCAGCCATTCCAGCAGTCCGGTCTCGGAGCTTTCCTCGAGTAGCTCTTCGAAGGGTGCATAACCGTGCCTGGGCTCACCGAGGCGCTGGTAGAGCCTGCCGACCAGCAGGGAGAAAGTCGCGCGCTGCAGGAAACTGAGGGCGAGGTTCACGCCCGTGGTGAGGGCCAACGACCCACCCACCACCAGCGCCAGCAATCCGAGTCGGTGCTCGAACCGCGGCACCAACCAGCCCGTCAGCAGCCCGACCAGTCCCGTCACCAGCGTAGCGACCGCCAGCCAGAAGAGGAGCCAGGCCACCAGCACCTTCAGGATCTCGAGGTGATCTGTCGGGGTCCGCGTCTCGCTTTCGGACAAGGCGTCCCCGGCCGAGATCCCCTCGAAGAGGAGAAGCGGCAGAGCGAAGACCCAATTCAGAATCCGGCGGATCAGCAGCACTGCCAGAATGGCCACCAACACCAGCGCGATCGAGGCACAGATCTTGAACTCGGGTGGCTTCTCCGTGAGGTAGTAGTTGATGTCGTACTCGCGCAGGAAGAAGAAGTAGAGCCCTCCGATCACCGCCAGGAACGGTAGGGCCAGCAGCAGGCAGCGCAGGAAGAGCCGATAGGAGATCCCGATGATGGCGCCCGCCCGCCGAAGGCCGTATTGGAGCGACGCCGCTGCGCCGATCCGACCGCCCCGGACGTGTCCCTGACCGATCGTCATCAAACAGGCCACCTGCAGGCCGACAGCGGCGATGAGGACAGCCGCGATCACGATCAGAGCGATCATCCCCACCGGGCTCAGCAGAAACAGTGCGATGTCCTGGTCTGCCGCCACGGTTCGCCCCGAGGTCGCCAGGAACAGACGCAACGCCACGGCCGTGAGCGGCGCAATCACGACGAAGGCGAGCAGGCTGTAGGCCAGGTCGGCGACCAACAGGTCTTTCCAAGTGGCCCTGAAGTCGTCTCTGACGTCCCGATACAGTGAAGTCTTTGCCAACGAAAATACCTCGAAAAAGCCGTTCGCTTCCCTCAGGCCCCGAGGAGCCCCCTCATCAGGTAGGCCACCGCGAATCCCACGTAGTTGCCGATAGCGTAACCCAACAGTCCGACCAGGACGCCCGGCAAACCGAGACGGTGCCAGCCCCTCGACTCGGCGATCGCCAGAACCAGCGGGGGCCCGGCCTTCGCCGCCGCCGACGCAATGGTCAGCACTCCGACGTCGATCCTCGCCAGCCGTCCGAGACCGTAGATGACGACCATGTGCACCACGATCACGATCATCACGTAGGCGAACAGGATCGGAGACAGCATTACGGCGTTGTAGAGGTTGATCATCGCTCCTACGGCGGCGAAGAAGAGAAAAAAGGCGAGATGACCCAGCTCCCAGGCGCCTTCGAGGCGCTTGATGGCGGGCATCTGGCCGACCAGCAGGGCGAGCGTCGTGATGACCAGGATCGTCGGCACTCCTCGCACCAGGGAATCGAGCAGGTGGGTCTTGATCCACCCACTCGCCACCATCACCAGCAACGCCACGAAGCCGAGCGCGACGATGTGACCGGTCACGAAGCGCGGAGCCGCGTCCTCACCCCCAGCTGCCTCGGCGACGTCGGCGCCGAGATGCCAATGGTCAGCTACGGGAAAGCGGTCTCCGAGCAACGACGGGACCAGCATCCAGAAGGCGAACAGGGGAAACAGCGTCAGGTTGTCCACCGCGTTCGCTGCCGCGAAGAGATCGGGCTGCCCCATCTCGAGTCCCGACCAGAGGGAGAAGAAATTGAGACTGCCTCCGATGTAGGTCCCGGTATACGGCCCAGCCAGCTTCCAGCGCTCTGCCCCTACGGTCGCCTCGAGCCACGGGTCGAGTGCCACGCCGGCAACCAGCACGCCGAGAATCGTCCCGAGGCACGCGAGAGCGAAGGACACCGACATGGCTTTGCCGGCCCCTCGCAGCTCGCCCAGATCGACTTTCATCAGGATCAGACACACGGCGAACGGCACCGTGAAGTCGACCAAGCGGCCATAGAGCTCGGCATCGGTGGGAATCAGCCCCAGGTTCGACACCGCCGCTGCCAACAGCAGGACCCATACGACCGACGACACCCGCGCAGCCCAGGTGTAGCGTTCGCACAGCCGGACCGAGACGAGAATCACCCCGACCAGCACCGTGAGGATGGCGAGCGGCTCTTGCAGCATGAACGTGCGCTCACTCTACCCTCACCGGCCGCGCCCGTGGAGGCTCAGCGCCCGGGCACCACCTCGAAGCCCTCGGGGGGCTCCGGGATCTCGGGCAACGGGACTCCCAGCCCTTCGCGAAAGCCCCGCCACTTCTCCCAGGCCGCCCGCTGGTTGCCGCGCGGGAGCTCCCTCAGCCAGGCCACCGGGATCGCTGCCGCCAGCCAGAGGAGGGCACTCACCCACTGGCCCGTGCCGGCGTACTTGCGAAGGAAGATCGCGCTGCTGCGCCCGGTGTGAAACGTGCGAGTCGGCTTATAGACCCCGATCGAATGGGAGATCATGTGCCAGAGACGCGCTTTGTGCGCGTAGCGACACCGAAAGCCATGCTGCTTCATGCGTACGCACCAGTCGGCATCCTCGACCCCGAGGTAGTACACCGGATCCCACAGTCCCGTCTGCTCGAGGGCCGCGCGGCGCACGAGCATGGCGCAGCCGTTGACGTAGTGCACGTCGACGTCTTCGTCGTACTGACCACGATCGATCTCACCGTCGCCGCGCTCGCGAGTGACCGACTCTCGCCAACGCAGCGTCCCCCCGACCGACCAGAGGCGCTCACGATCGAAGTAGTAGTACGACCTGGGCCCGACACAGCCGATCTCCGGGTCGGCCTCGGCGCTGGCCACCAGCTCGGACACCATCGCGGGGTCGACTTCGATGTCGTTGTTCATGATCAACACATAGTCGTAGCCCTCGGCGAGCGCCCACCGCAGGCCGTGGTTGATACCCCAGGAGATCCCCCGATTCTCCTCGACTCGGATCTGGGTGACCTCCGGGTATCGCTCTCGAATCACTTCGAACGAATCGTCCGTCGAGCCGTTGTCGATCACCACCAGATCGAGGTTCGGGTAGGTCGATGCGACCAGCGACTCGAGACTCTGCAGGGTCACGTCTCTTCCGTTGTAGTTGAGCACGAGGCCCGCTACGCTTGGCGCGCCCCCCTCTGGAGCGGTGCGGGGCGAAACGACACTCATGGAGCCACACCCTGACCGAGACCGTGACCCAGACCGCCGAACCGCCGACCGAAGGGGCGAGTCTCGAAGGTGCCCGGGCCCTGGTGACCGGCGCCACCGGCTTCCTCGGGCGACACCTCCTCGCACGCCTGGCCGATCGGGGCGCCGAGGTCTGCGCCACCTCCCGACGAACGGTCGAGGAGCCGACCCTCACCGCGAAAGCCAGCTGGCGGCGAGTCGACCTCGGCGACCCTCGGGCCGTCGAAACGCTGGTGCGCGAGGTGCGTCCGGATGTCGTCTTTCATCTCGCCAGTGTGGTCAAGGGCTCGAGAGACCGTGCCCTGGTGGTTCCCTGCTTCGAGGCCAATCTGGCCAGCACCGTCTACCTGCTCGATGCCTCGGCCGACTCGGGAGTGCAACGCTTTGTCCAGATCGGGTCGCTCGAAGAACCGCCGCTCGACGAGCCGCCCGGAGTCCCGGCCTCGCCCTACGCAGCCGCCAAGGCCGCGGCGACCAGCTACGGCAGGATGTTTGCCGAACTCTACGGACTGCCCGTAGTGGTGGCAAGGGTCTTCATGGTGTACGGACCGGGAGCTCAGGACGGCAACAAGCTCGTCCCCTATGTGATCTCGCGACTGCTGGCGCACGAAGAGATCGAGCTCGGGGACGGCGTACGGCTGGTCGACTGGATCTACGTCGAGGACGTGGTCGAAGGACTGCTCCGCCTCGCCGTCCAGCCTGGAATCGAAGGTCGCCAGATCGATCTCGGGAGCGGAGAGCTGGTCTCCATCGCGACCGTCGTGGAGCAGCTCTACTCGATTCTCGGGGTGGCCGAAGCGCCCCCCTTCGGCACGTTGGAGAAACGCTCCCACGAACAGGTTCGAAAGGCCGATCGCGCTGCCACCGAGGCCGCTCTGGGATGGAGCCCCGGCGTCACGCTCGACGAGGGCCTGCGCCGCACCGTCGAGTGGTTCCGTCACCAGCGCGCGGGAGAGAGCTGAATGGGCATTCCCCGCGGTAGCGCACGACTCTTGATCGAGGAGGCCAGGCAGCGCCCGTTCTCCGGGCGGATCCTTCAACTCGGGCGCTCGAGCCTCTACTTCACCGAGTCCGAGCTCGAGGGCTGGGCACGCTCTCACGGCTTCGACTTGAAACCGGCCGAGCCGTCGCTGTCGCACGATCCCAGGCTGGCCGCCCAGGGCTGCATGGGCGACGAGACGTTCTTCAAGCGACTGGGCTTCGATCGAGTCGAGAGCAGCGACATCGCCGAATGGGAGGGCGCCGACCACATCTTCGATCTGAATCAGCCGCTCCCCCCAGAGCTCGAGGGACAGTTCGACGCGGTGTTCGAGACCGGCACCATCGTGCAGATCTTCGATCTGCCACAGGTGTTGGCCAATCTGCACAAGCTGCTCAGGCCCGGGGGGCGTGTGATCCACTGCGCGGTGCCCTCCAACAACCATATGGATCTCGGCTTCTACATGCTCTGCCCGACCTTCTTCTCCGACTTCTACTCCGCGAACGGATATCGCATCGACGCGCACTATCTCTGTGAGTACTACGCCTACTGGCACGGCGGCCGACTCTACTCGGACCGCTGGAAGATCTACCGGTACGAGCCCGGCTGTCTGGATGCGCTCAGCTACGGCCGCTACGGCGGTGCCCAGGCCGCCACGTATCTCTCGGCCACTCGTACCGCGACCGCCACCGGCGACGTCGCCCCGCAGCTCGGCCAGTATCGGGAGAGCTGGGCACACCACCAGGGGCGAGACGAAGCCACCGGCTCTGCCGGAGACCGCTCCGACGAAGCCGGAGGCCTGTCCGCGGCACCCTGGGCCGTACCGCTCAAGAGAGGCTTCGAAGCCGTGCGGCGACGGCTCCTGCCGAGGCGGATGCCGCCCCTGATCGCCCGCTACTAGAAGGCGATCCAGCGCACAGTCGCCCGACCGGCTACCGCCGATCCAGCCAGCGGAGCTTTCGGTCGATCTTCTGCTCCGCGATCAACCCCTCGAGCCACTTGAGGCGCGAATATCGTGAGCTCTCGAACTGCTCACGGGTGAGGCCCGCACTTCGGTAGGCCTCGATCAAGCGGCGAGCGCTCCTCGCCGGATCCCACTGCGGCTCGAAGGCGGGCAGCTCACGTCGAATCTTCTCGCAGTCGACCCGGTAGCACCGCTGGTCGGCCGAGGCACCCTCGCTGACCACCACCTTCGTGCCGGGTACCGCCTCCGCCACGATCTCGGCGAGCTCGCGAATCCGGTAGTTGTGCTCGGTGCGACCGACGTTGAAGGCCTGGTCGTGGATCCGATCGCGCGGGGCCTCGAGCGCGGCGAGCACTGCGCGGCCGATATCTTCCGCGTGCACGATGGGGCGCCATGCGGACCCGTCAGAGAGCAGCACTACTTCGCCAGTGGTGTGAGCCCACGCCACGAGGTTGTTGAGGACCAGATCGAGCCGGAGTCTGGGCGAGAGACCGTAGGCAGTGGAGTTGCGCAGGTAGGTCGGGCTGAAGTGGTCGTCTGCGAGCTCGGCGAGCTGACGCTCGAGGCGGACCTTCTCCACTCCGTACGGAGTCACCGGGTTGAAGTCCGCCGTCTCGTCGAGGAACTCGTCGCCGGCAGCACCGTAGGTGCTGCAGGACGACGAGAACACGAAGCGCCCGACTCCGGCCTCCTTCGCCAACTCGGCCACTCGGAACGATGCGTCGAAGTTGATCTCACGCGTGAGGTCCGGATCGAGATTCCCGAGCGGGTCGTTCGAGAGCGCCGCCAGGTGCACGACTGTATCGAAGCCTCGGAAGTCGTCGACGGTCGCCTCTCGGAGATCCCGGCGCAGCGAGGGGACCTTCGATGCCGCTGGGGAGATCGGCATTCCGGGGAAACGGCACTCCTCGAACAGATCGCTGTCGAGACCCGCAACCTCGTGTCCCGCCTCGAGCAGGAGCGGCACCGCAACGGAGCCGAGATAGCCATGATGGCCGGTAACCAGGATTCTCTGGGAAGTCATCGCTCCGGAGCCTCTCACGAACCCGCAAGAACAGAAAGAGCCGGTACTCGAGGAGTACCGGCCCGGACTGCAAATCGATCGAGCCCGCTCAGGGGATGAGTTGGAACTCGAGGTCGGCATACTGCCAACCGTAGGTCGGAACCTCCTGGTACACCCGCTTCAGGGCGCACTCGATGAAGAAGCCCTCACCCTGGGTCACGATGCGGTTGCCGTTGATGGTGGCAGGCTCGATGATGCGCGCCACTTCGTTGCCATTGGCGGCGTTGGTCAGGATCGTGGTGATCCGCCCGGCCGCCGCATCGTACGTGTAGTCGACCTCGTAGGTCGTACCCGGAATGAGCTTGACGTTCACCGGGGTGCGCTGGGTCACGCCCTTCTGCTTGATGTCCACGTTGGTGGTGTTCTGGAAGATGCTCTTGTTGCCACCCCGCGCGTTGACGTAGCCGAAGGTGTTCGACTTCCACTCGTTGCGTGCCAGCCAGAAGAAGTTGTGCAGGCCGCCCTGGTCGCGGTCCCAGCCACCATGCGTGACCTTCAGCTTGACGCGAAGCTGGCGGTAGCGCAGCCCCGGCTGCATGACGTAGCGGCGGATCCACACCTCGTTGCCCGGCCGAGGCTGATGGAAGATCCCGGGCTCGTTGAAGCACACGGCACCCGACGGACAGGCCGCAGCGACTCCCGGAGGGGTGAGCAGCGACTTGCCGTCCTCGGCGGGCAGGAGCGAGCGACCGTGACCGTTCACCGTGTCGAGCACCGTGCCGAACGCGTAGGACTCCTTCTCGCACATGATCTCGGCGCGGATCTCACTGCCCTTGGCGATCGCGACCAGCCCCAGCACGTCCTGCCAGAAGAACTGCGACAGCGGCGGCATGACCAGAGTCGTCGGGCTGATCAACTGGCCGCCGCCGGCACCGATCAGTTTGATGTTGCACGGATTCAGGCTCTTGCTCAGGTTCACGATGCCGAGGCCGGAACGATGCATGTCGTCGCGTCGGAGACCGACGATCTGCATTGCCTGTCCACCGGTGAACAGGTTGTCGGAGGAGATCACAGGCAGCGTGATGCCCACGGTTTCTCCGCCGTTGACCTTGGGGATCAGGCGAGCCGTGAAGTGGAGATCCGCAGCCGACGTCAGTTCGAGCATCCCGTTGGGCGCTCCGAAGTTCAGCCCGCGGTACACCCGCGTCGCTCCCGCCGGCACGCGCTGGACCGGAAGCTCGAGCTCTTCGGCCCGGGCGGTACTGTCCCAGTCGCTCGGAATGAAGAAGGCCGTGAAGAGCTTCTCCTCTCCCGCGGGGTTCGTGACCTTGATCTCGGTCTCGTAGGGCGTCCCGTTGATGATCGTGTCGGATGAGAGAGCGACATATACGGTGCCCGCCGTCAGCGGCGGTGCGACCAGCAGACCCAAAAGGCCCAGTACAAAGGCAAAGCGACCAAGCATGACTGTAACTCCTGTGGTTCCTTGGGGATTGGTCTTATGCCAAAACAGCAATATCCGGGCTCAGGGTAGCAATGACTGCGGAGAGATGCAAGCCCGAACGGAGATTCCGGAGTCTAGAAGGATTTCCGGTCTCATGCCTTGATGACATTTCTTCGAAGTGGTGAGAATCAGAGGGAGGAAGGAAGGCCCTCAGGTAGAGAGGCCGAAGTCGGAGGCCAGAATGGCCAGATCGACACCGTCGATGCGGCCGTCGTCGTCCAGATCGGACCGGCGGTCGTAGCCCTTGTCGCCGAACCGGGTACCGAAGGCCACTGCCAATCGGATGAGGTCATGGCCATCCACCCGGCCGTCCAGATTGATGTCGGACACCGGAGGTGCCGAACCCTGGACCGTGAACACCGCGATCTCGCGGTCGAACGTATTGGCGGGCACGACGAGATCAGAAGCGCGCAGGCTCACCCGCACGACGCCCTCCAAAGGGGCTGGAGGAGTATACCGCAGCTGCGCCTGGACCGACGATCCGCCGAGGTCGGCGTCCACCAGGGAGTCGTTGACTCGCAGCTGTACGCTCGAGAGGTCGATCCCCTCCCCGAAGTCCCAGACATCGACCGCGATCCGCGCGTTGGGGGACACCCGCTCGTCGCCGTTGTCCGGGCTGAGCAACCCTGGCACGGGCGGCACCGAGTCCACGCCCCGAAGCACGTCTGCGAAGATCTCCGCCATGAGGTCGTACCCGTCGGCATTGGGGTGGCCGACCGGGTCGTTGATCTCATTCGAGTACAGGCGCGAGAAGAGCGAGGGCTCCGAGGAGTACACCTCGAAGTTGTCGATGACCCCGCGGAACTCGAAACCGGCAAGGTCACGAATCGATTGATTCACGCGCTGATTCACGATGTTGTCGCGGTCTACCTTGGCGTTGGGCAGGCGCGGAATCAGCGTGCCGTGATACACGGTCATGCCTCGATTCTCGGCCTTGCGCGCCATCGCGTTGAGGTTGAACAGCGTGGTCTCTTCCGAAATCTCGGCGCGGGTGATGTCGTTGGTACCTTCCATCAGCAGCAGCACGTCGGCCTGGTCATCCGCCAGCACTTCGTCCAGTCGAGTGACCCCCTCCGGTGTCGTCTCCCCGCTGAGGCCCCGGTTGAGCACGGTCTCCCCCAGCAGCCCCTCGAGACGGATCGGGTAGCCCGCATCGGGACCCTCTGGAACATCGTCCCCGACGCCCTCGGTCACGCTGTCCCCGAAGGCCAGGTAGACGGTCTGGGCACACGTCGGGCGAGCCCCTCCCGCCAAACCGAGAAGCAGGGGAATTGTGAGGAGAAAGCGAAGGTGCGCCGGACGACGCGGGACGGCCATCCGGTCGAGTCTAGCAGCGGACATATCTATGGTCTATCCCCATATCCAGCTCGCGCCGAGGCGAGGTCCTCAGGAGTCCCGATGTCGAGGTACTGACCCTGAGCAAAGGTCACTGCCTCCGCGGCGAGCCCTGCCTCCAGGCTGGCCTGGATGACATCCCCCACCCAGCGCTCCGCCGCATCGCCTTGCGCTGCAGCCACCCATCGATGCAGGAAGTCGGTGAAGACAGGCGTCCAGAGAGCGATCGACCAGGTGAGCTCGAGTCGACACTCTGGATCCTTGATCACCACCTCGACCGGGCGTCCCGCCTCGTCGAGCCGCACCATATCGGTCTTCTCGGGCTGTCGAGTCGGGAAGAGCCCCAGCACCAGCTCCGCCCGGCTTCTGCGCTGGCGCTCGACGAGCGCAGCAAACGCCGACGCGGGCCGGAAAAGGATGTCCGGGAACCCCAGCGCCACCAGACGACCCTTCAACGCGTCCCGGGCCACGTCGAGAGTCTGGGGCACACCGGGGGTGGCGGCGGTCTCGACGTAGTCCAGCTTCACCCCCCACCGCTGCCCATCCCCCAGGGTCGCCTCGATGTCCTCCTTGTCAGAGCGCACCACGATCACGGCGCGCTCGATTCCGCCGAGGCGGAAGCGCTCGAGCAGGTGGCCCGTAGCGGGACGTCCACCCACCACGAGCACCTCCTTGCTCGACGGCTGGGCGCCGAGCCGGGTGGCCTCACCGGCCGCCGGGATCAGGCCGATCGGTGGCAGATCGCTCAAGCCGGACGCTCCCTCACACAGGACGCTTCAGCGAACGACGTGCCATTCGGTCTGGCGGCCTCCGAGATAGTAGACGGAGTCGCCATCGTAGACCGCGCCCTGCTCCAGCTTGATCAGGACCGGCTGCCCGTCCCACATCTGCAGTGGAACCTTGACGTTGCCTTCGATCGCATAGGAGGTCATCGCATGGAGCGGCCAATCGCCCCGAACCGGAGTCGGCCCCTGGTTGTCCCACATGCCGATCGTCGGCCCCACCGAGTGCCCGAACACGCCGAGGGGATGGGTGTAGGTCATGCAGGAAAGCTCCTCCTTCTCACAGCCCACGATCGTCGCAGCGAGAATCTCGTTGCCGGTGCGACCGGTCTCGAACGAGCCGGTGAGAATGTCCTGCCAGCGATTCCCGAGACGCAGGGCATGCACCAGCTCCTCGGGAACGCCGCTCTCTCCGAGCCGCAGGACGTACCCCATCTCCTGGTTGTCGGTACACAGTCGCAGATAGCAGATGCCCACATCCGTGTGCAGCACGTCGCCGCGCAGGATGACCGTATCTCCCTCGAGTCCGCAGAACGTATCGTGATCGCAGTCGACACCGCGGCGCTGGACGTCGACCGAGGGCATGAACCAGATCGGCAGCTCGAGCTCGGAAAAGCGCTCGCGGATGTACCACTGGACATCACCAGTCGTCGTCACGCCCGGCGTGATGACCCGCTCGGAGAACGCCTCGGTGATTACACCGCGAGCCAGCGAGACGATGTGAGGAAAGTGCTCCAGCTCGAGCTCGCTGCGGGTCTCGATCCAACGCACGACCAGATCCTCGGCCGGGACTACCCTCTCCCTGAGACTCTCCGGCAGGACGTCGAGCAGGCGCTCGTACAGTCCCGCGGTGAGGCCATCCGCCACCGGCCAGTGGCGCGACATGTCGACACCGATGCGCTTCGGGTCCCGCTCGACGATCAGCTCTCCCAGCGCCTTCCACTGTTCCTCCAGGTCGCCTCCTTCCCAGGCGGCCTGATAGAGATCGCCGAGGGGGTAGCGATTGACCGTGAGGCGCTCCACCCCTTTTCCCTCACCGAGATCGTAGAACATCAACATGGTCGTGCGACGAGCTGCGAAGGTCGGCTGGGGCACCAGTGAGAAGTACACCGGGTCCTCGGCGTACTCGCGATTGATGACCAGCCACATGTCGATGCCGGTCTCTCGCATCAGAGTCGGCAGCAGGTTCTCCAGCCGATCTGCGAGCACCCGATTGACGACCTCGATCCGCTCGCGCTGCGCCAGGACCTTGCCCGGGGACTCCACCCACCGTCCTTGATCGGCCGCTTCGTCATCAGGGGCCGCGACCGCGGAGGACGTCCCCCCGAAGACGAGAACCGCCAACACCAGGGACCCGACTACCTTCATGGTTCTCATCACTGCTCTCCTTGCAGGCTTCTTGGTCTGTGCCACGGCTGCAGCTGCAGATAGGTCGCGCTGCGCCAGAGCCACTCCACCGGTCCGAATCGAAATCGCGACATCCAGAACGCGCTCCCCAGCAACTGGAGGACGAAGACTCCCACCGCGATCGAATCGCGAGAGAACTGGCCCACCGTTCCGAACAGCCCGAGACCCCAGTAGTACATCACGGCGCTCGCCACCAGCGATTGGCTCAGGTAGTTGGTCAACGCCAGACGTCCCGTGCTCGCGAGGCCGCTGGTGAGGCGACGCAGCGCTCCCGCCTCGACCACGGCCACCCAGGCCAGAAGGTAGCCGAGAGCCAGCAGCGGTCCCGCAGCGTAGTTCACGAGGGCCGAGAAGATCACTCCGTAGCCACCGAAGTCGCCCGCTTTGAGCAACGAGGAGACGATCGCGAGAGGCAACCCTACCGTGAACCCCAGCACCAGCAGGCGGCGGCGCAGACCGCTCGCCTCGGGCTCGAGCAGGCCGGCCCGAAAGAGCCCCGCACCGAGGAAGAACATCGCCAGCACGTGCCAACCGGCTCCGAAGAGCATCGAGATCAGCATGGCGAAGAAGCTGATCGCCCGAAAGGCGAGCGTATCGAGGTAGCCTCCCTCACGGTAGGCGAGGCTCTCCAGCTCCATCCACCGGGGATCCGCGGGCCCTTCGCTCATCTGGGGAGCGATCTCCACCCACTGCCGAAAGGGGCTCAGCCCCTCGATCTGGTCGGCCGATTCAGCGGCCCCTTCGTCTGCTGAGACTTCCGACACCTCGCCGGCTGGTGCCATCTCGGCCAACGCCTGACTCAGAGCGCCGGTGGCGCCCGTCAGGACGGTCGCGACAACGATCAGAGCAGCGGAGATACCGAGCAACCAACGAGCGCCGAGGCCGGAACAGGCCAGAAGCACGAGCGCGGCGAAGCTGTAGATGAACAGGATGTCGCCGTACCAGATGAACACGCCGTGGACCAGCCCGATCGCCATCAGGAGCAGGGTGCGGCGCAGATAGATCGGCACGAAGGGGCCACCGTGGGATTCGATCGACCGACGCTGCAGTAGCAGCCCGATGCCGAACAACATCGCGAAGAGCGGGTAGAACTTGCCCGTACACAGCGTGCTCACGACCCACCAGGCAGCCTGGTCGAGCACGCCGCCTTCGGGCTTCCCCCCCTCCATGACGGCGCCCAGAGGCAGGGCGAAGTAGTCGATGTTGACCAGGAAGATCCCGAGCAGGGCGAACCCGCGGGCCACGTCGACCGCTTCGATGCGACCCGACTCGCGCGGCGCCACTGCGCGTGGAGAGGACATCGTCACGGCTCGGGTCCGCGCCTGGCCAGACGCTCGAGAAGGAGTCCGTGCACCTCGGGCGCCGGGCGAAAGGTATACCGCACCTGGCGCAGATCTCCGCGAGATGCGTCGACCAGCAGATAGGGCTTGCTCTTGCCACTGCCGGGCTCGGTGTCGTCATCGAGCTCTTCGATCCACGCCCCGCCCACGAATGACTCGATCCTCTCGGGATGAGTGACCCAGACCATGGCCAGGGTATCGAACGGGTTGAAGCCGTCGAGACCCAGCCTGCCCTGCCACACGCCCTCGAGCCAACTCCGACACGACGTTGCCAACCAGGCCCCGGCTTCACTCTGTTTGCTCAGCCAGTCGAGGTCCTCCTCACGCATCCAGATGTGAGAGGAGACCTCCCACGGAGCGAGGACCAGGTCGATCTCGCTGTCGAGCAGTCGCTGCATCGCAGCCGGGTCGCGCTCGAAGTTGAAGTCACCGAACGAGCGGCTCGACCCTGCGCTGCGAAACTGCTGTCCGGGACGCCGCCCCGCCACGATCACGATCGAGCGAATCCGCTCGTGTAGCTCGGGATGGAGCTCGACCAGGGTGGCGACATTGGTCAACGGCCCCACTGCCAGCAACACGAGTGGCTCGTGCTCCAGGGCCTGCGCCATGCCCCGCACCGCTTCGGTCTCGACCCCGAGATCCTGTTCGCTCGCGGCGCCCGGAAAGACGTCCAGCTTGGCGGGGCCGAAGCGGCGCACCACCTCCTGGGCGATCGGGAATCCCTTCTCGAGGCTGGTGTTGCCGAACACCACGCTGACGCCTTCGATGCGGACTTCCGGCGAGTGAAAGGCCTGAATCAGCATCACACCGTCGTCGACCTCCGACTCGGGGAGCCCGATCGCCGGGTCCACGTCGAGCCACACCGCGGTCGGCAACTCGCCGCTCGCGTCATCGGCCCCGACCGGAAGCGAATCCTCGGAGGCAGTGCAACTCGCCAGGAGGAGGACGCCGGCCAGACCGGCCCAGGACAGCAGTTCGACCTCACGCATGAATGAACGCCTCCAGGGCGCCGTCGAGCACGGCACCTCGGGCCTGCTCGAGCAGTTGGGCCCGTCGGCCGGACTCGGGTGGAATCGGCAGCTGGGCGACACCGGCGATCCGACGAATGACCTCCACACCGGCAAAACGGGCGACGAGGCCGGGAGAGCACCCCTCCCCGGCGGCCGTCTCGATCAGCAGTGAGCACAGCTCAGGAGCCTGGCGCGCCATCACGAGATGAGCGACCCCGATCCCGATGTCGAACTCCGGATCGCCGGGAAAGCAGAACTCCGGATCGATGACCCTGGGGCCATCCGGAGTACTCAGCCAGCTTCCCGGAAAGAAGTCGCCGTGCACCAGGCATTCTCCGTCGGCCAGATAGCGCTCACCCAGCGCACCGACGCGGCGGGCGAGCTCGGCGTCCGCACGCAGCTTCGCTACGGTCTGCACCAGACCCGCGTCCCGCGCATCCAGCTCGACGCCGTTGTCCTCGGAGTACGGCACGCGAAAGATGTGCTCGTGATTGAGCGCGCGCATCTCCCGATTGGCCAGGGACTCGTCGACGGTTCCCCGAGTCTCCCGGTGCAGCTCTCGAAGGTAGGCGCCGAGAGCGCGAACGTCTTCGACGCCCATCTCACCCGAAGTGTAGAGCGAAGTGAAGTCGGCGACTCCGTCCTCGACGCCCTCGGCGAGATCCTCGAGAAGCAGTGCCCGCGCATCGGCATCGTGAGCTTCCAGGCGCGGCATCCTCGCCCCCACGCTCGGAATGCTCTGCACCCGGTCGTAGAACCGCCGCTCGACCAGAGCTCGCTCGAAGGGCGCTGCGATCCAATCGTATTTCTCCACCCAGGGGCGGGCTTGCTTGAGGATCAGCGATCGCCGATCGGTACGCACCCGCAGGGTGAGATTCATGTTGCCCTCGCCCGCTCGGGTCGCACCGAGGAACCTCTCCCCCTCGACCATCCAGCCACGCTGACGGAGGAAATCCTCCGTGACCCCCGGGCGCTCGACACCGAGCAGGGGGAAGTCGGGCTGGCGGCGAAGAAACGCCGTACGGAGACTCTCGGCAGTCACGGTCATGGGTCGCGGCAAACTATCACGCCCTCTCGAGGGTCACCCCTGGAACCCCGTCCGATCAAAGTCGTAGAATGCGGCGCCGTGACTCCCCCTCGATACATCGCGTGCTGGTCGGGCCCGCGCAACATCTCGACCGCGATGCTCAGAGCCTTCGAACATCGTGACGACTGCTATGTCTGCGACGAGCCGCTCTATGCCCACTACCTGCTCGAGCACGGGCACGACCACCCGGGGCGAGAAGAGATCCTCGACGTGCATGAGAGCGACGCCGTCAAGGTCATCGAGTGGCTGACCGGCGAGATTCCCGACGGCAAGCCGGTGTTCTACCAGAAGCACATGGCTCATCACCTGATCGACGACGTGCCCCGGGAATGGCTGTCCGTGGTCACCAACGCCTTCCTGATCCGTGATCCCAGGGAGATGGTGACCTCCCTTCTCAAGATCCTTCCCGAGCCGGCGTTGCCCGACACGGGTCTCCCGCAACAGATCGAGATCTTCGAGCGGGTCAAGCGCGAGACCGGCAAGATGCCCCCGATCGTTGACGCCCGCGACGTCCTCGAGGACCCGCCCCGGATGCTGGCGAAGCTGTGCCGCGCGCTCGAGCTCGAGTTCCAGGAGGCGATGCTCTCCTGGCCGCCGGGCCGCCGCGTCACCGACGGGGTGTGGGCCCGGCACTGGTACGGTGCAGTCGAGGGATCGACAGGATTCCAGCCCTACGCACCCAAGAACGAGCCCGTTCCGGAGCCGTTCGAGGACCTGCGCCGCGAGTGTCAACCCTTCTACGACGAGCTCTTCGCCCAGCGACTCCGCTGAGGCTGGGCCGCGACCCCCAGGAGATTGCCGTGACCGAGATCCGATTCGACGACATCGACGCCTTGACCGAGCGAGTCAGCTCAGAGTTCGGAGAGTGGGGCGAGCCCCGCGAGATCACCCAGGAGATGATCGACCAGTTCGCGGAGGTCACTGGCGATCACCAGTGGATCCACGTCGATGTCGAGCGCGCGAAGAAGGAGAGTCCGTTCGGCGCCCCGATCGCCCACGGCTTCCTGACGCTCAGCCTGCTCCCTGCTCTACCCTCCCCCGCGGGCTTCGATCTGGTCGGTTTCGGCAACGCCACCAACTACGGCTCCGACAAGCTGCGTTTCCTCAGTCCGGTCCCGGCTGGCTCACAGGTGCGGGGACGCCATCGGATCGAGCGCGTCGAAGCGCGCAAGCACGGCACCCTGGTGGTCCGTGAGAACGAGATCGGGATCGTCGGGCAGGAGAAGCCCGCCCTGGTCTACACCAGCCTGACGCTCTATCACCCCGCCCAGTAGCCGGGGCGTCCTCTTCACTGGTGTCGCGGTCGCACGATCGCCGTGTGCTCGACCAGCGCATGGATCCGCTCGTCGGGTCCGAGGAGCACCAGGTCGAGAACCACGATCTCGTGACCCTTGCGCTCGTAGGCCTCGCGGACACGGCCGCGCAGGGAGAGAGGCTCGCTCCACTCGGGCAGAGCCAGGTACCTGACCTCGCTCCCGACATGAATCCAGGGGCCGAGCACGACATTGCTCACCAACAGCTCGTTCGCTCGATCGAGTACCCACACCGGGTGCAGTAGCGCTGCGCTGCCCGCTGCGGCAGCGAAGGACGGATGCTCCTCGCGGTACTTCTCGGCCAGCGCAGCGAGGTCGTCGAGGCTCAGTCCCGCCGGGACGTCGTAGCTGCCGAGCACCCGATCCGGCACCAGGCTCTCGAGACTCGCCGGCGGCCGATCCTCGCGTGCCGGCAGCGGCGCCCACGGAAAGGACGACGGATCGAGCTCCGGACGTGACTCCAGCAGCCCCGCCTCCCCGGTGGCACAGACCTGGCCCGAGGAGTCGAGTAGCTGGAGATCGAGCGCCAGCGGTTCGATCTGTTGGACGGCAACCCCCGCGCGCACCCGATCACCATCGTAGGTCGGACGAACGAAGCGGGCCCGCATGTAGCCCCCTTCCAGGAAGTCTCGGCCGAGCGCCTCGAAGACCGGTCTCACCATGTAGGCCCACATGGCGACTCCCGGCACCAGGCCTCCGCGGAATCCGTACTCGCGCGCCACCTCGTCGTCGTGGATCTTGTTGTCCGATTCGGTGGCGAAGTTGAAGGCTGTGACCTCGTAGCCGGGAAGGACCTGGCCGACTTCGTCGAACGGACCCGCGTGCGTCTCAGTCATCGACCAGACCCCAGACTTCACGCGCCACCACTTCCCCGAGATCGGCCAGGAAGGGATCGGCGATCTCTTCGTACTCGTACTCGTCGTCGTTCAACCTGCCGTCGGCGTTGGTGTAGATCACGGCGGAGAGAAAGAAGCCCTTTCCCGATTCGACATCCACCACGTAGGCGTTCTCGATCGAGAAGCCGTAGGCACGGCCCACCTTGTTGTAGATGCGAAGCCGCTCTCTGGGCACCACCCGCTCGAGTCCCGGCAACAGATACTTCACGTAGTGATCCGGATACTCCTCGCGGTCGTAGCGCGGGTTCTCGGAGTCGCTCGGATACTGCGACATCGCTTCGAGCACCCAATCGCTCATCGCCATCGGTACGCGAAAGGGCTCCGCCGCGTGGTCGCCCCGATCGAGCTCCGGCCGCACGATCATGGCCAACTGGTTCTGCAGATCGAGCAGCGAGAATCGATTCTTCAAGAGAAACGACATCGGCTCCTCCACCAGCTCGCCTCCGGAGTAGTACGCCTTCCCCACCTCGATCCCCGGGATCTCCGGATTGCCGAGCGCGAGCTCGCTGCGCCTCTCGAGAATCACCTTGGGTAGATCGTTGCGGCGCAGGATCTCGATCCGTGGAGTCATGCGCTGCTCCTCGGGAGGGCGAAACTCGTCGAGTCGATGGATCACCCGTGCGGACTCGAGGCCGGCTCGGGCCAGACGGGCGTTCAACTCCTCGTAGCCGACCAGCTCGTACAGCCAGTTGAATGCCTGGTTGTCGGAAACCAGGAAGACCTCGCGTGCCGCCTGACGCACGGTGATCGTGCCATTGAAGACATTCTGCGGATCGTGATCCTCGACCTCTTCGCCCTCGAACAAGGGCATGAAACGCAGCGGCGTGTCGACGTCGACATTGCCCGGGTCGCGCGACAGGTCGTCGATCAGCTCGAGCGCCGCGAGCACGGCCGAGGTCTTCACCGTGCTGGCCGGATAGAAGTACTCCTCGTCCACGCGGTACCCTGAGCGCTCGAGTCTCCCACCGTCCCCGGTCTCGACGATCTCCCCCAGCAGGATCTGGAGGCGCAGCTCCGCGGCTCGATCGAGCAGCGAGCCGAACTTCTCGGGGTACCGACGCAGAAGGGCTTCGAGATCGACCGCTTCAGCTGGAGCGCCCATCGGGATGAAGATCGCCAGGAGAAAAGCTGTCGTCGAAAGGACTCGTCGCGCGTTCACGCGTGCTTTCCGTTGCGATGAGTACACCCCCGCCACGCTTCCATTGTGGTGTAGTCCGGTAGACCCAGCTCCTGGACCCGACCGGCCTCCGAGGTGTAGTAGGCGAAGATGGTCATACGCTTCAGCTCCGCAAAGAGCGCTCCGCCCGGCTCGAGCTCGACGGGTAGAGTCTCGTGCTCGTCGGAGACCGCAGCGAGGACCTCCTGCAGGTGCTCGGGACCAGCCTCGCTCAAGCCGTGGCCGTGAAGCTCCTCGCAGTAGCCGTTCAGCCAGCCGAGGCCTTCGAGGAACGAAGCGGCCTCCTCCTCATCGAGCGACAGGGAAAGATCGATGTACTCGTGGACCTTGGCCTCCCGGGCTCCAGGAGTGTCGGTGCTCGGCAGAATCGTCTCCGCGAGCGCGGCCACCACCTCGGCCTGAGCGGGACTGAAGACCAGGGGACTCCACGCTTCACTCTGCAGTGCTGCGCGGACCGGCCTGGCGTGAGTCCCGAGTGCCCAGGAAAACGACGGTGCCGCGCCGGAGACACCGATGGCCGCTGCGGCGCCGAGAAGCTGTCTGCGAGAGAGGTCGTGCTTGTCGCTCATATTCGGGGGTCTCCGCTCTATGCCAGATTACCGCGGCGATACTCGCCGATCAGATACTCGGTAGACCGTACGACCAGAGACATCATCGTCAGGGTCGGGTTGACGCACCCGACGCTGACGTAGCCCGCCCCATCCATGACGAACAGGTTCTTGACGTCGTGGGTCTGCTGAAACTGGTTGAGCACGGACTTCTTCGGGTCGACGCCCATGCGCGCCGTCCCCACCTCGTGAATCCCGGTTCCCGGCGCCTCGGGCTCCGTATCCGTGGTGATGTCGGTGCAGCCCACCGCCTCGAGCATCGCCTGACCTTCCTGGATGCAGTCTTCGATCATGGCGAACTCGTTGTCGCCCAACTCGCAGTCGATGTGCAGCACCGGAATGTCCCAGGCGTCACGCTTCTCCGGATCGAGGTAGCAGCGGTTCTCGGCCCGCGGAAGCATCTCTCCGAAGCCGCCCAGAGAGAGGGTGGCACGGTTGCCGTCTCGCACCTCTTCTTTGAAGCGCGCACCGAAGCCGGGAATGGCGTAGGCGTGCTCGTAGAGGGTGACGTTCTCGCCTCCCTGGTAGCCGTAGCCACGCAGAAACGAGTCCTTCCTGGTCTTCGGATCGGTCAGGTTCTGGAAACGGGGCACGTAGATTCCGTTGGGCCGATTCGCGAGCTCGGGCTTGACCCCATCGCGCAGCTCGAGCCGTCCGCGCACGCCCACGGCATAGATGTGGTCCATCAGGTAACGACCGAGGACGTCGCTCGAGTTGGCCAGGCCTTCGGGGTGTCGCTCACCGCCGGAGTTGAACAGGATCCGCGTCGATGCGAGGGTCGAAGCGCAGAGCACGACGACCTTCGCCTTCTCCTCATGGGAGACCCCGGTCTTCTTGTCGAAGTAGTACACCCCGTCCGCGAGTCCGCGCTCGTCGGTGGTGACGTGACGCACGATCGCTTCGCTGATCAGCCGGAACTTGCCGGTCGCCTCCGCGTCGCGCAGCGTGGTGCCCGGGGAGTTGAAGTAGGAGTTGGTCAAACAGCCGCGGTGACAGGGCCCGCAGTAGTGGCACGCGGCCCGGCCCCGATGACGCCTGGTCAACACGGCGCTGCGCCCGATGGTGAGCTTGCGCCCCATCGTCTTCGCCATCGCGTCGCGCAGCATCTCCTCCCCGCACGACAGCGCCATCGGCGGCAGGAAGTTCCCGTCGGGAAGCACTTCGAGACCTTCCTTGTTGCCACTGACCCCGATGTAATCCTCGACGATGTCGTAGTAGGGAGCCAGATCCGCGTAGGAGATCGGCCAGTCTTCCCCGAAGCCGTCCTTGCTCGCCGCCTTGAAGTCCCAATCGCTCATCCGATACGACTGGCGCGCCCACATCACGCTGCGCCCACCGACTACATTGCCCTGGATCCAGGTGAAGGGTTTGTCCTCGGGCACCGTGTAGGGGTTGTCGACGTCGTCGATGAAGAAGTCTGCGTTGGTCTCGCCACAGGCGTAACAGATCACCTGAGTGGGGCGGCGTTGGATGAAGGGATTGCGCGGATCTCGACGACCCCGCAGCGGCAGCTCGAACGGCTGCATGTGCTCGGTGAAGTCGACCGAGGGGTCGAGTTTGCGCCCCGACTCGATCATCAGCACTTCCATTCCGGCCTCGGTGAGCTGCTTGGCGGCCCAGCCGCCCGTCGCTCCCGACCCCACCACGATCGCGTCGTACACCTTCTGAGGCATCGCCTCCCCTTTCGCCCTCCTGGAGGGCACTCCGGCCGGAACACTCTGCGGACGATTGGGGCCCATGCTAACTTCTCGGCAAGGAGGTCACCAAATGTCCCAGTACGAGCCCGGCCGGCGCTGCTCCGCTCTGCTCACGCTCTGCCTCGCCCTCGCGATCGGCATCCCCCTCGGAGGAAGCCCGAGCACTGCGGCGCCGCCCGAGGAGACCTCCCAGGAAGCACCGCGCGTGCTCTTCCTGAGCAAATCGTCCGGCTTCATCCACGGCGTGATCGCCCGCAAGGAGGGCGCCCCCAGCGTGGTCGCGACGGCGCTCGCCGAGCTCGGCGACGAGCACGGCTTCGAGGTGGTGGACTCCAAAGACGCCGGGCTGGTCCGTCGCGAGACCCTCGACGACTTCGACGCGGTCATCTTCTACACCACCGGCGACCTGACGGTGTCCGGAGGAGAGGGCAAGGGAGGCGACGGGGAGCCTGCCATGGGGCCCGAAGGCCTCGCCGATCTGTTGGCATGGATCGAGGAGGGTGGAGCCTTCCTCGGCTTCCACTGCGCCAGTGACACCTTCCACAGCGAGCCTGGCGAAGTCTCCGACTACATCGCCATGCTGGGCGGCGAGTTCGAAACCCACGGCCGGCCCTTCGAAGGCACGTTGATCGTCACCGATCCGAGTCACCCGACCGCGCAGAGCATTCCCGACGGCTATGCGATGCACGACGAGTGGTACATGTTTCGCAACTTCGACCGGGACGGCAACCACGTCATCGCGAAGCTGGACCCGATCGAGGCTCAGGAGAAGCAGGAGATGTACCGCGTCGAGCCCTATCCGGTGATCTGGGTGCGCGAGCAGGGCAAAGGGCGCGTCTACTACAACGCGATGGGCCACATGCCCGAGGTCTGGCAGGACGGATCGTTTCGCCAGATGGTGGTCGACGCGCTCGAGTGGACGATGGGCAACGGGGGGTGAGTGCGGTCGTCCGCCCCTGGCGACTCGGGCTCGGGCTCGGGCATGGAGCTCGGGCACGGCCGCCCCAGCGGGTGGGGCGCATGCCCGGACTTCGTTGGAACATCGAGTGTCGCAACGGAGGTGAAGCTCGCCGTGCACTCTTCTTCTGCCGAACCTGCCGCCATCCCGGCCGACCCTCTCTACGGCAGCTACTTCGTCGCCGCCTATCCCCCGTTCTCCCGCTGGCAGCCCGACCAGACGCCGGCGGTGCATCGGCACCTCGAGAGCGCTCCCCGCATTCCCGAGAGCCCGTTCGGCCTCTACGTCCACATCCCCTTCTGCGAGCACCGCTGCGACTTCTGCTACTTCCTGTCCTACGCCGATCGTGGCGAGCGCATCGACAGTTACGTCGACGCGCTGATCGCGGAGCTCGCCCTCTATCGGGAGACCCGACAACTCGCGAGCCGGAACCTCGGTTTCATCTACTTCGGGGGCGGCACCCCCTCGCTCCTGTCCGAGACTCGACTGGACCGGCTCCTCGACGGCCTGAGGCGGAGCTTCTCCTTCGACTCCGCCACCGAGGTGACCTTCGAGTGCGCGCCACGCAGCGTCACCCAGAACAAGGCGAAACTGCTGCGCGAAGCCGGTGTCACTCGGTTGAGCCTCGGCGTCCAGCAGCTCGATGACGAGATCCTCGAGCGCAACGGGCGCGTTCACCGCGTCGCCGACGTCGAACGAGCGTACGACATCGTCTCCTCGGTCGGCTTCGAAGTCGTCAATCTCGATCTGATCGTCGGTCTGGTGGGCGAAACGGATCTGAGCTTCTTTCGGAGCCTCGATCGCGCTCTGTCTCTCGATGCCGAGAGTGTGACGGTCTATCAACTCGAGATCCCGCACAACACTCCGCTCTATCGTCAGATGAAGGATGCGAGCGAGGACGGTGACGGAGACGACGCGGCAGCCGCGCATCCGGAGCTGCCCGACTGGGATCTGAAACGCGCTCGACTCGCCGAGGCCTTTCGCGTGCTCACCGAGCGGGGCTACCACCCGATCACCGCCTATGCCGCCGTGAAGGACCCGGAGAAGCACCGCTTTGCCTACATGGCGGAGCAGTACCGGGGGGCCGACCTGATCGGCATCGGGGCGTCGTCGTTCTCCTATCTGGACGGCGTCCACTACCAGAACCTCCCTGACCTGAACGGCTATCTGGACCGCATGGCCAGCGGGGAGCTTCCCCTCCACCGAGCTCGGGAGCTCGACGCCACCGAACAGCTCACCCGCGAGTTCGTTCTCCAGCTCAAGCTGGGCGAGGTGGACATCGATCGACTTCGGCGCAAGTACGGGCAAGACCCTACCGAGCTCTTCGACGCACCTCTGCGCGACGCCAGACGCGCTGGCTTCCTGATCGCAGACCGGCACCGAGTGACCCTGACCGAGCGCGGGAGGCTGCGCGTCGACCGAATGATCCCGGAGTTCTACGCATGAGCATCGACGGTGTGCCGTTCCCTCGTTCCTCCTGCGATAATGGCGTCAGAGGAAGGAGGCTCGGGATCGATGCAGTGGAAGACGTGCGTGCCCAGCGGACTCGCAATCTCGGTTGCCGTGACGATCGCTCTGGCCGCCGGCTGCTCGAGCGATCCCAGCCCAGACGAGGACACCCGACGGGATCCGGTCGCCGAGACGGTCGAGAGCCCCGCGACCGAGGTCACCGCCTGGGACTGTGAGGACGGCAGCTCGGTGGTCTCGGAGGTTCGCTCCGCCACCGACGAGATCTTCCTCGTTCTGCCCGAAGAAAGCCTGACGCTCCCTCATGTCGTCGCGGCTTCCGGTGCGCGCTACGAGAACGAGAGGATCACGTTCTGGGTCAAGGGAGACGAGGCGACGCTCGCGCGTCGCTCGATGAAGATCAACTGCACGAGGAACTCGCGCGACTCCGTCATTGCGCGCTCCAGACTCGCTGGCAACGACTTCTGGGGCATCGGCAACGAGCCCGGTTGGACCCTCGAGATTGGCCCGGACATCGTATGGGTCACCGACTACGGGCAGACCCGTTACGTCGTGACGCGCCCCGATTCGAGGTCGAAGAGCGACTCCACGACCTGGGAAAGCGAGCTCGACGGCCAGCCTTTCTCCGTCACCCTGAGTCTCGGACCGTGCCACGACGACATGTCTGGCGAGGAGTTCGAGACCGTGGTCACGATCGTGCACGGAGAGCGCACGTACCGCGGGTGTGGCCTGGGCCTGCACTAGGTGCAGCGCCCCAGGCGGCTCCCTTCGCAGCGCGGCGAGCCCGCCAAGGACTCGACCCCGACGTCGGGGCGCACCGCAACAACTTCCGGAGTGCTTGCCCACCGCCCGAACCAGCCTTCTCGAGCCGCCTCCTGCGCTGCGCTAGGATCACGGTCCTAAAAGCCAGGTCCTACAGGTCTCAGAACGATGTCTCCTCTGGAGTTTCTCCGCGGACAGCCGGTGTTCACGCTCTTCCTCGTGCTGGGGCTGGGACACATGCTCGGGCGACTGCGCATCGGTACGGTCACCCTCGGTCCAGTAGCGGGAGTGCTCTTCGTCGGCCTGGTGTTCGGCCACCTGGGCTTCACGATGTCGCCCGGAGCGCAGGCGGTCGGTTTCGCCCTGTTCATCTTCTCGGTCGGCTATCAGGCCGGGCCGCGCTTCTTCGACGTGCTGAGGGCCGACGGGCTCAAGTACCTGCTGATTGCCCTGGTGGTGACAGTCACCGGCGTCACCCTGGCCGTGTTGCTGAGTCGCGCCTTCGGTCTCGAGCCGGGCACCGGCGCCGGCGTCCTGTCCGGCGGGCTGACCAGCTCCCCGACGCTCGCGGCAGCCCAGGAGGCGATGAGGGGCGACAGCATCTCGCCTCCGGCGGGATGGACGTCAGACCAGGTGGTGGGCAACATCACCACCGGCTACGCCATCACCTACATCTTCGGCCTCGCCGGCCTCATCCTGATCGTCAAGGTCATGCCGAGGCTGCTCGGCATCGACCTGGCGCAAGAGGCTCAGCGTCTCGAGAAGGCGGCGGCGCCGGACGAGGCCGCTGAGGCGCCGAGCCCGGTCGTCTTTCGTGCCTTTCGAGTGACAAGCGAAGAGCTCCTCGGCAAGAGCGCCGTCGAGCTGCGGGCCCTGTGGGACGGGCTTTCCTGGATTCGCCTCTGCCGCGGCGGCCGTCCAATCGAGACCCTCACCGGCCAGGCGCTCGAGCGCGGAGACGAGCTCCTCGTTCTCGGCTCTCCCGAGTATCTGTCCGGCCTCCCGGAAATCGGGGAGGACGTCAGCTATCGGCATCTCGCCGGTGACGCGAGCGCCGGCGGCTTCGACAGGGCCAGGGTGCGCGTTCAGAGCTCCGACGTGGTGGGCCGGACCCTGGCGGATCTCGACGCGGCCCGGCGCTTCGGCGTCTTCGTCGCGAAGGTCCTCCGGATGAGAGAGCCGCTGCCCCGCGATACGTCGGTGGAGCTGCGGCGCGACGACCTTCTCGAGGTTGTCGGGCCGGAGGCCAACGTAAAAGCACTCGCCGAGGCAGTGGGAGAGATCGAAGGCGAATCCGAGGTCACCAACCTGCTCACCCTGGCGATCGGGATCGCCGTCGGCGTCCTCCTCGGCACGTTCTCGGTCACCATCGGCAAAGCCTCGGTCAGCCTCGGTTCTGCCGGCGGTCTCCTGGTGACGGGAATCACGATCGGGTTCCTCCACGGGCTGCGGCCGAGCTTCGGTCGCTTTTCCGGGGGGGCGCGGTGGTTCCTACGGGAGTTCGGCCTTCAGCTGTTCATGATCGGGGTCGGACTGCGTGCCGGCGCCGACATCGTCGAGACCTTCGCGCAGGCCGGGCCGCAGCTGATCTCCGCCGGCATCGTGGTGACGGTGGTGCCGCTGCTCACCGCCTACGTGGTGGGACGGCGCCTGCTGCATCTGAACCCGGCGATCCTGTTCGGCGCAATCACCGGCGCCATGACCAGCGGCGCGGCGCTCAGCGTGGTCACCGGCGAGGCGAAAAGCGAGGTGCCGGCCCTCGGCTACACCGGCACCTACGCCTTCTCGAACGTCTTCCTCACCGTCGCCGGCCCGCTCATGATCGTATTGGCTTGAGCTGCGCCAGTGTGGCGAGGTGCTCTGGCGAGGTCTGGGCGAGGTGCTGGGCGAGGTGCGGTCTGGGCGAGGTGCCATACGAATAGGAATACGAGCTAGCGATGGACGACCTGCAGACTCACCAAAGCTCTCGCTGACAGGTTCCCCGGTGATCTGCCGTCTCTGTATCCATGAAGGGAGATACCAGAGATGGCGCGATCCAGTCCCCGATACCTACCCGAGGGTGCCCTCGTCGAGGTCACCGTGCGCACACTCCACTCGCTCTTCCTCCTGCGCCCGTCACCCACACTCAACGACATCGTGCTGGGCGTCCTCGCCCGGGCTCAGGAGCGATTCGCTGTCGAGATTCACGCCTTCTGCGTGCTCTCCAACCACCTGCACCTTCTCCTATCTCCCGGCACCCAGCGGGACCTCTCCGCCTTCATGCAGTTCGTCAATTCGAATCTCGCCCGCAAGGTCGGGCGACTCCACCAGTGGAGAGAGCGATTCTGGGCAAGCCGATACCAGGCCATCGTCGTCTCCGAGGAGGACGAAGCGCAGCTCGCTCGCCTCCGCTACATGCTCGAGCAGGGCGTCAAGGAAGGGCTCGTCGATTCGCCAGAGCACTGGCCCGGCGCCCACTGCGTCCACGCTCTCCTCGATGGACAGCCTCGCCTCTACGGCACCTGGCACGACGCCACTACCGAGTATCTCGACCGCAAGAAGGGGAGGAAGATCAAGCCCCGACGCTACCGACGGAGCCACGTCCTCTTCCTCACTCCCCTACCCGCACTGCGCCATCTCTCCAAGGAACAACACATCCAGTTCATCCGCACCACGGTCGAAGACATCCGAGAGCAGACCCGCAGCCGACACCGGGAGAACGGCACACGACCCCTCGGCGTCAAGGCCATCCTCAGCCAGGATCCTCACTCCTCACCCTTCCGCACCAAACGCGGTCCTGCCCCCCGCGTGCACGCGGCCACCAAGAAGGCACGCCGAGCCTTCTACGACGCACTCTACGAGTTCCGGCGCGCCTATCGCGCCGCCGCCGATCGACTGCGCCAGGGACTGCCCGCCACCTTCCCCCGCGACTGCTTTCCTCCGCCACCGCCCTGCACCGCGGCACCCCGAGGGCGACCGCCCGACCTCGTACTTGCCTGATCGGGCGACAGCAGCTCCAGATCCACCACCCCCGAACGCGACTTCACGCCGATCTCCACGGCCCACGGCGGAGCTCTCTCCACCTCCCACGGTGATCCCTCCCGATCTGGGCTCGAGGCCTCCATCTCCGGCTCTCCGGCCTGCCGAGGCACTCCCCACGAACTGCTGAACCGAGGATCAAGCCCTCGGGAAGACCTCTCGCCATCGTTCGGCCGACATTCCTCTGGCACCTCATCCGCCTGCCGACATTCCTCTGGCACCTCATCCATCTGGGGCCTGCACCTCATCTGCACCTCATCTGGTGGCCTGGGCCTGCACCAGATCGGCATCGAGGGTTGGAGGGCCCCTTGGATCGCTGGCGGAAAAACGGTGCCGGGTTTGTCGACCCACGACCGGCACGCCCTGCTCCCGGTCTGTTGCAGGGGTGAGGTAGGCTCGAAACCCAATCCCTGGGTCGCCGTCGCGGTCACCTCTGCAGGCTTGCTGCGTCGGGTCGAGCGGCAGGCTTGCCCACACTCGAGAGAGAGCTCATGCAGCCTGCCAGCTACCACTCCCACCCCGTCCTGACCATCGGCATCATCGGCGGTGGACAGCTGGGCAAGATGATGGTCAACGAGGCCACCACGCTCGGTTTCGAAGTCGTGGTGCTCGATCCGAATCCCCACTCTCCTGCCGGTCGGCTGGCCGGGGCGCAGATCGTGGCGGAGTTCACGGACCCCGTCGGTCTTGCCGAGGTGGTCAGTGCCTCGGACATCACGACGTACGATCTCGAGAACATCGACACCGAAGCGCTGAAGGCCCTGAACGCAGCCGGTCACACGATCTACCCTCGGCCCTGGCTACTCGAGGTGATCCAAGACAAGCTCCGCCAGCGCGACGCGCTGGCGGAGGCGGGGATCTCCATGCCGGAGTACCGGGGGGTGGAAGAACCGTCCGCCGCGGCATTCGCCGCGTTCGGCTACCCGCTCGTTCAGAAGACCCGGCGCGGTGGATACGACGGTCGCGGCGTGAAGGTGCTCCACACGCCCGCCGACGCCGAGGAGGCGCTTGCCGGTCCCTCCCTGCTCGAGCGGTTGATCTCGATCGAAAGGGAGCTCGCGGTGATAGTGGCGCGCACACCCGACGGCGAGGTGAGCACCCACCCGGTGGCCGAGATGGTGTTCGACCCGAAGGCCAACATCCTCGACTATCTGCTCGCTCCGGCCCGCGTCTCCGAGTCGGTGGCGCGTGAGGCCAGGGAGCTGGCCATCGCGGCGGTCGAGTCTCTGGAAGGCATCGGCATCTTCGGCGTCGAGTTGTTTCTCGGGACCGACGGACGCCTCTACGTCAACGAGCTCGCCCCCCGGCCGCACAACTCCGGGCACCACACCATCGAGGCCTGCATGACGAGCCAGTACCAGCAGCATTTGCGTGCCATCGCAGGACTTCCGCTCGGGTCCACCGATCAGCTCGCTCCAGCGGCCATGGTCAACCTGCTCGGCGCCCCGGGGGCTCACGGTGTACCCCGGATCGAGGGGCTCCGAGCGGCCCTGGCCATACCGGGGTGCACGGTTCACATCTACGGCAAGAACACGGTGCGTCCCCACCGGAAAATGGGACACGCGACCGTGCTGGCGAAGGACCTCGAGACGGCTCGGCAACTGGCGCTCAGGGTCCGCGACCTGATCACGATCGGCGGAGAGGAGACGACATGACCACGACCCGAATCGGCATCATCATGGGGAGCGACTCGGACCTGCCGGTCATGAAGGCCGCGGCCGAGGTTCTCGACGAGCTCGACGTGGCGTACGAGCTCACTGTGGTCTCGGCCCACCGGACGCCCGAGCGGATGGTCACCTACGCCCAGACCGCCGAGGAGCGGGGCCTACGGGTCCTGGTGGCCGGCGCCGGCGGCGCGGCGCACCTGCCGGGCATGGTGGCGGCCCTCACGCCTCTGCCCGTGATCGGCGTGCCGGTGCGCTCGTCGAACCTCCAGGGGCTCGACTCGCTGCTCTCGATCGTGCAGATGCCCGGCGGAGTCCCGGTCGCGACGGTGGCCATCAACCAGGCCAAGAACGCGGGAATCCTCGCTGCCAGCATTCTCGGAGCCTCAGACGACGCTCTGAGAGGGCGGCTCAAGACCTACAAGTCCGCCATGGCCGCCACTGTCGAGGAGAAGGCAAAACGCCTCGAGGTCGAAGGGTGGCAGCGATACCTCGGCGGCGAGTAGCTCCTCGCCCGATTCCAGCGTCAGGGCAGTTCGAACGGTGCCGGCTGAAGGGCCTCGACGCAGCTGTCGTCGACGGCCAACGGATCGTCGCGAGTCAGGAAGTCGAGAATCAGCGCATCGACGCACACCGGGTCGCTGCCGTCGAAGGGAAGATGCCCGGCGTGCGGCACCACCACGACCCGAGCGTTCTCCAGTGTCGACGCGATCTCCTCCGCGTTCGACGGCGGCGTGACCGGGTCGCGATCTCCGGTGATCAACAGAGCCGGGACCGGTGAGACGACGGGGGTGCCCCAGTCCTCGGGCGGTGTCGCCCGCGGCCACACCGAGCAGGCGCGCTGCTGCTGCGCAACGCGGTAGTCGCCCAGAGAGGTGCCTTCCGTGTGCGTCGCGACGTCCTCGGGAGCGATGAGCGCCACGTCCTCGGTGCAGGTGATGCTCAGGTAGACGCCGTCGGCGATGAACGGAGGACCCTCCGAAGGCTGCGGCAGCGCCAGCTCCAGGAAGGGTCCCCAGTCGCCGCGGGCCGCTGCGTCGACGAGGCTCGGGAGGGCACGGGCTGCACTCGAGAAGTACATCGTCGAGCGCAGCTTCTCGGCCAGGGCGTAACGGGGGATGACCAGCTCGATGGCGGAGGAAGCTCCCTCGGGCGAGTACTCGTAGCGCGCCGGCTCCTGCTCGAGTCGCTCGAGCAGCTCTTGCCAGCTCCGACGCAGGTCCGGATAGGCCGTCCGGCAGGCTTCGTCCGACTCGCACTCGTCGAGCAGAAGGTCGAAGGCGCGATCGAACCCCTCGGCGTGATGCAACGGCGTCCGACTCGACGGCGCCAACGAGCCGATACCCACGAATCTGCGCACACGCTCCGGATGACGGCGCAGGTACTCGAGCGCCAGTCGAGTCCCATAGCTGGTCGCCTGCATGTCGATCTGCTCGTGCCCGAGAGCCAGGCGCACGGCTTCGAGATCGCGTGCCGCGTTGGCGGTCGTGTACTGGGTCAGGTCGGCCCGTTGCTGCAGCTCGTCGCGGCACGCTTCCACCTCCGCCACCGGGTACATCTCCCCGAGAGCCGCCTGCGGACTGTCGTGAACCAGCTCCATGCAGTGCAGCGGCTGCGAGCGGCCCGCCCCCCGCAGGTCCATCATGACCACGTCGCGCTCCTCCCTGTACATCGAGCCGTCGGTCACCGCGAACTCGCCGAAGTTGCTCGCCGCCCCTCCCGGCCCCCCTTCGAGCACGTACATCGGAGGCAGCCCCCGGGTGGAGTCGGCCACCGGAGCCACCATCACGAAGAGCTCGATCTGGCGCCCTGCCGGGTCGTCGTAGTTCTCCGGGACGAAGAGATGGCCGCACAGGAGATCGGCTTCCGGTTTGGAGTCCCCGCAGGGTGAGAGGTCGATCTCGGCCGTGGGCGCCGGAAGCGTTCGACACGAGGAAGCCAGAGCGCAGACCAGGACGGAGACGAGAGCCAGCAGACTTCGAGACACCTCACTCATGAGCCGGAGTCTCGCATAGCGCGATCGCAACGTGGCAGCGAACTCGACGGCCACCCGCCAGTCCTCGCGAATCAGGGCCGCGGTTCCGGATCCGAAGAGCCCACTGACGCCGCATTGCTCACTCGCCAGCGGCAGCCAGTCCGGGTAGTCCGCCCGACCCGGGAACGGTTCGTAGTCGATCGAATACCCGGTCGGATCCTCGACATCACGTGAACTCGGATGAATGGTGCAGGGTAACTCGGGGGCAACGGCGCCACCCGTGTGAGTCGACGGCGGAAGCAGGCGAAGACTCTAGGCCAACGGATTGTTCCAGGTGAGCTCGCTGAACCTGGCGAAGTCAGTGTCGGCCGAGTACACGGTGAGACCGTGCTCGATGGCCAGTGCGGCGAGGTGCGCGTCGGTGATCATGTTCGCCCGGAGGTCGTACTGGCAAATCAGGCGGCCGAGGATCGCGGCGTGATGATCGGTCGGATTGGGTATCCAGGTCACATCACAGTCGAGCCAGTCCCGGACGAATTGCCAGGCCTCCGACGATGAGAGTGGATTCGCCGAGGCCCTCGGGTTCGTGGCAATTCGCACGAAGGCGGCGAGGCTGAGCCAGGGTAGCGCTACACGACGCTCGCCGTTCAAGGACGCCGTGAGCCAGCGGTGGGCAGGTGAATGATGGGGGGAAGCTTCGTCGACCGCGTAGAGCAGCAGGTTGGCGTCGATCAGCATCAGCGGGCGGTGGGCCCTTCAAGCAGTTCGAGGGCTTCTGCGACGTTGGCGACGTCCAGGGTCAAGCCGAGGCTGGTCGTGCGTTGGGTGAAGGGGCGGCGCTCGGCGGGCTGACTCAGACTCGATCGGATCAGTTGATTGATCGTCTCGCTCAGTCCCGCGTGAGTCTTCTTCCGGAGTTGCTCTATCGCGGCGGCTACGTCGTCTTCGAGTTGGATCGTGGTGCGCATGGCGCAAGTGTAGCATGGAGATGCGTGACTACTCGCATCAAGATGCGCTCTTCAAGGCGCCGCTTGTCGGTCGGGCCTTGGGGCAGAACGCGCCCTCTTCATAGGCCTTCGGCATACCGATTCTTCTCAGGGTTCGGTGAGCCCTCGTTTGACCTCGTCGAGCCATCCCAGCTGCACCCGGATCTCCGGCTCGGCCCGGAGATCCGGAGTCACGAAGACGAAGCGGTCGCCGGGGAGGACGTCGTAGCGATGGAGACCAAAGCCGATGCTGCCTCCGAACTCATGCTCGAACAGGAGGCGCGGTTCGGAGTGCGAGGGCAGTCGGCCGTCGGCCGAGCTCTCGACCTCGATCTCCATCAGGCGGCGGCTGCGCTCACCGGTCAGGAAGTAGAGACGTCTTCCCTCGGGCGACCAGCGCGGCATGCGACCCTCGTTGGCGACCAGGGTGGGGCTGCCCGGATCGGTGCCGGCGGTCCTCAAGAAGATCCCGTCGTCGGACCCCCAGGCCAGCAGACGACCGTCGGGAGACAGCGTGGCGGCCTGTTCTCCGAGCTCGGAGCTGTCGAGCAAGAACTCGAAGGTTCCGTCGTCGGCCGAGATCGCGACCACGTCCTCGCTGCTCCCCCTGGCGGCGAAGGACAGCAGGATCCGATTGTCGACCCCCCAACTGATCGGATGGCCTAGCTCGCCTTCTTCAAACGAGTGCAGGAGTGTCTCCTCTGGGCTGTCCACCTGACGCACGTACAGGCCGCCCACCGCGTCGCGCCAGCTGGAATAGGCCACCCGGTCTCCCTGCGGCGACCACGCCAGCAGAGGCGTCGAGCCCTCTGTGATCCACGGGGCAAAGGTGCCGCGCTCGAGGTCGATTCGCCAGATGTCGTACTCGCCATCGCTCAGTACCGTGAGGGTGACGTAGCGCCCGTCGGGGGACGCCCGCGGCATGAACTGAGCTCCCAGCTCGTCACCGATCGGTTCCGTATTGCCCGCTCGGTCGATCGTCATGACTCGGCTGTGGCTGCTCTGCGCGGGAACCCAGGCGAGGGTTCCGTCGGCCGACAATGAGACCGCAGCGGTGCCGAAGATGTCGTTCGTGAGGACCCCGTCGAGCACGAGCCGCGGCTCGTCGACCGCCAGGGTGGCGAGCTCGACCGGTGCTGCGTAAAGGGTACCCGAGCGCGCGAACAAGAGCAGCTGATCGTCGATCAGGCGAGCGAAGAAGGCGTTGTCGACCAGCAGGGTCTCGTTCCCGTCGGCGGAGTAGTGCACGACGCTCTGGTGACCCCACGCGGTTTGCCGGGTGAACAGGATCGCGCCGTCGTCGAGCTGCTGCGGCCAGGCCGGGATTCCACTCATCAGCGTGTCGACTCGGCCGGACGGATCGATCCGATTGAGCCCGCGCGTGTCGCTGACCAGCACGGAGCCGTCTCTCGCCCAGTCGGCACCCATGAACTCGATCAGGTCCGTCATCCGGGTGGAGGCTCCGCCGTCGAGCGCGATCCTGCGCAGGCTGGAGGCGCTGGGGTCGGCGTAGCCGATCGACCGACTGTCGGGCGACCAGAAGAGGGTCAGAGGCGAACCTCCGTCGAGTGGGCGCGCTTCGAACGCGTCGAGCGGGCGCAGCCAGATGTCTGATTGGCCGTTGTGGTCGACGCCGATGTAGGCGAGCTGCCTGCCGTCGGGGGACAGCGCCATGGCGGGCCGACCGTTGTCCGTGAGACTTCCTTCGACCGGGATGACCAGATGGCGTACCGGATCGCCCGTTGACTCGGCCTTCGATCGGCGCGACAGCTGGGCGCCGACGAGCGCCCCGAGGACGAGTCCGGCCGCGGTCGCTGCGAGCAGCCAGGGCGCTGAGAGGACGCGGCGACTGGATCCGCCGGCCCCTTCGCGCGAGTCGACCGGCTCCGTCGATCGGGTACCCGGCGCTTCCGGGCCGGCACCACTCCCCTCCGAGAGGCCCTCGGCCAGCAGGTCCTCGATCGCCAGGTGGATGTCACCCGCGTCGCGAAGACGACCGCGCCGTTCCTTGTGCAGCATGCGTCGCAGTAGCCGCGAGACGGTCGCGGGAAGCGTCGCGGGCAGCCGCGACCAGTCCGGATCCTCTTTGATCACTGCCGCCATGGTGTCGCTGGCGGTGGCACCTGAGAAGGCGCGCTCGCCGCTGAGCAGCTCGAAGAGCACGCAGCCCAGCGACCAGATGTCGGTGCGCTCGTCGAGCTCCTGTCCGCGCGCCTGCTCGGGGCTCATATAGGGCGCGGTGCCCAGGACGGTGCCAGGCCGGGTCGGCAGAATTGCGGTCGGCGCTTCGGTACCGCGCTCGTCCTCGCGGGTCATCCGGGCCAGCCCGAAGTCGAGTACCTTGACCCGGCCGTCGGCAGCGAGCTTGATGTTGTCGGGCTTGATGTCGCGGTGGATCACCCCCGCCTCGTGGGCCGCGGCCAGTGCCGAGGCCACCTGCGAGGTGATGTCGAGGGCCCGCCGCGGCTCGAGTAGCCGCTCTTCCCTTACCAGCTCGGCCAGGCTCAGCCCTTCGACCAGCTCCATGGCGAGAAAGGGGTGGGGCCCGTCGGCGACGAAGTCGAACAGGGTCGCGACGTGAGGATGCTGGAGGGAAGCCAGGAGCTGCGCCTCCCGCTCGAAGCGCTGCTCTACGCCACGGCCCTCGAGCAGCTCGGCCGGAACGAGCTTGATCGCCACCGCGCGGTCGAGCGTCGAGTCGCGCGCCCGGTAGACCCGGCCCATTCCGCCCTGACCGATGACGGCTTCGATGGTGAAGCGACCGAGGGCGTCCCCCGGACGGAGCTCGCCGCTCGGCTCGGCCTCTCTGCCGGTCTTCCCGACCGGCTCGTCGCTGGGCTGACTCATTGGCCCATCTTAGCGGGCGGGGAGCGCTCCTCTGTGGACCGGGGAGTCCTCGAAGACCACGAAGGTCCTGTCGTCGGAGGAAGGAGCGTTGCTCTTCCGATCGCGCGCCGTGTCCTCGAGCGCCTCGATGATCTCGGCAGCGAACCGGAGCCGCGGGCCATCCCCGCCTACCGTCGCTGGCTCGGCAGGTAGCGATCGAGATACGACTGCGCGTCGTCGAGGAGCGCTCGCTGCGCCGCGCGTGCGTCGTCGACCCTCTCGGGCGACTCGCCGAGCACCATCATCGGTCGCGACTCGAGATCGTAGGGGGGCCACTCGGGGATGCTCGGGTTGTTGGGATCGCCGTTCCGGGCAAAAGCGATCCAGGTGTCTGCCATTACGTCGGCCACGCGCTGCTGTTCCTCTCCAAGGCCCGACATGCTCTCCGAGTAGGCGACGTTGTCGAAGACGAAGCCGATCTCGAGCGCATGGGGTGCGCGCCACTTGCCGCCGTCGACCGGGGTATCCCAGTCGAAGAGATAGAGGAAGACCGGTGCGCCTCCCTGGGCGGCCTTGCGCTCGGCCACCAGGACGTGCCCGGCGAGGTAGCGCGAGTCGGTGGTCGCTTCGAGGTAGACGTCGGTGGGCTCGGCGTCCGGCTCGAGCTCCCGGTAGCCGGCGACGATCGCGCTGGCGTCGTGCTCGGGGTACTGCTGGGCGAGGAGCTCCTCCGCCCCCTCCCAGCTCAACTCGAAGACCTCGGGGCTGCGGGCGCCGACGAACAGCGAATTCTCGGTGCGGTTCGTTCCCAGCATCACCGGAACGCTCGCTCCCCGCGGCGCCGCATCGGGATGGAACGGATCGCGCGTCAGCGTCCGGCCGTCGATCGACGGCGCGCTGCCCGCTCCCGTTCCTGCTGCGGCCTCGCGAATCGCGTCCACGTCGAGGCTGCGGATCTTGCCGATCGTCTCGCGGGTCAGTCCGAGATTGGCGACCAGCCGGTCGGCGGCACTCTGAGTCACCTCTTTGGGTGGAAACGAGGCCAGCACCCCCGACTGCATCACCGCACGATGGAACAGAGTGCCCGCAGCGTCGGTCGAGAGCAGGGTCGACACCTTGGCCCCGCCTCCCGACTCACCGAAGATCATCACCGTGTTCGGATCACCCCCGAAGCCCTCGATGTTGTCGTGCACCCACTGGAGCGCCTGGATCATGTCGAGCACGCCGGCGACCGGCGAGTCCTCGAAGCCTTCGCCGTAGTGATCGAGCGCCAGGTAGCCGAAGACGTTGAGCCGATGATTCACCGTGACCACGACCACGTCACCGCGGCGCGCCAGCCGCACGCCGTCGTAGGCGCGCGACGCTCCGTTGCCCGACGAGAAGCCGCCACCGTGAAACCAGACCATCACCGGCCGGGCCCCGCCGTTGGAGAGGCCCGGCGTCCACACGTTGAGGAAGAGGCAGTCCTCACTGAGCGGGGGCGCAGGGTCCGGACGCCACGACGAGAACAAGCCCCCTGGATTGCCGGTCGGCGTCTGCGGGCAGGACGCGCCGAACGTCGTCGTGTCGGCGACGTCGTCCCAGGGCTCGGGGCGAGCGGGCGCTGCGAAGCGGGTAGTCGCCGTGTCGGCGCCGTAGCGGATGCCCTTGAAGGTGTAGATGCCGTCTTCGACCGTGCCGCGAACGGAGCCGTACTCGCTGGTTGCGACCGGCTCGACAGGCTCGGTGTCGGCGGTGCCCGTCTCGGCCGACGAGCCGGTGCAGGCGGCCGTGAAGAGGCTGAGCAGGAGCAGCGTTGGTGTCAGAACGCTGCGAGGAACGACCCGGAAACGGTCGCCGTGGAAACCGGCCTCGAGTGCAGGGCCGCGACTTCGTCGAGTCTTCATCATTTGCCTCCCCTGCTCGGCGCTCACGCCGGTCTGACCCGGTCCTTCGAACACTGGCACGTTGTCGGGGGTTCCGTTCCACTGTAGCGCACCGCTCGACGGCCGCTCCCGTGAGCTCGAGGTCAGCCTCGGCTTTCGCGATGTCGAAGGCCTCTTGGCCGAGCGTGGACTCGCCGCGTTCTAGAGAGATCCCGCGGTCTGGACTTCGGGCTCGGAAACTGATCTGATCGAGGCCTCCGAGAAGGCTGGTCGCTCCCACCTCCGCCCGCAGCTCCACCAAGGATGGAGCCGCGTCCGTGACCGAGTAATCGTCCTTCGAGAAGCTTCTTCTCGAGGGTCACCGAGGTCGGCTATCCGCGACCCCCGAGCGTGCGGCGGAACGTACCGGCCGGTGCCCCGCTCCGAGGCTGAGCCCTCGTGGTGACGACTTCGCGAGCCTGAGAGGAGCCACGCGGATCTCTGTGCTCCTCGCACCTGCGGCGACCGCGGCCGCCTTCGAGCCCAGAGACTCAGAGCCCAGAGACTCACTTGCCTGTCCACTACTGGAGACACCACCATGAGAGTAGGAGCTCGCTGTTGCTTCGTCGCCTGGGCCTTCGGCCTCGCGGCCGCCACGATCGCCACGGCCCAGACCCCGCCGAAGATGAAGATGACCACGGCGATTCCGGCGGAGATCACCACGCCGGACACGGTCAAGACCCGCATCGGTACCCTGAAGTTCAAGGACGGCTTTCCGGACGACGCCACGGTCGAGAAGGTCTATGACCATCTCGACTTCCTGCGCGGCGTGGAGGCATTCCTCAATGCCATGCCGGGTGGATCGGTCGAAGCCGTCCGCAAGGGCTTCGCCACCATGGGAGCGGACAACAACCAGACCGTGCTCATCATGGAAGACCTGATGGACTCGAAGTCGCTCTTTCTCACGCCCAACACCGAGAGCATCTACAACATGATGTGGCTGGACGTGAAAGACGGGCCCCTGGTGCTGGAGACGCCCCCGGACGTGCTCGGTGTGATCGATGACCATTGGTTCCAGTACGTGGCCGACTTCGGCAGGGTCGGTCCCGACAAGGGCAAGGGAGGCAAGTTCCTGTTGCTTCCTCCGGGTTACGACGGCGAGGTGCCGCAGGGCTACTTCGTCCTTCACACCAAGACCTACGGCAACGTCGTCTTCTGGCGCGGATTCCTGGAGAACGGCAGCACCGCGCCGGCGGTGGCAGCCTCGAAGAAGTTCGCCAAGGTCTACCGACTCGCGGATGCGAACAACCCGCCGCCCATGAAGTTCATCGATGTGTCCGGGAAGTCCTTCAACACCATCGGCGCCAATACCTTCGAGTTCTACGAGGATCTGAATACCCTGGTCCAGTACGAGCCGAACGAGGCGTACAGTCCGGAGGTCCTCGGCCTGCTTGCCGCCATCGGGATCGAGAAGGGCAAGCCCTTCGCACCCGACGCACGGATGAAGCAGATCCTCTCCGAAGCGGTCGCGGTGGGCAATGCCACCGCGCGAGCGATTGTCTTCAAGTCGCGCGAAGAGGACGCCTACTACTACCCGAACAGCGCCTGGTTCACTGCCTTCATCGGGGGCAACTACGAGTTCCTCCGCCAACCCGGCGTGCGCGATCTCGATGCTCGTGCCCACTTCATCTACTACGCCACCGGGGTGACTCCCGCCATGGCGCTGAAGCTGGTCGGCCGCGGCTCGCAGTACGCGGCCGCGGCTACGGACTCGCAAGGCAAGCCGCTCGACGGCAGCAAGACCTACAAGATCCACCTGCCACCCAATATCCCGGCAAAGGACTTCTGGTCGTTCGTGGTCTACGACAACCAGACCCGCTCCATGCTGCAGACCGACCAGCGGCTCCCGAGCATCGGCAGCGACAAGAAGGGGGTGGTCATCAACGCCGACTCTTCCGTGGATGTCTGGTTCGGTCCGACGGCGCCGAAGGGCCACGAGGCGAACTGGGTGCAAACCGTGCCCGGCAAGGGCTGGAACGTTCTGCTGCGCCTCTACGGCCCCGAGCAATCCTGGTTCGACAAGACCTGGAAGCCGGGTGAGTTCGAGTTGGTTCAGTAGCCGTGCGTCACTCACTCTCAGAGCCCCCGCCACCCCTTGCACAAACCCTCGATCCGAACCTCGGGAGATGCCAGATGAACCGACGAACCGGTCCCGCGCTCCTCGCTCTCGCCTCCATTCTCGTCCTTTCCACCCCCGGGCGGAGTGCTGAGGTGACCCCCGCCGAAGCCCGTGCCATCGCTAAGGACGCCTACATCTACGGCTACCCTCTGGTGGACAACTACCGAGTCCAGTATGGCTACTTCGTGGATCGCCAGAACCCGGAGTTCAAGGCGCCCTGGAACCACATCACGAACATCCCCAACGTCTACACGCCGGCCGATACGGCGGTGCAGACACCCAACTCGGACACGCCGTATTCCTGGGCGGGACTGGACCTCCGCGCCGAGCCCATCGTGCTCACGCTGCCGGCAATCGAGAAGAACCGCTACTACAGCGTTCAGTTCACGGATGCCTACACCTTCAACTTCGCGTATCTGGGTACCCGGACCTCGGGCAACGATGCCGGTAGCTACCTCGTCGCAGGGCCGAGCTGGCAGGGCGAGACGCCCAAGGGCATCGAGAAGGTGATTCGGTCCGAGACGGAGTTCATCGTTGCCATCTATCGCACCCAGCTCTTCGACCCTGCCGACCTCCCCAACGTGAAGAAGATCCAGGCGGAGTACGGGGTGCAGCCGTTGTCGACGTTCCTGGGTACGTCCCCCCCAGTCCTGCGCCGGCCGTCGACTACTTGAAGCCTCTCACCATCGAGCAGCAGAAGACCTCGCTCGAGTTCTTCGACATCGTGAACTTCGTGCTGCAGTACTGCCCACCGGATCCGACGGAGACGGAGCTCCTGGCGCGGTTCAAGAAAATCGGTGTCGGTGGCGACCAGACCTTCGACGCCAGCAAACTCTCGCCCGAAGTGAAATCGGCCATCGAGCAGGGTCGCAGCGACGCCTGGGCCGCCTTCGCCGGTGGTGTGAAGGAGATCGACGCCGGGACCTTGACCTCGGGCGATCTCTTCGGTACCCGCCAGTACATGCAGAACAACTACCTGAATCGCTGGCTGGGGACGATCGGCATCTACGGGAACTCGAAGCAGGAAGCGCTCTATCCGGTCTATCGCGTCGACTCCAACGGACAGAAGCTGGATGGGAGCAACCGCTACACCTTGCGCTTTGCGAAGGGGCAGTTTCCTCCGGTCAATGCGTTCTGGTCGCTGACGATGTATGACATGCCCCAGAGCCTGCTGGTGGCCAACCCGATCGACCGGTACCTCATCAATTCTCCGATGCTGCCGAACCTGGAGCTCGATGCCGACGGCGGGTTGACCCTGCTGATCCAGAACGAGTCTCCCGGTAAGGGCAAGGAGGCCAACTGGTTGCCCGCGCCGACGGGACCGTTCGCCATGTACATGCGCCTGTACTGGCCCAAGGAGGCCGCGTCGAACGGGACGTGGAAGGCTCCGGAGCTCGAGATGGTGAAGTAGATCCCCGCGCCAAGAGGAGCAAGAAAGGGGACAGTCGCCTTTTCGAGACACGAGTGACAGGAGAACCTCGACCACCACGTCTGGTGAGTTCGAGATGGCACGACTACCTGGACTCGTCAATCCGGCCTCCCCCCACCACGTCACGCAGCGCGGCTCGAGACGAGGGCCCGTGGGCTCGTGTTCTTTCGGCCCGGCGATCAGGAGCTCTACCTCGAACTGCTCGCCGAAGCGGCGTAGCGGCGCGAGGTTCGACAGCGAACCTACTGCTGGAGTCCCAACCACGTGCAACTTCGTTGCCGTACGAGCACGACCGCTGGCCTGGCACGCGTTTTCGGCACCGCCCACTGCCGATACGCCCAGGGGCTCGACAGACGTGAGTAGTGGGACTGGCTTCCCCTGGGCTGGCCTTGTTCGCAGTGGCCCCGATGGCGACGACCCTGGGGCAGGCGGAAGACCGGGCTCTATTCCCCGGTGCAGGCACATCGGATCGTGACCTTTGAGGAGGGCGACCGGCAGTACGTCGATGTGGGATCGGGAGTCGCGACGGCGTTCTGGTCGGGCGAGTACCCGAGCGCCCCGACCTTCTTCCTGTTCGCACCCCCTCCGGACTGACAGGAGTCGGTCCCATATCACTCACGGGCGCCTGTTCGACCCTGCGAGGTGCAGCACCGAGGCCGTCGTCGGACGATAGACTCGGCCGCGCGGTGTCGTGGACCCGCCATCGCTGTGAGCCTGGAGCCGAGCCGATATTCAAGAACCGGAGTGACCGATGATCCATAAGAGCCCCTTCCCCGACGTCCAGATCCCCGAAACCCCGCTGACGCCCTTCGTGCTCCGCCACGCAGAGCGTCTGGCCGACCAGCCCGCGCTGGTGGACGGCCCGAGCGCACGGACGCTCACCTACGGCGAGCTCGCGGGAGCGGTGAAGTCGCTGGCCGGTGGCCTGGCGGCCCGCGGCTTCAAGAAGGGCGACACCCTGGCGATCATGGCCCCGAATCTCCCCGAGTACGCGGTCGCGTTCCACGGCGTCGCCTGGGCGGGCGGCATCGTCACCACGGTGAACCCGACCTACACCGCCCACGAGGTCCAGCACCAGCTGAAAGACTCCGGCGCCAAGCTCCTCGTGACGATCTCCATGTTCCTCGAAGTCGCGAAGCAGGCCGTCGACGGCACCGACGTCGAGGAGATCTTCACGATCGATCCGAGCGACGCTTCCTCCTTCTCCGAGCTCATGGGCCAACCGATGGCCGAGCAGGTGCCCGTCTCGCCCGACGACGTCGTCGTGCTGCCCTACTCCTCGGGCACGACCGGTCTCTCGAAGGGCGTCATGCTGAGCCACCGCAACTGTGTCGCCAACCTCGTGCAGACCGAAGCGATCCTGCCGGTCGAAGAGGGAGAGACGGTCCTCTCGTTCCTGCCCTTCTTCCACATCTACGGCATGCAGGTGCTCATGAACGGCGCCTTGTGCCAGGGTGGTCAGGTCGTGACGATGCCGCGCTTCGACCTCGAGCAGTTCCTCCAGCTCTGCCAGGACAACAAGATCAAGCGGGGGTTCGTCGTCCCGCCCGTCGTGCTGGCACTGGCGAAGCACCCGCTGGTGGACCAGTACGACCTTTCCTCGATCGAGCAGCTCTTCTCGGGCGCGGCACCGCTCGGTGCCGACATCGCCGAAGCGGCCGGAAAGCGGCTGGGATGCGAAGTCGTCCAGGGCTACGGCATGACCGAGCTTTCGCCGGTCAGCCAGGCGACACCCAAGGGCTACTACAAGCCTGGCACCATCGGACTGCTCATCCCCAACACCGAGTGCCGCGTCGTCGATCCCGACACCGAAAAGGACCTGGGCGTCGGCGAGGATGGAGAGATCTGGATTCGCGGTCCTCAGGTGATGCTCGGCTACCTGAACAACGAGGAGGCGACGAAGTTCACGATCGACGAGGACGGCTGGCTGCACACCGGCGACATCGGGCACATCGACCAGGACGGCCACTTCACCATCGTCGACCGTCTCAAGGAGCTGATCAAGTACAAGGGCTTCCAGGTGCCTCCGGCCGAGCTCGAGGCGCTTCTGGTCACCCACCCGGCCGTGGCCGACGCCGCTGTCATCGGGATCCAGGACGAAGAGGCGGGCGAGCTGCCGAAGGCCTTCATCGCCCTCAAGCCGGGAGCCGAGGCGACCGAGCAGGAGATCAAGGACTTCGTGGCGGCAGAGGTCGCGACCTACAAGCAGATCCGCCTGCTCGAGTTCGTCGACGAGATCCCGAAGTCGGCGTCGGGCAAGATCCTGCGTCGCATGCTGCGCGAAAAGAGCTAGCGCTTGCGCAAGTGGAGGAGGTGCTGGTCATTCATGATCGGTACTTTCTCCACGGAGTTCGCCTGAGCTAGCGATCCTCTAGCCGCATCAGCCAGAGATCGGAGAGGCGGCTCTCCCGGTCGAAGAAGAGCTCGCTCCCCTCGGCACCAATGTCGAGCCCGTAGCCCTCATCGGGCTCGATCGACAGGACCTGCCACGTTTCCCCGGTCTCGACATCGACGGCCTCGATCGTCGGGCCGGTCGACCAGACCAGCCGGCGATCCCGATCGGCCCACCGGACCTGGTGGCGTTGCCCGTCTGTCCGGTGCACGAACTCCGGCTCCCGACGCGCCAGCGAGTAGACCGCGACTCCCCGCCCGTCGCCGTCAGCCTCGCGGAAGATCCCGGCCAGCCGCTCTCCGTCCGCCGACCAGTCGTGCGCCTGGAAGAACTCGAGCGTGCTCGGAATCGGCAGGGGCTCGATCTCCTGCTCCTCCCATCCGCGCTCCAGATCGACCAGGTACGCCCGGTACTCGTCGTCCGGGCCTCCGGAGACCACCAACCGCGACTCGTCCGGCGACCAGACCGGGCGAATCACCTCAATGGCCTCGAAGTGGGTGAGTTGTTCGAGACCGGAGCCGTCGCGATTCACTACCCAGACCTGGCCCGAGTCTGAGCGATTCGAGTGGAACGCGAGACGCTCACCCGAGGGGGACCAGCGGGGCCAAGCGTCGCGCCAGGGATCGTCGGTGAGCTGCAGCCGGCTGCCCCCGTCCAGCTCGGAGATCACGAGATCGTAGGGGTCGATCCGGTAGGCGATCCATCCCTCCTCGGAGACGCTCGGGTCGATCGCCGAGCGACTGCCCTCGGTGACCCAGGTCGGAGCACCAGCGGCGCGGAGCTCCGCGGTGAGCGGCACGCGTTGGATGTGGCTGCGCGCCCGGTAGGTGGCATAGACGACCGTATCTCCCTTGCGGGAAACGGTGGCGTGCCAGACGTCGGCCTCGACGGCGAAGGTGAGCGGCTCGGGCTCGCCGCGCGCCTCCCCCGAACGCTCGTCGATCGGCACTCGCCAGAGGTTCATCGAGCCTCCCCGATTGCTCGAGAAGTAGAGCCACCGACCGTCAGCGGACCAGGCCGGGCTCCAGTCGATGTGCGGCGACGACGCGATCGGGGTGGGCTGACCGCCCTCGGCGGACACCGTGAACAGCTCACGATTCGCGTTGTTCAAGCCCCAGTAGGCGATCCGGTGTCCGTGAGGCGACCAGCGGGGCTGGACCGAGTCCAGATCCACCAGCATTCGCGACTGACCGTCTGCCAGGTCCAAGGTCTGAATCCGCGCCTCGGCAGCGCGGCCATAGGGACCGAAGATCGGCTCCTCGGTGGAGTACACGAGCATCGACCCATCGGGGGACCAGTCGGGATTGAAGCCCTCGTCCGAGACGCGGCGCACCGACTCCCCGGTCGCCCCCATGACGAAGAGTCCCCCACCGTCTCGGCCCGAGCGAAACGCGATCGACTCGCCGTCAGGGGAGAAGGCCGGCTGGATCTCGTCGTCGAGAGAGCTCTGCGTCAGGTTGCGCGGATTGTCGCCGCCGACCCGCAGGAGGTAGATGTCCCAGTTGCCGGCGGCCGGGCTGGCATAGGTCACGTACTGCCCGTCCGGCGACAGCGAGGGAAAGAGCTCCTGCGGTGGCGCCGTGGTGAGCTGCTCGAGCGCTACCGGGGAAGGGCCTTGCACCGTCATTCGAGAACGATCGAACAGCCAGTACCCGCCAGTCCCGAGCAGCAGTCCTACCAGGGCAAAGCTCAGAAGCCGGGCGAACGATCTCTCTGGTGAGCCGCCCTGGCGAGCCCCTCCGGCCTCGGCCACCTCCGAAGTCGACGCCGAGTCCGGGTCCTCGGCGACCTCTTCGAGGTCGTAACGCAGGTCGAGTGCGCTCTGGTACCGGCGCATCGGGTCCTTTTGCAGACAGCGCTCCACGATGCGCGAGAAGCGTCGGGGAAACTCCGGCTTCTCCTTCGACACCGAAGCCGGCTCGTCGCGCAGAATCGACGACGTCAACGCCGCTACCGTCTCCCCCGCGAACGGCCGCCTGCCCAGCGCCATCTCGAACAGCATCACCCCGAACGAGAAAAGGTCGGTGCGATGATCGACCTCCCTCCCCTCCACCTGCTCCGGGGACATGTAGGGCAGCGTTCCCATCACCGCGCCCGGCCCCGTCAGCTCCGGAGAGGCCGAAACCGTCGGAAGCGCACTCGCTCCCTCGCCCAGCGACTCCCGGCGCAGCTTCGCCAGACCGAAGTCGAGCACCTTCACCTGCCCGTCCTTCGTCACCATCACATTCGCCGGCTTCAGATCGCGGTGCACGATGAGCTTGGCATGCGCCGCTGCCAACGCGTCAGCCAGCGGCACCGCCACCTGCAGCAGTGCTTCCGGCGACAGGCCGCCGGACGGGATCCGCTGCGCCAGCGTCTCCCCTTCCACCAGCCCCATCGTGAGGAAGTGCACTCCGTCCACTTCGTCGACCGAGTGCACGGTGACGATGTTCGGGTGATCGAGCGCCGCCACCGACTTCGCCTCGCGCTCGAAACGGGCGAGATGATCTCGATCGGTGGCCAGCGCCTCGGACAAGACCTTGAGTGCCACCTGACGGCCGAGCTTTCTGTCCTCCGCCAGATACACCTCTCCCATCCCGCCCGCGCCCAGCTTCGACAGGATCCGGTAGTGCAGCAGCATGTCGCCGATCAAGATGGAACGATGCTAGCGCGGTCTCGCTCCTCCGTCGACTCGACCCCTGTCGCGAGCTCAAGAGACGTGTAGTAATTCACTCTCCGCGCCGCGAGACTCTCCGTCTCCAGAGCCGAGCGCAGTGCCCCAGGCGGCTTCCTTCGTAGCGCGGCGAGCCCGTCGAGGACTGGACCCAACGTCGGGATCGGACTCCGAGCCATGAGCAGCCAAAGGCAAGGGCCGCGGCCGCCAAGAGCGAGATGATCTCGATCGGTGGCCAGCGCCTCGGACAAGACCTTGAGTGCCACCTGACGGCCGAGCTTTCTGTCCTCCGCCAGATACACCACTCCCATCCCGCCCGCGCCCAGCTTCGACAGGATCCGGTAGTGCAGCAGCATGTCGCCGAGGCCTTCATGAAGTTCGCACGTGACAACGGCTACGTGTGCGGATACCTGGGAGTCGATCCACTTCAAAGGTACGATTTGGGCTTCGACCTGGAGAGCGCTCCTCAGCACGGCAACGTCCATGTCATCGATCTCGGCAAGACGGAGCACGAGCTCTTCCAGAATCTCGCGACTATTCGTCGGCGCCAGCTCCGGCACTTCGAGAAGAGTGACTCCGTCTTCACTCGAGACCGGCCACTGCTACAACGTTCTTCTTGGAACGCTACCTCCGGTATCTGTCAAGGACTTTGAGACAGTGTCGTCGTTCAATTAGTGAGGATTGGCGTCAGTGTTGGCCTCGTCCGGCCGATTGATCCAGACCTCTTGGTCGAGAGGTCGCGTTCTGGGCGTACCGTGGACGAATCGCTCGGGGTTCCTTCGGTAGGCAGCCTCGAGGACTCGATCCCGGCGAGCCAGGATCTCGCGATCCCGTCGGTAGTGGACGTCCTCGGGGCTGAGCCGAGAGAGCGCCGAGTGCTTGTGCTCCCGGTGGTACCAAGCGAAGAAGCGACGACAGAAGACCATCGTGTCCTCGAGCGAGCCGAATCGGCGAGGGAATCCCGGGTGGTACTTGAGCGTCTTGAAGTGCGCCTCGGAGAAAGGATTGTCGTTCGAGACGCTCGGCCGGCTCAGCGAGCGCAAGACACCCAGCTGAGCCAGGAGCTGGGCGGTTCCCTGACTGGTCATCGCCGAGCCACGGTCGCTGTGCAGCACGAGGCTTCCGGGAGTCACGCCGTGCTTCTCGCACGACTCCTCGATCAGCCGGGTGGCCAGAGCGGTGCTCTCGCGTTCCGCGAGCAGCCAGCCCACGACGTAGCGGCTGTACACGTCGAGCACGACGTAGAGGGAGTACCAGGTCCAGGTTCGGGGGCCCTTGAGCTTGGTGATATCCCAGGACCAGACTTGGTTCGGAGCCGTCGCCACGAGCTCCGGCTTCTCGTAGGCCGGATGACGGAGCTGGTCGCGCCGCTCCCGGACCGCTTTCTCCGACTCCAGGATCCGATACATCGTGCGTTCCGAGCACAGGTACTTCTTTTCGTCCAACAGGGTGGCGACCACCTCACCGGGCGATCGGTCCACAAAACGCTTCGAGCAGAGCACATCGAGGACGGCTTGGCGCTCGTTCCTACGCAGAGCTCGGGCAGGAGTCGGCCGGGGCTGCTGCTGCCCAGAGACCCGCAGCCGACGACGGCAAAAGGTCGCTCGAGACACGCCCAGAGCCGTGCAGGCGGGTGCCACACCCACCTCGCGCGAGATCTAAACCCGCCATCAGCAGTCCTTCCCGTCGGTCAGGCTGAATCCCAGCAGCCCGGCAACTTTTCCCTGCCCCTCCACTATCGTCTCCGCCTTCTTCAACTTCGAGCGCAGTCGTTCGTTCTCGCGTTCGAGCTGCTCGACCTTCTTCGTCAGCGGATGGCGATCCTGCGGCTTGCGCCCGCGCTTCTTCTCCAAGCCTTCGAGGGCACCGTCCCGTCGAGCCCTGCGCCACGTCGTCAACAGCGACGAGTACAGTCCCTCCCGACGCAGAATGCGACCCACTTCGCCGGGCTCGCTGCACGCGTCGACTTCCTCGAGGATTCGCAGCTTGTAGGCCGCCGCGAAACGGCGTCGCTGCGCTTTCGCGGCCACCTCCGAGTCGGGCACACCAGAAGAGGGGGCTCCGCTACGAGAGGAATCGGTACGCGCTTCCTCTCTTCGCTCCGCCCCCATCCGAACACCATTCGATCCCGTCATCTCCGAACTCATCACGCTTGGTCCTATCTCCGCCCTCGCTATTTCTCTGCATTGTCACTGTCTCATTCATGTTGGCAGATAGGGCACACCCACGCCAACGGCTGCAAGGGAAGTCTGCTCAGCAGAGCGCAATAGAGAGCGCCCGAGAGCAGGCAACTGGCAGCACCCCAGAACCGCGTCCCGCCGAGTCGGGAGGCCTGACCCTTGGTCGCTTGCCGTAGAGGTGGGTGCACGGACGCAGTTGCCCCGTTGGCCAGGCTAGCGAATTGACGGCAGGGCGCCCGGAGAGGCGAGCAGCTGATCGGGATCGATCCGCGCTCCGTGCCGGCGACCGAAGTCGAAATGGCTCCTCAACCAAGACCAGTCGGGCTCCGCCGCCGCGCGCCGACGCAGTTCCTCGATCTCGGAAATCCGGTGGCGCTGCATCAAGCGGCTGACATTGACCTGAGAGACGAGTTCGGTGTCGGGGCGCCAGACGAAAGAAGCCATTTCGGACTCCGAAGAGTGGTTGCGAGAAGCCAGTGCCATGGTACCTGAATCGCTGTACCACGCAGCCCGAGTCTCTGCCTGCTCCCCTACTGCTTCCTGGTCGGGACGATTCAGCCCGCGGCAGATGCGCAGCCACGATTCGTGGAAGCCAGGACCTGAGCCCACGCCAGTTTGCCCGCAGGGCGCGACATCGCGATCAAGCTCCTGCCCGTGACGTTCGCGCGCGGAATACCGAGCGCCTATCGCGCTTCGAGCGCGAGGCACGGCTCCTCGCGGCGATGAACCACCCGAACATCGCGACGCTCTACGGCCTCGAGACACACGAGGACGTGCGCTTCATCGTGATGGAGCTCATCGAGGGCGAGACACTCGCCGAGCTCGTGGCGCGCGGGCCGCTGTCGGTGGATTGCACGCGGGCCCTCTTCATCCAGATCGCCGATGCGCTCGCCGCAGCTCATGCCAAGGGGATCGTGCACCGCGACCTCAAGCCCGCCAACGTCATGGTGTCGGCTGACGACCGGGTCAAGTCCTGGACTTCGGTCTGGCCAGGAGCGTGGCACCGCGGGCCCCGGGGACCGCCGCATCCGACTGGGCCACGGAGACTCGTGAGACGCAGCTCGGGACCATCCTGGCCTCTCCCCCCGCCTGGCTCGAACGCCCCATCCCGCGAAGCTTCCAGGGACAACTCAATTGCTCCAGAAATCCCGAAGACCTTGGGGTGCCCTGGATTCGACGTTGGGAGACAATGGAGTCCGCTGCCATGATCCTGATTGGGGGGCGAGATGGCACGCAAGGGCTACCCAGCAGAGTTCCGTCGACGGGTGAACGAGCTAGTGGAAGGCGGGAAGAAGGTCGCCGAGGTCTCAAGAGACCTCGGCATCAGCGAGCAGACGATCTATTCATGGCGCCGGCAGGCCCGCATCGATGCCGGCCTCGGAGGCCGGCGTGACGAGCGGCTCGCGGACCTTTCCGATCCCTCCTCGAGACGCGTCGTGCGGGGCGCCAGGGTCACGGTCTGAAGAAGCGAATTCCTACACGTCACACCCTCAAGGGTCTTCGGGCGCTCGGCCAGCTACCTCGAGTCGATAGACGTGGATCAGAGGGAACGACGCGCAGCATCCGACGCGATCGCCGCCCAGTTGAGACACGTAGATCAGGCCTTTGGAAGAGTCGTAGGCGACTCCACCGATGTTGGCCTGATCTCCTTCGGGTCCGTCGGGTAGTCAGGCAGGGGAAACACTCGATACGGTCTCCTCATTCCTGGGGAGAGACTCTTCTTCACGAAGTCGTTCAGATCGTACAAGTAGACGACGGACGAGTAGGGCCATGCATGGCCGCCCTTGTTGGTATTGGTCGGATCGTGGCACCAATGGCCGCCATCAGACGGGTCTTCCTGGCCATGCAGGCTCTGATCACTGGTTCCTTTTCCATAGCAATAGGAACCGACCCCTGTGCCTCCGATAAAGACCAAGGTGTCCGAACGATCAGGGATGAACATTCCGCCAATGCCGGTCGTCTCAACCCACTGATGGCCCGGTTCGGTCCACGACCAATCCGCACGGTAGGCGCCCAGTTCCTTGTCGCCGTACTTCAGGTAGGGAATCACCGGTGCTGAATCGGGGAACGAGCCCGTGAGTTCCTCGGGATCGAAAGCAAAGGCAGCGGGACCATACGAGGATCGGCCGATGACCGAGGTGCAACACATCCCGGTCAGATAGGGTTTGCCCAGGCGACCGGTCCAGTTGGACGGGATCGCAGTCATCCAGCCGCCAGTCACGCCGCCGGCCCCCTCCTTCAGACCGACATTGAAGAACCCGGTGACCTTGGCGTTTGCCATGTCGGAGGCGTTGTCGATCACGAAGTGTGAATCTCGCTGCCTGTTTGCGGAGCCATTGTCGTAGTAGGTGTAGGCCCCGCCGATCAGCTTGCCGTCCTTCAACAGGAGTCCGGCAATGGCTCCACGTTGCTCCGAGAACGCACCCAACGGCAGCATGTTGCCCTGGTTCGGGATGTTCGCCTCGACGTCGAAGAAGTCCTGCAGGAAGTCAGCCCTGTTCAAGTCCGCCTTGTCATCGGAGATCACAGGAGTCACGATGGAGATCTCGGCGATCATCTGCTCGTGGACCTTGCCCACGATGAAGAGAGACCCTCTCCCTTGGTTCCCAGCGGGATTGAACACTGCGGCACGGCCGCCATAGGAGAAGGAAGAACCCCCTCGGCCCTCGTCGGGGACTCGAAAGGCCCCGAGATAGGTGAAGTCGCCCTCATCGAACAGTGGTTGAGCCCATAGAGTCTCGGTCGCCATTGAAAGAGAGGCTACCGGCAGGAGGGAGACAACCAGCAATGAGAGCGCTTCTCTGGCTGCGTTCGTTCCTGGTAGCGACCACCTGTTTCGTGACTTCTGGGACATAAGCACTCCCTCGTCAGGGCCTGACGGTTCTTCCCCCATGGCGTAGGTCGCGTCAAGGCAGTAGGCCAGGTCGCTTACGAATGGACGCCAGGATCATCCGAGGTACTTGCGGAACCGTCTGCCTCAAGGTCAGTCGCTCGACGAAGGTCCCGGGCCGCATCGGCCGGAAGGTGCTCAGCCACCTCCAGACAGAGAACCAGGGAGAACCCGTGGTCAGATTCGAAAGGTCTAGCGAGATCCGTGGCGTGAAGGACTCTCGGGGTATGCGCAGCCGGTCGCGATCAACGTAGTCTCCGTCCAAGACTACGGTGAGATCGACACCCTGTTCGCGGAACTCTGCTGGCCAGATGCCTTCGCCGCACCCGGCGTCGATTACACTGCTCGGCTTCACCAGGTCCATCACGAGAGGCGCCATTATCTGGGCCGACGAGACCTTCGCGGCACATGCCGTTCGTAGAAGCTCGAGTCATACGGCGAGGTTCGTGCCATTGGAGAAATCCTTGACTGCCAAGACGATCCTAGCAGGTGCCTCACATCGAAGAGAGCTCCCGGCAGGATCCTCCCGGGAGGAGTAGGAGTTCAACTAGACTAGATCGCTTTCTCGCTCTGAGCCTGGCGCAGCCTCTCAGGCGGGCTGAGGAACTGACCGAACTCCCCTGCACTCTGATTCCACGCACTCTGATTCCACGCGCCGCGAGACTCTCCGTCTCCAGAGCCGAGCGCAGGGCGGGGAGGGTCCTGTTCGGGGTCCTGTTCGGGGTCCTCTCCGACGTCCAATAGGCTGTGACTTACACCGAGACCGGCGAGGTACGCATCCACAGCACTCCTGCCGGCACCCCTTTGCGGACAGGCGCACACCGACGCGTGCCGAGACTCCTCTCGCGAGGAGTGCGTGGGTCAGCGTGCGCGATTCTCCAGGAACGAGCTCACCGCCTCCATGACCGCCTCCCTCGACAGAGAAGGGTACTTGCTGAACGCCGATTCCGGAATCCTCTCGACCAGCGTCCGGAAGAGTCCCTCCTCGGCCATGCCGGATCCGAGCAGGCTCTCCGCATCCAGAAGATCTCGGCGAAAGCCTCTGACCACCTTCGAGAGCAGCTGGGCATAGGGGTCGTAGTGATAGAAGCTCACGTCCTCGATTGTTTCGATGAACACGTGCCGGCTCTCGCTTCCTTCGAGCGCGGGAACGAAGTGCTCCGGACGAACGAGCTCCACGTTCAGCTGGAGATCGTTCTTGATGCGTTGAATGTCTCGAAAGACGGCGTCCTGTTCGGAGAAGAGATCGGCATCGATCGTCGAATCGCGCCATCCGCAGAGAACCGCCGTGCCTCCGCCGAGCAGGTACACCCGGTAGGACCCACCCTTCGGCACGCTCGCCGCGAGCTCCCGCATCAACTCCTGAAGGCGGGCCCGGTCGAGTTTCCTCCGCATCTCAACCCCGATCGATCCGCGCGAGGCGGCAGGCGTCGGCAAACGAACTTGCCTGGCCCAGATACGCCTGGTAGCGAGCATGCGCGAGGTCGCCTTCGCTCTCGGACAGGAGCATGTAGAGACGGTCTTCTGGATCGGCCAGCTCGACACTGACCGGGACGCCCTCGCGACGAAGACGCGGAGCCGCGATCGACACCAGGAGACTCTCCAGCGAGATCCTCTCCTCGGCCACATCGGCCAATCCAACATCGATGAGGTCACCGGCCGGCAACCCGAGCTCTTCGAAGCTGGTCGCGCCGAAGCGCTCGCGGATCCACCGCAGCGACGCCGCCCGTCGGGCAATCGCCCTTCGGCGAGGAGGTGGCAGGACCGTGGCCCGGATCTGCCCACCCACCCTGCCGTAGCGCTGGAACTGTTCTCGGATCTCGGAAGGTAGGTTCATACTTAGGGGGTAAGCATATCACGACCGAACCCAGAGCCCCCGACATCGGCCGAGGCTGCCGACCGATCAGGCCGCTTGCGCTCTCCCCCTACTTCAGTCCCGCGAGCACGTCCGACTCCGGAAGCTCGACGTCCACCGTGCTCATGGCCAGCCGCAACGCCACCCGTCCCCCGGTTGCGGCCTTTCGCTCAGCGAACATGCTCGCGACGCGCTCCTTCGGCGCCCACTGGGTGACGTGGCAGTGCATCGCTTCGAGCATCTCGTCGAGGTACGCCGACGCGTCGACCACCGTGGTCACGAAGTCGTCGCGCACGATGGCGCGCTCGGGCTGCGCTGGCCGCCCCGCCATCGCCGAGGCCGGGAGCACGAAGGTGTAGAGCTTCTGAGGAGGGAGCGTCCCGTCCGGCCAAGGCTCCTGGAAGACTTCGGTGGTCAGCGCACCCACCAGGCGGTGGTCCGGGTGACCACTCAGACCGTCGACACCCCAGGTGAAGACCACGTGCGGAGCGAAGCCGTGCATCTCTTCACGGAGGCGCTCGCGCAGCTCTCGTAGCGTGTCCCAGCCCGCGATGTCTCCGTCCATGTAGCGCAGCGGAACCGGCTCCTGGATTCCGAGCGCCTTCCCCGAGCAGCCGAGCTCCGCCTCACGCGCCCTACCCAGCGCGTCGCCGCGCGGGACGTCAGTGTTGGCGTCGCCCACCTGGCCCGAGGTGACTGTCAAGAGCCGTACCTCGTGCCCTTCCGCGGCGTACTTCGCCAGCAGCGGCGCGATGCTGATCTCGTCGTCGGGATGGGCGAACACCGCCATCAGTCGCGCCTTTTCCGTTTGTGCCGCGGCGGGCGTCCCCGCGAGAGCGCCGACAAGAGTGGCAACCAGGCCGACAAGGAGTACCCACTTCATTCGCAACCGCCTTTCACGAGTGCCAAAGATCATCGCTCACCGCTTGGGACGAGGATACTCCGGCTGGCTCGAGCCCCGATGGCAGGTCCGACAGGTGGGCCCCACTTCGTTCGGGAACAGCGTCTCGTCGATCGAGCGCATCATGCGCATCATCGCTCGAGCCGTTTCCTTGCGCTCCTTCTCGTCGCTCGCGAAGTCGTCGCCCGCGGCAGCCCGTGCACTGGAAACCGGTCACAAAAGGTGACAGTCGCCAATCCCTGGACGTCGGAAATGGCGACTGTAACCTTCTTTTCCACTGACGGGCCGAGCCGGCTACGGAGCGCCTACCGAATGGCTCCAGGCAAAGATCGAGCCCACTTCGAAACCGTCGCTGAAGATCATCGGGCTGCTCGAAATGGCCGTCGCTCCGAAGTAGTGACCAGCCGGGTACTTGAAGGTCAGTCGCGTCGCCCCGGAACCGCGAGTTTCGCTGACAACGTTGAAACGAGTCTCGTCGACACGAACGTCACCCGAGAGGATCGTGTACGCACACTGCTCTCCGAGGGAGTCGCCGTTGTAGAGCGGACTGGGGCAGGCACCGTAGTTCGGGGTCAAGGAGCCGTCCGTCAGGGGCCGCGGGAAGATACGAGACTCTTGTGGAGTGGTCGTCAAATAGTCGAACGCCACCTCGAGCGGGCTGCCGTTGCTGATCAGCGCCGGAGTCTTCAAGTCATAGGACACGTTCGTGATCGCGTCGGGCCCGAAGCCGATCGAGACGGGCACGAATCTCTCGTACAGGAGACTCGACTGATTGCCGTTCAGCACCTGGATTCTGAGGTGGTCCACGTGGGACTCGGAAGAGACCTCGAAGAAACCCGTGATCGAACCACTCCCCGTGGGGTGCAACGGTGAGCCATGGGCCGAGTAGCCCGGCGTCAGAGCTCCGTTCGTCATTGGCCGCACGAAGATGCGCAGACCGGTGGGCTCGTCGCTGTAGTAATCGAGGTCGACGTCGACGCGGTCCACACCCTGGCGCAGAGAAGCGACCATCCCCGGGTCGACGGACACGTTCGAGACCGCGTGCTCGTAGACCTGGATGCCCACGGGCACGAAGAACACGGCGAGGGTCACGCTCTGGTCGGCGTTGGTCACGGTGAAACGGACCCGGTCGACGTAGGGCGTACCGGAACCGATCGTGAAGTTGGCGCTACTGGAGCCCGCTCCGCTGTACAGAGGGGAACCGCTCGCGGAATAGCCGGGCGTGGTCCCTGGCCCGGTCATCGGCCGAGGGAAGATCCGTGCGTCCTCGGGGACGTGATAGTCGAAGGTGATATCGGCTTGCTGGCCGTTTGCCAGATGATCACCGGCCGGAGGATCGATACTGACGTTGGAAATGCCTACGTCTCCCCAGTGCACCTCGGTCTCGACGAAGAACGCGAGGTAGATCGCCGTCTGGTCCGCGTTGGTCATCCGGATCCGAACGCTGTCGACGGTCGGCGAGCCACTGTTGATCCTGAAAGTACCGCTCGCGCTTCCCGATCCGAAGTACACCGGCGACCCACTCGCCGAGTAGCCAGGGGTCGGTGCTCCAGCGGTGAAAGGCCGCGCGAAGATTCGCACGCCACCCGCATCGTCGGTCTGGTAGTCGAAGCTCACCGTGACGTCGTCGCCGAGCCTCATCCAGGACGGCGATGAGACCGAGAGCTCGACCCCCGAGATGGAGTGAGCATAGGTAGCGACGGCCACGGCGGCCATCGCGATCATCAGAGAGGCGGTGCGCAAGACGAACAGACGCTGCAGCAGGGAAAGGGACACGGTTCCACTCTCCTTCCACCATGTTTTCGATCATTGTCCAATATTCTACCGCTCTATGTAAAGAGCCGGCGGAGGCCGGTTCCCGGGGGCCTCCGCGGCGGAAACGGAACGCGCACCGTCCCAAAGGCATAGCCCCCCTCGGGAACCAGTATCTAGAAGGCGAACCCGAGGGCCGACCACGATTTCGGTCTTGCCCTGCTGCTCCCTGCTCTCCGACCTTCCTCGAAGGGAGCGGCGACCCTGCCTCCTTCGTCTGACTGCGCGTTCTCTCCGATTAGGTTCGCCACCATGTTCGAGACGACGCCGAGCGCAACGATGGGTCAACCTCTCCCGAGGCTTCGGCGCACGGATGTGAGTCAGTCCCGGCTCTTGCCGAGAAAGGTCTCGATCTCGGCCAGGGCTTCGTCTCGATCTTCGGTGAACAGGAGAAAGTGCTTCTCCTCAGGGCCCCCGCGATAGAAGCTCCACGAGGTCTGATCGGACGCATGCCGCCTCAGGTACCGCTCCATCTTCTCGTTGTCCATCATCCGGTCGCCTCTCACCATCAGGGCCAGCAGCGGGACCGGAAAGCGACGCGTGGCTCGCTGGGCGCTGTTGAAGCGGTCCATTCGTGCCGTCTCGAGATAGAAGGTGCGAGTCACCTCGCGCAACGACAACTCGTCGGCCACGATGGCGTCGAACCAGGGGCCGGGACGAACGAACCACCGGGCTCCGTTGTCGTGGTCTCGCTCTACCATGGGCACCGAGAATCGCGCCAGGGGACTCGACAACAGGAGCCGGCCGAGCGAGAAGGGCAGCGGCATCGTCGTCTTTCTCTGAAAGTTGCCCGGAACCGTCAGCACGACTCGGCTCACCCCCAGTGCCTCGAGACGCTCGGCCCGGTCCCATGCGAATGCCGTCACGACCTTGCCGCCAAAGCTGTTGCCCCAGAGGACGACGTCGTTGCCGGGATGATCCAGCCGTGCCCGCTCGAGCATCCGCTCGACAGTGTCCAGGAACAGCCGCCAGTCGCGGATGTGCCCCCGGGCCGAGACGACCTCACCGCGCCGCTGCGCCAAGCCTGGATCCGAGCCTCCCGAGCCGATGCGGTCGAAGGCGTAGACCGGGTGACCTCGCTCACTGAGCTCGCTGGCCGTCTGGGCGAACCAGCCCCGGTGGCTCTGCAGGCCGTGGTTGTAGACCACTGTCGGTCCCTGCACGCGCTCCGGTTCCCAGCGCGTGTAGGCGATCCGGTATCTCGGTGAGCCGCCGCCGTGCCGGCCGAGCCGGGAGTCGACCTGCACCAGGTCGCCGTCGACGCCTCCCAGCCGCTCTCGAAAATCCACCATCTGGCAGATCCTGGCATACTCTACGCTCGCAATCCGATCGGCGACAACGAAGACTCTACAGCGACCAAGGTGCCTCTCAGGTGAGCGAACAGATCGCCCGATTCGAGCTCTACACCGTGGATCTACCCTTCCGCGTTCGATTTCGCCATGCCGCCGCGTCTCGAGATCATTCGCAGAGCGTCTTCCTCAAGTGCGTCACGGAGTCCGGCACGCTCGGATTCGGGGAGTGCCTGCCTCGCCCCTACGTCACCGGGGAGACGCAGGACGGCGTTTTCTCACTGCTTCGAGAGAGCATCCTGCCCCGGCTGGTGGGCCGCAGCTTCGAGGGTCTCGACGAGGTAGAAGACTTCCTCGGGCAGTGCGACGGCAGGGCGCCTTCCGACTGGGTGTCGCCCGAGGTGCCGCAGGGTGCGGCCTGGTGTGCGGTCGACCTCGCCCTGCTCGACACCTTCGGGCGAGCGACCGGGAAGCAGGTGATGGCCGGTACACCCCCACTGCCAACGAGCTTCCGATACAGCGGAGTGATGTCCGGGGAGACCGGCGCCAGGGAGACGCTGCTCGCGCTCGCCCATCGGCTGATGGGGTTTCGCGCGGTCAAGATCAAGGTCGGCGCCCAGACCAGTGCGGACGCCCTGCGCTCTCTGGGTCGGTTCCTGGGCTCGGGCATGGAGATGCGCGTCGACGCCAACATGGGATGGACGCTCGAGCAGGCGCTCGACCTCATGCCCCGCTACGCTGGCAGTGGAGTGTGCTCCTTCGAGCAGCCGATCGCCGCCGACGATCTCGCGGGCCTGGCGCGGCTGGTCCGAGAGACCGGTCTCGACGTGATGGCCGACGAGAGCTTCACCTCCCGAGACACACTCGAGGAGCTGATCGAGCTCGGTGCCGCTACCGAAATCAACGCGCGCATCTCGAAGTGCGGAGGACTCGTGGCGACGCGCAAGCGCTGCCAGGAAGCACGCGAGGCCGGACTGAAGATCCAGATCGGCTGCCAGGTCGGGGAGTCGTCCCTGCTGTCCTCCGCGCACCTCGCCCTCACGGCAGACTGCTGGCCGGTCCGCTTCGCCGAAGGCTGCTTTGGCCGACTCCTGTTGCACGACGACCCGGGGGCTCCGGAACTCCGCTTCGCGCGCGGCGGCAAGCCGCCCCGGCGACCGAGCGGCCCCGGCCTGGGCGTGTCCATCGACGAAACGATTCTCTCGCGGCACACCTCCCACTACGCCCTGGTCGACGCTGGATCCGCCGTCGCGGTCGCTCCGCAGAATCCCCTGGTCTCGGAAGGACGCCCGTCATGATCGACGAACGATCGGTCGACGTCCACCGCTCCTTCGACATGGTTCGCCAGCTGGGTGAAGGGGCGATGGGCACGGTCTGGGAAGCGATCGAGCCCGAGCTCGGGCAGAGCGTGGCCGTGAAGGTCCTCAAGGCCGAGGCCGCGGAGCACGAGTCCCTGCGAGAGCGCTTCGAGAGCGAGGCCGAGATCACCGCATCGATCGATCACCCCGGAAGCCTGCCGGTCTACGGTATCGGCGTGACGGTGGACGGGCGCCCCTTCTATGCCATGAAGAAGGTCGAGGGCGACACCTTCGAGGGACTCTTCGATAAGCGCGGAGATCGCACCAGCGATCTCAACTGGCAGCGTCGTCTGCTCGAGGTCCTCCAGCGCGTGGCGGCAACGGTCGGCTACGCGCATCAGCGAGGCATCGTGCATCGTGACCTCAAGCCCGACAACATCCTGATCGACGATTTCGGCTCGGTCTATGTCGCCGACTGGGGAATCGCCAAGCGAATCGGCGACAAGAACCAGGCGAATGCCACCGTGCTCGGCCAGATTCTCGGCACACCGGGCTACATGTCGCCCGAGCAGGCACGCGGCGACACGCTGAAGGCCGGGCCCGAAGCCGATGTCTTCGCGCTCGGGGTGATGCTCTACCGCATTCTCACGGGCAAGAGCCCCTTCGAGGGAAAGGACGCCTACGCGGTGATGCTCCAGGCGCAGTACCGTGAGCCCGAGGACCCGCGGCGAAGCAACGTCTGGGTTTCACGCAGCCTGGCCGCCATCTGCAGCAAGGCACTGCAGAAGGAGCCCGACCGGCGCTACCGAGACGCCCGCGCGATGGCCCGGGATCTGCGCCACCATCTCGAAGGAGAGGCGGTCTCGGTGGCCGAGCCGACCCTGATCGAGAGCCTGAAGCGCTGGGCACGTCAGCGCCCCTGGCAAGCGCTCGCGGTGTGGACCACGGCGATCGGACTGGTGCTGCTCGTGTCCTTCGTCGGCTCGCAGATCTGGCTCGATCGCCGGCTCGAGCAACGGGCCCTCGCCGAGCTCGACCTGATCGACGGACAGATTTTCGATCTCGGGCGCCAGCTGACGGAGATCCAGGAGTCCAGGGCCACGGCGACGGGCGACGAGGCCGAACGGTTGAGCCACCAGTGGCGAGTCGGTGTCAATCGCCGTCTGCTGTACGAGTTCGATGCACTGAGCCTGTTCGCCGATATCGAGCGGCTTCGCTTTCTGCGCCCGGACCCTCAGCTCAATCGGGTGGCGAAGAAGAGGGTCTTCGATCTGATCGGCAACGCGATTCGGGCCAACGAGCCCGAGGTGGCGGCCGCTTTCGTCATGACGCTGCTCGAACGTCATCAGGAAGGAGCCCTGAACGTACCCTTGACCGAGGATGAGGTGAGACGCCTCGAGACCCTCGGAGAGGAGGCTCGCGAGATGATGACCGTCGACGGTCAGGCGGCGGTTCCCGTCGTCGCCCCAGAAGCCACACCCGAGACCACACCCGAGGAGCAGTAATGGCCTTCCTCGCCCCGCTCCTCATTCGCCTGGTAGCCCGCCGCAGTGCAGCTCCCTTCGAGCAGGCCACTCTGAATCCTGCAAGGGCGCAGCAGGAGCTGCTGCAGCGCATCATGGAGCGCAACCGCGACACCGAGTACGGTCGGGAACACGGGTTCGCGGGTGTGCGCAGTCTGGCCGACTATCGCGGCGCGGTTCCCGTCGTCTCCTACGACGACATCCGGGAGCGCATCGATCGGATGACCCGCGGAGAGCGCAGCGTGCTGACCGCCGAAGATCCCGTGCTCTTCGCCCAGACTTCGGGCACGACCGGCCAGCCGAAGTACATTCCCGTGACTCCGACCTGCCGAAAGGGCGGTGGCATGACGGCCTGGCTGCACTATGCCCATCGCGATCATCCGACGATCTTCGACCGCAAGATGCTCACCATCGTCTCGCCCGCCATCGAGGGGTACACCGACGCCGGCCTGCCCTACGGCTCGACCAGCGGCATGGTCGTCAAGGAGATGCCGAGGGTCGTGCAGTCGGCCTATGCCGTCCCCTATCCCGCCTTCGAGATCCACGACTACGAAGCCAAGTACTACGCCTTGCTGCGCTTCGCCCTGGCCGAGCCGTTGAGCTTCCTCGCTACCGCCAACCCGTCTTCGATCTTGAAGCTGGCCCAGCTCGCCGACACCTTTGCCGAGAGCCTCATTCGGGACATCCACGACGGCACCCTGAGCTGTGAGCTGGAGCCGACGATTCGCGCCGCGCTCGCCCCCGGACTGGGACGCGACCCGGCCCGGGCTCACGCGCTCGAGACGATGCGCGCCGCGCGCGGCCGACTGGTGCCGGCCGACTACTGGCCCGACATCGATCTGCTCGGGTGCTGGAAGGGCGGCACCGTGGGCGCCTACATCGAACAGCTCGGCGAGTGGTACGACCCTGACGACAAAGGGATGGTCTCGACCCGCGACATGGGCTATCTCGCCTCGGAGGCCCGGATGAGCATTCCGGTTTCCGATCATGGGGCTGGAGGCGTGCCTACGGTGCATCTCAACGTCTTCGAGCTCGTCCCCTGCGAACAGATCGAAGAGCATCCCGACGACGCCTCCGAGTGGGACTTCCTGGGAATCGACGAGATCGAGATCGGCCAGCAGTACTATGTGTTCCTCACCACCACGGGCGGCCTCTACCGCTACGACATCAACGACGTCATCGAGGTGGTCGAGCGCTATCACCAGACTCCGGTCATCGTCTTCCGGCGCAAGGGACGCGGCATGACCAACCTGACCGGTGAAAAGGTGAGCGTCAACCAGGTGATCGAAGCGATCGACCGTGCCGGGAAGACACTCGGTGTCCACGTGACTCACTTCCGGGCCGAGCCCGACATGGCTGCCTCGCGGTACGTGTTCAAGATCGAGGTCGCTGGCGCACTGCCGGAGTCTCGTCGCATCGAGCTCCTCCGAGCGATCGATGCGAATCTCGGCGAGCTCAACATCGAGTGGGCCGCCAAGCGAGGGAGCGGACGGCTCCGCGAACCCGTGCTCCAGCTGATGCGAGAGGGCTGGTACGAGCGTGGCAAGCAGCGCCTGGTCGCTGAAGGCCGGCGCCTTTTCCAGGCCAAGACGGTTCTGCTCGACGCCAAGCGGGGCTATCACCCCGAACCGGAAGAGCTGGAGGCGCAGGTCGAGCTGCAGTAGAAACCGAGCGCACGGCGAGGTCCGAGCCCCGCGGCTCGCCCGATGAGCTTCTCGCGCTGCGCAACCGATACACTGCGCCCGACCACCACTCAGATCACTCGAACCTCCGAGCCTTGCCAACTCCTCGTTCCGTTCGCTTCAGTCGCACCCTGGGGATCGCCGCTGCGATCGCCATGGCCGCTCCGATCGCGCTCGCCGTCGGACTGTTCGGCGTCTCTCCACTGGTGCTGGTCCAGGCCGGCAGCAAGGCCCTGCTGGTCTATCCCGTCGCCGCCCTGCTGCTCTTTCCGATCTGGTTGGCGATGGCCGAGCGCAGCTCGGTGGCCGTGGAGAGCGGTAGTCCGTACAGCATGACCGGTCTGGGCGCCTCGTGGGCTCAGTTCGCGGTCGGGTCCCTGAGTCTGCTCGGCTACCTGGCCCTTGCCAGCGTCGTGCTCGACCTGGCTGCGAATCACCTTTCGACGCAGGTCCAAAGCCAGTTCGGCGTCTCGATCCAACCGTTGTGGTGGGCGGCTCTCCTGCTGCTGATCGTCGCTCTCCGGGTCATGACCGGCGGGACGGCCTGGACTCCAGCCCGAACGATTCTGGCCTGGGCCGCCCTCCTGGTTCCAGTGCTGGTCATCGTCATCGGATTTCTGCTGCGAGGTGACGATCTCCGCGAATTTCCCGAGGTCGAGCCCGTGCGCTACTGGCTCTCCAGTGTCTCCCTGCTCGGAGCCGCGCTGTGGGCCATCGAGCCGATGCTCGCACGCCGGAACGAGCTGCGTCGCCCAGGCAGGGCGATCCTGGTGAGCCTGGTGGCCGTTGGAGTGGGCCTGACGTCGATCGCCGCCCTGGCCACGGATCTCGTCATGAGGAGCCCCGAGATCGACCTGGAGAGCTGGCTGAGAGAGTCGGCCCCGGGGGAGATGCAGGCCGAGGTGTTGATCCTCCTGGCGCTGGTCTTCCTGTGTGTCGTGGCACTGGTTCGCGCCTGTTCATCGGCTTCCCGGCTGACCGAGCGCATGGCCACCGACGGCTTCTTTCCTGCCTGGCTGGCGCCGAGCCAGGAGGGAGACGCCTCGACGCCGGCGGTCTCCTTCTTTCTCCTGACGACTGCCTTCGTCTCGTTTCTCGCCCCCAACCGTCTGACCACGAGCGGCACCGCAGCTCTGGCCTTCTTCGTCGTCACGGCGTTGGTGCTCTTCCCCTGGGCCCGCACCGCGGAGTCCGACCTCCCGCAGCGACGCTACCCACGCCTTCCGCTGCATCCCCTGGTCCCGACCGCAGCCATCGCGATCTCCATCTTTCTCGCCCTGCTCCTACCCTCCCCCTCGCTCTTCATCGGCGGCGTATGGATGCTTGCGAGTGCCGTCGTCTGGATCGCGTACTCGAGCTCGCATGCCCTGCGAAGCCCCGACTCGGGCGTCCTGGTGGGCGCCGAGGAAACCGAAGCCGAAGCCAGCGAGTACCGCGTGATGGTGGTCGCCCTGGGTGACCTCGACCTCGGCCCGCTGGTTCGACTGGCGATGCCCCTGGCCGTGCGTCACCAGGGCCACGTTGTCGTGGTCCAGATCGTCGAGCATTCGGCAAGAGCCTTCCCCTCGCAGCTCCGTCGACACGCGGAAGCGGTGCAGCGCGACCTGCAACACCGGGTCGACGAGGCCTATCCCGAGGGACCGATCCAGACGGTGGTGAGAATCGCCCCGACCGAGACGTCGGGGGTCGTCGCGGCGGCCAGCGAGCTCGACGTCGGACTGATCGTCCTGCCCTGGCACGCCGATCCCGAGAACCCCATGAATGCTCGGGAGGAAGACCTTCTGGAAGAAGTCTTTCGCAGCACGCGGCGTCCTCTCTCCGTGCTGCGTGGAGAGATCTCCGAAGGTCCCACGAGCATCACCGTCGCCACCGCCGGCGGGCCGCACGCCCCGTTCGGGCTCGAGATCGCCCTCGGCCTTTGCCCGGAAAGTGAATCTGTCGAGCTCCTGACAGTCGTCTCCTCGGCCCTTCCCCCGGCTCGGGGCGACGAGATCCTCGGCCGAACCCTGGCCGAGACCGACTCCGGCGACCGAGTCACGCTCCGAGCCGTCTCCGCCACGAAGACCGCAGCAGGCCTTCTCGACGCCAGCGCAGATCGCGCTCTGCTGATCGTCGGCGCGACTGCCGATCGGCTGCTCGGAAGGAGCCTGCTCGGCGGCGTGTCCGCAGAGGTCGCCATGGCGCGAAGCGGAGCAACCCTCGTCGTCAAGCGCGGCGAGCGGAGAGCTCTTTTTCTTCTCCGTCGACTCTGGCAGCTCCTTTCCGAGCCGCTGCCCCAGCTGACCGTCACCGAGCGCAGCGAGGTGTTCTTGTCGATGCGCTCCGCTGCGCGTGCCGATGTCGACTTCTACATACTGATCCTGCTCTCCTCTGCGCTCGCGACCTTCGGGCTTCGGCAGAACAGCACCGCCGTCATCATCGGTGCCATGCTGGTGGCGCCGCTGATGTCGCCAATCCTGGCGCTCGCTCATGGCCTGATCCAGGGTCACCTGCAGATGATCCGCCGAGCCGCGCTCTCGACGACGCAGGGAGTCGCCACTGCGGTCGGCGTCAGCGCCTTGATCGGAATCCTCTGGCCGGATGCACCGCCGACCCAGGAGATGCTCTCTCGGGGGGCTCCCACTCTGCTCGATCTCGCCGTAGCCGTCACGGCCGGCGCCGCCGCAGCCTACGGGGTCAGTCGAAAATCGGTCGCGGCATCACTGCCGGGTGTGGCGATCGCCGTGGCGCTCGTTCCACCCCTGTGCGTGGCGGGGCACGGCCTCGGCGACTCCGAATTCACACTCGCCGCCGGCGCCTTTCTGCTCTTCCTCACCAACCTCGCAGGCATCGTGCTGGTGGGAGCTCTGGTCTTCCTGCTGCTCGGCTTCCGTCCCTCGAGTGCCAACCGCGACGAGCGAGTCAAACGAGGGCTCTTGCTGTCGGCTCTCGCCATTCTGCTGCTGGCCATCCCTCTGGGATACCAGGGACGCGAGCTCCATCAGCTTCAGACCCTCGAAGCCATCCTCGAGGCGCAGCTGGCACGGCAGGGTACCCAAGGCCGGGCCGAGAACCTCAGGGTCAGCAAGGTCGAGGGTGTCCTGACGATCACGGGGGAGATCTTCCTGTTCGGCGAGCTCGACGACACGGTGCTCCTCAAAGCACAGGAAGAGCTGGCCCGAAGGATCGGTGCACCGGTTCAGGTCGACCTCACCCTGGTGCCCGCCGAACACTTGACGCTCGCCCCCATCGATCCCCGCGAGAAGCCACCGGATGGGGAAGAGCCCTGATTCGCTCGAGGGAAGGCTCGGTGTGATCGGCCGCGCCAGCCTCGAGACCGGGAACAGCCTCTGCCACTTCCTACTCGGGCTACTCGGGCTACTCGGGCTACTCGGGCGCCACTCCTAGTTCGGATCCACTTCCGAAACCGAGTCCGCTCCGAAGACCTGGTGGGCGAAGGCGATCAGGGCAGCGTGGAACTCGTCGGGGCGATCGAGATAGCTCGGGTGGCCCGCTCCCTCCAACACCACGAGCCTGGAGTTCGGGAGCGCCTCGGTGAGCCTGCGTCCGTCTTCCAGTGGCACGACCTCGTCATTCTCTCCCCAGATGGCCAACAGCGGGAGGCGGTCGCCATCGAGCGCCTCCAACGCGTCTGGAATCCCTCCCGGGGCGACCGCCACGAGACCCGCCATCATTCGCGGAGCCCGCGTCGCCAGCGCCAGACTGAAGCGTCCGCTCATCGAAGGCGAGACCAGGATCGGGCGATCGGGGGCCACCTGCTCGATGAGCCCCTCCAGGAACTCCGCCGGCGCCTGTTCGCTCGCTGGAGTCTGCCCGAAGCCGGGCAGATCCACCGCGACGACGTGGAAACCCGCATCGGCGAGTACGTCGAGCGTTCCGAGCTCGAGCCACGTCGCCGAGCTGAACCGGGCACCGTGCAGCAAGACCAGCGTCGGCGCCTCCTCGTCTCCAGCCTCGAGACCGTGGACCCGAACCTCCCCGACTCGAATCGAGAGCTCGGTCGCTTTCTGCGCCCAGAGCGCAGCCCCGCACGACATCAGAGCCAGGGTCAGAACCACCGTTTCGCCAAAGAAGGTCTTCATCTCGCTCCTCGATCCCCCTGCGGCCAATATCCACTGACCGTGAGCGCTCGGACTCCCGGGCGGTCGATCTTCACCTGGACCTCGCGCCAGCCCTCGCCGCGCGGCTCCAGAGGAGAGTACGTCATCAGATACTGCGCGAGAAGCTGGTCAGCGATCCGTTGGTAGGCACCATCCAGATCCTCCGCTTCGGTCACCGGCAGAACTTCACCACCGCTGCGCCGGACCATGTGCGGCAACAGAACCTCCTGGCCAGGATGTCCGCCGTTGGGGGGCTCCCGCATCCAGATCAGATAGATCGGCACTCCCACCCGTTGAGCCAGCTCGTCCAGCCGATTCAGCGCCAGACGGCTGCACGAATCGTCACCGTCCGAGAGCAGAACCACCGCACGACGACCCTTGACATCGCGCAGCAGCACGAGTGAGTAGGCCAGGGCATCCCAAAGGGCGGTCAGTCCCTCGGCCGAGCGATCATCCAGTGCCGCCGACAGGGTGGAGGAGTCGGCAGTGGGCAGCCGCACCAACTCGGGCTCTGCCCCGAAGCTGACGACGAAGGCTCGATCACCGTCGCCCAGGACCCGCTCCGCGAAGCTCGACACGGCGAGCTTCACCGTGTCGAGCTTACGCTGCATGCTCTGAGAGACGTCCACCGTCAAGGCCACGGTGAGGGGTACGGCATCGGCGGCTTCGAGCGAGCGGAGGGTCTGCGGTCGTCCCTTCTCCACGATGTCGATCTGGGACGGCAGGAGGTCCCGGATCGGACGACCGCGGCGATCCTTGGCCACCACGGTCAACTCGACCACGGAGGCGTCGGAGCGGTAGGCCAGATCCTGGCCGAGGCTGAGGAGGATCGCCTCGGCACTGTCTCCGGCATCGTCCTGCGCGACCGCGCGCAGGAATCCGGGCTTCGCAGGCAGCTCGACCGTCGCCTGGAAGGGCGCCGAGTCCCAGCGCGTCAGCGATTCACGGTTCCAGAAGAGCTCCACAGTCGAGATTCGCTGGCCCGGGGACGCATCGACGTCGACCACGACGTCGACCACGCCACTTCGACCCAGATCTCGCGGCTGTAGAAACCGCACCGAGTGGCCTCCGAAGCCACGATTGAGCACCACCCGATCGCGGGCCATTTCCACGCCGTCGGCGTCGCGAGCGACGGCTTCGAGCACGCGTCGCTCGGGCAGCGGACCCAGGCGAAGTCGCGAAGAGAAGGGGGACTCGAGCTCGCGCGCGACCTCTTCGCCGTCCAGCCAGTAACTCACCTCGGAGACTCCCTCTGGAGCCTCCACCGCGACCTTGATTCGTCCGAAGATCATCGGCCCTTCCGGAAGCTCCAGCTTCAAGCGGTAGGGAGACGCCGTCGCCTCGATCGCGCCCAGTCCGAGGGCGGTGGCCGCGATCGCGCCCCGGAGGATCACCCGGCGAGCCACAGCACCGAACCGCGCCCTACCAGGCGCTCCCGCGACTTCCGTTCGACCTCGGACGATCTCGACCAATGTGTTGTTTCCTCCTCGGGCTCCTCAACGGGTCGTCGCGATCTCGACCAACAGACGGCAGCCGTCGAGAAACTCCGCCACCTCTACATACTCCTCGATCGTGTGAGGGTTGTGCTGGCCTGCCCCCAGAGTGACCGTCGGGACGCCCATCGCGTTGAGATAGTTCGCATCCAGGCCGCCATCGGCGATCTTGAGCTCTGGCTCCAATCCGAGGGCTCGGGCCGCATCGATCGCTCTTCCCACGGGCGGCGACTCGGTATCCATCCGAAAGGCGTCGTAGTCGTGCTCCTCGAGGAACTCGACATGGCCCCGCTTCCCGGAAGCGTTCTTGACCGAGCGAGCAGCGCGCTCGAAGGCCTTCCGGTAGGCCTTGGTGATCTTGGCCAGGAACTTGGGATCGTGGCTGCGCGACTCTCCCTTCACCCATACGTAGTCGGTGACCTGGTTGGTAGCTTCTCCGCCACGGATCGTTCCGACATTGGATGCACCCCGACGCCGCCCCTTCTCGATCTTGCCGAAGTAGCCCTTCTCCGCGACCTCGGCAATCGCCCGGCTGGCAATCAAGGTCGCCGAGATGCCGTCCTCGGGACGGACACCGGCATGAGACGATTTTCCGTGCACATGCACCTGCCAGCGGTCGGCCCCAATGGCACCGACGATCACTCGCGCAGGGTCGCCTCCGTCCACATTGAAGCCCATCTCGGGGTTTCCCAGGTCGCGAAGCCGAACCATGCGTGCGCCCCAGAGTCCGACCTCTTCTCCCACGGTGAAGAGCACCGTCATGGGGGCCCGCGGACGCTCTTCGCCCAGGATCGTCTCCACCATCGTGACGAGAGCCGCCACGGCGGTGCGGTTGTCGCCTCCGAGCGCAGTGTCGCCCTTCGACACGATCCGCTTCCCTTTGTGCACGGGAACGGCACCTCGGCAGAGCGGCACCGTGTCGAGGTGCCCCATGAACAGGCGTCTTGGAGCCTTGAACGTTCCCGGAATCTTGACCACGAGATTGCCGACCTCGTAGTCCCCCGGAATGCGCTTGTTCGCAGTGTCGTGACGGATCCATCCCGGTTCGCAGCCGGCCGCCTCCAGCTTCTCCCGGACAGCCTGGGCAACCGCGCCCTCCTGCCCACTCAATCCCTCGATCGCCAACAGGTCCATCAAGTGCCCGAGTGCGCGGTTCCCGAACGCGTCCTTTGCAGCCATCGAAAGCTCTCCCCTCAGAGATCGTGAAAAGGAACCTTACCAGCAGCCAGCCTGCCAGGGAGCCTCGCGTGGTTTCAGTCGTTCCAGAGCCCGGCGAGAAAGGCCGTGGAGTCTCCGACCGCTGCCTCTGCCCGAGGGAGCACGGTGGTGAAACTCTGGAAGGTGTGGAACAGGTCTTCGTACACCTTGAGGGTGACCTCCGTTCCAGCACTCGAGGCGCGCTCTGCCAGCTCACGAACCTGGTCGAGGAAGATCTCGGCATCTCCCACCTGGAGCAGGAGGGGTGGCAGGCCGGACAGGTCGGCCCCGGTAAGCCGAACCCGGGGGTCGTCGAGCCAGCGGGGCTGCAGATATCCGTCGATCCCGAGCTCCAGGAACTCGCCATCGAGCACATCGTCCTCGAGATTCGTGCGCATGCTTCCCTCAGAAGCGCTCGGATCGGCCCAGGGCGAGAAGAGCACTGCCGCGGCGGGCAGCTCCAGTCCTTCGTCCCGTGCCGTCACGAGAGTCGCGAGTGCCAGAGCGCCACCGGCAGAGTCGCCGGCCAGCGCCATCCGCTGAGGATCGACACCCTGCTCGAGCAGCGCTCGATAGACCGCCAGGCAGTCGTCGTGGGCGGCCGGAAACGGATGTTCGGGACCGAGTCTGTAGTCGGGAGTCACGACCCGCGCCGCGCAGTCCAGAGCGAGGCGAGCGGAGATCTCCCGGTACGACCACGCCGAGCCCACCACGTAGGCGCCGCCGTGGAAGTAGAGGATCACCGGCGGACCTCCTCTCGACCGCTCGGCAGTCTCCTCGGCTGAGCCACACTGCAGGCCTTCCACTCCGCCCAGCTTCACGGGCAAGAAGCTCACATGGCGAAACAGCGGTGAGGGAGGCGACGCGGTCTTCTCCATCTTGCGCATCCAGGCGATCCCGTTGCGACTCGCCGAGTGGATCAGGCAGCGCACCCCAGTCCAGACGACCTCCTCGCGCAAGGACCAGCTGGTTCGACGACGACCCCGGATCAGCCGGAGGATCGGCGCTCCGAGAACGGAGCCGAGAAGGCGAAGAAGAAAGAAGGCGGTTCTCACAGGTCTCCGTTCCGATTGCGTCCGGGCACCATCGACTCTCGAGCGTACGAAACCCTGCTCGCCGGAAGCAGACTGGCCCTGGCGACTGCCCTGCGGGATCGACTCCGACCGAGTGGAGCATGGATTCGCTGCCCCGATTGTACGACCCCACAGGGGAGATTGCGTGTACATATGCCACCTTCGCAGGCTGCAGTGTGGCCCGAGCACCAGGGGCCTCTCGTCATCGCAACAGCCGGCCCAGAAGGGCAGGGACCGCCGTCTCGACCCGAAGAGCCCGGCAACCCAGCGAAACCCCCTCGGCTCCCGCTGCCTCGAGACGCTCGAGCTCGAACGGGACGAAGCCGCCCTCCGGTCCGACGATCAGGGTCGACGGCTGGGCAACCGACGCCGGACACCTCTGATCGTACGAGAGGTCGGCCAGCAGGCCCCGACGATTCTCCAGCATTCCGGGCAGTGCGTCCTCCGCAAACGGCCGAAATCGTCGCTCCAGCGTGACGATCGGCATGACGGTGTCACGCGACTGCTCCAACCCCAGCCGAAGGTGCCTCTGGAGAGAGCTGGACTCGAGGACGGCACTCTGCCAGTAGCTCTTCTCCACTCGGGAAGTCTGGAGGAGCACGATCCGCTTGACCCCCATGGACGCAACCGCCTGGAGCAACCTGCGTAGCATCGGCGGCCGGGGCAGTGCGAGCACCAGATCGATGTCGACGGGTGCAGGCGGATCCCTGTCCAGAACGACGTCGAGAACCGCCCCCTGTTCGTCGATCGCCTCGATTCGGGCACGACCGGTTCGACCGTCGAGCAGCCCCACCTCGATCTCGTCGCCCATCTTCGACCGCAGCACCGTGCGCAGGTGCGCGAGGCGCTCCCCCTCGATGCGCGCCGCGCCGGACTCGCTGGGGCCTGACTGGACTACGGGACCGACGAAATCGCGCTCGTCGAGCAGCAATAGGTTCACTGTTCCATCACCCGATCCCCTCCGAGCTCCTGGCGTGCGATGCTACTGTCAACGCTGTCTCCACCCGAGCCGAGCCCCCCCAGAAGCACAGACCGAGGAACGACCATGAGCCGGAACCCTGCTGAACACAAGAGCCACCCGTGGGTACTCGCGATCCTGGCGCTCGCACTCCTGAGCTTCCCGAGCGTTCGCCGCTCGGCAGCATCGGAGGGAGACTGGCCGTCATTTCGTGGCCCCGAGGCAACCGGACACGGTCGGGGATCGACGGTCACCGAATGGGACGTCGAGAGCGGCACGAACGTTCTCTGGAAGACAGCGATTCCGGGTCTCGGCCACTCCAGTCCGGTCATCTGGGGAGATCGCATCTTTGTCACCACCAGCGTGCCCGAAGGAGCCGAGTCGTCTCTCAAAGTCGGGCTCTACGGCGACATCGCACCTGTCAACGACGACACGCCCCAGAGCTACCGGGTGATCGCTCTGGACAAATCGAGCGGTTCTATCGTCTGGGAACAGGAAGCCTTCAAGGGAATACCCGCCATCAAGCGCCACACCAAGGCCAGTCATACCAACTCCACGCCGGCCACCGACGGGGAGAATCTGGTGGTCTTCTTCGGCTCGGAAGGACTCTACAACTACAGCCTGGACGGCGAGCTCAAGTGGAAGAAGAGCTTCGGTGTCATCGACTCGGGCTTCTTCGTGGTGAAGACCGCGCAATGGGGCTTCGCCAGCTCTCCGATTCTCCACGAGGGTAAGGTGATCGTACAGGTCGATGGCCAGGAACAGGCCTTCGTGGCAGCGCTCGACGCCGCCACCGGCGAGGAGATCTGGCGTACCTCCCGAGAGGACGTACCCACCTGGAGCACTCCGGCGGTCCTGCCCTACACCGGCGGCGCGGAACCCTCGATGCAGGTAGTGGTCAATGGTTGGAAGCACATCGGCGGCTACGACCTCGCCACCGGAGAGGAGCTGTGGAAGCTCGAGGGCGGTGGCGACATCCCGGTTCCCACTCCGCTCCATGCCAATGGGCGGATCATCATCACCAACGCCCACGGCCGGATGCGACCGATCTACGCCGTCGAGACCGACGCCAAGGGCACGATCACTCCGGAGAGCGATGCCATGGCGTGGTGGAAAGAGCGCTCGGGAAACTACATGCAGACGCCGCTGCTCCACGACGGACTCGGCTACTTCTGCTTCGACAACGGTGTTCTCAGCGTGTTCGATCTCGAGGACGGGGAGCGCGTCTTCCAGCAGCGACTCGGCGGAGGCAGCTCGGGGTTCTCGAGCTCGCCAGTGATGGCGGACGGCAAGCTGTACTTCACTTCGGAAACCGGTGACACGTACGTCTTGAAGGCCGGTCGCGAGTACGAGCTCCTCGCGACCAACGAACTCGGAGAGGTCTTGATGTCCAGTCCCGCCGTGTCCGACGGCGTCCTGTTCTTCCGGGCGCGCCGGCACCTCTTCGCGATCGGCGCTCCCTAGCGGACCTCTCTGCTGAGGACCGACCGGACGGGACTGCGCACGAGCGGACCTACCGCCCCTTCATCTTCGACAGGATCGAATAGTCGGGGTTGAAGATGACGTTTTTCGGCTTCGACGGCAGCGCCACGGTGTGCTGCACCGAAGGCCGATCGACCATGACCACCACCTGGCCCTGCCGCCCGTCCCCGAAGTCGGCGGTCACGGGCACCAGCGTCTTGAATCCCGGGGAGACGTCCGTCATCGAGATATCGAGACGGATCAGCCACTTCCCTTGCGGACCCTTCTCGACCGTGTGCTCAGCCTTGAAGGTCGGGATCTCGGTGCCGTAGACCCATTGATCGAAGAACCAGGTCCAGTCCATCGCAGCGTGCTTGGTCACGGTCGCGGCAAAGTCCTCCGTAGTGACCGCCCGGCCGCTGTAGGTCTGCACGAAGTCGGCCAGCATCCGGAAGAAGCGCTCATCGGTGCCGGTCACGGCGCGCATGATCGAGCGCAGCATGTGCACGACCATGGCGCCCTTGGTGTAGGCCATCGAGGAATAGGCTGCCGGCGCCTCTGCGACACCTGCCCGATACCCATGCCCGATCGGTCCAATACGATCCTGGGCAGCCTTGTTGTCGAGCGCCAGACCAGCCCGCCCGAAGGCCCCGAAGACGCTGGCCACCGAGCCGGTCAGTTCGTCGTTGGACGCCTCGAGGAACTTCCGGAAGAGCTTGGGCCCGTTCTCGAGCGACGCCTCCACGAACATCATGGCGCTGTACTCGGCGAGGCCTTCGCTCAGCCACTGGTGTCGGTAGTCGGCCCATCCGACCTGATGCCCCCACCACTCGTGAGCGACCTCGTGCGCCAGGAAGGCCTCACGCGCACCTTGATTGGCGAAGCCCGGCTGACCAGGCTGGGCGATGGAGTCGGAGATGTGCAGCAGGCCACTCCCCGCCTGACCGTGACCCGAAGCGATGAAGGTCACGTTGAGCAGATCGGTGCTGACCTCGGTTCCGAAGAGGCGCTGATAAAAGTTGATCGGGTTGATGATGTCGGCAGCAAACCCCTCGATCTTGTCCGAAGACATGTATCCCGCCTGCGTGCCGAACATCACTACCTCGGGCAGGCCCTCGAAGGTGTAGCTCTGTTCATGGGGCCGCAATGCCAAGGTGAACGCGGCCGCGTCGACTGGCTCCTCGGCTGCCCAGACGGCGGTCCGGGTCTTGTCCTCATTCTGCCGTTCTTCGACGAATTGACCGGTCGCCTTGAATCCGTAGTCCTTGCGATGGGTGGCTTCGATCCGGTACGTGTGCAACTCGAGCCCCATACCGCGGGGACGCGGATACCAGGAGAGCAGCGGCGCGTAGTTGTCGAGCTCCAGTTGGTAGACGAAGTCGAGCTCGATCTGATCGCCCTCCCGCAGCGGCTCTTCGAGCAGGACCACCAGATCGGAGTGGTGCATCCGGTTCGGGAAACTGCTCGACATGCGGCCCACGTTGTAGCGCAGGAACTGGAGCTCATCTCCACCCAGCCAGACACTCGAGACTTCGGCCATCGGATGCAGTTCGAGCATCAGAGCCGCCATTCCGTCACGTTCGGACACGAAACGGGACTCGACCTCGAACCGAGCATCCGTGGGGTTGACCGCACCGACTCCGCGAGTCGCCCCCTTGCCGGCGTGGGTCAGGTCGACTCTGGCATCGAAGTGCTCGAGCTTGGTCGCAGCCGTCCACACCGACCCCGGACGCCCGCTCTCCCGACGATCCTGGACTCTGTCGAGTGCCAGCCATCGCTCGACGTAGGAGCGCCCCTCGCGCAGCTTTGCCACTTCGATCTCCTCGGCGGCCATCTCGTCGTAGCTGTAGGTCAGCCAGCCGTGCTCCTCCGTTTCCATGTCGACCCGCGCGTAGCGGTCCCCGAGCGTGCGCAGAGCGGCGATGATCCGCGCGTCGACGTCGGTCCAGAAGTGGAGCAACGCCTGCTTCTGACGCTCGTCGTAGAACCCGTTGTGTTCGTAGCTCGCCTCGGGAGAAGCCTGCATCGCCGAGAGCTCCGGAACCAGTTCCGGAGACGAGACGCGAAGAATCAGGCGACCGAAGTCCGCTGCCAGAACCTCCAGCTCGCGATTCTCCGCAAAACGCCTGAGCTGCCTCAATTCGATCGGATCGGGCACCTCCATCTCCCAGACACCGTCTCCCTCGAACAGCAGTCCGGTCACGGCCCCGGTCGACGTCGGCTCCATCAGCCAGAGCTGGCCGGACCGCAGATGCCAGCGGGCGCCGTCGAGCTCGAAGGCCAGACCCTCGGCTGGGACCGCAGTCGGGCCCGCAAAACGACCCGCCTGAAGCGTCTCGTAGTCGACCATGCCCGGACCCTGAGCGCCCCACGCCGGCACGAGCACGCACGGCAGGAGAGAGACGGCGGCCAGGAACCGGGCACCTCGAGCGTCTGCGAAGTCTGTCTGGCTCGAGTCTCTGGGCATCGCACACTCCCGTTTCGTCACAGGGGGAATCCTCCGAGTGTACCCGAGCGCTGCATCGCAGCTGCGCGTCGTGCAAGCATGGATCTTTTCCTCGTAGGTCTACGTATCTCTCACCAACCGCCCGGAGCGCCGCTCGTCATCCCCTCTTCCGACACACCCAAGCAGAGGAGTCGCGACCCATGCAGATCGGCAGATTCCAGGAACGCCCCCGGCTTCGCTCGACGCTGCGTCCCCGCTCGCTCACAACGGCAGCTTCACGGGCGCCTCTCCTCTGTCTGGGGCTGTGGGTTGGCTGCCTCACCCAGAGCGTCTCGGCCGAGGAAATCGACCGCGTGGTCGAGCTCCTGGCCATCGCCAAAGGCAGCACCGTCGCCGATGTCGGCGCGGGAGACGGAACGTGGGCGACTCGACTCGCCGATGTCGTCGGGAGTGGAGGTCGAGTGCTGGCCACGGAAGTCACCCGGAAGAACGTCGAAGAGATCGAGCGCCGGGCCAAACGCGAGAAGCTGGACCATCTGCAGGCCGTACTCGGCAACCAGGACGAGCTGGGCCTGCCTGCCGACTGTTGCGACGCGGTCCTCGTGCGTATGGTCTATCACCACTTCCAGAGACCGGAGGTCATGCGTGCCGGCCTTCAGCGCGCGATGCGCCCGGGAGCGCTCATCCTGTTGATCGACACCGAGCCCCAGACCAGTTGGGGAGATGTCGACGGAGAGATCGATCGAGGGGGACACGGCGTTCCGATCGACGATCTCCTGCGCGAGATGACCTCGGACGGATTCGAGCTGGTCGAACGGATGGACGAGTGGAGCGGACCCACAGGGAACCCGTACGCTCTGCTCTTTCGCTGGCCAGGCACCGCTTCTGGCACCGGCGATCGATAGGCAGCGCCGACACGGCCCCGGGGAAGGGCCCCGGGGGATTCAGTTCACGGCCGTACGAACGTGCCCACGCTCAGGGACCGTCGGTCCAGTCACCACTCACCTTGCGCCCGTCCCACGACATCTCGTTGTCGGGCAGGGAGAGCACCGTGCTGATCTCCCCGTTCTTCGCGATCTCACCTTCGAGATCGAACGGGCCCCAGGGCGATTGCACCTTGGCAGCGAAGCGGTCACCTTTCCAGCTGAGGTCGGTCACGGCCGACGCCCGAAGCTGATTGTCCCAGATGACGTAGAACACTCCGTCACCCTCGCGCGGCAGGTAGAGCGGCGCATAGCTGTTGGGCTCCGAGCGCTTCTCGGGCTCCTTGCCCGAAACCGCGTAGACGTCGCCGGGGTACCGGGTCGCCAGCTGCGAGATCATGCGCGTCCGAATCTCGTGATGGGACAGCGGCGCGACCCCTTCATCCACGATGAAGTCCATGAAGCCGATCATCATCTCGTCGTAGGACTCGTCCCCGAAGGTCACGTCGATCGACGGATCTGGATTATCCGGGTTCCCTGCGGAGTTGTCGAAGTGTGCGACGACATCGACTCGAGTCCCTTCCGGCACGGCGATCGGCTCGGCCAACACGTAGTTGGTCTGCCAGTTGAAGTCCCAGTCGTCGACCTCGAGTGGCGTCTCCTGGGTGCCGTCGGGATAGGTGAACACGTACTTGATGTTCTTGCCGCGGTAGTGCATGTGCGGCGCGAAGGACATGATCTTGCCGTCTTGCCAGATGGTGTAGCTGGCCCTCACTTCGTGATCCTCGGCGCCGGCCGGGATCTTGAAGTTCGTGTTCATCACCCACAGGTTGGTCAGCTCCTTGGCCGGAGGCTGATCGGCGAAGTGGAGACCGACCCTGGTCACGTCGGTCGTCTTCTCACCGGAGGGGTGATAGTGCATGTCAGCGATGATGTTGGAGCCCTTCTTCAACAGACGACCCGTGCCTTCCGGGAAGACCATCGGCTGGGTGCCGGCAGCCCAAGCCCCGAGCCACCCCTCCGTGGGATCGAAGTCGAAGCCCTTGAGCGCGTAGGTGATCACGTGGTGCACCACCGTGGAGTCTCCAGGCATGATCTCGATCGCGGTGACCCACTTGTCCTCGGGCAGACCGACCTTACCGATCAAATCCTTGAACTGGTCGGGGCCGTCCGCCTCGATCTCGACCTCTTCCAGCGTCACGACGAAGTCCGGCGCGCCCAGCTTCCATGCGCTCTTCGGGAAAGTCGGAGGGGCGGGCGCCTTTGCCAGGTCTCCCGCAGGAGCCCCGCCCTTGGCCCAGCGTACGACCGTGTCGATCTCGTCCTGGCTCAAGGAACGATCGTTGCGGAAGTGGCCGCTGCCACCCGAAGCGTGCCAGGGCGGCATCTTTCCTGCCTCGACGTTGCGGCCGATGGATTTGGCCCAGGGCCGGACCTCCTCGTAGGTGATCAGCGACATCGGGCCGATCTGTCCGGGGCGATGGCACGTTGCACAGTTCTCGTGAAGGATGGAAGCCACCTCGTCTGCGTAGGTGGGAACGTCGACGGCGACAGGAGTGCCGCTTGCCAGTACGGCCGGGGCGAGAAGAACGCCCATCGTGAGAATCGAGCCGAGGGTCCGTCTCGAGTGGAATGCTGGGGGAAGCTTCATACTGATCGTCTCCTGGAGATTGGCGGCAACACTGCAGGGAGAGGGGGAGCCCCTGTTCGTCTGGATGGAAGCCCGGCGGGACTTTCCAGTTACTACGTAGCGACCGGCCTCAAGGTTCCGTTGCTCGACGTCCAGGGGTGAGACGACCAGGTCGCTGCCGACGCTCGCAGCCATGACCACGTAGGTCGACGACAGAAAGGAGCTCAGGAGCGTGAAGACGCAACGCGACCACCACTTCGTGACGAGCTCCGACGCCCCTTTGTAGACCGACGACTGCGCTCACCCGAGTCCCTCTCTTCGGGTAGCGGAGCTCCGACCGGGGGTCGGCACAGCAACACGAGCCGTGGATCCCACGTGGGGTGGAGCCCAGGGGCCAGAAGTGAGAAGATCCCCTATCACTCGCGCCGGATCTCGGGTTGTTCTCGTCAGCCGCCCTCGTTTCCCTACCCAAGGCAGACCGAATCATGAAATCAGTCCTCGCCCTCGTACTCACCCTGACGACGCTCGCCGCCTGCACGTCGCCGGAGCCCCCGACCGACCTGAACGAGGCCGTGGAGACATCGACGGCCTCGGAGACGCCTGCGTTCCTCACCGACCTGAATCTGGCCGATGCTCTCCAGCTCGGCTTCGAGCCGGGGTCGACGCGACTCGAGGTCGAAGGGCAGCTCGCCGCTGGCGAATCGGCCGAGTTCGTCGTGGGAGCGCACAGCGGCGACCTCCTGATGGCTCACGCAATCACCCCCGAAGGCGACCTGACGGTGAGTGTCTTCCGCCTCGACAGCGGCGCACCCCTCGCCGACTCGAGCCCGAGCCCGGCATTCTGGAGCGGCATTCTTCCGTCGAGCATCGGCTACCTGGTCAAGCTCGAGCCCCCCGCCAATGAGACCCTCTACTCCCTCCAGATCGAGATTCCTCGACTTCTCGACTCGCGCGAGAAGCTCTCGATCTCGGGAATCGCGTCACCGCACCTTCCCGTGGCCTACCGCGTCCATGCCGAGTCGCAGGAGCGCCTGCGCCTCGACCTCACCTCACCCCAGGGCGCCTCGTTCGCGGTCCATGGACTGGATAGTGGCCACCCCCTGGTACCGTGGAGCGACGGCGCCACCTCGTTCGAAGGCACCGCGCCCGAGAACCAGGAGTACATCATCCACGTCATCGGAACGAGCGAGCCGGCCGAGTTCGAGCTCACCGTCTTGCGCGGATAGGAGTCGATCATGAGAGTCTTCAGCGCACGCATTGCCGTCATCTCGACCCTCGCCCTGACGTTCCCCACCACGTCGCTGGTGGCCCAGAACGAAGCGGCGCTGCGCCAACACTTCGAGGGCCACTCGGTGGTCGTCCGGATCGACATGCCGGCGGACTCGTCGGGAGTCGAGGTGCGACCGGAGGACGGACGCCCGGTCGATTTCTCGAACGTCGGCCGAAGCATCAAACAGTACGGCATCGGCCTGCACACGGGTGAATCGGTGCTGATCACCCGCATCAAGGTGAAGAAGAAGCAGATCAGCTTCCAACTCGGCGGCGGCGGCTTCGGCACCTTCACCGACTACCTGGCGCTCAATCTCGACCATCCGGCCACCGCGCCGCAGGTCCAGGGCAAGAGCGACTACGAACGCTCGCTCGAGGCGAAGCTACAGTGGGAGCAAGACCCGTACCGTCGGGACGAGCTGCGTCGGGAGCTCGACCGGGAGCGCCGCGAGCGCAGCCGTGACAATGCGTGGTCGAGCGAGATGGCTGCCCAGGCAGCGGCCGACCAGCGAGAGGACGAGCAGGAGCTGCGAGCCCACAGTGGCAGCCGCTTCACGATTCACTACTCGAAGAACATCGGGCCCCAGGATCTGACACCGACATCGGTGATGGACGCCCTGGCGGAATATGTCGACTTCGACAACGCCGGCAGCCGCTCGGACACCGCCCGCGCGGACACCCTGAGTGCCTCGGATCGCGCCTTCGCGGAGCGGGGGGAGCGCGAGGCCGGCGGCGCCGGCCAGATCCACTCCGGCGTGACCTCGCTGCGCAACGGGCAGACCATCGCGCAGGTCGAGAAGCTACTGGGACCGGCACGCAGTGCGGACAGCATCCAGGAGGGAAGGCTCGAGATGAACGAGCGCATCTACTCGGTCGAGGGAAACCGGGTCGACGCTCGCTTCGTCGGAGGGGTCCTGGTGAGCTACCAGATTTCACCCGAGTGACCCCCGAGAGCCGGTACGGCGGCCCCAGAGCGCGTCAGGACTTGAAGTCCTGTTTTCTCAGGCCGAGCTGCTTCAACTTGTTATAGAGAGTCCGCGGGCTGATTCCCGCCTGAGCGGCTGTCTGACCGATGCTGCCTCCGCTTCGCGTCAGGAGCCGGCTCAGGTACTCCCTCTCGAAACGATGAACGAGCTCACTGCGGGCCTGGTCGAGGGGAAGGTCGAGAATATGGTCGTCCGCCATCGAACTGGCCATCGCCTGCTCCCCCGGCTGCTCACCAGAAAGACTCTGTGGCAGATCTGAAGGGATGATCAACGGGCCGTCTCCCAGGAGAACGGCTCTCTCCGCCACGTTGATCAGCTCTCTGACGTTGCCGGGCCAGTCGTATCGCACCAGGGCCTTCATCGCCGCTGCGGAGACGCCCTCGATCTCCCAGCGCCCCAGCTTGGAGCGAAAGTGCTCGACGTGGCTCTCGAACAGAACAGAGATGTCGGCGCGTCGCTCGCGCAGCGGAGGAATCCGCATGGTGACGACAGCCAGTCGATAGTAGAGGTCCTCACGAAGCTCCTTTTCTTCGATGGCTCGTCTCGGCTCTCGATTGGTGGCCGCGATGATTCGAACATCGACCGCGATCTCGTGCTCCCCACCCAGGCGTCGGATCTTCCTCTCCTGCAGGGCGCGTAGCAGCTTGGTTTGCAGGCCAAGCGGCATCTCACCGATCTCGTCGAGAAACAGGGTCCCTCCGTGAGCCAGCTCGAAGTGACCGCGGCGGGACTGGAACGCCCCCGTGAAGGCTCCCTTCTCGTGGCCGAAGAGCTCGCTCTCCATCAGAGAATCGGGGATCGCAGCACAGTTCAGAGCGACGAAAGGCTCCGAAGCCCGATCTCCGGTGGCGTGGATCGCGCGAGAGAGGTACTCCTTGCCGACCCCGGTCTCACCCAGAACGAGCACCGAGCTGTCGCTCGAGGCGACCTTGCGAGCCATCCCCAGCACCTTGGCCATCGCCTGGCTCTCGGAAGAAAAATCGCCGAGATCGAAGGGGCCCTCTCTGCCGATCCTGAGGCGGGCCGACACGGCATCTCGCAATCGAGAGACGACCGATTCGAAGACCCCTCTCAGCGCGCTGTCGTCAGAGGCCAGTTCGACCACGGCGAAAACGCCGGCCGCGAGGAACTCCGACGAATCTGATCTGGAGTCGGCCAGGATGACCAGCTCGGCGGGCTCCGGCAGCTCTCGAAGTGCGTCGACGAGCAAACTCGGCTCCCCCTGCAGCTCCGCCGACGGAATGAGGACCAGATCGCTGGTCGCCCCATGCATCGTCGGCCAGAGCTCGTCCAGCGAGGGAATGAACTCGAGCTCGGAGTGCTCCTGCGGCCAGATCGAGCGAATTCTCGACTCGAGGTCGGCCGATCGCCCGATGCACAGAGTGCGGAGAATCATCCCGAGGCGACTCGGCCGGTCCGACCGAGACCGAACGCAAGAGCGGCATCGGTCGGAACGCCAGCGTGGACACCAGACTTTTCCATTGCGGAAAAAGGTACTCGATTTCCGGATCCCGCGGAACCCTGCCGGATCGGACTGCCCAGCGCCGCGCTTCGGAAACTCCATTCCGACTCCCGGCGCCAGATCGGAACGATACTTCCGAAATGAGCGGCAACATCATTCCGATTCTCGTCTTCCGGCCGGGACTGCCCCTTGTACCGAGGATCTGATCACCTGGCACGCAACTCGCTATTCCTGATCTCCGACTCGGTGCCCACGACCGGTTCGCGGGCTCCGATTCGAGCACTGGTGCTCACCAAGGAGACGACGGAATGATCACGCACACGCTGAGAAAAGGTCCATCGAGGATCAACCATGACTCCGACCAACTGTGGGAGGACGTCGAACGGTACTCCATCTGGAATCATGGACTCGGCGAGAACGAGAACCTCGAAGACGAAGAGACCGAGGAGTTCGACAGCTACGACTCGTTCGACGACTACACCCTCGGCGAAGGGCCGAACTGGAGAAGTCGCGGGCTCGAATCGGTCGATCGGTTCTCGGACGGCGAGCCGCAAGGCTTCCTCGAGAAGCCCTCACGCCGAAACCGGAAGCGCTTCTCCAGCAAACGGCGACGCCGCTGAGCAGACGCTCGCTCCCGCTCAGGAACGCCCACTGAGCGGGAAGCGGGAAGAGGGTGATCTCCGAATCGCGCCTGAAGATTCGACTCGCGCGGCGGCACTGATTTGAAGACCGACTCTTCTACGATCGATCTCTACTTCAAGAGCATTTCCGAGGAGCCGCTCCTCGACCGTGCCCAGGAGGTCGAGCTCGCACGCGAGATCGAACAGGCCGAGCGAATCGCTCATTGCGCGATTGCGGCAGAGCCCCGACTCGCCCGTGAGCTCCTCGAGGGACTGGCCCGGGAAGACCCGTCGGTGAACGTCGCCGAAGGCGCGGAGCTCTTCGACGGGATTCGGAGCCTCGACCGAGAGCTCCAGACCCTGGCTCGCCGAAGCAGAGTCGAAGTGGATCTCTGGTCCGTACCCGAGCTCGACCGCCTGCTCGAAGACATCGGGGCAGCCGTACGAAAGCTGGGGTACAGCCGGTTTCGTTCGAACCCTCTCTTCCTGGAGCTGAGCCAGCTGAAGCAGTCGCGCGTGCGCGCGTCGCGGCTGCGATCGATTCAGAGCCGTGTCTCGGAGCAGGAGCGACTTCGGCATCGCGCCCAGTCGCGATTCGTCCAGAGCAACCTTCGGCTCGTCGTGTCGATCGCGCGGCGAAAGCGCGGCCATGAGCTCGCGGATCTGATTCAAGAAGGCAACCTCGGACTCTTCCGCGCGGTCGAGAAGTTCGAATACCGACGGGGCTTCAAGTTCTCGACCTACGCCACCTGGTGGATTCGCCAGAGCATCGATCGAGGACAGGCAGACAATTCCCGCCTCATCCGTCTGCCGGTCCATGTCCAAGAGCAGATCCGGCGCCTCGACGCCCTGCGCACCGAGCTTCGGAGCGAGGGCGGGGAGAACATCGAGCGACTGGCCGAGTGGTCCGGGCTCGCCGCCCTGACGATCGAGCGATTCGACCAGGTTCGTCAAGCTCCTGTATCGATTCACCATCCCATCGGGGACGACGGTGGATCCGAGCTGGGGGACCTGATGGCCGATCGAGGCCCCGGCGCCGACGAGCGACTGATCGAGCTCGAAGTCGCAGCGGCGATCGACGGGATCTTGCGGGGCCTCGAGCCCCGCGAAGAACTGATCGTTCGCTGCCGCTTCGGATTCGCCGATGGCCCACCGATGACTCTCGAAGAGATCGGAAAGGCCCTGGGCCTCACTCGCGAGCGAGTTCGTCAGATCGAAAGCAAGGCCCTCGCCGAACTGGCCCACCAGCTGAACACCTCCGACCCGGAAGACGGCGTTGGCTCCGCTGTCGGCCGCGACCGGGCAGCCGCGCTGATACCCCACGGAGAGGTGGCGGCGGGCTCTCGAACGCGCGGAGATGACGCCCGTGGCCGCTTTGGACGAACCTCCGGAAGGGCCGGGAATCTGCCGTCGGGCCTGGTTCCCGAGATCGTCAAAAAAGCAACAGCGCGAGCGAGAACACGCATCCGGTAAACAGCAACGCGGCGAAGCAGTAGGCCAGGATCTCCCGCAGCGAGACCTGAGCGATGGCCAACACCGGGACCAGTGCCAGCGGCTGCACCAGGTTGGTCCACTGATCACCGAGGGCCACTCCCATCGCCACGCGCGGCAGATCGGCGCCGATCTCCTGGGCGGCGGTCATCATGATCGGCCCCTGGACCGCCCATTGCCCACCGCCCGAAGGCACGAAGAGATTGAGCACCCCACCGCTGAGGAAACCGAAAAAGGGCAGGGTCGACGCACTCGAAACTCGCACGAACAGCTCCACGACCTCCTGTGCCAGACCGGAATCGGCCATGACGCCTGCAATACCGGCATAGAAGGGGTACTGGAGCAGGAAGGGCACAGCCACCTTGCCGCCTTCGACGATGATCGCCATGAAGCGTCCGAGAGATCCTGCGAGCAGGATTCCCCCGATCAGGAAAGCGAAGTTGAAGATGTCGAGCGTGAGACCACCATCGCGGGTCACGAAGTGAGTCCAGAGGAACATCGCTCCGGCGGCCACCGCCACCAGGGTCAGCAGTCGGGACCCTTCCATCCTCTCTGCGGGAGTGAGCACCGCCGTCTCCCTGCCGGGGCGCTCCTCGTGGTCCATGAGCCTCTCCGGCATCGGGTCCACCTGTTCCGGGGGCTTGGGCCGCAGCGAGGCCATGACGAAAGGCAGCGTCACCAGCACCAGGGCTGCCAGCACTAGGTTCCAGGTCGTGAACAGGGTCTGCGAGATCGGTATGAGACCGACCTGCTCTTCGAGGAAGTGTCCCGGAGTCGCCAGCGTCAGACCGATCGAGGCCGATAGCCCCTGATGCCAGATCACGAATCCCGAGAACGCAGAGGCCACCAGCAACGGATAGTGCACGGCGATCCCCTTCTCCCGACAGACCTGGCCGATCGAGCGCGACAGAATCCCGGCGGCGATCAAGCTGAGGCCCCACGATACGAGGGCGCATACCCCGGTGATCGCGCAGGCCGCGATGTAGGCGCTGGCCGGAGACCGCACCAGACCGGCCAGGCGATGCAGGAGCCTACGCACGGGGGGAGTGTTGGCGAAGGCATAGCCGAACAGCAGGGTCAGCGTGATCTGGTTGGTGAACCGCAGCAGGTTCCAGAAGCTGTCGCCCCACGAATCGATCGTCTCCTGGAACCCATATCCGGTCACCCCCATCGCGAGGGCGAAGGTGAGCAGCGTGAGCAGCACTGCGACGACAAACGCATCGGGAACCCAGCGGAGAAAGAAGCGGGCGAAGAACTGGACAATTCGGCTCACCATGAATCGGCTCCTCGGGATGCAGGGCTTGGCACGGAAGTCTGTCGGGAAGTTACCAGAAGCGCGGGTCGAGCCATTCGTTGCTCCCGTGCTCGGACTCCGGGAGCACCAGCGAGGGCTCACACCAGAGCCTCGGTCTCGAGCTCGGTTGTCCGGGCCCCGCGTCGCTTCGCATGTCGGGAAACACGTACGCGGCCGGCGAGTGCTGCCTGCCGCGTGAACCGCTAGGATGGAGCCCATGAGCGTGCTTTCCGAGCTCCTCTCGGACTCCTGGGCAGTCATGCTGGAGTTGGCTCCCTGGTTGTTTCTCGGGATCGCTGTGGCCGGAGTGCTTCACGTCCTGCTGCCGCGAGACCTCATCGAGCGCCAGCTTCGCGGACGAGGCGGAGTGGTCAAAGCCGTCGCGCTGGGTATTCCGTTACCTCTGTGCTCGTGCGGCGTGATTCCGACCGGTCTCGGTCTTCGTCGCGATGGCGCCAGTCGGGGCTCCTCGGTGGGGTTCCTGATCAGCACACCCCAGACCGGCGTGGACTCGATCATGGTTTGCGCTTCCTTTCTCGGTTGGCCCTTCGCTCTCTTCAAGGTGGGCGCCGCAGCCGTGACCGGGATTCTGGGCGGCTGGCTCACCGATGCCGTCGCGCCCGAGTCCAACGTCGCACACTCCGCGAGCGGGATGAAGACCGCACAGCCCTTCTCCGCAGGAGAGCCGGCTCCGAGTCGATCCCAGGGGCCTCGGGGGGTCGCAGACGCCTTCGGGCACATGGCTGAGATCCTACGCAGCATCTGGCGTTGGCTCGCCCTGGGGGTGCTGGTCTCGGCCGCGATCAACGTGCTCGTGCCGAACGAGACGCTGGCGGGCCTCGGTGCCCTGGGCAGCCTGGGCGGCGCACTCTTCGCTCTCGCGGTGTCGCTGCCGCTCTACGTCTGCGCGACTGCCTCCGTTCCGATCGCGGCCGCGCTGGTCGCAGCGGGTATGCCGACCGGGGCGGCATTGGTATTCCTGATGGCTGGACCGGCGAGCAACGTCGCGACACTCGGTGCGGTCGGGCGCACGTTCGGACGCCGTACCCTGGCGGTCTACTTCGGCACGCTCGTGGCGGGCAGCCTCGCGGGCGCCCTCCTGTTCGACTGGCTGCTTCCCTCCGCTGGCGCTCTGGCCGCCGCGCCCCATCACTCGTCGACGCCGCTCGCCACCGCGTGCGCAGCCCTGCTCGTCGCGCTGCTCCTCTGGTTTGCCGGCGAGGACCTGAATCGATGGCGCCGACTGCGCGCCGAGCACCGCCGAACCGGAGCCGACCGGAAACGGACACTGGCTGTCGGAGTCCAGGGCATGAACTGCAATGGCTGTGTGCGCAAGGTCGAGAACGCGCTGCGATCGCTCGACGGTGCGACCGCGGTCCGAGTCGAGCTCGATGCGGGGCGTGCCGAAGTGCAAGGCAACGTCACTCCGGAAGCCGTGCTGTCCGCGATCCGCGAAGCCGGCTTCGAAGCGTCGGCGAGCTGACGTTCAGCGACCGCTGATGGCACGCTGGCGCAGCGCGTGATCGACCAGGGTGATCGCCACCATCGCCTCCCCCATCGGCACGAAGCGCGGCAGTAGACAGGGGTCGTGACGTCCCCGGGTCGAGATCGTCGTTTCTTCTCCGCTGTTGTCGACCGTTCGTTGCTCGCGCGGAAGACTGCTGGTGGGCTTGACCGCGCAACGCAGCACGATCGGCATTCCGGAGCTGATCCCGCCCAGAATGCCCCCGTGACGGTTGGTCTCGGTGTGGATCCCTCCCTCTCTCCGCACGAACACGTCGTTCGCCTCGCTACCCCGCGCCGCTGCGACACCGAAGCCGAGACCGTACTCCACGCCCACGACGGCAGGAAGACTGAACAGCGCCTTGCCCAGATCGGCCTTGAGCTTGTCGAATACAGGCTCACCCCACCCCGCAGGGACTCCAGTAGCGACGATCTCCGCCGTCCCTCCCACGGAGTCCTGCTCGGAGCGACGCTTCTCGATCAGCTCGATCATGCGTCGTGCCGCATCCGGGTCTGGGCAGCGCACCGCAGTGGCCTCGACCTGTTCGAGAGTCACCGCTTCGGGTGTCGGGATCTTCGCCACTATCTCTCCCACCTGCTTCACCCAGCCGAGCACCTCGACACCCCACTCCAGGCCCAGAACCTTCTTCGCGATCGCACCCGCAGCCACGCGCACGGCGGTCTCGCGAGCGCTCGAGCGCCCTCCCCCACGATAGTCCCGCCGCCCATACTTGGCATCGAACGTGTAGTCGGCGTGACCCGGACGGTACTTGTCCTTGATCTCGCTGTAATCACGCGAGCGTTGATCGGTGTTGCGGATGAGCACGGCGATGGGCGTCCCGGTGGTCTCGCCTTCGAAGACCCCGGACAGGATCTCGGGCTCGTCAGACTCCTTGCGTTGAGTCGTGATCGAAGACTGCCCTGGTCGCCGACGGGCGAGGTCGGGCAAAAGGTCCTCCACCCCCAGCGGGAGTCCCGGAGGTACGCCGTCGACGATCACGACCTGGCCTGGGCCATGGCTCTCTCCCGCCGTCGTGATCCTGAATAGCTGTCCGAAGGTGCTGCCCGGCATGCGTCGATCCTACTCCGCCTGGTTCAGGTCGTAGCGCATGATCCTGCCGTGCCGCCCTCCCCGATCCCGCTCGAGCGCGTAGACCGGCCCCGCCGGGCCCTCGAAGTCCCGGCAAGCTCGCTCGAGCCGCGACCGATCGTCGGGGTCGAGCGAAAGTCCGAGCACGTCCCGGTTGCGCTCGAAGCGCTCGAGGCCACTCCAGCCCACCACGACGGCCCCGACACCGGCACGATCGAGCACCCAGCGCATGGCGACTACCGCCGGGTCGACGCCGTGCCTCGCCGCGACTCGATCCAGCTCCGCCAGAAGGCCCTGGAGTGCCTCCCAGCCTCGTTGCTTCCCTCCGAGCTCGTCCACGATCAAGCGATACTTGACCAGAGAGCGATTGGTGAGCTCCCCGGCCGAGGGCGCCTCCGGATCTCTCACCGGATCGGCGGCTGCGAGCCAACGGTGGCTCAAAAAGCCCCCCGCAATCGACCCGTAGCACAGCAGGGTGACGCCTCGCTGTGCGCAGAGGTCGGCGAGCGAGGGTCGTGAACCAGCCTCGGGGCGACGGTCGAGAAGGGAGTACTGCACCTGGTTCGAGACCACGGGAAAGCCTGCATCGAGCAACTCGGCGAGCCGTAGGCGATCGTAGTTCGTGACTCCGAGGTGACGGATCTTCCCGGCCACGCGCAGCTCGTCGAGCCACCCCATCGTCTCGACATGACCAGGCACGTCGAACTCCCACCAGTGGAACTGCACGAGATCGAGGGCTTCGACCGCCAGGCGCGACAACGAGCGATCGATCACGCGCTCGACCTCGGTGCGCGAGATCCTCCCGAGGACGTCGAGATCGGGAACGAACTTGGTGTGGACCTGGAGCGGCTTCCTGCAACGCCGACGCAGTTCGCCGTAGAGCTCTTCGACGCCGGTGTAGATATCGGCTCCGTCGAAGGTGTCGGCACCCGCCTCGATGGCGACCTCCATCTCGCGCAGCAGGCGATCCCTGTCGCGCCCTTCCTCTCGATGGCCCGTCGACAGCTGCCAGCCCCCGTGGATCAGCCGGCACACGGAATAGCCCGGAGCAATCTCGTACCGACCGAGGACATCTCCCCCCGAACCGCTCACTCCCGGACTCCACCCTCGGGACGTAACGGCACGACCGTGACGTCGCCGTGGCGAAACGTACGCCTGCCCGTGCGCACGATGCGAAAGCGAGCGCCACAATTCGGATCGGGGCAGGCGATCTCGTCATCGGTGGTCATCCAGTCGTTGGCCGCAGTCTCGCGTTGTTTCGCGGGAAGAAGGGGCAGCAGGGCCGCAAGCGCATAGAGGGAGAACCCCTGACCCGCAGGAAGGGTGAGGTTCTCGCCCGAGACTTCGAAGTAGTCACCGATCTCGTGACTACAGACCATCTCGCCTTCGCAGCGTGAGACTTCCACTCTCAGATCGTAGAGCGTGAAACTGTCGTCGTTGGCAGTCATCTTCCTGGCGCCCCCGGAGGTCGTAGTGGAGGCGATGCTACGGCAAACCGGGCCGAGTCGGTACGTGAGCCAACCCCCCTCGCTGACCGAAGGAAAGATCTTCCTGACCGGTCTTCGAGTCGACAGGGTGACCTCCTCGGAGGGGCCGGCACCTCACTGGACCCGGCTCGGACACGCCCAGCCACTCGGTCGGCCGGTGCTGGCCGAACCGGTCACCGACCGAGTCGAGTCGGCAGGGCCGCACGCCGAGGCAGGGCAGACCGCGGCGGGCGGAAGAGAGCTGAAAGCCGAGGCTAGAGAGACTGGCCCACCGTGGCGGCCCAACCGGCCCAACGCAGGCCTCGATCGGCAGGAATCAACCCGAGGGTGACCGCCTGCTGGAGTCGATCACTCAGTGCCGTGAGGACGCGCCGGGCCTTCCCGTCTTGCCCCTGGTCCAGCAGGCTCAGCGAGAGCTCGAGTGAATCCATGAGGTCTCGACCGACCGACACATCGACCCCACCGTCGACCACGCTGTCGGAGAGATCGGTGAAGAGGTTCTCGACCTCTCGAGTCGCCGACTCCGTACCCAGATAGCGCGCCACCAACACCTCGCTCTCGCCGATGGGCAGCCCCTCGACAAAGACCGGCTCGTCGAGATAACTGGTCCCCGCCACGACGATCTTGCCGTCCGACTGGGCTGCCACGGCCCACGCGTCTTCCCACCGGGTATCCCCGGTCTGCACGAGTCCGTTGGTCCCGAAGTCGAGATCCGGCTGACCGTCGTCGAGGAAGCGCATGACCGTGAAATCCCAGTCCTCGAAGCCAGTCGCGTTCGCTCGACCCACGGCCACGATCTTTCCCGTCGGTTCGATCATGACGTCCCATGCAGTGTCGGCCCTCATCTCGAAGTCCGTCAAGGCAACGCCATCGTCCGCAAAGCTCAGGTCCAGACCGGACCCATCCGCCTCCACCCGCGCCACTGCGAATCCGAACTTGTAGCCATCGAGCTCGGTCAGCGCCGTTCCACCGATCACGATCCTCCTGTCGTTCTGCACCGCCAGGGCATAGGGATGGTTGTATTCACCCGCCATGGGCACGTGCATGACGCCGTCCTCGCCGAACCTCGGATCCAATTTTCCGTTCGATGGGATCAGCCGGGTGAGCGTGAACGTCATGGAGAGATCGGATTCGTTGCTGCGACTGGCCACGATGATTCGATTCCCCTGGCTGACCAGAGCCTCCCCACTGGAGAAGTTGTACCCGGGAAGCACGACCCAGCCGTTGTCCCCGAATCTCGTGTCGACCTCGCCACTGGTGAACTTCACCACGCCGGCCTGCGAAGAGCCGGCCCGCCCCGCGACGAAGATTCCTCCTCGGAGAAGGATCGCGGCGGCGCTGTCGACGGGACCGTAGTCCGCGCGGGCAAGGCCGCCGTCACCGAAGTTCTGCATGAGCGCTCCGAAGCGATTGAGCCCGACCACCGCGATGTCCGACTTCGAACCGCTGAACACGGTCCCCGCGATGTAGATCAGGCCGGCCCGGCTGACCGCCACATCCACGCCTTCGATCTCGACTCCCAGAGCGGGCCGGGCCACGCCCCCCTCCCCGAAGGTCGGATCGAGACTCCCGTCGGAAAGAAAGCGCAGGACCAGGAGTGAGCGGATGCGGGCGGCATTGAGAGTTCTCCCCACGACGACGATCTTGCCGTCGTCCTGCACCACCATGCCGAAAGCCTCGGAGTCGCCGATCGCGGCCGACCACGTCTGCAGCCCCCCGAGGCCGAAGTCGGGATCGAGCGAGCCCGCCTGGGCGAAAACCACCGAAGAAGCGGCGAGAAGAAGGACGAGGGAAAGCAGGGATAGGATGACTTTGGTGGGCACGAGTAAACCTCCAGATCAGAAAAGTGGGGTCCGAGGGAGCCGCCGGCATGGCCTGGACGCCGGAAAGCAGCCGCCTCGACGATAGAAACGCTAGATCTCGTTTGTTTCAGCGTCAAGTCGACCCTAGTTTTTTTCGAGTTTAGCTCCATTTTCCTGGTATCAATGAGCAATGAGCCCCCCCTCCGGGAGTGAAACCCGGGCCTCCGAAAAACCGGCGGACGCTCTCTCCTTCCACGGCGGACTCCTCGGCGCCCTCGTGCCGCTCGCGGTGTTCCTGTGCGGCGTGGCAGTGCTGGCTCTGGCTGGCGCTCCGGACGAACGTGGCTTCTGGCCCGTGTTGGTGGCTGCCCTCGCGGTGAGCCTGCTGCTCGCTCGCGAGCGGTACCGCTGGTGCGACGTCGTCATCGACGGCATGAGCCAACGGTTGGTCACCCTGATGGTTCTCGCCTGGCTGCTCGCGGGCCTCCTCGCCGAGCTCATGAACGCCAGCGGGTTCGTCGAGGCCCTGGGTTGGCTCGCTGCAGAGATCGGGTTGGCCGGCGCCCCGTTCACGGTTGCGGCGTTCTTGACCGGCGCAGCCGTCTCGACCGCGACCGGTACGAGCCTGGGCACGCTCATCTTGACGGTGCCGCTGCTTCACCCCGCCGGCATCGGCCTCGGCGCGGATCCCGTCGTGCTCCTCGGCGCGCTCATCGGGGGCGCGACGTTCGGGGACAACATCTCTCCCGTCAGCGACACCACGATCGCGTCGGCTGCAACGCAGGGTGCGGAGATGGGCTGGGTGGTGCGCAGCCGAATGCGCTACGCCCTTCCGGCCGCAGCCATCGCGATTCTCGTCTTCGCGGTCATCGGCGGCGGAGGGGCTCGCACCGACGACCTCACTGCCGCGGCCGCCTCTCCCTCGTCCCTGCTCATGCTGCTGGCACCGGCCACCGTGTTCCTTCTCCTGCTGCGGGGCGCCCACCTCGTTCAGGGGCTTCTCTTGGGCAACCTGGTCGCACTGGGGATCGGTCTCGCCCTCGGACGCATCCGACTCGCTCAACTGATCTACATCGACCACGATGCCTTTGTCGCCCGCGGACTGATCTCGGACGGCCTGGAGCGCGGGATCGGAATCTCGGTCTTCACCCTCCTGCTCATGGGATTGATCTCGACCCTCACCGCCACCGGGATGATCGAGCGACTCGTGATCTGGGCGAGGAGTCGGGCCCACTCCCGGAGCGGCGCCGAGGCATGGATCGCCTCGGTGACCTCGATCGTGGTGCTGCTGACGACTCACGCGGTCGTGACGATTCTGGCCGTCGGGTCCTTCGCCTCGGATCTCGGCCGCGAGTGGAAGCTCAGTCGAACCCGGCGGGCCAATCTCCTCGACCTCACGGTGTCCACCTGGCCCTTTCTGCTGCCCTGGTTCATCCCGACCATCCTCGCCTCGAGCCTCGCAGCAGGCAGCGAGCCAGCTTTGCAGCGGATTTCTGCTCTCCAACTGGGGATGGCCAACGCGCACTCCTGGGCGCTGCTGGCGATCCTCATCTTCGCCATCGTCACCGGCTATGGGCGCGACTCCGACCGCGATCGAGAAGCCTTCTAACTCGCCTCGCGGCGCTCACTCCCGGCGCTGGGCGAACAGCCACTCCCACAGTTCAGGATCGTCGTAGGTCCGCGTCCAGGAATCGTGGCCGACTCCCGGATACACCGTGAGCTCGACGTTGCCCCCGCGAGCCTCCAGAGCCTTGACCAGACGCTCGGACTCCGAGAGCGGAACCACTGGATCGGCGTCGCCGTGATAAACGCGGATCGGCATCGAGCGAAGCTGGAACGCCGCCACGATGCTGCCACCGCCACAGATGGGAACTGCAGCCGCAAAGCGCTCCGGCTCTCGTGCCGCCAGTGCCCAGGTGCCGTAGCCGCCCATGCTCAGGCCAGTCAGGTAGATGCGTGACTCGTCGACGTTGTAGCGCTCGATCAGCTGATCGAGGAGCAGCGAGAGCGCCTCGAGATGCTCTGTCCACCAGCTGTCGTCAGGACACTGGGGAGAAACGACGATCGCCGGGATGTCCTTGCCCTGCTCCAACAGCCTGGGCGGCCCGTGAGTCTTGACCCGCTCGACGTCCGAGCCGCGCTCGCCGGCGCCGTGCAGAAAGAGCAGCAGCGGCACGGGCGCACCGTCGTCGGAGTAGTCCTCCGGAACCGACAACAGGTAATCGAGCACCACCTTCCTCTCGAAGGTGGCCTCGAACCGCTCCGTCGTTTGTTGGGCGCCCGAGGTCGCGGCGATCGAGCCGATCGCCAGCGCCAGTAGAACGCTCCTGAGGCACTGCAAGCTCTTTCCGGTCATCGAAACGGCTCTCCTCGCTCGAGTTCGTGGGCTCTCGGGTTGGCTGGCTCATTCTGACACGGACGACCCGAGACCCGCTGATACTCTGCACCGCGCCATGTCCCCTCTCTCCACTGCCGGTACCCGCCGAAACCTGGTACTGGTCGGGGGTGGTCACACCCACGTCCAGGTACTGACCGCGTTCGCCATGGAGCCCCCTCGGGACACCACCCTCACCGTGATCCTCGATCGTCCGGTGGCCGTCTATTCGGGCATGGTGCCGGGCCTCGTCGCCGGCCAGTACGCCAGTCACGAACTGGAGATCGACGTGGTGCCTCTGGCCCGGCGTGCCGGGGCTCGCGTGGTGCTCTCCCCCGCCCTGGCCGTCGACCCCGTGAGCAAGCGGATCGAGATCGAGGGGCGACCGTCGGTGCCGTACGACCTGGCCAGCTTCGACATCGGCTCCACCGTGCTCGGCCTCGAACTGCCAGGCATTCGGGAGCACGCGATCCCGACGCGTCCGATCGCCGATCTGGTGGCCCGTATCGAAGAGGGGATCGAGCACCTCCAGTCGAAGCGCCCGGGAAGACCGATCCGGACCGTAGTGGTCGGCGGGGGCGCCGGCGGTGTCGAGCTGGCCTTCACCCTGCACCATCGCCTGAGAACCGGGGCCGGGCTGTCCGTCGAGACCCGCCTGGTGCATGCCGCAGACGAGTTGATGACCGGCTATCCGGAGGCCCTGCGTCGACGCATCCACCGACAGGCCGAGGCGCGCGGCATCGAGATCGTCCTACGCGCTCGAGTGGCCGGGGCCAGAGCCGAGGAGGTCGTCCTGGAAGACGGCAAGACCCTGGCGTACGACGCGCTGCTCTGGGTGACCGGCGCGACGAGTCATGCCCTGTTCGGTCGTTCACCCGGGCTCGAGCTCGACTCCCGTGGCTTCGTGCTCACCCGGCCGACTCTCCAGGTGGTCGGCCACGACGACCTTTTCGCGGTCGGGGACTGCGCCACCCTGCGTGACCATCCAGCAACCGCCAAGGCAGGAGTCTACGCGGTACGGCAAGGTCCCTTTCTGGTCGACAACCTGCGCAGGACTCTCGACGCGTTCGGTTCCGGCCACCCCGCCACCCTTCGCCACTATGTACCTCAACGAGACTTTCTCACGCTGCTCAACCTCGGCGATGGCACGGCGCTGGGCACCAAATGGAGCCGGGCCTTCGGCGGACGCTGGGTGATGCGCCTCAAGGACCGCATCGACCGGCGGTTCATGGAGCGCTTTCAGGTCCTCGATCCAATCGGGGAACTGACCGCCGAGTACGCTGCTCGACCCGCGATGAGCTCGGACGAGGCACCGATGATGTGCGGAGGCTGCGCGGCCAAGGTCGGACAGTCGGTGCTCGAAAGAGCCCTGGCGCGCGTCGATGCCCGGAGTCCCTCCCCGTCGGATCCGAGCGTCGTGATCGGAGTCGGCGAGGGAGACGACGTGTCTCTCCATCGCAGCCCGAGCGGCGAGCTGGTGGCGTCGAGCATCGACTTGTTCCGTGCCTTCACCGACGATCCTTGGCTGGTCGGCCGGGTTGCCGCGGTCAATGCCTGTTCCGATCTCGACGCCAAGGGTGTCGCCTCTCGCCGGGCTCTTGCCGTCGTGGGGATTCCCGAGGATCTCGACGATCGCGAGAGCGAGGAGACCTTGTATCAAGTCCTCGCCGGGGCCCGTTCGGTTTTCGATCGGAGGGGAGTCGCGCTGGTCGGCGGCCATACCACCACCGGACCCGTTCTCCAGGTGGGGTTCGCGGTGCAGGGCGAAGTCATCGCGGATCATCGGTTGCTCGCGATCGATGGCCTCGAGGCAGGAGATGCGCTCGTGCTCACCGAGCCACTGGGCACCGGAGTCATTCTCTGGGCCGACATGTCGGGCCGCTGTCGTGGCCCCTGGCTCGCCAGCGCTCTCGAGATGATGCAACGCGACAATGCCCGGGCCGCCACCCTCGCTATCGAGCACGGCGCACATGCGGCGACCGATGTCACCGGATTCGGACTGGCCGGGCATCTGGGGAGCGTCGTGCGCCACAGCGCAGTCGCCGCGACCCTCGACCTCGATCGCCTGCCGGCCCTCCCCGGAGCTCTCGAACTGCTCGAGCTGGGACTGCGCAGCACCGCGCACCAGGAGAATGCGAAGGCGAAACGCGGCATGCGAATCCCCTCATCCGGGTCGGCCGGGCCGCGCCTCGAGCTGCTCTTCGACCCTCAGACCGCGGGGGGGCTCTTGATCGGCATCCCGGCAGATCGAGCCGGTCGTCTGATCGAGGCGCTGCGCGAGAGCTACCCGGCGAGCACGGTGATCGGCACTGCCGAATGCGGAGACCCCGTGATCACCGTGCGCGGAGGAACCTTCGAGCCCCCGATGCTGCCTTCCGGCTAGTCGAGCGGTACGAGACCCGGCCTACCGAGCCACACCGTAGGCTGGCCCCAGGGATGCAGCGATCTCGTCCTTCGCGTCGCACTCCGCTTGCGCACGCCGGAGTCCGGCTCTCATCCAGAACCACGCCACCATCGCTGTCAGAATCGAGCCGGCGATCATCGAGCGCCAGATCCACACGACCGGCAACTCGAGAACGAACGCACAGACAGTCGCCAGCGGCACCGCGATGAGCAGGACTCGCATCAGACTCAGAATCAGCTCCGGAGTGCCTCGACCGAGCCCCTGAAGGAACCGCCCCGTGAGCATCGAGATCGGGAAGAACGGGTAGGCGAAGGCAACCGTTCGTAGGTATTGCACCGCCAAGGAGCGGATCGACCCGCTGTCGGTAAAGGGAGCCACCAACCACGGCGCGAACAGGAAAAACGCGACAGCCACCACGAGCGCGATCGCGATCGCGCGCCCCAGGGCGTAGTGAACGATGCCATCGAGCAGATCGAACCGACGGGCTCCGTAGAACATGCCGACCAGCGTCACGAGGCTCGCCGAGAGCGACACCATGGGCAGGATCACCAGGTGGTCGAGCCGCATTCCGACCTGGAGGGCCGCCACCGCATCGGGCGAGTACTCGACCAGGATCCGGTTGAACGCTCCACCTCCCGTCGCCATCACCAGGAACGACAACGAGGCCGGGGCGCCGATCTGCACCAGGCGTCGGATGATCGCGAGGTCGGGCCGGAAGCCGCGCAGCGAGAGGTTCACGTGCGAATACCTCCGCACGTAGATGAGCCAGACAAAGGTCGTGGCGACAACGGCCTGGCTGGCGATGGTCGCGAGCGCTGCCCCGCGCACTCCCCAGCCGAAGCCAAAGATGAAGAGGGCATCGAGCACGATGTTGAGCAGGGTACCGCCGGCCTGGATCATCACCGGCACCCGCACCTCGCCTTCTCCACTCAGCACCGAGCGAAAGAAGACCGACATCACCATGAAGAGGAAGCCGGCTGCCAGTACCTGGAAGTAGTCCCAGGCCAGCGGCAGGATGGTCTCGGGAACTCCGATGAAAGCCAGCAGCCGAGGACCGAGCCCGAGTCCGGCGAGAGTGAAGCATGCTGTGAGGCAGAGGCCGAGCACCACGGCGTGCTGACCGACTGCGTCGCCACCTTCGGTGTCCCGAGCGCCGATCGTCTGGGCGATCAGAGCGGTCACCGCACTACCGAGCCCGAACGTCATGCCCATGGCCAGAAAGAGCAGCGGCATGTTGAAGGCGAGTGCCGTCAGCGCCTCTGGGCTGATCCGTCCGACGAACACCATGTCGACGATGCTGTAGATCGTCTGGATCGACATGCCCACCATGATCGGCAGGGCCAGTGTCCACAGGGCGCGTCGCGGGTTCTCGACAAATGTCGTGAGCTTCGTCTCACCACGGCTCGTGCCGCGCCCGGCTCCACCGGTCGTCTCCCCAGGATCTGCCATCGCGCAGCCAGCCTACAGGCAAACATATACTGCCGTCATGTCGGACACTGCCTCTTCTTCTCGATCGAATTCCCTCACATTCGTCGTCATGGCAGCGGGCATCGGCTCCCGCTACTCCCGTGGCGAGAGCACTCGCCTCAAGCAACTCGAGAGCGTCGGACCGCATGGGGAGTCGATTCTCGACTACTCGGTCTGGGATGCCCTTCGCGCGGGTTTCGAGAGGGTCGTCGTCGTCCTGCGTCCCGAGATTCGGGATCTCTTCGACCGGGAGATCGGCGATCGACTCGCCGATCACGTCGAACTGGTGCACGCCTACCAGGAGATCGACAGCGCAATCCCCCCTGGGATCGACCCCGACCGTCTAGGCGAGCGAAGCAAGCCCTGGGGGACCGCTCACGCAGCACTGGTCGCAGCCCCTCACGTCCCGGGGGCGTGCGCGATCATCAACGCCGACGATTTCTACGGTGGACGCTCGATCGCTCTGCTGGCAGAGGCGCTCAGGGGTGCCCAGGAACAGGAGGGCCTCGCGCTGCACCATCTGGTGGGCTACCCCCTCCAGGAGACACTTTCTGCCGCGGGCCCCGTCTCTCGTGGGGTCTGTCGTACCGATCCCCAGGACATGCTGAAAGATCTCCTGGTGACTCCCTCGATCGAGCCCGACCCGGAGGTGCCCAACGGGGTGCGCTACCGCGACGAGGATGGAGCGCAAGGGCATCTGCGAGGAGATCTTCTCGCCTCGATGAACCTGTGGGGATTCTCCAACGCGATCTTCCCGGCCCTCGACGACGCCTTCACACAGTTTCTCGAAGAGGTCACCGCGAGCGACGACTGTACGTCGGCCGAGATCGGGCTCCCCAGCGTGGTTCTCTCCGAGCTGAGTGCGGGTCGGATCCGAGTCCGAGTGCATCGAGCGCTCGACCGATGGCTCGGGATCACGCACCCGCAGGATCTCGAGGCGGCCCGCAGCGCTCTGGCCGAGCTGACCTCGTCGGGCGTCTACCCGGCCCCTCTCTGGTCGTGAGCTCATCCGCGAGAATAGCCGGCGAGGAGGCGCATGCGCGGGCGTTGCGTGGCTGGGGGATCGACCCCCATCGAGTCTCGATCGAAGCACTGGGAAGTGGGCACATCCATCGGTCGCTGCGGATTCGCGGCCCCGAAGACTCGTCGCCGCTGCCGGCGATTCTCCAGAGAGTGAACCCCACCGTGTTCGGCGATGCATCCGCGGTCATGGCCAACCTCTCCCTGGTGCTCACCCACCTGCGCGATCGGGCCGAGTCCCGCGGAGAGAACCTCTCCCGAGTCGTTCCGGCTTTGGTGCCGACTCTCGACGGGAATCTCTGGTACACCGATCCCGAGGGAGTCGCCTGGCGGCTGTTCCGGGAGATCGAGGGCACGGAAACGCTCTTGGCTCCCGACAGCCCAGAACGCGCCCGCTCTGCGTCTTTCGCCTTCGGTCGCTTCCAGGCCGACCTCGGCGAGCTTCCTCCCGAGGCTCTGGTCGAAGTGCTGCCCGACTTCCACCACACGCCAAAGCGCTATCGGACATTCGAACACGCACTCGAGGGGGACGTCGTTGGCCGCGCATCCGGAGCCGCAGCCGAGATCGACTTCGCACTGCGCCACCGCGACCTGGCCTCCACGCTGCTCGATCTGGCTACTCTGGGCGACGTTCCGGTGCGAGCGGTCCACAACGACGCGAAGATCGCGAACGTCTTGTTCGACCAGTCGAGCGGCGAAGCGCTCTGCGCGATCGACTACGACACGGTCATGCCGGGAGTCGCCCTCTTCGACTTCGGTGACCTGGTGCGCTCGATGGCGACCCGAGCCAAAGAAGACGAGCCCGATCTGTCCAAGGTGGTGATCGACGGCGAGCTTCTCACAGCCGTCGTGGACGGGTATCTGCAAGGGGCGAACGGTCTGCTCACCGCCACTGAACGGAACCACCTACTCGAGGGCGCTCTGGTGATCACCCTCGAGCAGGGAGTGCGCTTCTTGAGCGACTACCTGGCGGGCGATCACTACTATGCGATCGACCGGCCCGAGCACAACCTCGATCGATGCCGTGTCCAGTTCGCCCTCGTCGAGGCACTCGAGTCGTTCCGGGATGCATTCCCCAGCTGACCTCCCCGACTCGCCCGTAGCCGCCTAGTCTCCACAAGGGTGCATCGGAGCCATCAGTGCCGCCAGCGCGGCTTCGTCGGCCGGCGTCCCGGCGAGCACCAGCTCCTCCGGCGGCGCGTTCGGATCCGGGTCGGGGCCGAACCAGGCGGCCAGGCGACGCCGCTTGTCGTTGGGGCACTCGATCAGCATGACCGTGGTGATGCCACTGCCGCTGCCCTGGCTCACCGAAACGCTGCCGCGGTGGGAGACCCAGAGAATCTCGTCGCCCTCTCGGCTCAGCTCGCCGCGCGCCAACCGCTCGTCGAGATCGAAGTTGATCCCGTTGTCGCTCAAGACCTTGGCACTGTCTTCTCGTCCCTCGAAGAAGTCGAGCAACTCCTGTTGATTGCCGAGTCGGAGGAAATCGAAGTAGAGGAAGCCCCATTCGTCCCAGCTGTCCACTTCTCCCTCTTCGTCAGGCTCCTGATCGCTGAGCAGCGCCATCTTCATGATGAAGGGAACCTCGAGAGCGACCATCGAGTGGTAGCCCTCGGGAAGTGAGTCGGCCCCGAGCACGGCAGCCGCCTTCTCGTCGCGCGCGATCGGGTTCTCCATCATCTCCTCGAGGTTGCGAGCCGCGCCGCGCAGGAACAGGCCTGCCACCACGATCCCCGCCACGATCAGTCCGATCGCTCCGACGCAGCCGCATCCCACCCAGACCCAGGGCGACGTTGCTTTGCTCTCAGCCATCACGAGATCTCCCTCCGCGTGCGATGATTCTAGTCTGGTCGGTGCGACTTGTGCGCCAGCCACCGATCACCCCCGTGGTACGGTTTCGAAGGTGTTCTCATTCGGCGAGGGCTCTCGAGAGAAGGAAGCAAGCGATGTCCAATCCAGTCGAGCAGGCGATCCGCAGCAAGCTCTCCGCAGGCCTGGAGCCCGCGCACCTAGACATCCGCAACGAGAGCTCGATGCACAACGTGCCACCGGGATCCGAATCGCATTTCCGAGTGGTCGTGGTCACTGGCCGATTCGACGAGCAGTCTCGAGTGCAGCGTCACCGCACCGTGCACGCGCTCCTCTCGGAGGAGCTCGATGGCCCGGTCCACGCTCTCGCCATCGAGGCGCACACGCCGCAAGAGTGGGAGGCCCGCTCCGGAGCCATCACCCAGTCGCCGGCCTGTCTCGGCGGCTCGAAGCACGATCGGGGAGCCTGAGGGGAGCGCGATCCCGCACGATCCGCCTTCCGACGGCATGCCGCAGCGTCGAAGGACACCCGTGACAAAGGTCACCCAGGATGGTGACACTCCTCCCTGGCTGTCGGCGGGATCCGAAGTCATGCTCCATGGCATGAACGATACCGATTCGTCCCACTCGATCGTCGAACCCACGACCTGGGGTCGTCCCGCCGCTGAGCTGTGCAGAGTGACCAAGCGCTACGGCGAGACCCTGGCCCTCGACCGCGTGGATCTCTCGATCCACGGTCCCGGCCTGACCGCCGTGCTGGGACCCAACGGCGCCGGCAAGACCACGGCCATCAAGCTGATGCTCGGCCTCGCTCGCCCGACTACCGGCCAGACTCGACTCTTCGGTACCGACCCGACGGAGACCGTGGCCCGGCGCAGAACCGGCTGCATGCTACAGACCTCCGGACTGCCCCAGACTCTCCAGGTGCGGGAGCACATCAGCCTCTTCTCGTCGTACTACCCGCGCCCGCTGCCGCTGGAGCGAGTCATCGAGATGGCGGGCCTGGAAGGACTCGAGCACCGTCGCTTCGGTGACCTCTCGGGAGGCCAGCAACAGCGGGTCGCCTTCGCTTTGGCACTGTGCGGCGACCCCGACGTCCTGTTCCTCGACGAGCCGACTGTGGGCCTCGATGTCGAAGCGCGTCGGGGAGTCTGGCAGCGCATCCGTGAGCTTCGTGAGCTCGGCAAGACACTGCTACTCACCACCCACTACATCGAGGAGGCCGACATGCTCGCCGACCGTGTCGTGGTGCTCAATCGGGGAAGCGTGATCGCTGACGGGGCTCCCGAGGCGATCAAGGCCCGGGTCGCCTTGCGCCGGATTCGATGCAGGACTGCGCTGCGACTCTTCGAGCTGAGAGCGCTCGGCGGCGTGCGGCAGGTCGAGCAGGACGGTGAGACGGCACAATTGCTGGTCACCGAGGCGGAACCGGTGGTCCGCGCCCTGCTCGAGCGCGACCCCGATCTGAGCCATCTCGAAGTCGGCGGAATCGGTCTGGAAGAGGCCTTTCTTCAGCTCACGCGGCCGAACCATGGCTCCCCCGAAGCCCTCACCGAGACTCCTCTCGCCAAAGAGAAGGGAGTCGCCTGATGCGAACCGCGACCGCCTCCGAGACACCGAGCCTGTTCGACATCTACTGGAAGGAAAGCCGCTACGAGCTGATCAAGCAGCTCCGCATGCCGATGTACGCCATCCCCACGCTGGCGTTCCCGGTCGTGTTCTATTTGCTCTTCGGAATCCTGCTCAACCCACCCGAGTCCGGCATGGCGACGTACATGCTGGCCACCTATGGCGCCTTCGCGGTCATCGGTACGGCTCTGTTCGGCTTCGGGGTCGGCTGTGCAATCGAGCGCGGACAGGGATGGATGCTGCTCAAGCGCGCCAGCCCGATGCCTGCCAGCGCCTACTTCGTCGCCAAGATCGTGATGAGTGTCTTGTTCGGAGCCGTCGCATATGGATTGCTGGTCGCCACCGGCGTGGCGTTCGGCGGAGTCTCCCTGTCCCCGCTCGAGCTGATAAGCCTCGGCGCCGTCCTACTGGCCGGGGCACTGCCTTTCTGCGCGCTCGGCCTGGTCATCGCCTATCTAGCGGGCCCGAACTCCGCTCCAGCGATCGTCAATCTCATCTACTTGCCAGTCTCCTTTGCCTCCGGGCTCTGGGTTCCCTACCGCTTCCTCCCCGAGGTCGTACAGAAGATCGCTCACCTACTGCCGCCGTACCACCATGCCCAGCTGGCGCTGCAAGAGATCGGGATGGGTGAAGGCGAACGACCGCTGATGCACGTCGGAGTGCTCATCGGCTTCACCCTGATCTGCCTCGGCCTGGCCACGTACCTGTATCTCCACGACGAAGGCAAGACCTATGGATAGGAGACAGACCATGATGCCTCCCCGATCCGGACCTGCCCGGAACTGGACCGCGACATTGCTGTGTCTCTGGGCCGTGACGCCCGTTGGCGCTCAGACCGTGATCGAGCACGTCCGACTCTTCGATGGTGAGCGAGTCATCGAGGGCGCTACCGTCGTGTTCGACGAGTCGATCCTCTCGGTCGGCACCGAGGACGCCTCCGTTCCGACGGGTGCCACCGTCCTCGACGGTACCGGTCACACCCTGATGCCCGGCTTGATCGACAGCCACACCCACACCTGGGGCACGGCTCTGGAACAAGCTCTGAACTACGGCGTCACGACCGTTCTCGACATGTTTACCGACCACGCCTGGGCCGCCTCGATGCACGCCGAACAGGTCGCGGGCAAGGCCAACGCGAGGGCGGACCTCTTCTCGGCCGGGACGCTGGTGACCGCCGAGGGAGGACATGGAACGCAGTTCGGCATTCCGATTCCGACGCTCGATCGAGCCGAGGACGCGGCCGACTTCGTCGCCGCTCGCATCGCCGAGGGCTCGGACTACCTCAAACTCATCTACGAGGACGGCGCCACGGTCGGTCGGCCGCTACCGACGCTCGACAGAGCGACACTCGAAGCCGCGATCGAAGCGGCCCACGACCAGGGCAAGCTGGCGGTCGTGCATGTGAGCACCCTCGAGAAGGCCCACGAAGCGCTCGCGGGAGGAGCCGACGGACTGGTCCACGTCTTCTACGACCGTGGGATCGACGATCGCTTCGCCGAGCTCGCGGCACAACGGCATCTCTTCGTGGTACCGACCCTCACCGTGGTCGAAAGCGTCATGGGGGGCGGGGCCGGGAAGGCCCTGCTCGAAGATCCCGGGCTCGCACCGTTCCTGGCTCCCGATCAGCGAGGGGGACTCGGACAGAGCTTCCCCAGCCGCGAGGCAACCTCCTTCGAGCAGGTCCTGACGACCGTACAGTCTCTTCGCGAAGCGGGGGTCGCGATCCTCACCGGAAGCGATGCGCCCAATCCCGGAACGGCCTTCGGTATCAGCGTCCACCGCGAGCTCGAGCTCCTGGTGGAGGCCGGTCTCGAGCCGGTCGACGCACTCGCCGCGGCAACCTCGGCTCCGGCGGACGCCTTCCGGCTGGCGGATCGCGGAAGAGTGACGCCGGGCGCAAAAGCCGATCTCGTGCTGGTCAAGGGCAATCCGACCGAAGACATCCTGGCGACCCGCGAACTGGTCGGGATCTGGAAGGACGGCGTTCGTCACGAGCGTCGCGAGTATGGCCAGGCCGACACCAATCCGACCTTCGCCGGGGGCTTGATCAGCGGCTTCGACGATGGCACCCAGAGCAGCGAGCGTGGCTCCGGATGGAACGCGTCTACCGACCAGATGGCAGGTGGCAAGTCCGTGCTCGAGCTCGAGGCTCGAAGCCCGGGAGCCAACGGCAGCGCCAGCGCCCTGTCCGTCTCCGGGGAAATCCGAGAGGGCTTCCCCTTCCCCTGGTCGGGACCGATGTTTCTTCCCGGCGCGACACCGATGGCGCCGACCGATGCCTCGACCGCCCAACGGGTCGTCTTCTGGGCCCGCGCCCCCGAGCCTCGCCCGATTCGCGTGATGGTCTTCGCCGAGAGCCTCGGAATGCGCCCGGCCGAAACGTCGGTCGACGTGGGGACCGACTGGCAGCGCTTCGAGGTGCCCTTCGACCGCTTCGGCGGATTCGAGCCGCAGGGCTTCCAGGGGCTTCTCTTCTCCGGCGGACCCGGACGCGGCCCCTTCGCCTTCGATATCGACGAGGTGAGCCTCGAACCATAGACTCGCCCCTGAGCCACTCCCTCGAAAGAATCGCGACCATGCCGCTCTCCCGATTTCGTTTTCGCCTGCTGCCGCGCAACCTCGAGATCGGCTGGGCTCCCTTCGGGTGGTTGATCTGGCTGCTGATCTTCCTGGTCCCGCTTTTCGCGTTCCCCTACTCGACCGCCTACCGAGCCGTGGCTCTGGCGGCGACAGCGCTCTTCCTGACCCTCTACTTCGTCGGGTTCTGGGTCGAGCCCCGAACACTGCTCAAGGTCTCGATCGCCATCGCCGCGATCGGAGCGGCCTTCATCCCCACGCACTCCGGAGCGTCCGTCTTCTTTGTCTACGCGGCCTCCTTCTTCGGCGAAGCACTCTCTCCCAAACGAGCGCTGCGAGCGCTGGCGATTCTCGTCGGTTTCATCGGCGCGCAAGCCTGGTGGGTCCAACTCCCACCGGACGCATGGATCCCGGCCGTTCTGATCTCTCTGGTCATCGGCGGTACCAACATCCACTTTGCGCAGATGCGGCGACGCGGCGCACGCCTCAAGCTCGCACAGGAGGAAGTCGAACAGCTCGCCAAGCTCGACGAGCGCGAGCGCATCGCCCGAGATCTGCACGATGTGCTCGGACACACTCTCTCGGTGATCACGCTCAAGAGCGAGCTTGCTGCCCGCCTGGCGCTCAGCGAGCCGGGGCGAGCCGAACGAGAGATGCGCGAGGTCGAGCGCCTCTCCCGGGAGGCAATGAGCGAGGTGAGGCGTACCGTGCGCGGGTACCGCTTCCAACAGCTCGGAACCGAGCTGGCGAAGGCCCGCGTGGCGCTCGAAGCGGCAGCAGTCGTGGCCGTAGTGGAGACGTCTCCCTACGCGCTGCGTCCCGACGAAGAGAGCGTTCTGGCCCTCGCCCTGCGCGAGGCCGTCACCAACGTCGTGCGGCACGCCGAAGCGGATCGCTGCCGCATCCAGATCCGCACGGACACAGGCGGCGAGCTCACCCTCGAGGTCGCCGACAACGGGTGCGGACTCAAGCCCACCGGGCACCGTAACTTCGCCTCGCACGGGCACGGCCTGACCGGAATGCGCGAGCGGATCGAAGCGATCGGTGGGCAGCTCGAGATCGAAAACAGTACCGCTTCCCGCAGGAAGGGAACGACGGTGCGCGTCACCCTACCGCCTCGTGCAACGAGACCGGGAACCGACCTCGCCGACATGGACCGTCGCGAGGCCGTTCATTGATCCGGATCCTCATTGCCGAGGACCAGGCGTTGGTGCTCGGCGCGCTGGCCGCGCTACTGGAAACCGAAAAGGATCTCGAGGTGGTCGCTCGAGCCGCCGACGGAGCACAGGCGATCGAGCTCGCCAGGGACCATCGACCCGATGTCGTTCTCACGGACATCGAGATGCCGCACATGACCGGGCTCGAGTTGGCCAACGCACTCCGCGAGCAGAAGATCGACTGCCGGGTCATCATCGTGACGACCTTCGCTCGACCTGGCTATCTTCGACGGGCCCTCGAGGCAGGAGCCGCCGGCTACCTCCTGAAGGACTCGCCGGCTGAGCGGCTCGCAGAAGCGATTCGTCGTGTGCACGCGGGCGGCCGAGCCATCGATCCCGAGCTCGCCGCCGAGGCCTGGACCGAGCCCGACCCGCTCACCGAGAGAGAACGACAGGTCTTGCGTCTCGCCGGTGAGGGCCTGCCCACCGCGGACATCGCTGGCACGATTCATCTCTCCGAAGGCACGGTGCGCAACTATCTGTCCGAGGCGATCCACAAGCTCGGCGCCGTCAATCGGGTCGAAGCGGCCCGAATCGCCCGAGAGAAGGGCTGGCTCTAGCAGCAGGGAGTCCTGTGCAAGGGCGCTAGAGCAGGCCTTCGGACTGCAGCCGCTTGAGGACCTCGTCAACCAGCTGCCGATAGGCGATGCCTCCGGTCGACCAGCTCTGATAGTCGAGGATCGTGCCGCCGTAGCGAGGGGCTTCCGCAAGCCGCACGTTGATCGGGATCTCGGTGCGGAACACCGCGCGTCCGTACCTGCGCCGCAGGACCGTCACCATCTCGTCAGTGAGCGCGGTGCGGTGATCGACCATGGTGAGGAGGATTCCGACCAGCTTGGTGGCCCGACGCATGGTTCCCTTGAGACGCTCGATTCCCTCGAAGAAGCGTGAGAGCGCCTCGGCGGCCAGTTCCTGAGGAGCGGTCGGAACGATGTATCCGGAGGAAGCGTACAGCGCGAGAGTCGTGAGAATGGAAAGTCCCGGCGGGCTGTCGATCACGACGACATCGTACGAGCGCGAAACCGGCCGCAGTGCGTCGGCAAGCAGACGCTCCGGGGCCTTCTTGCGCGCCAGCTCCAGATCGGCTCCCGCGAGCCGAAGGTCCCCCGGCAACAGATCGAGACGGTCGCGCCCGGTCTCGTACAGGGCGTCGCGAGCCGAGACGCCGTCGAGCAGGACATCGGCGAGCGTGGGGCCTGGCTCGAGAGAGCTGGCCACCGAGTGGGTCGCCGAGCCCTGGGGATCGAGATCCACGAGCAGAACCCGCAACCCCTTCTCCGCCAGCCCGGCAGCGAGATTGACTGCGGTGGTGGTCTTTCCGACCCCACCTTTGACATTGACCAGCGACAGAATCACGGCGGTCTCCTGAGGTTTGCGTGAGTATACCGACCGTCAGGTCGGGAGAACACCGGCCGGACCCCTTGAAACGATGAGCACGAATTCGTAGAATTCCTAGACTGGGGGTCTCCGACAGACGGGAATCTCAGAGCCTGTGAAGTCCAGATTACTCGTGACCCTATGTCTGGCCCGGAGAAGCGATTTCCCCGGCGATTCTTGACCTGGGGTTCGCGGCTCGCTCGAGCGTACAGTAGGCTGAGAATCAGCGACAACGGTGACCAAGAGGAGATGACGCTGGGGCTCTTCAGGCAACGCGACTTCCCGTGGCGAACGCGATCCCTTGCCTTCCCTCGGCTCGACCGGGAGCCGTCGAGCCGGGACTTCCGCGACCGTCTCTCGGGACCGGTCCCCGAACCCGGGCGATCCGACCGCGATCCAGGGCTGGAGGAGGTTCTCTCGAGGGACCGCCTCCGGGAGCTGGGAATGACCGTGATCGAGCTCGTCATGATCACCGCACTGATTGCGACCCTGGCTTCCATGATCGTGCCCCGGTTCATCCAGTCGATGCAGAAGGCCAGCCGAGACCGGGCGGTGCTCGACATCCATATGATCCAGACCGATCTTCGGGTGCACTTCCGCGACAGCGGTGGATACCCGGCAACCCTTGCCGACCTGCCGGGAGTTCGTCCGGTCGATCCGTGGGGCAATCCCTATCAATACCTCCCGCTGATCGACCTCAAGGGCAAAGGCAAGGCTCGCAAAGACCGTTTTCTCGTCCCGCTCAATACCGATTTCGACCTCTACAGCATGGGGCCCGACGGCAAGAGCCAGTCTCCCCTGACCGCGGCAGCGAGCCGCGACGACATCGTCCGTGCGAACAACGGCGCGTTCATCGGTCCCGCCACCGATTTCTGAGCACTCTTCCTCTTGAAGATCACGTCTGCCTTCCTGCGCAGCCGAGTCGCCCGCCGCCTGTTCCTCCTCTTTCTCCTTTGCGCCCTCGTGCCCATCGGCCTTCTCGGTCTCCTGTCGGTGCGCGAGGTGGGCTCCCAGCTGCGCGAGCAGCGCGAAGACGGGCTGGTCGAGCTGAGCCGAGCACAGACGATGACGGTCTACGAGCGCATCAACCTGCTCCACTCCCAGCTCCTGCGCTCCCTCGAGACCTCCGCAGGCGCTGAGCTTCGCCTCCCCGACGCGTTCGTCGCTGCAGCCGTTGGCACCTCGAACCGGGTCACCCTCGAAGGGCAACTCCTCGGTTGGCCCCACCTTCCCGACCCCACAGGAGAGCTGGAGCGCCGCGAGCCGGTCCTCGTATCCACGGTCGGCTCCGATCGAGTCCCCAGACTGCTGATCGGCGTCGGGCGCGGCAACGAAGGCGTGTTCTGGGCCGAAGTCGAGTCGGCCTACCTGTGGTGGGGACCGGCTCGCGAGAAGACGCTGGCCCTCAACCAGGAGCTGCACGTCTTCGGCGCCGACTTTTCCCTGCTCTACACCACCCTCGAGGAGGAATTCGGCGGAGAGAGTGCCCTGGTGCCCGACCAGTTGCGCCCCGACTCCACGACCGGGAGCGCCCCGAACCGCGGCGCCTTCGAGTGGAAGACCGAGACGCAGAGCTTCCTGGGAGGGCTCGCGCGCCTGCCCCCGCACCACGGCGGACTGGCGATCGTCGTCAGTGAGCCGATCTCCGAGTTGTTGGCGCCGCTCGAGACTTTCAAGGTGCAGTTCCTGCTGGTGCTCTTCGCAGCCTTGCTCTCGGTCCTGCTCGCCAGCGCGAGTCAGATCCGACGAAGCCTCGATCCCCTCGAAAAGCTGCAGCACGGAACACGCCGCATCGCACGGCGTGAGTTCGACACACCCGTCGAGATCGACAGTGGCGACGAGTTCGAAGAACTGGCCGACTCGTTCAACAGCATGTCGAGTACCCTTGCTCGCCAGTTCGCCGCGCTCACCACGATGAGCGAGATCGGCCAGTCGGTGCTCTCGAAGCTCGCCTCCGAGAGCGTCGTGATCTCCGCACTCGACCGCGTCGGGGAGGTGCTTCCGATGGAGGCCGTCGCCCTGACCCTGTTCGACTCGGCGGAGCCTGGCATCCGAACCCGCACCTGGTTTCGGCTCGCCAGATCGAGGTCCGGTGCTCCCTCGGCCGCACCGGTCGAGCTCAGTGGTCACCTCCACGGGCGCGAGATCGAGCTGCTGCATCCGGTCTCGAGATCCCTGGCCATCGAGCGGCCGGGTGCGTTCCCCCCCTGGCTGGCACCATTCGAGAGTGTCGGCGCCGGCCTCCATGTCTTCCCGCTGCGCATCGAAGGTGAGTTGTGCGGCGCACTCTCCCTCGGCAACAGCGCCCTCGACGTGCTCACCGACGAAGACCTCGACCGGGCTCGCCAACTCACCGATCAGATCGCTGTGGCCCTGTCCAATGCCCGACTCGTGAGCAATCTGGAGCAGCTTTCCAACGGAACCCTGACCGCGCTGGCACGCGCCGTCGACACGAAGTCGTCCTGGACGCGCGGACACTCGGAACGGGTGGCGATCAGCGGACGACTGCTCGGGCGGACTCTGGGCATGGGAGAGGAGGAGCAGGACCTGCTCTATCGAGGAGGGATGCTTCACGACATCGGCAAGATCGGGGTGCCTTCGGCGATCTTGGACAAACCGGGGAAGCTCGACGAAAGGGAGTGGGTGTTGATGCGCAGTCACGTCGAGAAGGGGGCTCGGATTCTGGAGCCGATCCCGGGCTTCGACGAGGTCCTTCCCATCGTCTGGGAGCACCACGAACGAATTGACGGTCGCGGATACCCGAAAGGCCTCCGCGGCGACCAGATCAGCCTTCACGGCAAGATCTTCGCCATCGTCGACGTGTTCGACGCCATCCGATCGAGGCGCCCCTATCGGGGGTCCGTGGACTTCCACGACGTCGTCGGCATGATTCGCGAGGGCTCGGGCACCGAGTTCGAGCCCACGGTGGTCGAGGCGTTCCTCGAGGTGTCCGAAGAAATCAATCTCCACTGCTGGGACGGCGAGATCGTCCCTTCGGCCGACTGACTCGCCGATCTGGACGGCGAGAGGCTACCCGGGCAACCGCTCGATTCTGCCAGCGATGAAGCTCCGAGCAGCCTCGTTGCCGGCAAGCTCGAGTGCAACCGAGAGCTCCCGTTCCGCCTCTTCGAACAAGCCTGCCTCACGCAGCAACTCACCACGCGTGATCCAGAACGGGGCGTAGCCTCGGAATCGGGCGTCCCCGTCGAGCCCCGATAGAGCATGGAGGGCGGCCTCCGTTCCCTGGACCTTGAACAGGGCGACCGCCCGGTTGAGCGCCACGACCGGTGAACGTTGGCGAGACAGGAGCAGGTCGTAGCAGTCCAGGATGCGCCCCCAGTCGGTCGCCTGTTCACTCTCTGCCAACGAGTGGCACGATGCGATCTCGGCCTGCAGATGATAGTCGGTTCGTTCCTCTCCCTGCGCCGAGGCGCGGAAGTGATGGAGGCCGAGCTTCACCATTCGATGATCCCAGCGCGCTCGATCCTGCTCGCCCAGCGGCATCAATTCACCATTCGCACCGGATCGAGCCGGCAACCGCGCAGCCTGAAAGTAGAACAGCGCAGCCAGTGCATGGGCCTGAGGCGACCCGGTGACCGGGTGTCCGGCAACCAACTCTGCGAGACGAGTGGCCTCTCGACACAGATCGGAGCGAATCAGATCCTCTCCCTCGAACGCTCCATAGCCCTCGTTGAACATCAGGTAGAGACTCTCTGACACGGCCTCCACCCGAGCCGGCAGCTCGGCTGCCGCCGGAATCTCCATCGCGACATCGAGCTCGCGAAGTCGTCGCTTGGCCCTCACCAGGCGCTGCGCCACCGTCGCCGGTCGCGTGAGAAACGCTCGCGCGATCTCATCGACACTGAAGCCTCCCACCGTCTTGAGCACGAGCGCCACCTGGGAGTCTCGTGCGAGGAGCGGGTGACAGCACGCGAACATCAGCGACAGCTGCTCATCGGGCAGCTCGCTTTCGAAAACGACCCGCGGAGATTCGAAGCGCCTTTCGACACTCTCCGCGAGGCGTTTCACCTCCGCCTCGCGCGACCGCCACCGGCCGTGCCGACGCAGCACATCGAGGGCACGGTTCTTCGCCACTCGAACGATCCAGGCCGTCGGATCGTCCGGCACGCCGTCGTAGGGCCAGCGGCGCAGAGCCGTGAGAAAGGCTTCCTGAACGACGTCCTCGACCAGGTCGAGGTGGGCCGCCCCGAAGATCCTCACCAGACCGGCGACCAAACGGCCGGACTGGTGACGAAACAGGTGCTCCACCTGCAGCTCGTCGGCGCCCTTCACCTCGCTGGGGACTGCTTCGCTCAATCCTCCCCCGCCGGATCCACCTGGCGCAGCTCGATGCGACCCTGCCGCAGGTGCGGGCAGCTCTGCGCGATCGAGACGGCTTCGTCGTAGTCGTCGGCCAGGATCATGAAGAAGCCGCCCATCACCTCCTTGGCTTCCGCGTAGGGGCCGTCGACCACTCTGAGCGCACCCTGCTCGTCGGTGCTGAGCAGGCGACCTCCGTCGTCGGTCAACTTGGCGCCGCCGGCATGCTGATCATGCTCGGCGAGACGCGCGGCCCAGGCCGAGTACTCCTGGATCACACTCTGGATCTCCTCCGGCGACAACCCGTCCATCCCTCCGGGGGGCTCGTGCAACAACAACATGAACTTGGCCATTCCTTGGTCTCCCGACAATCCGAGGAGCCGCTCTCGATCGCACGTCGCGATCACGAGTCTGGCGGCATTATTCGATGGACGATCAGCGCGATGCAGAATCGACACCGGAGCCCGACCGATTCCCTGCCCCGAAATCGTACAATCAGTCGAGTCTCGGTCCAGAGCTCATCGCGATGGGAGAGAGTGTGTGAACCCGACCCCGCTTTTGCTGACCGGAATCCTGATCGTCTCGGGCGCCCTTGGCGCCGCTTCGGGCGCCCTTGGCTCCCCGGGCGACGAGCCGCCCCCCGGCGTCGAGCAGATCCTGCCCCGCGGCCGGATCGCTGCCGTCTTCGCGCCGACCTTCGTTTCGGCCGAAGAGGCCGGGATTCCCGGCGATGCATGGGTGCTCGGAGTCGAGGTCGACGGAGCGGCCAAGGCCTACAGCCTCAACCTGCTCAACCGTCACGAAGTGGTGAACGATACCGTTGGCGAGAAATCGTTCGCTGCCGTGTGGTGACCGCTTGCCAACACGGCCGTAGTCTACGACCGCAAGATCGGGGACAAAGAGCTCAACTTCGAGGCTTCGGGGGCTCTCCTGGATGCCGCGCTGGTCATGCGCGACCGGGAGACCGACAGCTGGTGGTCCATCATGAAGTCCGAATCCATCGGGGGAGAGCTCGAGAGCACCGAGCTCACCGAGATGCCCTGGGGCGAGAAGATCCAGTTCCGCGACTGGGTACAGCGACACCCCGACACGCTCGTGCTCTCTGTCGACGGGGCTGAGCACGTCGACAACAATCCCTATGACAACTACTTCACCTCCGGCGGTACCTTCCGTGACCTGGAGGTCGACGACGATCGCCTGCCCGCCAAGGCCGGCGTCTACGCGATGTGGATCGTGGGGCACCCCTACGCCGTGCCCCACGAACGAATCGAGGGCGGGCGAATCGTCTGGATCGACGAGCAGCCCTTCTACTTCCACCGGCCGCACGGAGCCTCCTTCTACGCCTCCACTGCTGCCTACCGACTCTCCCTGGACCTGGCACGACTCGAGAGCGCGACGCTCCTGGAGAAACTCGAGTCGGGTGACGCGGGCTTCGAGCCACTCGAAGGCTTCGACACCTACTGGTACACGTGGGTCGCCGTCAACGAGGAGACGAGGATCGCACCCCGTGAGCCTTGACCTCGCGAATCACGATCACGAGCCCGTTTCTCCGCTCGAGGCTCCGAGCCCCGGGGCGAGGCTGCACCTGGGAGAAGGCAGGCTGGCCGGGACCGCTAGTCCTCGCGAGGAAACACCTCGCCATATCGAGCGGTCGCCTCGCGGGAGCCACAGACGTACACCACGTCACCCTCGGCAAATCGAAACGTCTCCCCGAAGCTGACGAGCACATCTCCGTCGCGCTCCACCGCGACCACACTGCAACCCGTCTTCTCCCGAATCCCCAACTCCGCGGGCGTACGTCCCTCCAACCCATGCGACGAGACCTTGAGGATCTTCAGGCGCTCGTCGACGGCAAACCCTTCTTCGCCGATCAACCGGTGCGCGAGAATCTGCCCGGACACCTGACTGATGGAGAGGGCGAAGTCAGAGCCCGCCCGATGGATCCGCTCGACGTTGATGGGGCGATTCACGCGTGCGATCACCGGCAGATTTGGATACTGCTCTTTGAGAATCACGGTCGCGAAGAGGATGGAACTGTCCTTGTCGAGGGCGAGAACCGCAGACCGCGCATTGGCAAAGTCCGCCTGACTCAACACCTCTGCATCCAGAATGCTGCCGACGATGTCGACTCCCTCCTGGTCGACGAGATCGATCACCTGCACGCTCTCACCGACGTCGCGCAGCAGTTGTACGACCTTCTTGCCGACCTCTCCGTAGCCCGCAACGACGATGGGTCCCGAGCGCCGTAGAGGAGTGGCGCCGTCACAGATCCGCTCCAGCTCCAGGATCCCTTCGCTGCCGCCGACCACGATCAGAACCCCGTTCGCAGCGATCCGGTCACTCGGCGAGGAGAAGGTCCTCAGCTCACCTCCAATCCACTGTCCGAGCGCCTGCACCGCTGTCAACCGACCGAGATCTGCCTCGGCGAGCGTCTTTCCGACCAGGTTGCTCCCCTCGCGCACCCGCACCTCACGCAACTCCAGCTGGTCACCGAGGAGGTGTCCACCCACGACTCGCGGACTCACTTTGTGACTCGCCCTCGCGGCCAGTGCGGCGCCGAGCACGTGGCGCGGGGTGAAGGCCCCATTGGCTCCGGCCAGGATCATCGGCTGGCGGTGTTCCGGCTCTTCGACCAGAGCCAGGACCTCACCGCGGAACCCCTGCTGTCGAGCGGCCAGGATCAGCGACGCATTCTCGTCGTCCGTTCCATTGGCGATCAGCGCCCGCGCATCACTCAAGCAGACTCGATCGAGCACCCCATCGTCGATCGAGCCGTGAATGATGTTGCGGCCGCGCTCCAGCTGAGCCCTGCCGACCGTCTCGTCCTCCTCGACGACGATCGAGGGGACCTGAGCCCGATCCAGCTCGGAAAGGAGAGTACTCACCGAAGGACCGGAGTGATACACCACCACGTGGTCCTTCAGTCCGGTGATTTGCTGGGGTAGACGCGTCACGAACCTACGCTCCAGAAGGGGAATCAGATAGGCGGGCAGGATCAGGAACACCAGAAACACGCCCGTGAACTGGAGGACCACCACGAACAGCACCATCAGTGGATGGTCCCAGCCCGAATCGCCACCGTAGCCGGTGCTGGTGAGCGTCTCGGCCGCCCACTCCAGCGCCTGGAGGAAGGTCCGAGGGCTGTCCTCGAGGGTCGCCATGCCCAACATGTAGATGAGGGTGGCCGCCAGCAGGACTGCGGAGAGAGCTCCTACCAGGAGCAGAACGGGACGGCCCAGGAGGGAGATGGTCTGTCGCACCGGCACATGCTAGCGGGGAACGCCAACCGATCGGCTCGCGCCCAGCAAAAAAAATAGCGGACTCGAGACGGCCTTTCAGCCGACCGAGCCCGCCGTGCCCAAAACTCTTGTCCGAGTCTCACGTCTCGCGACTGATTCGCCGGCGGTCGAGACGGAGTCTGATCGCAACCGGGATCTCAGCCCTGGGTGGGAAGCCGAGTCCGGATCGCGATTGTCGGTTTGTGGTGCCGTTTCTGGATCTTGGGTTCCTGGATCCTTCTCTCGGTTCTCTCTAGATCTTCCTCTAGATCTTCCTCTAGATCGGAGCGTCGTCAGAGCCGTCGAATCGAACCTTGTCTCCCGGATCTCAGCGGGAGCTGATCACAGTGGTCTCTCCAAAAAGCAATGGTGGGCTTGTCGTGAGGCCAGACTATCACCAGCAGTCGAGGCGAAGTCAACTCGGGAGACGAGCTCGCGCAGGCAGAGAGTCAAGAAGTCCAAGAAACCTCCACCGGTCAGTCCCCGGGATCCTCTCGAAGTCCACCGGAAGTGGGCACTTCAGCGCACGGCAGGGCTCGAAACCCTCCAAGGGGATCCGCTAGCGCGCGTCTGGAGCAGCGGTCGGCCACTCGAGCGGGATCCAGGAGCTCCCCAGCCTGACGGCTGACAGATCGCTGCGGCACTGCGACAACACGCGAAATCGCAACGCCTCGGAGAACAGCACGGGCCCGAGACTCTCGCTCTGTGCGAAGAGACGCTCTTGCTCATCGAGAGCGAGGCGCTCGGAACGAAGGACGACTTCATGACCGCTCTCGAGCTTCCCCACCAATCGTCCCGCGGTCTCTTCGAGGCTGATCATCTTCAGCGGCGTGACGTCGCAATCCAGATAGCACTTGTCGAACCACTCGTCGCTGACCCGGTACTCGAAGAACCACAGCGGATAGCTCTTTTCCCAGCCCAGGTGATCGAGAAAGAACGAGCGCAACCGCGGGGCGACCGCACGCCCCTGCCACCACCAACGCTGACGATCATCGACCCGAACCAGCTCGTAGCGGAAGCGAGCGAGTGCCTCTTGCAGGGGTAGCCCATCCGCCACGGCACGAGCGATCGGCACCGGAGAGTAGATGCCGGGAGTGAGCCCGGGAAGCCGGGCCACGAGACTCTCGAGAACCCCGAGAAGCACCGGGTCGGCCAGCCACGCCTGAGCCTTCAAGCGTCTCCATTGCTCCGGCACGAGTGGGTCCTGAAAGTGCCTCGAGTGCCGGAAGAAGAGGTAGGAGCCGCACGCATGGAGCAGCCTGGCCGCTTCGAGCACCTGGTCTGCGGCGGGCTCGACGCTGGACGAATCAGACATGCGATCGGGAGCCCTCGGGTGCGCGCCGCGGGCCATCACCCACACTTCCTGCTAGCCTACCTTCGACGGCACAGCCTCGGACCGAAGCCGGTGAAGCCTGGTTCTGAGGTGTTCGACAGCTTCTCTCCAAAGCGCATTTCATGGTGGCACTCTCCAGGACCACGGTCGATCGATACCGCATTGTCGAGCGCATCGGCGACGGGGCTCTCGGCGAAGTGTACAGCGCCGAGGACCTCACCCTCGCGATGAGCTCGGAGCTCGAAGGACGTCTCGCGGCGCAGCGCGCCATCGCGCTGATCGCACTTGCCGCCGCTGGAGCATCGCCTCGAAGCGTATACTCGACCGGCAGTCAAACATCGACAACAGCAACGTGGGTGAGCGTGCTCAACGCCCCCGCTTTTGACCACAGGAGCTCTTCATGGCTATCGAAGTCGGAGATCGAGTCCCCGAAGTGACCTTCAAGCAACTGACCTCGGACGGGATTCAGGACGTTCCCAGCGGCGAGCTGCTCGCCGGGAAGAAAGTCGTGCTCTTCGCTGTACCGGGTGCCTTCACGCCGACCTGCTCGGATATCCACATGCCCGGTTTCGTCGAGAAGTATGCCGACCTCGAGGCCAAGGGAGTGGACACCGTGGCCTGCGTGTCCGTCAACGACCCCTTCGTGATGGCGGCCTGGGCGAAGTCTCGCGGCATCCCAGAGAAGCTGCTGGTGCTCTCGGACGGCAACGGGGAGTTCGCCAGGGCCATGGGCCTCGAGCTCGATGCGTCCCGCTTCGGCATGGGAACCCGCTCTCGCCGTTTCGCAGCCATCATCGACGACGGAGTGGTCACGATGCTCGGCGTCGAGCCCGCCGGAGAGGTCGGCGTCAGTAGCGCGGAAGCCGTTCTCGAGGCTCTCTGATCCGATGACGGAACGCCCGATGCCTCTCCGCGAGGCTGCGAAACCGGTGGCGCCGGCAGCTCCTCGCGGTGCGGAAGATGCCCTCACTCCCTACCTGGTGTTCACGCACGAGGAGTGGGGGCGGCTCCGGGCGGACACACCGCTGACCCTGACCGAGGAAGACCTGGACGACCTCTCGGGTATCAACGAGGATGTATCGATCGACGAGGTCGTCCAGATCTACCTACCCCTGTCTCGCCTGCTCAACCTCTACGTTGCGGCCACACAGGAGCTCTTCCAGGCAACGGCCACCTTCCTGGGAAGCCATACCGAGAAGGTTCCCTATGTCATCGGAATGGCCGGTAGCGTTGCTGTCGGCAAGAGTACGACCGCCCGAATCCTGCAGGCCCTCCTGGCGAGGTGGCCGAATCATCCGAAAGTCGACCTCGTCACCACTGATGGATTTCTCTGGTCCAACAGCGAGCTCGAGACGCGCAGCTCGATCACCCGCAAGGGATTCCCGGAGAGCTACGACGTCAAGCGCTTGATGGACTTCGTGGCTCGAGTGAAGTCCGGGGAGCGGGGTGTCACCTACCCTCTCTATTCACATCTGACCTATGACGTCCTGCCGAACCGGTTCGGAGTCGTCGACCAGCCCGACATCCTGATTCTCGAGGGTCTGAACGTGCTTCAGCAGCCCGGCCGAGCCGAAGAGCAAACGGGACGTCGTTTTCTGGCAGACCTGTTCGACTTCTCGATCTACGTAGACGCGGAGGTGGAGGTCATCGAACGGTGGTATGTGGAGCGCTTCCTCACCTTCCGATCGACCGCCTTCAAGGATCCGTCGGCCTACTTTCACCGCTACTCGAAGCTGAGCCGTGAGGATGCGACGGATGTCGCCCGGGCGATCTGGAAGGACATCAACGAGGTCAACCTGATCGAGAACATCCTACCGACGCGCGAGCGCGCCACTCTGATCCTGACCAAGGGCTCCGACCACGTGGTGCAAACGGTTCACCTCAGGAAGCTCTAGCCGCCGGCTCGCGAGAGGTCTCTTTGCCGTTCGGATTCGCGGATCCTGCCTTTACCCGTACCGTCGACGAGAGCGGCTTCCGGCGCCGGCATAGGGCATAATACGGGCAACGATGTTGGTCTCAGAGAGGCCGCTGGCGCCGACGCAGCGGTACCCCCGCTTTCCGGGTCACGTGCCCACGGGCATCTTCGAGCACGGTCGCTACCGGGCTCGGTTCGCTCGCTCGCCCGCGGAGCTGGACGAGATTCTGCGCCTCCGCTTCGAGGTGTTCAACGTCGAGCTGGCAGAGGGACTCGACTCGTCCTGGGAGGAAGGAAGAGACGAAGACGTCTACGATCAGACCTGCCATCATCTTCTGGTCGAAGAAAAGGCGAGCGGCCGCATTATCGGCACGTATCGCCTTCAGACTGCGGTCATGGCAGCTGCGGGCTCAGGCTTCTACTCGGCTGGCGAATACGATCTGAGCGGCATTCCCTCGCACATCCTGACCGACTCGGTGGAGCTCGGCCGCGCTTGCATCGCTCCGGAATTTCGGAATCGATACGTCCTCTTTCTACTCTGGCGCGGACTGGCGCGCTACCTCCAGGTCAACGAGAAGCGCTACTTCCTCGGCTGTTGCTCGCTGCCCAGTCAGGAGCCGGCGGAGGGCTGGCGCTTGTGGCATCAGCTCCGCGAGTCGGGGCACGTTCTCGAAGAGATCCGGGTCGAACCGCTACCGGAGCTCTGGTGCGACCCCGGCGGTCCTCGAGGCGAAGATCGGGAGGCCCCGGGGCCCGTCGACCTTCCGATCCTCTTTCGGACCTATCTACGCTACGGCGTCAAGGTGTGCGGTACACCGGCCATCGACCGGCAATTCAAGACCATCGACTATCTGGTCCTCTTCGACTGGGAGGCGCTCGACCCGAGGTCCCAGCGCCTTTTCGCTGGGTCGGCGCAAGACGGAACCAGCGCTTGATCCATCGCCTCCTCCGCCTGGTGGGTCGTACAGTGGCCGGCAGTGCTGTGGCAGTGCTGGGCTTGCTCGCAGCCTTCGAGTTCGCGTTGCATCGGCGTCTCGCGCCCTCGGGCTTCCTGGCGTGGCGACGATCCGTCTTTCGACTCTGGGCTCGTGTCGTCTGCTTGGTACTGGGAGTGAGAGTCCACTCCTCGGGCGAGCCACCCGAACCGCCGTTTCTTCTGGTCAGTAACCACCTCGGCTACATCGATATAGCTGTTCTCGCCAGCGTCGTCCCGGCACGCTTCGTCGCCAAGGCCGAGGTGCGGCGTTGGCCCCTCGTCGGATGGCTGTGCCTCGGCGCCGATACGATCTTCGTCGACCGTGCGTCGCGCGGCGACGTAGTGCGAGTCGAGCGCGACATGGTGAGCGCACTGGAAGAAGGAGACGGCGTGATTCTCTTTCCCGAGGGGACGAGCGGACGCGGCGACGAGGTCATGCCTTTCAAACCTCCACTGCTGGCCTGGCCCGCTCGCACCGGCACGCCGGTGTACGTCGCGGCGTTGTCCTATTCCACTCCGGAGGACGAACCGGCTCCGGACATGTCGGTCGCCTGGTGGGGGTCGATGAGCTTCTTCCGACACCTGATTCGGATGCTGCAACTGAGTCGGATCCAGGCTCGAGTTCAATTCGGGTCCGAGCCCGTCTCGGGCGACGACCGAAAGGTATTGGCCGGAGAGCTCCGCAGTGAGGTCGCTGCGTCCTTCGTGCCGCTGCGCCAGACGCGGCCGCGGAGCGGAAATGACCCGAACGGGGCCCAGCCTGTTGCGATGTGACTCATGCGACGCGTAGGAGGCATCGCCCTTGCGGTCTACGTGATTCTCCTGGCCGCGTCCCATCTCTACCGGCTTGTCGCTCGGCCCGACTTTCGCGTGCTCAACCCCGGACGGAAGTCGATCTCCGTCACACCGTTGCAGGGTGTGCGCGCCCTGCCGGGCGAGACCGAACTGGCCTGGATCGAGTGGAACCCTCCTGCAGACGAGGACGACGATCATTGGCCCGTTGTCCTGGTCCACGGCTCCCCGGGCGACGCAGCCAACTTCCGCCGCTTCGCGCCCTGGCTCAGCGAACGAGGATTCCCCGTACTGGCCCCAGACCTTCCTGGTTTCGGCGCCTCGAGTCACGACGTGCCCGACTATTCCTTGCGAGCGCACGCCGGCTACGTAGGCCAACTTCTCGACGCCGAGGGAATCGAGCGCGCCCACCTGCTCGGCTTCAGCATGGGAGGCGGAGTGGTGCTCGAGCTGTGGCGCCAGGAGCCCGAGCGAGTCGCCTCCTTGACGCTGTTGGCGGCGATCGGCGTACAGGAGGCGGAGTTGCTCGGCAACTATCACCTGAACCATCTGGTTCACGGGTTGCAGCTCGGCGCCCTCTGGGGACTGCGCGAGCTGACTCCTCACTTCGGAGCTCTCGATCGCTTTCCGCTCGACGTTGCGTACGCCCGGAACTTCTATGACAGCGATCAACGTCCGCTGCGCCAGGCCTTGTTCTCCTTCGAACCACCCGCCCTGATCGTGCATGGGGAGTACGACCCTCTCGTGCCCGCCATGGCAGCTCGCGAACACCACCGATTGATGCCTCATTCCGAGCTCTTGATGCTCGACGCCAGCCACTTCTTCGTCTTCGATCGCGATCGAAGCCGGGTGCCGGCCGATGTCATCGTCGACTTCCTGTCGCGAGTGGAGGCCGGCGAAGCACTGCGTCGCGGCGAGGCCTCGCCCGAGCGTCTCCGGCTCGCCGCCGAGCCGTGGGATCCGTCCCAGGTCCCCCTCTGGGAAGGACCGGCACTTCTCTCGATCGTGTTTCTACTGGCTCTGGCTACCTTCATCAGCGAGGACCTCACCTGTCTCGGCGCCGGACTGCTGGTGGCTCAAGGGCGCCTGGGCCTCCTGGCAGCCATCCTCGGCTGCTTCATCGGCATCGTGATCGGAGACTTCGCCCTCTTCTGGCTGGGACGCTGGGTGGGCCGTCCCGCACTTCGAGTGCCGCCGCTGAGCTGGTGGGTGACCCCCGAGCGAGTTGCCAGCAGTAGCGAATGGCTGAAGCGTCGCGGAGCCGGCGTCGTCTTCCTCAGCCGCTTCATGCCGGGAGCCCGGCTTCCCACGAACCTCGCCGCAGGACTCCTGCACACCAGCTTCCTGCGCTTCTCCCTGTACTTCATCGCTGCCGCACTGATCTGGACCCCACTGGTGGTGGGGATTGCCTCCCAACTCGGCGAGGCGGCTCTGGATGTGCTGGATAGCGCGCGACACACGTTCCTGTGGGCCCTGCTCCTGCTGGCCCTGGTGATGTTCACCACCCAGCAGGTAGCCCTACCCCTCTGCACGCATCGGGGGCGCCGCCGCCTGCTCGGGCGCTGGAAGCGCCTCCGCCACTGGGAGTTCTGGCCGATGTGGATGGTCTACCCACCCGTGGTGCTGTGGATTCTCTGGCTCGGAGTCCGTCATCGAAGCCTGACTCTCTTCACCGCGGCCAACCCGGCCATTCCCGCCGGCGGCTGGATCGGAGAGTCGAAGAGCGAGATCTACCTCGGCCTCGAAGGCTCGGGTGTGATCCCTGCCTGGGGACTCGTTCCAGCAACGCTCGGGGCACAGGAACGGATCGAGAGTGTCGATCGCTTTCTCGACGCGCATGGGCTCGACTACCCCGTGGTGCTCAAGCCCGACGCCGGCCAACGCGGCAAGGGCGTCCTGATCGCACGGTGCCGTCAGGCCGTCGAGAGCTACTTCGGCGACCGGTCCCCAGCGACTCGGCCGCGCCCCGACACCCTGGTTCAGGAGTTCGCCGAGGGTGAAGAGTTCGGCGTCTTCTACTATCGCTACCCCGACGAGGAGAACGGCTCGATCTTCGCCATCACCGAGAAGCGAGCCCCCGTCGTCACCGGTGACGGGGAGCGAACCATCGAGCAACTGGTCCTCGACGACTCCCGCGCGGTCGCCATGGCCGACGTCTACCTCGACCAGATCGCCGATCCGAACAGGATCCCCCCGTCGGGCGAGCGGGTCGCCCTGGCCGAGGTCGGCGCCCACGCCCGGGGAACGATCTTCCTCGACGGCCAGCACTTGAGGACTCCGATGCTCGAGGCCGCGGTCGAGAAGATCAGTCAGAGCTATGAAGGATTCGACGTCGGCCGCTACGATCTCAAGGCTCCGAGCGCGGAGGCGTTGACCCGCGGCGAGGGAATTCGGATCCTCGAATTGAACGGAGTGACCAGCGAACCGACGAACATCTACGACTCCAGATACTCCATCTGGGACGCATGGAGAATCCTCTGCCGGCAGTGGTCGATCACGTTCGAGATCGGCCGCCAGAGGCGCGACGCTGGAGCCAGGGTCACGGGAATCCCGACCCTGCTGCGGATGTGGTGGAAGCACCGCGACTGAGCCGAGGCGGGCGGTTCCGCTCCCTCTCGGCAACCTCTCGAACGCAGCCACGGGTTCCCTCGAGCAAGGAACCCGTGACTACCGCTACCGATGTCACCTCTCTTCGAACACCTCCATGATGTCCATCACCTCGATGTCCTCTTCCTCGACCGGAATCGGGAACGAAGCGATCTCGACATCTTCGTCCAGGATCTCCTGAGGCTGCTCACCGGAGTAGGTGATCCCCGTCGCTTCCCCCGAGAGTAGCTTGCGCTTCATCTCCTCGGCGTCCTGCGTGATCAGGACCAGGTACATGTTCTCCGCCTGCACGTGACGCTCGATCACTGCATTCACCGCGTCGACATCGAGCTCGGCAAGAGCAGGGCGAATGCTCTCGAGATAGCCGGGAGCCTCCAGTCCGTAGAACGCATCGTCCATCGCGAAAGCCAATCGTCGTCCGATGGTCGAGCCGTAGGTGACCGAGAAGTTGTGCAGGTAGTTTCTGGTGCGCTCGACTTCGGCCTCCGGCAGCCCGTCGGCCGCCAGCTTGGCCACCTCACGCCAGGCGGCACGAGTCGCGAACAGAGACCGATCATGCAGATTCCCGGGTGCAGTGGCCGAGATCGGACGAATCCAGACCTCGAAAAGCTGACTCCGCCGGGAGTAGTTCACCGGACGCTCCTGGGTCGTGAAGCCGAGCGGGAACGCCTCCACGTAGGCGTAGTCTCCATAGTTCATCCCGCGTCGCTCTCGAATCACCTGGTACAGGTGGCTGACAGAGCTGCGGTGCTCACCGAGCCAGGTCGCCATGAGCGTGAGGCCGAAGTGATCCGGATCGCCGCGGAGCACGCTGATCGGGTAGCCGAAGGAGATCGCGGTCGAATCGGTCTCCTTCTCGACGATCAGCACTTTCACTCCGTCGGGCATCTCGGGGTCCGGGGGCGGCGTCTCGACGATCTCGACCGTCGGCAGCGAGTTGAAGTCGGTCCGCACGCGCTCCACGAAGCCTTCGGGATACCCCCCTCCGACTCCGACCACGATGTTGTTGGCCGCATAGCGCGCGGCGTAGAACGCCTTGACGTCGTCCAGAGTGATCGACTGAACCGACTTCACGTATCCCTCTTCCGGATGCTCGTAGGGCGTGCCCCGATAGGCCATCCAGAACAGCAGCTCCTTCGACAACTCCTCGTCACGCTGGAAACGGCGCCCTCGCTCCAGGTAGTTGAGCGTCTGGCTCTTGACCCGATTGAAGTCTTCTTCGAGGAACCCGGGAGCGAGGACGGCTTCCTTGAAGAGCTGGTAGTAGTCGTCGAGATTGTCGCGATGAACCAAACCGCGAAAGACCGTCATCTCCTTGTCTGTCGACGAGAAGTAGCTCGCCGCCATCGGGTAGAGCTTCTCCAGGATGTCCTGGTAGCTGTTCTCCTGTGTACCGCTGTCCGAGAGCAGACTCGCGGTGAGTGCGGCCAGCCCCTCCTTGCCTGCCGGATCGTCCTGCGAACCGGCCTTGACCCAGATGTTGAAGGCGATGAAGGGGGACCCTTCCTCTGGAAGCGCGATGGCACCTTCGACCGGGTCCGCGGCCTCCTGCGGAGTCCGGTCGGCGCAGCCCAGGGCCAGGACGCTGACGAACAGCAGCGCGATCATGATCGACCGACGGCTCATGAGGCACCTCCCTTCTGGCTCAGCAGGACAATCGTGCGACCTTCGTCCCGCACCACCTGTCTCGCAGCCTCACGGACGTCTTCCGCAGTGATCGAGTCGAGCGTCCGGTAGTAGTCTTCGATCCCCTCGATCCCGCCGGTGTTGATCACCACCGCCATGAGAGAGAACGCGACGCTCTGGGCTGTCTCCAGCCCCATCAGAAAGGAGTACTTCATGTGGCTCTTGGTGGCGTCGAAACGCTCCGGGTCGACCAGCTCGTCCTTGAAGGCAGCGGCGGTCGAGAGCAACTCCTCACGAATCGCCGCCACGTCGTCCGGGGCTGCGACCATCGCCGAAACACTGACCAGTCCGGGATCTCGGGCCAACCCGAAACCGGCATTGAGGAACTGGAGACGCTGTTCTTCGATCACCAGCTTGCGGTAGATGTCGGAGTTTTCGCCGAAGGCCAGGCTGCCCAGCACCTCGGTGGCCACTGCAATCCGATCCGTAGCGCTCCAGGCGGGAGCTTTGTAGTTGATCGAGAGAATCGGCAGGGTGCGCCCGGGGTAGTCCACCTGCCGCTCTCGTGGGGCCGTCTGTCTCGGTTCTGTGGGAATCGCCGGCGCCTCGTAGCCCGGCGCCCAGTCCCCGTAGTAGTCGCTCAGCAGCTGCTCGGCCTCGTCGAAGTCGAAGTCGCCCGCGATCACGACCACCACGTTCTCGGGCCGGTAGAAACGGTCATAAAATGACCGGCTGTACTCGAACCCTTCCGGCATCGCACGGACATCCGCCTCGAAGCCGATGGTCGTGTGACGATAGGTATGCTTCTCGAAGGCAGTCTCCCGGGTCGCTCGGTCCAGCACGAGAAACGGACTGGAGGCACTGTTCTGGTACTCGCCGAGAACGGCACCTGCCTCGGTGCGAAACGCGGCCTCCGCGTAGTCGAGGTTGCGGAAACGATCGGACTCGAGATCCATCACCTTCTCGAGATACTCGCTCCCGATCACGAGGTAATAGACGGTGCGATCGTTGCTGGTGAAGGCGTTGCGCGCTGCCCCCATCGCCTCCGTCACCCCGTCGTAGTTCGGGTACTTGGGCGTGCCGCGAAACATCATGTGCTCGAAGAAGTGGGCAAAGCCGGTCTTGCCCTCCTCCACCTCGTCTCGGGAGCCGGTTCGGACCATGGTGACGTAGGCGATCTGGTCGGGCGCTCCCGCCCGAATCAGGTAGGCGCGCATTCCGTTCTCGAGATCGACGCGGCGATACTCGAAGGGGAAGATCTTGCCCTCTTGTCCGTGAGCCGGAGTGCCGGACACGGACTGGGACAGTGCAGCACAAACCAGGGCTGCACAAGCGAAGACTCTCATCGAACTCTCCTTGACATCGGGAAAAGACGAACGAAGGGGGTGTCGGGACGGATGGCGGAACGGTGAAGCCGTATCCTATCGCGAGCGCTAGAGCGATGAGCTCTCACGCCTGCGGAGCCCAGAGCCCCACCCCTCCCCACGGACTGGCTGGTGCTATGGTTTTCAGCGATGCAGACAGGCACTGCCAGAGAGTCGTTTCTCGCGCTGACCCCCGACCGGGTCCTCGAAGCCGTCGAGCGCTCCGGATTGCGCTGCAACGCGCTCTGCTACCCCCTCAACTCCTTCGAGAATCGGGTCTACGAAGTGGAGCTGCACGACCGTAGCCGGGTCGTCGCCAAGTTCTACCGACCGGGGCGCTGGAACGAGGAGCAGATCCTGGAGGAGCACCGGTATCTCGCCGAGCTCGACGGTGAAGAGCTTCCGGTCTGCACGATGCGAGCGTTCCCTGGCGGCTCGACTCTGCAGCGAATCGGAGAGATCTACTTCTGCATCGCCGATCGGCGGGGCGGCCGAGCCCCCGACGAGCTCGACGACGCTGCGGTCCGAAGGCTGGGCATGTTGGTCGCGAGGATGCACAACGTGGGTGCGCGATCCGACGCCCCGAGTCGACTTCGCCTGGGTGGCGACACCTACGTGCGAGAGCCCCTCTCCTGGCTCCGCCAGCACCGTACGATTCCCCGGCCCTTCGCTGATCGCTACGTCGAAGCGGCCTCCCAGATCGCCGCGATCGCCGACCGCGCCCTCGACAGGGCCAGCCCCTTGCGAATCCATGGGGATCTCCACCTCGGCAACGTACTCGATCGCGACGGCCTCCTCCGACTGCTCGATTTCGACGACATGCTGGTCGGCCCCGCCGTCCAGGATGTCTGGCTGGCCCTCCCGGGACGAGACCCAGAAAGCGCGCGCCAGCGCGAGCTGTTCATCGACGCCTATGAGCAGTTCCGCGAGTTCGACCGCTCGACGCTGGGCTTGATCGAGCCGCTCCGTGGCCTGAGGATGGTGCACTTCTCCGCGTGGCTGGCGCGCCGTTGGCACGATCCGGCGTTCCCGCTGGGCTGGCCCCACTTCGGCACCCACGAGTACTGGGAGCAGGAGACCGCGGAGCTGGAGGAGCTCCTGGACCGGATCGAGCGTGGGGACGGATACCATCAGGTCCGGATCACAGAAGCTCCTCACGTCGTAGACGACCCCGGGGAGCTGCTCAGCAACAGCGACTACTTCTGGGACTGGGAGGGAGATCGAGATGGCGAGCGCCGGTGACAAGAGCGGCGGCGATACGGCCTATCAGGTCGTGTCCTTTCGCGAGTACTGGGGATTCGTGTCCCTCGCACTGTTCGTCGCCTCCCTCGCGACCCGCCAGATCCTGAGTTTGCTTCCCTTTCGCTACCGTGGCTGGACGAGCGTTCCACCACTGGCAGTGACCCTTGTGCCGATCCTGGCCGCGCTGGGTCTGGTCTGTGCGCTGCTTGGCGATCGTCGCCGAGGAGTGGCCCGGCTCGCCTTCTTCACCAATCTCGTGGTGCTGGCGATCAGCGGCCTGATCGTGATCGTCATGTTCGCGTGGCGGTATCGGGCCTTCTAGAAGGCGGGTACACTCGGCCTCGCAGACCGCCTTTCCTCTCACCCCACGACCCATGGAGCCGAAGTCGATGCGGCGTTCGTCATGCTTCTTCAGCGTTCTACTCCTCGCGATCTCGGCTGCCGGCCCGCTGATTGCCCAGACTCCCGAGAGCCAGTTCTTCGACTCCGACGGCACGCAGATCCGCTACGTGATCGCCGGCCAGGGCGATCCAGTGGTTCTCATCCATGGTGTGACGGCCTCCTTGGAGAGCAACTGGATCCTGCCCGGCGTCTTCGGGGCTCTGTCCGAGGACTTCATGGTGATCGGCATCGATGCCCGCGGGCACGGCAAGAGTGGCAAACCGCACGATCCCGCCATGTACGGCACCGCGATGGCGGAGGACATCATCCGTCTGCTCGACCACCTGAAGCTCCAGCAGGCCCACATTGTCGGCTACTCGATGGGTGGCTTCATCACCTTGAAACTGCTGACCATGGAACCGAAGCGGTTCCTCTCGGCTGTGATTGCCGGAGCCGGCTGGGCTCAGGAGGGGGCGGAGGTCGTCGACACGGAGGTTCTCGCGCAGGCCCTCGAGAACGGCGAAGGGATCACACCCCTCCTCGCCGCGTTGACACCCCCCGGCGAGGATCCGCCGCCCAAGGAGCAGCTCGACATGATCAACCAGATGATTCTCGCCAGCAACGACGCGACGGCGCTGGCCGCAGCAGTGCGCGGTCTCGCCGAGATGACCGTCACCGAGGAGGAGCTGCGCGCCAACCAGGTGCCGACGCTCGCCGTGATCGGATCCAAAGATCCGCTCAAGGCGACGGTCGACCCGATGAGCGGTGTGATGAGTGAGCTCGAGATCGTGGTCCTCGAGGGCGCAGACCACATGACCGCTCCCTCCGACCCGGGATTGGTCTCCGCGATCAAGGCGTTTCTGGTCAGTGTTTGTCAGTGTGCGTGAGAACGCCCAGAAGGAAGTGACTTCATGACGACTCTCCTGCGATTCTCCCTCGTTCTGGCTCTCTTCGTCGCGACCCTGACCAGCGCCCAGGAGCTGGGCATGGCTCACGCTCCCGCCATCTCGGCCCCCATCGCCCTGACCGAGATCGGGTCCTTCGAGATGCCGAGCGAGATCGGACAGATTCAAAGCGCCGAGGTGGGCACCTGCGCGGGAGTGCCCTGCCTCTATCTCGACATCGCTGGCATCCAACCGAATGTGCAGATGGCGGTGAGCATTCCAGAGCCGGGAGGAACGGCAAGGGTCCTCGTTCCTCCTCACTCGACGCTCCACCCCCTCTGGGAGCAGCTGAAGACGGAGTCCGGGTGGGACAACAAGTACGTAGTGGGAGGACCCGTCCAGATCGGCCCGTCGAAGTTCGTCTCGATCTGCGGCGTGGATTGGTACATGCCATCGAGCGACTACGCCAGCCACTGTTGGTACGACCTGGAAACCGGCGAAGTGCGGGGGCCCTATCACATCGGCAAGCGCGGCGACCCATTGACCGACCGCAACGTCCATGGATACCTCGCCCGGATTCCCCAGGAGTATGCCGACCGAGTGCTCGACGCTCAGGGCAAACCGTGGTGCCTGACCGGATTCAGGAAACCGGGAGTAGGCCGACAGGTGTACCGGCGTGCCCCGGCGGGCGGCCCGTCTCTCGTCGCCTTCAACTGCGCGTGGCCGGAGGCCGCTCCCGGAAGCGCGATCACCGAGATCCGCCCCGCGTTCTACCTGTGGCATCCGATCCCATTCAGCACAGCCTCCGGGGAGCTCTCGGGAAATCTGCGGCTCCCCTCCGCGTCGCCACCCTTCCACGTGGACGATTGGCCCTTCAACAGCGCGGGAACCATGCCCTCCGACATCACCGTCGCTTCTCTGCCCTCGGCGAATGGGGAAATGCGCACCTTCGTCTTCATGTCGGTTCGCCAGGGTAGCCAGTGGCACGAGTATCACCATTCTCTTCGGCCTCTCTTCGACTGCATTCACGCAAACGGTCCCGATGCGTGCGACGACATCGAGGTCGAGCGGTATCGAATGTGCGTAGGGCGTGATTTGATTCCCGGCACCTCGACCCGCTGTGCCCCGGCGGCGGGAGTCGGGTATCACCTGCACTGGGACCACATCGCGCGGGATCCTCAGTTCGAGATGCTCGGCCCGGCCTACGACAGCCGCTTCCGGATCGATGAGTGCAACCTGGACCGCGGCTACGGCGCGGGCTTTCCAGCGGACGAGTATGGTCGTGGCGGTGGGATGCAGGCCGAGATCTGGGCATGGGATGCAGACGAGTTCTTTCGTGTCGAGCTCGACGAGCAATCGATTCGAGACCCGGCCAACCTCCCCCAACCAGTCTTCCGCAAGGTCATGGGGCGAGGTTGTCTGCGGCCTCTTTCGATCGCCTACGACGCTTCGACGCAGCGCCTCTACTGGGAAATGACCGCAACCCGGGGCGCAATCAAGCGCGAAACCAGGATCTTCGAAGTCTCGCTACTCGAGTGAAGAGCCTCGAGCGACTCGAGTGAAGAGCCTCGAGCGACTCGGGGAAGACTCGGGCCGGCCGAGTCCAAACCTCGAAAGACTCCTCAGCGGCGCAGCGGCGAGCGCTTGCGCCGTTCGGCCAGCGACTCCCGCTCCTCCCAGGCATCGACTCCTTCGACTTCACAGCGCGGAATCGACTCGCCCAGCCGGCTCTCCAGGCGCCGAATGAAGCCCTTGTCGCGCCAGGTGGCAATCGATGACACGGTGCCTTCGGCTGAGCCGCGGGCGGTACGCCCGGCCCGGTGAATATAGTCCTCGACCGAACTGGGAAGATCGTAGTTCACGATGTGATCGATTCCCGGCACGTCGATACCGCGAGCCGCGATGTCGGTGGCAACGAGAATGCGATGCTCTCCTTCGCGAAACCCCTCGAGCGCCTTGACCCGATTCTGTTGAGAAAGGTCCGAGTGGATTCTCTCCACCGGATACCCTTCCTTGCTCAAGACTCGGCTCAGCCACTCCGCGTCGACCTTGCGCCGAGCGAAGACCAGGGTGCTGCCCTTGTTCTGCCGCAGCATCTCGAGAACACAGTTCTGTTTGTCCTCACCCGCCACCATGTAGAGACGGTGTTTGATCCCGCTGGCGGTACCCTGCGGACGCAGGTCGAACGTGACCGGGTTGCGCAGGTGCTGGTGAGCCAATCGCTCGATCGGAGGAGGCATCGTCGCGGAGAACAGCATGGTGTGTCGATGCCGCGGCACCTGTTGGAGGATCTGGCCGATCTGTGGCAGGAAGCCGAGATCGAACATGTGGTCCCCTTCGTCGAGCACCAACTCACTGATCCGGCCGAGACTCAGATTGCCGCGGCCGGCGTGATCGAGCAATCGACCCGGGGTGGCGACCACGATGGCTGGATCCCGCGAAAGGCCACGAATCTGGGGCCCCATCCCGACTCCCCCGATCACGCAGACCGACCGCATGTCCTCGCGAAACAGTTCCAGGAACGCATGCGTCTGCATCGCGATCTCGCGCGTCGGACTGACCACCAGTCCTCGCAGCCCCTTGCCATAGCGCAGTCGCTGCACCATGGGTAGACAGAACGCGGCGGTCTTGCCCGAGCCGGTCTCGGCGAGGCCCACGAGATCGCGACCGTCGATCGCGCTCGGAATCACCGTTCGCTGGACTGGAGTTGGATGCTTGAAGCCCGCGGCCTCCACACCACGGAGCACCTCGGGCGCGAGGCCCAGCTCCGAGAATTCCAGATCGGTGGTCTCGAGTTCTTGCTTGACGAAGGTGTTTTCTGGCACGGTCACGCATTATAGGGCATCGGGAAAGGGGACTCACTGCTCGCGTCGCTCGACCGGGAAACCGTACCGAGAGCGCGAGGCTTCCCGGAGACGAAGTCGACGCCCCGAGCACCCGGGCGCCCACGCGCACGACGCTAGTTCGCTCGAAACCAGCGTCGTCGACGAACCTCGATGGGAGACTCGGCGTCGGCGAGCATTCCCCGATTCCCCGACCGGTCGAAAGCCTCGGCCCAGAGAGTGATCGCGCGGTCTCGATGATCGTCGGGGGAGATCCTGGCCTCCCAGTGACCGTCCTCTCCCCTCTCGAGAGCCAGCTGGCGATAGACCTCGTCATCGCTCGTCGCGATCCACAGCTTCACGTCCATCGGCTCGTAGTCGTCCTCGACACGGAGGCGAACGAGCACGTCCCTGCCGCGGCGGAGCTCCGGTTCGGCCACCAGCTCGACGCTGGGTGGGCGGGAGTCGAGCTCGGACATTCGCTTCTCGAGCGCGTCACCGAGATCTCCGAAACGCGCCACCTGCTCGAATGGCGGCTCGACGCCCTCGAGAATCTCGAGGCCCTCGTGGGGCCGGTCTGCCTCGAGCGCCGCGCTCGCCGACGAGTAGAGACGATCCCATCGCTGCTCGGACTGCTGAGCCGCGGCCAGCGCCTCCTGCCGCTGCACGAGTCCGGCTCGACCCGGCTGACGGCTGTCGAGGAGATCGATCGCTTGCGTGGCGAGCTCCCAACGCCCCTGCTCCATCAATTGGTCGATTCGCTGCTCGACGCCCAGGGCCGCCCTCTCCCGAAGTCGTAGCGAGCCCTCCACGGCCGGGAACCTCGAGGCGATCTGCTCGGCCAGGTCGAAGGCCTCGACGAACTGCTCACCTCGGATCGTCGCATCGTACTCCTCGAGCTGGGCGGCAAGTGACCTTCCGCGCTCGAGTACGCTCATCGCACTCGGACGAGTACCCAGGTACAGTCGCTGGGTAGGGCCGATCCCGACGAGGGCGCGATCGAGTGCTCCTCGATCTCCTCGAGCCAGGGCCACCCGAACCTCTTCTTCGAGACGACTTGCATCGATCCGCGCAAGGGTCTCTCTCAAGACGGCGATCTGATCGCACTCGAGAGGCGTGAGCATTGCTTCGTCTTCCAGCTCCTCCAACTGGTCGAGCGCAGCCAGGGCCCCGGCGCCGTCGCCCTCTGCGAACAGCTCGTAGGCGCGAACGATTTCGCCACGCCATTCGATCGGAGGGGGGTTGACTCCCTCGACGATCTCTCCGATCGGGACGGGCCCTCTCGCTTCTGTCGTGGCGGGCTGCGCTGCGTCATTCGAGGGCTCTGCGTCGCTCGACGGCCACAGCGCCACCGCGAGCATCAGGACGAGGGCGATGGCCGCCAGGATGCTGGCTCCCTGGGTTCTGTTCCATTCCGCGCCGCGCGCCTGGCGTGCACCAGATCTTCCAAGCAGTTCACCAAACACCCGTGAGGCCTTGGACCAGGGGTTGCTACGGCTCTCCTCGCCCTGCGTCTCTCGATCCGCTCGGGCCACCGCGGGGGGCGCCGAGGGAAGAGAGACCGCATCGGAAGCGGTCACGACCGGGGAGTCCGCCGCGCGAGACGGCATCTCCCTGCTCTCATCGAGGGACGTTCCGTCTGGAGCCGAGGGCCGACCATTGACAGAGATGACCTGCGTCGACCGCGACACATCGACGCTGGGTGGAACCACGATCGGGCGGGTCGGCCCGGCGAGCTCGCGCTCCGACTTCTCGTCCGCCGAGGGTACCGGCCGAGACTGGGCAACCAATGGCTGTGTGAGCTCGGTCCGATCCACGTCGCGCGCCAGCGGAGCAGTCCGCTCGCGGTCGCTCTTGGACCGCCGACTCGGCCTTCGCAGGGCACGCACTCCACTCGGAGTCGGGTCTCGTGACTCCGCATCGACCCACAGCCGTGGGAACAGATTCGTGCCCGACAAGTCGGCCGCTGCCGGATGGGGCGTCGGATCCTCCGTCCGATTCGATCCCCGAACCACGATGACGCTCGAGGCGTCAGACTCCTGCGCCAAGGCGACGTGAATGGCCTTGATGACTTCCGAGAAGGAGATCGGACGTCGGCTGGGGTCGACGTGGAGACAGCCCTCGAGAACACCGAGCAGCGGATTGGCTTCCCAGGTGGGTAGGCGCACCCTCGGCCGATCCGTGCCGGCATCTTCCACCTCCGCTCCCAGGAGATCGCAAGTCGTCATCGCAGCGGAGTAAAGGTCCCCCTTCCACCACACGCCACCGAGCGCAGCCGTCGGCCCCACATCGAACGATCGGAACTCCGGCGCGACGTATCGCTCGGCCACCACGCCGTCACCGTGATGAGACGTCCACCACTCGATCGGAAGGAGAGAGGAACCCAACCCGACCAACCGTGCCTCGCCTCCGGCGGGGACGATGATCGTGTCCGGCGTCACGTTCCAATGCACAAGGTTGTGCAAGGCCAGGCACTCGAGTCCTTCGAGCACTCGAGTCACGATCGGCAGCGCCTGCCGCGGTGACATCGGCGTCAGGCTGGCGGCCGGCTTGCCATCGATCCACTCGAAAGCGAGAAAAGCGTCGCCCGACTCGGTGAAGCCGAAGTCGAGGAGGCGAGGCAACGATTCGTGATCGAGTCGCTCGAGAATCGAGCATCGGTCCCGGAAAATGCGCCCCAGAAACGCTGCTTCCGGAGTCGATCCGATTCCGATCACCTTGACCGACGCAGCCTGTGGAACCTCGGGATCGATCCCACGGAAGGTCCTCACCGTCGAGGTACGGCGCAGCTCTTCCGAGACGCGATAGCGAGCCTCGGGATCCTGAAGCTCTGTGAACACGGCAAACTCTCCTTTTCCTATAGTAACTCAAGGAAAAGTCAGAAAGAAAAGCGATACGAAATCGTGTTTTCCAACGGAAACGACGCTGACCTCACGGGGCCCCCCTCTCCCTGGCGGCACCGCGCGGGCATCGCCGGCGACCGAGCCGTCCGTGTACACTCGCCGGACTCCGGGAACACAACCAAGGGCTTCCTGCCCGCCGCCAAACGCCATCCTCGGTTCGAGGCCCGTGGCGAGAGTCTCGAACGACACGGCTCGCCCGAGATCGTGAACCGGACTCGACCCGAAGCGCGGCAAGGTCTCTCCAACTACCAGTGACTCCTCAGCCAGACCGAGCCAGTCTGCCTCTACCCGATCTTCTCCACCTCGTTCCTCACCTCGGTGTCGATCGCGAAGCGCTGGAAGAAGTGCTCGACCTCTCGGCACTCGGTCGCAAGATCGGGCCGGAGATCGAGAACACGCTGAGCGCAGCGCAGCCGGGAGGGCCAGCCTGGCTTCCCGAGTTCTTCGACGACGATCTCTTCGTCGCCGAGTTGGTCAAGAGCTGCTTCACACTGACCGTGGCCGGGCGGAACTACCCCGCAAACTGGCGCTTTCTCCGACGAACCCTGGGTCACGTCCCGACGGATCTGGCGGTTACGCGCTTTCGTCAGAAGATCGTTCGCGAGCTCGATGAAGACCCGGAGATCCTCGCCAACGTCGAGCGCCTCTACATCGCGCTCTTCGATCTCGTCTCGCTCCACAAGACCCCGAGCTATCAGACCGATCTCGATGTGGCGGCGTTTCATCTGGACATCCTCCGTCAGGCTCAGGTGGTGGTGGATCTCATGGCCGAGACCTTTGCCAACGCGACCTCGGGGCTGCGGCGCCTCCATGTGGCTGGCGAAGCCATTCGAGAGTCGGAGGAGTACGGCACGCTGGTCGCCCTGCTCGGCTACGAGAGCGCACTGGCACACCTCCATCTCGACGTGAAGGTCGGTGCTGACGGCCGGATACGCTCCTTCGACGTGCAGCGGCTCGAGGAAAACCAGTCCAATCCTTTCTACACGAATCCGCTGCGCCGGCTCGTCGATCGTGCCCGTCTCCTCTTCAACGGCTATCCGATGAGCTCGCGCGAGCTCACCAACCGCCTGATCAACGAGATCTATCGCCGGCTCTCGCCACACTTCGTGCCGATGGTGCAGCTGATCGGCCACCTGGAGTTCTATCTGAGCGCTCGTAGCTTTCGCGATCGGGTGCGAGACCTGGGCCTCGAGACGAGTCTCGCCGATTTCGACGACTCTCGACCGATGGCGCTCGAGGGTCTCTTCAACCCGCTGCTGATGAAGACTCCGCAGCGGCCGGTCCCCTGCTCACTGGTGCTCGAACAACCGGTCTCGATTGCCATCATCACGGGTCCGAACTCCGGAGGAAAGACGCGGCTGCTGCAAGCCGTCGCACTGGCCCAGCTGCTCGGACAATCCGGGATCTACACACCGGCCCGAAGGGCCAATCTCCGGCCCCGCAACGGACTGTTCGTCTCCCTGGTCGAGGACGAGAGCGCCGATCAGACCGAGGGACGGCTCGGTCGTGAGCTGGTGAGAATCCGCTCCCTCTTCGAGGAGATGTCGTTGGGCTCCCTGGTCGTCCTGGACGAGTTGTGCTCGGGAACCAATCCCTCCGAAGGCATCGAAGTCTTCGAGATGGTGCTCGAACTGCTGCGCGAGGTCGAGCCCATTGCGCTCGTCACGACGCACTTTCTCGATTTCGCTCGGGGTCTGGCCGAAGGCGCGCAGGAAGGCGAATTCGAGTTCTTTCAGGTCAAGGTCGACGATCGGCAACGCTCGACCTACCAGTTCGAGCCAGGGGTCGCGGAGACGTCCCTCGCTTCGGTGACCGCCGAGCGACTCGGCGTGACGTTCGACCGGCTCTCGAAGATCATCCGCTCACGCGATACGTGAGCGGGGGTCTCGTCTCCAGGATGTCGCTCAGCCCTCGCGACGAAGGATCGCCCCCAGAACGATCCCCATCGCAACGAAGGCGATCAGATCGATGCCGAGCCAGCACCAGACGAGGTAGTAGGGGAAGCCCTGCACCACGAGTGCGAGAAAGAACTGATTGAAGCCCACGATCAGTCCGGGCCACACAGCGAACATCATCCCGCCCTTCGGACCGTCCGCCCACATCTGTCGAGTCTTCGCAAAGAGCACTGCGGTGACGAGTCCGACCATGACAGAGATCAAGACGAACCAGACCGGGCTGGCCTGTTCCTGCGAGAAGACGGTGTCCATTCGAACGTAGCTGTCCGCCATCACGAAGCCGTGCAGAACGAAACTGACGAGGTTGTGGGCCACGCCGCCCGCGAGGCCAGCGAGCAGGGTCCGCTGCAAGTTCATCGAGCTCTCCTTCCAAAGCGATGTCGGTCTGAGGGGATGCCGGCCGATGCTACGGGAACTCCGACAGCCAGAGAAACCAGAGAAAGGGGAGAGGCACTCTTTTGGGCGGCCAAAAGAGTGTCTGTTCCCGGTCTTTCCTCCGATTTCTCGGTCTGCGAGCCGGTGCAAGCAGTTAGTAGACTCCTGGCTGGACGCTCCCGAAACCTCTGCCACCGCGATTCGTCAAAGTCGTCGACGCCATGAAGATCCGGCTGAAACATGAACGACTGGCACAGGAGATGGCGAAGAGGCCCGTGACTCTGAATCGTTGGGCCCAACGCCTCGGATTGCGCTCCGGGCACCTTTCGCAGCTGACCAACGGCAAGCGTCCCTACCCGACGGCGCGCACCCGGCGAAAGCTCCTGGAGGGCCTGGGAATCGACTTCGAGGAGCTGTTCGATCTCGAGGTTCCCCCGCAGGAGCGCGACACCGCCTCCCGTGCCCGCTTCAGCGAAGCCGGAGCCACGCAGCCGCGGCGCCGTCACCGGCGCTACGGAAGGGAGACCTCGATGTCCGGTTGGCTCTTCGACCTACGTTCCGCATTCCGCAGTCTGGCCCGTCGGCCCGGCTTCGCTCTCGCCGCCATTCTCACGATCGCGATCGGCATCGGCGCCAACGTCGCTCTCTTCACCGGGGTCAACGCGGCACTGTTCAAGGCGTACCCCTACGACGAGCCTGACCGGTTGTTCCAGGCGTTTTCCACTACCCAGAGCCGGCAGCAGAGCAACCTCTCGTGGCCTGACAGCGTGGACCTCCGGGAGCGCCTCCAGGGAGTGCTCGACCTGGCGGTCTGGGACTGGGAGCCGTTCTCTCTCGCCGGGGGAGATCGACCCCAGAGACTCGGGGGCGCGCAAGTGACCAGCAACTACGCCGAGGTGATCGGGGTCGAGATGCTGAAGGGCCGCTTCTTCACCGACGAGGAGGAGCGCAGTGGCGCCTCGGTCCTCGTGATCGGAGAGGCACTCTGGCGCGGCACCTTCGGCAGCGACCCGGCGATCGTGGGCAGAGAGGTGCTCTTGAACGGCCGCTCCGCCATCGTCGTGGGGGTCGCTCCGCGCTCGCTCAATGCCATCGACGACGCCTCGCTCTTCGTCCCTCTCGCCCCCGTCGCGGACTCGATCCCCCGCTTCGCTCACTGGCTGGGTGGATTCGCCCGGCTCGCACCCGGGGTCCCGTACGAGCGGGCCCGCGAGCGACTCGAAGCCGTCGCGGCCCAACTGGCGGCCGAGTATCCCGATTCGAATGAAGGAACCGGCGCAGGCCTGCTCTCCCTGCGCGAGGCACGCGTCGGCCCGGTTCGCACGATGTTTCTCACGCTTCTCGGTGTGGTGATCATCGTGCTCCTGATCGTCAGCGCGAATGTGGCCAATCTCCTTTTGTCGCGAGGTACCTCGCGCCAGGAAGAGCTCTCGCTACGGGCCGCGCTCGGAGCCGGCCGCGGCAGGCTGGCCCGCCTGCTCCTTCTCGAAAGCGCCTGGATCGCGCTGGCAGGACTGTCCCTCGGAGTACTCCTGGGGTTCCTGGGAGCCCGGGGCTTGATCGGCATGCTGCCGACCGAGCATGTGCCAGCATGGCTCGATCCCTCCCCGGATGCAACGGTCGCGCTGTACGCGATCGTGGCCACCCTGGTCACGATGGGGCTGGCGACGCTGATTCCCGCAGCCCGGCTCAGTCGTACCTCCTCGGCCATCACGCATGGAGGACGGTCGCGCATGGTCGGCGGCCGGATGCGCAGCGGTCTGGTGGTCGCGGAGGTGGCACTTTCCTGCATACTCCTCCTGGGCGCCGGCCTGATGATCCGCAGCTTGCTGAAACTGACGGGAAACAACCCCGGCTTCGAGAGCCGGGGCGCTCTGTTGGTCGGACTCGACCTGCTCTCGATGCGCAACGAGCCCAGTGAAGCCCGCGAGCAGCGCTTCCTCGAGTACTACCATCGTCTGGCTGCCATTCCGAGCGTCGAAGCAGTAGGGGCGATCAACCGGATTCCCATGGGTGGCGGCGCCAACAACACAGTGGTCACCGCCCAGGATCCGACCGGCGAAGACCCGTTCGTTCCGGCACTGCACTCTCGCGTGACCGCCGGGTACTTCGACGCCATGAGGCTGGCGCTCCTCGAGGGAAGAGACTTCGAGCTCGAGCCGCCGGAGAACGCCCCGCCCACGGTGGTGGTCAGCCGCAGCCTGGCTGAGAAGTTCTGGCCGGGGGAGAGTCCCCTGGGCAAGCGCGTGCGGTTCGGGCGCCCCGAGGACAACGAACCGTGGCTGGCGGTGCGCGGCGTCGTTGGAGAGGTGCGCCACTACGGGCTCGCGCAGGAGCCGAGACCGACCATCTACGTCACCGACGGCGCGGTCGGAATGACCCGCGCTCAGTGGGTGCTCCGCGCCCGCACCGACCCCGAATCTCTCACTCGCGAGGTCCGGACCGCGGTCGCGGAGATCGACTCGAACCAGCCCTTGTGGGGCGTACGCAGTCTGGAAGACCACGTGGCAGCCAACGCCTGGCAGGAGCGCTTCTTTGCCACCCTCTTCTGGGGCTTTGCCGGACTCGCCCTGGTCCTGTCGGCAATCGGCCTCTACGGAGTGTTGGCCTACGGCGTGGCACAGCGACGACGAGAAATGGGGCTTCGTGTCGCGCTTGGCGCAAGCACTGGGCGGGTAGCTCGGCAGGTCGTCGCGGAGGGGATGAAGCTGGTCGCCGTCGGCCTGCTCGTTGGGCTACCCGCGGCGCTGGTCGCCGGACGTTTTCTGTCGAAGGTGCTCTACGGGGTCGCGCCCTACGACACGGTCGTTCTCTTCCTCGTCGTGGTGGTCCTGGCCGGAGTCGGTCTGCTCGCGGTCGCCCTTCCGGCGCGCCGTGTCTCACGACTCGATCCGGCCGACATGCTACGCCTCGACGGGTAGACAGGCTCCGGCCGGTGCTCTGTGGTCCTGACGCTTCGTGAACCGACCCACAGAGCGGTTCACTCTCCTCCGCTCTCGGGCATCCGGCCTACGTAGCGAGCGCGGGGACGAATCAGATCGGGGCGAGAGGCCTGCTCGATGGCGTGAGCGATCCAGCCAACGGTGCGCCCGAGGGCGAACAGAACGAACGCACTCCCGGGGGGAAGCCCCAGGACTACCGCGACCGTGGCCAATCCGAAATCGACGGTCGGGTGCTCGGAGACCAGCTCGCCTCCCTCCTCCGCCACGGCGACGGCAGCTTCCAACCTCGTCGAGCGAGGAAGCTCGCTGCGAAGCTGCGTGATCAATGCAGCGTAGCGCGGATCTCCGTCGGGATAGAGCGGCTGACGATAGCCGGGAAGTCGCTCGCCTCTCCGAAGCCGCGCCTCGAGCCCGGCCCGGATTTGTCGACGGGTCGGCGGGCGCCTCCCGCTGACGACCCCCAGATCCCGTAGCAACGCCTCGACACGATCGCTGTGGCCTCCGTGCCGAGCGCCGCGCAGCGCAGCCAGTCCTGCCGTGACGATGTCGTAGAGAGGAGCTCGCCCCGAGGCGACACACCGGGCCGTGAATGAAGAAACGTTCAGTTCGTGATCGGCACACGCCACCATCGCGGCATCGAGCGAGGAGGCCCGTGCAGGGTCGACCCCCCAAGCCTCGGCCAACACACTCACCAACCCGGCCCCCTGCGCCGATCCGACGCTCACTGAGCGAACCGGCAAGGTTGACGAGGAGCCGCGCGCCGCGCACCGGCAAGAGATCCAGTCGCACCTCGGAGGCGCCCGGGTCCTGAGCTGCGAGAAAGCGCAGCACGTGCTGCATGCGATCGCTCGGGTGCCCACCCGGCAGACGAGCCAACAGTCGCCGCCACTCCGGCGGGAAGGGAACGCGCGTCGCGGCGAAGAGCTCCTCGGCACCGTCAAGGTCGTCGCACCACAGAAGAGCCGCCACCTGCTCGAGCGTCCACTCTCCGATGTGAGGCGGCACCTCCAGCCCACGGTAGTAGTAGGTGCCGTCACGAATCATCGTGAGCTCCGAGTCCAGCACCGGTGTTCCCCAGTCGAGCGCTGTCGCCGCCGCTCGGGCAGGATCGCGCTTGAGCTCGACCTGACGCTTCAGAGCCTCTACGTCGGCGCGACGGTAGAGGCGCGAGCGGGAATCGCGACCCGGCTCTGAAGGCAGCAGCCCCCGGCTGACATAGGCGTAGAGGGTGGGCACCTTGACCCCGAGCTTCAGGGCGGCCTCCTTCGAGCTCAGAAGATCCTTCACCATCTCCGCTTTCTCCTCCCTCGACCAGAGACACATTGATTATTAGATCAATATTGACGATATGTCTAGCACAGCCCATGATCGAGCCCATCAGACGGACGACGACCGAGGAGAACCCACATGCCGACCCTGACCCCCACCCCCACAGAGCCCGAGACTGCATCCGGACTCGAGGGCATTACCGTCGCCGACACGGCGCTCAGCGAAGTCGATGGCGAGCGAGGCCAGCTCACCATTGCCGGCTACTCCGTCGAGACCCTCGCACCGAGCGCCACCTTCGAGCAGGTCGCCTGTCTTCTGCTCGAAGCGACGTCGGAGTTGCCCCGAGGAGAGGTACTGGAGGGCTTCACCCGACGACTCGAGAGCCACCGTGAGATCTCGCCCGCGATCGGCTCGCTGCTCGATGACGCTGGGGCGCGCAGGGTCGAGCCGATGGACGCGCTGCGCATGGGCATCGCGGCTCTCGAGTCCACGGACGACAACCGGGAGACAGCCGCGACTCTGGTCGCCTCTCTACCGACGGTGATTGCCCACTACTGGCGACGCCGACAGGGCAAGGAGCCGATCGCGGTTCGCCCTGAGCTCGGGCACGCGGCACACTATCTCTACCTACTCGAAGGAGAGGAGCCCGCTCCCGCGCGCTCACGGGCACTCGAGACCTACCTCAACACGATCGTCGACCACGGCCTCAACGCCTCGACGTTCACCGCACGAGTGATCCTCTCGACCCAATCCGATCTGGTGTCCGCGATCACGGGAGCGATCGGAGCCCTCAAGGGGCCGCTGCACGGCGGAGCCCCGGGACCGGTGCTCGACATGATCGAAGCGATCGGCACAGTCGACCGGGCCGAGAACTGGCTTCGGGATCAGGTCGCCTCGGGAGGGCGTCTGATGGGCTTCGGTCACCGCGTCTACAGAGTCCGCGATCCGCGCGCCGAGGTACTGGCCGCGGCAGCCGCACGCCTGGCTGACGCCGGGGAGAACGCAGCGCTCTTCGACCTGGCTCGAGGCATCGAGCGCACCGCGGTCGACGTGCTGGCGGAGCTCAAGCCGGGACGTCGCCTGGACACCAACGTGGAGTTCTACACCGCACTCCTGCTTCACTCCGTCGGCCTGCCACGCGAGCTGTTCAGCCCGACCTTCGCGGCCGGCCGAGTGGTGGGATGGCTCGCACACAGTCTCGAACAGCAACGGACCGGTCGACTGATTCGACCACGGGGGCGCTATGTCGGCCCCCGGAACCTGGAGATCTAGGTGGTCGAAGGTCGAGCACGACGTTCGGCCGGCACGACCCAGAACGACCAACCGAGACCGAGAGCGACGCAGAGTCCGGCGAAGAGGGCGACGGTCTGGTGGAGTCCGAGGAGCCCGGTCTCGAGCAGCAGGCTCGCCACCAGAATGGAGACCGATTCGGCAGTGAGGATGAGCACCCACTCCGTCGCGAAGACCCGACCGCGGAACCGGTCCGGGGTTCGCTCCTGGAGGAGCACGGCGGAGAGTACCCACTCGATCCCACCGAACAGGTGGGCGCAGAAGACCAGGGATGCGAACCAGTAGCTCCACGGCCACAGGCTTCCCAGGAAATAGAAGATCCCGGTCAGTACGATGCTCGCCCCGATGACCGCCGGCCACCGGCGCCGATCGCGAAACAGATTTCTAGCCGCTATCGGCCCCACCCCGGTGCCGACGCCTCGGGCGGCAAGCAGCCAGCCCATTCCGAGAGCCGGGGCAGCAGGCTCGATCTGCGCTCCCACCAGTGCTAGCAGGTAGACCAGCCCACCTCCCCCGAGCGACCAGGTCGCTTTGGCCACTCCCAGTCGCAGAATCGACCGATGCTGCCAGAGGTGGTGCCATCCTTCTCTGACGCCTTCGTAGGCTTCTCGAATCACGGAATCGTGGCGTGCCGCGTCGGTCTCCTGCGGGATCACCGTCCGCCACAGAAACGACGCCGAGACCAGATAGGTGAGGGCATCCACGAGGAACACAGCCTGGGGGCCGAGCCAGGCCGTGACGATCCCGCCACTCGCCGCGCCGAGCGCCAGCATCGTCGACCAGGACGCCGCCATCAGCGTATTCGCCGTCAGCAGCTCGTCCTGCGACGTGATCATGGGAAGCGAGGCCGAGCGGGCGGGCTGGAAGACGGCGCCGACAACGACCTGCGCAGCGGCCAGCACGAACAGCAGCGGCACCTCTTCGGGACGATCCACCAGGACCATGGCCAGGACGATCAGCGCGCGTAGCACATCGGAGCCGATCATCAACCAGCGACGGTTCAACCGGTCGACCAGCACCCCGGCAATCGGAGACGCGATCGCCCCTGGAAGCATCTTGGCGATGAACACGGCGCCGAGAGCGAGAGGCGACCCGGTGAGACTCTCGACGACCGCATACAGCGCCAGCGTATTGAACCAGTCCCCGAGCAGGGAGACGATGTCGGAGAGCCAGACGCGCCGGAAGACGACGTTGCGGCGCAGGAGCTCGCGATAGGACACGGAGCTCATGACGGCAACCGGCTCGGCCCTGGGACGACTCTACTGAGAACCCTTGCGCATCGAGGCCTTCAGGACCTTCTTGCGCATTCGAAACGCCGCTGGAGTGATTTCGACCAGCTCGTCGTCCTTGATGAACTCGAGAGCCTCCTCGAGGCTCAGCTTCCGGGGTGGGGTCAGGCGAATCAACTCGTCCGAAGTCGACGAGCGCATGTTCGTGAGCTTCTTCTCTTTCACGATATTGACATCGAGCTGACTCGGACGGTTGTGCTCACCGACGATCTGCCCCTCGTAGACCTCTTCCGTCGGCTCGACAAAGAGCACGCCTCGCGGGGCCAGATTCTCGACTGCATATCCGGTGACCTTGCCCGGGCGATCCGCAATGAGGGCTCCGGCGTCCCGCTGCACGATGTCTCCTTGCCACTGCTCCCAGCCATCGAACAGGTGGTTGAGCAGACCGGTGCCGCGCGTGTCGGCCAGAAATTGCGAGCGCAGGCCGATCAAACCCCGGGACGGGACTCGGAACTCGAGACGGACTCGGCCGTGGCCGTGATTCGACATCTTGAGCATGCGCCCCTTGCGCGGCCCCATCATCTGGGTGATGACACCGACGTAGTCCTCGGGCACATCGATCACCAGCAGCTCCATCGGCTCGAGCAGCTTTCCATCCACCCGCTGGGTGATGACCTGCGGCTTCCCCACCGCCAGCTCGTAGCCCTCTCGCCGCATCGTCTCGATGAGGATCGCCATCTGCAGCTCACCGCGCCCCGAGACCACGAAAGAGTCCGGGGTGGCCCCTTCCTCGAAACGCATCGATACGTTGTGATGCATTTCCTTGATCAGACGATCGCGCAACTGACGAGACGTGACGTATTTGCCCGCTCTTCCGGACATCGGTGAGTCGTTGATTCGGAACTCCATCGAAATCGTCGGCTCGTCCACACGGATCGGCGGCAACGCCCGAGGATCCTCCCGGTCCGCCACCGTCTCACCGATGTCGACCTCGTCTACGCCGGTGATGGCGATGATGTCTCCGGGGCCGGCCTCCGGTATCTCGACACGCTTGAGACCCTGATAGCCAAAGACCAGCGAGACCTTTCCCGGCTCGATCGATCCGTCGGCGTGGCACACAGTCACTTCCTGCCCCTTGGACAGGGTACCGTTCATCACGCGACCGATCACCAGACGCCCGGTGTAGTCGTCCCAGTCGAGGTTGGTCACCAGGAGCTGCAGGGGCACCGTCGGGTCATAGGAAGGTGGGGGCACCGTCGCGATGATCTCGTCGAGCAGGGGCGCCAGGGTCTCTTCCTCGCCTCCAGGCTGGCGCCGACAGGTTCCTGCCTTCGCATTCGTGTAGTAGACGGGGAAATCGAGCAGCGACTCGTCGGCATCGAGGTCGATGAAGAGATCGTAGATCTCGTCCAGCACCTCGGCTGCCCGAGCGTCGGGACGATCGATCTTGTTGATCACGACGATCGGCACGAGCTTGGACTCGAGTGCCTTCGCCAGCACGAAGCGCGTCTGAGGCAGGGGCCCTTCGCTCGAGTCGACCAGCAGCAGGACTCCGTCGACCATCTTCAGGGTGCGCTCGACCTCGCCACCGAAGTCGGCATGGCCCGGGGTGTCGACGATATTGATCGTCGTGTTGCCGTAGCGCACGGCCGTGTTCTTGGCCATGATGGTGATCCCCCGCTCCCTCTCGAGATCGATCGAGTCCATCACTCGCTCGGCGACCGCCTGATTCTCTCGGAACACCCCGGTCTGCCAGAGCATTGCATCCACCAGGGTCGTCTTGCCATGGTCGACGTGGGCGACGATGGCGAGGTTGCGAATATCAGAGCGCTGCCTGCGCTCACTCACTGGCGCGGCGTCAGTCACGCGGAGTTCCTCTCTCGGATACGGAAGGACAAGGGGGGAAGGCTGACCGGGCCCCTGGGTGCCAGGATCCCGGTTGGGAGGGTCGGCGCGGAATGATACTCGATCCCCAGCCGGTCCGGACAGTGCCTGTCCGACGGTGGTCTTTGGGTCGCCAGTGCCTCAGCTGGAGCCTTCGGACCTCGGAAGCGCCACCGCTCGCAGCGCCTCCCAGGGGCCCGCCGCCCGCAGCCGGTCGAGCTCGTCTCGATCCCGAACCAGCAGAGCGCCGGCAAAGCCCAGGGCGTTGACCGAGGTGCCCTCCCACCGATCGCAACGCCGCGGAATCAGGAGCAGCCATCCCCGGGTCGTCAGCAGGTTGTAGGGCTCACTGTGTGGGTCCAGTTGGAGCGCAGCGAGCAGGTCGCGGTATCGCCGATGGGCCGCACGCGCACCGTCACGCGTGACGAGAGCCTCCTCGAGCGGCGCGAATCCGTGACGCACTCCCAGAGCGGCAAAGGCGTTCAGCCCCTCGCCTCCCCCCTTCATCAGTCGCTCGATCGGAAGCCATTCCTCCCCTGGGCCCAGGGGCAGGGGCACCAGCTGAAGGTGCTTGTGTCGCTGGCTCGCCCCCGCGAGACGACCGGAGTTGTAGAAACCCAGCCCGTCGTACTCCGTCATGCAACGGGCCAGAGCCTCGAAGTCCGACTCCGTGAGCGCGCTCGTCTGTTCCTCCCACCGACGTGTGACGAGCAGCAGATGACGCGCGAGCACCGGGTACTTGTTGAGCACCGCGAAGTGATCCGGACCCACCCCTCCGACCAGCAGCCGGGGGTCGGGGGGAAGGAACGGATCCACCCCCCGGCCCCGCGGCGAGACCGGGTCCCTGCTCTTGGCGCAGGCCGCAGCTCTGTCAACACGATCCAGGATCCGCACCTGAAACGGCATGCCCTCGTCTTCCAGCACCTCACCGCGCGTCGTCACCGGCTCGAGGGCACCGCTGGCGAGCGCCCTGTGGCTCGTCGCCTCGATGCGATTCCACAGGGAGCCGGGGGGGAAGTCTCGCGAGTCGACACACCGATCCATGCGGCAACGATACATTCACTCCTCCAACACCGTAGAATGATCCAGACCCTGCACTCGTTCTCGAACTGCCGTGAGTTGTCCCGCTATGAGCTACAACAGCGACGACGTCGCGAACTACTACGACGCCAACACTGCATCCTTCCTCCGCTACGGCGGGGGACGCTCGACTCAGGCCATCCACCGTCCAGTGTGGGCACCCGGCGTCAGCCGTCGACGGGCGGCTCTCGACTACGTGCACGGTCTCCTGCTGGAAGAGCTGGCCGCTCTCGGCGGGCCCGACGCCTGCCGAGTGCTCGATCTCGGCTGCGGGTCGGGCGCCAGTCTTCGTTGGTTGGCAGCCCACGGTGCCAGCGCGGGCACGGGTGTGAGCAACTCCTCCCTCCAGATCGAGCTCGCGCGCAAGAACACTCGATTCGCCGATCGACTCGAATACCGCTTGGCCGACTTCTGTCAGAACGACCCTCAGCTGGTCGACCAGCCGGTCGATCTCGCGTACGGTATCGAATCGTTCGTACAAGGATCGGACCCCCACGGCTTCTTCCGCAACGCGGCCAAGAGCCTGCGTCCCGGCGGACGCCTTGCGCTGTGCGACGACTTCCTCGCCTCCGACCTCAAGGCCGACGAGCTGAGCGAGCAGGAGCGCGCATGGCTCGACGACTTTCGTCACGGCTGGCGGGTCAGCTCACTGATGGCCCCCCAGCAGGCGGACTGGCTGGCCAAGCGCCACGGGCTGGAGCTCGCATCCGACACCGATCTGACGCAGTGGCTGCGTTTGAACCGGCTGCGCGATCTGGGTACGACGGCTGCCGTACGGATGGTGCGACCCTTCGAGCGCGAAAGCGGGTCGGAGAACCCCCGCTGGCTCTCTCTGATGGGGGGGCACGCCCTCCGACGCTGCCTCCAGAAGGGTCTGGTCCGCTATCGTTTTCGCGTGTGGAGCAAGGTCAAGTGACGGTCGACTCTCGGGCCTCGACGCCGGCCCGAGACGATTCGGTTCGCAGAGACCCCGCCACACCGGGCCCGCTCGGCATCGTCACCGCGTTGCTGGCTTATCTGCTGCTCGATCAGATCTTTGCCTTCGGCAATCGCATCTCCACGCTGGCGATCGAACCGAGAGCTCGACTGTCGATCGAGCTTCTCGTCGCGGTCGGTCTTCTGGCGATCTGGAAGCGGCGCGGCCGAGCACTGCCACGCACCGTGATCTGGCTGGCCGGCGCCGTCATCGCGGCTGCCGCTGCGCTCCGATACCTGGACGTCACTGCCCCTGGAGTGCTCGGCAGGCGCTTCGATCTCAACGCCGATCTCCCCCACGTCGGCAACGTCGCCTCGATGTTCGTCGAAGCCCTCTCGCCATGGCAGCAACTCGCCATCCTCGGCGCGGTCGCAGGAGCGCTGATCGCGGCCACGCTGGTGTGCGCAGGCGCTTTGCACGCTCTCGATCGAGGACTCGAGTCCCCCGCTCTGCGCTGGATCGCCACGGTGTCCGCGATCCTGGGCGTCGTGCTGTTCGTGGCACAGCAGGCTTCGTACGACGCGCCGTCCGAAGGCGGACTCGACGCAGCGATCCAGGGAGACGACACAGCAGAGGACACTGCCTGGGATCCCTGGGTCGGCCGCATGGAATCCCACCTCGATGACCCCACGCCGTGGCCGTTCGCCGAGCCCGTCACGTCGATCGTCGGTCGTCAGCTCGCCACCCTGCGCCGCGGCTCGGGAGAGCTACGTCTGCGCTCGGTCGTTCCTTCGAGCCTCTCCGGGCTCGAGGACGACTCAGGGATCCCAGCTCACGTGGTCCTGATCTTCCTCGAATCGTACGGGGTGACCCTGATCGACGACCCCCAGCACTTCCCCTACATCGAAGCGACCTACAACGAGGTGGAAGCGGACCTCGTTCGAAACGGATTCGTCGTGGGGTCCGTGCGCGCCATCTCACCGACCTTCGGCGGAGGATCCTGGCGAGCTCACGCGACCCTGATGAGTGGGATCCGGATCGACAACGAACAGCTCTACGACCGACTCCTCGAGTCGCAGTGGCGAGGGCTACCTCACCTTCTCGCGGAAAAGGGGTACCGAACCGTGGCCGCAGAGCCAGGAATCCGCGACAGCTGGCCAGAGGGAGACGGCCTGCGACTGGATCGGGTCTACGACGCCCATGACCTCGACTATCGGGGACCGCCGATCGGCTGGTGGATCATCCCCGATCAATACACCCTCTACAAGATGGGCCGAGCAGAGCTCACGGAAGCCGAGCGACCGGTGTTCGCCAAGATCTCCCTCATTCTCAGCCACATCCCGTATGTGCCGATTCCACCGGTCGTGGAGGATTGGTCACGGTTCGACTCGGGCACGGCCTACCCGAGCTCCCTCCCCTCGGTCGGCGCAGACGACTACCGCGACCTGACGGAGCTGTCGATTCGCTACGTCGCCGCCTTTCGCTACGAGCTCGAGATCTTGAAGCGCTGGTTGATCGACGAGCTACCGCACAACACGCTGGTCATCGTCAGTGGCGACCATCAGCCACCGATGCTCTCGACTCACTCCAACGACAGCTGGGATGTGCCCCTCCACGTCTTCTCTCGGCGTCCGGAGCTGGTCGAGGCCTTCGTCGAGGCCGGATTCGCCCCCGGTCTGGTGCCCCCGTCCGAAGCACGCCTGCCGATGGAATCGTTCCTCCGGCTCTTCCTCGAAATCTTCGACGGGTAGCGGTCGCCGTGGTTCGGACCTCGGCCCACGACCGCGAAGCGATGCGCGCACTGCGGCGTCGCTGGTGGGCCACTCTGACCCTCGGCGTCGCGACGCTGTTGGTGCTCGCGGCGGCCCTGCGACGTGCTGGCGAGGAGTCCGGCCTGTGGCTCGTCGCGGCCGTCCCGGTGCTGGCCTACACCTTCGCACTCCTGGGCAGTGGTCTCGACGAGAATCGCCACACCTCGAAGCCGCAGCGCCTCCTGCCCACCTTCGGAACGGGTACGGGGCTGACCCTGGCACGAGCGATCGCCCTGGCTGCACTGTCTGGATTTCTTCCACTCCCCTGGCCCGGCTCGGCCCGGGCCTGGCTGCCGATCGCCTGGCTGCCAATGGCGCTCTACACCTTCGTCGTGATCGCAGACTGGCTCGACGGCTATCTCGCCCGAAGGTCCGATCACACCACTCGACTGGGCGCCACGCTCGATCTCGAGCTCGACGCCCTCGCGACCCTGATCGCGGTGACTCTGGCCATTCGCTACGGACAGCTGCCTCTGTGGTACCTGCTCGTAGGACTGGCGCGCTATCTCTACGTGATCGCCGTCTGGACGACGGCAGCTCGCGGCGGCGAGATCCACGAGTTGCCGCCGAGTCGCAACCGGCGCCTGTGGGCCGGATTCCAGATGGGCTTCTCGAGCGCGGTGCTGTGGCCGATCGTGCCGAGCGAGGGCGCACACATCGCGGCCGCCTGGTTCGGCTCTCCGTTTCTTCTCGGCTTCCTGCGCGATGGCCTCGTCGTCACCGGCAGGGTCGATCCCGAGTCGACGCGCTACCTGCTCCTACGGCGTCTCTGGGGCCGCGTTGAGAACTGGCTGCCCCCGATACTTCGCAGTGCCCTCGTGCTCGTCGTGCTCGGATGGGCCTCGGGGTGGGTGGCCCCGTTCCAGCCACCGGGATGGTCGGAGACGATCGCAGCCTGGGGCTGGCATGCCCGAGACCACTGGCAAACGCTGGGGGCAGCCCTCTTGCTCCTCGGAACCGCGATGGCGGGCCTCGGCCTGCTCGCCCGCCTCGGCGCGCTCGCCACCCTGTTCGGCTTCGCAGTCGAGGTCAGTGCGCACGGCCTGCAACCCGACACGACGATCGCCCTGGGATCGACCCTGGGAGTGCTGCTCCTCGGCTCGGGCGCGCTCTCCATCTGGCGACCCGAAGAGACGGCGCTGCGCCGCCACTTCGGCGAACCGGTGCGGAAACGGCGTCGCTCAGCTGCCCGGTCGGGAGAGCACGATCTTCACGGTCTGGAATAGCAGCGTCAGGTCGAGCAGGATGCTTCGGTTGGCGATGTAGGCGAGGTCGTAGCGAAGCTTGTTCTCTGCCGTCGTGTAGTAGTCGCCGTTCACCTGGGCCAACCCTGTCAGGCCCGGTTTGACCGAGAAGCGCTCCGCATATCCCGGGATCTGATCCAGAAAGCGCTCGACGAACGCCGGTCGTTCCGGACGAGGGCCAACCAGGCTCATGTCTCCCCGGATCACGTTCACCAGCTGCGGCAGCTCGTCCAGGCGAAGGCTGCGCAGCACCCGGCCGACCCTGGTAACGCGTGGATCCGAGCGACTGGCCAGAACCTCGCCGGTCTGGCTCTCGGCATCTTCGACCATGGTACGGAACTTGATCAGGGAGAAGCGCATGCCGCCCTGACTCACGCGCGTCTGACGAAAAAAGATCGGGCCTGGCGAAGACAGTCTCACCGCCACTGCGCAGCCCAGCATCAAGGGACTGGTGAGCACCAACAAGATCGAGGCAACCGAGAAGTCCAACGCTCTCTTGACCGGATCGGAGACGTTCCACTCCCGCTCGCCCACGACTTCGACCAGGCCCAGGTCGTGAATCGGCTGGAACCTGGCTCGTCCGATGAGACTTTCTACTGGAGACGGAAGCAGATAGACCGCCCCGCGGGTGTCGTTGAGCACCAGCTGATCGATCAGGCGAGTTCGCCAGTCGACGACGTTCTGCGCCAGCAGAACACAGTCGATGGCTCCCGCCGAGAAGAGGCCAGGAATGTCGTCCGTGGAACCGAGCAGTTCGTATCCGGTCTTGTCCGCGACCGTCTCCGATTCCACCTCTCCAGGGGGAACGACGAAACCAGCCACCTCGAAACCGAACCAGTGATGGTGACGGATGCTGTTGGCGAGCTCTCGGAGGGAATCCGCCGAACCCACGATCGCGAGCCTTCGCATCGGAGCCTTGAAGACCCTCTGGTAACCGTCACGGAACACGAACAGGAAAATGATGTTCAGCGGCACGAAGACCGCCAGGATCGAGCGCGGGAACGAGGCATAGCCAACGAAGAAGAGGAACCCGAGCGCCAGGCCCTGAAGGCTCGCCGCGACGAAGATCCGCTGCAGAAGGCGGGAACGCGGCAGCGGCTCCGTCGAGTCGTAGAACCCGAACAGATAGAGACTCAGGTTCTGGGTGAGCGCCACCAGGACGACGGCAGTCATCAGATGGACCAGCTGGTCTTCGGGCAGCAGGTCGATGGTCCCCGGGAGGGATACATGCAGCCGCAGCCAGAATGCCGCCAGCAAGCTCCAGATTCCGATGACGAGATCTCCGAAGACCCGGACGCTCAGGCCAAGGACACGGGATCGGGCGGCGTGTTTTCGACGAGCCTCAGCCTCTTCGTACTGAGGGGGGGCAGAAATGGCAACTGATTCCACCGGAATCTCCGGTCACGGGGCAAGCGAGAGGGACGAAATTCTCGCTCAGGTAAAGGAACAGGAACTCAACATCGTATAACAGAGCAACTTTCGGGCCAACTGTTCGTCCAAGGATGGGCTGATTTCCGGTACCGCCTCCGAGTCGGGCGTTCCATCGCGGCACAGCTTGCTGTGCCACATGCGTCAGCCCTGCGTTGGGAGTTTCTTCGCCGTCGACTGAAGAACGGTTTCAGCAGCTATCCGAGAATCGATCGAGCTCGTCGAAGACCAGGAAGACCAGGGAACGGGACCGACCCAACCGCCGGGGGACCTCCAATCTCCACATCGGGGGCCTTCGATGGCCCTCATACCTTGCATACCTTGGCCCGGCCGACGTGCCTCGGGTCTTCGTTCCGCTCGTCGCACCTGGCAGTTCTTCTCAGCCCTGTGCTGTTTGCGACCCGCTCCAGACTCGCGAAGACGCCTCTGTCGGGCACGATGCTCCGCCTCGGCACCCACTCGCCTCGTCCAGCAAGACGAGGAGTCCGACCCCCGGCCGGTGGTACGTGGCTGTCTTGCGCTGGGCGCTCAGTTGATCACAACGGACCACTTGCTGAGGCTGTTCGACTCGAAGTCGTCGGAGAACACCGTCGAGAGAATCTGAAAGAAGGTCTGCGCCCCTTTCTCCGCCCGCTCCAACACTTGACTCTCTACCATCCATCCACCAGACGTATTCGCGGTCGGAGTCTTGCCGCCGGCCGTGATGATGCCGCGGCCCTGACTGGAGAACCGAATGGCCAGTCGGGTGATGGTGTAGCTTCTCCCCGGTACGCTCCCTTGCCGTGCGGCCAACGGAATCGTGTCCTTGTTCTCCAGCACCTCCGCCGCAACGACGAAGTTCTTCGTCCCGTCGCCCGGAGAGTCCAGATCGACCCATTGGGTCTCGATGTGCTGAAAACTCCAACCGTGGACGTGAAGCACTTCGACGAACTCAGAGAGGTTCTTGACCTCCAGGATGTAGTTGCCGTCCGACTCCACGGTGTACACATCGTCGAGAGTGAGGTCGTCGAAAGGCAGGCCTTCCTCCTGCGCGAAGAGAACCGCCTCGCCGGTGTCCCAGTCGGGGCTCGAATGTCCGAACTCGAGTTGCAGCGTCTGGGCACCTGCAGTGTCGATCGGGTCGATCGTCACGAGGCTCGAGGGAGGATCGTATGGATCCGTCACCACTGGACCCGTCAACCCGAGGGTTGCATAGGGAAGCTCAGATCGGGCACCGTCGGTGGGATCCTGTTGGAGGTCGACGGTACCGTTGCCCAGGAAGTCGACCTTCAGACGCCCGCGGGCAGTGTCGTGCCAGTCGATGGTCGAGCCGCCCGTACCCCAAAGCACGAAGATCACCTCAGCCCGCTCCCCTGGTGCCAGCAGCAGCCCGGTCGTCTGGTCAGGGTCGGAGCCACGGGTGGCCACGGACGGATTGATCTCGATGGGCTCCTCGATCAACCCCTGGTCGCCACCGATGCGCCAGAACGTCACCCCCGGGATGGAGATGCGCATGAATCGAGCGTTGGCGGCGTTGATGATCCGGGCTCGTTGGGGGACCCCCCGGTACAGGGTGAAAAACCTGTCGTCCCTGCCGTTGACCAGCTCGGCGGTACCCTCTCTGCCGTTCAGAATGGCGAGCGCGACGTCTTCCTTGTCACCCGCAAAAGGCTCCTCGACCTGAAGATCGGTACGGAGCCGGAGGTCGTCGAACATGAGAACATGCTCATAATCCGGCAATCCCAGGGCCTCATCCTGATCCGGATCGCGAACAATCAGAGCACCGTAGAGACCCATTTCCACTTGGTGGTTGGCGTGAGTCCCGGGGTGGTACCAGAAAGTGCCTGCGTGACGGAGGGGAATCTCATAGCGAAACGTCCCCCCCGCCGGGACCGCGATCTGGGCGATGCGGCTGCCATCCATATTCGCAGGGGTCTCGACGCCGTGCCAGTGGATGCTGGTCTCCTCAGGCAGGTCGTTGCAGAGATTCACGATCAGTGTGTCGCCCACCTCGGCCTCGATCATCGGTCCCGGGAAGTAGCCGTTGTAGGTCCACATCGTCTTGAACCCGGTGCCCCCCTCGATATTGACCTGTTCCTCTCTGGCCGTGAGGTCGACTTCCACCACATTGCCGGCCGGATTCACGTCCAGTGCGAGAGCAGGCCGCACATTTCCAAAGTTGCGCGGGCCATCAGCCACTACGCCGGGCGAACAGACGGAGGCCGCAGCTCCCAAGGGGACGAGCACGGAGAACGTGACCGCGAGCGCTACAGATCGCAGGGACATGGGAAACCTCATCAGACCAAAGTTGGATAGAGCAGTATACACAAGAGTCGCTCTTGACGGAAAAACCTCCGTCGGCCCTGCTCCAAGGGACCGGACCCGGAATCTAGATCGCTCCGATCGACAGGGAATGGCGCCGAGGTCGACGCTCCCCGTCCATACGACGCAGAGTTCGACCCGCAGTCCTCAGAGGCCTCGGACGACCCGGTGCAAGGCGACCCGGAACATGCGCCACCCCACTGCCAGCCCCCCCGCCGGCGGGTCGGGGACTTCGTAACCGAGCTCACCGAGCATCCGGTGGGCCTGCCGACTGAACACCGCGACGTCACCAGGATGCATCGTCTCTTTCCACGCCCCCGCGCGCGACGCCATCGGCGCGCGATTTACGTTGTAGTGCAGACTGGAACTGCCGTCCGGCACCCGATCCTCAGCACTCCGGTGATACTCCAGCATGCTCGGATCGAAGTCCTCGCCGAGAAAACGAGACAGGCGCTTCAGCTCCTTCTCGGGATCCGAAACGAGGTCCTCGAAGCGCACCTCGGCATAGCGAGCCGGGCCGAGGATCGAGCCCATCCTGCAAGCGACCCAGGTGTTGTCGTTCCACCACGCTGCACCCTCGATCACGTCGCGGGGCCCCCAGGGCTGTTTGAGAACCGAAGTCACCACATCTCTTCCGTCTCGAACGATATGGATGAATTGAGCGGTCGGAAACAGATCGTTGATGATCGGGATCTCGTCGATATAGGACGACTTGTCGCCCCAACGCGGCTTCCCCTTACCTTCGGCATAGTCCTCGTACAAGGCATGGAGGGCGCCTGCCAACGTGGGCGCGCGAACTCTCTCAGCAACCCGGTCGATTTCGAATTCGTGATCCCATTCACGCACCTTCTCTTCAGCGAGGAGGTCGCTGAGAAGCCGTCGGAGATTGTCCTCGCGCTCGAGATCTCCATACTCGCCGATTCGCCTCGCGTAGGAAGGAATGAAGTGCCCTTCGTAAGGTATGGCGATCCGCGGATGAGCGTTCAGCATCAGCCTCAGCAAAGTGGTTCCCGACCGACCGAGCCCAACGACAAAGACAGGACGCATTGAATCTTCAGCTTGCATGACGATGGATTCTCGTCGGAAGCCGCCGGTATGTCCACCCACGAAAGCGGGTGTCGGGCCTCGCGTGCGTTGGCAGTAGGGGGCCCCTGGCGCAGCTCTGACAGAGGACGTGCCCGCCGGAGGGAGGTCCCGCGCGGCCCACGTCTACGGGTCGTCCCGCGGATCCGCCGATGAATCCCCCTTCCGGAGAACTCTGATCGCCACGAGGAGTATCAGTCCCCCCCCCAGAAAACGGGTCACCAGGGTGGCAAACGCCGCACCGACGGCGCCAAAGGGGGGAATCAGCAAGAGATTAGCGAGCACATTCGCGATGATCTTGGCCACCGCTACCCATGCCACCACGTTGGGCCGATCCATGCTGAAGAGCAAGAAGGAGAGGGGGCCGAAGACCAGATCGACCACCAGCCCGGCATACATGATGTAGAAGATCACCACCGCGCCCGCGTACTGAGGCTCGTACCAGGGAATCCACCAGGTCAGGAAGATCGGAGCCGGCAGCGTGACGACAGCCAGCCCGCTCGTGAGCTTGAATGTCTTCCAGGCGAACGCGGTGAGCTCCGGCGCCGTCGAGATCGCGGTGATCTTCGGAAAGAGCACGTTCGCGACCGACTGATTCAGAAACCCGAGCACCATCGCATAGTTCCAGGCCGCTCGATAGAGGCCAACGACCTCCTTGTCGGCGAACATCCCGAGCATCAAGGTGTCCAGTTCGTTGAACAACAGGTTGCCGACAATCAGCACGCCAGTAAACCGACAGTAGGGAAGAAGCTCGGTCGCTGCCTTTTGGACCTCGTCGCTGTTCGAGCGCAGCCAGCCGCGAGGCGAAACGGCCATGCCGATCAGGAACCCGAGGAAACTGGCCGTCGCGTCCGCCAACACTGCCGTCGTCGGTGTCAGCGTGAGCCAGACAAAGACCGCAGCGAACAATCCGATTCGTACCAGCGAAGTGACCACCATGACCACGCTCCGGGTCCCGAAGCGCTGCAGAGTCTGGATGAAAAATACCCAGTAACTGAACAGGACCTGGCCAGCGATGACGAGAAAGACCAGCCTCAACGGCTGTGCCAACTCGGGTTCCTCGAACACCTGCACCGCCAGGAAGTACGCCGACAGATAGCCGACCGTGGTGACGATCAGATTGAGCGCCAAGCGCAGCAGCAGAGTCGCGGCAAAGCTGGCACGGGCTCGAGTGGGATCTTCGCTCAGGTACTTGCTGCCGAACCTCACCATCGCGTGGGACAAGCCGAGGTCCGTCAACACACCCGATAGCGAGCCAATCGAGACGGCAAGACCGAGCACGCCATAGTCGGCGGGCCCCATCTGCTTCTGAAGGAAGAGTTGAAGGGCGAAGCCGAGGCCCGATGCAACGACCTGGCCGGCATAGGTCATTCCGACCTCGCGAACGACCTGCGACTGTGCTGCCGCGCGGAGCGAGGCCTGGAACCTTCGAATCACTTGAGCTTCTGGGAACGGTAGGAGATGAGTAGTCTGCCTGGCTAGCGAGAGAGCGCTCGCCGAGCCTACGGCCAGACCTTTCTTGTTGGCCCGCGCCAAGGCCGATGGACTGTCAGGCGATGCGTCTCGGTACGTAGCTCAGCGGCGGCCTGTGGTCGTTGTCATGGGGAGATACCTCTGTGAGACCCATCGTGCGGTCTTTCGAAGGTAGCGTCCCAGGTAGGTCGATCACGCGGGCGCCTCTGCGAAGATGAGTGGGACGCTCACTCGATGTAGCCGAGGTTGCGCAGCTGCTCCCTGGTCTCGGCGTCGATCTCGACCCCTTCCCGGTCCCCGATGCCATGCGATGTTCTCTCCCTCCAGGAAACGTGTCCGGCTCGATCGAAGGCTGATCTCCGGATGCTCTGCAAAACCATTGACGGCTCGTCGGATCCTCAACAGGTGTGAACAACATCCTCTCGACCGCGCCCGATTTGTCGGGCTCGAGGATCAGCTTCCACGGCCAGTGGATGCCGGCGAAGGCTCCCCGGATACCTTCCGAAACCACCGTCCCCGTCGGGCCTGGTGACTCTGGATCGCGAATCACTCTGGACAAGTCCTCGCCGAAGAGCCCGTCCGGGACCTTCAGGCCCAGCAACCCGAGCGTAGCGGCAGGCCGAGAAGTAGACACGAGGTCTTCGATGGTTCGGGCTTCGACGCCCCAGGATCGAGGCAGCTTCAAGAGGAACGGCACCTGGATCAAGACGTTCTTCATGTTGTTCCCGTTGTGACCGGCCCAGTCGTCCTCTCCGAAGGCCTCCCCATGGTCGCTGAGCACCCAGACCATCGCCTCGTCCCATCTCCTCCGCTCCCGGAGGTCGCCAATCAGAGATCCGATCTGATCGTCGAGGAGACGGATCTCGCCCTCGTATCGCTGGCGGAGGTTCTCGACTCGGGGCCGGTACGCGGGAGTGTCGAGGACCCCACGCTCGGCCGAGGCAGTGAACTCGTAGTAGGAAAGGAAGTGAGAGGTGTCGAACCCCTCGGGGAGATACTTCTTCGGCGGCAGATAGGGTCCATGTGGATCCATCAGATGAAGATACAGGCACTGGGCGCCGCACCTCCAGGTGAACCCGATGCCACGCCCAGGTACGGATTCCGAGTCTCAGAGAACAGTCTGGCTTCGCCTTCCACGTGCGTATGCCGGCCCCGGGATCAGGGTCGAGATGATCTGCAGAAGATTCTCGACCAGAAAATTCGGAGCGTCGCTCGGGTCTCGAAAGACGTCGAATCCCTGCGAGTAGCCGTTGAGCCGTGAGATGAATGGATTCGTAGAGATCCCGGAGGTCGCGAAGCCGGCAGCACTCAGCGACTCGGCCAGGGTCTCGACCTCGTCGGGGATCGGATTCCCGACCAGCGCGAAAGGCAGAGAGGTCAGCACGCCAGGTAACGCCGACTGAGTGTTGTTGCCCTGTGAGAAGGCGTGAGCGAACTTCACCGACATTTCCACGCTAGCGAGCCAGGGCAGGGTGAGCCGACTCTCCGATCTCCATCCCGAGGTGATCCAGGCGCAACGTATCTACGAGGATCACGATCAAGTCGGTCACCGAGCCTTCCTGAACAGGTTGATCACCTCCGGGAGTGCGGGACTTCGGCAACGCGAGCACGAATGTGCCAACCACAGCACCCATGGTCACGAGAGCGAGAGTGAGCCTCCGTTCGCGTGCGGATCGACGCATCCAAAGAAGGCCGAGTGCCAGGAGCGCTAGCGCTGCGACGAGGCCCAGAGCAGCGTCCCCGAGTCTCAGGCGCTCGGACCACGCCCATGGATCGGGATTCCAACCCGCCATGGCCGGGCCGACACGCTTCATCGAGGGAACAAAGAACAGGCTCCACCCCGTCCAGGCGGCAACGGGCCAGACCGCATTCAGTGCCGGGGGGAGGAATCTCCCTATCTGACTGAGGAGCCACAGTACCGCGGCCAGAATCAAGGTCGCTGCGGCGGCGAAGAGACCATGGGAAGACTGTTTATCCCCGCCTCACCGCGTCGAAGGACGCCCTCCCCGACGCGCGCGGCACCGAAGACCGAGCTGGCCAACCAGACCGCGATCCAGCCGAGCGTAGCTCGGGAAAAGCGTTTAGAAACCGCCAGACCGGCGACCAGTGCTCCGAGCCCGATGAACAAGACGGTCTGCCAAGGCAGAAAGCCCAGGAAACGATCGAACAGACTTGCCAGGTCCTTGTCGCGCGAAGTCACAGCGGCGATCACGAGCTCGAGGAGCATCCAGGCCATCCCAAGAAACACGACAGCGGCGAAGACCCGACCGACGCTGATCGGAGTCTCCTCCGGGAGACGGCGCGAAGTTTCGTGTGTCATATGGTTCTAGTCAGATGCCTTTGGAAGTTCGTTCGGAACGAGCTGCGAAGCGGTGGTCCGTCCCCCAGGCGGGGATCTTATCCGGCCCGCAGTGTCGAGGGACTTCTCCGAAGTGTGGCCTGAGTTTCGTGAAGTCGGATCTCTCTGGATTCCGCTGCCGATTCGATGCTCTCTGAGGCGCATTCTCGATCCGTGAGCACCTCAAGCGGGGAGTGTCGGCGCTCTCGAGCACAGAGTTCCCGAGGCGGTTCACTACAGCAACCCTCAGCTCCAGAGGACCCTCCACTCGCCGCTCGCGGATCGTCTCTCGAGGAGAGGCCCATCCGAGTCTCACGACGCATGCTGGGTAGTGGCCCACTCTGCGCCGCTCGAGCCCAGGTTCTCGAGCGTGCTCAGAGTCGACGGTACTCGCCTGCGTGGCGCCGGTCACCTTGAGAAGAAGGATACCCATGGTGCCGACAAACACCGGCGCCTCCAGCAGGTCGATACTGATGAACTGTGAGCACACGAAGAACGCGATCGTCGCGCAGACCACCGCACCGGCAAGATAGGCGATCGTCCTGTCTTCGTCCGTCGAAGGCGTGACGAGCGCCCAACGCAAAGGCCAAAGGTGAATCAACGGCGCGAAGTAGAAAACTGCCATCGCCAGCATCGCCGGCAGCCCCAGCTCTGCAGCCCATTGGAGCCACAGGTTGTGCCCTTCCCTCTGCCGTTCCCAGCCGAAGTCTTGAGAGACGATCGGGAAGTGATTCGGGCCAACACCGAAGACCGGTCTTGCCATCGAGATGTCCGCCATTTGAGCCCAGAGCTCCAACCGACTCGTTGACGACTCGTCTCTGGATTCTCCCTCTGCGAAGATCGTAGAGAACTCCTCGATGACGGACGGTCCTGCGAGAGCTGCGATCAAGGCGATGGTGATCACGAAGACCCCCAGGAGCCTGGGCCTCTTCGGCAGGTACGCGAAGGCAGCGGCCCCTGCAACGAGGAGTGCCAGTTGCCCCCCTCGGGAGTAGAGGAACATGATCGAGCTGAGACAAAAGACACCCAGAATCGCTGGAATGGCCTTGAGCCAGAGTGGTCGGGTCGCCAAGACCAGAAAGAAGCAGAAGATGCCACCAATCAGCAGGTCCATCGTCCAGAGATTGTTGTCCTTTCTCGCGAAGCTCCCCCACTGCAGCTCGTAGCCACGGCCGAGAATGTAGTAGTACTCGTTGAAGCGAAGCGCGACCAGGCCCTCACCCAGAGCGATCGTCCAGGCCAGGAGCTTCACCTCGAACAAGGTGGTGGCGACCAGAATCGCAAGAACGCAGGGCACGAAGATCCGAAGCTGCGAATCGACGTGCCCCCACCCCACCGACCAAAACGGCGCGTTGAGGGCCGAGAGGAAATCCCACAGAAGGTAGAAAAGAAGCCCGACGAAAGCTACCTTTCCTTTGTACAGCTTCCAGCTTCCAAGGCCCTGGAGCACGAACCCCACAAGGGCCGCCAGCACGACCACCTGGCTGTACGGCCAGCCGGCAGACTCCCCGGGAACAGGGAAATCGGCCGGATGATGGCGAAGAACACGTAGACAAGAACGGCGTAGTAGGGACGAAAAGGCGCCGCCGCCACTCCGAATACCGTCAGCGAGAGGACGAAGATCCTGCCTAACATGGGTCCTTGATACCGAGGCGGTAGCTCAGCGTTGCGTGTCGAGCTCCACGGCGTGGACTCATCGGCGTCTCTTCTGCGCGTCCGGATTCTGGCCCGATTCGGCAGCGGCGTCCAATCCCGATAGATCGGCACCGGAGTGGATCTTGTAGACCAGAATCAGGGGGAGGCGACCACAGCAACCGACCTGGTCGGCGCGCAGCAAAGCCACATAGACCAGACCGCTGGCCGGATCATAGGCTACGCCGCCGAGCGCCTTCTCTTCGGTCGAAATCGGGGGCGACAACTCCCAGTGCGCATAGGGGCGCTTCGCCGAAGGCCGCCTCCGCTCGAGTAGCTCGGCGGCGTCGTAGGCCCAGACCTGATGGCGATACTGCCCATTCACCGCGTGGGGACCCTTGTACTTGAGCACCGGATCGTTGCACTCCTCAGGAGTCCCGTAGCACGCCGCGCTGGTCTCTGGATCCCACGCGCCATGCCGACCGAAGAGAAGAACCGATTTCGATCCCCGAGGGAAGACGACGCCACCGATATTGGAGATCCGATTCCACCACGGGTTCGCCTTCGTCCGATCAGCCAAGCCATCGTCGAGCCCATAGTGAACCAGGTCCATCACCGGAAAGGGGTCTCTCACTCCCAGGTCATTCGGATCGAACGCTGACACGGTGGGCCCGTTCGAAGACCTCGAGACGATCGGAATTCCGGCCAGTCCCGTCAAGGCCGGGCCGAACGACTCTCGCCACTCGGGAGGCACGGACGCCATGTACCCTCCGATCCGTCCTGCAGGAGCACTCGGGCGAAACAAACCCTCTACCTTCGCGTCGGCGAGGTTCAGCGAATCCAACAACGCGTGCGTGTACTTCGCAGCACCACCTGCATCGTAGTACACGTAGAAGGACACGATGAGTCGCCCCTCGTGAACCAACAACCCGCCCAGGCGGACCCCTCCCCCTTCACTGCGCAGTGCGAAGTTCGGAACTCTCGGCTGGATCTCCGTGAAATGGCTGCAAGATCGAAGCCGTCTTCAGCTCATCGATCTGATCGACGGGAGCAGACTCCGGGATCGAAATCTCGGCCACATAGGAGGAACGGACGTGACCCGAAGCGAGCAAAGAGTTCCTGGCAGGGTTATAGGTAAGGGCGTAGCCACCGAACGAGAATCCGGCGACCTCCTTGCCTCGCAGGAAAGGAACTCGAAAGGCCCCCACGTACTCGAGATCGCTCTGCTCGATCCGCCGACCCTGGCCCTCGGCGAGCAACGATCCGGTCCCGAAGATCAGCAGCACGCCAGCGACCGATCCGCAAAGGACCACTGCCGCCGTTCGGGAGCGTTGTATGAAGCTCATGACCGTGCCACCTCCTCGGGCTACCGACCCGAGTCCTCAGCCGCAACGACACCGCGGCCAAAGAGGAGTGTTGCCAGGTAATCGCGCAGTCGCCGTGTGGGCACGACTCGCCGAAGCAACTCCGAGAGGAGGCTCAGGCCTACGAAGAAAATCAAGAGGTTGATGAGGACGCGTATCGAGCTCGATGCCACATGGTCGTAGTACAGACGGCGTGAGGACTCTGACGAGAGGCAAGTGAACGATGAAGACAAACAGCGTGTTGCGCGAGAAGAACCGTACCAATGCCACATCGCCCAGACGCGAAGTGAGCTCGAAGACCAGCCAGGTATGCGCCAGATACAGGAATGTGACAGATGCCGACGTCAGCAGCCACGAGATGTTGCCGGCGCCCACCTGGAGGAAATTGAAGGGAAAATCCGGCAACGGGTCAAATCTCGAAGCGAAGCCCGGCCAGAGGAGCAGAAGAACGATGAGTGCTGCGAGATAGAGCAGAAAGCCCTTGCGATCGGATCTTCCACTGCCCTCTCGCTGACCGAACCAGGCGCCGAGGAGGAACACCGTCAACCAGTTGGTCAGGAGCATGTAGGCGACGAAGTCGGCACCGGTCGACACGATGGCTGCTCGAATCACCACTTCCGCGATCACGGCTACCCCCAAGCACCCATGGGACGATCCGCCAATGACGCGAGAGAAGCGCCCAGAAGAGGAGTAGATGAAGGTACAAACCTATGTACCAGGTGGTCTGATTCGCGGGAAACGAGTTGAAGAGCACATTCACGCCAAAGAAGAACGGAAGATAGTTGCTTTCCGCCAGATCGCCTTTGGTTGCGATAGACCAAGGCACTCATCACGAGCGCGGCAGCGATGCCCCACAGATAGATCGTCGAACAACCGGTTGAAGAGAACCCGCGCTGGGGGCGATACTCTCGAGCCAGCGAGAAACCCAGTACGAAGATGAAGAAAGCGACGCCGAGCTGTTTGGGGTTGAACGGCTCGGTGAATCCGACGGGGCCACCAGCGGGAGCGTGCCCGTAGATGATCACGAGCATTCCGAGCGTCTTCATCCAGTCGATGAACGGCAATCGCTCGGTCACGACGCGACCTCCTCTTTCGTGACTCGACTCCCCTTGCGCGGCCGTTCCATCGTGTACCGGTTCGGCCGGTGGTGTCGACTGGAGCCGCTTCACGAAGCGAGCCGGGTTGCCAGCCATCATCACACCCGCCGGCACCGCCGCCGAGACCACCGCCCCCGCAGAGATCATCGCGCCATCTCCCACGTCGGCCATGAGGATCGCACCCTCACCGATCCAGACGTTCTCACCGATCGCGATCGTCGGCGACTTCGTATGATCGGTGGCAGACCAGCGACCGTCGGCCTGGAGCTCGTGCTGCTGCCCACCACTGAGGAGGCTGGAACGACTCCCTACGAGCGAGCCTTGCCCGATGCGAACACTGCCGATCAGGGCATAGGGTCCGATGTACACATCATCCGCAACATTCGCGGAGCGATGGCTGAACAGCGTTCCGAAGCCGATGTGACAATTCGGACTACAGTCATCGAGCGCCCAGCGGTACAGGCCCCGGCGCAGAAAGGCCCCCGGAACTCCGGGAAACAGTGCGAACAGTTGGCCGCACAGAACGAATACGCTGTCGCCGCGCTTTCCGGTGAGACTCGACTCGGCGATACAGGCCCATCCGAAGGGCGCCGCCAGAAGAAGAGCCAGACCGTTGAACGTCGATTTCGCCAGAGCGTGAAGACTCACGGTGTCCTCGTCATTTCATTCGCCCTGTGGCGACTTTGGGTAGAGACTGTCCTCGCAGACCTTCAGTCCAGCCGGAATCGCCCACTTCACAAGCCGATCCTGACAGACCCGAAGGACGCCGATTCGAAGTCTCACCGAGGCCCTGCGACCGGCGCCTCATGTCAGCCGGCGCCTCCCAGATAGACCACCTGACCGGTGATGAGCCGGCTTTCCGGACGCAGAAAGAAGTCCACCACGTTGATCACGTCCCCGATCTCTGCCCACTCTGGTATCGACTGACGGTCGATCAGGGTCTGGAGCTTGTCCTCGGCGACCTTCTTGATCAGGTCGGTTCGAATCGGCGACGGCCCGACCGCATTACAGGTTATACCCCAGGAGCCGAGCTCCTTGGCCGCGACCCGGGTCAACGTCTCCACTGCGGACTTCGAGGCCGCGTAGACCGCCTCCCCCTCGAGACGCCAAGGAACGGCCACCGTCGTGAGATTGACGATGCGCGGGCATTCCGACTTTCGCAGCAAACGGATCGCGCCGTGAGTCAGATGAAACGAGCCCATGAAATTGACGTCCAGGATCTTGCGCGCCGTCTCCGACGGGGTCAGCGCCATCGGCAACATGCGTGCCGCGCCCGCGTTGTTGATCAAGGCATCGAGGTGCGGCGTCTCTTTGCGGATCTCACGAAAGAGCTGTTTGACGTCGTCCTCGGAGGTCACATCGGCCGGAATGTAGGTGTATCTGTCCGACTCGACCGTGGACTCACCACGGGCACACCCGAAGACCCGGTCTCCCCGATCGAGGTAGTGCTCGACCAGGGCCCTGCCGATTCCACGGCTCGCGCCCGAGACCAGGATTGCCCTCGGGGTCATTGCGGGGTCGCGACCGACTCGAGCACGTAGTCGATCAGCGCGGGCACGTTGGCGAACGGATTCCGCTCTTGCGCCATCGCTCGCTCGTCGCTCAGGCTGACTTCCATTCCCGCGTCCAGCAGTGCCTCTTCGACGTCGATGAGGAGCGCCACTAGACCCATCGAGTCCAGCGAACTGTCCGGGCCGAACAGTGGAGCCGTTGGAGTGACTTCCAGCTGTTCCGAGGCCTCTCGGGCGGCGTTGGTATTTCGGATGGCTTCGAGAATGATCTCTTCGACGCGTTCGCGCTGCATGGTTGCTCTCTCTTTTGGGCTTCAGGCTTTTGGGCTTCAGGCTTTCAGGCTTCAGGGCTCCAGGCCACTGGCCCTAGGCTCGTGGGCCTCAGGGGATTTCTGGGCTGCCGGGGAACTCGGGACCTCGACGTGAGACACTCCCTCTCGGGACAAGGGCTCTCAGGACAAGGGACCAAACCTGATCATACCAGCCAAACATCGTGTTCGCCGTGCCATCAGGGCACGATTCTCGCGGGCTGGACGGCAGCTCGAATCGCCGGCGCAGGGGCCGCCCGCTCCGGACAGGAGACCCTTCAGGTTCATCGCCGTGGCGCTGGCGGCCGTCCTGATCGCGATCCTCGGCACTGCGCAGTGGCGCGAATCGGAGCTGAGAGGCCCGAGGCACGGGGGCCTCCGGCTTCCCGTGAGTCGGGACACCTGGGTCTCGGCGTACCCCGGCGAGCGAGACGGCAACCTCGGAGCCGAACGCCGGATCAAGCTCAAGAGCATTCAAGAAATGGCACTGGTCGACTTCGATCCGGGTACGGAGCTGGGTCGGAGAGTCGTCCGTTCTGCCCGGCTCCATCTGCGCTGCGACCCCGAGATCCCTCTGCGTCGGATCAGCGTATCGAGCCTCGCATCGCCCTGGTGGGAAGGACGCGGGCGTCGATATCGGGTCACTCCAGGAGCCAGCTCCTTCTCCTCGGCACGCCAGGAGCAACTGGCGTGGGCGTACGGCGGAAGCGACCTCATGGCTGTCATCAACGGCGCAGGCCAGAGTCGCTGGCACTTCTCCGACCCTACCCCGCCCGATCGTCGAGGCTGGCAACGAATCGAGATCGATGCCTCGCTGGTCGCACTGCGGCGCGCCGGGGCAAGCCAGGGATTCGTCCTTTTCGACGATGTGGGCTCCGAGTATCGGCGCGGCCGCTCTGGGAGCGACCGCACCGACGGCAGCGAGCTCGTGTTCCTACCGATGCGCAACCGCTTCTGCGCCTCGCGAGAAGCCGGTCGATCCCGGGCTCCATTCTTCGAGCTCGAGCTCGGCGAGGTGGACTCCCGGCCACCCCTGGCCCCGGCAGGAGTCGAAGGCTCGACGTCGGAGACCACCGGAGAGGCAACGCTGCGCTTCGTCGAGCCTGAGGACCGGGGTGTTGCCGGCGTGGTGGCCTTCGAGGCTCGACTCTCCCTCGAGCCCGAGATCGTCTGGAGCCGGGCCCGCATCGTTCCTCGCTATCTGATCCCGCTGGCCACCGGTCCCGGCACCCGTCACGAGCTTCGGCTCGGAGATCTCGACCTCGAGCCGCGCAGCGCGGTCACCGTCGGAATCCGGGCGGTGGACGGAGTGGGAAACCGTAGCCCGATCTCCACGACGCAGCTACGGATCGAGCCCGGCCAGGAGCGATTCTCGATCGACCGCCATCCTCTACGCGAGCAGGCCGGTGCAGTCCCGGAGTCCGAGGTGCCTCGGCTCGGCAATCTCACCTTTTCGGTGGTCGATCCGCTGGACAAAGTCGATCCGGTCGACGGTCGGATGATCCCGGGGCGCACCGAAGGGTACCGACACCGCAATCACCTCTGGAGCGCAGACGGCGCCCGAGTCCACCTCTTCGCAGCGCGCAACGAGTTCGTCTCCTTTCAGCTCGTCGTCGACGGCGCCCGCGATCCCGGTCTGACCGACCCTCTTCGGGCCCGGCTGCACTGGGAGGAGGAGGGGATCGGCACGGAGATTCTCCGCACCGCCAACGTCGCGACGACGCGCGGCCCTCTCCCGGATCCACTCCTGCCCGCCGGACGCACACTGATGGAGATCGAGCCCGGCGCGGCACCCGGCCGCTTGAACCATCGGTCTTTTCTCGTCGATCTTCGGGTCGCGCCCGATGCGGCACCGGGCCTCCATTCTGGAGCGCTCGAGCTCACCAGCGGCGAACACCGTCTCGATCTGAAGATCGATCTGACCGTCTGGCACTTCACTCTGCCGAACGAGCTCTCCTTCGTGCCGCAGATGAACGCCTACATGCTTCCGGAGCCACCAGAGGAGATCGAGTACTACCGGCTGGCGCAGCGGCACCGCACGGTGCTGAACCGAGTCCCCTACGGTTGGACCGGCAGGGTCCTTCCTGCCATGGCCGGAACCCTGGCGACGCCACGATCGGACTGGAGCGAGTTCGAGAAGCGCTTCGGACCGCTGCTCGACGGCAGCGCCTTCGCAGACCTGCCGCGAGGGTCAATACCGGTGGAAAGGTTCTACCTTCCTCTCAACGAGAACTGGCCGGTCTCGATCGAACAGGGTTTCATCGGTGGCTACTGGCCAGAGCAGGCCTTGACGAACGAGTACCGGGCGTCCCTGGTGAAAGCCACCACTCGCCTCGTTCAGGGCCTGGCCGTGCGGGAGTACGACCGGACGCTGTTCGAGATCTACCTGAACAACAAGTTCATGCACAAGGTCGCACGGGGCGACTGGGGGGCCAGCTCCGCGCCGTGGACCTTCGACGAGCCCATCGACACTCGAGACTATTGGGCACTTCGCTGGTACGGCGAGGTCTTCCAGGAGGGGATCGCAGCTGCCCGAACCGACGTTGCGGTCGCCTATCGAGCCGACATCTCGCGCCCCCAGTTCCAGCGCGACATCCTCGACCCCGTTCTCGACACCGTCTACTACGGTGCGGACGCACGTCGCTACGCTCGAATGGTCCGCGAGCGCCAGGAGCGCACCGGACAGCTCACCCAACTGTACGGCAGACCGAATCCCATCGAGCAATCCAACGTCCAGCCGGTGGCGTGGTCGCTCGACGCCTGGAGCCGTGGGATGGACGGAGTCCTGCCGTGGCTGAGCATCGGCAGCAGCCGCGCATGGGCCCGAGGAGAGACCACGGCACTCCTCTATCCGGGCGAACCGAGAGGGCTGGTGGGACCCGTGCCCGGACTGCGCCTGAAAGCCTTCCGGCGCGGCCAGCAGGACATCGAGTATCTCACCCTGCTCGAACAGCTCACCGACGCCTCCCGACGCTCGATCGAGGCTGCAGTGAAGGAGCGACTGTCTCTGGACGCACAGGTGTTGCAGACTGGCACCGATGACGCGGGGGAGTGGAGGTACCCCGGAGTCAAGCCCGAGGATCTCTGGGCCCTGCGGATCTCGATCGGGGAGAGGATCGATCGACGGGTCTCCTCAGCGATGGACCCCTGAAGGACTCGCGGCCCCAGGCGGCGCGAGCCGCGAAGCGGTACCATTCTCCATGAGCACCTCGGGTCCGCCTACTTATCCCACCCGGAAGTTCCCATGCAGAGCCGACCGCTGAGCGAGTGGAGTCGCAGATGAGCCGAGGAAGATGGCCCCTTCTCGCGGCCTGCCTGTTCACCGCCGTCGCGGTGGCTCAGACCACGGCCAAGGATCCTCCGCAGCGCGCGAGGGGCTCCGTGGTGGAAGCTGTTCAGATTCCCGCCGAGTCCGACTGGATCGACCACGGGCCGATCGTGGACGACGGCGCTCTCGGAGAGTGGGACTTTCAGACCACCGGGGGCTTGACTCTGTCGGCGGCCAAGAAGGGAGGACGCTATCTCCTCTACTACCAGGGTGCCTGCTGCTATCGAATTGCCGACGACTCGGTGACCTACAGGGCCATCGGTGTCGCCACCAGTGACAACGGGGTGCACTTCACCAAGCACCCTGGCAATCCCGTGCTCGAGTGGTCCCCGACCGGGGACGGCGAAGAAGGCGCCGCTTCGGGCGCAGCGATGGTCGACCTCGACGGGTCGGTGCTCCTGTACTACGGGGCCAACTCATTCGCGGGCCGCAACAGCGTCAACGCCGACGGGCGACTGGCCGTGTCGACCGACGGAATCGATCTGATCGACGCGGCGAAAGTGCTCGACCACGACAGTGCCGGGATCTGGGGCTCCGGTGACGAGCTCTTCCCGGTCGCCGCCCTGCGGCACGCCGAGGGCTATATGGTCTTCTATATGCCCAACGGCTCTCCCGAACGCAGGACCCTCGGCGTGGCCTGGGGCGACCAGCGAGCCCGGCTCACTCGAACCGGCGGAGCGCGGGTCGCAGCGAGGGACATCTCATTGCTCGGTCCGGCCAGCGTCGTGCAGTTGTCACGGGACCGCTGGGCGATCTTCATCAATCACGTTCACGAAGATCGATTCGAGGCATACACCTTCTCCCCCGAGTTGCCCCGCAAGCTCGAAGGCCCGGTCGTGAGCTACCGCTTCCCCGAGGTCTGGGCCGGCACGGTACTGCTCGACCGAGACACGTCGACGTGGTTCCTGTACTACCGGACCCCTGGCGGCCACGGAGTCAAGCTCGCGCCGATGGGCCAGGCCGACGAGAGCGGTCCCTCTGCTCCCCTCGAGCTCACCGCGACCTCCGCGGGCTCGAGCAGTATCGAGCTCGCCTGGCAACCTGCCGACGACCCTCAGACCGGAGTCGCCCACTACGTCGTCTACCGCGACGGCGAGCGCGTCGGCACCTCCCGGGTCTCGTCCTACCGAGACGAAGGCCTCCGCGAGCTTTCGCGCTACGTCTACCAGGTCTCCGCAGTGAACTACCACGGCGCCCATGGACAGCTCGGCACCGCCCTCGACGTGACCACCTCGCAGGACAGATCAGGCCCCAGGATCGAGAGCGCCAGCGCCAGTGGTGACCTCTCTCGGCTGGTGATCGAGTTCGACGAAGCCGTGACACCTGAAAGCGCAGAGGTGCCGGATCATTACCGCCTGGAAGCCGGAGCAGAGGTCGTGGCAGCCGAGCTCCTCTCCGAGAAGAGCGTCACGCTCACCACTACAGAGCTCACCGACGGCGTGACCTATTGGGTGGAGATCGAAGGGGTCGAGGACCGCTCGCAACGCCGCAATCCCTCGAACGCCCAACGCATCGCCGTCACGGCCAGTCAGGCTCCGGGACTGGTGGGCTGGTGGCGCTTCGAGGAGGGGAACGGCGAGACCGTCGGCGACAGCTCGAACTTCGGCTCCGACGGATCGACTGCATATCCCGGCAGGGCGCCGGCGACGTGGGTGCGCGGGAGAATTGGCGGCGGGCTGCAGTTCGACGGACGAGACGATCTCGTCACGATCCGAAGCGGGCGCCGACTGGCCACCGCAACGAGCCATGGCTACACGATCGCTGCATGGATCAAGCCCACGGCGTGGCCAGAGAACCAGAACCCCAGCAACACTCACCACAGCATCGTCACCCGCGGCTCCGGGGGCCTCTTCTACGAGGCCTCCGGAGAGTGGCGCTCATCGATCGAGCTCGAAGACGGGGGAATCGTCGACCTCCGATCCCAGCCCACGAGTCCGGGCGACTGGCACCACGTCGCAATGGTCGTCGACGACGTGACGCGACGACTCCGTCTCTTCGTCGATGGGCGCGAGGTCGAGGAATCGCCACGTTCGTACTCGGGAAGCCCGAGGAACCTGGGCCAGAGCCCCTTCTACCTGGGCACCCAGGATCCGTTGATCGAGCGCTGGGACAATCGCTTTACCGGCGTGCTCGATGAGGTGCGCATTCACGATCGGGCCCTGGATTCTGCCGAGGTGGCACGAGCGTACTCGGCCGCCACGAACGTGGTTCCCACCGAGAGTGGGCATCGGAGCCGAGCTGAGCGATAATGGAGGTCTAGAAGCGAGAAGCCTCGCGACCTTCTGTTCTGATGGACGCCGCTTCGGGCAGGGGACACTTCCTGGCATCGGAGTGGCAATCTGCCGACGACCCCAGAGGATTGTCATCGTGCCTACTTCTGTAGAAGCGGTCCGTAACTACTGGAATCGCAACACCCTCGGTCTGCAGTATGTGACCGACAAAGACCTCGAGGTAGGAAGCCCCGAGTTCTTCGAACATATCCGTCCGTGGATGAACCCCTACAAGTTCCCATGGATCATGGATCGGATCGAGAAGGAGTCCGAGAAGCTGCGCGGCCTCCACTTGATCGAGATCGGATGCGGCATGGGCTTCGACAGCCTCGAGTTCCTCAAGCGCGGAGTCAAAGTCACCGCGACCGATCTGACCCCGGCCGCCGTCGAAGTCGCCAAGAAGCACTTCGCCGTTGCGGGCGTCCAGGCTGAAGAGGTGCGGGTCGCCAACGCGCTCGATCTCGACTTCCCGGACGCGTCCTTCGACGCCGCCTGGTCGAATGGAGTCCTCCACGCGACCGGCGACACGGCCTTGGCGATCCGCGAAGTCCACCGGATTCTCAAACCCGGGGGCCGCACCATCATCAGCCACTTCTACCGCAAACCCTCCTGGATGTGGACCCTGCATCGATTCGGCCGCGAGAACATCGAGTTCAAGGAAGAGGACCCGCCTGTCAACGAGTTCTACACCGAAGAGGAGATCCTCGCGTTCTTCGATGGATTCCGCATCGAGGACACCGCTCGCGAGCACTATCGCGCGCTGCCGGTCGCCAGGCACGGCCTCAAGGCAGCCCTCTACAAGGGCGTGTTCGCTCCGACCTACAACCTCCTGCCTCGTGGAATGGCCGAGAGCCTTGCCTACAAGTTCTCGGTGACCGCGGTCAAGCTGTAGCCCATCCGGTCTGCCGGCGTCAGGTCGACCCCTCTCTCGAGATCGATTCCGACAGTTCCTGGGCGAGGTCGGACTGACTCTGGCCCTCGACGTAGAGCCGGTGCCACACCTCCAGGTTGAGCAGCATCCAGAGACGGACATGATGGTCGGTGACCTGGGAATCGTGCTCCGCCTGCATTCTCTGAATCGCTTCGGCGCGGAACAGCCCCTCCTCGACGAAATGGGACGACAGCACGAAGCGGTCGATCCAGGGCCTCAACTCTGTGCGTAACCACTGCGCCACAGGCAGCATGAAGCCGTGTTTGGGTCGCTCCAGGATGTCTCGAGGTAGCCAGGGAGTCGCTACCTTCCGCAGGGCGTACTTGAGTGTGCTGCCTCGGATCTTGAGAGTCGGCGCGAGAGTCGCCACGAACTCGACGAGCCGATGATCGACGAACGGTGATCGTTGCTCGAGACCGTGCGCCATCGACATGCGGTCACCAAGCATGAGCGAGTGTTCTGGCAAACGAGTGACGAAGTCCGTGTACAACATTCGCTCGAGGTCGTTGGTAGCCGGGGCACTGCGAAAAGGAGCAATCAGCTGCTCCAGAGAGTCGAGCTTCCCGAACTCGCCCCACAGTGCATCACTGTAGAGATGGTGCTTCCCTACCCGGTCGAAGCGGAAGAACGCGGTCGCGGCGGCGTAGCGAGTGGCCGCATCGGGATGACTCGAGATCTGGTCGAGCCAACGCAGTCGCTGGGTCACGTTCTTGTAGGCGCCGCCGTCCGGAAGTCTCGCGAAGAGCCCGGAGGCCCCGGCTCGCAGTAGCGCCGGAATGGCGCGGTACCGACCCGCCAGCCCGACTCCGCGATACCGGTCGAAGCCGGCGAAGAGCTCGTCTCCTCCGTCTCCGCCGAGAACGACCTTGACGTGCTGCGACGCAAGGTGTGCCGCGAAGTACATGCAGATGGCGATGGGGTCGGAGGGCTCGTCCAGGTGCCAGACCACCTTCGGCAGCACCTTGCTCAGCTCCGGCCGGGCCACGAGCTCGTGGTGGTCGGTGCCGCAATGCTCAGCGACCCGGCGCGCGAATGGCAGTTCGTCGAATCCCGATCCCGGCACGCCCACCGCGAAGGTCTTCGTGCGGTGAGCGCCATCGCCGACTCTGCCCATGAGTGCCACGATGCTGCTCGAATCGAGCCCGCCACTCAGATGGGCTCCAACCTCCACGTCACTGACCAGGTGCGACCGTACCGCGTCACCCAGTCGCTCTGCCAGCTCGGACAGCAGCGCCTCCTCGGAGCCGGCAACCTTGTCGCGAAACGACAGGCGCCAGAAACACCGCTGCCGAAGCGCCCCGTCCCGAAAGACGAGCAGATGAGCCGGCGCCAGCTTTCGGATACCGCGAACCATGGTCAGCGGCGCGGGCACGAAGCGTAGCGTCAGGTACTGGTGCATCGATTCCAGATCGATCTCGACCGGCCCGCGCCGGACCGCCAGGATCGCCTTGACCTCCGAAGCAAACAGCAGTCGATCTTCCTCCAGGGCGAAGAACAGGGGCTTCTGGCCGAGATGATCCCGAGCCAGCAAGAGCTTTCGGCTCCGCCCGTCCCAGATCGCAGTCGCGAACATCCCGCGCAGGCGTTCGACGAACGCCTCCCCTTCCTCCTCGTAGAGGTGCAAGACCACCTCGGTATCGGAGTGAGTGCGAAAGCGGTGCCCCTTCGCGATCAGCTCCTCGCGGAGCTCTGGATAGTTGTAGATCTCCCCGTTTTGCACGATCCAGACCGTTCGATCCTCGTTCGGGATCGGCTGGCGGCCACCGTCGACGTCGATGATGCTGAGCCGTCGAATCGCGAGCCCCGCCTCTGCGTCGACCACGAACTGCTCATCGTCTGGCCCGCGATGGGCGAGGGCCGAAGCCATCGCGCGCAAGTCCTCTTCAGAGGCTCCAGCAGGCGATACTAGACCGGCGATGCCACACATTCGGTGAAAGACCTATCCGAGCTCGGGCGACCGATCGGACTCCGAAGCCTTTCCCGCTCGCACGACCTCCGCGACACGATACGGGCGGGTGCGACGTGCCCTCGTGAAGATCACGAGCTCTCCCAGCAAACCGATCGACAGGCTCTGGACTCCGAGCACGACGAGCAGAAGGCCCAGAAGCAGTAGCGGCCGGTCGGCGATGCCACCGAGCCCGAGCAGCCTGTAGCCACCCAGGTAGCCGAGGATCCCGGCTCCGCCCGCCAGCGTCAGGAGGCCGAACACGCCGAAGAACCGCAAAGGCCGCTGAGTGAACCGGGTGAGGAAGAAGACGGTGAGAATATCGACGAACCGGCGCAGATACACCTGAGGACCATAGATCTCGCCGCCTCCAGCCTCCTCCCGGACCCACTGCTTCATCGGCACTTCCTCGACGGTGAAGCCCTGGCTGTGAGCGAGAATCGGAATGAAGTTGTACAGATCACCGTACAGGTCGAGACTCATCGCAACCTCACGCCGCATGGCTCTGAACCCACTCGTGATGTCCGTGAAACGAGTCGAGGTCAGCCACCGAACCAGGCCGTGGAAGAACCTCGACTGCAATCGATTGAGCCGAGAGTCACTCCGCGGGTGGCGCATTCCGACCACGAGATCCACTCCCGAGGCCAATCGATCCAGGACCGGCTCCAGGCCGGCCAGTTCGACATCCATGTTCTCGCTGCACGCAATGATCACCTCCCCCCGCGCCTCCTCGAAGCCCACGGCAAGCGCTGTCGACTCACCGAAGGTTCGCATCAAGGAGACGACTCTCAGATCGCCTCCGACCTCGCTTCGCAGCGCCTCGAGCCTTTCGAGGAGGCTCGACTGCACGCCGTCGACGATGAGCAGAAGCTCGTAGCTCCGATCGAGTGCATTCAGTTGTCGGACGATCTCACTCACGAGGGAAATCGTCTCGTCCCCGCCCCAGAGAATCGGCATGAGAAAAGAGATCTCCAGCCGCGGCCGAGAGTCTGCAGCGAGCGGATCGCTCATCGACGCGTCGCCCTGTGGCAGGGTGGTCATGAGCGAGGTTCCGAAGAGGAAAGGCCACGTGGAGAAGACCGAAAGTCCCCTGTCCACAGGATCAGTTCAGCGAGCAGCGCAAAGAAGACGAGATGAAGAAAGGCGAAGGTGCAGAGTGTCGCCGTTGCGGAGAATACAGTCGACGAATCGATCGAGCGAGCCAGCGAGTAGAGCGTCATGGCAATACCGACGACCCCACCCGCGAGGAAGGGCAAGCTCATGAGCAAGAACCAACGTGACGGAATGTGTGTAAAGCGAGCCAGCATCGTGAGTGAGAGGAGATCGAGAAGCACACTCCAGACGCGGGACATCCCGTACTTGCTCTCTCCGCTCACCCGCGGCCGGTGATTCACCTTCACCTCCGAGTACGAAGCCCCCTGGGTCGCCACGAACACCGGCAGGAAGCGGTGCATGTCGGAATACAGTTGCGCGCTGCGCACCGTGTCACCGCGATAGGCCTTCAGAGCGCAGCCCGAATCGTGGATCTCCACTCCAGTACAAAGCCGAAGGAGCAGGTTGGCCAGTCGAGAGGGCAGCAGGCGACTCCATCTGGCATCCTGTCGATCGAAGCGCCAGCCGGTCACCATTTCGAATCCCTGCTCCAGCCTCTCGAGTAGCAGTGGGATGTCCGCCGGGTCGTTCTGGAGATCCCCGTCCATCACCACGACCCGGGATCCGGACGCGTGATCGAACCCCGCCTGCAGGGCTGCGGTCTGTCCGTAGTTGCGCTGGAGCCGGACCACCGAGATGCGCCCGTCCGTCCTCCCGAACCGGGCAGCTCGTTCGAAGGTCCCGTCGGTACTGCCGTCGTCGATCAACACCACCTCGGACTCGAACGGAAGCCGGTCGAGAGTCGAAATCAGCTCGGTACAAAGCGGCTCGACGTTCTTCTCCTCGTTGAACAGAGGAATCACGATGGAGAGGTCCACGGCTGTCTGTTCCGGCCTCATCCTCGCCACCCTGGTCGACTCCTCCACAGCTGGTGGAGCACCACCAGTCCGTAGCTGGCGAAGAGGAGAATGACGCTCTCGATCGGGAACCGATAGCGCTGTGTGACGTGAGTTACATAGTAGATGATGGGGAACAGGATCAGCATGGCGAGCAGGGCACCCACCGGACGTCGCTCCCGAAGCGCCGCGGCGATCCCGATCACCATGAAGGGGAGCGGAAGGAGATGGCTGACTTTTCGAGCCACTGAGAGAACTACCGACGGCCACGGGACATTCAGGTTTCCAGTCCACGCATTGTCGACCGTCAGGTCACTCAGCCAGAAGAACTGGACCCGGCGCGCACTCATCTTCACGAAACGCATCGGATGCTCGAAGATGAAGTTCACGGCCTCTGCCATCGCCCAGCGTCCGTACGGTCCTTCACCCAGTGCCACAAAGCGGTCGAACTCCTCCTGCACCACCGCGGGATGTGCCATGAGCGGGGCATCGGTGTGCATCCCCTGGAGATAATCCTGCCAGGCGAACTCGCTGTTGCCGAGCCTCAGCTCCACGCCGAGATTCGAGCGTAGAAAGAAGCTCCCGAAGTGCGCATGGTTGCGCAAGAGCCAGGGGGAGAGTACCGCCACGACGCAAACCGAGAACAGCGCTGCCGCGCCGACGCGCCCTGCCTTTCTGCGCCCCGAGGCCAAGAGCAGCCACAGCACTACGAAAGGCGCGAACGCGAGAATCAAAGCGTTCACCAGCGCCACACCACCGGTCCAGAGGCCATAAAGAGCCGTCCTCCTGAGTGAGAACCGCGCCTGCAGGACGAGAAACCCCCACAACGAGAACACGACGAGACAGGCAAACAGCGTCGTGTCCCAGATCGTCGTGATCGAGTGCCAGATGGACGGCGGATAGACGGCAAAGGTCGTAGAGGCGAGCCAGGCCGTCGCCGCACCGAACACCCGCATCCCGACGAAGAAGACGCCGAGGCAGGTCACGGCTGACACGATCGAGTTGATCGTGAGAATGGAGAATGCCGCAGCGGTCGAATACGAACCGAAGTACTTGAAGAGCCCAGCCAGGATTCCCGGAAAGACGGGCATGAGCCAGGCCGTGGGCCCGGTGGACGCCGGCGAGTCGAGAATGGAGGACGCTTCGAACGGCGAGCTCAGGCCCTCGCCCGCCGCCAGCGCGCGGGCCACACTTCCGCTCTCGTAGCCGAACTTCCAATCCTGGTCCACCCGGTATCCCTGGAAAGCCAGGAGCAAAGCGAAGCGCAAGAGGAAGGCAATTCCGACGAGCCCGACGAGCGCCTTCTTCTGCCCAGAGGAAAGCGGCATGGGTCCTCGACTCTCGGTCATGGTGTGGGCACCACGGTGAGCGTCTTGCCCAACATCGCCTCCATGTCGATCTCGATGGGAATGACGTCCTTCCCCTGGTGGCCATTCAGGCTGTACAGCTCCAGATCTCTCTCGAACTCGAGGCCGTCTCGCACGAGTGGGAACGACCCGACAAGGGTAAACCGATCTCGATGAAGATCGATCATCTCTCTGACGAGCAGCTGGTCTCGTGTCAAAAAGGGCTCTGTCACCGAACGATCGACCAAGATCACCCCCACCGGTACCTCGCAGACGAAGGTCCAAAGGTCGTCGACCGTGGCGTAGATCAGCTCGAACTGGCTGCCGTTCCAGTTGCTCCGTGAAAGCACCTTGCTGGCCCTGAGCACGATGTGTCCTGGCCGTTCTTCTCGCTTGGCCACTTCGGCAACGAAAGCTCCCTCACCGATCGGATCCGAAACCACCATCAAGACCGACTCGCCGAACCCCTCTTCGCTCACGATCGACTGTGCCACGGGGCCGAAACCTCTGGCCGACGGGACCGGAACCGTCACGCGGTCCAAGAGCCAGGCTCCGACCACACCGACCAGCAAGAGCAGGGTGGCAACCGTGACCCGAGCACGCTCGCTCGCCAGAAGTCTAGCCAGTCGCTCGGCTCCCGCTGCGGCGAAGCAGATCGCTGGCGGAAGACTGAACAGAATGTGGCGTTGGGGAAGATCGGCGGGCACGAACCAGTGATAGGCAACGGCGCCGATCATGAGGGCACCAAGAGCAGACCAGAACGCTTGTCCACCCCGAGGCACCAGAACGCGGTCGACGAAACCGACCCCACACAGAACGAGCAATCCCGGCCCCAGAAGCCTCGAGAAGCTGAGACTGTAGGCGGCCGCCTTGTGTGCCACCGAAGCCATCGAGATCCCGCTCGAGAATGGGCCGTTCGCCATCATGTCGAGGGTGAGCCAATACCACGGTGCGCACACCATACCGACGATGAGAGCCGGCAGCCAGAACCAGGGGTTTCTGAGCGCCCCCCAGCGCCAGGAGAAAAGCAACGCCAGGGGAGGCACGAGTGCCAGGGCCAGCCCGTTCGGCTTGGTCATGATGGCGACCACGGCGAAGAACGAGAATGAAAGCGCCGAGCCCCGATTGCCTTTCGCCAGGAAGACCCCGAAGGACACCGTAGCCGCCAGGGCGAAGAGAGCCAGGGGAAGCTCCGCCATCATCAGGCTCACAGCAAACTGCACCTGAGGCAGAAGAAGAAGGGCGAGACCGCTCGACACCGCGAGCCACGCACCCAACTCCACGCGGAGACTGCGTACCACGAGAACCAGGAGCGCAACCATCACCAGGGCCATCAGGATCATCGAGGAGGTGCGGGACACCCCGGCCACGAACATCCAGATCGCCTGCATCAGGTAGAAGACGGGCGGCCAGTGGCCCATGGCTACTTTCGGATAGTGCAGATAGAATCTCTCGGCAAATCCGAGCGGGTCAGACCAGTCACCGGACTCGATGAAGTCGCGTACGGCCAGACCGGTGACGAATTGGGCAGGCTCGTCGAAGTGCCGGGCGTACTCGCTCGAGTACGCACTGTTTCTCATCTGTACCGCGACGGTACAAGCCAGCAGCGCCAACGCTATGGCGAGATCTTGCCATCGAGATCGGGTCCTCGATCTCGAAACGGTCGAGGTCATATCGGGCACCTGAGCTTCCCACCAACAGCCACCGAGACGAGGTCGTCGGGGAGCCCACCACTATCGACGTGGATAGAAGGGAAACGAGCAACAACGACTTCGATGATATACCCGCAGAACCGCCGAAGCTGCGATAAGCTCTGCCCGCCCTTTGTTTCGTCATTGTCGTCGACCCGCTCTTCGGCGGGTCGGGACTCGCCCTTTCCGATGATATTCTCTTATGCCCGAGAATCGATACGACGGCCATAGTCGCGCTCCAGTGGACTTTGGATCCCAAGCCGCTCTCCGACATCGCCAGTCGAGTACCTACCGTGACGAGGCACACCGCCTCCTCGAAGAGTCCTCGTGCCCACTGAAAGCAGCGACCAGACCTCGCTGAGAATCAACGAAAGAACGCAAGAGAATGAAACGCATCATGAAAGGCAGCTTCTGGGGAGCCTGGGCCGTTGGGTTGTGTCTGGGGATCGCCGAGCTCGCACGCCCGGGGTTTCTCGCCCTCGACCAGGGTGCTGGCTGGCTCTCGATTGCAGCGCTCGTCCTGCCCGCAGCTCTGGCTGGAGCCGCGGCAGGAGGTCTTCTCGCACGCAAGAGCGCCGAAAGCGCGAGACTGCCCTATCTGTTGGCACTGCTGATCTTGCTCGCACTTCCGATCGCAGCGCAGCTGCGAGACGGCCGAGGCTTCGCCACTTCACCGCGAAGCGATCGTCGAGTCGTCATTCTCGGCGTCGATGGTGCAACCTGGGATCAGATCGACCCTCTGATCGAGGAAGGAGAGCTCCCCAATTTCGCCCGTCTCGCGCGGGAGGGGGCCATCGGCGTGCTTCGATCCCAGGAGCCGACGCTGTCTCCTCGAGTGTGGACGACGCTGGCCTCGGGAGTCATCCCCGATCGCCATGGCGCCAAAGACTTCCTCTCCACTCAGAACGACATACGGGTGCCGAGGATCTGGGAGATCGCGTCGCACGAGGGAGGCAGAATCGGGGTGTTCGGCTGGCTGCTGACCTGGCCGCCTGGAGAGCCGGAGGGCTTTCTCGTCCCAGGCTGGCTGGCGCGCGGCAGCGAGGCGTGGCCACCGCAGCTGGAGTTCTTCGAGGCACTCAAGGGGGGAGGCGCCGAGCGGAGCGGCATACTCGCTCTGGTTTTCCCTGCCTGGCAGGGATACTTGAACGGTCTCAGGCTCCCGACACTCCTCAGAGCGGTCCGCGTCAAGCTATGGACCAAGCTCGCGAAGCCCGACGATCGAACCTCGACTCCGAAGACTCTGCTTCTCCAGTCCGACATGGCGACCGACCTCTTCCTTCACTGGATGGGTAGAACTGAGCCAGAGTTCTCGGCGTTGGTTCTCTACCCGGTGGACACCTTCGCCCACCAATACTGGGGCAATCACGATCCACAGAGCCTCGGGCTGACAGAGCCCCCGGACGAAGGACGCCACACCGACGTCGTCGAGAGCGGCTATCGCCAGGCCGATGACGCCCTGGGCCGCATTCTCGACCGAGTCGACGAGAGTACCGTAGTCATGGTGGTTTCCGACCATGGAACGGGACCTGGCAGAACCGCCGAGAACAACTATTCCCTGCGGGCCGAAGTCCTCGCCTCGGCACTCGCTCCGATTGCCGAGCTCCGAGCCTTCTCGATCACCAATCAAGTCGTGATCCGCCCTGTCATCGAGGACGACGATGCCAGAGAAGAGGCCCGTGTCGCGGTCGAGAACAAACTGCGGGACGTGGAGCTCGACGGTGTTCCCCTCTTCGAGGTCAAGAGGTCCGGTCCAGAATTCATTGCGGTGAGCCTGCGAAAGGACCCCGATCCATCACGTCAGATCACGATTCTCGACAACGAGCTCGAGCTCTCGGAGCTGATCCTGCAGAGCGACTTCACTGGAGGACACACGATTCACGGCATCATCGGGATGTGGGGCGCGGACGTGGAGCCCGGCTCGCGTATCGATGCAGAGCTCCTGGATGTCGCACCCACCGCCCTGGCTTTGATGGGATATCCGCTCAGCGAAGAGATGAACGGAACCGTATTGCGACAGGCGCTGACCAGGAATGCGGCCGCGGCGCTCTCGGTGAAGACGGTTCCCTTCTACGACATGCCGGGCCTGCGTCCGCCTCCGAGCGATGAGCCGGAGGTGGAAGACGAGATCCGAGAGCGGCTCCGAGCTCTGGGCTACATTCAGTGAAGCCGCGGACTTCGTACCAAAGCTACAACGGATCGAAAGATGTGTGGAATCGCCGGCATCGTCTACCGCGATCGTGATCGCCCCCCTCGCGGCGATCTCCTTCGAGGGATGTCCACGTCTCTCGCCCACCGTGGGCCAGATGGCGAGGGCTTTCTCGAGGCACCAGGACTGGGCCTGGTTCACCGCAGACTCTCGATCATCGACCTCGAGGGCGGCCAGCAGCCGATCTACAACGAAGACCGATCGGTCGCGGTGATCTTCAACGGTGAGATCTACAACTACCGAGAGCTCACCGCCGGACTGAAGAGCCGCGGCCACCGGTTCGCAACGTCTTCGGACTCCGAAGTCCTCGTGCACCTCTACGAGGAGTTGAGCGATCGACTGGTCGAGCGTCTGCGAGGCATGTTCGCCTTCGCCCTATGGGACTTCTCGAAAGAACGACTGCTGCTCGCGCGCGACCGAATGGGGATCAAGCCTCTCTACATCTATCGAGACTCGGAGAAAGTCGTCTTTGCCTCCGAGCTTCAGGGGGTCCTGTGCGATCCCGAGATCGAGCGCAATATCGATCCCCGTGCACTGGAGAGCTACCTGGCGCTCGGCTTCGTTCCGACCTCCATGTCGATTCTGCGTGGAATCGAGAAACTGCCCGCGGCCCATACCGTGCTGATCGACCGAGAGAACTGGAGCAGATACTGCCCTCGCCGGTACTGGCAACTCGAGCACTACCCGGACTCCTCTCGCACCGTCGAGGACTGGATCGAGTGCGTGGACGAGAAGCTGCTGGACGCGGTGGAGGCCCACATGGTCGCGGATGTTCCGGTCGGGGCCTTCCTCAGTGGAGGCGTCGACTCGAGCCTCGTGGTCTCCGCCGCAGCGGGCCTCACCGAAGGAACGATCAACACCTTCTCGATCGGCGTGGGCGACGGACCGCGGAGCGAGCTTCCCTTCGCCCGGCAACTCGCGGACGAGGTCGGTACCCGGCATCGTGAACGAGTCGTCGACGTGCTCGATGCCACCCAGGCGGAGCAGGTCGCCCGTGCGTTCGACGAGCCCTTCGCCGACACCTCTGCCCTGCCGACCCTGATCGTCTCTCGGCTCGCCCGGGAAGAACTGAAGGTCGTCCTGTCGGGCGACGGCGGAGACGAGGGATTCGCCGGGTACGAGCGCTATCAGCATGACCTGTGGGAAGCTGGCCTCCGAGATGCCCTGCCGAGCGGCCTCCAGCGACTGGCGGGATGGGCAGGCTCGTGGTGGCCGAAGGCCGACAGGCTCCCTCGCCCGCTACGGGCGAAGACCACTCTCCAGAATCTAGGGCTCGACCCCGGCCACGCCTACGCGAACTCACTTCTGATCGGCCGCCAGCCCTGGCGTCACTGGCTCCTCGCCGCACCGCTCCGCAGCGAGTTGGGGACCTATGACCCGACTTCGGCCATCTCCGACACCTACGATTCCACCCACGGTGACACGCTCTCCCGAATGCTCGCCGCGGATGTCGCCGTGGTGTTACCCGACAGGTTTCTCACCAAGGTGGACCGGGCGAGCATGCACGTCGGACTCGAGGTCCGGCCTCCGCTTCTCGACCACGAGTTGCTCGAGGTCGCTGCCAAGGTGCCCTCGGATCTCCTCATCAAGGACGGCGAGGGGAAGTACATCCTGAAGAAGGTCGCCGAGAAACGTGTCCCGAGGGAGATCCTCTACCGGCCCAAGCAGGGCTTCGATCTGCCGATCGACTCCTGGTTTCGCGACGGACTCGCTCGACGATTCGAGGAGACGGTGGTCCATGGCGACAAAGCCCTGGCCGAGTGGATCGATCTCGGCGCTGCGCAACGATGCCTCGAGCATCACCGCTCGCGGCGCGGCAACCACGGGGAGCTCCTGTGGAGCCTCTTCACGTTCGCGCTGTGGTGCGAGGACCACTTGAATGCCAAGAGCTGAGGAGATTCAGAAGAACGCTGCCTCGAATCTCCCGAGTCGCAAGCCGAGGATCCTGGTCGTCGTCCACAGCCTCGAAGTCGGGGGCGCAGAGATGGTCGCGGTGACTCTGGCCGAGCGACTGCGGGAGGACTTCGACTTCGACTTCCTCTGTCTCGACCGCAGAGGACAACTCGCCGATCGACTTGAGGAACACGCCATCAGCGTGCACACCCTGGAACGTTCCCCAGGCTTCGACCGACGCCTGGTCGGACAGTTTCGCACCGCAATGAGGAAGGCGCGCCCCGCACTGGTGCACAACCACCAGTGCACGCCCTGGATCTACGCTCAGGTGGCCCGCATCCCTTCGGCGTCACCTCCGCTTCTGGTCACAGAACACGGTCGCTTCTACCCGGACTTCCGGAACCCGAAGAGAGTCCTGGCGAATCGGCTCCTGATTCGCCGCTCTGACCGGGCGGTGGCCGTGGGCGAAGGTGTCAAGACTGCCCTGGCGACGAACGAAGGGATTCCGCAGACGAGGATCTCGGTGATCTACAACGGGATCGATCTGGCCCGGTTCGAGGAGAGCGCGACTCGAGGGCGCGACGTGCGAAGAGCACTCGGATTGGTAGACACCGATCGCATCGCACTCCACGTGGCTCGCCTCGACGCGATCAAGGACCACGACACCGCGCTCCGGGCGATGGAGCGACTGTCCTCCGAGATTCCCGAGCTGAAGCTCCTGATCGTGGGCGAAGGTCCGGAGGACGAACGTATCGACGCACGAATCGAGGAGCTCGGGCTGGCGGACACCGTTCGGCGCCTCGGTCTCCGCGCCGACGTGCCTGACCTGCTCGCCGCCAGTGACCTACTGCTCCTGACCAGTGTCAGCGAGGGGATTCCGCTCGCTCTGATCGAAGCGATGGCCGCCCGAGTCCCCATCGTGTCCACCGACGTGGGAGGAGTCAGTGAGGTGGTCGGCAATTCGGCCCTTCTGGTGCCACCGGGCGACGACGAGGAGTTGGCCGCCGCTGTGACACGGCTGTGCCGAGCGCCCGATCTCGCGGCTCGGCTGTCGAACGCAGGTAGAGAGCGAGCCCTCCGACACTTCAGCCTCGACGCCATGGCACATCAGTACCGAGAGCTGTACAACGAAATGATCCGAGGCTCCGGTTGAGCGCTCCCACTGACCCCACCAGGCCCACCCTGCTGGTGTTCTCGGACGACTGGGGACGCCACCCTTCGAGCTGCCAGCACCTGGTGAGTCAGCTGATGAATCGCTACGCAGTAGTGTGGGTCAACACCATCGGCACGCGACGACCGAGCATCGATCTGTACTCTCTGCACCGCGCCGCTGGAAAGCTCTTCTCGTGGATGAGGCCGGACTCTCCGGCCGACACCAGGGAAGCAGACCGAGGTCCGCAGCCGAGGGTCGTCGACCCCCTGATGTGGCCCTCGTTTCGTTCCCGTCTCGGCCGAAGGCTCAACCAGAGTCTGCTGACTCGGGGTGTCAGGAGAGCGCTCGGTGACGGTGCCCCCGATCCTGAGAGCAGCTGCTATGCGATCACCACCCTTCCGATCGTCGCGGACCTGGTGGGCCGACTGCCAGTGGAGCGTTGGCTCTACTACTGCGTCGACGATCTCGCAGCGTGGCCCGGGCTCGACGGCGTTCCCCTTCAGAACATGGAGGCTGAGCTCCTCCAGAAGGTCGATGCAGTGATCAGCGTCAGTGACTCCCTACAGACCCGCTTGAGCCAGCTCGGGCGACCGTCCCGGGTGCTGACCCATGGAGTCGACCTCGAACACTGGTCGTCTCCGGTGACCGCTGAGCGGCCGACCGAGCTGGAAGCGCTGCCCCGGCCCTGGATCGTCTTCTGGGGAGTCCTCGACGCTCGCCTCGACACGGAGGTGATTCGCGAAATCTCCGAACAGTTGATCGAAGGCTCGATCGTGCTGCTGGGACCGGTCAACGAGCCCGCGCCTCGAGTCGGCGGCCTGCGCAACGTACACGCCCCAGGCCCCCTGGCCTACTCCAGACTTCCCGCGGTGGCCGAGGCCATGGCGGTGGCCGTGATGCCCTATCGAGATCTGCCGGCGACACGGGCGATGCAACCGCTGAAGCTCAAGGAGTACCTCGCCACCGGCAAGCCGGTGGTAGTCAGCGATCTGCCCGCGGTAGCCGAGTGGAGAGACGCCTGCGATGTGGCGACCACCCCGGCCGAGTTCGCCAGACGGGTCGTGGAACGAGTCCGCTCGGGCCTGCCCGACGATCAACGCAGAGCTCGTGAGCGCCTGAAGCAGGAAGGCTGGTCGAGCAAGGCATTGGAGCTCGAAGCCGAGCTGTTGGGCGAAGAGGTCGTGCCATGACTTCGACTCCCCTGGTTCTCCACACTCGGGTCGTCACCGGATCCGGAGGCGGACCGGATCGTACGATCCTGAATTCACCCAGGTTTCTCGAGACGTCCGGCTACTCTTCCGTGTGCGTCTTCCTGCGGCCCCCTGGCGACGTAGGCTTCCAGGAGCTGGAACGTCGGGCGAGGGAGTGGCGGGCCCCTCTTCGCGCAATCGACGACCGCGGCGCGCTCGACTACTCGATCCTCAGTGCGATGAGCCAGCTCTGCGAAGAGCTCCAGCCGGACATCTGGCACGCCCACGACTACAAATCGAACCTGCTCGGCCTCTATCTGGCCCGGCGCCATCGCCTTCGGCTCATCACGACCGTGCACGGATGGGTCCATCGCACCTGGAAGACACCTCTGTTCTACGCACTCGATCGCTGGAGCCTCCGACGCTACGAACGAGTGCTGTGCGTTTCGGAGGGTGAGTACCGAGATGCGGTCGCTTCGGGTGTCGATGCTGCTCGTTGCACGATCGTCGACAACGGGGTCGACACGGAGCGGTTTCACCCCCCCTCCGGGAACGAGGGCCGATCGGATCCCGACCGCTCGCCTCGTCTCCGACTCGGAGGCATCGGTCGTCTGGAAGAGGAGAAGGGCTTTGACCTCCTCCTGAATGCTCTGCGAGACCTGACCCGGCGTGGACACGACGTCGAGCTTCGACTCGCCGGAACCGGAACCGAGCGCCACCGACTGGCGCAGCAGGCCCAGGAGCTCGGCGTAGCGGACCGGGTGAGCTTTCTGGGCTTTCTTCCCAGAGTCGAGGAGTTCCACCGGGAGCTGGATCTGTTCGTGCTCTCGAGCCGCCGAGAAGGACTCCCCAACGCTCTCCTCGAGGCGATGGCCACGGCCACCCCTTGCGTTGCCACCCCGCTTCCCGGGGTCAGCCGAGTGATGGAGCTCGGCCCCGGCGCGGTCGAGGTGACCGAGTCCGTGACCAGTCAGGCGCTGGTCGATTCGATCGAGCCCCTCTTGCGCTCCCCGGACCGTCGAACAGAGCTCGGCGACCGCGGTCACAGATGCGCCACCGAGAGCTTCAGTTTTGCCGCACGAATGAAGAAGATCGTAGCCATCTACGACGAGATGCTCGCCGCAGCTGCGCCATGAAGCCGAAGCACTCTGCATCCTCGTTTCCCTCCGACTCGATCGGAATTCCAGTTCGCGTCGAGAGCACCGTTGCGCTGGCCAGAGGAACGGCGCCTGTCACGATCGGCCTGCCCTGTCCTGGCGGTGCGATCCGCGAGCCCTTCTCTCTCTTCCTGAACTCGCCCGAGGGCGAGGAGATCCAGACTTCAGTGCTCGACCGCTGGTCGGACGGCAGCTGCCGCTGGGTGCTCGCTGACTTTCTGCTTCCCGAGGTTCCGGCAGGAGTCTCCGAGCTCGAGCTCTTCGCTCGCCCGACCGAGCCCACCCTTGCGCGTGGGGAGCCGTCATTGGGGCCCTCGGGCGCGCTGCGCCTGCGCGGTGGCGATCTCGATCTCGAGATCGCCACCGGTTCGGGCCCGATTCGCCTGTGCTCAGCCGAGGGCTCAGAGCTCCTCGACGTGGACATGACCCTGCGCTGCGCAGAGGTCGCTCATCCAGCGATCTTCGAGCATGTTCGCACCGAGTGCTGGGGAGGGGTCCGTATCGAAGCCCTCGGCGAGGGTCGACTGGGCCCTGATCTCCTCTTCAGAGCCAGGGTCTCGTACTGGCCGGCGTGCTCGCTTCTGCGCCTCCGGCTGACTCTGCACAACCCCCGTCCGGCGCAACACGCCGGGGGGCTCTGGGATCTCGGTGACCCCGGTTCGCTCCTGTTCGATGCCCTCGACGTGACCCTCACGGGGCCCGGCATCGAGCAGCCCCGCGTACACTACCGTCTCGATCCCAGCGCCTCCTGGCAGAGAGGGAGCGTCCCGCTTCACCTCTACCAGGACTCGAGCGGAGGCGAGAACTGGAACAGCCCGAACCACGTCAACGCCGAGGGAACCGTACCGTGCCGATTCCGCGGTTTCGAGCTGTGCGACGGCGACCGTCGCGACCACGGGGACAGGGCCAGCCCTGTCATCTGGCTTCAATCGGGAAGGCGAGCCTGGATCTCCGCGGTACCCGACTTCTGGCAGAAGTTTCCCAAAGGTGTCCGCAGCGAAGGCAACGCCCTCACCTGGGAACTGTTCCCCGGTCGATGGGACGACCGCTTCGAGCTCCAGGGCGGCGAGAGAACGACTCACGATCTGTGGTTGAAGCTCGAGGATGGCAGGGCGCAGCCGGATGAGACCCTCAGTTGGGTTCACCAGCCTCCGCGAGTCGTGGCGAGCCCCGAGTGGGTGAGGCACTGCGGTGTGGTCTCGATACTCGATGTCGAGGAGTCGGCCTGGGACCCGCGGTTGGTGGAGACCCTCGAAGGGAAACTGGAGGGTGAGTCCAGCTTCCAGTCTCGACGAGAAATCATCGACGAGTACGGCTGGCGCAACTACGGAGACCAGTGGGCAGACCACGAGGAGGGTCACTTCGAGGGTGAACGACCCGTCATCTCTCACTACAACAATCAGTACGATGTACTGCAAGGCTTCCTGCTCCAGTGGCTCCGGACCGGCGATCGACGATGGATGGACCTCGCGCTGCCCCTCGCGCGACACGTGATGGACATCGACATCTACCATTGCTCAGCCGATCGCCCCGCCTACTCCGGCGGAATGTTCTGGCACACCGATCACTACCAGACAGCCGCAACCTCCACTCATCGCAGCTACTCGCGCCACAACGCCCGGCCCGGACAGCCCTACGGTGGTGGCCCATCGAACGAGCACAACTACAGTAGCGGGCTCCTTCTGCTCCACTACCTGACGGGCGACCCCGATGCCGCCGAGACGGTTCGCGGATTGGCCGACTGGGTCCGACAGATGGAGCGAGGCCCCTGGTGGCTGGGGCGCTTCGCATCGACCGGCCTTTCCTCGAAGACGAGGCACAGCAGTTTCCACGGTCCAGGGCGTGGCGGCGGCTACTCGATCAATGCGCTCCTGGACGCCTGGCTTCTGGACGGAGATCGATCGAACCTCGAACAGGCGGAGACTCTCCTGCGACGCTGCATCCACCCCCTCGACGATCTCGAGCGGCTGGAGTTGCTCGACATCGAGAACCGATGGTCCTACACGGTATTCCTCGGCGTCCTGGTCCGATACCTCGAGATCAAGCTCGGCGCAGGCGAAGTCGACGAGATCTACGGCTACGCTCGGGCATGCCTGCTGCACTACGGCGAGTGGATGGCGAAGTACGAGACTCCGTACCTCGATCGACCCGACGAGCTCGACTATCCAACCGAGACCTGGGCTGCCCAGGACCTTCGAAAGTCCAATGCCCTCTTCGCGGCGGCGACCTTCGCCGAAGAGGAGAGCGCCGTTCAACTGCGAGCAGCAGCACTTCGCCTGGCCGACAGGGCGTGGCGGGACCTCATGCCGTTCCCCAGCCGTGACCACACACGTCCCATTGCCATCCTGATGACCGAAGGTCTCAAGGACTCCTATCACCGTCTCTCGCGGCGGGAGAGCGGAGTTCCGCACCCGAGCCGAGACTTCGAGCTGCGCCCTCGAGTGGCCTTCTATCCGCTCAGGGAGCGTTTGCTATCGCCGTTGCGCCGACTCCGCGAGCGACTCGGCAGATCGTAGTCATTCGTCGCCTTCAGCTCGCCAGATAGGGTCGGATTCGCGAGCCCAGCGCAGTCGCGATCGGCAGCGGCAAGCGCTGCCAGAGAGCCGCTGCGCGCGACTGTGCCGCGGGAGGCTCCGTACCGACGAAGCGGGCAGGCTCTTCACCGCGAAGCTCGGTCCAGAATAGCGGTTGGGGCTCGGCTCCCCACTGCAGTTTGAACCGCGCAGGCCCGGAGTCCTTCCAGGAGCGACCGAAATCGAAGGAAACGGCCCCTTCGTCCACCGCATCACTCAACACCTGCCAGTAGAGAGAGTGATTCGGGCACAGAGAGCGTGCACTGCGTAGCGAAGAAGCCCAGGGAACGCACACGGAGTCTCGGAAACGGATGGCGATCGCCCCGGCCACCGTGTCGCCAGAGCCATCTCTGGACAGATACAGACTCGCTCCGGGGACGGATCTCAAGATCTCCTCGAAGAACAGAGCGGAGTGCGTCGGGGAACCGAGGTCTCGCATGTTGCTCGCAAAGACCGAGAAGAACTCCTGAAGCCCCGCTACGTCGCTCCGCCGTGTCGAGAGTCCGCCCTTCTCGGCCTTCCGAATCTGGTTGCGCACCTTCCCGTTCAACTCTTTCCAGAGCTGCTCCGGCTCCTGGGAGAGGGTCAGGACGTACCGATGTCTTGCCGTCTCGAGAGTCTCCCCTTCACCAGCTTTCCAGTCACGGAGCTCGACTCCCGGGACGCGGAGAGCCGTGGCGAGGCCTTTCCCCTGCTCGATTACGTCCTCGTGCGCCTGCGGTCCACTTCCCAGGGGCCCACCCCGGTCCAGGTACGGCAGCGAAACCAGCCTTCTCGAACGGGCGGGGCCGCGGATCAGCGACAGCGCCAGAACGCCCTCGATGCCTTCAGAGCCCCTCGAGACCAGGCGAAAGGCACGGGTCCCGTAGGCCCTCTCGAATACTCGAGACCACTCGAAGAGGTGACAATAGTGGGCGTCCGGCTGAGCTACGACGAACCGATTCCACTCGATCGCTGCATTCTCGGTACTCTGCTCGTCTTCGATCAACGGAGTCACTCTTCGAATGCCGGGCGGGTCGGATCCTCGCGTATGCGCCCCAGCGGTCCCAGTTCGCGAGAACCGAAGGGAGACCAGGAGAGGCCGATTTGCACCTGCTTGTACTCCGGGCGAGCGGCGAGATCTGAGAGGTCCTTGTTCCAGGAGCCCGAGCCTCGTAGCGAGAACCTCCTCGAAATCCGATAGGCCGTCGCGACGCCTACATTCCCTGTGTCGAGCGAACCCCGGTCGCTATCGAGTGGGTCGGAGCGCGTTGACCAGCCGATCCCCGAAGACCACACCCACCGTTCGCTTCCGGTGACCTGCCCCCCGACATTCAGGAGAACACGGGTCAGGGTCGTCACGGTCCCTACAGCGCTTTCCGCATCCAGGCCGTGATCCACCGCTCCCGAGACCGTGATTCTGCGCAGGTTTGCCGCGCTAGAAAAAGCGAGGAATCCACCGGAGGTCGTCTCCGTTGCTCCCGGATCGGGATCGCTCTGCGTGAGAGTCCACCCCCCGAGGGCAACGAAGAAAGAGAACTTGCCCAAGATCAGGCGGCTGAAGGAACCACCGAGCGAGTGTGAGTGCTGATCGCCCGCCTCACTGAAACGGAAGTACCGGTATCCGTAGATCGCACCGAGGGCGTCTCTCTCGCTGCGCGCCCAATCGAAGGTGAGGGCGAGAGCGGCCTGAGACCTCTGTTCGCCGGAGATTCCGACCGACTCGAGTGGCAGAAAATCGGACCCTCTGAACTCGAGTCGAGCGCCCAGACCCGTTCTCGGCCCCAGCGCCCGCCGGTACCCCACGTTCGCATTGGCAGTGCGCTGCTCCCGACCGCCCAGGAACGACGGATCGTTCGCATCCCCAGGCAAGGTCGGCGGCCGATCGGTCTGCACCGCATTCACCGCAAACTGCATCGTGTCACGCGGGGTGAGTCGCTTCTGGTACCCCAATCCCAACAGAAAGCTCAGATTGTCTCGCTCTTTCTCACGCGACAGATAGGACGCGTTCAAGTTGAGCCGCAGCACGCTGACCGGGGAGGTTCGTCTCAACGGGAGACTGACCGAAGCTCCCAGAAAGCTACCGGCGCTCGACTCGAGCCCGCGATCCTCGTAGCCAGCGATTCCCGCGAATGACGGCTCGAAGACCGTCTGGGCTTGGAGTACCCCGACCTGTAGGCAACCGAGGAGCACCAGCTCCACCACGAAGTCCCCCTTGCGCTCGAGGTGCTTACCCACCGACCCGCAGCCTCTGCGCGACCGCGCGCTTCGGCTCAGGACTCGCACGAGCGGTGCAACACTCGGTACATCGAGTCGAAGTCGTACTCCGTCAGGAGCTCTTGCAACCGTTGCTCGGTGTTGGAGAGGTTGCGGTAGTGCCGCAGTGCCGTGATCCAGCTGACATCGACTCGCGGCTGATCCGGATCGATCTCCCAAGGATGAATGTAGAGCATCGCCGGCTGACCGGACGAGTGATTGACGTGGTGCAGTCCCCGCCTGTTGACCCATTTCGGAAACTGCCTCAAGTAGTTACCACCCGTGAAGGGAACTCGCCGTCCGAGCACCCTCAGCGTCGGAAGCGGGAATTCGTCGATCTCCCCACTCGCCGTACTCAGTCGCGAAGGAAACTGCGGAAAACAGGGGGAATCGGTCAGCAGTTCCCGAACGCTCGAATCGTAACTGTATCCCTCTTCGACCAGCACCTCGAACGCCCAGTCCACATCGCTCGTGATCGAGAAGCTCGGCGCCCGGTAGCCAAAGACCCGATCGCCGCACAGTTCTTCCAGAAGAGCTTTGGATTCGCGCACTTCCCGCCGGAACTCGCCCACGCTGAGCGAGGTCACCCGACGGTGACTCCAGCCGTGGGACGCCACCTCGTGCCCCTCGCGGTAGACCGCCTCGACCAGCTCCGGGAACTGTTCGGCGACGCAACCGAGGAAGAAGAAGGTCCCGCGCACGCACTGCTCGGCGAACACCTCGAGAAGCCGGTACACGTTCTTCTCTACGCGAGACTCGAGTCGATCCCAATGCGAGCGGAGGACGTACGGATCGAAGGCCGAAACATGGAAGTAGTCCTCTACGTCGACCGTCAACGCGTTGACCACCGGTTCCCCCGAAGGTAGGGGGGGCCGCTCGACGCAGGAGATCACGGCCCCTGGGCGAGGCCCTGAATCGGAGAAGGAAGTCGTTCTGGAGTATCCGCGGCTCGGCAGACCAGGATCATTTGCCACCGGACGGATGGAGTCTCTGAGATTCTCGTGAGACAACGCTCTTGGAGTCTTCATGGGTGAGGCCTCGAACTCAGCTTGCCCGGGGAAGCGCCAAGCCCCCCCGTCGTTGATCGTCGACACTGGCCAACAGCGCTTCGAGGTCGGAACCCACGCGCTCCCAGCAGTAGGTCGCGTGCAGCCGCTCGAGCGCCGAGGCCGCCATCGATTGACGCAAACCCGGATCCTCTATGAGTTTCCCGACCGCGGCCACGAAGTCGTCCGGACCCGACGCGCGAATGAGGTCTCTTCCGTTCTCGAAGCTACCTTCGGCCAATCCCGCAAAACAGGGCTCTGAGCACACGACCGGCAACCCCATCTGGATCGCCTCCAGAATCTTGTTCTGGAGTCCGGGGGCGACTCGGTGAGGCGCCACGAACACCCAGGACTGCCGGAGGTAGTTCTCCACGCTCGGTACGGTTCCGGTCACTTGAACTCCGGGCAGCTGACGGAGTTTCAAGACCTCTGGCTTCGGCGAACGGCCGACGACAGTGAACGTCAGACTCGGGTGCTTCTCGCGCAGTCGAGGGAGAATCTCGCGTGCGAAGTAGCACACCGCGTCTACACTGGGCTGATAGGACATCGTGCCCACGAAGACCACCGACGGCTGGCTCGTCTTCGCGACGCTTTCACTCGAGCTGTTCTCGTCGTTCTCGGCCCGGAGTGTCACGCCGTTGCTGAGAACTTCGGTTCGTTCGCGAGACTTCGAGTCGAGCAGCTCTCTTCTCCTGATCATTGACCACCATCAGGCGGTCGAAGTCGTCGACTCAGGCCGGCCTCGTAGGCCTTCATCCGACGTCCTTCCATGCCATAGATCCAACGCTTCGGTGCCGGCACCAGCTTCGAGAGTCCGAGCCACTTCTCCGAGTCGGCATCCATCAGATCGATCACGCGAGGGGAGTCGACGGCGCGCGCGTACGGAGCCATCGCGGCCGTCGAGGCGAATACCAGGTCGTAGGACTCCGACGCCGAAAGTGCCGCAACACGAGCAGCGAGCTTCCGCGACCGGAAGTACGCCAAGGAAAACGGCTCACTCCCGACACTCGCCAGGGCACAGCGGACCAGGCCAAGCGGCCGGGACAAGGAATAGATCTCGACGCGACCGCAATGACGAGCCAGCGCCTCCGAGGCGGCGTCCGAATCGCAATCGGCATCACCGAGAGCGAGAAGGTCGACGTCGTGGTTGCGGGCGAGCAGGCGAATCTGGTTCCAGCTGCGTAACTTCTCGCCCTTGGAGGGCGGCCAGGGAACGCGATGACAGAGATAGAGAATCTTCACGAGTGGGCAAAGCTCATTGGATCAAAGGGGACGTTGTTTGTAGGACTCATCAGTAGTAGCCGTAGTGCTCCCTCCGGACTCGACCGAATCGTTCAAGCACTACGCCGAGCACCTTCTCGGGGCCGAGCTCTTCGAGCAACAGCTCGAAGTCTTGTTTTCGAGTCACCTGGGCACGCGCGATCACCAGAACGCCGTCGACGAATTGGGTGAGCTGGAACGCGCTTGCCGCAAAGAGAGGCGGGCCGTCGAAGACGACGAAATCGAAGTTCTCCTTGCCCCAGCGACAGAGGGCCTCCAGCCCGCTCACCGAGGGCGTGCGCCCGTGCACGGGAATCTGATTGTGGAGGAGAACCGAGGTGCCATAGCCCTCGATCGGCAGCGGTTGGAAGTCGGCGCCAGCGGTGTTCTTCTGTCAGGGACAGCGGTCGGGCCCTCCTCGAGCGACACCCGGAGGTACTGATGAAGAGTGGGGCGAGTCGTGTCGGCGTCGATCAACAACGTCCTCACGTCCGTCATCTCGGACAGTGCGAGAGCCAGATTGAGACTCGTCACGGTCTTTCCAGCACCGCTCTCCGCACTGGTCACGCAAAAGGACCGGGCATCGGGCCCCACGGCCTTGAGACGGGCCGCTACCCGCAGGGCCAGATTGCGATAGGCCTCTCCCGCCTTTCCGAGATTCGGAAGCACGGGCGAGCCGGCAAGAACCGACGCGACCTCGCCTGTCGCGACGGGTGTCATCTCGCCGACTCCTTACGCCGTCTTTCTGCGGCCGCCGTGAAGGGGAGTTTGTAGGCCAGCACCCGGGGCGGAGGCTGGCGCTCCACGATCAGATGGGGAATCGTGCCCAGGATCTCCGTCCCGGGAAGAGCATTCGCCAGATCCTCTCGGTTCGAGAACACCGGTGCCAGCTGAAACCGGAGGAAAGAGATTCCCAGGCCGGCGGCGACGCCGAGCGCGAGTCCGGCAGCCAGGAACAGATTCCTGCTGGGCCACGCCGGCTCTTTGGGAGGTACCGCGCTCTCCAGGATCCGGAACTGCTCTCCCTGCTGACGCTTCTCGAGATTCTCAGCCAGCTCGGCCTGGAGCCGCTTGTCGAGCATCGACTCGTAGGACTTGCTGACGTTGTCGTAGTCGCGAGTCAGCCGGAGCAGCTCCGTCTCGACTCCGGGCATTGCATCGAGCCGAGCCCGCTGTTGATCGATGTCGGCCAGGACTCGAGCCTGCTCCTGGGCGAGACCGGCGAGCTCCAGCTCGACATTCTCGATCTCCTGCCTGAGCTGGCGAACCAGGGCAGATTCCTCGCTCGAAGCGGCAACCTCTGCGGAATCGGACGACGCGCCGCGGGACGACTGGGCATTCTCGACCGCCTCGAGCATCTGGCGCGTCCGCACGACCTCCGGGTGGCGCTCCGTGTACTGCCCGAGAAGCGCCACCAGCTGATTCCGGAGCTCCTCGGCGGTCGCCCCGTCATCCGACTGGTCCGAGCTGAGGTTCACTGAGGACGAAGTGCGCGGAAGGGCCTGGGCCTCGGCCAGCGACTGCTGCAGCTGCAACCTGCGACTCTCGGCTCGGTCCGCCGCCGTCATGGCGATCTCGAGCTTGTTCTGGCCCGTGTCGATCGATCGCAGAAGAGTGTCTCTCTGCTCGGGCAATCCGCCCAGATGCTTGCGCTTGAAGTCGGCGATCAAGCGCTCCTGCTCCTCGAGCTTGAGCCGAGTCTCCTCGAGCTCGCTGCCGAGGAACTCGGTCGTGATCGCGGCCTGCTTTTCCCGGGAGGTGAAATTCTCCTGGAGGAAGAGCTCAGCGATTCGGTTCGCGGCTTCGGCAGCCTTCTCGGGGTCTGCATGGCTGAACACCACTCGAAAGACCTGGTTGCGCTGCACCTCCAGGCGCAAAGCACTTCGCGCCGCTCGCAGGGCCGCCTCGACCTCGCCCTCTACGATCAGCTCGGGGTAGAGATCGATATCGTCGATCACCCGATCCAGGTTCTCGCGGCTCATCGTCTGCTGCTGGATCGTCGCCAGACGATCGCGCAGATCCAAGGTCACCGTCGGCTTGACGTAGTCCGAAGGGATTCGCTGAGGCTCGACCAGGATGCTGGTGCTCGCCTCGTACACGGGCGAGATGAATCCTACGGCCAGAAAGCCCGCGACCAACCCCAGCGTTCCCAGGGCCAGGACCCAGGCGGGCCTCCGACGGATTTCCTTTGCGAACTGAACCCAATCTACCGAACCGAAACTCGCATTCGAGGACACGTTCACCCTCTTTCAGGCACCGCCGATTCTCCGTCGAGCGCAAGCGAGGGGTGGGGGAAACCCGCCACGCAAAGCTCGTTTCGTCCAAGTCTCGGAAATCGACTAGACCAAATCAATCACAACCAGAAGGCATAGAGTAGTGTCCGTCTGACCTTCTGTCAAGGTATGCCACAGCCTGGAAAACCGTGAAAACCCCACAAAACAGGAGCTTTCCGGCCTCACGGGACGTAGATCGTGTCCCCCGGCTTGAGGAAGAAGTCCTGCTCGAGAGATTTTCCCGAAGTGATCGCTCTCAGGTCGACCTCGTAGCGCTCGCGCTCCCCGTCAGGCAACTCTCGCATCACGACGATCTTCCCGACCTTGGCAAACTCTGCGGGCCCCCCTGCCAGCGCCAGGGCCTGGAGCACACGCGTCGGCTGCACGATGTCGTAGGCTCCAGGCTGTGCAACGCGCCCCGTGAGGTAGACCTTCATCGAATGGATCTCCTCGACCACCACCGTCACGGCCGGAGCCGTCACGAAGTCCTCGAAACGCTCTGCGAGCAGGTCTCTCAGCTCCGCAGGCGTCAGGCCCTTGGCGACCACCTCTCCCACGAGGGGAATGGAGATCAAGCCATCGGGCCGCACTGGAACCGAAACCGACAACTCAGGTTGCTTCCACACGTCGATGCGAACGACGTCTCCCAATCCCAGTCGAAAGTCCGGCCCCGGTCTGGGCTGGGACTCTTGCCCTGCGACCGGAAGCGCGAGAAAGGCAACACCGAGCAGGATCAGGAACGACAGCGTCCTCGTCCTGGCGGAGGAAAAGCGGAATCGACTCAACATCATGGGCTCCTGACTGTCTCGATCGCGAGGGGTGCGCCAGTGCACACCTCCCCGCTGATACTCGTCTCACTCGGCCGCGGTCGTGACCACCTCGGTCGCCTGTACCGCACACGCTCACTGGTCTGACATCCTACAACCGGAAAGCCCGACTCCTCATGCCGACCGAACCGTCTGTCGCCGGTCCCCAGGCCCTCCGAGCTGGCCGACCGGGGTTCTTTCGGGGCCTCGCCCTCGCATCGGTCGACCTCGCACTGGGCCTCTTGGCCATCTACCTGGCCTTCTGGGTGCGCCTGAACGTTCCGCTTCCGTGGACTCTCGGTCTGCTGCCTTCCGATCGGCTCGCAGCCATTCTCGGCGCATGGGGATTCGTGCTCGCGACGCAGAACCTCCTGCTGTACCTGTTCGGTTTCTACGATCTCCGCGAGCCCTGGGGGCGCCTGCCACTCCTGCGCCGTCTCACCGCAGCGCTGGGCACGCAGGGGCTGCTGATGGCGAGCTTCTTCTTCTTGACGATCCAGGTCTTCCCGCGCACCGTTCTGGTCTTGTCGGTGCCGATGAACATTGGCCTTCTCTTTCTCTTCCGCTACGCCGTCGAGCGTCGACTCGACTATGCACCGAGGCGCCTGGCGATCGTGGGCTTCGAAGACGAGGTCGGCTCGATCGCAGAGCGCATCGATCGATACCACTGGCACGGCTACCGGGTTGCCGGATTCGTCTCGCCACCTCGCTCACTGGAGCGGATCTCGCGCCCCCCATCACCGGAGCTTCGCGCTGAAGGACCGAGCTATCCGACCCTGGGAGACGTGGCCGATCTCCCCGGCCTCCTGCGAGACGGAGAGATCGACACGATCCTGGTCGCCCACTCAGAGGACACCTGGCGCACAGGCCTCATCGACGAGCTGTCCGACCCGGAGAATCGCGCCGAGGTCCTTCTGTTGCCGACGCCCTTCGACAGCTTGATCGGGCGCACCCGCTTTCGCTCGGTCCACGATGTCGCGATGGTCGAAGTCGTGAGCGAGGAAGAGTGGAAGCTCAGCAACCCCTTCAAGCGTGCCTTCGATCTCGTCGCCGCTCTTCTCCTGCTCGTTCTCTCCGGCCCCGTCCTCCTCCTCGCCATGCTCTGCATCCGCGCCTCCTCTCCGGGGCCGATCATCTTTCGCCAGGTCCGGGTCGGCCGCGAGGGTCGCGAGTTCACCCTCGCCAAACTGCGGACCATGACCGAGAACGCAGAGGAATCGACCGGCGCCGTTCTGGCCGCCAGGACCGATCCCAGGGTGACGCCGGTCGGCCGCATCCTCCGCTCGCTGCGGATCGACGAGCTGCCCCAGCTCTTGAACGTGCTTCGTGGCGACATGAGCCTGGTCGGCCCTCGGCCGGAGCGTCCCCGGTTCGTGGAGCAGTTCCGAGCCTCGGTCCCGGGATATGCTGCGCGCTTCGCGGTGCGCCCCGGACTCACCGGGCTCGCTCAGGTCAACGGCGGGTACCATACGAGCGCCGAGAACAAACTGCGCTTCGATCTCGCCTACATCGCGAACTGGAGCCCCTGGCTCGACGCTTCGATTCTGTTCAAGACCATCAAGACCGTCCTCTCGCGCCCAGGAAGCTGAATCGTCGTGCGAATCGGAATGATGCTCAGGTCACTGAGTGAGAAGGGCGGTATTGGCGTCTACGCCAACAACCTGGTCGAGGAGCTCCTGCGTATCGATCAGAAGAACGACTACCTCTTGTACTACCGGGACGAGGAGCACCTCGGCCGATTCGCCGACCGCGAGAACGTCACCGAACGGCTGATCCATGCGCGGAACAAGGCGACCTGGGACCAGATCGCGATCCCCAGGGCGTGCCGCAGGGACCGGACCGACGTCATCTTCCACCCGAAGTTCACCGTTCCCCTCTTCGCACCTTGCAAGGCGATCATGGTGGTGCACGGGGCCGATTGGTTCATGCCGGACCAGGCGCAGTTCTACGGCAAGCTCGATGTGGCCTACATCCGGGCGGTGATGCCGCTCTACTTCCGAAAGGCATCGGTCGTTCTCTCGGTCTCCCAGCTGACGACAGACAACTTCGAGCAGGTGCTGGACCTGCCGCCGGGAAAGATCGAAACGGTCTACTTCGGGCCCGCGCGCCACTTCCGTCCGATCGACGACCGAGAGCAACTGGAAGAGACGCGAAGCCGCTATCGACTCCCGGCGGGCGACTTCGTCTTCACCCTCACCAAGAGGGGGGGAGACGGCCGCAAGAACTTCGGGCAGCTGCTCGCCGCCTACCGGCTCTACTTCGAAACGGTCGAAAAGCCGCTCCCGCTGGTCGTGGGCGGAAAGGACTGCCACCTGTTTCGCGCGGAGTACGGAATTCCGCAGGACGGCTGGGGGTCTCAGGTCCATTTCCCGGGCTGGCTGGACCAGCAGGACCTGCCTGCGATCTACAGTCTCGCGACGCTCTACCTCTACCCGTCCAATCTCGAGGCCTTCCCGATCCCGATCACCGAGGCGATGGCCTGCGGCACTCCGATCGTCACCTCCTCGGCCAACGGCCTCGAAGAGATCGCCGGAGACGCAGCCCTGCTGGTGGATCCGACCGACCCCCGAGCGATCGCCGAGGCCGTTGCGAAGGTCGCCGCCGATCGGGAGCTCCGAGACTCGCTCTCGCGCCAGGGGCTGGCTCGCGCAGCGCGATTCACATGGGAGAAATGCGGCGCACACACGCTCGAGATCATCGAGCGAGTCGGTCGCTCCGCCTGACCTGGAGACCGATCGTCGCCCCACGGCGGGGCTGACCTCAGCTCGAGAACCACCGCTCGGCGTAGGAGCCACCCAGCCGTTCGGCCCGCTCTGCCCATAGCGCTCGCCGGGACCCACCAGGCAGAATCGCGTCCTCCAGCTTCACACGCCACCGCCGCACTCGGCGCATTCGCCCCGCGAAGGACCCCGGCACGGAGAGCTCGCCCACCAACCAACGCTCCCTCACCAGCGCCTGCCACAGCTCCGCATCTCTCACCCCGCGAGCCTGGACGTAGTCCGCGACCCAGTCCAGAAACCGGCGTCGGGCCGCCATGACCGCCGCCGGATCGGATTCCGTCTTCGTGATGGAAGCAGGATGCTGGCGGTACCGGTCCGAGCAGCTGTCGGACACGTACACCCTCCGCTCGAGGCACATCTTGGTGATGAACACCTGGTCCTCGTAGAGTCCGCGGAAGCTGTCCTCGAAGCCGCGCACCTCCTGCATCGCCGAAGCCCGAACCAGGAGGCTACAAGAGCAAGGAACGGCCGCCGCCCCCGACAGGAAGAGCGGTAGCAGTCGCGGCGGCGCCACTTCGACGTCAGCACGAATCTGGTGCGGCTGAATCCGGTTCTCGAAGGGGGCGCCCGCCTGCCACTCCCACCAGTACTCGGTTCTGCCATACACCATGTCGACCTCGGGCCGCGCCTCCAGGATCGCCACCTGCCGCTCGAGCTTTTCCGGCAGCCACACGTCGTCTCCATCGAGCAACGCGATGTAGTCCCCGGAGGCCTGGGAGATCCCCAGATTCCTGGTCGCGCTCATTCCGCGATTCTCGCCACCGGGATGCTGCAGATAGCGCACTCGATCGGGGAGTCTGGCTGCATAGCTTCGGGCGATCTGGGGGCTCGCATCGCTGGATCCGTCGTCGACGAGCAGAAGCTCCCAATTCTCGTAGCCCTGGGCGAGCACGCTCTCGACCGCTTCCCCGAGAAACGCCTCCTCGTTCAAGAAGATGACGACGACCGAGACGAGCGGATCAGCCATCGTCCAGTCCAGGGAGTCGCTGTTCGAGAGTCTCGGGAGTCGGGAGGTCGCGACCGTAGAGATGGCCGAGGCCGAATCTCTCGACGACCTCGACGATCCTCGCCTCCTGGTCCTCGCTCAGATCGCGGCGCCAGCGGGTCACCGGGTCGTCGCCCGTGACCACGGCGCTGAACCCCCGCGCCGTCGCCGAGACACGGCGGGCCGAGTCGAAGGCTCTTCGATCGGGACGACGACCGAGGGCCGCGAACACCCTGGTGATCTCTTCCTCGGGATGAAGGCACAGCTCCTCGTAGAAGACCACGTCGAGGCCTCCGCTCTCGAACTGCCGCAACGGCACCAGGTTGCTCACGCACCAGACGACCGCGTGCTTCTCTTCGTCGGTGGTGGCGCCCGCGATCAAGTCCAGGTAGGGGTGCAGGTGATCCTCGACCAGCTTCGGCTGGGCAAGGAACGGCTCGATGTCCCCGTCGGTGGCCCACCCGAGCTTGATCCGTGACGCCACCACCGCGCAGGGATGCCGCACGATGAACACGAGGGGGACTTCGGGAAACCGCTCGCGAAGCCACTTCAGGAAGAGGCACGCACGGATCTCTTTGACCAGCCGGAACTCCGGGCGCAGCACCTCGACTTCCCGATCGATCCACGGGTGGCGAATCCGGCCGGTGAAGACCCGCTCGGCGAAGGCGCACAGCGATTCGTCGTCCTCGTCGGGCCGCATGTAGTGGAAGTAGTGAAAGTCCCGGAACTCTTCGACCAGACGCGAGTGAAACGGCTCGAACATCGTCCGGCAGTTGAGCTGCGCTGCAATGATGTCGCCGAGCCAGGTCGTCCCGCTGCGCGCGGCGCCCGCCACCATGATGGCACTCCGAAGGTCACCATCCTCGTCTCGGTACAGCCGGCTGCACGCCATCCGAACGAGGCGCTGCGAGATCTGGTGGGCCCGCCACTGGAGCTCGCCAGACAACTCATTCGCCCCCTTTGCCGAGCCAACTCCGGAGCCACTTCGAGAACGCGGGCCCCGCGACGTCTGGCACCCAGATCCGAGGCAGATCGAACGGGTCGCTCTGTGCGAAGACCCCGCTCGGCGTGCTGCCGCAGGCCAGATCGAACCCGGCCTCTCGGACGAGCGAAGGGGTCTCCTCGCTGCGCGATCCATGAGGGTAGGAGAAGAACCGGACCTCTCTCCCGAGCGCGTTCTCGAGGGCATCCCTGCTCGTCTCGATCTCCGAACGCTGATCCGTCGATGAGAGACCGCCGAGGCCACGGTGGCTGTGACCGTGAGCACCCGCGCGGATGCGCCCCCGGGCAACCAGGTCTTTGAGCTCCCCAGCAGAAAGAGACCGAGGCCGGGATTCCGCTTCGCTCGAGGCACCGAGACGTCGCTCGATCTCGCTCAGCAGCGCACCGCGCTCCTCGATCCCGAGAGGCTCCAGCACTCGGTAGGCCTCTCGAACCAGATGGAGCCGGGCGTCGACTCGGCTCGACTCCTGGGCACTCCAACCGAGCTCCACACCGCGAGAAGAAACCCTGATCTCCCGCGGCAGCTCGCGAGGCGGAGCGAGGAGACGGGCCAATCGGTCCCACCAGAATTCCTGCCCCATCTGTCCGGTGACCACGAAAACAGTGGCCTGCATTCCGTGCCGCTCGAGCACCGGCTCGACCTCGTTCTGGCACTCGAGATAACCGTCATCGAAGGTCAAGGCCAGGCCCTTGCCGGGGCCCCCTCCCTCTCGCTGACTCCTGGACGAGCTGAGCCAGAGGAACCGCTCTGGCCTCCCGGCGAATGACGTCCACCTGCTCGGAAAAATTCCCGGGAGAGACGCAGAGCCCGAAGGGATCCCAGGAGCTGTCGCCGATGCGGTGGTAGCCCAGGATGACTCCGAGCCCGTGTTGGCGACTGCGGAGCCGACGCGCCGCCAGCTTCGCGGTCTTGACCCCCGGGATCCTCATCGCTCGGCGTCAGACTTGACCGCCCTGACTCCGACCAGGAGCTCGTAGTCGGGGTCGACGTGATTCAGCTCCTCCTCGGTCAGTTCGGTGGCACTGAGGCCGTGCAGGAACGCAATCGAGGTCAGCACGTTGCCGTAGGCCTCGATGTGGAGCTCGCTGTCCCCGAAAGGCTCCGAGAACAAGCGCCGCGCGGAGGCCGTGGTGAACCCCCAGTGATGGCCCCAACGATCCATGTCGTACCGACTCAGCTTGCTGATTCCGGGAAACGTGGCCAGCAGGGTGCCTCCCGGTGCCAGAATCCGGTGGACGGTCGCCAGCGCCGAGCGCACGTCGTAGATGAACTGCAGGGTCTGCGTCAGGATCACGCAGTCGTAGGCGCTCGACTCCAGCCCGTCCCCCCTGGTCAGGTCCGCGATGACCGTGACCTTCGGGTTGTCTTCGGCGACGTGCAGCACGTCGCTGTGGGTCACGCGATCCCCCCCGAACTGGACCGTGTACAGATCGGTTCCGACCTCGAGCGTGCGCCCCCGAACGTCTCCGGCGAAGGGAGAGAGGAAGCGCTCGATGTAGAAGCGGTCGATGGGAATCCCGCGATCTTCTCCCCACATCGTGCTGATGGGAGTCAGCCGCCGCAGATCGCCGAAATCGACGCCGCCGACCGAGGTCTGGCGCCTCAGCCCCGCCAGGTAGCGGTAGAGTCGGCGAGGGACCAGGGTACCGACGACCTTCAAGCGCAGCCTCGTCGCCAGTTCGAGATTCGAAGAGCATTCATGCGGGCATGTTAAATCAAGAGACCGGCTCGGTGGGCGCAATCCGATCGCCGGATGACGATTCGCATCCCGCAGTCCTCGTCACCGGCGTCCTGCTGTCCTACAACTGCGAGGAGTTCATCTCCGACGCCCTGCGCAGCGCGCTGGCTCAGAACTACAGCCCGCTGAAGGTCCTCGTCTCGGACGACGCTTCCGACGACTCGACCGTGACCGAGATCGAGCGCGTCCTCGCCCACTACGACGGGCCCCACGAGGTGTGCTTCCAACAACGCACGAGCAACAGTGGGAACAAGTCCGCGCACCTGAACGCGGTGCTGCCACAGGTGACCTCGGACGTCATCGTCTCCTTCGACGGTGACGACATCTCTTCACCGGACCGGGTGTCGCGACTCGTCCGAGAGTTCGCGAAGAATCCGAACGTCTATGCGGCCTACTCCTCCATGTCCCTGATCGGTCGACACGGAGATCCGAGACGGGCCCCACCCGTACCGCACCCGGCACCCGACATCGAGAGCTCCCGATGGTTCGGGAACGTCGACGCCTACGCTCCAGGCGGCACCCTGGCGGTGCGCCGAGAGGTGCTCGACGCCTTCGGTCCACTCGACCCGGCGGTCAACGAAGACGTCGTCCTCCCCTTTCGGGCGAGCCTGCTCGGCCGTGTCGAGTTCATCGACGAGCCCCTGGTCACGGTGCGCCGCCACTCGGGGAGCCTGACCACCGATCTGGGCGGATACGAGTCCCTGGACCGCTACCGCGATCGGCTCGAGCGGGGAATCGAGAAGGCGCGCTACAAGTCCACGGTCCGACTCTCGGACATCGAGACCGCCGCGCGCCTGATGCCGGAGAAGGCACGGCAGCTCGAGTCCATTCGCCACATCGTGAGTCGCTCGTTGGCCGAGGCCGAGTCCACCCGTCGGCTCGCGAGCCCCCATCCGGCCGAACGCCTCGCCGCGCTGGTGCGGCTGATCAAGAATCGGTCGTACCCGGATCAGCTCGCTCAGCACGCCTTCCTCGCGCTCGCGCCGGGGCTCTACCTGCGCTACAAACGTCGCGCTGCCCGCCGACTCGAATAGCAGCCGCCGCCCGAGGGTCTCGGCCCTCGCTCGCTCAGTGCTCGCCCCCACCTCGCTCGGCGAAGGGGCGGAGTCGGACCGCGGCCCGAGGGAAGATCTTGTCCAGGGCACCGAGCAGGCCCAGATTCAGGTAGCGCTCGGCAATCAATAGCAAGAGGCCGATGACCCCTGTCCCGACCAGGCCCGCCGCGATGAGTCCGGGCAGGCCGTCGAGGAGCCCGTCGACCACCACGGCAGTCCAGGTTCCGAGGGCAGCCAGAACCGCGATCACCAGTACCGGGCGCAGTAAGCCCTCGAACGGCCGATCGAACACCCGCAGGAGGAAGAGAACCGCGAAGACCTGGGAGGCGAAGACCGCGGGGATCCATGCCGCTGCGGCGCCCGCCAGCCCGTACCAGTCGGCCAGCCCCCAGACGGCGACCACGAGGGTCACCGATTGCACGACCTCGAGAAAGGTCATCTTGGCGGGCTGCCCGAAGCCCTTGAGGATCGGGTCCACGACATCGCCCAGCACACCGACGAGACTGGCGACGGCGAGGACCCGGATGACCGGTGCGGTTCCGATCCAGTTGGCGCCGAGAACCTCGACAGCCAGGCTCGGCGCCAGCGCCATCAGCAGCCCATAGACCGGGAACAGCAGGACGGAGAGTCCGAGGATCTGGGCCTGGAAAGCAGCCCGTGCCTTGCCCGAATCCGACCGGATCCGAGCGTAGAACGGGAAGGCCACCCCTCCCACGATGTCGCTGGCCGCACCGCTGGGCAGGAAGGCCAGTCGGGCTGCCAGGAAATAGAGCCCGAGATCCGCCGCACCCAGCTTTCGGGTGATCACCAACTGCAGCACGGCTCTTCCCCCGACGGCGACGAGGCTGCTGACGAAGATCCATCGACCGAACTGAACGAGTGGCGCGACGGCCGAGCGCTCGAGAACCAGACGCGGACGGTGCTGCGCGAAGACGTAGGACAGGAGCGTGTACACCAGTGGTCCCGCGAGGCTGCCAGCGACCAGCGCCCACACCCCGAAGCGAAACGCCAGCGCGACCGATACTCCGGTGGTCACCAGAGCCTCCGCGAGACGGAGCAACGCCACTTCCCTGAAGCGAAGCCTGCGGGTGAGGTCGGCGACCTTGATGCTGGCTCCAGCCTGCAGCACGGGCCAGATTCCCAGGGCTCGAATGACCGAGACGGCACGCGGCTCGGCGAACAGCTGAGCAATCCAGGGGGCGGCCAGGATCACACCGGCGCTGACCGTGAGCGCGCGCACCATTCCGACGGTCCAGGCCGCATCGTAGTGACGATCGTCCACCTCGGACTGTTGCACCAGGGCGGGTACCATTCCGAAGTCGGTCAGGCTCATGAGGACCCCGACCGAGACCATCGCGATCGCCACCAGGCCGAAGTCGTCGGGCACCAGGAGCCGCGCCAACACCACGACACGGACCAGATAGATCACCTTGACGCCGAAGTGCTGAACGGCTTGCCAGGAAATCGCGTGACCTGCCCGACCCGCCAGGGATTCGCTCAACGTCGGCTCACTTCAGCTCGGCTTTCAAGAATTCTCTTCGACCTCGTCAGGGTCGATGCTACCTTCCTCCACAGGGATGCACTGCTAGTATTCTTCTTTGCCCTCCGCTCTCATGACGCAGCCCAAGAAAACCGCGCTCGGCGAGCGACTCGGCCCCGTTCCTGGCCGTCCGATTCGTGTCGTCCTGCTCGGCGGCGGACCCTACCTGGAACAAGGCGTGCGCCTGCTGCTCAGCCGACTGGAGGCCGAGCCGCAGATCGACCTGGCGGGAGCACTGCTGCAGTCGCAGGCCCAATCGGGCTCCGCGATCGTGCGAGATCTCTGGCGACGACGACGCTGGTTGGCACCTGCGCTCCTACTCGATCGGATGGCACGCATCGCCCTTCGCGCCGTGCGCTCGCCGCGGCAGGAGCACACCCTACGAAAGACCCTGGACTCCCTTTCGCAGCGCCTCCACTTCGTCCCGGACGTCCATGCTCCATCGGTGCTCCAGCGACTGCGGGATCTGGACTGCGATCTCGGACTCGTCTACGGCAGCCCGATCCTCGGGCCCGAGCTGTTCGAGATCCCACGTTTCGGCTGTATCGGCATCCATCACGGCCGTCTGCCCGAGTACCGCGGGAAGAAGACGACCTTCTGGGCCATGGCGCGCGGCGAGCAAACCGCCGGGGTCACCATTCAGCGAATCGGGGCGGGCCTCGACACGGGAGCGGTGCTGAAGAAAGGCGAGGTGCCCACCATCGGACGATCCTACGCCCGCGTGTGGAAGGAGCTCGAGCAGCTCGGCGTCGATCTCTTCGTGGAAGCGGTCCTCGAGGTCCAGCGGGGCGAAGCGGTCTGCACCCCAGTCGCCGGGAAGAAGGGCCCGCTCTATCGCGACCCGAAAATCAGCGACCTCCTGTCGTTCCACTGGCAGAGACTGATCGGACAGCGATGAGCGAGAGAGCGGGCAACCCCGACAGCGCGGCCGACGCCCTCGGCGGGCCGGGAATCTGCATCCTGACCGAGACGTACCACCCGGTCGTCGGGGGCGGCGAGACCCAGGCACGCTCCCTGGCCGCGGGCTTCCGTGGGCGCGGCTGGGAGACCACCGTCGTGACTCGCCGTTCGAACCGCGAGACGGCTCGACACGAGCGACAGTCCAGCGGCGACGTCTATCGGGTTCCGCCAACCGGGCCTCGCCACCTGAACAAATGGGCACTCCTCTGGACCGTCTTTCCGCGGCTGGTGCGTCTGCGCAACCGCTACCAGGTGGTCCTGGTGTCGGGGTTTCGCGTCCTGGGCATTCCTGCTCTGCTGGCGAGCCGCATGCTGGGCAAGGTCTGTGTGCTCAAGGCGGACAGCCTGGGAGAGATGTCGGGCGAGTACTTCGCGGCCGGGCTCTCGAAGATCGGCCTCCGGCCCTCTTCGGGTGCCGTCCGGCTCTTCCTGCGCTGGCGGAATCGAAAGCTGCTCCTGGCACAGGCCTTCGTCGCCATTTCCACGGAAGTCCAGGACGAGCTGGTTGCGGCCGGCGTGTCGCCCGAGCGCATCGAGCGGATTCCCAACAGCGTCGACACGGAGCGCTTCTGCCCTGTGAGTGAGCACCGGCGCGAGGCCCTGAGGCTACGCCTCGGGCTCCCCCCGCACAGACCGATTGTCGTCTACACTGGACGGCTCGTGTCCTACAAGGGCCTCCCCGTTCTCCTCAGAGCCTGGCAACGCATCGTGTCCCAGAACCCCGACGTGCAGCTTCTCCTGGTCGGCGGCGGGGGCCTCGATATCCACAACTGCGAGGCCGAGCTGAAGGCGTTCGTGCACCAACGCGGACTCGAACGAAACGTGCTCTTCACTGGCGACGTGACCAACGTGGAGGAATACCTCCAGTCCAGTGACCTCTTCGTGTTCCCGTCCGAGAACGAGGCTTTCGGAATTTCCCTCATCGAGGCGATGGCCTGCGGACTACCCGCAGTCGCGACCACCGCAGGGGGTCTCGCTGACGTCCTGCGCGACCAGGAAACCGGTCTGGCCGTGCCTACCAACGACGAGGACGCTCTACACGCCGCGCTCGGGAAGCTCCTCGCGAACGAAGACCTACGAGCGCGGCTGGGGGGCGCGGCGCGCCGGGTCGCGGTCGACGACTACTCCGATCGACACGTCGTGGAGCGCTATGCGGCACTCATGGAACGTCTCCTGAAGCCAGAGCACGGCGTGGAGGTCTCCTCGTGAGCATCGGAGAGCGCTCCCGGTGGACCGACATCTCGGTCGTGATTCCGACCCTCGGCCGCCCCATCCTCGAGCGCTGCCTGGAAGCGATCGCCGACGGCGACTCGTGGCCGACCCGGATCATCGTCGTCGACCAGAGCTCCAGCGAGACCGTGGCCGGCCAGCTTCGCTCGCTCGAGCGGCGCGGGATCGACACCCTCTGGGTGCCCTCTACCGAGACTGGGCGATCCGCCGGAGTCAACCGTGGCCTCGAGCGGGTCGAGACCCCGCTGCTGGCAGTCACCGACGACGACTGCCTGGCCGAGCGGGACTGGCTTCGGCGGATGCGCAGCCGACTGCTCGAGAATCGCGACACCATCGTCAGCGGCCGCGTCGAACCGGAGGGCGAGGAGGAAGCCGTAGCGGTGGTCACCGACCTGGAGCCGGCAACCTACCGCACTCCCAGTCTCAAGTTCGATGCAATGTCGGGCGGGAACATGGGCACCTGGCGAGACGTCGTGGAACGGGTCGGCCTGTTCGACGAGGATCCCAGTCTTCGCCAGGCGGAGGACTGCGACTGGTCCTACCGCGCCCTGCGCTCCCAGATTGCCATTCTCTACGCTCCCGAAGTCTGCGTTCGCCACTACGCATGGCGCGACTCCGGGCAACGAGCCGACCAATACCGAGCGTACGCCCGAAGCCACGGCGGCTTCTACGGGAAGTACCTTCGGCGTGGCGACGGGTTCATCGCCCTGCGTGCAGCGGTTCACATGGCCCGAGCAGCGCGGCGCTGGTTGGTGGGCTCGCTGACGGGTGACCGCGACAAGGCCGAGCGAGGGCGCGCCTATGTGACCGGCCTTCCGCGGGGGATCGTCGCCGGAATGCGACGGGAGGCACCGTAGATCCATGCGCGTTCTCGGCATCATCGACTCGAAACCGTCCACCGCAGCGATCGTCGAGGACGGCAGGATCCTCGCTGCGGTGGCCGAGGAGCGACTGTGCCGTCTGAAAATGGCAACCGGAATGCCCCATCGAGCGATTGACGAGGTGATGCGCATCGCCGGCCTCTCGAGCGCCGACATCGACCGAGTCGCCGTCGCTCAGCGAGTCAGCGTCTTTCAACCGGAGCCAACGGCCTGGCCCGGATGGTTCGAGGGCGACCTCACCGCCAAGACGTCGGCCTTCGACCACGTCGGTTCGACCCTCGCTCCTCTGCTCGGGCGCTTTCCTCTCGCTCTACGCGGTCACCACGCGCTCAAGTCGCTCCTCTTTCGCGACCGCCGCAGGGAGCTCCCCCGATCCCTCGCAGACCGCCACGGCGTGCGCGCTCCCGTGCGATTCTTCGATCATCACCACTGCCACGCCACCGGCGCGTACTACTCGAGCGGCTTGTCGCGAGCCCTCGTGGTGACCCTGGACGGCGGCGGCGACGGGCTGTCAGCCACGGTGTATACCGGTATCGACGGCACTCTCCGACGGCTCTCCGCCGTCGACAGCTTTCACTCGCTCGGCAACTTCTACTCCTACATCACCGCGCTGTGCGGTTTCAAGGCCGAGCGTCACGAAGGGAAGATCACCGGCCTCGCGGCGGCAGGCCAGCCTCGCTACGCCGGCCTCCTTCGGGAGACGGTGGGATACGAGGACCCGGGACGGATCCGCTACCGCGTCCCGATGTATCACCGCTCGGCACTACGCACCCTCTCGAAGCGCCTGCCGGACGACTTCGACCGCGCGGATCTGGCCGCCAGCGTCCAACTGGTTCTCGAGGAGGTAGTCGTCGAGTTCGTGCGCTACTGGCTCCGCAAGACCGGACTGCGCGACCTCGCGGTGGCTGGCGGAGTCTTCGCCAACGTCAAGTTGAACCAACGCATTCATCAGCTGCAGGAGGTCGATCGGCTGGTCGTCCATCCCGCGATGGACGACGGAGGGCTCGCTCCCGGTAGCGGTCTGGCGCTGCTGGAGGACGAGCGACCCGAGTCGGTAAAGGAGATGATCGCTGAACTGCCCCACGTGTTCCTGGGGCCCGAGTACGACCAGCGCACCCTCGATCGGGCACTGGAAGGGTCGGACTACGAAGTCAGACGAGAGGCGGACATTCATCAAGCGATCGCCGCCCTGCTGGCCGACGGATTCGTCGTCGCACGCTTTCAAGGTCGCATGGAGTACGGCCCGCGAGCCCTCGGGGCCCGATCGATCCTCTACCGGCCCGACGATCCCTCGGTCAACGACTGGCTCAACGAACGCCTCGCGCGAACCGAGTTCATGCCCTTCGCTCCGGCCACGCTGATCGAGCATGCCCACGACTGCTACGAGCGTCTCGGCGGGGCCGAATATTCGGCGCGATTCATGACCGTCACGTTCGACTGCACCCCCAGTATGAAGCGCCAGTCGCCCGGGGTCGTCCATCTCGACGGCACGGCCAGGCCCCAGCTCGTCGACCGCGCCACGGCGCCCGACTTCCACCGCATTCTGGAGGCCTATCACCGACTGACCGGGAACCCCTCGCTGATCAACACGAGCTTCAACATCCACGAGGAGCCGATCGTGTGCACGCCCGCTGACGCCGTGCGCGCGTTCAATCAGGGCAACCTCGACTATCTCGCCATCGACGATCTCCTGATTCGCCATCCAGCGCTGGAGCGTAACCGTGAGAGTCTCGAGGGAGCCGATGTCCTTCGTTGACGAGATTCTCGAGGTGGACCCGGCCCGGCGATTCGAGGGGCGAATCGTGATCGCGATCCCCCACATGGACGACGGAGTGCTGGCCTGCGGAACCACCATCGCCCGAATCCCGACGAAGGAGCGCGTTCATCTCGTCTACGCCACTGACGGGATGAGATCTCCTGCTCCGATCGTTCCAGGAAGAGATTCGATCTCGCCGGATCTGGGAGAAGTGCGCAAGCGGGAGGCGATCGAGGCCATGGGTGTTCTGGGAGTTCCCGAGGAGAACATCCACTTCCTCGATCTTCCGGACAGCGGCCTCCACCTGCACGAGCCGGCACTCGAGCGAGCGCTTCGCGAGCACATCGGCTCACTCGAGCCCGACCATGTCTTTCTGCCTTTTCGCTTCGACCGTCATCCGGATCATCTCGCGGTGCATCGCGCCGTGACCCGGGCCCGAGCCGAAGGGGTGTTCGAAGCCGAGCTCCTCGAATACTTCGTCTACCATCATTGGCGACTCCTTCCCCGGGGAGATGTACGGGCATACATCGATCCCCACCTTCTGGTCGCAGTCCACCCCCACCGCCAGTCGGAGACGAAGCGAGAGGCTCTCGGGCGGTTCCGGAGCCAGACCACGATCTTCTACCCATGGCAGACGCGCCCCAACCTGACCGCCTCTCTCCTCGACGAGGTGAGCCGCGCACCCGAGCTCTTCCTGCCGTGGGACGCACAGTCCGGCGGCACCCGGGTCTTCCTCTCCGCCAGGCCCTGGATTCCCATCGCTCATCGACTGGAACCGATCCTCAAACGGCACAAGGACCGGGCCGTCGCCCTGGCGCGCCGAGCCCTTCCCCGACATGACTGAGTCCCCCCCCGCTTCGGGCGCAGAGATCGCGATCGTCATCCTCTCGCTCGACCAGCGCGACACCACACTCCACTGTCTCTCGAGCGTGCTCGCTCAAGAGGGAGCCGACTTCCGGGTCGTGGTCTGGGACAACGGGTCTACCGACGGCACGACAGCGGCGGTGCGGGATGCATTCCCCGAGGTGGTGGCACACTCGCACGACGAGAACCTCGGCGTCGCCTCGGGGCGCAACGCCGCGGCGCAGCTCGCCATCGATCGCTTCTCCCCCTCGTTCCTGCTCTTCCTCGACAACGACATGGAGGTCGCTCCGGGCTTCGTCGCCGCCTTGCGCGCGCCCTTCGACCAGAGCGAACGGATCGGTCAGACTCAGGCCAAGCTCCGCTTCTTCGACGACCGAGAGCGACTCAACGACGGCGGCGGTTGCCGAATCAGCTACTGGCGTGGGCAGACCCACCCGGTCGGCTTCGGTGAGATCGACCGCGGTCAGCACGACGAACAGAAGCCCTGCGTGGCCTGCGGGGGCGCGATGATGACGCGTGCCGACGTCTTCGCGGAGATGGGCGGATTCGACTCCGGTTTCGATCCGGTCGGGCCCGAAGATCTGGACTACTCCCTCCGCCTCCAGAAGGCAGGGTACCAATCGCTCTACGTGCCGCGGGCCATGGCGTACCACGCGGTGAACCACACCTTCGGGGGCGGGCGCTACACCGAGGCATACGCCCGCCACAAGGCCCGCAACTGGTTCAAGTTCCTTCTCCGCCACGCACCCCTGCACCAGAAGATAGGCTTCTTCACGCTCAGCGCGCCCCTCCTCGCCCTCAGACTGGTCGTTCGAGAGGGTCGAAAGGGGAACCTGGGAGCCGTTCGAGGGATGGCCAGCGGACTGGTCGAGTTCTGGAAACAGCGCCGTGGATAGGTCCGAACGCCACGAAGCCGAGGCACCCCGGTGAGCGAGCGGTCCACGGAAAGAGCCCCGCGAGCCCGCATGCGGACGCTACTCCTCGGCGCGCTCGCCGCTGGAGCGCTGATCGCGATCGCGGCCGAGTCCCATCGCCGAACGTCGCTCTACTGGTACGACGTCGAAGACGACTACGCCTATGCCTTCGACGCGGCAAAGCGGATCCCGGTCGAGATCTCCCGCGACGGCATCGAGCTCGCGGCTGCAGAGGGCAACGCAGGCACAGTGCTCCTTCCGATCTCCCTCGCCTCGAGACTGACGGGACACTGGTTCGAGCCCTTCGTCGAGCTCGACTGCGGCGACCTGGGAACCTCGCGCCAGTACTTCGAGCGCGGAGCTCGGGGCCGTCGCTATCTCAATCTGACCTGCCTTTCCTCTCGGCCGTGGCCCGAGCGCGTCCGGCTCGAAGGTCACCACCTGAGCTGGCGCGAACAGCCCAGTGAGCTCCTTCACTTCGAGGAGCCCTCGCTCGATCCCAGCCGCATCCTCGTGCTGGCTCCCCATCCCGATGACGCCGAGATCGCGGCCTTCGGTCTCTACGCGCAGCGCGACAGCTGGATCGTTACCGTGACGGCCGGCAACTACGTGGACGGCCTTCACGAGCACCTGCTCCCCGAAACCGCGGACCAGAACCTCCTGCGGGGTCGCCTCCGAAGTTGGGACAGTGTCGTGATTCCGCTGTGGGGAGGGGTGCCCCCCTCCCGCAGTGTCAATCTCGGCTACTTCAACGGCTCCCTGGCGAAGATGCAGGCGACGCCGCAGGCGATCGTCTCCGACGACGAGCTCGGGAGTGCCGACATCGAGCAGTTCCGCAGCTTCAACACCTCGGATCTTCTGGAAGGAAGCGCCTTCAGCTCGAGCTGGCGAAGTCTGGTCGACGACCTGACGCTCGTCCTCAGGCGAACCAACCCCGAGATCATCGTCGCACCGCATCCATCGCTCGACGTCTCCAGCGATCATCGCTCGAGCACCTTCGCGTTGTTCGAGGCGCTGGATCGCGTGGCCGAAGAGGAGGCCCTCGCTGCGAACACGGTCCTCCTGCTCTACAGCAACCATCACTTCGGTGCTGAGTACTTTCCCTTCGGTCCCCACGAGGCATCGGTCACCCTGGGACCGTGGTTCGATCCCGAGCTGCCGCTGGACGGGTTGTTCTCCTACGCTCTGGACCAACCCCGGCAACTGGACAAGCTCTTCGCCCTCGACGCCATGCACGATCTACGCGCTGCCCCGAGACCCCAGGGCTCGGGACCGATCGGACGGTTCACGAGCCGGCTGCTCCAGTTCGCTTTCGAGCTGTGGAGCGATCCCACCGAGTCCTACAGCTACTTCCGGCGGGCGACTCGCCCCAACGAGGTCTTCTTCACCTATCCGATCGATCAGCGCGAGCACCTTCGAGACTTCGCAACCCGTCGAGGCGCTCCCGTTTCGCGGTACTGAGCTCACTGGGAATCCCACGCAGAGAGTGTGCCCGATTCGAAGCCGTCCTCGAAAAGAGCCGCCGAGCTGTCGAACCTCGCCGTGCACGAGTGATCGACGACCAGCGTCAAGAAGCCATCCTGGCAGTCCTCGCTGCCCGTCCAGCCGCCGAAGGTCGAGCCGTCGAGAGGCTCGGCACCGAGCTGCACCGGCAGCCCGAGCGTGAAGTCCTCCTCACAGTCCGTTCCGCACACGAGGCCGGCCGGAACGCTGGTGACGCGGCCACTCCCACTTCCTTCGAGCTCGACGTTCAAGTTGCGGGTCTCGGGACTCACGAACGCCAGGTTGTCGACCTGGCCCGAGCCCAACGCGCGGTCAAAGACCAGCACCTCGTCGAGACTTCCTCGGAAGCGGTTGTCGTAACGCTCGACCAGGGGATCCGAGGTACCGAAGTAGTAGGGCTCCGTCCCGTGGTCGTAGAGGGCACCGGAGTAGGACTTCGGAGACTCGCCGACCTCTGCCCCGTCCAGGAAGAGTCGGACCTCGTACTGCTGCGCATCGACGACCATCACGACGTTCACCCAGCTACCGGGGCTGCGCATCGGCGAGCGCACATCGACGAAGTTGCCACCGGCCAGCCGGACCGAGGCGCGCCAGCGACCGTCGGCATCGTAGAAGAGCCCGGAGCTGCCTCTGGTGACAATGCTGTGGTAGCGGGTGTCGTCCCCATCGTTCTTTGGAAGCGCATCGGGTTTCGCCCAGACGGCGAGGCTATGGCTGCCCAGGGTGGCGGCTGCCAAACGGTCCGCGGGCCAAACGGTGACCAGATCGTCCACGCCATCGAAATGGAGACCCCGGCCCATCTTGGCCTTCTGTCGCGACACCGGAGCTCCACTCGGGTATGCACTCGATCCATCCGAACCGAAGTTGGAGGTGTCGGCGACCACGTCACTCGAGGGGCCCGAGTCCTCGAAGCGCCACGAGCCCACCAATCCCGGCGCGGAGCTGTGGCTGAAATCGACACGAATCCCGTTGGCCTGGTTGCTCCGGGGGGAGGCGTCTTTCACTCCACCCGCCGACAGTCGGTAGCTCGCACCGTCCACCAGATCGGTGGTGGTCAGCGTCAGCGTTCGCATGTCCGGGGCCAGGGAAGCGCCCACGACTCTCGTTCGGCCGCTGAGCTTGTAGTTGGCGATCTTCTCGGCCGAAGCGACGGTCACGGGCTCGTCGAAGCCGACGACGACCTCGATCGGACTCCCGCTCGAGGTGACGAACGCAACGCGAGGAGGAGTGACGTCTTCCGGAGTGGTGACGGATGAACCCGCACTCGAAGGCCCTTCGAAGCCGTGGTAGTTGACCGCCGAGATCTTGTACTCGTACGGGGTCTCCGCGTCGAGCTCCTGGTCGACGAAGCTCCTGCGGAAGGTGGTCCCGAGCCGCTCCCCATCGCGGAACACCACATACTGCACGACCCCGGTCTGCGGGTCGGTGGCGGGGGGCCACGAGAGCTCGACCGTGTCGTGTGACCGGGCCGTGGCGACCAGGCCGGTTGGCGCCGGTGGACCGGTCGTGTCCGGCTCTCCCATCGGCGCCAACATCAACCCGTGGCCACCGCCCAGGACCCGGTAGTACATGAACCACGTAGACGAGCTTCGGTCGAGAAGAACCGACGGGTTCAGAGGCTCGGCAAACTGATAGGTCACCACCGGAGCACTCATCTGCGTGGGACTGCTCGCCGAGAAGGTCCGTGCCTCGAACCTGCGCTCCGGAACGTAGTTGAGAAAGATTGCCCACTGGTCGTCCCCCAACTGCGCCAGGCTCGCCGGCCCGAGCAGCTGCACGTCGGCTCCGTTGCTCGTGACCCCGGCGGTCTGGTTGAGCTGGCCTCTCGAGCCGCCCCAGGCCACACCGAGCTTTCGGCGCTGCGGGGAGCCGTTGGGCATGTAGAAGAGCACATACTTGCCCTGGTCGCGCAGGGCGGCCACCGGGAAGAGCTCGTCGCCCGAGCCCCAGACGCTGGCTTTCGATTGGTCGAGCACGATCCCCTGGTCGGTGAACTGTGCCCCATTGGACGAGACTGCCAGTCGGCCATCGGCATTGACGAGCTCCGGGCTGATGGCGGTGTTCGCTCCGTAGTAGAGCAGCACACTCCCGTCGTCGTCGACCAGGGGGGCCCCCGACGCAGCTCCCTCCTCACCGTTCCCGGTGGGAAACCACTCGACGACGGGGTTCGAAGGGTGCTTCGAGAAGTCGACTCCGTTGTCACTGGTCGCGACCCCGATCGCGCGGAAGGTGACGGACTCGTCGTCCATTCGGTAGCAGCACGTGCCCTGGTAGTAGAGGTAGAACTTGCCGTTCTTCTTGACCGCCGAAAGCGTCATTCCCCCGTAGTTCTGGTAGTCCCAGTCTCCCAGCGCCCCGCCTTCGAGGACCTCACCGTAGTCGGTCCAGGCCGATTGCGCCGGAACCGAGACAGTCGCCAGTCTCGACCCGACCGACCCGGTGTCTGCGGTCTCGGCCGAAGCCCCCGCGACCGGCGGTGCAAGACCCATCAGCACACCGGCGAACAACCCCAGGGCCGGTCGAAGGAGAAGGCTGGCTGCCCGGAGGGCGCGACTCGCGACGGTCTGATTCGCGACAGTGTGACTCGCCGAAGTGTGCATCGACTCTCCTCATGAGCCGACTCGCGAGTCTGGGGGTCTCCGGGAGACCAGGGTCGGAGCTACGCCCAGCTTCACGAATCGGGCGCAGCAGAAAAGAAAGAAAAAGAGGGACGGAAGCGATCCCCGCTCGGTACCCCCGTGGCAAGCCGGAGGGGTACACCCACGAGGATTTCTATATCCTATTCGATATATACAGGGATGCAAGGACAATTTTTGCGGCCACGACCACCTCTGCAAGGTTACCGTGAGCGGCTGCAGGATCCGTTCGCGACGGGCCGCGCTCCGGCCGCCCGACCCCCGCGGTCCTACGAGCCGGCCCGTTTCCGGAAGACCGAGAAATCGCCGAACCGTTGCACCGGCTCGAAGTGGCGACGCAACACCTCGGAGCTCTCCGCGGACCGGCTGTAGCGCTCGATCACCAGGAGGGAGACGTCCTTCTCGAGCAGCATCTCCTCGATCTCCTGGGCGACTGCGGGATCGTCGAGGCCCCGGCGAAGGCGTTCTGTATAGATCCACTCCAGCGCTCGCCCGGGCCTGCGCTTCAGCAAGGCGTAGGCGAGATCTTTGCGGATCACAGGAACCGAATCGCCGAGGTGGTCTTCGAGGTAGCGCCGGGTGTCATCGAAACCCCTCTCCCCGTACTCGGTCCAACTGACCGACGTCGTGTAGGGACGGATCTGCTCCCCATCGGTCCACAACGCGACGGCGACGAAAACACCGAGGAGCACGGGCACCACCAAAGCCCGACCGTGGCGATCCAGGAAGAACGACACCAACGCGATGGCGGCCGCAGGAACCACCATCGCGAACACGAGGTAGCTCGATCCGTCCATCGAAAGCGGATCCTCGAGCAGGACGGCGAGCGGGATCGCGCAGGTCATGCCGAGGACGACAGCGAGACACAGACCCCTCGATCCGTGCTGACGCTTCCATCTCCAGAGTCCGTCCGCGACGACGATCGTGGCCACCGCATAGGCGAAGAACTGATAGCGACTCAGCTGATTCCAGCGCAGGGTCGTGACCGCCAGCACCACCACGGCGAAACAACCCAGGAAATCCGAAGACCGGATCCCGGGGGCCTTCCTCCAGATCTCCACGGCTCGCTGCACGAGCACGACGATCAGAAGACCTGCAAAGCCCGCGGAGAGCCATCGGAAGTTCGTCCAGATTCGCATCAGCGAAGAGCCCCCGCCAGCCGGTTTCCCGGCCAGGAGCTTGTTCCACATCGAGAACTCGACGAAGGCCAAGGGCGCCACTCCGGTGATCGAGCAGTAGAGAAGCCAGGAAACGGCGAAGAGACTGACGCCGGTGATCGCGATCGTGGCGCACAGTCTGAGACTCGCCACCAGGCCCTGCGCCATCAGCGCGTAGATACCCAACGCCACCAGTAGCAGCAGAGCAATGCTCTCGTGAGACCAGAGACAGAGTGCGTACGAAAGGGCGAGCTGCCAGACGCTGCTCCGGGTGATCTGGAAATCGTGTCGGTAGAGCACCCCCATGAAGACCAGGGAGGTGACCGGAAGGAGGGTCGTCGTCTGGTCGGCAATCAGGGAATGCTGGATCGAGATCGGACTGACCGCGTAGAGAAGCGCTGCGATGGCCCCGATCGCCGGCCCCTCGCCAGTGGGGAAGGCGAGGATCGACACCCGCACGAGGAGGAAACAGACGAGCAATGCGCAGAGCAGCCCGGGCAGCCTCGCGACGACGTCCGTTTCTCCGAAGAGCTGGAAGAAGACCGCCAGGAGGTGGTGGTACAGCGTCGGGTGAGCGATCTCGTACTGGCCGGTGCCGAGCTCGTCGAAACCGAGCTCGGCGATCGCTCCGGCCACGTAGGCGACCGGCCAGGCCTGATCCATCGTCAGGGGCTTTCCGAGCGAAAAAAGGCTCCAGCCCGCGAGCACGACCCACGACAGTGCGAGCGCCTTCTTCGGCCAGGAGCCCCTGCCGGTCCCACTCATAGATAGCCCAACGCTCGCAGACGCTCCTCTTCTTCGGGCGTCAGCACCGGCGGGTCGCTCGCCCCCTCCCCGACCCGGAGGCCATTCTCGGCACAGTGCTGACGATAGATCTCCAACTCCTGCTCGAGCTCGAGCAGCTTCTCGGGATGCGTCGAAGCGAGATCGGTCGTCTCCCGAGGATCCCTACGGAGATCGTAGAGCTCTCGCCGCACGACGGGACCCCACAACACGACCGGCAGCTCCCGATTCTCGCGACGAAGCTCTCCCTCCTGGAGCGCAGCCTCGCCTCGCTCACCCGGGGGAAGCCAACGATAGGTAGCGATGTACTTCCAGCCGTCCACGATGACCGAGCGCATGACGTTGCGCTCTCGGATCAAGAGCTCGGCCACGACGCGGCCATCCGCTGGCTCGCCGACCATGCGATCACCTTGCGGCGCGAACAACGGCCGCCCGTCGAGCTCGAGGGGGTCGTGGGGAATCACCAGGAGCTTCAGGAGACTCGGCATCACGTCGACGCCCGAGACCTTCGACGAGACCCTCTGGGGCGCGAGCAGGTCCGGGGCCCAGAAGAGGAGCGGCACACGAATGGACTCCTCGTACAGGGTCCAGGCATGCTCGACGAAGCCGTGCTCGAGAAACTCCTCGCCATGGTCCGCGGTGACGACCACCATCGTCCTCTCGAGCAGATCCAGCTGCTCGAGGGTAGAGAACAGCTGCTCGATCGCCTCGTCTGTGCTCGCGATCTCGGCGTCGTAGCGAAGCACCAGGTCTTCGAATCGATCGTCTCCGGGCCCGAAACCCTCCTCGACGAGCTGATCGATCTCTGTGCGAACCGTGCCGTAGAGGCTGAGCGGTTTCTCGAAGATCGTGTCGGCGAAGCGCCGGTAGAGGCTGGGGGGAGGATCGTAGGGCCCGTGGGGATCCAGGTAGTGGAGATAGAGCAGGAAGTTGTCACGGCGATGCTTGCGCAGAAACTTGCGAGCACGCTTGGAGAGGCGGGGCCCCATTCGGCTCAAGTCCCAGCGCTCGGGCAGATTCTGCACCTCGTCGAAACCACGGGCGAAGGCCTCGGCGGTCAGAGAGGTCGTGTTGCTCAAGAAACCGGTCTGATAGCCGGCGGCCCGAAAGAGCTCCGCCAGGGTCGGCGCACCGGGGTGAGGAGTCGCACCCCAGCCGACGCTGCCTCCGCTGGTGGGGAGCCGTCCCGTGAACAGTGAGCTGACCGACTCCCGCGTAAAGGACGAGGTGGATCGCGCCTCTTCGAAGACCACCCCTTCGGAAGCGAGCCGATCGAGAAACGGGGTCGTACTCCGCGAGTACCCATAGGCACCCACATGGTCCGCGCGCAGCGTATCGATGTTGATGAGGATCAGGCTGTAGCCGACCTCCGACGCCAGCGGCTGCGGTCGGCAGGCTGACGTCGTGATCGACAGACAGGCGAGCAGCGAGACCGCCGAGAGAACGAGCAGGCTTCTGCCAGATGGCCCCCCCCCGCGCCGCCCGCAGTAGCGCAGTCTCGTTCGCGGCTCGTTCACCCGTGGGATGCTATACCATCGCGTGCCCTGCCCCTGCACGTGAAGACCCCATGACCACGACTCGATCACAGGCCAAGGACACGACCCCGAGCTCCAGCGCAGGGCGAGTCGAGCGCCTGGATCTGGCGACTCTGGTGGCCGCCCTCTCGTTCGTACTCGTGTGCGTCGCCGTCTCCAACTGTGGAGGCGGACCCGCCCAGAACTCGCAGTCCGAGTCAGGGGACGATGCACCGCTCAACGTTCTGATTCTGCTCCTCGACACCACCCGCGCGGATCGCCTCTCTGCGTACGGCTACGCCCGCGAACTGACGCCGGCAATCGATCGATTGGCGAGCGAGGGAGTGCTCTTCAGCCGTTTCTACTCCAATTCGAGCTGGACCCTCCCCGCTCACGCATCGCTCTTCACCGGCCTCTACCCAGTCGCCCACCGAGCCACTCAGGAAACGCTCGAACTCGGCAACGACCCTCCGACGATGGCCGAGATCTTCACCCAGGCTGGCTACGCCACCTTCGCCTCGAGCTCCAACGGCGTGGTCAATCAAGGGTCGGGACTGGCGCGTGGCTTCGAGGAATTCGTCGAAGTCTTCCGCCCGAAGGTTCGAGACCGGTACAAGAAATGGCGCCGCCATGCCAACAACGTCGCTCTGGAGCGCTTCCTCGACGAAGGGCGTGGCGAACAGCCGTTCTTCGCCTTCCTGAACTACATCGACGCGCACCTCCCCTATCAGCCACCCAAACGATTCCGCCGACGCTGGGTGCGCAACGAGTTCGACTCCGATGAAGTCGAGGCTGCAACCTGGCTCGGAATGAAGAGTCACTACCTCTTGCCCGCCGGGCTGAGCAAGCGTCAGCTGGAGATCTTGAGCGACCTCTACGATGCGGAGATCGCCTATCTCGACGATCAGATCGGCCACGTGGTCGAGATGCTCGACGAACGAGGGCTACTCGACGAGACCCTGATCATCCTGACCGCCGATCACGGCGAGAATCTGGGAGAGCACGGGCACCTGGCCCACGTCTTCAGCGTCTACAACACGCTGCTGCACATCCCCTTGATCGTTCGCTTTCCCGACGGTGCACGAGCAGCCACGGTGCGCTCTGACGTGGCACAACTGGTCGACCTGTTTCCGACCGTGCTTCGTCAGGCGGGCCTGGCCGAAGCTCCGAACCACGGACGCGACCTGTTCGCCGCCCGGGCCGCTGAGGTCAGCCGGCCAGCGCTCTCCGAGTACTACTACCCTCGGCAGGTTCTCTCGGTGTTCACCGAGGAGGAGCTCGAGGAGCACGGACCACGCTTCCTGCCCTTCATGCAACGGTGGCGAGCGATTCAAGACGATCGCTTCAAGCTCATCGAGGGCTCGGCAGGGATCACCACACTCTACGACCTCGGCGCCGATCCCCACGAGGAACGGCCTCTTCCCGAGAGCGGCCCCTGGCTCGAGCCTCGCACGCGGCTCCTCGAAGCACTTCACGAGCTGGTCGAGACCCTTCAGGGCACTCCACCTCTCGACCCCGCGCCCCCACCCGGCTGGCTCCTGCCGGGATTCGAGGCCACCATCGACGACCCCGAAGTCCTGGAGCAGCTCCGAGAGCTCGGCTACGTCCACTGACTCTGGCCGTCGAACCCGATCAGCCCTCGCGCCGTCAGCGCTCCCCTCCGAGTTCCTGGCTCGGCCAGCGAAAGACCCGAAACCGCCACCCGTCCGGCACCTCGACCCGTTCGAGATGCTGCTCCAGGAAGTCGGCCGTCTCGGCCGGCACGAAGGGTGCCTGACGCCAATGAACCTCCTCGACGATCACCAGGCCGGTGCCGTTCTCCGCGACCAGCCTCGCCACGGACTCTGCCGAACTGATCACGGGCCTCCGGGTCCTGAAGTCGAGGTCGAACTCGTCCCCCGACGGAGTTTCGGCCCGCACCGTCGCCAGGAGATCGACGTCCAGCCGCGCGAGATGGTAGAGCGCCTTGACCCCGGCCGAGGCGACCACGACGTCAGCATGGGCTGCCAGCGTCTCGAACGTCGCCCGGGCCGCCTCCCAGTTCGAGGGCTGGTGGGAAATCTGCATCGGCGCTACCAGGATGCCGAACCTACCTGGAGCTGGCCAGCTCTGCGTGGACGCAGTGACCATTCCGAGCGAAACGCGGTATGCCGGGTTCGCGAACACCAGGGTGAGCGGCACCGAGGCCGCGAGTGCAACCACCAGAACGCCCGCCAGCCTCGCAGCGAGACGACGAGCGGGCGAGACCACCGCCAGAGCTCCCCGAGTGAGTCGTCGGATCTCGGGCCACCCCGCCGCCGCCGCAAGACCCAGGATCATGTGGACAAAGGGCCAGGCATAGAAGAGGTAGCGATCGCTCTTTCGTCCTGCACCGGAGTGCAGCAGGAGAGCGACACCGAAGACCACGATCGCGAAGTACGTGAACCGCCGATCGCTCTTCCAGTCCACGAGGAGCGCAATCGGCGCCACCGCGACGAAGACCGGGTACGCATTGAGCAGCATCCGCACGTAGAACATCGCATCCGAGCGATAGGGCTCCATGAACTGAGGGGCCGACGAGTAGTTTCTGAGCAGGCTCTCCACCGGAAGGACGAAGAGGAGCGCCACGCCGGAGGCCAGGAGGACGAGCAGAGACAACCACCTCGCTCGAGCGGACATTCGCCTCCAGCGAGCCGATGCGACTTCCAGGAGGAGCCAGACCGCCAGGGCGATCACTCCCATCATCGTGTTGAAGCCCAGAGCGAGGGCGACGACGATTCCGACCGCGGCACCGGCGAGATAGAGCCAGGTGTAGATCGAGCGGATGGATCCGAGAGTCGCGCGGTAGAGCGCCAGACTTCCCGCCACGAAGGCCAGGGCCTGCACACTGTAGAACCGACTGAGCTGAGAGAGCATCAAGGCGAGCGGATCGAAACAGAGCAGGAGCGCACTGACTCGGCCGGCTATCGGCCCCCCCAGCCGGCGCCCGGCGACGAAGACCACGGTGACCAGAGCGCTGCCGGCAAGGAGAGAAGGCAGTCTCGCGACGGAAAGGTGATCGCCGAAGAGACCGATCGAAGCCGCCACCATACGGGTGAAGAGCGCTGCCCGACCGTACTCGATGGCTGGCAGTCCATCGCTGTCGACGAAATTCCGCGCAGCCAGAAGGTGATAGTACTCGTCGTAGAACCCCTGATGGCCGAGGTGGATCAGACGAACGAGCGCGGCGAGCCCGAACACGAGCACGGGCTCGGCCCAGGGCCAGCGGACGGTAGGATTCGGAGAAGTCGGCACGAAAGGGAGCTCTGGGTGGAAGCTGCAGCGGATGCTACCAGCACGGTCCGCGCCGGCCTCGAGGAGGATCTTCCGAGCTCCTGGCTGAAGAGCGAGGCTTTCCGCCTCCTCCACTGGCGGACCGGATATGATTGTCACTCTCGCTTCGGTGGGCCCTCGGAGCAGTCCGGCCAGGTGATCGCCGGAAGGTGACGTTCGCGAGGAGACGCTGAGTGAGTGAAGATGTAACCGAGTCCTGGCAGCTTCGGCTTCTGTCCAAGAGTCTGAAGAAATCGCTCAAGCTGAAGCTGCTCCAGGAGCAAGCGGGCTCAGCGAGCGGCCTCCAATGCCTGCTTCTGACTCACGGTGACAACACCGGCGCGCTCAACTACCGACTTCGCCAGCTCGGTGGCGAGTGGATCTTCGCCGACACCGAGGCGAACCATCGAGCGGAAATGGAAGGATTGCTCGGCCAGCCCGTTCTCTCGGGATCTCTGGAAACTCTGGGGCTTCCCGCCGAGTCGCTCGACCTGGTGATCGTCATCGATGTCCACGAGCACCTGGACCCCGAAGGCGACGACTGCCAACGCCTGAACACCGAGATCGCTCGTCTTCTTCGTCCCGGGGGACGCGCCATCGTGACGACACCGAACGGCGACACCGACAAACCACTGGTACGCCTCAAGGACCGGATCGGTATGACCAAGGAAGCCTATGGACACCGCGTCGTCGGCTACACCATTGACGAACACCGAGCCATGCTCCGCGAGGCCGGACTCGAGCCGATCGCACAGGGCAGCTACTCCGGCTTCTTCACAGAGCTGATCGAGCTCGCCATCAACTTTGCGTATGTAAAGGTGCTCGGAAAAAGCAAGGGCGCTTCGGAAGGTGAGATCGCGCCGACATCCCACGACCAGGTCGCGGCGGTACGCAAGCAACTGCGTCTCTACACCGTCGTGTTCCCGGTGCTCTCCCTCGTCTCGAAGCTCGACTGGCTGGCGCCTGGAGTCGGCTACGCCGTTTCCGTAGTCGCTCGGAAGCCACCCGTGGCCACCGATGAGTAGCTCTCTACTGGTGACGGGTGCCGGCGGCTTCATCGGGCGGGCGCTGGTCAAGGCGCTGCTCGAGCGAGGCGAGTCTGTAGTGGCCAATGACATTCGGATGGCGCCGCTTCTCGCAGAGCTCGACCGTGGCGGCGTCTCGCGGGCGAACCTCTCTCTCGTCGAGGGCGACATCGCCGAGCCGTCGACGCAGGAGGAGTGCACCCACGACGCACGCGGGGTGTTTCATCTGGCAGCCGCCCATCTGAGCGTGAGCGCCCCCGATGCCGAGTACCGACGCACCAATGTCGACGCAGTGCGGTCCTTGATCGAGACCTGCTCCGATAGAGGGGTGGAGCGCTTCGTGCACCTGAGCTCGGTCGGCGTCTTCGGAGCGATCGAGAATCCTCCGGCTGACGAAGCGACTCCCTGCAGACCGGAGTCGATCTACGAACGCACCAAACTGGAAGGAGAACAGGTCGTGCTGCGCGCGGCACGAGAGCACGGTTTCCCCGCGATCGTCCTGCGCCCGGCCTGGGTGTACGGACCCGGTGACGAACGCACCGAGAAGCTCTTTCGTGCGATCGCCAAGGGGCGGTTCGTCCAAGCCGGTCGCGGAGACATGCTGCGCCATTCGATCTACATCGAGGACATGGTACGTGCCTGCCTGGTCGCGAGCACGAACCGAGGCCCGACAGGGCAGGTCGTGATCATCGGTGATCGCCAGCCGAGAAAGGTCGCCGAACTGCTGGCGACCATCGCCGATCTGTGCGGCGTCGACCCCCCGCGACAGGTGCCCCTGCCTCTCCTCTGGTTGGCAGGATGGGGGGCTGAAGCGGTGTTCGGCGTCTTCGGGAAGGAGCCACCGCTGTCGAGGCGCACCCTGCGGTTCTTCTCGGGCAACACGGCGTTCGACACCAGCCGAGCCCGCGACCTCCTCGGCTTCGAAGCGAGCTACGACCTCGAGCGGGGCCTCGAGGCCACCTACCGTCAGATCGAAGCCCGCTCCTCGAAGCCGACCTCGGGGCCCCCGACACGGTGACCCGACTCCACCCCGACTTCCGCACCTGGCTGGTCGACGCCCATGCCCACCTGCACGATCGCTACGACCCGGGCCTGGCACTCGAGGCGGCGGTGCACAACGCCGGTCCGAGTCGGGTTCCGGTGCTGCTCCTGGTGGACGTGGCCGGGCAGAGCTCTTGGTCGCGACTGGCTGCCTATCCCCCCGAAGGCTGGCAGACCGAGCCGCTGGAAGCAGGCCGCAGTCTGCGCGTCTCGAGTCCCGCTCACGGCCTCGTCTATCTGGTCGCGGGGAGACAGATCGTGACCCGGGAGGGGCTCGAGGTGCTCGCTCTGGGCTCGATCGAGCCCCTCGCCGACGGCGGTTCCATCGAGAAGACCATCGAGACAGTTCGCGAACGCCCTGCCATTCCGGTGCTGCCATGGGGCTTCGGCAAGTGGATCGGTCGCCGCGGCCGGGTGATCGAGACCCTGCTCGAGGACTCACCCCCGCAGCGCTTCTTCCTGGGGGACAACGGCGGGCGGGCGGGGGCTCGTCGTCCGGAGATGTTCACGCTGGCCGAGGGGCTCGGTTTTCGAGTTCTGCCCGGGAGTGACCCCCTGCCCCTCCGCGATCAGGAGCAGCGAGTGGGTGCGCACGGTTTCGAGTTGCCGGCAGGCGATCCCGAGCGCCCGTGGGAATCGACCCGGGGACACATCGACGAGCTCCCCTCCTCGCCCCCTTCGACCGGCAGTCGGGTGTCCTGGCCCGTCTTCGCTCGGCAGCAGCTATCGATGTTGCTGCGCAAACATCTGCTCGGCAGGCTGAGCGGGGGGACTGGGCCCTCATGAAGGTGCTGGCCGTCGCTCCCCAACCCTTCTTCACGCCGCGAGGGACCCCCTTCAGCGTCTACCACCGGTGCTCTGCCGCGCTCGAAGCCGGCTTCGAGGTCGACCTGCTCACCTACGGCGAAGGCATCGACCCCGATCTGCCAGGCCTCGGTCTCTACCGGATTCCGAGTGTCCCCGGCCTGCGCAAGATCCCCATCGGTCCCTCGTTCACCAAGCTCGCCCTCGACGGCGTCCTCTTTCCGTGGTTCGTCGCGAGACTGCTCCGGGGGCGCTACGATGTGGTCTGGGCCCACGAGGAGGCAGTGTTCTTCGCACGCTTCCTGAAGCCCATCTTCCGCTACCGTCTGATCTACGACATGCACTCGAGCCTCCCCCAGCAGCTCGAGAACTTCGAGTTCTCGAGCTCCCGAGCCTTGAAGGGTGTGTTCTCCTGGCTCGAGCATCAGGCGCTTCGGCACTCCGACGCGGTACTCACGATCTCACCGGCTCTGGCCGACTACGCTCTCTCCGTGATGCCCCACCCCGAGCGTCACATCTTGCTCGAGAACACCCTGGTCGATCCGGTTCGCCTGATCGCCTCCGAAGAAGAGCCGGCAGCAGCCATCGACGCGATTCCAGCCACCGACAAGCTCGTGCTCTACGCCGGTACGTTCGAGCCCTACCAGGGCCTGGAGCTGCTGCTCGAGGCCTTCGAGCAGGTCCGTTCCGAGCTGCCCGAGGCTCATCTCCTCATCGTCGGCGGCGAGCGTGAGCAGGTGGAGGACCTGAGAGAGCGGGCACGACGACTCGACCTCGCAAGCAGCGTCACGATCCAGCCGCGGGTCCTTCCGGCGATCGCCGATCGACTGCTCGAGCGGGCTTCGGTCGTCGTCTCGCCGAGAACCCAGGGGACCAATACCCCCCTCAAGCTCTACTCATACCTGGCACGCGGCTGTGCCCTGGTCGCGACCCGGGTGCCGTCTCACACCCAGATTCTCGACGAGACCGTCTGCTGGCTCGCCGAGCCGAATCCTCGAGGGCTGGCGACGGCGATCCGCGAATCGTTGACCGAGCCCGAGCTCCGAAAGCAGCGTGGCGAGGCGGCTCTCGACCTCTACCGCACCAGGTACTCACGCGAGCAATACCTGGAGAAGCTCCACCGCCTGGCGGATCTCCTGGAGCACTGAGCACGATGTGCGGCATCGCTGGCATCTTCAACCTCGGTGAGGGCCCGACCCCCGATCCACGGTTGCTGAAGCGAATGGTCACCCGACTCACCCATCGCGGTCCAGACGATGAGGGTGTGTATACCGACCCCGGGGTCGGCCTCGGAATGCGTCGCCTGTCCGTGATCGATGTGGCGGGCGGCAAGCAGCCCTACCGCAACGAGGATCGCTCCGTGATCGTGGTGTTCAACGGCGAGATCTACAACTACCGCGACCTCGCCGCCGAGCTCGAGGACCGCGGGCATCGCCTCGCCAGCGGAGCGGACGGGGAGGTGATCGCGCATCTCTACGAAGAGTACGGAAGCGCCTTTCCCGAAAAGCTGGACGGCATGTTCGCCATCGCGCTCTACGACGCGACTCGACGTCGCATGCTGCTGACCCGCGACCGCGTCGGAATCAAACCGCTCTTTCTCTGGTCGAGCTCCCATCGAGTGGTGTTCGCCTCCGAGATCAAGGCTCTGCTGGAAGACGATTCGGTGCCTCGAGAGGTCGACCCCGACGCGCTCCTCGAGCTCCTCACCTGGGAGTACATCCCCGCCCCGCGCACTCTGCTTCGCACAGTCTCGAAGTGCGAGCCCGCCACCCTCCTGGAGTTCGACCTCGACAGCGGCCGTCGCTCCGCGCGCCGGTACTGGCAGCCGAGAGTCGAGAAATCAGTCATACGCTCGCGCGGCGAGTGGCTCGAAGCGTTGTCGAGCCAGCTCGATCTCGCCGTGGAGCGGCAGCTGATCAGCGACGTTCCTCTCGGAGCGTTTCTCTCGGGGGGAGTCGACAGCTCGCTCGTGGCGAGTGCCATGAACCCTCGAGGAAGCAGCCGCCACGACGCCTTCACGATTCGTTTCGACGAAGCCGGATACGACGAATCACGATGGGCTGCCATGGTGGCCGAGCACCTCGGCATCGAGCACCACCTGAGGACCCTCGATCCCGAGATCGCCACGCTGACCGACACGGTGCTGGAGTCGATGGACGACCCGATTGGCGATTTCTCGATCTTCCCCACCTTCTTGATCAGCCAGATGGCCCGCGAAGAGGTCACGGTCGCGCTCTCGGGGGACGGTGGCGACGAGCTCTTCGGGGGCTACGAGACCTATGTCGCCCAGTCCCTCTCCACAGCATGGGAACGGTTCCCGGCTCCGGCCCGCAGGCCGATCGAGCACGCCCTCGGAGCACTGCGGCCACGAGCGCAGAAGAAGGGCGTCCTCAACAAGGCTCGCCGTTTCGCCGAGGGACTCTCCTATCCATCGAGCCTCGGACACGCTCGCTGGCGGGCCTTCCTGACTCGGCACCAGCGAGAAGCGCTGCTCACCCCCGACCTCCAGGCAGCCCTCGAACGAGACCCGTTTTCTCACATCGGCGAGATTCTCGAGCGCGCACCGGAGAGCCTCGGGCCGCTGGAACGAGGACTCTGGGTCGACTTTCACAGCTACCTACCGGACAACTGCCTGGTCAAGGTCGACCGTATGTCGATGCTGAGCTCGCTCGAAGTCCGGGTGCCACTGCTGGACACCGAGCTGATAGAGCTGGCGTTCAGTCTGCCGGAGGCTCTCAAGGTCAGCGGCACGCATACCAAGACCCTACTCAAGGAGTTGGCGGCTCAAAGAGTGCCACGAGAGGCCGTGTACAGATCGAAGGAAGGATTCAGCATGCCGATGAAACAGTGGCTGAATACTTCGCTGGCGCAGCGCCTCGACGACGAGCTCTCCTCCGCCACCATCGAGGGCCAGGGCCTGTTCCGGGCCGAGACCATCGCTCGCCTGATTTCGCAACACCGTGCCAACGTCGCGAATCACAGCCATCTTCTCTGGACCCTGCTGGTCTTCCAGGACTGGCGCCGACGGTGGGGCGTCTGAAGGAAGGCAGATGGCCGAGGCCTCTTTCGCATGACCGAACGTAGACTCTCCGACGACCAGTATGACCTGATCGTCATCGGTGGCGGCGTGCAGGGAATCTGCATCCTGTTGACCGCTGCTCGTCGCGGTCTGAGGACCGTGCTCTTCGAGCGCGGCGACTTCGCGGGTGCCACCTCCTGGAACAGCCTGCGCATCTTGCACGGGGGCCTGCGCTACCTCCAGCATCTCGACTTCGACCGCAGTCGTTCTTCGGTCAAAGCGCAGCGATGGTGGCTCGACTCGTTCCCCGAATTGATCGAGCCACTGCCGTGCCTGATGCCTCTCTACGAGCGCGGCCTGAAGCGGCGTAGCACCATGGCGATCGGGCTCTCTCTCTATCAGCGACTACTCGCACCCCATCCTCACTTGCTCGGCGCGCGGGTGCTCGACGTCGCCGAGACGCTCGACGCCTTCCCTGGGGTAGTGCGGGAACGACTCTCGGGCGGCGCACTCTGGTACGACGCCTTCGCCCCCCAGTCAGAACGGCTCCTGATCGAAACACTTCGCTGGGCTCGCGCCTCGGGCGGCGAGGCCTTCAACTACATGGAAGCGAGACTGCGGACCACCGAAGACGGGATCATCGACGGAGTCGTCGCCGTCGATCGCCTGAGCGGCGATCAGCTCGAATGTGGCGCACCCGTGATCGTCAATGCCACCGGCCCGTGGTTGGATCGGCTAGGGACGCATGACGCACAGAACCGGCTCTTCGAGCCTTCGCGTGCGTTCAACCTGCTGCTCGATCGGACCCCGCCGAGCTCTCATGCCCTGGCAGTCAGCGCTACCAGCCCGCTCCACGGCCTCGAGCACACCTGCTTTCTCGTCCCCTGGCAGGGAAGGCTCTACGCCGGTACCTACCACTCTCCGATCGACAGCGCCGCCTCCCGATCGTTGGCCCAACCGAGCGACGAAGAGATCGAGGACTTCCTCGCCCTGCTCAATCAGGCGGTTCCAGGACTCGCGGCTCGAGCTGACGAGATCGCTTCGATACGGTGTGGTCTCTTGCCGGCGAGCAGTCCCGGTACCGCAAAGCTGTCTCGGCACCCCCTGATTCGCGAGGAACCGGGCGGACTCCTCCACGTCGGCGCCGTGAAGCTCACGACCGCTCCGATCGTGGCCGAGAAAGTGGTCGACCGAATCCGAGGCCGGGGCGACCACCGGAGCGAAGCCACACGCCCAGCGATCATCCCGCTGCCCCAGGGCCAGGACGCGTCCCTGCTCTCCGACAACGAGCTGTCCGAGGTACTCGAGACGGTGATCGAGACCGAGTCGGTAGCTACCTTCGAAGACCTTTTCGAGCGCCGCACGTCCTGGAGCGCCGGCCGAGAAGCCGGCGCGCTCGAGGCGCGAATCGCCTCGTTGATGCGCAGCGGGAAACTGACTCACCTGCCCACGGCTGCAGAGCTCTTCGAGGAGTAGTCCAAGCGGCCACCGGCGGGGATCGCCGTCGAGTAGGCTTGGATCGTCACACCTTTCGAAAGCGACCCCTGAAGGAGCCTCCAGCATGATTGTCGTGCACCACCTGATCATCGGTAGATCCCTGTTCACTGTCTGGCTGCTCGAGGAGATGGGGCTCGACTACGAGTTGGAGATCTACCAGCGGCTGCCGACCCGGCGCGCGCCGAAGTCCCTCAAGGAGATCCACCCCCTGGGCAAGTCCCCGGTGATCGTCGACGACGATCGTGTCATCCACGAGTCAGGGGCCATCGCGTCTTATCTCGTGGAGCGCTATGACCCCCGCCACGAATTCGCCCCCAGCCGCGACGATCTCGACGCCTGGGTGAAGTTCACCCAGTGGCTGCACTACCCCGAAGGCTCGGCCTTCGCCCCCCTTCTGGTCACGATGCTCTGCCAGCTGAGTCCCGACCCGGTACCACCGTCGATCGAGAGCTTTGCCAGAGGAGAGGTCGCGCTGCAGCTCGGCTACATCGAGTCGAGCCTGGGCGAAAAGCCGTTCATCCTGGGCGACGATTTCTCCGCCGCGGACGTCGGCCTCGGATACGTGAGCGGACTCGCCGAGAGGCTGGGGCTGCTCGAATCTCATCCCGGGGTGAGGGCCTACCGCGATCGGCTTCGCGCACGCCCCGCGTTCCAGGCGGCACTCGAGAGGACGGGTGAGGAGTGAGCCTGCGCGCAGCCGGACGCCACAGCGCCTCCGCACTCATCGCCGGCCTCTGCCTGGTCACACTCACCGCCTGCGGTCCTGCATCCGAGACCGCCGATCGCTTCGACGTCCTCCTGCGCGGCGGCACTGTCTACGACGGCAGCGGTGAGCCCCCGTTCGTTGCCGATGTCGCCATCACCGGCGACACGATCGCTGCCATCGGTGACCTCTCCGAGGCCAGCGCGACTTCCGAGATCGAGGTTTCCGGGCTCGCCGTAGCGCCTGGCTTCGTCAACATGATGAGTTGGGCCAACGAGTCGTTGATCGAAGATGGACACTCCCAGAGCAACATCCGCCAGGGGGTCACCCTCGAGGTCATGGGTGAGGGCTCGTCGATGGGGCCACTCAACGACGAGATGAAGCGCCTCATGACCGAAGCCCAGGCAGACATCCGCTACGACATCGAATGGACGACTCTCGACGAGTATCTTCGCTATCTCGAGGCTCGAGGAGTCACTCCCAACGTGGCGTCCTTCATCGGGGCAGAGACTCCTCGGGCCCACGTGATCGGCTACGAAGACCGCCCCCCGAGCGCGGCCGAGCTCGAAGAGATGAAGGCTCTGGTGCGTCAAGCGATGGAGGATGGTGCACTCGGTGTCGCCTCGTCGCTGATCTATCCCCCGGGAAGTTTCGCCAGCACCGAAGAGCTGATCGCGCTCGCTTCGGTGGCCGCGGAGTTCGACGGACTCTACGCGTCGCACCTGCGCAACGAAGGCGGCCAGCTTCTCGAGGCGATCGACGAGCTGATCACGATCTCCAGAGCAGCGGGCATTCGAGCCGAGATCTACCACTTGAAGGCGAGCGGCAAGAGCAATTGGAACAAGTTCGACAGTGCCGTCGAGAAGATCGAGAAGGCTCGCTCCGAGGGACTGCAGATCACTGCCGACGTCTACACCTATCCCGCCGGCTCCACCGGTTTGAACTCCATCATGCCGCCCTGGGTGCAGGAGGGGGGGTTTGCGGCATCGCTCGAACGGATGAAGGATCCCGCGATACGGCAGCGGATCGCCGAGGAGATGGAGGTGGTGTCCGAAGAATGGGAGAACATGTGGCTCGGTGCGGGCTCTGCAGAGAACATCCTGCTCGTCGGCTTCAAGACCGATGAGCTCAAGCCGCTCACCGGCAAGACTCTGGCGGAGGTGGCGCAACTGCGCGGCGAAGACCCGCGCTTCGTGGCCATGGACCTGATCCTCGAGGACGGAACACGGATCGACACCGTCTATTTCACCCAATCGCCCGAGAACCTACGCAAGAAGGTCACGCTGGCGTGGGTGAGTTTCTGCTCTGACGCCGCGTCACTCGCCCCCGAGGGAGTCTTCCTCGAGTCGAGCACCCACCCGCGTGCCTACGGCAGCTTCGCTCGCGTCCTCGGGATGTTCGCACGTGACGAGGGCCTGTTGACCCTCGAGGAGGCCGTGCGAAAACTGGCTGCCCTTCCCGCAGAGAACCTCGCGATCGATCGGCGGGGCAGGCTGCAAGAGGGCTACTACGCCGACATCGCGGTCTTCGACCCGGAACGGATCCAGGACCACGCCACCTTCGAGGAGCCCCATCAGTACGCCACCGGCATGGTCCACGTCTTCGTGAACGGCGTGCCGGCACTCAGGGACGGGGAGCACACCGGGGCCACGCCCGGGCGAGTCGTCCGAGGGCCCGGAGCGCGCTAGCCGCCTCCCGTACTCGCGGCGGTGGCCGACGGAATCAGACCGGGCTCGTCGCAACTCGCGGAGCAATGGACACTGTCGACCGGCTCTCCGCTTACCAACCCTGAGACCCAATCGAGCAGGCGAACTCCATCGGTCTGGTAGGTGTAGAGCTCGGGGCGAGCGAGAATCGTGTGCACGTCCCCTCCCGCCACGTAGGAACGAAAATTGGGGACCTCGGACTCGATATCGGCGTGATTCGCATCGAGTAGCGGCAAGAGGGACTCCACCGAGCTTCCACCCAGGGCCAGGAACCGCTTCTGCACGACGTCTTCGGCCGTATCGTATTGGGCGAAGATCAGGTCCGGGCGCTGTCGGGCCGCGACCACGTAGAGACTCTCGTAGGTGAAGTCCTCGGGCTGAAGAACGGCGAAGCTCTCGTGTGCATCGATGGCATCCAGGGTGTCCCAGGGCTCGAAGGGCTGAACGCCGTCGAAGCGCCGATAGCCGCCTGCCCCGTCACCCAGGACCGTCAGCTGCGCAGCCGGGTAGCGCTCCGCCACGTGTGCCCCGTAGTAGGGAGAGGGGATCGAGCCCGCGCTCGACCCGGTCACGAAGATGGTCTTCGGATCCTGGAACTGCTCGAAGGTCCAACCGAGGACGGCCATCGCGTTGGTGTGGCCCCGATGCCTGATGGTCACGCTGTGAGCGCCGGGGTCCTTGCCCTCTTCCAGCTCCGTGCCCTCGGGCACCGCCGCGACCGCGTAGGTGACGTCGTTGTCGCCGAGGTGTACGTCACCCGTGCAGTAGGGCACGAACACCATGCTGAAGTCAGCGAAGGGGTTCTCTGCGTTGCCGAGGGCGAAGATCCCGCTAAGCTCAGCCGGATCGGTGTCCCCGACCACAGGATTGAAGCTCCCGTAGCGGTCCCTCGAGCAGGTTTCTCCGGTCCAGCAACCACCGCCACCCTGGAAATACACCAGGAGCTTCGAGGGGTCTCCCTGTCGAGCAAAGAAGCTGTAGTCGCTGCCGTCGGAACAAACGGTGTCTCCCCCCGTGCGCACGCGATTCCAACCGGCGTCCAGATCGGCGAGTGCCGGCAGCGGGGAGGCTTCGGGCCGCGTCGACGCGGCTCTCTGCTCGTCCGAAGGAGTCTGCCTGCCACAGCCGGCCAGCGCGCCGAGAGAGACAATCGCGACCAGGACAATCGCGAAGTCGGGGGAAATCAAAGAGGAGGGCCTGGTCATCGTCGGGGCTCCAGAAAAGGTCGATTACGCCACAGGGCAAGTGCGCATCCTACGACCTGACGGCCAGCAGATCCAGTTGGTGAGCGATGTAGACCAGCTCGCCGCGCTCGATCTGTGCGCGTCGCTCCATGGCCCAGCTCGTCATCGCCTCGGCGCCCAGCTTCGGACCGACGACTGCCTCGATGGTGTCCACCAGACCCTGAAGAAACAACGCCTCCTGCTCTGGATACCGCCCGCCACCGTCGGCGAAGACGACCCAGTCGGAGCTGCCCGCGGCGACGATCTCGAGGCCTGCCTTGCGCAAGGTGCCGAACAGTCGTCGGCCGCTGAGGGCGCCGCCGGTGGTCTCCCCGTCGAGCTGCCGCTGCTCCATCGTGGAGTGGTAGTGGCGCTCGATCTCTCGTTCGAGCGCCGGATCGATGGCGGGCTCGAAGGCCGTCACACCGTCGAAGCAGATCGGAAGATACACGAGCCCACCAGGTGAGAGGAGCTGCGCCATCGTCCTCGACGCCCTTACCAGGGGCAGGAGATCGAGCACCGCGCACGCCACGATCAGATGCCACTGCTCCGCCCTCTCGATCGCCGAGGCGGCATAGTCGAAGAACGATCTCTCGATCACCTCGACGTTCGGGAAACGCGCCCTCAGGTGCACGGCGTTCGTTGCATCCGGCTCCAGGGCGACGTACCGGAGCCGCTGGGTCGCGAGCTCCAACGAGGGCGAGAGCCGGTCGATCATGGCTCCGGTGCCGGCCCCCACCTCGAGCACCGAGAACTCCTTCGGGGTCGTCTCAGCCAGCGAGGCCGCTCGGCGGCCCAGCTCCCGCCACACCCGAAGATCGATCGCTCGGTCATCGACCGAGCGCTTCGCCTCGAGGTAGGACGGTGTGAAGGAGTCGGTCGTCACGTCGGCTCCTAGGCTGCGCTGCGTGCCCGTTTCCTTGCCCGGGAGGGCCCCTGCTCTACGTGCTCAACCAGCCAGGCCTCGACGGATTCCATCGTCTCGTCCCAGCCCGGGCGGCGCAGGAACTCCCGCCGCGCAGCGACCGACATGCGCTCCAGCAGTTCGCGATCGCCGGCCAGTCGATCCAACAGACGCGAAATCGTTTCGACGTCGTCGGGCTCGACCAGGAATCCGGTCACACCGTCATCGATCACTTCGTGCGCGGCGCCGGCCCGACTCGCGATCGCCGGGAGACCGAAGGCCATTCCTTCCAGATAGACGATTCCGAAGCCCTCCCAGGAGGAAGGAGCAACGAGGACATCTGCGCAGCCCAGATGCTCGACCAGTTCCCGATCACCGACCGAGCCGCGAAAGTGAACTCGCTCCTCCAGGCCGAGCTCCCCCGCGATCCGACGCAGCTGCTCGACGTATCGGGAATCTGTCTGCGTCTCGCCGAGTACTTCCAGAGTGGAGGGGAACCGGCCGTGAGCCATCGCACGCAGCACCACCTCGAGATTCTTGCGTCGGATGAGATTGCCGACGAAGACGAGACGCAGCGGCTCTCCGGGGCGCAGTGTCGTGTTGGACGGCGCTGGCTCACCCAACCGGTCTCCCCCGGGGTGAGCCACCAGTCCCACCACAGGATGCCCGAGGAGCGACTCCACCTGACGGCGGGTGTTGGAGCTGTTGAAGAGAAAGGCTTCCACCGTTCGCAGATATGCCCGCTCGACGACCCGGTAGAGCCAGAGCAGAGCCCTCGGGTGTCGCTCACTGCTGCGTAGGTGATGCACGATGCTGACGTTCGGAACCTCCGAGAGCTCCCGCAGTCGCCGATTGACGCGCCAGAGCGAAGGGTGGGTGAGCTCGTCCTCGAGCAGCAGGTCCCAGTCGCCCGACAACCTGCTCACCAACGAATCGGATCGCAGCCCGCGAAGAAAGCTCCGACCCCATGCCGCAGGGGGCAGCGAGATCTCTTCCACGTCGTGTCCACTCGATCGCAAGCGGGCTACCAACCTCTGGTCGTAGTAGTTGCCCCCACTGCGCACATCGAGCGCACCGTAGATCACCAGCGCCAGCCGCATCACTCGGCCCCCCGGTCCCCCAGGGGTCCCCGAAAACTGGCAGCGGCCTGGCTGTGCTCCCACACGGTGACGGACAACGCTTCGATGTGGGGTGCATCGAAGCTCGGAGCGACCTGCTGGTGAAAGAACCGGGCAAACCGTTCGACGCTCGGGTTCAGGCCCTCGAACTCCGGAAGATCGTTCAGAGTCTTGTCACGGTAGCGTTCGACCACCCGGTCGAGAACGCGCTCGAAATCGTCGAGATCGATCAGGTAGCCATGGCCGTCGAGCTCGAAGGCCTCCAGAGTCAACTCCACCCGATAGTGATGGGAATGCCACTCGTTCTCACGGCCCCAGTCCCCACCGATCAGGAAGTGCTGAGCGACGAAGTCGCGGCGAAGGATCAAGGTGTACATCGTCTCTCGCTCTCCTGACGATTCCAGGCGAGAAGCACCTGAACGGCCTCCTCGGGATTCTCGTCCAGCGTCGAAAAGGCCTCCTGGGCCCGGGCGGCATCTACGCGCTGGGTGATCAGCGAGCTGACCGGTAGGCGCCGCAGCAGCCGCCAGGCAGTCTCCAGTCGCCGTTCACGAGTCCAACGCCCGCGGTGACGCGGGGCGAGATGACTGACCTGACTCGGAATCAACTCGATGCCGCTGCGATGAAACTGCCCACCGAGATCGATCGGCGCCCGCCGGGTGCCGTACCACGACCCGATGACGATCCGGCCCCACCGTCCGGTCACGCGGATCGCTGTATCGAGCGTCGCGGGTTGGCCGGTGAGCTCGTAGCAGAGGTCGGCTCCGGTGGGCACCTCGTCCGCGCTGGCGCTGTCGCCGAGAGCCGTCGCGAGGCTCCGGGCGAAGCCTCCCGCTGCGGGGTCCAGACTCAGCTCGGCACCGACCTCCAACGAGAGCGAGCGTCGACGAGCCACTGGTTCTACGGTGATCAGACTCTCCAGGGAGAGGCGAGAGAGCAGGGCGGCGGTAATCAACCCGACGACACCCTGGCCGAGAACCACGACCCGCTCGCCGATCATCGGGCGCCCGTCCATCACGAGCGACAGCGCCGTCTCGACGCTCGGCAGCAGCGCCGCAGCCTCCGCGTTCACTCCGTCGGGGACCGGTACGAGCTCGTCCAGCGATAGCGTCGCGTGGCTGGCATGAGGTTGAAAGGCAAACACCAGCCGGTCGTCCCAGCTCGAATCGACCCGCGAGCCTCGGCCACACACCTTGCCCACCCAGCTGTAGCCGTAGCGCAGGGGAAAATCGAGAGTGCCCCACAGCCCCGACAGTTTCTCGTCGGCCTGGAGGTGGCTCGGTGCATCGCCCCGATACACCAGAAGCTCACTGCCCGGGCTGATCGCCGAGAACTGAGCCTCGACCACCACCTCGTCCGGACCGGGAGCGGCCAAGGGCTCATCGCGCAACTCCACCGAGCGTTCGCCCACGAACCACAGCGTCTTGCGAGTATCGGCCACTTCAGAGCAGCCCGCCGCCGACCAGCATTTCGTCGTCGATCTCGGGATCGGAAGGCTCGGCATCGACGTCACCCGTCAGGATGAGGTTGTTGCCCAACCAACGATAGCGAGGACGACTCAGCACGGGGAACGAGCTCAGGGCAGCTACAGCACTCAAGCCCCCGACCAGAATCGGCGCCACGGTGACCACGACCCGATCCACCACTCCGGCTCTCAGAAAGCTCGTGATGACCTCGGCTCCTCCCTCGACCATGATCGACTCGAGCCCGCGCTCGTGCAGCAGCGCGAGAAGCGCTCCGAGCTCGACTCGTCCATCAGCGTCGGCGGGCACCCGGATCACATCGGCACCGAGGGCCTCGAGCCTGCGCTGGCGCTCGGGATCCGCCCCGTGCGTCGTGGCGATCCAGGGTTTCGGTTCGGCCTCGAGAAGGGCAGCCTCGAGCGGCATTCGCAACCGGCTGTCGAGCACGATGGGCCGTGGGTGCTCGCCCTCCACCAGGCGCACGGTGAGGCGGGGATCGTCGGCCAGGACGGTATCGATGCCGACGAGGATCCCCGAGTGGCGCGAGCGCAGTCCGTGAGTCAGCTCGAGTGCCTCGGGAGAGCTGAGGGTCATCACCTTGCCTCTCTCGAACGTGATCGAGCCATCGAGGCTCTGCGCCCAGGCAAGGGTGATCGCCGGTCGATCCCGCCTATCCCGGCGCGGGAACACGTCGAGAGGACCAACGCGTTGCGCCTCCTCACTCACGCCGGGGGGCGTAACAAAAGAATCGAGCTCCAGAAGATGACGCATCCGGCGTACCTTGGTCTCGAGATAGCCAGCGTTCTCCGGCGTCGCAGCGATCTCGATCGGCATCCGCTCGACATCGGTGAATCCGTGTTCGATCAACCCTTCCAGCTTGGTGGGGTTGTTGGTCAAGAGCCGAATGGAGCCCACCCCGAGATCGCGCAGGATCGCCACGGCGACGTCGTACTGACGCTCGTCAGCCTGATGACCGAGCTCGAGGTTCGCCTCGACCGTGTCGTATCCGGCGTCCTGCAGGTTGTAGGCCCGCAGCTTCTGCAGCAGGCCGATCCCCCGTCCCTCTTGCCTCAGATAGAGCAGGACCCCCGTTCCCTCCTCGGCAATCAGCGCCATCGATCGGTGCAACTGCTCCCCGCAGTCGCAGCGATTCGAGCCCAGCACGTCGCCGGTGAAGCACTCCGAGTGAATCCGCACCAGGACCCTCTCCCGAGACTCCACCTCACCCAGGACCAGCGCGAGATGGTCCTTGCCGTCACCGCCTCGGTAGAGAGCCAGGCGAAACTCCGCCTCCGGTGTCGGCAGTCGAGCGACGGTCATGCGCTCGACTCTCTCCACCGACGAAGCGGTGGCCGCCGGCTCGGCGGAAGCGTCACTGATAGCGGGACGACGACGAATCGACACGGGAACCTCGAGAGAGCAGACCGTTGGGTAGCACTTCAGTATATCCGCCGAGACGAAGGCGACGGATTCGGGCGAAATCGGGGAAAGGGGTGAATCGCGGTACGAAAGGCGGCCGAGGCTCGCAGGGTCCACCGGGCGGGCGCCACCGGAGCCCAGCCGGAGCCTCCTACGCCGCTCGCATCTCCCCCCACCGCGTCGGGCAAACCCGCCGTCCGACGAGGCGGGGGCCGGTGCGCGCCCCACCCGGAGGCGTCTGGAGGCCGCGCGCCCCACAGCGCTCGAAGACCCGGATCTCGTGCGCCGCCGCAAGCCGAGGCGCGAGCCGAACCTCCGAAGGCTGCCACGCTCGCGCCGTCCACCGGGTGGGCGCCACCGGAACCCAGCCGGAGCCTCCTACTCCGAACACCTTCCGCACACGTCTCCCCCCACCCCCCACCGCGTCGGGCAAACCCGCCGTCCGACGAGGCGGGGGCCGGTGCGCGCCCCACCCGGGGGCGTCTGGAGGCCGCGCGCCCCACAGCGCTCGAAGACCCGGATCTCGTGCGCCGCCGCAAGCCGAGGCGCGAGCCGAACCTCCGAAGGCTGCCACGCTCGCGCCGTCCACCGGGTGGGCGCCACCGGAACCCAGCCGGAGCCTCCTACTCCGAACACCTTCCGCACACGTCTCCCCCCACCCCCCACCGCGTCGGGCAAACCCGCCGTCCGACGAGGCGGGGGCCGGTGCGCGCCCCACCCGGGGGCGTCTGGAGGCCGCGCGCCCCACAGCGCTCGAAGACCCGGATCTCGTGCGCGGCCGCAAGCCGAGGCGCGAGCCGAACCTCCGAAGGCTGCCACGCTCGCGCCGTCCACCGGGTGGGCGCCACCGGAACCCAGCCGGAGCCTCCTACTCCGAACACCTTCCGCACACGTCTCCCCCCACCCCCCACCGCGTCGGGCAAACCCGCCGTCCGACGAGGCGGGGGCCGGTGCGCGCCCCACCCGGGGGCGTCTGGAGGCCGCGCGCCCCACAGCGCTCGAAGACCCGGATCTCGTGCGCGGCCGCAAGCCGAGGCGCGAGCCGAACCTCCGAAGGCTGCCACGCTCGCGCCGTCCACCGGGTGGGCGCCACCGGAACCCAGCCGGAGCCTCCTACTCCGGACTACCCTCGCGCCGCCCCAGGTCCACCAACTTCGGCCCAGCCTCCATCCCGACCCCACCACCCGACTCACACTTCTCACAGGCCGCCGTCGACTCAGCCCGCCGCGGAACCACCGCCCGCACGATCGCCACGACGCCCCACAGCGCCACCACACTCACGACCCAGAACTGCCAATCGGTCCAAGGGAGAGGCATCGTCAAGTGACTCCGAAGAGTCGCAAGCCGTTGAAAGTCACGAACGCGCACACCCACGCCAGACCGGTCATGTAGGAGAGTTGAAGGCCCGCCCAGCGCCAGCTCCCCGTCTCGCGACGCGTCACGGTGAGCGTGGGCAGACACTGCATCGCGAGTACGAAGAAGACCAGGAGACTCGCCGAGGTCGCAGTCGTGAAGAGCCGGGAGCCGTCGTCCCGGGTCGCAGAGCGAATGCGATCGACCACCCCACGATCCCCGACTTCGAGCTCCGGATCTCCCACTACCAGGACCGCCATCGTCGAGACGAAGACCTCTCGCGCCAGAAAGCTGGTCATCACACCGACTGTGAGCTGCCAGTCGAAGCCCAGGGGAGCGAACGCCGGCGCGACGGCACGTCCCATCCGACCCGCGAAGCTCTGACTCTGCTGATGCTTGGCGACGAGATAGTCGGCGTCGCGCTCGAGCTCGAGCGCTCGATCCGGCTGTGCGTCCTCGATCGCTGCCGCTTCGACCCTCAGCGACTCGGCCGCGCTGGGCACACCACCCTGCGGATAGGCCGACAGCCACCACATCACGACGCAGATCGCCATGATGATGGTGCCCGCCGTGCGCAAGAACAAGGTTCCCTGTTCCCAGGCCGCGAGCAGGGAGTTACGAAGCGAGGGCCACTTGTAGCTGGGCAGCTCGAGCACCATGGGCCGGGAGTCTCCAGGGAGTATGGAGCGGCGAATGACCAGAGAGGAAAGCAGAGCCGCCGTACCGCCCAGGAGGTAGCAGCCGGCAAAGGCCAGACCCGCGAGAAAGGGGTTGTCCCGAAACAACATACTCGTCAACAACACGTAGACCGGGAGGCGCGCTGAGCAACTGACCAGCGGCGCCACGAGAATGGTCGCCAATCGATCGCGCCGATCCGGGATCAGACGCGCCGCCATGATTCCTGGAATCGCACACGCGTGGCAGGAGAGCAAAGGCACGAAAGCCTGCCCGGGGAGCCCGAATCGACACAGCAGACGATCCATCACGAACGCGGCGCGGGCCAGATACCCGGTGTCCTCGAGAATGCTGATCATCGCGAACAGGAGACAGATCTGGGGAAGGAACACCACCGTGCCAGCGATGCCTCCGATCACGCCGTCGACCAGCAGATCGTGAATCTGCCCGGGAGGAAGCAGATCGGACAGCCAGGCACCGAGATGCCCGAAGGTGGCCTCGATCAGGTCCATCGGGACCGTCGCGATCGCGAAGATCGTCCAGAACAACAGCCCCATGACGCCCGCGAACGTCAGCAGTCCGAGCACTGGATGGGTGAATGCCTGGTCGAGACGCTCGGTGAGCGTGTCCGTACTCGATCCGATCACGTCGGGACCGCCGAGGCTTTCCTCGACCAACCGTTCTGCCCATGCCTCTCGGCCATCGAAGAGCGACCGATCCAGCCGCGGCACGATCGAGGGGAGAGCCTCCTCGAGCTCCCGCGGCTGGACGGCACGCAGCAGCTCTGACTTGAGGGGCTCCACCCCCGAGCCCCGTCTGGCTACCATCGGCACCACGGGACAACCGAGCAGACCGGACAGCCGCTCGGCATCCAGAGTCAAGCCGCGACGCTGCGCCAGGTCCACCATGTTCAGGCCGACCACGGTCGGCAACCCGTACTCCAACAACTCGCCCACCAACATCAGGTTCCGCACGGGATTCGTCGCATCGATGACCACGACGACCGCTTCGGGCTTGCGGTACAGACCCTCTCCCGAGAGCACCGCCCGACAGACATTGGACTCGGGAAGATCGAGACCGAGCGCGTAGATCCCGGGTAGATCGGTGATCTCTCCCTGGGCACCGTCGAGCGCACAGCGACCGACTCGTGCGTCCGTCGTGGTGCCGGGGAAGTTGGCCGTCTTCGCCCGCACACCGCACAGGCGATTGAACAAGGTCGTCTTCCCGGTGTTGGGGTTTCCGAGAAGGGCGATTCGGAAGGGCTGGCTCCCTTCGACACGGCGCGGTGCCGAAGCGACCTCGGACTCGACGGGCGAAGCCATCGGCGGACTCAGTCCGCCGCGAGCGGCTCGACGAGGAGGTGGCTGGCGATTCGCTGTGCGAGGCCGATCCGCGTGCTGCGCACCTGGAGGATCCAGGGCTCTCCCCGCTTGCACACCCTGAAACGACTCCCCAGACTGAGCCCCAGGGCCGCGAGGAGCGCAGAGTCGGAAGACTCCAGCTCGGCGAGTCGGAGCGAGCCCCGCGCACCCAGTGCCAGAGAGGTCAAGGGAACCAGGGATGGAGAATTGGCTTCTGACATGGCAAGAGAGAGCTCGAAAAGGGGCTCTTGTTCTGGGTACAGCAACCCGAGGTGAGGCTAGCACAGGCGCGGGCTGCACTTCGGTAATCACGGAGTCTCTCGAAAGGGCCCGGTGTAGACTGTGGCGGAACCCTTCAGCCCACGGCTACCCCCACCGAGAGAGGCTTCCCATGAAGCGACTCCGCCCCGATCTTCACAGACAGCGCAGGCCCATGATCGTCATCGGAGTCGTTCTCTCCTGCGCGGTCCTCGTCCCCTGCGTCTACGCTTCTCATCCGCCTCCCTGGGACGGAAGAGAAAGTCGAATCGAGCAGATCCTCGAAGAGGGCATCGTCATCGAAGAAGAGGAAGTGGGCATGGGGGTGACCAATCCGAGCCGAATGGTGCTCGAGCTCGACGGTGAGCGGATCGCCGCCGTGTGGAAACCCCTGCGACCGGGCTACTACAGCGGCTACTGGGAGAGCTATCAGAACGAGGTCGCGGCCTACAGGCTGGACCAGTTCCTCGGTCTACACATGGTGCCCCCGACCGTCCACAGGGTGATCGCACGCCAGGCCGGATCGCTCCAATTCTGGGTCGATGGCGTTCGCCTCTACAGCGAGGTCGAGGGCAAGACACCGAGCGATTCCCACTGGAGTCATCAGTTGGCCAACATGAAGTTGTTCGACAACTTGATCTACAACCGCGATCGCAACGCCGGCAACTTCATGGTGGACGACGAGTGGAACATCGTGCTGATCGACCACTCTCGGGCGATCCTGCACCAGCGAAAACTCGATACGCGGAAGAACAAACTCCCCACGTCCTTCGATCGCCAGGTGATCGCGAGGCTCGAACAGCTGAACGAAGAGACTCTGGCCGAGGCAATGGGGGACCTGCCCCTGAGCAAGTCCCACACCAAGGGAATCCTCAAACGCAGAGACATGCTGCTGGAACTGGTCGCGGAGCGAGTCGAAGAAGTGGGCGAAGCGCCGATCATGTTCAACTGACGGTAGGCGGCCGCGACGACCCCTACTTGACGACGAAACCGATCTCTTCGGTGTCCTCCGGACCCGCCGATCCTCGCTGCCACACCCTCGCGAGCACACGATGCCGACCGCGAGCGAGCGGCCAGGCATAGCGTGCCTGGCCGGCTCCGGTGGTGGCCACCAGTGAGCCATCGACCAGCCACTCCACACGCTCGATCGCCTCGGCAACCGAGAGCTCGAACGCAAAGCGCTCCAACGAATCCGGGATGCGTGGATCGAGAGCGAGGTGGAGGCCGGGAGTCGGACTCTCGAGCGCCACGCGACGAGGGGGCGGAGGCCGGACTCCCGAGTCAGGGTCCTGCCCGTGGAGGGGGCAGGATCCGTTGCGCAGAGCACCGGGCTCGGTTCCGGGCAGGAACCACTCGCGAATCACGGGGCACCCGTCGCCGGGCGTGGCGCCACTGTGGGCACACACCGGGTGACTGGTGAGCCGACGACTCAGAGGAAGCGGTCGCTCCTCGCGGTTCCTGTTCAGTTCCGCCATCACCGAGCGAAACACCAGGGCCGGACCGACCGAGCCCGAGACGTTCAACATCTCCCGCCGATCCACGTTGCCCATCCACACCCCCACGGTGAAGCGCTCGGAGTATCCGATCGCCCAGGCGTCCCGATGGTCGTTCGAGGTCCCCGTCTTGACCGCTGTCTGGCGAGGCAGAGCGAGAATGGAGCCCGATCCGAACTCGAGACGGCGGGCCTGAGGGTCCGAGAGGATGTCGCTGATCAGGGTCGCCGCCTCTCGGGAGAAGACACGCTCGGCAGCCGAGGGGGCTGCTCCGGACGCGTCGACTCGATAGTCGAGAGCCCTCCAGACACCGCCCCGAGCCAACGCTGCGTAGGCGCCGACCAGGGCATGCAGCGAAACCTCGCCGTTGCCGAGAGCGAGACCTTCGCCGTAGAAGTCCGGGTGGGCCCGCAGACTGTCCAGACCGAGTCGGCGCAGCCGGTGCAGGAAACGGTCGGTACCGACGAACTTGACGGCACGGATCGCGGGGGTGTTGAGCGAGTTGCCCAAGGCCTCACGCAGTCGCACGGGGCCGTAGAAGGTGCGGCTGTAGTTGCGATACGAGTGCATGCCGTTGCCTACCGGATCGACGAGTGGAGCATCCTCGATCAAGGTCGCGGCAGTCCAACCGTCTTCGAGAGCGAGAGCGTAGAGAAAGGGCTTGAGGGTCGAGCCAGGCTGGCGCGGCGCGAGGACCTTGTCGATCTGCCCCCCGTCCGGCTTGTCGAAGCCACCGCCGTTCACCCAGGCCAGGATCTGGTCGTTGCGATGGTCGACCACCAGCACCGCGCCGTCTCCGACCTGGCGAGACGCCAACCGGTCGAGCTCACCGTCGAGGATGTGCTGCACTCGATCCTGGAGGGAGCCGTCGAGACTGCTGCGTAGCGCACGGCCCTTGACGCTGGCACCTTCGGTTTGCTGGCAGGCCCGGCGCACGAAATCGGTCCAGTGATTGGCTTCGACTGGCGGAGTCGGAAGAGAGATCACCAGATTCGCCTTCAGGATCCGCTCGAGCTGCTGACCGTCGATGCGACCTGCGTCGTGGAGCCGGCCTGCCAATCGCTCGACGCCCGGAAGCAAGGCCTCGGAGTCCTTCAGCGGATCCAGCCGCGAGGGACTGCGAACCAGAACCGCCAGGGCAAGCATCTCGGAGGGCGCGAGGGTGTCGAGGTCGCGGTCGAAGTACAGGCGAGCCGCTTGAACGACACCCCGTCGCTGGCGGGAATAGGGTACCTGGTTCAGATAGAACTCGAGGATCTCGGCCTTGTCGAAGCGCCGCTCCAAGCGAATCGCTTCGAATCCCTCGAGCCACCGCGACCACACGGTGCGGCGGCGCGGATGGAGGATCCGGACCGACTGTTCGCTGATCGTGCTCGCGCCCCGCACGGCCCGGAGCGCAGCCAGGTTCTGCACGACAGCATGGGCTCTCGCCCGCCAGTCGACTCCAGAGTGCTGGAAGAACCGTTGATCCTCCGCAAACACGAACGCCTCTCGCAACAGAGGCGGAACCTCGTGGTAGCGGATCAGATCGGTCGTGTTGTAGTCGTCGTCCCAACGGTGATCGAGCGGCGAGCCCGTGCGATCCGTGACCCGTTGGACCCATCCCGAGTCGCCAGCGCCGGCCTCCTCACCCGGGGAGATCAGCCGAAGCGGAAGAGGGCGCAGAGAGCGGTGGGTCTCGTGGCTCAGGTAGCCGACCGCGAGGGTGAACAAGAGCAGAGCTCCCGAAGCGAACCGCAGGCTCGACGGCCAGCGTCCGAGTGCGAAGCGTCTCCACCCGGAGAGGACGCTCTTCATGGCCCCTCCGGCGAATCACCGACGATTCGCAGGAGCGCCGCCGCTCCCCGACCGAAAACGTCCGGGTCGTACATTTCCTCCGCCTTCACCGGCAGCACCTGGAACTCGCCCGAGGCGATCACCTGGCCGAGCCAGGCCAGATGGTAGGCGCCCGGCGCAAGCCAGTCCGAGTAGAAACGCACGGCGTCATGGCCCAACTCTCGGTGGTAGAAACTCCATCGAGAATCGGCATAACCGCGCCAGCCGTCCCGGCTGAACCAGAAGGAGCCTCCCGCCCTGGGCACCTCACCCTTCTCCGCATCGACCTGAGAAGCGGTGGCCAGATCTCGATTGACCGGCTCGATTCCTCCGGGTACGGGATCGTCGACCACCACGAAATTGCGCGCTGCTGGCAGATCGAGATACAGATCGACCCGCACCAGCTCTCCGCGCTCGAGCTGCATCGGGCTCTCGAGCAGCTGCCACTGTCCGTCTCTCTCCACACTGTATTCGCGATGCACGCCGATCCCCGCGTTGGCCCCGGTGGTCGGCAGCTCGAGGGGTGACCAGGTCACTCGTGTCGACCAGTAGAGGCGCCCACTGCCGGAGCGCTGCAGCTCCAGGTTCGTCCGCTTGCCCCGATCGGAGCGGCGCAGCGGCCTCTCCAGGGTGACAGGAGCGTCCTTGACGTCTCCAAACACCGCCTCGCCGAGCGCTCGACCACCAGCTCTCGCCTGCACCGCCATGTCGACGGGGTCGCGCTCGTAGGCCTGGCTGTATTCGACCAGGGCATTCATGCAAAAGACGTTCTCCTGGGTGTTCTCCCAGTGGTCGCGCCTTCCCCGGGACTGGGTGATCGTGCGCACCAGGCGGAAGGGAAGGTCACCGATTCCCGTCCCCTCGGACGGTTGCAGCACCTGGCGAACGAACGCGGTCAGAATCGAGCAGTTGGCGCGTAGGGACGACGACAGGATCCGTTGGTAGGAGAGGTCCAGTGACTCGGTGAACTGGAACCGGCCGCCGCTCTGATCGGCGTGCGAGAGGATCGCACGGCTGGCCTCTTCGGCGAGAGAGGGCTCATCCACCGTCAGCGCGGCCTGGAGGTAGTGAGCCTTACCGAAGAGGCTCATCTCGGGCAGTGCGCGCCGATAGCGCTCGACGTCGGCCGCGGTGATCTTGCCCCGTTTCGCCAGGGCAGCGAGAGCCACCGCTCGCACACTCGAAGCCATCCCCGGATCGAAGAAGCTGGGGAAGACGTCGTCGCGAAGCAATCGATCGAGATACTCGTCGAGTCCTTCCGAGACGCCTGCAGGAATCCGGTAGCCCCGTGTCTCGAGCCAGCCGAAGGCAAGAGCGGTGTATGCGCTCAGGTAGGGACTGACGTAGCCATCGGCCGCCACCCAATAGGCCATGCCACCGTTGGGCGCCTGGAAGTCTGGCGCGAGATCGAGGGTCTGCTGAGTGAGCTCCTGGTGACCCGGCCAGTTCACTCCGCTCACCCAGTCCTGGAGTGCTACGAGATGGGCCGCCATCACCGCCTTGGTGAGACGTTGCTCCCAGCAGTAGTAGGGATACCGACCCATGTAGCGGAAGGCACCGTCAACGTTTCCGATCACCGAGGGTGCCAGCGTCACGCCCAGGCTCCCCACATCGGTCCGCATCTCCTGCGGGAAGAGAACGGGGTCGCGCGCACTTCCCTCGACTGTGGTGCCATAGCTGGCCGCGGTCTCGAGAACGGAACGGCGACCGACCTCCAGAGGAAGGGACAACCGATCGCCGTCCTCGCCCGAACGAGCCGAGATCGTCAGGTCCAGCCGACCCGCCACCCTGGCGAGAACCGGAAACGACACTGGATAGCGCCGATACGGCTCCGCCTCGATCACCCTTTCGTCCAGACCGCTCCCCTCACCGACGCCGCCGATCGACGCGCGAACGGTGATGGCTCTCGAGTCGGGAGTCCGATTCATCACGGTGAATCGAGCGTCGAAGCGGTCGCCCTCCGTCACCTGATTCGGTAGCGCCGCTCGGAGCTCGACCGGCAGGTCGACTACGAATCTCCCCTCACCCAGCCCCAGCCGATCCGTCGGTGTCGCTGCCATGGCCAGCACCCGCCATCCCGTGAGGTTGTCGGGGAGATCGAACTCGACGGTGGCTCGGCCTTCGGAATCGGTGGAGACCGAGGGGTTCCAGTAGCCCACGAAACGGAAGATCGAGCGCAACTCGGCTCCACCCGCGCCATCCCCGCCCGCATTGGCGCCCTTCTTGTCGAAGCTCTGGATCCCGACCAAGCGGGTCAACAGGTTGTAGTTCGACAGGTCGAGCGGGTCGAGACTGTAGAAACCGCCGTATGGATCGAACTTGTCTCGGCCGCCAGCCAGAAGATCGAAGACCGCTTCGTCGAGCACCGTGATCGCCAGTTCGATCGGCTCCTTGCCGGATCCGCCGTCGCCCTCTCTCGGATGTGGATGCCGCGCCACCAGGTCGAGCTTCACCCGTTCCCGCGGCCGGTAGCTCTCTCGCTGGGGCGTCACTGTCACCTCGATCTGTTTGTAGGGATCGACCACGGGGACTCTCACGTAGCCCATGCGCATCGACGGCTTGCCCAGATCGACCTCGGCGAAATCACCCCCCCGCACAATCGGCGGCGCCTCGACCCGAGGGGAGGTGACGACGCAGGAGAAGTAGAAGCCCGGAAGATGATCGGGCTCGATCTCCAATTCGAAGACTTCGGCGCTGCTCTCGAGCACTCGCGTGAAGTGCTGCATGACACCCAAACGCTCGACCGTGATGAGAGCGTGTGCGCCGGGAAACGGGTTGCGAATCAAGAATCGGGCGGTATCGCCCACCCGGTATTCGCTCTTCTCGACCTCGATGGGAAGATGGTGCCCCGGCGGAGTCTGCCACAGTGCGTATCCTGCCCCGAGACTCCAACGATCCAGAGAGCTGCGATGCCTTCTCCCCTGGGTGTCGATCACCGAAGCGGTCATCCGGTAGCGTCCGCTCGCCTGCGGAGTGAAGGTGCAGACCATCGGCTCCTCCGCACTGACTGCGTCACAGCCCGCCACCGGCTGCCACGTGCGCACATACTCCGTCAGATAGGCGTTGCCCGCGCCCTTGACCCGAGAGGCCTCGACCTTCTCGTACTGGACCTCGATCGACACGCTTTGCCCGACTGCCAGACGATCGGACTCGTCGATCACCAAAGCCAGAACCTCGGCAGGCTTCCCCGCTTCGAGCAGCCAATCGGGCTGGCGAACTCCGACCCACCGATCCCTGCCGACGAATCGAGCCGCGGCCCGATGGGCAATCGACTTGCCGCGATCGTCGCGCACCGAGCTCTCCACCAGCAAACGACCGTGGACGATCGACTGCTCGTTGACCTCGAATGCAGTCTGAAGATCGCCCGCGGCGTCGAGCTCGCCATCGTGCTGGTACAGAGTGCGAGGAGACGACCCGGGGGACTCGAAGTAGTAGCCCTGCGCCCTCGAGTTCGAGGTTTCGATCGCCGTGGCCTGCAACGAGGCATCGATGCGTGTGCGGGCAGAGACATAGGGTCCTCCCGCATGGAGTCTCGCTGCGGTCTGCACGGTCACCTTGTCCCCGGGGCCGAAGCGGTCGCCGTCGAGCTCCGTGGTCACTCTGAAGGGCGCCGGCGTGAAGTCGGTCACCAGCACTTCCAGGGGCTGCCACTCTTCCTCCTGCCATCGACCCTGCCGAGCCCCCTCGTCCCGGTTCGCGAAGGAGAGCACGAATCGGTGCCAGCCCATCGCGCCCTTCTCGGGGAGATCGAACTCGCCGTGATGAGCCCCGAATCCCGAGAGCGTGAAGGAATCCTCCCGGTATACGACCTTGCCTCGCGGGTCGATGACCTCCAGTCGGAACTTCTCCTGGGGGGCAAGACCCAGCCGGCGCTCATTCTGGTCTCGGACCCAGATCTTGAAGTGGACACGGCTGCCCAGTCGATACACCCCCTGAGCGGTCACGCCGAAGGCACGTAGATGGCCGAAGCGACGGCGAAGCCGGTTCGGTATCCACGCGTTGCCTGGCCCTTCGGGTCGTACCGAGAAGCTCTCGGCCGCGGGGAGCAGGGCTATCGCGTCGTCCTTCTCGACCTTCACCACCAGCATCGACCTCGGCGAGCTCAGGTTCATCCAGCTGGAATACCCGAGATCGGGATCGAGCGTCTCTCGCCCCGGAAGAGGCGCGAAGCCAGTCGCATCGGTGCGCGCCTGCGCCAACGCGGGCTCGCCGGCTAGACCGAAACGAGGATCGACCGCGATCGAAACGAGTGCACCTCCGACCGGGGCCCCGCTCTTCAGATCCGTCACCCAGACGGCGCTACTGGTATGCCCGACCTTGGCGTGCACCTGAAAGGGAGTCACCTGGGTGAAGAAGACCTGCGGGGAGCCCGAGCGCGGCTCCGTCTCGAACGTCGCGAGCGCAGCGCCGGAGTCCTGTTCCAGCCAGTCGCGCACTCGCAGCGGCGTCCGATAGGCCAGGTTCCGGGGTCCGCCCAGCTCGATGACACGGCGTTGCTCCGAGCGACCCTTCGTGGTCAACGTCTCGAGGAGAAGCTCTGCGCTCTCGAGATTGGTCACCACCAGGGGCACGTGGGTGGGAACATCCCGTTCGAGTACCGAGATCCGATGGTCGATCACCGCCCGTGGCCGCCGATCGTCGGTCGAGAAGGAGAAATCGATTGCGCTCTCGAGAGGCCGTCCGAACTCGTCCCGGATGCTCTCCGCGCCCGCGCTCAGGTGATAGCGCTCGCGGGCGTGGAGAGCACCCGGAAGTTCGACTCGGTAGACCTCTCCCCAACGGCGAGGCCGATAGAGTTGCGAGTAGCTGTAGACCTGCTCCCAGGGATCGTGATCAGAACGTCCCCCCGCGAGATCCGGGACCACGACGAGGCCGTGCTCGCCGCGATCGTCACCCACGATCTCCGCTCGCGGGCTCAGCTCCTCCTTGATGACCGGAGCGCTGAAGCGAAGGCTCACCCAGTTCTGGGGATCGCAGCCCGCGGTCTGCCGAGCTCCGGGATCGACCTGTACCGTCTGGCCGCGAAGGTCGGTACACTCGATGCCGAGAAAACGGAACTCGGGGAAGGTGTGGAACTCGACGACCGTGTTCGCATTCCGGCTGACGAGCGTTCCCCGAGCCGATTCGAGCCCGGGCTGTGCCACCAGTTGCACGGCACGATCGAGAGGCAGCTCACCGGTTGGCTCGACCACCCAGGAGTCGCGCTCCCGGCCTCGCGACCGCTCCCCTTCGTCACGCGCCACCTGAAGGTCGTAGTGAACCGAACCGTCGGGATCCTGGAGCACCAGACGCCGCTCGACCGACTCGACAGGAACCTCCTGGTTGAAGAACACCCGGATCACCGGGTGACCGGGAGCCCGCCAGGTGTCGAAGGACGCCGTACTTGCAGCGGGAAGTATCGTGGTGAATCGTTGCTCCAGGGAAGTCTCCATGCGCGCACCGTCGAGAGCAGTGACTGGCCCGACCACGGTCACACGGTACTCCGTGGCCGGCAGCAGGGAGCTGTCCTCGGTCAAGCGACACGACAGCGCACTCGGATCGAGCCATCGCCACTCGCATCCGGGATCGGGTGTCACTCGCACCGGAACCTCGTCGGACGCACGCTCCATACGCCCCAGGGGAACCACCGGCCGATCGAACTGGATCACGATCTGTTGACCGACCGGAACCTCGTCCCCGGCTGGACTGACTCTCAGCACCTCCAGGGAGCTCCCGGATCTCGGCTCGCTCTGGATCCCTGCCTGGGTCGCCCCGGCCACCGTAGCGCATCCCGAAGCGCTCAACAGCAGCGGAAACGAAATCAGAACACAGGCATAGAACAGAGCCGCCGAAAAGTAGAAGATCGGAGCGCGGTTCCATTCTCCATTCTCTCGAATCATGCAGCCTCCTTCTGTCGAGACATCAGCAACGGTAGCCTTCCGACGTTCGGTTTCGTGCGCCCTGCCACGACGGAAGTCCAACAAACAAAGGAACTACAGCGATGCCGCAGCCAAGGAATCCTGCGACAGGAATGTGGCGACACTGTGGCATTCGGGGTTGTGACGGTCGCCTTGATGCGAGGCCCCTTATCTGCCACGATTCCCCCGGTTTTCCTTGAGCGATTGAACGCGGCGGCCCCGACCCCTGCCTGTCTCTCCCTCTGCCGGGACAGAGGAGACGCAGCTGCGCCGGTGCTCGGCTGCACGAGAAGGGAGTCGCATGGACATTTTTGTCGCCGAGTTCGTTGGAACTGCACTCTTGATTCTGCTGGGCTGCGGGGTCAATGCCAACGTCAGCCTCAGCAAGACCACCGGCAGCGATTCCGGCTGGATCGTCATCGCCACGGGCTGGGGGCTGGCTGTCGGCCTCTCGGTCTACGCCGTCGGCCGGATCAGCGGTGCCCACATCAATCCCGCCGTCACCCTGGGCCTCTTCTCGATCGGACAGGTCGAGGGCTCGCAGGTGCCCATCTATCTCAGTGCCCAGATGCTCGGAGCGATCTTCGGCGCCACCCTCGTGTGGTTGACCTACAAACCCCACTGGGCCGCCACCGAGGATCCTGCCGCCAAGCTCGGTACCTTCTCGACGGCTCCCGCCATCGTGGCCACTCCGTGGAACTTCTTCGCTGAGGCGATCGGCACCGCCGTGCTCGTGTTCGGAGTGTTGGCGATCAGTGCCAACGCGGGCGACATGGTCGACGGTGACATCGATCTGAGCGTCGTCTTCAACAGCGGAATCAACCCGATGCTGGTCGGCGTGCTGGTGTGGGCAATCGGCCTGTGCCTCGGCGGCCCGACCGGATACGCGATCAATCCCGCCCGAGACCTGGGCCCGCGGATCGCTCACGCTCTCTTGCCCATTGCCGGCAAGGGCCCATCGAACTGGGGCTACGCCTGGGTTCCGGTGCTCGGACCGATTGTCGGCGGCATCGCGGGTGCCCTGCTCTTCCAGTGGCTCGGGATGTAGCCTTCGAAGAACCGCCGCAAGAAGAGTTCACGTCAAGTCATTCCACCGCAGGAGATCTCGTGGCCGAATTCATCCTCGCGCTCGACCAGGGCACCACCTCCAGCCGCTCGATCGTCTTCAATCATCGGGGTCGCTCCAAGGCCAGCTCCCAGAAAGAGTTCCCCCAGCTCTTCCCATCGCCCGGACACGTCGAGCACGACCCCGAGGCGATCTGGAAGACGCAGCTCGGTACCGCCCGAATCGCGCTCCGGAAGGCGAAGGTCAGGGCCGCCGACATCGCGGCCATCGGCATCACCAACCAACGCGAGACCGTGGTGCTCTGGGAGCGAGACACCGGGAAACCGATCGACAACGCCTACGTCTGGCAGAGCCGCATCACCGCTCCCCTGTGCGAGGGGCTGAAGAAGAAGGGTCACGAGAAACTCTTCCGCTCTCGCACGGGCCTGATGCTCGACCCCTACTTCTCGGGCACCAAGATCAAGTATCTGCTCGACAAGCACAAGCTGCGCGGGAGAGCCCGCAAGGGAGAGATCCTCGCCGGCACCATCGATACCTTCCTGCTCTGGAGACTGACCGGAGGACAGGTTCACGCCACCGACTACAGCAACGCCAGCCGGACACTCATCTACGACATCCACTCCCTCGATTGGAACGACCGCCTGCTGAAACTGCTCGGCATTCCGCGCCAGATGCTGCCCGAGGTGAGGGACTCGAGTGGCATCTTCGGCCACACCGACAAGAAACTGCTCGGGGCCGAGATCCCGATCAGCGGCATCGCGGGAGACCAGCAGGCTGCCACCTTCGGCCAGGGCTGCTTCAAACCCGGCATGGCGAAGAACACCTACGGCACCGGATGCTTCATCCTGCTCAATACGGGCAGCACCGCAGTCACGTCGAAGAACGGGCTGCTCACCACGATCGGCTGGGGAATCGACGGCAAGATCACGTACTGTCTCGAGGGCTCGGTCTTCGTCGGTGGCGCAGCGGTCCAATGGCTGCGCGACGGCCTGGGCCTCATCGAGCGCTCTACCGACGTCGAGAAACTCGCAGCCAGCGTTCCCGACAGTGGCGGAGCCTACCTCGTCCCTGCCTTCGTAGGCCTCGGCACGCCTCATTGGGATCCGTATGCGCGAGGTCTCCTGATCGGCATCGAGCGCAGCACGAACGCGGGTCACATAGCTCGGGCCACCGTCGAGTCCATGGCGTACCAGAGTCGCGACGTGGTGGCTGCCATGGAGTCCGATTCGGGAGTCAAACTTCGCGAGCTGAGAGTCGACGGAGGCGCTGCCGCCAATGACGCCCTGCTGCAGTTCCAGGCCGACATCATCGGCCGACCGGTCGTGCGCCCCGTGGTCCAGGAGACGACAGCCCTGGGCGCCGCCTATCTGGCCGGCCTCGCGGTCGGGTACTGGAAGAGCCAGAACGACGTCACCGAGAACTGGGCACACGATCAGACCTTCCGATCAGAGCTGAAGCCCGCCGCACGCAACAAGCTCATCGACGGGTGGAGTCGCGCGGTCGAGCGCTCCAAAGGATGGGCCCGACCGTGAGCGTCGAGCTGTCCTTTCACGGCGCCGCTCGCACGGTGACCGGATCACGCTACCGGCTCCAGGTAGGCAAGCATCAGTCGTTGATCGACTGTGGCCTCTTCCAGGGCTATCGCGAGCTCAAGGAGCTCAACTGGCGAGAGCCACCCTTCGACGTGAAGCGCATCGAGCAGGTGCTGGTGACCCACGCTCACATCGACCACATCGGCGCCCTCCCCCGCCTGGTCAAGCAGGGCTTCAAAGGGCCCATCTATTGCACGAAGGCCACCAAACAGCTGGCACGGTTGATGCTGCTCGACTCGGCCAAGATCCACGAGGAGGATGCCCGATACGCGAACAAGAAGGGGTACAGCCGCCACAAGCCGGCGCTCCCTCTCTACGACGAAGAGGACGCGAAGCGCACCCTGAAACAGTTCGAGGCCCTCGATCGCGGAGAGTGGCTCGACCTACACGGTGGAGTCCGCGTCTGCTGGCACGCCGCGGGGCACATCCTCGGCTCGGACCATATCGAGGTGCGCGTTCCCCGTGGCCAGCGCGGTGAAGGGGAGGCCACGATCGTCTTCAGCGGCGACATCGGGCGCTACGACATGCCGCTCCACATCGACCCGTCACCGCGGCCGCACTGCGATGTGCTGATCTGCGAGTCCACCTACGGAGATCGCGACCACCAACGCTCTCCTTCGATCGAAGAGCAACTGTGCGACATTCTCGAGCCGGTATTCGAACAGCGTGGAACCGTTCTCATCCCCGCCTTCGCAGTCGGACGCTCGCAGCAGCTCACCTGGATCCTCAGGGACCTGATGGACGAGGGGCGGCTCCCCAAGGTCCCTCTTCACATCGACTCTCCGATGGCGGTGGACGCGACTCGGATCTACAGCGAGTTTCTGGACGAGCACCATCTCGATCCCGAAGTGTTCGAAGACGGCCGCACCCAGCTCTTCCCCAGCGAGGTCGAGCTCTGCCGCTCGGCCACCGAGTCGAAGCGACTCAACAACCTGGAAGGACCGCGCATCATCATTTCGGCGAGCGGCATGCTTACCGGGGGGCGCTCGAAGCATCATCTCGCGAGGCTGGCCGGCGGCCGGAAGAACCTGATCCTGCTTGCCGGCTACCAGGCTGCAGGGACACTCGGGCGCAAGCTGCTCGAAGGCGCGCCCACCGTGTGGGTCCACGGCCAGGAGCGCGAAGTTCGCGCTCAATGCCAGTCGATCCACGGTCTGTCAGCTCACGGCGACCGCACGGAGTTGGCACGCTGGATCCGAGAGGGTGAAGGCAAGCCGAAACAGGTCTTCCTCACCCACGGTGAGCCCGAGGCTGCCTTCGCGTTTGCCCAGCAGCTTCATCGCGACCTCGAGCTGTCGGTCGAGGTGCCGGCGATGGACGACACCGTGGACCTGATTCCCTACTTCGGCTGAGCTGGCGCCAGAGCTCAGCGCTCGGCTTTGTCCCATTCGCCGTCGAATCTCTCCTTGAAGAGCGTGTCGTGGGCCTCGCCCTGCTCCTCTTCGGGCCGGCCGTTGGTGTAGTAGTAGAACGACAAGGACTTCCTGCTCCGACCGGTTGGGCAGCGGAGCGGATCGGGATGCCCGTGATAGGAGTCGCTGGTCGTACTGAAGACGACCGTCCGGTTCGCCACCGGCAGAATCCTCTCCACGCAGTGGCTCATGTCGGTCGACCACAGCTCGAGGTGTCCACCGTAGCTCTCCTCCCAGTCCTTGTTGAGGTACAAGAGCAGGTTCAGCCTCCGATCGAGGCGCAGCTTGGGGTGGACATTGAAGTCCGCGTGGATCTTGAGGAACCCGCCCGGCAGGATCTGGTGAGGACCCGCTCCACCGTAGTAGGGATCCGGGATCAGGCCCTCGATCCCGGTCAGTTTCTCCAGGAACTCGAGCATCTCGGGAGAGCTCATGAAGACCATGAAGCGAGTCAGCGTATCGCCGAGCATCGAGTGATAGTCGTAGCCCAGCTTGCGCTCCTGGCGATTCTCGAAGCGCTTCCACTCGACGCCATCGGCGTCGGGGAACTCGGCCAGCAACGAATCGACCAGGTCAGGCGAGAAGAGGTCGTCGATGACCGCATGCGGAAACGGCGACGCCGAGAGATAGCTCTCGCGTAGAGGAGAGGGATCCAGATCGGATCGAAGCACCGACTGCATGATCATCCCAGAATTGTGGCAGATGCCACCTATCGAGGGATAGGGGAGCTTCGGATCGATGTCCTGCGCCGAGCCGAAGGTCATCTCGCACGAGGCATGTACCCGGGCTGTCGCGCGCCGAGCAGTGCCGAATAGCACTCTCGAAGGCTCTCCCGAGTCGCATCGCTGCGGAAGGTCGAGGCGGTCGCACTGCCGGCCTGACGCATCCGAGCCAACTCCTCGTTCCGGTCGTGCCATCCCGAAGCCACCTCGACCACCTTCTCGACCAGGGGATACGCGTGGTTGTTCGGAAAGCAGAAGGCATTCGACTCGTTGACCAGGAAATCCCGCCCCCCGTATGCCTCATAGCAGATCGGGATGCACCCTGCGGCCATCGCTTCGGGGACGGTCGTATTGAACGCTTCGAGGACGTTCACGTTCACCAGAATGGCGCTCTTCTTGAAGAGCTCCGCCGTGGCCCGATGATCCATACCCCCGAGCACCTGGAAATTCCATCCGAGAAGCTCGCGAGTCACCGCGCGCCCCAGAATGGCCTCTACGATTCCGAGGTCCGGATATCCCGCATCGACGTAGGCCCGGTTGGAGTACGCCACGATCGTCCTCTCGCGAGGCGCCACCAGCTCGGCCTGCGAGGCGAAGAAATAGGGGGCGAGGAAAGGCGGCACCAGACAGGCCTCGAGGCCGAAGTGACGATCGACGATCTCTTTGACATGGGGCAGAACCGCCAGGCAAAAATCGAATCCCAGCTCCCGATAGTCGATCGCTTCCTCGAAGTCGCGCAACATCAAGAAGCTGCCCTGGACGAAGACACCCCTCCTTCCGGGAAAGGAGAGCTGCGAGGAATCACGAACCGCCACCTCGGGGACCACGAGCAGGTCCTCCTCCGTGGGCCGAAAACCGGGCGAGTCCAGGTAGAGCGTCGGCACGGCATCTTCGATCCAGCTGAAGCGGAATCCGTCTCGCCGATGCAGAGCGAAGGCTTCGAAGCCCAGCTCGCGCAGGAGTCGAACGTGGCCGTAGAGCAGGCCGTTCCCCCAACTCGGCACATCGGTGTCGGGAGCGAGATAGAAGATTCGGGATTCGGACACGAGCGCTCCAGTTCTTCACGGCACAGGGCTTCACGGTGTCGATTCGTTCCCCGAGACCGCCTCGCCCATGTTAGTTCGAATTCCCGACCCGCTCGCCCTTGAAACACCGACGGGGGCTGCGGCGTATTGCCTGTCAAAGGAGCCCTTCGAGAGCTCACGGTGAGGGTGACTCCACTTCTCGTGAGCCCACGTTGCCCCAACTTTCGATCGCTGGAGGATAGTCGATGAGCCACGTCACCGCACACAGAGCCGTCCCCTCTCTACTCGCCTCTGCGCTGGTCGGTACGGCCCTCGCCGTGGCACCGGGCCTCGCGAGTGCCGCGTCGACTGCCGCCGATGTGCCGGAGAAGGTCACCTATGCAAAGGACGTCGCGCCGATCCTCAACGCCAACTGCGTGTCCTGCCACCGTCCCGGCGATATCGCTCCGATGGCCCTGCGCACCTACGACGAGGTGCGCCCCTGGGCCAAAACCATCCGTAAGGCAGTGAGCGAAGGCACCATGCCGCCCTGGCATGCAGCCCCCGACCATGGCGCGTTCAAGAACGACCGCAGCCTGACGGAGACCGAGAAGGCCATCATCCAGAAGTGGGTCAAGAGCGGAGCCCAGCCGGGCGACCTCAGCGCAGCGCCCCGTCGTGAAGACCTCGGCGAGGGCTGGCGCCTCGGAGAGCCGGATCTGGTCGTCACCTTCGACGAGGTCTCGCTTCCGGGTGGCGGCCCCGACCAGTTCCACGACCTGACCAAGAGGATCGGCAACGAGGAAGACCTCTGGCTCCGTGCGGTCGAAGTGAAGCCCGGCAACCGAAAAGTCGTCCACCATGTGATCATCTTCGCCACGGACGGAAGTGGGCAACCACAGAGCGGCTGGCTGGGGGCCTGGGCGGCCGGCATGGAACCGATGGTCTTCCCAGAAGGCACCGCCAAGCTGGTTGGCAGCGACCACTCGCTGGTCGCCGACATGCACTATCACCCGGATGCCGAGCCTTCCACCGACCAGACCCAGATCGGCCTCTACTTCTACGACGGAGAGCCCGCAAAGGAGCTGATCAACCTCTGGATCCAGAACGCCGCGTTCAAGATTCCCGCGGGCGAGCCCGATCACGAAGTGACGGCGTCCTACACCTTCGATCAAGACAGCCTCATCTGGGGACTGCTGCCTCACATGCACTATCGCGGGAAGGACTTCACCTATACCGCCACCTACCCTGACGGCCGCTCCGAGGTGCTCCTCGAAGTCGCCGCGTACGACTTCAACTGGCAGACCCTCTACGAGCTTGCCGAACCGCTCGAAGCGCCGGCAGGAACCCGGATCGACTGCGTTGCGCACTACGACAACTCCAAGAACAACCCCGACAACCCCGACCCCACCCGCGACGTGACCTTCGGCAACGAGTCCTTCGACGAGATGATGATCGGCTTCGTCGACTACACCGTCAAAGACGGCCTGCGGCCGATGTCGATCGAGCAGCGTCTCGCCTCGATGTTCGATCGCTTTCAGGACGATCACCCCGGAGAGGTGTACCGAGTGACGGTGCGCGAAGAGGGCGACGACGAGTCGATCGAGACTCTGCTCTGGCTTCCCGCCGAGGGCGACGGCAAATGGATCCTGCCGATCAACAACCAGATCATGGAGGCGACCTTCAACCAGATCTCTCGTGACGGGGCGGCCCTCACCGGCAAACTCGAGACCCCGATGGGTACCTTCTCGGTCGACGGCACGGCCGACGATGGGGCGGTCGAAGGCAAGGTACTCATTCCGTTCTCAGAGGCGGGACTGGTCTACGAAGGCAGCCTGTACCAGGGCCGCTCGGGGGACTAGAACCGAGATCCCGGCGCCAGAGTAGAGTTTGTGAGGGCCCACGACTGCCGAGTCGGCGGTTCCGCAACCCGCTACACTCTTGCCCTTGAAGGAAGACACAGCCAAGACGACCGACACTCGGCTCAGGCCTGCAGCTCCAGAACCGGCATGGTTTCAGCGTCTGGTCCGGTATTCCATGACCAGCGCCCTGTGCGCGCTCATCCCGGTTCCCCTCCTCGACGATCACTTCCTGAGGCGGACCCGGCGACGGATGGTTCGTGAAGCGGCAGCCGAGGTCGGGCTCACCCTCGACGAGGCCCAGGTGCAGCACCTCTCGGGGACCGAGCCGGGCACCGCGTTCGGCTGCCTGATCGGCGCGTTCATTGCCGGTCTGCTGAAGATCGTCTTCTGGATCGTCCGGCGCTTCTTTCGCACCGTACTCTTCTTCCTGGCCGCCAAGGACGCCGCCGATCAGGCCTCCCGCACCCTGCACGAGGGCTTCCTCCTGCGCTCGGCGATGCCGGACCTCGCCGCCCGACTCGAGACCCTACGCCAGGCCGGTGGCGAACGGGTGACGGGCTCCGTGTCCCCCGAGATCCGTCGGGTACGGCGCGCAATCGAAGAGACCTGTCGAGAAGTCGACCCTCGCCCGATCGAGCGCGTGATCAAGCGGAGCTTTCGCGGCAGCCTTCACCTGCTGCGCAGGGCTTCCCGCCTGTTCGCCCGTCAGGCCCGCCGCGCCGAGCGAGGGGACGGCGAGATCACTTCGGAGACCGGGCCCGATCTGGCGCCCGAGGTCACCGATCGGATGGCTTCTGCCCTGGCCGGTGAGCGGAGCTACTTCGAGCACCTCGAATCCGTCTTTCGGAGTCACCTGGAGCCGGACATCGCCGAGGGGCCCAGCCGCGCCTGAGAACCTCGGGACCTCTCCGGAACCCGTCGGCGTCGTTGCTCTGCCCTGCACACGAAAGATTTACTATATTTGCAATGAGCTATAGAATTGACGGCCCCATGGGCCTGTCCAACCTCACCGAGCGCCTCCCTGCCTCCCTCCGACAGCTCGGCATCGGAACCGCACCGGGTGCCCCGACTGGCGCCGTGCCTGAGAAGTACGAAGGGGCGTTGCGCCTGGCCACTCTCAACCTGGCGCACGGAAGAGGACCCTGGCAGTCCTACCTGCGCCGGAGCACGCTGGAGGACAACCTGTACCGGCTCGCAGGCACCCTCCGTCAAGTCGGACCCGACGTCGTCGCTCTGCAGGAGGCAGACGGCCCCTCGAGTTGGAGTGGCAACTTCGATCACGTGGCCACGTTGGCCGACCTCACCGACTTCGAGTCTCACTTTCGGGGGGACCACCAGGAGCTCGGAGGTTCGCGTTTCAAGCTCTCCTACGGCACGGCTCTGATGACGAGTCACAGACTCCACCGCGAGCGATCCCATCGTTTCCAAGCCTGCTGGCGCGATACCAAGGGATTCGTGGTGGCGGCCATCGACGTGCCCCAGTGGAACCACACTACCGTCGATGTGGTCTCGGTCCATCTCGACCCTCTTCGGCCGACCCTGCGACGCCGTCAGATCCGACAGATGATCGACGTGCTGCAGGAGCGGGGCCATCCCCTCGTCGTGCTCGGCGATCTCAACTGCTGTTTCCGAAGCGATCCCAGTTCGATGCGCCTGTTGATCGAAGCCCTACGGCTGCACGTGTTTCAGCCCGACTCACACTCGCCAACCTACCCGGCCCAACGACCTTCCCGGAGACTCGACTGGATCCTGGCGTCGACCGGAATCGAGTTCGGAGGCTACGGCACGCTGCGCAGCCGCCACTCCGATCATCTGATCGTCGCCGCGGATCTGATCCTCGACTAGGAATTCGAGCTTCTCAGGCGACCACGATCTCCTCTTCGATCGCCTCTCGCCTCTCGTCGTCGATTTCCAGCGCGCGAGCAAGCCCCCGCAACCAGGTCCGCTCGCGATCACTCACCCCTTCGTGCGCCAACGCGACCAGCGTGGCGAAGCGCAGCAACACTTCTCGATCGTCACCCTTCACCATTCCGGCCAGCTCGTGAGGCGAGGGAGGAACCAACAGGTCTCGATGGACCTGGCTCACCTGCTCCTGGGAGAACGGGGCCTCCGCCAGCCGTGCATGGATCGTCTCGCGTTCCGCCACGGAGAGCTCGCCGTCCGCCAGCGCTGCAGCGACCATGCTCCGGATGATCGCGAAGAGCAGCTCGGGCGACGGCTCCTCTACAGGGCCGTCGTCGTCTGCATCCGTCGAGCCGGTGGCATCGCCTGGGGGGGCGGGAGGGGGAGGCGGAACCACCCCTCGAGCGGCCGAGGGTGGCGGCGAGGGCGAAGGCACGGGAGGCGAGGCGGCGGAGGGGCCGTCTGCGACGGTCTCGCGCTTGCCGCTTCGCCCGATGAGCGAGGAATCGCGACGTTGCGCACCCCGCCGCTCGAGGTCGAAGCTGCCCCCGAACCGATCGAGGTGACGCCACCTCCCTTCATCTGGTCGCTCAGCAGGGCACCGCCGAGCGCAGCGCCACCGAGCATCAGCATGCGTCGTCCGCCGATACGACGCACCAGGCCGCGGGCGTTGTACCCCGTACCCTGTTTGATCATGTCTGCGACCATCCGATCGAGAAAACCCATCGTGTCCTCCTCGAGTCGTGTTCCCTTCCGAGATCTGCTGGGCTGTTCGAACTACGCCCTGCAACGCCTTCCTATTCGGGCGCCCGATTCACAGAACAGTGTACCGATCTGAGGCCAAAGATCGGTACACTGTCGCGACCAACCCCAGACAGCCACCCCTGCCCCGAGGAGGATTCGAGATGAGCGAGACCGCTGATGCCACTGCGACCCGAGTGCGAGTCGACATCGAGGACGGCGTTGCCGACGTCCGCCTCGCCCGAGCGGACAAACTCAACGCACTCGACCAGGAGATGTTCGACGCCGTGATTCGCACGGGCTGCGAGCTCGGCGCGAATCCCCGAGTCCGCGTCGTCGTGCTCAGCGGCGAGGGCAGGGCCTTCTCTGCCGGTCTCGACTTCGCCAGCTTTCAGCGCATGCGCGGCAGCCAGGCCGACGGAGCACCCGATCTGGTGGATCGAGACGGCGAGAGCCCGGCCAATCGAGCCCAGATGGCGGCGTGGGTCTGGCGTGATCTTCCGGTACCCGTGATCGCCGCCGTTCACGGCGTGGCGTTCGGCGGTGGGCTACAGATCGCTCTCGGCGCGGATATGCGGATCGTCTCTCCCGATGTCCGTCTCTCGGTTCGAGAGGTCCATTGGGGCCTGATCCCCGACATGGCCGGGACTCAGTTGATGCGCGATCTGGTGCGTCTCGACATCGCCAAGGAGCTCACCTACACCGCACGTGAGGTCAATGGAGAAGAGGCCCAGCGAATCGGGCTCGCCACCAAGGTGGCCGACGATCCCCTCGGAGAAGCGATGACCATTGCACGCTGCATCGCCAGTCGTTCTCCCGATGCCATCCGAGCCTCCAAACAGCTGCTCAATGCCTCTCGCGAGCTCGACGTGGCCTCCGGGCTGCAGCTGGAATCGCAGCTCCAGGTCTCTCTCATCGGCGCACCGAACCAGGTCGAGGCGGTTCTGGCGAACATGGAGAAGCGGCCGGCGGCCTTCCGGGACCCGTCCTAGGGCGATCCGACGCTCGGGATCCGATCGATCACCTCTCCCTGCTGGTCGTAGAAGGAGAGCGAGCCCTTCCCCTTGAGGTAGAGAACCGCGGCACCACGGCCCTCTTCGCCGTGCAGAGCGACTCCGCCCCCACCGTGGGCGAACTGAGCCACTCCGACCCGAATCTGGCCCGCTCCGTCCTGCAGGAACAGACCCGTCTGCTCGGCATCGTGGGTGAGCACGACCCGGTCGTCCCCACGCTCGTCGAGCAGACGAAACGTCGGTCCGGCGTCCGTCACCTCGATTACCGCCCGGGTCCGTCCCTCGACGTCCACCAACTGCAGCTCCCGCACGACGACAGGCGACTCACTGACCTCCTGCGGCATCGGTGCGCGCGTCGGCACAGCCTGGACGACCGCCGCAAACGCGACGGCCGCGAGACCGAACGTGACCACCATCAAGAGGCCGAGGAGAAGCCGTTGGGCCCGCTCCAGGCGCTTCAACCGTCGTTCCAGCGTTCCCAGATCCGAGCTCATGGTTCCTCCCTCGCACCTGCTCAAGTCATGCAGAAGGCATTCAGCTTGTTGCCGTCCAGATCCCGAAAATAGCCGGCGTAGAAGTTGTCCGAGCGCTGCCCGGGGGCGCCTTCGTCCTTTCCTCCCAGTTCGAGCGCCTTGGCGTGGAGCGCGTCCACCTTCTCGGGGGAGTCGACCACCAGCGCCACCATGACGCCGTTGCCCACCGTGGCTTCCTTGCCGTCGTATGGCTTGATCACCGACACGGCAGGCGCCCCCGGAGACGTCGCCCAGGCGATGAAGGTGTCCGTTTCCATGAAACGACCCGCTCCGATGGCGCCGAACAACTCGTCGTAGAACCCGGCGGCGCGTGGAATGTCGTTGCTACCGAGAGTCACGTAACCAATCATCGTCCCCTCCCTCTGGTTCTCGAAACGGTACTCGTGCGACTACTCTACTGCTTTCGCAGCATCAGCCCTTCAGCGGTGCCGGAGGCTTCACGCAGACGAACAGCTCGTGGACCTCGGGCTCGACCTCGGAGTGCTCGAGCGGCATCACGGCCACCTCGAAGCCGACGGCTTCGAGCCACTCGACCCACTCGATGCGTGAGAACAGACCTTCGATATGGCGATCGTGCTCGACCGCCATCGTCCCGTCGGCCTCGCGCATGAGGTAGGCGTAGTCCACGGTGTAGGTCGTGTCGGCCGGGTCGGGATCCCACACCCACTCCATGTAGCGCATGCTACGCCCGTCCCCATCGTGCCCTCCGTGATCGGTGCCGGCACGAAAGGTCTCGCGAACGTAGTCCGGAGCAAAGAGCGCTGCGCCGCCCGGACGGCAATGCACCCAGGCCGTCTCGATCGCCCGGCGTAGATCCCCAGGGGTCGTCATGTAGCAGACCGCATCGTGTACGAAGACCCCGTCGAACTCGCGGCCGAGCCGCACGGTCCGCATGTCTCCCTGGAGGTGCTCACAGCCCGGATTGAGGGCTCGACTGACCTCGAGCATCCCCGGCGAGAGATCGACCAGGGTCAGATCGTAGTGAGGCGTCAGGTGAAGAGCGTTGTTCCCTCCCCCACTGCCGAGCTCGAGAACCGCGTGCAGCGGGATCCGACACGCCTTCTCGAGCGCTCGCCGATAAATGCCCGCTTCCTCTTCGTAGTCCTCGGGCGAAGACATGAGAGGCCACCACGACGCGAGCTCGCCGTAGAGCCGGGGCGCGCCCGATGGTGGGCTCGCATCTACCATGCCGCCATTCCTCCGTAGCTACTCCGCTGCCGTCGCCTCGATCATCGGCGCTCGACGGCAGGGATCGACCGGTTCGCGCCGACAGGCAGATCTTCCCGTGAATGACCCGAACTGCAAGTCTACCTCTGCAGCGGACTCAGAGAGCTCAGCTCGCATCAGGCAACAGAAACGGCGGCATCGGGCAGTCCAGACTGTCGGACACCGCGCGCATCAACTCGGCTTCCATCACGCTGATCCGACCATCGTGAACGACGGTCGCCGCCGACGCGTTGATCAGCTGACGCTTGCGAGCAGGGCTCACCAACGCCAGGGTGCGCAGCGACTCGTCGACCGCACTCAGCCCGCAATCCGCGGGAGGCAGGAGACCGACTTCGAGCTTCTGGTCTGCCAGCTCCGCCATCCCCGAGGCAAAGGCGGCATCTGCGCGCTGGGCCCCGCTCAGGTAGGCGAGGCCCGAAAGCAGCACGGCAACTTCTCGCGAGAGCGCCCTCAGTCCGTAGTACTTCACCTCGCTCGCTTCCCGTTCACCGAAGTGCGGCGCCAGGTGCCGAGAGATCAGTCGCTGCAGCGTGTACTCGAAGAGCGCCAGCTGACGGTCGGCGACCACGAGCTCGTGCACCCGCTCGACGAATGCGCGATACTGCGCGTCCGATCGCCAGCGCAGCGCGGGCACGGCGACGTCGACCAGAGGCAGTCGCACACGCTGTGCACCGTCGCCGAGTGCTGCCAGCTCGCCACGCAGTCGCACCACATCGGCGAGCTCCCACCCCTCGAGTGATCCGCGCAGCGTCTCCAGTTGCTTTCGGCGCACGGCCTCGTCGTCGTCGAGAAGGATGGCATAGACCAGCGACGCCGCCGTCGCGGGCTCGCGGGCCGCACTCTCGAGCGCACCGGGCAGTGCGCCGTGCACTTCGTGAATCAGCCGAAGTCGCTCCGGCGAAACGGTCCCTACACGGTCCGAGAAGCGCTCCGGCTCCGCCACGGAAACCGAAGCGTGGCCCCCCACCCCAGCGAGCGCGGCCGTTCCTGCGAGCCGTCCCGCCCGACTTCGGGACGGTGCGCCTCCCGGAACCGGGGCCTCCGGCGACAGCTCCCGACGCTCCACCTGTGGAAAGCGGCCGTCGAAGGAGGGATCGAGCGCGCGGATGCGCTCTTCCAGCGGGGGATGAGTCGACAGAATCGAGGCCCACGAAGCCACACCGTTGGCGAAGAACAGGTGGCTCACCTCCTCGGCCACCGGCGCCTTCATCCGTGATCCCGCGCTCAGCCCGCCGATCTTCTTGAGGGCACCGGCCAGCCCCGAGGGATCCCGTGTGAATTGCACCGCGGAGGCATCGGCGAGGTATTCGCGCTGTCGAGAGACACCGCTCTTGATCAGCCGACCGAAGAACACTCCGATCCAGCCGATGATCACCAGCGCCAATCCGAACAGGGCGATTCCCGCCCCGGCCCCACCACTGCGACGGTCGCCGCCCGAGCTCCAGGCTGCACCACGCAAGATGTGGTAGCCGATCAGCGCCAGCACCAGAATGCCGTGCAGCCAGCCGATCAGGCGAAGGTTGAGCCGCATGTCGCCGTTGAGGATGTGGCTGAACTCGTGTGCGATCACTCCCTGGAGCTCGTCGCGATCGAGGATCTCGAGCGCTCCGCGGGTCACCCCGATGACCGCGTCGCTCCCCGTGAAGCCTGCCGCGAACGCATTGATCCCACTCTCGCGGTCCATCAGGAACACCGTCGGGACCGGCACTCCGGAGGCCAGCGCCATCTCCTCCACCACGTTGAGCAACCGACGCTCCGCCAGGTCCTGGGTGTTCGGATCGAGCGGACGGCCACCCAACGAGCGCGCGATGCTCTCGCCTCCTTCGCGGAGCATCAGGATCTTGTAGAGGCTGGCAGTACCGACCAGAGCCAGGGTACCGAGAGTGATCGTCGCCAGCAGGCTCGGGTTCCAGAACGAAGTCCGCTCCGCTTGTCCCGTCTGCCAGCCCACAGTGTCGAACGCGACGACCGCGGCCAGGTAGATCGAAGCGATGATCCCCGCCACCGCCAGCACGAACCAGACGACCAGCCACCGGGTTCGCCGCCGCGCGCGATCCTGCCGGTCGAAGAAGTCCATCCGGGCTCAGTCCCTCGAGCTCCCAGGTCAGCTGTCGAAGGACACCTTGACCGGCTCGCGCTCCTGCGCGACCTCGACCTGGAAGAGCTGCGCTGCGGTGAAACCGGTGGCGCCGGCGATGATGCGATTCGGGAAGGTCTCGATGGCGGTGTTGTAGGCAGTGACGGAATCGTTGTAGGCCTGGCGAGCGAACGAGATCTTGTTCTCGGTCGAAGTCAGCTCCTCCATCAACTGGCTCATGTTCTGATTGGCCTTGAGGTCGGGATAGGCCTCGGCCAGGGCGAAGAATCGTCCCAGACTGCCCGTGAGTGCGGTCTCCGCGGTGAGCAGTCCCTGCATCGCGGAAGGATCACCCGGATTCTGCGCCGCAGCCTTCTCCGCGCTGCTCGCCTGGTTGCGCGCGTTGATCACGGCCTCGAGCGTCTCCCGCTCGTGCTTCATGTAGCCCTTGGCCGTCTCCACCAGATTCGGAATCAGGTCGTAGCGCCGCTTGAGCTGTACGTCGATCTGGGCAAACGCGTTCTTGTAGCGATTGCGCAGCTTGACCAGGGAGTTGTAGATGCCGACGCCCCAGAAGATCACGACCAGGGCCACCGCTAGCAGGAAGAAACCACCAATCACCATGCGAAACCTCCCTCTTGGGGTCCGGGCGCTCCCAGCAGCGCCGCTTGTTCTCTCTACGAGCGCTCGGCGGCCACTATTCGGGCCATTCGTGCAACGCGAGGGCACCGACAGGGCAACCTGGGCCCCGGACGACTCAACTCGGCTGACCGACCACCGACACGAAACTCACGCAGCGACCCGGAGCACCCCCCAGATTGTGGGTCAGCCCGAACTTCGGCTTCTCGATCTGGCGCTCACCCGCCTCGCCACGGAGTTGGAGCCACATCTCGTACATCATGCGCAGTCCGCTGGCCCCGATCGGATGACCGAAGCTCTTGAGCCCACCGTCCGGGTTCACCGGCTGGGCGCCGGCCAGATCGAAGCGGCCCTCGAGCGTGTCTTTCCAGGCGTGGCCCCGATCGCTGAAACCGAGATCCTCCATCAGCACCAGCTCGGTCGGAGTGAAGCAGTCGTGTACCTCCGCCATACTGACCTGCTCGCGCGGATCGGTGATGCCTGCTTGGCGGTACGCATCCTTCGCGCTCTCGACGACTTCGGGAAAGGTCGTGAAGTCGTAGTCCTGACGCTTGGCGCCGTCGGCTGGACCGGAAATGAACGACAGCGCTTTGATGAAGATCGGGTTGTCACAGTACTTGTGAGCGTCTTCGCTGCGGCAGATGATCGCCGCGGCAGCGCCGTCGCTGACACCGGAGCAATCGAAGATCCCCAGCATCCCGGCTACCTTCGGCGAGTTGGTGATCTTCTCCATCGGCACTTCCTTCTGAAACTGAGCCTTGGAGTTGCGTGCGCCGTTGTAGTGGTTCTTGTAGGCAATTCGCGACAACACCTCTCGCAGGGTCTCGAGATCGACCCCGTACTTCTCGGCGTAGGCAGGAGCGAGGAGCGAGAAATTCGCCGGGGCCGTCGTGCCGGCATCGGTACCGTCTCCGGGAGGGGCATTGCCGGTGAGCCCGGAATAGCCCGAGTCCTTCAACTTCTCGACCCCGATCGCGCACACCAGATCGTAGGCACCGCTGGCCACGGCGTAGGCCGCGTTGCGGATGGCCTCGCTGCCGGTGGCGCACATGTTCTCGACGTGCGTGATCGGCTTGTACTGGACCTTGAGCGGCTCGGAGAGCATCAGACCCGAGATCCCGCTCGAGAGGGTCCCGAGCCAGTACGCGTCGACCTGGTCGGGCTCGATTCCGGCCGACTGGTAGGCCTCGTGCGCTGCGTCCACCAGCAGGTCACTGGCGCTCCGGCTCCAGTGCTCGCCGAACGGTGTACAGCCCATTCCGACGATCGCGACGCGATCACAGATTCCATTGCTGCTCATCTCGAGTCCTCCTGACCGTCTTCCGGCGACGCTAGCGAAGCGGCCGCGCCTTCCAAAAGTAGTTGTGCACGCCGTCCGCCGTGTGAATCAGACGGAAGGTCATCTCCAACTCGTCACCGATCTGGACCTTCTCGGGATCCACGTCGGTCAACTGACAGGAATAGCGTCCGCCCTGGTCGAAGTCTACCACCGCCGCGACCACCGGCGGCTGCAGCGAGTAGGCGAGGCGATCGATGGTGTAGGTGGCGATGTTGGAAGCAGCATCGGCAAACGAGAGGGGCTCCATCTTGTCGACCGCCTGACAGTTCACACAGACCCGCTGTGGGGGCAACTGCGCGGTCTGGCACTCCAGGCACCGCGAGCCCACGAAAGCGAACTTCCAGCGCTCGGCGCGACGCATCGGCGGAGCGGCTGGACGAGCCGGGTCCGGGCGACGCGGCGGCTCGAAGTCCAGGATGCCGCGCCACTTCAGATAGTCCGTGTAGCCCAGATCGGAGCGCTTCGAGTCGATCCAGCGCTCGACCGAGTGCACCGGTCGGCCTTGCGCGATCCGGTCGGTCACCTCGAACACCAGGGCGTCAGCGCCGTCCGCACCGGAGACCACGAGGATCTTGTCGCCCGCGGAGGCCTGATCGAGTACGTGAGCCAACAGGAGGCCGGCATGTGCCGTCCCGGTGCGACCGACCTGAGCGACCAGAGAGTCGGCGATCTGTTCCGGCTTCACACGAAGCGCTTTCAACGCGCCCGCCGAGGCTCGGGGGTTGGTACTGTCCATCACCACGCTGGTGACATCGCTCAGTGCGATCCCTGCATCGTCGAGAGCTCGAGTCGCCACGTCTTTCAGCAGCGGCACGAACACGTCGGCACCGAAGCGCTCCTCCCACTGCTTGGCGAACCGCATGTCGGGGGCGCGCCAGACATCGAGCACCTCTTCCGTCGAAGCCGCACGTCCGAGGAGCGTCGCGATCGAATGCTCGTCCGACCCAAAGAGAAAGGCGCAAGCCCCGTCGCCCCCACCGGCCTCGCGAGGGCCGCCCGGCGCTCCCGTCACGACATCGCTCGCACAAACCAGTGTCGCACGCCCCGCGGTCGCCAGATCGGAAGCGATCGCCATCGCGGAAAGACCGGCCCGCGAGCTGCTTCCCAGCTCTGCCGAGGATGTTTCGGGCGCCAGATCGAGTGCGGCGTGGAGGGTGGCGGTGTTCAGTTTCTCGGCGTAGGGCGGCGAAGTGGTCGCGAACAGCATGCCGTCGATCTCGATTGGCGCTGCCCGCACCACGTCTCGAGCGGCCTCGACCGCCATCGAGGCCGCGTCTTCGTCGTAGCTGGCCACGGCGCGCTCTCCCTTGCCGCCACCGGCGGCCGCGCGCTGAAGACGAAAGAAGGGCACATAGCTGCCATAGCGCACGATTCCGGACACACCAGACCTCCTCTACCGAGATACCCGAGCGGGCGAGAATCCGAAGCGTCGGCAGTGTATCAACGGGTAGCCGGCCTCCCGAACGAAAAAGGCCCGGCCGAAGCCGGGACCTTCAGAGACCCGACGGAGCCCGCACGCCTACTGACTCTGGTCCCTCATCAGGCGCTCCAGCTTCTTGCGGTTCTCTTCCAACTTCTCCCGCATCTCTTCCTGGCGGTTGCGCCACCATTCGTCGAAGTCGACCGGCTGCCCTTCCGCGATGTAGTAGACGCGCTCGAACTGCTGCACGTCCCCGCTCTCGCGGAACTGGATCGTTCCCGTGACCGCACGGTAGTTGTTGATCGCCCGCATGCCCTTCTCGATCTGGCTGGGCAGCACGCTTCCGCCCCCGCCGTTGTCCTCCTGCTCGCGAAGCGCTTGCACGAGGACCTGGAAGGCATCGTAGCCGTAGGCCGCGTAGGCATCCGGAGTCTCACCGTACTTGGCCTGATAGGCCTCACGAAAGCCCTTGATCGGCTCCTCATCGGAGTTGAGATCGAGAGCGGTCTGGGTGTAGTAGATCCCCCAGGCCGCGTCTCCAGCCATCTCCAGAACCTGCTTCGAGGCAATGGCGGAGCTGGTCAGAATGCGGTAGCCCTGACCGGCGAACCCACCGTCGCGCAGCGACTGCACCGCGCGCGCCAGGCCGGGCCCCGAAGCGGCGACCAGAACCGTTTTGATCTCGCTGGCCATCACCTCTGCGATCACCGAAGAGAGATCCATCTGCCCCGGATCGAAGGTCAGTTCGGCAATGATCTCCCCTTCTTCGGCCTCGAAGGCCTCTCGCCAGGCTGCGGCCATCGTTTGACCGAACTCGTTGGTCTCGGCAATGAGCACCACTTCGCTGACGTTCAGCGTCTCCTCGGCGAAGTTGGCCATCTTGACCGCCTCGTCCGACGCCGTAGGAAAGATCCGGTAGAAGTTGCCGGGAGCGATCCCGGAGAGCGCGGTGCTGGAGGCACTCGGAGAGAGCAGGACTCGATCCTCGTCGCGGGCCACGGCCGCCATCGCGACCGCTTCGTCGCTGGTCACGCCACCCACGATCGCCAACGCCGAATCGTAGAGCCGGGACGCGAGCTCGGCCGCTTTCGCCGGATCTCCGCCAGAGTCCTCGACAGACAGGGTGAGCGCGAAGTTGAGATCGGGGTCTTGAGTAGACTGTTCGAGCGCCAGTTCGGCACCCTTGCGAATCGCCTCGCCATAGACCGCGTAGTCGCCGCTGAGCGGCAGCACCGCAGCGAAATCGACCTCCGACTTTCCGCCCCCGCCACAGGCGACGCCAAGCAGGGTCATGGCCGTGAGGCCGGTGAGGAGAGTCCAAGAGGTGGGTGTACGTTTCATGAGGAGCAATCCTCCTTCGATCGAGATCCGAACTGGCTGAAGAGCGCGGCAGTTTTTAGCTCAGGCCACTTCGACTGTCAAGCTGACGGCGCCAGCCATCATCGATGGATCTCCCCTCCCTTTCCTCGACCCGGGTGGGCCGGAAAAGGTTCCCGGCAGGGCAAGGACTCGCAGAAGAATCAGGGAGAGGCACTGCAATACTGAGCTGCAAAGGTAAAGCAATCGCAAAGGCATGGCAAAGCGTATTCCCGTATTCTCACCGAGAAATCTCACTCTGCGCCATTCTTTTGCCGAGAAACCTGAGAATCCTCCGAGCCTCTCCAAACGCCCCGCGTTCCGCAGTCTCGAGTGCAGTCGTGAATCGAGTGCGGAGGGTCATTCCGGCCCGGCGACGAAAAGCTCCAGCGGGCCCTCGTATCGGAGTCGACTCTCGGCAACCGAGGCGCGAAGCCGATAGCCTCCCGCGTTGGGGGTGGACTCCGGAGGGTCGTCGTAGCGACCTCGCACCCAGCCCCTGAGTGCCGCCATGACCCCCCCGTGGCTGACCACGATCACCTGCTCGCCGAGGTGGCGACGAGCCAGGGAGTCGAGAACCGCACCCGCTCTCGAGGCCACGTCGCTCAGGCTCTCGCCGCCCGGCGGCTGCCGACGCCAGGCCTCGCGGGGGTGAGGACGCGGAGCGTGAATGTCGTACCACTCCTCATAGGGGGCACCCCGCAGGTCACCAAAGCTCTGCTCGTGCAGGCCTTCGATCACCGAGGGTTCGAGTCCGAAGGATCGACCGATCTCCTGGGCGGTATCGACCGCCCGACGATAGCGACTCGCATAGATCGCCACCGGCTCATAGAGGGAGATCAGCCGCCGGCCGGTCTCACGCGCCTGGTCGACACCGGTCGAGGTCAGCGGCTCGTCGTCGCGAACGGTGAATCGCCGCTCGGAATTGGCGACGCTCTCGCCGTGTCGGATGAGGATCAGCTCGGCCATGCGCTGCTATGCTAGGCGCTTCCCGACACCTCCTGCTAGTAGAGACCGCCCCATCGCATGACGTCCTCTCGAGTTGGCACCCCCGGAACGAGCGATCTGCGAGAAGGCCTGGTCGCGGTCGTCAAGGCCGACTGCCCCACCTGTCACCTGGTGGAGCCTGCACTCGAGCAGCTTTCGCGAGCCAGCGACGATCACCTTCCGTTCACCGTCATCAGTCAGGATGATCCCGCGTTTCCGACTCGTCCGACGCCCATCTACGACGCCGACCTCGATCTCTCGGCACGTCTCGACGTCGAGGTGGTCCCGACACTGCTGCGTTTCGAGAACGGTTCCGAAGTCGGTCGCGCGATCGGCTGGCATCGTCAACAGTGGCAAGAGCTCGCCGGCGTCGTAGATCTCGCCCCCGGACTTCCGGAAAGCCGTCCCGGCTGCGGCTCGCTCCACCTCGACCCGAGACACACCGCGCTCCGAGCCACTCGCGACCTCGCGACACACTCCCGCCTGATCGAGCTCGGCGAGGCCGAGGACGAGATCGAGGCCTGCTTCGAGCGCGGCTGGAGCGACGGGCTCCCCGTGGTGCCTCCCACTCCGGCGAGGCTGGCCCGCATGCTCCTCGGGACGACCCGGAGCCCCGAGGAGGTCGTTGCCCGGGTGGCACCCGACTTCGCCGACTGCACGGTCGAGAAGATCGCGATCAATGCCGTGATGGCCGGCTGTCGGCCCGAGTACCTGCCCGTGGTGATCGCCGCCGTTCAGGCCGCCTGCAGCGAGGAGTTCAACTGGCACGGGCTCGCCGCCACCACCTACATCGCGGGACCGGTCGTGATCGTCAATGGCCCGATCGCCCGAGCCCTCGGAATGAACTCCGGAATGAACGCCCTCGGCCAGGGCAATCGCGCGAACGCGACGATCGGTCGGGCCCTGCAGCTGGTCCTTCGCAACGTCGGCGGCGCCCGACCCGGAGAGATCGACCGCGCAACACTCGGGCATCCGGGCAAATACACCTTCTGCTTCGCCGAGAACGAAGAGGATTCGCCGTGGGAGTCCCTGGCCAGCGAACGAGGCATCGCGGAGGGTGCCTCCGCGGTCACTCTCTTCGCCGGCGAGGCCCCGCGCGGAGTCGTCGATCAGCTCTCCCGAACTCCCGAGTCGCTGTCTCGCTCGTTGGCCATGGCGCTGCGGAGCGTGGCGCATCCCAAGCTCGCCTTCGCCTTCGACGCCATCGTCGTGATCACCCCCGAGCACGCCCGGGTCTTCGAGGAGGCCGGCTGGACGAAGGACCGACTTCGCAGTGAGCTGATGTCCGAGCTGACGATCTCCGGCTCCGAGATGGTCCGCGGTGCCCTGGGCTGCGCCGAAGGGCTGCCAGAGGAGATGGCGGAAGCCACCATTCCCAAGTTCCGCCCCGACGGAATCCTCTTCGTCCACGCAGGCGGCCGGGCCGGACTCTTCTCGGCCGTCATCGGCGGCTGGATCAACGGCGCGACCGGCTCGCAGCCGGTCACCCACGAGGTACTGACATGACCCAGAATCAGACGGCCGGCGCACGGCTGCTCGTCGACCCCACCAACGAGAACCGCCCGGCGCACCGCGCCGAGCAGCCCCGCCTGGCCAAGCTGGAGAACGCGACGGTCGGGCTGCTCGACATCTCCAAGGCGCGCGGCGACGTGTTTCTCGACCGGATCGAGCGTGATCTCACACGGCGGGGTGCGAGGGTGCTGCGCTTTTGCAAACCGACCTTTTCGAAGATCGCTCCGATCGACCTGCGCAAGGAGATCCGCGAGCGATGCGATGCGGTGATCGAAGCGCTCGCGGACTGAGGGTCCTGCACGTCGTGCAGTGTGCACGACATCACCAACCTCGAAACGATGGGCATTCCCGGAGCCTTCGTGGCGTCGACCGAGTTCGAGTCAGCCGCCGTCGCGCAGTCGGCGTCGCTCGGGTTTCGACCTCGGTGCATCCTGGTGCGACATCCGATCCAGGACCGCACCGACGAAGAGCTTCACGCACTCGCCGAGTCAGTCATGGACGAGATCGTGGCAGCCATCACCTCCCCTTCAGCCAACCCGGAGTAGCGCCGAGACACACGCCCACAGCCTCCGAAAACTCGGGGGAGTCATAGCCCCGGCGAGGGCGACCGACCAGCGGAGTGGACCTGCCAGCGACCTTTCGACGCCGAAGCACGATGCGACTCGCCCTCGATACCAACGAGCTCTACGCCCGAGGCATGGGGGCACGTACCTATCTGGAGGAACTGCTGCCGGAGCTTCTCCAACTCGCCAAAGAGCCCGATGTGGTGGTCCTCCTGCACGCCAATGAGACATTGCCCGCCGCGCTCGCCTGGCTGACCCGTCATGGGACTTTTCGACCGGAGAAGATCCCGATGATCGGCCGCTCCGCACGGCTGTGGCGCCGTGCCGGCAGGCCCGCGGTCGAACGCCTCGTCTCGGATATCGGTCCACTCGACGTCACCCACTCGATCTCGCCACCGATGCTGCCCTCGCGCGCCCGCACACGAATCGTCTCGGTGCAGGGAGTGGCGACCGATGTCTCGATCCCTTCGAGCTGGCAGCGCTCTCTGGAGCGAGCCGATGCCGTGATCGTGCCGGCCCAGCGCACGGCCGATCGTCTCTCTTCGGAGCTTCCCGATCTCACCGAGCGCCTGGTGATCATTCCTCCAGGGGTCGCAGAGCGCTACCGGCAGCCTCCCAAGCCGTCCGAAGTCGAGGAGCTGTGCCGACAGTACCCGTTCCTCGAGAGTCCGTACCTGCTCGCGGTCGGCACCGCCAGCGAGCCAACCCGGGCAGCACCGCACGTCGTCGCAGCCTGCAAGATCGCCTGGGCCGAAGACGACTCGGTTCCCCCCCTGGTGATGGTGGCGGCGTCGGGAGAAGCGGCCCGGGTGGCCGACGCGATCAGGGCCAACGGCGAGCCGCCGGAGCGGGTCTACCTGCTCGAAGGGCTCGAGCGCGAAGCACTTCCGGCCCTGTACCGGGGCGCCGAAATGATGCTCCAGCCCTGTCTGGGCAGTGGCTTCGGGCACGCAGTTCTCGAGGCCGGCGCCTGCGGCATTCCCTCGATCACAGACACTTCATGTGGCGCCCTCGACCTGCTCGGCACCAGCGCCCTCACGCCTCGCGATCAGGAATCGGAATGGGCCCGTGCGATCGTCGATCTGCACCGCGACGAGGCGACACGACAGCGACTCGGAGAAGTGGCCCAGCGTCTCGCGAGCGAACGGACCTGGAGTCAGTCCGCCCAGCGCCATTGGGAGCTCTATGGCAGCTGACCGGAAATCGAGCGCAGTCGTCGACGCGAAGAAGCGCCTCGACACGCCGTTGCGAGCGACGACCGCAGGAAAGCGGATCATCCTCGGAATCTCGTTCGAGACCTTTCCGAACTTCTTCAACAATGTCTACCTGATCGACGACGGATCGAGAGTCGTGCTCGTGGACTGCGGATCCGGATTCGGCTCGTCCGACGAGAATCTGACACGCGGCCTCGAGTCGATCGGCGAACGCTACGAGCGCTCGTACTCACTCGACGACGTGGACACCGTTCTCGTCACCCACGGACACACGGACCACTTCGGCGGAGTCGAGTTCGTGCGCAGTCAGACGGACGCTCCGATCGGCATCCACACGCTCGACCAGAGAGTGCTGTCGCACTACGAGGAACGGGTGGTCATGGCCGCGCGCGGAGTGTCCCGCTTCCTCGAGGCTTGCGGGTTGTCGCCCCAACGTCGCGACACGCTATTGCAGATGTACTCTGCCCCGAAAAGCCGCTTTCATTCGCTCCCAGTGGACTTCTCTCTCGAAGAGGGAGAGCCGGTCCTGGACGCGAGCGGTCACGATCTGGAGATCGAGGTGATCCACGTGCCGGGCCACTGCCCTGGACAGGTCTGCCTTCGGGTCGACGATGTCCTGCTCACTGCCGACCATGTTCTGGCGCGCATCACTCCTCATCAGTCGCCGGAGTCGATCACTCTCCATATGGGGCTGGGCCACTATCTCGAGTCGCTCGGCAAGATCGAGCGACTCGAGGACATCTCCCTCGGGCTGGGCGGGCACGAGGCACCGATCCTGGACCTCGCGGGACGGGTCCGAGAGATCCGCGCCTCCCACCACGATCGTCTGGAGGAGGTCCTCGAGATCGCGCGAGAGCCGCAAACCGTCGCCGAGATCAGTCGCCGACTCTTCGGCGACGTCTCCGGCTACACCGTCCTGCTGGCACTCGAAGAGGCCGGCGCCCACGTCGAGTATCTCTACCAGCGCGGAGCCCTGGTGGTCTCCAACTTCGAGGAACTGGACGTGCAGGAAACCTCGACGATTCTCTACCGTCGTGCTTGAGCCAACAGGGGACTGATTCCCCCGCCGGAAACGGTGGAGGTTGTGGTACAAAGAAGGTTCCCGACCCGATGACCATGAAGATCGCTGGTGACCACACCTACCCCGTGCCCCGTGAGGACGTGTGGGCGGCTCTCCTCGACGCCGAAGTCCTGTCTCGCACCCTGCCCGGAGCCGAGGAGCTCCGGCAGGTCAGCGATAGCGACTATGAGGGCAAGCTGAAGATGAAGGTCGGCCCGGTCCAGGGCGTGTTCCAGGGACGCGTGACCATCACCGATCGCAAACCCCCCGAGAGCTACGGCATCACCATCGACGGGAAGGGCGCCCCCGGATTCGTCAAAGGCAAGGGGTCCATTCGCCTCGAAGAGGCCGAGGGGGGAACCAGGCTCTTCTACGACATCGACGCACAGGTCGGCGGCCGGATCGCCGCTGTCGGCCAGCGCCTCCTGGACAGCTCCGCCAAAGTCATCACGCGACAGGGTCTGGAGGGGCTGGGTCGACAGCTCGAGGCCCGGGCCGAGGCAGCCGCGTCCGACCGGCCTGAGGACCGACCCACGGACTCGGCGACCGCCCGGCAGGCGCCCTCTGCGATCGAGCCTCCCAGTCAGTCCGAGATGGCCCGAGACTTTGCCAAGGGAATGTACGAGGAGATGGTACCTGGCTCGCTGCGACCGGCCCTCGGCGTCGCGATTGTGCTGTTGGTGATCACCGTGATCGCGATCGTCCTGCGGGCCTGTTCCTGAGTCGGCATGACCTTCGAAGAATCCGAAACGACAACGAAAAGACAACCAACCGGAGGGAACTCCATGGGTCAGACGATCCGAGTGGAAGTAAACGGCAAGACCGTGGAGCGCCACGTCGAGCCGCGCACGCTGCTGGTTCATTTCCTGCGCGACGAGCTCGGTCTCACCGGCACCAACGTAGGATGTGAGACCAGCCTGTGTGGCGCCTGCACCGTGCACGTCGACGGCAAGGCCGTCAAGTCGTGCACGCAGCTGGCGGTTCAGGCCGACGGCAAGTCGGTCACCACGATCGAGGGGCTGGCCAGCAACGGCAAGCTCCATCCGCTGCAGGAGGCCTTCTGGGAAGAGCACGGACTGCAGTGCGGCTACTGCACGCCGGGAATGATCATGGCCGCCGACTACCTGCTGGCGCAGAACTCGTCGCCGTCGGACGGCGAGATTCGCACGGCGCTGAAGGGCAACCTCTGCCGCTGCACGGGCTACCACAACATCGTCAAGGCGATTCAAACCGCCGCGACCAAGATGAAGGAGGTCTGAGGCGATGGCGAAGGTACTCGGCAGCGCCCTCAAACGGCGCGAGGATCCCGCCCTGATCACCGGTCGCGGAAAGTACACCGACGATCTCCAGGTTCCCGGCATGCTGCACGCGGTGATGGTGCGCAGCCCCTACGCTCACGCCAGGATCAAGAGCATCGACACCTCGGCAGCCGAAAGCGCTCCGGGCGTGTTCAAGGTGGTCACCGCGGCTGATGCTGCGACCGCCGGAATGCCCGGATTCATTCCGGTCGGCTGGCTGCTGCCCGATCTCAAGACTCCGGCTCACCCGATGCTGGCCTCTGAAATCGTGCGCCACGTGGGTGAAGCCGTCGCCGTGGTCGTGGCGGAGGATCGGTACCTCGCCCGCGACGCGGCAGACCTGGTCGTGGTCGACTATGAGCCTCTCGAGGCGATTGCCGACGTCAAGGCCACCACCGAGGAAGGCGCGCCCCAGGTGCACGAGGAGGCACCCGGCAACGTGGCGTTCAACTTCGAGATCGGGGACCAGCAGAAGACCGACGCAGCCTTTGCATCCGCTGCCACCACGGTAAAGCTCGAGGTGCGCAACCAGCGTCTCATCCCCCACGCGATCGAGCCGCGCGCGGCCCTCGCCGACTGGGACTCCAGCCGCGGCGAGATGACGATTCACATGACGACGCAGAACCCGCACGTGCACCGCCTGCTCATGGTGCTGGCGTCGATCGGACTTCCCGAGCACAAGGTGCGCATCATCGCTCCTGAGGTGGGCGGGGGCTTCGGCTCGAAGATCGCCCACTATCCCGACGAGACGATTACGGCACTGTGCTCGAAGCTGCTCGATCGTCCGGTCAAGTGGACCGCTACGAGGACCGAGAGCAACCTCACCGACTGCCATGGACGCGATCACGTCACCGTGGGCGAGCTCGCACTCGACAGCGACGGCAAGATCACGGGCCTCAGATCCCACACCTACGCCAACATGGGGGCGTACCTGTCGACCTTCGCCCCCGCCGTTCCGACCTTCATGCACGCCACGCTGCTCTCCGGGCAGTACGACATTCCGGCGATCCACGCGAGGGTGACCGGCACCTTCACCCACACCAACCCGGTCGATGCCTATCGTGGCGCCGGACGTCCCGAAGCCACCTACCTGGTCGAGCGCCTGGTCCACCTCGCCGGCGAGAAGACGGGGCTCGGGCCGACCGAGATCCGCCGACGGAACTTCATCCCGCCCGATGCGTTTCCCTTCGAGACCCAGGTGGCCCTGGTCTACGACAGCGGCAACTACGGGCCAGCTCTCGACCGGGCGCTCGAGCTCTCCGGCTATGACGACCTGCGCAAGGAGCAGGAAGATCGCAGAGCCAAGGGCGATCGCATTCAGCTCGGTATCGGGCTGTCCACGTTCATCGAGGCCTGCGGACTGGCGCCCTCTGCCCTGGTCGGGCAGCTGGGGGCCCAGGCCGGTCAGTGGGAGAGCGCCGAGGTCCGAGTCCACCCCACCGCCTCGGCCACCGTGTACACCGGCTCCTCGGCGCACGGGCAGGGACATGAGACCACCTTCTCGCAGATCGTCGCCGAGAAGCTCGGCATCGATGTCGAGGCAGTCGAAGTCATCCACGGCGACACCGATCAGGTGCAATTCGGCATGGGCACCTACGGCAGCCGCTCGGCGGCCGTGGGCGGCTCAGCGATCGTCAAGTCAGTCGAAAAGATCATCGAGAAGGGCAAGAAGATTGCCGCTCATCTCCTCGAAGCCGCAGCCGAGGACATCGACTACGAGGAGGGAAGCTTCTCGGTCAAGGGCTCTCCCGATCGCCAGGTCGGACTTACCGACGTCGCGCTCCAGGCCTACCTCGCTCACAACTACCCCGCGGACCTCGAGCCTGGCTTGACCGCGGTGAGCTATTACGATCCGGCCAACTTCACCTATCCCTTCGGCGCGCACATCTGTGTCGTCGAAGTGGACACCGAGACCGGGACCATCGAGCTGCGCAAGTACGTCGCCGTCGATGACGTGGGGAACGTGATCAACCCGATGATCGTCGAGGGCCAGGTACACGGCGGCCTGGCGCAAGGCATCGGACAGGCCCTCTGGGAGGGCGCGGTCTACGACGAGACTGCGCAGCTGATCACCGGATCGATGATGGACTACGCACTACCGCGTGCCCACCGGCTGCCGAGCTTCGACCTCGACCGCACCGTCACCCCCTGCCCGCACAACCCGCTGGGCGTGAAGGGAGTCGGCGAGGCAGGGACGATCGCCTCGACCCCGGCGGTCGTCAACGCGGTGATGGACGCCCTGAAGCCCTACGGTGTCGAGCACATCGACATGCCGCTCCATGCCGAAAGGGTGTGGCGCGCGATTCATTCGAGCAACGGCTGAGGCCAGAGATAGCTCTCTCAGTACGCAAGGAGATCTGACATGTACCCAGCTGCTTTCGACTACCACCGCGCCACGAGCATCGACGAGGCCATCCAGCTGCTGCAGGCGAACGAGGGCGCCAAGCTGCTCGCGGGAGGCCACAGCCTGATTCCGATGATGAAGCTCCGGCTCGCCCAACCCCCCACCGTGATCGACATCGGTCGGATCGACGGACTCTCGGGCATCACCGCGTCGGGAGGAGGACTGCGCATCGGCCCCCTGACCACCCACGCCGAGATCGCCGCCTCGGGCGACGTCCAGAAGCAGTGCGCGTTCCTGGCAGAGGCGGCGGGGCATATCGGCGATCCCCAGGTGCGCAACCGCGGCACCATCGGCGGCAACATCGCCCATGCCGATCCGGCCTCGGATCTTCCCGCGGTGCTCACCGCCGCCGAGGCCACGATTCACTTGAAGGGCCCCGACGGCGAGCGCGCGGTTTCGGCCGGCGACTTCTTCGTCGATCTGCTGGCGACCGACATGGGCGAGTACGAGGTGATCACCGCCATCGAGATTCCTGCTCAGAGCGGCAGCAGTGCCTACCAGAAGTTCGAGCATCCGGCCTCCGGCTACGCCGTGGTCGGCGCCGCCGCCGCCGTGACCATGGACAAAGGCAAGTGTTCGCGAGCGACTCTCGTCTTCAACGGGCTCGCTTCGACGCCCCACGTCGCTGACGTGTCGGCGCTGGTCGGTGGAACGCTCGACGACGACGCGATCGCTGCAGCCACCTCCGGGATCACGGCCGAAGATCCGATGAGCGACGCGTTCGCCAGCGGCGAGTACCGGGTGCACCTGGCGCAGGTCTACGGTCGACGAGCCCTCCAGGCCGCGCGCGACAGGGCCTGATTCCTGTCCTCGAGCCGCTGCGCAGCACCGGGTCGCTCCATGGTCTCCACCCGCCTACGCAAGCTGTTCGAGGAGGGATTCCTGGCCGTCGACATCGCCGAGCCGTTGGTGTCCTTCGACGCCGAACGCGAGGCCGCCGATGTCGGGCGGCTCATGGAGGCCACCGAGACCCAGATCGCCGGGATTCGCACGGCGGGCCTGGTCAACGGCTGGGCCCGTCGTGACGACCTGACCGAGGGACTCTGTCTCCACCACATGACAGCCTTCGAACCGGGGCAGCTCCTCCCCGCCGAGGCGGGACTTCCAGGCGTGCTCGAGGCCCTCGATGAGCACCAGCTCTGCTTCATCCAGACGCTCGGCACCGTCGACGGATGGATCTCTCGCATCCAGGTGCAGAAGCCGGCGGCCCGCATGTGGCTCTTCGGGGTCGTCACCATGGTCGAGATGAATCTCGGGCTCTGGATTGAAGAGACCTATCCCGGAGACAGCTGGCAGGAGCAGCTCTCCGAGGGGCGCCTCGAACACGCCCGCGAGATTCAGCAGGAGCGGCGGCGCCGGGGCCAGGAGGCGCGACTGCTCGACTGCCTGCAGTTCGGAGACAAGACCGCTGTGCTGATTCGCGAGCCCGAAGTCGTGAGGCAGCTCGGTTTCACCTCTCAGCGCACCGCCAAACGCTTCGCCAAGGAGCTCCAGTCGCTGCGCAACAACCTGGCTCACTCCCAGGACATCATCACCTACGACTGGCCGGCGATCGCCCGACTGTCGAGGCGCCTGGAGCGGTTGGTCCGCACTTCGGAGCTGGGGCGAGCAGCCCGCCCACCTAGCGGTTCTCCACAGCGAACACCACCCGACTGAAACCGCTAGACTGACTCGATGACGACTGCCACCCCGGCTGCGGGCCGGCAGCGCGTCGAGGCTCCCGTGGCCGCGGCGCGCTTGGTCCGGTTCCGCCTCTTCGCCCTCGCCACCTGCATTGCGACCTACCTGCTGATCTGGGTCGGCGGCCTGGTTCGCGTCTCCGGCGCCGGCCTCGGCTGCCCGGATTGGCCCCGCTGTTTCGGCGGCTGGATCCCTCCCTCCGACATCAGCCAGGTGCCGCCCGAGCTCGCCTCGCTCTACAACCCGACGCTGGCTTGGATCGAGTACATCAACCGTTTGGTCGGCGTCAGCGTCGGCTTCCTGATTCTGGGAGCCGCACTTCTCGCCACCAAGAACCTGCGCGGCTACCCGGCGATTCTGTGGCCGACCTGGGCCGCCGCCGTTCTGGTGGCGTTCGAGGGGTGGCTCGGCTCCAAAGTGGTCTCGAGCGCACTGGCGCCGTTGGTGATCACCGCCCACATGGTCCTCGCTCTGGTGATCGTCAGTCTCCTGATCTGGGCGTTGATCTATGCCTGGCGCCTGGAGAACCCCGAAGACGGCGAGGGAGCCCACTACCCGGCTGGGAGCAAAGGACTGCTGGTGCTGCTGTGGATCGTGGGCCTCTTCCAGGTCGGACTCGGGACCCACTTGCGGGGCACTTTCGAAACGCTGATCGACCGGTTCCCGTTGATCGGCGACCGCGAGATGATCTGGGGTGCCGGGATGCCGGCGCACGTCCATCTCGGCCTCGGCGTCGTCTTCGCCGCACTCACGCTGTGGGTGTGCCGGCGATTCCTGACCGAAAGCGACGATCCCTCCTGGCTCGTGTCGTTCGGTGCCTGGGCCTCGGGCGCTCTCGTCGTCCTGCTGACCTTGATCGGTTTCGCCTTCGTCGCACTCGGAATCCCCCCCGTAGTGCAGCTCTTTCACGCCTGGGTGGCCAGCCTCTTCGTCGGAGCCCTGCTCGTACTCTTCACCGGTGCCTTCGCACCGAGACCGACTCACCTGCCACTGGAGGCTTCTCGATGACTCCCGCTCGTGCCGCGGCCGTCGCGTTGACGGTCCTGCTCGGCCTCTTCCTGGTTTCCGTCCTGGTGGTGTCCAAAGCGCGCCGCGCCGTCGCCGACCTGCCCGTCTACCACGAGGTCACACCCTTCCAGCTCACCGACCACCTGGGGCGCCCCTTCGGCAAGGCTCAACTGAACGACCGTCTGCACGTCGTCGATTTCATCTTCACCAGCTGCCCAGACGCCTGCCCCGCGATGAGCACACAGATGAAGCAGCTCTACCGAGCCTTCGAAGGCTCGGACAAGGTGCGCTTCCTCTCGATCTCCGTCGATCCCGACAACGACACCCAGGAAGTCCTCGACGGCTACGCCCGCACCCTCGGCGTCGACGACGAACGTTGGCTCTTCCTCCGCGGCCCGATCGAAGAGGTGCAGGTACTCAGCGAGAAGGGCTTCCTGCTCGCCGCCAGCGATCTCCCGATGGGTCACTCCACCCGCTTCGCCCTGGTCGACGGCGAGGGCCAGATCCGCGGCTACTACGAGGCGTTCGACGAAAAGAGCATGAAGACGCTCAAGACCCACTTGAGGGAGCTGGTGCGAGAGCCATAGCTGGAAGGCCCAGACACGGTCGAAGAGCTCGGTCGCCCAGCGGGCTGCGCAGGGAGATCCTTCCGAAGGGCTCCGGTCATGGAGCTCAGTAGCTCTTCGGCAACCCCAACACGTTCTGCGCGAGGTAGGCCAACACCATATTGGTGCTGATGGGGGCGGTCTGGAACAAACGGGTCTCCCGCCACTTGCGCTCGACGTCGTACTCGGTGGCGAAGGCAAAGCCACCGAACGTCTGGAAGCACGCCTCAGCGGTGTGCCAGGCAGCTTCGGAGGCGAGCAGCTTGGCCGTGTTGGCCGCCGCGCCGCACTCGGTCTGGTCGCCGCCGCCGTCGAACAGCGCCGCCGCCTTGCGCACCATCATGTCCGCGGCTTCGATCTCGGCAAAGCAGCGAGCCAAGGGAAAGGCCACCCCCTGGTTCTGCCCGATCGGCCGGCCGAACACCTCACGCTCCTTCGCGTAGTCCAGGGCCTTCTTCAGGAACCAGCGGGCGTCGCCCAACGCCTCACCCGAAAGCAGAATGCGCTCGGCGTTCATGCCGTCGAGGATGTAGCGAAAGCCCAGCCCCTCTTCACCGATCAGGCTGGAGGCCGGAATGCGCAGGTCGGTGAAGAACACCTCGGTGGTGTTGTGGTTGATCATGGTCTCGATCGGCCGGATCTCGAGCCCGCCGCGCTCGCGCACGCCTTCGAGCTCGACCAGGAACACCGACAGGCCGTGAGAGCGTTTCTCCACTTCGTCCAGAGGCGTGGTGCGAGCGAGCAGGATCATCAGGTCGGACTGCAGCGCCCGACTGGTCCAGATCTTCTGGCCGTTGATCACGTAGTCGTCGCCGTCGCGCACAGCGGTCGTGCGCAGCTTGAGGGTCTCCGAGCCGGTGGTCGGCTCGGTCACGCCGAAGGCTTGCAGGCGCAGCTCACCGCGCGCGACCTTCGGCAAATATCGTTCCTTCTGCTCGGAGCTGCCGTGGCGGAGCAACGTGCCCATGGTGTACATCTGCGCGTGGCACGCTGCGGCATTGCATCCGTTCTCGTGGATCGTCTCGAGAATCACCACGCCGGCGCGTAGCGGTAAGCCCGCGCCACCGTACTCCTCGGGAATCAGCGCTGCGAGATACTCGTGCTCGGTGAGCGCGTCGACGAACTCGGTCGGGTACTGCTTCTTCCGGTCGAGCTCCCGCCAGTACGAGCCTGGAAATTTCTCGCAGATTCGGCGCACCGGCTGGCGCAGGAATTCGTAGTCGGCGCCGATCGGTAGTTGAATCGAATCGCTCACGTCCACTGAACACCTTCGGTCAGAGAGCTGATGTGGGACCTCGAGATTCCGATCCTAGCTGTTCTGAAACGGTTCAGGAGTCGAGACCATCCGGCTCGACCTCTCCCGTTTCGCCCTCGTTGGCTTCGAGGTAGCCGAGGGCCTCGAGCTGTTCGCGCTCCTCGGGACTCAGCTCCGCCTCGCCGCGCTTCAATCCGCGAGCCAGGGCGCCGTCTCGGCGCTCACGATCCAGAAGCAGCTCGTTGAGGTCGCCGACGATGTCGGGGCGCTTCTCGATCAGATCGCTCTGCTCGCCGGGGTCGCTTTCCAGGTCGAACAGTCGTCCCCCGTCGCGAGTCCGCTCCAGCTTCCAGAATCCCCGACGCACCATCCTGTCATGTGTGCCGGAGAAGACTGCACGCTCCTGGACCGGACGACTGAGCGGCTGCCCTGGAAGTCCTTCGGAGGACACGCCATGCAGGCCGAGAATCGTCGGTGCGAGGTCGAGGGCACTGGTGAGTCGCCCTTCCTTCTCTCCGGCGCCCCTGTCCTGGGCCCACTTGACGATCAAGGGGACACGTAGAATCTCCTCCCAGTTGCGACCGTGCAGCAGCGTCCCGTGCTCGAAGAACTCCTCTCCGTGGTCGCTGGTCACGATCACGGTCATCTTTTCCAGGAGACCGGCCCGATCGAGAGCATCGAAGAGCATGCCGAGAGCGCGATCGACTTCTTCCACCCCCTTTCCGTAGAGAAAGTCGAGAATCTCCCCTTCTTTGTCCAGCGGAACGATCTCGCCGCGGTCCATCAGCGCCAATCGGCTCGACGCACAGATCTCTCCAGAACAGCCGTAGCTCTTCAGACCGAACTGCTTCTCCACCACTTTCCGGTGAGCGCCGGGGCCCTCGTAGGGCAGGTGATCGAAGTCGGAATGGGTCTCGAAAGAGTGGAGAAAGAAAAAGAAGGGTTGATCCCGATGCTCTCCGATCCACTCGTAGGCCCACCGGGCAGCCGTCGAGACCTGCCAGTGTCGAATCTCGTAGGTGTCGAAGCCGCGAGCGAAGCCGAAGCGAGGCTCGAGGAGCTTGCAGTCGTACACCAGGGCTCCAGTCGCTACACCGTTCTCCGAGAGCCTCTCCGCGAGAGTGGGAAGCCCCTCGGCCAGGCTGTCCTCGAAGTTCATCACCCCGTGCACCGCCGCCAGTTCGCCCGTCAGCAGACTGGCATGCGATGGTTTCGTCCAACTCGCCGCCGAATAGTGGGGCGAGAACACCTGAGATCGCGCCGCCAGAGCGTCCAGCGCTGGAGTGGGGTAGTGGCCGCCCAACGCTCCGATGGCATCCTCGCGCAGGGTGTCGAGTGAGATGAGGAGCACCTGAGCCCCAGGTTCACGTGGCGGTGGGACTCTCTCAGACTGCTCGATGAAGAGGTCCTTGAAGGCCAGGCGATAGCCGAGTCGAACCGATGCGCGCAGACGCAGGCGCAGTCCAGAGCGCTCGGCGAGCTGGGAGAGGTCGACAGTGGACTCGCCCCAGCCCGGGGCCACGGCAACCGATCGTTCGAGCAGCACGCCCGTTTCGTCTTCGACAGTCAACTCGATCGACGGACGGCCGGGGCCAGCGCGCGCTCCAGGAGCCCGACGGAGGCAATGCTCCATACGGAGGACCGGCGACGCCGCCATCTCCAGCGGCACCTCGATCTCCGCACCGGAGAGCAGCGTGATCCCCCACCGACGTTGGTCGTGACAAAAGAACAGGCCGGTCTCGACGCCCTCCACACCCTCCAGCTGTTCGACCCGGTCACCCGCGAGATCCACGAAGCGCGGGAAGAGTGAACGCGGCTCCCCCTCCTCGGAGGCATCGCACCCACCGAGCACCATTCCCCACACGAAGAGGCAAGCCAACACCAGCGAAGAAGCTCGCCGCGAGCTCATCGTCTGGAACGGCTCCTCTCTCTGGTCCGAGCCCTCTTCGTCACCGCCGGCCGAACTCGGTGGATCCGCATCAGATTGGTGGGCGGCCTCTCACGGATCGGATCGCCCATCAGAATGACGATGACGTCCCCGGGCTTGGCCAGGCCAGCTCCCAGCATGTGCCGGTCGATCAGCTCGACCACCTCTGCGTGATGCACGACTTCTTCTTCGAAGTAGAGAGCGCGCACACCCCAGACCAGCTGCAAACGCTGACAGGTGGCCCGATCGCGAGTGATGGCGAACACGGCGGTCGACGGACGGCGACGAGCCAGCATGCGAGCCGTGAAACCACCCTGGCTGAGAGTCACGATGCCTCGCGCCTGGACCTGCTTGGCCGCGAGCACCGACGCCGAAGACACGGTCTCCGGAATCTCGAGGGCGTCGGGACCCGCCGGGGGCTCGAGATCGTAAGAGCCGGGTGCGTTGAGCGCCGTGGCCGCGTGGCTGATGTGATACCTCTCCGATTCCTGAATGATCCGATCCATCGTCTGCACGCTCTCGACCGGATAGCGCCCGGCGGCGGTTTCACCGGAAAGCATCAACGCGTCGGCACCATCGAAGACCGCATTGGCGACGTCGGTGGACTCGGCCCGGGTGGGACGAGGCTGCTCCATCATCGACTCGAGCATCTGGGTGGCGACGATCACGGGCCGGCCGAGTCTCCAGGTGGAATCGATGATCCGTTTCTGGAGCACCGGTACCTGATGCAGAGGCACCTCCACTCCGAGATCGCCTCGCGCCACCATGACGGCATCGGACGCCCGAACGATCTCGTCGAGGTTGTCGACCGCTCGGGCGCGCTCGAGCTTGGCGACGACGGGGAGATCCCCTCCCGCCTTGACGACCAGCCGCCGTATCGTCTCGACGTCGCGCGCCCTGCCGACATAGCTCGCTGCCAGATAGTCGGCGCCCTCCTCGACGGCCAGCGAGACATCCTCACGGTCCTTCTTGGAAACGCGAAAGGGAAGGTCGCTGTCAGGGAGGTTGATCCCCTTGCGTGACGACACGCGACCCCCGGACACGACCCTCGCCCGAACGGCTCCGTCCCGTTTCCGGGTCACCCGTAGCTCGATCAGGCCGTTGTCGATCAGGACCCGCTCTCCCACCTCGATGTGCTTCAGGATGGCGCCCTCGGTGACGGGAAGGTCGACGCCGTGTCGGCGCCTGCCCAGGGTCACGAGGTCTCCCTCTTCGAGCTCGACCGGCTCCGTCAGCGTCGCGATGCGATAGCGGGGGCCCATCAGGTCGCCGAGGATGGCGACGAACCGGTCGCGCGACTCCGCGAGCCCCCGAATCCGTCGAATCAGCTCACGATGTCCGTCTCTGGTCCCATGGGAGAAGTTCAGACGGAAGACGTCGACCCCGCACTCGAGCAACCGCACGAGGGTCTTCTCGTCCGACGACGCCGGGCCGACGGTGGCTACGATCTTGGCTCGCCGCTTCATCGGCGCGCAGTATAGCTGGCCCGCCGGGAAGAGCAGGGAAATGACAATCGGTTGAGCGGGGCGAACCTCATGGGATCTCGCTACACCAGCGTCGCCATCCGCTGCAGCATGTCGACCACCCGATTCGAGTAGCCCCACTCGTTGTCGTACCACGACAGAACGCGCACGTAGCCTCCGGGCAGGGTCTCGGTAGAGAGCGAGTCGAAGATCGAGGAATGAGGATTCCCGATGATGTCGCTCGAAACGACCGGGTCGACGCAATACTCCAACACGCCCTGGAGGCGGCCCTCGGCAGCGCTCTTGACCGCTGCATTGACCGCCGCGACATCCGGCTCCTTCTCCAGGCGCATCGCCAGATCCACGACCGAGCCATCCGGCACCGGCACCCGAATCGCCATCCCGTTCAGCTTGCCGTCGAGATGAGGCAGTACCTTCCCCACCGCCTTGGCCGCCCCAGTGGTGGTCGGGATCACGTTCGAGGCTCCCGCCCGACTGCGTCGCAGATCCCTGGAGGGCGTATCGGCGATGCGCTGCGAGCTGGTGTAGGCATGGACCGTGGTCATCAGCCCCTCGATCAGGCCGAACTGCTCGTCGAGCACCATCGCCAGGGGCGCCAGACAGTTCGTGGTGCACGAAGCATTCGAGACCAGGCGGTCGTCCGGGCCGAGCACGTCGTCGTTGACGCCCATGACGACCATGGCGTCGAGCTCGTCCTTGGGCGGCACCGTGAGCACGACCTTCTTGGCGCCCGCTTCCAGGTGCTTCTCGAGCTGAGCCCGCTTCTTGAAGACACCGGTCGCCTCGACCACGACGTCCACTTCGAGCTCTCCCCAGGGCAGCGCCGCCGGATCGCGCTCGGACGTCATTGCGACCACGTCGTCACCGGCGGTCATTGAATCCTCCGTCACCGTGACCGGCTTGTCGAAGCGACCCATGACCGAGTCGTAGCGCAACAGATATGCGAGCTGTTCGTTGTCGAACAGATCGTTGACGGCGACGACGTCGATGTCGTCGCGGTCACTGAGAATCCGGAACACCGAGCGGCCAATGCGCCCGAAACCGTTGATGCCTACGCGAATCATCTCAGGCCACCTCTCCCTCGAGCTCACGGAGCCGATCGATCAGGTCGACCACGCGGTTGCAGTAGCCCCAGTGGTTGTCGAACCAGGACAGGGTCTTCGACATGTGCTCACCCAGGGTCATCGTCGCCTGGGCATCGAACGTGCTCGAGAAGTAGCTCTTCTCGATGTCGGTCGAAACGATCGGCTCGTCCTCGTAGTCGACGATTCCTTCCCAGTGCGCGGCTGCGGCAGTGCGCACGACCTCGTTGATCGCGGTCACGCTGACCGGCTTGCGATGCCAGCACACCATGTCGACGACCGAGCCGTTGGATACCGGAACGTTCATCGCGGCTGCCTGGATCTTGCCTTCGAGCTGGGGCAGCACCTTGGTGATGACCCGACCCGCGTTGGTCTCCTGCGGGATGATGTTCTCAGCGGCAGCCCGACCACTTCGCGGATCCTCCGCCGGTACGTCGGCGAGGCGTTGCTTGTTGGTGTAGGCATGCACGGAGCACAGGAAGACCCGCTCGATGCCGAAGGCGTTGTCGAGAATCTCGAGGATCGGAGCGGCACAGTGCGCGGTGACCGAGCCGTTCGAGATGATCCGGTGCTCCCGGGTCAGCACATCGTCGTTCACCCCCATCACGATGGTCACATCGGCATGGTCGAGCGGAGGGGAGCAGAGGATCACCCGCTCAGCGCCCTTGCCGAGATGTTTGGAGAGTTGTTCGTGGGACCAGGACTTCGCAGTCGCCTCGACCACGATGTCGACGCCCTCCGGCCCCCAATCGACCTCACCGGCTTCGCCCCCGGGCAGCAACGGAATCTGCTTGCCGGCCACATAGATGAAGCCGTCGCGAATGCTGACCTCGTCAGGGAACCTTCCGTGGAGGCTGTCGAAACGCAGCAGGTATTCGAGCACCTCGGGATCGGCGATGTCGGAGACCGCAGCGACCTCGACGTCTTCCATGTCATACAGCAGACGAAAGAGGTTTCGTCCCACGCGACCGAACCCCATCAATCCCACACGCATCGTCAGTGTCTCCTCGAAGCTGAGAGTTCCCGGGAGAAGAAGCCACAGTGTACCTCTCGGGAGGAAGAAGGGGTGGACTCACTCATCTTCTGGTCGCGGATCGGCGAACCGTCCCCCGACGCTCGGATCGACCAGGTTCGGCGGTCGCTCCCCCCGACAGGCCGCCAGGGCGTTGTCGAGCGCCATCTCCCCCATACGCTCACGGGTCGCCTCCGAGGCGCTGCCGAGGTGCGGCAGCAAGACCACCCTCGGCATCTCGAAGAGCGCGGGTGTCACGATCGGCTCACGCTCGTAGACGTCCAGGCCGGCACTGGCCAGGCGCCCCTCGCGCAGGGCGGTCACCAGGGCCGCTTCGTCCACCACCGTGCCGCGAGCCGTGTTGATCAGGCCAGCGTGGGGCTGCATCGACCCGAGCGCCTCGGCATCGATCAAATGGTGAGTCTCCTCGGTCGCGGCAACGTGGATCGTCACGAAGTCCGACTCGGCCAGCAGGCTCCCGAGAGACCGATACTCGACGCCCAGTTCCCGCTCCTCGACGGGATCGAGACGAGTGCGATTCCAATAGAGGACCCGCATGTCGAATCCGCGAGCTCGCCGTGCCACACTACGGCCGATCCGGCCCAGTCCGACGATGCCCAGCGTGGCCCCGTGGACGTCACGTCCCAACAGCTGGGTGGGCGCCCAGCCGCTCCAATCCCCGGAGCGCACCAGACGATCGCCCTCCACGATCCGTCGCGACACGGCGAGCAGCAACGCCCAGGCCAGGTCGGCGGTGGTCTCGGTCAACACGCCGGGCGTGTTGGTGACCGCGACCCCGCGCCGGGTCGCCGCATCGACGTCGATGTTGTCGTAGCCCACCGCAACGTTCGCCACGACTCGAAGCCGGGCAGCCTTGCCGAGCAGCGCGTCGTCGACGCGATCGGTGACCAGGGAGAGAAGTGCTTCGCAGTCCACGACCGCTTCGGCCAGCTCTTGCGCCGACACGACCCGGTCCTCCTGATTCCACCTCAACTCGGTCTCGGCCTCGAGGCGCTTCATGACTCCGGGAGGCAGACGTCGGGTCAGAAACACGCTGGGACGCTTGGCGCTCATTCCGCCACTCCACGGAGAGCCTCACCTCGATAGCCCTGCGCCAGGATCTCGATCGTGTGCAGCACCGGGACCGACGAGCCATCGGGGCCCACGGGAAGATGCCGCGCGATCTGCACCAGACAGCCGATGTTGCCGCTCGCCACCACCTGGGCACCGGTCTCGGCGAGCCGCGCTGCCTTGCGCTCGCCCAGCTCACTCGCGACGAGCGGCTGGTCGAGGTTGTAGAGCCCGGCCGACCCACAGCACACCTCCCACTCGCGCGGCTCGACCAGTTCGACACCCCGAACCGCGCGCAGCAAGGCGCGGGGCGCGGACCGTTCGTGTTGTGCGTGAGCCAGATGACACGCATCGTGGTAGGCCACGCGCACGGTCTCAGGCAGGGCGGGCTCGCCTTCGAGGCCCAGCTCGGCGAGAAAGGTGGTGACGTCGACCACCCGCTGAGCCAGCCGCAAAGCCCGGTCGGACTCGGGCTGGCCCTCGAAGAGAGCGCCGTACTCGCGCATTCCCGAGCCGCATCCCGCTGCATTGGTGATCACGGCATCGATCTCATCGAGAGGGAATGCCCGAAGGGTCTGGCGTGCACAGTCGCGGGCCATCTCCGCCTCTCCGGAATGCAGGGCGAGCGCTCCGCAGCAACCCTGATCGTCCGGAATCCACACCTCGACCCGATTGCGCCGCAGCACCTCGACGGTCGCCTCGAGGAGACTCGGCCGCAGGACACTCTGCACACAACCACGCAGCAACGCCACACGCGCCCGTGGGCGCTCGACGGGCCTCGCAGCACGCGGCGCCGAGCTCGTCTGCAGGCGTCCCTTCGGAAGCAGATCGAGCGGTGCCCTCAGCGACGCGGGCAGCAGTCCCGAGAAGGGGCGCGCCCAGCGTCCCAATCGAGCCATTCGCCGAAACGCCTCAGGGGATTGCAGAGTGCGCAGCAGGGCGCGGCGACGGCGACGGCGCCACCCGCCGTCCACCCGACGCTCCTCCGACCACGCGCGAAAGGGCGTCACCAGCTCCCCGTAGGGAACCCCCGAAGGGCAGGAGGTCTCGCACGCCACACACCCCAGGCACGGGTCGAGGTGCGGCAGCGCCTCCGCGAGCGTGAGACTTCCCTCGAGCACCTCCTTCATCGACAGGATGCGGCCTCGCGGTGAGTCCATCTCCTCACCCATCGTCAGATACGTGGGGCAGGTGGCCAGACAGAAGCCGCAGTGTACGCAGCGCGCCACGGCACCGGCCATCGCCTCGATTCGTGGGATCTCCTCGCGGAGCTCGTCGACTGGGATGTCGTGTCGCACGGTGGCGCGATGCTATCGCGGAGCCGAGATCAGGCAGGACGCCGGGCGCTTCGGCCCCGGAGCGACGCCACCAGCCAGAGCGCAGCAATGGCCGCGAGACCGACGTACGAGGCCGCGTCGCGTGCCCCCTGGGGCTGGATCCGGTACTGATCGACCACGAGCCGCTCCGCGTCGATGAAGTGACCCCGGATCGACACTCGGGCTCGATCCCCGAGGGAGGGATCCTCCAGGATGGGGCCTTCGACCCGAAGGGGGAAGCTGGCGAGGTCGAGCACGTAACCACCCTCGGAGTCGGCATAGAAGTGGGCGCTGTGCAGCTCGACGGCACGCCCCGGCCGCCGCTCGACCTCGCGCAAGGTCCGAACGAAGTGGTTGTCGGCACGCTCGGCTGCCCTCATACCCAGAACCGGGAGCCCCAGATACGCGGCCAGCAGCAGGACGCTGAGCATCCCCGAGCGCACAGAGAGATTCCATTCCGGCGGCTGTGAGGTGGCCTTGCGCCACCCCAGAGCCAGGGTCAGCACCCCCAGCGCCGTCAGCAGCCAGAACAGAGGATGCCCCGGCCAGAACCAGTCGAACCGCATCGGCCGCCAGTCGAAGGGAACGAACAGATGCACCCCGTTCGCCCACTTGATCTGGGTGGCATCTGCCACCAGGTGCAGCACCGCGCCCAGGGAGAGAATCGCCATCACCCGCCACGGTCTGGCAGCGAGCGCTGCCACGGCGCCGCAGAGCACGAGGGTGACGGCCAGCGTCGCCTGGACGACGACATAGAGCCGCAGCGAGTACGGATCGACCTCCGGCACCACGACCTTCGAGGCTCGCTGCAGGATCCAGGGGGCGTCGGGCAGCACACAGCCGAGATAGATCCAGGGCAGATCACCCCCCTCGATGCGAGCTCCTCTCAGGAGGAGCCGAGTCAGCGGGGTCTGGACGGCGATGTGGGCGAGAGTATTGGGCATCCGGACCCGGCCTGGCTCGCGTCCTCAGCCTTCGAGGCGATCGTAGGCACGCAAGGTCAGGAACTCGTCGAACTTCTCCGGCAGCACCAGTCCATCGAGCAGATCCGCTGCGTCGCCGAGCCGCCGCGTCGCCCGCCCGCCCAGCGCCTCCAACTCTTCGTCGCGCACCTTGAGGTAGTAGTCGGCATCGACCGGGGTGCCATCGGGCAGCTTGCCACCCTTGTGAACCCACTGCCAGAGCTGCGAGCGAGAGATCTCGGCAGTCGCCGCGTCTTCCATCAGGTTGTAGATGGCTGCTGCGCCGTTGCCGTTGAGCCACGAGTCCAGGTAGAGCAAGCCAACGCTGACGTTGTTGCGCAAACCCTCCTCGGTGAGCTCGCCGCCCGGCACCGTCAGGTCGATCAGCTGACCGGCGCTGATGGAAACGTCCTCGCGCAAGCGCTGCTTCTGGTTGGGCGCCCCGTGGCAGGCCTTCTCGAACACTTCCAGGGCGATCGGAACCAGGTCCGGATGGGCCACCCAGCTGCCATCGAACCCGTCGGCGGCTTCGCGCTCCTTGTCCTCGCGCACCTTGCCCATCGCTACGCGGTTGACCTCTTCGTCGCGCCGGCTCGGAATGAAGGCCGCCATGCCACCGATGGCGTGCGCTCTCCGCTTGTGGCAGCTGCGCACCAGCAGCTCCGTGTAGGCGCGCATGAAGGGTACGGTCATGGTGATCTGGCCGCGGTCGGGCAGGGTCAGGTCGTCGCGGAAGGCGAACTTCTTGATCGCGCTGAAGATGTAGTCCCAGCGTCCGGCGTTGAGCCCCGAAGAGTGGTCCCGCAGCTCGTAGAGGATCTCCTCCATCTCGAACGCGGCCAGAATCGTCTCGATCAGCACCGTGGCACGAATCGAGCCGTGAGCGACCCCCAGCCTCGCCTGCGCCTCGGTGAAGATGTCGTTCCACAGTCGCGCCTCGAGGTGACTCTCGAGCTTGGGTAGGTAGAAGTAGGGGCCGCTGCCTCGCTCCAGGGTCTCTCTCGCGTTGTGGAAGAAATACAGACCGAAGTCGAGGATGCCGCCCGACACGGCATCCCCGTCGACCGTGACATGCCTCTCGAGCAGGTGCCAGCCACGCGGCCGCACCAGCAGGGTGGCGATCTCGTCCTCGAGCTCGTACTTCCGACCGTCGGGATTCTCGAATTCCAGGGTCCTGCGCACGGCATCTGCGAGGTTGATCTGGCCCTGAATGACGTTGGCCCAGGTCGGCGACAGCGAGTCCTCCAGGTCGGCCATGAACACCTTGGCCCCGGAGTTGAGCGCGTTGATCATCATCTTGCGGTCACAGGGTCCGGTGATCTCTGCCCACCGGCAGTCGAGGTCCGCTGGAGCATCAGCCACCTGCCAGTCGCTCTCGCGAATCGACTGTGTCTCCTCGAGGAAACTCGGGTTCTCCCCGCCGGCGATGCGCTTCGCGCGTTCGGCACGCGCCGCGAGCAGCTCGCGGCGACGAGGCTCGAAGGTCCGATGCAGATGGGCAACGAATTCGAGGGCGTCGGGCGTCAGCACCCGATCCGACCCCTCCGGGCTCAGATCCAGGACTTCAATGGAACTCATCTCGGAAGACTCCTTCTCGCAGGCTCGGCTCGCGCAGGAACCAGGCGGCACTCGTGCCTCTGGGCCCGGAACGGCCCGACGCGCCTTCGGGTGCGATAATGCCCCGATACGCGTCCGACACTTCCACCGCTGGTGATGGCTACAAGATAACACCCATGACGCCCGAAGAGATCTCTTCCATCGAACAGCTCCAGAAGCTGCTCCATTCGAACCGCTACGTGGCCGATCGCCCCCTGGCGACTGCCACCTATCTCGCCCTCAAGATGAACAAGCCGCTCTTCCTCGAGGGAGAGCCCGGCGTGGGCAAGACCGAGATCGCGCGCGTCCTGGCTTCGGCGTTCGACGTGCCGCTCATTCGGCTGCAGTGCTACGAGGGGCTCGACCTCTCGAGCGCCGCCTACGAATGGAACTACAGCCGGCAGATCCTCCACATCCGCACTCTCGAGGCCTCGGGCAGAAGCTCCGATCTCCACGATCTCTTCCACCGCGACTTCCTCCTGGCGCGTCCTCTGCTGCGTGCGATCGACCCCGAGATCAACCAGAACCACGGCCCGGTGCTGCTGATCGACGAGCTCGACCGGACCGACGAGGAGTTCGAGGCCTTCCTGCTCGAGGTCCTGGACGACTTCCAGATCACCATTCCCGAGATCGGCACGATCCGAGCCCACCATCCTCCAATCGTGGTGCTCACCTCCAACCGTACCCGCGAGGTTCACGACGCGCTCAAGCGTCGCTGCCTCTACCACTGGATCGACTTTCCCGATTTCGACAAGGAGTTCCAGATCGTGCTCGAACGCGTACCCGGAGCTCCCGAGCGTCTGGCCCGCCAGGTCGTGGCGCTCGTACAAGCGCTCCGCGACGAAGAGCTCTTCAAGCGACCCGGAGTCGCGGAGACCCTCGACTGGCTGAACGCACTCATCGCCCTCGACCGCGAGACGCTCAGCGACGAGATCCTCCGCGACACACTCGGTGTTCTGCTCAAGTACCAGGACGACATCGAGAGAATCGACGACCAGACCGCTCGCCGCCTCCTCCAACAGGCGGAAGCGGCAGTCGACTGACCGCCGATCCGGAACGGCCACTCGATGGGCGAGTCAGTACCCGTGGTCTCGGACGGTTTCTCTCCAGGGAGCGCACGGGGACACCTGCTGCGCAACATGGTGCTCTTCGGGCGCCTGCTGCGCGCCGGCGGTCTCGACGTCACTCCCGCCCAGATGACCGACTGGGTGGAGGCGCTGCGCTTTGTCGAACTGCTCGACCCACGCGACTTCCGTGCTGCCAGCCGGTCGATTCTGGTGCGCCGCCAGGCCGACCTCGCCTGGTTCGAGGCCGCCTTCGATCTCTTCTGGCAGGCTCGCGACCCTCGGGAGCTCGCCGAGCTCGAGCTCGGCCTCCTGGTGCAGCGCACCACCGAGAAAACCCAGCGCAGCGCCCTCCAGAAGCTGGAGCTCCAGCACGACGCAGACGACGGCGAGGACAGTAACGAGCCGCCACTCGAAGCCGCCGCCTACAGCGAGCGCGAGCAGCTCCGGCGCAAGGACTTCGCCCAGCTGAGCGCCGAGGAGCTGGCCGAGATCAAGCGCCTGATGAGTCGGCTGCGCTGGAATCTGCAGACTCGGCGCAGCCGACGCCACGTCCCCTTTCGCCGCGGTCATCGTCCCGATCTTCGGCGCACTCTGCGTCGCAATTTGAGTCGTGGGGGCGAGCTGCTGCCTCTGCACAAGCGCCAGCGCAAGCGCAAGAAGCGCCCGCTCATTCTGCTCTGCGACATTTCGGGCTCGATGGAGCCCTACTCCCGACTCCTGTTGCACTTCGTCTACGCACTCAGCAACCAGGACTCGGCCCAGCATGGCCTGGAGAAGATCGAGGCTTTCGTCTTCGGCACCAGGCTGACCCGCATCACCCAGTTCCTGCGCGAGAGTGACCCGGATCGCGCTCTCCAGGCGGCGACGCGACAGATCGAGGACTGGGGCGGAGGCACCCGGACCGGCGAGTCGCTGCAGATCTTCAACGTGGAGTGGAGCCGTCGCGTACTCGGCCAGGGGGCCGTCGTGCTCGTGATCAGTGACGGTTGGGACCGGGGAGACATCGATCTTCTGGGTCGAGAGATCGACCGACTACACCGCAGCTGCCATCGCCTGATCTGGCTCAACCCCTTGCTCGGCTCTCCGGGCTACGAGCCCCTGACCCGAGGGATGCAGGCCGCCCTGCCGCACATCGACGAATTCCTCCCAGTGCACAACCTGCATAGTCTCGAACAGCTCGGCCGGGTCCTCGAGCGGCTCGGCTGAGAAGCGAGCTCGGCGCAGGCCTCTGGATCTGGGAGTGCCGACAGCAAAGGAGCCGATGAGATCGGTAGACTGTCTGAACGGGGGCCCGAGAGGCCTCTTTGTTGAACCGAAACCGGAGCCCCTCAGCGAATGAGAGAGATCCTCGACGACATCCAACGTTGGCGTGCGACTGGTCAAAGGGTCGCCGTTGCCACCGTGGTCAAGACCGCCGGTTCGAGTCCACGCCCGCTGGGATCCAAGATGGCCATCTCCGAACAGGGCTCGATGGCGGGCTCGGTGAGCGGTGGCTGTGTCGAAGGCGCAGTCTTCGAGGAGGCTCAGGAAGTGCTCGCGAGCGGCCGCGCCAAGCGGCTCAGCTACGGGATCACCGACGAACAGGCCTGGGAAGTCGGTCTCAGCTGCGGCGGACAGCTGGAAGTGCTGGTCGAGCGCCTCGATTGACGACGGGACACTGCCCGAGCAGGAGACTCACGAAAATCATGTCGGTATGGCAGAGCCTGATCGAGGCCGTGGAGAAGAAGCAGCCGGTCGCGGTAGTGACCGTGATCGAACCGACCGATCTACCCGGCGTCGAGCTGGGCGCCAAGCTGCTGGTGCGACCCGATGGCTCCTCGGTGGGCGGCCTCGGGGACCAGGAGGCCGATCGTCTCGCCGTCGCCGAAGCGACCTCTGCGATCACCTCCAACCGCTCGGCGGTGCTCACCCACGAGGTCAAGGGGCACGACGTCGAGCTCTTTCTCGAGGTACATTCGCCACCTCCCCAGCTGGTGATCGTAGGTGCGGTTCACGTGGCGATCGACCTGGTCTCCATCGCGAAGACTCTGGGGTTTCGCTCCATCGTGGTCGATGCCCGCGCCCCCTTCGCCACCGCCGAGCGCTTTCCACATGCCGACCAGGTGATCGTGGAGTGGCCAGCCACTGCTCTGCAGGCGCTCGAGATCCACGAGGAAACCTACTTCGCCTTTCTGAGTCACGACCCAAAGCTCGACAACCCCGCCCTGGTCGTCGCGTTGGCGAGCCCGGCGCGCTATGTCGGCGCGCTCGGCTCCAAAAGAACTCACGCAAAGCGTGTAGAAGCTCTGAGAGAGCTGGGCGTCTCCGCCCAGGACATCGAGCGTATCCACGCGCCCATCGGAGTTCCGCTCGGTGGACGCAGGCCCGAGGAGATCGCCCTCTCCATCGCTGCGGAGATGATCCAGGCTCGTCATGGCGTCGCCTGAGGGACTCTCGGTCGCGGGTGTCGTGCTGGCGGCGGGCCGCAGCCGTCGGTTCGCGACGCTCGGGCCGTCCTCCGGGAGCGCTCCGGCACCGAAGCAGCTCGCACTCTTCGACGGAGAGCCGCTGCTGCGTAGGGTGTGCCGCGCCGTGGCAGCTGCATCCTTGCGACCCGTGGTCGTCGTTCTCGGCTACCGGCAAGGACCGGTCCGCGAGACTCTCTCCGGCCTCGACCTCCGGATCGTGACGAATCCCGACCATGCGACCGGGCAGGCCAGCTCGATCCGAGTCGGCCTCGACGCCGTGACCGAGCCCGTGGACGCTGTCGTCTTCGTGCCGGCCGATCAGCCCTTCGTCGACGCCGTGCTGATCGATGCGCTGATCTCCCTCCACGCCACTACCGGCCTGCCGATCGTCGTGCCAAGATGCGGCGCGAGGCCCGGTGCGCCTGTCCTCTTTGCGCGCTCTCAGTTCGACGAGCTTCGAGCGCTGGAAGGAGACGAGGGCGGGCGCCAGTTGATTCGAGAGCATCCCGAGCGCCGAGCGGATCTCGAGCTCGATGACGAACGCCCCCTCCTCGACATCGATACCCTCTCCGATCTGGAGCACCTCCAGAGACTCCTGCCCACCGACCCGAGAGATCGCCAGGAACCCGGACCATGAAACACGTCTATCGATTGCTCAATCCGATCAAGAGCTACGACTGGGGGTCCCACACCGCGATCGCCGAGCTCCTGAGGCGCCAGGCCCCGACCCTACAGCCGCAGGCCGAGCTCTGGATCGGCGCTCACCCACTGGGAAAGTCGGTTGCCGTGACGGAAATGGGTGAGATCCCTCTCGACCGACTGATCAAGCAGGAAGCCAGTGCCCTGGTCGGGCGCAAGGCATCCCGGGTCTTTCGCAAACGGCTACCCTTTCTGTTCAAGGTGCTGGCCGCGGAGCGGCCGCTCTCGCTTCAGGTACACCCGAACCAGGAGCAGGCGGTGGCGGGGTTCAAGCGAGACGAGGCTGCGGGAATCGCTCGCGACGCCCCCCACCGTCGCTATGCGGACCCCTACGCCAAGCCGGAGATCCTGTGCGCACTCACACCGTTTCACCTCCTTCAGGGATTCCGTTCTCCGGAGGAAACGCTCGAGGACCTCGAGACCCTGGGCCTCACCGACTCTGCAGAGCAGGCCCTGCTCGATCGACACCTCCCGGCGTCGACCCGAACACTGCGCACCGCAAGTCCGACCGCCGTGGCCGGACTCTTCCTCGCACTGATTCGCACCGAGGGCGAAGCCCGCGAACAACTCGCTCAGCACATTGCTGAAGCCGCGCGCCGCGCTACCGAGGACCCGCGGCTCGGTGGCGCGGCCCGCTGGTCGCAGAGGCTGGCCGCGCAGTATCCCGACGACCCCTCGATCCTGGCCCCCTTCCTGCTCAATCTGGTCGAGCTTCAGCCCGGGGAGGCCGTGTTCACCGATGCAGGCATCCTCCATAGCTATCTGGGCGGCACCGGCATCGAGCTCATGGGAGCCTCCGACAACGTGCTCCGGGGAGGCCTCACGAGCAAGATGGTCGACCCGGACGAGCTGGGCTCACTCCTGGTCCTCGAATCGAGCTCGGTGGAGGTTCTCCAGCCTGAGCCGAGTGCCCAGGGAATCCAGCTGTTCGAGACCGACACGCTCGACTTCCGTCTCGGCCTGCTCGAGATCGACGAGGCGGGCTACGAGTCCAGCGACCAGCGAACTCTGGAGATCCTTCTGTGCGTCGAAGGAGAGATCCGGTTCCAGAACCCCGACCGCAAGCTCACCCTGCGCTCGGGCCAGGCGCTACTGGTGGGAGCCGGCGCCGAGAACTACCGCTTGACCGGCAAGGGGAGGCTCTTCGTCGCGACCATCGGAGACCTCTCCGGCGTTCAGGTCGACGACGAGCTCCCCTGGCAACGCTCGCTTCCCACGAGTCCAGAAGCCGCCGAAGGTTCCGTCGACGACGAGGAGGAACCGGTCGAAGAGCTGACCTCCCCCAGCGACGGCGCCCCCTCCTAATCGTCGCGCCGGCGACGCCGGCGCCCGTCGTCGTCCCCTCTTCCGGACCGCCATTGCACCATGAGTCCGATCAGAGCGAGGGCGAGAAACGCCCACGGTGCCCAGGATCCCTGCATACCCACGTCGCGCAGGCCCTCCACCAGCAATCGAGCCCCCACCACGCTCGAGAGCACGACGAGCCCGGCTTCGAAGAGGGTCGGCATCACGATGGCGGCCAACAAACCGCACAAGAGGACGGCGGCCCAACCGATCGGGCCGGCGGTCTGCAGCCACAGCTCGAGGACCCAGATTGCGGCGAGCGCTCCGAGCAGGAAGCCCACCACCGCGAGGACCGTCTTGTGCAGCACTCGCACCAACAAGCCCAGAGCGATGCCGAAGATCGCGGCAACGATCCATTGCGTCGTCGGCTCGGAGTCGATCCCGAGCAGATGAGTCAGGTAGTAGCCGAGGCCGAAGCCACCGACCACCAGCAGCAGGAAGTAGAGCCGACGTCCGAACAACAGCAGAGCCAGACCAGCCCCCAGGGGAAGGAGCGGCGACTTCAGCAGGAGTCCGAGATCAGGGTCGACAGGAGCCATCGAGAGAGTCGAGCAGTCGGGACCTTCGAGAGATTGTGGGATCTGCGCAAGGAGAATAGCGCAGTGTTCACCCCGAGCCGAGCGAGGGAGGAGGCCACGCCTCCTCCTTCGAGCGAACCCCCCCTGGGGGGGCCTGGAGCTGAAAATACCGGTAGCGGGCCGGTGGGTTTCACCCCGAGCCGAGCGAGGGAGGAGGCCACGCCTCCTCCTTCGAGCGAACCCCCCCTGGGGGGGCCGGGGGGGGAAATACCGGTAGCTGGGCCGGTGGGTTTCACCCCGAGCCGAGCGAGGGAGGAGGCCAGCCTCCTCCTTCGAGCGAACCCCCCCTGGGGGGCCTGGGGGGGAAAATACCGGTAGCGGGCCGATGGGTTTCACCCCGAGCCGAGCGAGGGAGGAGGCCACGCCTCCTCCTTCGAGCGAACCCCCCCTGGGGGGGCCTGGGGGGGAAAATACCGGTAGCGGGCCGATGGGTTTCACCCCGAGCCGAGCGAGGGAGGAGGCCACGCCTCCTCCTTCGAGCGAACCCCCCCTGGGGGGCCTGGGGGGGAAAATACCGGTAGCTGGGCCGTGGTATTCACCACGAGCCGAGCGAGGGAGGAGGCCACGCCTCCTCCTTCGAGCGAACCCCCCCTGGGGGGGCCTGGGGGGGAAAATACCGGTAGCTGGGCCGTGGTATTCACCACGAGCCCAAGCTACTACTCCACGAGAGCCTTGATCGAGTCCGGGAGCTCGAACTTCGCCGCTTCCACGTCCTCGTAGCTGATCGACTCGATGACCTGCTTGACCTCCGTACCCATCATGTCGATCGAGGTCACGGTCGCCGTGTTGACGCCGCCGAACTCCTGATAGTCACTGACCGTCGCGGTGACGAAGACTTCGCCCATCGGGCTCGACTGGTTGCCTTCGAAACCGATCAGCAGGCCACTGTCCTCGGCAAAGTACTGGAAGACCTCGGTCCCGGTCGCGTCCACCAGGCGCAGCTTGTAGGCGGAGGTACCCTTGAAGTCTGTGAGCTCGAGGGTCTCTGCGGTCGGATAGGTGGCTTCCCAGTTGAGCGGGCCGTAGAAGTCGGCCTGCTGCAGCGTCTGACTGAGCTGGCTTCCCTCGAGAATCATCGGCCCCGTCATCGGGTTGTCGGAGTAGCCGACCTCGCCGTTGTAGCCGGTGGTCATCACGCCCATGCCCAGGTCGGCGACCATCAGGAACAGATTGGGAGCCGAGGACCAGATCGTCAGGTCACCAGAGATTCCCATGGCGGCGATCTCCATCTTGCCCTTGGCGACCGAAGACGAGTGGGCGCGCAGGGCCTTCTCCCCACCCAACGCATCGATGTAGCGGGTGAAGACCGCTCTCGGGGTCAGTAGACCGTTCTCACCCACCTCGTTGCTGTAGTCGACAGCAGCCGCAGGCGCGACTACGTCTCCCGCGGTGCCGCCGCCGGAGGAGGCACAGGCGCCCAGAAGGGGCAGCAACAAGAGCATCGAGGCCAGACTGAGCATCGTTTTCTTCGACATCGTGACAACTCTCCTATTGGGGTTCAGGGCGACACGCCCACCCCGTCGTTTTCTACTGTTTCGATCCTTCGGAATCGGCGCGGTGCATCCCCGCCGAAGAAGTCTGTTCGTCGATCCAGCGAAGGGCTGCATCGAGGGGCTCGTCGCGACCGGCCAGAAGACCTTCGCGGGTCGGCACGACGAGCTGATCGGGCTGCACCCCTTCGCCCTCGACTCGCTTGCCGTTCGGGCGCTCGAAGTCGGCGATCGCGTGCATCAACAGATCGCCATTGGGCAGTCGCTCGATCAGGGAAGGGAGGGCTGCTGCCATCGTCGGCTGACCGAAGATCCGTGCACGCCCCAGATCCTGCAGCCCGGCCGCGAAGATCTCCGACGTCGACGCGGTTCCGCCATCGACCAGAATGGCCAGCGGCCGACCGAAGATCTCCAGCTTGCGCCCATCGTCAGAGGCAAGGCGTGGGTTGGCGCGGAACTCGAGATGGTTCTGCCGCGTCTTCATCGTCCCGAGACTCACCGGCTCGTCGAGGAAGTAGCCGGCGATTCCCATCGACAAGCCGCCGATGCCGCCCGGGTTGTCTCGCAGATCGATCACGACTCCACCGGCGTGCGCCATGTCCACGATTGCCGATTGGAAGCGGGCCGCGACCGGCATCAACCAGGCGTTGAACGCGATACTCGCAACCGGGATGCTCGAGGGGGTCTCGATCCATTCGGTGTCGAAACGGAAGTCCATCTCGGGGAGATTGCCGAAGCCGACCCGCTCGACGTCTTTCGGTCGCCGACGCTCGAGCTCGAGCTCACGGAGCTCACCCCGGTCATCCTCGAGGACCAGGACCAGGCGACTCCCGGGCTCTCCGCTGAGTAGCGCAGCCAAGGCCCGGCGCACCGCGTAGTCTCGAGCCTTCTCGTCGAGTCCCTCTCCCAGACAGCCCACGAGAACCTGCTCGGGAAACTGACCGAGGCTGCGCACTCTCCAACCCGGCTCGATGCCCGCCCGCTCGGCCGGTTCCCCGGGGCGAACCGCGCTCACCAGCAGCCCTTCGGGCAAGGCGAGCAGCTCGAGTCCGAGCGCTCCACTGCCTTCTCCCCGTTCGATCACTGCGATCAACTCCGCGCGCAGGCTTCCATCGCAGTCCGCCGTGCCCGTCAGCGCCTCGTTATCCGGATCGGCCTCCTCGTCCTCGCCGCTACCCGCACCGGCCGAGCCCGGGATCACACCGAAGTGAGACTGCCCGAGTCGAGCGAGCATTTCTCGAATCACGTCGCGCAACTCTTCGTCGTCCACGGCCCGCTCGGCTCGAGGTCCCAACTCGTCCCGTACGCCGCCCCAGTCGAGCCCACCCATTTCCGGATCCCAATAGCTCTCCCCCACCAGCTCCCACGCTCGGTCGAAGGTCTCGCGGTTGAGATCTCGCCGCTCCTCGCTCTGGGCCAATCCGGCTGCCGCGGCCAGAGCAGCTCCGAGAAACGCTCCACAGACAGCACGAAGGTAGCTACGGCTTTGAGTCACTGGGATGTCCGAAGTCTGCCCCGGTATCGAGCGCGGGGCGGCCGAGGGGAATGGGTGGGTGCGATGCAGGAACGGCCACGGAATCCTATACGAGTCCGCATTCGAGCCTATTCAACAGAGATATGGTCCCGGGCCAGACGTAATCCTGCAGCGGTTCAGCACGTACAAGAGACCAGCGAGCCCATCGACCCAGGAGCCGTTCCAGGGAACCCGGCCAGACTCCCTCGGATTCGAAGGTTCCCCCAGAGGAGCGTAGAAATGTTGGAGATCCGTCAACTCGTCAAGGTCTATCCGGGACCGGTCGCGGCGCTGCAAGGCATCGACCTCGACATCCCGCGAGGCATGTTCGGACTGCTCGGCCCGAACGGAGCCGGGAAGACCACCCTGATGCGCATCCTCGCCGGCTTGCTCGAGCCCACCTCGGGACGCCTCTTCTTCGACGGGGAGGACGTCACTGGACATCCGGAGAGAGTCTGGCCTCGCCTGGGTTACCTGCCCCAGTCGTTCGGCTTCTACCCTCACCTCACGGGCAAGGCCATGCTCAAGCACATGTTGGGCCTCAAGGGCGTCACCTCTCCCAACGGTCTCGAAGCGCTCTGCGACGAACTGCTCGAACGGGTCAATCTCGGTTTTGCCGCGAAACGCAAGGTCAAGGGCTACTCCGGCGGGATGCGTCAGCGACTCGGCATCGCGCAGGCGATCGCGGGTCATCCCGACTTGATCATCGTCGACGAACCGACTGCCGGGCTCGATCCGGAGGAGCGTCTCCGTTTCTACCGCCTGCTGGCCGAGCTCGCCGAGGAGCGCGCAGTGCTGCTCTCTACCCACATCGTCGAAGATGTCGCCGTGCTGTGCCCGCGCTTCGCCGTGATCCGCCAGGGCAAACTGGTGGCAGAGACCACACCCAGCGAGGCGAGGCGCGACCTCGAGGGCAAGGTGTTCGAGGGAGTGGTCAGCGCCATCGAGCTCGACGAACTGCGCGAGCACCGCCGAGTCACCCAGGCACACCTGGTCGAAGGGCGAAACCTGGTCAGGCTCTACGAGCCGCGCGGCGACTGCCCGGAAGGATTCGAGGCGGTCAATCCGACGCTCGAAGACGCCTACCTGGTTCTGATGCAAAGCGCCGGCCGAGTCCCCGATGCCGGTGTCGGGACGCCGGCGTCCACCACGGGGGAGATGCAGTGAGCTTGCGTCGCTTCTGGACCGTGGCACGAGGCGAGCTCAGCGCCAACCTGCGCCGGCCGATGTTCTGGCTGCTGATCTTTCTCCTGGCGATCGTCTGTTGGGGGTTGAGCCAGGGCAACCTGAGCATCTCCAGCGGCGACAGCACCGTGGGAGGAACCAAGGCCTGGGTCAATTCCCAGTTCAATCTCAGCCTGTTGTTCATCTTTCTGTCTTTCCTGCTCTACGTGTTCTTCGTCTCGGTGATGGCGGGCCTCTCGATCATCCGCGATGACGAATATCGCACCAGTGAGCTCCTCCACAGCACGCCACTACGACCCGGAGAGTACGCCTGGGGAAAGCTCACCGGGGTGCTGTTGACCTTCGCTTTGGTGATCAGCGCACACCTGATCTTCAGCATTCTGTTCTTCCAGATCCTCCCGGTGCCCGACGCCGAAGCGATGCGTGGCCCCTTCCGACTGTCCAATTACCTGGTACCGATGTTCGCTTTCACGGTACCGACCGTGGTCTTCTTCGCATGCATCGCCTTTGCCGTCGGCGAGCGCTTCCGCAGGCCGATCCTCGTCTTCGTCGTTCCGACTGCGCTCTTCCTCTTCACCATCTTCTTCCTCTGGAACTTCCGGCCGACCTGGCTCGACCTGCGGATCGAGAAGCTGCTGATGGCACTCGACGTCTCCGGTTACCGCTGGATCGACCGGACCTGGCTGGCGCTGGATCGAGGCGTCGATTTCTACAACGAGGGACGCATCGGCTTCGACCGTGTGTTCTGGGCCAACCGCCTCGGCATGCTGGTCATTGCGGCGCTCGTCGTCCTGCCCATTCCCCGACACGTCGCCAGGACGATCGCCGGCGACCAGCCTGGCCCCTCCAGTCGTCTGAGCGGGTGGCTGCGAAAGCTACGTAAGGGCCCCGAGACCGCATCACCCTCCGAACCGGCTGCCACGCCTGCAGCGGCAGCCGCCCGGCCCCTGCGGGATCTGACGATGGCCGCCGGCTCGCAGGGCCTCGTGCCGGGGCTCCTCGCCGTGGCACGCGCGGAACTGAGGGAGCTGCGTCATTCACCGGGGCTCTACCTCTTCGTTCCCCTGATGCTGCTACAGATCATCGGCTCCCAGATGTTCGCTCTCGGCGCCTTCGGGACTCCCGTGCTGCTCACCTCGGGTGGAATCGCCGTGAGTGCCGTCAACACGATCACGCTCCTGGTCTGCCTGCTGCTCCTCTTCTACACCGTCGAGTCGTTGACTCGCGAGCGCCGCACCGGATTCGACGCCATCTTCTTCGCGACCCCACTCTCCACGACAGCTCTCGTGCTCGGCAAGACCCTGGCCAACGCCTTCATCGGACTCGTCGTGATCGCCACCGCCTTCCTCGGTGCCGTGATCGTTCTGCTGGCGCAGGGCAAGACGCCGATCGAGCCCTGGCCTTTCTTCCTGGTCTGGGTGGTGCTGCTCCTTCCCACCTTTCTCCTCTGGAACTCCTTCGTCGCCCTGCTGCTCGGACTGGTGCGCGAGCGCTACACGACCTACGCACTCGCGTTGGCCGCGCTGGTCGGCACCGGCTACGCCCAGCTGACCGGCAAGATGTCGTGGGTGTGGAACTGGGACATGTGGGGGGTCCTTCAGTGGAGCGACATGGGGACCTTCGAGATCGATCGCCAGGCCCTGGTACTCAATCGGGTCACCGTACTCGGCGTCGCTGTCGTCTTCGCCCTGCTGGCCGTGCGACTGTTCGACCGCACCGAGCGAGACGCGGTACGCACCGTGCAGCGGCTCCATCCGCTGCGCCTGCTGGCGACCACCGCCCGGCTCTCTCCTCTCCTGCTGCTTCCGATCGTCGCCGGCTCCGTCCTCGCCTACCAGGTCCGAAAGGGGCCCGGCGGTGAGCCCTACGAGCAGGACCAGAAGAACTACTGGCGCAAGAACATCGCCACCTGGCTCGACTCGCCGATTCCTGGAATCACTCACGCAGAGATCGACCTGAAGCTCGACCCGGAGCGCAGCGCCTTCGAGGTCGAGGGGTCCTACACGCTGACCAACGTGAGGAACGAGCCTCTCGAGGCGATTCCGCTCACCGGCGGAGCGCACTGGGAAGGGCTGAGCTGGACCCTCGACGGCGAGGCGTTCGAGCCCGAAGACCGCTCTTTCCTCTACGTCTTCCGACCTCCTACCCCACTGGCCCACGGCGAGAGCGTCGAAATCGGCTTCTCTCACAAAGGACGCTGGCCCTTCGGTCCGACCAAGAACGGCAACGGAGCGAGCCAGTTCATTCTTTCTTCGGGAGTCGTCCTCCACGCCTTCGGGCCGACCTTCCTGCCGGTGCTCGGCTACAACGAAGGGATCGGCGTCGACGAGGACAACCGCTACGACAGTCGCGAGTACCCCGACGACTATTGGCAGGAGACCCTGCGCGCGGCCTTCGGCAGCCCGGTCCCCTTCACGACGCGGGTGCGCATCACCGCCCCCGTCGAGTACACGATGAACTCGGTGGGCGAGTTGGTGGACGAACAGGTGGAGGGCGACCAGCGGACGGTGGTCTGGGAGAGCGACCATCCGGTGAAGATGGTCAACGTAGTTGGCGGACGCTGGGACGTGCGGCGAGAGGGCGGCACGGCGCTCTTCTATCACCCCGAGCACGACTACAACATCGACGAGATGTCCCGGGCCCTCCAGGCTTCGCGGCGCTTCTATTCGGCATGGTTCCATCCGTTCCCGTGGAAGGAGCTCAAGGTGAGCGAGTTCCCCGCGCTGGCCGGATACGCTCAGGGGTTTCCGACCAACATCACCTTCTCGGAGGGCATCGGCTTTCTGGCGGAGAGCGATCCCAAGACCAATGTGGCCTTCCTGGTCACGGCCCACGAGGCGGCCCATCAGTGGTGGGGCAACATGGTGACGCCCGGACTCGCACCCGGAGGCAACATCCTGTCGGAGGGAATGGCCCACTATTCGACCATGATGCTCCTCGGCGAGGTTCTCGGAGAGCGTGAGCGCATCGAGTTCGCGAAGCGCATCGAGGAGCGCTACGGAGACGGACGCCAGGTCGACTCGGAGCGACCGCTGGTGAAGATCGACGGGTCCAGGCCCGGTGACACCACGGTGACCTACGACAAAGGCGGCTGGGTGATGTGGATGTTGATGAACCACCTCGGCCGCGAGCAGACGCTCGCGGGCCTCCAGGAGTTCGTTGCCGCGTCGATTCCAGGCCCCGACCACCCTGTCCTCCAGGACCTGATCGAAACCCTGCGGCCGTACGCCGCGGATCCCGAGGCCTATGACCAGTTCGTCCACCAGTGGTACTTCGACGTGCTGGTTCCGGAGTACGAATTGACCGACCCGAAAGTGGCTGTCGACGGAGACGGCTGGACGGTTTCCTTCACGCTCGAGAATGCGGGCACCGGACGGATGCCGGTCGAGGTGGCGGTCGAGCGCGGGGTTCGCTTTCCCGACGAGGACGACGAAGACGCCGAACCGTGGCGAGAAGAGCGGGCCCGGCTGGTTCTCGGTGCCGGCGAGTCCCAGCGGGTCGAGTTGCGGGTCGACTTCGAGCCCGAGGTGGTTCTGGTCGATCCGGATGCGCTCGTGCTGCAGCTCGATCGCAAGGCGGCGCTGTTGCGGTTGTAGTCGATGGAGAAGAGAAGGAGGAAGAGGAGGAGGAAGAGGAGGAGGAGTGCCTTCGGTGGGGCTCCGGCGGTGGTCGGAGGGCGAGGGGCCGCGGGTACCGGCTCTCGCTCTCGGAGACTTCGCGCGGGGCTCGCGCCTGCGTTCCGCCGGTGCGCGGGGAGTGTGCCCTGCGAGCGGCTCGAGGCGGGTGCCGGCTCCAGCCTACCCGCGGTCCCCTCACCTCCCCCGACCACCGCCTCCTCGGTCTCTGAGACGACCGGGATCGAAGGGTGGATGATTTGAAGAGAAGAGAGAGAGAGAGAGAGAGAGAGAGAGAGAGAGAGCATGACCTCGAACGCCGCCCGGCACGCTGCCGAGCTCCACCGCCAGGCCATCGTCATCGACGGTCACAGCGACATCCTGATTCCGGTCACCGATCACAAGATGACGCTGGCCGAGCGAGTCGAAGTGCCCTCGCCCTCCGAGTGGCAGCCACCCCAGGGGCTGGAGCGCCATCCGCTCACCAGCTTCGGCATGGGGACCCATGCGATCTACTTCGGCTGCATGGGCCAGTACGACATCCCACGCTGGCGAGAGGGCGGAATCACGACCCAGCTCTGCGCCATCTACCTCGACGACGAACAGCTGAAGAACCCCCTGCAGCGCGGGCTGGAAATGGCGTGGAACTTCCACCACGAGATCGAGAACGACGAACGCCTGCTTCTGGTGACCTCCGTCGCCGATGTGCGGCGGGCCAAGCAGGAGAACCGAATCGGGCTCGTGCTCACCTTCGAGGGCTGCGAGGCGCTGGGCTCGGACGTGCGCTTTCTCGACCTCTACCACCGCCTCGGCCTTCGCGCCGCCAGCCTCACCCATACCCGGCGCAACCTGTTCGCAGACGGCTGCTGGAGCGCCGACAAACAGGGTGGACTGACTGCGGCAGGCAAGCAGCTGATCCGGCGGATGAACGAGCTGCGCATCGTCGTCGATCTGGTGCACATCGGCGAGGTGGGCTTCTGGGAGATCCTCGAACAGGTCGACCAGCCGCTCATCCTCTCGCACACCACGCCCACGATGTTCGACAATACCGACCCCGAAGCCCGCAACCTGCTCGGGGGAGCTCTCCCTCGGCCCCGCGTCGAACTGCCCCGAGACCGTGACCGGCTCGAGGCGCTGGCGAAGAACGGCGGTGTCCTGGGCATGATCGCGGTCGCGCATCGCGACCTCGACGACGTGGTGCGCGACATCGAGACCGCTCTCGAGGTCATGGGGCCCGATCACGTCGGCCTGGGCAGTGACCACTATGGCCTCGAGCTCGCCCCGAAGGGACTCGAAGACATCTCGAAGACCCCTGCCATCACGCAGGCGCTCGTCGAGCGCGGTCACGACGACGAGACGATCCTGAAGTTTCTGGGCGGAAACTACCTTCGGGTTTTCGAGCAGGTGTGGGGGTAACGGGGCCGACGGGATTCCGCGCTCAGGGATTGGAGCGAACGAACGACGAGACCGGCAGAATGCTGCCGGGCTGGCGCACCGTCATCGCCTGCCATGCGGCTGCGGCCTGTGGAGTCGCCGGCGTCGCGCCGTAGCCACCGAACCCGTAGCCGAGAACCATCGGGATGCCCACCGTTCCCGGTGCCACTCCGGCTGGCTGACGCTGCTGATTCGCCATCACATCGACCATGTCCTTCATGACGTCGACCTGAGCCATCATCACCTCATTGTCGCTCGGTCCCCGATCAGCGGACGCATCCTTCGACGCTGGCGCTTGGGGTGCCGAGGTCTGCGCGGCACGGGCAGCGGAAATCTCGAGCTCCTGCTGACGTCGACGGGCCTCCACCTCTGCCATCCACTCACCGTCGTAGCGCACCAGCCCACGCTTCCTCATCAGCTCGGGCTCCCCCATCCACGTACGAGATTCGGTATCGAGGACGTAGCCCAGGCGTTGCATCACTGGCGCAATCCCTTCGACCTCGGGATCGAGACGAGCGGCCGCCAGGGCGGCCTCGCGAAATCCCTCGCTCAGCTCGTTCGAACGAGCGAAGTGTGCCAGCTCGAGCCAGTCCCTCGCCGTCGTCTCGATCGATTCCCGGAGCTCGCCGCTTCGGATCAGATAGCGCTGGAACGGAGTCGCAGCGGACACCACTCGCTCGACCTGTGAGCGCGGCAGCGTCATCTGGCCGAACTCGAGCTGGATCACCACTCGATCGGCAGCTTCCTCCGCCAACACTCCTTCGAACACCTGGCCGTTGACCAGGTGGACGTCGTCGGCGAAGGCCGGTACCAGCGAAGCACCGAACAATGTCGCTGAGGCGACCCACACGCAGTACCTGGTTCGGGTCATGGCAGATCTCCTTCGAGCGACTCCGATCGCCTTGGTTCCTGGAGGAGGTGGCTGGAGAAGAACTTCGAGTGGCTTCATCGATTATAACTGCGAGGGGTGCGGTCGTATTTCACGATGTGCCGAACCGCCCCCCCGGGTCGAGAGCCCGAAGGAGTCGTTCCCCGAACGGGTTGGCCGGACCGACACCCGGGCGAGCCGTGCCCAGTGCGCGCCCCCCCTGGGCTCCCATGAAGACCTGGCCCGCGACCTGCTGCGCGGCGAGGAGGCGATCCAGCGTCTCGATGTGCGACAGCTGGTGCGGACTCAGCAGGATCCAAAGCGACTGTGCCCCGGCGGACCAGCACCGTCGACACTCCGCCAGACCGACCTCGTCCAGGGCACTCTCGAGACTCTCCACCTTCGAAGGGCGGGTGGCCGCACGAATCCACGCGGCGGTGGCTCCTCGACCGGAGTCCGAGTCCGAATCGAGCTCACGCGCGCGACTCCAGAACCTCTCCTCTTCCTCACCCGTCAAGAGACCCACGTCGAGCTCCGGCAGTGTCGCGTCGCAAGCCAGGAGCTCAGTCACTCGCGAGACCCGCTCCCGAGCCACCCCCTCCAATCCCGCCAGTCGAAGCCACAGGACTCCTCCTCCGCTGCCCTCCTTCTCGAGCTCGAGGCCCGCGAAGTCATACGCCCGCTCGACCAGCCATCGCTGGACGCCCACCAGCGCACCCCACTCGTGGGAGCGAACGCGCAACGAGCACCATTCCGGGGGGCGAGGGAACACCTTGAAGGTGAGATCCACCAGCACGCCGAGACCACCCGCACTGCCCACCATCAACTTGGGAAGATCGAAGCCGGCCGCGTTCTTGACCACTCTGCCGCCGCCTGAGACCAGCGTTCCGGTGCCATCCACCATACGCACGCCGAGCAGGAAATCCCGCACTCCACCGAAGCGCATGCGACCAGGCCCATGCGCGGCCGCCGCGACCGTCCCCCCGAGAGTCGCTCCCGCCCGCGATCGCATCGGGTCGAACGGAAGATACTGACCGTTCTCGGCCAGCAATTCCTCGATCTCGTACACCGAGGTTCCTGCGGCGGCCGTGATGGTGTACTCCCCCGGTTCGTAGGCGATCACTCCGGTCAGGGCGGCCGTCGAGAGATCGGTCGGCTCGGAGTCCCCTCCGCGGATCTCGACGAGGGGCCGCTTCGAACCGCCACCCACGATTCGTACCCGCTCTGCCGAGCGCACGACCTCCGCGGTCTCCTGTGCGGTGATCGGGGTCTCCATGGAGCGGCTCATGCTCCTATGCGCGCTGGCTCTCGCCGTGACCGAGGAAGCCCCCGGGTCCCGGCAGCATCTTGCCGCGGTTGGCGATCCCGGAGGGGTCGACGCTCGAGCGCATCCGCTCCATCAGGGTCATCGAGGGCTCGTCGAACATCTCCGGGAGATACGCCTTCTTTTCCACTCCGACTCCGTGCTCGCCGGTGATCGAGCCACCGAGCGAGATACAGAGTCTCAGGATCTCTCCGGCCAGCTCCTCGGCCCGCTCCAGCTCACCCCGCTCTCGTCCATCGTAGAGGATGAGCGGATGAAGGTTGCCATCGCCGGCGTGAAAGACATTCGCCACCCTCAGATCGAAAGCCGAGGAAAGGCGCTCGATCTCTGCCAAGGCCTCCCCCAACCGACTACGGGGTACGACCCCGTCCTGGACGATGTAGTCGGGCGAGAGCCGGCCTACGGCGGAGAACGCACCCTTGCGTCCTTTCCAGATACGGGCCCGCTCCTCGTCGTTACCGGCGACGCGGGTCTCGACGGGAGCTGTCTCGTCGAGGACCGTGCGCAAGCGCCGCGATTCCGATTCGACCTGGAGTCGATCGCCCTCGAGCTCCACGATCAGGAGTGCCGGTGTGCGAGGGTATCCGGCATCGACCGCCGCCTCCGCCGCTTCGATGGCCAGTGCATCCATGATCTCCATCGCCCCCGGCAGCAGCCCGCTCGCCACGATATGACCGACCGCGTCGCCCGCCGCCTGCAGCGAACCGTAGGCCACCAGCATCGTGTACTGACTCTCCGGTCGGGGCAGCAGGCGAAGCGTGATCTCGAGCGCGATGCCGAACAATCCTTCGGAGCCCACGAAGGCGCCTACCCAGTCCGCGCCGATCCCCTCGGATCCTTCGTGACCGAGGCGCGCGAGCTCCCCGTCGGGCAGGACTGCCTCGACCTCCAGCACGTGGTTGGAGGTCATGCCGTAGCGTAGACAGTGCGCTCCTCCGGAATTGAAGGCCAGGTTGCCACCGATGGTGCATACCGATTGGCTCGATGGATCGGGTGCGTAGTAGAGCCCGAACGGCGCGGCAGCCTCCGAAACGGCAAGATTGATCACACCGGGCTCGACCACCGCGACTCGATCCAGCGGATCCACCCTCAGCACCCGATCGAGTCGATTCAACGCGATGACCAGACCCTCTTCGATCGGCAGGGAGCCACCCGAGAGGCTCGTTCCGGAGCCCCGAGCCACGAAAGGCACGTCGTACCGGTGGCACAGCCGGACCGCCTCGATCACCTCCGCACGTGACTCCGGGAGCACGACCGCAGCGGGGCGAGCCCGAAAGGCCGTGAGCGCATCGGACTCGTAGGGCACCAGCTGCCCCGCTCGCACGAGCAGCCGCGTCTCTCCGAAGAGGCGGCGCAGTCCGTTCAGGAAACCGGCATCGATTCCATCTGCCATGGTGAGAGAGATTGTGCCACGCATCGTGCGGAAGAGCCCCCGACAAAGGGCTACAATGACTCTCGGGAACCATCGCTCGTGAATCGAACCCAGGACAGCGCGCCGCTCGTGCCGCCACCCGCTCTTGCCGCCACCGAGGCGGATTCCGGGCGCGAGAGTCTGAGAGGCTTCTGGCGGGAGTGGCTCCAGCCGATCCTCTTGATCGTCCTGTGCATGACGGCGTTTCGCTCGGCGATCGCCGACTGGAACCACGTGCCCAGCGGATCGATGAAGCCGACGATCCTGGTCGGCGACCGGATCTTCGTCAACAAGGTCGCGTACGACCTCAAGGTGCCGTTCACCCTGGTACGTCTGGCTCATTGGGCCGAGCCGCGGCGAGGCGACCTGGTGGTCTTTCGCTCACCACTCGATGGCAAGCGCCTGGTCAAGCGCGTCATCGGACTGCCGGGAGACGTCCTCGAAATGCGGGAGAACCGCTTGAGGGTCAACGGGGAGCCGGTCGACTACGAATCGACCGCTTCCGGACCAGCGAGGACTCCTTCTCAGGTGACGACCGAGGTCCTGGCGCCGGGTCTCGAACACCCGATCCAGATCACCGGTCATGGCGGCCACCGGACCTTCGAGCCGCGGGAGATACCCGCCGGCCGGTACTTCGTGATGGGCGACAACCGCGATCACAGCTTCGACTCCCGTGGGTTCGGTGCGGTCGAGCAACGACTGATCCTCGGGCGTGCCATTGCTGTCGCCCTTTCGGTCGACCCCGACGATCATTACCGACCGCGATGGGATCGGTTCTTCGCGCCGCTGCCCTGAGTCTTCAGCGAGCCCGCTCCCTCGGGAGTCAGTTCCCCAACGGCATCAGAAGCCAGAGCAGCAGGTAGACCAGGATGCCCGGGAAAGCGGCTGACAGGATCGAGACGATCACATAGATCACCCGCACCTTGTTGGGACTCCAACCGAGCCAGTTCGCGATTCCCGAGCACACTCCCGCAATCACGCGGTCGTGACGCGATCGGTGGAGTGGACGTGAGACGGTGGTGGATGCCATGTCGTTCCCTCGCCGCCCCGAGATCCCGGTGCGGCCGTGGGACCCATCGGGGCAGTGCGCAGTTCGTAGTGTCTTCTACCCTACGCAGCAGGCGCGGAATTTGTTCCGGCACTCGGGGACAGCCAAATGCCGGCCAAGCTGCCTGAGCACGGGATCCGCTACTCCTCACAGCCGAGCTCCTGCCCCGCTCCGCGCCGCGCCGCGGCGTAGGCCGCGGACAGGATTCCTGCGCTGGCCGCCACCGCGATCAATCCAGCGATCTGAATCCAGCCGAGAATGTCACGGGGAAACAAGAGCTGACCGAGAGCAGCTATGAGATCGAACCCGGCCTCGGGCTCGGAGCGCAGGGTACGCAGGCCCCCGAGGAGTGCCAATAGAAGCGCCGTCACGACCCCGGCCAGCACTCCCATTCCGATCCCCCGACCGACGAGTTGGCCCCTCGAGATCGGCGCCAGCGGCTCCAGCTCTCTGACCTCGAAGGTCGGCTCTCGCACTCGGATGGGAACGAAACGATGCAGCAGGAGCAACCCCGGGAGTCCGAGCACCATCGAAATGACGAAGAAGCTCGACCAACCGACGGCGTCGACCGTAAAGCCGGCCACGGGACCGGAGAAGATACGTCCGAAGCCGAACAGCGTCGAAAACAGGGCGTACTGTGTCGCCGAAAAACGCTTCTGGGTCATCCGCAGCAGGAGCACGGAGAACGCTCCGGTGCCCAGACCCTGACACAGGGTCTCGAACCCCATCGCCGCGAACATCACGGGAGGATTGTGCTCGATATTGGCGAGCACGATGTAGCCGGCATTCGAGAACACCTGCAGGACACCAAAAAGCCAAAGCGCCCGGCCGAGGCCGAGTACGTTGGTCAAGGCACCGCCGAAGAATGCGCCACCGATCTGCCCGAGCAGACCGAGCGTAGCGAGAGCGAAACCCCTCTCGTCGCTGGTATAGCCCATGTCGACCAGGAAGGGTCGCAGCAGGGACTGCGCGAAATTGTCCGCCAGCTTGTAGAACACGACAAAGGCCAGGATCTCGAGAGCACGGTCACGCGAGAGGAAGCCGAGGAACGGATTCCAGATCGCCTGCCGAAGCGACTGGGGCTTGGCAAAGCGCTCGGCCGGCTCGGGTGCCTTGATCGTCACCAGCAGCATCGGCAGATAGAGAAACGCGAGCAGGACGCAGACCATCGGCCAGGAACTGCGCCCAGCGAGAGAAATCGACAGCCCTCCAGTGATGAACATGGCGAAGCGGTAGAGGGCGATGCGGGCACCGACCGCGACCCCCTGCTCCTCCTTGCGCAGCACGTCCACCGCGTACGCATCGATCGCGATATCCTGACTCGCCGCCGCGACACCGATCGCCAGAGCGAATGCGAACACGACCCACGGGGTCTCGGGCTGGCTTCCCGCAGAAGACAGACCGAGCGTGAAGGCGAACAACAGAACCTGGGCGATCGCCATCCAGCCACGCCGCCGCCCGAGGAAAGGTGGTTGAAAACGGTCCATCATGGGCGCCCAGAGCACATTGAAGGACCAGGGAATCTGAGCGAGAGTGAAGAGGCCCACGATACGGATGTCGACTCCCGAGTCGCGCATCCAATCCGGGATGGCAATCCACACCAGGCCCAGGGGCATGCCAGACGAGAACGACAGGAGCACCACGGAGGCGGTGCGCCAAGACGTCATGGCCTTGCGCAGGCTCTGCCAGGTGCCCAGCCGGGGCGCACCCGGACCGGTCTGGTCGGAATCAGACATGAAGCGGCATCCTATCCGCGCTTTCCCGCGACGCGCCGAAGGGGCCTCCTTGCACTGTGACGCGAACCGGACAGAATAGGGCTTCCCGCGAAGCCAGCAGCGCGGCGACCTTCGCCGGCACCGGCCCCGAGACTGCATCGGCCTACCACTCCGAGAACTCCCACCACCTTCATTCATGGACATTCCGGCATTCCAGGAGCTCACGCACCTGCCTCCGGACGAGGCGCTGCAGCGGCGCTTCGACGGCGAGAACTACCGTGCCCTCAAGCAGCTCGCCATCGGCAGCTCGCTCCTCGCGTTCCTGATCCTGCTCTACGACCTGCTCGAGAGTGACTACTTCGCTCTGCTTCCCGCCATTCTCGTGCTGGTGTTGGCCAGATGGGTGTTCGCGAGCGGAGAGAAGGACTACTTTCAGCAGCACTTCCGCGGCTTGTTGCCGCCAACGATTCTGGCCTTCTTCGGCCTTCTGATTCTTCTCTCGCCCGAGCTCGACATGGGGCTGCGGACCATCGGTCTGGTCGGCGCCATGACGCTGGTGGCCTTTCGACTCCCGACGCCCACGGTGGCTGCCCTCGCGGTGGCGATCTGGGCGGGGACCTTGGCCTGGCCGATGCTCCAGGCACCCGACACGACTGCCTTCCTGCTGACCCCACGCTTTCTCATCCAGACGGCCGCCACCCTTGCCGCGGCCTACTTCGCCGTCTCGGGCACGCGACGGGAGCGGCTCGAGTTCGCCCGACGGTTTCGCGTCGAGTCGAGCCGGAACCGCGAACGACTCCGCATGCGTGAGGAGCTCGACTCCGCGCGCCAGATCCAGCTCAGCATGCTGCCCAGGCGTGATCCGAAGATCGAGGGTCTCGACATCGCTTCGGTCTCCCTTCCGGCGACCGAGGTGGGAGGTGACTACTTCGAGTACTTTCCGGCAGAGGACCAGACACTCGCGGTCGTGATCGCCGATGTTGCGGGCCACGGTGTCGCCAGCGGCCTCCTGCTCTCCGGAGTGCGCAGTTGCCTCTACCTGCTCAATTCGGAACGTCCCTCACCGGTCGACGCCTGCCGCCGCCTCGACCCGATGGTGCGCGCCACCACCGATCGTCGGATGTTCATCACGCTGCTTCTCACGGTCATCGATCCGGTGAAGCGGACCGTCAACCTGGTCACCGCGGGTCACCCGCCCATGCTGCACTACCGGGCAGCGGATCGAAGCGTCGTGGAGCTCGGTGACCATGCGCCTCCTCTCGGCACCAACCTCAACGGCACCTACAACGAGGTCAGCCGTGACATCTCGACGGGAGACGTCCTCTTGCTCTACACCGACGGTCTCACCGAGACCGTCAACCGCAGTGGGGACAGCTACGGCGACGAGCGACTGCAGGATCAGCTGCGCAAGGCCGCCGCCAAGAGCAGTGCACGCGAGGTGCGCGAGTCGATTCTGAGCAGCGTCTGGACCTACAAAGGCGACGGCGAGCAGCTCGATGACATCACCATGGTCGTGATTCGCGTCACCTGACCCCTACCTCCAAGAATGACTCGGATCGAACATTCGGTGCTGGAAGGACTGCACCTGCGGCGCAGCGGCCGTGTCGACGGCCGTGGGCCGGTCCTGTGGATCCACGGACTCGGGGAATCGGGGCTCGGTCTCGAGGAAATGCTGACGCGAGTCGAGCTCGCTGACTGGGACCACCTGCAGATCGACCTCCCCGGGTACGGCAAGACGCCGCATCCTCCCTCGCCGGTCACGCTGGAAGCACACGCAGAGGTGCTTGTCCAGGCGCTCGATCGAATCACCTCCGCGCCCTTCGTGGTGATCGGTCACTCGATGGGCGGCGTGATCGGCCAGTCGGTGGCCGAGAAAAGACCCGACGTCGTGCGAGCCTTCCTCAATGTCGAGGGCAATATCTCGTTCGACGACTGCACCTGGAGTCGTCGAGCGATGGAGTGGGACGAGGAGCAATTCGTTCGGTCCGGTTTCCGGACCCTGGCCAGCGAGATCCTCGAACGAGGAATGACGGATCTCGCACACGCCAGCTACTACCCCAGTGTACGGTTCTGCCACCCCGCCACCTTTCATCGCAACGCCACCGAGCTGGTCGAGCTCTCGACCGAGGAGCGGCTCGCCACTCGACTCGGCGCGCTCGACCTTCCGGTGGGTTATCTGTACGGCGACCCGGGAGGAACCGGGCCTCACTCTCGTCGACTCCTCGTGAAGGCAGGGATCGATCCCGAGGCGATCACGAGCGCCGGCCATTGGCCGTGGATCGATCAGCCCGACCTGTTCCCTCGCCGGGTCGCTGCATTTCTCGCCTCGTTGCCCTCGCTGTGAAGCCGCTGTCTCGACCCAGCCATGGGGATAGAAATCAGAGATGAACCGTTGAATTGACTTTTCGTGGCTTTCCCTTTTCTTCGGATTGATCATGAATCTACGATTCCGTTATATATTCGTCCAGCGCTGGACTCCGGGTTCAGCCGTGCTCGATTCATGGCCAACTCACACCACGACACTCCGGCAGACGATGGGGCACATCCGCTGACGGCGTTGATCGTCGACGACGAGGAGCCCATTCTTCAACTCGCTGCCGCGGCGCTCGAGCGCCAGGGCTTCCAGGTCATCGCGACCCTCACCGGTCGGCAGGCGCTGGACTTCGCCCGTGAGCACCGAGGCTCGCTCGATCTGCTCCTCATCGACGTCGTCATGCCCGACATGAACGGTCCCGAACTGGCCGAGGAGCTGCTCCTCCTGTTCCCCGACGCGAAGCTGATCTTCACTTCCGGCTACGGATCGGGAGCCTCAGCGGCGCTCCAGAAGAGGCACGGAGACGCCCTCTACCTGTCGAAGCCTTTCGGGCTCGAACAGTTGGCTCGCCGCGTGGAAGAAGCGTTGGCTCCCTAGCGAGCCACCTGACCCGGTACCAACGGCTGCTGCGGGGTCCTCGGTTCGTCCGGATAGAGCTCCGCCACGTACTTCTCGTAGCCGTTGAAGATCTGCGTCGGAAAGGGCGACTGGTCCTGCAGCCAGTACGACTGGGCCTGACTCCATCGCGGGTGAGGAATGAACGGGTTGATGTTGGAGAGAAAGCCGTACTCGTGCGGCTGCATCTGCCAGAACGTCTTCGGCTGTTCCTCGACGAACTCGATCTTCACGATCGACTTCGGATTCTTGTAGCCGTACTTCCACGGAACGATGATACGAATCGGCGCACCGTGCTGCTTCAGCAGCGGCTCCCCGTACACGCCTGTGACCACCATGGCCAACTCGTTGCGGGCTTCGTCGATGCGGAGGGCTTCGAAATAGGGCCACGGGTAGTAGTCCGCCTCGCGCATGCCCGGCATCTGTTCCGGACGGTTCGCGGTCTCGAAACGGACGAACCTGGCGTTGGGCCTGGGCTCCGCCTTGTCGATCAGCGTACGCAGCGGAAACCCACTCCAGGGCACGTTCATGGCCCATCGCTCGACGCAGCGAAAGTGATAGAGACGCTCCTCGTGCGCAAAGGCGAAGATGTCGTCCAGATCCAAGGTCATGGGCTTGTTGCACAGCCCCGTGACCTCGACCTTCCACGGCTCGACCACGAAGTCGCCGGCGAACTGCCAGGCAGGCCCTCCCCGACCGGGAAGAAACTCGTAGTAGTTGTTGTGGGTCGCCGCGATCAGACGCGGAGTCAGCTCCGAGGCGATCCCCTCCGGCAGCTCGTAGGCGGCATTGCGCTTGGCAGGGAAGATGTCGGGGCGCTTCAGCGGAGGCTCGAGAATGACCTTCTGCTGGTCGGGAGTCTGTGCGAACGAGGACGAGGCCGCAATGGCCCCGACCGTGAGCCCCGAGAGAAACTGGCGACGATTGAAGAACACCTCTCGCGGGGTCGGCTCGAGGCTCGGGATGTGGCCTAAGTACTTCTTCATCGGTCCGATCTCCTCAGAACACTACGACCGAACGGATACTCGCTCCCTCGTGCATCAGCTCGAAGGCGCGATTGATCTCGTCCAGAGGCATCGTGTGCGTAACCATGTCATCGATATTGATCTCGCCTGCCATGTACCGGTCGACGTAGCCGGGAAGCTCGGTGCGGCCCTTCACCCCACCGAACGCGGTCCCACGCCAGACCCTGCCTGTCACCAACTGGAAGGGGCGGGTCGCGATCTCCTCCCCAGAACCGGCCACGCCGATGATGGTGGATTCGCCCCATCCCTTGTGGCAGCACTCGAGGGCCGAGCGCATCAGCTCGACGTTGCCGACGCATTCGAAGGAGTAGTCCACGCCGCCACCGGTCAGTTCGACGATCACCTCCTGGATCGGGGCATCATGGTCTTTCGGGTTCACGAAGTCCGTTGCGCCCAGTTTTCCGGCCATGTCGAACTTCGACGGATTCACGTCGACGGCCAGAATTCGCGCGGCCTTCGCCATGACTGCGCCCTGGATGACGCTGAGTCCAATGCCTCCCAGACCGAACACGGCGACCGTCGACCCCGGCTCCACCCTGGCCGTGTTGAGTACCGCACCGATTCCGGTGGTCACCCCGCAGCCGAGCAGACACACCTTGTCGAGAGGGGCGTCCTGGCGAACCTTGGCCAGCGCGATCTCGGGGACGACGCTGTACTCGGAGAACGTCGAGGTGCCCATGTAGTGAAGGATGGGCTTCCCTCCGGAGGAGAACCGAGAGCTGCCGTCGGGCATCACTCCCCGCCCCTGGGTGACGCGGATCTTCTGGCACAGGTTCGTCTTTCCAGAGAGACAAAAGTCACACTCGCGGCACTCGGGCGTATAGAGGGGAATCACGTGATCCCCCGGAGACAGGGTCGTGACACCGGTTCCGACCTCCTCGACGACCGCTCCGCCCTCGTGACCGAGAATTGCCGGGAACAGACCTTCGGGGTCCGCTCCTGAAAGGGTGTAGGCGTCGGTGTGGCACACGCCCGTCGCCACGACCCGGATCAGCACCTCTCCTTCTCGAGGTCCCTCGACATCGACCTCCATGATCTCGAGAGGCTTTCCCGCCTCGTGGGCCACCGCCGCTCTGGACTTCATCGATCGGGTCTCCTTGGCCGTACCGTGCTCGACGAGCACTCTCTCCGTGAGTTCCTCCTAGACTACCCTGTGCTCGGAGGCAGGGTCCTCACGAAACCGTCCCGCGCCGGGTGATCGGTACCCCCGATTCCGATTTACGGCGCCCCGAAAAATGGTATGATCACATTCAAATTGGTTTATCACCAATTTGGCGCTTTTCTAATTTTCACTGGATACCTCGATGCTACGGACTCCGCTTCTGGCCGCCACAGGTGCACTCCTGGTCGCGTCCCTCTTCGGACCCGCGACCGCGCTCGTGCGCGCGCAAGCTTGTGCTCCGAACTGCTCTCCCGCGAGAGCGGTTCCCATCGACCGCTGGGACGGCATCGAGCCGTCGAACGTCCTCGGCGACACGACCGACTTCCTTTTCAACGGCTCTTCCGAGCCGGGATGCAACGACCCGTTCTGGTTCCAGCTCGACATCGAGGCCGGGTTGCTCTTCGCCGCGACGGGAAGCGCGCTGGAGATCCGAGACACCCGCTCCAACCCCGCCGCCCCGCCCCGAATCGCCAATCTGTGCAAGCCCGTCGTCAAGAGCTGGAACGAAAGCGACAAGGACTTCTACTTGACCTCGGTGGCCGCGCCTCCTCGGGCGCCCGACGGAACACCGCCTCCCGTGGTCGCCGTCGGCATCGAGGCAGGAATGGGCCTCGTCATCGTCGACGTCAGCACGCCGTCGAGTCCTCGTCCGATCTACCAGAACGACGGAGCAACCAACAGCCCCCACTCCATCAAGGCCCTCCACGCCACCCGGACCGGAGGCCGGGACTACGCCGTGGCCGTGAATGACAGTCGCGAGATGCTGCTCTACGACCTGACCAACGCCGCCGCACTCACAAATACCTGCGCCGAGAAAGTCGATGCACCTCGCTGCAACAACGTCTTCCTTCGCAAGTTGAGCTATCAGTCGAGCCCCCTGTTGTCTTTCTTCAAGGTTGCCGGCGTCGACCGGTTCATCGTCGTGCGCTGGTCGGCCAAGACGCAGGTGTACGATCTGGCGCCGGCCCTCGAAGGCGGCGACGTGCGCTTCGTGACCGAGATCGGCCCCAATCCGCTCGACTTCGACGCCTGGATCCACAACGACCTGCTGTTCTTCGCCACGACCGACGGCGAAAAGCTGAGGATCTATCGAGTCGACTGCGCGTACGGCAGCGGCTCCTGCGCCCCGACCCTGCGCTCGACCACCGCGATCCCCGGAGGTCCCCATCCCAACGGCGCGATCCTCTCCACCGACAAGCTGACCTTCAGCCGCGACGCAGAGCAGGAGTACCTGTTCGCCGGCACCACACAGATCTCGGCGGGCGGCCCCCAGCGCGAGTACGTACTGGACATCTCGAAGCCGGGCGAGCCCACCGATCTGACTCCCCAGGTTCATCCCGACGGCTACTGGGGTTGGTACTACGAAGAGAACACAACGGGCTTTCGCAACGTCGCCCCGCGAACCGCGGTGGTCCAGGACGCCTACCTCTACCGTAGCGCGTGGAGCCTCCTCGACGTGCACGAGCTGGTCGGCCTTTCGCCTCCGGTGGCCCGATTCGACCTTCCCGAAGACACCGTCGTGGGGGGCGAGACGATCGACCTGGTCGATCGCTCAGCGCGCGGGCCTCTGGAATGGGAGTGGAAGTTCTTCGACGGCGCCCAGCTGCTGGACACCCTTACGGATCGCAACCCGAGCTGGACAGTTCCGACGTCAGCGTCCTACCCGCACGACTACCGGATTCGCTTGACCGTCACCAATGATCTCGGCAGCGACAGCATCGAAAAGACCCTCACCGTCTACGATCCGACCGCGCCGCCGCTCGCGGTGACGAAGTTCAAGGCAGGCTTGGTCTGTTACACCGGGCTCGACCTCTGCGAAGCGAGTGTCGCCGTGCCCGTCTCGTTCGCGCACACCATCGAGGGCACGCCCGAGAGCTACGACTACGACTGGAACGGGGACGGCATCTTCGAGGATACCGGGAACGCGTTGCAGATCGACTCGCACACCTACTCGCAGGCGGGCGACTATCGGCCATCCCTGCGGATCTCCGCCGCTTCGACGACCGTGACGTACGAGCACCAGGAGACGATCCGAGTCGCAGCGGATCCAGCGCTCATGGTCTTTTCGGCCAACTTCGAGACCGGAACCTTCGCCGGCTGGTCCTCCGTTCACTGAGCGACCGTCCAGAGGCTCGCTGGCGGGTCGGGGAGTCCGTTCGCGCACACCGGGACCAAGCCGTGTAGGCTGGCACGAAGACTTCCTCTTCGGGAGCCCGGACTTGATCGAGTTGGACAGCACGACTGTAGTCGGAGGCATCTCGGCCGCTCTCCTCCTGGTGGCCGAAGTGCTCTTCCAGATCACGGTCGTCGGAATGATCGTCTTGCGCCGCGGGACCGCGCACGCCGTACGACTGGCGTGGATCCTGGTCGTGTTGATTCTTCCCCTGTTCGGCGGCCTGGCCTACCTGCGGTTCGGAAGAGTGCGCCCTCGTCGCCTCGCACTGAGGCGCCGCGTCCGATTGCAGGTCGACGCGGTAGCGGACTCGGAGCAGCGCCCGGTGGGCGACCGAATCGAGATCAAGAACCCCGAACTGGCGAAGGGAGAGCGTCTGGTACGCCGCATCGGCGGGATGCCTCCTGCGGGTGGCAATCGGGTGCACCTCTACGGCACCCGGCTCGACCTCGACGATTGCACGGAGGCCATTCGCCGCCTGATCGCGGACATCGAAGAGGCGCAGAGCACCTGTCACCTGCTGTTCTACATCTACCTGGACGACAGCACGGGACAGCGGGTTGGAAATGCGCTGACCGAGGCGGCCGGACGCGGAGTCACCTGCCGATTGATGGTCGATGCAGTCGGTTCACGACCTTTCCTCCGATCGAAGTCGTGCAAGCGACTGCGCGAAGCGGGGGTCGAAGTGCTCGCCGCCCAGCCGATCCACCCCCTCAGCATGTTGCTCAGCCGTTTCGACCACCGCAACCACCGCAAGATCGCCATCATCGATGGGCGCATCGGCTGGACCGGCAGCCAGAACATCGCCGATGCCTCCTTCGCGGTGAAAGCACGCTACGCACCCTGGATCGACGTCATGGTGCGACTCGAAGGACCGGCGGTTCACGACCTGCAGCGCGTCTTCACCGAAGACTGGCTGCTCGAAAGGGGCGGCACGCCCGGAGACATTCTCACACCGAGGCCCTCCCCTTTCGAGGACGGAATCGTGGTGCAGATCCTCCCTTCGGGACCCGGGCTTGCCGCAGGTGGCATGAAGCAGCTGAGTCTTCTCGCGTTTCTGGAAACGGACCAGGAGCTGATCATCACGACGCCCTACTTCGTGCCCGACGAAGCCACCGCGGAGGCTCTGCTGACCGTGGCCCGTGCCGGCGTACACACCGCACTCGTCGTGCCCAAGCGCAACGACTCGCGCCTGGTCAGCGCTGCCAGTCGGGCGTACTACGACGAGATGCTCGACGCCGGAGTCGAGATCTACGAGTATCGCCGCGGGCTCCTACACGCCAAGACCTTCACCTTCGATCGAATGATCAGCGTCGTCGCCACCGCCAATCTGGATCGGCGCAGCTACGAGCTCAACTGGGAGATCAGCATGGTCATGGCGAGCCCGGTCTTCACGCAGCGTCTGCGCGAGCTCCAGCTCTCCTACATCCACGACTCGGACCTCATCGATCCCACCGAATGGCGTCGCCGTCCCGCCTCCAGCCGTATCCTCCAGAACTCCGCCAATCTGTTGGCACCCCTGCTCTGAGACCCACGGCTCAACGCCTGGATCGCTTCAGCTGGGCTCGCACCAGCTCGCCGGTGCGCAGTAGCAGGTCGTTCACTTCTCGTCGGCGAGCCGAGACGTCGATCCGTGAGAGCGAGTCGGGCGGCTGACGGGTCAGCGATTCGAGCTCTTCGAGAGCGGCTCGCAGCTCTCCATGCAGCGGCCGAGCCGGCTCCAGCTTCAACGCTTCGTTCAGGTACATGAGCAGTTCGTGTAGCTGCCGCATGATCATGAACGCCTCGAACATCGGTGCGGCAATCTCCGGATCGCGTCGCCAGTCCTGCCCCTCGAAGGTGACCTGACTGACCCTCTGCCCTGCGCCGAAGCAGTCGTAGGCGACACAGCCCGCGAAGCCCTCGATCTGGAGACGCTCGTGGATCCGGCACCGAAACCCGGACGTCAGATTCGGGCAGGCCTCTCCAGCGTCCTTGTCGATCGCGAAGTCCGGAGAGCTGGAGAAGGCGGGGGCGACACAGCACAGCCCGAAACAGCGGTCACAGTCCGGAGAGAGCTCTCGATCCCCCGCTTCCCGCCTCGGGACCGGAAGCTCACCGCCAGGAGACCCGGGCTTCTCCATCATGGCCCCATCCTCTTCGCGCCATCCTCTGACTCCCTTCCTCCGAGGACCCTATCCCAGCTACCGGGAACCCCTTAGGATTCGACTTCATGGCAGATGTCGAGCAGGTGGAGACCCTTCGTCGCTCACTGGCCGAGTGGAACTCGTGGCGAGCCGCGCACCCGCAGGTACCGGTCGACTTGAGCGAGGTCGATCTCAGCCGTACCGCCCTCCCCGGGGCAAACCTCCGTGGCGCTGATCTCTTTCGGGCGAATCTCAGCCAGGCAGATCTGGTCGAAGCGGACCTTTCCGAATGCGATCTCAGCGGAGCCCAGCTGGTCGGAGCCCTCCTCCTCGGCGCCAATCTGCGTGGAGCCGAGTTGAACGTGGCCGACTTGAGGGGAGCCGATCTGCGGGAGGCCGATCTCCGAGCTGCGGACCTCACCGGTAGCTTCTTTCTCACCCAGGCCCAGCTGATCACGGCACACGGCGACCTCGACACGAAGTTGGCACCTGCCTTGACTCGCCCGGCGCACTGGCGCTCCGAATAGCGCCCCAAGCGGGCAGAGGCGAGCGCACGCTCCGAGCTCTGCCCGCGTCTCATACAATCGAGGAATCCGAGGCACCCTCCGAGCGTGGAGCGAGCTCGGTCGACTCTTCAGAGGAGACGGTATGGCCTTGACAGGACCTCCATCGACTCATCACACCGAGCCCGAGCACTTCGACGTGCTCATCGTCGGCGCGGGAATCTCCGGAATCGGCGCCGCGTACTTCCTTCAGGATCGGTGTCCGGACAGAACCTACGCCATCCTCGAAGGACGCGCCGAGATCGGCGGCACCTGGGACCTTTTCAGATATCCGGGGATTCGCTCGGACAGCGACATGCACACGCTGGGCTACTCCTTCAAGCCGTGGCGTGAGGCCAAGGCGATCGCCGACGGACCTTCGATCAAGCGCTACCTCGAGGAGACGATCGAAGAGAACGGAATCGACCGTCACATCCGCTACCACCACCACGTGACCAGCGCCTCCTGGTCGAGTGAGACGGCACGCTGGACCATCTTTGCCCAGCGTAGGGACACCGGCGAGCCCGTGACGTTGACCTGCAATTTTCTCTCGATGTGCTCCGGGTACTACAGCTACCGCGGCGGCTACACCCCCGAGCTCCCCGGCCGTGAGCGTTTCCAGGGAACGATCGTTCATCCCCAGGAGTGGCCCGAGGACCTGGACTACAAGGGCAAGCGGGTCGTCGTCATCGGCTCCGGCGCCACTGCGATGACCCTGATTCCGGCCATGGCTCCCGATGTCGCCCACATCACCATGCTCCAGCGATCCCCGACCTACGTCATTTCGATGCCGGACAAAGACCGCGTCGCCAACACGTTGAGAAAGGTGCTTCCCGAGCGCGCCGCCTATGCCATCACGCGTTGGAAGAACATCAAGTTCCAACAGTACGCCTATCGCAAGACGCGCACCGACCCCGAGATGGTTCGAAAGAAGCTTCTCGACGCGGTGCGCAAGGAGCTCGGCCCCGACTACGACGTCGAGAAACACTTCACCCCGACCTACAACCCCTGGGACCAGCGACTCTGCCTCCTTCCCAACAGCGATCTCTTCGAGGCCATCCGATCGGGCCAGGCCTCCGTCGCCACCGATCACATCGAGACCTTCACCGAGACCGGCATTCGGCTGCAGTCGGGAGAAGAGCTCGAGGCCGACATCATCGTCACCGCGACCGGCCTCAACCTCGTCGTGCTCGGTGAGATGGATTTCACCGTCGACGGACGAGGTGTCGACTTCTCACAGAGCTGGACCTACAAGGGGCTGATGTTCTCCGGAGTTCCGAACCTCGTCTCGACCTTCGGCTACATCAACGCTTCCTGGACTCTGCGTGCCGATCTCACTGCGGAGTTCGTCTGCCGGGTTCTCAACCACATGAGCGAGACCGGCACCAGTCAGTGCACCCCACGACTGCGAGACAGCGATGCCGATATGCCCGCGCGCCCCTGGATCGAAGACTTCCCCGCCGGCTACATGCAGCGACGGATGCACCTCTTTCCCAAGCAGGGCGACCGCGAGCCGTGGCTCAACCCCCAGAACTACTCGGTCGACAAGAAGCTGTTCCGCGAGGGGCCTCTCGAGGACGGCTGCCTGGTCTTCACCCGACCTGCCTCGGCCGAGACGCCCGAAGCGACTGAAGAACCGGAGCTCGCAACCGTCACCTGATCGACCTGTCGTCTCCATCGCGGAGCCCTGAGCCCAAGGCGCTACGCAGGGCCCTCGATCGCAGCTTCTGCGAGATCGAGCGAGTGGAGGATTCGCTCCCTCAACTCCTCGAGATCGATTCCTTCGGCACTCTTCTTGCCGTCCCTGTAGCGCGCGTAGACGCCGTGGAGGATCGCCGCCGTTTTCCAGCGGTTGAACGCCACGTAGTAGCTCAACTGCGACAGGTCCCGCCCGGTGCGCTCGGCATAGCGCCGCGCCAGTGCTTCGCGAGGCGGAAATCCGGGCGCTGCCGTCGCGCTCGCCGGCGCCGTCGACTCCTCGGTGCCGGACTGGGGCCACGGATTCAGTGCGTAGGCCAGGTCGGCCAGCGGATCCCCCAGTGTCGAGATCTCCCAGTCGACCACGGCGGCGATCTTCGAGTCCGGGCCGGTCAAACAGTTGTGTAGGCCGTAGTCTCCGTGTACCACTCGGGCCGGCCCCTGCTCGGGGAGATGAGCCAGGAAGTAGTCCTTGAGATCGTGAGCCCGGGCATCGTCCAGTTGGGCGGGCTCGATCGACGCGCTCCAGGAGCGGTACCAGGTCTTCAGCTGCCTGGCCACGTACCCGTCGTGCTTACCGAGCTGCCCGAGACCGACTTCGTCCGGATCGAGAGAGTGCAGGTCTGCCAGCACATCGACGAACGAAAACGCCAACTGTTCTCGATTCGACTCTGGAACGAAACGACAGGTGTCCTCGGCACTGTAGAGTGCCCGGCCCTCGACCCATCCCATCACGTAGAACCAGGCCCCCGTGACCTCGCGACTCTCGCAGAACGCGAGCGCCGACGGAACCGGCACCGGAGTCGGACCGAGTGCCGAGATGACCGACCATTCCCGGCTCATGTCGTGGGCCTTGGGAAGGAGCTCTCCCTGCGGCGGCCGGCGGATCACCGCGACCCCCCCTCGGGGATCGTCGAGCCGATAGGTCAGGTTGGAATGCCCCCCTTCGAGTCGCGTCCAGCGCAGGGGCGGCGAGAGCTCGCTCACGTGCTCGGCGATCCACTCCTCCACCGCTGGCCGATCGAAGCCTTCGGGGTCGAGTCTCTCGTCGTGAGGGGCCTTCACCATGAAGACACTCTACCGAAGACGCTACTCGGATCGACGATCGAAGCGAAGCCCTTCCCGGGCATAGTACGATGCCGCGCGTACCTCGCAGAGCGCATCGCCACAACCTTTCGAGCTCGGGAGACTGCCGCACCATGAAGACCATCGCCATCACAGCCGGGGCCACCGTTCTGCTCGCCACAGTGGCCTGTACGTCCGGCCCGGAGCCCGCTCCAGATACGGCCGCGGTGGACTCCTTCGGCGCCGACTCGATCTCCGAGAGCGAGATCGCGGAGCACCTGGAAATCCTCGCCTCCGACGAATTCGGTGGGCGTGCTCCCTCGTCTCCCGGTGAAGAGCTGACCGTTGCCTACCTGGCCGACCAGTTCCGTGAGCTCGGCCTCGAGCCGGGCAACGGCGACAGCTACTTCCAGGACGTGCCCCTGGTCGACATCACCGCCGATCCGAAGCAGGCTCCCTTCATCGTCAACGGCGGCGGAGGAGTCATGTCGTTCGACTACGGCGACGATGTGGTCACGTGGACGACACGCATCGTCGAGGAGTCCGGGGTCGAAGACAGCGAAATGGTCTTCGTGGGCTACGGGATCGTCGCTCCCGAGTTCGGTTGGGACGACTACGCCGGCCTCGACGCGCGAGGCAAGACGGTCGTCATCCTGGTCAACGACCCCGGCTTCGCGACCCAGGATCCCGCCGTCTTCTCGGGCAACACGATGACCTACTACGGTCGGTGGACCTACAAGCTCGAGGAGGCCGCTCGGCAAGGTGCATCAGCCGCCCTGATCGTCCACCGGACAGCTCCCGCCGCCTACGGATGGGAGACCGTACGCAACAGCTGGACCGGGCCGCAGTTCAACCTGCAGAGCGACGACGGCAACGCCGGACGGGTCGCGATCGAAGCCTGGGTGAGCGAAGACACGACTCGAGAGATCTTCGAGCAGGCGAATCTCGACTTCGACGAGCTGTCCGAACGGGCCCAGACCGGCGAGCTCGAGCCGGTCCCGATGGGACTCACGTTGACCGCTTCGGTCTCGAACACCCTCCGCTTCTCGGATTCGAAGAACGTGGTCGCCCTGCTCGAGGGCTCGGAGGCTCCCGAGGAGTACTTCATCTACATGGCGCACTGGGACCACTTCGGCACCAATGCCGAGAAGCAGGCGTCGGGAGAAGACGGTATCTTCAACGGCGCCCTGGACAATGCCTCTGGCACGGCGGCCCTCCTCGAGCTGGCCGAGGCATACGCCACACTTCCGGAACCCCCGAGGCGCTCGGTGGTCTTCCTGGCAGTCACCGCCGAGGAGCAGGGGCTCCTGGGCTCGGCGCACTACGCGGCCAACCCGATCTACCCGTTGGCCCAGACCGTCGCCGGGCTCAATATGGACGGTTTGAGCAGCTTCGGCCCGACCCGCGAACTGGTGGTCGCCGGCTACGGCATGTCGGATCTCGATGGGATCGCGGATGTCGCTGCTGCAGCGCAGGGTCGCCGTATCGATCCCGACCCGGAGCCGGAGAAGGGCTACTACTTCCGCTCCGACCACTTCGAGCTGGCCAAGCTGGGCGTGCCGATGATCTACCCGGGAGCGGGGATCGACCACGTCGATCGGGGCGTCGAGTACGGTCGGGAGCAGAACGAGAAGTATCTCAGCGAGCGCTACCACATGGTCACCGACGAGTTCGACGACACATGGGACCTCACCGGCGCGGTGGCAGACGTGCAGCTCTACTACGAGATCGGCGCGGCTGTCATCCAGTCGGACCGCTGGCCGAACTGGAACGAGGGCACCGAGTTTCGTGCCGCCCGTGACGCGAGCCGGCCTTGACCGGTCACTCCGGAGGGCCCCGCAACTCCCCGATGCTGTGTGAGATCGGCGCCCTGCTCTAGGGCGTGACCGGCTTTCCCTTCTCTTCCATCGCCTCTCGCTCCAGCACCCGCGCCCCACGCATCACGCCACCCAGGGCGTGATTGCCTTCATGGCAGGCGTACTCGTAGACCCGTTCGTCGCTGAGGCGCCAGACGTACTCACCAGTGATCGGGGCTCGCCAACGGCTCTCGTCGGTCACCGTGAACTTGTAAAGCAGATCGCCGTTCTCCATGCGAGTGAAGCGCTCGACCACGTGAGCGTCCGCGCCACCCAGCATGCCGCCCTCGTGCTTGAAGTTCGTGGTGTCGACCACCAGGGTGTCGCCCTCCCACCAACCGATCGAATCGCCGAGCCACAGCCGGATCTCGGGCGAGGGGTGCTCGCTGTCCATCCGGACCACCCGGGCGTCGTGCACCATCTCGAGGAGGATCATGACGCTGTCCTCGGTCTGCACGATGCGCTTGAAGTTGTTGTAGAGGCCAGGAACGGAGGGCGCAGCACCGTTGAAGCCGAGCAGGCAGCGCTCGAAGATGGGGCGCTGCTCCATGTTGTCGTAGGGCCCGGGCTCGTCTCCTTCGTCGATCCAGTAGGCGGTGCCGTCGTTGCTCCGCGTGTAGTCGGAGATCAGGGCGGACATCTGCTGCATGCCTTTCGGGGTCATCGGCGGAAACTGGCCGTTCTTCGGATCGATGATGATCGAGGTGCGGAACTTGCCGTCGATCTCGAGTGCTCCGGTCCCGCGATCGATCCAGAAGCCGTTGTAACCACCGACGTTGCCCGCCCCGAGATCCGTGAGTTGCTCTTCGGTGCCTCCGACCGGTGGCGCTCCTCCCTCGGGCGGCGCCTCACGGTTCGGGTCGCTGGCAGCGTTGGAGATCTCCATGGCTCGCCGTTCCTCCTCCGCGATCGCCTCGGCCTCCTCCGGAGTGAGCCAGAGCTTGTCGCCGAACCTGGCCGGTCGCATCAACGGCGTGAGGGTGGCGGCATCGTAGGTGCCGGAAAGGTCGGGCTTTCCCGAGGGCATCCTCGGGCCCTGTGCGACCAGCGTGGAAGCTGAAGCCATCCCCACCAGGGCGATGAGAACGGTAGCTGGAATCTGAAGTCGAGGTCTCATGGGGTCCTCCTCGAAGAGACATTCGCCAGGGGAAGTACCCGGAGTCTAGCAAGAGGTCTTCCGGCGCCTCGGAACTCCTCCCCCGGGGCGCCGCCAACCGGCCTCGAAGGACCCGGCTCGACCGTGGACCGCTCGTCCCGGGACGAGCGGCTTCTGGGAAGCGGGCGCAGGGTAGGATTTCGCTTTCCGGTTCGTCCATCGAAGTCTCGAGCGAGATCTTGCCATGGCAGCGACCACCTTCTTCCGGACCCTGCGCCGCGAGCCCGGCTTCGTTGCCGCGTTCATCATCACCCTCGGCCTCGGCATCGGAGCCAACTCGGCGATCTTCAGCCTGGTCTCGGGCATCCTGCTGCGGCCACTGCCCTATCCGGCCGCCGATCGGCTGCTCGCCGTGAAACAACCCGCCACCCTGCAGGGTCAGGACGACATCCGCTTTTCCTTCATCGAAGTCGAGGACTATCGTCGGCAGAGCACCACCCTCGAAGAGGTCGTGGAGTTCGGTGACTGGACGTTCAACGTGCTCGACCGGGGCGAGCCCCACCGAGCCGTCGCCGGCCTGGTGACGTCGAACTTCTTCGAAGTGCTCGGGATGAAGCCGCTCCTGGGGCGTCTGATCCTTCCCGAGGAGGAGTCGAGAAGCGCCGCTCCGGTAGTCGTGCTGACCTACGAGTACTGGCAGCGCGCCCTCGCCGCGGACCCCGACGTGGTTGGCCAGGTGCTCAACCTGACCTCGGTGCAGGCCGAGATCGTCGGCGTGCTCGAACCAGGGGTGCACTACGCCTCGGAGGGGAGGCACCAGGACTTCTACGCCAACTACGCCAACAGTGACCACTACGTCAGCGCGACGATGCAGGACGATCGTGACCATCGCATGACCGTCGTCTTCGCCCGCATGAAGGAGGGCGTCACCGTCGAGGAGACCGCTGCCGATCTGAAGCGCATCGCGAGCACGCTGCACGCCGAGCACCCCGAGGCCTATCCGGACGATCTCGGTCTCGAGACCGTGGTCCTGCCCTGGCACGAGCAACTGGTGAGCGACGCGCGGCCCGTGCTCTACGCCACGCTCGCCGGCTCCCTTCTCGTGCTGCTGATCGCCTGTGCCAACGTGGCCAACCTGACCCTGGTGCGCGCCCTTCGTCGCTCACGCGAGGTCTCGGTCCGCGCCGCGCTCGGCGGCAGCAACCGGCGCATCCGCGCGGGGTTCTTCATGGAGAGCCTGGTCCTCGCCCTGGGCGGCGCCATCCTCGGCGTGTTGATCGCCTACGGGCTGCTCGACGTCTTGGAGGCCTACGCTTCGAACCTGACCACCCGTAGCTCCGAAGTGGCGATCGACGTTCGCGTGCTGCTGGCGACCATGGCGATCGCCGTGGCTTGCGCAGCGGGACTGACCCTGCTGCCCGGAATCGGACCCGGGCGTCGATTGGCCGAGAGCCTTTCGGCGGGAGGCGCCCGCAGCGTAGGGTCCTCGGGCCGATCCAGGTCCCAGAGACTGCTCGTGGTGAGCCAGCTGGCGGTCTCCTTCCTCCTGTTGTTCGGCTCGATCCAGCTGGGCCGAACCCTGCTCAATCTCTATGGCGTCGACCCCGGTTTCGAGCTCGAGCAGGTGCTGACCGTCGACGCTCCCAAGTTCAGCCGCGTGCCACCCGAGGAGCTCAAGCGCTTCACCGACCAGGCCGTGCTCGAGTCCGAGGCGATCGCTGGAGTGGAGTCGGCCGCGATGACCCTGGCCGCGCCGCTGCGCAGCACATCGCCCCAGCCCCTCATCCTCAAGGTCCTCGGTGGCGATCAGGGAGAGGAGGCTGGGGCTCAACCCACGGTGTTCGACACCGTCACCGCGGGCTACTTCTCCACCCTGGGCATCCCCATGGTGCGCGGCCGCGAGTTCAGCGACGTCGACCGTGAAGACAACGAAAAGGTCGTCATCCTCAACCAGTCGGCGGCGCGCTTCCACTTCGGCGACGAGGATCCGGTCGGCCGTCAGATCGCCTACGACTTCGGCGGCTTCTTCAGCGGCCAGTCCGACTGGCTCACGATCGTCGGTGTGGCCGCCGACACCCAGGCAGCGGGCCTCTCGAAACAACCCGCCCATGCTCTCTACCTTCCCGACGCACAGATGCATGCCTCGGGCTTCTTCAGCCCGAGCACACTCCTCGTGCGCTCGCAGGGAGACCCGCACCTGGTCGCCGGCCAGGTGCTCGAGAACCTCCGTCGGATCGATCCCGAGCGTCCACTCGAGCACGTGCAGACGCTCGCCGAAGCCCGCAACGAGAGCGTGGCACCGCAGCGACTCAACGCCCTCCTGTTCGGCTCGTTCGCGGCATTGGCGCTGCTCATTGCCACCGTAGGAGTCGGCGCCATGCTGATGTGGAGCGTCAGTGCCCGTAAGAAGGAGCTCGCGGTTCGCTCAGCCATGGGCGCCGAGCCCGGAAGGCTGCTCGCCCAGGTGCTCTCGGAAGGAGCCTTGCTCCTGATCGCCGGGCTTCTGCTGGGCAGCGCAGCTGCACTGGTCTCGGGACGCTTCCTGTCCGGCATGCTCTTCGAGGTCGCCAACACCGACACCCGAACCCTGCTGCTGGCAGCGGGCGTGCTGTTCGTCGTCGGCATCGTCGCCGCCCTCATCCCGGCCCGGCGAGCCATGCTCAGTGACCCCAACGAGCTGCTCAGAGCCGACTGACTGTCCTGCGCGATCGGAAAGCAGGGACAGGCACGACTTTTCCCCCGATCTCTGGCGACGCGATAGGATAGGCGACCCCGAACGAGGCCCGCGAAGGAGAGCCCCGATGAGAACCCCACTTTCCCAGATCCTGTTCGTTGCGCTAGTCGCCGTGGCCCTTGCCGCCCCCATCGTTGCCGAGGGCGGTACCGTGCCGCGGATGCCGAATGGCAAACCGGACCTCTCCGGCACCTACGACATCGCCACCCTGACGCCGCTCGAGCGGCCAGCGGAGTTCGGTGAGAACCTCTACCTGACCCCGGAGCAGGCGGAAGAGATCGAGGCGAACGAGCGTGCCCAGATCGCACTGGGAGCTCAAAAGAGCGATCCGAACCGCGACGCACCCGATGAGGGCGGTGCACCCCCGGTCGGCCTCGGCGAAGAAGCACGCGAGAACCTCGGTGCCGGTAACGTCGGCGGCTACAACAACTTCTGGATCGACCGCGGCGAAACGGTCATCGAAGTCGACGGCCGCTTTCGCACATCCATCATCACCGAGCCGGCCAACGGGCGGCGGCCGAACATGAACCCCGAGTACTTGAAGACCCTGGCCGGCCTGCGCGACATGTTCCGGCCGAACGACGGCACCGCCTACTGGGCCGAGTGGACGGACCGCGAGGGGCCCTACGACAACCCGGAGCAGCGCCCGCTGGCCGAGCGGTGCCTGGCGAGTTTCGGTTCCACCGTGCCGGCGCTCCCCGCGCTCTACAACAACACCAAGCGGATCATCCAGACCGAGGACACGGTGATGATCCTCAACGAAATGGTGCATGACGTGCGCGTCGTCCGCCTCGACGCCGAGCACGCGCCTCCCGAGATCAAGTTCTGGTTCGGCGATTCGATCGGCTGGTGGGAGGGCGACACGCTGGTCGTCGACACCACCAACTTCAAGGGCGCAGGCGGTTTCTTCGGCAACAGCGAGACCCTCCACGTCGTCGAGCGCTTCACGCGCTGGGACGAGAACACGCTGCACTACGAGTTCACGGTGGAAGACCCCTCGCGCTGGATCGGCCCCTGGAAGGGCGACTTCACCTGGCCGACCAGCGACGGCCGGGTCTACGAGTACGCCTGCCACGAGGGCAACTACGCCCTGGGCAACATCATGCGCGGTGCGCGGCTGCTCGAGAAGGAAGCGCTGGAGGGCGGAGACAGCGAGTGAGGTCCGAGGGCCAACGCCAGACTTCATGATTCCTCTCTCGATCCTCGACCTGTCGCCGATCCCTGAGGGCGGCACGGCGGCAGTCGCCCTGCACAACTCGCGCGACCTCGCGCAGCATGCCGAGCGACTCGGCTATCGGCGATACTGGCTCGCCGAGCACCACAACATGAAGGGGATCGCCAGCGCCGCCACCGCGGTGGCCATCGGTCACGTCGCCGCCGGGACCTCGAAGATCCGAGTCGGTGCGGGCGGCATCATGCTTCCCAACCACGCGCCCCTGGTGATCGCCGAGCAGTTCGGCACGCTGGAGTCGCTGTTTCCCGGCCGCATCGATCTCGGCCTGGGCCGTGCCCCAGGCACCGATCAGTACACCGCGTACGCTCTGCGCCGGAACCTCGCCGGCGACGTCGATCACTTCCCCCGCGACGTCACCGAACTGCAGAGCTACTTCCGGCCAGCGCAGCCGGGGCAACATGTACAGGCCGTGCCAGGAGCCGGCCTGGGCGTGCCGATCTGGATCCTGGGCTCGAGCCTCTACGGCGCACAACTCGCCGCCGCGCTGGGTCTTCCCTACGCCTTCGCCTCGCACTTCGCCCCGGCCGCCATGATGCAGGCGATCGAAGTCTATCGGCAGCGCTTCGAGCCCTCCGACCAGCTGAGTGAGCCCTACGTGATGCTGGGCTTCAATGTCTACGCTGCCGACAGCGACGACGAGGCCCGACGGCTGCGAACCTCCGCCCTCCAGGCTTTCGTTCGGCTGCGGCGAGGAGAGCCCGGCCAGCTACCGCCGCCGGTCGAAGGCTTCGAGGACACGCTCTCCTCGGGAGAGCGTGCCATGCTCGAAGAGATCGCCAGGTGCTCCGCGGTCGGCACCCTCGATACCGTCCGGACGGAAATGTCCGCGTTCGCAGAGAGAACCGGCGCGGACGAGCTGATCCTGACGGCCCAGATCTTCGATCACGGGGCGCGTCGACGCTCGTTCGAGATCGCGGCCGAGGCTGTGGCGCGGGAGAGAGAAGGTACCTCCCCAGCCCAACGCGGCGCCGCTGACCGGTGCCACTCCGTCTGACAGCCCCTACGCCCGACCCCTTCGTTCTCAGCCCTTCTTCCCGAACGCCGCGAGACGCTCGTCCATGTCCGGTCCCCTTCCGGGACTCTGCGCACGCTCGAAGCGGAGTCCGTCGCCGAGCGTGCGCTCGAGCCCACCGTGCACCAGCATCTTGTCGGCGCGCAGGGTGTGCCAGGAGTTCTCCGCCATCCGCTCGGCGAGCTCCCGGGTGAGCCGGTCGAGATCCGCGTCGCGCACGCATCGGTTGGCCAGCCCGAGTCGCACGGCCTCCTCGCCGGAGACCACGCGCGCCGTGAACATCATCTCCTTCGCGTGCAGCGGCCCGATGCGGCGCGGCAGACGCTGGCTCATGCCCCAGGTCGGCGTCATGGCCCACTTGCCGTGAGTGTCAGCGAACTTCGCCGTGTCCGAGCAGATCAGGAGATCGCAAGCCAGCGCCAGCTCCAGCGAGCCGGTGTAGCAGTGTCCTCGCACCGAGGCGATCACGGGTTGCGGAAGCCGTTCGATCGCCTCGACGGTCTCCGCCTGAAAATGCGGCGACGGGGCCGTTTCCCCCGCCCGGATCGCCTTCAAGTCGTTGCCGGCCGAGAAGGAGCGTCCCTCTCCACGCAGGATCACCACTCCGATCTCCTCACTCTGCCGCGCAAGGGCGTCCACGTGCTCGCGCAGCTCGACGAACAGGCCCGGGCTCAGCGCATTGAGCGCATCGGGACGGTTGAGACTCAGGGTGGCGATGCCTCCTTCGTCATGGCGGAGAACGAGATCGGTCATGGGGAGACTCCGGTAGTGATGAGACCCTCGAGAGTACTCGATACACTGTAGCGATGCGTGAACTGACCGACGGGCAGCTCGACGACTTTCGCCAGCGACTGCTGGAATCGAGAGATGCGGCCAAGGCCCTCCTGGCCCAATCGGCGGCCGGGTCGAGCCGCGTCGAGGTGAGCGGCTCCGCGATCGGCAGACTGACCCGCATCGACGCCATCCAGATGCAGGGTATGCAGCAGATGAACCGAGCCCAACTCGACGTGCGCCTTCAGCAGATCGAAGCGGCCCTGGCAGCTTTCGCGGCCGGGCGCTATGGCTCGTGCAACCGCTGCAAGGGCGAGATCGACCTCGATCGCCTCCAAGCGCTACCCGAAGCGCCGCTGTGTATGGACTGTCAGGAACAGATCGAGTCGCAGGGCTAGCGGCTCGGTTGCAGTACCATGCATGGCGGCGGACCGACGTTCTGCGAGACTCGACATCATGCAACATCAGGTTCTGGCGATTTCTCTCACCTTCTTCCTGTCCATCGTCTCCTGGACGCCCGTCGCCAGCGGAAGCTCCGTGCCCGAGGACAGCGAGCCCTGCGACGAGACCCGAGCCGCGGAGATCTTTACCGTCCAGACCTGCACTCGCTGTCACTCGGTGGCAGACGAGACCGGCGAGCGAACCGAAGTGGCGGCTGCACGACTCCCACCGAGCGCTGGCAGGCTCCACCGCGGCAGTGCACCGATGACCCCGGAGAGGCTCCGGAAGCTCCTCGAGAAGCGTTTCGACGGTCGCGGGATGCGCCACCCCGTCTCGTGGCGCGGAGGCGAGTCCGACCTCGCCTGCCTGGTCGCCTGGCTCACGGACAGCCTCGGGGCGGGGAGCCCGGAATCGACCTCACCCGATCGGCCGGACCGATGACCGGCTACAAGCGGCGACCCCGCTCGCGAAGCCACCTTCGAGAGTGCTTCAGTGACCCTTCTGCGCTCTGAAATCGTTGCCAGCTCCGAGCTCGATTCGCGGAGCCCCCGGGCCATCGAACGCGAGTTTCATGCCCTCCTCGATCGCGGTGCCGTGCTGCGCTGTGTCGGAGATGCGAAAGACGATCCCGGGTCGTTGCTGTCCCTCGGTTACACGCCCAAGTACAAGATCGATCTCTTCGACACCTCGGTCTACCTGCCCAACGTCCGGCAGAACCCCGATCTCCGGTTCTTCGTCGCCTATGTGGTGCAGCGGCGCACCCCCCGCAGTCGGGAGGAGATCTTCCCGCGGATCTTCTACAAGGACGTCTCGCTGATCTGGCGCTGCGCGTCGCACCTGGTGCTGGATGACGACGAGCTGTGGATCGGAAAGGGCGATGTCACGATTCAGGTCGACGGCGAGTACGATCTGGTCCACTCCGAGGAATCGACGACCGACCTGCCGCTCGAGATGCAGGGGGCGCTCGAGAGCGCCAACCGAAAGATCCGCCGAATCCGCCAGGACACCCGAGCGCTCAGCCTCGTTCTGCGCCGAGCGCCGAGCCACCGTATTCAACCGTACAGCGACTTCTCCCAGCCCAGGCGAGAGGCCGCTGCGGACCCGCGCAATCTGATTCATGGCGGAAAGCGAGTCGCCTGGTTCCAGCGATCGGACGTTCCAGAGTCGCTCCGCTTCGCTCGAGGCTTCGCGCCCGATTTCGAGAACGGCGTCCTCGAGCGGAGCTGGCTCTCGAGTGGAATGTACGGGGGCCGAGTCGAGTGCTTTCGCATCCTCTCGGGCAATCGCGAGATCCAGTACTTCTTTCTCGCCGGCCCGACACACGCTTGGATCATCCCACCCCAGGCCTTGACCACCGGGCTCTCGAGCTACGGCGTACGTACCATCGACGTGGCGGCGGACGAAGATCTCTTCGTACCCGGCTACGAGTATCACTTCATGGACGACACCCACGATCCTCCTCAACTGCACAGCCAGATTCCGGAGGGCTTCGCCGGAGCGCCCCACCCCTCGGACGACTCCCGTGCCGATGCCTCCGCCTGGCTCGATCGGCTACCGGTGATCCAGGAGTTTCGCGAGAAGGTCCTCGGACGCTGACCCGGCTCCAGGGGGGAGCTCGCAACACGACCAGCTCAGTCGAATGCCGATTCTTCGCCCGGATGGTACTTCTTCACGGTGTGCTCGACCACGTCGTCCCAGTAGAACCAGGCCGGTTTGAACCGACGCTCAGACAGGAGCTTCGCCTGATCGAAGAAGTGGGGCGAGTCGGCACGCTGGCTCTGACCGTAGTGGAGATAGCTGGCGGCTCTGACCCGCTCACCGAACTCGTAGACCGCCATGTAGGAGGCCCCGGTGGTCGCATACTGCAGCTTGCGTGACGGCAATCCGAGCTCGAGCGCCTCTTCCGGCCCGAGCGGCGGCGTGTGATACACCGTGAAGGCGACACCGAGAGGGCCGCGAACACCCGCCACGGGCAGACTGGGAAGGTCGTCGCGGAACGGCACCCGGTTCCTCGAGGGCTGATCTTCGTGCCGCTGCAGGCGGTGCACGTCGCCGTAGGGCACACGCCAGTCACCGTAGAGCTCGGTGAGCCGCTCCGCGGCGACCGCCAGCGCCTCGAACCGCGCGGGGATGTCGAACAGGTACTCGGGGCGCAGGGTCTCGACCGGGTAGCCACGCCCGTAGAGTTGCTCGTACCACTCCACCGCAAGGGTCGTCTGGGTCGATTCGAGCGAGCTGCGGAAATCCCAATCGAGCAGGTGCTCGAAGTACGGACGAACCCGTGCCACGAGCTCGGGATCCGTACTCGCCAGTCGATCGAGGTGACGACGGTAGACCGGGATCTCGGTCATCGCCCAGTAGAGGGTGGTGTCGTAGGCCAGCTCCTGAAACTGCTCGAACGTGAGGTCGCTCGTCTGGCGTAGGAGATGACGGGAGACCTTCGCTCTGCGCTTGTCGTCTACCTGGTCCTCGACCATGTAGGGAGGGAAGTCGAGACGCGAGGGATTGCCGACATCGGTGGTCGTGAAGGGAGTCGAGTTGCAGTTCTGGAGGTAGCCCGAAGGCGGGTTGAGAATCTGCGGCAGCTCCTCGATGGGATGGAACGCTCCCCACTCGTTGCCGGGATCGGAACCGTCCACCGGAAGTGTCCAGTCGAGCTCGGGATCGCGCCGCGCCACGGTGCCGTTGTAGAGATAGAAGATGTTGCCGTCGGCATCGGCGTACATCGTGTTGAAGGTCTGCAACTGCAGCATCGAAGCCGCTGCGTACCACTCTTCGAACGTGCGAGCCTTGGCCTGGGCGAGGGCCTGCACCATGCGGCTCCCCTGGTAGAGCTTCGGCACTCGAACGGCGAGGTAGTGGGCGTCGTTCTCGCGTTTCACGATCGGACCGTAGTGGCTCTTGCGCAGGACGAAACGTCGGGTCTCGAGACCGGACCCGGTTTTGACACGGACCTCGACCTCCCACTCCTCGGCTCGCCGGTAGCCGTCGCCGTACCGGTACGCCAGCCGATCGGTCGGATGGTCGAAGGTGAGACGGTAGAGATCGGCGATGTCGGCCTCGTTGACGGTATAGGCCCAGCCGAGACGCTCGTTGAAGCCGGCTGTCGGGAATGGAGCCCCGGGATACATCGTGCCCGAGAAGTTCCAGGCCCGCTCGCCACCCTCTCGGCTGCGCACGTGCATTTCGGTGAACATGCCCGAGCCGTACCAGGGCTGGTGAGGGTTGATGAACAGCATGGTCGTGCCGTCACGAGTCCGGCCCGGGCCAACCGCCCATTGGTTCGAGCCCAGCGAGGCCGCGAGCTCACTCTCCCGCTCACTGACCAGCGCCTCGCCGAGCCCCACGATGGCTCCTCTGGGCGTGTGGGCAGCACCCAGCAAACGGCCCAGGATCATGAAGCGCTCGAAAGCGAGCACGTGAAAGGGCTCCATGTGCGTCAGCAGGCGCGGCTGCTCTTGCGGGTGGCGCTCCAGGTAGTAGTTGTAGCCGGCCGCAAAGCCTTCGGCGAGACTCCGGATTTCGGGGGGCAGACGAGGAAAGTCGCGCTGCGAGCTCGAGACCAGGTCGAACAGGGCGACTTCGAGATCGCTGCGCAATCCCGACTCTCCAGAGACCTCGGCGTAGCGCCCCAGTGCCTGGATGTAGGTGTCCTCGAGCTGAAAGAAATGGTCCTCGCACTGAGCGTACGCCGAACCGAAGGCAACGGCGGCATCGGTAGCCCCGTCGATGTGAGGGACACCCCACTCGTCGCGATGAATCGTTACCTGTTCGGCCACGGGGTCGCCGATTGAGGCATGAAGACCGTCGGGGAAGAGCAGGAGTGCGAGCAGACCCAGAGCGATTCGCATTCAGGAATCCTAGCCTGTTGCGTCTCGGATCCAGCGGATTCGGTACAAGATTGGTACTCTCGCTGAAGGAGTCGCCCATGAATGGAGCGACTGTCGGACCTTCACGAACAACCTTAGCCGGAGCCTCCATGATCGAAGACGGAAAGACCGTAGGGATCGAGTACACCCTCACCCTGGATGACGGCACGAAGGTAGACACCAATGTCGGCGAAGAGCCTGTGATCTATCGCCAGGGAGACGAACAGATTCTCCCAGCCCTCGAGTCGGCGCTCTCCGGGCTGAAGATCGACGACTCCACCAAGGTCACCTTGACCGCAGAGGATGGCTATGGCGAGTCGAATCCCGAGGCCTTTCGCAAGGTCGGTCTCGAGTCGGTTCCCGAAGAGCTGAGGGAAGTGGGCAACCAGCTCGCAGTGAGCGATCAGGATGGAAACACCATCCCCGTCACCGTCACCGAAGTGGCCGACGACGGCATCGTGCTCGACTTCAACCATCCCCTGGCTGGAGAGGCCCTGCACTTCGAGGTCAAGATACTCTCGGTCGACTGAGCCCGACATCCGAGCTCAGCCGGTAGAGTCGGCTCCATGGCCACACCCGGTGATTCAAAGGAGAAGGCGAAAGGGCGTGCCCGGCCTCGGCACGAGCTCAACGCCCGGGTCCTCCTCTCTGTCGGGAGTCTGGCTCTCGTCCTGCTGCTCGCCGAGGGGGGCCTTCGCGTGGCCTACCCACGAGGACTCGAGTCCCCGATGGAAGGCCCATTCGCGTGGCTCGTTCGTCAGCCCGTCTTCGGCTGGCGCAACCAGGCGGGATATCGAATCGAGCCTTTCTCCATCAACCAACATCACTTGAGAGGGCCGGAGATCGAGCTCGGGAAGCCCGCCGGGGTGGTGCGAGTCCTCTGCCTCGGTGATTCGCGGACCTTCGGGATCTGGCTCGACAACGGCAAACTGAGGTTCGACAACGACTACCCGAGGCTGCTCGGTGAGGTCATCTCGGACGCTCAGCCCGGTCGCCGCATCGAGGTCCTCAACCTGGGAGTCATCGGCTACACCACCTCCCACGGGCTCAGACAGCTGGAAACGGTGGTGCCGAGCTTCGAGCCGGATGTGCTGATCGTGAGCTTTGGAATCAACGATCACGTGCCTTCCTGGAATCCGGCACTGCGCGTCGCGTCGCCGCGATCGCGGCTCCTGCGCGGGCTGCTCTCGGCAACCTACGACTGGCGGCTCCTACAGCTCGGCATGGCCGCGTGGCAGGGAATCGGGGGCCTCCATCCTCCGGTTCAGTCCGTGCCCTGGGTGACGCCCACCGACTTCACCGACAACCTACGGCGGATCGTCGAGACCGCACGGCGCCAGGACCTGCATCTTCTGTTCCTGTACCAGGGTCTCCGCCCGTTGGAGATGGGTGAGGACCTGCCCGCGAACCCGGGCGAGACTCCGAGCTCGGTAGAGCTTCTGGGGGCCAGAGATCTCGCCGACCTCCATCGACAGCATCAGGAGTACCAGGAACGGCTGGAAGCCGTCGCACGCGAGACCGACGTCCCTCTTCTGGACGCACGGTCCTTTCTCGGTCGTGGCACCCGCCCGCCCGCCTACGGTCCGTACGATCTCGTCCACCTCAGCGTCGACGGCGCCCGTCAGGTCGCCGAGGCCCTCCACGCAGAGCTCCGAGAGTTGGGCTGGATTTGACCACCGTTCCTGCACCTGCACCCGCCACCGATGACGAGGCCTCCCGCCGCCTCGACCCGCCCACGCCCTGGAGTGCCCTCAGGCTGCTCTACGGTGAGCGCTATCTGATCGGCCAGCTCGCCTGGCGCGAGACGCAAGCTCGCTACCGCGGATCCTGGCTGGGCGCACTCTGGACGCTGCTCGAGCCGCTCCTCCTGTTCCTGCTCTACACCCTGGTCTTCACCGTCGTCTTCCAGGTCCGCTGGGGAAGCGGCGAGGAGAACCGCGCCGTCTATGGGATCAACCTCTTCGCTGGTCTGGTGATCTACAACCTCTTCGCCGACTGCCTCAGCTCTGCCCCGACACTCATTCTCGGTCACGCCAGCCTGGTCAAGAAGACGGTCTTTCCACTCGAGACTCTGCCTGTGGCGAGACTCGTCGCTTCCCTCGTACACGCCTCCTTCGGACTGTTGATCCTCCTCGCGGCCGTACCAGCAGTCATTGGCCGCCTGCCCTGGACGGTGGTGCTGCTGCCGGTCCTCCTGGTGCCACTCGCTCTCTTCCTTCTAGCGCTGATCTTCGTCTTCTCGGCTCTCGGGGTCTTCGTGCAGGACCTCTCCACGGTAGTCCGACTCCTGGTCATGGGGGCCATGTTCCTGTCGCCGGTCTTCTACCCGGTCTCTCGGCTGCCCGAAGCCTGGCAGCCCCTGCTGGCAGTCAACCCCCTCACCTACTTCATCGAGGAGTTCCGTTCGCTCGTCATCGAGTGCGCGCTCCCCCAGTGGGGCGCGGCTCTTCTCGCGTGGGTTCTCTGCGGCCTCGCCGCGTGGCTCGGACTCCTCGTCTTCATGCGTTGCCGGAGGGCCTTTGCAGACGTCATGTAGCGAACCCGCGGTTCGGCTCGAGGGAGTGGGCAAGCGCTACCGGATCTTCGCCCGACGCGAAGATCGTCTGCTGCAGCCCCTCTTCCGCCGGCGACGCCCCCAACGCGAGTTCTGGGCTCTGCACCATATCGACCTGGCCGTGCCGCACGGGCACACCGTCGGCGTCGTCGGCGTCAACGGGTCGGGCAAGAGCACTCTCCTCGAGCTCGTCGCAGGCACCCTCCAGCCAACCGTCGGAAGCCGCGCGGTCCAGGGACGGGTCTCCGCGATCCTCGATCTCGGAACCGGCTTCAATCCCGAGTTCACCGGACGAGAAAACGTCCGTCTCGCGGCAGCCGTCGCCGGGCTGGACCGACGGCAGACGGAAGAGCGCTTCGACGACATGGTGGCGTTCGCCGACATCGGTGATTTCATCGAGCAGCCGGTCAAGACCTACTCGAGCGGGATGCTGCTGCGCCTGGCCTTCGGTGTGGCAGTGAGCGTCGACGCCGAGGTGTTGGTCATCGACGAGATCCTGGCCGTCGGTGACGAGGCCTTTCAGCGCAAGTGCTTCGCTCGACTCGAGGCGATCCAGTCCGGGGGCGCCACCGTACTGCTCGCCTCACACGACCCCACCATGATCCTGAGTCTCTGCGATTCGGTGGTTCTGCTCGATCGGGGAGAGCTCCTGCTCCATGGCGACCCCAAGGACGTGATCGCGAAGTACCAGCAGCTCGCGTTCGCAGCACCTGACGCACGCGAGACCCTGAGGGAGACGATCCGCTCTGCGACCGGAAGAGCCGAGCGACCGAAGCCCCGCTTCGACCCGGAGCTGGAGCCTTCCAGCACCGTGGTCTTCCCCTCTCGCGGCGCCACCATCGCGGACCCTCACGTCGTGGATCTTCATGGAGAGCGTGTCAACGTGCTGTTGCGGGGTCACAGCTACCACTATCGCTACCGGGTGCACTTCTCGGAGACTCTGCACCAGCCCCGATTCGGAATGCTGATCAAGACCAAGGCCGGCTTCGAGCTGGGAGGCAGTGCCTCTTCTCCCCCTTCGCAGAACACTGCCGTTGCCGAGGCCGGCAGCACCGCCGAGATCGACTTTCGCTTCCGCTGCCTGCTGCTGCCTGATGTCTACTTCCTCAACGCCGGAGTGACGGCTCAGCTCGACGGCGCAGAGGGCTACGCAGCCCGCATTCTCGACGCCACCGCCATCCGAGTGCAGCCCGAAGGCGATCTCGCGCCCACCGGGCTGGTCGACTTCGAGATCGAGCCCGGTGTCACCTGGGGCCGAGAAAGATAGACTGACGCACGACCGCCCATGCACTTTCGGAGGGGACTCGATCCATGATCGGCTACGTGACCATCGGTACCAACGACCTCGACAAGGCCACCGCTTTCTACGATGCTCTGCTGGCCGAGGTCGGAGCCAAGCAGATCTTCAGCACCGAGCGCATCAAGTTCTACGGCAATGCACCGGGCTCGCCGATGTTCGCGGTGTGTCTGCCCTACGACCAGAAGGAACACCACCGGGGCAACGGCAACATGGTGGCCATTCCGGCAGGCTCTCGAGAGAAGGTCGACGAGCTCTACGCCAAAGCTCGCGAGCTCGGCGCGACGGACGAGGGAGAGCCCGGAGAGCGGATGCCGGTCTTCTACGGCTCGTACGTGCGGGACCTCGACGGCAATAAGCTGTGCTTCTACGACATGAAGGCGGGCTAGCGACAGGTCTCCCGGCCCGATCCAGCCTGTCCTTTCAGCAGACGACTCTCCGGTGATCGCGAGGCTCGCGCGGAGCCGAGCGATCGGCCGCCAGGGCCGTGTCAGCGGGTGCAGACCGCCAGAAGATCGAGACAATCGTCCGACACCGAGCCGACGGGAAAGTCCCGCCAGGTGACGTCGGGCATTCCGTCCCGGCTGCGGGTTCGAGCCCGTACCAGAATCGCGAGCCGTCCGTAGAGCCATTCGATGAAGGGGCGTGGCAATCGGTGACGGAGCTTCAGCACGTCGAGGCGCACGATGCCCTGCACCCGTCGCAAGCGGGCCCGGTGAAACTCGAGTACGGCTCGCGTGCCGCCCACTCCGAGCATCTCGACGTCGCGGAAGTGCCCGACCAATAGCTTTTCGAGCTCGTCCGCGGTGTACTCGTGAACGTGATAGGGGTTGTTGCCGTCGGACATCAGCCGATTGGGCGTGGTGATCATCGCCTTCGCGCTCGGGGAGAGCACGTGCGCCAGGCTCTCGAGATAGGGATCCGGATCGACCATGTGCTCGATGACCTGAAAGCTCACTGCCCAGTCGAAAACCCCCTCTCGGAACGGCAAGGAGGTGAGATCGGCTCGGACGAATCGAGTGCCCGGCCGCCGGTGCTCGAGATCGGGGGGAAACCGGTCGACTCCGTGAACTCGCCCATCGGACCTCGCCAGCTCCGCGGTGCCGTAGCCCGATCCGGAGCCGAGATCGAGACCCCGAGGGCCCGTCAGGGTCGAGAGGGCATAGCGATAGGCAGCCCGGTGCCGTGCCAGATCGACACCGAACAGCTCGCTGCCGGTATGCAGGCGCTCTCCCGTGAAGCCACCCCCGAGCCTGCGCCACCAACCGTCGATCATGAGAGACCCTCGTCGAGCGAAATCGGCTTGCGCTCCCATGGCTGCTGCGCGGCCTGTTCGATCGCGACGGCCAGTCGGTCGGCCGAGCGGTCCCAGTCGAAATTTTTCGACCAGGCGAGTGCGTTCTCGGAGAGGGTCTGCACGAATGCTTCTTCGTCGAGGAGCCTGCCGATGCACGCGGCGAAATCGGTAGGCTCGGCACCCGGTACCAGCATGCCGGTCTCACCGTGACGGATCGAGTCTCTGAGCCCCGGCGAGTCACTGGCCACCACCGGAGTACCGACCGCATTCGCCTCCAGCACGGTCAAGCCCCATCCCTCCTTGACCGAGGCACAAAGGCAAAGCAGTGACTCGGCCAGCAGAGTGTCCCGCTCGACATCACTCACGAATCCCACGAAACGGATCCGCTCCGAGAGGCCCAGCTCCCGTGCCAGCCTCTCGAGCGCGCCCTGAGCACGTCCGCGGCCGACGATGGTCAAGCCGACCTCGTCGTGGCGGGGATCCAGCACGGCCAGTGAGCGCAGCAGCAAATCGACTCGTTTGTACGCCTCGAGCCTACCGACGTAGATCAGTCCCCTTTTCTTCGAGACCCTCGGCTCGATAGCGGGGACATCCAGACCGCAGGGAATCACCTCGACACGAGCGGCCGGAATCCCGCGAGAGACGAGATCGTCCCGCGAGCTCTCGGAGATGGTCACGAAGGGACGCTGCCGGTAGAACGTCGGGATCAGGCGCTCCGCCGTCCAGACCCCTGCGGCGATCGGCCACGCGACCTGCTGGAAGGCCACCTCGCCGAAGAGATGGTGGCTGAGCACCAGCACTGGAGCTCGTGAGTAGAGCGGAGAGAAGAACGGAACCTTGTTGAGACACTCGACGACCACGTCGAAGCGCTGCTCTCGAGTCTTTCGCCGTGTGAACCAGGCAACACGCGGATAGTACTGGGCGAGCCGACCCAGGCGCAGCACTCGAATTCCCTCGATGGTGGCCTCGATGCGATCATCGAAGCGACACGAGGCCCATGTCACCTCGAACCCCCGACTCGCCAGCCGTCCGAAGAGCCGAAGCAGGTGGGTCTCCGCGCCTCCGGCAGCCGGGTGCTCCGGGTCGCGCTCGTTCAGGACCAGGATGCGTCTCATCGCGTTCTTCAGGACCTCGAATTCGTCGGCCCGCCGCTCCTCAGATCCTCCCGAAGAGACTCGCCAGCCGAAGCCACCAGGCCACCCAGAGCGCCTCGAAGGCGATCCAGAGCGTGAGCTTGGACGTGCCGCGGGTGCGATCGAGGAAGAGGAATGGAATCTCCTTCATTCGTGCCCCGCTCTTGAAGAACCGGTAGTTCATCTCGATCTGAAAGGAATAGCCGTCGGATTGCACGTCTCTGTAGCGGATCTTCTCCAGCCATTCGGAGCGTACGCAGCGAAAGCCCCCTGTCGTATCGTGGATCGGCAAGCCCGTGATCGTACGGACGTAGAGATTGCCGAAGTAGCTGATCAGGATCCGTTCAATCGGCCAGTTGACCACCGTGATCCCGTCGAGATAGCGCGAACCGAGAACCACGTCGTGACCCTCCATCGCTTCGAGGAATGCCGGCAGCTGGTCGGGGGGATGCGAGAAATCGGCATCCATCTGGATCACGAGATCGGGGTCGAGGCTCAACGCCTTCTGGAATCCGTCGCGGTAGGCATGCCCCAGGCCTTCCTTCTTGGCCCGATGCAGGGTGTGCACTCGGGGATCGGCCGCGAGACGATCCGCAATCGCGCCGGTCCCGTCCGGAGAATTGTCGTCGACGATCAAGACCTCGATCGCTGGATCCTGCGCGAGGATCTCGGGCACGATGAGGGGGAGGTTCTCCGCCTCGTTGTACGTCGGAACGACAACGACGACCCTGGACGAGGAGCTGACCATGAGCGGCGAGAGTGTACTAGAAGTCTTGGCCCCGACGAGTTGTAGCAAGTCAGTCAAGTTTCAGAGGCCAGGACTTCTGAGCCGCGCGGCGCAGCCGCGCTTGGCGGGATACACCTAGGGGGGAGCGTGATACTCATCACGCGAACCCGCTAGGACTCGAATCTCATTCGAAGGGACTGCTGCCGGCGCGACGCGTCTCGGGAGCCCATACCCGGATCCGTCGAAAGCGGGCCGTGTCGTCGAAGGACCCCACGCCCAGTCGCCCCCAACGAAGGGTTCCATCGGTGGACGACACGGTGGGGGTGTCGCCGTGGTCGAAGAACACCTCGGTCACCTCGGGAGTGTGCACGCCCCGCTCGACCCGAACGGTGTGCCATTCCTGACGACCCCAGTCGACTCCGGCCTCGTTCACCTCTGCGGTCTTCACCCGCGGTGCGCCATCGACCAGAAAGACATTGTGAGCACGCTCGTCGGGAGTGCTGGCGAGGTGGGCATAGTAGAAGCGCTCCGCACTCTCGAAAGCGAAGAAGAGGCAGGCATCACGGTGCCCGTACTCACGTCCCGTCTGCTGCACCTCGAGCTCCAGAACGAAACGATCGAACAGCCACGGCTCGAGCAGGGCGATGTTGAGCGGAGAGCGGTGCGCAGGCTGGTAGTCGCTTTGTGAAGCGAGCTCGAGCATGACTCCAGCGTCTTCTGTTGCCAGGATGCGCCAGGCCGCAACATCGGAGAACAGGAAGGCACCCGCCTCGGCGCCACTGTCGAAGACCAGCTCGAAGTCGGGTGGGAGCTCGCCGGGCTCGGCCGACAGCGATCCCGCGACGAGCACCAGAAGCGCTGCGAGAACACTGAGAGCCCGCATCAAAGCTCCCCCCGCTTCAGCTGTTCGACCGCGTAGTGACAGGCGCGAGAAGTCAGAGCGAGATAGGTCAGAGACGGGTTCTGCCACGCCGAAGAGGTCATGCAGGCGCCGTCCGTGACGAATAGATTGGGTACGTCGTGGCTCTGGTTGAACGCATTGAGCACCGAGGTGCGAGGGTCGCGACCCATGCGGGCCGAGCCCATCTCGTGGTTCGGGGTCCCCGGGGGAACCTCGGACTGATCGTAGGTCGATACGTCCTTTGCTCCCGCAGCCTCGAGCATCTCGGCAGCCGCCGCAGCCATGTCTCGACGCATGGCCAGCTCGTTGTCGCTGCGGGTGACGTGAAAGCGGAGCGCGGGAATCCCCCAATCATCGGTCACCTCGGGATCGAGCTCGCAGCAGTTCTCGAATCGCGGCAGCACCTCGCCGTAGGCCTGAAATCCCATACTCCAGCGACCCGGCCGACTGAGCTGGGCTTTGAACGCCGCCCCGAATCCTGCCTGGCCACCGCCACGCCCCCACGAGGCACGGGAGGCGCCACCCTGCACACCGTAGCCACGCACGTAGTCGGGGTGGCGAGTGGCCGCGTCCAGGTTGCGAAAGCGCGGGACGTACACGCCCACCGGCCGGTTGCCCCGGTAGTAGCGGTCTTCGAAGCCGTCGAAGTGACCTCGAGCGCCGACCCGCGCGTGATGCTCCAACAGGTAGTGACCGAGCGTACCGCTGCTGTTGGCGAGACCGTTCGGAAAGCGGTCGCTCTTGGAGTTGAGGAGGATTCTCGCAGTGCCCATGGCGGAGGCACAGACGAAGACGACCCGTGCCCGATACTCGGTCACCTCGCGCGTCTCGGTATCGATGACCCGTACACCCCGCGCACGATTGGTCGCAGGGTCATAGGTGACCGACTCGACCAGGGCATGAGGCTGCAGGGTCAGCCTGCCGGTCGCGTGTGCCGCCGGCAGGGCAACGCTCTGGGTCGAGTAGAACGAGTGAGTCGAGCAGCCACGCGCGCAGGGACCACAGTAGTGGCAGGCACGTCGCCCCCGATGGGGCTCGCTGAGCGTCGCGGTGCGACCGATCATCAGCCTCCGATCCGGAAAGGCCGCTTCGATGCGCTGCTTGGCGTGCTTCTCCACCGCGTTCAGCTCCATCGGCCGCAAGAACTGCCCGTCGGGCAACTGCGCCATCCCCTCGCGTGAACCGCTCACCCCGATGTAGCTCTCGACCCGGTCGTACCAGGGGGCGAGGTCTTCGTAGCGCAGCGGCCAGTCGACGCCGTGACCGTCTTCGAGGTTGGCCAGGAAATCGATCGGGCCCCAGCGGTAGCTTTGGCGGGCCCACAGGAGACTGCGGCCGCCGACCACGTCGGTTTGCACCCAGGTGAAGGGTTCGGCTTCCACGATCGGGTACTCGGTGTCTCGCGCGAAGAGGTGGCGCGTGTACTCCGAGAAGATGTAGGTCCGGCGCTGCACCGGATAGTCGGCCAGCACCTCCGGCCTCACGCGGCCTCGCCCCTCCAGATCCCAGGGCTTCATGTGCTCGGTCGGATAGTCGAGTTGATGACGCACCATGCGGCCGCGCTCGAGCGCCAGAGTTCTCAGCCCGCGCTCGGTGAGCTCCTTCATCGCCCATCCGCCCGACATCCCGGTGCCGATGACGATGGCGTCGAACTCGTGGTCTTGCGTCTGTGGACTCATGGTCTGTGGGCTATGGGTGTGCAGCGCCAACGGATCGACTAGGCGAAGGCCTTGTCGTCCGGTCCGATCCGAAGGTCCGCGTCGTACTCGCCGTAGCGCCACGGACGCAGCTCCTGCGTCTGTCCGACCTCGGAGGTGTAGTAGCCGACGACGGTCAGCTCCTTGTGGAAGCGGAAGAACCGTCCGAGTCCGAGGCCCGTCTGGTCGGGCTCGCTCGACGCCGCCATGCCGGGCGCTCCATGGGCCAGGCGGTCGAGCTCGGCGACGAGCTCGTCTTGCCGAGCCGGCGGGCACTCCTCGAAAGCGAGGCCGAATCGTTCACGAGCCGTTCGTGCCACCTCGCCGAGTCCCCTCAGATAGGTCTCTCGATCCTCGATCGAGAAGTAGCCGCTCACGATCGTTTCGATGTAGAGGTCGACTCGAGCCTGGAGCGCTCCCGGTGTGTCGGTTCGGGGCAGCACACGCTCCGCCAGCGCTCCGACCAGACGAAGCTGATCCGGCGAGAAAGCGCGCTCCTCGCCCGTACGCTGCGCGCCGGCCTGCGTCGTGGAGGCTCGAGCGAGCGTCGCGGCGGCGACGGGCGCGGAGATCGCTCCCCCCAGCACGGAAGCCAGTCCTCGGAGCAGATCCCGACGATCGAGGCCTTCTCGGTTCATACAGGCCACTCTATCGGCTCCAGCCCCCGAGGCCCCTCTGGCAGCCATCCACAGTGCACCGCGCTACTCCACCTCGACGGAGAACTTCAGATGCTCTCCCGCGAGCTCGTTCCACCATCGTCCGGGACCTTCTACCATCGCGACCTCCAGCTGATACGAGCCCGCTGGCGGGACCGGGGCCTGGCTGACGAGGACCACGCGATCGCCCGGGGCGAGGTCGTACGGGAGCGCCACGCGGCTCTCCATCCGGGATTCGCCCCGAGCATCGATCCAGCGCAAGCCGAGCGCAAAGCGATGGTTTCCTTCGGGAGAACCGAGTGAAGCCCAGTTCGCGCCGCCCCGATTCTCCACCTCGACCGACAACGCGAGAAGCGATCCAGCGACCACTCGCTCGGGCACGGGCACGACCGGGTGGAGCGCGGCCTCGAAGGCTTCCCGGGCCACCCCTGCCGCGCCGCGGGACAGCTCATGGCCGCCGATCTCCACCCTTTGCCCGGGGAACACCCTGTTCAGCTCCTCCAACAGGTAGGGATGCCCAGGGGAGAGCTCGAGAGCACGCACCAGTAGGGGACTCGCGAGATCGACCTCTCCTGCAGCCAACGCGATGCGCACTTGCAGGAGCAGAACGTCGAGACTGTCCGGCGCACGCACCTTCGCCAGGTTGGCCATGCGGCGTGCCCGTGCCAGGTCGCCGTCGAGATCCAGGGCGCAGTCGCCGAGTTTGGTGAGCGCACGGACGCTCCGGGGATCGAGCGCCAGGAGATCGGCATAGTCTCCGCACGCTTCCTTCCAGCGGCCCTGCGCAGCCAGTACCTCGGCCAGCGCCAGCTGCACATCGGCCAGCGAGGGGTCGAGGACCTCGGCCCGGCGAAGGGCTTCGATGGCCCGGTCGACCCGACCGGTACGCGCGAGGACCAGACCCAGATGCGCCTGGGCCAGAGGATCATCGGGAGTGGCACGGGTAGCCTGCTCGAAGACCTCGGGGTCGTCGAAGCGTCGGATCGCCTCGTAGACCTGACCGGGAATCGCAGCGGACATGGACGCGTCGCCGACAACCGGCACGGACCTCTTCTCGGACAGACTCCCGATCAGACGCGGCTCCGCCACGACGACAATGTCGAACGCCTCCTCCAGCCGAGCGCCCGCGTGAGTCGAGAAGCTCAGGATCGCCTCCCTCCCACCGAGGAAGGCGAGGTCCACGACCTCCTGCTTGGGCCGCCACGAACGCGGCTCTCGCGGATCGAGACTGGTGGCGTACACCCGGGTGGTCTCGCCGGCCTCGAGGTCGTGGGCATAGACCTCGAGAACGGCACCGTCCGCGGTCTCCCCGCGCGGCGCAGGCAAGACGGCGGGAGACAGCTCCAGTCGTGCGTCTGCGGGGACGTCGACACGCACACTGTGCACCAGCTTCTGCCATCCCGAGGGCGGGCGCAGTCGCCAGGCGGACTCCGTCAACCAGGGCGCCGTGCGAACCCGAGGGACGCCACGGGAGTCGAGTCCCTGGACTCCACCCTCGACATCGACGATGCGTGACTCCGACGGCAGATCGATCAGAAGAAGCCCCTCGCGTGAGCGTGCTGTCTCGGATCGCCGCAGCGGATAGACCGGCACCAGGCCCGGGGACTCGAGCCTGTCGAGATACCGCTCGTCGGGCTCGAAGTGCCGAGAAAGCTGCCTTCCCAGACTCGGGAAGAGCTGGGCGACCGGAGTCCCGTCGTAGGCCAGGTCCTGAAAGAGCACGACGTCGACCTCTCGCAGGGCCGCCGCGTAGGAGTCCTCGTCGAAGCTCCCGGGTAGAACGAGCGGATAGGGCGTCGGATTGGGCCGGTCAGCCAGAAAGTAGTAGAGCGGATCATCAGGAATCACCAGGATCGGCTCGTCTTCGATCGTCTCCTCTGCGACGTACTCGACGAGTCCGCGCATCTCGTCTGCCTGATAGGCAGCCAGCCGCAGCAGCCCGGCCCGGGGTAGTCCTACCCTTGTGCTCTGTCGCTCTGGAAAATCGACGAAGAGACCCAGCAGCGGCGGCACTGCGGAAGCCAGCGCGAACAGCGCGAGCCCGGCCACCCCCACGCGAAGACGCCACCTCCCTGCGCCGGTGCCACCGCCGGCACCCTCGCGCCGGGTGATCATGACGGCGACCACCAACGGCAGGGAGCAGACCAACGTCAGGTGGTGGAAATCGGATCTCGGATAGGCGCCGGTGAACAGCGCCAGAGCCGCGAGGACGATCGCGAGCTCCGCGAGGTCGAACGCAGGGCGTCCGAGCCGGCCGACGACCCGCCAGATGCCACCGAGCAGAACCGCAGGGAGCGCCAGATAGGTCGCCCCGATCAGCACCGCGGCAAATCCGCGGTGCACCTCGCCCCCCAGGACATCGATGAGCGGGGGAAACGGGAAGTAGTTGTAGAGGTCGTCGAGAAAGAAGAAAGGCTCTCGAATGGCGAGCAGCGGGAATGGCTTGTAGAAGCTGCCCAGAGTCTCGGAAAACAGCGACGCGACGGTGTAGTCGAACATCTCGTCGCCTGCTCCGGCCAGGGCGAACGCACCGACCGTCAGAGCCACCGGAGCCAGGAACGCACCACCGAAGATCGCGACGCTGGCCCACGAGGCCCGCTCTCGTCGCAGCAGCGCGCCGAGCACCAAAGCGCCGAAGAGAGCGGCGTAGACGGTCGCGCCATAGTTCTGTTTGGTCAGGAACGCGACTCCGAGCAGGGCTCCCGAGGTGGCCAGCGAGAGCCTCCCGCCGTGGGATGCGTCGAGCGCGCGGAGAAAGAACCCGACACCGAGGAGAATCAGCAGGACAGCCAGCGGCGAGTAGTTGGGATAGCGGTAACCGAACAGCGACACGGAGAAATAGGTGACGGCGGCCAACGTCGCTGCCGGGCGTTCTCCGAAACGCCTCGACAACCCATAGATCAGCGCGGTCGACGCGGCCAGCAGGATCATCTGCAAGACGCGCCCGACGGTGAGCGAAACACCGAAGACCTCGAACAGCAGAGCCAACAGGTAGTAGGTGCCGGGCATGATCCCGGTAGCGACGTCTCGATAGAGGACCTCTCCTCCGGCGAGCCGCTCGGCAACGTGCACCAGCGCCCCTTCGTCGAGAGGCACCAGATAGCGCACGTGGACCGGCGCCGCCAGAACGAACGCGACCAGAAAGAGCAGGAGGGGCCACGGGTCCTCCCGAAGGCCGAATCTGCCCGAGCTCCGCACCTCCCTCACAGCTGTGGGTGTGGAAGGCTGCGCAGGAAGTCGAGCACTCTGGGCTCGACTACGTCGGGGGTCCACTCGGCGGCGGCGCGCTCCCGGGCATTTCCGGCGATCCGGCGCCACAGAGCGTCGTCCTCGACCAGCTCGAGGACGCCACGGGCCGTTTCGACCGCGTCGTCCGCAATCCAGGCATCGAAACGGTGGCGCAAGCCGAGCCCCTCGGCACCGATCGCGGTGGTGACCACCGGCAGCCCCCAGGCCATCGCTTCGGCGATCTTGCCGTTCATCCCCGAGCCGAATCGAATCGGGGCGACCGAGACCAGGGCACCTCGGAGCAACGGCTCGAGGTGCGGCACGTAGCCGAGCACCCTGACGTTCCCGCTGGCGAGCGCGAGCACTTCGGGAGTCGGTGAATTGCCCACCACCTGAAGCCGGAGCTCCGGCTTCGCCTCGACGATCAGCGGCATGACCTTCTCGCAGAAGTACACGATGGCATCGACGTTGGGACGATGCGAGAAGCCGCCTACGAACAGGAGATCCCTCCTCGTCTCGCGCTCGGGCAACCGAGCCGGTATCGGATGGATCGTTGGAACGATACCGATCTCGACCTGAGGCAGCTCCGCGTGAAGCGCGTCTCGATCTTCCTCGGTCACCGTGATCACTGCGTCGGAGCGGGAGTAGACCTCGAGCTCGAGAGTCTTCGTACGCCGCGCCCTCTGTTCTTCGATCGGATCCTCGGACAGTCGAGCGGCGCGAAGCTCGCGCAGGAAGTGAACGTCGTAGGTGTCGGTCACGACGATGCTTCGCGGGGAGATCTTGCGGACCAGGCCCACGAACTGACTGCCGACCTCGTACAGACTACAGATGACGATCTCGTAGTCGTTGTCGCGCAGGATCGCCTCGACATCGAGCTCGTAGTTGTCGACCGCGCGGGCGTATCCAGGGTAGAAGGTGTGGACTCCCTGCCGCTCCAGAGGCCTGATGTACTCGGCGATCATCTGATCTTGGAGGTACGCGTAGGCCACGTCATAGTGCGCCGCGAGTATGGTCAGCAGGTGATAGAGGCGCGCCCCTCCGGCCGAGCGATCCGGGGCCGGCACGATGTCTCCGAGCACCAGGACCTTCTCGCGACCCCGGCTCGGTGCAGTCCAGATACTCCGTGGCCGGCTCCCCAGCTCCTCGCGCCAACGCTCACAGAACTGTTCGCGATGCCTGTCCATGAACTCGGCCGCCCTGGACTGTCCGAGCGTTCCGTGCTCGTGGTGCACGACCGTACAGTGCGGCTCGTAGATGGTTCTGTAGCCTGCCCGCCGAGCCTTGAGGGCGAGATCGGCATCCTCGTAGTAGCACGGCGAGAACAGCTCGTCGAAGCCACCACCACACTCGTCGAGGACGCTTCGCTTGACGTAGAGGCAGGCCCCCGAGCAGAAATCGACCTCACGGCGCTGGTTGAACTCGGGCTCCCCCGCTGCCTCGAGGCGGCCGTGGGCTCGTGCGCTGCCATCTCGAAACAGCTCACTCCCCGCCTCCTGGAGTCGCCCATCTGGATAGACGAGCTTGGCGCCGACCAGTCCGATGTTCTCTGCGCTGTAGGCCGTCTCGACCAGGCGAGAGAGCCAGCCACTGGTGACGCTCGTGTCGTTGTTGAGAAACACGACGTCCCACCCGGGGAACGCCTCGACTGCGATGTTGTTGGCGTGCACGAACCCGAGGTTGGTCGGCGAAGAGATCCACTCGATACGATCGCCGAGCGATCTCAAGTACTCGGCCGAGCCATCTCTCGAGTCTTGATCGATCACGCAGACGCGCATCCGCTCGTAGCGCGTGTTCTCGAACAGGCTCGCCAGGCAGCGGCGGAGCAGCCGGACGAGGTTCCAGTTGGGAATGATGACCACGACTGGTGGGCGTCCGGCCTCGCCGAGCCAATGGGCCGGGGGCCGGGTCACCCCCACCGCGAGCTCAGGCCGGCTCGGCCCCTCCAGGGGGTCGGTCGGCTGTGCCCGGGTCTCGCGAGGTTCGACTGGCGACGCGGTTGGCGCGTCGACGGTCGACGCTCCGGGAGAGAGTTTCTGGCGCAGTGCCTCCGTGCGGGTCCGGTACCAGCGCGCGGGAAGAGACCCCGTCGAGGTGAGCCGATTCTTGACCCGGCGGACTCGATCGATCAGGTGCCAACCGAGGGACGAAGTGATCGACTCCACCACCGCGCTGGAGTCTCGTAGCGAGGAGCGCAGCTGATTGATCTCGATCGCCTGTCGATCGATATCGCCCTCGCGCTCTTCGAGCCATCGCTCGAGGTTGGTGCAACGCGTGACCTGCTCGAAGTAACGGTCGCCAGTCTCTTCCAGCCGACGCTGCACGCGGCCCAATTCCGCGTCGATTCCGGCGAGCCGCGATTCGGCGTTCTCGAGAAGGGTGTGAGAAACCACCTCGCTGAGTGTCAGCTCGGCCAGAGCATCGAGCCGCATCTCCGCCTCGCGGTCGGTCTGCGCCGACTCGGCAAACTCGCGCAAGGCCGGATAGAGCGAGCGGCAGGAGGCAGCCACCGAGGGCACCTCCAACACATCGCGAGTGCTCGAGCGATGGTGCCATTGGCGAGTGTCGATAAAGGACTCGAGCTCGCCGGCCACCCGCTCGAGTCGGCGCTCCGGAAGTACCAGGAACGAGAGAATCGCACCCAGCTGGTTGCGCCAGTCCACCAGGCAGCTTTCGGGGGTCGCCAGCAGGCGGTCGCGCCCCGCGGTGGCAACGAGCGCCGAAGCCATGTAGAAAGCCCACAGGTTCGTCGCCTTCTCGGTCGCGAAGCCGTCCCTCCGATCGAGGGATCCGGCGACGTCGAGCGGATTTCGCACACAGATCAGAAAGCGAAGCCCCGGCACCACGCGACGCCAGAAGGGAATGAGAATCGAGGTCCGGGGATCCTTGAAGGCCCAGAGCTCGCTTTCGCCGAAGTCTCGCTCGACGATCTCGTGAGCCCGACGGTAGAACGACTCGAGCTCCGAACGGTTCTCCCACCCGGGCTCCAGTCGGAAGGGCTCCTGCCAGGAGACCCCGAGCCGATCGAGAATCTCCTGATTGATGCGATGCAGGTCGAGGTGCTCCCAGAACCCCTTCGGGTTGTCGGGCTTCGGCTTCATCAGCCGATCCTCGGGACCGAAGTCGATGCCACACATCTGCAGCAGACCGGCCACCAGAGAGGTACCGCTGCGATGCATCCCGAGGATGCACACGGGCCGCGCGGACGCGCCCTTGGGGAGGTCGGCGCCGGCGCTGACCTGACCACGTTGGCGAGCCGCCCAGTCGGCCGTCGAGCCGGGTGTTGCCAGAGGGCGAGATTCGGGGATTGCGTTCTCCTGACTGAATGAGGGAGTCTATCGTGCTCGAAGCCAGCTCACTACGGTCGGCGGCCGCCTATACTCGAACGCCGAGTCCCCACACCCGTCCTTCGTCAAGAATGGCCAAGAATCGATCACTTCGTAGACGCCAGTACCTGCTGGCCTTCTCGGCGCTGCTGGCTACCCTCGTCCTGACCGAGCTGGGAGCGCGCCTCTGGCTCCGTCACCTGGCTTCCGAGCCACAATTTCAGCGTTTTGGATCGATGGCCGACGCGCGACGGCGTTCCGAGTCGGACCGGGCGGCGATTTACAAGTACCAGCCCCATCGGTTTCTCGGTTACATCCCGGCTCCTGGTTTCGAGCGCGGGGGAAACCGCCACAACGAGTGGGGCTTCCGGGGACAGCCGTTTCCCAGGGAAAAGCCACTCGGGGAGTTCCGCATCTTCTGCCTCGGAGGCTCCACGACCTACACCAGCTTCGTCCAGGACAGCGATCTGTCCTATCCCAGCCTGCTCGAAGACGAGTTGCGACAGCGAGGCTACTCCGGCATCCGGGTCATCAACGCGGGAGTGGAGGGTTGGACGAGTCATGAGTCGCTGATCAACTTCCAACTGCGAATCCTCGACTTCAGCCCAGACCTGATCGTCGTCTACCACGCAGTGAACGATCTCTCCGCCAGGATCGTCTGGCCACCAGAGGCCTACCGAGGTGACAACTCCGGCGCGGTTCGAGATTCGAGCGGCTGGAACAGCGAACCGGCTGCCCTCGACCGCAGCGTGGCGCTGCGAATCGTGCGCATTCGCCTCGGGTATCGCTCGAGTCCACTCAGCGTCGCCAACGCCTTCGGCGGGATGGCCCCCACCTCTCACTTCTGGCACTTCGCCAGCCTGGTGGCTCAGGACCGGTATCCGGACGATTTTTTCGAGGAACATCCCTTGCCCGTCATCCTGGAGCAGAATCCTCCGACCTTCTTCGAGAGAAACCTCGAGAACCTCCTGGTGAGCGCTCAGCATCACGGAGTGGCAGCGGTTCTCTCCACCCTCGCGGCGGCCGGGGAGCACCAGTTCCCCCCGGTGAAGCGCCCGTCGAACCAGGTCGACTATGCCGCTGCCCTGCGCCAGCACAACGACGTCGTGCGTGCCGTGGGAGAGAAGCTCGGCGTGCCCGTCTTCGACTTTGCCCGAGAGTTTCCTCGTCGTGAGGAGCTCTTCCAGGACCCGATCCATGTCAGCGAAGCCGGCGCGAGAGCCAAAGCGGAGTACTTTGCCCGCTACCTCGCAGAGAGCGGCCTCTTGCCACCGCCTTCCTGAGCGCCTCCATGCAGGCCCAGCGCTATAGTCGATCGATATGACCTGGAAGCCGGAGATCGACGACCTTCGTCGGCGCCGAGCCCTCGCTCTGGAGATGGGAGGCAAGGACAAGGTCGAGCGCCAGCACCACTTCGGAAAGCTCACCGTTCGCGAGCGCATCGCCGCGATCGCCGACCCGGGCTCGTTTCACGAGCTGGGCACGATCGCCGGCGTCTCGATCTACTCCGAAGACGGCGAGCTCCAGGAGTTCCGACCCTCCAACTTCGTCTTCGGGACTGCCGAGATCGAGGGCCGACCCGTCGTCCTCTCGGGCGATGACTTCACGGTCCGAGGCGGCTCTGCCGACGCCTCGATCCGGGGGAAACGCACGCAGTCCGAGGCTCTCGCGCTCGAGCTCGGATTGCCTCATGTGCGCCTGATCGACGGCATGGGCGGAGGCGGCTCGGTCAAGACGATCGAGATGGCCGGCCGCACGTACATTCCGGAGCTCGCCGGCTGGGACCTGATCGTGAATCACCTCGCGGTAGCCCCATCCGTTTCGCTTGCACTGGGGTCGGTCGCGGGAATCGGAGCCGCGCGAGTCGCGACCAGTCACTACTCGTTGATCGTTCGCGACACCGCTCAGATGATGATCGCCGGCCCCGCCCTGGTCGACCACGCTGGGGGCGGAGAAGTCTCCAAGGAAGAGCTCGGACACGCCGATATCCACACTCGCAACGGCGCCATCGACGACGTCGTCGAGTCCGAGGAGGAGGCGTTCGAGCGCACGCGGCGGTTTCTCTCCTATCTGCCATCGAGCACACGAGAGCTTCCGCCATGCCTGCCTTCGGACGACGACCCCAGTCGCCGCGACGAGTCTCTGCTCGCAACCGTGCCGCGAGATCCGAAGCGGACCTACAAGATGCGCTCCATCGTCGAGACCGTGTCCGATCGGGGTTCCTTCTTCGAGATCGGCCGCGAATGGGGTCGTTCGATCATCACCGGGCTGGCACGCTTCGACGGCCGGCCGGTCGCTCTCTTCGCCGAAGACGTGAATGTCTACGGCGGCGGCTGGACGGCTGATTCCTGCCGCAAGTTGACCCGCTTCATCGACCTTGCCGCGACCTTTCATCTTCCGCTCCTCCACCTCGAGGACTGTCCCGGCTTCGTCATCGGCAAGAGAGCAGAAGAACAGGCGACCATCCGCTTCGGCGCCCAGACCCTCGCCGCGCTCGGCCAGGCGCCGGTTCCGTTCTGCTGCGTCGTGATCCGCAAGGCGTTCGGTGTTGCTGGAGCTGCGAACAAGAAGCCCGGCGCCACACATTTTCGCTACGGCTGGCCTTCAGGCGACTGGGGGTCGCTGCCCGTCGAGGGAGGCATCGAAGTCGCGTACAAGGCGGAGCTCGCCGAAGCCGAGGACTACGAGGCCCACCTGGCCTCCATCAAGGAGAGGCTCGATCGTGTGCGCTCTCCCTTCCGCTCTGCCGAATTCTTCGAGATCGAAGAGATCATCGACCCGCGCGACACCCGGGCACTCCTCTGCCGCTGGGTCAAGACGGTCGAGAAGTCGCTGCGTCCGGACCGCTGCAGCTTCACGTATCGACCCTGAAGGCCGGCGCCGGGATGGCGGAGAGGGGCTGGCTTCAGGTCCCGTGGTCCGATCCAGCGTTCAGATTCACGACCCTCGTCAGCTGGTAGCTTTGTCACCGATGTCCGACCACCCGGAAGCATTCACGCCCCGGCCGACGCACCGGCTTCGCTCCGTCTGGACCACGGGCCTGCTGGTGATCCTCACACTGGCCGCCCTCGGTGCCGCCGGCGCTCTCTGGACGCTCGGGGCACGCATCACGCTGAGCCCACGGCTCTGCATACTGCTCCTGGCCAGCTGCGCCAGCGCCGCCGTGATGGCTCTGGTCCTCACCCGCAGAAGCTCTCTCGAACCCCTGGCCGTCGCCACCGCGCGACTCGGAGCCTTCGTGGCCCTGGGCGCCGCGCTCGCATTCCCCGTCGCGCTCTGGCGCGTCACGCCTGACGGTGTCCAGCAGTGGCTCGACGTGGAGTCCCCTGCCGAATCCTCGTCTCCGAGGCGGCTCCGGGTGGTGCAGTTCAACGTCTTGCACGACTACCCCCGGTTTACCGACTCGGATCACCGGATCGCGGAGCTCGAGAGGTCGCTCGAGAGCCTCCATGCGGACATCGTCGTGCTGCAGGAGGCGTGGGCAGCACCGGGGCGGGAGAACCTCGCGCGTCGCCTCGGACGCCGCCTCGGCCTCCATGTCGCCTACGCACGGGCCAACGGATCGAAGCGCCTGCTCGGCTTCGAAGAGGGACTCGCCATCCTCAGCCGTTTCCCTATTCCCGATTCCGGCACTCTCGAGCTCACCCCCCGAAAGCACCTGTTCGATCGCCGCATCGCTCTCGTCTCCGAGATCGCGGTCCCGTTCTCCGGCCCGGTCCTCATGGTCGCCACCCACCTTTCCAATGGCGCGCCCGAGATCCCCGAAGCGCAGGCCCTCGATCTCCTCTCCCAACTGGAGCCCCGACGCCCGGACGTCTCGGCCGTTCTGGTGGCGGGCGACCTCAACGCACCGACGCAGAGCCGCACTCTGGGTCATTTCCGAGACGCCGGTTGGCTCGGCATTCTGCAGGGCGATCGCGACCATCTGCTCCTCCATGCCGACTCGACAGAGTGGCGACCGCTGTGGTCGGAGTGGGTGCTGCGCCCGGGCGAGCCCACACCCTCGGGTGGGCCATCGCGCGTCCTGTCGGATCACGCCGCCATCCTGGCCGAGCTCGAGGAGGCAGGCCCTCCTCGAGCGAGCCGCTGGCTTGGTCGTTGGCAGCCGTCTGCCCCGGCCACGGATCCTGGGGTCGACCCGGGTGTCCTCGAGCGAGCCGCCGAGCAGATCGGGGAGATCGAAGGCATCGAGAGCGTAGTGATCGTTCACGACGGCGCTCTGGTAGCCGAGCGGTATTTTCGCGGCGCCACCTCCGAGCGACTCCAGAACCTGAAGTCGGCCTCCAAGGGGGTGCTCTCTGCGTTGGTCGGTATCGCCATCTCGCAGGGCCACCTCACGCTCGACGATCCCATCGCCGACCATCTGACCGAGGCCCGTTCCCTCGACGATCCACGGAAGGCGTCGATCACCGTTCGGCACCTGCTCAGCATGAAGTCGGGCCTGGAGTCGACTTCTTTCGGCGAGTACGGCTCATGGGTCTCGAGCAGGAACTGGACCCAGAATGCGCTGGAGAGGCCACTCCGCTCAGAGCCAGGAGAGCGATTCGCCTACAGCACCGGCAATACGCATCTGCTATCCGCCATCCTGACCAACGCCACCGGCCAGAGTACGCTCGACTTCGCACGCAAGAACCTGTTCGAGCCGCTCGGTATCGATCGAGTCGTGTGGGAGCGAGATCGCCAGGGTATCTACGTCGGCGGCAACAACCTGGCCATGCGGCCGCGCGACATGGCACGCTTCGGACTCCTCTATCTCGATCGAGGGCTGTGGGGAGATCACCAGGTCATCCCCTGGAGCTGGGTCGACGAATCGACAGTCACGAGCAACCCGGGATGGACCCGCAGCTGGAGTGGTGGCTACGGCTATCTCTGGTGGCTGAGGAGTCCTGAAGAGCGCGGTGCCTACAACGCCTCCGGCTTCGGCGGCCAGTACATCTTCGTTTCGCGAGCGGAGGACCTGGTCCTGGTGATCACGTCCACCGAGACGTCGAAGGGGAGGGAGTGGAGGCGCGAGTTGTTCTCCAGGATTCGCCAGGACGTCGTCGAGCCGATTCGGAGCTCGGCTACCGGAGGGAAGCGAGTGTCTCGATCGGCATCCTCTGCGGCGGGGGTACACTTGCCGCACAGCCCGATCGCCGCATCCTCACTCCGGTGAGCCCTGAGCACTCGATCCCCACCGAGGTCGTCCATGGCCGAGAAGGACCAGCAACCAGACACTGCTCGAGAAGAGCCCGCCGAGATCGAGGGTACGCCCGCCGACCGGGAGCCGGCGGAGCTGGACGACTCATCGACGATCCACCTCGATGCCCGGCGCGTTCGGCAAGTCACGATCCTGCTCCTGGCGCTCGCCATCAGCGTGCTCTTCGTGGCCATGATTCGCAACTTCCTCGTGACGATGGTGCTCGCAGCCATCTTCGCAGCGCTGACTCGACCGCTCTACCTGCGCCTACTTCCCAAGGTGGGAAGACGCCGGGGTGTGGCTTCGGCCCTGTCGCTCCTGATCGTGCTGCTGGTGGTCATCCTCCCGCTCCTCGGACTCCTCGGACTGGTCGCGAACGAGGCCTACCACATCAGCCAAACGATCGGTCCCGACATCCAGAAAGAGATACTCGAGCCGGGCCTTCTCGACCGAGTGGTCTCCCACGCACCGTTCCTGAAGACGCTCGCCCCTTATCGAGAACAGCTGATGGAGAAGCTCGGCGAGGCGGCGACCGTCACGGGCAAGTTCCTGGTGCAGCAGCTATCCAGCACGACCCGCGGCACCGTGGGCTTCCTCTTCCATCTCTTCATCATGCTCTATGCCATGTTCTTCTTTCTGATCGACGGCCCAGCCTATGTGTCCAGTCTGATGTCTCTCTTGCCGATCGGATCGAAGGACAAGACCCGACTGCTCGACAAGTTCGTCTCGGTCACGCGCGCCACACTCAAGGGTACGGTGGTCATCGGTGTGGTGCAGGGCACGCTCGCCGGAGCGGCCTTTGCCGTCGTCGGAATCTCCGGCTCTCTCTTCTGGGGGACCCTGATGGCCGTGCTCTCGTTGATTCCAGCCGTGGGCACACCTCTGGTCTGGGTGCCGGCGGTGATCTACCTGGCCGCTCAGGGGAAGTTCGCCGCCGCTCTGGGCCTCACCCTGTGGTGTGCCCTCGTGGTGGGATCGGTGGACAATCTGCTGCGCCCGCGTCTGGTCGGGGGCGACACCCAGATGCCGGACCTCATGATCCTGCTCTCGACGCTCGGAGGTCTGGTCTTCTTCGGCGTCGTCGGCTTCATCATCGGCCCGATCGTGGCAGCTCTCTTCCTGACGACGTGGAGCATCTACCGGTCGACCTTCGGCAGTCTCATCGACGAGGCCGAAGCTCTCGTCGAGTCGCCGGAGCCCGGCTGACCCGACCCGGCCCCGACCCGGCCCCGACCCTCGGCTACTGTGAGGAACGAAAATGGCGCATCAAGTCCTGGAGGGCTTCGGCGCGCACGCGATCATTCCCCAGATCGGGGCCGGTCAGGTAGGGCAACCACGAGGCCTTCAGCATGGGCAGAAATCGGCTGAATCCGCGGTCCCAGATGCCGAACTGCTCCGCGTACGGTAGGTGTCCCGGGATCGCACTGCGCACCGCCTCTCCGGCGGTGAAGAACAGTGGCGAGTGATCGGTCCCACGGGGAAACCGTACCTTCTCGACCGTCGCGGCCTCGATCAGTTGATCCTCGACCGCGCCGTCGAACTGGTGCATCGACTCGTGAAAGAGGATCTCGAGCCCCGTGCTCGTGCCACGAAGCGCCTGGTCGAGGCTCGAGATCACCAACAGCCGGCCATGGGTCGAGTACGCACCGGCCCAGTTGCTGTAGCCGGAAAGCTGAACCGGGTATCCGTCTTCCGGCCAGCTCTGGCCGTAGGCCCGGGTGATGAAGTCGAGCACCGTGGAACCGTGGGCGGTGAGCAGCGGCTCGAGAGCCTCTACCCAGCTCCGATTGGCTTCGTGGTGCTCCGGCCACCAGATCCTGCGATAGATGGGCGCTGCTCGAGCGAGTGCCCCCGCCCACGAAGAATCGATCCCGACCCGCTCCAACGACTCTCCGGCCGCCGCGAAGTCCGAGACACGCCCGTACAACTCTTCGTCGAACACCGAATCGAGCTGACTCGGCCCCTGCGCGTAGGTCGACACCGCGCTGCGCCAGATCTCTCGCTCCTGCGGCGAAGCCGTCTCCAATCCTCGCTCCTGGTCGCCCGGAGCACCGGCCACCGCTCGTCTCTCGGCGTCTCTCATCCCGGCCTCGGCTCGTCCGAGCACATACAGGAAGTGATGCAGGTTGAGCCAGAAGCTGTCGGTGTGAAAGCGAAAAATCGGCCCCTCGGCAGTCGCAGGAGCTGAAGCCTCGGTGGCCAGCACTGGCCCGGCAGCGAGCGAGGACAGTACGACGCCCGTGGCACAGAGGCATCGTCGAGAAGAGCGAAATCGAGAGAGGGCTGAGTCGAACCGCGACTGGCGGAGACTCGAGAGACGACCTCCGAGGGCCACCCACAGAATCGCACACGAGCTTGCCGCTACAGCGAGGTTCATCAGGTCGGTCGTCATGGCAAGTACCTCCGCCTTCGACTCTCGTTGCGTCTTTCGATCGGATTGTTCTCGAAACTCTAGCAGTCCGAGCCGCCGCGGCATCCGGAGCCGGCGACCGCGAGTCCCCTCGCGACGAAGGGGCCGAGCCGCGCGAGGCGCGAGCGCCGTCAGTCCTCCCCGTTGGCCTCGAGCACCTGCAACCGGTCACCGGGACCGATTGGCATCTCGAGGTCGTCCACCTCCCCTACGCCGTGCAGCGAGAGCCGGACCCCGGGCGCAACGCGGCCGCGACGGCAGAGCTCCAGGTCTGGCCCCAGCGACTCCAGCACCTCGCGCAGGGTACCCGCCTTCTTCTCGACCGAAGCGCTCCCTACCGACTCTCGAAGCCTGCCGGAGAGCCGAACGACCACTCCCTGCGAGGAGGCGTCCCGCGCCACGGCTGCCAGGTATTCGCCAGGGCTGTTGAACCCGGCGAAGACGCTACGCTCGATCCACTCCGAACCGTCGACCCTGTCGAATCCGGCCGCCTCGAGGAGATGGAGAGGGCGCATTCTTCCCTTGCCGAGCAGTGCGTCGGCGACGGCTGCCAGGCGACGCTCGTAGACGGCCGGAAAGGGCTCGATGAATCCACCCACCTCGCACGCCGCGGTCCGTCCCCTGGCGAGCAGCGAGGACGCGAACTCGGCATCGACCACGGGCGAATCCGTGCTGCAGACGAAGGCCAGCTCCGACTCGACGGCGTGCAGTCCCTCACGGATTCCGCCGAGCGGCCCCAGGGCCGGTTCGCGATCGACGACGACTCGGGCCGATAGCGTCGGCAGCTCGAGATCGCTCGACGTCACCACCACGACCTCCTCGAAGAGGTCCCTCAGACGAGTGACCACATGCGTGACCAATGGGCCCCCGCGCCACGGCAACAGGGCCTTGGGCCGCCTCATTCGTGTGGAGAGCCCACCGCACAGGACGACGCCGGCGGCGGTCCGGCTGGTGATCGTCATCGGAGAAGTCCGCCCGAGTGGTCAGAAGTCGATCGCCAGCTGCACCACGATCTTGCGGCTGATGATGTCACCAAAAACGTGCTGCTGAACTCGTTCGTCGAAGATGTTCTGGCCAATCAGGGAAACGACGTAACGCTCGTCAGAGAAGCGGGTCCCGATCGTCGAATTGACCTGGGTGAAGCCCTGCGTCCAGCCGTAGAAGCGGGAATCGAGAACATCGGCCCAGTACGCGTCGTCAGAGTGGTTGATGTTTGCGCTGACGAAGAACCGGCGGCGATTGTAGAAGGCGCCCAGGTTGAACCGGTTCTTCGGCGCAATGTTCACGTCCGTCGCACTCACCCCCTCCACCTCGGGACGATCTTGATAGGAGTAGTTCGCGAACCATGACCAGGTGCCCGAGATCCGCCCATCCAGTCCCAACTCGACTCCTTTGTTCACCAGCCGACCGACGTTGCGGTAGGTGAAGACCGCCGGCAGCTGGCCCTCCAACTGCGGAAGATCGAGCACGAAGTCGGGCAGAGGCCAGCCAGGAGGAGGATTCTCGGACGAGTAGTAGAGGGCTCCGAAAAAGTCGACCGCATCCGTCAACTCGCTTCGGTAGAGCGAGACGCTGAGCTCGATTCCCTCGGCGAGCGCTCCGACGTATCCGACCTCGTAGGCATCGAGCCGCTCTTCTCGCAGCCCAGGGTCTCCGACCGCGAACGTGGGGAAGAGATAGTCGATCGGCTCGGGAATCCCGAGCTCCGGGATGGCGGGCAACGGCAGAACGTTCTCGAGAACGATCTCGAGGTAGTTCTCGACCAGAGACGGCGCCCGAAACGCGCGGTTGTAGGAGGCACGAAGGGTGTGGCCGGGACTCGGGGAGAACAACAGGCTGGTACGCGGAGAGACGACGCCTCCGATCGGGTCGATGTCGTCGAAACGAGCTCCCACGAGCCATCGAACCTTGTCCCCCAGCAGCATCTCGTCCTGGAGAAACACACCGAGCTCATCGCGGTTCTCGCCCCTGGGTGCGATCGAAAGGTCGTAGTTGCTGCGCCTCGCGTTCGCGCCATACGTCAGCACGTGATCCCGAGCCACGACCCTCGTCTCGGTCATGTCGAGGTTGTAGGTCTGGCTGTTGAAGCCCAGATTGAGAGGATTGCCTCCAACTCCGACGGTGAGGAGGTTCTCCGCGTCTCCGTCGAGCAGATTGGCATACACGCCCACCCTCAGAGCCCTCCGGTTCCACTCCCCCTTCAGATAGGTCAGAGACGACCCGCTGAAGATGTCGAACGGACCGACGCCCGAATGCAGGATTCCGTCTGTGCCCGCATAGCCACCGGAGAAGCTCCATCGGGTGTCGTCCGCCGGCTGGTAGTCCAGACGGAGGTCCCCCTTGGGCTGGGACGTTCCACGGTTGGGGAAGTCGGGATAGGGCGTACCGGTCCCTGGAACCTCACCACTCGGGCGCTCGTACCCATCCTGCCCGTAGTAGGTGCCGCTCACCTTGTAGCCCAGCTTCTCGGTCGCGCCAGCGTGAGTCAGGCTGCCGTACAGAGTGCTCAGCTCGCCCGCTCCCAACATCACGCTGGTGCCAGACATCTCGGCGGGAGTCTTGGTGATCACGTTGACCACGCCGGTCATGGCATTGGCGCCCCAGACGGCACTGCCCGGCCCTCGCACGACCTCGATCTGCTTGATCTCGCGCGGGTTCAGCGGGAGGAAGTCCCACATGATGAACCCGAGGAAGTCGAGATAGAGGCTGCGCCCGTCCACCAACGCGAGTTGCTTGTTGGCCAGATTGAAGGTGGCCTCTCGACCGGTGATCGCCAGATCTCGGGCGTTCATCTGGGACACGTTGACTCCGGGGACGTTGCGCAACAGATCACCGTAGTCATCCGACGGAATGGCCTGGATCATCTCCTCGGTGAGCACGGTCATCGCCGTGGGCAGCTCCTGCAGGCGCTGCTCCGTGCGCGACGCCGTCACGACGACGACGTCCTCGAGGGCAACCTCTTCTCGCGGCGACGGGGGCGGCCTCTCGCCGGCGGCTTCCTCCGGAGGCTCCTGGCCCGCCGCGGGCTCCCCGAGGCAAGCCAGCAAGAGCCAGAGGACCGCGAGGACTCGAACAGTCAGCATCATCGCCTCCCTCCCAGAGCACGAGTTGCCCTGAGACCTGTTTGGCAGAAACGCGCGAGATCAGGCTAGCACCCGCCTCGAGAACGCCCGCCACCCAACGAGGTCAGGGACCCGGGCTCGTCTCTCGGGGCTCGAAGGAAACATCGAACGGAAACGTGAGGGCCGGGCCCTGGGTCGCGTCTGGAGTGACCGACGGTGCGGCTTCGGTGTCGCTGGAGTCGCCGAGCCCTCGAGTCTCCGAGTCGAAGAGTCTCCCCGGCGTGTTGCCCGCGAGGTCCTCGATGTCGTGACGCACCAGTATCCGGTATCTGCCCGTGCTCCATCCCTCGGCGGGCAGGAACGACCAGCTCCGGCCATCCGCAGCGGGGGTCGCGACTCCACGCGGCGCCCGCTCGTCGTCACCGATCACCCGCACGAAGAAACGCAGCTGCTCGCGGTCGAGCACCTCGTCGAAGTGGAGGGTCGCGGGCGCCATTCGAGAGCCGGGTGGCTCGAGTCGCCACCGACTCGGATCCGGAGAGGATCGATCCGCCGCAGTCACCCGGTAGGACCGCTCGAACGCGGCTTCCATGCCGACTCCCAGCCGCGACTCCAGACCCGGATCGACTCTCAGTCGCACCTGCTGGCCGTCGATCAGCACCGGGCCGAGACGCTCGTGCGGGCCGACTCCGCGCTTGACCCTCCCGGGATGCACGAACAGTGTGAGACGCTCGAGTTGGGGGTCCCAGAGGCCATTCGGGATCTCGACGAAGGGTTCGGAGATGGCCTCTCCGCTCTCGCGGATCAGCGAGATCCGAGAGGACACATCGCGACGGCTCATCGGCTGGTCGAACCACACGTAGACGCGTAGGAGATTCGCCGGCACACTCGGCGACGACGGCCAGACCCGCTCGACTCGCGGTGCTGGCGGCGTCTCGTGCGGCGCAGCCGACACCGTGAAGCGCAGCTCGAGAGGCTCCGGACTCGGGCGGGAGATCCGGAGTCCGGGTACGACGGTCTGCAGCACTTCGGGGTCGACACAGGCCGTGTAGGTCGAGCCGGCAATCCACGGGAACCGGGGCTCGAACTGGAGAGACCCCGAGCGGAAACCGTAGCGACCCAGCAGAGGTTGCAGCCCATCCGCACGAGCACAGCCCCCGGGGAGAACCTCCACCTGCCCTGCCCAGACGGCGAACGCCTTCTGGAGCTCGGAGGCTCCGGCGGCCACCGCCCGGTCGATCGCGGTGCTCCCGGAGCTCGGGTCCAGGGGGCCGAGCACCACACGGCCGACAGCCTCGTCGGTTCCCTCCTCGAACCGCAGGCCGACCGATTCGCGCTCGGGCTCACCGGAAGAGCACCCGAGGAGCGAGACCATCACCGAACCAACGACGACCGCACGAACCGCCGCGGCAGGCCCGCGCCAGCGGCCCTGCCAGTTCCGCGGCGCGAGATCAGCCCCGCCGCAACTGCATCGCGCCAAGATCGAGTGTCCCACTCGGCATCCGCTGCAGCGTGACCAGGTACTCGTTCGCCAGTAGATCGAGCTGCTGAATACCGGTTCCGGAACGCTTGAGATGTTTCACTCCCGCCGAGTACTCGGACGGCCTTTCGATGATCTCGCCGTCGAAGGCCGCGATGTCGGCGGTATCGAGAATGATGAGCGGCAGGTTGCTGTTGGCGATGAATACCCGGTCGCTCTCCTCTCCTTCGACTACCACCATGTCGAGCGGGTAGTTGCCCGAGCCGAACTCTGCAATCGTTCGGCCCTTGAGGTGGCCCTTCGTCTCGAGGTCCTTGACCTTGAACAGAGACAGAGGGGTACAGAGGTAGGCAGCCAGGATCTGCTTCTCACCCTCCAGCTCGTACGGTACGAAGGTCCGGATCGGTGCATGGGTCTCGTAGGCACCGTGAGCACCATGGTAGATCTCGAGGGTCGTCGCACGGGCGCCGTCCTCGAACGGCAGCGGCACGCGCCAAAGCGCAGAGGCGAACTCCTCGTTCGACAGGCCGGCTACGAAGAGGGTGCCCTCCGTATAGGCCATGTCCGTGATCGTGTCGGTGCGCAGGCTCAGATCCTCCATGAAGGGATGCTGCTTGTCGGCCGCCACCGGATTGGGCAACTCGATCCGCGCAAAGCGAACGTCCTCGAGCGAAAACTCCTCGATCGCTCCCTGCCGATCGACGGTCAACAGCAGGTCGGCATCGGCGACGTGATTCGGCAGCTTCCACATCGAGTCCCACCCGGCCCGGCCACGAGACACGGAGAGGAAGATCTGATGCGTGATCGGATGGACCGCGAGATCGTGAATCAACACCTCGGAGGGCTCGGCACCGAGGCGTGCGGCGATCTTCGATTCGATGTCGGGCACCTGGATCGGCTCTGGCTTCCCGGCTGGCTCGCCACTCGTCTCCACGGCGAAAACAGCGCCCCCGAGGCTGTCGCCGAGAAAGAGCGTCCCGTCCGGAGCGAAGATCAGCACGCTGATCGATCTCGGCGCCACCGTTCCCGCACGCATCGAATCGGAGAGACCGGACGACGACGGCCCAGAGCCCGGGGAGCCCGCGCTCGACGGCTCACCAGCCGCCTCGACCCCAGCGAAGCCCATCAGAACCATTGCCAAGGCGCAGGCCATCAGAGCGCACAGCAGAGCAGAGATTCGTTTCACGGCAGATCTCCTTCCCGAATCATCCGACGATCGAAGCGAGTGCTGAGAAAGCATACGTATCCGACACGGCTGGGGTTTGGCCGATCGGCCAACAGTGATGGCTGTCGCCTGCCCGATCCCGGTGCAGCGAGCGGACTGCGTCGGTTCGCAGCGCGTTGCGCCGACAGCGCGGACGCTACCCCGAGGGGCGCTCGCAGCGCTCGCTTCCCCTGGGTGGGGGGCCCCGTCTCCTCCCGATGACAAGATGGAGCGAGGAGCCCAGTGCAGAGGATGGGGCGCCATCCTCGCCCGGCTCGGGTCTCGGAGGCTCGAGCGCAGCGGCTCCTCCGCATTCCGCGCGATCTCCGCGGCCATCCATGAGGAGAAGGGATGACTCTCGATCGCTCGCGTCTCGTCGCCTGTCTCGAAGACGTCATGCTTCGGACACCTCGAGGCTCCCGAGGCGTGGTCGACCTGGCTTACCAGGGGGTCCGGGGACGCCGGACTCCACTGGCCACACCGTTCACCAACCTGGTCGGCATGGCCGGGCCGAACCGAGCCGTGCCCGACGAGTCGATCGACGCCGTCTGCAGGGAGTTCTGCGAGCGCGGGCTTTCGTTCGGTTGGCTCCTCGGCCCGAACTCACCGAAGGGCCTCGCAGCTCGGCTCGTGGAACGCGGAATGGTCCGCGCCGAGGGGATCGAGGCCGCGGTCATCCAGGCGGTCCGTTCCACCTCGGCCCCGATCTGCCGCTCGCTCGGATTCGAGGAGGTCTGTTCGCAGGAGCTCTACGCCTGGAGCCCTCCGTGACCACCGCAGGGGCCCGCCAGCCCCCTTCTGTCCACCCGCTCCTTCGGCACCGGCGACCCCGAGACCTCCGTCGATCCGAGCCGCGAGGCTGCCCGGGCTCAGCCTGGCCAGGGGGGACAGGGCTTCCCTTCCACATGGGCCTTCAGGGCACTCCCGAACAAGAACTGCCACCCCTTCTCCTTCTCTTCGAGATTGCGATTGCTGACCCGCCCGAGGGTGCTCTCGGTGAAGCGCAGAACGCAGCTCTCTGCGTCCGAACTCAACTGCCAGCTCCCGAACCACGTCGAGGGCCCGCCCCACTCCGGGAACGTGTGTCCGATGATCTGCAGGGTCTTCCCGGGATCGACCGTAGCCACCCTGCCCCACAGCACCCCCCCGCCGCCTTCCCAGGCTTCGTACATGCGACCGCCCGGAGTCACCTCCAGATGGTAGCTGCGCTTCCCCTCGACCCCGCCGGCGTAGAACTCGGAAGGCCACCAGGCACCGATGCCTCCGGTGAGCTCCTGCCAGACCTTCTCGGGAGTGGCATCGATCCGTACTTCGATCAGGACCTCGGCGAACTCTGCTGCTCGTGCTTCGGACATCGGTCTCATGTCTCCTCTTGCTGGTGAGTGTCGCTGCTCTCGGCCGCTCTCTTGAGACGGAGCAGGCGGTCAGCTGGTAGGGCTTCGAACGGTCGGATCCAACGTCGATAGATCTGCTGGATCGGCAATGGATTGAGATGGTTGAACCGCTCCCGCCCGCGTCGTTCCGCCACGACGAGCGACGCCAGCTCGAGCACCTTGAGGTGCTTCATGACCGCATAGCGGGAGACGTTGAAATGGGCGCAGAGCTCGTTCGTCGTCATCGGCCCCTGGCGGAGGAGATCGAGAATGCGTCTCCGAGAGCCATCGCCCAGGGCCCTCCAGACGAGCTCGCTCTCGTCGAGGTTGACTTCGTCGGATCCAGGGGGCTTTCTCATGTGACCCGATGGTCACATATTTGACGACCCCGCGGCAAGGAGCCCCATCCCTCCCCCGTCCGGCTGGCTTCCCGACTAAGTAAAAGATCTTTGACATTCTGTCTTGAATTTCATACATTGGCGGGCTCTCGAGGAGACCGAACGATGAGCTTTCATGAGAAGAGCGCGTGGATCACCCTGGTCACGATCACCCTGGTCTCTGGGGCCTATTTCCTCCAGGCTCCCTGGACGCTGACACCCCCCCACAATCGGAACATGGCGCGAGGCTTCGTCTACTGCCTGATCGCCTTCGCTGTCATCGAGCTGATCGGACACCTCGTCGTCGTCGCGCGGTCACCGCGAGAAGCCCGGGCACCGAGAGACGAACGGGAGCGAATGATCGACCTCGAGGCAATTCGCCTGGCCGCCTACGTCTACGTGATCGGCTCGTTCCTGGCCGTCTCCACCCTGCACCTCGGCGCCAACGGCATCGCCATCGGCAACCTCGTGCTGTTGGCCTTCGTGCTGGCGGAGGTCGTCAACTACAGCGCGCGCATCGTCTTCCACCGACGCGGGCTATGACATGCCCAGGGTACCGATCACGAATACCATCCGCCGCCTCCGTTTCGACCATGGCGAGATGACGCAACAGGGGCTCGCGGAGCGCATCGGCGTGACTCGCCAGACGGTGAACGCGATCGAGCTCGGCAAGTACTCACCGTCGCTCGAGGTCGCGTTTCGAATTGCAGAAGTGTTCGCGGTGCCGCTGGAGCAGGTCTTCGAGTACCAGGGCGATTCACGAAAGCGCACGATCAGAGGAGCATCCAAATGAGCTTTCTCCAGTACGACTTCGGCTACGGATGGCTGTGGAACTACGGTCACCTTCTGGCGATCGTGCCGTTTGCCGCACTTACCGTGATGACGTGGAAGCTGGGCTGGCCCCGATGGATCGGTGTCGTGGGCCTCCTCATCGCCGCGTGGGGTATCGCAGGGCTTCTGATCGTCCAGTTCGTGCTGCGGATGAACCTGCCCCTCGAGCTGCCGACCCGGCAGTTCCTGGATGGGGGACACGGCCGAGTGCTCGACGGAGGCGCAGGATCGGGGCGCGCCTCGCTCATGGTGCTTCGCGCGCGGCCGCAGGTGCGAGTCATGGCCGTCGATCTGTACGACGGCTACTTCGGGATCGAGGACAACACCCCTCAGCGACTCACCGCCAACGCCGCCAGGGCGGGAGTCGCGGATCGCATCGACGCCGAGGTCGCGGATCTCCGCGAGCTTCCGTTCGACAATGCCACTTTCGACGCGGCGGTCAGCGCGTATGTCATCGACCATCTCAGCCAGGAAGGGGTCGAGCGCTCCCTCTCGGAGATCGCGCGGGTCCTCGAGCCGGGCGGCGAGCTCCTTCTCATGGTGGTCAACCCGGATCTGTGGATCCGCTTCGCGTATCCATTCTTCGTCCACCACGGCTACTTCGGCGGCCGTACGGATCACCAGCGCTGGCAATCCCGCCTGGAAGCCGCGGGGCTGGAGATCGTCGAGATGGGCACCACTCCGGGGACTCTCTACCTGCTGGCCCGCACGAAGAGGGGCTAGAGCCCGCATCGATCGAGGAAGCGTCCTCGGAGTTCCTCTGCCGCGATGCTAGGCTACCGCGACTCCCGTCCTCCGGGAGCGCGGCTCCAGCACTTCAATCACCAGACCAGGCACCGGACGCAGGAGGCGAGTAGCCTTGCGGATCGGCACTCGAGCCGAACTGCTGAAATGTCCGCAAGGACTCTGAGAAGGATCTCGGGCATGGGTGTAGATTCCGAGCACGCCAGACAGTACCTCCAGAAGCTGGAAGCGGGCGACTTTCTGGTCGGCATCGTCGGCATGGGATACGTAGGACTCCCACTGGGGCTCGCCTTCGCGCGACAGGGAATTCGCGTCCTGGGCTTCGACACGGACCCCGTCAAGTGTGACGCCCTGGAAGCCGGCACCTCCTATCTCGGCCATCTGCCCTCCGATCGTGTCAAGGAGGCGCGAGACCGCGGCTGCCTCGCAGCGACTCCGGACATGTCGAGGCTCTCGGAGCCCGACGCGATTCTCATCTGCGTACCGACTCCACTCGGGCAGTTCCGCGAGCCAGACCTGGGCTACGTCGTTCGATCTGCAGAGCAGATCGCGAAGACCCTACGGCCCGGCCAGTTGATCGTCCTCGAATCGACGACCTATCCCGGCACGACCGAAGAGGAGCTGCTTCCGATCCTCGAGCGCACCGGACTGACCTGTGGTCAGGACTTCTTCCTGGCCTACTCACCCGAGCGGGAGAACCCCGGAGACGTGGTGCACACCACTTCGGCGATTCCGAAAGTCGTCGGGGGCGTCGACGCGGACTCCACCGAGCTGGCGTGGCAGCTGTACTCCCGGGTCGTTCCCGAGGCGATCCGGGTCTCCTCGTGTCGGGTGGCCGAAGCGTCGAAGATCACGGAGAACCTCTTCCGCGCGGTCAACATCGCCCTCGTCAACGAGCTCAAGACCCTGTTTCACGCCATGGACATCGACATCCGAGAGGTCCTCGATGCCGCCGAGAGCAAGCCCTTCGGCTTCATGCGATTCGACCCGGGCCCGGGCTGGGGCGGCCACTGCATCCCGATCGACCCCTTCTACCTCTCCTGGAAGGCGCGACAGTTCGACCAGCAGGCACGTTTCGTCGAGCTCGCTGGCGCCATCAACACCGAAATGCCGAAGTGGGTACTGGCAAGACTGCAGGACGAGCTCAACGAGCGGGAGAAGTCGCTCAAAGGCAGCCGCATCCTCCTGCTCGGACTCGCCTACAAGAAAAACGTCTCGGACGCACGAGAGAGCCCGGCCTTCGAGATTCTCGATCTTCTCCTCCAACGTGGGGCACGCGTCAGCTACCACGACCCCCACGTGCCGCAGGCTCCCGCCATGCGTTCCTGGCCCGAGCTACCAACGCTCGAGTCACAACCGCTCAGCGTCGAGCTGCTGCAAGAGCAGGATGCAGTCATGGTGGTGACCGATCACGAGAACGTGGACTACGAGCTGGTCGCTCGCCACGCTCCGCTGATCATCGATACCCGAGGGGTCTATCCAGGCGGACTCGACAACGTCCGAAAGGCCTGACGACGAAGTCGGCAGGTCGCTAGAACTCTTGGGCCGCCCAGCTCGACGCCCCGTGTCGAGTCCTGGAGGGCCAAGTGAACGTCGGGAGCTGACGACGAAGTCGCGAGCTCGCTAGAACTCTTGGGCCGCCCAGCTCGACGCCCCGTGTCGAGCTTGGAGGGCCAAGTGAACGTCGGGAGCTGACGACGAAGTCGCGAGCTCGCTAGAACTCTTGGGCCGCCCAGCTCGACGCCCCGTGTCGAGTCCTGGAGGGCCAAGTGAACGTCGGGAGCTGACGACGAAGTCGCGAGCTCGCTAGAACTCTTGGGCCGCCCAGCTCGACGCCCCGTGTCGAGTCCTGGAGGGCCAAGTGAGCGTCGGGAGCTGACGACGAAGTCGCGGCTCGCTAGAACTCTGGGCCGCCCAGCTCGACGCCGTGTCGAGTCTGGAGGGCCAAGTGAGCGTCGGGAGCTGACGACGAAGTCGCGCTCGCTAGAACTCTTGGGCCGCCCAGCTCGACGCCCCGTGTCGAGTCCTGGAGGGCCAAGTGAGCGTCGGGAGCTGACGACGAAGTCGGCAGCTCGCTAGAACTCTTGGGCCGCCCAGCTCGACGCCCCGTGTCGAGTCCTGGAGGGCCAAGTGAACGTCGGGAGCTGACGACGAAGTCGGCAGGTCGCTAGAACCGGTACCCCAGACCTCCAGTGAGATGGAAGAACCCGTACCGGAACTCGATCGGGTCCAGGTTCGCAGCCAGCGCCTCTTCGATCGGCGAGCTGCCACCTCCCGATCCCCACTCCAACTCCCTCTCGGGAAAGGCGAACGCTCGGGCATCGAACGCCAGCTCCAGGCGGCCCCGAAGCGGAACCCGAACGCCCAGACCGAGATTGGCACCGAAACCCCCGTCGAGCGTGGCAGCCGCCGACACCCCCAGGGGAGGCACGGAGGCGCCCGGGACACCGTCGAGATTCAGCTGCACTCGAACCGAAGTGGCCACACGGGTGGAAGGGATGTAGCTGACTCCGCCGGAGACCACGAAGCGGGTTCGCTCTCCGAAGGTCGCTTGGAGGTTCAGTGAAAAGGGCGTGAGCCGATCGACGCTCGACTGCCCCGAGATGTCGCCGCTGATCGGGATCGAGGGCAGGCCGGGAATCAGATCCCCGAGGTCGGCACTGACTCTGCCACCCTTCACCTCGAGGTTCACCTGGGCGCTGTCGATGCGCGCTTCCAGGCCGAGGCGGTCCGTGAAGCGCCAGGTGAACGCTCCGGCCAGCGAGAGCCCACCGTCCAGATCGAGATCGAACGCGCCCGTGGTCTCGACCGGGATCTCGGGTGGGACGAGATCACCCGGGTCGAACCCGAACGACTGCTGATAGAAGGGAAGTGCCTTTCCTGCCTGGAATGTGAGCTCGAAGTCGTCCGCCCGAGCCGAAGTGGCCGATAGACCCGGAAGGCCCCAAACAGCGCAGAGGGTCACGACCTGAAGCATCCCGAGGCGCCGATCTCGCAGATTCATGGCTTCATTGGTCCCGGTGCAACGAGCGTGGGTACAGGTCTGCTTGCAGAGGTCATCCAGGCGGGGAACAGCCGGTGTCGGTCAGATGCAGGGGGGTCCATGCCGAGCGGCATCATTGGGGCTCCTGCGCGGAAGGAGGTGGATTGCGGAGCAGGGCGACGACGTCGGCATGGCCCTTCTGCTGAGCGAAACTCTCTGCCGTGTCGCCGTCCTGGTCCTCGATCTCGGGATCAGCCCCGCGGGTCAGCAGGAGTCGGACCACTTCCAGCTGGCCCTCCGCAGCAGCACCCATCAGCGCCGTGAAGCCCTCCGCGGTGCCTTGGGCATTGACCTCTGCCCCACTGTCCAGCAGGAGCTCGACGGTCTCGACGAAGGGGCCGCTGGAGGCATACATCAGCGCGGTCCGGCCACTCGCCTCCACGGCATTGGTATCGGCTCCGTTCTCCAGCAGAAAGGCAGCAATGTCGGTGTGCCCATTGAATCCCGCCCACATCAACGCCGTGTGCCCCTCGGCATCGGTCGAGTCGACTCCGACGCCCTCGTCGAGGAGCCGCACCACCGCTTCGACATCCCCGTTGAAGGCGGCCTCCTGAAGAGCCTGCTCCTTCGGAGACGGCGACTGCTGTGCACCGACGACTCCGGAGATGGAGACGCACACGGCCAGCGCTGTACAGAGAACCTTCATCGAACCCCCTGACTCGACGCGATGGATGAATGCGCCAGACGGACAATCTACTACTCTTTTCGCCCCGCCAGCCGCGCTCGTCGCCAGCCTGTCGCATCGCCGTCAGTTCCTCAGCCGATTCGGTGCGGCAGCAAATGTGCGGTCGGGAACGGCCAGGCGGCGGGTTGCCTTCATGCTGGCGCTGGTCCATGCTCGAAGCCACGAACCGTAGGCCTCGGCGACCAGCGCTTCCCTGCGCTGCCACGAGAACAGGACCGAAGTTGCTTCTAGCCTTGTCGATCGCGACCACTGCTCTCGCCGTCCTGGTGGCCGCGCAGGCTCTCTCCATGGCCCGCTTCGAGCGCACCGCGAGGCGGTCGATGGCCGTTCTGAGCGAGCCCACGAGCTCGCCACGACCACCCCGTGTCGACCCTGGCACCTTGCCCACCCCGGTGCAGAAGTTCCTCGAGCGCGCCCTCGTGGACTCCGAATCGCGGGCACAGACCGTCCACCTCCGCCAATCGGCGGAGCTGCGAATGGGCCCGGAAAAGGCCTGGATGCCGATCTCTTGCGAGCAGGTGATCGCACTCACGGAGCCTGGCTTCGTGTGGTTCGCAGATCAACGGCGCGGCCCCGTGAGCGTGTTTCGAGTGATCGACGCGCTGGTTCGAGGCCGCGGAACCCTCTCGGCCCGACTCTTCGGTTCCATACCCCTCGCCCAGCTGTCGGGGCCCGCGGCGGACCACAGCGAGTCGATGCGCTACCTGGCGGAGCTACCCTGGTCGCCCGACGCGGTCCTGCTCAACCCCTCGCTCTGCTGGCGAGCACTGGGAGAAGAGAGCGTCGAAGTCGAGGCGGACACTCGTGGCGGTCGGGCGACGGTGCGCCTGTACTTCGACGAGGCAGGCGACGTCGTCGAAATGCAGGCCGACGAACGAGGCAGCACCGAGAAAGGGGTCGTCGTGCCCAGGCCGTGGAGGGGAAGGTTCTCCGAGCACGGGGTGATGGGCGGCCGCCGGATCCCGACGCGCGGCGAGGTCGGGTACGTCTATGAAACAGGCTACGCAGCGTACTGGCGAGGTCGAATCACCGAGTATCGGCTACTTCCCGAAGCCGCGCCGTCGCCACGAGCGGCGTCTTCAAACAGCCCCCGAGTCGATGACCCTCGAGCCTGAGGTGGAACGAAACGGAAAAGCAATGCGACAATGAATCAACGGGAGGAGACTGAAGATGTCGCGCAGTGAAGAAGGACCGAGGCAAGCCGCCGTGTTCATCGACCTGGAGAACCTCGTGATCCCCTTCGAGCGCAAGAAGGCCGGTATCGAGGTGCAGATCGGACCCGTCGTCGAGTTCATGGAAGACAACTTCGGAGCCGTGATCTACCGTCGCGCCTACGCGGACTGGAGCCACGAGTCCTTTGGAGCCCTCGAGCAGGAGCTTCAGGACCTGGGAGTGGAGATGATCCATGTTCGCCGGCGGACTCGCCGAACCAAGAAGAACGGTGCCGACATCTTGCTCACCGCCGACGCCGTCGAGTGTCTGCTGCTGCGTCCGTACATCGACGTCTTCGGTATCGTGAGCGGCGACTCTGATGTCGGCCCGCTGATCACCAAGCTACGCGCGCACGGAAAGACCGTCGTCGTCGTCGGCCCCGACAAGCGCTCGACGGCCGCGCACGTCATCGAGCTCGCAGACCGCTTCAAGTACTACACCGATATCGCCGGCGACACCGATGAGCCGACTGCCAAGACGCGCAGCGCAAAGAGCCCCCAGGAAGCGGTGCGTGCTCTTCTGAGGAGCGAGAAGGCTCCAATCGAGAGCGCCCTGCTCAAGCGGCGGCTGCTCCAGACCCAGGGATTCTCGGGGTTCTCCGAGAAATCGCTCGGGTTCAAGAGCTGGACGGACTTCCTCAACTCGATCGACGGCGTCGACGTCACCCGTCGTTCCGATCTGGGAATCGAAGTGGCTCCGTCGCAAGAACGAGACGAGAATCGTCGCCGACGCGGGGGCCGTCAGCAGAAGTGACGCAGCGAGGTCCGATTCCCGAGGCCCTCCCATGGGAGCACCGCCGCCGGGAGAGCGAAGGCACAACCACTCACTGAATCGGCTCGGCCGCGGCGATCACTCGACCCAGCGCCTCCAGCACGGTGGGACCCACCGGACGACCGAAGCGATGCAGCGCCCAGGCGAGCACTCGGATCGGCAGCGGCATCCCGATTCCGGAGAGGCTCACTCGATGGCGCACTCGACATCCTCCGGCTCGACGCTCGATCTCCCAGCTCTCTTCGCCGCCGCCCCGGGCCGGAGCCGACTCCAGAGCGGAAACGAACCGCAGGCGACGAGGCTCGTCGACCTCCGCCACCTCGACCAGGAGGCGACGCTGGCGTGTGCCCAGGCGGTGGGTTGCCCAGAAGCGCTGCCCGGGGAGAACACCTCTCTCGCTGCTTCCCTCGACCTGCACCACTTTCGGGTTCCAGTCCGGCCAGCGGTGGGGCTCGGCAAGAAACGGCCAGACGGATTCCGGAGCACTCGGCAGGTCGATGGTGTCGCGAAGCTCGAACATGCGATGCGAAGATGACGGATCTACGGACATTCCGACTCGGCGAGCCCAGTATCCCTCACGCCGTTCGAGCGTGTTCCGGTCCGACGGGCCCCTGTCCACCAAACCCGCGCCACGCTGGGCTTGGCGCCCTCCCCCCACGTCCGCCGAACTATCGCCCGTGGCACAGAACGGCGAGGGGACCCCGAGACGCCTACGGGACGTCGACGAAACTCAGTCGGCGGAGACGGTCGTGGCTCTTGACCACCAGCCCGCCCGGCAGGACGGCCGGGTGGGCCCACGTCTCGGAGTTCGCGAGCTCGTACTCGACGACCGGGGAGTAGCTCGTTGCGGCCCGATCGAGCACGACGAGCCGGCCCTCGGCATGGGCGACCAGGAGGAACTGCGGTGTGACCAGGAGCACCGCGAATTCTCCAGAGCGCGCCGGACCGCGCCAGAGGTCACTGCCACTGTCGAGATCGACACAGAACAGCTGCCCCTTGTTGCGCTGCGTGAAGCCACACAGGCGATTGTCGAAAGCGATCGGGCTGCTCAGATCATGGGGCAGATCTTCCCGCTCCCAGAGCCGCGAGAGCGACCAGCCGGAGCCGGAGTTCTCGAGCCGATCGGCCCGAAGAGGCCGGCTGTCGCCGGTGTGCACGAGGATGTGACCCGAGACCACCGGCGTCGCGACATTCTGACGGGAGAAGGACATGGGAAGGGGGCTCTGCCAGAGCACCTTGCCCTCGCCGTTCAGCCCGACCAGTCCTTCGTAGGTCATCAGCACCAGGTGACGGTCATCTCCTTCGCCGGCCAGAACCGGCGAGGAGTAGGAGCTGCCGTAGCCCTCGACAAACCAACCCAGCTCGCCCGTGCGCAGGTCGTACGCCCGAACACCGCCGTTCTTGCGGTTGCCATACTGCACGACCACCCGGCCGTCGATCACGATCGGTGACATCGAGTTCCCCCAGTAAAGGGTGGGATCTCGCACTTCCTCCGCGAGGTCACGGCGCCACACCAACTCGCCGTCATCGAACCGGCGCGCCGTGAGCAGTGAGGTGACTCCGAAGGTCACCAACCATTCCCCGGACACGAGAGGCGTCGCCTTGGGGCCGGCACCATGGTGTCCACCTCCCATCCCGGGCTTGAACCGGACGGGGTCTTCTCGCTGCCAGAGCGTCTCCCCCGTGTCGAGTCTGCCCACCCAGACTCTCTCGTTGCCGTCGACGCGATCGAACAGCACCACCCGATCGCCCACCACAAGCGGAGATGCCTGGCCTTCGCCGACCGCAACGTCCCAGATCACCTCCGGCTCGCCGGGCCAGGCCGCCACGTCGCCGAACGCTTCTCCGTCTCCGTCGCGCTCGGGGCCTCGCCACTGCGCCCAGTCCTCCCCTGCGAACACAGGATGTGCTCCGAGCGCGAGAAGAGCGGTTGCCAGTCCGAACGAGCCGGCCGTCAAAAGATCGCGGATCCTCATCTCGAGTTCTCCAGGTCGACGAGAGCAGGCATCACCGGGCTGGTCTGCCTAGGAGGGGCGCAGCGCTGGAACAGCCTCGATCACCGATTCCATCGTGCCGTGCAGGCTCGGTTGCTGCTGCGTTCTGAAAGGTGCCAACGCCAGGGCCGCTTGTCTCGGCGACCAGAAACCCTCGACCTGGGAGACCTCCACCAGGTCCTCGCGATGGAGCGGATGCCAGAAGGTCTCGCCACTCTCGACCCAGCGCCGGCGGCACCGTTCGAAGCACTGCTCCAGGTTCATCTCGAGCGCGACCAACGTGGTCTCCGCCATCAGCCTGCTGCGGTTGGCACTCGACAGCAGAGCGCCGTCGCCGAGCGCGAGCACACCGTGGGGACGGTCACGAAGCAACCGATCCAGGCTCTTCGCCTCGAGATCTCTCAGCGTGGCTTCTCCTTCGAGTGCCAGGATCGACTCGACACTCCGACCGGCGGAGTGCTCGATCTGTCGGTCGAGATCGAGATAGTTCAGTCCCGAAAGGGCCGCCAATCGATATCCCACCGCACGGGTATCCGCCCCCACGAGGCCAGCGACCGCCAGATGTCGATCGAGATAGAGCAGCGGCTCGTAGTCGTAGTAGCCAGATGTCATGCCTGTCTATTCGCGGTCGGAGACCTTTCGGATCCCCTCTTCGCCCGCATCCGACCTCGATTCGGCGGAAAAGCTACCTGGACGAGGAGAGACTCTCCCCATAGCTCCAACCTTCCCGAACCGGCTCCTTGATCAGCACGTCGAGCTCCGGCTGGCCCTTCACCGTCATGGCCTCGGGATCCCAGTCGATGGTGCGTCCGGTGCGCTGGGCGAGGGCTCCGAGCAGCACGACCTCGGTGAGCGGGGCCGCGTACTCGAAGCTGGAGCCGGGAGTGGGTCCCTCACCCTTGATCGCTCGCAGCCACTCGTCGATCGGGCCCTCTCCGACCGACGGCAGCCGTTCGATGTTCCGCAGTTCGGCCTTCATCTCCATGAAGCGATCGGCCGGCGTGATCATCGGACTCTCTGGACGCATTCCTGGATGATAGAGGGTCTCCCGGGTGCCCTCCATGTACATTCCGCCTTCCTCGTGGAGTGGCTTCGCGGGGTTCCACCGCCTGGGCTTGGGTACCTCGACCCCCTTCTCGTACCACTTCAGCGTCACCGGAGGCCGATCGCCGCGCGCCGGGAACTGGTAGACCACGACCGAGCTCATCGGGATGAACCCCTCACCCGGCGGAGACTCTCGGAAGGCCTCGACCCGAGTGGGTGATCCGAGGTCGAGCGCCCAGAACGGCGCGTCGAACGTATGGCAGCCGATGTCCCCGAGCGAGCCGCAGCCATAGTCCCACCAGCCACGCCAGCGAATCGGGGCGTAGGCCTCGCTGAACTGGCGATCGGAAACGGGGCCCTGCCACAGATCCCAATCCAGGGACTCCGGGGCCGGAGCCGTTGCGGGCGGGAAACTCTCCGGCGGAACGAACCAGGGCTCGTTGGGCCGATCGGTCCAGGTGATGACCTCCGACACGTCGCCGACGACGCCGGCATCCACCCATTCCTTGATCCGCCGCATCCCCGCGAAGGTGTGGCCCTGATTCCCCATCTGCGTGATCACACCGTAGTGCTGCGCCGCTCGCCGAAGGGTGCGAACCTGCCAGATGTTGTGAGCGAGCGGCTTCTGTACAAAGACATGCTTGCCGCGCTCCATGGCCGCCATCGCGATCGCGAAGTGCGTGTGATCGGGCGTCGAAATGGCCACCGCGTCGATCTGGGACCCCATCTGGTCGAGCATCACGCGAAAGTCCTTGAAGCGCGGCACCTGCGGATGCTTCTCGTAGACCCCGGCGGCTCGGACGTCGTCGACGTCGCACACCGCCACGAAGTTCTCCTTCGCAGCCTCTGCGACCGCGTAGCCACCCATCCCACCCGCGCCGACGACCGCGACGTTCACTTTTCCGTTGGCAGACTCCGTGCTGCGGGCAACCGCGAAGCGAGGGAGCGCGAATGAGCCCGCCGCGAGCGCGGAGGCTTTGAGGAAGTCTCGTCGGTCGGCCTTGTTCTCACTGCTCATGGGTCGCCTCGCTACTGATTCTCTCCCGGTCCTCGCCACGGTTCGATCGCGATATCATGACAGCCCACAAGGGCTGCCGCAGCCGAACCGATGGAGTGAAGGAAGGTGACTGATGTCGCTCCGCACGAGCCTTTTCTGTCTCAGCGGTCTGTTGTTCCTTGGGGCCTGCAACGATTCTAGCCCCACCCGGCCCACCCCCGATCTCGTGGATGTGGAGTTCGTCTACTTCTCGACGGTGATCCCGGGAGATTCCGTGGAAGCCGGATTCTGCGCTCACCACCAGCTCGGTTCCAGCTGGATTCAGCTCTGGATCGACGGCGCCGCCGTCGACAGCTACCAGCTGCGTGCCGCAGACGACCCCAAAACCTGGCGCGGTCGAGGGCAGGGCCTTCCCGTCGGGAGACCCCTGGTAGCGGTGATTCAGGACCTCGAGTGCTGTAGCCACGACGGTCCGTGCCAGCCGACCGAGGCCCTCCTGGTCAACGGCTTTCGCCTGCAGAACGTCGTCGAGGTCACCGACCAGATCGGCGTCCACCTCGGATTGGGCTTCCGCCTCGACAGTTCAGGGTCGGTCCTGCAGTAGGAGAGCGAGGGCGACTCGCTGCGGTCTCGCCGCCCGCGCCTCGATCCCGGTATCGCCCGAGGGCACCGTCCCGGGGGACGGTCATGCCACTCGTGTCGATTGTTGCCGACGCCGTTCGTCCACTGTTGGAACGAACCACGACCCGAGGAGAGATCGATGCGCACCCTGACCCCACTCAACACCGCCATTCTGACCCTGCTACTGGCCGTCGCCGCTGGGACTGCCGTAGCGGCCGAGGATTCGATCGACCTCGGCCAGGTGACCCTCGAAGACTTCGCCTGGCTCGCCGGTACCTGGCGAGGCACCGCTTTCGGCGCCGAGTGCGAGGAAGCCTGGCAGAAGCCGATGGGCGGCTCGATGATCGGCACCTTCAAACTGGTCCGTGAAGGTGAGCCCGTCTTCTATGAGCTCATGTTGATCACCCACGAAGAGGGCCGATGGGTGCTCAAGGTCAAGCACTTCCATCCCGACTTCACCGCTTGGGAGGAGAAGTCCGACGCAGTCGTCTTCGAGCTCGAGCGATTCGGCACAGGAAGACTCGTCTTCAACGGACTCACGATGGATCGACGAGCCGATGACGGCCTCGACATCACTCTGCGCATCCGCCGCGGCGACGAGGTCACCGACGAACTGATCCAACTCGAGCGTCAATCGCCCTGAGTCGGCACCCGCGCCTGGCGATGGTCTCGATACATCTCGTTGACCCAACGCAGGGCGGGTCGCTCCCGCCATCGCTCGACATCGGCAGCCAACGCCGGCGGCAGCGACATCTCGTGATAGAGGCGCATCTGCGGAGGTCGGGCGAAAGCCGATAGCAGACTGGCCAGGGTGAGGTCGACTCGGCTGAACCGGTCTCCGACCAGGAAACGCCTTCCATCGGAGAGCAGCGTGTCGAGCCAATCGAGCTCGCCCTCCACTTCGACGCGGCTCTGTGGAGCGGTCTCGGCCGTAGCGCGATACCCTTTCTGGATCAGCCGGACCGTGACGGGCCACATCAACTCCCCCAGGAGCCGGTGCGCCGGCGCGGCCCCCTGGAAGAAGGCGGGTTTGACCATCGCCTGGTACTTCGGGAGCATCTCGCCGTAAACGAGGCGACGGACCGCCGGCCCGACGACCGCGTCTCCCCTTCGTTCGATCTCGGCTGCGTCCTCCCGCTCAGCGTGCGCAAGAAGGCTGGCGCCATCGACGTGGCCTCTCTCCAGCCAATCGAGGATCTTCCCACTGCCCTGAACGAGGGTCTCTCCGACCGCGAGGATTGGCACGGAGCTGCGTTCGGCGCCCAGGCGGCGTGCGAGGAAGCGATGGGCGCCCGGCGGCCAGAACACCTCCTCATAGGATGCCCCGTACCAGTCGAGGGCCCATCGGGCCTTCTCACAGTAATGGGAGATGCCGAACGAATAGAGTCTCAGGGGTTCCTGTTCGATCACTCGATGGCTCGATGACTCGGTCGCTCCAGCACCAGTGCGGCTCCCGAAGGGGAAACGAGTCTGTTCGAGCGAGTCTACTCCCGGTGGCTGCCACCCGCACCTCTTTGCCCGGGCCGGAGCCCAGCCTGTAGGCTCAGGCAACGAACATCGTCCCGACGACCCCGCTCATCGAACCACCTGGAGACGTCCCGAATGATCCTCGAGCGACTTTCGACCGTCCTGCCGGCGCTCTGCGCCACCGTCCTTCTGACCTCGGCCGCCTGTCAGCCGAGCGCCGAGACCGACACGACTCCACCCGACGAAGGCGAAGCCACCGTCGCATCGCCCACGATTATCCTCGAACCACTTTCGGATTCGCCCCAGTTTCCGGGTGCGACCCTGTCCCTCCTTTCACCGCAGGACGGGGAGCTCGAAGCCGGAGCCGTCCAGCTCCAGTTCTCCGTGGAGAACTACGAGCTCGGGGTCCAATCCGACGATGCCGCCGACAAGGGCATCGCGAACTCGGCGGACGGTCAGCACATCCACTTGATCGTCGACAACGGCCCCTACAGTGCCCTGTACGAGCCGAGCGCCGAGGTCGAGCTCGCCGCCCAGGGAAGCCATGTCGTCCTGGCGTTTCTCAGCCGCTCCTACCACGAGAGCGTCAAGGAGCCCGGAGCCTGGGTGCTCCGCGAGCTCCGCACCGCGGGGACGGAGCCGAGCGTCGACCCCTCGGCGCCCCATCTGTTCTACAGCCGCCCCAAGGGAGCCTACGCCGGGCCCGCCGCCGAGCGCATCATGGTGGACTTCTACCTGCTGAACGTCGAGCTCTCCCCTTCGGGAAACCGAGTCCGCCTCTCGGTCGAGGGGAACGAGTTCCTCATCGACGAGTGGCGTCCCTTCGTTCTGGAGGGTCTGCCGGACGGCGAGGTCACCCTCACGCTCGAGCTTCTCGACGCCGAGGGAGAGATCGTGCCGGGGCCGTTCAATCGAACCACTCGCACCATCACTGTGCAGCGCGATGACGCCTGAGCTCTTTCCCTGATCCCCGGCTCTGGGAGTGACTGCTCCTGGAGAGAGACGGGGATCCTCTCCAGGAGCACATGGGGCCCTTGTCGGCCCGACTACCGTCTCCCACCCTCGGTCGCCGCCTTGGCCTCACGTTGCTGATCGCGCAGACGCTGCATCTGCTCGAACTGCTTGCTCAGTGCCTCGGGCACAGAGAAGGTCGGCATGTCGACCTGCTTGCTCTTGTCGACATAGCTGTAGTGCAGAAAGCCCACCATCATCTCGTCGGTCGTCTTCTCGCCGAACCGGACGTTGATGGTCGGATCGGGGTTCAGCGGATTGTCTGCCGAGTTGTCGAAGACAGCGTCGACCGCAATGCGGGTGCCCGCCGGAATCCGCTTCGGCTCTTTCGGGGTGTAGGTGAGCTGCCAATTGAAGTCGTAGTCGACCACGTCGAGCAGGACCTCTTCTTGGCCATCCGGGTACTCCGCGGTAAACCGCATCTCCTTCCCCCGCAGATGCATGTGCGGCGTGTAGTTGAACAGTAGCGCTTCGTGCTCGGCCGTGAAGGAAGACGCGGACGTGTAGTTCGCCTCACCGGGCGGGATGTCGAGCACCGGGTCCACGATCCACATGGTGGCGATCACGTTCTCGGGCTTCTCTTCGTAGAAGGTCATCCCCACCGAGGTCTGGTCGATGCCGCCCGTACCCGGTCCGGGTGTCTTGTGGTAATGCATCTGAAAGAAGACGGTACTGTTGGCCGGGAGCAACTTGCCGTAGCCCTCGGGATACACCATCGGCATCACGCCTGGGCCCCACCCGCTGACGAAGTCCAGGTCAACGGCTCCGGCTCCCTGGACGCTCGCGATCGTCGCGTCCGATGGCCCCAGATAGGTCAGATTGTGATGCACCGCCTCGGCGAACGTGGCGTGCACTTCCATCGACTTGATCCAGCGATCCTCGTCGAGGTGGTTCTCGACCTGGACCCAGTGGTAGTGGTCTTCCATCTCGTCGGTGATCTCGAAGGGCTCCATGGTGAAAACGACGTCGGGCTCCCCCGTCTGCCAGCCGGTAGTGAAGGTCGGTGCTTCGGGTGTGTTCGACAGATCGCCGGCAGGGGCACCCGCCTCGACCCATTTGGCGAGGAGCTCGAGCTCCTCCTCACTGAGACGGGGGTCCTCGACGAACTCGCCGTGTTCCGGGCTGGCGAACCACGGCGGCATGATGCGTTCGTGAGTCGCACGCCGAATCGACTTCGCCCAGGGTCGCGTCTCTTCGTAGGTCATCAGCGACATCGGAGCCGTCTGACCCGGACGATGACAGGTCACGCACTTGTCGAAGAGAAGCGGCGCCACATGCTCGGCCCACGTCACCGCAGTTTGATCGGTCGAGCTACTCGGAGCCGCCGCGAAAGCGGCAGCGGCAAGAAGAGCGAGCGAAGGGGTCAGACACAGAATCTTCTTGAATGTCATGGTCTCTACTTCTCCCCGTCGTATGTGTCGTACTCCGACTCGAGTAGTCGAGCACCTCTCAGAATGTTGCCCATCGCATAGTTGCCCTCGTGGCAGGCGTACTCGTAGACGCGACTGTCCTTGGCCTGCCACTCGTATTCACCTGCCCAGGGAGCAGTCCACGCCGTCGGATCGTCGACCCGAAAGTGATAGTGAAGATTCCCGTCTTCTGTGCGGGAGAACCGCTCGACCACGTGGAGATTCTCGTCGCCCCCATAGAGGCCTGTGTCTTCCCGGAAGTTCCGGCTCTCCACGACCAGCGTGTCGCCATCCCAGTACCCGATCGAATCGCCGAGCCACTTCCGGATCTTCTCGGGATCGTGCTCGGAGTCCAGACGAACGATGCGAGCGTCGTGCACCATCTCGTTGAGGATCATCACATGATCCTCCGTCTGGAGGATGCGCAGGTAGTTGTTGTACAGGCTGGGCAACATCGGCGGCCCGCCACTGAATCCGAGGAGGCAGCGCTCGGCCAATGCCAGGTCTTCGGGATTGTCGAAGGGGCCGGGACCCTCATGGTCGAGCCACGACGCAGTGCCATCGTTGTCGTGCGTGAAGGAGCTGAAGTTATCAGCCATCTTGGCCATGCCCCGGGAAGTCATCGGCGGGCGCCGGCCGTTGGGCGGATCGTAGATGATCGAGGTACGGAACCTGCCGTCCACCGTCACGGCTTCAGAGCCGGGATCGATCCAGAACGCGTTGTAGCCACCCACACCGCCCCCTCCGAACCGATTGTCACCGTTTCCGCCCTTCTGGGGCGCCTCCCGATCGGCCTCCCCTCCCTTGCTCTCCTCGAGCTCTTGCCAGAACTCCGCACTGGTTGCCTCGAGCTCCTCCGCCTCTTCCGGCGTCAAATAGAGCTTGTCGCCATACTGCGGCGGCCGATCGACCGGAGTCACCGTGCCGGCGTCATAGACCCCGGAGAGGTCTGGCTTGCCGTTCGGCATGCGGTCGAGGGTCCCGTCTTCGGCCAATGCCGGAACTCCGACCAGGAGCAGCGAGCCGATCGGGAGCCAGGCAGCGGGGAGCGAGTTTCTCTTGCGCACGGAGGGTCCTTTCCTGGGGTCTTGGCCCTGAGGGAGCTTGTCGCGTTGGGGGGGTGAGATCCTAGCATCACGAAGTCCCCATTCGCTCTCGCCCCGGCCCCGACGGCTCGACGGTCTAGAAACGCAGAGAGCCGCGAGCGGCCGAGCAAGAGACCCGAAGGGTCCCGCTTCTCCGCTCGCGGCAACTCCTGCCGTCGTTCACCGCATCAAGCGGCCACAACCGCCTTGCGAGCGCCATTGCGCTGGCGGAAGCGGGCTTGCAGTCCTTCCCAATCGACATACAGCTTTCCACCGGTCAGCTCGTGCTGCTTTTCCCAGTTGGCGAGCAGATCGAGGCAGGCGTGGTCGATGTAGTCCAGCTCCTCGAGATGAACGTGGAGCTCGGTGTTGGCGGGCACCTGCTCGAGGCTCGACGCGAGGCGCGGCAAGCGAATCACGGTCGCGGAGCCACGCAGGAAGAAGTCCACGGACTCGCCTCCGTCTCGCTCGCGCATTTCCACCTCCAGGTGCGAGAAGGTATAGAGCAGCTTCGCCAGCGAGAGCACGATGCCGAGGACGACGCCACTCAGAAGATCCACCGCCACGATGGTGGCCACAGTGGCCAGGTAGATCGCCACCTCACCCTTGCCGTAGGTCGCCAGCTGTCGGATCGCGGCCACGTTGACGAGCTTGTAGCCCGTGAACACGAGTACGGCGGCGAGTGCAGCCACTGGGATCTGCTGCAGCACGAAGGGAAGAGCGGCGACGAAGACCAGCAGCCAGATGCCGTGCATGAAGGCCGATGCACGCGTCTTGCCACCCGCTTCCACATTGGCGGAGCTGCGCACGATCACTCCTGTCATGGGCAACGCGCCGACCAGGCCACAGAGCATATTGCCGACTCCCTGAGCAGCGAGCTCCTTGTCATAGCGAGTCCGAGGACCGTCGTGCATCTTGTCCACCGCCGTCGCGCACAGCAGCGTCTCGGCACTGGCGACGAAGGCCAGGGCAAGGCCCGCGGTGAAGAGCGGCCAGCTCAGGGTCGAGAGAGCCTCCATGGTCGGCAGCTGTACCGCGTCCAGAAGATTGGTCGGCACCTCGACGCGGGCAATGCCGACCCTGGTGGCTGCGGCCACGATGGTACCGACGACGACCGCCACCAGAGGAGCCGGGATCACCTTGAGCTTGCCGGGGGCGAGCGGGCGCCAGAGCACGATCGCGAGAAGGGTGACGATTCCGATCATCGCGGCCTGAAAATGCACCGACCCGTCGGCTGGAACGATCCCCTTGAGGATGGCCTGCGGAATCGAGATCAGGTTCTCGAGACCGCTGCCCCGAGGGGAGTCGTCCACCATGACGTGAAACTGGCTGGCGAAGATCAGCACGCCGATTCCTGCGAGCATTCCGTGAATCACCGCCGGAGAGACCGCACGGAACCACTGGCCGGCTTTGAGCAGACCCGCGACCAGCTGGGCTGCACCCGCGATCATGACGATGATCCCGAGAGTCGCGAGGCCGTACTCGTTGACCAGCTCCCAGACGATGACACTGAGCCCAGCGGCAGGACCGCTGACCTGGAGCGGAGCTCCGGCGAGGAGGGCCACGACCAGCCCACCGATGATGCCGGTGATGAGGCCGGCCGCCGGAGGCACGCCGGAAGCGATGGCAATGCCCATGCACAACGGGAGGGCGACGAGAAACACGACGATCGACGCAAGCAGATCGTTGCGCCAGTATCGGCGCACGGAGTTCATTTCTTCAGAAAGCGAGGGTGCGGACATCGGACCAATCTCCTCTTGGATAGAACGCAGTTGTTCAACCGGTTGCGGCGGCGCTCTGTGCGGCCGGCGCAATCGATTCGAATTTGTGGTTGTCGGAGTCGAACTCGAAGATCTCTCCACTCTCGAAGTGGTAGACCCAGCCGTGCAGCTCGAGCGCGCCCGAGGCCACTGCGTCGGCGACGAAAGGCAGGGCGCGGAGGTTGTCCAGTTGGCGGAGGACGTTGAACTCCACAGCTCTGGTCAAGCGGTCCTCACCAGAATCCTCGAGCTCGGGCAGCTCCGGTCCGGACTCGTCGAGCCAGGCGGCCACGTAGGGCAGCTCACTCAACGACTCGGGAGCGAGCGCTGCCGCTACGGCGCCACAGTGACTGTGACCGCAGACGACGATGTGCTTCACGCCCAAAGCCTTGACGCCATACTCCAGAGTGGCAGCGACCCCGCTCGCCTGGCGGGTCGGCACCAGATTCCCGGCGTTGCGGATGACGAACAGCTCGCCGGGAAGCGTCTGCGTGATCAGCGCGGGATCGATGCGCGAATCCGAGCAGGTGATGAAGAGGACCTCGGGCTGCTGTCCGTTCTTCAGATTCTGGAACAGCTCCGAGTGTTCCGGAAAGGACGCGGTGCGGAAGTTCTCGTAACCAGTGCGAATCTTCATGGGTGACTCCTTCTGTGCCCGTCTCTGCAAGAGAGGGGCGGTTGCGGACATTGACGTGAGAACCGGGGTCGGAAGGCGTTCGAAGGGGACCGGTATCGGGGGTCAGGCGGCGCCCTGCAGGTCTTTGCCGGCGCCGAAGGTGTCGACGAGGTCCCCCACGGTGCGGTGGGACTCGAGCGGGTGGTGAAGGCGTTTCCCTCGACGCAGCGTGTAGAGGTTGCGACGCCCCTCTCGTCGGCGAACGACCAGCCCGGCTTCGGACAGCTCGGTCACGATGCGTTGGACCGCGCGCTCCGTAAGGCCGACGTGCTCGGCCAGATCGCGGATCCTCAGTTCCTGGTCCTGGCCGAGGGCGATCAGGACCAGGCCGTAGTTCGAAAGGCAGCTCCAGCGAAATTCATCCATCTCGAGTTCTCCAGGGCTCAGTTATCCCTGTCCTGAAAAGCTTCTCACGAGATAGAAATCATGTCAACCATTTCATGATTAATTTCACAAGAAAGTGGATCGAACCGATCGCGCGGCAGCCCGCTACAATCCCCCCGTCCCGGCCACGCCCGGCTCCTGCCATTTGCCCAAAGGATCCCCCGTCATGACCATGATCGGAAACACCCTCTCTCACTACCGAGTGACCGCGAAGCTGGGTGAAGGGGGCATGGGTGAGGTCTACCGTGCCGAGGATTCGCGACTCGGGCGTGACGTTGCCCTAAAGGTCTTGCCCGAGAATCTGGCCAGCGACCCCGATCGTCTGGCTCGTTTCAGTCGGGAAGCGAGGATGCTCGCTTCTCTGAGTCACGGAAATATCGCCTCGATCTACGATCTCGTCGAAGCCGACGGGCGCCAGCTCCTGGTCATGGAGGTCGCCGAGGGCGAGACCCTGGCGGAGGCCCTGGAGCGCGGCCCGATCCCGCTGGATACGGCCTGTCGGATCGCCGTGCAGATTGCCGAGGCGCTCGAAGCGGCCCACGAAAAAGGCATCGTGCATCGTGACTTGAAGCCGGCCAACATCAAGGTCGGTCCTCAGGGTCACGTCAAGGTCCTGGACTTCGGCCTGGCCAAAGCCCTCGACCAGGACCCCGTGGTCTCCGATGCGCCATCCCCGAGTGTCATCCAGAACTCTCCCACTCTCACTCAACAGCAGGTCACGCAGATGGGCGTGCTGCTCGGCACCGCCCCCTATATGAGCCCGGAGCAGGCTCGTGCCCAGCGAGTCGACCGACGTGCGGACATCTGGGCGTTCGGATGTGTCCTGAGCGAGATGCTGACCGGCCAGCGTCTGTTCTCCGGACAGTCGGCGACCGACATTCTGGGTGCGATCGTGCATTCGGAGCCCAACCTCGACTCGCTGCCCCCGGAGGTACCGCCGCGTCTGCGACGCCTCATACAGCAGTGCCTGCGCAAGGACGCCAATCGCCGGCTGCAATCGATCGGGGACGCGCGAGTCGCACTGCAGGACTACCTCGAGGACCCGTCCAGTGCGGCACTGCCGGCGACCGGGGCGACGACGACCGAGCCCGACTGGAAGAGATGGCTGCCCTGGGCTGCCGCCGCAGTTCTCGGCGCGGCCCTGGCGCTCACACTACTGGCGAGGCGCCCCACGGACACACTGGCACCTGCACTCCGCCTCGAGGTGCGTATGGGGGACCGGAGCTTCGATCGATCCCTGGGCTCTTCGGTCGTCCTTTCTCGCCAGGGCACTCACATCGCCTTCGTCACTGGCAACGGCAACGAATCCGCAGTCCAGGTACGCGCCTTGAGCGAAGAATCGGCTACCACACTGGTCAACGGTCAAGGGTCCCGCTCTGTGTACCACCCGTTCTTCTCTGACGACGGAAAGTGGGTCGGATTCGCCACCGCGAGCGAGCTCAAGAAGGTCTCGGTCACCGGTGGAAGCGAGGTACACATCGTCGACGTCGACAGGAGCCGTGGCGCGTCCTGGGGCGCCGACGACACCATCGTCTACGCCCCGAGTACCACCAGCCCTCTGATGCGGGTCTCCGCCGCCGGAGGGGAGCCCGCAACCCTGACGGCCCTGGAAGGCGAAGAAGTCTCCCACCGATGGCCCCAGGTGCTGCCGGGAGGCCGTGCCGTCCTCTTTACCTCCCACAATCGATCGACCGGCTTCGAGGGCGCTCAGGTCGAGGTGCTCGAGGTCACCAGCGGAGTCCGCACCGTGCTGCAACGCGGCGGCTACTACGCGCGCTACGTGCAGAGCGGACACATCCTGTTCGTCGATCGAAGCACGCTCTTTGCCCTGCCCTTCGATCTCGAGACTTTGACGACCACGGGAACACCGGTCCCGGTCTTGAACGAGATTTCGGGAGGCATCGGCGACGGCACGGGTCAGTACGACGTGGCCGAGAACGGAATCCTGGTCTATCTCAGCGGCAGTGAAGAGGCCGACATCGACCACCTGGTGTGGGCCGATCGTCGGGGCGCCCTGTCGGAGTTGTGGGAAGCTCCAGGGAGCTTTGGCACGCCGCGTCTCTCGCCCGACGGCAGCCGCCTCTCCCTGGCCTCGAAGCGGGACGAAGACTGGGACGTCTGGGTGTTCGATCTCGAACGCAAGGTCGAGACCCGAATCACCTTCGCGCAGGGCTACGACGCCGATCAGGTGTGGTCTCCCGATGGGGCGTGGATCGTCTTCGCCTCAGACCGCGGAGGAAAGGGCAATACCCGGATCTTCCGCAAGCGAGCCGACGGCGCTGGCGAGGCCGAGCTCATCGAAGTGGAGCTCGACTCCTCCGTCAGTTGGTACCCGCAGTACTGGAGCGGCAATGACCTGCTCGTCCAGTCTTCGAACGGAGACCTGTGGACGGTGGATCTCGGCTCTGCTCCGCCCACTGCGGCGCCCATCGCGGCGACGGGATTCCTCGAGCAGTTTCCGGCCATGTCGCCCAACGATCGCTACCTGGCCTTCGGTTCCACGGAGTCCGGACGCTTCGAGGTCTACGTGATCGACCGCGGCGAGCGGGGCGGCAAATGGAAGATCTCCAACGACGGAGGCAACCAGCCCCTGTGGTCGGCCGACGGTCGGCAGCTGTTCTACCGCACCGACGACGGGATCATGGCAGTAGCGGTCGACACGACGGGCCCGAGCTTCCGCTTCGACCAGGCGCAACCACTGTTCGAGGCCGAGCTCTCGGGAGGTATCCAGGGGCGGACCGCCGCGGGGTTCGTCTTCCCGGACTACGACGTCGAGGGCAACGGCGAGCGCTTCGTGATGCTCCGCGGCATCGCCTCCGAGTCGCAAGAAGAGGGCTGGATTCGGCTCTACACCAACTGGTTCTCCGAGCTCGAACGCCTCGCGCCACCCAGCCGTCGCTGAACTGGATCTCGCCCCGCTCCCTGAGTAGAGTGTTCCATCATGCACTCTCAGCTGACCCCGTACCTCGACGGCCTGCGCGGCGCAGAGCTGGAGAGGCTCCATGGCAAGAGCCTCTTCCTCACTCAGGAATGGTCGAGTGGTGAGCTCGAAGCCCTGTGCCGCGTGGCGGAGACCTTCGAAGCCTTCGACCGAGCCGGGATCTCGACCCCGCTCTTCCCGAACCAGCTCTGCTACGCCCTCTTTTTCGACAGCTCGACGAGGACGAAGTCGGCGTGGGCCGGCGCCTCGGCGCGACTCGGCTCCCACCCGGTCATCGTCGACGGCTCGACCACCCAGGTGAGCCACGGCGAGACCGCCGAGGAAACGGGGGCAATGCTGGGGATGAACGCTCATGCCCTGGGCATCCGTCACGACCTCATCCTCGGCGAAGGCAACCGCTTCATGCGTGACGCGGCGCGAGGGATCGACACCTATCTCGAGGCCACCGCGGATCCGCGCAAGGTGCCGATCGTCAACCTGCAGTGCGACATCGACCACCCCACGCAGTCCCTCGCAGACCTGTGCTGGCTCCGGGAGCGATTTCCGGACGGTCTGGCGGGCAAGAGGATCGCGGTGAGCTGGGCCTACTCTCCCAGCTACGCCAAGCCGCTTTCGGTCCCCCAGGGACTCATCACGCTGCTCACGCGATTCGGTATGCACGTCCGACTCGCCCATCCCGACGGCTACGGACTGATGCCCGAGTGTCTCGACGCCGCAAGCCGCAACGCCGAGGCCGCGGGCGGTAGCTTCGCAGTCGCTGCGGAGATGGACGAAGCCTTCGCCGATGCCGACATCGTGTACCCGAAGAGCTGGGGGCCGTACGACCTGATGCTCGAGCGCGTCGAAGCGAATCGAGCCAGAGATCAGAGACGCATGGAGACGATCGAGCGTCGGGCGCTCGAGCGCAACCGACAACACACCGACTGGATCTGCGACGAGCGACGGATGGGACTCACCCGCAACGGTGAAGCGCTCTACCTGCACTGCCTCCCGGCAGACATCGGCGCCGAGGTGAGCGCAGCGGTGATGGACCGCGCCCGGGTCGATCTGGCTCGGGAAGCGAACAAGAAGGTCTACGTCGTCATGGCGCTGCTCGCGGTGGCCAAGGAGCGAGCGCTGGCGCAGCGCCTGGGGACGTGGCTCGATTCCTGGCAGCGCTGAGAGAAAAGGAGCAGTGGACGTGGACGCTGAAATCAGTCGACTGGCACGAGAGTCCCTTCCCCTGGCCCTCGAAATCCTCTCCGAAGCGATCCGGATCCCTGCCGACCATGTCGACCGCGATCGGCAGCAGGGCGGCGATCCGCAGTGCGGTCTCTCCAACCACGAAGGACCGCGGCTCGAGTACCTGAAAGGCAAGATCCTCGAAGTCGGTGCCGTCGACGATCCACAAGACGTGGGCTACGACGACTTCGGCAATCTGGTCTGGACCGTCCAGGACGACCACGACGGCGTCCCCTCCGAAGAGAGGAGCGTCATCTTCTTCGACGGTCATACCGACACGGTTCAGCCGCTGCGGGATCGCTGGCTCGAAGCCTTTGACGGCGGCGTCGACCCCTATCTCGGAGCGATCGACGTCGCCAGGATCGACCCGGAGGTCCTGGGGCGCGAGCTCGGCTATGTCCCGCCACACGATCAGTGGCACCATCTCCTGTGGGGGCGGGGATCGGCGGACCAGCTGGGCGGCGTGGTCTGTCAGATCCTCGCCACGCGGATCCTGCGTCAACTGCGCGACCGGGGAGCGCTGCACGGAGTGATCGTACGCAGCTACGCGACCGTGGCCGAGGAGGACAACGACGGCGGCGGCCCGATGTACGTCATGCGCCACGAGCTTCCCGGAAAGGGCGCCGAGCGCATCCCGGACGTCGTCATCCTGACCGAGGGTACGGGCTGCGCCGAGCGGGGTGCGGTCGGGATCTATCGCGGCCAGCGTGGCCGCATGCAGATCGAAGTCGACGTCCTGGGCAAGAGCTGCCATGGCTCGATGCCCTGGGAGGGGCGCAACCCACTCGAGTACGGGAGCGCGATCATCGCCGAAGCCGCCGACCGGTACCGCCGCGGAGAGGGCTTTGCGGAGGACGCGTTTCTCGGTGCGGGAACTCGCACGGCGAGCTTCGCCACCCTCGAGACCCCGAGTGACTGTGCCGTACCAGAACGCTTCGTTTTCCGCTTCGACCGTCGCCTGACCGCTGGTGAAGATCCCGAGCAGGCGCGTCACGACGTGGAAACGATGGAGAGCGTCGCACGCGCTCGAGGTGCGGGCCTCGAGGTGGAGGTACGCATTCCGACCTATCGCAATCCCACCTGGCGCGGCTACGAGCCCGGCAATCCCCAGATCTACCCGGGCTGGCTCACGCCCGAGGAGCACCCCGCGATCCGGGCCGCGGCCGAGGCCTATCGCCTGGTGGCCTCACCCCTGGTCGACACCGAGGAGAGGGACGGAGCGAGACGACGCGAGCCACGGGTGTCTCGATGGGTGTTCTCGACCGACGGTGTCGGATTTCCGGTACCCCGAGAGGGCAGCGGGATCGAAGTACCCCCCTCGAAGAACTGGATTTCCTCGGGGATCTTCGAGCACCCCGCGATGTTCGGCATCGGCCCAGGGATCGAGCAGAACACCCACAAGGTGGGCGAATGCGTCGACACCCGGGAGATCCCACTCGCCATTGCGGTGCTGGCTCGATTCCCGAGCCTCTATCGCAGCCATCGAAGCTAGGCGAGCGTTGGCGGGCCGGCCCTCGCTCCCGAGCTCCCGGTTCCTCGGCACACTCCTACCGGCGCACGCCGGTGAACAGCACCGCCACCGTCTCTCCCTCGCGGACCAGTCGTCGCTCGACCAGAGTGAGGAGACCGGCCAGCCCTGCCGAACCGGTCTCGTCCACCGGAATCCCGGTGTGCTCGACGGCGAGCCGGTTGGCCCGAATCAGAAGCTCTTCGGAAGCGACCATCGGAATGCCGCCGGTTTCGAGCATTCCCTCGACCACGTAGAGCCAGTCGTAGGTCTCGTCGTCGAGGATTCCGGTCGCGATGCTCCGAGGCTCTTTGTCCCACGCGACCATGAACTCGGAGCGATGCCGCGAGGCGAACGAGATCTCCTCCCCGAGAAGATCGAGCGCCGCATCGTTCAGGACCCGTTCCGCCTCGGCCAGCCTGGCGGCGTCCATCGAGGTCTCGAGTGCAGCCGCAGGCGGACCGTCGAGGCGCACGCAGATTCTCTCCATCAATCGATCGTAGGCCCGCTGGAGTGGGTACGCGCCACTGGTCTGGACGGTGTGGATCCTGGGCAGGAAATCGACCACACCGAGGCTCTGTGCGTCCCGGAGGGCCAGGATACAGGCGCTGGCGAGCGCGCCGCCGCCGACCTGGATCACGACGTGGTCGAGGTGCTCCTCGGCTGCCAGCAACGACGACACCATCTCGTAGCCCAGCGTCGCGCCTCCCTCGATGACGAGCCCGTTCTCGTTTCCCTGACAGGTGAAGGGCAGGGCCCCGGCTTCCACCGCTGCGCGGAATCCGAGATAGCAGGGATCACCCGGCTCGCTCCCTTCCCGCTCGCACAGATGGAGCCTCGCGCCCGTCGCCTGCAATCTCTCGACCACCTTCGGGTGAGCCTCGGGAGGAATGAACACATCGAGCGAGCGCTCGGCGGCCCGGGCCACGACCGCGGCGGCCAGGGCGGCGTTGCCACAGCTCGAGATCGCCAGCGGCCGCTCCTCCGATGCCAGCGCCAGCGCACCGAGACGCTCCTGGGCCTCGAGCCACAGCATGACTCCCATCAGGTGGCGCGCCTTGTGAGAGCCCGCAACGTTCCCGGTTTCGTCTTTGACCCAGAGACCCGCTGGGCCGAGGCCCACTGCACGACCGAGCTCCGGTGCCGGTCCGAAGGGCGTCACTCGAAAGCCCTGCCCTTCGTTGCGAGCGATCGCCTCATCGAGCTTCTTCACGAGATCGACGAAAGCGGCATCGCGGAGCCCCCGCTCCCGGGCCGCGTGATAGGCATGGAGCAGGCGTCGGTAACGGAGAAACGGCTCTGGCTCGGGGTCGAGAAACAGCGCCCGCCGCTGGTCGAGCGTGCCCCCCACGGCCGTGTCCGCATCCAGCTGCCGGCGAAGGACGTGATCGACGTCCTCCGCGCCGGCTCGATCCGCACCCGGACAGCGAAACGGCAAGGGCTCCTCCACCGGGGCGACCCATCCACAGCCCGCGCAGACCAGGCGGGTCGCGCTCACCCACCACTCTCGACGCGTCGGTTGAGCTCTTCGATGCGCTCGTCCCAGATCGCGGGCAGACCCTGTAGATCTCGCCAGAAATCCTGATGCTCTCGGGCCGTGAACTCCCCCAGGGAGACGCCCTGCTGCTCCACCCAGGTGAAGTAGCCGAGGTTGAAGATCCGCTTGCGATCCCGATGGGAGAGCTCGAGGTAGTGATCGGTCGCGGTTCCGAGAAGGTGCTGCCCCACGACCCGGGCCGCGTCGATCTCGTCGAACTCGCCCCCGAAGTCGCGGGCCAGGATCTTCTCCTTTTCGGTCTCGTAGAGCTCGGCGCCATCGGTGGCGACCGTGATCAGCACGTCGTTCTCGCCGAGACCGAAGTACTTCGCTGTCTTGATCGCGGCCAGAAGGTTGCAGATCCCGGAGATCCCGAGATGACGCAGCCGCTCGACCGACTCCTCGGGCACACCGAGCCTCCCCGCGAGATAGCGCCTTCCTGCATCGCAGTTGAAGGCCACGAACAGCTGGTCGGTGCTGCGATCGGACACAGCCGCCACGCAGTCCGTATTCATCACGTTGTGAATCAGCGGCACGTGCTTGTCGCCGATGCCCTGGATGTTGTGCTCACCGAAACCGTTGTAGAGCAGGGTCGGGCACTCGAGCGCCTCGACCGCGACGATGCGGGCGCCCGTCTGCTGCTTCAGGTAGTCGCCGGCGGCGAGGGTACCGGCCGATCCCGTGGCCGAGAGGAAGCCACGCAGCCGAAGGTCGGGCCGGTCCCGCACGAGCGAGTCGTACACTCGTTCCACCGCCCGACCCGTGCACTGGTAGTGCACGAGATAGTTCCCCAACTCACTGAACTGGTTGAAGATGACGTTGACGGGATCGAGATCGAGCTCCGCGCAACGATCGTAGATTTCCTTGACGTTGCTCTCTGTTCCGGGTGTTCGAATGATGTCGTCGGGGCTCGCCGTCCACCGCTCCAACCAATCGAACCGCTCGCGGCTCATCCCCTCGGGCAGGACGGCCACTCCCCGACAATCGAGAATGCGTGAGATCGCCACTCCACCGCGGCAGTAGTTGCCGGTCGAGGGCCAGACCGCACGGTGGTGAACGGGATCGAACTGGCCAGTCACCAGGCGTGGCACCAGACAGCCATAGGCCGCCAGCACCTTGTGCGCACGAATCAACGGGAACTGGTCACCCAGGAGCAGAATGATCTTCGCGGGAACTCCGGTGAGCGTGGACGGCAGCTCCAGATGCTCCGGCACATCGACGAACGCAGAGGAGCTACGCCGGTTGTACCAATGCACTCGGAAGAGGTTTCTCGCCTCGGCTGCGTCGAAGTCGAGGCCAGCCATGCTGGAGCGAATCTCCGCCGGTAGGGTCGCGGGCTCAGTCAGCTGGGCGAAGGTCGGCAGCCGAATCGAGCGCTCACGGAAGCGGTCCACCACTCGTTCGTAGATGTCCCGATCCACCACTTCGGTTTCGACACCCATTCTCACGCCAGAGCCTCCATGCGCTCCCACAGCGGCTTCGCCTGGGCGCGAGCGTCGGCCCGTATCTCTTCGAAGTCCGCCTGAGTGAGCCGTCCGTTCTCGACCACGAGGCTCCCGTCGACCACCACGTGACGAGCGCGCCGGCCTTCGAGTGCCACTGCGTCGGCCGCCCCGCCCTCCTCGAATGGACTGAACGTCAAGCCGAAACGCTCGGCGACCAGCTCGTAGCCCGCCCGGGGCCGCCTCTCGACAGCTTCCTCAGCCTCGAGGTGGGCCGTCGCCTCCTCGCGCAGGACCGCGATCTCGTCGTCCAGGCGAGCCGGATAGCCGTCGGTCCCGAGGGCAACGCGCGCACTCTCACCGAGTGCCTTCGGATAGCCGACTCCGTTGCCTCGGTTGGAGCGTGGGTTCTGGACGAACCACAGTCCGCGCTCGGCAGCCCTGCGAACCGCTGGCGCATCGAGATGCACTCCGTGCGCGAGAATCGAGCCCGGGGGGAGAGCACCGAGCTCGAGGAGTCGATCGAGAGGATCGTCGTAACCTCGCCTCCGGGCATCCACCATGTCGGCCACGTCCTCGGCAACGTGAACGTGCATCACGGTGTCGAGCTCGCGACACAGATCGGCCGCCTCCTGCACGGTCTCGTCGGAGACCGTGAACGAGGCATGCAGCGCGACAAGGCCCTGGACCATCGACTCCGGACGGCGACGAGCTCGCTCGACGAAGCGCCGGCACTCGCTCAGCCCTCGCCGGGCTTCCTCGCGGCCGCCGTTGCGCTCGGTGGCGCCGAAGCACAGGATCGCCCGCATGCCGAGCTCCTCGCAGGCCTCGGCCAGTACGTCGAGCGAACCTTCGATGAAGTTCGGCGACTCGTGATGATCGATCAGCGTAGTGGTACCGGCAAGCAGGGCCTCCGCCACGTACAGCCGGGCCGAGGCGCGCAGCGAGGCCGGGTCGAGGGCCCGATCGAGACGCCACCAGACGCGCTCGAGAATCTGCACGAAGTTCTCTGGCTCGGGGTGCGGCGCGGGCATTCCCAGGGGAGCGAGCCCGCTGTAGATGTGCGTGTGGGCATTGATGCGCCCGGGCCGGATCCGTGTCCCTGCCGCATCGACAGGTCGCACCACCCCATCGAGCTGACCTTCCGGGAGCGGGCTGGCGCCGAAACAGGTCACCCGGCCGTCGCGAACCGCGAGCGTGTTGCCCAGGGCGTCCGGGCCGAGGTTCAAGCTGCGAGCGGCGTGAGCCAAACCGGCGTCCTCGGTGCTCACTTCTTCGCGGCCGGAATCCGTCCGACCTTCATCGCCTGTGCTGCCGGCGAGCCCTTCATCGGCAGCTGCATACGCCGCTCACCGTCGAACGCCTCGAGGGCTCCGGCAACCGCGGCGGCCGTCGGCACGAGGCCGATCTCCCCTACGCCCTTGGCGCCCCAGGGTCCCTCGGGCTCGGGCTCTTCGACCAGAATCACTTCGACCTCAGGCATCTGACGGGAGCGGATCACTCCCAGCTCGCGCAGCTTGAAGGTCGCCGGCATCCCACCGGGGCATGGCAGCTCCTCGGTCAGCGCATAGCCGAGCCCCATGTGAATCGAGCCCTCGATCTGCCCCTCACATAGCGCCGGGTTGATCGCCCGTCCGACATCGTGCGCCGCGACCATCTTCTTCACCTCGCCCTGCTCGCCGAGAATGCAGAGCTGGGTGGCATAGCTGTAGGCCGTGTGGGTCTTGATCGCCTCACCGGGCCTGGTCTGGCCGGGGGAGGTGGTGTCGTCGATCAGGATCTCTCCCGCGTACACCGCCCCCACGAGGTGATCCAGGCTCTTGCCACTGTCGAGATCCGCCTTGAGCTTCTCCGCGGCCTCCTTCACGGCCCGACCACCGAACAGAGTGGCACGCGAGCCCGTGGTCTGCCCGCAGCCGAGCTCGTAGGTCGAGTCCACCCTGGCCACGAACCGCGACGCCTCGAGGCCGGTGATCTCCACGGCGCACTGGATCAACACGGTCATGAGACCCTGCCCCATCTCCGTGTAGCCGTTGTAGAGCGAGATCGTGCCGTCGGCTTCGACGACCAGCCTGGCCTTGCCCCATTCCTCGAGGCCGTTGCCGATTCCTGTGTTCTTGATGCCACAGGCGATACCCACCGCGCGCTCGTTCTCGAGCGCAGCGTAGTAGTGCTCCTTCACCGCTTCGAGGGTAGCCTTGATGCCAACAGATTTCTCGAGTACCTGACCCGTGGTGAACGTGTCGCCGACCTCGAGGGCGTTGCGCCAGCGCATCTCCCAGCCGTCGATCCCGACCTTCTTCGCCAGCATGTCCACCGCTCCCTCCAGAGCGAAGTGAGCCTGGTTGGCACCGAAGCCGCGCATCGCGCCGCAAGGGGGATTGTTCGTACAGACCGCAGTCGACACGATGTCGACATTCGGCACCGGGTAGGGGCCGCAGCCATGCCCAGCCGCCCGCTCGAGGACCTTGTCGCCGACGGAAGCGTAGGCCCCCGTGTCGCCGATCATCCTGGCCTTGACTGCCGTGAGCCTGCCGTCGGCATCACAGCCCACGGTGTAGTCCATGGTGATCGGATGTCGCTTGGGATGCATGCGGACCGACTCTTCCCGGTTGAGCGTCAGCTTCACGGGCCGTTGAGTCATCTGGCACAACAGAGCCGCGTGAGCCTGAACCGACATGTCCTCCTTGCCCCCGAAGGCCCCTCCGTTGGGCACCAGCTCGACGTAGATGTCCTTCTCCTCGATTCCCAGGAAGGTCGCCACCTGGCGCCGGTCGTCGAAGACGCCCTGCCCCTGGCTGTAGAGACCGAGTCGACCGTCCGGCAGCGGCTCGGCGACGGCACTTTCGGGCTCCAGGAAGAGGTGCTCGACCCGCTGCGTGCTCCAGCTTCCGCTCACGACATGAGCACTCTCCGCCAGCGCCGCGTCCGCATCGCCCCGATCGATCACACAGCGCGAGAGCACGTTCGGATGCTTGGGATTGACCTGCGGAGCACCGTCCCTTGCGGCCTCCACCGGGTCGAGTACGGGCTCGAGCACTTCGTACTCCACCTCGACCAGCTTGGCAGCTGCGCGCGCCGCCGCTTCGTTCTCCGCCGCCACCGCAGCGAGCACGTCACCGACGCAGCGTACCTCTTCACCTTCTGCGACGAAGCCGGGCCAGTCCTGCTTGATGAGTCCGTACCAGCGCTCGCCGGGCACATCAGACGCGGTCGCCACGGCGACGACCCCCGGGTGCGCGAGCGCCGCAGAGGTCTCGATCCGCCGGACGCGCGCTCGTGCGTGCGGTGACAGCACGACCGCTCCATGCAGCATGTGGGGCCGCGTGAGATCGTCAGTGAAGGGCCGGTCTCCGAGCACCATCTCGAGTCCGCGGTAGCGTGCCAGAGAAGTCCCCACCCCACCGTCGGTACAGATCTCCGCCAGGCCTTCGCCGCGCCACGCCGCACCCATCAATTCCACGGCGTCGAGGATCTTCACGTAGCCGGTACAGCGACACAGATGTCCGTTGAGCGCAGTGGCGATCTCTTCTCGCGTCGGCGCCGGGTTCTTGTCGAGCAGCGCCTTGGCTCGAAGCGCGAAGCCGGGAATGCAGAACCCACACTGGAGTCCTGCCGCAGCGACGAAGCTCCGAGCCATGATCTCCCGCTCACGAGGGTCGACTCCTTCGAGGGTCAGGATCTCCTTGTCGGCGGCCTTGGAGGTCGGTACGGCGCAGGTGGTCTTGGGGAGCCCGTCGACCAGTGCCAGACAGCAGCCGCACTGTCCTTGCGGCTGGCAGCCGTCCTTGGTCGAGATCACCCCGCAGCGATTGCGCAGGGTCTCGAGCAAGCTCTCACCCGGGTCGGGGGACACCTGGTACCGGCGACCGTTGACGGTGAGCTCGAGAGTCTCGACGGCGGAGTCGGCATCGCTCGCGACAGTCATCGCATCAGGATACCGACGTTGCCCGAAACCGTCCACCGGTGGAGCAAGGCCCGACGCGGGAGGGCCGACCCGGGGTCCGGTGCTATCGTCTGAGCGTTGGATCGCCGAACGAGGGTATCGATGCTTCTGATCAGGAACGGCACCATCGTCACGGCTCTCGACCGCTGGGTCGGCGACGTCGCTTGCCAGGACGGCAGGATCGTGGCTCTCGGTACCGACCTCGAGGTCCCTCCCGGAGCCGAGAGCATCGATGCCTCCGGGCAGTATGTCTTTCCCGGCGGCGTCGATCCCCACGTACACATGGAGCTCGCCGTCATGGGAACGCGCTCCTCGGACGACTTCGAGAGCGGCACGGCCGCCGGGATCGCCGGCGGCACCACCACGATCATCGACTTCGTCCATCCTGAGCGGAACGAGAACCTGCTCGACGCCCTCGAAACGCGCCGCGCCGAGGCGGCCAAGGCGGTTGCCGACTACGGACTTCACATGGCGGTGACCTGGTGGGGCGACGACACCGCAGCGCAGATGGCCCGGTGCGTGAACGAAGCAGGGATCACGTCGTTCAAGAGCTACATGGCCTATCTCGACACCGTCGGTATCGACGACGCGGACCTGGTGCGCGTGATGCAGTCGGTCGCCGATCTCGACGCTCTTCTTCTGGTCCACGCCGAGCATGGCCCCATGGTCGAGTTCCTGCGAGATCGGCTGGTCGCGCAAGGCAAGACCGAGCCGAAGTACCACCCGGTCTCCCGTCCACCGGCAACCGAAGCCGAGGCCACCTCTCGGGCAGCCACCCTGGCCGGCCTGCTCGATGCGCGTCTCTACATCGTCCATGTGACCTGCGCCGAGGCGATGCGAGCCGTCGGCGAAGCACGACTACGCGGCCAGCGTGTCTACGCTGAAACCTGTCCGCAGTATCTCCTGCTGGATGACTCGGCCTACGACCGGCCCGACTTCGAAGGTGCAGCCTTCGTGCTGTCTCCACCGATTCGCAGCTCCGAGAACCAGGAAGCCCTCTGGGGCGCGCTGCGCAACGGCGTTCTCCAGGTGGTGGCCACCGACCACTGTCCGTTCCACATGCATCCCCAGAAGGAAGCCGGCAGGCACGACTTTCGCGCCATCCCCAACGGCGCCGCCGGCATCGAGTACCGACTCCCTCTGCTCTACACCCATGGAGTGGGTGCGGGCCGCCTGGACCTGCACCAGTTCGTCGATCTGACATCGACCCGTCCGGCGAAGATCTTCGGCCTCTACCCCCGCAAGGGCTCCCTCACCGTCGGAGCCGACGCCGATCTCGTGCTCTGGGATCCCGAGGCCACCGGAACGCTCTCTGCCACGACCCACCACCAGCGCTGCGACCGCAGCCTTTTCGAGGGCACCGAGCTGGTCGGTCTGCCCTCGGTGGTGGTGGTCGCCGGCCGCGTGCAGTACCGCGACGGAGACCTGAAGGTCGAGCGGGGGGCCGGGCGCTATCTCGAGCGGACCATCGGTCGAGCGTAGCGATCGTCAGGACGGTGCCCCGGGGCAGTGTCGGAATCAGCTCGTCGCGTCGGGTGCGAAGGTGTCGATCATCAGCCGAGCGTCGCCCAGCGGATAGAGCACCGGACAGGTGCAGCCTCGATCGACGTACTCCTGTACCTTGGCGCGGGTCTCCTGGGGTGTGCCAGTAGCGGTGATTCCGAGCACCAGCTCGTCGGGCACATGCTGCATCGCCTGGCGCACCTGCTCTCTGGTCGCCGGCCAACCGAGGATCGTCTGCACCTTCTCCACGACCTTCGGGTCGACACCGGAGGCCTGAGCGATGTGGGGCTGCTGGGCCAGGTACTGTGTGATCAGTTCTTTGGCGCCGTCCAGGGCTCGTTGCTGATCGTGGTCGACCGAGCAGACGATGAGCTGCGGCCGGTCGATGTCGTCGAGGCTTCGGCCTGCCTTCTTCGCTCCGGCTTCCAGGCGTTCGAGGGCCCGATCGTTGTAGCTCGGCGGCACACAGTAGTTGAGCAGGCAGCCATCTGCGATCTCTCCGGTGAGCTCGAGCATCTTCGGTCCGGTCGCACCAATCAGGATGGGGACATTTCGTGCCTCGCGCCGACCGTGCACGACGTCGAGCTCGATACCCGTGACGTGGTGGAACTCGCCGTTGAACGTGACGTTCTCCAGAGCCAGGAGCGGGCGCAGGACGTCGACGGTCTCGCGCATCGCCAGCAGCACCCGGCGGCGATCGATGCCGACGTTCTTGGCCAGCGGATCCCACCAGGCACCGATGCCACAGAGGATCCGATCGGGCGCCAGGTCGTCGAGGGTCAGAAACGTGGCGGCCAGAAGGCCGATGTTGCGCGTCCAGTTGTTGATCACGCCCGAACCGACCTTGATCCGCGAAGTCACCGCGGCATAGGCCGCCATGGGCACGATCGCATCCCGCACCAGCCGGCTCTCCGCCTGCCAGACCGCTTCGAAGTCCCGGCCCTCGGCATAGCGGGCCAGCTCGATGCATTCGTCGAGGGGATGGGCGTCCTGCAGGTAGAGAGCGACTCGGTCGAGGCTCATGGCGGGAATCCTCCTGTGGTCACACAAAGCGGTGGGGGTCGACTTCCGAGCTCGACCCTAACGCACGGCCCAGGAGCCTGCATCAGTGCCGGTGATAACCTACTCACCGGTGACTTGCGAGGCAGCGCGCTCTCATGGAACGCTGCGACGCAGCCACGACCCAGGCGCCCGTAGCTCAGTTGGATAGAGTACTTGGCTTCGAACCAAGTGGTCGGGAGTTCGAATCTCTCCGGGCGCACCATCTCCCCTCAGGATATTGCCACCATGGCCGAGAATCGCTCCAGCTACGGCTCTCTCGAAGTGAGCGAGCTCTACTGCGCGCGCTGCAAGACCTCGCGTCCGGTCCGCAAGCACCTTCTGCTGGTTCTGCCCAGCGGCAACACCTACGAGTACCGCTGCTCGGTGTGTGCCGAGCCGATGGGCGGAAAGACCGACAACGACGCCACGTTGTTCCGTGAGACGCTCAACGCCGATCTCCGGCGCTGAGCCAGGAGCTCTCGTCGCGGATCTCACCGAAGCGCTCGGGGCCCTGCGACGACCTGGTCGATGAGCCGACCGGCCCACGGGGTGTCTGGGGCCGCAACTCTCAGAACAACTCGTGGACCATCGGGTCACGCGTTACCCGGAAGTATTGGTCGGTACCGTAGAAGACGAAGTTGGCGACTCTGGAAGTGTAGAGACAGGCATAGGTCTCGAGCTGGCTGGCGAACCGCGTCTTGCTCGAGCCCTGCTTGAAGAACGAGCCCCAGTAGGGATTGAAGCGGTCGCCCACCTCTTCCGCCAGATGGACCGAACGGCGGAGGACCTGGCGATGCTCTCGTGCTGCCTGTTCGAATTGCTCGTGGGAGGTCAATGCTGCCTCGCCGTTCATCGATTCGAGGGAGACGAGGTCCCGAAGATGATCCAGACGTTTCCCCATGTCGCTGAGGCGCGTCGAGACGGCGGCCTGCTCGTCGAGAAGCGCACGAAGATGCTCTCGCTTCTGGATCTCCTCCTCCAGTTCGTGCACGATCAGCGCCGTGCGCCACGTCGATCCGAGCTTGGAAGAGACGATGTCACCGTAGATGTGATCGCCCACGTAGAGCACCGTGTCTCCGGGTGCGTCGATGGTGCGCATCAGCCCGTTCAGGTGCCCCCCCGAATAGATTCCCCCCCACTCTGGAGCGTGCACGCCCTCGGCCTGGCGGCCTTCCTCGTCCAAGGTGACGAAAGGGCTCGAGCTCTGGAAGAACCTCGGCTTCGCCGCGTCGACGACCACCAGATCGAACAGCTGTCGCCAGCGTTCGAGCCCGGGAAGCAGGCCATCGAAGAGGTGAGAGCACAGTCCGTCGACGTAGGACCACTCCGAGTTCGTCAGCAGGAAGAAGCGCCGAGGACGCAGCCCGAGCCGACACAGGCCGAGCAAGAGCTCTTCGGAACGTTCGAGGTAGATCGCGGGCTGGGCCAACACCCTGCTCTTGAGAGCACCGGAGCGATGGACCCAGTCGATCGCAGTCCGGACGTCATCGAAGAGCTGCCGCGACGAGGTCGGAATCCCATCCACCTCGCGAGACAACTCGGTGAGCTCGGCGTAGAGATTGGCCTCGGGTAGCTCGAACAGGCTGTCGAGGTGGTAGAAGCGCTCGTCGGTCGGGCGGATCGGCTCATAGCGGTAGAGGCGCTTGAGCTCGTCGCGGCTCAACTTGCGCTCACCGGCGAAAGCCAGGTTGACGTAGCGGTGGCGGCTCATGCCGAGCACCGTGCCGGCCTCCTTGTCGATCAGCAGACCGCGACGGGGAAACTCGGGCCGAAAGGTGACCCTGCGAGCCGCCACCGGATAGCCGTGATGCTCGATCAGGCGCTCCACGGTGAGGCCGAAGACCAACTCCTCGAGCGGGAGTCGCTGGTAGGGAGCCAGCGTCCAATCGAGATCGAAGCCAATGCACTCGATGGTCTCGAGACGAAGAGTCCGATTGACGAACACCCGCCGCTCGGGGGGAGGCTGCTCGTGGTCTCGAACGAACTCGAGCAGCTCTCGAGCCGCTCGAGAACCGAGGCGATCGACCAGGCTCGTCGGGCCGTGGGAAGGATCGTGGAGGGGTTTCATGACTCGTTCGGAGCGCGCCTTTCGGGGCCGACGCGTGCCGTGAGCGCACAAGCGTAGCGCACGAAGCTCCGCGGCCGGACCGGTCGCTCGATTCTCTCCCGGCGCCGGACGCCTCCTGCAGTCCGAGCCCTCCATCCAGTCGGCGCCGCGGTCAGCGTCGAGGCTTCCTCCACTCCCGAACGATGAGATAGGTCAAAGGCCCGAAGGACCCGGCAACCAGCGTCACGACGACGAACGGCCACGGATTGAGCCCCCGCGAGCGGGCGTCGGCAACCATCCAGAAGCAGGCCAGGACGGCCAGGATCACCAGATCGGCCAGGACCTGCCCTGCACCCCAGCTCTGAAAGTGGGGCTTTATGATGCCGAGGTAGCCGACGTCGGCAAGGGCCAGCGCGGTGAGCACCGAGAACAAACCGGTCACGACGAGAAGCAGCAGCAAACGAATCGACATGCCAAGGGTCCTCCCCAGATGTTGTCCGCCGACAGGGTGAGGGTTCGCCGCGCGGGTTTCAACTACCTCGGAGGTAGTTGAGCTCAGGCGCCCCGCCGGTGAGACTGGCCGCCGAGGAGGAGACGCACGTGTCACAGTCGGACCCGTCACCGCGAAGCCTCGACGCCTCGGAATTCCCACAGTTCCTGAGGCGCTGGCGCCACAAGCGGCGCATGTCGCAGCTCGAACTGGCCCTGGCCTCCGGCGTTTCACAGCGTCATGTGAGCTTCCTGGAATCGGGTCGCGCCAAGCCCAGCCGAGCGATGGTCTTGCAGCTGAGCGAGACCCTGGAGGTACCGCTTCGCGAGCGCAACGACGGACTCGTTGCGGCCGGTTTCGCGCCGCTCTTCCGCACCCGCCCTCTGGACGATCCGCAAATGAGCCAGGTCGCGAACGCGATCCAGAGGATGCTCGCCAACCACGAACCGTACCCCGCGGTCGCGATCGACCGCGCCTGGAACATCCGGGTATCGAACCGGGCCTTCGAAACACTCCTCGCGATCTTCGGCGAAGACGTCTGGACAAGGGTCGGCGGGGCCGAGCGCAATCTGATGCGCCTGTTCTTCCACCCGGACGGGATCAAGCCCTACATTGCGAATTGGCACACCATCGCACCGCTGCTCTGGCACCGGTCGCAGCGAGAGGCCGAAGCGCTGGGAGGGCAGGAGATGAAAGCCGTATTGGCCGATCTCAGTCGACACCACGACTCGGGCTCCTCGTGGGACGCGGTCGACACGGCCCTGGTTCCCGTGCTGCCACTCGCGGTCGAGAAGGACGGAGTGCACATGTCGCTCTTCACCGTCATCGCGACCTTCGGCACGGCGCAAGACGTCACGGCGGACGAACTGCGGATCGAGAGCTTCTTTCCGGCCGATGAGGCGACGGAGACCCTGTTTCGATCGATGTCCTCACGCTGAGGAGGGCGCCGCTGCGCCGCGGGGTCGGCGCGAACGTCGAGTCCGTCCGGGTCGAGAGCCCTGAGACCCAGAAAGAGAATGGCCGGGCGTGGTGCCCGGCCATCCAGTCTCCGATGGAAGCTCTACCGGCAGATCAGTTGCCGTAGAACTTCCCCCGCCCCCAGGCAGTACCCCAACGTCCGTCTTCCCCGTTGATGACGCTGCCGCGTTCCGCGGCGTACTCGTTGAAGATCCAGAAGAACTTGTCGTTCGAGGGGTCGGTAGAGATTCCGCTGTAGTCTCCCCACCGATTCCTCCCACCGCCGAAGGTTCGGAAGTACCAGTCCACTCCCTCATGGACGATGAGGCTCTCTCTCACGGAGCCGGGAGGATCCGCTGGATTCCGGCCAGCCGCGAAGGCACCCGCGAAGATCGAGGGGGCCGAGCCGGAGAATCCGAACATCACCTGATCGTTCCGATTGACGGCGACCGAAGGGAAGAACGTGTAGGTACCCAGCGCGATGTCTTCGCCGCCGAGATTCCCCTCGTCGGAGAGAACAATGGCCAGTGGTCCGTCCGAGGTGTCGAGCTGGAACCAGTGAGCCGTCGTCTCGCCGAGATCGACCGTGGAGTTCGGAATGATGGTCGTGGTCACCCACAGACGATCATGCTGCCACACCGCGTCGAGAGCTCGCCGATCGTTGACCTCGATCAGGGCGTTGGTCCCCGCCTGTGGCGCGTCCGGCAGAGCCGGGAACCCGAAGATCCCGCCGACGTCTTCGATATCGCCGACGACCACGAACTCCTGCACGAAGAAGGGCCCACCCGCGGCACCGAGCGGGTCGACGACGGTGATGACATTGAGCGCTTCTGGCGCTCCCGGCCCGCTGAAGGTCAGACCGGAGTAGGAGACCAGGAACGTCCCGATCTCCGAGCCGGGAAGGACGCCACCCGCCCCGAGAACCTGGGCTGGCATGGTGGTCGTCGAGAAGCCACTGATACCCGTTGCGGCGTAGGGGTCGTGCTTGGTCACCGCGGAAGCTCCTCCCTCGTAGAATCCGCCGCTGCCGACGCCCTTGTCCACGATCCACAGACGCATTCCGCCATAGCCACTGAACGGTGGGAAGGCGAACATGTTGGCCGTGACGTAGATCGCTTCCTCGTCCGCCTCGAAGCCGGGGTAGTCGGCCCACAGATCGACGAAGCCACCGAAGAGCTCCTTGGAGTCGATCGCCTGGTAGTACCAGTCGGAATCGGTCGCGCTCTTCGGGTTGCCGTTCTTCGACACGGCCAGGAGAAGCCGAGAGACGTTGTTCGGATCGACCGCCACTCCGCTCTGGACCCGCTCGAGAGTCACCACGACATAGCGATCCTCATACGGGTCGTAGATCACCTTGGGATCGAACGTGAAGGTCGTGGGAGCGAGTGGGGCAAAGAAGCCGGCGAGGCTGCTCCGGAACATGACCCGGCCGCCCTTGTTCAGTCCCTCGACCATGGTGTTGGTCACCGCGATGACGCGACTCAAGCCGGCCGCACCGATCGGATCGGGAGGAATGAACAGAAAGCCACCGTTCTCGGCCGCGTTGTCGTCGAAGGCGAACCCTTCGAACGACCGGTCGATCCGGGTGTTGCCACTCAGCGGATTGGTCCCGGCCGCCAGTACATCGGCAGGCGTACCTTCGAGCAGGTCTTGAATCTGAGAGGGGTCGGTGATCTCGATGACCGACTCGGCTCCTCCCGAAATGAGAGGAGCGGCCTCGCTCTCGAGATCCATCGGCTGTGCCACTGCCGCTGACACGCTGAAAGCCAGGCAGAGTGCACCCATGGCAAAAAGTAGCGTCTTCCTCATCTGGGATCCTCCTCGAAGAGCGTTGAAAGAACCGGCATCCGCGACCGTGCCCGGCGGCGGCTCGAATCGCGAATGCAGTAGGGAATCGACCTATTCGGCTGAAGACAAATGTACGCCTTCGAGCCAGCCGCCCATCCCACCCGAAAGGGCGTTTCTGTGAGCTTCGGGCTTCGCCCGCGCGAAGCGAAGCCGCAGAACCATCCGCGGGGGTATTGTGCGCCCTCGCGCCTCTTGCCAGGATGATCGTAGAAACCGCGCATCCGGAAAGGAGGATCGCCATGCGTTACGCCCTGAGCGACATCCATGGGATCGGTCCGGTTCATCAAGCCGAGCTGTCCCGCTTCAACGTGCGCAACACCGATCGCTTGATCCACGTGGTGAGCAACCCGGTCGAGCGCCGTCACATCGCCCGATCGACCGGGCTTCCCGAGAAGGAGCTGAAGCGGTGGCGCAACTTCGCCCAGCTGCTGCGCATTCCGGGAATCGGTCCCGCCTGGGCGACACTGCTCTGCGAAGCAGGAGTCGACAACCTCGCCAAACTGGCCAAGGCCGAACCGAGTCGGCTGACCGCCGAGCTGCAGCGAATCGCAGAAGGCTCCGACTGGAATCGTTCCCCGTCACAGAGCCTCGTGGCTCGTTGGATTGGCGACGCCGAGACACTGCATCACGGCACGGCATCGACCTGAGTCTCGGACCAGCGATCAGGCCGTGGCGGCGGCTGGCCGCCCGGCCTTGACTCCCTTCCCCTCTGCTTCGCGCCAGTGCCGCCAATACTCGTCGACCTGTCGCTGCATGCGCTCGAGTGTCGCGGTCTGCGGCTCCGGCTCGAACAGGTGACGGAAGCGAAGCTGCGGACGCAGATACTCTTCGACCGGCTTGAAGCGACTCGGGACGTACGTGTGTCGCAGGGTATCGCCCTGCACTTCTTTGAGCGGCCAGACTCCGGTTTCCACGGCCAGGGTCGAGAGGTCGTGGCCGAGCCGGGGATCGAAGCCCCAGCCCGTCGGGCAGACCGCCAGGGCGAGCAGCAGCTTGGGGCCACGGAGCTTCGAAGCCCGTTTCACCTTCTCCGCCAGATCCACCGGATCGTTGGCGCTCAGCGTGGCAGCGTAGGGCGGACGATGGGCGCGCCAGATCTCGAAGAGGTCTTTCTTGCCCTGGAACGTGGCCTCGGGGTGCTCTCCCTCCGCCGCCGAGGTCGAGGTGCTCGAGCCGAAGGGCGATGCGGCCGACATCTGGAAGCCGGTGTTGCCGTAGGCCTCGTTGTCGTAGCACAGGTACCAGAAGTCGAGCTCGCGATGAATCGCCGCCGAGGTCGGTCCGAGACCCATGTCGTAGGAGGATCCGTCCCCAGCCAGCACGACAACGTGGAGGTCTTCTCTCTCGGGCATGCGCTTCTTCTCGATCAACAGATCGAGCGCGTCGCGAACTCCCTGCGCTCCGGCAGCCGCACTGCCCATGGTGGTGTAGAGCCATGACGAATGGAGCGGTGTGTAGGGAAACGTCGCCATCAGCGTCATGCACCCGGCGGCGTTGACCAGGACGACGTTGCCCCCCAACACCTTGTGCACCAGCCGAACGGTGGTCAGGCCACCGCAGCCGGCGCACAGCGACGAGCCGGCACTGACGAACTCCTCCCGGGGGATGTCCTTGGGACTCTTGAAGTACTCCCGCGCGACCTTCATGTCGTGGTCTCCGTTGGCTTTCGGGCGCCTCCACCGGGCTTTCCCGCCACACTCATGACCCTCTCGACCTGCTGCCACTGCGATTCGGTCATCAGCAGCTCGGGCTCGCCTCGAGACGCTCCCAGAGCTCTCGAGTCCGAGCTCGCCGGCGCCTCGAGTACCGCGAGAACGTGGTCGAGCTCCGAGCTCTCGATGTCTTTCCCTCCGAGTCCGCTGACGAAGGAGTGCATTCGAGGACGCCTCTCGACCCCGACCAGCGAACCGGCGAGCTCCTGGAAGAGGATCCCTCCGAGCCCGGGTGAGAGATTCTGATCGATCACCCCGACCGCCTCCAGCGGCGCCAGCACGCGGCTCAGCTCGCGGGCGGGCCATGGTCGCACGAGACGGGGCCGCACCAGGCCGACCCGGTGCCCCTGCGCTCGCCAACGGTCGACCGCGGCCTTCCCCTTGGTGGCGAACGAGCCGATCATCACGAGCGCTGCCGTCGCGTCGTCGGTGCGGTAGCACTCCACCGGTTCGTAGTGCCGGCCGAGCAGCCGCTCGAAGTCGGCGGCAGCCTCGGCAAAGACCGACAGCGCATTCTCCTGCGCACGCTGGACCTGGTACCGGAAGTAGGTGTACCCAGCGCCGTCCAGCACAGCGACCCCCTGAGCGACCGGCCGGGAAGCCCGAAACCCCGGGTGTTTCGCCGCGAAGGGCGGTAGAAACGAATCGACCTGTTCCGCGCTCGGAATCTCCACCGGCTCTCGCGTGAAGGAGAGGTAGAAGCCGTCCAGGTTGACCAGCACCGGCAGTTGCACCAACTCGTCTTCGGCAATCCGGTAGGCGAGCAGTACCGAGTCGAGAACCTCCTGACAGGTCTCGGCGTGAATCTGCAGGAAACCGGAGTCCCGCGCGGCCAGCACGTCGTTGTGATCTGGCCCCAGAGTCACCGGGGAGGCGAGCGCCCGCGAAACGTTGACCAGTACGAACGGCACCCGCCACCCCGAGACGGTGTACAGCGCCTCGAGAGCGTACAGCAGGCCCTGGCTCGAGGTCGCGGTGAAGGTACGAACGCCGGTCGCTGCGGCGGCGCCGGCAGCAGTGACCATGGAGTGCTCGCCGTCGAGGGTCACGAAGCGGGCCGCCAACTCGCCGTCGTGGCACCAGTGCGAGAGGCTCTCGACGATCTCGGTCTGGGGCGTGATCGGAAAGGCAGGAATGTAGTCGACCCGTGCGAGTCGGGCTCCCCAGGCCGCCGCTGCGTTACCGGTCAACAGTCGAGTCTCGGGCCGTGTCGAGGTCGGCGTCACCATGCCCTCACCTCCCGCTCTCCCGTCACGGCATGCAAGGGGCAACTCTGGAGACAGATCATGCAGCCCTTACAGTGCTCGTAGTCGATCACCGGATAGCCCTCCGAATCGAGCTCGATGGCACCGTCGGGACACCGTACGAAGCACAGAGAGCATCGCGTACAGTGCTCGAGATCGATCTCGGGTCTCTCGATCCGCCAGGAGCCCGTAGCCCGTGCCACGGAGTTTCCCGGAACGAGGATCGAGGGCGTGGACCGGAGCGGCCCCTCCCACCCCACATGGTGGAGCGGCACATCCGGAGAATCCGGAGCGACTCCGTGCAGAGCCACCGCTGGGATGGCTTCGAACACCTCGCCGGCCAGCTCGACGTTGTGCTCGAGCATGTCAGGACGCAGCCCGGACAGCTCGGAGCGCACCGCACGAATCAGCGCCCGAGGCGAGATCGATCCCACGAGCGCGGCAGCTGCGGCAGCCAGTCCGGTGCTCAATGCCGAGGCGCGCCCGAGATGCTCACGGGTCCTCTCCGTCAAGTCGATCCCCTTCACCGGAATCTCGAGGCCGTGGGCCGCCGCGACCGCTGCCGGATCACGACTGTTGACGAAGAGACCCGAGGCCGATTCCACTCCCGTGAGAACGCCGGCAGCCGGGTCGGCCATCAGACTCTCGTCGCCGACCACGATCAGGTCGGGCCGCGGCATCGCACCGCGATCACGGATCTCCTCGCGATCGATACGGGTGAAGGCCACCACCGCAGCGCCCCGACGCTCGGCGCCGTAGATCGGTGAGTCCTGGGCTCGATAACCGTCGAAGAAGGCGGCCGCGCCGAGGATGCGGCTGGCCGTCTTGACTCCGTGACCGCCACGAGCGTGAAAGCGAACCCGAATCATGGCTCTGCTCCGCCGTTTCGGAGGCCATAGGGGCCGTCAGCCTTACGCTCTCAGCGTACCGGCATGTCGTTCTCGAGGCGCCACCCGGGCAGGTGGGAACGGTCCCGGCGAAGTCGCGCTCCTCTCGATTCTCCCCTCCGGATCAGCCGGGTTGCCCAATGCCCCGTGCTTCGCGGAGAATCGATCCTCCTCGACCGAGAAGCGACCTTGGCCCACGACCCGGAAGAAACCGCGCCACCCACACCGCCCCCGGACGACCAGCCGACCCGGCCGGGCGAAGCGCCGACTCGTGTCACGCCGAGCTCGCCGCGAGCCGGCACGGGAAGCACCCTCGGACGGTATCGGCTCCTCGGTCGACTCGGTGAGGGCGGTATGGGCGAGGTCTGGGAGGCCGAACAGACCGCCCCGGTCAAACGACGAGTCGCCGTGAAGATCATCAAGCGCGGAATGGACACTCGCATGGTGGTCAACCGCTTCGAGGCCGAGCGTCAGGCGCTCGCACTGATGGACCACCCCTCGATCGCCAAGGTCCTCGACGCCGGGGAGACCGGCAACGGACGCCCCTACTTCATCATGGAGCTGGTGCGCGGCATTCGCATCACTCGCTACTGCGACCACCACAAGCTGACCCTCCAACAGCGGCTTCGTCTCTTCCAGAAGGTCTGCGACGCCGTCCAACACGCGCACCAGAAGGGGGTCATCCATCGTGACCTCAAGCCCTCGAACATCCTGGTCAGCGAGCATGGCGACGAGCCCCATCCCACGGTGATCGACTTCGGGGTCGCCAAGGCGACCGCGCAACCACTCACTGAAGGCACTCTCTTCACCCAGCTCGGCCAGCTGGTCGGCACCCCGGAGTACATGAGTCCCGAGCAGGCCGAAATGTCAGGCCAGGACATCGACACCCGCAGCGACGTCTACTCACTCGGGGTGGTGCTCTACGAGCTGCTGGTCGGGCTTCTCCCGTTCGACCGTGAAGAGCTTCGAGCAGCCGGTTTCGGAGGAATCCAACGCATCCTGAGCGAGAAGACCCCGAAGCGACCCAGCACCCGTATCAGCGAGATCGGTCGCGACGATTCCGGCCGCCTTGCCCAGGCGCGGGGTGCGGAACCGACGACCCTGGTACGCGAGCTGCGCGGCGACCTCGACTGGATCGTGTTGAAGGCTCTCGAGAAGGACCGCAGCCGGCGCTACGAGTCACCGCGCCGCCTCTCCGAGGACATCGGCCGCCATCTCGAGCTGCAACCGATCGAGGCGAGGCCAGCGAGCGTGCGCTACCGGGCCTCGCGATTCGCACAGCGTCACCGGCTCGGTGTCGGAGTCGCCGCTGCCTTTGTGTTGCTGCTGCTCTTCTTCGCGGCCACCATGGGACTTCAGGCAAAGCGCGTCGCTTCCGAGCGTGACCGAGCCAACGCGGAGGCGGACGTGTCGCGCGAGATCTCGCGCTTCCTGACCGAGCTCTTCGAAGTATCGGATCCCTCCGAGGCCAGAGGCAACAGCATCACCGCGCGCGAGATCCTGGACCGAGGAGCCGATCGCATCGAGAACGAGCTCGGGGATCAGCCCGAGGTGCAGGCGCGCTTGATGGCGAGCATCGGCGGAACCTACGAGAGCCTGGGCCTGTTCGGCGACGCCGACCGACTGCTGAAGCGAGCCTGGGAGCAGCAGAAGGAGATTCTGGGAGAAGACGATCCCGAGACCATCGCCACCCTCTACCGTTGGACCGATGTCCTGTTCCGCCAGGGGCGCTACCGCGAGATGGAGCCCTACTCCAGGGAGATCTACGAACGCTACCGGCGGGTGCTCGGCGAGCGCCACCCCGACACCGTCGACGCACTCTCCGGGCATGGCGCCGTCCTGATCGAGCTCGGCAGATTCGAGGAGGCGCGCGAGATCGGTGCCCAGGTACTGGAGCTCGTCCGTCAGATCCACGGCCAAGAGTCCGCCCGCTACTACAGTGCCCTCTACGACCAGGAGGTGCTCTATATCTACGAGGGCAGGTACGAGGAGGCGATCGAGGGCTTCGAGAGAGTAGTGGCCGGACACAGTCGCATCCTCGGTCCCGAGGCGCGCACGACCCTGACCAGCAAGAGCATGCTCGGCCTCGCTTATCTCGAGGCCGGCAAACTCGACCGTGCCGAGCCGCTCTTGCGCGAGGTGCTCGAAGGTCGGATCGAGATCCTCGGCCCAGAGCACGACGGCACACTCATGTCGGTCGCCAACGTCGGCAAGCTGCTGCTCGACCAGGGAAGAACGGAGGCGGCGGAGCAGCTCTTCGCCGACCTCGTCCGGACCCGTCGCCGCGTCTCGGCCCCAGACAATCCGTGGACCGCCGCCGCGCTCGGCCTGCACGGCCAGGCGCTTTTGGCCCTCGGCAGGGTCGACGAAGCCGAGCCGCTCCTGCGTGAAGACGTGGACATCCTGCGCCGGGTCTTCGACGACGCCCACCCCGATCTCCTCGCTGCCCAGCGGGCGCTGGCCCAGGCCTGGGTGCAACAGCAGCGCCTCGATGTCGCCGAACGTCTGCTCGCCGAGACCAGCTCGGCCGCACAGCGAAGCGCGCCCGGGCAGGAGGTCACCGGCGAGCTCTTTGCCGACCATGCTCGACTGCTGATGCAGCTCGGGCGCTCGGCGGACGCGGCTGCTGCGCTCGAGCAGGCTGTTGCGATCTATCAGGAGCTGCGTCCCGACTCGACCGAGCTCGCCGAGCTGCTCGAGCTACAGGCCGAGGCGGCGAAGCCCTCCGAGGCCGAGCCGTAGAGGAGGGCGCGGCGACCCGTGCGAACGACCCCGTCGCCAACCCCGGGCATGTGCTATCTCCTGATCACCCGAATGACCGCCAGAAACACGAGTAGGACGCCGAGGGCACAGACGATAGCCGGACCACTCGGTAGATCCCATGCGTACGAGCCAAACAGCCCGGCGATGCTCGCCAACACCCCGGTCGTCCACGCGAGGAGCAACCGACCGACCCAGCTGTCGCTCAGACTCAAAGCGACGATCGCCGGGGCCACGAGAAAGGCAAATACCATCAGGACTCCGGCACTCTGCACAGCGAGCGTAATCACCAGACCGAACGTGAGATAGAACAGAAAGTCCCAGAGGCGAACCGGAACGCCACGGGCAAATGCGCCCTCGGGGTCCTCGGAGATGAGCACGAACCTCTGGCGCAGCAGAAAGTGGATGACCCCGACCGCGGAGAACGCCAGGAGATCTCGCAACACCGTTTCCCAGCTCACCCACACAATCGCCCCGGCGAGCAGCTCCTTGATGTGCTCTGCCCCCTCGGGAGCCCGGTCGGCCACCAGGATCGTGGCAGCCGAGGCGACGACGTAGATGATGCCGATGATGGCTTCGTGGGGCACCCGCTCCTTGCGCATCCGAGAGGCCGAGAAAATGGCGGCACCCAGCACGGTGGCCCCCAGAGAGTACGAGAAAGCGGCTGCGCTTCCCGGTTCGTGCCCGAACAGAAAGGCCAGGACGGTGCCGAACGCGGCGATCTGGGCGAGCGCCAGATCGACGAAGATCACCCGTCGCAGCAGGACGTGGAGTCCGAAGTACCCGAGCACCGCGACCAGGACCAGGCAAGCGACGAACGGGGCAGCGAGGAATTCGAGGACGTCGATCATCGGAGCCCTCCGGGTCCCCTAGCTGGAGAACCCCTCCGACAGGCCGTCGACCCAGGTGTCGACCAGCGAAAAGTAGTCGGAGTCCTCGTCCGCCGGCCCGAGAGGCACGGCCACCAGCTTCGTACCCGAGCGCTCGGCGATCGACTCCAGCTGCTCACGGCTGAAGTACGACGCCGCTAGAAGCACCCTCACGCCGCGCGCGTGGGTGGTCTCGATCAGGTCGTGCACGTGGCGCGCCGAAGGGGGAATCCCCGGTTTCGGCTCGACGTAGTCGACCGCTTCGAGTCCGAAGAGATCGAAGAGATACGCCCAGTTCTTGTGGTAGGCAACGATCGGCTGGCCGCGAAAGACCATCCCCCTGCCGAGCCAGCCTCCGAGCCACGTAATCAGCTTCTCCCCCTCGTTCTCCTGGCTCTCGAGAAACGAGATCAGCTTGCCCTGGCGAGTCAGGGATTCGAGCGTCTCGGCATCGAAGACAGACAACAGTCTTTCGCCGTAGAGCGCGACATCGACGCGACGCCCGAAGGTCTCGAGGTTCGACCGATAGTCGCCGGCATGAGTCGGATCGACCCGCTCCAGCCCGGCCTCGATGTTGGCGGCAATGATCTTGGCGTTGAGGGGACTCGTGAAGATGTGGGGATTGCCGTACATGTGAACGTCCCCGCCCGATCGACTCGAGCTGCTCGGAACATCCAGCATCGGGACTCCCTGTGCGGCCTTGACGAAGCCGGGTTGCCCATCGACGATCTGACGGTTTCCCGACTTGTCGACCAGGACCGGAGCCCAGAGCTCGAGGTCGAGTCCCGTCGTCACGAAGAGGTCTGCCTTGCGCAACAGAAGCGCCAGGGACGGCTTGGGTTTGACGAAGTGGGCGTCCTCGTCGGCTCTGGAGATCGACTCGGCGACCACGTGCTCCCCACCGACCTCCCGAGCCAGAGAGGCATAGACCGGCAACGTCGTCACCACCTGGATCTGCTCGGCGAAGGTCTGCGCGGGAACGAACAGCCCGGCGCAGAGCACGAGAATCCGACACAGCAAGGCGTCTCGGCACGCTTGAGACTCACCGTTCGGAGGGCGAGAGGTCGAGATGTGGATCCTCGTTGAAGGCGCGGTCCCGGGACGGCGGTTCATCGGCATCTCCGGTGACGTTGTGGATCAATACGCTTCATGCTTGTGGGGGCCGGCAGCGAACGTCACCTGCAGTAGAAATCGGCTCTCGTCCTGGCGATCGACCTCACGGTCGAAGTAGCTGTACTGGCCCCGCAGTCGGACGAACTCGCTCTGCCACCACGAAACGTTGGCAGTCAGCCCCTCAGTCGCATATTCGGGGAAGTACGGGTCTTCGACCCAGTCGTACTGAAATCCCAGATAGAGGTTGCGTGCGACCAGGCTCTCCAGGTAGCTGTACAGCCCCCACGCGTCCTGTCGGCGTTGGAGCTCATCGTCTCGCTGGGAGAACATGATCTCCGTACGAAATGTGATCTCGCGGTACTTCGCGCGACTCGGCGGCTGCCAGTGAAGGGTGAGGTCCGTGCCGAAAGCGCGACTGTCGCCGCCGTAGGTGGACTCCCCGCCAATGCCCGACAGCCCCCACTCGAAGTACGTCGCGGGGTCGAGATCCCAGTAGTTCTTGAAGTGGATCAGCGCCGCGAGATGATCGAAGGACCCACCACCGAAGGCGTCGTTCTCACCGTTCGTGATCTGGAGCGACAATTCGTTGGCACTCGCCCAGGAATGCGGCAACAGCCAATCGAGTGACAAGCCCGTCTGGCTCAGGCCTTCTTCGCCGAAGAAGGTTCTGAGCACCAGCGGATAGTCGGAGAAGGGCAGGGCATGGAGATGCCAACGGTTGATCAGGCCGAAGTCCTGACGGAACCTGCCTCCCTTCAAGCTCAGACCGCCAGGGAGCCGGTAGTAGGCGATATAGCCCTCTTCGAGATCGACCTCCCCGCCCGGTCCGATGCTGACGAACAGCCTGGCCGAAGAGAAGGGGTCGAGAGCAGACTGGAGAGCCAGCTCGAACTCGCGCGCCTCGAATTCGTCGCGTCCCTGACTGCTCGCTCTGGCCAGAAGGTCTCCAGTGAACGAGATCTCCGGGTTGAGCCGATTCAGATTGCGCTCGCCTCCCATGGCGGTCGGCGCAGCTTGCGCCTCGACCTGTGGGGCGGAGTCCTCCTCCGGCACCGTGGTTCCCGCAGCCTCGCGGGCCGCCACTCGCAACGCCTCGAGCGGATCGTCTGTCGGATCCTCTAGCGGCACCACGGAGCCGCTCTCGAGCTCGGAGAGACGCCGCTCGAGCATCTCGATGCGTGCCTCGTACTGCTCGCGCAAGAGCTCCATTTCCTGCCTCAACTCCGTGAGCTGCTGCTCCAGTGAAGTCGATTCCTGAGCCCTCGCTGCCGCTGGCCAGTGCGCGAGCACGGGGAGAAGGACGACTACGAGGAGACCGAGGGTCGGTCCTGTCGGTGATCTAGACATCTCGAGTCCTCTTCACTCACCGACGCCAGTCATCGAAACGCAGACGGCCCCGCCGAAGCCCTACGCGCAGTCTCTTACGACACCCTCGCACCGAGCGGAACGGAGGATTCGAGATCTGCTTCGAGCCGATTCGGCGGTGTCTCTCGGGGCTGGCGAGCGACGATTGGAATCTCCAGCGAGGCGAACCACGGCCATGATCAGAATCGAGTCGAATGAGGCGACAGCGGTTCGACATCTCAAGACAGGAGAACGCTATCACTCGGAAGGACAACCGAGCCGCGATGCCGAGGAGAAACTCCACGTCGACCCTGAGGGGGAAGCGAGCTCGCGAGTCGGCCACAGGCTACCCTTCGGGGTGGCGACTCTCTCGAGGCAGAGGCCCACCACGATCCTCCGCACCGCGGCGACCCCCCCAATCGTGATTGGGGCATCGCTCTCCCGGAGAAGGTTCCGGGGGCAGACCGGAGGCTACGCCAACGGAGCGGAGACCTGTTGGCCTCAGTTCTCGCCGGAGCTGGTCAAGGAGCGCAACTCCGAGAACCATCCGGTGACGAATTGGATTCGCCTCGCTCCCGCGTCTCCTTCCTCACGCCGCTGGAACACCACGAACCGTCCGTCGGGGCCGACATCGTAGTCGGGAAAGATGTAGCCGGGAAGCTGGACGCCGCTCATGTCGCCGAGCGGCCCCTCGAACAGGAACTCCGGACGCCCCGCGCGAAAACTCTCGCCAGTGTCGACTTCGACAGCCATCAATCCGTTGGGGCTACGGTAGTACAGCTCGCTACCGTCTCTCGACCACCGGGGCTGGGCACCTCCCTGACTCGAGATCTGCCACTTACCCTCCGCCCGCTCGGCTCGCACGTACACCTCGGAGGTCCCGGACTCTCCCGAAGAATAGGCGACCCAGCGCCCGTCCGGGGAGTAGACCGCTTCATTCTCGCGTCGATCGGACGCGAAGAGCAGCTCCGTCTCTCCCGTCTCGATGTCGAGGATCCACAGATCCTGCTGGCCGCCATCGGAGTCACTGGCGGTGAAGATCAGGCGGCTGCCGTCGGGATGCCAACTCAAGGGACTGGGAAAGGTGTGCCGCCCCGGCTCGAGAAGGATCTCTGCCTGCCCGCTACCGTCGCTGCGCTTGCGAAAAATCGTGTGGACTCCGTCCTCACGGTCAGACGTGAATGCAAGATATCGGCCGTCGGGCGACCAGGCGATGTCGGCATCGTAGCCCTCTCCGAAGGTCACCCGCGTCGGCACGTCGCGCTCGAGATCGTGGACCCACACGTCCCAGTTCTCGCCGCTCTCGCGAGCGACGGCCAACCGATCGCCGCTCGGCGAGAGAACCGGCCCGCCGTAGATCCCGGGGGTCTCGATCAGGGTCTCGAGGGCTCCTCGTCGGTTCGCCCACGCGATCGGGAACGCCTCGGTGCTGTCCGTATCGGCGACGTACGCCAACATGCCGTCACTCGACAGTCCCAGATGACCCGCGTCGAGATTGCTGGTCGCGACACCCTGCAGTACGGGCATGGGCGCCCCACTCGTCTCGAGTCGTTCGGGATCGAAGGCCAGGGCGAAGAGCGTGCCATCGTTGATGAACAGCAGGTGGCCCGTCCCGGCATAGCGGGCATAGGAGCCGCCATGATGGAGGATCTTGCGCTCGCCGCTGGACACGTCGATCGCTTCGATACGGTTTCCCTCGTCCCCGTGCACGGAAACCGTGAACAGGACCGCCTTCTCTCCCGGCAGCCACTGCGGCCAGCGATGATGCTCGTGCGCGGCCTCGTGATCGATCGTCGTCAGCGCTTCACGCTCTCCCCCCGCTGCTGGAATGAGATAGAGACCCTCGGCGGAATTGGCCTCGCCGTCGTGACTGTAGACGATCCGGCCGGACTCGCTCCAGCTACCACCCGCGCCACGTGCCACTTCGGCGAGCTGGATCGGAGCGCCTCCCTGGATCTGGGTCTTCACCAGACCTGCCCCGGAAAAATAGGCCAGCCAAAGACCGTCAGGCGAGAAGAACGGGAAGACCGCGACCGACCCTTCGTCGAAGCCGGACACGAGACTGCTGCTCTCGAAGCGGTCCAGCGAGCGCAGGTACAGGTGGACCGAGGGACCCGGCTCGAACAGGTTGTACGCCAGGTAGCGCCCGTCGGGCGAGATCGCCAATGCCGGACCGAAGTCCGTGAAGAGCTGGCCTTCGCCCACGCTCTCGACAAAGCGGCGGACAGGCTCGGGCTGCGCTGTCGAGCGCCCCAGCCAGATTGCGCCCCCGAGCACACCGAGCCCCCCGGCGATCGCGGCAGCTCCCAACGGCACGAGCCAACGCCCGACTCCCGTGCGCACCCCTCCGCCGGTGCCCTCCTCTACTTCGTCGGGGTGCTCGAGCCAGTCCTGCAAGACGACCCGTGCGTCCCCGATCGACTGTAGGCGCCGCGCGGCGTCTTTCCGTAGGCAGACTTCGACCAGTCGTCGCAGCCGTGGCGAAAGGCGGGCAGGCAGCTCGTCGAGCTCCGGCTCCTTGTGCACGATGGCACCGATGACGTCGGTCGCCGTGTCGCCCTTGAATGTGCGTTGGCCGGTCAACATCTCGTAGAGCACACAGCCGAAGGCCCAGATGTCGGTCTTCTGGTCGACCGGCTGCGCGCGCGCCTGCTCGGGACTCATGTATCCGGCAGTCCCGAGAAGCACACCGGCACCGGTCATGGCCTGGGTCAACGTCGGCGACAGCGAGAGATCGGCCGAGCCGCTCGTCTCTGGATCGCCGGTCAGAGCCTTGGCCAGACCGAAGTCGAGCACCTTGACGCGGCCGTCGTCCGTGATCTTGACGTTGGCGGGCTTGAGGTCACGATGGACGATTCCCCTCGAATGGGCGGCCTCGAGCGCTTCGGCAATCTGCACCGCGATGCGCGCTGCCGGCTCGGGCTCGATCCGCCCCCGCGCGATGCGCTCGGCGAGAGTCTCCCCCTCGGCCACCTCCATGACCAGGAACGTCGTCCCGTCGTCTTCCTCGAGCCCGAAGATGCCTGCGATGTTCGGGTGGTTGAGCGAAGCGAGTACGCGCGCTTCCCGTTCGAAGCGGGCCAGACGCTCGGGATCCGAAGCCAACCCCTCGGGCAACATCTTGAGCGCGACGTCGCGCCCGAGCTTGGTGTCTTCGGCGCGCCAGACTTCTCCCATGCCGCCCTGGCCGAGTTTCGAAGTCACCCTGTAGTGAGACAAACTGGATCCGATCAAGAAGGGCCTCTCTCTCGCGCTCTCGCGGAGGGTTCAACAGACGACGTGCTCGAGTCGACGGACCCGGGCCCGGCAACCGGGAACGACCCGTGTGCACTCCGAGCGCTGGAAGAGGTAGAGGTCCGCCGACCGGGGATGAATTTTACTCGAAGATCGCTCACCCTTTCGAAACTCGACGCAGCGCCTCTCGGACAGTGGCCGCATGAATCTCCACCGTGTCCATGACGTCCTCCGCATAGCCTCCCGCCATCACGACTCCCACCGGCACCCCGGCGATCCGGCAGGCCTCGAAGACTCGCCGGTCTCGCTCGGCCAGTCCCGACTTCGACAACGACAATCGCCCCAGCCGGTCTCCCACGAAGGGATCGGCACCGGCCACGTAGATCACGAGCTCGGGCCGGTGGGCGAGAGCCTTGCCGAGTCCCTCGTCGAGTGCCTCCAGGTATTCGGCATCGGAGGTTCCGTCCTCGAGCTCGATGTCGAGATCGCTGCGCTCCTTGCGAAAGGGGAAGTTGCGCCTGGCGTGAAGGGACAAGGTGAACACCCGTGGCTCATGCCGAAAGACCCGCGCAGTCCCGTCACCCTGGTGGACGTCGCAGTCGACCACGGCGGCACGTCCGATCGCTCGTTCTCGGAGCAGCAGGGTGAGCGCCACTCCCACGTCGTTGAAGACACAGTAGCCGCTGGCTCGATCCGGGAAGGCGTGGTGCGTCCCGCCGGCGAGATTGACGCCAGCTCCCTCTCGAAGGGCCGCTCTCGCCGCTCCGATCGTGCCGCCGACCGAGCGCCGACTGCGCTCGACCAGCTCCGGGGACCAGGGGAACCCGAGGGCACGGACCTCCTGTCGTTCGAGTGCGCCGTGAATCACTCGGTCGAGATATCGATTGTCGTGGACCAGGGCCAGCTCCTGGTCCGTGGCGGCCTCCGGCACTTGGAGGTCGTGCGCACCGAGGATTCCTTCTTCCACCACGCGCTGGCGCAGGAGTCGATACTTGGCCATCGGGAAGCGGTGCTTCTCCGGCAGAGGAAGAACGAAACGGTCACTGTAGAACGCGCGCAAGATCCACGCAGAATACCGTTTCCCGTGCAGCTCTGGCCGTAGCGAAACCTCGACTCCGTCGCTTGCAGTCAATCCTCGACATAGCCCAGTGCGCGGAGCTCGTCCATCTGCTCTTCGTAGTCCTCGAGTCCGCGCTCTTTGGGCTCGAGCTTGTACTGGTCTCGGCGCTCGACCGCCTGGACGAGCCAATCGTCGAGCAAAGCCTCGGAGCGGGTCACGAACTCGGCACCGCGCTCGCTGTCGGCAATGCTCTGTTGTTCCTCCGGATCCGCCAGCGTGTCGAAGACCAGCGGCCCCACTGGCGAGCGATAGCCGTAGTAGAACACCGACTTCAAGTCTCCGACTCGGGCCGAGAGCTGACGCCAGCCACGCCATCGGACTTCTCCGACCAGGAGGCGGTCCGTGGCCCCCTCCGGCTCGGTTGCGCTCAGCTCGAGGACGTTCCCCATCGCAGCCGCCGGAGCCTCGATCCCCAGGTGAGACAGCAGCGTCGGCATGATGTCGACCAGCGCGACCGGATCGCTTCGCCGCGCGGCCTTCGGTGAGCTCGGCACTCGAATCATCAGGGGGACGTGCAGTAGCTCGTCGTACACCTGACCGTGGCCGTACATCCCGTGCTCACCGAACTCCTCACCATGATCCGAGGTGATCACGACGAGGGTCTCATCGAGTTGGCCGGAGCGCTGCAAGGACTCGAAGAGACGCTTCAGCTGCGCGTCGACCAGCGCGAGCTCAGCCTGGTAGAGAGAGCGGAGGAACTGGACGTCTTCGATCTCGTACTCGGATTCGAGCGGCTTGAAGAACTTCTGATGCACCTCCCCCAGTACGTTGTTTGCCATTCCGGCAGCCATGAACTCGCGCGCTTCGCGGAGCACGTCCTTGAGAGGGCCGTCATAGTCCGAGGTGAAGGCCTGTTCGTACTCGGGCGGTGGCAGGTACGGCGCGTGAACCTCGTAGGTGTGCAGGAAGAGGAAGAAGGGCCGGTCACCCTTGCGTTGCGAGAGCCAGCGCATGGCCTCTCGAACCCGGTCGACGACCCCCACGTACTTCGAGTCGAAGCGCTCGAATCCCTGGTTCAGGCCCCTCATCTCGACCACCCAACCGCCATCGGCGAAAGCTGCCGTCTGGTAGCCGGCGGCGCGGAGCACTTCGGCCAGGGTGACGGCCTTCCCGGGCAGCTTCGGGAGCACGCGGTTCTCGGCATCGAGATGAACCTCGTTCCAGATGCCGTGCGTGGCGGGATAGGTCGAGGTGAAGAGCGACGCGTGAGAGGGCGCTGTCTGAGGAGCCGGCGCGAAGGCGCTCTCGAAGACGATGGATTCCCGCGCGAGCTCATCGAGAAACGGGCTGGATCCCCAGTCGCCGCCGTAGACACCCAGCGCATCTGCCCGCAGCGTGTCGATGACCACCAGGAGGACATTCGGCGGCTTCTCCTCCCAAACCGGTGCGGGCCTGCAACCGGGCAGGAAAAGCACCACCACGACCGTCAGGACGACACGCGATGCCCGGGGCAATGATCCCCATGGGGACTCCCGGGCCAGGGATCTCGCTCCCATCCGATGCTTCAGCTCCACTCTCGGCTCCACAGGTTCGTTCGGCGCCACGATGCACCGAGAGCGCGAGGATATCGCGGCTCGAACGGATCGAACGGATCGAAGAGTCTCGTCGCCCCCTGGACGAGAGCCCGCCTGCCACTTGTCTCCTCGCCACGTCCGCCGATAGGGTTCGGCTTGCGCCACCAGGCTCCTCGTTTCGAGGCAGAGCGGTTCCTGTCCAGAGGTAGATTCATGACCCTGTCCGTCTTCTTCAAGCTCTATGCCGTGGCCCTGACCACCTTTCTGGTTCTCGACCTGATGTGGCTCGGGGTGATCGCACGCTCGTTCTACCAGGCGCAGATCGGCCACCTGATGCGACCCCAGGTGAACTGGGCTGCCGCAGTCGTCTTCTACCTGATCTTCGTCGCCGGAATCGTGATCCTGGTGGTGTGGCCCGCAATCGGGCGAGAGAGCCTCCCGCAGGCTTTCGCTCTCGGCGCACTGTTCGGTCTGGTCACCTATGCCGCCTATGACCTGACCAACCTCGCGACCCTGGAGGGTTTTCCCCCGATGGTGGCCGTGGTCGACCTGCTGTGGGGCGCCGTCTTGTGCTCGGCGGTCAGCGCTACCACCTATCTCGCATCGACACGACTTCTCTAGGAGTCGACCTGCGGTGTGGGCATGGACGCCAGGACGCCACCCCACGGATAGAGTCCAGACTGCCGGTCGCTGATCCTCGGGCACCGGAATCGCGAAATCACGTCGATCGGAGGTTGCCAGTGCCTCGAAAGTACCCAGGGCTCGTGTTCACCGACACCGTCAAGTCACGGCAGGAGCACTACGGGAGTCGTGAACAGGCGGCGAAACTGGAGTCGATGGAATGGGCCGACCATCTCTTCGACGTTCGCGAGACCGAGTTCATCGCTCGACGCGACGGATTCTACGTCGCCACCGTCGGCGAGAACGGGTGGCCCTATGTCCAGTTCAGGGGAGGACCTCCAGGGTTCCTCAAGGTGCTCGACCAGCGCACCCTCGGCTTCGCGGACTTCCGCGGCAACCTGCAGTACATCACCACCGGAAACGTGAAGCACGACGATCGTGTCGCGCTCTTCCTGATGGACTACCCGGCGCGCCGCCGACTCAAGATCATGGCCCGGGCCGAGATTCACGATGTAGCGGAGCGCCCGGACCTCGCTGAGCGCGTCGTCGTGCCGGAGTACGTGGCCAAGGTGGAGCGCGTGGTGCTCTACCACCTGGTGGCCTTCGACTGGAATTGCCCCCAGCACATCACACCGCGCTACACGGCGACGGATCTCGCCGCACGAGAGAACGCCCTCTACGATCAGATCGAGGAACTGGAGAACGAGGTCCGACGGCTCCGAGACGATCGTCAGTGATTCGGCGCCCGAGGCGAGGAGGGCCGCCGTCGAGATTCTTGGGGTCAGCGCCGATCAAAACCGCCCGAGGCGCCTTCACTCTTCGTCCGCCGGTACCGCGTCCTGGTCTCCCGCTGGAGCGGACCAGAAACCGACACGATCGAGTGCGACCACCGCCTCTTCGCTTCGGTCGAAGACGAAACACACTGCGGTCAAAGACGTCCAATCGAGCTCCGGCCCGACTTTCTCGCCGGAGCGGAAGCGGAAGTCTCCGAGGGGAAGCTCGAACGTCTGCAGCACCGGTTCTGCTCGACTTCCGTAGCGCTTCTCCATCGCTGCCAGACGGGTGAATCGCACCGGCAACGGTGGCAGCAGAAGCCGGCTGTCGGCGAGGGTCATCTCGAGCTCCCGGCCGTCGGCGAGGCGGAGGACCACCGAGAGGTCGATCGGAGCCGGATCCTGCTCCTCGGCCGAGTTGTCTTCTGCATCTTCGGCCTCGAGGTCGACTCGATCCTCTTCGCTTCCCTCGCCTGCCTCGCCCTCGGCGTCCGGCTCAGGTACCTCCTCGTCCAGAGCGGCCATGTCGAAGACGAGACGATCGAGGCGCTTCAACTGCCACTCCTGCCCGAGACCCTCGGGCAGCCAGATGGTGTAGCTCGCCGGCGGGCGAGACTCGGCCTCGCCAGCGGCGACCGACGTCGGTCGCCACCCCAGTGCGGCGGCATTGTCCAGGCGCTCTCCGTCATCGCGCAGGCCCAGGTCGCCCTCGCGCCAGAGGACCAGACCCTCTGCCTCGATCCGACCTCCGTCGAGGGTGCTGGTGGTGACATCGACGTCTTCCTCGTAGTCGGTCACCAGCCGAAAACCCGAGTCCTCGAAGCGAGAAAAGTAGAGATCATCGGGAAGCCACGTCCGGGCCCTCCGTGGGTCGCGAAAGATGTCCATATACTCCCTACGCTCGTGCAGTACGACCTCGAGAAACGCCGTCATGAACACCTTTCCGATCGTGCGTTGATCCTCCTCGTCATGCAACGGTGCTCGATTCAGCAGCCACGAGGTCGGCCGGCTCAGGTCGCTATCGCCCCAGACGGTGTTGAACTGCCCATGGTTCGCGCGGTAGACGTAGAGACTCGCCTTGAAGTGGTCGGCCTCGGGTGAGATCTCGACCCGATTCCACTGCCGATCTCCGAGAAACAGCGAAACATCCGCGTCGTGGCCGCCCTGGATCGTGAAGTAGCTCGTCTCCCCGACCGGAGTCGGCCGATCTGCGGGGCGATACTGTGAATCCGAAGGCGCGATCGCGATCACGCCACGGATGTCGAAGCCGAAGTCGAAGTCGGTCGTGGCGTCGTCCGGATAACGACTCATTCGGTTGAATGCAGCCGCGATCGCAGCCGCTTCTCCACCCCGAGAATGTCCGATCAACGCGATTCGATCGAGATCGGCCACGCCCGCCAACGGATGCCCGGCCGGGCCATCTCGCTGCCAGCGACGCCACTGCGCCAGATGCTGAAGGAGGAGCCAACCTCGAGCGTCGTTCTCGGTCGGGACTCCTCCGACGATGGAGCCGTTGAGGAAATTCTCGTCGACCGAGACGGAGATCATCCCCCGACTCGCCAGATGTTCCCCCAGATAGCCGTAGCCGGGGTCGGAGAACTCCCCCATGTTGTGATTCCCGTGAACGATCAACACCAGCGGGTAGGGCCCCTCGCCCACCGGCATCCAGACTCGCCCGTTGATCGGATAGGCCTCGGGAGAAAAACCCCAGAACCAGTCACGGAGCTTCTCCTTCCAGCCCTCCTCGTAGCCCTGTGTGAACACCGACGCGTCGACCGACTCGGTCTCGACGAGGACCTCGCGGAAATCGGTACGCCGCCGGTCGTGGCCACTGCCATAGGTCAACGACCTCACCTCGTAGGGACCGGGCTCGGCGGGATCAGGGGCGTCGAGAGGAATCACCCGCTCGAGAGTCGGGTCCTCGAGCTCGACCAGGTGCTCGAGAGTCCCCCTACCGCGCAACCACACCACGAGAGCCGCCACCACGATCAACGGGACCACGACCCCGATCATGGACACCGCTCGGACTCGAGCCCCTCCTCGGGTCCGAAGCGCCGCCGCACTCCCTCCGAGCACGCCGCCAGTCACGGCCAGGAGGATCGCTACCGCAGCGCCGAGGCCCCCGCTGAACAGGAACTGTGAAGCGACGATCGCGAATACGACCCCGGCGGCGAGACCCAGCACTCCGACGAAGTCGCCCAGCTGCGCGACCAGCCACCTTCCGAAGTGTAGGGAAAGAACGGCCACACCGAGGAGCACGAGCGCCAGCAGGAGGCCGATCGAGAGATCGCCAACCAGACCGAACTGACTCTCGAGGGTCGAGCCGACCACCAGGCCGAGGACGATCAACGGCACGGTCGCCCCCCAGGCGACCCCTCTTCGCACCGGCCCCCGCGGCTTCAGGGATTCGAGGCGACCGGAGAGCCAACGCCACGTTCGCTGGGCACCGGCCCGGATCCGGTGGAAGCGCCCGAGAGGAGGCAGCGAGGACGTTTCTCGGGCACTGGGATCGTTCTGGGAATCCTCGATCATGGATCCTTCTCCCCTTCACTGGTGACCTCGACCCTATCCCGGCCGAGAGGACCGAAGAGGCGAAGATCCGACCAGAGTACGAGCAACTAGAGGAGCCCGAGCCTGCGCAGACGCTCCTTCGCCTCCGGCGGGATCTCCCCCGTCAGACTGGAGAGAAACGCCACAATGGCCTCCACCTCGCCATCCTCGAGCTCCTGGCCGACCTGCAGGCGAGCCATCACTCGAACGGCCTCACCGAGGGTCTCGACGCTGCCATCGTGGAAGTAGGGATACGTCTTCTCGACGTTGCGCAGCGACGCGACCTTGAAGACGTAGCGATCCGCCTCGTCTCCGGTCTGAGCGGCTCGTCCCTCGTCGATCTGCTCACTGCTTGTGTGCTCCCAGTAGGGCTCACTGAGGCCGAACTTGCGGAACAGGTGACCCCCCAGGGTCACACCGTTGTGGCAGGAGCCACAGCCCAGCCCCAGAAACACCTCCATCCCCTGCTTCGCCGGGTCGGAGATCGCGTCGCGCTCTCCTTCCAGGTACCGGTCGAAGGGCGCGGGAGTGAGCAGGGTTCGCTCGAACGCGGCGAGGGCATAGCGGATGTTCTGATAGGTCAACGGCTTCTCTGCATCAGGGAAGGCACGGGCGAACAGCTCCGAATACTCCGGCACGGCGCCGAGGCGGTCGACCAGGAACTCCGCACTCGGGATCCCCATCTCCACCGGATTGAGCACCGGCATACCGGCCTGCTCTTCGACGTCCTGGGCACGCCCGTCCCAGAACTGGGAGACATGCAGGGCGGCGTTGAGCACCGTCGGTGAGTTGCGGTCGCCGAACTCGCCCTGGTCCCCGTCGGAGGTCGGTTGGTTGTCGACACCGAAGTGGGCGAGATCGTGGCAGGAGTTACAGCTCACCCCACCTTCTCGTGAGAGCCGGGTGTCGAAATACAGTCTCGCGCCCAACTCGACTCGGGCCTCCGTGATCGGATTGACCAGGGAGGGGGCTTCGACGGGCAGCGGCTTGAAGTACAGCGTAGCCTGGCTCCACAGTGCGTCCTCATCGAGGGAATCGGACGACCACCCGCAAAGGAGCAGGAGACAGGGAGCGACAGCGAACAAGAGCAGTTTTCGTCTCATGGTGGCGTGCCCTTTCTCAGGGGCAATCTCTTCTGGGACCGTGGGCCCGCTTCGCCCCCGCATAGGCTCAGTCTGTCAGGCTCGAGATCCTCCACTCTCACCCCGCCGGGTGAGCCCAGACCCCATACAGGGGTGGCGACGCGCGCCGCGGCTCGATCTCACCGAAGCTCCCGCGCCGAGAGGCTGGTCGACTCGGATCGGTCGCCCCTGGCTCGGCGATCAGTCTCTCTTCTCGTCCGAGATGATCCTGCCGTCACGCAACGTCACGATGCGCCGCGCATGCGCGGCGATGTCGTCCTCGTGAGTCACCAGGATCACGGTGTTGCCACTTCGGTTGAGCTCGTCGAACAGTTCCATGATCTCGTCCGAGGTCGTGCTGTCCAGATTTCCAGTCGGCTCGTCCGCGAGCAGGATCGATGGCTCGTTGACCAGCGCCCGTGCCACTGCCACACGCTGGCGCTGACCGCCCGAGAGCTCGTTCGAGCGGTGGGTCATTCGGTCACCGAGCCCGACTCGCTCGAGCGCTCTCTCGGCCATCCGACGCCGCTCGCTCTTGCTCACTCCGGCGTAGACCAGGGGCAGCTCGACATTGTTCAGAGCACTGGTCCGAGCCAGGAGATTGAAGGTCTGAAAGACGAATCCGATCTCTTGATTGCGGATCACGGCGAGCTCTTCGTCACTCAGCGCTTCGACCGCCACTCCGTTGAGCCGATAGCTGCCGGAGCTCGGTGTGTCGAGACAGCCGAGCAGGTTCATGAGCGTCGACTTGCCGCTTCCCGAGGCGCCCATGATCGCCAGGTACTCGCCCGCGGAAACGCTGAGATCGACACCGTCGAGGGCACGCACCTCTTCGCTTCCGACCTGGTAGACCTTGTGCACATCGCGCAGTTCGAGCAGCTCAGAGCCCGAGCTCATGGGGTCCGCCATGACTCAGGCGGCCTCGTGGCGCAGCGCCTCGACCGGGTCCATCCGCGCCGCCTGGCGAGCGGGGAGGTAGCCGGCGAGAACTCCGGTCAAACAGGACGAGCCGAGACCGAAGGCCACCGCCCAGAGCGGTAGCACTGGCAGGAACCCCGGCACAGCGAAGGTGAGAAGCGCGGTGAGCAGAGCCGCCACAGCGAGACCGCACGCACCACCGAGCAGGGAGAGCAGCACCGACTCGATGAGAAACTGGCGAAGCACGTCCTGACGTCTCGCCCCGAGAGACATCCGAAGTCCGATCTCCCGGGTCCGCTCGGTCACCGCGATGATCATCACGTTGGCGATACCGATCCCACCGATGAGCAGAGAGACCGCCGCCAGGCCGATGGTCGCCAGAGCGATCCCGGCACCGACCCGGTCGAACGTACCGATGATCTGCTCGGAGGTCGAGAGGGTGAAGTCGTTCGGCTCGTCCGGCCCGAGGCGGCGAAGCCGGCGAAGCACCGTCTCGATCTCCGTCTGAGCCGATTGCAGTCGACCCTCCGCGGAGCGAAGGTAGAGCACGGTGGCGTCGGCATCGGGGAAACGGCGCCGGGCGGTTCCGGCAGGGATCGCCAGCACGTTGTCCTGTCGATTCTCGCCGAAGAAACCACCACGCCGCGCTGCCAGCACGCCCACCACCGAGTAGGGCTCGCCCAGCAGATAGACCTCGCGCCCCAGAGCCCCTTCTCCGTCGTCGCCCGCGAACAGCGCGCGAGACAAACTCGACCCCAGTACCGCGACCCGCGCAGCGGCCCGATCCTCCAGATCGGTGAACGGGCGGCCGTGAGCGAACTCGGCACCGACCACGTCGAAGAAGTTCGCCGAGGAACCCTCGACCAGTACCGTATCGGACACCGAGGAGCCTGCGCGGGCGCTCAGGGCACGACCGTTGACCACCGATGGAATCAGGATCTGTGCTGCCGCGTCTTCGACCGCGTCCGATTGGCGCACGATGACCTCGCCGAAACGGCGATCGAGTGGCTGGCGCCTCGCCTCCTCGTCGGACGCCGGGGAGTATGGATCGCCACTCAGGTGGAATGCGAAGACGTTGTCCGTGCCGAGCTCGCGAAACAGCAGAGCGATCTGATTGCGCACGTTGACCAGGACCGTCGCCACCAGCGAGACCGTCACGATTCCGACTACGATGCCGAGAACCGCGAGCGCTGCGCGGCCCGGGTTGGCGCGCAACGATTCCGTCGCCAGCAGCAGGGAGCTGCCTACCGAGTCGCGCCAGGGAACGTGTGGAACGGTCTTCCTTGCCTTCACGGATCCACCTCCGCTACTCCGCGCGTAGCGCGTCGACGACGACGATTCGCGTCGCGCGTCGTGCCGGGAACCAGCCGGCAAGCAGCCCGCTGGCGCACGCAGCCAGCAGACTCCAGGCCACTGTCGAGAAACCCAGCCGCAGATCCAACCCGGCTCGCCCGGCGATCGCCACCACGGCGTAGACCGTCAGCACGCCGGCAAGGCCTCCGAGAAAGGCGATCGCCACCGACTCAGCCAGCACTTCGGCCAGAATCTGGGCTCTCGACGCACCCACCGCCCTTCGGACTCCGATCTCCCGGGTTCTCTGGGTGACCGAGACCAGGATGGTGTTGGCGACCACGAGAATGGCTGCGAGCAGAGCCATGGCGGAGATCGGCGCGGCGGCGAGCCCGATCCGCTCGGAGAGGGTCTGGACGAAACCTCGAGCGGCGTCCGGAGACAGGATGTCGAAATCGTCCTCCTCGCCGGGCCCCAATTCGTGGCGCGCTCGCATCGAAGTTCGTGCCCGCCCCTCCGCCGCGACGGTAGCCGCCGGCTCGTCGAGTCGAGGTGCCCGCGCCAGGATCTGCAGCGTCTCGGGCGCTCCGAATGCTCGCTCGTAGGTCGGAAGTGGGATCCAGGCGTTGCGATCGAGCGAGCTCCCGGCGACGTTGCCCTGGCGTTCCTGGAGACCGATCACCTCGAAACCTCGACCCGCGATTCGCATCGTCTGCCCCAACGGATCGACCGCGGGAAACAGCTCCTCGGCGAGGATGGCACCGAGGACCACGACCTGGCGAGCCTGGTTCTCTTCCTGGCGTGAGAAGAAGCGGCCGCGCTCGATGGCGAGGTCGCGGATGCCGGCCAGCTCGGAGGTGGCCCCGACCAGGGTGGCCCCCTCGTAGCGACGCGAGCCCGCTGCCACCTCGACGCGGTTGCTGACCGTGGCGCCGTAGATCACTCGTCCACCCGCCCAGCGATCGAGAAAGCGCAGGTCGGCCCGACGGATGTTCGGGTTGCGCTCCAGCTTCCGCTCCAGCTCCTGACGACTGATCTGGCCGGGAGCAGCCACCTTGGCGAGCACGAACGTCTCGCTACCGAAGGCCCGCGCGGCATTGGTGCGCGCGAAGCGCGAGACTCCGTCGAGCGCCACGACCACGACCGCGATCGTTGCGACCGCCGCAGCGATCGCCGTTCCCGCCAGCAGCGCTCGGAGCGGATGCGTTCTCACGGCTCCCACACCCTGCCGGACAGCTTCGATCAGCGATACCCGGCCGGGTCGCCGAGGAGAGCGAGCGCCGGTGGCGGTGGAGTCGGAGCGACGTGTCATGACGATCGCGTCAGGCTCAGGGAACCCGGACCTGCGCTCCGTCTTCGAGCTCGCGCAGCACCTGGTAGGGGCCCGCGATCACCTCGGTCTGATCCTCGATGCCGCTCACTTCGATGTCGAGACCTCCGATGATCCCGGTCTCCACCGGAAGGAACCGCGCCCTGCCGTCGGCCACGGTGAACACGCCGCGCATCTCGCTGCCGTCCTCCTGGATGCGGATCACCACCGACTGGAGCGGCACGACAATGACGTTACGCCGCTCTCCCACCAGGATCTCGGCGTCGCAGGTCAGCCCCGGTCGCATGCCGGCCTCGGGATCGACGAGACGAATCTCGACTCGGAACTCACGGGCCGCCGCTCCCGCGCCGAGCTGCGGCAGCGCACTCGCCCCCACCTCGGTCACGCGTCCGCGAAAGCTCTTTCCCGGCAGCGCCTCGAGCGTAACGGTCGCCTCCTGCCCGACCGCGACCCGCAGCACGTCGGCTTCGGCCACCTTGACCTCGGCGTTGAGCTCACTGAGGTCGGACACGGTCATCAACACGGTGCCGGGCTGGTTCTGGATCCCGATGACCACCATCTCGCCCTCTCGAACCTGGAGACGCGAGACCACACCCGAGATCGGCGACTCGATCGACGTCTTCTGGAGGAGATCTCGTGCCCGATCGGCCTGGGCCCGCGCCTGGGACACTCGACGCAGGGCTGCTTCACGCGCACCCTCGGCTCGGGCCGCCCCCGCTCGCGCGGAGCTCACCTGGGCGACTCTCGACTCCGCCATGGACCTCGCCGAATCCAGCTCCGAGGGAGAGATCAGGTCCTGGTCGAACAGCGCTTGGATGCGTACCAGATTGGCTGCCGATTCCCGGGCCTGTGCCTGGGCCAGCTCGAGATCGGCGCGCGCCAGGAGGATCTGCTCGCTCGCCGACTGGGCTTCTGCTTCGAGCGCTCGAATCGCCGCCTCCGCTGCCTCGAGCTCGCTCCTGGCCTGCACCGGATCGATGCGCGCCAGAAGATCTCCAGCGCTCACCTCCTGGCCCTCAGCCACCGGCAGCTCGACCACTCGGCCCATGACGCTGGAGCCCACGTCGGCATAGCGTTCTGCGAGGATCTCCCCCGAGGCGGTGACGAAGGAGCGAAAGACCTCTCGGGTCTCGGCTCGCCCCAGCTCGACCTCGGATCCGCCCTCGCCGCGCCTTCCGAGAAGGACTATGGCAACGAGCGCCAACAGGACGACGCCGATCAAGATCATTCGGAACCGAGTCACGAGCTGCCTTCCCTTCCGCTGCGAACGCTGTCCACGCCTTCTCCGGGCCGGTCGCCCGAGAGGCGACGGTATGGTAGCAACTCTCGAGCGACTTGTTTCGGTTCACCGCTTGCTCGGCGACCCAGCACTTCAGCCCGTGGTCGAAGCCTTCGGCGACCGAGCTGGTCGCGATCGGCAATTCGGCAACTTCTGCGCTGAACCGACCGTATACCTCTTGCAGCCACGGTCTCGTGGCTGGTCTTCTCGAGCTGCATCGCCACCGATCATCCTCTCTCGCGCACTTCGAACGCCATGCTGACACGCCGCTCTCTCGCCGCTTTGACGCTCGCGCTCTTCGCGCTCCGACCTGGCTCGGCCCAGGACACGGCCATTCCGCAGGCCTTGGAGCGAGCGATTCCCCGGCTACTCGAGCAGGGGAGCATCCCCGGACTCTCGATCGCCTTGATCGAATCAGGGGAGATCCGCTGGAGCGGCACCTTCGGAGTCAGGAGCCTGGCAAGCTCGGAGCCGGTCGATGCCCAGACCGTCTTCGAGGCAGCCTCCCTGAGCAAACCCGTCTTCGCCTACGTCGTGTTGCGCATGGTCGAGCGGGGCGACTTCGATCTGGACAAACCACTGGCCGAGATTCTGCCCTACGAGCGGCTGGAGCACGAGGATCGCTACCGCCAGATCACGGCTCGCATGGTGATGAGCCACTCGAGCGGACTGCCCAACTGGGGCGGCGACCGGCTCGAGCTGGAGTTCGATCCGGGAACGGCGTTCAACTACTCCGGCGAGGGATTCGTCTATCTTCAGAAGACCGTCGAGAAGCTGACGGGCCTCACCCTGGACCAGGTGGCCCGGCGCGAAGTCTTCGCACCGTTGGGGATGGAGCGCAGCAGCTACGTGTGGCAGGAGGCCTTCCAAGCAGACATCGCGGCGCGTCACGATTCCCAGGGCGAGGTTTCCCCGATCGGCCACTCGAACGAGGCAAACGCCGCCGCCTCCCTGCTGACGACCGCGCAAGACTACGCCCGCTTTCTGAACGCCATCGTCAAGAGCCAGGGGCTGAAGCCCCCGACGGCGGCCGCGATGCTCCAGCCAGAACGCTCGCTCGAGAGCGCCACCTGGGGCGCCAGCGAGGAAGCGAAGCAACATCTCTCCTGGGGCCTCGGCTGGGGTCTTCAGGCCACACAGCGCGAACGGGCTTTCTGGCACTGGGGCGACAACGGCGACGCGAAGGCCTTCACCATGGTGGATGTCGACACGGGAAGTGGATTCGTCTACTTCGCCAACAGTAGCGACGGACTGTCGATCGCAGGAGCCATCGTCGAACTGGTGTTCGGCGAACCGTCCTGGGCGCTGGGCTGGCTCGACTACGAACGGCACGACGACCCCGCGCGAATCGCCCGCCTCACGCTGATCCGTTCCCATGACGAGGGTGGAGTCGAAGGCCTCACTACGGCCCTGCAGAGACTCCGTGCGAGCCAACCCGATCTGATGACCGAGGGGCTGGTCGACAAGCTCGGACACCAGCTACTCGAAAGGAAGAACGTCGAGGCGGCGCTCGCCGTGTTTCGATTCAACGTCCAGACTTCTTCGGAGTCCGCGAGCGCTCACGAGAGCCTGGGGGAGGCGTACCTGACGGCCGGGAGCTACGATTCGGCCCTCCAGAGCTATCGAAAGTCGCTCGCGCTCGACAGCGACGACGAGACCGTCGAGCGCGCCCTTCGTTGGATCGAGCAACGTCTCGAGGCCGAGAGCCGTCCGGTCGAGGTGCCGCTGGACACCCTGCGCCGCTACGCCGGCGACTACGGACCCCGCCATGTCGTCCTCGAAGGCGACACGCTGTACTACCAACGCGAGGGCAATTCTCGCTACCGTCTCGTCCCGATATCCCAGGACCTCTTCGCTCTGCAGGACATGGAGACCTTCCGCGTGCGCTTCGCTCGAGACGATGACGGGCAGATCGTCAAGATCGTGGGCCTTTACCTGGGCGGCAACCAGGACGAAACTCCCAGAAGCCCGTAGCCCTTGCGCCGTGGATCGGGATCGACGCCACCGGAGGATCGAGCGGCGCACCAGACCCCGGGACCCTCCGACCTCTCCCTCGGAAACGCCCGCCACCTCTCGAATGCTCCATGCCCGTACGCTAGGCTTTGCGCCTCCGAGGATCACTCCGGACGGTTCGCTTGGCTTCGGACGGATTGCTTGGCGGGCGAGTGCCTATCCTCTCGGTGCTCCGAGCATTCGCCTTCTCCCATTCGCTGCAGACACAGACACAGCCGAGCCCTCGTCGGGTCGGCCGGAGGTAGCACGCATGTCCGCGCACATCAGCATGCTCGATCAGGTCCTACACAACTTCGATCGGGCCGCTGCGCTCACCGATCACGACCCGTCTCTCCTGGCCCAGATCAAGGTCTGCAACTCCAACTATCGCGTCAGCTTTCCGATCCGACGTGATGACGGATCGATCGAGGTGATTCACGGCTGGCGGGCCGAGCACAGTCATCACCGGCTGCCGACCAAGGGCGGCATCCGCTACAGCCGACAGGTCAATGAAGACGAGGTCACGGCACTGGCGACTCTGATGACCCTCAAGTGTGCGCTGGTCGACATCCCTTTCGGTGGCGCCAAGGGCGGGATTCAGATCTCGTCTCGCGACTACTCGGTCGCCGAGCTCGAACGCATCACCCGACGCTACGCGACCGAGCTCTTCAAGAAAGGGTTCATCGGTCCCGGTATCGACGTACCGGCCCCCGACTACGGCAGCGGAGCCCGTGAGATGGCGTGGATCGCCGACACCTACATGGCACTCGCCGGAGGGGAGCTCAACTACCTCGCCTGCGTGACCGGCAAGCCGGTAGGCCAGGGCGGAATCCGCGGACGCACCGAGGCGACCGGCCGCGGCGTCTTCTTCGGCATTCGCGAAGCCTGCAGCATCGCGAAGGACATGAAGCGCCTGGGACTCGAGCCCGGCCTCGAGAACAAGCGGGTCGTTGTGCAGGGTCTGGGCAACGTCGGCTACCACGCTGCGAAGTTCCTCGAGGAGGGCGGTGCCGTGATCGTCGCCATCGCCGAGTACGAAGGAGCGATCCATGACCCCCACGGGTTGAACGTGCAGCGAGTGTTCGACCATCGGCGCGAGACCGGTTCGATCCTGGGCTTCCCTGGGGCGACCGACCTGACGTCGTCGAGCAGCGCCCTGGAGGTCGACTGCGACATCCTGGTGCCGGCGGCGCTGGAGAACCAGATCCGCGCCGACAACGCACCGAACATCAAGGCGCGCATCGTGGCCGAGGCGGCCAACGGCCCGACCACCGCCGAAGCCAGCGAGCACCTGCACGAGCGGGGAGTTCTGGTGATCCCGGACACCTACCTCAACGCCGGCGGCGTAACCGTGTCCTACTTCGAGTGGTTGAAGAACCTCCAGCACGTCCGCTTCGGACGCATGCAGAAGCGCTTCGACGAGGGTGCCTTCCTGCGGATCCTGAACGGAGTCGAGGCGGCCACGGGAGCCCAGTTCACCGAGGAGTCCATGGCCAGAATCGTGCGCGGCGCCGGTGAGGAGGATCTGGTCAACTCGGGCCTGGAAGAGACCATGATCCTGGCCTACCGGGAGATCCTGGAGATCCAACGGACCCATTCGGACCGCATCGATCTCCGGACCGCGTCGCTGGTGAGCGCAATCGACAAGATCGCCATGACCTACCAGAACATGGGCATCTGGCCGTAGGCGAGCCGGACCTCCAGCGAGATCGGGTGAGGCTCCCGCTTCACGGCCGGTGGGCCTCGCGGATCGGCGGCTCGTCGGCCCACGCCCTCACGCGCGACAGCCTGGCCGATCCCTGCAGTGGCAGCTCGCTGCACGATGCCTGGGTCGAGGTGGCCAGGCTCTGAGACTTCTACGGCCAGACGAGGGCACTGGGCTCGCCCGGCAGCATGCAGTCCCAGAAAACGGGAGACAGCCAGTCCCTTCCGGGATCGCCCCCGATCGGCGCACCCGGCGGAGCCGGCGCCGAGTACACCGGATCGAGCGTGTCTCCTGGTCTCTCGATGAAACGCTCGATATCGCTGGCCAGCAGGAGCTGGTGGGCACGCGCCGCCTCGCTCTCGCCTGCATCGGCCTGCAACCGCTCCAGTAGCCGCTCGAGTCGGAGAAGCGCCACCGCGCGGACCTGGGGCAGCGGTGCGCGAGAGGCCAGCCACACGAGGCGATCGACCAGCACGCGCTGCGTAACCCGCAGGATCGCCTCTTCGTACGGGCTCGAGGCCTCGCCCCCGAACGCCGCTGTCGTCAGCCGATCGATAACCTCCTCCAAGCCGGGCAGGGTCGGTTCGAGCAGGTGCTGCTCGACGATTCGGGCCGCCCGGTCCGGCTCCAGGACGAAGCCGATCGTGATGTCCGATGCGATGCTCGCCGGGGCCAGCACATCGAAAGCCGAACCGGTGGCTCCGGGAAAGAGCTCGCGATGCGCGCCGTATCCCGACGGTCGAGGCGGCAGCCGGTCGATGACCGCCGCGGGCAGAGCGAGCTCGGCAGGATCGAGAGTCGCAGCGAGCGCCTCGAGCGCCGAGCGCTGCTGCTCCCCCGACGGCCGCGAGAACGGCAGGCGCCCGTCCCCTCGAAGGGAATAGATGTAGTCCTGTCCCCCGAGCACCGACGCCACCGACTGCACGCCCCAACGATGGTAGAGATAGATCGGGACGAGCGCCTCCTCGATGGTCGCCATGGGCGCCTCGAAACGAATCGTCGACTCGCCCATCCGGTCGAGGGCGCTGCGGCGTACCGCCATCAGGTGCTCGAGGCCCGCGACCACGTCGCTGCCGTTGTTCCACCAGTCTGACTTCGGACTCACAGCCATGTCCTGATTCGACATGAACCGAAGGTCTTCCTGCCACGCCTCGTTCAGGATACTGCCGAGAGCCTCCTGCTCGTCGACCCCTGCGGGGAAATGCTGGTAGCCGTACTCGATCGCGACCGAGTCCCATTCTCCGATCTCGCCCTCGTAGGCGTCGGACAGGTCGATCGACCCGTCATCGCCCAGGATCTCGAGCGCATGCGGATAGTCCATGACCGAGATCCGCCCCCTGGAACTGCCGTAGTAGTTGTGCGACAGCCCCAGCGTGTGGCCGATCTCGTGAGCGGAAAGCTGACGCAGGCGAGCCAGAGCAGCCTCCGCCAGGATGGAGGGTCTCTCGCTGCCGGTCTGGTAGGGTGAGAGCAGCCCCTCGAAGATGAGATAGTCCTGACGGACCCGCAGTGAGCCCAGGGTCACCACCGCCTTGATGATCTCGCCAGTCCTCGGATCGACCATGGTCGCGCCCGAGCTCCAACCGCGAGTCGAGCGATGCACCCAGTTGATGACGTTGTAACGAATGTCCATCGGATCGGCGCCCTCGGGAAGGAGCTCGACCCGGAACGCATTGCGAAAGCCTGCCGCTTCGTACGCCTGAGCCCACCAGTTGCCCCCCTCGAGCAGAGCCGAGCGCATCGGTTCCGGCGTACCCCGGTCGAGGTAGTAGACGATCGGCTCAACGACGTCGCTGACCTCGGCATCCGGGTCGAGCTTCTCCAGACGGTGTCGCACCACCCATCTCTGGCTCAACGGCTCGCCCAGGGGAACAGCGTAGTCCTGGAACATCATCTCGATGTAGCCGGCCCGCGGATCGCTCTCGCGTGGAGTGTAGCCGGGGCCGGGAAGCTCCACGAACGAGTGGTGCTGCCGGAGCGTCACGGCTTCGGATGACGGGGAGACGCTGGCGACCGTTCCGGAGAACAGGCTCCGCCCGAAGCTCCCGTCTCCCCGCCCAACGGAGATGTCGCTGCCCACCGGGGTCGGTCCCTCGCTCGGTCCACGGGCGTTGCCCCGGCCGGGGGCCGCGCTCTTGCGCACGAAGGTCAACGTCACGTCGACTTCGGTGTTCTCGGGAAAGACCCGGGTCTGAGGAAGGTGGATCGCGCTCCGCGACGTGTCGACCTCGTACGACCCCAGCCGCGGCCCCGTGCCGCTGGCGTCGCGCACGAAGAAATCCGTAGCGTCGACCAGCACGCGACCGTCGGTCTCGGCCGCCACCTCGAACCCCCAGAGCACCGATCGAGCGAAGGCGTCTTCGACCGCCCTGCGTTCGTCCGGATTGTCCGTCTCGGCGCGAAAGCTGAAGTTCGGCTCGACCATCAGGACCCTGGGCCCGACTCGCTCGAACCGCACGATCCGACTGCCGCTGCTCTGACCGCGATCGAGCCCGATGTCGTTCGAGCCGAGCCCGGCGGTCAGACCGTTGGCGTAGAGGATCTCCTCGTCGAAGCGCGAGATCTCCATCCACAGCTTGCCGGTGCGCTCGTTCCAGAACAGCGGCACGAAACCATCGAGCCTCCGCATTCCGGACGTCTTGCCGTCGATCGTCGGAACAACGTCGTCGCCATTTGCCGTCTGGGCCCTGGAGAGTTGCGGGGTCGAAGCGAGCAGTGCGATCAACGCGAAGGTCCGAACCAGTCTTGTACTTTCCATGGGGCACAATCTATGACAAACCGGGCGAAGGTCTGTCTCCTTCCCTCGGATGGGGCTGATGCGCCCGGGGCTGCGACCGGTCGTCAAGGGACTCCGCCGTCCATCGCGTCCTGGACCGTGCGGCACTGCGGGCACATTCGCTCCCCGAGGGCTACCACTCACTGCCGAGCGCAACGGTGATCGCCTGACCACTGACACCGCTCGATTCCTCTGCAGCCAGGAACGCGATCACCTCTGCCACCTCTCCAGGAGTCACCACGCGACCGGGCAGGTAGAGTGCCTCTCGTTCCTTCCAGATCTCCTGCGGCGACACGCCCCGCTCTCGTGCCTGCGCCTGGGCGGAGCGTTCCGCCATCGTCGTTCGCACCCAGCCGGGCAGCACGGCATTGGAGGTGACGCCATGTGGGCCACCGTCCTGCGCCACTGAGCGCATCAACCCCAACAACCCGTGCTTGGAGGCGTTGTAGGCGCTCCCCGCAGGCTCGGCCACGCGAGCCGCCGTCGAGGCGGTGTAGACCACGCGTCCGTACTCGCGCTCCACCATGTCTCGCAGCACCAACCTGGACAGATGAAACGGCCCGTCCAGATTGACCCGCATGGTCTCGTCCCAGACGTCGGGGTCCTGCTCCCAGATCACCCGCTCGTGGGCCGAGCCGATTCCGTGGTTACACACCAGAATCTCGACCGGCCCGAGTCTCTCGACGGTCTCCTCCACTGCCTTGGTGCAACCGTCCACAGTGCCGAGGTCGCAGGGGGTGTACTCGACCCCCAGCGCCGCCAGCTCCTCTGCGGAGCGGGAAACGGCCATGACCTGCGCACCGCGCGCGACCAGAAGCTCCGTGGTCGCCTTGCCGATACCCCGACCCGCTCCGGTCACCAACGCGACTCGCCCCTCGACTCCGGGCATCGCCGACGCCTCCTTCTCTGGTGGGAAGATCCGTGAAAGCCCAGTATACGAACGCACCGGCGCAGGGAGGCGGAGGGCGAGCACCCTCGACGAGGAAAGCCCGTATTCAGCACCGGCGTCCCCTTTTGGTCATACTTCAGAAGTGACTGCCACCAGTGTCATCCAGCAGCGCTTCCTCCAGCAGTTCCCCCAGTACGAAGCCACCTCGACGCTGGACGAGCTCCGTCGTCGCGAGTTTCAGCGGCTCGAGCGCGGGAGACACGTCTATCTCGACTACACCGGAGCGAGCCTCTATGCCGAGTCGCAGGTGCGCCGCCAGGCCGATCTGCTGCTCGGTTCGGTGCTCGGCAACTCCCACTCTTCGAATCCCACCTCGGCAACCACGACCGAACTGGTCGAGCGCTGTCGTTCCCGGGTGCTCGAGTTCTTCAATGCGTCTCCACACGAGTACGACCTCGTCTTCACCGGAAACGCGAGCCAGGCGCTGAAGCTTGTCGGCGAGTCCTACCCGTTCGAGCCCGGCGATGAGTTCCTGCTCACCTTCGACAATCACAATTCGGTCAACGGAATCCGGGAGTTCGACCGGGCTCGCGGGGCCCGCACCCGATACGTACCCCTCGCCCCTCCCGACCTGAGAGTCGATGAGCAACAGCTGGATCACATGCTCACCGAGGCTTCCCCTGGCCGGCACCATCTGTTCGCCTATCCGGCGCAGTCCAACTTCTCGGGAGTCCAGCACCCCCTCGGTTGGATCGACCGTGCTCACGATCTCGGTTGGCACGTACTGCTCGATGCCGCCGCCTTCGTGCCGACCAACCGTCTCGACCTGAGCCTCGACCACCCCGATTGGGTCGCACTCTCCTTCTACAAGATGTTCGGTCACCCCACCGGTGTCGGCGCCCTGATCGGTCGCCGCACCGCCATGGAGCAACTACACCGACCGTGGTTCGCCGGAGGCACCATCTCGGTCGCCTCGGTGCAGGCCGACCGTCACGTGTTGAATCCTGGCGCACGAGCCTTCGAAGACGGCACACTCGACTTCACCAACATTCCCGCGGTAGAGATCGGACTCGATCTGATCGAGTCGGTCGGAATCGACACCATCCACACCCGCGTGACCTGTCTCACGGGATGGCTGCTGGAGCGCTTGCTCTCTCTCGTCCACTCGAACGGGGAGCCGCTGATCAAGCTCTACGGTCCTCCCGACACCACGGCGCGTGGCGGCACCGTCACGGTCAATTTCCATGACCGCGACGGCATTCTTCTGGACCACGAGCAGATCGAACAGCAGGCCAATCGACATTCGATCTCGCTCCGCACGGGTTGTTTCTGCAATCCGGGAGCCGGCGAGCTCGCCATGGGACTCGAGCGACAGGAACTGGTCGACTGCTTCGAGCAGTCGTCCTGCGCCATGAGCTACCAGGACCTTCGCCGGTGCATCGACGGCAAGAGCACCGGCGCGGTGCGGATCTCGCTCGGTTGGGTGAGCAACCTCGACGATGTCGAGGCGCTGATCGCATTCGCCTCGGAGCTGCGCCAGTAGTCTTCACGCGGCTGGTCCGGTACCGAGAAAGGGGCCCTGCGAGTGACACCGGGCTCGTCCGGACACGGTCGATTCCGCGTCGTGGACCGCTACTTCCAGCCGATCTGCCAGCGCCCGGAGTCCTTCAGCTCGTGCCACTCGATCTCGAGCTCGCGACGACTGTGCACCGCCTCCAGAACACAGGACTGCGTGGTTCCGTCCGCGTCGCGCTTCACCTCGGTCACCAGGAAGTGCTTCTCCCTGTTGCGCGGCTCGACCGCGGTCCACTTGCTGAGTTGCAGCTTCTTCGGGCTGATGCGATTCACGGAGCACCTTTCGTTCTCTCAGCGCCGGCCTGATCCGAGTCCGGGAAGAACGGTCGAGCCGAACCCGATGCCACTGCCTTCACGACGCCCACCCCGAGATCTGGAGAGTCGAGCGGAGCACGGTCACGCCTTCGAGGCCGCAGCGGTCTATTTGGGAATGACCAGCGTTTGGCCAGGGTAGATCGTACTCCGCCGACCCAGACGATTGGCCTGCAACAGGTCGGACAGACCGACTCCATGCCGATCGGCGATGGCTCCCGGAGTGTCACCCGACCTCACCGTGTAGCTCTTGCCGTCGGAGCCGCCACCCGAGGCGGACGCACTGCTCGCTGCGGCACCCACCCGCAGCTGCTGACCCGGGTGAATGAGATTCGAGGACAGGCCATTGTCGTTCTTGATCCGGCTGACCGTCGTTCCATAGGCCTGCGCAATGACTCCGAGCGTCTCGCCACGACGTACAGTGTGGACGCCATTCACCGCGGTGCGGGAGGTTTGCGCGACTCTTCCAGAGCCACGGACCGGAATCCGAAGACTCTGCCCCTCACGGATCCGATTCGCGCTGCGCAGGTTGTTGGTCCGCATGATTGCACTCACGCTCGTGCCGTAGCGCTGGGCGATCACCGAGAGAGTTTGCCCTCGCCTCACACGGTGGATTTCGTACTGCGTCTCGGGCGGCTTCCACTCGGGAATCGAGGACAGGCCCGCCATCAGCGTCTGCTCGCCGGCAGCCGGGACCCGGAGCTCATAGGGACGAGGAGGAGTGCCTTTGTGGCGGAGCTCGGGATTGAGCTCGGCGAGAGTGCCCTTGCCGAGACCGAGCAGGGCGTCCAGTTGCTCGAGCTGGACCGCCCGCTCCACCGTGACCGTGGCCGAATCGAACGGGGGGTCGGGCTCCGGCAGAGTCATCCCGTACTTCTCCGGATCCTCGATGATGGCGATCGCCGCGTAGAGCCGGGGCACGTAGCGCCGAGTCTCGCGCGGCAGCAGCTCGTACAGATCCCAGAAGTCCAGGTACTCGGTCTGCGAGCGCCGCTGCAGACGAGCGACCCGAGCCTCACCGCAGTTATATCCGGCGAGGGCCTTCGGCCAGTCACCGAACATCCCGTGCAGGTCGCTCAGGTAGCCGATCGCCGCTTCGGTGGACTTCTCGGGATCGTAGCGCTCATCCACCCAGCCGTCCCGGCTGAGGCCATATCGCTGGCCCGTCGAAGAAATGAACTGCCACATGCCCACCGCGCTGGCACGCGAGTAGGCCCTGACCTTGAACCAGCTCTCCACCATCGGAAGCCAGCTCAGCTGGCTGGGAAGACCCGCCTCCTCGAGGCTGGCGAGAATCATCGGACGATAGCGCCCCGACCGGCGATAGCCCTCGAGGAACGCCTCACGCTCGACCGTGGTGAAACTCTTGATCTCCTTTCGGACATACTCGTTGTCCACCATCGGAAGCTCGAGGTCCCAGGATGCGGTCGGCCGGGTCGCAACGGTGCGTCCGGCACGATAGTGGCGGCTGATGAGGTCCGCCACCAGGAGGCGTATGTCCTCCTTGGCCTGAAGGTAGTTTCCATCTCCGTTTCCGGGCAGCTCGAGCATCAGCTCGTACGCCTGGTCGAGGGCGGAGAGGGCGCCCTCCGTGTCGCCCTCATCGAGCATGAGCTCCGCCGCTTGGCACAGTTCGAGCGCCCAGCGTTGGATGACTTCGGGCTCGGTCGCAGGCTCTTCTTCGACGGGTACCTCCTCGACGAGGTCCACTTCCTCTGTCCATTCTTCCCCGTCCAGGGTCTCTGCGACTACGTCCGCCTCGAGGGCCTCCTCGGCCGGCTCCGCGGGTGGCTGCGCCGTGACGTTGGTAGAAACGGTGCCCTCTTCGGCAAACGGAGTCACACTCGCAGGCGATGGCTCGGGAGTCGCAGTGCGACATCCCGCGAGCCCGGTGGCCAACACGGCCGCGGCCAGAACGATCGAAGGTCGATGAAATCGCAAGGTGATCAGGTCCTCCCGGCGGGGTCGGGTGGCGACTCCGCAGCCAGATCCCCTATTCTGCCGAGCTGCGGCGGCAGCGTCCACCCGTACTCTCGGAATCAGTAGACTCACGCCGTTGTCGGTGTGGACGACTTCTGTGCAGCAAGCCAACGAGCGAGCGGTGAAGCGAACCGATGCCTGAAGCCGAACTGTATGCCCCGATCAAGCGATTCCTCGAGACGCAGGGGTACTCGGTCAAAGGCGAGATCGGCCCCTGCGACATCGTGGCCGTGCGTGGGGACGAAGGCCCGGTCGTCGTCGAGCTGAAGGAACGACTGAGCCTCGCACTCATTCTTCAAGCTGTCGACCGGCTCAATGCCGCCGATGCGGTCTACGTCGCCTTTCGTATCGGAGCCGGTCACAGCGCGACCTGGAGAGCCCGGCGAAAGCAGGTACAAAGCCTGCTTCGACGGCTGGGACTCGGCCTTCTCACGGTGTCGGCCAGGGGAAGAGTCGTGCCTGTCTTGGACCCCGCGCCCTACCGACCCAGGTCGAACGCTCCGCGCCGCCAACGGTTGCTCACGGAGTTCGCGGAGCGAGTCGGCGATCCGGAGACGGGGGGCTCCGCCGCGGGCCAACGACTGACTGCGTATCGTCAGGATGCCCTGCGGTGTGCTCGAGAGCTGGACCACTCAGGCGCCCTCAAGGTCAGCGTCCTTCGCGATCGCACCGGAGTCTCGCGCGCGGGATCCATCTTGAGAGCCAATCACTATGGCTGGTTCGATCGGGTGAGAACCGGTCACTACGACCTCTCCCCGAAGGGACGCGAAGAGCTGGTCGACTGGCACGACGCGCTCGACACTCTGACGCACCGCCCCGAGTCCCGATGACCGCTGTGAGCTTCCCGGCTACGAGCGAGCGGAGCATCCCGTGGTCATCGAACCGCTCCTCAGCTGATCGTCACCACGGCAGTTCCTCCCCATTCTGGTGGTAGAACGTGCCCGACTCCTCGAGCGTCAGCTCGTCGAGCCGCGCGATGAGACCCGCGGCGGCTTCGTCCGCATCGATGTGACCGGTGCCTCCGGTCATCTCGGTGCGCACCCAGCCGGGATGCAGAAGCCTCACCGCGATCTCTCGGTCGCGAAGATCGTGGGCGAGTGAGCGGCCGGCCATGTTGAGCGCGGCCTTCGACATCCGGTAGCCATAGCTGCCGCCGGAGGTGTTGTCGGCGACCGAGCCCATTCGGCTGGTCACCAACCCGATCTTGCTTCCGGCACGAAGACAGGGCCGCATCGCCCGCACCGCCTGAACCGGACCGAGCGCGTTGACCTCGAACTGGCGACGCGCCGAGGCGACATCGAACTCGTCGAGCGAGACACGCTCCAGAACGCCCGCGACCACCACCAACCAGTCGAGCGAGTCCTCGCCGATCTGTTGGGCGAGCGCAACGAGTGCATCGGCGTCGGTGACGTCGACCCCTGTGTGCACGGAGACTCCCGGGAGCTGATCGAGCTCGGCCGAAGAACGGCGACAGGCCGCGATCACGTCGTCGCCACGCTTCGCCAACTGGCGGCAGAGCTCGAGACCGATTCCCCGATTCGACCCCACGATCAAGACTCGCGCCATCCCCCTTCCCTCCTAGCGGAACGTCCGAACCAACGCGCCGACCCCTGTCAGGAGAATCGCGGGCCAGATCACGAGCAGGTCGACGCGGATGTTCGCCTCCGGCGTGCGCGTCATCACAAGCCACTCCCAGACCGCGTAGAGCAGGCACACGCCGAAGGGAATCAGCAATGCGTTGGGATGTCGTGCCGCGGCCACACTGCCGAAACGCAACACCGCCCAGGCTGCCAGGAAGAGTGCGGCAAGAGCGAGGATATTCAGCGGCTTGTGCACGAACAGCGAGCCAAGAGCCTCCAGCATCATCGATTCCTTCCTACTCTCCAGAGTCCGGCTCGCGCGCCTCGAAGAAGAGGGTGCCCCAACTGTCCCCTTCCTGGTGGGTAATCGTCAGCTGGCCGAGCTGAAAACCCCAGCTCTGCGCACCCTGCAGGGCCCGGGTATAGCGCTGTTCGATGTCCATCGCTGGGGGCGGACATGCCTTACGCGTCGTCATCAACGGACCGATGGTGAGGTCGGTGGCGATCTCGCCGGATCCAACGGTGCCCTGGTAGGTGTTGCAGCCGGAGGAGCCCGACACCCGGTCGCCGTCGATCGTCAGCGTGACTCTCGGCTCGGACGGCGCCGCCTCGGTCGAGGACCACCTACGCAGCACCCACTCCTTACCCTGGAGGGTCGCGAGCGTCGCGCTGCCGATGACCTCCGTCGCGGTTTCGACGAGCGCACCGTCTTGCATGGCGAAGACGCGGGAGGCGAGCTGCGTCGGGCAGCACAGGCCATCGTCCGGTCCTGCTTGGAGGACGTCGAGCACGATGCTCCCGTTTTCGATTCGGGCACCGCGCAGCTGCACACGGTCGCCGACTTCCGCCAGTCCTTTCTGGACGATCTCGTCGCCCCGACGCCCCAGGACCACCAGGAAGCCGAAGCTGCCGGAACCGCCGCTGCCGGAGGTGAGGTGGGCGACCGCTTCCTCGGCGCCGTCACCGTCGAGGTCGCCGGTGAGGTAGAAATTCTCAGTGAGCCACACTGCGGGAACTGACGCACCGCCTTCGATGAATGGCTCTCCTTCCCACCGGCCGTCGCTCAGGGTGACCACGCCCTGGTCATCGATTCCGCGATAGGTGGCGCTGGCCAACTCCGCCCAGGTGGGGACCGGACCCGGTGCAGCAAGCGACTCTGCCGCCGGCTCGTCCTGGTTCGTGGAAGGCGCGGCGCAACCAGAGACAGCAAGGAGAAGGGCGGCAACGAGGATCGGTACGAAGCGGTTCATGGGTGTCCTCCTGAAAGGCGTCCGAAATCTAGTCGGCGCCGGTCAACGGGGCCCTCCCGTCTGGGCTCTCGGCCGGGTTCGTCGAGTCGAGAGTCTCTCGACTCGTCGTGGGCGGGCGGTAGTACGCTCGCCGAGACTATCCGCTCCGTGGGTCAACGGTCATCAGCGAAACAAGGTACCGCCGGATCCGACGCGGCGACCCAGCACCTCTCCAGGTCGACTTCCCGAAGCCCTTCGCGAGTCGGCTACCGAGAGATCCGGACGCTGGAGCTCCACGCGCTCGGGCTCCCGCTCTCGAAGTCGTCGCCGAAGATCCGGCAGGCGACCCCGAGCTCGATCACCGCGTCGAAGCGGTCGAACCCGCGACGAAGACCCACCCGAACGAACAGGTGGCCGTCTCCGGTGTCCTCGAGACCTTCGGTCGAGTTGACAGGGTAGATGCGGACCACCTGGGTTCGAAGCTCGGGCTGAGTGCCAAGAGCGAGCACGTCTCCGGTCTGGAGGACCTTTCTCGAGTCGGCGGGGCCTGCGCAGGTCACGAACAGAACCTCCTGCGAGGAGAGCTCGCTATCGGAGAAGGATCCGGTCCAGAGGTGGAGCACTGAGCCACTGTCGAGAAACGAGACGTTGGCGGGCTCCAGTCCGGAGACATCGACACTGTCGAGGATCGGTGCGGAGATCTTCGCAGTCACGCTGTCGCCGATGCCGGAGTAGATCGCGACGCTCTCATCCGCCAGTCGTGCCGTGAAGACGTACCGGCCCTCATCGTTGACCGCGAATCGCGGGATCTCGAGGACACGGTCGTCTTCGAAGAACGATTCTTCGATGAATACCACACGATCCCCGTCGACGACCAGGAAGGGATGGTCGGCAATCTCACCCAGTACGCCGGTGAAGGCCAGATGCGAGCCGTCCGGGGACACGTCGAAACGATCGATGCTCTTGACGAACACACCGTCCATCGGATCGCCGACGGCAGTGACCACCTCCAGGGGGCCGCCGAACCCGACTTCCGTGCGCAGGATCCTCTGCACGGCGAGGCTCTCTTCCCCGAGAAAGTAGAGGCGGTTCTCCCGCGAGCTCACGAGTTGACGCGGTGAGCCCACGGATCCCCCCGGAACCGGTTCGAGCTCGGTAAAGAGCCCGTTCCGAGTCACCAGGACATCGAAATCCCCGGGCGGAGCATTGCCTCGGTTCGTCGGCATCCGATCGATATGTCCGAAGAGCTCGCTGCCTGCGAGTGCAAAGCCGAGGTCCACTCGCTCTCCGAGCAGCTGAATCGTCGCAGGCCCGTCGGAATCCTCGAAAACCACCCTGTCGTCGATCAGGACGAAGGACTCTCCCGTCTCGAAGCGTCCGCGAACTCCGGGCGCTCCGGACGCCGAGGCAGCCGCATCCGAGAGCTCCGTCACCACTCGGTCCTCCCCGGGCAGGGCCTCGCCGGTTCGAGCGACCAGAGAGACTCCGCGCAGAGCCATGTCTTGCGCGGGGAGGACGTAGACCACCCCATGGTTGTCCGTAGGAAGCGATCCACGCAGGGAGAGCGGCGCCTCGCCGTCTCGCCTCGGTGCACCGATGGCGAGACTCTCGCTGCCGGTGCCGAAGAAGTCGCCCGCGGCGAGGCTCATTCCGAAATCGTCCCGCTCGCGGGCGAAGCCCAGATCGGACTCGACGAAGGTCTGGTAATCGGAGAAGGCGCTGGCGCCGGCATACAGGACGTGCACCGCCCCGAGAGGCGCACTTCCTCCCCCTCCGCGAAGGGCGCCGACCTTGTCGGGCACTCCGATGGCCAGATCGGGGGAACCATCGCCGTTGAAATCTCCACTGTGAAGCGCATCCCCGAAGTCGTCCCCCAGGCCCGGACCCAGATCGAACTGGCTCCCGAAGAGTGCGACTCCGCTCGGGGAGTCGCTACCGATCTCAGCGGCGGGGATCAGGAACACGGCCCCGGACTGGACGCCATCGGTGCGGTCTCGCGGGATGCCGATCGCGATCGTCGGCGAGGGGAAGGGCGGACCGAGGACGGCCAGAGCGCTGCCCATCATCTCGAGACTCGTGGGAGGCACGAGAAAGGGAAGGTCTTCGAGGTCCACGTAGGCACTCTCCGCGAGCGCCCGCTCGGTGAACTCGACCCGCCACACACGGCCGACATGGGAGAGGCCACCCACCCTCTTTCGGGGGATGCCGACGATCAGCGCATCCACTTCCGGTCTCGCCAACGTGGCCAGCGTTGTCCCGAAGTTGTCGAACGGCTCGATGGTGATCTCCGCCTCGCCGCCGGGCAAAGGAATCGTCAGCTCGGTAATCGACAGGGCGTCGTCGGTGCCGAACAGTCCATTGCCGAGACCGTAGATCACGTGGACTTCCCCGACGTCGAAGAACGTCGAAGTGTCGCCGCGGTTGGCGCCGAAGGTCGTGTCGTCTTCCCTGGGGGAGGCAACGGCGAGATCGCAATTGCCGTCGCCGTCATAGTCGCCAGAGGCCAGGGTTCCCCCGAACTCTTCGTTGGAGAGGGACTTGCGCCCGAGATCGTCCTGGGTCAGGCTCTGGACCAGGACCAGCCCCTCTGAGCCCCCGAGATAGGCGAACACCGCGCCCGCTCTCGCCTCCCCTTCCACCGAGGTGAACGGCGCGCCCACGACCAGGTCGTCCACGTCATCGTCGTTGAAGTCGCACACTGCGAGCGCCTCGCCGTAGCCACTGGTCGAGAACTCGGTCAGGGTCTCCTGGAACACCAGCCCCGCCTCGCCACCGGCGAACAGATACACGCGCCCACCGTCCAGCTTCTGACTGACGGCGAGATCGTCGAAACCGTCTCCGTTGAAGTCGCCGGCGATCTGCGAGCCACCGAAATTGCCCTCCGCGCCCGGAGGACCGAACGGGGGGAACGCCTGCTCCTTGAGCTGTTGCGCGTCGGTGGACAGCTGCCCTCGAGCAGAGGCCGAGATCGTCAACAGGAAACTGGAGAGAAAAAAGAGTACCAGGTTCGTGGACTCGCGGAAACGCCAGCGAGAGGGCAGCGGTGTCTGGATGACCTGGAGTCTTGGAGGCATCGGATTTCACTCCCGTGGATGGACTCGGACGACCGCCGACCGGCAAGTAGAGGAACCGAGCTCGGCGGCCGAGCTCCTGTGACCGACACAAGTACAGACGGAAAACGACGCTCGCGCCCTTCATTTCCTGATTGCGGCTCGCAGCAAACCTCAAGAGACCGATGGGCGCTGAGTCGGATCGAGAGCGAGCGGTCGGCTCGGCCCGGGCCCTCGGCACTCTCGCCATTCGAGCCGAGAGCGCGCGAATAGGGCTACACTGCGAGGCGTAGCTGTCGTATGAAGTCGCCTCGAGCCGGGGCGGCGCTTCGGGGAGGAACCGATGGAACAGTCTGCCTTCGGCCGGGTCATCTCGGTGCTCCTGGCACCGGTGAAGACCTTTGAATCGATCTCGGAACGACCTACCTGGCTGGCCCCACTGATCCTCCTCATGATCACCGGTGCGATCGCTGCCGGCCTGGTCACCCAGAAGATGGACTTCGCCGACGTGATCCAGACCCGCATCGAGCAGCAAGGCCAGGACGTGCCGGAAGAGCAGATCGAGCAGATCGTCTCGCTCATGGAGCGATTCGGCTGGGTCTTCGGTCTGCTCGGCGCGGTGATCTTCCAGCCGCTCGGCTACCTGATCGTCGCGTTGGTGCTGTTCCTCGCCTTCAAGATGGCTGGGGAGATCGACTTCCAACGCGCCTTCTCGGTGACGCTCCACTCGATGATGCCCTTCGTCATCTTGACGCTGTTGACCATCGGGCTGATCTTCGGTCGTGAGAGCATCGACGCCCAGATGCTCCAGACCCAGGGCCTGGTGCTCTCGAACCTGGGCTTTCTCGCCTCGACCGAGAGCCCGCCTGCGCTGGCCGCGCTCTTGCGGAGCTTCGATTTCTTCACCCTCTGGGTGCTCGTCCTGCTGACCCTCGGTTTCTCGACCGTGGCCAAAGTGAAGACCGTGAATTCGGCGGTGATCGTCTTCGGCAGCTGGGTCGCCTGGGTCGTGGTGAAGGTCGGCTGGGCCGCCGTCACCGCCATGTTCGGGGGATGACCCGTTGAAGAGAGCCTTGATCGCGGCTGGCGTCGTCGCGGTGCTGGCCGTCATCGTGATCGGCAGCGTGCGCGCGAATGGCCGGCGCTCCGGCGGGACCGAGGTGCGAGCCGAGCCGGTGGAGCGGCGAGCGATCACCCAGGTGATCAAAGCCAGCGGCCAGGTGGACCCCAGAGTCAAGGTCAACATCTCCTCCCCGCTCATCGCCAAGATCGAGCGCCTGTTCGTCGAGGAGGGCGACGCGGTGCAGCTCGGCGAGCCTTTTCTCGAGCTGGAGAAGGCCGCTTTCGTCGCGGTGCGCGACCGCGCTGCGGCCCAGGTCGAGATCACGCGCTCGGCACAGCGTCGGGCCACGATCAACCTCTCCGACGCCGAGCTGCGCCTGCGCCGAGCCCAGCGACTGACCAGCGAGAATGTGGTCGCTCAGGAGATGCTCGATTCCGCGCAGCTGGCCTACGACTCGGCACAGCTCGAGCTCGAGCAGGCCGGGGAGTCGATCCTGCAGGCCGAGGCCGAGCTCGAGAAGGCGAGAGACGATCTGTCGAAGACGACCCTCTTCGCGCCGCTCACCGGCCGGGTGATCGCGCTCAACGCCGAGGAGGGCGAAGTCGTCGTCTCCGGCACGATGAACAATCCCGCCTCGGTCATCGGCACCGTGGCCGACCTCTCGGAGCTCCTGGTCGAAGTCGACGTCGACGAGAACGAGATCGTCGACGCGGCCGTCGACCAGCGTGCGACCCTGATCGTCGACGCGATTCCCGATACACAGTACCGAGGCCGGGTGGTCGAGATCGGCAGCTCCGGCTTCAGCCCGCCGCAGCAGCCCGACGTGACCTACTTCAAGGTCAAGGTACTGCTCGACGACCCCGACCCGCGTCTGCGCCCCGGCATGTCGGCGCGCGCCGAGATCGAAGTCGAAACGCGACCGAGCACGCTGGTGGTACCGATCCAGGCGGTCCTCTACCGAAGCCCCAACGAAGACGAGGAAGAGAACAACGACACGTCGGGCAAGGACGACGAGATCCGGGTGGTGTTCGTGGCCGAGAACGGCCAGGCCCGCCAGACTCCTGTCGAGATCGGCATCTCCGACGAGACCCACATCGAAATCACCTCGGGCCTCGAGCAGGGTGAGCTGGTGGTGGTGGGGCCGTATCGAGCCCTACGCGATCTCACCGACGAGCAGCGGCTCCAGGTCGAGACAGACGACGGTCCGGCCGAAGGGCCGTCCGAGGACGAGCCGACCGAGGAATCCTGATGCCCCTGCTCGAGGTCCGGGACGTACGAAAGATCTACCGCGTCGGGAGCGAGGAGGTGCGAGCGCTCGACGGGATCGATCTCGATATCGAGGCCGGCGAGTACGTGGCCATCATGGGTGCTTCAGGCAGCGGCAAGTCGACACTGATGAACCTGTTGGGCTGCCTCGACACTCCGACCTCGGGCAGCTACCACCTCAACGGCACCGCGGTCGAGAAGCTGACCGACGAGGAGTTGGCGGCCATCCGCAACCGTGAGATCGGTTTCGTCTTCCAGACCTTCAACCTGCTCGCGAGAACCAGCGCACTGGCGAATGTCGAGCTCCCCTTGATCTACGCGGGAGTCGGCCGACCCGAGCGCCGCGAGCGAGCTGCGCGAGCACTCGAGCTGGTCGGACTCGGCGATCGCATGAAGCACCTCTCGAATGAGCTCTCGGGCGGCCAACGCCAGCGAGTAGCGGTGGCACGTGCCCTGATCAACGACCCTTCCATCCTGCTCGCTGACGAGCCGACCGGCAACCTCGACTCCACGACCTCGGAAGAGATGATGGATCTCTTCGACGCGCTGCACACGAACGGAAACACCGTCATCCTGGTCACCCACGAAGACGACATCGCCGCGCACTCGAACCGCATCGTCACTCTGCGCGACGGTCGGATTCTCTCGGACGAGCCCGTGGCCGGGTCCGCGAGCAGTGGAGCCCAAAGCCCGCAATGCTGATCTTCGAGAACCTCCGCATCGCTCTCGCCGCGCTGCGTGCCAACCTCCTGCGCTCGATCCTGACCACGCTCGGGATCATCATCGGCGTGGCGGCAGTGGTCGCGGTGGTCTCGATCGTCCAGGGACTGCAGTACATGATCAGCTCTCAGCTCCAGGGAATGGGTGCCACCTACGTGATGATCGTGCCGGCCCAACGCGTCGCCCCCGGCGTCGCATCGAAACCGGTGAAACTCACCTGGGACGACGGCATCGCGATTCGGGACCGAGTGCCGGGGGTGGAGAGTATCTCCCCACTGATGGTCGGGGTCGAGACGGTCAAGTACCGGGACCGACAGCATCGACCCGATTTTGTCGCGGGAGTCACCGAGGACTACCCGGTGGTCAACGACCACACGGTCGGCCAGGGCCGCTTTCTCGCTCGAGTCGACGTCGAGCGGCGACGCAAGGTAGCGGTAATCGGTGCCACCGTGGTCGACGAACTGCGCCTCGGCGACGAGCCGATCGGCAAGGAGATCTACGTCGGCAACATCCCTACCACGATCATCGGAATCATGGAGGAGCGCGGACAGGCTCTCGGCACCGACCAGGACAACCTGGTGTTCATTCCCTACGACACGGCCCTTTCCTTGTTCGGACGACGAGCCGGCGATCAAGTCCAGCTGCGACTTCAGGCGGAGAGCACCGAGGTGATCGACCGGTTGAAGGACGACATCCGTTCCCTGCTGCGCGACCGCCACCAGCTCGCAGAGGGCGATCGAGACGACTTCCAGGTGCTGGTCCAGGACGAGATCCTCGACACGGTGAGCTCGATCCTCGGCTCGGTGACGGCCGTCATCGGTGCAGTGGTGGGCGTCGCGCTGGTTGTGGGAGGTATCGGCATCATGAACATCATGCTGGTCTCGGTGACCGAGCGCACGCGCGAAATCGGCCTGCGAAAATCGGTCGGCGCGCGCAAGAACGACATCTTGCTTCAGTTCCTGATCGAAGCGGTCGTGCTGTCGCTGCTCGGCGGAGCGATCGGCCTGGTCCTGGGCTGGGGCATCGGATCCCTGGCCTCCTATCTGCTGCCGGGCGACTGGCCGGCCGCGGTGGTGCCGATGTGGGCCGTGGCGCTGTCGTTCGGCTTCTGCTCCGTGGTGGGAGTCGCCTTCGGGATCTACCCGGCGGCCAAGGCAGCGGCTCTCGATCCGATCGAGGCGCTGCGCTACGAGTGATACCGATTCGGAGACTGCACCGCTTTCTCTTTCCATAGGATCTACACCGTGTACCCACGGGGCACCCACCCGGCACCGGGCCTCGCCGGCCAACCCCCTCTGGCGGAGCGGCCGGATCCTTCCCGTCTTCACCGGGCGCCGACCGCCCCTTCTTCCACGAGGACCCAGCATCATGCGACAGCCCAGCTACCCAACGCTCCGGACTCTGGTGACGATGACGATCGGCGTGCTCTCGGTGACGGTCTGGCCCTCGGTCGTCGCTGCCGCAGACGATCCGGGCTCGATCGTCGAGCAGTTCATCGCCGCGTTCAACGAAAGGGATCTCGACCGCGTCGAGGCTCTGCTGACCGAGGACGCGATCTACCACAACCTGCCCATGCAGCCGGTCTCCGGCAAGGATGCCGTCATGCAGGCGATCCGCTCCTATGCCGAACCAGCCGAGGTCATCGACTGGCAGATCTCTCATCAGGCCGTGGTCGGCAACGTGGTCTTGAACGAGCGGGTCGACCGTTTCGTCCTCGGCGGCAACGAGATCGTGCTGCCGGTGATGGGAGCCTTCGAGATCCGCGACGGCAAGATCGCGGCCTGGCGAGACTACTTCGATCTCGCGACCTGGCAGCGCCAGACCGGTACCCCGTGAGTACAGAACCCTGAGGACAAGCAGCGGAGTCAGAACCCCGCTGACGGCGGCAGCTAGCGCTCGAGGCTCTCTCGAATCTTCACCTGGAGCTCGCGCGCCTTCGCCACGACCTCCGCCGTATCGACCGTGACGACGTTGCGATCGCGCACCACGATCCGGCCGTCGACGATGACCGTCGTCACGTGCCCGCCCTTGATGGTGTATACCAGGTGCGAGTACACGTCGTAGAGCGGCACCAGCTCGGGGGCGCTCAGATCGATCAACACGAGGTCGGCCAGCTTTCCCTCCTCGATCGAGCCCACGCGGTCCTCCAGGCCGAGGGCCCGGGCTCCACCGAGCGTCGCCATCTCGAACACCGTCCTGGCGTCGAGAAGGGTGGGATCTCGCCGCACGATCTTGTGTAGCTTGGCCGCCGTGTCCATCTCCTCGAAGAGGTCCAGATTGTTGTTGCTCGCCGGGCCGTCGCTGCCCAGTCCGACCGCCACCCCCGCCTCGAGCAGCTCCGGCACCCTCGCCAATCCGGCGGCGGTCTTCATGTTGCTCTCGGGATTGTGCGAGACGGAGGCGCCGCTCGCGGCGATTCGCTCGACATCGTGATCGCTGAGCGCGATGGCGTGGTGAAGCAGTGTCCCCGGCACCAGGATGCCGGCCTCGTCCAACGCAGCGATGGTCGCCGTTTCATCCTCGGTCTCCGCGGCATGGATCTGGAGAGGCACTCCGTGCTCTCGAGCCATCTCGCGAGCGTCTCGAATGACTTCGATCGGGGTCGTGTAGAGGGCGTGAGGAGCGACCGAAGGTACGATCAACGGGTGCTCTGCGAAGCGCTCGAGGAACCGTTCGGTGCCCACGAGAGCCTCTCTGGCGGTGCCGTAGTCCGGAGCGGGGAATCCGATGATCGTTTGACCCAGAACCCCGCGCAGGCCGACCTCCGAGGTGGCCCGAGCCGCCTCCTCCTCGAAGTAGTACATGTCAGCGAACGTGGTGATCCCGGCGCGGGCCATCTCGAGGCAACCCAGCCGGGTCCCCCAGTAGACGAACTCTGGCGTGACGTTCTTCGCCTCGGCGGGGAAGATGTAGGAGTGGAGGAAGTCCTGCACCGAGAGATCGTCGGCAAGACCGCGAAAGAGGGTCATCGCGACGTGACCATGGGTGTTGACGAGGCCGGGGATCAGCAGATGGCCCCTGGCATCGAGGGTCATCCCGGCCTCGGGTCGCTGATCTTCGGCCGAGAGAACCCTGGTGATGCGATTGTCCCGAACGACGACGGCACCGCCCTCCAGCACCCGCCACTGCGGGTCCATGGTGACGATCGTCGGGCCGTCGATCAACAAGTCGGCCACGGGCTCTGGCTGAGCGAGGAGAGTGAGGCTGAAGAGCAACGTGAGGATCATTCGGTGGCACCCAGAGCTGAGGTGGAGCGGACAGTGTACAGATCCAGTACACCCTCTTGCTGGCCTCGGCCACCTCCCGCGAACCGACATCGGTCATATGCCGATCTCGAGGCCGCCCCTATACTGAGACGCCGGTGTCTCCCTGCGCCTCGTCCGGGGCGCGTGGTCCCCTTCCCCGTTTCCAACCGAGAGTGCCCAGCCATGCCGACCAAGTCCCCCACTGCACCTCCTCCTCCGTCCACCGTAGGTAGGCCCACCGCCTTCGCGGGAGGGTCCTTCCTCCTCGAACCGGTCGGGGAAGGCCACATCCTGACCCCGAGTGAGCTCACCGCGGAGCAGCTCGCCCTTCGCGACGTTGCTCTGCGCCTCGAGGAGTCCGAGATTCTGCCGCGGCTCGATCAGATCGAGGACAAAGAGCCCGGCCTGATGCGAGAGCTGCTCGAGAAAGCCGGCGAGCTCGGGCTCCTGATGCTCTCGGTCCCGGAGGAGTACGGCGGCCTCGCTCAGAGCAAGGCCACGATGATGCTGGTCACCGAGAGCTTCAGCCGTTGCGCCAGCTTTGCCGTGTCGATGGGCGCCCACGTCGGTATCGGCACCTTGCCATTGGTCTACTTCGGAAGCGAGGAACAGAAGAAGCGCTACCTTCCCAGACTGGCGAGCGGCGAATGGATCGCGGCCTATGCCCTGACGGAGCCCGACTCCGGCTCCGACGCGCTGGCTGCGAAGACCACGGCCGTGCTCTGCGATGACGGCAGCCAGTATCGTCTCAACGGCTCCAAGCAGTGGATCACCAACGCCGGGTTCGCCGATCTGTTCGTCGTGTTCGCCCAGCTCGAGCCCGACGGTTTCAGTGCCTTCCTGGTGGAGCGCACGAGTGACGGTCTCTCGGTGGGACCCGAGGAGCACAAGCACGGTATCCGAGGCTCTTCCACCTGTGGGTTGACCTTCGACGACGTCGTGGTGCCGAGAGAGAATCTGCTCGGCGAGGCCGGAGAAGCGCACCGCATCGCGTTCAACATCCTCAACGTGGGCCGAGCCCGCCTGGGAATCGGGACGATCGCGGGGGCCAAACGGCTGCTCGAGATGGCGACCAGCTACGGCAACCAACGCCAGCAGTTCGGCCGGCCCCTGACCGACTTCGGCCTGATCCGAGCGAAGCTCGGCGAGATCGCGAGCCGGATCTTCGCGGGCGAGAGCCTGTCCTATCGCGTCGCCGGGCTCATGGATGCCAAGTCCACCGCACTCCGGGAAGCGGGCTCGGACCGCGACGAGGCGCTTCGCGACTCGGTCGAAGAGTACGCGATCGAAGCGTCGATCATGAAGGTGTTCGGTAGCGAGGTCCTGGACCATGCGGCCGACGAAGCTCAGCAGATCCACGGTGGCTACGGCTACATGGTGGGCTACGAGGTCGAGCGGGCCGTGCGCGATGCCCGGATCAACCGGATCTTCGAGGGCACCAACGAGATCAACCGCCTCCTGCTCGTGGGCTCGCTTCTGAAGAGAGCCATGCGCCAGCAGGTGGCACTGCTCCCCGCGGTTGCCGAGGTGGAAGCCGCGCTGGGAGAGGGCCAGGAGCCGCCGCCCGACGAGGAGGCGCCTTGGCTCCTCGGGCTCGATCGCCTGATCCAGCGGATGCGAAACGCCACTCTGGTGGCCACCGCCCACGCGGTGCGCCGATTCGGCATGGCGATCGAGGACGAGCAAGCGACCCTCGCGGCGATCGCCGACATGATGATCGACACCTTCGCGGCGGACTCGGCGGTTCGGCGCACGAGGCAGCTCGGCGAAGACGCACTGGATGCCTCTTTCCATCTGGATTGCAGCGCGGTCTTCGTGACGCAGGCGAGAGATCGCGTCCTGGCTCATGCTCGCGACGTCCTGTGCCACACTCTCGATGGCGACGAACGCGACAACGCGCTCGAACAGATCGCCCTCCTGGACACCGCGCCGCCCTACGACTCGATGGCAGCACACGAACGCATTGCGCAGCGAGTCGTGGCGAGAGAGGGGTGGCCGCTCTCGCCGGGGTCCCGACCTCACTGACCCCGTCCTACCCTCTCGGTGGTGCGCAGGATCCGGTGTCCGCGGTCGGAAGTCGCAGCTCCAGCGGACCCGGGTGCGGCTCTTCCTCGTCGGACACGACCCCGCGCATGAGGTCGCGGAAATCGGACACCGCCACGAAGAACTCCCGCATGATCAGCACCCAGATGCGCATCCCGTAGCGAGTCAGCACGAGACGGTCGCCCTCTTCGGACACCGCACCGATCGCCTTCAGGGCCGCGATCTCGGGTGCCAGTCTGCGCAGAAAGCCCGGGAAGCGCTCCTGCGCCGCCGACTTGTCCAGGAAGAGGCCGAACAGGTGCATCAGCAGGTAGTAGCGCATGCGATCGCGCTCGGAGAGGCGTTGTCGACGACTGAATCCGAAGTGTCCGGCCGCGATCTGTCGCTCGTAGTGATCCAGAGAGAAGGTGCTGGCGTAGAGCACGCCGTCGAGGTAGCTGAGCGAGCCGCTGCCCAGCCCCAGGTACTCCTCGTTCTCGATGATGTACTCGTCGGCCCGGCTGTCGCCACGACTGAAGCACCAGGCGGACACCGCGTGGTAGTTGTCGGGCATCCGGTCGAGAATGAGCCGGTAGAGTCTCCCCTCCCGATCATAGTCAACGACCCCCATGGTGCGAGCCATCTTGAGGCGTGTGCTCTTCGCACTCATCAACGGATAGAAGGTGAGCTGATCGACCTCCGCCTGGCCGGTCAACAGCTCGACGTCGCGAGCCAGAGACTCCTCGTCTTGATGAGGAAGATTGAAGATCATGTCCGCGTTGAACGTCGGGAAGATCCCCTCTGCTGCGCTCAGCCGTTCCAGCATGCGCTCGCCCGAGCCGTACTTGTCATAGCGGACCATCTCCTTCAAGAGGCGGTCGTCCAGGCTCTGAATGCCGACCGAGAGGCGTGTCACACCCGCGTCCCGAAGGGGAAGCAGGATCTCCGGGCGCAGATCGTCTGGATTCGTCTCCACCGCGATGCTCTCGACCGGAGAGGTGCGCTGCACCCGCTCGAGAGTGGTGATCAGCTCCGCCGGCAGGACCGTCGGTGTTCCTCCTCCCACGTAGACCTCGCGAAAGCGATAGCCCGCTTCGTGCGCACGGTCGATCTCCAAACGAAGGCACTGGAAATAGCGCAGAGCCCGACCCTTCTCGAAGCAGACACGATGAAACGAGCAGAAGGGACAGAGCACCATGCAAAAAGGAATGTGCAGGTAGAGCATGTACCGATCGTGCTGAGGAGACGGCAGCGCGTCGGCCGGCTGCACCTCGGCGAAGCGCGTCAGACGACGGCTGTGATGCCGGAACCATTGGGTGAGAAGTCGATCGGGGATACTCATTGGCTCTACGGGATCACGACCGAAATCAGGCGGCCAGCGGACCACTCACGATAGCGTAGGGTGCGAAATCCAAGAAAGGAGCCTCGCCGTGGCCATCGAGCTCGAGGTAAACGGACAGATCCAGTCGGTCGACGCTCCACCCGGTACGCCACTGCTGTACGTGCTGCGCAACGATCTCGGCCTCAGCGGCCCGAAGTTCGGCTGCGGACGCTCCCAGTGCGGTGCCTGCACTGTACTGGTCGATGGCAAGCCGATGCGCTCCTGTGTGCGCCCGGTGTCGCAGATGGCGGGACGCTCGATCACTACCCTGTCCGGGCTCGGGACTCCCGAGTTCCCCCACCCGGTGCAGACCGCGTTCCTCGATGAGCAGGCTCTGCAGTGCGGCTATTGCGCCAACGGCATGATCATGGCTGCCGCAGCGCTGCTCGCAGAAACGCCTTCCCCCAGCGGTTCTCAGGTACGCGAGGCTCTCGACGGCAATCTCTGCCGTTGCGGCGCCCACGACCGGATCGTACGCGCGGTCCTGCGAGCCTCCGAGGCGAAGACCGGAGCCGGGTCATGAGCCCGGATCCCACTCGTCGACAGGTTCTGATCGGTGGCGGCGCCTTTCTTCTCTCCCTGACGGTACCGATCGTCTCGCGAGCCGGCTCCGCGCTCGCCCAGCCGACTCAGCGCGGCGTCGAGGGCTACATTCGGCTGGCCGCCGACGGACGGGTCACGGTGTTCACCGGCAAGGTGGAGATAGGCCAGGGAATCAAGACCTCCCTCAGCCAGATCGTGGCCGAAGAGCTCGGCCTACCCCTCCAGTCGATCGATCTCATCACGGCCGATACCGAGCGCACCCCGAACGAGGGGTACACCGCCGGCAGCATGTCGGTCGAGCGCAGTGGCAAGGCCCTGCGGGAGGCGGCCGCCCAGGTCCGCCAGATCGTGCTCGAGACCGCGGCGCAGAACTTGGACTCCGACGTGGCCTCGATGGTGATCGAAACCCGGTCCGGGGAAGCACTCGTGCACTCGACCAGCAACGGTCGCACGATCTCGATCGCCGAGCTGGCCAAAGGAGACCCCACCGCGCAGGCTCCCAGAGGGGCCTTCACGACCAAGAACCCCGAGAGCTACGAGCTGGTTGGCGTTTCGGCGCCGCGCGTCGATCTACCAGCCAAGGTCTTCGGCCTGCCGGCCTTCGTCCACGACCTGCGCCTCCCTGGCATGCTCCATGCGCGGGTCTTGCGCCCCCCTCGCTACGGTTCGCGTCTGGTGGCGCTCGACACCGAGGCGGTTTCCGCCATGCCCGGCGTCGTTGCGGTGCACCGGGACGGTAGCTTCCTCGCCGTGATCACCGTACGGGAGGAACAGGCAGTCGACGCGGCCGCGCGTCTACGGGACAAGGCAGAGTGGTCGCGAGGCACCAGTCCGACCTTCGATCGAAAGACCTCGGTGAGCGATTGGTTCGAGAGCTTCGACGCGCAATCCGCAGTCGTCCACACGACGCCCGCCCTCGAGACGGCGCCCGAGATCGAAGCGCGCCACGCGGCTCGCTACTCGAAGCCCTTCCTGGCCCACGGCTCGATCGGACCGTCGTGCGCCGTGGCCCGACTGGACGATGGAATGCTCACGGTCTGGAGCCACACCCAGGGACCGTTCCCCTTGCGCAGTGCCCTGGCGCGTGTGCTCGACCGAGAAGAGGAGAGCCTGCGCGTAGTTCACATGGAGGGCTCCGGCTGCTACGGGCACAACGGAGCGGACGACGTAGCCCTCGACGCGGCCCTGCTGGCTCGGACGGTCCCGGGGAAGCCGGTCCGCGTGCAGTGGTCTCGCGAAGACGAGCACTGTTGGGAGCCGTTCGGCACCGCCATGCTGCTCGAGCTCGAAGCGGCCCTCGACAAGGAGGGCAAGGTGTGCGAGTGGCGCTACGAGCTGTGGAGCCATCCCCACAGCACGCGCCCCGGTCGCCGCTCCACCTTGCTCGCCGGACGCCACCTCGAGAGGCCCGTTCCCGCTCCGCCGCCCTTCAACATCCCCCTGCCTTCGGGGGGAGGCGCCCGCAACGCTCTTCCCCTCTACGACTTTCCGGCGCAGACCATCACCGAGAACTTCGTCGCCGAAATGCCGGTGCGAGTGTCCGCCTTGCGCTCGCTGGGCGCTTTCGCCAACATCTTCGCGATCGAGAGCTTCGTCGACGAGCTGGCGGTCCTCGCCGAGTCCGATCCGATCGAGTTTCGCCTCCGCCACTCGAGCGACGAGCGGGCCCGCGCCGTTCTGGAGAGGCTGAGAGAGCTGACGGCAGAGCGCGAGAGGTCCGACGGTACCGGCTTCGGTATCGCTTTCGCCCAGTACAAGAACCAAAGCGCGTACTGCGCCGTCGCCGTCGAGGCCCAGGTCGATGAGGCGGTGGGCCGAGTGTCGCTCCCGCGTGTGGTCGCGGTCGCCGACGCTGGCCTGATCGTCAATCCCGACGGTGCCAGGAATCAGATCGAGGGCGGCATCGTGCAGGGGGCCAGCTGGACCCTCTACGAGTGCGTCACCATGGGGCGTGAAGGGGTGACCAGCCGCGACTGGAGCGACTACGAAATCCTCCGCTTTGCCGAAGCTCCCGAAGTCGTCGTCGAGTTGATCGATCGCCCCGGGGAAGCGCCCCTCGGCATCGGAGAAGCCGCCCAGGGCCCCGTGGCAGCCGCGATCGCCAATGCCGTGTTCGATGCCGTGGGTGCCAGGGTGCGGGATCTTCCGATCACGCCCCAGCGCGTCCTCGAGAGCCTGGCAGCTGCGGATGTGTGACCGTGAGAACGATCGATTCGACCGCTGCTCAGCGGGGGTGCAGACTCTCCGCGACCGGCTGCCAGCGCTCCTCGAGAGCCGGAAGGTTCTCGCGGTACGTGAGAACGACGACCTCGTCTCCGGCCCGAATCCCGCTTCCGGGCTCCACCAGAAAAAACTCGTCGCCGCGATAGAGGCAGATGACCTTCGTCCCTGACGGAAGACCGAGCCCGTCCACGGGACCGACGTCCTGCTCTCCGGCCATGAAGGAGAAGAAGCGCGCCTGACCCCGCACCACGGTGCGTAGCTCGAGCACGTCGAGACCTTCGGCCAGATCGGCGAGATAGCGCCCGATGGTCCGGGCGGGCACGACCGTCCCCTCGAGACCCAGCGTGCCACAGATCTGTTCGAAAGAGGGCTCCGCGATGCTGGTGATGACCTCCCCGAATCCGAGTGCGCGGCCGACCAGACTCGCCAGGATGTTGGTCTGGTCGTGGTTGGTGAGACAAAAAAGAAGGTCGCGACCCGTGGGATCCGTCTCCTTCAGCACCGACGGGTCGGTGCCGTCTCCACACAGGAAGCTGCAGTCGAGCTCTTCGCTCTGGCGCTCGATCACTGCGCGATCTTTCTCTACCAGGATCACCTCGTGACCACCCTCCACCAAAATGCGCGCCGTCATCACGGCTGGGGGGGTAGCCCCTACGATCACGACTCTCATCAGCCTCTCCTTCGTCGCCCCAGCCAGGTTCGGGGGTACAGCAGTACGAGGACTGCGATCAGCTCGAGCCGTCCCAGGACCATGCTGACGCACAGCAGCAGCTTGAGTCCAGGACTCAAGTCGGGAGCCACGACCCCGGTCGACAGCCCGACCGTGCCGGTCGCCGAGACCACGTCGAAAAGGGCGTCGAGAGGGTCGAGCCCCGCGCCCAGGAACGGAAGCCAGACCAGAACGATCACCATCGCGAACATCAAAATCATCAGGAGACAGTCTCGCACCTCGCTCTGTTCGAGCCTCCTTGCGCCGAGGTGAGGCTCGAGAACGGCGTGCTGCGGCAGGGCAGTTCGGATCAAGAACAGCTGAGCCACCCGAAGCAGAACCAGCATGCGAAGCAGCTTGACCCCTCCGGCGGTCGATCCCACGCTACCGCCGACGAACATCGCCAGGACCAGGATGAGCTTGGGCGCTGGCTCCAGACCCGCGGGATCCAGGGTGGAGAACCCCGTCGTCGTCTGCGCCGAGAATCCCATGAACAGCGCGTGGCCGACGCGCTCCGTCCAGCCTCGACCTGCCGAGCCCATCCAGGGTACGAGCAGCAGTGAGACACCCACGCAGGCCGACAGCAGGGCCATGAGCTGGCGATCCCGAACCAGCGCACGCCATCCTCGAGAGCGCACTGGCCACCACAGGGCCAGGGGGGAAGCACCGATCAGGAACAATAGAAGCGCCGCAACCCGAACGCCGAGGGGAAGCGCGGCGGCACTCTGGTCGTGGGTCGCGAAGCCCCCGGTCGACACCGAGGCCAGGGTCGTCACGACCGATTCGAAGATCGACGCTCCACACAGCCAGAGCAGAAGAACTCCGAGGAACGTGATCCCGCTGTAGAGCAGGAGTATCCGACGAGCGCGGGCTCGGGTGCCTCCGACCCGGTCGTCCAGATGAAGCTCGGCTCCGAGCAGTCGCTTGGCAGCCGTGCCGGGACGCAGCAGCAAGGCGCCGCCGAGCACGACGAAGCCCAAGCCACCGATCCACTGCAGCCACGCACGCGCGAACAGGAGCGAAGGCGGCAGCCGATCGACGCTCTCGACCACGGAGAGACCGGTTGTAGTGACCCCCGAAACGGCCTCGAACAGGGAGTCCACGAAGTCGAGACCGGACGCCGACACCGGCCACACCACGAGGAGGGGAGCCAGGACAAAAGCGGCCCCGACGATCACGAGCGCTTCGTTGGCCTGCAGCTCCTCCTCCGCCGGAAGTCGGAGCGCAGCGATCCCCGACCCGAGTAGCAGGAACGAGACCACGAGGTAGCGCATCCCCGCACTGCCCTCTCCAAAGGCCAGAGAGACCCCCCCGGGGACTGCCAACAGCGCCGACAGCGCGATCCCGAGCTCTCCCAGGTAACGGCCGAGAACCCGCCATCGAACGGCATAGAACAGGTCGGTATAGCGAGTCATGGCGACTGCCCGTACCGCCCATCGTAGTCCGTTTCGATTTCTATGGACGGCTGCCTTCGGGAATCCGAAGTTCGTTGCTTGCTTCGCTCTGCGCACCACTCCGTTCGACCCTGCGCTCCTTCCCTCCGGACGCTGAGTCGAGCCCGGTCACGTGGCGCTCGCAACCTTCTTCTCGGGACACCGTAATAGAATTCGAATTCTTGTTCTAGATCAAGCATGACCACCTTCGAGCACGCTCGCGTCACCACACCCAAGCAGGGGCGCAGCGAAGCCTCCCTCGAGCGCATCCTCGACACCACCCGGCGCCTGCTCGAAGTCCATTCTTTCGACGAGCTCTCGATCAGCCGGATCGTGCGCGAGGCAGGCTCCTCGGTGGGCGTGTTCTACGCGCGGTTCGCCGACAAGCAGGCCCTGCTCGACAGCCTCGACGAGCTCTACGCGCGCGACGTGGTGCGCGAGTTCGAAGCCCTGGGCCGCCGGTGGCACGGGCTCGCCCCGCCCCTGGCCGAGATGATCGACCGGGCGGCACGCTTCCTCGTCGAGTTCCACCGCGCGCGCCGCGGCGTGGGCCGCGCGCTCGTGCTGCACGCCCGCCTCCACCCGAGGGGCTCTTTCGGCGAACGCACCCGGCGCATGATCGCCGAGACTCCGACCCCGATGACGGCGTTGCTCGAACGGCGCGGCGAGATGCATCACCCGGATCCCGAGGTCGCGGTGCGCTTCGCCTTCGTGCAGGCGCTCACCACCGTGCGCGAGCACGTCCTCTTTCCAGAGGGCCCCGCCGCCATCACCCGACTCGACGACGACGGCCTCGTCCAGGAGGTGGCCCGCGCCTGGCGCAGCTACCTCGGCGTCGAGTGAGTTCCCGTCCGAGGTCATCTCCCTGCGTAGAGGAGCCTCCCGCCATGCGCCAAACCCCTTCGACACTCGCGTCCACACTCGTGGCCGCCCTCGTCTGCGCCTCCGCCCTCACCGCCGAGGACGCCCCGCTCCCCACCCCGTCGACGCTGGACCGCGACGCCCTCGCCCGGGTGGTCAACGAGTTCTTCGAGCGCGAGATGGTCGAGCTCGGGGTCCCCGGCGCCGCCTTCGCGATGGTCTCGGGCGGTGAGACGGTGCTGTTGCGAGGCTGGGGCTTCGCCGACCTCGACGCGAAGCGTCCGATGGATCCGCGCCGGAGCGTGGTGCGCGTCGGCTCGGTGTCGAAGCCGGTCACGGCGCTGGCCGCACTCCAGCTGGTCGAGCGCGGCGAGCTCGACCTCCACCGCGACATCGCGGAGCGGCTCGGAGATAAGCTGATCCCCCCGACTTTCGACGAGCCCGTCACCCTCCACCATCTGCTCAGTCAGAGCGCCGGCTTCGGCGAGCGCCTGTTCGGCCAGCACACCCTCGAGGCGGAAGACCACCTGGCCCTGCGCACCTTCCTCGAGCGTCACCTCACCCGGCGCGTGCGTCCGCCGGGCCTGGTGATCAACTACAACGACTACCAGACCTCGCTCGCCGGCCTTCTGGTCGAGACCGCGAGTGGTGTCCCCTTTGCAGAGTCCGCCCGGGAGCTCGTGTTCGCTCCGCTCGGCATGACGACGAGCACCTTCGAGCAGGTCGAGCTGCCGCGCGATCTCGAATCGCGCCTCTCCCTCGCCTATCGCGCGGGCGACATCGCCATCCGTCGCGACTATGTCCACACCACGCCCGCCGCCGGGCTCTACACCACCGCCGAGGACATGGGTCGCTTCGTCGCCGCTCTGCTCACCGACGGCGCGAACGGAGCCGTCTCAGAGCCCGCGATACGGAAGATGAAGGAGACCCAGTTCCGCCACGGCCCGTTCATGGCAGGCCGGGGCTACGGCCTGGCCGAGGGGCACCTGCACGGCTACCGTACCCTGCACAAGGACGGTCAGTGCTCCGGCTTCACGGCGCGCATCCTGCTCGTGCCCGAGCTCGGCGTCGGCTGGTTCAGCGTGCAGACCCTGTCCATCTTCGGGCGCGCGGGCGCCATCGGTCGCGTCAACGGGCTGCACCGGCGGCTCGCGGCCGAGCTGCTGCGCGAGCTGTTCCCCGAGGGAGTGAGAGCCGAGACGCCGAGCGTTCGTCGGGCCGCCAGCGACGTGGCATCTCTCGACGGGCTCGCCGGCACCTTTCGCGACACCATGGACCCCACGGATGGCTGGGAGGGTCTGCTGCTCGCCAACGAGGTCCGCGTCGACGCACTCCGGGGCGGCACCCTGCGCTTCCTCGGCATCGAGCCCTGGCAGCGCACGACCGATCTCCAGGACGATCGACCGGTCCACGCGTCCACCTTCTTCCACCGTGAGGGCGAAGACGGCGACGCGGCCCTCATGCGCTTCGTGCGCAGCGACGAGACCGCGCAGCAGTGGGTGACCTACGGCGCCGGCGCCTGGGAGCGCCTGCCCTGGTATCGAACGGCGCGCTTCACCCGGCTCACCGGTGCCGCGTGCCTCGCCGTCCTGCTCACCGCTCCGTTCGCCGCTCTCTGGCGACGCCGTCGCCGGGCGCGGAAGGCCTCCATCGGTGCCCTCCGCGGCACTTTCGCCCTCACCGGAATGGCCTTGCTCTACCTTCTGTTCGTACTCGGCCTGGGCACGGCTCTGCTGGTCACCGACGTGCAGGCGCTCTACTCGGGAGTCACCCCGCTGCTGCGATTCGTGTTCCTGCTACCGCCGCTCGCGCTCGGCCTCGCCGTCGTCGGTCTGGTCCGGCTCTTCCTCTCGAGGCCCCCCGCCCTCGCCGCCGCCTACTGGACGCTGGTGGGCATGGCCGGACTCGCCGTCTCCCTGCTCCTCGCGCTGCACCGAGCGCTGGGCTGGCCTCTCTAGGGCCGGGCGATTCGCGGTTTGAACGGTGCAGGGCTATTCGGGTGTTCCCCGCCCACCCGGTTTGAACGGGCTATTCGGGTCTTCCCAGGGCCATTCGGGTGTTCAGGGCTATTCGGGTGTTGAATGGTGCGAGTACCGGCGGCCGGTTCCAGATCTTTCGGAAACGCGCCCGGGCCTCTCGAATCGGGGTCCGGATTCCGGTCAGCCCTCGCGCTCGGAAGGAGAGCCGGGCCGAGCTTCGTCTGGAAGGGGAATGAACTCGTCGTCGCCGGGCACCTTCTCGAACCGGTTGCTCTTCCAGTCGTTCTTGGCCTGCTCGATGAGATCGGGGGAGGAGGCGACGAAGTTCCACCAGAGGTACCGTGGACCGTCCATCGGCTCTCCACCGAGGAACATGCACCGGCTGGCGCCTCTCGACCGGAGGGTGATCTCGTCTCCAGGCCTCAAGACCAGCAGCCGGCCGGATTCATGGACCTCACCCGCGATCTCCACCGCACCCTCGACCACGTAGATGCCGCGTTCGTCGTACTCCGGGCTGAGCGGGATCCGCCCGTCGTCCTCGAGCCGCACTTCGGCGTAGAACAGATCGCTGTGCGTCTTCACGGGAGAGCTCTTGCCGTAGAGCGAGCCCGCGATCAAGCGCACCGAAGCGCCGTGATCCTCGATGGTCGGCATCGCCCGACGCGCATAGTGCTCGAACTCCGGCGCGGTGTCCTCCACCGCCTTGGGCAGGGCCACCCAGGCCTGGATACCGAACAGGTCGGGGCCGACCTCGCGCTCTTCGGGAGGGGTGCGCTCCGAGTGGGTAATGCCCCGTCCCGAGGTCATCCAGTTGAGCTCTCCCGGCCGGATGGTCTCGAGAGTCCCGAGGCTGTCGCGATGCAGGATCTCACCGCGAAACAGGTACGTGACGGTGGAGAGACCGATGTGAGGGTGGGGCCGGACATCCATTCCACGGCCCACCAGAAACTCGGCCGGCCCCATCTGGTCGAAGAAGATGAAGGGACCGATCATCTGCTTCTCTTTCGACGGCAGGGCGCGGCGGACCTCGAACTCGCCCAGATCGCGAGCGCGCGGAAGGATGACCGTTTCGACCGGGGCTTCGTCGATCACTCTCAGGTCGGGATCAGGACAGCTTTGCCAACTCATCACTCACTCCTCTCTGGGGACCGGGTTCACGCTCGAGCGCTCTACGCACGCTGCTCGCGTCCTGCAAACAGGTGGTCCATCGCCTCGACGGCACCCGCCAGGGCCTCGTCACCTCGAGCCATGAGCCGGTCGGCGGCAATCAGTTCGACGTCTCGAATGCCGAGGAAGCCGAGGATGTGTCGGAGGTACCCGGAGACGAAGTCGATCTCACTGCCGACCTCGGTGCCTCCCGATGCGACCAGTACGTAGGCCTTCTTTCCTTCGAGCAGCCCCACCGGGCCGGCGTCCGAATAGCGGAACGTCCGTCGGGCGCGTGCCACCTGGTCGATCCAGGCCTTCAAGGCGGCCGGGATTCCGAAGTTGTAGATCGGCGTGCTCAAGACCAGGACGTCGGCACGCTCGAGCTCTCCGACCAGTCGCTCGGAGACGGCCAGCTCTTCCTCCTGCTGCGGTGTGCGCTCGGCGGGATCGGTCGCATTCGCCACGACCCAGGCCTCGGTCACGAAGGGGAGTCCGGCGGAGACGTCCCGGTGGGCGATCTCGACCGAGCCGTGCTCCTGCTCGAGTCGGTGCAGCAGGAGATCTCCCAGGCGGCGGCTGACCGAAGAACCCGTTCGGGCGCTCGAATCGACACGCAGGATACGCAGCGCCGGAGAGGGACGCATGGGGAAGGTCTCGGGGGAGCGACTCATCAATGACCACCTTTCGTGGGTCTCGATCGTGGAGAGGTTCGGAGGTCCTCAGAGAGCGACCTGCTTGCTTGACCTCCGCATCCTGGCTGTTCAAAATCGAAGGATAAACAAGGCATTCATCAACATATTGTTGCCACGAGGAGAACCAATGAGTCGGTTCAGCGAGCTCGAGACCTTCGTGAGGGTCGTCGAGGCCGGGAGCATCACCGGGGCTGCCGACCGGATGGAAATCGCCAAGTCCGCGGTCAGTCGGCGCCTCTCCGCTCTCGAAGAACGGCTGGGCGTGCAACTGCTGAACCGAACCACTCGGAAGCTGAGCCTCACCGATAGCGGGCGGAGTCTCTACGATCGCAGTGTGCGGCTCCTGGACGATCTGGAAGAGGCAGAGCTGAACGTCTCGCAGTCGCACTGCGAGCTGGCGGGCCGCTTGCGTGTGGCGGTGCCTCTCAGCTTCGGTCTGAGACACCTCGCTCCCGCGGTGGACGAGTTCTCACGACGTCACCCCGAGGTCGAGTTCGATCTCGACCTCAACGATCGCCAGGTCGATCTGCTGGAGGAGGGATTCGATCTCGGGATCCGCATCGCTCGCCTGGAGGATTCGAGCTTCATCGCTCGGCGCCTCGCTACGACGCGCCATATCGTGTGTGCGAGCCCTCTCTACCTCGAGCGGTTCGGTAGACCGCAAACAACCGCCGACCTGCTCGAGCATCGCTGCCTGGTCTATGGCAATTCGCCTTCCCCCGGCACGTGGAGCTACGAAGCACCCGATGGAGAACAGAGGAGAGTGGAGGTCCGGGTAGGCATGCGGGCCAGCAACGGTGACTTCCTCGAGGTGCTCGCCCGAGCCGGACACGGGGTGATCATGGAGCCCGACTTCATCGTCCACGGGGCGATCGAGCGCGGTGAGCTCGAGCCGCTGCTCGAGGAGTATCGCTGGCTCCAGCTCGGCATCTACGCGCTCTATCCGAGCACGCGCTTCCTCTCCCGCCGAGTGCGCGACTTCGTCGACTTCCTCACCGAGCGTTTTGCGGGAGTGCCCTACTGGGCCTGAGTCACTGACGCAGGGCGGGAACCGGCCCCCTTCTCAGGTTTCGAAATAGAGGGCGTAGTGACGTCGACATCCCGGATTGAACGAGGCCTCGCAGCGCGGACAGTGAAAGCCACTGGCGAGATACTCACTCACCGTCAGCTGGACTCCACAGGCACCGCACAGTACGGCCGGCTGGCCGAACTCCGTCCGAGGCCAGACGGACCGATCATGCTCTTCTCTGGCGTCATGGCACGCGTGGCAGGGGTACCACCTGCGGCAGCAATGGAACTTGATGGCGATCACGTCCGTGGGGCCCGCGTAGTGCTCACAACGGGTCTGCGAGTCGACCAGGAGCCCGAACACCCGCTGGCCCTTGATGTCTATGTGGTCCATTGCTCCTCCCGGAGGATCGCCTCCCTGATGCTCCCGCTCCAGCGACCTCCCGGTCGCCACGCCCGCTGACTCGCCACCCAGGGGCCCCGCTGGTACAGTCGTTCCGCCCCGTGTTCGATCCCGAAGAGTCCGATCCAACCGTAGGGAGAGACCTGCCGATGCCGCTGAAAATCGACGGTGCCGGTCTGGGTCTGGAGTCAAAAGTGGTCCTGAGGGTGCGCGATCCGGAGAAATGGTACCGAAGCCGACGACCGGGCCAACAAGAGGCTCTCCTCCTGAGCAGCCGGACACCACCGCGCTCGACGGACTCTCGCCCAAAACCAGACAGGAGATCCCGCCATGACCCGAGCTCTTCTCCACTCCGGCTGCCTGACGCTGGTGTCGATCGCGATGCCGATCGCCGCGATAGACGACATTCCGAGAACCGCCAGCGGACGACCCGATCTCTCCGGAACCTACGACATCGCGACGCTGACGCCACTCGAGCGCCCCCGGGAGTACAGTGACAGCCTCTATCTGACCGAAGAACAGGCGCGCGAGATCGAAGAGAAACAGCGCGAGTATGTCGCCAAGAGGTCGGAGCAGAGCGATCCGGAGCGGGATGCCCCCGGCGAAGGCGGCGCGCCCCCGGTGGGTCTCGACGACTCGCAACGCGGGCGCTCCGGTGCCGGCAACGTCGGCGGCTACAACAATTTCTGGGTCGACAGTGGCGACTCGGTCGTCATGGTCGACGGCAGGTTCCGCACCTCCATCATCACCGAGCCCGCCAATGGACGCCGACCTCCCATGACCCCAGAGGCACGCCAGCAGATGGGTGTTCTCCTCCGGGCCTTTCGAGACGACGGCACGGCCTTCTGGCTCGACCAGGAGGGACCGGGACCCTACGACGGCCCCGAGAGCCGCCCGCTCTCCGACCGCTGTTTGACCAGTTTCTCCTCGTCGGTGCCGGCTCTGCCCTCGCTCTACAACAACACCAAGAGAATCGTTCAGACCGAGGACCGCGTCATGATCCTCAACGAGATGGTCCACGACGCGCGAGTGGTCCGCCTCGATTCCGAGCATGCGCCGCCCGAGATCCGTTTCTGGTTCGGCGATTCGATCGGCTGGTGGGAGGGCGACACCCTGGTGGTCGACACCACCAACTTCCTGGAGCAGCGCGGCTCCTTCGGAGGAGCCACCGAAACGCTGCACGTCGTCGAGCGCTTCACGCGCAAGGACCGCGACACCCTGCACTACGAGTTCGTGGTGGAGGACCCCTCCCGCTGGACGGCTCCGTGGAAGGGAGATTTCACGTGGCCGGTGACCGACGGACGGGTCTACGAGTACGCCTGTCACGAAGGGAACTACGCCATGGGCAACATTCTGCGCGGCGCACGTCTGCTCGAGCAGGAAACGCTCGAGCAGCGAGAGCCGGAGAGGAACGGGGGCAACTGATCGCACTCGTTGGCGCCCGGGTGCCCGCGACTCCGCGGGACTGGACCCCGACGCCATCCTGGCTGCCCCGGCTCCTTGGCGACGCCTATCAGCCGACGGGCAGTACCGCGTCCGGCCCCACCGCTTCGACGAGAGCCCTGCGCAGTCGCGCGATCACCGGACGGCTCGACTCGAGCCCGGCGAGATTGCGCCATTCCCCCGGATCGGTCCGGTGGTCGTACAGTTCCTCGGAGCCGTCGGCGTAGCGAATGTAGCGATACTGCTCGTCGCGCACGCTCAGATCCCGGGCGCTCAGCGCGGTCACTGCCGGATGAGGCCAGGGTGCGTCCGGATCGCTGAGCAAGGGCACCAGGCTCCGACCCTCGACTCCCGGATAGGGACCACTGACCTCGGCCGGAGGCGCCGGCAACCCTGCCAGCTCGACCAGGGTCCGATACAGGTCGAGTAGCGACACCGTGCGCTCCGAACGCGCGCCCGCACTGGTGCCCCGAGCCAGCCCTGGCGTCCCGGGCGGGGCCACGATGATCAGGGGCACGCGAGTCGTTCGCTCCCAGAGGGTGAACTTGCGCCAGTGGTCCTTTTCCCCGAGATGGAAGCCATGGTCCGACCAGAGCACGACGATCGTGTCCTCGGAGTGACCGGAGCGCTCGAGCGCCTCGAGGACGTGGCCGACCATTTCGTCCGCGAAACTCACCGAGGCCAGGTACGCCTGCACGGCGGCTGGCCACTGCCCGGCCTCCACCACGCGACGATGGAAGCCACCTGGACGGGCGATCCGAAGTCCGGCTTCGGAAAGATCGTCGAGGTCGTCAGCCGGAACCTCTGGCAGGGCGATCTCCCCGGAAATCTCGGGCCGCGCAAAATACGCGGGGGGCACGAACCAGGGAAGATGAGGCCGGTAGATCCCCAGCGCCAGGAAGAAGGGTCGATCTCGTACCACGTCGTCGAGTTGGCGCGCCACCCAATCCGCGACCCGAGCATCCGCCATCTCCTCCACCGGTACCGGCACCGGCCCCCAGTCGAACCGGGGATCGCCTGCGAGTCCGTTGAGTGGCCGGCCCTCGGGCTCCGGATCCCAGGGCCGCTGGGTCGTCTTGCTCGGCCAGAAGTCGTCCCAGGAGTCGGGGTCGGGAAACGTCGTGTGAAAGACCTTGCCGGACCCGGCCGTGAAGTAGCCGTGCTCTCGAAAGTACCGTGGCAGGGTGGTCACTCCCGGGAGCGCGCGGCGCCAGTCCTGCTGGTTCCTGAAGATCCCGGAGCGCCACGGAGAAACGCCGGTCAGCACCGCCGTGCGCGACGGGTTACACGAGACGCCGGCCGCGTGGGCGTTGGTGAAGAGCATGCCGCGCCGGGCCAGCCCATCGATGTTCGGCGTCCGGGTCTGGGGATGTCCATCCAGAGCGCCCACCCAGTCGTTCAGGTCGTCGACAACGATGAAGAGCACGTTGGGGTGCACGGACTCCGGAGGCGTGCACGCCGAGTGCGCGAAGATCGAGCTGGCAAAGATGCACAGCGACCGGAGATGGAGCCTTGCTCGCCGCGGTCGCCAGTTGAACAAGAGCGCCAGGAAACCCTGACGGCGAGATCGTGATTCGTGCACCATCAAAGGGTCGAAGCCGCTCCTTCGCGAACCGGTAGGCGTCCAGCATCTCGACCCGAGGACTCGGTGTAGCCGTTGGAGTCCGGCAGCCGTGGCCACCAGGATCCTGCAGGAAGCAGAGCCTCAGGCGAGACTCCGAGGCGATACTAGCGCCGAAGACCGAGATCTCGCCGAGTGTTCCGGGCGCGGAGGCAAGGCCGCGAGGCACGCGCACGTACCCATCTCCCACACTCGACCCGCGACTCGCCTGGGATGTCGCCAGCGAATTCGTTGCGCTGCCCCCCGGTGACGGCCGGACCCGACCCGACCGTCCTTCCGGGGGGATCGGTTCGCTAGCGCCTCATGGGCACGTCGCGAAGGCGTTCGTATCCTGGATCGGTTGGAAGGGAGTCGCCTGAGGATTCCCGAAGAGCCTGCTCTGGTTGGCCTCGATATCGAAGACCTCGATATCGACCTCCACGTTGGTCAGGCCACCGGCAATCACCCAGAAGCGCTGGTTGATCGGGCAACCGTTCAGGACCTTGATCACCATCTCCACGTTCTCCTGTCGGAAGAACCAGAAGTATCCGGTATCGGGAGTCAGCTCCACCGCCTGAGCCGCGCCCATCTCTCCCTGGGGCGTGCGGTAGTTCGCGGTGATGCGAAAGCGATTGTCCAGGAGACAGAGAGTGGTCGCGTCCTCGACGCAGTCGCCCGGCTCGCCGGTGGCGCAGGGGTGATTCCAGCGTCGCGCGCGGATCCCGTCGCGGTTGGTGGGAACCACGTCATCGAGTCCCGATTCCTTATGGACCGTGAGAGAAGAGCCGTTGCCGTTGCTGGCGATGTTGGCGTCCTGGGGTCTGAGCGCCGAGCCCGAGAGGTCGATCTCACCGCCGATCTCGGCTCCCTCGAGGCCGATCGACCGCATCGCCAGGGTCCGATCACCCGAGTAGTCCGTCACCCAGACCGCCGTGTACTCTCTCGGACCCACGTTCGCGATGTTCACATTGAACTGACCGTCCAAGGTCTCCTGGTTGACCTGGAACTCCCGCTGCGTCGTGGGAATGCCGTTCCACAGCATCCCCCGCGCCTGGATGCTGAGGCCCTCGTCGTCGCCGTCTTCGGAGCTACCGCTCTGCCAGGCCACCATGAAGCTGGCATCGGCGAAATCCATCGACACTCGGGCCTTGTCCTGGGCTTGTGCGGTGATGATGTTGAGCTGCTGCTCGGGAGCGAGAGGCGTCCCGCTCGACGAATAGCGGCGAACCTGGACGCTGCGACTGCTGTTGTCGTCGCCCCCGCTGGTGTCGCTCTGCCAGACCACGACGAAGCGGCCATCGGGATGCATGGCGACGTCGGGGATGTACTGATCGCCGCCGATCACGGTGTTGACCTGGAACTGGCCGCCCAGGGGCGTGCCGTCAGCGTCGAAGCGACGGGCCTGGATGCTGTGTCCACTGGCATCGTTGCCGGGCGAGGGACCATTGGTGTCGAAGACCACGACGAAACCATCGTTGTTCATCGCCACGCGCGGATTCTCCTGCCACCCCTCCGCAACGTCGTTGACCCGGAAGTCCTCTCCCACCGGCGAGCCATTAGGGGCGTAGACCCGGGCCCGGATGCTGGCGACGTCCATGTCTCCGGGAGACACGTCGCTGACCCAGACGACGACGAAGGCCCCGTTGGGCGCCACGGCGACCTCGGCGTTCATCTGGTCCTGGTCGATGAGCGTGTTCACCTGGAACTCGTTCCCCTCGAACTGCCCGTTCGCTCCGATGAAGCGCGCCACCACGCCGAGACGGTCGTCGTCGCTGCCGGGAGAGGACCCGGTCTGGTAGACAACGATGGCCCGACCGTCGGGAAACATCGCCACGTCGGGAACCCTTCCGCCACCGGCCTGACTGACGGTGAACTTCTGGCTCTCGGGCATTGCCTGACAGGGACTGAACTGCGCGACCGCTGCCGTCGCGCCGACGAGCGCTCCGAAGAGAATCAGGAGGAGGGTGGGCACGGTCAGGGCGGGTCGAGGGGTGAGCTGCATGGATTCGACTCCTTCCTGCTGGCCGCGGGGGGCCAGCAACTGCGGTTATTGGCCTCTTTGTATTTGCACGAAGATATTGGCAGTGTAGGAAGTTCGCCGGCTGATTTCCAACGGGCCGAGAACGGCGATGGATCCCCGACGAGCCACCGGAACAGAAGTCTTCCTCGAATTCGTAGCGCGTTTCCTCCGCGACTCCGCCAAGGGAGAGACCCGGACATCGCGTTCTCCTCGGATTCGGAACGCCGGGCTTCCCCCTGCACCGAGAGCCCCGATGGGGCAGGCAGCGCCGCTGCGGCCTCGGCTTCGCCCGACTTCGCCTGCCCGCTTCGACTACTGCTTCAGGGAGTCAGCCGAGCTGCGCCGGCTGCCATGCCAGCGAGTGAGCACGTAGAACGGAATGCCACCGAGGAACGCGAGAAAGCCCCAGAACACGGTGCTCTCCCCCGCACCGGCAATCGCCACCATCGCATAGGTGAAGGCGAGCAGCGCGACGGCAACTCCGATCAGGGTACCGGGCCGGCGCTCGCGCAGAGTCAGGTGCAGCTCCGCCATCGCCGAGAAGGCGAACGGGATCAGCGAAGCCAGGGTCGAGAGCAGGATCATGGCGGTGAACATCGCCACCAGCGCCTGGGTGAAGTTGGCGGCGACGAGCGCGCACGACAGCCCGCTCGACACCAGCAGTCCCTGCGCCGGTGTCCCTCGACCCGAGAGGCGAGCGAACAGCGGCGGAAAGAGCCCGTCGCGCGCGATCGCCGCGGGCATCTGACCGGCGATCAGAATCCAACCATTGAGCGCCCCGAAGCAGGAGACGAAGGCTCCCGCTGCAACGAGCTTGCCTCCGATCGGCCCCCAGAGAATCTCGGCGGCATCGGCAAAGGGGGCCGTCGAAGCGGCCAGCTGCTCGCGCGGCACCATCCCCATGACAACGCCTGTGCTGGCGACGTAGAGCACCGTCGCGACCGAGATCCCGAGAACCGTCGCACGCGGGATCGTTCGCTTGGGATCGCTCACCTCCCCCGCGGGCACCGTCGCCGCCTCCAGACCGAGGAAAGCCCACAGGGTCAGGGCCAGGCACCCGCCCACCGCCAGCGGCAGCGGCCGACCGGTCGGGTTGAAGGGCTCCAGGTTCGCTGTCTCGAATCGACTCAGACCGAACAGCGCGATGCCGAGCAGGGGAAGCATCTTGACCACCGTGGTGACGAACTGCACCAGCCCGGCCTCGCGTACGCCGGCCGCGTTCACCCCGGTGAGCAGTACGATGGCGGCAATGGCAGTGCCGGCAGCGAGCGGCGGGGTGGTGGCGAGACCGGGCACGAACTCACCGAGGTAGCCGACCATCGCGACGGCAATCGCCGCGAGTGCCGACCAGCAGGAGATCCAGTATCCCCATCCGACCAGGAAGCCGGCGAAGTCACCGAAGGCCTGCCGCGTGTAGGCATAGGGACCGCCCGCCTCGGGCGCCCGTCGAGCCAGACGCGCGAACACCAGTCCGAGCATCATCGAGCCGGCCGCCGTCACCAGCCAACCGAGAAAGCTCACGCCGCCGAACGGTGCCAGCGACGCAGGCAACAGAAAGACCCCGGAGCCAATCATGTTGCCCACCACGAGCGCGGTCAGTGTCGAGAGGCCGAGAGCCTTGCGGTCGGACATCGCCGCCTAGTGTGTCATGCGAATCGAGGTGTGCGGCGCAGCCCTCGCGTCGTGGCAGTGCGAGCGCCTGGTCTGCTCGCAGCAACTCAGGGCGGCTAGCGGCTCGAGCCGCTCGGCAGCTCCTCGTCTTCGGCTGACCAGGACAGGAAGACCCCACCCATCATCATCTCTTCCCAGGTCTGCTCACCCCAGCGCACGGTCTCGTCGGGATCGGGATTCGCAGGGTTGTTCTCCGAGTTGTCGAACCGAGCAACGACTCGGAGCTTCGTGCCCGCCGGGACCTCCAGCGGCGTCTTCAGCTGGTAGTCGAGCTGCCAGTCGAAGTCGTACCTCGGAATCGAGCAGGCCAGCAGCTCGCGCCCGTCGGGGTAGATCAGGAAGAAATCCATCGACTTGCCCCGGTAGTGCATGTGGGGCGTGAAGGAGTAGATCGTCGCGTCGCGCGGGATCATCGCCTCGGCGTCGACGCGGTGATCGGCGGCATGCGGCGGGATCTCGAAGCGGGTGTTGACCACCGTCGCGGTTCGAAGGATCTCCCGCGGAGGCTCCTTCGACAGGATGATGCCGAACTTCGACCGATCGCGCTCCGGTTCTCCGGTCGGCGTGTAGTGAATCTGCCACAGGAGGTTCGAGCCGGCAGGGATCTTGCGCGCGACACCGGCTGGCGTGACGCCGGGCGGCGACCCGGGAGCGTAGACGTCGAGCATCGTGTTGGTGAAGCCGTCCGGCGACCTCGAGCCATCGGGAGGCTGAAGGAACACGATGATGTGGTGCACCACCTTGCGATTGCCCGGGAGCACCTCGGCTGCCTGCACATAGAGGTCTTCTTCGACCTTCAGCTCGGTCACGAAATGTTGATAGGGCACCTCGCCCTCGGCTGCGATGGTGATCTCTTCGGGCATTTCGAACACCAGATCCGGCTTTCCGATCGTCCAGTCTTCATGGAACTCGAGGGGCTCCGGCAGCTCGGCCGCGTCGCCGAACGGCATGCCGGAGTCGAGCCAGCTGAACAACTGCTCGCGCTGCTGCACGGTGAAGGTCGGATCGTTGGCCCACTCCCCCACCTCCGGGTCGAGACCCCAGGGCGGCATGGCGCCCTTCTCCACCTCCCGGCGGATCGACCGCGACCAGGCCCTGACCTGTTCGTACTCGAGCAGACTGAAGGGAGCGAGCCCCCGTGGTCGGTGGCACTCCTGGCACTTCTCCTGGATGAGCGGCGCAATGTGCGCGGCGTAGGTGACCTGCCCGTCGTCGTCGGACGTCCCGAGCGTCGGGCCCGCGATAGCGAAGACCAAAACGAACGCTGCCACGACCATCAGCCGTGGCGAGATGACCGCACTCGCTGCGACTCGCGGGGACTCTTGCATCGCTGCCCTTCCTCCACAAGAACGCGTCGTACCGAGAATCGGCTGTCGCGCAGCGACGGCCCGCCCGACGCCTTCTCCTGACTCTCGCCACGGTTCGAAGCCGACACGATCGTAGCACTGGATCGCGCGGTACCGGAGCGAGCCACACCGTCTGCTCTACGGCAGATAGCGCTCGACGACAGCACCCTGCTGCCTGACGCTGCCGGATCCCCCTTCCGGCACTTGCCGCTGATCCTCGAAGACCGTCACTCGTGATCCGGCGCCGATCGGCCCCACGATCTGCTGACGACCCGAAGGCCAACGCACCTGGAGCATCGACGAACCACCTCGGTCACCGAGACCGAACAGCACCGTGGCCGAGTTCTGCGCTGCGAAGCCCTCACCGCAGTGCAGCTCTTCGATCTGCTTCGCTCCGTCGGCCAGCGTGAGCTCGAGCAGCGCACCGCAAGCGTCGCGCGAGCTGAAACCGGACTCCTCTTCGCCCTTCGTCCCCCTGCCGTCAGCACCCCCGACCAGGCGCACCGCCACGAAGTCGGGCTCGGCATCGCGCCGTCGATCACCGAGGGTGTTGCGGAACAGCTGCAGCCGCGGTGCGTTCGCGTTGGCCACCGCGAGATCGACGTAGCCGTCCCGATCGGGATCCCAGAGCACCAGGGCCCGACCGTCCGCCTCATCGTCGAAACCGGACAGTCCGCTGAGGTCCTCGAAGCGCTGCCCCTGGAGGTTGAAGAAGACGTTGTTCGCTTCCCGGCCGCTCAGCGAGACGGACCACTCGTACTCACTGTCTGGCAGGAGTCGCGACTGGATGTCCCGGAGCTGCTGATAGAAGGGACCCGAGACGTCGCTCAGACTGGGAGTCTCACCAACGCCGGAGCCCTGATCGCCGTCAGCCAGTGCGAGGCGCACGCCCGTGCGCCAGAAGATGCTTCACGTGTCGACCGGTAGGAGACGCAGATGGGCAGGCACGGTGTAGTAGCCGTTGAGCACAGTCAGGTCGAGCCAGCCGTCGTTGTCGAGATCGGCGAACTGACCGCCCCACGACCAGCCGGTGCGCTCGACCCCTTCGAAGCCCGGGCGCCCGGAGATCCGCTCGAAGCGATCTCCCTCGTTGCGCAGCAGTGAGTTTCCGCGTGCCATCGACGCCACGTCCGAGTCGGGCCCGGTGAGCCGGCGGGTGATCCGCTTGCCCGCCTTGCTGAACATGTTGCTGACGTAGAGGTCGAGGTCGAGGTCGCGATCGTAGTCCCCCCAGGAGGCGCCCATGCCGAAACCGAGGTCCTCGACTTCGAGCTCGGCGCCGGCACTCTCGAAGCGACCGTCGCCGCGATTGCGGAGCAGCTCGTTCGGGCCGTAGTCGTTCGCCAGGTAGAGGTCGGGATCGCCGTCTCGGTCGTAATCGGACCACGACGCCTGGTAGGTGTGACGCCAGACCGTGGCGCCGGACTCCGGCTCGGCTGGCTCGAAGCGGCCTCCACCCTGGTTGCGTAGCAACATGTTGGCCGGTCCATAGACGTTGGTCCAGGGCCGCTCCGACGCCATCATTTCGGCCAGCTGCTCGGTCGAGGGCAAGGGCAGGGCCGGATCGACGCCGATCACCTGCTCTAACGGCCAGCCGCGAGTGAGCGTCTTGGCGTAGGTCGCGACGTACAGGTCGAGAAGGCCGTCACCGTCGTAGTCCGCCGCAGAGGCCGAAGCCACGTGCTTCGGAAACGAAATGCTCGACCGATCCGAGCCGTCGACATAGCGGCCGCCCTCATTGATCAGGAGCAGGCTCCGTTCGAGGGTCCGGCACAGGAACACGTCCCGATCACCGTCGTTGTCGAAGTCGAGGAATAGCGCACACGAGGTGAGGCCGTCTACCGCGAGTCCATAGCGGGCGGCCACCTCCTCGAAAGTCCCGTCGCGACGGTTGCGCAACAGCCGGTTGGGCTCCCAACGAGACATGACATAGAGGTCGTCCCAGCCGTCGTCGTCGATGTCCACCACCGAGAGGGACGGATGACGGTCGTGCGAGATCGCCTCGAAGAGCGGGTGTGGCGGCTGAAACCGACCCGGATCCCGCAGATACTCCTCGATGTAGCGCTCGTGCCGCGAGTGGATCAATTCACTCGCCAGCCTTTGCGGAACCGCCGACTCGAGAACGTCGGCGAAGAAACGCTGCGGCGCCAGCGTGGCGACCAGATCGCCGGTCGACCACTCGACGATCTGCCAGCCCGAGGTCAGCGCCGGCTCGACCGCCTCGACTGCGTGTCCATCCGAGGCCGTGGGGACTGCACGCCGCCACTCGAGCTCGAACCCGCCTTTGACAACAGCCGCCGCCCCGTCGACGCTGGTGCCGATGAGGCGCAGAGTGTGGCGACTGCGGAAACGCTCCTGACGCTCGTCACCAGCCAGCGGCTCGCCATCGACGATCGAGATGCGGGCATTGTCGATCCGAGCGAACAGATCCAGAGGACCAGGCCAGGGCTGCAGGCTCGCGACCGAAACCTGCACCGAATCGACAGCCACCCTCCAGGTGAGGGTTCGAACCTCGACCCCACGCGGTCCCTGGACCACGCCAGCAGTGGGCTCACCCTCGAGCGGAAGCTGGTAGAGCCGCGACGCGAAGATCGTGCGCGAGCGCGGCCCTGGCAAGAGACCGCTGCGCAGGTCGACTTCGAGCTCGAGCAGCCCCTCCTCGAGATGGGACAGCGTGCCCTCGATCCGATCGAGGTCTTGCACCGCCGGGGCGACCTCGTTGGTTCCCTCCGAGCCGGCGAGTGAAGGCAGAAGCAGGAGTGGGACGAGGAGCGCGCGCGGGAGGGTGCGGTTGGACATTACTCTTCAGAGGCTCGAGAGGAGTTAGAGGACAGCAGCCTGGAAGGGTCGGCCGGAGGCCCCGAATAGGGATCGGCGTTTCACCACTTTAACAAGATTTACTCTCTTTTTCCCGTTATACTCCGCTGCCATGTGCGAGAACTACGACACCCCCGACACGCATCGACCCTCCCACGGGGTCGTTCCCGTCTGTTCGCTCTGGTTCGCCCTGCTCAGCTTGCCGTTGATCGGCAGCGGGGCTGCCGCCATGGCCTCGGCCGAAGCAGCACCCCAGCTGCGCATCTCTCTGCATTCTGAGCCCGCGAGCGCCGAGCCCACGGCGCCGCGACTGCGGTCGGCCTCGCGGCCCGAGGGCGCCCTGCTACTGCCCTACTACAGCCTCGACCTGAGCAACCCGAACGGTGCAATGGCCCTGTTCGCGGTGCGCAATCGCTCCAACGAGCCCCACACCGTCCGGCTCCAGTACTTCGCCGCCGCGACACCTCCGAACGGCACACCAGTGCTGACGAAGATCGAGCATCTCGCCCCGAGCCAGATCAGCACCGCAAACCTGCGTTTCGTGGGCGACCTGCCAACCAGCGGCTACATAGTCGCGACCGCGGTCGATCCCGATACCCTCGCACCGCTCGAGGACGCCTCGTGGCTGACCGGCGACTACTTTCGCCTCGATCCGACCAACGACTTCGCGAGCGGCGATGTGCTGGTCGGCTTCTCGGACGGTCCGGACGCCAACGCTCGCCCCGACGGTCTGTGCAATCGTTGGGACCATCGCTTCTTCGGCACCGCCACTTTCGACGGTGCCACCGACTTCGTATTCTTCGTGCTGGAGAACCAGACGGGCGGCGAGCGGCCCGTGGTCACAGGCGATCTCTATGATGAAGCCGGCCAGTTCATCGTCCAGATCGCAATCGGCTTCAGCGGCCATGCCTTCGAGTTCAACTCGTCGGTTCTCGAGTCGCCTCCGCTCAACATCGATGTGCCCTTCGGGGCTATCGAATGGACTTTCGCGGATGGCGCAGTCGGCCACATCTCCTCGATCCTCAAAGCCAGTGGACGCTTCTCCGTCGGGCTGGCCGCTACCTGCATCGACTCGGTCGACTAGCTCTCGGCCGCCGCGCTCGGCTCAACGAGCCGAGCTCCGGTGAGCCGAGGACTCCTGTCGCCAGCTCGCTAGACCACTCGCCGCAGGATGACCACACCGGCGAAGACCAACAGAAAGACCAGTCCGACTCGGCCTCGCAGGTCGACTCCCGGGACCGCAGTGGTCAGCTCGCACAGCGTCGTGTCACTCTGGCACGGCACGTCATCGATCTGGAGCGAATAGCTGCAGGTGTCCTCAGCGACACTGTTGGTGATCACGACCAAGAAGTCGGAGTCCGCAGCGACCTGGAACGAGAACGTGCCGGCCGCCGAAGAACCACCATCTCCGAGGTAGCCGTTGGCCTGGTTCATGGGATCGTATGCATCCTGGTAGGCGGCCGCCTGGGCGTTGGTGCCGCAAGGGTTGCTGCCGGCGGTCGGATCGAACGAGACAGTGACACAGGCCGAGGGTCCGTAGTTCCGATAGGTGACCGTCTCGTAGAAGAAGCTCGAGCCTGCCACGGTCACGCCGGGGAAGGTCTTGCCGGCACAGCTGCTCACGATGCTGTCGCGCAGGAGGTGCCCAGCCTGGGCCTGGACGCCGGTGAGAGCTCCGACCTGCGCCGTCGTCGGAGGGCAGTCCTCACAGCCTGCGGGCACCTGCGCAGAGACAGCGGCACCGAGCCAGACCAGGACGGCGGCCAGCAGCAGAGCCGGCCTCGCCCCTCCTCTCGTCCCATTCACACGGCTCGCCCTCGGACTCGTTGCCATGGTCGCTTCCCCCCTGCCTCTTCGTCAACGAGCCCCGATGGCCAGGACTCGAAGGAACCTCGTCGCCCGGAGCCGCCGTGACGGCCTACTCCCCGACCGATGAGCTCCAAGCGGAGAGATTCCCGCTCTCGAAGCCGTCAAAGAATACCGGATCGCTGACTGGCCCGACCAGGACGTTCGTCGAGCTCTCGTTGTCCGCGCTGTCGGACTCGATCGACTGCTGGCCCACCGTTGCGATGTTGGTGATCGTACCAAAACCCTCGAGTGTGACCGTGACCGTCAGGTGACAGGTCGCACTGCTGCCGACGGCCAGAGTACCGATAGCCCAACTCCAAGTCGATCCGGCCGGAGCACCGACGCCGCAATCGTCTTCCACGTAGCTGACGCCGTCCGGCAGAACGTCGGTCACGGCGACGCCGATCGCAGGATCGGGGCCTTCCGAGTTGTCGACGGTCAGGGTGTAGACGACGCTCGATCCGGTAGCAACAGACGAGGCCGCGTCGTCGGTCTTCGTGATCGCGAGGTCGGACAGGAAGCCGATGTCGAAGGCCACTGCGTTGCTGGTGTTGTTGCCACTCACTTCGTCGATGTTGTCCACCGCCACCGATGCCGTGTTCGTCACGGTCGTCCCTCGGTCACCGCTGACAGTGACAGTCACGTTGCAGGCAGCCTGCGACTCGGGCGCCACCGCTCCGACATTCCAGCTCCACACGGAGCCCGTCGGCGGATCGGCCCCGCAGTCGTTCGACACGTAGGTCACCGAGCTTCCGAGATCATCGGTCACCACCGCGTTCACCGTCTCGTCGGGCCCCGCATTGGCAACGGTCAACGTGTAGGTGACGTCAGTGCCCGGCTCGACCCGCGGCGCGGCGTTCGACGACTTGCTGATCGAAGCGTCGGAGATGTAGCCGATGTCGAAACTGACGGTGTTGCTGGTGTCGTTCTCGGTGTTCTCGTCGATGTTGTCGACTCCGATCGTGGCCGTGTTCGTGACTGTCGTGCCACGAGACCCGCTGACCGAGACCGTGATGTTGCACGTCTCCTCGGCCTTGGCGTCGATGACACCGACGTTCCAGGTGAAGACGCCGTCGACCGGAGGATCCGCCTCGCAGTCGTTCGAGACGTAGGTGACCGAGCTCCCGAGGTCGTCGGTCACCACCGCGTTGACCGTCTCGTCGGGCCCGGAATTGGCGGCAGTCAGGGTGTAGACCACAGCCATCCCGGGCTCCATCCTCACCGCTGCGTCCGAGGCCTTTGCGATCGACACGTCGGAGATGTAGCCGATGTCGAAGCTCGTGACGTTGCTGGTGTTGTTCGACTCGTCTTCGTCAAAGTTGTCGAGGGTCACCGAAGCCTGGTTCTCCACTGTCGTGCCGCGCTCACCGGCGATGCCGACGGTGATGTCGCACGACTGGAGGCTGGAAGCACCCATGGTGCCGATCTCCCAGGTCCAGACACTGCCGGACGGCGCTCCGGCGTCGCAGGTGTCCGAGATCCAGGTCACATCGTCACCCAGATCGTCGGTCACCACCACGTTCCGCGCTGCGTCCGGCCCGTCGTTGCTCACGGCCAGGGTGTAGACGACCTCCTCAACCAACTCCACCCGGTCGGCGGCATCGGAGAACTTCTCGATGGAGACGTCCGAGAACACGCACGAGTCGGGCAGTTCGGCGGGGTGCTCGAAGCACACCGAGTCGCCAGTGAGCATTGCGGAGGGCCAGTCGCAGGTGTAGGTCAAGCCGCTCGGTGGCACCGAGGTCGGATAGGGCGGTCCGGGTACTGCCGGTATGTCCTGAAGACCGGTGGTCGAGTTGGCTCCGTCCTCCGGGTTGACGCCCCCGAGCGGGACATCGCTGTACTGGACGACGATGTCGTTGGTCCGATGGTAGAGGATCGCCTCGATGCCGAACGCGTTCTCGACCGTGTCTCCGAAGTGGTAGGTGTTCGCCCAGTGAAAAACCGTGCACTCCTCGGTTGCCCGGCAGCGATCGCTCGGCCGGGGGCACTCTTCGAAGTACTGGACAAAGGCCGTCTCACTCACGAGATCGTCGAGGAGCACGGCGATGCGGCCACCAGCGCCACTGAGCAGCTGATCGGGCAGCGGACACATGCTGCCGTTGTTCCCCAGGTTGGTGCCCCGATCCTCGGGTGACGTGCTGATGTAGCCATTGGTCGTCACGGTCAGGGACTCGTAGTCGACGCCGTAGAAGTTGAACGGCGCGATCGGGACCGTGGCGCTGTTGTCGTCGAAGCCGAGGTCTCCGAACCACTCGATGAGGGTCCCGGTCTCGCTCAAGTCGACCCAGTTCGCGGGACAGGTCTCAGTGCCCTGAGCGACGAAGCTGTAGCCGTACTGATCGATGCGACCCGTCGAGTCGGCGGCCGGCGAGACGCAGTCGACACCGTCGGTGCAGGCAGCCCCCCGCGAGGACGGCGGCCGGGGATCCTTGACTTCTTGAGCCGCCAGCGAACCGGCGAGGGGACAGGCAATCAGACCCGCGAGGCCGACTGCCGAGGCAACGTTCTTGATTCCGACTGACTGACAGCGCAACATCCCTGTGCTCCCTTGTTCGATTCCTCGAGTGTCCCCGCGACCCCGCATTACCGGTCTGCCTCGGTCGTGAACTTGATGATCCCGATCACTCCCTGAACGGGTGCGATCCCTTCCTCCCCGACACTGTCGGACCACGTCGAGGTGTCTCCCGACTCGAATTCGTCGAAGAAGATCGGAACCTTGACGGTCAGAACGGCTCCATCGACGTTGTTGCCGGGAACCGGATCGGGCAGACCCGCCGGCGGCAAGACGCGGGCCGTGTTCTGCAGAATGCCGGCGAAGTCTTCAGCCATCCGCGACCGCAGGGTGAAGGTCGCGCTCCCGCCTACCGGCAGGTCGATCTTCTCCGAAAGCCCACCGCCCCCGCTTTCGACGCAGGAAGCATCACCAGCCGCGCTACACTCCCAGCTCGTCTCGGCCACACTGTCCGGCATCGTGTCGACGACTCGGGCACCCATTGCGTCGTCCGGGCCCAGGTTGGTGACCACGATTTCCCAGCCGACGGTGCCACCCGATACCGCCACCGACGTCAGTGCCCGCTTGGCGAGCTCGAGATCGGCTCGCTCCACCGTGTCCTCGTCACTGGCGCTGTCGTTCTCCGGTACCGGATCGAGTACACCGTCCGGAACAGCAGCCGAAGCGGTGTTGAGAATCGTGCCGGTCGACTCCTCCGCCACCGTGGCCTCGATGGTGTAGGTCACGCTCGAGCCGACGGCCAGATCGACCACGTCATTCACGTTGCCGGCCACCGGCCCCGTGGTACAGGACGCTCCATCGGCAGCGAAGCAGGTCCATGTGGCCGACAGCAGCTCGGCGGGAAGTTCGTCGGTGACCGTGGCCCCAGTGACGTCACCCGGGCCGAGGTTGCTGACCGTCACCGTGTAGGTCACCGGGGCATCCCGCTCGAGCGCTTCGACTCCGTTCTCCTTGGTGACCTCCAGATCGGCCGTCGGGACGAGTGCGTTGGTATCGGTGGAGCTGTTGTTGCCCAGCTCGGGATCGATGCCGGCGGGAGCCGAGACCGCGGCGGTGTTGAGCAGGGCGCCCGTCGCCTCGATGTCGATCCCGGCAGTCGCGAAGTAGGTGACCGAGCCGCCAGCCGGGATCGCGACGGTGTCGGACAGGTTTCCAGCAACGGGCCCAGCCGTACAGGAGGCTTCCGGCCCGGGCGAGCAGCTCCACATCGGTGCCTCGAAGGGAGCAGAAAACGTGTCGGTGACGGCCGCCCCAACGACGTCACTCGGCCCCGCATTACTCACGACCAGGGTGTAGGTGACGCTGCCGCCCGGTGGCGAGCTTTCCGCACCATCGCTCTTCGTGATCGAGAGGTCGGAGCGGCGCACGACCCCGTCGGTCCGGACGGCCGTGTTGTCGGTGAGATCGAGGTCGGAAGTGCCCTGGGGGCGCTCGACCGTCGCCGTGTTGGTGATCTGACCGGTGGCTCCGGAATCCAACGTACAGGCGATACCGACCTGGGCGGCGGCTCCGACCGGCAGGTCCAGCATCACCAGGACATCGCCCGAACCTCCCGGCGCTGCGCAGGAACCCCCACCACTGCCCGCACAGGTCCAGCTGCAACCGATCAGATCGGTGGGCAACGAGTCCATGACCTTGGCCCCGAAGGCGTCACTCGGGCCGGCGTTCGTCACGGTCAGGGTATAGCCCACCGGTTCTCCCGCGACCGCGGCTCCTCCGCCACTCGCAAAGGCGATGGCGAGATCCGAAGAGCCGGTGATCGGCGCCCTGTCGGTCGCCGTGTTGTTCGCCGTGTTGGAGTCGACCACCCCACCGAGCGCCTCGACCGTGGCCGTGTTCACCAGGCTTCCTCGAACGCTCGCGTCCAGGGTGCAGCCCACGGTGTAGACAACGCTCGCGCCCGCCGCCAGGTGGATGACTTCGTCGAGGCCAGAGAGCCCAGAAGGCGTCCGGCCGCAGCTCGAGCGGCTCCCCGCACTGCACTGCGCGCTGCAGGCGTGCAGCTCGGGCGGAAACGGATCGAGCACCCTGGCGTCCGTGGTGTCAGGGCCCTCGTTCGTGACGGTGACCGTGTACGTCACGCCGCTGCCGGCGACCACCGGGTCGCTGCCGCTCGTCTTCTGGATCGACAAATCGGCCTGCTTCAGCTCCTGGGCGACCATTGGCGCAGCCACGAGAGCCGCCAACACGAGGATGATCCGGCTCAGCCGCCACCCCCCGAGACCGACAGCCGGCGCCGCGGGGCTCCCGACCCACGAGCGTAGAACTCTCGGTGCCATCATCGCTCCTCTCCGGTCCCGTGGTCGGTAGGTGGCTGCCGTCGGATCGGCAGTCTCCCGTTCAGGTAGCTCCAAGCCGCACTCCGAACGGCCCCACTGAAGTTCCAGCTGCGTTCGACCCCGGTCCCGACGACGGTCAAGCGGCCGCCCGAGCCGTCGGCTTCGAAGCTCGCTTCCAGCTGGGACTCGTAGAGCTCCGCCTCCGGCAACCCTGCCGACGGGAGCTCGATGGGTACCCAGTCGGCCGGGCCGCCGCCGACGGCACCCGAAACCCGCAGCTCCAGCGCTCCATCGACGCGTCGCGCCTCGAGCTCGATCAACAGGTCGTGGCCCGCCCGTCCGCCTGCCTCCTCGACTGCACCCAGCCAGCCGCTCAGCCTGAGAACGGATCTCGGCTCAGAGGAGAGCCCCGCGTGCAGCGCCTTGTTCTCGAGCAGCGGCACCAGCGACCAGAGCTCCCGTTCCTCCACCTCGCTCACGAGCGCGGCGCCCACCGAGTCGCTCCACGCCGACAGGTCGTCCGACTCGAAGCCGTCCTCGAAGATCAGGCTGAAGTCGAGGGCAGCGGAGTCGCTGTTGTCCTCGAGCTCGGGGTCGGTGATGCCGTCGGGCGGCGTCACCGTGGCCGTGTTGACGATCTCGGTCGCTTCGTCATCGACCGTACAGACGATCTCGTAGGTGACGCTGGAGTCGACCGGGAGATCGATCAGATCGACGACGTCGCCGGCGGTCGGTCCAACAGTGCAGCTGGCTTCGCCATCCGCAAGGCAGGTCCAGCTGCACTCGAGCAGGCCTTCGGGCAAGACGTCGTCTACGGCAGCGTCCACGACCTCGATCGGGCCGGCGTTCGTCACGACCAGGGTGTAGCTGGCCCCATCGTCGATCAAACCGGTCTTCCTGATCGACAGATCCGTTGCGGGAGTCGCCTCACTGGAGTCGGTGGCGGTGTTGTTGGCGCCGTCGGGATCGGGCAGACCTCCCGGCGGCACGACGGTCGCGGTGACGCTCAGCGTGCCATTGAAGGCGGCATCGACGGTAGCCGTGACCTCGAAAGTAGCGCTACTCCCGACGTCCAGGTCGACGAGGCGGTTGATGCTCCCCTGCCCGGAGGCTGGACAGACCGCACCTTCCGAGGGAACGCAGATCCAGGCGGCATCGAGCAAGCTGGCCGGGAGCGTCGCCAGCACGCGCGCCCCGACCACGTCGTCCGGCCCTTCGTTCGAGACCACGATCGTGTAAGCGGTCTCGTAGCCGGCGAACACCGTCTCGGCACCATCGCTACTCGTGATCCGGAGATCGGCACCGTCGAGCAGATCCTCGTCGGTGGCGCTGTTGTTGCCCGGCACCGGATCGGTCACGCCGGCAGGCACCCCGACGCTGGCGGTGTTCGAGAGAGTTCCGGAGGCCCCGGGCGCCACCGTCGCTTTGAGGGTGAAGGTGACGCTGCTTCCCGGCACCAGGTCGACGAGCACCGGGCTGGCTACGCTCCCGATGTCGCCCACTCCGGCAGCCGCTCCGCACGACGCGTTGCCTGCGAAGGCACAAGTCCAGGAGGCATTGGTCAGCGCGAGATCGGGAATGTCGTCGACGAACTCGGCGTCGACCACCGGATCGGGACCGTTGTTGCGCACCACGATGGTGTAGGTCAACTCCTGACCCGGCTCGATCGCGAGTACGCCATCGGTCTTGGTCACTGCGAGGTCGGCCTCGAGCACGATCGGATCGCTGTCGGTCGCGCTCTCGTCGCCCGGCGCCGTCTCTACGATGCCGTCGCCCGCGACGGTTGCCGTGTTGCTCAGGTTGCCGAAGGCACCCGAGGCGACGGTGCCGTTCACCGTGTAGTTCAGCGAGCCGCCCGGCAGCAGACTCGCGGAGTCTGCGATGTCCCCGCTACCGGATGCCGTGCACGCGGAGCCCGGGCTCGCCACACAGCTCCAGCTGGTGCCGTCGAGGAGCGGCGGAAGGACGTCGGTCACAGTCACCGACGGCGCGGCGCTGGGCCCCCCGTTGGCGACCACGATCGTATAGGCCACGGCATCACCCGGACGGACCTCGACGACTCCATTGGTCTTGGTGATCGAGAGATCGGCGCTCGGAATCAGCGTATCGGTGTCGACGGCCGAGTCGTTCGCGCCGTTCCCGTCGACCCAACCGAGCGGCACTGCCACCGAGGCGGTATTCGCCAACTGGCCGGTCGCCGAGGCATCGACCGTGCCGGTCATCGTCCATGTAGCGCTGCCTGCAGCGAGCAGCGAGACCGTCTCGGCGAGGCTACCGCTGCCGGTCGCGGGGCAGCTCGACCCGGCACTCGCCACACAACTCCAGGTGGCACCAGTGAGCGAGGCAGGCAGGTTGTCGGTGACCGTCGCACCGACGACGTCGCTGGGGCCGGCATTGGTCACCACGATCGTGTAGGTGGTCTGGGTTCCCGGCGCCAGCTCGGTGGATCCGTTGGACTTGGTGACTCCGAGATCGGAGGTCGGCACCAGGGTATCGGTGTCGGTTGCCGAGTCGTTGGCAGCGTTGCCGTCGGTGATTCCCGCAGGAGCACTCACGGTTGCGGTGTTGACCAGGCTTCCCGAAGCCGAGGCCAGGATCGAGCAGGTCGCAGCGTAGGTGATCGAGCTTCCGGCCGGAAGGTTGACGATGTCGCTGAGGTCGCCTATCCCCTCCGTGCAGGTGGCACCGCCGGTGGTGTTGCACGTCCAGGCACAGCCGCCGGACACCAGCGGACCGGACTCGTCCGGAAAGTCGTCGCTGACCGTGGCGCCGACGACATCGCTCGGCCCGTCGTTGAACACCCCTACGGTGTAGGTCACCGTAGCCCCGGGAATCGCTGTGTCCTGGCCATCGGTCTTGGTGATTCGCAGATCCGCGGTCGGCACCGAGCTGTCGGTATCGGTTGCAGAGTTGTTGCCGGAGACGGGATCGCTCACACCATCGGGAGCGGTCACCGTCGCCGTGTTGGCCAGGTTCGTGGTGAGGCCCGGATCGACATCACACACCGCCTCGAAGATCAGTGTCGCGCCACGAGCGAGGTTGACCGTGTCGGTGATGTCGCCGGTCGCCGGGCCGGCGGTGCAGGCCGAGCCACCAGCGTTGCTGCGGAAGGTGCCGCCCCCGTCGGTGCCGGCGAGCAGGACGCTCGACGAGCTCGGAGCCACCGCGACACCGAGGACGTCGGTATCCGTCAGTCCACCGTTGATCGCGACCCAGTTCAATGCGGTGTCGATGCTCTGGAACACGCCCCCGGCGGTCGCCGCGTAAACCGGTCGTGGCGACTCGGGCGTCGACGAGCTCCCCAGGTCGACCACGAGCTGTCGCACCGTCGGACTGGTGAGACCACTGTTTGCGAGAGCCCAGCTCGTACCGCCGTTCAGGCTGCGTGAGATTCCAGCCGCGGTCGCGGCGTAGAGCCGCGAGGCGCGAGCTTCGCTGCCGCCCGGTGGATCGACCGTGATGGCCCGAACATCGAAGCTCGAGAGACCGGTGTTGATCGTCGTCCAGCTGGAGCCGCCGTCGGAGCTGGTCTTGACGCCGAGGTTCGTGGCTGCGAACAGAGTGGTCGGGCCGGTGCTCGGATCTACCGCCAGGTCGCGCACATCCGTCGTGCCGAGATCCGAGTTGACGTCGACCCAGTTGCGGGATCCGGTACTGCCGGCACTCTTGAACACGCCGCCGTCGGTCGCCGCGAACAGCGTACCGGACTCGTTGGGGTCGAAGTGCACTCGCCGCACCGCGACACCGGCGGTGCCGTCGAGGCGCGCCCAACTGGACCCGCCGTTGCTGCTCTCGAAGAGGCCGGCCGCGGTCCCGGCGTAGACCTCGGTCGCCCCATTCGGATCGACCGCGATCGAGAGGACGTCGAGGCTCGTCAGCCCGGTGTTCGCCTCGGTCCAGGTGAGACCTCCGTCGGTGGTCTTGAAGACGCCGCCTTCAGTCGCGATCCAGGCAGTCATGGCGCTGCCTGGATCGAACGCGGCTGCGCGCACGGCCTGCGCGTCTCCTTCGAGACCGTCACTCAGGCTCGTCCAGAAGCTCGGCCCCGCAGTCGAGCTGCAGGTCCAGGTACAGGCGAGGTCGGCGGCAAAGAGATCACTGACGGTCGCACCGACCGCATCACTGCCGCCCTGATTCGTGGCCGTCAAGGTGTAGGTCACGTCACCGCCCGGCACCACACTGGTCACCCCGTCGTCCTTCGTGATCGCGAGATCCGCCTTGCGCACCAGCGTCGCCGAGTCCATGGCCGTGTTGTTGGCCAGCACGGAGTCGCTCACCGTGTCGGGTGCAGTCACCGTGGCCGTGTTGTCGACGGCACCGGTGGCTGACGGATCGATCGCGCACAGCGCCGTGTACACCACCGACGCCGAGGCGGGCAGATCGACCGTATCGACCAGGTCACCGCTCACGGGCCCCGCCGAGCAGACGCCACCGCCCGATCCCGTGCAGCTCCACTCACAGCTCAGGGTCGGGGGGAAGAAATCTTCGACGGTCGCATCGATGGCGTTGCTGGGGCCTGCATTCGTGACCGTGATGGTGTAGGCCAGGCGGCCGTTGTTCTCGCTCCAGGTCGCACCGCCGTCGACGCTCGCGAACAGTCCGGCCTCGGTTGCGGCGAGGACGGTGACCGGCGCCGCAGGGACCAATTCGAGAGCGCGGATCTCGGCCGGCACCAACGCGGTCTTTCGCTGCCAGGTGGCGCCACTGTCGGAACTCGCGTACAGCCCGCCTCCGTCGGTGCCGGCATAGAGCACAGAGGCGCTCTGGACGCCGATCGACAAGACGTCGAGCGTGCTCAGGCCGCTGTTGCGGGCACTCCACGTGCCACCAGCGTTGATCGATTCGAAAACGCCGGCGCCGCTGGCCACGAACAGATGATCGGGGTCAGCGGGATCGAAGGCGACCGCCCGCAGGTCGACGCTGGCCAGCCCGGTGCTGGCGTCGGCCAGGTCGGGCCCACCATCGGTACTCTTGAACAGGCCCCCGTCGGTCGCCACGTAGAGGACGAGCGGCGCCGAAGGATCGACGACGAGATCGCGGACCTCGAGGCCGGCTCCACCCGCCACCTCGCTCCAGTTCGCTCCGCTGTCGGTGGACTTGAACAGCCCATCGGCAGTTCCGGCATAGAGGGTGGTGGTGGTCACCGGATCGACCGCGACCGCCAACACGTCCACGGTCCCGAGACCGTTCGAGCGCGCCGTCCAGGTGGTACCGCCGTCGGTGCTACCGAAAACTCCGTTGTCGGTCGCGGCCCAGCGGACCGCGCCGTTCCCCGGCTCGAGCCGGATGTCTCGTACGGCAGTCGCCGTAAGGCCGACGTTGGTGCCGCGCCAGAAAGGCGGGCTCTCCGCCGCGTCGAAGCCGAAGGCGCCGGCGGACTCCGTTCCCACCTGGACACCGCTCGGCGCCGCCGAATCGACCGCGACCGCCAGGAGGCTGGTCGCCGTCAGCTCGCCTCCCGGTACGGCACTGCTGCCGGCATGGGTCTTGGTGATGCCCAGATTGGCCGCTGGAGAGAGCTCGGCCGTGAACTCGGACTCGTTGTTGCTCGAGTTGCTGTCCTGCAGACCGCTCTCGGGAGCCAGGGTGACGGTCGCCTTGTTGACCACATCCGCGGTGATGCCGGTTCCAATGGTCCCGGTGGCGGTGAAGACGACCGAACCACCGACCGGCAGATCAACCTGCTGATCGATGTTGCCGGACTGGCCCAACAGGGTCGATCCCGACCCGCCGGTCACGCAGGAGGCGCCACCACCGACGGCACAACCCCAGGTGATGCCTGTCACCGAGACCGGGAAGTTGTCGCGCACTCGCGCCTTGACGGTGGGGAGCGGCCCGGCGTTGGTGGCAGTGATCGTCCACGTGATCGACTGACCGGGCACGAAGGGGCCCGTCGCCGTCTTGACCATCGTCAGATCGGTCTGCGGGACGACGTTGTCGATGTCGGACGCAGCATCGTCGACGGCGTTGCTGTCGAGGTAACCGGCCGGCGCCGCCACCGACGCCACGTTGACCAGCGAGCCGGTGGCGTCTGCCTTCACCGTACCGCTGACGGTGAAGGTGACGGTCTCGCCAACGGCGACATTGACCAGATGGTCCAGATTGCCCGTTCCGGAGGAGGCGGGACAGCTCGAATTACCGTCGGCGACGCAGGTCCAGGCGACGCCGCTGAGCTTGGTCGGAAGAGAATCGATCACGCGAGCCCCGGTGAGCGCCTCGCTCGGCGCCGCATTGCTGACCGTGATCGTGTAGCTGACCGTGTTCGTCGGATTGACGTTGGTCCGCCCGTCGTCCTTCGTGATGCCGAGATTCGCGTTGCCGTGAAGGAGGTCGAAGACGCCGCCACCCGAGGTCGCCGCGAAGAGGCGGAGCCGCTGGGCCGGATCCAGGGCGAGGCCGCGCACGGTGAGACTGGTCAACCCGGGATTGTCCCGCTGCCACAGAAGGCCGCCATTGGAGCTCTTGAAGACACCCGAGGACCCGGTGCCGAGGTACATCACCGTGCAGTTGAACCGAGTCGCACAGGAGAAGTTCGTAGGGTCGATCAGGATCTCGAGCACGAGCGGATCGGTGAGGCCGTTGCTGGCCGACACCCAGCTCGACCCGCCGTTGGTCGACCGGAAGAGGCCGGCGCCGTTGGTTCCCACGTAGACCGTCGCCGGCACGAGCGGATCGACCGCGAGAGAGCGGATGTCGGTGACCGGCAGTCCGCTGTTGCTGGCGCTCCAACTGGTGCCACCGTTGCTCGATCGAAAGACGCCGGCCGCCGTCGCTGCGTAGAGCGTGGCCGGGGTCATCGGATCCACAGCGACGGCACGCACGTCGGTGCTGCCCAGGCCGGAATTGACGGCGCTCCAGGCGCCACCGCTGTTCGTCGACTTGAAGACGCCGCCCCCGGTGGCCGCGTAGAGAGTGGCTGACGTAACCGGATCGAGGACCAGGTCCCGCACGTCGTTGTTGGCGAGCCCGATGCTCGAGCTGGTCCAGGAGGCTCCTCCATCGGTGCTCTTGAAGACGCCGGCAAAGCCGGTCCCGACGTAGAGAGCGTCCGGCACGGGGGTCGCACCCGCATCGGCTGCAAGCGTCTTGGCGTCTAGACTGGTGAGACCGGAGTTGCTCGGCGTCCAGGTCGTGCCACCGTCGGCGCTCACGAACACCCCCGCGGCCGTGGCGGCGTAGAGCTTCGTGCTGTCGTTCGGATCGACCCAGACGGCTCGCGCCTCCGAAGTCTCGAGGCCGGAGTTCGCCTCGGTCCAGGTGACGGCGGGCTCGGTGCGGACAAAGACACCGTCGACCGTGCCCACCCAGTAGTTGTCGGCAGCCGTCGGATCGAAGAGCGCTGTATAGGAGTCGGTCACCGTCAGACTGCCGTTGACCGGGCTCCAGGTCGAGCCCTCGTCGACACTCAGCTGCGCGCCGCTCGCGGTGGCCGCCAGCAGGCGGGTCGGGCAGAGCGGATCGATCGCGACTTCTCGTACCGAGACCCCGGCGAGCCCCGACGCCGTCCACTCGTCGCCGTCCGTGCTCGCGAAGACACCGTCCCCGGTCACCGCATAGAAGACAGGTGCCGGGCCCGGGCCGACCGCGATGTGACGTACGTCCGCCGAGGTGGGCGGAGTCGTCGGTGCCGCCCAATCACCGGTACCACTCTTGCGGAACAGGCCGGACGAGGTCGCAGCCAGGAGCATCGTCGAGTCGTTGGGATCGACCAGCAGGTGGAGAACAGTGACGATGTCGACCGCCGGGTCGGTGCCGAGATCGGGCAGACCGTCACTCAGATCGGTCCAGGTCGCGCCTCCGTCGACGCTGGTCGCCACTCCCTCGGCATGGGCTGCATAGAGGGTGGTTCCCACGACGGCTACGTGGTGGATGTCGGCACTGGTGGCGGGCTGGGTCGCTGTGGCCGCCCACGTGGCTCCGCTATCGCTGCTGGTGAAGACTCCGGTCGGTGTCGCGACCCAGAGTGTGGTCGGGGTGCCCGGATCGACCGTCACCGAGCGCAGATCGAGCGCGTCGATCGTCGCATCCGAGCTCGGATCCGCCCAGGTCGCGCCCCCGTCGGTGCTGGCCCACAACCCGGTCTCGGTCGCCGCGAAGATCGTCGCTGCCGAGCCGGGAGCGTGGTCGAAGCGGCGCACCGTGACGACATCGCCACCGGGTGCCGGCAGTCCGGTGCTCGAGGCCGCCCAGGTGACGCCCGGCGCAGCTCGACGGTAGACTCCCGCCGCGGTGCCCGCCCACAGACTCTCTCGATCGCTCGGGTCGACGACCACGACGCGCAAGTCGAGACTCGGGCCATCGAGCCCCGAGCTGACCGGGGTCCAGATGACGCCGCCGTCCCGGCTCTCGAACACTCCAGAGGCGGTCCCGGCGTAGAGGCGTAGCGACCACAGACGGTCGATGGCGAGCGAGCGCACTTCCGTATTGCTCAGCCCTCCGTTGCTCGGGGCCCAGGATCCCCCACCGTTCGTGCTCCGGAAGACCCCGCCCCCATCGGTGCCGGCGAGGACCGTCATCGGAGCATTCGGATCGACCAGCACCGCTTCGACGTCGAGATCGGTGAGGCCAGAATTGACAGTGGCCCACGTCGAGCCGCCGTCGAGCGACTTGAACACACCACCACCGGTGCCGACATAAAGCGTCGCAGGCGCTCCCGGCACGAGCGTGAGAGCGCGAGTGTCGGGCTCGCCGAGACCGGTGTTGAGCGGGCTCCAGGTAGAGGCGCCATCGGTCGATCCGTAGACACCTGCAGCGGTGGCCGCCCACAGCCGGGTCGGGTCTGAAGGATCGATGATCAGGTCACGGATCTCGGCCGCCGGCAGGCCACTCGCGGCGAGCGTCCAGCTGACGCCCGCGTTCGTGCTCCGGTAGACGCCCAGCACGGTGCCAACGTAGACGTTGGCCGGTGTACCGGGGTCGACGGCAACGGTGAGCGTCCGGGTCTCGGCGAGTCCGTTGTTGACGGGCGTCCAGGCGGCACCGCCATCGGCGGTCCTGAACACACCACCGTCGGTGGCCGCGTAGGCGACAGCGCCGTGCGCGGGATCGACCGCCAGGTCTCGCACCGCGCCGCGGCTCGGCCCCTGAGAGGTCCAGACTCTGTCCCCCGCCGCCACGGACGCGGCACAGAGGAGTCCGAAGGCGATGGCGAGCAGGGTCACTGCCCCTGTCTCGAGCCTGTCGCGCGTCACTGAAAACCTCATTCTGAGCTCCCCCTCGTTGCCACCGAATCTCACAGCTGCTCCAGCTTCTCGATCGAGCGCTCGGCGCGCTCGATCACCTTTGGGTCGTACTCGCGCGCCAGCAGGAGCCGCAACGGCACGATCGCGCGCGGTTCACCGAGCTCCCCGAGCCCCATTGCGACGCGCCAACGCACCTCCGCCGAGTCATCGTGCAGAGCACCGACCAGGAGCAGATACGCTTCGGCACCGCCGATCTGGACGAGCGAGAGCACCGTCTCCCGGCGTTCCGACTCGAGCGGCGACAGAATCAACGGCGCCAGCACGCGCACCGTCTGAGCGTCGTGTACCCGAGCGAGCGCGGTGATCGCCTCGTAGCGCCGCCAGCGATCGGGGGAACGAACTGCCTCGTGAAGCAGGTCGAGGCCGTCGCCATGGCCGAACGCCGCCAGTCCGACGGCCGCTCCCCACTTCGCCTCGGGATCGTCTCCCTCGTACCAGGAGCGCAACAATTCGACACAGCGCTCCTCATCCGCGCTCAGGACCAGTCCCCGCAGCGCCTCATAGCGGATGAGGGGACTCGGGTCGGCAGCCGCGCTCTGCGCCAGAGCCGGAGCGAGCCGGTCCTCGGCAAGTCTGCCGCGCAATTGGGTGAGCGCAAAACGAACCCCGGCCTCGGCCTCGGGATCGGTCACCACCAGGTAGGGCACGACCCCCGGACCCAGCGCCTCGAGCTCCTCGAGGGCCGCGGGGCGGGCCGATTCGTCACGCATCTGCATGAGGAGCCGGGTCACGCGCGCTGGATCAGGAGGTGCAGGATCGGAAGCCGCAGGATCGAAAACGGCTGCCTCGGAGCTCACCGTGTCGGAGGCTGTCACCGTCCCAGAGGAATGCAGGCCCTGCGCATGCAGCGAGGCCGGTAGGTTCGGAAATGTGAAGAGAGCAAAGCCGACGAGCAGAGCTCTACCGACACGCGCCGACTCGGAAGTCGCGTGGTGGTCACGCCGCGAAGTTCTGGTCACCAGACGAACCCCACCCCGGAGAGCCCTACCCCCCTCGAATCCAGCATCAGGGGATCTCTCCCACGGCAGCGAGATAGGCGCGCTGGTAGCTGGCCCAGGCCTTCTCCCAGGCCCCTTCGAGGAACAGGGAGTCTCCCTGCTGCAGCTTGGCTCTTGCATCGAACACGTCGAGTCCCGCCGCCTCCGTCTGCTCGATCGTCTGCAGCACGATTTCAGCGGTCAGCTCGAGCTGTCCGCCCAGAGCCGCCGGGAGCTGGAACGCCCCGGTCGGAGCGGCGCTGCCGTCGCGCAACGCTTCCTCGATGTCGAGACGAAGCTCGAGCTCCTTGAAGTCCCGAATCCCGTCGCCCTGACGGTCCAGCAGATCCTCGAGCTGGTCGGCCTGATCATCGAGACCATCGGTACCCAGGACACCACGTACGCCACCGACTCCGAGATGCAGATCCGAGCGCGCCGCTTCGGCGGCGTCGACGTCTGCTTGCACAGCCGCAACTGCCGGCGTGATCTGGGCCGCATCGTTCGACGTCGCGAGCAGGCTCGCCTGCTTGAGTCGGCTCTCGAAGTCGGCGTCGAGCAGCGACGCCACCGTGTTGCGATGCTCCAGCTGCGCAGCATCGAACGAAATGGCCGAGCCGTGCACCAGACAGTTGCAGTAGAACTTGATGGGGGCGCTCACCGCCAGCGTGTACACCAGACCGACACCGATCTTCGACTCCAGCTGCCCGCCCTCACGGCTCTGGAGCTGGGCCGGAGTCGTCAACGAGAACTCCGTAGGGTTCGGCCCCGGGGCACGAAGATCGTCGTCCGATCCGTCGCCGTCTTCACCGATGACCTGCCCGAGCACCTCGCCGACCTTCTCGTCCACCCACATGAGCCCGCGCTTGCACACGAACTCGGCGCGCGGGCTTCCCACCTCGCCAAAGCCCGCAATGTCTGCACCGATGCCGAGACCGAGGGCGGTACATTCGGTGTTGAGGGTCACCGCCGCGTTGTTGAAGTTGTTCCACCACGCCGCCCACTGGTTGGCACTCAGATCGAGACCGATGAGCGCGAGAGCCTCCTGCGGCGAGCTGGGGATCTGGTCCAGAAGCAGGGCGAGGATCGACTCGAAGCCGCTCTTGACCGTGTCCCAGAGGCCTGTGAAGAAATCCTCTACCTCGGTGAGCAGCGAGCCCGTCGTGTTCACCACATCGACGAAGAAGTCACCGATCTCGTTGACCACATCCTGGATCGCCGTGCCCAGACTCGCGATCTCGCTGACGATCGTGCTCGTGTCGCACTCGAGCTCGCTGACCCAGCACGGAATGTCTGCCCAGGAGCAGTCTCCATCGCAGGAGCCGAACAGGATCTTGTCGCTCACCGCGGACGATCCCATGATCAGCTGCGACTTCCACCCCGGCCCGGCACGCTGAAACATCGCCTGCAGCTGATGAAGCTCTTGTGAGGGGAAGTCACGCACACGCTGCTGCACATCAGCGATGCGCCTCAGCAGATCGGCGTCACCGCTGAGCAGCGCGATGCTCTCGAGCCGTTCCAGGAAGACCAGGAAGTCGGAGCGGAAATCTTCAGGGGACTGCGGTCCCACCAACGCACCGAGGGAGGCCGAACGGCTAGCCGCAGCTCCGGGGATCTGCGTCGTCTCGGAGAAGGACAGGACGACAGCGGGAAGCTGCTGCCAGTTGGGAAGGCGTGCGAAGCTCCGATGCAGCAGGGAGAGCTCGGCCGTTCCGGCGGAGCGCACCCGCTCGACGGCGGCGTCGATCTTTGCCGGCTCCATACCAGGGGCCTGCCCCAGCCTCTCCATCATCGTGAGCAGCTGAGCTCGGAACTCCTCGAGCTCTGCAGGAGCCAGCTGCACAGCAGCAGGAGTCGAAGCGATCTCGGAGGCCCTGGCCTGGGCAGGCTGGGTCTCCATAATCTGGGCGTAACCGGCTCCCGCAGCGACCAGCCAGAGACCCGCGAGCGCAAGTACCCGAGACCACGAGCGAGCGACCGATCGACGAGCTATGGGGGATGTCGTGCCTTGCGTGGCCGACATCGCTCTCGAGGCCCCCCGCTCTACTGCTGCTGGCTGCCGTACTCTCACGTCGAGTCCGCTCACTTTCCGCTCTCGCTCATCCGGCGATAGGCCAGGCGATACTGGCTGTAGGCCTTCTTGTACGCCCCTTCCAGAATCAGCGTGCGAGCCTTGTTGAACGCCGCCCACGCAGAGCTCAGGTCGCGGCCCGCGCTCTGGCGCTCCAGGATCAACGCCTCGACCAGAAAGTCGACCTCCTCCAGGTATCCCCCCTGGGCCCCCGGCAGTTGGAACAAACCGACCCGGAGCTCGCCCTCGCGCACCAGATCCGCCTCCATGCGCAGGCGCAGGGCCAGGGCGATGTACTCCTCGAGCTCGGCGACCGCATCGTCCATGCGGGCCAGGCTCGTCATCAGCTTGGAGTTCACGACCGCGACGTCGGCATCGACGTCGGCGATGTCGTTGTTCAGGCTGTCGACAGAGGAATCGAGGACCGCGACATCGGACTGGATCGCATCGATTCGGTTCTGAACGGCCTGGAGCGTCGAAGCCTGTCCGAGCTCTGACACCTTGATCATGACCTGCGTACCATCGATCGTGAAGCGATCGGTGACCAGCTCACGGTGGGCCTCCTGGTCGTCGTCGAACTTGATCTGGTACGCAGCCTCGAAGCAGAGGCAGAAGTAGTCGACGATGTAGTACACCGCCTGGACGACGACGTAGGCGATCTTGAGCGGAACCGTGGCGGCGTCGCTCGGGAAGATCTCTTTGACGATGTCGGCGATGAACTTCGCCCGCCGCTCACAGTTGGCCCACCCCTCGACACTGCCCATCTCCCCGAGCAGCGGGAAGTTGAACGGACTGATCGGCTTCTGCACGAGTGAGATCGGACAGGGAATCGCCGCCACGGCGTCGATCCCACTGACGATCTCGATGTCAGCCCCGGCGTCGGCGAGCGCCGCTGCCTCCAGTCGCTTGCGCTCCCTGACCTCCGGAGGCAGGTGGGCAGTGAAGATCTCGCGGTGCCAGTCGGCGCGGGAAAAGGTCGAAACGAGCGCCGACTCGAACTGGTTGACGATCTGCTGCGGACTCGGGATCGCCGACGCCAGCAGCTCGAAGAACGAGATCAGCCCGTCGAGAATGAGGTCGACCGCCTCCTGAGCGAAGTCCGCGACGTAGCAGGGGATCGTGGCGATCTCGTTGACGACGTTCCCGATCTCGCAGATGACATTGTTCGGGAAGGAGCTGCCGCAGTTCGAAGTGCTCGCGTTGCAGTTGGCCTTGTCGACCGTACCGCCCCGCTCGCGCACTCCGACCGAGAGCGAGCGGATCTTCGCGGTCCACTCGTCGGAGTTCGTCGCGATCCCCTGCTGCACCTCGATCAGTTCGGCCGAGTTCATGGTCAGCACCTGCTCGCGGATACGTTGAATCCGAGGGCGGTACTCCGGAGAGACCGCGCTGACGGGCAGGCTTGCCGGAAGCCGCTCGAGATCCGCCAGGAAGTCGAGGATCTCGCCGCGCAGCTCCTCCGTTCCGAATCCGATCCCGCCGATGTCGAGGCTCGCAGCGAGCTCGAGGGGAGTGAAGTACTGCTGGGTCGGCACCGAGGCCGCCAACAAACGGGGAAGAGAGCGCCAGTACGGAATCTGGGACAGCTGCCCCTCGAGCTCGAGCAGCTCGTCGTCGGTCATGTTGGGCAGATCGCGCTGCGCCTCGAGCACCGAGAGCGGAGAGTCGTAGACCGACTCGAGCAGCGTCACGGGCAGTTGCTCGAGGTCGTAGAGGTACTGACCGAGCTCGGCACGAAAGGCGGCGGCCCTGGCTGCGGCGTCGGTTTCGGCGGACTCGGCGTCCTGCTCGCCTCCCGAAGCCTGGGTAGCGCCGAGCTGCTGGGCCGAGACGGAGGCCGTCACAACGAAAGCCATGACACCGAGCAGCACTCCGCGCCACAGCCACGGAGGAAACGCGGACGGGAGCCGAACCCCTCTTCGCGGGGGAGGGCACGCCGTGCTCGAGTCGAGCGCCGGTCGGGCGCGATGGGTCGTCGTCTCCATTTCTATTCCCTTTTCTTTTCGCTTCACGGCGTTTCCTGCACTGCCTCGCGGTAGGCGTTCCGGTAGGCCTCGAAGGTCTTCTCGAAGAAGCCCTCCTGCAAGAGGCTGTCGCCCTGCTGCAGGTAGAGCATCGCGTCCCACACGTCCTCATTGGCGTCGAGCGTCGTCGCGATGGTCTCGACGACGACTTCTCTCACCCGTTGGAGATAGCCGACGGCCTCTTCTGGGCTCTGGAACAAGGCCACTGCACCGCCCTCGTGAATCAGGTTCTCCTCGATGCGAAGACGCACCGTCAGCGCCTCGATTCCGGCGACCAGGCTCTCCTGCGCATCGAGAGCCGCATTCACGCCGTCGACCTGGCTGTCGACCACCTCGACGTCGTCATCGAGATCGGCCATCTGGCTCCTCGACTGGTTGACTGCGATCTGGACGGCTGCGAGCTGGCTGTTGTCGAGCAGATCAGCGTCGGACCGCAGGGCATTCAGGTCGCTCTGACGGGCGACCGTACTCACCTCCTGGTCGAGAACCTGAGGGGCGAAATCCCGGTGGTTCTTCTGGGCGGTCTGAAACGAGATTGCCGACTGGGTCTCGAGACAGGTGCAGAAGAACTTGATCGGGTAGTGGACCAACAGGGCGTAGGGCAGCTTCACCGGCGTGCCCTTGACGTCGTCCGGAATGAAGTTCCAGATCAGTTCGTCCGCAAAGTCGATGCCTCGCTTGCACACATACTCCGCGCGCGGCGACCCGACGATTCCGAAGCCGGGCACATTGTCGTCGATCGCGAGACCGAGAAGGCTGCAGTCGACACTCAGGGTCGCCCCCTGAAAGAAGCCGTTGGCGAAGTCGTTCCAGAAGTTCGCATTGCTGACCGCAGCGGTCCCTCCTACCGGTTGGAGGATGAAGTCGAGCACGTCGTCGGGCTCGGGGAGCAGTCCGACGAAGGCGTCCAGAGCGGACTGCAACCCGGCCCGGATGTCATCCCAGAGTCCCAAGAAGAAGTTCTCGATGGTCGAAGGCAGCGCCGCAATGTCGCTGAAGATCTGCTCGAAGGTGCTGATGAACGACTGCAGGAAACTGTTGATGTTGTTGATCAGCCCGTTGATCTCGCCGATCAGGGAATTGAGGCCACTGCAGACCGCGGTAATGCCGTCGCAGGCGAGATTGCAGGTCGCTTCGGCTGCCGTACAGAACGGCTCGCAGATGGTGGAGCACGATCCGAAGGCGCAGATCTCGGTGCAGGGACAGCCGAAATCACACGGGCACCCGAAGCTGCAGCTAACCGTAGGGATCGTGGGGATCAGATTTGCAGAGACCTTGTTCTCGATCTGCAGCATCCAGGCCGGAGCGTTGTGGTAGTAGTTCTGCCGCATTCGGTCCAGATGCTCGGCCGGGATCTCGGCGATCTGCTTCTTGATCGCATCGATGCGCGCCTCGAAGTCCGGACTGTCGATCATCGGCGCAAAGGCGCGCAGCGACTCGACGAAGAACTGGTAGTCGGCCCGGAACTGCTCGAGATCGTCCGTATCGGGATCGGCAAGCGAAGTCAGCTCGGTGCGGCTCGCGGCGACCCGGGCCACCAATCGCTCTCGACTGAGCTCCCGATTGCGCTCGATGTTGCCCAGCACCTCTGGGAGCCGTTCCCAGTTCGGCAGTCCCCCGGTGCTCGCCTCGAGGGCCAGCAGCTGATCGGAAGTGAGCTGTGGGATCCGCTGCTCGATCAGCCGCACATCGCCCGGCTCGATCCCACCCAGACTGTCGAGACCGCTGACGAAACCACTCAGTTTCGTTTGGAAGTCCTCGGCCCGAGCCGCTCGGTCCGCCTCTGAGACTGCAGCTCCTTCGGCCGCGGACTGCACCCAGGAAACCGGCACGAAACCGACCTGCGCTGCGGCGGGCGCCACCCCACCAACGAGGACGAAAAGGAGGGTGGCGATCGCTATCACCCCACTCGCCCAGCGTGTCGTCCTCGCCATCTCCCTCACCCTCTACTCCTTGCGTCTGCGGTCTTCACACGGCGCTCCTTCAGCGGCCGGCCGTCGGGTGGGAATCGGGAAACGAACGGGTGGGGATCGGGCGACGAAACACGACTTCGTAGCGGCCTTCGGCCTCGAAGACCTCGATCCGCTGATCGATATCGACGTCGACCAGGACCGTCTCCTGGTGATCCCGGTTGGGCCATCGAACGACGATTCGATCGACCTTCTTCGCCTGTGCGAGGCCGAAGTGCAGAGTGAAGGAGTTCGTGGCACCGAACTGCCCTCCCGCCTGAAGCTCCTTCGTCTGCACCATGCCGTCCGCATGCACGGTCACACGCGCACCGACCGCGGTCGCGTTCGTCTCCGCCTTCTCGGCTCGCAGGTTGACCTGCAGCCAGTGGTTCTCGTTGCCCTTGTTGCGCAGAACCAGGCTCGGCCAGATATCCCCTGGTGCCGCCCCGCCGTTGTTGGTCGCGACGTCGAGGAAGCCATCGCGATCGAAGTCGGCAAACGCAGAGCCGTGCCCTTTGCCCCACAGGCCGAGCATCTCGAAGGGGGTGATCAGGTCGAAGGTGTCGTCGCCGTTGTTTTCGTAGAACAGGAACGGTTCGGCCTGCTGATAGTAGGGACCGCCCGCGCCCATCAGCAGGTCCTCGTAGCCGTCGTTGTTCCAGTCGCCGTGGTTCGAGCCCATCATGCCGAGCGGCACGAAGCGACTCTTCTCGTAGATGTTGGTGAAGGTGCCGTCGCCGTTGTTCTTGAAGATCGTGGTCGCGAACTTCCACTCGCGATCGGAGTAGCCCTCGTCAGCGAGAAGGTTGCTGCAGGTACAGATCGGACCGAAACCCCACCTCTCGTCTGAAGAAACGACGTACTGGCCGGTGAACAGGTCGAGGTGGGTGTCGTTGTTGTAGTCGAAGAAGAACGCCATGTAGCCCTTCTTGCCCAACGCCGGGTCGATGCCCGCCTGCTCGGTCACGTCTTCGAAAGTGCCGTCGCCGTTGTTTCGGAAGAGCTTCTTCGAGTCCCAGCCAAGCACCCAGATGTCGGGCCATCCGTCATTGTCGTAGTCGCCGAAGGCGAGGCCGACCGAACGCGGCGTGATCACTCCGGCGGCTTCGGTCACTTCCTCGAACTTGCCTGAGCCCTCGTTGCGGTAGAGCCGGCTCGGGCCCTCGGCGTCCCCGATCAGGAGGTCGAGATCGCCGTCGAGGTCATAGTCGGACCAGGCAACGACCATTCCCGCCCCTTCGTCATAGGCCAGGCCCGACGACTCGGTGACGTCGGCGAAGCGCAGATCACCGAGGTTCTCGAGCAGCTGCGTCGGGCCGGTGCTGTCGTAGTTGCAGCAGTGGCGGAAGAGATCCGGAAGACGGTCGTTGTTGAAATCGCCCGGGGTGAAGATGATCGGAGAGGCGAGCGGAGAGGCGAGTGCCTCTCGCGAGATCGGCCTGAACTCCTTGCCGTCGACGTTGCGGTAGATGTTGGGCGGGAAGTACTTGTGCTCCCACACCAGCTCGTCCCAACCGTCGAGGTCGAGATCCGCAAAAGAAACCGAACCGGTTCCCCCCCAGCGCGCGACTCCGAGCTGGTCGGTGACGTCTTCGAACGGGAAGCCCTCGAACGAGCGATGCGGGAAGAGGGTGCGAATGTGGCGCCTGGTGTAGGTCTGCCCGTCGGCCTGATCGAGATAGCTCCGACCATGGAGGCCCAGCTCGGACAGCATGATCTGCCAGCGGGTGTCGAGAATCGAATCGGTGAGCTCGTCGTAGGCATGGTTGGCGTAGGGGAGGGATTCGGCGTAGCGACCCAGCCGGTAGAAAGCCTGCGCCACGGTGAAGCTGAGCGAGCCGTCGTTCTTGCCGAGCTCGGCGTGCTCCCCTTCGGGGCCATACAGCCGGAGCAGGTGCGAGAAGTCCCCGAGGTAGAGGAGCAGCCAGGCCTGGTTGCGGTGAGCGACCAGTCGATTCGGCTCGGGTACTGCCGCGACACGAGCAGCGATCTTGGGCCACAGCTCCTCGCGCCGACCGTAATAGTCGGTGATCTGCTGAAACCAGACCGTCTCCGGGAACGGCTTCGATCGAATGTCCCCTCGAATCATCCGATCGATCGGTCCGACGTCGGAATCGGAACCATCGGTCGCCTCGGAACCCTCGGGTTTGTAGAGCAGCAGGTCCGGATACTTGTGCATCGGAAAGTAGTTGTCTCGACTGGGTGCCCGTCCGGGAAGGGCCGCGGTGTCGACGTCGGGAACGATGCCGATCTGGCCGGGCTGATTCCAGATAGCGACCGGAGGTGAGACCCGGTCGCCGTCTTCCCCACTACCCGAGGGCAGGCCCGGGCTCGCCGCCCCCGACATCGCGACGCACGAAAGGCCGGCGCACAGCACGAGGAGCCCCCGTCGACACGTCCAGAGATTCCGACTCATCCCCGCTCCCTTCCAGAAAATCCATCTCGGTCCCGGCAGCACTACCGGAGAATTCCGCAGATTCTACAGTTTCACAGGTTTTTAGCAAGACTGGGCGAGGACAATAAAATCGCTTTTCTTTGTTTTCAAGGTTTTGGGAGGCCAGGTCGGCAGCGAGTCCGACGCGACCGCCGACACCCGGGGCCAGGAGAGGCGTCCCTGTACGGACGAGGATCTTCCCGACCTCCTCTCTCCCCCGACCCGCCGGAAGAGGGCGACATCGCACCGCCGCACTCGCTCCGACCGGTCCGGGCACCGCGCCTTCCCGGGGCACCCCGCAAGCGGCTCAGTGACGGGTGCTGACAACCCTAAGGGCAACGTCGAGCTGAGCTCGGCTCGCTCACCCGGGAGACTGCTCGGGCTGCAGAGACTCGCCCCGACCGAGAGTGACGGTCACGTGCCGGTAGATCTCCCGGTCTCGTTCACGTTTCTGCGAGGAGCGCCGCTCCAGCGAGCGGAGTGGCAGCGAGACTCGTGGATTTCCTTCGAGATGGACGCGGTGACGATCCAGGAACTGCCAATAGAGGGGCGTGATGGGGCAGGTCGTCTCGGGATCGAAGGCGCAGTGCGAGCAGTAGTCGCCCATCTTGTGGATGTAGTTGGCTCCCGACACGTAGGGTTTGGTGGTGAACAAGGGGCCGAGGGCGTAGCTCCCCATACCCAGGACGTTCGGCTCGACGACCCAATCGAAGGCGTCGATATACGCGACCCAGAACCAGTCGGCGAGCTGACGAGGGGACACGTCGAGCAGCGTGGCGAGGTTGGACAACACCATCAACCGGGTGATGTGGTGACTCCAACCCTCTCGCCAGACATCCTCGATTACCCGATCGAGACATCCGAGGCCGGACCGTGCGCCCCAGAAGACGGGTGGGAGGTCGTTGTGAGCATCGAGACGGTTCGGCAGGGCCCCGCCGAGGCGCTCGGCGGTCGTCGAGTCTTCGGAGACGGTCACCCACGGCCAGGCGGTGCCGCTCCAGGCACCGTAGCCGGCGTCGCCCGGTCGGTCGGCGACCTCGGCGAGCTGCCTGAATCCATCCGTGGCGACATGGACATGGTGGACGAACTCCCGCCAGCCCAGGATCTGACGGATGAACCCCTCCTTGCTGTTGAGGGGAATGTCGAGCTCCAGCACGTCATCGACGACCTGCTTCGGGAGGAGCCGATGGAGGTTGAGCAGTGGCGAGATCCGAGTGTGAAAGAGGCCGCTCGACTGACGACTCATCGCGTCTTCGAAGGTGCCGAAGTGCTCCATGCAGGACGAGAGTGCCCACGACCACAGCGCGGCTGCGTCTCCCGACGTCGCTGGGAGGGCCGCGAGATCGAGCCTGCCGGGGTGGTGGGCGAACTCGGTCTCGACCAGTGCTCCGACCTCACGTGTGATCTCGTCGGGCTGGAAGGAAGGAGGCTCGGGCGCGGCCGGATGCCCCCGCCAGGGCTGTCGATTCTCGGCGTCGAGACTGAACTTGCCGCCGATCGGCTTGCCCTCGGCCATCAGAATCCCCGTCTTGCGCCGTACGCCACGGTAGAAGGCGTCCATCCGCCACGGCGCCTCACGACCGGCAAACTGAACGAAATCGTCTCGGGTGGTGAGCCAGCCGTCGTGAGAGAGCTCCGCGAGCGTACCCCTCTCGACGAGCGGCACGATCTCGGCCCGCAGCTCGCGCTCCGCCGGTCTCATCATCTCGAGCGGACCGACCTCCGCCGCGACTCGCTCCAGGACCTGACGATAGGAGCCCCGGGTGAGCTCGTAGCGCAGCGCCACGCCGCGTGCGGCCTGCTCGAGAGCGAAGTGACGCTGATTGGCCAAGACCAGAGCCAACTTCTGTTTGTGGTACGGCCGTCGCGACGCCTTCTCCCGGCTCTCGATCAACACGATGCCGAGCTCGGAAGGCGGAGTCCGAACGAGTGGGCCCAGAGCCTCGCTCAGCTGGTCGTACGCAACGTAGATCCACCGTCGGTTGGCGGTCTCCGCGGGTGCAGTGGCCCGAAGCTGCTGGAGAAAGGTCTGCACCGGCATGCCCTGGTCTTCGCCGCCCTCGACCTCTCGGATGATCGATCCGGGGTGCAATCACTCCATCCTGCTTCTCGGAAAAAGGCCCTGGTCGCTCCCGCGTCGGAGTCTCGTCCTCTACCGCAGGCGCTCCTCCTGGAGCACTTCGACCGACTCGATCTTCCAGGCCTCCTGGTCCGCCACCACGAGCACGCGGGCATCGAATCGGTTCTGCCGGAAGTGACGATGACCGAAATGCGTGACGGTGCCGGCAATGGTCCAGGTCGCCGTACAGTGAAAGCCGCCGGACGGTGCGGGCTCGATCCCTTCGACATCGAGCACCTCGATCGCCTCGACCCGCGCACGCGCCCCGCCCCGCTCCTCCATCTCGAGCGTGCGCCGATGATCGAGGTAGATCTGTGCCAGGGTGTCACCGGTGACGCTCAAGGCGAGCCGGTCGTAGACCACCGACTCCTCTCGGAACTCGAAGGCCCGATACATGTTGCCGAGCAGCCCGGCCAGAATGCGCTTGGCCTGCCCCTCTTCGGGCACTCGGCTGAACTGCGCCGGGAGAGCGACCGCCACCTGGGCGAACGGCCCGAGCAGAATCGACCCGGCCAGGACGATGCGAGCCAGGCCGCCGGCGAGAGCCCCTCCCGCCCGGCGCGCGACTCTCAGCGCAGCGATCGCGCCGACGGCCAGAAGGGCCATCGAGGCCAGCGGAAGGGGAACCTCGACCGGCTCGACCGCGATCGCCTCCACGGTCGGCACGGGATCTTCGACCAGCTGATTCTCCCAGACGAGTGCGGGCTCGCGGGCACTCAGAGAGACCGTGCGAGTCGACTCGGGGTCGGTCACCGTGGCCGGAGCCTCCGGCGCGACGTCGAAGCGCTTCCAGTCGAGTCGCACTTCCTGAGCGGGTTGCTGCGTGAAGTACACCGAGGAAACCCCGATCCAGGCCTCCTCCAGCACCTCGGGCACCGGCGCCGTGCGGAGGAGGGCTCCCTTGGCGTCGAACGTCAGAAAATCGATCCGCCGGGAATCGGGGCGACGGGCCTCTCCGTCGATCACGAGGGCACCGTGCTCGGCCACCAGCTCGAGCGCACGCTGCTTGACCTCCTCCTGGATCTCTACGCCGATCTCGGACGCGCCGTCGAGGCCGAGGTTCGCCGCGACCAGCTTCGGACGCACCAGGACCTCGACTCGCACCTCGAAGGCCTCCACCGCCACGAAGCTCTGCAGCGGCACGTCGGGGTTGCTCGACACCAGTCTCCCCGCCGTTTGAGATCCGTCGAACGAGCTCACCAGACTGGGCAGCTCCGGCTTCTGCTCCCGCTTCGCGAGCGCGGGCCCGCCCACCACGGCAGCCACGGCGACCGCCGCCGCGACCCCGCCGGCCGAGTAGGAGAGAACCCTCGAGAGCCACGGCCTCACCGAGTCACTCGGCAGCACGCGAGTAAGCAGCCCGAAGACCGCAGAGCCGGCCAACAGCGCGACGTCCATGCCGAGTGCCAGCAGCAGCATCGCCCAGAACGACTCGCCCTGCCCCGACGTGACCCCGATCGCGGACAGGCCCAGGCCGTGGACCGCACCCGCCGCCGCGGCGAGCGCCGTGAGTTGGCGGCGCTGCGTTTCCGGCTTCAGAGCTTCGAGAGCGAGCAGAACGGTGGCCACCGCCACTCCGATCTCGGCCAATGGCAGGTCGAGCTCGAGTCCCGTGAAGGACACGAGCGTCAGCGAAGCGAGCTGCGCCACCAGGAACGCAGTAGCCATCGAGAGGCGCCGACCCGGGCCACCGAGCAGACAGATCGACACCAGAAACGCGAGATGGGCCCAGCCGGTCATGAAGTGAGCCACTCCCATGCGAACCGCCGCGCTCGCCTCGGCCAGGGCATCGGCGAGCCCCCCCGTCGCGCGCTCCGGCACCCACCAGGTGTCCTCCCCCGGATTGAGCATGTGGGCATAGCGCTCCCCGGTGAGCAGCTCGAGGCGGAGCACGGTGCCCAGATTGAAATTGAACACGGGAAAGTCGATCCCGAGAGCGTAGCCAGACAGCCCCCCCGGACAGCGAAACAGCTGACGGGTGAGCCACGCCGACGGCTGATCGACGAAGGTGCGGGTCCCATCCGCCTCACAGTGCGCCGGCAACCGCGGCGAGGGCATGGTCTGAGGCGAGATCACCTTGGGCACGCTCCACTGAACTTCGTAGGAGTCTTGCGCCACCTCCTTGACCTGGATCCGCACCGGCGGTTGCGCATCCGCCAGGAGCGTCCCACCCTGCATCCACCCCAGCACCACGAGCGCGACCAGAATCAGCCGACCGGTCGTCGTTGCACGGTGCCGCCTCACGGAGTCCCTCCCGGCAACCGGCCGGCCGCAGCCGAACCTCCCTCGGCCCCGGCTTCGAGAGGGGCTCCGGCGCCGAGCTCCGAATCCGGCGGCGGATCTTCGAACACTACCTCGTAGCTGGCCAGCACTTCGTTGATGTACCGCTCCTGGAGCTCCCGCCGGCGATCCGCGATCCAGTCCTGCTTCACCCGCTCGCGGATGTCGGCCAGCTCGGGCGCTTCGGGGCGTTCGATCTCATCCACCCAGACGAGGTGGACCCCATAGCCCGACTCCACCGGCCCGTGCCACTGGCCGGGCTCGAGGTCGAATACCGCCTCGGCGAAGCTCGTGCCCAACTGCTTCTGCACCTCGAGCGGAGTCTTACGGGGATAGTAGCTCTGCAGCATGAGGGAGTCGCCGTATTCCTGCGCGGCCTCTGCCGGACCGATCCCGCGCAGCTCTCCGAGAATGCGCGCAGCGTCCTCGCGGGTCGCCTCGCCCCTCTTGTCGGGATCGAGAAAGATCTGGGTGAAGGTGATGAGCTCGGGCGGCTGGTATTCATCCGCGTTCTCGACAAAATAGTCGGCCAGCTCTTGATCGGTCGGCGACAGAGCCAGCTCGACCAGATTCTGGGTCAGGGTCTGGAGCTTCTGGCCGAGCATACGGCGCACCACCGGATCGTTCTGGTCGAGCCTCATCGCCAGCGCCTGGCGATAAAGCGCGATCTCCTGCACGTGAGAACGGACCAGGCCGACCATCTCCTCGGGAGTCGGTGGTCGGTTCCAGCGTGCCCGCCACGCGGCCTCGAGCCGACTGACGTCGGCCGCGGTGACGACGATCACGTTGTCGGGCGGCTCGGCCCGCCCACGACCCACCCACGCATAGAGCGCATAGAACGCGAGCCCCAGAACGAGGAAGTGCAGCAGGGGCTGCCCCAGCAGCCGCCGAAGGGCGCCTTTGAAGCCGTCGGACATGATGATCCCAACCGGTCGTGAGCGTCCAGCATATCCCCTCGGGTCGCACGCGGACCTCATCGAAGAGGCCAGACCGGAAGGGACGCACCGCGAGCCTTTCCCTGGCGTGCCAGGTCGGCCAGCGCGGCGTTGCCCGAGTCCCCTCCGACGCCACCGAAGAACCTCTCGACACCGAACCCGGTAGCATGGCGCTGGGCCACGAGCTCCGCTCGAAGCTCGCTACTGTTTGACCGCCAGCTTCCACATGCTCGCGCCCCCCGACCTCTGGATGCGGCGACCTTCCGTCGTCTGGCGCATTCTCCGAGTGTGGGCCCGCGGGAAGAAACGCAACCGCGAGTGGGGCCTCTATCTGCCGGAGCTCGGCCCCGGAACGCGCAGCGATGGTCGCAATCCTCGGAATCGAGTCCGACTGAGCAACACGATCCTTCCACCCAGGCCGGGTCGATAGGCCCTGCTATCGTACGATCGTCAGCGACCCGAGCGCCGACCGCATGTCGGGAGAGAATCCGTTGTTCGAGAACTCGATGGTCGCCGACGTCGCGAAACTGTTCTTCGTCGCCACTCTGTGCAGCCATGCCGGAGCACTGGCCCAGGAGAACGAAGAGCCGAGGTTTCGAGTGGGAGGTCTCGCCTTCGGCGACCTCTACACGGTTCCGAGCAACCACACCGAGGCAGGTGAGGGGGCGACCGGCGCAGTGCTGCGCCGGGGCTATCTGACCTTCGACGCCGACTTCACCGAGAAGTGGTTCGGCCGTCTGCGCTTCGAGGTCAACCAGTCGGGCGAGTTCGAGACCTACGACTTCGAAACCGACTTCAAGGACGCCTACGTCGGCCGCGAATTCGGACGTCACCGCGCCCTGCTCGGACTCTCACCGACTCCGACCTTCGATCTGATCGAGTCCTTCTGGGGGCTACGCTACCTGGTTCGCACGCCGATGGACCTGCAGGGTGTCGCCAGCCGCGACACGGGTCTCTCCGCCCAGGGTCCGCTCAATGCGTCCGGGACCCTGAACTATCGGGTCATGGTGGGAGCCGGTCTCGAGTTCGGTGCGGAAACCGGTGCCGGTGCGAAATGGATGGGCGCGCTGGAGTGGAATCCGGCACCCCGCTGGACCGTTGATTTCTATCTCGATCACGAGCGCCTCCCCGGAAGAACCGACCGCAACACCGTCCAGGTGTTCGCAGGCTACAAGGCCGACTCCTGGCGCTGGGCCGTCGAGTACTCGAACCAGAACCGCCAGGACGATCCCACCCTCGAGCTCGCGTCGGCCTTCGTCATAGCAACCTTGACCGACCGGTGGACCGTGGTCGGGCGCGTCGATCGGCTCATGCAGCCGAGTCCCGCCGGCGACAACATCTCCTACATCCCCTTCGATCCGGCCGCCAAGGCGACCTTCTTCGTCGGGGGCTTCGAGTACCGCGTCAACGAGCACCTCATGCTCACGCCGAACACCCTCTTCACCGTCTACGACGAGAGCGACGAGGGTGTCCGGCCGAGGAACGACTGGTATCTCCGCCTGACACTCTTCCTGAAGTTCGAATAGGAGTGAGCCCGCGATCAGGGCTCTGCGGTCGGAAGACCTTCAGCCAACATCAGGCTGCGCGTCTCGCGAATGACGGCGAGTGTGATCTTCGAGCCGTCGGGGGAGACGCCGAACGACTCGGTCACGACATCCCCGTAGAAGCCGGCCACCGCACGGCGAGTCGCGGAGGTGTCGCGATCGGGATCGAAGGTCTGCTCGAAGATGCCACTGCGCGCCTGCTCGTCGAGCCCCACGTAGGCGATGGCCGACCCTTCGCGTAGCCAACGGCTCCGACCGAGAGTCGTGCTGATCGCTCTCGCCATCGAGCCCAGGTCGATCGAGGCCGCAGCCAGGCGACCGGTCTCGATCTCGACGAACTGGATCCGCGCGTCGAAGCCGGCCGTGGAAATGAACGATGCCCAACGACCATCGGGCGAAACCTCGCAGGTGATGTGGTTTCCCTTGGTGATCTGCGCCACCTCCGAGCCGTCGGGGCGCATTCGAAAGAGACCCAGCTGCTCGGCGTTGCCCGAGGCATACACCAGCCAGCGGCCGTCGGGAGTCATCGTCGGGTTCTCGGCATTGACGCCGTCGTCGCTCAACTGACGCGCGTCGCTGCCATCCGTGTCGATACTCCAGATCTCGAGATTCCCCCCCCGAGAGGAACTGAACAGCACGCGACGCCCGTCCGCGGAGAACGCCGGGTCCCAGTCCTGGGAAGCGTCGTCGGTGAGCTGGCGCAGGGCTCCCGATTCCCGATCGAGGATCCAGAGGTCGAGATTGCCGGTACGGTTGGACGAGAAGACCACCTGGCGCCCGTCGGGAGAATAGGCGGGCTGCCGATCGGTCGCGAGAGCGCTGGTGAGCTGACGGCTCGCTCCGGACTCGAGATCGACCTCGCGGAGCTCTTCGCTCAGCTCCACGGTGTCGAAGACGAGCCGATCTTCACCGAGGGTCGAGAACACCGTGGGAAAGGAACCGAAGCCGCTCAGCGGAAAGAGCCCCGAAGCCCAGAACAGGGTTCTGGGAGAGCCCCCGGGAACCAGAAGAGCGACCCGGGCCGGAGTACCCCCCAGGTCGCCGACGCTTTCGCCCGACGCCGCGTACAGGAGCCCCGCTCCGCTCGCGTCCCAGGTGCTGCTCGAGAGCATTCCGTCCCCGTCCCTCGCCTCGATCTCCTGGCTCACCCCGGTGTCCGGGTCGACGATCAGCAGCTTCCACTCCCCGGAAGAGTTGATCGGTGCGCCCCGGGTGACGGCGATGCGAGCACCGTCCGGCGACCAGCGGGGACCGACCAGGCCCCATCCTTCCACCTCGAGCAGCGTCCGTTCGAGACCGCCACCGTCGAGCTCGGCAACGCCCAGCACCGAAACATCCGTGCGCTCCTCATCCGAGCGCTGGCGGACGAAGACGACCGATCCTCCGTTGGGCGACCAGTCGAAATCACTGACGTTCGAGACCAGCCGGCGCGGCTGGCCGCCGACCAGCGCAATGCGGTAGAGGTCGGTACCACCGGACCCGGTCTCTCGCAGGAATCCGAGACTGTTGCCGTCGGGAGCGAAGCGGGGCCGGACATCGGAGCCCTCGGTCAGCCGCTGCTCGCCCCCGCCGCTCATCTGCTTGAGCCAGATGCGAGAGACTCCCTCCCGGTTCGAGACGAAGGAGACGAATCGGCCGTCGGGCGACGCCGAGGGCTGATGGTCGTGCCCCGAGAAGGTCAATCGCTGCACCCGCACGGGCTCGGACGGCTCCGGCGCCGGCCGGAGCGACAGCGCAGCGAGCGCGCCGAGCGCTGCCGCCGCCGTCAACGCCGCGAGTGCCGGCGCGAGACGGCGAGTCCGTGGCGTGGGCGTCGCGGGGCTCGTCGCCTCGTTCTCACCCGCGAGCACGTCCTCGATCACGAGCCTGGCATCGGCGATGTCGTGCAACCGGTTCCTGGGATCGCGCTCGATGCACCGGCGCAGCAGTCGGCGAATCGCCGGCGGCGTCGACTGGGGCAGCGCGGACCACTCGACCTCCCGACTCAACACCGCCATGAGCGTGTCGGCCTGCGAGGGGGCCGCGAACAGCGCCTTGCCAGTGAGCGCCTCGAACAAGACGACGCCGAACGCCCAGATGTCCACTCGCTTGTCGATCGCGTGACCGCGCGCCTGCTCCGGCGCCATGTAGGCAGGTGTACCCAGAATCACTCCGTCCTGGGTGGCGGCATAGGGAACCGTGGGCTGCGAGTCGGAGACCTCGGCCGAGGAGTCACCGAGGAACGCCTTGGCCAGTCCGAAATCGAGCACCTTCGCCCGCTGGCCGAGGGGGGCCTTGACGTTCTGGGGCTTGAGGTCGCGATGGACGATCCCCTTCTCGTGCGCCTCCTCGAGCGCTTCACAGATCTGGCGCGCGATGGCGAGACTCTCGGCCAGGGACAGCGGGCCGGCCGCCAGCCGTTCGGCGAGGGTCGGACCGTCGACCAGCTCCATGACGAGGGCACGCTTGTCGCCACTCGTCTCGAGCCCGTAGACATGGGCGATGTTCGGGTGGTTGAGCGAAGCGAGCAGCTTTGCCTCCCGCTCGAAGCGCTCCACGCGCTGAGGATCCGAGGTGAATCTCTCGGGGAGGACCTTCAGTGCAACGTCACGCCCCAGCTCGGGATCCCGCGCCCGGAAGACGACACCCATGCCGCCCTCACCGAGCTTGCCGGTGATCACGAACCCACCGAGCCGCGAGCCGGGTTCCTTCACGAGCCAGCTCTCGGGGATTCGCAGCGTCCGAGAGGCCGCAGTCGATCGGCGCACAGAGCCCCTCGTGCGGGCATGCTGTCGCAGCCGGTGCGCTGCTCGGCCGAAGAGGTCGGGATGCCTGCCCTGTCGGCGGTGGCCGTGAAGAACGAGCCGCTCTCGCAGTAGCGCACCAACAGGACGATCCCCAGCGCCAGGAAGATCGCGAGGGTGCGCCGTCGCCAGGAGCCGCGCTGCCAGTTCCCGCGCATCAGTCCTGTTCGGCCTCGGCGCCGTTCGGGCGCTTGAAACGCGGACGCAGGACTCCGCGCGGACTGTCCTCGTAGAAGTCCGCCAGCTCCTGAATCTCCGGGCTTTCGAAGTCGCCGCGCAGCTCCTGCAGCGCCTCTGCGAGAGAGAGCTCGCCGCTCCCGAGCAGCCGATAGGCCCGACGCAGCTCGCGGATCGCGTCCCGGGAGATGCCGGCGCGTCGCAGCCCCACCACGTTCAGTCCCCGCAAGGTGGCGCGGTCGCCCTGCGCCATGAAGAAGGGCGGCACGTCGAGGGAGACCATGGCGCCGGCGGCGACCATGGCGAGGCGACCGACCCGTAGATGCTGGTGCAGGCCGACCATGGAGCTGATCACGGCACGGTCGCCGATGTGGATGTGGCCGGCGACCTGCGCGTAGTTGGTCAGGATCACGCCGTTGCCCAGTCGGCAGTCGTGTCCGACGTGGCTGCCGATCATCAGGTAGCAGTCGTCTCCGATCACCGTCTCGCCGGTCGACTCGGTGCCGCGGTGCAGGGTGACCCCCTCGCGGAGCTGGTTGCGGGCACCGAGACGCAGTCGCGTGTCACCGCCTTCGAACTTGAAATCCTGCGGCGACTCGCCCAGGTAGCACCCCGGGTGGACGACGTTGTCCTCGCCCATCTCGACGCTGGAGAGCACGCAGTGAGAGCCGACCCGGCAGCGCGAGCCGAGGATGGTGTCCGGACCGATCACCGCGTAGGGGCCGATCGTACAGGTCTCGTCGATCTCCGCGGAACGGTCGACGACAGCGGTGGGGTGGATCTCGGTCATCGCGAGCCAGAAACAGACCTCTCAGGCTATCACCGCCATGACGCGGCGACGGCCGATTCCGTCACCCACTCCCGGCGAGTGGTCCTCCCCGCTCGACACACGGGTGAGATAGGGTTTCTACCAGAGAATCCCCCTTCGCTCGACGGGAGCCCATGATGAAGATCCTCGCCAGGCGACTGGCCCTCCACGCTCAGCTCTGCGCTCTCGTGTGCGCCGCTCTCCTGGTCCCCGGCTGCGCACCACCCGACGGCGAAGATCCGAGTGCCCCTGAACAGGCCACCGGCCCCCTCGAAGCGGTTCCGTTCACCGCCGTGCGAATCCACGATCGCTTCTGGAGTCCTCGGATCGAAGCGAACCGCCGCGTCACCGTTCCCCACCTCATGGCACAGAACGAAGAGACCGAGCGGGTAGCGAACTTCCGTCGCGCTGCCGGACTCGAGGAAGGGCCCTTCGTCGGCCCGCGCTACAACGACAGCGACGTCTACAAGACGATCGAGGCCGCTTCGTACACTCTCGCTCAGCATCGCGATCCTGCCCTCGAGATTGCGCTGGACGAGCTCATCGAGCTGATCGCTGCCTCCCAACAGCCGGACGGCTACCTCTTCCCGGCTCGCACCGTCGATCCCGAGAACCCGCCGATGGGAGTTGGCGAGGAGCGTTGGCTCTACGTGCACAGCAACAGCCACGAGCTCTACGGCGCCGGCCATCTCATCGAGGCCGCAGTGGCCTACTATCGCGCCACCGGAAAGCGTCAGCTCCTCGACGTGGCCATTCGCCTGGCGGATCTCATCGACGAGACCTTCGGCCCGGACGCACGCCTCGATGTTCCGGGGCATGAAGAGATCGAGCTGGCCCTGGTCAAGCTCTACCAGGTCACCGACGAAACTCGCTACCTCGACCTGGCGCGTTTCTTCCTCGACCAGCGCGGCCACCCTCACGACGGGCCGGACGAGCCTGAAGACAGCCCCCTCAAACGCTACGACGTGCCGATCTATCGCCAGGACCACCTGCCGGTCACCGAGCAGCGGGAAGCGGTCGGTCACTCGGTTCGTGCGATGTATCTTTACACGGGAATGGCCGACGTCGCCGCGCTGATGCCCGACACCGACTACGAGACGGCGCTCGAGGCACTGTGGCAAGACGTGGTGGGCTCGAAGCTCTACCTCACCGGCGGCATTGGCGCCCAGGGGACCTTCGAGTCGTTCGGCGAAGCCCACCAGCTGCCCAACGCCACCGCCTACGCCGAGACCTGCGCCGCGGTCGGCCTGGAGTTCTGGAACCAGCGCATGTTCCTGCGCTCGGGTGACGTGCGCTACGCCGACGTGATGGAGCGCATCCTCTACAACGGCTCCCTGTCGGGAGTTTCCCTCGAGGGAGACAGCTTCTTCTACACCAATCCGCTCGAGTCCCACGGCGAGACCCAGCGCCGAAGCTACTTCGGTACGGCGTGCTGCCCGGCCAACATCTCCCGGCTGCTGGGAACACTTCCCGGCTATCTCTACGCCAAGCGAGGCGACACGCTCTGGGTCAATCTGTTCGTCGCCAGTGAAGCCACCTTCGAGCTCGACGGACAGCCCTTCGGCATCGTCCAGAAGACCGACTATCCGTGGAGCGGCACCGTCCGCATCGAGATCGATCCCGGGAACCCGCGCGAGCTGGAGCTCCGCATTCGGGTCCCGGGATGGGCCAGGAACGAGGTCCTGCCGACGGCTCTGTATGAGTTCGCCGATGGCGCCCCGCCCCCTCCTGCCGTCCGATGGGCCGACGGCGGTGACCCGCTCCCGGTCGAAGGCGGATATGCGGTCCTCCGCCGCGTGATGCGCGGCGGCGACGCGATCGAGATCGATCTGCCCATGCCGGCCCGCCGCGTTCGGGCCGATGACCGGGTCATCGAGAACCGCGGGCGCCGAGCCCTTCAGCGGGGACCGCTGGTCTACGCCGTCGAGGCCGCCGACAACGCCGGCTCCGTACTCGACCTCGAGCTCGCCGGCGGCGCGAGGACCGACGACACCCAGATCGAAACCGGTCCGCTCGAGGCGACCTGGCGCGAAGACCTCCTCGGTGGCGTCATGGCCCTGACCACGTCGGGCACACGCAGCGGAGAGCCGGTCGAGATCATCGCCGTTCCCTACTTCGCGTGGGCGAATCGAGGACCCGGAGAGATGGCGGTCTGGATCCCGGTCGAAGGACACGAGCTCCTCGAAGCCAGCGCACAGGAAGAGTCTGCCGGCAGCGCCAACTGATTCGCGGGCCGGCTCGGAGTGACCACGAGCGGATCAGCCGTCTGCCGGTTGACCGACTCGGTGAAAGGTCAGCTGCGCAGCGGCATCAATACGCGGTACACCTCGACCCGCGGCTCCCCTTCCACCTGATACGCCTCTCCGATACTGGCTTTGAGCTCCGACTTCTGATATTCGGACAGCGCCTCTGGCGACTCCCACAGGTAGAGTCCTGCATAGTCACCCGACTCTGTTTCCTGCAGGTAGTACTTCTGCTGAAGACCCGGGAGCGCTCGAAACTCGGGGGCGCGCTCGTTCATCACCTTGTTCACCTCGTCCAGGGAGAGGCGGGACTTGAAGCGAACGAGTAGAAGCACTGCGGGCTCGGCCATTGGACTCTTCTCCCTTTTCGTGTGGGTCTCGGGCTCGGCGGTTGCCCAGGGCACACAAAGGCCCGCAGGTCGCTCGCTCGCCCCGTAGATGACCTTCGGAAAGCCGCTACCTCTTCGACACCATCGATATGACCGATATCATAACGCTGCTCGATCCGCGCGTTACACATTGTCACTCAGACCAAAGGGACCAGACAGAGACCTTCGAGTCTCGCAACTGCCACTGTTGACCGAGCTGGCCGAAGCCTGGGGCGAATCAGGAAGCCGAGCTCGCCACGACCGACGCGAGGAGATGAAAATGTTCAAGAACCACTCACTCTCAGGCGTGCTCGTTCTCGTGCTCTTCGCTGCGCTCGGTTGGGTGACCTCGCCGGGGCTCATCGCCCAGGAGGAGAGCACCACTCCGGACGAGCAGCAGCCCACCGAGATCGCGGCTCCGGAAGACCCCCAGCTCGAAGAGGTGATCGTCGTCACCGCTCGGCGCCGGGAGGAGCCATTGCAGACGGTGCCGGTGGCGGTCACGGCGATCAGTCCCGAGGATCTCGAAGAGCGCAACATCACCGAGCTCGAGAATGTCACGGAGATCACACCGAACCTCAAGCTCGACGCCGTGACCTACTCGAGCACGACCGCTCGTGTGTACATCCGCGGCGTCGGCCAGGACGATGGGGTCGTCACCGCCGATCCCGGCGTCGGTGTCTACATGGACGGCGTGTACCTGGGGCGCTCCCAGACCGTCCTGCAAGCGATCAACGACCTCGATCGGATCGAAGTCTTGCGTGGACCCCAGGGCACCCTCTACGGACGCAACACCGTCGGCGGAGCGATCAACCTGATTCCCGCACCACCCCAGCCGGGTCTGGGCGGCAACGTCATGCTGCGCGGCGGGAACTTCTCGCACCTCGAAGGCCGGGTGACCGCCGACCTGACGAACTCGGACACCTTCGGAGCCCGCATCGCACTGGCCGCGCTCGAGAACGACGGCTTCATGGACAACGCCTTCGATGGCAGCAAGCGCAACAGCCGGGGGCTGGTCGGAGGACGCCTGTCCTTTCGCTGGAATCCCGGTGAAGCCTTCCAGGGCGACTTCGCAGTCGACTACACGGATCAGGACCGAAAGGCCTCGATCGGCGAATGTCGGTACACGGGCGCGGGCTCGCTGGTCGGCGTCGCCAACATCTACGGCTTCGAGCCCGCCTGCAAGGACACCGCGAACGACGGCGATCCCTTTCGCAGTGCCGCCGACTACGGCGACACCGACACGGCCCAGGCCGCCGGATACACCCTGAGTCTGGATTGGACGGGCAACAGCTTCGGTTTCCTCTCCCTCTCGGCCTATCGGGACGGCGACAGCCTGCTCGATCTCGATCTCGACACCTCCGCCGCCGACTACTTCGCGCAGACCGCTGGCGTCGAATTCAACCAGCTCAGCCAGGAGTTCCAGTTCTACGGCGCGACCGATCGGATCCAGTACACCACCGGTCTGTACTACTTCCAGGAAGAGGTCACCGGCACTGCCAGGACCATCACCCTGGATCAGTTCCCACTGACGCCCGTCATTCCCGCGGTCAACCGCCTGAACTCCGACGCCGTGTCGCAGCCGGACAACGAGAGCCTCGCCGCGTACGGCCAGGCGAGCTTCAATGTGACGAACCGGCTCCAACTCACCGGTGGGCTTCGCTACACGGACGACACCAAGAAGATCGACTACTATTCGCTGCTCTTCTTGACCAACGAAGTCGCGGCGGATTTCGTCCAGGAGGAATCCTGGGACGAGTTCACCGGCCTGTTCTCGCTGGGCTACGAGTTCAGCGATCGCGTCTTCAGCTACCTGTCGGCCAGCCGCGGCTTCAAGAGCGGCGGCTTCAACGGCCGGCCGCTTCCTGAGCAGAACGGTCTCGAGCCCTTCGACGCAGAGTACGTCGACACCTTCGAGCTCGGAGCCAAGACGACTTTGGGCAGCGGCAAGGTGATGCTCAACGGCGCGCTCTACTACAGTCAGTACGACGACATGCAGTTGACCATCTTCCAGACCACCCCCGGTGGCGGCTTCGCCTCCGTGGTGAAGAACGCGGGCAAGTCCACGGTACAGGGTGCAGAGGTCGAGTTCCGCGTTGGAACGGGGACCGGACTCAGCTTCTACGGTCACCTGGGTCTGATCGATGCGAGCTACGACGAGTTCTTCGCCGACCTCAACGGCGACGGCACAGAGACCGACAACACCTATCTCGACTTCAAACACACGCCGCCCTACGACTTCAGCCTCGGCGTGCAGTATTCGATGCAGATCGGCCAGAGCAACCTGCTGTCGATGCAGGCGGAGGTGACGGGCCGCGACGCGACTCAGGCGACGACCGCCAACGTCGTGGGCACCGAAATGACCTCCTACGAGCTGCTCAACGCGCGGGTGGCCTACGACTTCCTGCAGGGAAAGCTCCAACTCGCCGCCTGGGGTCGCAACATCACCGACGAGGCCTACACCACGACCGGCCTGTCGTTCGGAGAATCGCTCGGATTCAACCTCGTCTACTACGCGATGCCCGCGACCTACGGCATCGACCTGCGCTGGCACTTCTGACTCTGGCAGCCTGGCACTTCTGATTCTGGCAAGCCCTGATTCGGCGTGACCTGCCTCCGACCTCCGACGAGGTCGGAGGCAGTCAAGCTTCCAGGCTGTGCGAACGGCCTCGACTCGCCGATGGACCACCCTGACCACCACGGCGAACGCTGGCCAGCGCACCCATGACGAGCGTCACGTAGAGATCCTCGAGACCCTTGCGCTCAGCAGCACCGGTCTTCTCTCGTGCCTGGATGCGCAACGAGGCGATCCCGCTGAGCAGAATCGGTACGGCCGCCTTTGCCTCGGCCAGGGAGATGTCGAACTCCTCGACCGCCAGGGTGGCGAAGGACCGAATGGTGCGGCGGTCGCGCTCTCGTTGCTCGCGGCGAAAGCCCGGCTCCTGGGACTGTGCCTGCAGGGGGAGGAAGATCCACCCGTGGGTGTCGACCGCTCGGAACACGGCGCGCACCAGAGCACGGAGGCGGGCTTCGAAGCCGTCGGCCGTGTTGACCTCGGCGGCCATCGCGGCATCCAACTGGGCAGCCTCCTCGCGAAACGTGGCGCTCAACAACTCCTGGCGGTTCGTGAAGTGCTTGTAGACGAGCGCTCGGGTCACCCCCGCGCGCTCCGCCACGCTGCCCATCGTTACGCTCTCCGGGCCCCCTTCCCGCAGTAGATCGACCACGATATCGAGCAACCCGACCCGCCGCTCCTCCGCCGACAGGCGCTCGGAGATCGACCCCGGGGGCACCCGCCCTCTCTTGCCCGTTCCAGTCTTCATATTCCGAGACTGACACGCTCGTTGCAATCTGTCACTTCTTGGTTGCACTTTGTAACTTATTCTGCTAGTGTGGCTCCCGACAAGCAGGAGAGACTCGGCACACGAGCCTCGAGAGCCCCGAACAGGAGGTCAGTCATGACGAAACCCGGCGTCTCGACGGCAACCCCGAACGCGGCCTACACGCCCTCTTTGCCGGGGCGGATCGAGCGGCTGAGGGAGAACCTGCTCACCAGTCCCTACGAGGGCGACATCGAGAGGGCACGCCTGGTCACGCGGTCGTACCAACAGACCGAAGGCTTGCCCCCCTGCACGAGAGCCGCGAAGGCCCTGCAGGAGACGCTGCGCCACGTCTCGATCCAGATCGAGCCCGAAGACCGGCTGGTGGGAGCCAAGACCATCAAGCGAGTCGCCGGTCCCATCGGCATCGAGCGCTCGACATCGACCAACCGCGTGACGGCGATCGGTATCAACTTCCACGGCAAGGGCCTGGAAGACCTCGCCTTCCTCGACGTGGTCGGGATGACCAGCCCGGTCTGGATGAGAGAGCTGCTCAACATGCCCGAGGACGAGCTCGCTGAGATGAACGAGGAGATCCTGCCCTACTGGAAGGGCAAGGACATGAGCAGCCTCATGAAGGCACGTTGGATCGAGCAGGGACTGGTGCCTTCGGACGATCCGAAACCCGTCGTGGCGGGAATTGCCGACATGCAGGGCCACGTCACCTTCGGACTCGAGAAGGTTCTCGACCTCGGATTCGACGGGATCGCACGCCAGGCGACCGAGCGACTGGCAGAGCTCGCAAGGAACGGATCCCCGGATGCCCAGAGCCGGGACTTTCTCGGGTCGGTGCAGGTGGCGGCGGCAGCCGTGCGGGAGCATGCCGAGCGCTACGCCACGCTCGCCGAAACCCTGGCCCGCGACGCGGATCCGGAGAGAGCCCTCGAACTGCTCGAGATCGCGGATCGCTGTCGAAGGGTGCCGGCCTCGCCGCCGGACAGTTTTGCGGATGCAGTGCAGGCGACCTGGATGACCCAGGTGGTACTCGCGCTCAGCTATGGCGAGGATTCCATCTTCGCTCCCGGGCGGGTCGACCAGCACCTCTACCCGTACTTCCGCCAAGACCTCGAAGCCGGGCGTCTCACCAGGGACGAGGCGCTCGAGATCCTCGAGGAGTACCTGATCAAGCTCGCCACCTTCACCGGATTCGGACCGAACAATCTGACGATCGGTGGCGTCGACCGCGAGGGGCGTTCGGCGGTCAACGACGTTTCCCATCTCTTCCTGGAGGCCCTCAACCGGCTCAAGGGGATGCGCAACGGACTGGCGGTTCGAGTGTCCCAGGATTGCCCGCGAGACTTCCTGTTCGAGGCCTGCGCGGCCCACCGCAGGACCGCTGGGATCGCGTTCTATGGCGACACTCGGATCATCCAGGATCTGCAGCACGACGGCTACACCCTGGAGGACGCCCGAGACTACAGCGTGGTGGGCTGCGCCGAGCTGACCTCCAGCGGCAACAACAATGGCTACTGCTCGGGAAGCACCTGCCACTTCGAACGGGTTCTCGAGCTGTCGCTCAACGAGGGTCGCTGCTACGCCTCGAAGTGGCAGCCGGTGGGAGTGCCTACGCCGCCGGCGGCCGCGCTGGAGACCTTCGAACACGTCAAGCAGGCCTTCCGTGATCAGCTCGCCCACAGCGTCGAGATGATGGTGAAGCTCTCCGACATCAAGGACGCCGTGTTCGCAGAGCACTTCCCCACTCCGCTGATCTCGTCGACCATCGAAGGCTGCATCGAGAACGGCCGGGACATCACCCAGGGCGGGGCCCGCTACAACCACTCGACGGTGTCGGCGCACGGGCTGGCCACGGTCGCCAACTCGCTCGCAGCGATCGAGTGGGCGGTCTTCGACCAGAAGCTGCTTTCCCTCGAGGAACTGGTCGCCCACACGCGCAATGACTTCGAAGGTGCGGAAGAGATTCGCCAGCGGCTCCTTCACAAGGCGCCGAAGATCGGCCGCAACGATGAGCGTGCCGACGCCATCGCGGTCTGGGTCGCCGAGTGCCTCGACCAGGAGGCGCGCAAGCACCGGCGTCCGATCGATGGCGGGCCCTACCGGGCCTTGATGATCTCTGCCGGGACTCAGGGGATGGGCGGCTTCACGCTCGGCGCCACCGCCGATGGCCGCCGGGCTCGCGAGCCCGTGTCGAACGGCGCGAGTGCGGCGAACGGGACGGAGACCGAAGGCATGACCGCCGCCCTGCAATCCGCTGCGAAGATCGCCTCTTCCGTGCCGTTGTCCGGCGGGACCGCGACGAACATGAACATCAATCCACTGACCCTGGGCACCGACGAAGCTCTTGACAAGTTCGCCGCACTGCTCGAGGGCTACTTCGCATTGGGAGGACGGCAGGTCCAGTTCAATCCGATGAGTACGGAGACCCTGAAAGACGCGCAGCTCCACCCCGAGAACTACCCTGATCTGATGGTCAAGGTGTCGGGCTACTCCTACCGCTACGTCGATCTGTCCAAGGTTCTCCAGGACGACATCATCAAGCGCACGGAGTTCTGTCTCTAGCGGGGATCGCCATGCACGGCTTCGCCCCCACTTCGACGGATCCGGGGCAGACCGGCCTCGTCTTCAACATCCAGTACCACTCGACCGAGGACGGTCCCGGAATCCGGACCTCTCTCTTCCTCAAGGGTTGCCTGATGCACTGTCCCTGGTGCCACAACCCAGAGGGTCGCAGACCCTTCGTGGAGCTGGCGTGGCACGAGCAGCGCTGCATCGGCGCAAAGCGGTGCGTCCCCATCTGCCCGCACCAGGCGCTCGAGCTCACCTCGGGAGGCGTCGTGATCGACCGCCAGCGGTGCAACGGCTGCTCAGAGTGTGTCGACGCCTGCCCGACTGACGCTCTCGAGATGACGGCTCGGCACTACACGGTCGAGGAAGTGCTGCCCAGGCTCCTGGCCGATCGGGTCTTCTACGAGAAGTCCGGCGGCGGGGTCACCCTCTCGGGCGGGGAGGTCTCCCTGCAGGGCCGGTTCGCCGGCAAGCTGATGGAGCGCCTGCGCAGCGAGGGAATTCACATCGCGCTCGACACCTGTGGGGGAACCCGGTGGAAGACGCTCGGGCCTCTGATCGAGCTCGCCGACCTGGTGCTCTACGACCTCAAGATCATGGACGAGGCAGATCACAAGGAGCACACCGGCGTCCCGCTCCGCCTCGTTCTCGAGAACGCTCGACGCATTGCAGCGATGGGCAAGCCGATCTGGGTCCGTACCCCGATCATCCCCGGCTATACCGACAGCGAGGAGAACATCCGGCAGGTCGCACGCTTCATCGCGACCGAGCTCCCCACGGTGGAGCGCTACGACCTCCTCGCCTTCAACAACACCTGCGCCCTGAAATACGGACGACTCCGTATGCCGTGGACCCTTGGCGACGACACGCCGCTCGTAGCGCAGCCAACGATGGAGAGACTGGTGGCGCTGGCAGAGGCCGAGGGGCTCGGGCTCGTCCGCTGGTCCGGCCTGACAGACCGCGACGGCACGGCGGCCAATCGAGAGCGACCACCTGCGGCCGGCCACACCTCCCCGTGAAACTGACTAAGATAAGGAGAAACCCGCCAAGAGGAGAGATCGATGAAGAGGCGACGCCCGCAAGCGCTCACTGGCTCATTCTGGATCGGCGTCTGCGTGACCGCCCTCACCGTGACCGCGACTTCGGCCGGCGCGCAGAGCGAGGGAATCCCCCGCATGCCCGATGGCAAGCCGGACCTGTCGGGCACCTACGACGCGGCCACGCTGACACCACTCACGCGTCCGCGTGAGTTCGGTGAGAGCCTCTATCTGACCCCCGAAGAGGCCGAAGAGATCATCGAGACGGAGCGCCGGCTGGTTGCCGAGAGGGAGCTCAACCGCGGTCCCTCGGACGCCCCTCCTCCCGAGGGAGGCGCGCCGCCGATCGGCCTCGGCGAGGAGGATCTCGAGCGAAGTGGGGCTGGCAGTGTCGGCGGTTACAACAACTTCTGGGTCGATCGCGGAGACGACGTCTTCACCGTAGACGGCAAGTTTCGCACCTCGATCATCGTCGATCCGAAGAACGGCCAGTTCCCTCCCCCCACCGAGGAGGCGATCGAGCGCAACGCGGAGCGGCGTCAACGACGTCGACCCAACGACGGCACCGCCTGGTGGCTCGAGATGGACGGGCACGGGCCCTACGACGGTCCCGAGGACATGGGAATCGCCGAGCGGTGCATTCTCGGTTTCACCGGTGCAGCACCCACCTTCCCCAGCCTCTACAACAACTACAAGCGGATCGTGCAGACCGAGGATCACGTGATGATCCTGATCGAAATGGTGCACGACGCGCGCATCGTCCGAATGAACTCGGAGCACGGGCCGGAAGAGATCAAGCACTGGCTCGGAGACTCGATCGGATGGTGGGAAGGCGACACCCTGGTCGTGGACACGATCGGCTTCCATCCCCTCGGTGCCCTACGAGCGGGCTCGCCCAACGCACACGTCGTCGAGCGCTTCACGCGACTCGAAGACGGCAACCTGCTCTACCGCTTCACGGTCGATGACCCCACCACCTGGACCGCGCCGTGGACGGGCGAGTACGTCTGGCAGGCCACCGACTCCCGGGTCTACGAGTACGCCTGCCACGAGGGCAACTACGCCATGGGCGGGATTCTCCGAGGGGCCCGGTTGCTCGAAGAAGAGGCCAGGGCAAAGGCGGGCAGCTCGAGCGAAGACTGAAGGGTAGGCCACAGCAGAGGCTGGCCTGGGACGGGTTCGTGCTCCTGCACGAGCTCTGCGACAGCGAGGGGGAGCCCGTCGAAGATTGCTATGCGCAGAAAGGTCGCGAAATGAAGAAGCGTGTCTCTGGCATGGTCCTGTCTTGGCTCCTTGCGGCGGGCGTCGTCCAGGGAGCCACCGCTCCGGTGGTCACTCCGGTCGTGAACACCCGGTCGGGCCCCGTCCAGGGTCTCGTCGAGCACGGAGTCTCCGTGTTCAAGGGGATCCCCTACGCAGCGCCACCGATCGGTGAGCGACGGTTCATGCCGCCGACTCCGGTCGAGCCCTGGAACGAGATCCTCGATGCCACCGACTTCGGTGCTCCCGCCATCCAGATGTACGACCGAGCGTTGACCGGGTCCGAGATCTCGCTGCAGCTGGCGACCATCTTCACGACCCGTTCCGATATGAAGATCGACAACGAGGACTGCCTCTACCTCAATCTCTGGACGCCCTCGACACTCGACGACGGCCGCCCCGTGATGGTCTGGTTTCACGGAGGGGGCTACGCCTACGGCTCGGGTGCCTGGCCGGTCTACGACGGCGCGAGCCTGGCGAACAAGGGCGACGTCGTGGTGGTGACCGTGAACCACCGCCTCAACGTTTTCGGCTATCTGTACCTCGCCGAGCTCGGCCAGGAGTACGCGGCCTCCGGAAACGCCGGCATGCTGGACCTGGTGGCGTCACTCGAGTGGGTGCGCGACAACATCGCTGACTTCGGTGGGGACCCCGGCAACGTCACGATCATGGGTGAGTCGGGCGGAGGCGCGAAGGTCAGCACGCTGATGGCGATGCCGGCCGCGCATGGGCTGTTCCACAAGGCGATCATCCAGAGCGGCCCGGGGCTCACCGCCACGCCAGCGGACCGCGCTGGGGCCGGCGCCCGAGCCATCCTCGCCGAGCTCGGAGTCAGCAAAGAGAACAAGGGTACGCTCGCCGGACTCAGTACCGAACAGATCGTGGCTGCCGTCGCCGCAGCCAACGAGAAGGCGCAAAACGCAGGGCCGTTCGGCCTCCCGCTCTCACCGGTGGTCGATGGCACCGTGCTGCCGAGGCATCCGTTCACTCCAGATGCACCCGAGGTGTCCAGAACCGTGCCCGTTCTGATCGGATGGAACAAGGACGAGTGGACGATCTTCACGGCCTCGGATCCCTGGTTCGGCACTCTCGACGAGCAAGCCCTGGGCGAGATGTCGAAGGCCGTCGTCGGGGACCGGGCAGACGAGCTGATCGAGGTCTACCGACAGATGAGACCGACCGACTCGCCGACCTACATCTACAACGCCATCTTGAGCGACAGCAGGATGCTCATCGGGTCGGCACGACTCGCGGAGCGAAAAGCGGCCCAGGGGGGTGCACCCGCCTTCATGTATCACCTCGCGTGGGAGACGCCGGTGGCCAACGGCATCTTCAAGTCGCCCCACACCCTGGACATCCCCTTCATGTTCAACAACGTCGACAAAGCGGTGGCGCTCACCGGCGACTCTTCCGAGGCCCGCGCGCTGGAAGACCGGATGTCGAGCTCGTGGATCGCTTTCGCGAGAACCGGTGATCCGAACAACGAGACCGTGCCGAACTGGCCCGCCTACGACAACGAGACTCGCGCCACCATGGTGTTCGACGCCGAGACCAGGGTGGTGAACGACGTGTATCCAGAGGTCAGACGAATCCTCGCCAGTCGTGGGGCTGGGGCCACGGGCGGCCAGTAGCGCGGTATACCCGGTCCCTTCGTTCATTTGAGTCGAAGCGAGTCCCTGAGCGAGGCGCTCGAAGGGCTCGACGCGTGTAGAGAGCTCAGCGGTTCGCGCGCCTTGCTAGACTTCCGAGCATCGCTACCGCCGCACCCCGAATCATTCTCTGACGGATCGGAGTCTCGATGCGCACTGCTGTCTTGATCTCGTGGTTCTCGGCCCTGCTACTCGGCGCAATGGCGGCTCGGGCCCAGACGCCCCCGACCGAGGTGCCGGAATCCTCAGTAGTCGAGGAAGAGCCGGCGATCGTGCCGATTCCGGCGAGCACGATGAGCGAGCTGATGGTCAAGGTGATCTACCCGGCCTCGGATGCCATTCTCTACATCTCGAGTCGCACTCCGACCAACGAGACCGAGTGGAACGAGCTGCAAGGCAAAGCGCTGATCCTGGCGGAGTCCGCCAACCTCATGCTGATGCCGGAGCGAGCTCTGGACTCCGGCCAGTGGATGAAGGACACCAAGCTGATGCTCGACGCCGGCCTCGCGGCCTACGAGGCCTCGTTGGCCGAGGACGTCGATGCCCTCATGGAGCTCAACGACCCGCTCTATCAGTCGTGCATCGTCTGCCATCAGCACTACCGACCGGACTATCTGAAAGACGCCCGGCTCAAGCTCCAGAATCCGCCCTCGGATTGAGCTCGCCCGGGGCTCTCGTGTCCCGTCTCTGTTGACTCATCAGCCACCAGCTCTCGAGAATCACTCCGATCGAGCGCGTGAACTCCGCATACTGACGCTCGTCTCGCTCGTCGAACGGATTGCCGTCCGTACGGTTGAGCAACTGTGCTACGCCGAAGACGTTGCCCCTTCGGTCGAGGAGCGGGCAGCAAAGGATGGAGCGGGTGCGAAATCCGGTGAGCTCGTCGATCGCCGGATTGAAGTCTGGGTGACCATAGGGGTCGGCCACGTTCTGGCTGGCTCCGGTGCGAAGCACCTCACCGGCGATTCGAGCCGTACCGAGCTCCTCGAGCGCCGCGGACACCGGTGGGCGATCGGCCGAGAACTTCACGTCGCTCGCTTCGCCGCTTTCCTTGGCGACTCGTAGCCACAACTCACCCGTCTCTCGATCGAGCAGGTAGACCGAGGCTCGCTCGGCATTGAGGATCGCCCCCAGTTTGAACGTGAACGCCTCGAGAGCCTGGTCGAGCATGCTCTCGAAGGCTTCGTCGCGGCTTCGCTCGGTCGCGGAGAGGAGTTGGCGCGACTCCTCGGTCACCTGCTCGAGCAAGCTGGTGAACTGCTGCAGGGGCATTTCACGCAGCTGCCTGGTCAGCTCGCCCTTGCGACGGCTTTCTGCCAACAGATGCATCATGTGGCGGGTGTTGGCGATGACCGACTGGGTGAAGGACGAGATCCGCCCGTCCTCGAGGTGGACGATGCGATCCGCCACATCCAGAATCCGATTGTCGTGGGTCACCAGCAGGACGGTTGCGCCACTGTCTTTCGCGAGAGAGCGCATGAGATCGACCACCTCACGTCCTGATTCGCGATCGAGGGACGCCGTCGGTTCGTCGGCCAGAACGATGCGCGGCTGATTGACCAGCGCTCGTGCCACCGCGACCCGCTGCCGCTGGCCGCCCGAGAGCGCTTCGGTCGGATGATCGAGATGGTCGCCGAGGCCGACCGTTTCGAGAATCTCGGTCGCCTTGCGATCGGCGATGCTTCGGGTCACGTCCGGCCGCAAGAACAGGGACATCTGAACGTTCTGTCGTGCAGTGAGCGACTCGATGAGGTTGTGCTGCTGGAAGATATAGCCGATATCCTTGCGCGCCGTGCGTAGGACCCTGCCCGAGGCGCCCCTCAGCTCGTTTCCCAGCAGTTTGAGGCTCCCCCGCTGCGCGGAGCGCAGAGCTCCGATCAAGGTGAGCAAGGTCGTTTTGCCCGAGCCGGAAGGTCCGGACACGATCACGATCTCGCCGCTGTCGATCTCGAGGTCGATATCGGCCAGGATCTCTCGCTCGAGAGCTCCACGGCCGAACGAATGATGAAGCCCTGCGACCACGATCGGGGGCGAGCCCGGCATCAAAACACATCCGCCGGGTCGGTGGTCCAGACCTTGCGCAGAGCGAACAGACCCGAAACCGAGCACATCACGAGCGTCAGCCCGAACACGACCAGAGCCTTCAGCGGTGTCATCACCAGAGGAAGACTGGTGGCGACACTGGCCTGCTTGTAGAGAAAGGTCGCCACCAGCAACCCGGGGAGGAAACCGAGCGCGGCAAGCACGAGAGCCTGCTCGAGTACGACCCTGGAGAGGTAGTAGTTCGAGTAGCCCATCGCCTTCAGCGTGGCGTACTCAGCGCTGTGATCGCAGACGTCCGCGAACAGGATCTGATAGACGATGATCGCGCCCACGACCAGCCCCACCACCAGTCCGAAGCCGAGAACATAACCGATCGGTGTGGTCGCGGCCCAGTAGGCCTGCTCCCTCTCGATGAACTGCTGCTTGGTCAACACGAGTACATCCTCGGGCAACTGCTCTCGGATCGCGACAGCGACCTCGTCGGCATCGACACCCGGATCCAAACGAATGAGCCCGAGATCGATCTCCCTCGGATCACGCTCGGGGAACATGCGCCGAAAGCTCACCTCACTCATCAGCACGCTGCCATCGATTCCGAACGAGGTGCCCAGTGTGAACAGACCGCCCACGCGCACCCTCCGCTCGTTGAGCTCGACCTCGAGGACCTCGTTGTCACGGAATCGCGAAACGATATCGCCGTACTCGGGGCGAGAGAGGCTGTCGTAGAGCAACACGTCCGGCTCGGTCAGCAGGGCGGCATTGGCCTCGACTCCCGGAGCGTCCAGAACCTGCTGGCTCGGATCGTAGGCCACCACGAAGATGAACTTCCTGTCGTGCGAGTCGGGTCGCTTCCAGATCCCCAGATAGATGTACACGGGGGCGATCGATTCCACGCCGTCGAAGGCCAGGGCCTGATAGAGCCGTTGTCGGGGGAACGGTCGCAGCTGAACGATGAAGGGGGATTTCGGGCTCAACAGCACGATGTCGTAGCGCAGCTGCCTGTGATAGCGCACCGCGCTCTCGAACATGGACTCGCGGAAGCCCAGCTGCATCAACACCAGGACGACGGCGAAGCCGACTCCACACAGCGCCACGGCGAGTCGCAGGGGCTCTTTCTTGAGCTGGATCCAACCGAGCGGAAGGCTCGCCATTGCCGGCTACCTCTGCTGTCCGTCGCTCGAGTCCGGCCGCCGTTTCGCCTGTGGTCTCACCAGCCCACACTTACGGTCTCGGCAAGGAACATCGTCGAAGCGAGGAAGGGACAGTAAGCTCCAGGACCGCACAACGTAGCAGTCCGAGGGTCTCGCGAATCGGCCGGAACACCGATGATCCATTGCGTTTCCGAGCTCTGAGAGCTCGCCCTACGGTCTTCGAAAGCTGGAATTTGCAGCACCCTAGCACAGGGGGTTTCCAAAACGACTATGCTTACCGAAACCCCAGGAGAACAAACGGGTGTCTCTCACCGCCTCAGCCCGGGCGGGGCCAACCACCCCACCCTGCCCTACGCGACCCCTGCTCTGGAGAGCGGCATGGGAATCGGCAGCCCTGGCGATCTTGCTCGGCTCCTCCCTCCTGGCGTTCTCCTGCCAAACGCACGCCGCGACCGCCGGGGATGGCGATCCGGCAGCTTCGGTGGAGGCCGGTTCTGGAACCGACGGCTCGACCGGGGATGCCGGTGCACGAAGTGGCGGCACTCCCAACCGCGTCTCTGCTCTCGGCAGGATCGAGCCAGGCGACGGGGTGGTCGACGTCGGCGCAGCTCCCGGTGAACGGGTCGCGAGCCTAGAGGTCGAAGAGAACGACGAGGTCGAAGCCGGCGCCGTGCTGGCGACTCTCGAGAGCTACGCCGAGCGACTGGCCGAGCGCGAGCACCAGGCCGCGCTGGTCGCGGAGGCTCTCCTCCAGCTTCGTCAGGCACAAGAGGCCGGCCCCCTCACCGTGCGAGCGCTCGAGGCTGACGTGCGTCGGCTCGGCAAGAACCTGGAGCTGGCGCAGTCGGATCTCGAGCGCTTCAAAGTCCTGGTCGGCAGCGAACTGGTCACCGAACAGAACTACGACCACCAGCGCACGATCGAGGCACAGGCCCGTGAGTCGCTGAGTCACTCCCAGATCATGCTCCAACGGGAGCGCCAGATGCTCGAGCTCGATATCGCCTCGGCACGAGCGCAGCTCGCCACCGCCCGAGCCCGCCTCCAGTCGGCCGAAGCCGCTCTGGCGCGAGCGACGATTCGGGCACCGGTGCCCGGGCGGATCCTCGAGATCCATGCTCGGGAAGGAGAGCCGATCCGAGGTGGGGACCTTCTCATGATGGGAGAGACCGAGCGCATGTACGCCGTGGCCGAGGTCTATGAGACCGGGGTTCGGCATCTGAAGCCTGGCCAACGAGCCGAGGTGAGTAGCCCCGCCCTCGATCGGGTTCTACTGGGTACGGTCGAGCGGATCGGGTCGATGATCTTCAAGAACGACGTCCTCGGCGTCGATCCGACCGCCGACAACGATTCGAGGATCGTCGAGGTCAGGATCCGTCTCGACGAGAATCAACTGGCCTCGAGGTTCATCCATCTACAGGTAGAGGTCAAGATCGAGATCTGAGGATGCCGGTCTGGCGGCTCGACTGACATCTCGTCACGCTTCGCGGGACAAGAGTCGGTTGCCCTGCGAAGCCTGATCTCGAAGCAGATGAGTCGCCTGCCACAGATGCTGCGTCAGTGCCCTGCGACACTTGATCGACTCGAGCTCCGTCCAGGGGATGGGCGCGCCGATCGTGACGTGGACCTCGGAACCGACCCGGCGTTTGAACTCGCCCAGCAGGATCGCCATTCGCAGAGTCTGACTCATGTGGCTCGCGATCTGGAAGAACCGACTGTTGGAACCGTGGAAGTAGATCGGAACGACGCTCGCCATCGAGCGGCGAATCATCTTCGCGGCGAACGTCTTCCACTCGAGATCGACCGCAGGACCGAAGAGATTCTTCGACGTCGCGACGCCGCCCGAAGGGAACACCACCAGTGCCTCACCGTCCGCCAGGGATTTCAAGGCTCTCTTCTTGGTCTCGATGTTGGCGCGCACCGCGCCCTTCGAGTCGTTGAAATCGATCGGGAGGAGATACTCGGCGACTCGTTCCGAGACACAGAGCGCTTGATTGGTGAGCACCCGAAAGCGCGGTCGGACTCGAGAGACCAGGTAGCAGATCACCATCCCATCGAGGACTCCGAAGGGGTGGTTGGCGATGAACACCAGCGGCTGATCGCGCGGCACTCGAAGCAGCGCGGCTTCGTCGTAGCGCAGGTCGAGGGAGAGCACGCGCATGGCCTCCTCCCAGATCTGTTCGTCGCGCTTCGACCGATCGAGGATCTCGTCGTACATCTGCTCGACCTGTCGCCCGCCGAGCATTCGCTCGATCGCGACGATCAGCAGGCGTCGCAGCACAGGATCCTCGGGGGAGGAGTACGTCAGGCGAGTGTGTCGCTCGATCGTGGTGGGAGCCATACATCGTACCGTTGAGAGGGGAGTCCTTGGCGGCGACACTATCCTCTTTCGGGACAATCGAGCGTCTCTCTCCTGTTCTCAGCGCCACCTCGCCGCCCCTCGAACCGGAGACGGTGAACTGAAAACGGTGCGCCGGTAGTCGGCCTGTCATCCGTCGAGGGCGGCTATTCGACGGCCAGGAACCCCTGCTCGCGAAGCGATTCGTCATCGAGCCGCATTCGCTCCAGAGCTCGGAGGAACCGAGGATGCTCACGGATCTCGGGATCACTCAGAAAGTACGGCCGACTGAACACTACCTGGAAGACACCCTCGTCGATCGCTCGCTCGAGCACGGAGAGGCCCTCCTCGACCTGACCGGTGCCGATGAGGGCCCAGCTGAGGAAGACCGCGGCCCCGGGGTTCGATGACTCGACGCTCCGCAGTCGCTCCATCAGGTCGGCGACGATCTCCTTCTCTCCGAGTGTCTGGTGAGCGATGATTCGCATCATGAGAACGAGCTCGTCGTCGGAGTCCGGCACCTGCCCGAGCGACTCGCGCAGCTGCTCCTCGGTACCCGCCTCGGTCAATGCCCAGGCCCGCATGGCAAGTCCCCAGGGATACTCCGGCGTCGCCGCGAGAACAGACTCGTTCGCGGCCATTGCTTCCTCGGCGCGGCCGCCGACCATCAGTATCCAGGCCAGATCCCAGCCGAGGATCGTATTGAGGGGGTCGGCCTCCAGCGCCTCGAGGTAGGCGGCCTTCGCTTCGTCGATACGACCGGTCGAACACAGCTGCACGGCCGCATAGAAGTCGAGCGCGAACGCGTCTTGACTCTCCCCCTCGATCGCGCGGAGATAGAGCTCCTCGGCGGTCCGCCAGTCCCAACTCGTACGAAGCGTGTGTGCCGCCTTGGCTGCAAGGGCTCCGCTCTGATCGGGATCGAGCTCCAGCGCTCGATCGAACGCCTCCTTCATGGGTGCGGCGACCTCGTCGAACGGCACCCAGACATGCAGGTTGGCCCACGCCATGGCCAACGCTCCATAGGCACCGGCGAAGTCGGGATCCGCCGCAATGGCAGCCTCGAAGGCCTGGATCGAATCTCTCGTCGCCTCGAGGCTGTACGTGCCCAGCTGATACCACCCCCGCAAGAAAGCGTTGTATGCCTCGAGGTTCTCGGTTCCCGGCTGGACGAGACTCGTCTCCGTGGGGACGGCCATGCCGATGCCGAGATGAGCGCGGAGCTGACCTACGATCGCCTGAGCGATCTCTTCCTGGATCGTGAAGATGTCCGTCATCTCCCGGTCGAAGCTCTGGCTCCACAATTGGTAGCCGTCTACCGCATTGACCAGTTGCGCCGCGATGCGAAGGCGAGAGCCAGAGATCCGGATGCTCCCTTCAACCACATGAGCGACGTTCAGCTGCTCGCCGATCGTCCGGACGTCGACGTCGCGACCCTTGAAGGAGAGCGCGGAGCTGCGCGCCGCAACCCGCAAGTCCGGCACCGAAGCGAGAGCGTTGAGGATCTCGGCCGCCATGCCGTCACCGAAGTAGTCCTGCTCCGAGTCGCCGCTGAGATTGTCGAATGCCAGCACTGCAATGGACGGGGTCTCGAGGAGAGGGCTCGGGGCAGGATTGTCTCCGATCTCTGCCAGAGGATCGCTTGGGCCCCCCAGTTGGAGAACGAGGAAGTAGCCCGCTGCGACTGCCAGGAGCGCCGCACTCGCGACTGCGGCAGTGCGGCCTCTGGATCTCGCTGCCGAGCCGTCGCTCGGGGATCTTGCCGGCACGACCGGCTCGATCCCGGAGGACTGGGCGTCGGCAAGTGCTCGCCCGAGATCCCTGGCGTCCTGGAAACGCGCTGACGGCTCCTTCTCGAGGCAGCGGAAGATGATCCGGTCGAGCTGCTCGGGAAAACCGTCTCGGACCTGGCACACGTCAGGGGGTGTGTCGCGCAGAATCGCAGAGCTCAGCTCGGCGGAGGATCGACCAGCGAAGGGGCGACTTCCGGTCGCCATCTCGTACAAGAGAATGCCGAGCGAGAAGAGATCCGAGCGGTAATCCACCGTCAGTCCGGACACCTGCTCCGGCGACATGTAGGGCACCGTCCCGAGCACCACACCCGCTCGTGTGTGCACCTCGGTCGGCAGGTCCGAGCCGGGGGCTGCTCCCTCGACCCCAGTCATCTTGGCCAGGCCGAAGTCCAAGACCTTGACCGTCCCCTCGCGGGTGAGCATGACGTTGGCGGGTTTGAGGTCTCGGTGGATGATGCCCTTCTCATGAGCGACGCCGAGGGCCCCCGCCAAGGCGGTGGCGACATCGTAGATCTGCTCGACAGCCATGCCACCATCGGGAATTCTCCGCGACAGCGTGTCGCCTTCGACCAGCTGCATCGTGAGGAACTGCACGCCGTCGGCCTCCTCGACCGAGTGCACCATGACGATGTTGGGATGGTCCAGAGCCGCGAGCGACCTGGCCTCGCGCCGGAAGCGCTCGAGCCGCTCGGGGCTCGACGCGACGTCGGCAGGCAGAACCTTGAGCGCGATATCGCGGCCGAGCTTGGTGTCGGTCGCACGGAACACCTCGCCCATGCCTCCCGCGCCCAGCGAAGCGACGATTCGGTAGTGGGAGAGCGTCTGACCGATCATGGGCATTCCAGCAAGAGGTAGCGCAGCAGCCGGCCCTCGGCATCTACCCTATCGCACGCTCTCGCGAGCCGGACGCTGTCCTTGGACGCCACGACCGACGCCATTCGCTGCTTCCTCGACTCCCAGGGAGCAAGGAGAGGGACGCCGAGAAAGGAACGCGAACCGTCGGCTCCTTGCGCGAACCGGCCACTCGGTATGCTGCGACTCATTTCGTCGAGCGGGGGACGCTGCGCAACCAGCAGCGCCGCCGCCGTCTGGAGATCGTTGTCGAAGTCGCCGGCGTTGGCTTCGACGGCCCGCCCCTGAGACCGCCGGTCGTACACCATCGTGGATCGGAGTCCCTCTCCCCGCTGGTTCACGAGGATCTGGATGGGACTGCGGCTGTGGATCCTCCGAGGCAGAATGATGAGATCGATGAAGTGATCGGTGTCGAAGTGGAACGGGAAGACGGCGGCAATCCTTTCCGGGCCCCCGGACCAGCGCTCGTCTTCGGAGTATCGGGCACCGGCGTTGCGGACCCAGCGGCGTGGCGGAGCCTAGCGACTCACCTGACCGAACTCCCCTGTACTCTGACTCCTCTCACTCGCCCCTGTACTCTGACTCCTCTCACTCGGATTCCTCTGATTCACAACTCCGAAGCGCCGAAGGTCTCGAGCTCTCGATGGAAGAAGAACGGGGAGGCGCCGGCCTCCCCGTTTCGATGCGCGATCAGGTGTCAGCTAGCGACACTGGAAGCGCACGACATCCTCGCCATAGATCGGCGTTCCGCCGTACTCCGGCAGCAAGTTCCCGGTGAGGTCCAGGAGCACGCAGGAGCGGTCCTCGAACCCACTCATCAGGTTCGAGATGTCCTTGCTCTTGAACTTGAAGGTCATGTCGAGAATACCGTCCGGCCCGTCGGTCGTGCAGTCGCGGCACCCGGTCTTCCCGGTCAGCGGCTGGTACGGAGTCGTGACGTCTTCGTAGGCCCATCTGATGGGAGCCACTCCGGCGAGTCGCACGCTGGCGGGATCGACCTGCGTCACGTCGAACGAGTCCGTGCCGACGATCGCCACGGGCAGATTGCCCATGCTGCGGCAGTCGATCGGATTGGGGCACGACGTGGGCTTGATGTCCAGTGCCACAGTGATCATCTGGTTGCAGGTGGCGAGCACAGGAATGGTGCCCAGAAGCGTACCGCTACCGTCCGTTTCGAACTCGAGATCGAACATCCCGGAGGGAGCGCCCGAGCCGGTGAACGTCACGTCGAAGCACGCCTGTTCGTCCGGCCCCACGCCAAACACCGTGTCGGGATCGATGTCGACCGTCAGTCCATCCGGCAGATCGCCGGAGGTCATCAGGGTGATGTCGATCGGTGCCGTCGCGGTGGCTTCGATCGCGGCCACGATGGCATCCTTCAGCGGATCACCGCCCGCGCCGATGTCGAAAACCAGGGGGTTGTCGAACTCGTCGACCGCACCGGTGAGGCGCGCCAAAGCAGAAAGGAACACATCCTCGGAGGAGCTCGGCCCACTACCCGATGGTGTCGGGCCGGCTCCGGGTCCCATGCCGAGTACCCGAATCCCCGCCGCGTTCAACGCCGCGATCGTATCCGGCACGGTCCCCGCACCCGACGGGACCACAGCACCAGCGATCGTGTTGCCGCCTGAGGACAAACTGTCGCTGACGAAACCGAAGCGCGAGGTACCCGGCGCGGTACTAGAGCAAGCAAACTCCTCAACCGGCTCGGAGCCGCCCGTCCCGTCGATCGTGGGCGGAACACCCAGTGCCGCGTCGAACGCCGAAATGCTGCAGATGTCGGTGGCCAGGATGACGAGTCTCAGAGCACCCGTCCGGAAGCCGGCCCCGCCGATGTTGCCTGACGCGGTCGCCACGTTGCTCGCGAACGCCGGTACATCACCGCTGACGTCGGGAGTCGTTTGCGTAGCGACAGCTCCGGCGACCTGGACTCCCCCGATTCCGGTCGTGAGGCCGTCGCCGTCACCATCGAATCCCAGGCCCGTCGCGACCTGGTACAGCCCTTCGGCGACGGCCGATTCGGGCCCGTCGCCGCCGAAGCCCGGCGCAGTGCGAGCCAGGGCGTCATTGATCAGGGTTTCCAGGGCCACAGCGCCACCCGCATCCGCCTCCGTCACGATCGGTTGATTCAACAGAAAAGGCCGACCTGCAACAAACTCACCACTGAAGCCGGTTCCCGGGCCGCCATAGTCTTCGAAACGGCCGACTCCAAAACCGAACTCGACGCTTGGCAGCGCCAGGCCGAGGTCCGTCACCAGATCGCTGAAGATGTCCGACACGGTGGGCACGAAGCCCGCGAAGCTACCGGTGTCGTCGAACAAGAAGAAGACGTCGACCCGATCGAGGATCGCGTCCGGTGGAAGGGTGATGCACGTAGGTCCCCCGGCCGACCCGTCGGCACAGACCGGACTGTAGGTCGGGTCGGACTCGTCGATGAGGATGGACGTGGGATCGACAACCTGGGCCCAGGTCACCGAGGGAACGGTCGCAAGTGCGACCAGAGCGAGGCCAGCAAGAACAAGGGGCTTCATCAGAATCAATCCTTCCTGTGTCGTTGGGTAACGGACATCGCGTCCGAAGACCGCTGGGCAACGGCCGCGTTGACTACAGGGCGCGAGCTGCTCGAGGCAGCTCAGCGTGGAAGCATTGAATCAAGCTGAGGGGCTTCAGGCATTATACACATAGTCGTGGTCACGACGGGCGGCGATGACCTCAGCGGGCGAGGGTTCGAGGTGCTCGGGGTGTTGGCCCGGTATCTGCTGTCTTGAGACCTGCACTCTGATTCTCGCAAGCTGACCCGGGCCTCGGAGACCATCGATCCGCTGGCGAGGAGATCGACATCGAAGAGCTCCCCACCGAGCAGTTGGCTCTGCTCGCCTGTCAGTCGCCTTGGCTCGCAAGCAACCGGCGATACTTCGCTGCTTCGTCAGCTCGGCCCCACGAGTCGTAGAGGTCGATGATCTTCTCGAGCGCGCCTCGGCTTCGGCGGTGACTCGGACCGAGTTGATCGACCAGCACGGCGTAGGCCTCCAGCATCAGTGACTCGGCCTCGTCGAATCGTTGTTGCTGAGCCAGGAGCCGGGCCAGGAGCTCCTGGCGATCGAAGGCCTCGCCGTCGCTCCTTGCAGCCTGTTTGTGCCGGTACCGAGCGACGGCTCCGTCGAGCTCCAGCCGTTCGAGAGAGAGCGTGGTCGCAGCAGATACCTTGCGAGGCGCTCGACACCCAGCGAGTCGTCCGCCAGCGCCGCGACCCGGTTTGTGGGCCGAGAAGCCCGCGTGACCACTCTTCCAGGAGTCCAGGAGCTCGAGGCGTTCGGCTCCGACGAGCCCTTCCTTCTCGAGGAACACGAGGACCTTCTGGCGAAAGAGCAGCTCCGCCGCCTTCTCGTCGACGAAGGGAATGGGTAGTCGGCCTGCCATCCGTCGAGGGCCGCTATTCGACGGCCAGGAACCCCTGCTCGCGAAGCGATTCGTCATCGAGCCGCATTCGCTTCAGAGCTCGGAGGAACCGAGGATGCTCACGAATCTCGGGATCACTCCGAAAATTGCCTCCCGCGCCCAGCGAAGCGACGATTCGGTAGTGGGAGAGCGTCTGACCGATCATGGGCATTCCAGCAAGAGGTAGCGCAGCAGCCGGCCCTCGGCATCTACCCTATCGCACGCTCTCGCGAGCCGGACGCTGTCCTTGGACGCCACGACCGACGCCATTCGCTGCTTCCTCGACTCCCAGGGAGCAAGGAGAGGGACGCCGAGAAAGGAACGCGAACCGTCGGCTCCTTGCGCGACTCGGCCATCTCGGTATGCTGCGACTCATTTCGTCGAGCGGGGGACGCTGCGCAACCAGCAGTGCCGCCGCCGTCTGGAGTGCCGATGTACCGACAAACAATCGCCGCTTCGCTGTCTCTTCTCGGGGTCATCGCCGGAGCTCTCGCTGTGCTGACCCTCGTCGCGAGCGCTGCCGCCGCGGCCTCTTCGAGTGACTGGCCGGGCTTCCGGGGCCCGAACGGCAACGGCCAGGTGCTGTCGGGATTGCCCGCCGGCGATGGCGAGCTTCGCCTACGCGTACGGTGGCAGCGGCCGCTCGGCAGCGGCTATTCCGGCATCTCGGTGGTGGGGGGCGTCGCGGTGACAGCCACCTCCAGCGGCGAGCGCGATCTGGTGCTGGCCTTCGATCCCCTGACCGGTGCGCAGCGATGGACGGCAGATCTCGATGCGCTGACTGTCGGCGTCGGCGGTTCGAAGGACGGGCCGATCTCCACCCCCGCGATCGCCGACGGTCGGGTACTCATGGTGAGCACGCAGGGCGAGCTGGTCGCCCTCGACCTGCGCTCCGGAGAGCGACTCTGGTCGGTCCATCTGGTCGACGATCTCGAAAGCGTTCGACCTCTGTACGGCTTCTCGACCTCGCCGGTCGTCATCGGCGACCTCGTCGTCGTTCAGGCAGGTGGTCCGCCTGGAGCCCTGGTCGGCCTCGAGACGAGCACCGGAGCGGTGCGCTGGCGCGCCTTTCGTGATCGTCACTACGCGCAGTCGCCGATCGTCACCGAGCTCGCGGGACGACGTCAGCTCGTCGCGATCGGCTCGACGCGCGTCGTGGGCATCGATCCCATCAACGGGCAGGAGCTGTGGAGCCACACCCATGGCGGTGCGGGAGAGTTCGGACCCGAGTCGTCGTCGCCATTGCCGGTCGGTGGCGATCGGCTGTTCGTGAAGCACGACAACGAGCGTTCGTCGGTGCTGCGGATCGCTGTGCAGGGTGACGAGTCGCTCGCTGTGGAGCTCCTGGGTGAGAATCGCACGATGACCCGCAGCTACAGTCCGCCGACGGTCTGGGGCAATCAGATCTACGGCTACACCAGCCGCTTCCTCAGCGCGCTCGACCTCGAGACCGGGAAGGAGCTCTGGCGCTCGCGTGCGCCGGGCGATGGCTTCCCGCTCGCGATCGAGGGACTCCTGTTCATCGTCACGAAGAACGAAGGGAGCGCTCACCTGGGAACCGCGAGCCCGGCGGCCTGGGCCGAGCTCGATCGGGTGACCCTGTTCGAAGACCTCGTGTGGACGCCACCCAGCTACGCCGACGGTGCGTTCTACACCCGGAGCCTCACCGAGATGGCACGCCTCGATGTCGTGCGCAGCCAGGCAACGACCACCGATCTCGAGACGCAGCCCCTTCCTCCCGAGCTCGACGCGGTACGCGAGAGGATCGAGCAGGGACAGGAGACCCTCACAGCGGTCGAGGCGCTGCTTCGCGATCTCGACGGTCCACTCATCGACGGCGAGCGGGTGCTCTTTCTCTGGCAGGGCGACGCCGAGGAGGTCGGCATTGCCGGCGACATGTTCGGCTTCCGTTACGACGAGGCGATGCGTCGCCTCGAAGGCACCGACCTCTGGTGGTGGCAGACCGAGCTCGACCGACGCGGGCGCTTCAACTACGTCTTCTTCCCCGACTACCAGCCGGCGCTCGATCCCCTCAACCCACGCACGGTCGAGTCGACGGCCATGGGGCCGGACCTCAATCACCGCGACGAGACGGCACTGCAGATGTCCTGGTTCGCGATGCCCGACTGGCCGGGCAACCGAACTGCGGCCCCTTCGCCACCGAGGGACAGCGAGAGCCTGCAGGGCGCCGGAGGTCGACTCGAGAGCTTCGAGGTCGTGGTCGAGCTGCCGTCGCAGGGACGAGGGCCGGGAAGGGCGAGCGGTCCGCAGTCGGTCACCGTCCCGGTGACGGTCTGGCTACCACCCGGATACGACGAGCCGGGGTCCGACGAGCGCTATCCCGCGGTGTTCTCGCTCGAGAGGTACGCCTACCCGATCGGTGACTGGCCGGGCACACTCGATGCGGTGGTGGGCAGCCGGGTCGCTCCGTTGATCGGCGTCCTGATCGATCCACCGACCGGATTCTACGGCCGCCGTGGCGGAGGCCGCGTCGGTCTCCTCATGCCCGAGATCGTGGCGGAGGTCGATGAGCGCTATCGAACGCTGGCCGAGCCCGAGCATCGGGCTGTCGTCGGCGCCCTCTACACCGGTCCCCCGGCGCTGGCTCTCGCGATCGGAGAGGACAGGCTGTTCGCGAGGGTGGCGGTCCAGAGTCCGTTCGCGATCGACGCGACGCTACCGATGCACCGCGAGCAGCTCGCTCGGGCGTCCTCGGCCCCGCGCCCGACGGCTCTCTACTTCGAGTGGGCGCACTGGGAGATGCGAAGTCGGCTGGAAGGACTCGAGTTGGCCGACTACATGCGCGATCTCTACGAGATCTTCGTCGACGCGGGATACGACGTGATCGGCGGCGAGGTGTGGGACAGCACCGACTGGGCCGGCTGGCGCAACCGCACCGACCTGGTCCTCGAAGCGCTCTTCCCCTCGGCCAGCGGCGACGCTCCCACCGGACTCGCCGGCTGGCTCGTCGAGAGGGCGGACTGATCGTTCGACGATGGGGCGGTATTCTTCTCCTCACCACAGCCGCCAAGCAAGGAGATCTCGACGTGAGAGTCCGACACGCCGTCCTCGTAGTTCTCGTTTCCTCCACCCTCGCCCTTCCCACGACAGCTCAACAAAGCGTCGCTGTCGACGCGGGCGCCGATTCGTGGACGATCGACGTTCACACGGTACCCATCCCGGCGGCGGCCAGCGACGCGCTTCGCACGGCCATCGAAGAGACGCCGCAGCCCGACGTCCGGGCCAGTCGTCAACGCGTGCCGCAGAACGAAGCGCAGTGGCTGGCAGCTCAGAAGGCGAGTACCGTCGAAGATCTCGAGGAACTCGCCGGCCAGCTCAGAGTCACGATCGAAGGTGGCGCGATCGAGGGCGTACCCGTGTATCGCGTGACGCCGGAGAGCCCGAATCCCGACCACGAGAGTCACCTCTTTCTTCACGTGCACGGAGGAGCCTACGTCTTCGGCGGTGGAGACTCCGCCGTCAGCGAAGCGGCACTGGTCGCCAGTCGTCTCGGGACCTCGGCGGTCTCCGTCGACTATCGGATGCCGCCAGCGCACCCGTTCCCGGCCGCAATCGACGATGTCGTGGTGGTTTATCGCCACCTGCTGGAGAGTCGCCCCGCGAAGTCGATCCTGATCGGGGGTACCTCGGCGGGCGGCGGGCTGTCCCTCGCCTCGGTGCACAAGTTCAAGGCCCTCGGTCTGGAAGTCCCGGGAGCGATCTACGCTGGAACCCCCTGGGCGGACCTCACCAAGACGGGCGACACGCTGTTCACCAACGAAGGTCTGGACCGCGTCCTGGTGACCTACGACGGGATGCTCGGAGCCGCCGCACGGCTCTATGCCGGGGGACACGATCTCAAAGACCCTCTGCTCTCGCCCGTCTACGGAGACTTCGCGGGGTTTCCTCCCACGTATCTGGTCACCGGAACCCGAGACATGTTCCTGAGCGACACGGCGCGGACCCATCGCAAGCTCCGCGAGGCCGGTGTCGTGGCCGAGCTCAACGTCTACGAAGCCGTCTCGCACGCCGACTATCTGATCGTGGCCGACTCTCCGGAATCCCAGCAGGCGATGCGGGAGCTCGGTGCCTTCGTGCTCCAGCACCTGCCCTGAGCTCGAGTCTCGGTCCTCGGCCCAGGGGAGAGCTCAGACCCGCGACTCGGGCTCACCAACGAAGAACGCCTGCGGTCAGGGCCAGGAAGGCACCCAGAAACACCCAGCGCCCCCATTGCTGCACCCTCCGAACGGCCTCGTCTCTTCCCTGACTGACCAGGCGACCCACGGTGATCGCCACGCCGAGCGCGGCGAACACCAGCAGAGTGGCGCCGAGGAGATAGAGATCGACCCGAGTCATGTAGGCAACGGGGGGCAGCATGAGTCGCAGGCTGAAGCGAAAGGCGATGATCGAGAAGACGGCCGCGGTGGTGAGGGCGATCTGGGAAGGCACCCGGTCCTTGTCGATCCAGAAGACGGTCCATGCCATGAGGATCAGCAGAACCAGGGGAAGGAAGATCGACCAGCGAAAGAACGCACGCTCCCGCTCGGCCTCGATCGGTACGACCACCTGGGGCAACTTCCGATCGATGGCCTGCATCTGGATGGCTTCGACGAAAGGCTCGCCGACCTCGATCGTCCAACCCAATTCGCTGAAGTCGCCGATCTGGCCCATTCGACTCGGATCCAGTGCGAGGTCCACCTGGGGTGTGGGGAGCGCAGACATGAGTCGGACCGGTAGGGACTGGCGGTCGAACGGATAGTCGTGCAGGTCCAGTCTCGCGGAGAGTGGGCCGTAGAGACGCTGGCGATAGATCGCCAGGCCCTGCGCGTCGACGAACACCTCCTCCGGAAACAGTCTTCGCATCCCGCGCTCGTTGAGGATCGCGATCCCGGGATGCCAGACGTCGTCGAGCGCGAGCCGGCGCTCACCTTCGCCTGCCAGACGGGGATCCTCCCAGCGAGCCGAGATCACGAGGTCGGCAGTGAACACCTGCGAACGATCGTCGATCTCGACGACATCGACGATGAGAACGCCGACTTCGATCACCGGGCGCTCACTCGGTGGCGAGCGAAGGTCGATGACGTCCTCCAGGGCAACCGCGCTCCCCCCATGGACGAAGAGCAGTCCAGAGGCGCCCAGTAGAAACCAGGCGGTGAACGCTCTGATTCGATGCAACTCTTGAATCTCCCTCGATTCGGTCCGCACGCCTCGGCTCCGAGATCTCGATCGTCCGGTACTTCGCGACGAACCCGGCGCCCGCCCTGATTGCGTGCCCACTGTGCCGGTCGCGGCATCCCGAGAGGGTAATCCCGAGGCGAGCTCGTGCGAAGCCGCCCGGCAGCCCCAGGATACACGGGTTCATCTTCGCTCTCGTGCCCCCGAGCAGCCGCTCGAGCTGCAGAACCAGACCTCGAACGAGTGAGGAGAACTTCTCGTCCCTTCCCGCGATCTGTACCTGGGGGGTTCTCGGCTCTACCGGAGACCAGGCACTCACCCGATCGGTACGAAGACCTCGGTGAGGTACTCCGCCGGGTCGCCGACCTCTTCCGGGTCGTTGATGTAGGACTCCCACCGAGGCCCGGTCGCCTCGAGCTCGTTCGCCTCCAGCCACCGCTCGAGGGCCTGATGCGCGCCACCGAGCTCTTGGTACGGCCCCCGGTGCACCGTCATCGCGGCCTTGCCCCCAGGAAGAGTCGTCGGGTGGATTTGCCGCTCACCCTCCCCTCCCCCGTCGGCCGTCTCCTCCAACGGCAGCCCGGCCTCGATCGTGAACCCGTCTTCGTCCATCGCGGTATAACGCACGAAGGGAGCTCCGGCCAGGGCCAGGCCCGCCTGCTGGGCGAACACGAACACGGCCGGCAGCATGTCCGCCAGCGCATCCCCGAGATCTTCCGGCCTCACCGCTCGGCGCATGACCAGGGCTGGGGTTTCGTCCATCTCCCGAACCGAGATTGCATAGCTCATCTGGTTCTCCAGTGGCGAGTTGGCCTGCGAGCCTAGCGCAGATCTACGTGCCGACCATCCTCGATCAGCTCTCCCTGCCGGTTCCGTCCCCAGTGCAGGGCACGAGCCTGCTGCCACTGATCACCGGCACTCCGGTCCACGAGCTCGGCTACGCCCAGACGCGCGATCAAGAGCGAGCGCTGCGTGGATCGTGGTTCACGCTGCTCCACGAGCCGGGCACTCGCCGCACCGAGCTCTTCGATACCCGCAGTGACCTCGGCGAGAGAACCGACGTGCTCGACCAGCACCGAAGCGAGGCCCGAGAGCTCATCGAGCGATTGCTGGCCCAGCAGAGGGACAACACACTCCTGGGCGCCTTCCTCGGCGCCGGCGCCGGCGACGGCAACCAGCTCACCCAGGAGCAGCTCGAGCAGCTCGAGCAGCTCGAGCAGCTCGAGAGCCTGGGCTATCTGGACGAGCGCGACTGACCCAGACCGAGTCTCCCGCCCTCAGCAGGGTGCTATAACCGTACTTCATCGACCTACGGAGTCCCCATGAGTGAAGACACAGAGCCCGTCGAGGACGAGCGATTCGAGGGCGGCTGTACCTGCCGAGCGATCCGATACCGCATGACGACTCGGCCGCTTTTCGTCCACGGCTGTCATTGCACCTGGTGTCAGCGAGAGACCGGCGGCGCCTTCGCCATCAACGCGCTGATCGAGTCGGACCGGGTCGAGCTGCTCCAGGGCACGCCGGACGTCGTGAACACGCCATCGCTCAGCAACCGGGGGCAGAAGATCGTACGCTGCCCGAGCTGCCGAGTCGCGGTCTGGAGCCATTACTCCGGATTCGGCGACGCCGTCAGCTTCATTCGCGTCGGCACCCTCGATCAGGCGGATCGGCTCGAGCCGGACATCCATATCTTCACGGAGACCAGGCTGCCCTGGGTGGTCCTGCCCGAGGGTGTCCCTTCCGTAGCCGGCTTCTACCATCTCAAGGACCACTGGCCATCTCCGAGCCTGGAGCGCCTGCAGGCGGTTCGCGGAGCCTGACGGTTCAGCCCGAGGTCGGGAGAGGCGCGCTCCTGAAGTCGCCATGAGCGGCGCAGGCGGGAGCGTGCGATCGACGTTCCGTTCGTCTCCCCGAGACGGGGCCACGGTGCCAGGGCCGAGAGAGGAAGCCCCTTGCACTGGCAATTTGTGTGTATTAAACTCCAACTTTGATCAATCAAATAATCTCTCTCGCCGGAGGATCGATGATGACTCCGACCCTCGATCCCGTACAGGAACAGGCTCTGCAGCCGCCCATGGCCACCTCGTCCTACGACGATTTCGAGCCCCGGCTGCCCCTGCGCATGAGCACGGCAGAGTTCGCGCGCAACCAGTACCACTACTACCGCTACCTTCGGGAACGGGCGCCCGTGCATCGCACCCGGATCGCCGTGATGAACGGCTATCTGATCTCTCGCTACGACGACTGCAAGTCGCTGCTGACCGACCCGCGATTCGTACGCAACCGCGCCACCGCCACCGGCGGACGCCGCCTGCCGATCCCCCTTCCGCCGTCGATCTCCGCCCTGGCCATGAGCATGATCATCCAGGACGATCCGGACCACAAACGGCTACGCGCCCTCGTCCAGCAGGCGTTCACCCCGCGAGCACTGGAGTCTCTGCGCTCGCGCGTCGAACAGCTCAGCCACGAGCTGCTGGCGAGAATCGAGGCTCGGACCGAGACCGAACCGGTCATCGATCTCCTCCAGGACTACGCCCTGCCGATTCCGGTCACCGTCATCCGCGAGATGATGGGCATCCGCGACGACGAGATGCCCCATTTTCGCAAGGGTCTCCGCATGCTGAGCCAGGGCTTCTCGTTCAAGAACCTGGCCACGGCAGCGATATTCGACATGCCGCAGGTCTCGCGCTTCATCCGCTCGCTGATCGAACGCAAGCGACGGGAACCGGCCGACGACATCCTCTCCGCGCTCATCCAGGCCGAAGACGACGGGGATCGGCTCAGCGAGCAGGAGCTGATCAGCATGGTCTGGCTGGTCACCATCGCCGGCTTCGAAACGACGGTGCACCTCATCACCAACGCCACGGTCGCGCTCCTCGATCACCCACAGGAGCTCGCCCGCCTGCGGGCCGAGCCGGAGCTCATCGGCTCAGCCATCGAAGAGGTGCTGCGCTACCGCGGCCCCGTGCACGGCACGAAGCCGTCCTATGCCTGCGAAGACGTCCGGTGGCACGGGGTGACGATCCCAAAGGGTGCGATCGTCATTCCGGTCCTGGGCGCCGCCAACCACGATCCGGAGGTCTTCTGCCATCCCGAGCGGTTCGACATCACGCGCTCGCCCAATCGCCACCTCGGCTTCGGCTACGGTCCGCACTTCTGCCTCGGCGCGGCGCTGGCACGCATGGAGGCAGCGATCGCGGTCGGCAATCTGTTCGAGCGTTTCGAGAATCTGCGTCTCGCGATCGATCGTTCGAAGCTCACAGTGCAGACGATACCGCTCTGGCATCGCCATTCGGCCCTGCCGGTCAGGATCGACTGAGCTCGGGGTCGATCGAGCTCGAGGTGGACCGGGTTCGAGGTCGACCAGGCGCCGGGGGGTGTGCCTCCTGATGCACTCCCCGCATCCCAGCGAGCTGCCCTCACAGCGCTGCGCGGTATAGTCCGCGAAGTCCTCAATCCGGAGACGTCGAAGGCATGAGACCTCTCGTTCGGCGCAGTCTGATCGTGATCGGTGCGGTCCTCGTGGGTTTCTGGTTGGTGTATCTGATCGGCGCCAACCTGATTCTGCGTACCGAGGCCGGCCAGTCCTGGATCGGCGGCCTGGCTCGCAACGTCGAGATCGATTGGCAGGGACCCTCGACCTGGGTCCCGGGTGTCGTTCACCTGGACTCCCTGTACCTCGAAGGGGGGCGCCGGCAGCGATGGTCGATCTCACTGACCGACGTCGACGCTCGGCTGCGGCTCACCGCGCTCGCGCTGCGTCAGGTGAGGGTCCGCAAGGCGCACATCGACACGTTCGAGTTCGGACTGACCCCGGTCGAGAACCCGCCGCCGCCCAGAGCTGGAGCGACGGTGCAACGGGACGTCGAGGACGGCTGGAAGCTGGTCGTAGACCGGGCCGTGATCGAGCGCCTGCGGAGGCTGCAGGCCGGCCAGTTCGCGCTCGAAGGGGAGGGTCGGATCGAGGCAGCGATGGAATTCTGGTTCCGCGGCGCCATCGGCTTCCAGCACGTCGACCTGTCGATGCCCGGCTCGCGGCTGCTCCGTGAGGGCGAGGAATCCATCGCGTCCTTCGACACGCTCGAGATCCGAGGCGAGCTGCCTCGGTTCCCGATCCGCAAGCCGAAGATCGACGACATCCTCGGCGACGCGACGCTCGCTGCGCGGGTCGAGTCCGACACCGAGGGACTCACATGGCTGGAGCCGTATCTGCGCAAAGCGCCCTGGCTGTCGTTCGAACGTGGCGGCGGTCGCCTCGATCTCGATCTCGCCCTCGTGAAGGGAGAGCTCGAGCCCGGGTCCACTCTGGACTACTCGGGAGATGGGCTGGCGGTCCGGCTCCTCGACTATCTCGTCGAGGGCAGACCCGTGCTCCGTGGAGAAGTGCCCGAGGGGGGAATGCCCACCCTGACCATCGAGATCTCCGACTATCAGCTGAGCCAGGCAGAGGAAGGCGAGCCCTACATTCTGGGACCCCTCATCGAGCTCCGCACCCTGGCCAGCGATCGTCGTCTCTTTCCACCGCCCGATCACGCGATCCACTTCGAGCTCGTCGACGGGCAGGTCCCGGACGTGACCGTGTACAACCAGTTCCTGGGCGCCCAGGGAGCGATCGCGCTCGAGTCGGGAACTGCCACGGTGAACACCCGTCTCGCCGTCGACACTGCAGGGGCTTCGAGCGAAGGAAGTCACTTCGAGCTGAAGGGGGAAGACCTCGGGCTGCGCTTCCAGGGTCTCGAGGTGCGCGGTGATCTGAGGGTGGTCACCGATCTCACCTCCGTCGACGCCGAACAGCGCCGGTTCGGGCTGACCCGAAGTGCGGTCGAGCTGAGCGACGCCGGTCTGAGCCATGGGGGAAAAATCGTCTCCGAGTCCTGGAACGGCGAGATCGCCCTGGAGGGCGGCAGCGTCTCCCTCGCGCGTCCCCTGGACATCGAGACCCGACTCACCCTGGCACTCACCGACGCTCGCCCGATCTGGGCGTTCTTCGCCGACGGCAAACCATTGGTGTCGCTGGCTTCGAGCCTGCTCAAGATGAAGGGCCTGGAGGGCTCGGCGGAGCTCGAGCTCGATGGCGACCGGCTCTGGGTTCACGATATCGACGTGCAGGCGAAGGGCCTCCGTCTCGAGGGAGCGATGTGCATGAGTAAGCAATCGCCGGCCGGGGCGATCTGGGCGAAGGTGCACGGCATCGACGGTACTGCCTGGGTCGACGCCGAGGGCAAACGGCATTGGGCCATGCTGCACGACCGTCGCAAGTACGAAGCGCAGATCGTGGAAGTGACCTGCCCGGAACCGTAGGAGATCGCTCCGACCCGCCGCATGCCTCAGGACCGCTGCGATAGAGTCGCTCCGCGCCGACAACAGGGCCGTTTTCGTCGTCTCGACCCCCGAGCGCGAGGAACACGTCCGGATTCATGACAAGAAGTGGGGGGATCCGATGTCCCGACACCAGATGGCCACGATCGCGCCTGCGGCCCTGACCGCCGCAGCTCTGACTCTGTTTTCCGCCTGCGCGCCCAAGGAGGAAACCGGCACCGAAGCGGCCGCAAGCACCGGGAACGCGCCGGTCGCCGACGCACAGGTCAGCCAAAGCGACATTCCACGCGACGCCTTCTTCGGCGACACCCACGTCCACACCGGCTGGTCCGCCGATGCCGGCATGGACGGCGCCATCACCTCGCCCGAGGACGCCTACCGCTACGCCCTCGGGCAGGAAGTCACCTCCAATACCGGCCAGAAGGCGCAGTTGAGCCGACCCTACGACTGGTTCATGGTCACCGACCATTCGGACGGGATGGGCACGATCAACGAGATCATCGCCGGGAATCCGGAGATGATGGCGGACCCGACACTGAAAGGCTGGCGAGATGCACTGACCTCGGGCGACGAGGAGGCCGCTGCGGCCGTCAAGAGCGAACTGATCGTGATGCAGTCCGAGGAGCGGCTGCCCAAGGAGGTGATGGATCCGAAGTGGATGAAGTCCGCCTGGGAACAGACCGTCCAGGCCGCCGAGGACTTCTACCGGCCCGGCGAGTTCACCACCTTCATCGCCCATGAGTGGACCGTGAACGCCGACGGCGGGGACAACCTGCACCGCAACGTGATCTTCCGCGACGGCGCCGACCGGACGATGCAGATCCTGCCGCTGACCACCTCCGAGACCCAGGACTCGACCGAGCTCTGGGAATGGCTCGAGAACTGCGAGGTCACCACCGGTGGTCAGGTGCTGGCGATTCCGCACAACGGCAACATGTCGAACGGCCGCATGATGGAGGAGCAGCAGTTCGACGGCAGCCCGATGACCAGGCAGTGGGCCGAGATGCGGGCGCGATACGAACCGCTGATGGAGGTGACCCAGATCAAGGGGCAGAGCGAGTCGCACCCCTCGCTGTCGCCGGAGGACGAGTTCGCCAGCTGGGACCTCTGGGATCGGGGCAACCTGATCCTGGCACCGAAACCCCCGGGATCGCTCAAGTACGAGTACTGGCGCGAAGGGAAGGTCCCGCTCGTGCACCAAGAGCGCGGATTCACCTCGCCGATCTGGTACACACCCTGAACTTCGCCCTGAGCTTCGATGCGTGAACAGACGCCGAGCCGCAGCGCGGCCGCCGACCTGCGATGACAGTGGTTTCGACTCCCACCCACACCCAGAGACGTCGTGAGTAGCGAGGATGCATCCATGAAGTCCCATTCACCGGGGCCCGCCGCAGTGGGCCTTCTGTTCGTTCTCTTCTGCACGGCAGCGCTCTCTCAGCAGCCCGCCTCCAACGAGCCGAGGACCCAGGACGCGTCGCCGACGGACTCGAAGGTCGACAGCGACCGCACCCTGCCCGAGCGTCGTCTTCCCGCTGACATGGCGCACACGAAAGAAGCGGAGGTCACGATTCGCGGCGAGCGTGTGCCCTACCGCGTCACGGTCGGCACCCAACCGGTCTACGGCGACAAAGACAAAGCCGTGGCATCGCTTCACTACACGTACTACGAGCGCACCGACGCTACGGACCGCGAGCGGCGCCCGCTCGTCATCTCCTTCAATGGCGGCCCGGGATCCGGATCGCTGTGGATGCACCTCGGGTACACCAGCCCCAAGCAGCTGCTCGTCGATGACGAGGGCTACCCCGTGCAGCCCTACGGTGTGCGTGACAACCCTCATTCGATCCTCGACGTCGCCGACATCGTCTACGTCAATCCGGTCAATACCGGCTTCTCGCGCATCCTCGACGACGAGGTGGATCGCGAAATGTTCTTTGGCGTCGAGGCCGACGTCGAGTATCTCGCCGGCTGGCTCGACGTCTTCGTCTCCCGCGTCAAGCGCTGGCGTTCCCCGAAGTACCTCATCGGCGAGAGCTATGGCACCACGCGAGTGTCCGGTCTGGCTTCGGCCCTCCAGAATCGCCACTGGATGTACCTCAACGGGGTCATTCTGGTCTCGCCGACGGGACTCGGTCTCGAAGCGGAAGGCCCGGCGCCGCGTTCTCCAGTGCTCAAGCTGCCCTACTACGCAGCCGCAGCCCACTTCCATCGCCAGCTCGAGCCGGCACTGCAGAGTAGAGACCTGAACGACGTTCTCGACGAAGTCGAGCGGTTCACGATCGACGAGTACCTGCCCGTCATCTCTCGAGGCGGCTTTGCCGACCCGCAGGATCGGCAGCGCATCGCCGAGCAGGTGGCTCGCTACTCGGGACTCTCGGAGGAGTTCGTGCTCGATCACAATCTCGCAGTGCCGGCGTCCGCCTTCTGGAAGGAGCTGCTGCGAGACCAGGGGTACACCATCGGGCGCCTCGACTCTCGCTACCTCGGCGTCGACCACAAGAACGCGGGCGAGGGCTACGACTACCCTCCCGAGCTGACCTCGTGGAACCACGCCTTCGCGCCGGCCATCAACTACTACCTTCGCGACGAACTGGGCTTCGAGACGGATCTCCAGTACTACCTGTTCGGCCCCGTTCATCCGTGGGAGGGTCGTGACGCCAATGTCGCCGAAGAGCTCCGTCAGGCGATGGCACAGAACCCGTTTCTCCAGGTGATGGTGCAGTCGGGCTACTACGACGGCGCCACCGACTACTTCACGGCGAAGTACGTGCTCTGGAACCTCGACCGAAGTGGACGGCTGCGCGAGCGAATGCGGTTCAGGGGATACCGCAGCGGCCACATGATGTACCTGCGCGCGGAAGATCTCGAAACCTCCAACCAGCACATCCGAGAGTTCATCGAGTCGAGCACCCCGGGCGAAGGCGTTTCCGCCAGCTACGGCGTCGTCGAGCCATAGGGCGCGACGACTCGGTCTGTCGAGCTAGCCGTCGGCCTCGGTACCCAGGTAGCCGATGGCGCGAAGCCGCTCGAGCCGGTTCCGATCCGCAGGAGATGGCAGACAGGTAGCAGGCGAGTACCTCTCGGCGGAGGCGGCGACGCTCGCGAGACGGCGCTCGAGATCGGCGACGATCTCTGGAGACTGCGCGGCGATGTCGATGCGCTCGTGCGGGTCGACCAGGGTGTCGTAGAGCTCGACCCCACCGTCGCCATGGACGAGCAGACGGTGCCCCGCCACCGATATCGACCGCATGTCCTTCTCGACGTCGAAACCGGCCTTGCTGTCCAGCATCCCGTGCACGGCTCGGCCCTCGAAGGCAGCGAAGAGATCGATGCCCTCGTCCTGGCGGGCCTCCACGAGACCGAGCAGCTTTCGGATCGTTGGGACCACGTCGAGAGTGCTCACCGGCGAGGTCACCCTGCCGGGATCCTCGCCTCCCGGGAGTCGAAGGAGTAGGGGCACGCGGACCGTCTCGGCATGGAGATTGAAACCGTGTGTCAGGGCTCCATGCTCATAGAATTCCTCGCCGTGATCGGACAGGAAGACCACCACGGACTGCTCCAGGTCGAAGCGCTCGAAGATCTCGCGAACCTGATCGTCGACGAAACCGATCTCGCTGTCATAGGCTGACTTCATCCAGGCGAACAAGTCGTCGAGCTCTTCGCTCGACAGCTCCCTCGCTCTCCGGCCGACGTACTGGTGGGGCTTGGGATCGATTCGAGTCAGAATCCAGTCGATCTGGTCGAGATCGGATTCACTTCGCCCCAGCGGAGCCTCCGGCCAACCGGCATCCGTGAGGTTCTCGTAGGGGACGAGCCACGGTTCGCGCGCGTGGTAGGTGTCGTGCGGATCGATGTAGTGCAGATAGAGGAAGAACGGCTCGCTCGCTAGAATCTCGTCCCGCCAGAGGCTTACCTGGCCGTTGACCCGATCCGCTGGCTCGTCGTCGAGCTGAACGAACCGATCGAAGCCACGATCGAAGCCGACATCCTCCGTGACCAGGAGATTGGAGACCACCCCGAAGGTCCGGTAGCCACTCGCCCGTAGTACCTCAGCCAGGGTCTCGATCTCCGCAGGGATGCAGTTGACCGGTATCGGCTCTTCGCCCGCCTCCCGCTCCAGGCCCGCCAGGCTGACCACTCCGTGCTGGAACGGATGCACGGAAGTCAGCACCGACACGAGAGCCGGCAGGGTCCACGACGACGGCGAATAGGCGTTCTCGAAGACCCGACTCTCCTCGGCCAGCTGACTCAGGAAGGGTGCGGTGTCACGAGGAGCGCCGTAGAAAGGCAGGCGGTCAGAACGCAGCGTATCCACCACGATGAGCACGACATTCGGACGAGGCGGTGAGGTCGCGACCTCGCCGCAGGCGGCGAGCGTCGCTGAAAGGAGCAACAGGCCGACGGGGCTCTCGAAGCGTCTTTTCGGTCGGTCCATCGTCGTATTGCGGCTGGGGGTTCTCTGGCCCGGGATCTCCCCTCTCCCGGCGCCCTTGGAGTGCCGCGAGAGAGTCTAGCGCGAGCGCGAGGTCCGATCGGAGGCCGAGGCGAGCCGCGGCCCGAAGCTCGATCCAGCCGGGGTGCTCCAGGTTCTCGACGCGAGCGTCTCGATTCTCAACGATGGTCTCGAGTCGGGCGATCGGACCGAAAGGTCGAGCGCACTCGCCAACCCCTGAGCCCCGAAGTCGGCCGTCCTGCCGCTGTGCCCGCTCTCCTGGCCACGGAAGTCAGTCGAGCCGACCTCGAGCCTCGTCCCATGACGAAAGACCGCCAGACTCGAACCCGTCACCGAAGATGGCACCGACCTCGAACGCCCCGATCGTGGGTGGCGTCGCATAGCCGATGCCCTTTCGGTCGGTCAGGATTCCGACGTCCACTCCGCGCTGTCGAACGGGCGAGCCTTCCGTGGGAACCCAGTCGAATGCCTCGAGGTCGGCCAACAGCGGATCCTCGATGACCATCGTCGACTCCCAGGCGGAGACTCCGCTCCGGTACACGTAGCCCCCATCGTTCTCGATCGCGAGGACCACGTCACCGGTCTGGGGCCGGTAGCAGGCGTTGTGGCTATGGGTAGCCGAGGAGGCGGTGTTCGCCACGTAACAGGGATCGCCGAACGTCTGCGACCCCCTGTTCACGACGAGGTTGTTGCGGAAGACGGTCACGCCCGGCGTGCTCGAGTCGTCCATGAACCCATTGCCCTCACCCACCACAATGGTGTTGTGGAGGAAGTCCAGCTGTGCTGTTTCCCCGTCATCGGCATAGCCGACGCCCGGGGCGATCTGAATCCAGATGGCCGCATTGCCATTGGCCCGCTCCTGATGGATCTGGTTTCCATAGACGGTTGCCGATGGAGCGTAGCCGTTCTGGATGACCATGCCGGGCTTGTCCCGCATGCGGACGTCGTTGTAGCGAATGAGCGCGTTCTTTGGCGAGCCATCTTCGTTGCCGGCGAGGGCGAGTGCCGGGCCATCCAGACTGTCCTCGCCTTGCGTGATCGTGTTGTATTCGATGACGCCGTCGACCACGCTCTGGGTGAAGGACATCCCCGTGGCGCGGCCGTCCCCGTTGATGCCGAAATTGGTGACGGTGTTGTGGCTCATCGTCATGTTGTAGAGCGTCGAAGGGGTGGCGCCGTGTACGGCGCGCCCTACGTAGGCAGTCATGCCGTGATTCGACGCCGTATCGACCACGTTGGCATGGAACGTGATGTTCGACATGTCCGTGTTCCAGGTCTGGATGAGCACCGCGATCACGTAGTCGTCGTTCTCGTCGCCGCAGTTCAGAATCGAGTTGTTCTGCACGAGGATGTCGGTCTCGGAGTCCTGAAGACCATTCGCGGAGTAATAGCTGTCCGTTCCGCCGACGACGATTCCGAAAGCGTTCGTGCTGTTGCCGTCGACCACGATGTTCTGAAAAACGACATGGCTGGCACCGATGATGTTGACGACGGCCTTCTCGGGTGCTTCTCGATCCTGTGACGAGAGGATGGTGGCTTTGGCGCCCGTACCCCAGTAGTCGCCGTCCCAGACGATCGGCTCTCCTGGTGCCCCACCATGATGGATGCCGAGCGCCGTCGCCTTCTCGAAGACGTCTCCCCGCTCGAGCGCGATGCGTGTGCCCGGCAGGGTCGCGTTCGCTTCCGCGTGGTCGAGTGTTCGCCAGGGAGTGAGCTCGGTCAGTCCGTCGTTGCCGTCATCGCCATCGGTACTGACGTAGTACGTCAACGAGCTGGCACCGCCCTCGAGTTGGCGTGTATCCAGGCCGTCTTCCCGGCTCTCGGCGCCGGACGGCGTCAGGAGGAGGAGAACAGAGGGCAATAAAATGCTTATATACCTATTCATCTAATAACAAGGTATCAGCACACCTCGAGTGGGGTCAAGACCGACCCGACCGTCCGGGATCTCTGCGAGGACATCGAGTCGCGACGAGTCGCCTTCCAGGCCCCGGTCTCCCGGCGCCCCGGTCTCCCGGCGCCGCGGATCACGCCAATCAGGAAGCTCCGGGCCTTCGCCGCCACACAGCGGCCACTTCGAGCCCGAACGCACGAGTGACCACAAAGACCGGTTCGAAACCCTGCTCGAGTTGTTCCCGGTCGTAGGGATAGCGGTAGATGGAGCCGCTCGAACTACGCCCGTCTTCTTTCGCCTCGATCTCTGCATTGATGCTGGTCAGGACATAGTCCGCTCGATCGAGCTCCGGAGAGTCGAGAAGACCATTCGCCAGCTCGAATCGGGGCTCGGGGAGGATCGCCCTGACGATGTGACCCGGTCGAACGAACATCACCAAACGCTCGTCAGGCTCGACAAACTCGTCGGCCCATCGCAGAGCCTGCTCAATGCCGTCCGAAGGAGTCTGCACGATACTGCGATAGCCGACCGTCGACCGTCCGGCCAGATACCGCTCGCCGACCAGGGGATAACCGCTGAGACTGTAGTCTGGATAGACCCGGACCAGATCGAGCGCCAGGAGGAGCCCGGCCACGGTCGCCACGGAAGCCACCCAGATGCGATGAGCTCTGAAGGCTCGACACGCAGAATCCGAGAGGAGCATCGTCAGCATCACCAGCACCGGCATCATGTAACGGGTCTGGGCCAATGGCAGCACGACGAGGAAGCCGAAGTAGAACAAGACCGCGAGCACCAGCAGACGGGTACCGCGGTGCTGCCGGGCCCGGAGCAGCGCCGCTACGAGACTCAGCCACAGCAGGAGCCCCATCGCGAGGCTCGGCTTGATCAAGACGACCAGGAAATGGAACGCGCCCATTTCGAGGTACTGACCGAAAGAGACGGTCGTTCCGCCCTCGGCCGACTCCGAAATGAGCGCGGTGGCAATGGCCGGGTTGGTCGTATGCACCGGTGGCACCACGAAGAAGGTCGCAATCGCGAGAATGCCGATCACGATCGGCAAGAGGCGGCGGTCGATCACCACTGCACGGTGCTTCCAGCCCCACACGAGCAAGCTCAGCCACAGCAGCCCGAAGAGGGCCATGAAGACGAGCGCGCGGCGACCTCCGGGCCAGATTCGCTGGTGGGTTGCCAGCTCCAGGAACCAGAGCAGAACGCCGAGGAGAGACAGGCCGAGGCCGGCAAGCGGCACTGACCACCTGGCGTCGATCGGAGACGCCTCTGGCGACTCTTCGCCCCGATTGGTGACAAGGTAGAGCACGACTGCAGGAATGAGTGCAACCCCGAAGAACTTCATGGAGACGCTCACACCGATCATGGCGCCGAGCAGGACCGTACTCCCGATGGTGAGCCGTCGGTCCAGCCGGCGGGCGAGGATCAACACCCAAACGGCGGCACACGTGATGTAGACATCACCCTCGGTGAAAGCCACTTTCGAGAAGGCAAGAAAGTAGGGACTCGTCGCCAGAAGCAGACAGCTCACGACGCCGCTGGCTGGATCGAGCTCGCGTCCGCAGAAGATCCAGACCCCGATCAGAATCAGGACCGCCACCGCGACACTCATCAGACGTGAGCCGTGCAGCTCGATCCCTCCCAGCGAACGCAGGACGTAGGAGCCCAGGTACATCGGGAGTCGAGTCTGGTTCGGCTCTTGGGTCGCCCCCCTCCATGAGCCACCGGGACTCGAGTACGCAGAGGCGATCATCAGGTCGACCTGCTCGTCCCAGCCGACCCCTTGCCGATCGAGGTTGGGTAGGGTCAGGCCCAGATAGACGCAGATCGCCGCGACCAACCAGGTGCCCGAAACAGACACTGGACTACGCACTCGTCGTTTCTCCGTAGAACGCCAGCCAGGACTGATGGAATCAGACTCGCAGTATGACAGAGCGGCGCGCTCATCGCCTCGAGTCAGCAGCCCTCTCCGAGCCGTGTGCTGCCAGGTCACTGGTGACGGAGTTCGCCATGTCGGACGAACTCGTGCCGGTCGTCCCTGCGCGCTCTGTCAAGGGTGGGGCTGTACGAGGCTCTCGCTCTCGGATTGAACGCTGTCGTACTCGAAGTACCGCTTCAGCCGCAAGATCGGCGCCTCGAAGAGATGCCAGCTCAGCATGGCGAGAGCGAGCGACAAGAGAGTCCCTCCGACCGTGAACGCGATCTGCGCCGGGATCAGCGAACCGAAGACGCGCGGCCACGCCGCGACGCCGAGTGCACTGCCTCCGAGTGCGATGGCGATCGGATGATGGAACACATAGAGCGCATAGCTGTAGCGGCCCAGCAAGCGCAGCTCGCGTCGCGAGAGCAGCCTGGAGTACCAGGATCGACCCGACGCCATGATCAGAGTCGCCGTCACGGCCCCGAACAGGAGAGCCACCAGCGAGAATCCGACGGTGGCGACGACCGGATCCTCGGTGCTCAGCCCCCGCCTCCACAGGAAGACCAGCCCCAATGCGCTCGCGAAGAGGAGCGAAGCGGGCCGGCTGAGCCCGGCCAGGAACCGAGCACCAGCGGGCGTCCGAGTCATGATCGCGAGCAGTGCTCCCACGGCCAGAGCGTCCGCGCGTGTCGGCATGAGCACATAGGCTGCGGTCTCCATGTCCATCGACGCGAGGCCAAGACGGAGAAGAAGAGCGCCGCCCATGCAGGCCGCGCAAAACAAGGCCAGACGACGCCTCGGAATCCAGAGGACGAGGAATGGCCACAAGAGATAGAACTGCTCTTCCACGGCCAGCGACCAGAAATGACCGAGCACATGACACTCGGGCCAGTACTCGATCGCGATCTGGAAGTTCACCAGGTAGCTCCAGTACCAGGCCTGGTCATCAACCAGCTGCCGAAGGCAGACGGACGACTCGAAGAGTCTCGGCAGCACGAAGAAGAAGACGGCGAGGGTCCCGTAGTACAGGGGGAAGATTCGCAGAAATCGCCGCGCGAAGAAGTTGCGGAAGTAGTGGGGATCGCGCACCGTCGTGCAGAGGATGCCCGTGATCAGGAATCCCGAGAGAACGAAGAACAGATCGACCCCCACCCACCCCACCAGCGCAGACCGGTAGTAGAGCCGTTCCAGCAGGGTGGCCGGACGCATCCCACCGTAGAGGGTGAAATGGTGGATCATCACCAGCAGGATGGCGATCCCGCGCAGCCCGTCCAAAGCCGGAATGCGAGCGCGCGGCTCGACCGCCGAGACGCTCGCGACCGAGCGAGGCCGCAGCAAGCCGGCCAGGGGCGCTCGGGCGCCCCAAGCGTGGGACACTTGACGCTCCAGTCATGCTCGCGAGAGCGAAGTTGAAGGGGGAATCGGATCGATCGCCTGGCGCGCGGACCGGCGAGCTCGAGGGCTCGCGCCGGGAGACCGGCGACAATCTGACCGTTGGTTGTTCCGAGCTCGCCTGGCGAGGGCTCGGCACACCGAGTGTGGACGAAACGAAGCTCAGTCTATCGCAGGAGCCCCATCTCCGCTCGAGCTCGATCGGAGGACCGACTCGCTCGGTTTGCGCAGAAAGATCGCACCGAAGGTGTATTGCCTGCTGACGTCATCCGGCCACCGCGACAGCCTTCAGGCTTCTCACCGAGAAACCTGGGTTTTCTCCACCCGAGCCCCCCGCAGCCACAGGAGGCCCGCAGTGAGCGGAGGCTCCCCTCGCTCTGATGCTACCGACGAGGAGGAAACGAAAAGACTACCCCCCCAGGTATTCCGGCTGCGGTCCTTCCGAGGCAAGATCAACCTGGTGTGGGAGCTACGATCGGAAGGAGGTGCACTGCGGTGCAGCCAACCCGAGAATCGAGCGCGCCGCGACCATGATCAGGTCCGCTTCCTCACCTGGGAGGCTTTCGGCTTCGGGCCTCCGGGGTCCCGCCTCCCCCCCCGCGCCGTTCGTGGCGAGCTGAGTGAGGCTCGGAGCGTGATCAGGAGGTCACGCCATGAAGAGCAGGGCGACAAGACACGCTCTACTGATCGGCGCGTGCCTGGTCCTCTCCTTTCCCTGGATTGCCGAGAGAGCGCAGGCACAGCCTGTCACCACCTCAGACCTACTGCTTCCGTACTTCGAAGTCGAGGTGGCTCCCGGAGACTCTGCAGCCAGTACGGTCTTCGCGGTCGGCAACGATTCTGCCGAGGAGCAGATCGCGACCGCGACCTTGTTCACCAACTGGGCCAACCCGGTCCTGGAGCTGGAGATGGTGCTCGCCCCCTGGCAGGTGCGCACGGTGAATCTCCGCCATTGGATCGTGGAGGGACGGCTGCCCGAAGGGCGGCAGCTCGACCCGGAGGCACTGGAACACCTCCAGGCCGCGCTGACCGGTCGTGCCTCGCCTCGAACGGGGCTCTACTACGGCAGTGCCGTTCCGAGGTTTGACGCCTCGAACCAGCCGTTTTCCGAGTCGAGCCTGGCGGTCGGCTACGCGACGATCCGGCTCGAGGATCGCTCGAGGCCCGATGTGTTGTGGGGCGATTTCTTCCTGGTCGACGTCGAGCACAACGCTCTCGAGGGAGAGCTTCTGATCGACATCGACCCGGCTCACGCCGTTCGCGGCTGTCAGGAAGGAGGTTCACTTTACCCGCGACATCTCGTGCGCTTCATGGCGGAACGCTCCATGCCCTGCGACTCCCGCTTGGTGGTCTGGACCGGCAAGGGCCACGCGCCGTCTTCCGAGCCCGCGGTCCCGACCTCGGCACAGACCGAGCTCAGCTTGAGCTGCTACACCGAGCCAGGAGTCCTGTTCGACGAGTCGACCGTGGATGTGTTGGCCGTCGAGGCCCTGCCGCTGGCAGACATGATGACCGAGCCTTTCGGTTGGCTCGACCTGACGACCAGGCGCCACCGGAGCGAGGTCGACTCGTTCGTCTTCGTGCTTCACGGAGCCATGGATCGACTCGGCGTGGCAGTACGCGACTGGTGCCCGGCGAAGCGGATCACGCCGGATCTTCGAAGCGTACCGGACATCGACCTGGACAAGTTCACGAACGGGCAGGCCACACCCTGGCCTCCCGGCGTGGAGGTCGCGGTGGGCGATCCGGTGGAGTGGACCTATCGGGTGACGAACACCGGTGAAACCGACCTGGCGGAGATCGAGGTGGTCGACGACGATCTCGGGGTGGTGGTCGAGTGCACGGAGAGCGAGCTCGCTCCCGGGGACTCGATGCTCTGCGTTGCCCGCGGAGTCGCCGAGCCCTGCCAATACAGCAACGTCGCCGTCGTGACCGCGGTGGCTCCGGACGGCAGCGGAGTCGATGACGACGATGTCGGGCACTACTTCGGCCTGGTCACCCCTTCGGTGTCGATCGAAGGACGTGTCAACGGCTCGGACGCCGACCTGCCGCCGGGCCCGACGTTCCTCATCGGTGAGTCCCTGCAGTGGGAGCTGACGGTCAGCAACGGGGGAGATGTTGCACTCGAGCTGTCGGTGAGCCTGGACGGCGCGAGCCCGACCTGCCCGAGGACGGACCTCGGCCCGGGAGAAGCGATGATCTGTGTCGCGACCACGGTGGCTCAGGCGAGCGCGGCGCCCACTCTGGTGAACGCGCGAGCGGTCGGAGTGCCCCCGTGCGGTGATCCAGTGGAGGATGTCGATCCGACGTACTACGGCACCCGCACTCTGGTGTCGACGGTCGATCTCGAGAAGATGACCCAGGGCGAGGACGCCGACCAGGCTCCAGGGCCGAGTCTGGCGGTCGGAGCAGAGGTGCTCTGGCAGTTCGTGGTGGTCAACACCGGCGAGACTCCGCTCGAAGAGATCCAGGTCGTGGACGACTCCGTCACCGTGCAGTGCCCCGGGAGCGCGCTCGAGGTCGGTGAGAGCATGACCTGCACGTCGCTCGGAGTCGCCACGGCTTGCCAGCACGCCAACCTGGCACGGGTCACTGCATTCGGACCGGGTCGAGTCGAGGTGAGCGATTCGGATCCGAGTCACTACTTCGGCGTACCCTCGCCGGCCATTCAGGTTGAAGGCCTGGTCAACGGCTCCGATGCCGACACGCCTCCGGGGCCTCAGTACCTGTACGGGACGCCTCTCGAATGGACGTTCCCCGTGGTCAACACCGGCGACGTGACCCTCGATCCGGTTGTGGTCACGACAGACGGTCCGATCCCCGAGTGCCCTGCCTCGAGCCTGGCTCCCGGAGAGGAGATGATCTGCCGGGCCGAAACCGTGGCGACGGTCGAGCGCCCGGAGGATAGCCGCTGCATCAAGACTCCGTGGGAGGTCATCGTGGTCGCCCGTGGGACTCCCCCGTGTGGTGAGGGCGTCGAGTCGAGCGACTCCACGCACTACGTCGTCAAACGGTGAGCGACCGCGCAACGGGCGAGGAGAGAGGAAAAGGCAGAGAAGAGTAACGACATCGAAGGAGGCCTACCGACGAAAGCACGGCGCCCGAGCCACCCGGTGGGACCCGGAGGGCCCGAGCAGTCGGAAGACTGCTCGATCGGCCCCGAGGTCTCAGTCGCCCGAACCGGGACTCCGGGCTGCCGTGCGGGGAACCCGGGCAGCCACCGGACGTTGCGCACCGATCTCAGCTCCGGCTACGGGCTAGGAAGTACCTTCGACCAGTCTCGCAACTGTTCGACGGTGGCCGTCACGCCGCCGCAAACGACAACCAGAACGGACTCGAACTCCTCGAGTTCCGGTGCGCCGTCGTACACGATCGCCAGAGACGCCCCACACGCCGGCTCCACGACCACCCGATGATCGGCGAGGAATCGCTGGCACGCGGAGACAGCGGTCCGATCCGAGACGACGATGCTGCGAATCGGGCGCCTCGTCGACCAATCGAACGCCTGTTCGCAGACCTGTCTGGCGCCCAGCGAAGTCGCGAGACTGGTGATGGCGTCCAGTTCGACTCGGTGCCCTGCCCGAACCGACTGAGCCAGGGAGTCGGCACCTCGCGTTTCGACGGCGAGGATCGGAACGTCGATCCAGCCATGACGATGCAATCCCTCGACGACGCCGCACAACAACCCGCCGCCACCCACGGAGAGAACGAGGACGTCCGGTTTCACCCCCGATCGTACGACTTCGTCTACCAGGCTGGCATGACCCTGCCAGATCAGAGGGTCATCGAAGGGATGGAGAAACGCATCGGACTCCTCGACCATCGACAAGGCCAGCGCGTTGGCTTCGTGCCAGGAGGACCCGTGGACGACCACTTCGGCATCCTCCTGCTGAATCAGTGCCTTGGCTCGCTCGGTGGTGGTCTCTGGAACCACGACGACTACGGGTACCGATAAATGGCGCCCAGCGTAGGCCACCGCGATCCCAGCGTTGCCACCCGACGACGAGATGAACCGTCGAGCGCCGCGGCGTGCGTACTCCTGGCAGGCCGCACCGATGCCACGGATCTTGAAGGAACCGGGCGGCTGCATGGCCTCGAGCTTCAGCCATACCCTTCGGTCGGCACCCAGGCTCAGGGCGCGCGACTCGAAGAGTGGTGTCTCGATGTGCAGGGGCTTCATGGGCCAAACACCGGTTCGTGGCCAGCGGTTCCGTCTCGAAACGTCCTTCGGCCGGCCGCCCTGGTGCCTCCTACTCCCGCTCCCTCAAGAGTCGCCATCCGAAGAGGAAACCTGCAGCTCGGCCCGCACCGATCTCGCCCACTGAATCAGCTGGCTCCGCTCGGCATCCGTGAGCCGGGCGGCCGGATGGAGGGGTACGTAGATCTTCAGCGGCATCTCGTGCTCGGCCACCTCCTCCTCCAGCTCCTCCATCTTGTGATCGAGACGCTCTGCCGTGTAGCTGTCCCACCTCGAGAAGTTCAACTCGCTCCTGCCCTCGTTCACATCGCGGGAAACCAGCCAGGAGATCGGAGCGACGTACGAGTACCAGGGCCATTCGGTCTGATGCGAGTGACAGTCGAAACAGGCGCGGCTCGCGATCTCCTCGACTTCGGGAGGCATCGGCGCCGCGCTCTCGACCGCCGGGGTGGCGTGCGACACGGGTACCAGCTGAATGGCGGCCAGCAGCACCGCGAGTGCGATTCCGACTCGACTGAGGATCTTCTTCGTCTTGTCCTTCATCTTCATCACGTCCTGATTCGTCATCGGCTGACTGTGACAGCGGTCTCCTGACACCGTCTCCCGGAGTCAGGAGACACCCTCGAGGGATCGCTCGTCAGTGAACCTGCCGACCCTCCCCCTGCCAGTACCGGGCCCGAAGCACCTTCTTGTCGGGCTTGCCCACGGGAGTCAGCGGTAGCTCCTCGACCAGGTCGACCGACTTGGGAGCGTAGACCGGCCCCTTCCTCTCCTTGACCAGGGCGATGAGCTCGCGGGGATCGAGGTCGGCGTCGGGGCGCGCGACCACCAATGCCTTCACCGCCTCGCCCCACCTGTCGTCGGGCACGCCGATGACTGCGGCACTCGAGACGGCGGGGTGGCTCGAGAGCACATCCTCGATCTCGCGCGGGAAGACGTTGAAGCCGCCAGAGACGATCATGTCCTTCTTGCGGTCGACGATGGTGAGGAAGCCCTGCTCGTCTTCGACCGCGATGTCGCCGGTGCGCAGCCAGCCGCTGCGGAAGGTCTCGGCGGTCAGCTCGGGTTGCTTGTAGTAGCCGAGCATCACGGAGCGCCCCTGGAGGCAGATCTCACCGGGCTCACCCCTGTCGACCGGCACGCCCTCGTCGTCCAGGATCGCGACGCGGCACCCGGGCATCGGCCTGCCGCAGCTGGCGAGGCGTGCGAGGTCGTTCTTGTCGTGGTCGGCGCGCCACAGCGAGGTGCCGACGGCGCCACTTTCTGTTTGCGCATAGAGCTGGCAGAACACCTGACCGATCCGTTCCAGGGCCTCGGCCATGCGGGTGGGGGACATCGGCGAAGCGCCGTACATGACCGTCTCGAGTGACGAGAGATCACTCGAATCCAACGCCGGGTGATCGAGCACTGCATAGATCATGGTCGGAACGAGCAGGGCGAGGTTGACATCGTGCTCGGGGATCGCCCGGAGCCAGGCCTCGGGGTCGAACCCGCGATGCAGGGTGATCGAGCCGCCGGTGAGCAGGGCGGGCAGGATCAGGCAGCCGGCGGCGTGAGTGATCGGGGCGCAGGCGAGATAGCGCATCGGTCGAGGCAGATCCCAGCCGAGAGAGACGCTCTGCACCATCTGGACCACCGCCCGCTCGGGCAGCATCGCCGCCTTGGGGACCCCGGTGGTACCGCCGGTATAGAGCAGCCAGGTGACGTCCTCCGGGCTGCGATGGCCGGCCCGAAGCGGTGTCGAGGGTGCCCGCTCGGCCAGGTCGAGGATGTCCTCGCCGACCTCCGAGGGACCCATGGTGAGGACCTGTCCGACGGCGTCGGACCTCGCCTCGAGCTCGGCGGCGCGGTGGGCGAAAGCCGGATCGACGATCAGGAAACGCAGCTCGGCCTCGTTGCAGGCGTAGAGGTGGTCGTCGAGCGAGCCGAGCGGATGAAGCGCCGTGTAGCGGCCGCCGGCGAGTCCGGGAGCGACCTGTCCGAGCCACACCTCGGGCCGGTTGGGCGAAAGCACGCCGACGCCCTCTCCCTCGCGGAGCCCGCGCTCGCGCAGCACGCTGACCCACCGCGCGAGGCGGTCGGCTGTGTGGCGGTAGGTCCACTCCACGCCGTCCTGCCGGAATGCGACGCGCTCGGAGAAGCGATCGAGAACGTCGACGATCAGGTCGCCGAAGGTGACGTCGCGGTGCAGGTCCGGGTAGTCGGTCATCGGGGCCCTCCGTCGTCCTTGGTCACTTCTCGTCCACCGTGCGAATCGTCACTCGCTTCTCGACCCTGAGCCTATTGCATGCTGCCGCCTTGCGATTCGGGTTTCTTGGAGAGTCTCGAGGCCCGCGCCTCACAGAACAGACTCGACCCAGCGTGAACCTCCCAGCGATGAGGTGTCGGTCCTACCGCGCGTCGCGACGCCTCCTCGAGCTCGACGCCGGCGTTCTGCTTTCTCGACCCGACCGGACATTCTCGGCTCGAAAAGCCGCCCCGTGCTATGTTCACAGGAAGTCCCCTGAGGTTCAGGTCGCATGGCCCGGCATTTCACCGGCCCTCGTTGGCCATTGGAGGAGCGTCGTGTCCCACACTTGTGGCAGCGTCGAACCCGTCCTTCCCAACCTCCACATCGGCCCGGACAGTCCGGCGGGATCCACCGCGCCGAATGTCTGGCAGCACGATTTCAGCTATCTGGCAGGCGGGACGAAGTTCATCATCCTGCACTTCCTGAACGTGACCCTGCCGGCGAACAACCGGCTCGAGGTGGATCTCGGCTACGGCACGGATGTCTTCACCTCGGCCGATGGCGTCACGTTCTGGACACGCCCGATCAACATCCACCAGCTGGGTGGTGGCACGGTACCGGTCCGCTATGTCACCGACGGGGCGAACACCGGCGGTGCCTTCGTCGACATGTACGGGCGCGGTCAGAGCCTTCAGAGCTTCTCGAGTGGGCACGACAGCATCACCAACTGCGACCCCTTCCTTCCGGGCGCCTGGGTGGAGCCGGACTTTCCGCACGTTTCTGGCTCGACCGCACCGAAGTACGATCCCTTCTGGATCTGCGACAAGACCTCCGCTCCAGACTGGGAGAATGCGCGCTGTGCTGCAGACGGCACCATCCAGCGCGAGACCTCGCGCAGCGCTGGGATGATCCTGTCGATTCATGAAGGCGGATCGGGGCATCCCGATCCCTACGTGAGCACGTGCTCGGTGACGCTCATCGACAGTGATCTCGTCGCCCTGGCGGCGCATTGCATCACAGATCATCCCTTCTCGCTGCCGGCAAGCTCCGTCACGTTCGACTACGAGGTGCTCTGCGACGGCTCGAAGGTACCCGCCTACGACGCGATCTTCTACAAGGTCATCCGGCTCGTGAAGTACCGCTACAACGATGGGCGCGACTACGCGATCATCCAGATACGGGGCGTGCCGTCACTATCTCCAATCACGGTGCGCAACGGAGTACCGGCGGTGGGAGAGGCCGTCTTCGGCGTCCACCATCCGAACGGTGCCGTCAAGAAGATCACCCCTCCCGGCGGCGGCACCGTCGCAGTGCAATCGAGCGGCAGCATGATCGGGGTGAACATGGATGTCGCGGGCGGCAGCTCCGGATCGGGCCTCTTCGACCTTTCGGGGCGGCTCTGCGGCGTGCTCTCCAGCGGGGGACCCTGCGGGATCTCCTACTCCTCCTCGCAGCTCATGCTGAACGATCCGATCGAGATTCCCGACCCGCCGACCGAGCGGGCTGTGATGCTCGTGATGGACCGCTCGGGGAGCATGAGCGAGCCCGCTCTCGGTGGCGGCGTGAAGATCGACGAAGCGCGCGACGCAGCGGATCTCTTCATTTCCATGATGCGCGCGGCGTTGGGCAACGAGGCGGGCCTCGTCTCGTTCGCGGCCAATGCGACCTCGCCCATCGAGTTCCCCATCTCCCCGCTCACGGAAACGAGCCGGGGAAACCTTCTGGCAGAGCTTCCGGGGATCCTGCCCTCCGGACGCACGAGCATCGGCGACGGTCTCGCCGCTGCGAGGAGCGAGCTCGTCGGGACGGCTGGGCTGCCGCGGTCGATTCTGCTCCTCACCGACGGGATGGAGAACGAACCGCAGATGATCGCCGACGTCGCCGGTCTCTCGACGACCGAGATCACGGCCATCGGCTTCGGCACGGAGAGCAATCTCGACGGCCCACGCCTGACCGATCTCGCACAGACCCATGGCGGTTACTACAAGCGCGCGGGTTCTGGCCTCGAGCTGCGCAAGTTCTTCGCGCTGGCCTTTGGCGACATCTTCGAGGCGGGAGCGCTCTCCGATCCGGACCATCACCTCTCCGAGAAACTGAGAGAGGGGCCGTGGATTCCCTTCAGCGTCTGCGGCGAGGAGGCCGTGACTGTCGTGATCGGCTGGCACAACGTACAGGCGCAGCTGGTGCTCCAGGTCCGCTCACCGGGTGGGCAGGTCCTGGATCTCGCGGCGGGAGGGATCGAGACGGATTCCGGGAATCGCTGGCTGTTCGCTCGCATCCCACTGCCGCAGAACGGCGAGCGCAATGGGACGTGGAGCGCGCGGGTCATCCGGCCCGGGGGGAGCACCGAGTTCCCACCGCCCGCCGTGCCGACGGACTACTTCCTGACAGTCATTGCGCGTGGCGGGCCGAGCTTGCGACCCTTCCAACAGCCCCGACGTCTCTATACGGGCTCCGTACTGAACCCCAAGGTCATATTCCAGTACCCAGACGAGACCGTGCCGCATGGCGGAGATGTCTCCGTGACCGTGCGGCGGCCCGATGCCAGCGTCGGGACGACCCTGTCCGCGGCCGGCCTCGGTGCGCCGCGCACGGTCGATGGCGACGTGATCCCCGCGAGGCAGGCGACGCTTTCCGCAATCGAGAGTACGACCGGCACGCCCGTGACCACCTACGTCGAAGAGACCCACGCGATGACGAGCGCGGCCGCCGCGACTGGCTCGTTCGGGCATGGCGGGGTCTTCGGGGTGAAGCTCTCGGACGCTTTGGTGGTCGAAGGCACCTACACGTTTCATGCGAAGGCTGAGCTCAAGCACCACGATTGCCGCCTGACCCGCGAGGTTCAGTGGAGCCATCACGTAAGCGTCGGAATCGATCCGGACGAAACCCCGGTCACTGTGACACCGGACGATGATGGTGGCGGCGTGATCGTCACTTTCGTTCCGCAGGATGGCTACGGCAATCTCGTCGGGCCCGGCGCAGGCGACGAGATCGACGTTACCCCCTTGCCGGGATGCACGGCCAAGGGCGGCCTCGTCGACTTCGGTGACGGAAGCTACGGGCAGAAGCTCGACTGCGATCCCGATTCCGAGGATACGCCGGGTCTCGTCGTCACCCAGCCCGAGCGCGATCCGGTCGTCCTCGTGCCACCGACCCGGAGCCGGACGGTCTACCGCTACCCGATCCAGTTTCATTGCGGCGTCCCGGGAGTCTGTGACTGCGACTGCGCTTCGCTCGTGCCGGGCCGCTACGCGACCTCGGTCAGTCTCTTCAACGCGGGCGACAAGACCGTGCCAGTGATCTTGTCGGTCGTGCCGACGACGCTGGCCGGCGCCACGACGGGGCACTGGCCAGAGACCGGCGAGCTTCAAGTCCGCGACCGGACCGAGATCGGAAGCCTCGAGACGAGTGTGGTCGATTGCTGCACGCTAGCGGAGCTGCTTCTCGGTGCGACACCGAGAGGGCCGTCGCCCGAGATCACCTCGACGGTTCTTGTCGAAAGCCCAGCGCCGCTACACGTCACCGCGACCTACACGATGGTCCCTGAAACGGGAGACGGGGTCTCGATCGACGTCGAGACGATCGCTGGTGAACGGCAGACCCAGCGAGTGCCGACCGAGCGGCCGGCACCTCCCACCCGAGCCACCCCCGTGGCTCCCCCGCCGCCTCCGCGCCCGCAGGACGTGAAGCGCCGGAATCGAGACGACGAGAAACAGAAGAGTAGGGGTACGGAGCACGCGCATCTCGACGCGGCATCTGAAAAGGCCAAGAGTGGCCAGAAAAGGCCTGCAAAGAAGCGGAAGGGGCCTGCGAAGAAGTAGGTCCCGCTTCACGGCACGTCGAGAGACTGACACTACGGCGCCCCCTCGGGGGGGCGTCTTCACCTGGAGGGGCTTCCCGCAAGGAACCGTCGTGAAGGAGGGAGGGCCCTGCGGTCCTCCCCTACTTCTCCACCCTCGTAGTCGGCTCTCGTGCCGGCGACAGTGGTGCCGGGGAACCCGGGTTGGCGACCACCTGGTAGAGATCGGTGCGACGATCGGCCCAGTTGCGCACGGTTCCACCGAGGCGATTGCGCCGCAAGAGCTCGAGGTCGACATCGGCCACCACGACCGTTTCGAGATTCGCCTGGCACTCGCCGGCGATGGCGTCAGTGGCGAAGGGGAAGTCCGAGGGGGTGAAGATCGCCGATTGCGAGTAGTTGATGTCGAGGTTCCCGACCGAGGGTAGGTTTCCCGTGCAGCCCGACGTGATCACGTAGATCTGGTTCTCCACGGCGCGGGCCTGGGCGCAATAGCGGACGCGGAGATATCCCTGCCGGTTGTCGGTGCAGAACGGTACGAAGAGGATTTGGGCACCTCGCTCGGTGGCCAGTCGTGCGAGCTCCGGAAACTCGACGTCGTAGCAGATCTGGATCGAGACCTTACCGCGGTCGGTGTCGAACACGGAGAGCTCCTGGCCTGGCTGCACCCCCCACCACAATCGTTCGTTCGGAGTGATGTGCAGCTTGTACTGTCGCTCGAGGCCGCCGTCGCGCTTGAACAGGTAGGCGACGTTGTAGATGACGTTGTCTTCTTCGGTGTAGTGCGAGCCTCCGACGATGTTCACGGCGTACTTGATCGCCAGCCCCTGGAACAGGTCGAGGTACTGCGGAGTGAAGGCGGCGAGCTTGCGGACCGCCACTCCGGGACGCTCGTTGGGCAGGAACGAGAGCAGCTGCAGGGTGAAGATCTCCGGGAAGACGACGAAATCCGACTTGTAGCCAGAGGCCACGTCGACGAAGTACTCACACTGTTCGGCGAAGTCGTCGAACGACGAGATCGCGCGCAACCGGTACTGCACCGTACAGATCCGTACGGGGAACATGGAGCGAGTGCGCTCGGCCGGATGCGGCGTGTAGTGCAGGTTGACCCACTCGAGAAGAAGTGCGTTGCCGCGCGACTCGACGTCCTCCTCGAGGTAGTTCGGCAAGATCCGGCGCAAAACGAAACCGTTCGAGAGCTGGAAGGTCAGCACCGGGTCGTAGATCTCGGCAGTGCCGACCCGCTCGACGTAATCGTGGATGGTCATCCGATCGGCATGCTCGTGGAAGTTCGGAACCCGGCCGCCCACGACGATCCGCTTGAGATTCAGTCTGCGGGCCAACGCCTTGCGCTCGTCGTACAGGCGGCGACCGATCTTCATCCCACGGAATTCGGGGTGGACGACGACCTCGATGCCGTAGAGCGTGTCGCCTTCTGGATCGTGGTTCGTGATCGTCCCGTCTCCGGCGATCTCCTCCCAGGTGTGCTGATCGCCGAACTCGTCGAGGTCGACGATCAGGCTGCTGGCCGAGCCGATCAGGCGACCGTCGTACTCGACGGCCAGTTGACCCTGGGGAAAGCGCTCGAGCTGACCTTCGAGCTCCTTTCGCCGCCAGGGCTCCATCGCCGGATAGCAGATACGCTGGAGGGCAACCAGCTCCTCGTAGTCGGCCATCGTGAGAGGCCGCACTTCGATGTTCTTCTCCAGCGCTTCGAGATCGAGCTTTCTCATGGCGTCTCCGGGTTTCCGTTCTCGGACTCGGGACCTTCATCATACGTGCCGGCCCCGAGGGATCCCGTGCACGAGGGACAAGAAGGTGCGGGACAAGAAGGTGCCGCCCGGTTTCGAAACGGGAGGCATCGGCGCCGAGCCCGGAGACCGACTCGACACACAGACCGAACCTTCAGGGCGCGATCCAGAATCTCGGACCGCGCCTTCCTCACGGATGGTAGTGGATACAAGAGACCTGACCGTCCAGAGCGTTGCCGGAGGCTCTTGGTCTCGATATTCCTCCGGTCGTCGCGAGCTGCTCACGGATGTCCACGATTGAGGTTCTGATCGCATCAGGTACGGTAGGGCTGTCAGCCAACGTTCGGGTTTCGAGGAAGGGGATCGTGAGCCCCTGCGAGCTCTCTTCACGAAGCAGACGGTTCCCCGCGTTTCCCGGTCGTGTGCTCTCACAACCAGCTCAGGAGGGCAGTTTTCATGCACAAGACATCACTATCGCTCCTCGCCGCAGTGGCGGTGAGCCTCGCTTCGCTGGCGCCGCTCGGCGCGTCCGAGGCGGATCCGATGGGGACGACGAACCGGTTCTGGTGGCCCCAGAGCCTGGACCTGGCACAACTCCGTGCCCACGACGTCGGGTCCAATCCCTATGGCGACTCGTTCGACTACGCCGAAGCCTTCAACAGTGTCGACCTGGACGCCCTGAAGAAGGACATCGAGACGGTGCTGACGAGCTCTCAGGACTGGTGGCCCGCGGACTGGGGTCACTACGGGGGCCTGATGATCCGGATGGCCTGGCACAGCGCGGGCACCTATCGGGTGCATGATGGCCGCGGTGGTGCCGACGGCGCTCAGCAGCGCTTCGAGCCGCTCAACAGCTGGCCGGACAACGTCAACCTCGACAAGGCCCGCCGCCTGCTCTGGCCGGTCAAGCAGAAGTACGGGCGCAGCGTCTCCTGGGCCGACCTGATGATCCTGGCGGGCAACGTCTCGCTGGAATCGATGGGTTTTCAAACGCTCGGCTTCGCCGGCGGACGCGTCGACGACTGGGAGGCGGACACGGTCTACTGGGGTGCCGAGACCGAGATGCTGGCCAACAACCTGCGCTACGACGAGCAGGGGAATCTGGAGAGGCCGCTGGCGGCCGTGCAGATGGGCCTGATCTACGTCAACCCCGAAGGTCCGAACGCCAACCACGACCCGGTCTCCGCCGCCGCCGACATCCGCGAGTCCTTCGGCCGCATGGCCATGAACGACGAGGAGATCGTGGCGCTCATCGCAGGCGGCCACACCCTGGGCAAGGCCCACGGTGCCAGGCCCGCGGACTGCATCGGCCCAGAACCCGCGGCTGCCCCCGTGGAAAGCCAGGGGGTCGGCTGGGAGAACAAGTGCGGCAAGGGCAACGCGGAAGACACCATGACCAGTGGCCTGGAAGGCGCATGGACCACTACGCCCACCGCCTGGTCGATTCTCTACCTCGACAACCTGTTCCGGTTCGAATGGGAGAAGACCAAGAGCCCGGCCGGCGCGACCCAGTGGGTTCCCGTGGACAAAGCTGCACACAGTTTGGTCCCGGATGCACACATCGAGGGTAAGCGGAATCCGCCGATCATGTTCACGACGGACCTCGCGCTGAGGGAAGACCCCGGTTTCCGCGCGATCGCAGAGCGCTTCCGGAAGAACCCGAAGGAATTCGATCAGGCGTTCGCCAAGGCCTGGTTCAAGCTGACCCATCGCGATCTGGGCCCGCGCTCTCGCTACCTGGGCAGTGAGGTACCCGAAGACGTGTTCCTCTGGCAGGATCCGCTGCCCGCCGTCGATCACACGCTGATCAACGACACAGACGCAGACAACCTGAAAGCGCAGATCCTCAAGTCGGGTCTGACCGTGCCCGAACTGGTCCGAACGGCATGGTCCTCGGCGTCCACGTTCCGGGCTTCCGACTACCGGGGTGGCGCCAACGGCGCGCGCATCCGCCTGGAGCCTCAGGTCAGCTGGGCAGCCAACGATCCCGGCGAGCTGGCCCGTGTGCTGAAGACCCTGACGGAGATCCAGCAGGACTTCAACGAGTCGGCGTCGGGCGGCAAGCGGGTTTCACTGGCAGACGCGATCGTTCTCGGCGGTGCCGCCGCGATCGAGCAGGCGGCCAAGGCAGCCGGGTACACCGTCGAGGTGCCCTTCACTCCGGGGCGCACCGACGCTACGCAGGAAATGACCGACGTGGCCTCCTTTGCCGTGCTGGAGCCGCACGCGGATGCGTTCCGCAACTACTACGACAGCAGCGCCTACGCCTCACCGGCGAAGATGCTGGTGGAGAGGGCGGACCTTCTGACCCTCACCGTGCCGGAGATGACGGTGTTGGTGGGCGGCATGCGGGCGCTGAATGCCAATGCCGCAGGCTCCGTGCACGGCGTCCTCACCGACGAACCGGGCATTCTGACCAACGACTTCTTCGTGAATCTGTTCGACATGTCCACGAAATGGTCCGCAGCCGAGACCGCCGGTGTCTACGAGGGGAGGAACCGTGCGACCAACGATCCCAGGTGGACGGCCACCACGGTGGACCTCATCTTCGGGTCGAACTCGGAGCTGCGCGCCATCGCGCAAGCCTACGCTGCGCAGGACGCCGGGGAGTCGTTCGTGAACGACTTCGTTGCCGCATGGAACAAGGTGATGATGCTCGACCGCTTCGATGTGAAGTGACCTCCTGAAACGTCCGCAACGAGAACGGCGACGCGATGGCGTCGCCGCTTTCGTTGGTGCTTCCGAGCCGACGCGCGTCGGCGACCAGGCCGAAGTCCAGCACCTCAGAGCTGGCCTCGGCGGGCGGAAGTTCCCGGTCTTGACGAATATTTCGATGTTGTGCTAAATATCTAACGATGAACCGCGTCTTCAAAGCGCTCTCCGACCCCACTCGCCGGCGGGTGCTGCAGCTCCTTCGGGTGCGACCGATGACCGCCGGGGAGTTGGCGGACGAGTTCGAGGTGTCGAAGCCGACAATGTCGGCTCACTTCGCGGTGCTGCGGGAGGCGAATCTCGTGGATGCGGAAAAGCGGGGGCGCACGATCACCTATCGACTGAAGATCTCGGTCCTGGAAGAGGCGCTGCTCGGTTTCGCCGAGACCTTCGGTATCGAGGCGGGCTCGGACCGAACTTCCGCTGAGCTCCTGGGGAAGGAGGCCTAGGTATGCGGGTGAGATGGGCGACACTGGCATGGCTCTCGGTGGGGCTGTGTGCCGTTCTCGCGGTCTGGGGCTGGTCGACCGTGCCCTAGCGCGGCGCTCGCTTCCTCGGCGTCGCACTCTTCCTGCCCGGCCTCTGGGGGTTCCTGGAGCTCATGCAGGGGGGGAATCTCGATCGCCACCGAGACAGCCTGATGAACTTTCACCGGAGAGTGATCGCAGGAACGGGGCTCTTGCTGGCGGCGGGCCTGGCTCCTCGGCTGGCCATCGCCTCCGGGCTGCTGGACCCAGGTTGGGAACCGGTTCTGAGGCGGACGATGGGAGTGCTGCTCGGTGTCGCACTGGCCATCTGGGGCAACTATCTGCCCAAGCTCCTGTCGCCCTGGTCTCTCGAGCACGAGCCGTTCGACTGGCAGAGGGTGCACCGGTTCTGTGGTTGGGTGGCCTCGCTCAGTGGAATCGCGCTGGTCGCCGTCTGGCTGCTTCTGCCCCAGGCGAGTGCAAAGCCGGCCGCGGCGACCATCGTCGTCACCTTCTTGGTGCTCTGCCTGGTGCGCAAGTTCCTTTCGGTCGCCACCCATTCGCCCGATGTCATCGATCCGGGTGCACGGTGATCGGACTTCACGAGGAGGACTCCAGACCTTGACCACCTTGACTTTCTACCACTCGGTGATCTGCCCTCGCTGCCAGGCCGCGGGGCTGTTTCTTTCCCGAATGCTGCGCGACTTCCCCGAGATCGAGCTCGAGAAGGTCGAGTACCTGGCCAACCTGGGGGCTGCCCGCCAGGAGGGAGTGCGCTCGATCCCGACGCTCAAGGCGGAGGACAAAGAGCTCAGCGGGTTCATCCTGACCCCGAAGCGAATGCGAAGGTTTCTCGAGTCGCTCTAGCGATCCCCGATCGCGTTGGAGGTCGCGCCAGCTGCGTTACCCGGGTTTCGATTTTCTGTTGATGGGGTGCGCGCCTTCGATAGCGACACCGCTGGCAGCCGTCTCGACGCCCCCACGGTCCAGCTTCTGCTCGACTGGCTCTGGCGCGCCCAAGTCGCACGAGTGGTGCACGTCAAGTCCTGCCATCGGGGCACTGGGCTCGGGTGCTCTCCCGGGTGTTCGAGATCCAGGTCCTCCAAAGGTCGGCCCTGAGGCCGTGCGCGTCTGCAAGCACGGGCTCGAGGTCCTGCTCCAGGCTCCACTCCGTGCACCGAACGAGCTGCCCATGCTAGGATTGACGGATCTTGACATGTCAAGGTCTTCTCCATGAGGTGAATCAATGACCGCCATCAAGATCAGCTCCAAAGTCGAAGAAAGCACCTGGCAGGAGCTCCGTGAGCACGCTCGCGAGAACAACCAGAGTGTCTCAGGACTCCTCACCGAGGCGATCTCTGAGTATCTGGCACGTCGGCGGGTTCGCCCGTCGGTACTGAACCACCTCGAAGACTCGATACGCGACAACGAGGAGCTCGGACGGCGGCTGGCCGAGTAGGCCTACGCGGGCGAATGGCAGGAAGCCCCGATGACCACGCTTCAATCGCTTCAATTCCTGACCCTGGATGAGGCGCTTGCCCTTCATCATCGCCTGATCGAGAAGTTCGGCGGTTCGCCTGGAGTGAGAGACCTCGGTCTTCTGGAAAGCGCCTTGTATCGACCGCGCTCGGGGTACTACGAAGATCTCGTGCAAATGGCGTCTGCACTGTTCGAGTCTCTGCTCATGAATCATGCCTTCGTCGACGGCAACAAGCGCGTGGCCTTCTTTGCCACGGACGTGTTCTTGCGAATGAACGGGTGGAGGATCGTCACGTCCTCGGATGCCGCCTACGACTTCCTCCTCGGAGGTCTCGACGAGGACTCCCTTGACCGAGAATCCCTGGAAGGCTGGCTCCGCAAGGTGGTTACCGAGCTCTAGGCGGCAGCTCGAGCGTTGCACCGCTCCACCGTGGCGTCGATTCCGAAAGCGACCTGCTCGAAGTCCGTCACGTCGACGACTCACTTGCCCGTGATCTCAGGGCGGTAGCCTTCCGTAGATACCATCCCTCCAGAGCCGGAGCCGGACGGGGGGGGCCGGACGGGCCGGATCGGGACCCAGAGTCCGCACAAGGAGCCGACGGAGCTGGTGGAGGGGAGTAGACTGACGACGGTGGCTGAGACCCTGAAGATCGTGGGTCCGAGACGGCCACCAGAGGAAGCGTCGTGAAGAGCTCTCGCTGGGACGAAGTCGACGGGTGGTTCACGCGCGCTCTCGGCCACCGGGAGAGCGAGCGAAGGGCAGTGCTGAAACAGTGCGCCGACCCGGAGGTGCGACAGCGGGTCGAACGACTGCTCGACGTCGTTTCTCGAACGGACGACCTTCTCGTCACTGGCGGCGCGGCTGCCGTCATGGTGGAGGATCGCGAAGCGGCGATGCTCTCTTCGGCTCGCCGGGTCTTCGCACCCGGGCGCGAGCTGCTCGATCGCTACCGGGTGATCGACGAGCTGGGCGTCGGTGGCATGGGTCTCGTGCTGCGCGCTCTCGATCTCAAGCTCGAGCGTGAGGTGGCGATCAAGGTCGTCGCCGGTGCAGCGGATCCCGATCGCTTGATGCGTGAGGCCCGGATCGCCGCCTCGCTCAATCATCAGAACCTGGTCGCGGTCTACGATGCCGGCGAGATCGACAAGACGCCCTTCATCGTGATGGAGCTGGTCGACGGCCCGACTCTCGAAGAGCAGCCTCCCAAGACCGAAGACGACGCCGTTCGGGTTGCGCTGCAGATCTGTCACGCGCTCGAAGAGTTGCACCGCAAGGGCATCGTCCACCGGGACATCAAGCCATCCAACCTCCTGTGCGTAGAGACCGGGGGCGCTCCCGTGGTCAAGCTCGCCGACCTGGGCGTGGCCCGGAGCCACGACGACACGAGGATCACGCTCGAGGGGAGAATCATCGGCACGCCGTACTACATGGCACCCGAGCAGGTGCGAGGCGAGACCGTGGACGGGCGCTCCGATCTGTATGCCCTCGGCATCATGCTCTATCGATGGCTCACGGGGCGGTTGCCGTTCGCGGGCTCCGATGCCATGGTCGTTCTCTCCCAGCATCTCCACGCGCCGGTGGTGGGCCCCCGAGAGGTGCGCGGCGATCTCTCGCCCGAGATCGAGGCCGTGGTTCTTCGCCTGCTGGCGAAGGATCCGCGCGACCGCTACGCATCGGCTGCCGAGCTCGCCGACGTCCTGGCCCACATACCGGGACCCGATCCGGATCGAACGCCGCGTCTGCTTCGGCCGACGGGAGGGCTCCCGGAATCGAGCCTCGAGAGAGGCCGAAAGGCCCTCGAGGAGGGACGCTGGATCGAGGCTTACGAGGCCTTGAGCGCCGCGTCCGAGACGGGCCGCCTCGAGCCCGAAGATCTCGGCCGCCTGGCGACTGCGGCGGCCTGTGCGGGACGGCACGACGAGATCCTGAAGCTCCTCGAGGCGACCGCTGCCGCGTATGCCCGCAACGAGGACCCACGTGGTGTCGCCGCTACGGCCTGCGAGCTGGCCACGGTCTACTACGAGCGCCGGCAGCCGGCGCGCTCGGCCGCCTGGCTCCGACGTGCCGAGAGACTCCTGCCGGACTTGAGCGAAGGGCCCGAGCACGCCTTCGTCGCCTGGCTGCGCGGACGCAGCTTCTGGGAGAGTCGCCGCTGGGAGGAGGCAACCGTCGAAGCCGAGCGCGCGCTCGAGATCGCTCGACGGGTCCGAGATCCCGACCGCGAGGCTCTCGCCCTGCTCGATCTCGGTCACCTCTTGCTGGTCGACGATCGGTACGACGAAGGCGCGAGCCGACTCGCCGAGGCCGGGGGCGCGGCCCTGTCGGGGGAGCTGAGCCCCGTGACCGCCGGTACGGTGCTTTGCGGTCTGATCTTCGCATGGCGTGCCTGCGGCAACTGGGCCCGTGCCGCGGAATGGACCCAGGCTCAGACCCAGTGGCTCGAGCGCGAAGGGGTCGCCCCGTTTCCCGGGATCTGCCGTGTTCACCGGGGCGAGCTGATTCGACTACGAGGCGACCTCGGACAGGCCGAGCGGGATCTGGCCGAAGGCACCGAGGAGCTGGTCGGAGTCGACAACTGGGTCGCGGCCATCGGTTATCGAGAGCTCGGAGAGGTCCGACTCCGCCGTGGCAAGCTGGGCGAAGCGGAGGCGGCCTTTCGTCGGGCCCTCGAACTGGGCTCCGATGCCCAGCCCGGTCTCGCCCGGTTGCGACTGGTCGAAGGGGATGCCGAGGCAGCGCTCGAGGGCCTGCGTCGGGCCCTGAACAGCAAGCAGAAGAACTTCCTCGACGAGCAGAACCGTTTGTACCTGCTGCCGACTCTGGTGACGGCGGCGCTGTCGGTGGGTGACCGCGAAGAAGCGGAGCGCTACGCGGCCGAGCTCGAGCGGGTGGCTGAAGAGTTGGGCTCGGGTGCCCATCGTGCGGCCGCCTCGGGTGCCAGGGGGGAGCTGTTGCTGGCCGAAGGTCAGGCCAGACCGGCCATCGAGAATCTGCAGGAGGCCTGGCGCTCGTGGAGTGCGCTGGACGCTCCCTACGAGGCGGCCGAGGTCAAGGTCCTGATCGCGCAGGCGCTCGAGCGCGTTGGCGACGAGCGCGGCGCCCGGCTGGAGCTGGAGGCGGCGCTGTCGGTCTTCGAGCGTCTGGGCGCCCAGCTCGGCGTCCAGCGGGTGCGCGAGCATCTCGATCGTCTCGAGCCGGCTCTCCGGACTCGAAACACGCCACCGGACAAGGCCTCGGGGGCCTGGGCCTTTGCCCAGGTCGTGGACGCTCCCCGGTTGATCGAGGCGCTCGGCCAGGAAGCGTGGAGCGAGTTCGAGGCGTGGCTCCACCGATCGCTCAGCCGCTGTTGTCGGGAGCATTCCGGGGACCCCGGTGATGCCGAGCACCAGCCCGGCACGCTGGGCGCCGGGTTCCCGGGAATCGACGACGCCGTTCGCTGTGCGATCGAGATGCAGACGGCTCTGCGCGAGCACCGCTCTCGGCACGGCTTCGCTCCACCCATGCGGATCGGCGTGACGGACCGCGCGGGTCTCGACCGGGCCCGGGAGCTGGCCGAGCTCGCGGGCCCAGGAGACATCGTCGCGGCCCGGGATGCGGTCGCCGAATCGGTATGGCGCAGCGAGCCGGGCTCCAGAAACGACGTCGTGCGGCTGCTTTGGTGAAGCCCTGTAACGGCTTGCCGACCCCGAAGCGTGTAGATGCTATGTAGACCGGCTCGGAGTCGGGTCGGGTCTAGAGGCAGACAGCTGCCGAGTACAGTCTTCCTCGAGACAAAACGATCAGAGGAGGAAGCACGATGAGTACGTCAGCAGCCGCCGTATGGCCAGGAGCGAGTTCTGTTCGTCGTGTTCGAGCTGAGCCATGCGCAGTGGAAACTCGGGTTTGCGACGGATCTGGGAGAGCGGGTCCGGGAGCGCACCATTGCGTCCTGGGATCTGTGCGCTTCGAATCGGAGCTGAGCAAGGCGAAGGAGCGTCTTTCGCTGGAGAGCTCAGCAAGAGTGGTGAGGCCGAGTCCCACGAGGGGGAGCTCCACGCCGCCGAGGAGGCGGTGGAGCACTCGGAGATGGCCATCGAGTGAGGGCTTCGGCGCCGGGTGACACGCGACGGGCCCCCGGGGTCGGCATCGTTACCGCAGAGGCCGCAGGCGGGTGGGCGACCAGGGAGACCCCGCCCGGCGGGGTCTCTCTCGCATGATCAGGGCTTCTCGTAGACCGTCTGTCCTTCCTTGATGGTCTCGAGCACCTGGATGTCCTTGATGGTGTCCGCCTCCACCGTCAGGGGGTTGCCGCTCAGGATGACCAGGTCGGCGAGCTTGCCGGGCTCGAGAGAGCCCTTGGACGCCTGCTCGTCGTACTGCTCGGCGGCCCAGATCGGCCGATGCCGCCGCGTCCTGACGACCTTCCGCCCCCAACTCGGCCTTGCGGCGCTTGCCCCGAGACGCATTCGAATACCAACCCCAGTACCGAACCTGCTGCTGACCAGGCTCCGGCACGGGATCGAGAACGCGAGCTAGAAAGCTCAGCACATCAAGACGCTCGGACTCCCACAACGGACCGCCCCGACGAGACGGCCGCGGGTGCACCACCACTTCCTCCCGATCCCCGTCCCATCCGAGACGATCCAAAACGATCGGGCACCGAGCCATGTACCGCCCCAGCCGTGCGGCCGCAGCCTTCTCCTCGACTCGCACCCCCGCATGCACCGAGAACCCGCTGTGCCGCCACGACAACAACGACTCCACCACCTCCTGCCCGATCTTGCCCCGCTCCACCAACAGCCGCAGCACCTCGGCGCGCCACAGCCGCTCGAAAGCCTCCCCATCCACCCACAGCAAGTGCCGGAAACTCCCGTCCAGCAAGAAGCCGCCATCCGTCACCAACAGGTGCACATGCGGATGCCAACCCAGCAGCTCCCCCGCCGTCTGCACGAATCCGACTCCGCCTGGCTCGAACGACTCATCGAACGAAGCCTCCAGGCACAGCCGCCACGCCCGCCAAGCACAACCCAGCAGATCCCCCAACAACCGACGATCGAACCGAAAGAAGATCCGAAGACGCTTCGGGATCGTCAGCACCACCTGACGATGAGGGACCTCCGCCAGCAGCTCCTGCTCGGCCCATTCCGCCCACAGCAGCTCTCGCTTCTGGTGGCACGACGGACACAGGCAACGCTGCTTGCACGAGAACGCCACGAGGTAGTCATGGCCGCACTCCTCGCAGTGCACCCGAGCCGCGCCCTGGGCGAAGATCCCGCAGTCCAGGTACCGATACGCCGCCCTCTCCACGCAGCGGCGCTGCCGACCGTGGGTGCGCTCGAAACGCTCCTCGTAGACCTGGAGGGTGCGCCATCTGAATCGAGCCCTCCTCGATACCGCGGGAATCGACCCTGCCCTCTTCACCGGGCTCGCCGCGCTCGAGAAGGAGATCGCCCAGATCAGCATTCGACTGATGGGCGACCGCACCCTCGGCCGCTTCAACGAGCCCTCGGTTCCCTCCGTGCTGGGTCGAGCCGGCCGTCTCACCAGCCAGTGGGACACTCGCCAGCCGCCCACGAAGACCCAGGTCGAAAGCCTCGAAATCGCCGAGCGGGAGTTCGCTTCGGTCCTGGGCGAGGTCAAGACCCTGATCGAAACGACACTACCGGCGCTCGAGAGAGACGCCGAAGCGGCCGGGGCTCCCTGGACACCAGGGAGGGCATTGCCGGAGCCGTGAATCGCCTCCGAACGACCATCGCCGGCGGGCTGGTCTTCTTCCTCACTACCTGTTCACGGCCGCCGTCAGCGGTGCGTTCATGGGGTCACCGTGGCTCGGTTTCGGACGCGCGCTCGAGCCTCGCCCGGCACTCTTGATCGCGATGAAAGTCGGCCGTCATCGGTAGCCAGCGAAGTCGTCGAGCGGCTCATCGAAGTCGGCTGCAACAGTGGCCTTCCCCTTCGCGGTGCCGAGCACCCGCGCGCACGGCTCCAGCTCCGTTTCGACCAGCACGAGCTTGACGATGGGAGTCTTGCCCCGAGCGATCACGATCTCTTCCCTGTGCTGCGCCTCTCGAATCAGGCGAGAAAGGTGGGACTTGGCCTCATGGATCGAGACGATCTTCATGGACTTACTCGAGTCTAGTCATGTGACTGAGTCAAAGAATGGAGAACAGAGAACGCCTCACCACACCTGTACTGCGAGCCCGGGGATCCGAGGGAAGCTCCGCCGGTCGCGAGTCACGACGTCGAGGCCTCGCCCCAGGGCCGTCGCGCCAATGATCAGGTCGTGCGCTCCGACGGCGGCGCCCTCCGAGGCCAGAGTGGCCGCGAGTCGGGCATGGATTCGCGCCGCGATGAGGTCGAACCCGAGCACCGGAACGCTCGCCAGGATCGCCTCCACCCACGCCTCTCGCACTGACCGTCTCGCTTCGTTGCCTGCCCGGTGCACACCGTGGAGTAGCTCGGAAGCAGTGATCGACGCGATGGCGAAGTCGTCATCTGAATGCTCGGAGAGACGATCCGCCAGATCGAGATCCCCTCGCTCGATGGCCACCAGAACGCTCGAGTCGATCAACGATCCCATGGGGTCTCTGGAACCGTCGGCTGGGAGCGGCTCAAGGCCTCGATCTCCGCCAGGAAGTCCCCATCGACCTTCGGCACCGACTTCATCAGGTTCTGAAGATCGGATCCCGTGAACCGGGTGGGCGCCGACGGACGCAACTCGGCGACGGGGGTGCCTCCCCGCTCGATCACGAACGACTCGCTGCGGTAGCGGACCCGGTTGAGCAGGTCGGAGAAGTTCCGAGCCGCGTCGGTGGCGGAGACCCTCTGGACGACACGGTACTCGGTAGCGGTCTCACGGATCAGACCCTCCGACGGGGATTCGGAACCCTTACTCATGCAAACAGTTTATCAGATAATCTGATTCAGTTCCAAACCCAGCTGACCATGCGGGATCGGTTACACACGTGTTGAATATGTGATGTATGCTCCATCCATGAAACGACTGCAGATCCTCATCGACGAAGATCTCGACGACGCGCTCGAAGCGCAGGCCAAGCTCGAAGGCACCTCCAAAGCCGCCCTGATTCGACGTTTCGTGCGCCTCCAGCTCGATGCGCTTCCGCCTCTCGACGCCGATCCTCTCGGGCAGATGATCGGTGCCGATGATTTCGAGCCCGAGTCGGTCGACGACGTCGTCTACCGATGATCTTCATCGACACCTCGTTCTTCGTGGCGCTGCGCAACCGGAGAGACGAGCATCACGACGACGCGGTTGCGCTGCTCCGCCAGAGAGAGCGTTCGGTTTTCGTCACCAGCAACCACGTTCGAGGAGAGACCTGGACCTATCTGCGGCGCAAGACCAACCATGGCTCCTCCGTCGCCTTTCTCGACTCGCTCGAAAGCTCTCCCCGAATCCGCATCGAAACGGTCACGCCCGACCAGGAGGCCAAGGCCCTTCGTTGGCTGAGGCGTCACGACGAACGCGAGTACTCCTTCGTCGACGCGACCAGCTTCGCGATCATGGAAACCCTGCGGATGGCCGAGGCCTTTGCCTTTGACGGGGACTTCGCCGCGGCCGGCTTCGTCGAACTGCGGCCCTGAACCGACATCCGGGACAAGGGCTGGTCAGGGATCGTCGAGCTTCGATCGAGCGATCTCGACCCAGTCCCGTCGGATGTCGGCGCCTTTCCACATCTCGTAGAACCGCCGGTAGTACTCGCGCGCTTCTTCCTCGCGGCCGAGCCGCGCGTAGGCATCGGCGAGCTGGTAGTGCGCCTGGACCCAAAGCGCTACGTCGAGGTGGCGCTCGTACCCGGCAAGGACCATGCGCTCGAAGTAGTCCGCGGCCTCAAAGGGCTGGCTTGCAGCAAGATGAGCTCGGCCCTTGACCTCCCAGAGTCGGAAGTGCTGGAGGAGGAGCCCTCTCCGGATGCTTCCTGGTGGCAGGAGCTCTTCGGCGTCATTCAATCGATCGATCGCGAGACTGTGCTCGCCTGACTCGAGGGCGAGCTCTCCTTCGAGCTGCAGAGTGACTCGCCGCCCGAGATCACCCGGGAGGCTCGCAACGAGCTCCCTCAAGCGTACGAGAGATCGCTGGGCCGCCGCGTGGTTCTGTACTCTCGCCTCGGCGAGAGCCGTCCAGTAGCCAGTGTTCAGGTGAAAATCCAGTCCACCCAAAGCCAGTCGAGGGTTCGTCGCCACGACCTCTTCGAGAATGGCCAGAGCCGCTTCGGGCTCGCCGCGTCGCAGATGGCTGTCCGCAAGGAACATCGACATGAACTGTCGTCTGGCCGGATCGTCCACGCTCGGTAGGAACTCCCCCTTCCACAGCTCGACGACCTCCTGCGTCTGGCCTCGGTACTCCAGGATGGCGCGCCGAAACCACGGCGCCGCACGCTGGCCCGGCGTCCCGGGCACCTCGAGCCGGTCTGCCTCGCCCTCGATGAGGCTCCACTGTCCTGACGCGATAAAGACCCGAAGTAGGTCTCCCAGCGCTTCGTCTCCTGGCCGCTCCTCCAGACACCGGAGAATCTCTGCCTGCGCCCCCTCGAAATGAGAGTGACCGAGAAGAGCAAAGCCAAGGGCGGCTCCAGCGAGAGAGGAGTCGGGGTGTCGCTCCTGGTAAGAGCGCAGAGTTCCGATAGCTCGTTCCGGCTGTCCCAGGCCGACATACGCCTGTCCCAGGTAGTCGAGGAGAAGCTCGAACACCGGCTCGCGCTCGAGTTGAGCCTCGAGATGCGGAAGCGCCTCCTCGTGCATCTCCAGCAAGACGAGGTTGATCGGCAGGTTGATCGCACCCGGACTTCTCGGGTCGAGCTCTGCCGCCAGAGTGTTCAACTCGACCGCCTTTCCCAGGGTCTCGACGCTCCGCGTGTAATACACCGCTTCGATGCGAAGACGCTCGAGACGAGTCAGCCGTTCCCGATGAGCGAACGCCTGCTCGAGCGCTGCATTCGATTCAACATTGAGGCCCAGGTTCCCAGCGGCCACCGAGAGCTCAGCCCAAGCGAGAGAGAAGGTCGGATCTCGCTCGACCGCCTCACGGAGGAGCGAGATCGCTTCTTCTTCGTGGAACTGATTCCGCAGTCGCCCGGCCTCGGTGAATACTCGAAAGGCCTCAATGGAGTCCGTAGTGACCTCAGCAAGGCTCAGCTCGCCTCCGAGCTCGAGGGGGATCTCGACTCCGAGCGCATCCCGGACGTCTCGGCCGAGTTGATCGGCCATATCGAACAGGCTTTCCTCGCCGATACCCGTCGCGGTGAGCCCCCCGAGCAGGATGCCGGTATCGGCCTCCTGGATCTGCACGTTGATCCGAATCTCTTTGCCCGCGCGCAATACGCTGCCGAGCACTAGCGTGTCCACCCCCGTCTCGTCCGCGAACCTTCGGGCAACCTCTTCGGAGGCGGCGTCGTCTCCGTCGAGCTCTCGCACACTCGGTACATGCGATCGGTGCCCAGCACGGAGAGGCCCTCGGCCTGGGAGAGCTCGGTGACCAGCATGCCGGGGAGGCCGCTTCGTAGCCAATCGAGTTCGGGGTCACCGGAAAGATTGTCGAAATAGAGAACGGCGAGGGAGCGCCGACCCTCCCCCTCACCGCTCCTCGACCCGGGCTCGCTGGCCGAACGCGTGCTCACGAACCAGAGGCCTCCGACCAGGACCAGAGCCACGGCCGCGGCTGCCACCAGGATCGGCCCCCAACGGCACTTCGACGCAGACTCCTCCACCGCTTCAAAGCCCTCCGAAAGCTGGCCGGACACCACCTCCTCGCGCAGCGCCTCCAACTCATTGCGCACATCCGCTGCCGACTGGAACCGCTTCGCCGGGTCCTTCTCCAGACAATGCCGCACGATGCGCCCCAGATGCCGAGGCAGCTCTTCCTCGACCTCGTGCACCTCTGCCGGATCGTCGCGCAGCACCGAGGAGAGGGTCTCCACCATCGACTCGTCCTCGAACGCCCGCTGGCCGGTGAGCATCTGGTAGTACACCGAGCCCAGAGCGAAGAGGTCGCTGCGCTTGTCGACGATCTTGCCCTTCGCCTGCTCGGGAGACATGTGGGGCGTGGGTCCCGACCACCTTCCCGGGCCCGGTCAGGGTGTCGGCCAGCGCCCGTGTCGGGGTGTCGTCCTCGGGCAGTGCCCCCTCTGAGGGTGCCTCGATCCGAGCGAGCCCGAAATCGAGCACCTTGGGACGTCCCGCAGAATCGATCATCACGTTGCCCGGCTTGAGATCCCGATGCAGTACTCCCGCTTCGTGGGCCGCATGCAGGGCATCGGCCAACGGAATCGCGATCTCGAAGAACTCGTCGAGGCCCAGCCCCTCGGCCGGGACAACGGCTCGGCCTCCTGGAGTCCCAGTCCCAGACCCTCCACCAACCGCCGCAGCGACGACACCTCCACCACGAACGCCACGATCCTCATCTCCGCGCCGCAGTACCGGCACAACAACGGGTCCACCTGAGGTCGGACGACGAGCCGCGGGCTCGCCGTCGCCCCCGCGGCGCACGCGAGACCAGGTCTCGCGTTAGCGGCGAACATACACCTTCTTGATCAGCCGAGCCCAGGACAGACGGCGCCTCCTCGACGACGGATCCCTGTCGGCCGAGGCCGCCACGTTCTGACGACCTTCCGCCCCCAACTCGGCCTTGCGGCGCTTGCCCCGAGACGCATTCGAGTACCAACCCCAGTACCGAACCTGCTGCTGGCGAGGCTCCGCACGGGATCGAGAACGCGAGCCAGAAAGGCGAGCACGTCCAAACGCTCGGGCTCCCCGAAAGGACCACTTCGCCGAGACGGCCGCGGCTGAACCACCACCTCCTCCCGATCGGCGTCCCACTCCAAACGATCCAAAACGATCGGACACCGAGCCATATACCGGCCCAGCCGAGCTCGTCCGCTGGCCGAAATCGAGGACTTTGACGCGCCCCTCCCCAGTCAACATCAGGTTCGCGGGTTTGAGATCGCGATGGATGAATCCCTTCTGGTGTGCGGCTGCCAGGCCGTCTGCGATCTGAAGGAAGATCGGAATCACCTCATCGTGCGGCATGGCTCCACACTTCAGCCGTGCAGCCAGGTCTTCCCCTTCGACGAGCTCCATGATCAGGAAGTGGGTTTCGTCGTCGCGCTCGAAGCCGTGCACGGTGGCGATGATGGGATGGTTCAGCGCTGCCAGCGCTCTGGCTTCCCGTTCGAAGCGGGCGAGTCGTTCAGAGTCGGCGGCAAAGTCGTCCGGCAACACCTTGATTGCGACGTCGCGTTCGAGCTTCGGGTCGCGTGCTCGGTACAACCTCCCCCATTCCGCCGGCGCCGATAGAGGCGATGACTTCGTAAGAGCCGAGGTTCGAACCAGCTTGAATAGGCATGGGATGCCTGATTCTAGTGGTCAGTCTCCAAGAATCGTGACTTTCAGGGAAGTCAACGCGTCGAGGTCGGGCCTTGCGCCGACTTCGTCGAGGGTCAAATCGCGGACGTCAGCTATGGTTCCATAGTGTTGTCAGAGGCATTGCAGTCAAGCGGTCCCCGAGGGGTCTCACCTCGTCACTACAGCAGAGTACGACGCCATGGACGAAGTCCTCGCCGAGACGGTCGCGGAGTAGCGTCAACCCTCGGAGATCGTTCCTGCCGACCGAGCGTCCGGCTTTGACCTCGATCGCAGCGACTCGGCCGTCACGGGCTTCCAGGACGAGGTCGACTTCCGTCCCGCCGGCGTCGCGGAAGTGATATGCCGTCACGTCCGTTTCGGCCCAGCCTGACTGTCTCAGGAGCTCACTCGCAACGAAAGACTCGAGTAGCTCGCCGGCCAGCTGAGCCTGGGGCCTGGCCAGCGCCTCAGGCGAGGTTCCAAGTATGTGGGCCGCGAGTCCTGTATCGGTGAAGTGGATCTTGGGCTGTTTGACTTGCTTCGAAGTCAGATTTCTCGACCATGCTGGTAGAAGGAACAGCAGGAAAACCTCTTCCAGAAGTGGTAGATAGCCCGCCATGGTGGTTCGCGGTGCCTGAAGTTCGGCGGAGAGTGCGGTCAGGTTGATCTGCGTCGAGGTTCTTGCAGCGAGGAGCCGAACCAGGCCGCTGAGGTCATCGAGGCGCCGGATGTTAGCGATCTCGCCCACGTCACGCTCGGTCAGGGTCCGAAGGTAAGAAGCGAACCATCTTTGCCGATGGCGGCCCCTTCGACTGACGGCTTCGGGAAATCCTCCGCGGCAGACTCGCTCGAAGGCCTCATCCCGAGTGATGCCACTTGGATTGCGTCTTCGAAGAGTGGCAGGCGAAGCAAAGAGCCGATCTACGAAGTCCTCTTGCTTCCCTCCGATCTCACCTTGAGAAAGCGGCCAGAGATCGACAAGGTCGATACGGCCGGCGAGGGACTCTGACAGCGTTGGTACCGTCAAGAATCGAGTCGACCCCGTTAGGAGGAACTGACCCGGGCGGCGATCACGGTCGACCCTTGCCTTGATTGCGAAGAGAAGGTCGTTACCGCCGCGCTGAACCTCGTCGATCACCAGTGGCGTGGCGCGGTCGATGAAGCCTTCGGGATCGTCGATCGCAAAGCGCCGGTCGGAAAGGCTGTCGAGCGTGAGGAAATCCGCGCCAATTTCCTCGGCGATACTCAGGGCCAGAGTCGTCTTGCCGGCCTGACGCGCCCCACCGAGATACACCACGCGCATGGTCTCCAGTGCCTCATGGAGACGTCCCGCAAGGTTGCGTTCGAGGAAGGAGTCGCTTTCGCTCATGCTCCTCGATCATAGGCGAATAGCGAATGATTTCGTCATTTCATCTGCGTTTTTTCGTCATTTGATCCGACAACTTTCGTCGTTTCATCCGTCTTGGAACGAAGTCGCGGGCAGAAGGGGCCGAGATATTTGGAATCGCAATTTGGAAACGCTGGTCTAGCAGCTCATGGCCACAGCCGACCTTCAGCGAGGGCGTCAGCGAATCGACGAATCGGCCAGATCTCGATCCGGTCACTGGTTTCGAACGATCGCCCTCCGCCATAGAGCAGAAGACTCCTAGTCAGCTTCGGAAGATCCTGGATGGCCCGCAGCCCCCCGAGCATCCGTGATTTGTAACGGGGCGACGACTTGACCTCGATCGCGATGAACTCCCCCTGGCGCTCGAGGAGAAAGTCCACCTCGAGGTTCTTTGCCTGGGACGGCGCCCAATAAGAGACTTCATCGAAGAGATCCGTGGTCTCGTTGTAGGCGCGGAGCAGGCCGAGAACGAAACCTTCGAGCAGCGCCCCCTTCTCTTCCGGTGAGACCTCTCCCCGCTTCTTCTGTACCTGCCGGGCAAGACCCGGATCCACCCAATAGAGCTTTGCCAGCTTTCGCTCCCTGGTTCTCAGCTTCGCCTCGAAGCCATGAAGTCGGGTCGCGAGGAGGGTGTCTTCCAGGATCTCGAGATAGCCATCAACGGTGCTTCGCGCCGTACCCGAGTCGCGCGCCAACGAAGACACATTGACAACCTGCCCATGAAACAGACCCGCGATGGGAAGAAATCGGGAGAACCCGGCAAGGTTCCTGACCAGGGCCTCCGCTCGGATTTCTTCGCGCAGATACATCTGTACGTAGGCTTCGAGCGTTGCAGCTCGGTCTCGAGCGGTCGCGATCACTGGAATCGACCCGTAGCGAAGTGTCTCCTCCAGGTGGAAGTCGTCACCGAGCTCCTCGGGAACGAAGGGAAACATGAGTTTGCGAATGGCTCTTCCGGCGAGCAGGTTGGTGCCGAGAGTCTTTAGTTTTCGCGCGCTCGAGCCGAGGAGCGCGAAGCGCAGGCCGCGCTCCTCGATCTTGCGATGGACCTCATTGAGGAGTGCGGGGATACGCTGCACTTCGTCAACGATGACCCACGACTCAGGTTCGAGGGTCTGCAACTCGGCGCCGAAGAGCGAGGGGTCAGACAGCAGATCCAGATAGAGGGCTTCGTCGAGCAGGTCGAAGCGCCTGACACCTTCGAAGCTCGACTGCACCCACGTGCTCTTGCCGACGCCGCGGGGACCGAGGAGGAAAAAGCTGTCCTCGGGAGGCTCGAGAATGCGCCGATAGAGAGACCGATTGCTCATGTCGCCGTTATTTTACCATGAGAAATACCGACAAGACTGGCAAGTTTCACTTCCTTGGTCGGGCGTGTAGGGATTTGCTTTTCAGACCGTGGGCGGATCGGAGCACTGGCTGCGGCTCGAGAGGACTCGGAGAGCCCCGCGAGCCGTTCGTGGGCTGCTATCCCCATCAGGTCAGGCCGTCAACAGCCCCCGAAGAACATCCCCAACCTCGAAGGGCGCCCGAATGTCTCCACCGCAACACAGCTCCGCCAGGAACCGGCCCCGCCCCGGTCCGGCACTAGCCCTCGACCGACTCGTACACCAGCTCCCCAACCCCCGGAGGCGCCCGCGACAACGGCTCGGCTTCCTGAGCACCCAGCCCCACACCCTCCAACAACCGCCGCAGCGAACACACCTCCACCACGAACGCCACGATGCTCCTCTCCGCTCCACAGTACGGACACAGCAGAGGATCGACCTCATACACCCTCTTGATCAGCCGAGCCCAGGACAGACGGCGGCGACGCCGGGACCGATCCAACTCGGGCGACGACGCGGCGCCCTGGGAAGCTACGGCAGCCAACTCTGCCTTCCGGCGTTTGCCTCGAGCCGCATTCGAATCCCAACCCCAGTACCGAACCTGCTGCTGGCGAGACTCCGCACGGGATCGAGAACGCGAGCCAGAAAGGCGAGCACGTCCAAACGCTCGGGCTCCCCGAAAGGACCACCTCGCCGTGACGGCCGCGGCTGAACCACCACTTCCTCCCGATCCCCGTCCCATCCGAGACGATCCAACACGATCGGACACCGAGCCATGTACCGGCCCAGCCGTGCCGCCGCCGCCTTCTCCTCGACCCGCACCCCCGACCCGCACCCCCGCATGCACCGAGAACCCGCTGTGCCGCCACGACAACAACGACTCCACCACCTCCTGCCCGATCTTGCCTCGCTCCACCAGCAGCCGCGGCACCTCGGCCCGCCACAGCCGCTCTAAAGCCTCCCCATCCACCCACAGCAGGTGCCGGAAACTGCCGTCGGGCAAGAACCCTCCATCCGTGACCAGCAAGTGCACATGCGGATGCCAACCCAGCAGCTCCCCCGCCGTCTGCACGAATCCGCCGCCTCCGCCCGGCTCGAACGACTCCTCGAACGAAGCCTCCAGGCACAATCGCGTACGTCGGCGACCTTGCCCTCCAACTGCTCGGGCGCCATGTAATGCAGAGTGCCGAGAATCGAGCCGTCTGAGGTCAGCGCCTGAGTGGCCGTCGGCGTCTGAGTGTCGCTCGTCACCGGTCCGCCGTCGATTCCTTGGCCATGGATCGCTTTCGCGGCGGTCCCTTTGGCTAAGCCGAAATCGAGCACCTTGGCGCTAGAGGGCGTCAGCATCACGTTGCCCCGTTTCAGGTCGCGGTGCACCAGATTCCGACGATGGGCTGCCTCGATCGCTTCGGCGATTTGTGTGCCGATCTTCAGCACCTCTTCGAGCCCTAGCGCGCCCCGCTTCAGCCAGTCTTCCAGAGTCTCGCCTTCGAGCAGCTCCATCACCAGATAATCGCGACCCTCATCAGAGCCGATGTCGAACAGAGTGCAGACATGGGGATGCTGCAGCTGCGAGATCGTCTTCGCCTCGCGCTCGAAGCGACGGCCGAATTCACCGTCGTCGCTGAGACGCTCGGCGAGAACCTTGATCGCGACGTCGCGTTCCAGCCGCGTGTCGTGAGCTCGATAGACCTCCCCCATGCCGCCCTTGCCACACAGCTCGACGATCGAGTACGGGCCGAGCCGGGAGCCGGGTTCCAGTGTCGACATCAGGTCAGGATAGGAGAAGCGTCTCCGGGGTTGTTCAGGCGGTTGGTTCCTCAAACGTTCGGCCATCGCAAAGCCATCCCTCTTCTGCTCACCCGCCCCCCCCCCCACAATCAAAGACCTCGTCTACCGCGCGAAGGCAAAGTCATTGGGCAGCTGAATCATCCCTACATCGGCACTCCTCGCTAGGTCGCAGGCGAAGTCGCGACCTACCGCAAACCGTCTTCGGCCGCAGCGAGAACCGATTCCACCTTGGCTACCCAGTTCTGCACGTAAACGACCTTCCCACTATCGTCCGCTTCGACTGACTCGAGGAAGAGAAAGCGTCCATCGGGATGCAAAGCCCAGTTCGTCATCCCGCGGAAGGGAGAGCGCGCGAAGCGGTCTTCGAACAGCTCCACCGGACGACCAGTATCGAGTCTCTCGCCGTCGATCTCCACCGGAATACTCATGACGTGAGTTTCACTCCGGTAGTAGATCTCATCCCCTCGAGGTGACCAGCGAACCTCACCATCTCGACCTTCGGTGAGCCGAACAGCCTGCCCTGCCCCTCGAGTCGGACGGACCCAGATTCCGCCAACGCTGCGCGACAGGTCGGCGTAGGCGATCCAATCACCGGAGGGATGAAACGACGCGGAGTCGACATAACCGAAGGCCTCGACTCGAGTCGACTTGCCAGTGCTCCGGTCCAGCGACCAGAAGTCGTGCGCTGTAAAGCTGTGGTAGAGCACGTGGCGCCCATCCGGCGACACGTCGAGAGTGACCTGGGTGAGCTCCGAGCTGACCAGCCGGACCGGCGGGCTACTGCCATCGGTCGGCTCGATGAATATGTTGATGACTCCACCTGTACCCTCGTCTGTCCCGAAAACCCACTCCTCGCCCTCCGGCCCCACCCATCGCGTCGTGCCGTTCCTCGGTCGCTGCTGCGCGGGCTGGCTCCAGGCTCCGGACCGGAGATCCAGGCGCCTGAGCGTGCTGGTCTCATTGGACTCCGCCATCCTCATCACAGCAAAGCGCCCATCAGGGGAGATCTCCGGATAGGCAAACGGACCGCTTTCCGGCGCAGCAACCCCCAGATCGTCCCCCGTGCCGCTCGTCCAGACCGGCCTCACCTGGCCCCGGCCGGTGTAGCTGCGATAGACCAGATCTCCGGTCTGGCTCAAGGAAAAGACGCCGCTAGCCTGCCCGTCCGGTGTAGAAGCGATACCGGTCTCGACGACCTGCGGCGAGCCGAGCAGCACGCCATTCTTCGGATCGGCCCGCGTCGCCCACAGATTGTTGTCGCGATGGAAGACGAGAAAACCGGGAGGCAGAATGAAGGGCTGGGTTCCCTCGGCGACCGGCTCCCGGTCACCGCTCGCTACATCGACCCGCTCGATCGTCGGCGGGCCGGTTCCGCCGAGCTGCGTGACGAAGACAACGCCACCGCCCTGCGCGATGCCGCCAGCAAAGGCAAACCCGGGGCCGAGATCCTGTGCTTGCCCCGGAGCCTCCGCGGTGGCTGTACCGTTCGATGGCTGACGCCATAGTCGTACCGATGCTGTCGACCTTGGATCATCCAGTGTGTACCAGTAGAAGAAGCCGTTCGCATCGCGAAAACCGTGCCTGGCCTCAGGGCGGAGTTCCGAAACGACACCGCTCTCGATCGCCAGTTCGTGAACTCCGGCTTCCAGCGTGCCGAAGAAGAGCGATTCACTGTCAGGAGAGAAATCGAGCGCGAGCGAAAGACCGAGGTCTGGGAAGGGAACCGTCAGGGCCGAATCGAGCTCTCTGAGGTAGAGATGGCCCTCTACGTCGGTCGACGCCAGACGGCGCCCGTCTGGAGAAAGCCTCAGGTATCTCGGTTCGTGGTCGAAATCGAGACTCGAAACGGTCCACGTCTGCGATCTCGAATCACGCTCCAGTCGGTCGCCGGACGCTGACGAGATGGCGCGATGCAAGAGCGCCCCGGCGAACAATCCGATCAGCAACGTGCTCAAGGCGACTGCGCCTGTTCTTCTACGAGAGATCGCGGCGTATTCACGACTCGAGGCATCGGGAAGGTTCTCACCTTCGCCCGCGAGCCCTTCCAGCTGGAGCGCGATGTCTCGCGCAGACTGCCAGCGGCGCTCCGGATCCTTGCTCAAACAGCGTTCGACCAGCTTGTCGAGACCCGCCGGAAGCGACGGTCGACGAGCCGACAGCGGCTCCGGCTTCCCTGTCATGATCGAAGCGATCAGAAGCGCCTGCGACTCGCCCGTGAACGGACGCGAGCCGGTCGCCATTTCGTACAGCACCCCTCCGAGCGCGAAGAGGTCGGAGCGAACGTCGGCGGCCCTGCCCTCCAGCTGCTCGGGCGCCATGTAATGCAGAGTGCCGAGGATCGAGCCGTCAGAGGTCAGTGCCTGAGTGGCCGTCGGCGTCTGAGTGTCGCTCGTCACCGGGCCGGCGGCGATCCCTTTAGCCAGGCCGAAATCGAGCACCTTGGCGCCAGAGGGCGTCAGCATCACGTTGCCCGGTTTCAGGTCGCGGTGCACCAGATTCTGACGATGGGCAGCCTCGATCGCTTCGGCGATTTCTGTGCCGATCTTCAGCACCTCTTCGAGCCCGAGCGCGCCTCTTTTCAGTCGTTCTTCCAGAGTCTCGCCTTCGAGCAGCTCCATCACCAGATAGTCGCGCCCCTCTTCTGAGCCGATATCGAACAGGGTGCAGACATGGGGATGCTGGAGCTGCGAGATCGTCTTCGCTTCGCGTTCGAAGCGTCGGCTGAACTCGGAGTCGTTGCTGAGACGCTCCGGCAAGACCTTGATCGCCACGTCGCGCTCCAGTCGCGGGTCGTGGGCTCGATAGACCTCACCCATGCCGCCTTTGCCGAGCGGTTCCTCGATTTCGTAGGGGCCGAGTTGTGAGCCGGGTTGGAGTTGCATCGTGTCGTAGCAGTCTACGGGACCTCGATCGCGACGTCACACACGGCAACCCGGTCTCATGCGAATCGTCATCGAGACGTCCGACCCGTTGCTGTCGTCAGCGCGTCAGTGCGACCTCAGAGCCTACGCGCGCTAGACTGCCGTCAATGTCCCTGTCAGAAGGCTCACAGCTGGGCCCCTATGAGATTGAAAGTCCGCTCGGCAAAGGCGGCATGGGTGAGGTCTGGGCAGCGCGTGACCCGCGGGTCGATCGCCGCGTCGCGATCAAAGTGCTTCCCGAAGACTTTTCTCGTGACGATGAGAGACTCGCCCGCTTCGAGCGCGAGGCCCGGGCGCTAGCAGCGCTCAACCATCCCAACGTCGCGACGCTCTTCGGCTTCGAGCGCCACGAAGGTCAGCCCCTTCTGGTCATGGAGCTCGCCACCGGCGAAAGCCTTTCGCAGCTCCTCGGCCGCGGCCCGCTCGATTGGCGTGAGGCGTTGCCGCTGTTCGAGCAGATCGCCGAAGGCCTCGAGGCTGCTCACAGCCGTGGCCTGGTGCATCGTGATCTGAAGCCGTCCAACATCATGGTCGACGACGACGGTCGAGCGGTGATTCTCGACTTCGGTCTGGCCCGCGCGGTTGTGGAGGAAGCGGGAGCAGAACCGGTAAGCATCGACGACTCACCGACCCTCACCGCCGCGACTGCCATTGGCACGATCCTGGGCACAGCGGCCTACATGGCGCCCGAACAGGCGCGCGGCAAACGAGTCGACCACCGCGCCGACATCTGGGCGTGGGGCTGCTGCCTGTGGGAGACGCTCACCGGTCGCCGGCCGTTCGCCGGCGAGGACGTGGCGATGACCCTGGCCGCCGTGCTGTCACAGGAGCCGGATTGGAGCGCGCTACCGGAGGAGGTTCCGGCGCCGCTTCGGACTCTGCTGTCACGATGCCTCGACAAGAACCCGCGCACGCGGCTACAGCACATCGGAGAGGCGCGTTGGTGGCTGGGCCAGAGTGGCGATGATGCGACAACGCCGAAGCTACCGCTGGCAGCAACCGGTGGATCGGCTGCCTCTGCTATGGGGTCTCTGTCGCGGCAGTCGGTAGGGCAAAGGCCGTGGCTGGCAACCGCTGCGGCGGCCGTCCTCCTGCTTCTCGGGACTGCCGCCGGATTCTGGCTCGCGCCCACCCCTCTCGGTGACGCCGCGCGTTTGCGGGAGCCTGTGCGGTTTCAGGTTGAAGCCTCCGCACCGAGGGATTGGAACAGCCTGTTCGGCCACCAGGTGGCGTTGTCGGCTGATGGGCGCACTTTCGCCTACCCCGCAGGAGAAGGGATCTACCTTCATTCCTTCGCCTCCGGTCGCGCTGACTACATTCCCGGCACCGAGAGAGCGTGGGGGCCGGCGCTGTCGCCAGATGGCCAGTGGCTCGCCTTCTGGCGAGATAACGCGCTCCACAAGGTCGATCTCGAGGGTGGGCTGGTGCAGCAGCTATGCCTGACCCCCGGCACTCCTGTGGGACCTCTTGGTGTCGTCTGGCACGAGGGCTTCCTGCTGTTCGGCAGCGAGACCGGGCTGTGGCGAGTGCCCCAAGCCGGGGGGGAACCCGAGAACCTGCTACCGAACGAAGACCGGGCAGCCCTGTTTCCGGGCTTTCTTCCAAGCGGCCGCATCGTCTTCACACCTGCAACGGTTCAAGGCGTGAGAAACGCTGATCCCATCGAGGTTCTCGATCCAGCGGACGGTTCCACGAGGCCGATCGGCATCGAAGGCCTCGGCCCGCGCTACCTCGGCGCTGGCTATCTGACCTGGCTCGTTCGCGGCCAGCTCTGGGCCGCCCGATTTGGTGATGACCAGACCTCGATGATCGAGAACGCGGTGCCCGTCCTGGCTCTCGATGCCGCTCAGCCCTGGGCGCTGCCGTTCGACGTCTCCGTCGGAGGCGCTCTGGTGAGCGGCTCGGGCTCCGGCGAGCAACTGATCCGGATCAGCGCCTCGGGCGAGACCACCCCCATTGCCGTTGAGCCTGGCATTCTGCGCCACCCTCGCTGGTCGAGCGACGGGAGCCGGCTCGCCTTCACCCGCGGCGGCGTCGGAACAGCCCAGATCTTTATCCACGAGATCGCCACGGGTCGAACGGACCGACTGTCCAGCTACGACAACGACGTCTTCCCGGTGTGGACCGGCGAGGGTCGAGTCGTGTTCTTCGATCCGAAGAACATAGCCCTTGCGATCCAGCCGTTGGATCGAAGTCGAGAGCCAGAGGTCCTGTTTCAGAGCGATCGTTCTCCACCGATTCCCACGACAATCTCACCCGAGGGCGTGCTCCTCTTCACCAGCTCCAGCCAGATCTGGAAGCTGCAGATCGATCGACCCGGCGAAGCCGAACCGTGGCTCGAGACAGCGGCCAGCACCTGGGGTGCAGCGTTCTCCCCCGATGGTCGGTGGGTGGCCTACGTCTCGGACGATACCGGCGGCACGCGCGTCTACGTGGGCTCTTTCGACGGCTCGGCGGGTCGCCAGGTGGTGTCGACCGACACCGGCTGGTCCCCTTCGTGGTCGAGCGATGGTCGGACGCTCTTCTTCGTGACCCCAACGGGGCTTGCAGCCGTTGCCGTAGCAGAGAGTGCAGGGTCTCTCGAGCTTGGCAAGTCGCAGATCCTCGGGGGATTGCGAACCGGCACTCCACGCCCAGGTACGAGAATGTTCGAACGAGATTACGACCCTGATCCGGACGGAAACGGCTTTGTGGCCGTCGAGACGACCCGCGAGGGTAAGTACCAGGTCGTGCTCGGTCTCGATGCTGTTATTGAAGAGGCGATGGCGAACGCCGATCGCAACTAGTGTCCTGAATCTCAATTAAGGCAGAGTTGGCGGCCGTAGCTTCCCAGGGCGCCGCGTCGTCGCCCGAGTTGGATCGGTCCCGGCGTCGCCGCCGTCTGTCCTGGGCTCGGCTGATCAAGAGGGTGTATGAGGTCGATCCTCTGCTGTGTCCGTACTGTGGAGCGGAGAGGAGCATCGTGGCGTTCGTGGTGGAGGTGTGTTCGCTGCGGCGGTTGTTGGAGGGTGTGGGGCTGGGTGCTCAGGAAGCCGAGCCGTTGTCGCGGGCGCCTCCGGGGGTTGAGGAGCTGGTGTACGAGTCGGTCGAGGGCTAGTGCCGGACCGGGGCGGGGCCGGTTCCTGGCGGAGCTGTGTTGCGGTGGAGACATTCGGGCGCCCTTCGAGCTTGGGGATGTTCTTCGGGGGCTGTTGACGGCCTGACCTGATGGGGATAGCAGCCCACGAACGGCTCGCGGGGCTCTCCGAGCCCTCTCGAGCCGCAGCCAGTGCTCCGATCCGCCCACGGTCTGAAAAGCAAATCCCTACACGCCCGATCACCAACCTGACGGGCGTCTTGCACTGGTCGTGGGCCGGGCAAAGTGGCACCGACGCCTGGCGGCTGCGACCCTCTTCGGGGAACCCCACCTTTACGGCGGAGAACCCGCGTTCCGCAGCACCCTCCGATGTCGGCGGCGCGCTCCGGGTCGCCAGCGTCAACCTCCTGAACTACTTCACCACGATCGATGCCCCCGGGGCGTCCTGTGGTCCGAGCGGCATCCGTTGCCGCGGCGCAGACTCAGCGGCCGAGCTGGCCCGTCAGCGTGACAAGACGGTCGCCATGCTCTTCGGACTCGACGCCGACGTCATCGGCCTGGTCGAGCTCGAGAACGATAACGATGATGCAGCCGTGGCCGACCTGGTGAGCGGGCTCAACTCCGCAGCCGGTGCGGGCACCTACGACTACGTCAGCACCGGGTTCATCGGCACCGATGCCATCAAGGTGGGGCTGATCTATCGGCCCGCCTCCGTGTCTGCGGTCGGGCCGTTCGCCATCCTCGATTCGTCGGTCGACCCGGCCTTCGTCGACGACCGAAACCGGCCCGTGCTGATCCAGACCTTTGACGAGGTCGCGACCGGCGAGCGTTTCACCGTGGCCGTCAACCATCTCAAGTCGAAAGGCTCGAGCTGCGCAGACATCGGCGATCCCGACCTGGCCGACGGTCAGGGTAGCTGCCCGGCCACCAGGACGTCCGCCGCGACGGCACTCGCCAACTACCTGTTGAACGACGATCCGACGGGAAGCGGTGACCCCGACTTCCTGATTGTCGGCGACCTCAACTCCTATGCCATGGAGGATCCGATCGTCGCCTTCGACAACGCCGGATTCATCGACCTCGTCGGCTTCTTCGGCGGACCTGCGGCCTACAGCTACGTGTTCGACGGTCAGCTCGGCTACCTCGACTACATCCTCGCCAGCAGTTCACTGCTCGCGCAGGTGACCGGCGCGACCGAGTGGGCGATCAACGCGGACGAGCCAGCGTTGTTCGACTACAACGACGATGTCCAGGACCCGAGCGAGGCGTCTTTCGAGCGCGAATCTGGCGCTCTGCCGATCTATGAGCCGGGCGCCTACCGCGCGTCCGATCATGATCCGGTCGTTGTCGGCCTCGATCTGGTCCCCACTTGTTTTGGAGAGCGGGCGACCATCGTGGGCACCGAAGGCAGTGATCGAATCAACGGCACGCAGGGACGAGACGTCATTGTTGGCCTTGGAGGCAACGATCGCATCAACGGCCTCAGCGGTGACGACCTCATCTGCAGCGGTGACGGCGACGACCATGTCAATGGGAACAATGGCAACGACGCGATCGACGGCGGCAGCGGCTACGACCGTGTGACCGGAAACGGTGGCTTCGATACCTGCGTGGGGGGCGAGGTGGTCGGCAGCTGCGAAAACTGAGCGTGCCAATGCCAGGGCGAAATTGGTGAAGGCGGCTTCCTCAGTCTCGCCCTGCACGCCGAAGGAGCGCCGCCAGGATCCTCTGGGGAGTGCCCCGCCACCCGACTGCAAACAAGGAAACTGGCGCGGGCGGGCTCGAGGACAGGGACGGTAGGGGAGCTCCGCGAGGGTAGCTCGGCTCCGGCTCTGTTGCGTCGGTGCCCTCGTCGACTCCTACCCCCACCGTCGGGTCTCCTTGCAGCAGCAGCTCCAGAATCTCCTCGATCCTCTCGCGGGGAAGAGTGGGAAGCACCTCGATGTACCAGTGCTGGACGGCTTCGGAGTCGCTCGGATCCACCTGGCCGTGGAGGGCGGCAATCCGGTGGAAGTGGCGCGTCGGCGGGGGCATCGGTAGGTCTCCTACCTCCTACCGAAGAGGGTCGAGAGAGCGGCTCGCCCGCAGGGCCGCCTCGACGGAGAAGTAGCAGTAGCGGCCATCGCTCGGCTTGAGCAGTCGGCGCGGACTGCGCGGCAGCCTCCGATCGGCGCGCAGCACCGACATTCCCTGGCGCTGATACCAGCCGTAGCAGCCCCTTTCCGCCGTCTTCGTCGGCATAGAGGGCTGTGCGGCCCTGACGGTGCTTGTTGAGGGAGTGGGTCACCGCGACATCGAGGGTGATGGCGCCGAGCCGCTTCGGAATGCGATCTGGCGAAGCGAACGCCTCGCCAACGTCTCAGATCTGTCACAAGCCCGGCGGTAGCGGCGCCCTGGGTCGGCGGAGCAGCGAGCGCCCGAACACCACGACCAGGTACACGAGATAGCCTGCCGACGAGGCCACTCCCGCCACGTACGTCATGGCCGCGGCTCGCAGCACCTGCCGAGCCCCTTCTTCCCCGTCGGGGGAAATGAGCCCGAGTTGATTCAGTTGCTCGAGGGCACGCTTGCTGGCGTTGAACTCCACGGGCAGGGTCAAGAAGGTGAGCGCGATGGCGCCGGCGTAGCCCAGCACGCCGAGCTGGGTCATCGTCTGCGAGCCCACCATGCTGCCGATGATCGCCAACGGCAGCCCGAATCGGGAGCCCAGGTTGGCGATCGGCACGAGCGCCGTCCGGATCTCCATCGGGCGGTAGTCATCCGCATCCTGGATGGCATGGCCGCACTCGTGCGCGGCCACCGCCGTGGCGGCAACGCTATTGCCCACGAAGTTGTCGCGGGCCAGTCGCAGCTGTTTGTGGCGAGGGTCGTAGTGATCCGTCAGGGTTCCTTCGACCCCCTGTACCGGAATCGCGTTCAGCCCGTTCGCGTCGAGGATCATGCGAGCGACCTGTCCGCCCGGTCGCCCGGTGACGCTGCGTACCTGGCTCCAACGCGCGTAGGTCGACTTCAGCTTCTGCCGGACGCCGGCGGAGAAGAGAAAGACGAGCCCGGCAAGGACGTAGAAGATGGTCATCTCTCAGGGTCTCCGCTCACATCTCGGAGGAATCGGGAACGATCGCCATCGCGTCGGCTTTCGCCCGTCGCACAGCGCTCGTCATCGGCTCGTGGTCGAACTCTTCCGTGACCACGCCGTTTTCCATGGTCACCCAGGAGAGCTTTCCATCGTCGCCGAGAAGCACCTGCCAGCTGTTGCCCGGGCCAATGTCGTTCTCGATGCTCTCGGCCACCGCCCTACCCAGCGACTCGCTCTCCACCAGCAGCCCCATCTCCGTGTTGAGATCGACCGAGCGGGGGTCGAGGTTGAAGGAGCCGACAAAGACCACTTTACGATCGAAGACCATCGTCTTCGCATGAAGGCCGAACGACGTTTTGTTCTCCGCCAGTTCCTCGGCCGTGAACTGCGCCCGTTCGATCTTGGGATCCGGCCGGAACTCGTAGACCTCCGCACCGCCTTCGAGCATGCGCTTGCGCTGCTTGCGATAGGCGACGAAAGCCGACAGGTGGTTGTCGGCGGCCATCGCGTTGGTCGCGAGCTTGACCTTCACGCCTTGCTGAATCAGCGTCTCGATTCCGACGGCCCCGTCGTCCTCCAGGATGAGATAGGCACTCTGGATGAGGGCCTCCTCCGTCGCCTGAGCCGCGGCACGACCGATGGTCACACCTGTCTTGTCGAGCTCGGCATGGGTCTGGGGCTCTCCATTGCTGTTGGGAACGTCGTCGATCAGGAGCTTGCCCTTCCCCCAGTGCAGGGCCCGCTCGAGGCCGGCCATCTCGGCATCGATCTCTCTGGGGTTGTCGTAGAACCCGGACGGGTAGCTGGTGCTCTGGGCTGCCATCGCATCGAGCGCTTCCCGGTTCTTCGCCGCCTCTTCGGCGGTGGGCACATGCGAGACCACGTTCTCGATCGGTACCGTCCAGTCGCTGTTCCAGTAGAGATCGAAAGCCGCGCCGGAGGTCCCCACGACCGGGCCGAGGGCCAACAGATCGCGGCTGCGGAAGACGAAGTCGCCCGGGTACTCGAAGTACTCGTTGCCCATGTTGCGGCCGCCGATGATCTCCATCGCGCCATCGACCAGATACAGCTTGTTGTGCATGCGCCGGTCGATGACCTTCATGTGGGCCGCGTAGTCGACCCACCGCAGAAGCGACTTTCTCTTGGGGCCGAAGGGCTTGTACAGCCGCAGCTCGACATTGGGATGAGCACCGAAGAGCGCCAGGTATTCAGGATCCGAATCGGTCATCGAATCGTCGATCAGGGCCCGCACCCGCACTCCTCGGTCGGCCGCCGCCAGCAGGCGCTGCATCAGCACCTGGCCGGAGAGGTCGTTCTTCCAGAGGAAGTACTGGATGTCGATGCTCTTCTCCGCGGCGTCCGCGAGAATCAACCGCCAGGACAAGGCGTCTCGACCGCGGTCCAGGAGAAGGAAGCCCGAGTCGTCATCATGGCCCGCAGCGATGGCGGTCGCCCTCTTCCCCAGCGAGGTGGATTCGGGGTCGGCAAAGGCAAAGGACTCGGGCTTGTCGGAATCTGTTGGCTTGATCACCCTGCTCTCCTCGTTACAAGCAGCCGTCACGAAGAGGAGAGCGCACAGCGCGAGCCCGCCAATCAGCCGTCCAGTTGATTTGGCCGTTGTTCTGGTAGCCGTCATGGGAAGCCTCCAATATTGATGCGACTGGCGGTGGGTGCGGGTGCGGAGTCATTCCCTTCCGCCGCCTACCCTCGTCACCTTTGAGCAATGCCCGGTGCAGACCCTGGAGTGTATCCAGCATTCCGCTGAGCTCGGCCCGATCGCGAAACGATCCCACGATACGCTGCGGCGCAGGGAGCCGTCGTGGTAAGGGGGTTTCAGGGTATTTCGCGGTCGTCGCCCTCGCGGCAGCCCGGGATATCCTGAGATGGTCATGCGCATCTTCTGCCTCGTCCTCATCGTCGCCCTCGCGAATCTTCCTGCTGCTGCGGGCGCTCAGTCTGCCGAGTCGACGCAGATCTCCGGCCTCCTGGACCGGGCGGAGGGCCTGGTCCGTGTCGCCATCCACGAGAAGGGCGCGGCCCGCCCCGTGCTCGAAGAGGCCGATGCGCTGCTCGAATCGGCGAGCCAGCGTCTTTCCGAGCCAGGGCTCGGCGCCGCTGAGCGCAGCGAGCTTTCTCAGCAGCTCGAGGCGGTTCGGGAGCTTGCCGACACACTCGAGGAGCTCTATCGGGAGCGTTTCTTTGGTGTCTTCCCCTTGGGGCGGTTGGCCCTACCGACGTTCCTTGCCGAAGAGGGGCTCCTCACCACCGAGCAGCTCTACCATCCCCCGGACCAGGCGGCCGCCGCGATCGCGTCGAATCACCTCGTCGGGAATCTGGATCGCTACGGTCACCCGAATGTCGTGGTGCGCAGCTCGCCCGCGGACCGGGAGCTCGAAATCGTCGTCGCTGAAGTGCTCGGGCGCACCGGAGGGTCCAAAGTGTGGACCCGCAGGTCTCTCCTCGCGGCGCTCGAGCCCGAAGACATCGCAGCCTGGGACCGAGGCGCGCTCGAGGCACCGGTCATCCACAGGATCCAGACCGGCCTCGACATTGTCGACTTGTTGGTCGTGACGATCGGGCGGCCCTTCGAGCTCGAGGGCTGGTCGGCTCGATCGCTGCGCGGTGACTACTACCTTTCGGGTGAAGTGATTCAGGGTAGCCCCCTGGAAGCGAGCCTGGCCGTCGACACTGAAGACTTCCACTACCTGGGTGTGGCGCGCGATCGCCGAGACCAGCTGTGGCCAATCGGGGGTGTGCAGCTCGTTCTCTTCGTTCTCGCCCTGGCATGGTCCGCACAGTTGCAGTGGAGCCTCGAACGGCCACTGATGATCTTCCCTCGTCTCGCCGTAGGGGCCGCCTTCTTTCTCTTCGGGCGGATCTTTCTCGTGGCGGCTCTCCTCTTGATGAAGCGAATCGTGCCTTCCGCCACCGATCTGGCGATCGCTTCCTGGTACTGGCCATGCCTGCTGGGCGTCGTGGCGATCCTCGGAACTGGGCTGGTGGCATGGATCGGGCAGGCCAAGCTCACCGACGTCATTCCAGGGCGTCGCAGCGAGCGAGCCGTGGGATCGATCTTCGGTCTCACGGCGCTGGGAGCGAGCTCGTATTTCGTGGCACCGCTGTTCTTGCTCGAAGGCAGCCGGGCGTACCTCACCCTCCTGCCGTTCTTGATCGCCGGGGTGAGCCTTGCCGTGATGTTCGGCTTCGCGGTGCGCACTGGCCCGCCCGTGCCTTCCTACTTCGCCCTCGGCCCGCTGCTGTTGGCACCGGTGGTCGGGCTCGGCCTGTTCACCGTCTCCCCCGGGGGGCTCTGGGCGACGGTCGGCGCGACCGGCCTCGTTGCCGTGGGTGCCGCGATCCGGCACCGCATTGCGCTCGCTCACGGCACCGAAGAAAGGGAGCCGACGGCGGAAGAGGCGGCGCAGGCCGACCAGGACAGGCTCAACCGGCTTACCGAGAACCTCTCCAGAAGGAAGTAGCGCGTCGCAGGGCTCACTGAATCGGCGCGGTCAAGCGAGCGAGACGCACCCCGAGCTTGAAGAAGAACGAGCGGTCGTCGATGTCGCTGTCGACGCTCGCCGTCTCGTCCGCCGAGAAGATCGAGAACTCGGTCTGTCCCACGTTGGTGGATCCAACCGACTTGCCGTCGATGTAGAGAGTCGCGGTGCCGCCCGAGCCCGGATCTCCGCCGTCATGCGCGAAATCCAATTTGACCGTGGACTTTCCCTTGGGCAGTTTTGCCTTGGCAGTCGCCGTGTAGATGTCGATGCCGACGTAGTTGTAGGTGTAGATCGGCGTGCCGTCCTTCACATACAGGCCCCAGCCGCCGAATCGTCCCCCCAGGCATAGGTGTCAAGAGGTCTGGGACCGCCGAGGGGACGGTGACGCGCTGCCCCTGTCCCCTTCTTCTTGTGAGTCGAGGATGATCCGGAGCGGCTCTCGAGTGTCCAGGTGCACATCCTGCTGCGGAAAGGCAATCTTGATCTTCTCTCGCTCGAACTTGGCGATGATCGACTTCAGGAGTGCAGTACGCGTCGAGGTCCGGTTGTCGATCGAGTCGACGACCACCCGCAGTGCGAGCCTCAGAGTGTTCTCATCGAAGGCGTCGAAGCTGACACTCGGAGGCGGATCCTCGAGCACGTCTTCGTGCTCCTCTGCGGCCTCCTTCATCAAGGCGAGTGCCCGATCGATGTCGCTCCCGTGAGTCACCCCGATCTCGATCACCACGCGGCTGATGTGATCCGACAGCGACCAGTTGACTACCGAGCCGGTGATCAGTTCCTTGTTCGGCACCAACAGCTCTTTGCGATCCCAGTCCCTGACTGTTGTCGCTCGAATGCGGATCTTGGTGACGACGCCGTCTGTAGAACCAACGGTGACGATGTCTCCGACTCGGATCGAGCGTTCGTAGAGCAGGATCAGGCCGCTGATGAAGTTGGCCACGATCTCCTGCATGCCAAAACCGAGGCCCACGCCGAGAGCCGCGACCAACCACTGGACTTGAGACCACTGGGCACCCAGGGTTTCCGACACCAACACGACGCCGAGAGCGATCACCGCATAGGTGGTCAGGGTGGTGATCGCATATCGAGTCCCAGCGGTGAGATCGAGCCGGCGCCGAAGAAGGATCTCGAGTAGCGCCGGCAGTCGCTTCACCAGCACCACGGTGCTGTAGGCGAAGAACAACGCCAGGACGAGGCTGGCGAGCGTGACCGGGATCCGTGTTTCCTCGCCTTCGACGATCGCCGTCTCGTGCCATAGCGTGACTTCATCGAAGATCCCCAGCGCCGGAAGCACCGGGGACCAGATCAGCAACGAGCCGATGAGAGCGACGATGATCATCACGACGTCGAGTAGCGATCGAGTGTCCTCGCCCAACTCCTCCAGGTCACTGCCCTCTCCCCTGGCCTCGAGATCGTCGTCCCTCCGCTCCGCCTTGGCACCACTCTCGGCAACCAGGGCGTGTCGCCTCTGGGAGTCCTCCCAGGCGAGACGTCGTTGGGCCAGGCCCAACCACCGCACCGCGAGGGCATACAGCAATACCAGCCCGCTCAGCAGCCAGAGGGTGTCCTCGAACAAGTAGTAGAGGGTGTCCGCCGTGTAGAGGAAGCCGGTCAGAGTCAGGATCGTCAGCGTCAGGGGCACCGTGACGAGCAGCAGCAGGGCGAGGCGAAAGACCGTGAGCGGTTCGCCCTTCGGGCGAATCTGCAGAAAGCTCAAGATCCCCCGTCGAGGGGCCATCAGCCGGTAGAGGTAGAGAGTGATCGCCATCGAATAGGCGGCGAAGCCCAGCCGGGCGAGAGCGCCACCCATGGTGGCCGGGCTCAGATCGATCGCGAGCCGGACCACCAACAACGTCGGGATCGTGATCCAGGTCAATTGGTTGATCGCCCTCTTCAGCAGCCCGACGCCGTGAGCAGGCCAGCGGAAGTGCGCCTCGGCCACCCCTCCCGGAATGCACAGCTCGCTCCAGAACCGCAGAAGGTAGAGATGAGCGGCGACGCTGACGAGGGTCAGTCCCATGCGCTGGGCCAGGTCACCCCCCAGGGGAGCATGGCTCACCAGCGAGCCCGTCACGGCGAGGACGAGCGACAACGGTGCCGCGGTCAACGCCGTACCGATCAAGGCGCGCAGCGTTGCGCTGAAGCGGTCCGCGGCGGGATCGCCCAGCACCTGAGCACTGGAAACTGTGGTCTGCCGCAACGCGCGCCGCCCCCACAAGAGACCCGAAGCGACGAGAAGGGCGAGCCAGAAGAGCGGCGAGCGCCGGAGGTGCCCTCCGACCGAGCGCCACAGCCCGGACCAGCTACTGCGAGACAGTAAGGCTTCAACTTCGGCGGGCACGGCCAGAAGGTCCTCTGGCCGAGTCTCATCGCCGCTGCGCAGCCAGATCAGGTGCTCGTCGAGAAACGCGTTGTAGGCGTTCGCCGTCTCGAGCAAGCGCTGGCTGGCTGCGTCGAGCTGGCGCAGTCGCTCCAGCGAATAGTCGTCGGCCTCGAGTGCCCTCTCCAGCAGCTTCTTGCGCTCAGAGAGCACGGTGCGCAGGCGTTCGCGACTCTGTGGTGTCAGCGGGCCTTCAAAGCCACTTTCGAGCTCTTCCATCGCCTGGTCCAGGTGATCGAGGCGTCGCGACTCCGATCGGTGGCTCAGCCGCTCGACCAGGGCCGCTGCGATTCGGTCCTGCAGGGCCCGCGTCTCGCGACGGTGCGTCTGGAGGTCGGGGAGCGAATCTCGCTGCTCCAGTAGCAGCGGGCCCAGGCCCTGGCTCAGTCCACCGTTCTCCAGAGTCTCCGCGGCCTCCTGGTGCTCGACGCTGATCCAGTCGGCGAGCCTCTCGATTCTCTCTTGCTGGCGTTCGAGCTCCTCGAGCCGACCCGCCCTCGCGGCCAGCTCTCCGGCGAGCTCGGAGTTGCTCTCGGCGAGCCGAAGGAGCAACGGATCCTCGCCTTCCTGTGCAGCAGCGGGCCCGCCGAAGCCAAGGAGCCCAACCAGAGCCAGGAAGCAGACGAGCACCAGTCTGGCCAACGAAGCACGCACTAGTGTCCCGTGCGGGATGTTGCTTAACCACAAAGAGTGTCGAGGCGACCGCTGGGCAAGGCGCCTCGACGCAGGCGTATCGGGAATACGTCGAGGAGAGCAACGCAGCCCAGGGGGATGCATCGGCGCTCGACTGGTAAGTGAACATTCCGCGCGGGACACTAGAGACTCCAACCGAGCGAGAAGCTCACGTTGAGATCGCTGGTCCGCGCATTCTCCCCGGTGGGATGGCTGTCGTAGGCCCAGTGGAGGTTGAGGCTCCAGAACAGGTCGCTGACCAGCTCGCGTCGAACGCTCGCATCGAACTCGCTCCGGATCCGATCCTGCACCGTAAAGCTGGGGTAGGCCACCAGCGAGGTCGCCACCTGGAGCTCGGGATCGTCGAAGTGGAACGCGCGGTAGTCGATCGAGAGTCTGCCCTCAAGGCTGTTCTCGCCAGCCTGCTCGTTGACGTACTGCTCCCGAGACACAGCGAGGCCGGCTCCGAGCAGGAGCTCACGGATGTTGGTGCGCAGCGTGCGATGCATGGCGCTACCGCGAAGGAGTAGACGCTGATCGAGCCCCAGGCTCTCGTTGGTCTGGAACTCGCCGGCCGCATCGTAGGTCCACCGCCCAGGCAGGTTGCGCAGAACCGTGAAGGAGAAGTCGTTGCGGGTGAAGCGGTCATCGCCCGTCTGGCTCAGGATCGAGAGCAGGCTCAGGTTGCTGAAGATCCGCTTCGATCGTCGACTTGCATCCGCCTCGATCGAGCCCTGCGTCGTGTCGGTGGCCTGCACGAAGCTGTATCCAAGAGCGATGCTGGCGTCGATGTCGCCCCAGAAGCCGAGCTTGGTCTGATCGAACTCGACCACCTGCGCAAAGGGAAGTCGCACCACACCGTCGTCCTGCTGGATGGCCAGAACGCGATCCTCGTCGCTCGCCACCAGGGTGCCGAAGTAGCGCGAGCCGTCGAGGGCCTGGACTTCGAACACCATCTTGCTCTCGACCCGCAGCACCTCTTCCCAGTCCGCCTGGATCGACTTGGTGTAGTCGGTGCTGATGCGCAGCACTCCCTCGTCGAGGCTCTTGACCTCGCCGATGATCACCATCCCGGGGAACTGGATGCGATCTGTCTTCGCCGCCGAAGCTGGTGACGCGGCCAAGGCCAGGAGCACCAGGAGGGCGATCACCGTGCGGCCGGTATTCTCCCGGAGAAGGTCCGTGTTCATGGGGCTGGTTTCTCTGGCTCGGTCAGTCCGACATCGGACACAGTATGGCGCTAGCCCTCGCCCCCCGAACCCCCCAGAACGAGGGGGTTCCAAGGGGGCAAGGGGACTGCGAAGTTGCGCGATTTCTGGACTCCCGACGCGCAAGAATCCGCAAGTGCGGTCGCGGAGTGCAAGGGAGCTAGGCGAAGGCCTCGGCGACCAGCGTCCCGGCCTGTTTCAGTTTCTCGCTTCGCTGATCTTCTGCTGCTTTTGTTGAGATGGGTCAGGTCTTTCTCGTCTTCGTCAGTCGATCAACTCGAGCTCGCTCGGTCGCCAGCTGCCGTCGAGCCAGGGCTCGAGCGGCCCGTAGGCGCGGAAGAGGATGAACCAGCTCTTGGCGGGGATGGTCTGGATCCAGTTGTCCGCCATTCCATCCGGAGCGGTGGGCGCGAAATAGAGATCGATCGAGCCGTCGTCGTTCGTCTTCAAACTCTCGCCCAGGCTGTTGAGGCCCGCATACTTCTGGTCGGTCTGCAACATCGAGCGGGTCTGAGTGTCGTAGATGGTCACCGACCAGTTGTCCTTCACCGGGACGTTCGGCGGAAGGTGAAGTCGGTAGGTCTGGGCGCCGTCGAGTGGCTGGTGTTTCGAGTCGAGGCCGGCAATGCCGTAGTCCGAGCCGGCACCCGGACGGGTCAATGCCATTGCCGGGGTGACCACGACCGCGTTGTAGTGCATCCATAGCCGAGAGTCGAAGCGCCGAGCGCCGTCTTTGAGGAAGTAGCTGTCCTTGTCCGCGAACGCCATCACCCACTCGCTGTCGGTGTCCTTGTACATGCGATGCCCCGGGTCACGCGGAAACACGGTGTTGGCTCGCGCATAGGCATTACCGATAGCGACAGCCTCAGTGAGTAGCTGGCGCATGCGATCGTCAGGACTGAACGGCTGTCCCTTGACAATCCCGATCGAAGCGACCAGACCGGCGGTCTCGGGATCGAGCCAGCCGATCGGCTCCGACTGAACGAGCCGGTCGAGACTCTCGTAAAAGCTGAAGTCGTTGGGCGGAATGGTCTTGTAGTCCGCCAAACCCGACATGTTGACGAACTCCATGGTGGGCGGGGCATCCTCTTTGGAGAGCGAGTACACCTTCAGGTTGTTCTCGATACGAGCCGTCGCCTCGTCAACGCCACTCTCGACGTAGCCGCGCATGAAATTCCACACACCGTAGGTTTTCGACCGCACGACGAAGTAGCCCTTCGGCGCGTCGCCCTCGTAGCCTGGGGGCAGCACCAGGTACTTGCCACCCTGGCCCTTGTCCTCACCGGCAGCGCCGATGTCGGCGATGTATCGGAAGTACATGTCGTTGAAGACCCCGAGGACACCGGGTGGCACCTCGACCACGGTCGGACCGTCCTTCTCCAGGTCGAGGAAACCCCAGGTGTAGAGCGACGTGTTATTCCAGGTCAGCACCAGCGGCTTGGAGTCACCCAACTGCCTGGCGATGAGAATCTGGCTGGACTCGGTGAGCCCGATGTCCCGCATCCCCTGGCGCAGGTGGTACATCGAGACCGCGGGAATCAAGTCGATGAAAACCTGTACCGCGCGGGCACGGTCAACGTAGTCGTAGACCCGCTCGGTGGTGTCGCCGATCGGAACACCATCAAAGAACTCGAGCGTTCCTATCGGGGAGTCGACCCGGTCGGGGGTGGTGATCTGCGGGGGTATGTCGGTGGTCATCTTGTAGTTCTTCATCGTCGTGCTCCGAGGTATTCAGTGATTGGTCGAATGAGTGCTCGAGAGACTCGTGGCCCACTCTCAGTCGATCAACTCGAAGTCGCTCAACGTCCAGGTCTTCTCGATGTAACCCTCGAGAGGACCGTAGAAACGAAAAACCGCGAACCACCCTTTGCTCGGATCGGTCTTGATCCAGTTGCCAGTGGCGTCAGCGGGAACCTCCGGGCCGAAGAAGACGTCGACCGAGCCATCGGCGTTCACCTCGGGGCCGCCGAGGCTGCTAGACGTGATCTTCCCGCCCGAGTCGAGCAAGCTGCGGCTCAGAGCGTCGTACGCGGTCACCGCCCAGAAGCGCTGGACGGGGGGATTGGCAGGCACCCGTAGGCGATACTTCTTGCCGCCATCGAGGTAGGCACCCTCCTTGTCGCGGAACGAGGTCAGGTAGGCGGTGCCCACGCCCGGCGTGGTGGAAAGCAGATTCGGCGAGACACAGATCGCCTGGTAGTGCCAGAGGGTTCGGGCGTCGATGTCGGCGTGGCCGTTGTCCATGAACTCCGTGTTGCGCACGAACATCTTTTCCCAGTGACGGTCGGACCAGTAGTTGATCTCGGGATCTCTCGAGGCGTAGACGATCGCCCTCGACATCGCTACTCCCTGCCTGGCGGCCTGGTCGAAAATCTTCGCCATCCGTTCGTCCGGAGCGAAGGGCTTGCCCTTCTCGATACCCAGCGTGGCCAAGCGTCCCAGCAACTCGGCGTTCCACAACTCCGTGGGCTCGTACTGAATGATCTCGTTCAGCACCTCGTATACCGAGCGGTCTTCCGGTGGCAGTGTGTTCGCGCCGAGCCCCGAGGTGTTGGTCGCCGTGTGCTCCCGCGGGCCGGTGGCCAAAGGATAGACCCGGAGACGTTCCTGGAACCACTTCACGGCCTGGTCGCCACTGCCGACCTCGCCGAAGCCGCGCATCATGGCCCAGATTCGATACCCCGGCGAGCGGAACACGAAGTAGCCACTCGGTTCTTCGCCGTCGTAGCCGGGAGGCAGGAAGAGGTACTTGCCACCCTTGCCCTCATCGGGCCCGGTGGGGCCGAAGTCGGTCAGGTACTTGAAATTGGCGTCGTTGGCGTTGCCGTACATCCCCGGGGGGATCTCGACCACGGTCGGACCGTCGACCTTGAGATCGATCGACGCAAAGGCGTACACGGTGACGTCGTTCCCGGTCAGGTAGTTCTCGCTCGGCTTCATGAAGTCGGCCATCACGCCGACGTCCGAGGCGGTCTCGAACCCGAAGTCTCTGATCTGAGACTTCACGATGGAATAGAGGGACAGAGCCGGAAAGAAGTCCATGTAGGCCTGGGTTGCCCGCTGCAGGTCCATCTCGTCGTAGATCTTCTGCGCCGAAGCTTCGGTCGGGAACGCCCCGCCCTCGAACTGCAGCGTGCCGAAGCTCGTTTCGATCTCGTCGGGAGCCGGGCGGAAGTCCTTGGAACTCTGCTTCTTTCCGGCGGTCTTGAACAGGTTTCGTGTGGTCGATTCCATGGCGTGTGCTTTCGTGTCGATGGTGGATGTGTTTTCTTCGATGGGGCGGGACTCGGGAGCCTGTGAAAGCCAGCGTCTACTCGAGAGGCGGAACTGTGTAGTTCGTGGCCGCATCGAATCGATCGAACAAGTCGAAGGCCGCCACGACCTCCTCGCGATCACCAGCGGTCAGTACCGTGCCTCCCGCGGCAAGGCTTTCTTGGAGGGTCAGGTTGCCCAGATAGAGCCCCGCCCAGCTCTCCGAGTCGAGCTCGAGCACCGCATCCGGCTTTCGGTGGTAGTCGCCGGGCGAGGGAATGTACTCGACGACACCGCGGCGCAGATGGAGCCCCGCGGCTCGGTCTTCCTTGTCGGTGAACACGAACGCGAGGACCAGATCGGTGTTCTCGGCCTTCAGGGGATCGATTCGCACGCGGAAGTAGTCGACGAAGGTCTCGGGGCTCGCCGCGACGAGCTCCGGTCTCGGCGGCACGATGCGGGGGATGGTGACCTTGCCCTCGAGAGCCCGAGCTTCGGTGAGCAGGAAGTTCCGAGGGATCGACCCCACGCAGCGCTGGCCCAGCTGTCGCAACAGGTCGGCCTTCAGTTGGCGCACTTCCACGTCAGTCGGGTCGAGCAGGTAGACGTACTGGACGAGCTGAGCTCCCCAGGCGAGCTCTTTGCTTTCCAGGGCGGACTTCACTTCGCTCAACACCTTTGCCCGCCCGCCGATGAGCTCGACCATGCGCTCCGCCTCTTCCCTGGGGGCTACCTTGAAGAGCCTGGTCACATCCCGATCGAACCAGCCGATGGCGTACTGGTAGATGGTCTCGGGGTAGTGCTGAGACTCGCCGTAGGTCTGGGCGTTCTCGATCATCGAATCCAGATGTTTCGGGAACTGGACGAAGTGTCTGAGATCGTCCGGTCCCATGCCGGCGAGGATGCCGCGCAACGTCTGGTCGTAGGTCACCGTTAGGTGGTCCATGTATCCGGTCAGTGTCTCCCTCACCTCGCTCTCGGTTCCCTCGATGACGTGAGCGTGGGTCGAGAGGATCACTCGGGGCTCGAGGTCCCGGATCATCTTCAGACCGTCTCTCCAGGTGAGGGGATCTCGATAGACGCCGCCGCGCAAGCTGTAGACGTTGGGTCTGCCCGGGAAGACGAGATTGTTCAGCACGACCTTCTGGTCGGGGAGCCACACGGTCAGGTTGTGATCGTCAGAGATCCCCTCGGTGAAGCACTGCACCTTGTGGCCGAGGAGCTCGAGGACTTCGCCGTGCTCCACCGCCTTGTTGACGGGGAGGAAGGCCACCGGCTTGCCCAACTCGAGCTTCGCCTGAAGCGACGTATCAGGCCCTTCGTCGGGGATCAGGTTGCTGAACTGCACGAGGGCTCGGGCGGTCAGAACCGGACCGATCTCCGGGATCGCCGAGGGTGCTCCACCGCCACCCAGGTTGCTGTTCACCGTTCCGTTCAGCGTCGGGTGCCCGATGACCCGCACGCCCTCCGGATCCTCGACCAGTGCCCCACCGGCCAGAGCGTAGTGGGAGTGGCTGTACATCAAGACCTTGATCGGCTTGTCGCTGATCTTCTCCCGGATCACCCGGAGCAGATGCTCGCCTTCCGTGCGGGTGTCGCCGCCGTCGTAGACGATCAAGCCGGTGTCGCCTTCGATCACGGTCGTGTTGGCGATCGAGTAGCCCCCCACCAGCCACACTCTGTCGACGACCTCGCGGACGGTCGGCTCGGTGTACCAGACCCGCGGATACGCGTCGAGCGCCCGCGCGTTCACGACGGCACCGTTGGGCGCTTCGGCGATCTCGACGGGGCCCCCCATGTAGGGGCTCTGGTTCGTTTCGTTGTTCTTCATTTTTCGCCTCCGTCGGAGCTATGCGCCGGCCGCGGACGCCATCGTTTCGCTCCTATCGATTGCCTGGCACGTAGGGATCGGGTGCCCCCGACTTGATCGGTGGCTCGGTCTGCAGCGATTGCGCGTGCTTCACCAGGAGCTCCGACATCGGGTACCGAACCCACAGCTTCTGGGGCGTTTTGTAGGTGATCGGATAGGACTCCTGCGGGTCTTCATAGAGATTGATAAAGCGTGGAACACCGTAACTGACGATCCGGCCGGTCCCTCTTCCGTCGTCGAACTCCTTGGTCAACATCTTCCAGTTGCGCCATTTCACGCCGAAGATCTGCTCGCCGACGTAGATGACGAATGCGTCCCGAGCCGACTTCTGGCTCTGGCCGAGGAAAAACTCGCTCTGGTCGACGCCATCGATGATTCGATCGGAGGGCACCCGGCCGCCAGCGATGGAGGCGAAGGTGGGGAACAGGTCGAACTGGTGAACGATCTCGTCGGAGACGATGCCCGCCGGTACCTGTTCGGGCCAGCGCAGAATGAACGGCACCCGCAGCGAGCCCTCACGGGCCGTGAAGTAGGACCCGCGCCACGGGCCGCTCCAACCCTGATATCCGGGCATCATCTCGGGCCCGTTGTCGGCGGTGAAGATGAAGATGGTGTCGTCGGCGATTCCGAGTTGGTCGAGGGTGTCGAGCAACTCGCCGGTGTAGGCGTCGATCTGCATCAGGACATCCGCAAAGTCCCCGTTCCCGCTCTTGCCGTCGAACTCCTTGCTGGGCAGGACCGGCATGTGCGTCTGCGTGTAGGGGATGTAGACGAAGAAGGGCTCTCCCGCACTCGCCTTGCGCGCGATGAAGTCCTTGGCCTTGTCCGTGATTTCCCGATCGATCTCGCGGCGGGCGGCGAGATCGTAGAGCTTCACCTTCGTCGGGGTGGCGTCCCTGGTGGCCTCGAAGACGAACGTCGGCTTGACGTTGGGATACACCTTCTCCTCGGCCACGCGCTCGAATTGGGCCTCACCGGGCCAGAAGCTGTCGTCGGTGGAGTTCGGGATGCCGTACCACTCGTCAAAGCCCTGGTCGGTGGGGAAACGACCCTCGGTGTCGCCGAGATGCCACTTGCCGAACATGCCCGTGGCATAGCCCACGTCGGAGAGCATCTCCGCCATGGTGTACTCCCACTGGGTCAGTCCATAGACCCCTGCCACCCAGTTCACACTGGCGTTGCCGGTGCGCTTGGCGTAGCGCCCAGTCATGAGTGCCGCCCGACTGGGGGTGCACTGCGCCTCGACGTTGAAGTTCGTCAGGCGTAGCCCTTCACCTGCCAGCGTGTCGATGCGCGGTGTCGGTGCGCCTCGGGTGATTCCGCCGCCGTAGACGCCGAGCTCGCCGTAGCCGAAGTTGTCCATGTTGATCAGGACAATGTTGGGTTTGTCGGCCGCCGCGACGGGGCTGGCGAGCACGACAGCGAGCACTACGCCAAAGAGGGCGTGAGTCTTCAGGGACCTGAGATGAAGCATGTGGCTCCCTTCGCTGGTTGGGTGAGTCACCGATTGCCGCGTCGACATCCGTGATCGGCGCCCGCAAGAAGCCCTGCGGCGAGACATCCGATCCTCATGTTTGCGCCTCCTCCGGAGGCGTTGGTTCCTGGCCTCGCCGGCCACTGATCACGCGGTTGCTGATTCCCCGGGCAAAGGAATAGGGAAGCGCCATGACGCAAACACCCACGAGGATCGCTGGAACGACCAGGACCCTGTGGAAGATCAGGTACTGGGCAATCGCGTCGAGCCCCGTGCCCACCAGCATGGGTGTGGTCAGCGTCTGCAGGGTCTTGCCGACCGCTTTGGCACGGTTCCCGGGCTCGAACAAGACGGTGGAGATGTAGGGGTGGGCATTCGCCTTGGCATCGAGACGTCCGTCGCGGATGCCGAGCAGAATCGCGACGAAGGGCTGGAAGAGGAACCGAAAGCTCATCGGCCCGGTCACGCGATCGACCACCCCTTCCACGGTTCTTTGTACGAGCTCGTCCATGAGTCCTCCTCGTCAGCTGATCCTCAGAACCACGCTCAGAAACAGGATCACCCCCAGCCCACCGAGCGAGCCGGCCAGCGCCAGGGGGAACTTGCGCATCGGCATGCCGAAGGTGCTCCGGATCTCCCGCGAGGTCTGCCAGTACTCGATCGCCCCGAAGACGATCGACAGCGTGCCCAGGCCGATGAGGATCAGCCCGAGTCTGCGTGCGGCGTGCGGTGGGGCCTCGGAGAAGTTCTGGATGAACTTGTAGATCGTGTAGCCGAAGCCATTCATCGAGAGCCCGGTGCGCACCCAGGCCATCAGGGAGCGACTGGCCGCCAGCGCCGTGCGGAAGACGGCCAACTCGGTTCGTTCCTCGGCGAGTACGTTCGAGGACTTCGTTGCCGGTGCCTTCGTTGTCTCTGTCGGGCTCATCACTCGTCCTTCTTCTTCGATGTCCCCACGACTCGCTCACTTGGTGGGAAACATGAAGTTGACCTGGAAGCGGACCTGGCTGTCGGCGGCACCTTCCGGGTGCTCAGAGTTCGAGTAGTAGCCGAGCAGGAGGTTCACCGGCTGCGCTCCGAAGCGCGTGAGCTTGGAGACCTGAAGGCCCCAGGGAATGGTCCACTGGTTGCCGGACTCGGCTTCCCAGTTGGCGGTCAAGATCGGTACGGTGCCCAGCGCCCAGCCACCGCCGAAGTTGTAGTTCACGAAGTACTGCGCGGTGAGGAAGTTCACGTCCTCTCGGTCGCCGTCACCCGCCACCGACCAGAGATTCCCCAAGAGGCCTCCCATGGTCCATCTCCCGGTCTGATAAAAGAGCACCGCGGTAGGCCCGAGGCTGAACTTCCCAGAGCCCAGGAGCTCGGTGTTCGAAGCCGTGGGTAGGCCCAGCATCGGCCCCACCCCCCAGGTCAGGTTGCCCCCCTTCGCCGGCGAGAAGAACAGGCTCATCGTGGTGTCGCCGAAGCCGAAGTTCGAGTCGGTTTCCCCGACCGGCACGCTGTTGAGCGGAATGATGGTGCGGGAGATCACGTTCCACTTCTCTCCCTTGAAGGGAACGACCGGCTGGATGTTGAGGTTGAAGAACTGGCGGTCGTAGGGGCCAACGCCCTGGTTGAAGTTGGCTTGCAAGGGAAGCGTGACCAACGTCGCCAGAGGATTCTGGGCCGCTTTCGCCAAGGCCTCCGCGTCGTTCGCCTCCTGCGCCGCCGCTGCGCCGGCCGCGGAGATCACCCCGCAGACCAGGGCGAAGGAACGACCGAACCGTGCGAAGGCGGACAGAAGGTGTCGAGCTCTCGGTGAGGACTCTGATGCTGTCTCTGAGGGGTTCATGGCGGGCTCTTCTCGCTGGTCAGACCGAACCAGCGCTCGATTCATCGGTTGCGGGACACCTGAGAGTCTGGCTCCCAGCGGGCGCGCAGACATCCCGCGTTCTAGGGGGAAGACGAGGGATAAACGAGGGAGAAGGGGCCTTTCCCGCCAGAAACGACGCCAGGGAGCCACCTCCGGCGCCCGCCTACTTCACCAACTCCACATCATTCGGCACCCAGCTCTTCTCGTTGAAGGCATTCAGCGGCCCGTAGTAGCGGATGTAGACGAAGAGTCCCTGGTCCGGCAGGGTCTTGATCCAGTTCTGGGCGGGAACACCTTCCGGCTTTTCGTTGGAGAAGTAGATGTCGATGGAGCCGTCGGCCTTCGCCTGCGGAGGAGGATCCTGCTGGCTGCTGATGCTCGGGTAGGGCTGGCTCTGCATTTCGCTGCGGGTCCACGGATCGTAAACCGTGACCGCCCAGAACAACGCAACCGGCACCTCGGGCAACATGCTCAACTTGTAGGTCTTGTTGCCATCCAGGGGACGGCCTTCACTGTCCTTGTAGGTCGTCTGGTATCTCGAACCCTTTCCTTCTGGCATCTGCGCTGCCATGGCGGGCGTGATCCCATCGGCAGTGAAGTGGAACGCGGCGCGCGCGCCGAGGTTGATGTAGTCATTCTGGTAGAAGGTCGAGTTGTTGGTGATATAGGGACTCTCCCACTGCCGGCCTGGATAGACCTTGGCATTCTCGTCGCGGCTGTCAAAGGCGATGGCACGCGACATCGCAACGGCCTCTTCTGCAGCCGTGGCGAAGATCTGCTGCATGCGGGCATCAGGCTCGAACGGCTTGCCTTTCTCGATGCCAAGGGAAGCCAGCTTGCCCAGCAACTCCTTGCCAAAGACTTCGGCCGGCTCGTAGCTGATGATTTCATGCATCCATTTGAAAGCAGAGGCACCTTCAGGCACCAGCGTGTCGAAGGGCACACCACTGACGTTCTTGACGCGTGGCTCTCGCGGGCCGCTCTTCAACGGATAGACCTTGGCGTTCTCACGATAGAACTCCAGGGCCTTGTCCCCAGAACCCACTACGTCGGCATTGGCCCGGAGAAAGGAGAAGGCCATATTGGTCGGTGATCGCACGACGAAGTAACCATCCGGCACGTTGTCCTCGTAGTCCGGCGGCAGGATCAGATACTTGCCACCCTTGCCCTTGTCCTGGCCGGTCGGGCCGACATCAGCTAGAAACAGGAAATTGTGATCGTCGATGGGCCCCATCACACCGGGTGGAACCTGGACGACCAGCGGTCCGTTCGCTTTCATGTCGAGCACCAGAAAGCAATAGAGGCTCTCGGTGTTCCCGGTCAGAATCAGCGGCGTGGAGTCCAACCGGTTCGCGGTCACCAGGATGTCCGAGCTGTCACGCATGTCGAGGTCTCTGACCCAGCCCTTCATCATGCCGTGCGCCGACAGCGCCGGGTACATATCCAGGTAGAGCTGGGTGGCGCGCTGCCGGTCGAGCTCGTCGTAGACCTTCTCTACGGTGTCTTCGGTCGGGTAGCCGCCCGGGAACTCGAGACTCCCGAAGCGTGACTCCATCGTCTCTGCAGCCGGCTTGAAGTCTTTCGAGGTCCGTGGCGATTCCGCGGAGGCAAACGAAAAGAAGCTCTTCTCGTTGGTGGATCGGCTCGTCATCTTCTTTCGTCCTTTTCTGGAGGCTGGTCGGTAAGGTGTAGAGGAGGAGACGTTTCTGCGAGATCACTACAAAGCGACGCTCGGGATGGGGAAGCTGAAGGTGGCCAGAAAGGTCTTCCCCTCCAGTTGGGTGACCGCCCCGAAGTCCCAGAGGAAACGCAGGTCGGCCGACCCGTAGTACCTCTTCTTGGTGGCGATCGGGAGCAGGAGCTCCGGGCCGACGCCGTACACCCGGTTCTTGCCCACTCCGCCGAGTAGATCGATGATGTCTTCGAGGTCCTGGAGGTTGGCCCCGAGGCTGTCGTCAGTGACCTTCCACTGGCCGAAGTAGGCCACGCCAACACTGAGCGCGCCTCCCATGAACGACTTGCCCAGGCCGCCCTCCAGGGTGAGAATGTCGCCGACCCGGATGTCGGTGTCCTTCTTCTTGCTGTGGATCTCGTAGTAAGCGGCGGCGGCGAAGTGCCAGCTCTTGGCTTCATCGAAGTAGACGGTCGTGCCACCGAAGAGCTCGAAGCTCCACATGCCGAGCCCCAGGTTGTCGTCCGCCCCGACCTCGTAGCTCCCGGTGGGGGCGTAGATACCGAGCCCGGCCATGTAGTCGGTGCGTGGGTTGTGCCAGCCCAGGTTGATCGGCTGGACGTAGATGTCGGTGATACCGAGATCGACCGGCTCGTTGACTCCGAGGATCGGTACCTCGAACTTGTTGTCGGTCAGTCCGGGGAAGAGCATGAAGCTGTAGTTCGCTCCGAAGATCTTGATGTTGGTCACGCGCCAGAGTCCGAGCGAGTAGCCGTTGGCGTGGACCGATCCAGGAGCCGCCGATCCGATCTCGTTGCCGTCGCGGTCGCGCAGCTTGTCGGCCTCGTAGCGGAGGTAGACCGCGGAGAGGTACCAGCCGGGATCCGGCTGGGTTGCGACCTGGAGGCCGAAGTCCCCGCGGAAGTTGTGGCCGTTGAACTGGGCTCGAGCGGGGCTCGAGAACAGGCCAATCAACAGTGCCAGAGTCAGGCAACAGCCGAGGGCAGTCATGGACCGCTTCAGGTGGGTTCGCATCTCGAGGGCCTCCTTTGCTGATCAGAAGCATGACCGTCCGGAATCGCCCGCGAATCCCGCGAAACAAGGGGGATCCTGGGGGGAATCAGGGGGGGCACCGCTGCCCGGTACTGCGTCGGGCCCGACTCGAGGAGTCGGGCCCTCCTAGGCAGCCGAGTGAACGTCGGGAGCTGACGACGAAGTCGGCAGGTCGCTAGAACTTCCAGCCGACGTTCAAACCGAAGCCACCGACATCGGCTATGAACTGGGTGCCGTCAGGACGTGCGTTGATCCGAGCGTCGCCGTTGCGGTAGATCCCCTCGAAGAAGAGACCCATGTTTCGCATCTGGTAGCCGGCGCTGGCGAAGTACCCGGTGTCGTCGTCGAAAGTAGCACTCGGGTACTCGGGGGTGTTCTTGACGTCGGTCCGGTAGTACACGAGGCCGGCGCCGATGTAGAAACCGACATCCTCCGGATCCAGGTACCAGGTGACCCCGAGATCGAAAGGATAGACCTCGACCTGACCCGTCGCAGCTTCCTCCAAGCCGCCGCCGAAAGCACGAGCACCGAAGGTGTCGTACCAGGTGGCAGTCAGATTGACCTGCATGTGATCGAAGAAGTCGCCGAAGCCGACCCGAGCTCCGGCACCAAACTCTTCAGTCCCACCGGAGGCAGACAGCTTGTAGTACGAGCCGAAGACACTGAAGTCGACCGCCTGAGCGGGAGTGGGAGCCACGAGGCCAATGACCATCACAGCTGCCAATGCCAAGTACGTCAGATTGCGCATTGCTTGTTCTCCTGCCGGATTGTTGGTTCTCATCTGATCCTTCCTTTCCGTTGGTTCTCTCACTCGACCCGTTCCAACTCACCCGGTCGCCAGCTCTGATCGATCCAGGGCTGCAAAGGGCCGTACATTCTCAGAGCGATGAACCAGCTCTTTCCCGAGACGGTCTGCAGCCAGTTGCTCTCCTGGCCTGCCGGGGCTTCGGGTGCGAAGTAGATGTCGATCGAGCCGTCGGCGTTCGTCTTCATTCCCTCGTGGTAGGTGTCGAGGGTCGGGAACTGCTGGTCGGTCTGCAGCTGCGAACGGGTCTGGGTGTCGTAGAGGGTGACGGCCCAGAAGTCCTTGACCGGAATCTCAGGGGGCAGATGCAGCTTGTAGGTCTTGGAACCGTCGAGCGGCCGTTGCTCGGAATCGAGCATGGCCATGGCGTAGTCGGAGCCCTTTCCTGGAATCGTCACGGCCATCGCGGGGGAAACACAGATGTAGCCGAAGTGGAAGAGGACCCGCGGATCGAGGCGATAGGCCCCGCTTCTGGTGAAGGTCGTGTCCTTGTCGGCATAGGCCGTGACCCAGGCACTGTTCTGGCCATAGGTCAGGTTGCCCGGATCCCGGGGGAAGTAGCTGATCGAGCGAGCGGCTGCGTTGCCGATCGCGGCTGCGTCGGTCAGGATCTTCTTCATTCGGTCGTCGGGCTCGAAAGGCTTTCCCTTCTCGATCCCGATGGACGCCATCATCCCCTTGGCCTCGGGGCCCAGATAGTCCTCGGGCTCGCCCTGGATCAACGTGTGCAGCTTCTCGAAGAAGCTGTAGTCGTTGGGCACCACCGTGTTCATCTTCTTCCCGGAGACATTGATGAACTCCATGGCAGGGGGATCAGAGGCCTTGGCCAGTGGGTAGACCTTCAGGGTGTTGCGGATGTTCTGCGAGGCGGCCTCGACCCCCTTGTCCAGGTAGCCGCGCATGAAGACCCAGACGCCGTTGGTCTTCGACGGCACGACGAAGTAGCCCTCCGGGACGTCACCGTCGTAGCCGGGAGGAAGCACCAGGAACTTCCCGCCCTTGCCCTGGTCGGGGCCGGCCATGCCCAGATCGATCTGGTAGTGGAAGGCCATGTCGTCGAGGATGCCCAGCATCTTGGGAGGCAAATCGATGACCGTCGGACCGTCCTTGTCCAGTTCGAGGAAGCCGACCGCATACATGGTCGACGTGTTCCCGGTCAGGAGCACGGTCGTCGAATCCATCAACGTGTCCCAGATGCAGATCTTGTGGCAGCTGTCGGCTCCTACGCTGGTTTGTCCTTCACGCAGGGTACAGACCGACATGGCCGGGATGGAATTGAGGAACACGTTGACCGCTCGTGAGCGGTCGAGGTAGTCGTAGACGGTTTCGACCGTCGCATCGGTCGGTACACCGTCGAAGTACTCGAGTTTGCCGATGCTGGTCGCTTCGCTGTCAGGCGCCGTCGTGGACGCAGGGATCTCGGTGGTCATCTTCACTGGATGTTTCCTCGTTCGTTGTCAGTTCGTGTTGTCCGCCTGTGCGCCGCGGCGTGTCAATCGACGCGCTCGATCTCGCCCGGTCGCCAGCCCTTGTCGTACCAGACCTGGGTGGGGCCGTAGATCCGCCACAACAGGTTCCAACCCTTGCCCGGAACCGTCTGGATCCAGTTGGCCTCGCCCGAAGCCGGCGGCTGCGGTCCGAAGTAGACGTCGTAGGAGCCGTCGGCGTTCTGAACCGTGCTCGAGTCGCTACTGGTGACGCCGGGGTAGGGATCGTCGGTCTGCAGCAGGGAACGGGTCTGGTTGTCGTAGACGGTGACGTCCCAGAAGCGCTTCGCCGGAACGTTGGCTGGAATGTGCAGCTGATAGTTCTTGGCGCCGTCGAGGGCGAGGCCCTCGGCGTCGCGCAGACCGATCACGTACTGCGATCCCGCGCCCACCGGTGGCTTGACCATCGCCGGGGTGATGCCGGTGGCGTAGAAGTGGAAGCGCGTCCTCTCGTTGATCAGGCTGACACCATCGTTGAGAAATTCGTGGCTGCCGCCGGCGAAGCCGATCTCCCAGCTCTTGCTGCCGGGCCACAGGACGACGTTTTCGGCCCGGTTGCGAAAGAGGATGGTGCGTTGCGCCGCGGTGCCCACCGCCGCGGCTTCGGCCAGGATCTTCTGCATCCGCGCGTCCGGTGCGAAGGGCTTGCCCCTCTCGATGCCGATCGAGGCCAGTAGCCCGAGAATCTCCGCATCCTCCGCCGAGTTCAGCTCTTCCTGGACGATCTCGTTGACCTCCTCGAAGAACGTCGCGTCCTGCGCGTGCAAGGTGTTGAAGTCCTTCATGGCCACGTTGACCCAGTTGACCTCCCTCGGCTCACTGCCCAGGGGGTAGAGGCGAAAGTGCTGCTTCATGTTCTCGACCACCGGCGTGGCCTCGAAGTCGGTCATGAAGCCACGCATTGCCAGCCAGTGACCATAGGTCTTCGACTTCTTGACGATGTAGCCGTCGGGAATCGTTCCTTCATGGTCGGGCGGCACCAGGAGGTATTTCCCGCCCTTGCCTTGATCGGGGCCGGCATTGCCGAAGTCGGTGAGGTAGTGGAACCAGGCATCATCGATGATGCCGAGCACGTTCGGCGGCGTCTCCATCACCATGGGGCCGTCCTTCAGGTCGATCCACATGAAGGTGTAGACCACGGTGGTGTTCGGCGTCAGGGCGAGCACCTTCGAGTCCATACGGCCTTCCCAGATGATCATGGTCTCGTTGTCGGGACCCCACTGGCGGATGCCCTTGCGAAAGCCGACCAGGGAAGCCGCCGGGGTCGTCATGATCATGACCTCCACGGCGCGCGAGAAGTCGAGGTGGTCCCAGACCTTCTGCGAGGTCTCCGCGGTGGGGAATCCGTCGACGAACTCGAGGGCTCCGAGACGAGTCTCCGTTCGGTCGGGCGTCTGGACGTTGGCAGGGATTTCGGTGGTCATCTTCATGGTGGGTCCTCTCCGGTCTTTTGATTCTGCAGGGGTGGTCATCGCCCGTCGTGCTCTCGCTTCTCCTCGGCTGCCTCTTCGTTCTGCTCGAGCTTCTCCACTCGAAGAATGGAGAGGTGCAGCGAGTACAAGGTCTCGAGCACGCCGTTGAGCTCGGTCTGATCGCGAAGGGGGCCGACCAGGGTGGTCCGGGGCTTGGCGTCCCCAGCCTGCTCACATCGAATCGACATTCCCGAGAGGCGTCCACTCCAGTCTTCGCTCAGCGGACCCTGAACGACGATGCGATAGTCCGCAGGTCCTCCGAACTTGAGATCGGTCGGCTCGGTTGCCTTGGTCATGGTTCCTCCTGCTCTGGCAGAGCGAGGCCCTGTTCGACAGCACCTTCGTAAGTTCACCCCTACTCTGCGGCTCGCGGACCCGGCGCACATCCCAGGAAACGCGGGGGATTTAGGGGGGGAACGAGGGGGGCGTCCTTGTCAGAGGCCCCGCGGGGGTCACTCGTTTGGGAAGAGCCCCATCTTCACGGCTCGGCTGGCTGCCTGGCGACGGTTGTTCACACCGAGCTTGTCGTAGATGTGCTTGAGGTGATCATTGACCGTGTGGGTGGAGACCGAGAGCCGGGCCGCGATCTCCTTGTTCTGGAGTCGACGAGCCAATAGCTCGAGGACGTCCAGTTCCCGGTTGGTGAGGTCATCGGTACCCGCCGCTCTGCCGTCACTCGGTTCCGCGGGGTTCGCCAGTGGGACCTCGTTGGAGGGCCCCGTTGGGGGCCCCGACGCTGCCGTCCCTGAAGCGCCGAGTCCCGAGAGAGTGGTGGCCCGCGAGGCCTCGACCGCACGCCGCGCTAGCTCCGCCTCAGCCCCGTCGAGCGAGAGGCCCTGCAGGAGGTCGACCAGCTCCCCCCCAGGTTCGAGAAAGGGGCGGATCCAGCCGCCCGGAGCTGCCTGCGACACTGCACGTCCCAGTGCCTGCAGAGCCTCTTCCTTTCGACCCTTGCGCCAGTGAGCCAGCGCCAACAGCGGCAGGATCTCGATGGTCTGTCGTCGGTTGAACTGCGCTTCACAGTGCTCCGAGAGGAAGTGCAAGGTGTCCTCGGCCCTATCGAAGCTCGCAGAGGAGCCTTCGGCGAGGAGCAGCCGACAGTGTGTGACCATGGGCACTTCGAGCCAGAACAGCAGCGGAGACTGCCCGACCTCTGGAGGCGGGCGATGCAGCGCGCTGAAATCGGGCTCGCCCCGTAGCACCGAGAGATGGGCGCGGATGGAATCGGCGCCAGCCAGCGCCGCCGGATCTGGGCGACGCCGAACGTAGTCGAAGGCGAGTTGGACAGTCAGGTCGGTGTCCTCGCGCGGCCTCAGGCTCTGTTGCGCCTCCAACTCCTGGGAGAAGGCCAGTCCTGCCATGGCATCGAGGGCGGTGCCCGTGCCCAGTTCGTATCGAAGCTCGACGGCCCCTTCGAACGCTCGCACGGCATCGCTCAGCTCGCCCCGAAAGTATTGGATCAGCCCGGTCAAGTAGATGCTCCATGCTCTGGCACCCACGAAGCCGGGCGGCTCCTGCGACGCCTGCACGAGAAGCGGGACGGCATCGAGCGCGCCCACGAGATCTCCGGCGAGAATGTCGAGAAAGACGGAGACCGACACAAGACGAGTCTTGCGGGCGGGGTGAATCGAGCCTGGATCTAGAAGCATTCCTTCAACGGCGCGTCTCGCTGGCTCGCCCTCTCCAACGAGTTGACGAGCCATCGCGAAGTGAAGCTCGGCTTCTCCCCGGAGCATTTCGTGCTCCGGAGGAATCCGCCGGATCGCACTCCCCAGGTGGTCCACGGCTTCCTGGCCGGCACCGAGCATCCACGCAATGGAGCCGCGAAGAAAGTCCACCTCGCCGCGCAGCGCCTCCGCGTGCCCGTCGTCTCCAGAACATTCGAGCTTGCTATCGACCTCGTCGAGGATCGGAGGAATGGCGTCGATGCGAAGGTGGGTATTGAGCACGTGGGCTCGCGTCAGCAGCAGAGCGGGCCTGCGTGCGATCAACCGCTCCGGGAGCTTCTGCAGCCAGCGATCGAGGTCGAACCAGCGGTCGCCGTCGAGAGCGGCGATGCGGTGCTCTTCGATCAGTCGCCCCGCCTGCTCGGCATCGTTGGCTGCCAGAGCGTTGTCGATTGCCTCTTCGATCAAGCCGTGTCTGGCGAGCCAGACACTGGCTCGGGAGTGCAACGCGGCCACTTCCTTCGAGCCGCGAAGGTGTAGCAACTCGGTGCGCAGGAGGTCCTGGAAGAGATGGTGGAAGCGAAACCACTTCCCTCTCGAATCGAGGGGAATCACGAAGAGGTTCTCTTCCTGAAGAAGCGCAACCGCGTCGCGCCCCGAGGGCTCGGAGGGCCCATCTTGCGAAGAGGGCGCGAGTGCCTCGAGCAGATCCGCGCAGAACCGCTTCGGAACGGAGGCACGGAGAAGATGGTCCCGTAGCGCAGGCGCCTGCCTGTCGAGCACTTCGCGCAGCAGGTACTCCTCCGTGCCACGGACGCCGCCTCGAAGGTTCTCTAGAACCTCTTCGGCATCGTCGCCCGCACGAGACAGGTTGAGCGACACCAGACGCAGTCCGACGGCCCAGCCCTCGACCCCCTCCTGCAGTCGAGCGAGCCCCTTCGTGCTGGGTACCACCCCAGTGGTCGTGGCCAGAAACTCGACCATCTCCGGATCGGTGAATTGCAGGTCGTGGAGTCGCACCTCGTTCATCCGGCGGCTGGCACGCAGGCTCGCCAGGGCGAGAGGCGGATCGCTGCGGGTCAACAACACGAGATGAACCCCCTGGGGTGGATGCTCGAGCAGCCTTCCCATCAGCTCGTGCACCTCGGACGTGCGATCGACGCAGTGGTAGTCGTCGAGGACGAGTACGAACTCATCCTCAACGGCATCGAGACCGTTGATCAGATCGGCGGCCAGCTCCAGCACCGGGGCCAGCTCACGCTCCCGGACCCTCCCCCTACAATCCTGGCAGGCGTTCGGCACCACACTCTCGATGGCCGCCAACAGGTACCTCAGAAAGAGCCGGAGATCGCTGTCTTCGTGGTCGAGCGACAGCCAGGCTGTGGGTACGTCCTGGAGGTCGGCCCACTGCGCCGCGAGCACACTCTTGCCATACCCGGCCGGCGCCGAGACGAAAGTCATGGGAACGTCGAAGGCACGGCCCATGCCAGCGAACAATCGCCCGCGGGACACCAGGTCTTTGCTCAGTGGCGGTCGATGGAGCTTCGTCCTGAGGATCGGCCCCAAAGACGGCTGCACAGCCAGAATCACCCTCCTCTTTCCGTCGCTTGGGCGGCCGGGCTTCTCTTCCAGACTAGCTTGTCAGTCTACCAGCCAGGCATTCGCGCCGCGCCCACTTCAGGCCGCCCTGGGGACATCCCCTCATTTTCACTCCGATTCGTCCCCGCGATGCAGGACTGACGCTCGGCCTCGGTCCCAGTCCCGGCGCGCCGCGAGCCTCCGGGGCGATTCCATCGGTGGAGGTAGAATCAGCCCGGAGAACCTCCCCGATGAGTTCGCCCACAGGTCAGTCGCTCGGCCCCTACGAGATCGTCGACCGCCTCGGTGCGGGTGGCATGGGCGAGGTCTATCGGGCCCGGGATCCGCGTCTCGGGCGTGAGGTCGCGATCAAGATCCTGCCTCCCGAGTTGGCGAACGATGGCGAGTACCGGAGCCGCTTCGAGCGCGAGGCGAGAGCGGCCTCGGCTCTCTCCCATCCCAACATCGCCCACATCTACGATGTCGGGGAGCAGGAGGGGACGCACTACCTCGCCATGGAGCTGGTCGAGGGCGAGACGCTTCGGGCACGCCTGGCGCGAGGTCCGTTGTCGGTGGACGAGGTGATCGACTGTGGCCTACAGATGGCTGAGGCTCTGGAAGAGGCTCATACCAGCGGCGTCATTCATCGCGACATCAAGAGCGCGAACGCGATGATCACGCCCAAGGGGCTGGTCAAGATCCTCGACTTCGGGCTGGCCCGGCACGACCGCGATTCCTCCGGGCTGAACTCCGAAGAGGTCACCGAGGCCCGCACGCGAGTCGGTGTCGTCATGGGTACCGTCCCCTACATGAGCCCGGAGCAGGCGCTGGGCAAAGAGGTCGACGCTCGCACCGATCTGTTCAGCCTGGGCACCGTGCTCTACGAGTTGACGACCGGGCGGCTGCCGTTCGGGGGAGACACAGCGACCCAGACGATCGACGAGATCGTCCACGCCGATCCACGTGCGCTCTCGGAGATCGAGGCGAACGTACCGGCAGAGCTGGAGCGCATAGTTCGGAGGTGCCTGGAGAAGGATCGTGCGCGACGCTATGGAACGGCGAGCGAGCTTGCCGCCGATCTGCGTCACCTGCAGCGCGAGCGACAGGTCGGTGGCCGGGAGCCGGTTTCGGACTCCGCGCCGACGAGGACTCTCACCAACAACGCGGATTCCACTGCGACCGGTTCGCGAGGCCGGTTGGCGCTGTTCACGATCGTCGGCCTGGGGCTTCTGGCCGCGGCGGCCTTCCTCGTTCGGGGCGCGCTCGACTCTCGATCCGTCGGCATCCGATCGCTGGCGGTGCTGCCGTTTCAGAACACCACGGGTGATGCCACGGCCGAGTACCTGACCAACGGCTTCACGGAGTCGTTGATCAACGAGCTGTCGAGACTTCCCGATCTCAGGGTCATTTCCAGGACTTCGTCGTTTGCTTTCAAGAACGATCAGGAGGACCTCCAGGAGATTGCGCGGCGGCTCGACGTAGAGGCTCTGTTGCTCGGACGTCTCGTCGACGAGCGGGGGACTCTCGCCATCAGCGCCGAACTGGTCGACACTCGCGACCAGCGGCAGATCTGGGGAGAGAGGTACTCGTTCGACCTCGACGGGGTGGCCCTCGTCGAGAGACAGTTGGCTCGAGAGGTGGCCCACGCGCTCGATCCGGAATCGAGCGGAGCCGCTTCCGTCGAGACGGCCGGGTCTCCCGTCGACCCCGAGGCCTATCGCCTCTATCTCCAGGGCGCGCTCTATCTTCAGGGAACGACCGAAGAGATGGAGCGAGCGGCGGAGTTCTTTCGCCAGGCCATCGCGCGAGAGCCCGAGTACGCTTTGGCGTGGGCGGGTCTGGGGCAGAGTCACGCTTCTCACGCCTTTCTGCTCAGCCAGGGCCGCGACGAGTCGATCCGCGAGGCCCGCTTCGCCACTCGCAAGGCTCTCGAGATCGACCCCGATCTGGCCGAAGGCCTGGCTGTGTCGGGGATGATCCGTCTCTACTTCGACTGGGATCTGGAGGGTGCAGCACAAGACCTGCAGCGCGCGGTCGAGCTGAATCCAGGGAGTGCTGTCGCGTACGAGGAGTACAGCAATGTGCTGATGGTGCAGAAGCGCTTCGAGGAGGGGCTGGTGATCGGACGGGAGGCGAAGCGTCTCGACCCCCTGTCCATTCTGCCGACGCACCAGCTCGGCATCGTCTATCTGGCCAGTGGTCTCTATCAGGAGGCGGCCCGGGAGTTCGAGGAGGCTCAGCAGCTTCGGCCGGGGTGGGTCTGGGGCTATATCAAGCGCGGCCTGGCGCTCGTTCCCGTCGGTCGGTGCGAGGAGGCGTTGGCAGAGATCGAGCGGGCCGAGGAGATCCTGGCCGGCGCCGACAACGATAGTGCGGCATCCTGGATCGGGTGGGTGCTGGCCCGTTGCGGCGAGCCGGAGAGGGCGAGCGACTACCTCGAGCGGATGGAGGATGCGGAGCGAGACCGATTCGTCGACCCGATGTACATCTCGATCGTCTATGCCGGGTTCGGTGACGTGGAGTCGGTACTCGATCGACTCGAAGAGTCCTACCAGGCGCGCTCTCCCTGGATGCACATCATCGACATCTACCCGGCCTGGTTCGACATCGACATTGCCGAGCAGCCGCGCTATCGGGAGATCGTTCGGCGCGCGTACCCGAAGCGCGACCAGGGAGGGCAGGCTGAGGTGGGGGAGGGCTCGGTCGCAGCCGATGTCTGAAGGCGTTGCTTCCGGGATCCGCCGCTCGACCGTCAAGCTGCCCGAACGACCGCCGCACGAGGCACAGACGGTCTTCGAGTTCTTTCTTCGGCGCTTCCCGCGGATCTCCCGCGCAACCTGGCAGGAACGCTTTGCGGCCGGCAAGGTGTGGACGGCCGAGGGGCCGATCGACGCCGACACGCCTTACCGCCCCCTTCTCGAGGTGCACTACCAACGGGAGGTCGAACGGGAACCGCCAGTGCGGGAGGACTTTCGGGTCGTGTGGTCGAACCGGCACCTCATGGTGGTCGACAAGCCCCCGAACCTTCCGGTCACGCCGGGTGGACGGTGGGTGCGCGGTTGTCTCCTGCACCTCCTCCTCGAAGCCACCGGCAACGACCGAATCACGCCGTTGCACCGCCTCGACCGGTTGACCTCGGGTCTGGTCCTGCTGTCCCTCGATCCGGCGACCCGCTCTCATTTCGGCGGTCTCTTCCAGCCCCGACCGCAGGTCGACAAGACCTACCATGCGGTTTGCGAGCTGGAGTGCGACCCCCTCCCTCCTCGCTTCACCCTTGCCCACCACGTCGCCCGCAGCCCGGACGAGTACTGGCGCCAGATCGTGGTTCCGGGGGGCGCCGCCAACGCGCGCTGCGACGCCCTGGTGGTGAGCGTCGAGGACGGCCTCGTTCTCGTGCGGATCCGCCCACAGACCGGCCGCAAACACCAGATCCGGGTCCAACTCGCCGCTGCGGGCCTGCCGATTCTCGGCGACCCCCTCTATGGCACCCGCCCCTCCCACGACCCGGACGATTTGACGCAACGGATGTGGCTCGATGCCTTCCAATTGGAAGTGAGCGCCTTCCCCGGGGCGCCCGGCGTCGATGAGCTGGCCGAGGCCTGGACGTCTTCGCGCTCACCCACGGAGCTCTTCCGACGCGCCTCACGCTGGCGTAGTCTTCGAGCAGAACGGTGAACGGAACAGGAGAAACGGTGCACGAGAACTCGATATCCCCTCGAAGGGTGTTTCCTTCCGTCGTCGGACTACTTCTGCTCGTGCTCCTGGCGTCGTCGGTGGGTGCCGTGAAGATCAAGACGGGCAGCCATCCCGACGCTGATTTCCCTTCCTATCGCACCTACGCCTGGCGCCCCCTCACCGGACCGGATGCCGACGAGGGGCCGGACATCCGGTCCGCTGCCAACAAGGTCCTCGCCGAGAAAGGACTGCGCAAGGTCAGCCCGGAGGACGACCCGGACATCTGGCTCGAGTACGCCGTCGGCTCCGCCGACATGCTCTACGCCGACTGGGGACTTCGGCTGGGGTGGTGGGACACCGTGTGGGCCGTTCCGGAAGAGCGCTCGCGCGTCTCGGAGACCGTCCTGGTGGTCATCAGCTCCAACGGTCGTGGCAAGACCGAGGACAAGGAAGTCTGGGGCGGCAGGATCGAGATGGAGGGGAACAATCCCGAAGCTCTGTTCGTCATGGATTCGTTGGTCGGTAAGGAAACCCGGAAGATGATGAATCACTATCCGGGGCTGAAGTAGCGGCATCTCTTCGTCGTTGGGGAGTCTCGATCTCCTCGGCCATGCCGGCGTCTGTCCCGGGGAGGATCGGAACGCCGGCGGCTTCGAAACCCAAGTCGTCGCGAATCTGCCGATCGCGACGTCACACACGGCAACCCGGTCTCATGCGAATCGTCATCGAGACGTCCGACCCGTTGCTGTCGTCAGCGCGTCAGTGCGACCTCAGAGCCTACGCGCGCTAGACTGCCGTCAATGTCCCTGTCAGAAGGCTCACAGCTGGGCCCCTATGAGATTGAAAGTCCGCTCGGCAAAGGCGGCATGGGTGAGGTCTGGGCAGCGCGTGACCCGCGGGTCGATCGCCGCGTCGCGATCAAAGTGCTTCCCGAAGACTTTTCTCGTGACGATGAGAGACTCGCCCGCTTCGAGCGCGAGGCCCGGGCGCTAGCAGCGCTCAACCATCCCAACGTCGCGACGCTCTTCGGCTTCGAGCGCCACGAAGGTCAGCCCCTTCTGGTCATGGAGCTCGCCACCGGCGAAAGCCTTTCGCAGCTCCTCGGCCGCGGCCCGCTCGATTGGCGTGAGGCGTTGCCGCTGTTCGAGCAGATCGCCGAAGGCCTCGAGGCTGCTCACAGCCGTGGCCTGGTGCATCGTGATCTGAAGCCGTCCAACATCATGGTCGACGACGACGGTCGAGCGGTGATTCTCGACTTCGGTCTGGCCCGCGCGGTTGTGGAGGAAGCGGGAGCAGAACCGGTAAGCATCGACGACTCACCGACCCTCACCGCCGCGACTGCCATTGGCACGATCCTGGGCACAGCGGCCTACATGGCGCCCGAACAGGCGCGCGGCAAACGAGTCGACCACCGCGCCGACATCTGGGCGTGGGGCTGCTGCCTGTGGGAGACGCTCACCGGTCGCCGGCCGTTCGCCGGCGAGGACGTGGCGATGACCCTGGCCGCCGTGCTGTCACAGGAGCCGGATTGGAGCGCGCTACCGGAGGAGGTTCCGGCGCCGCTTCGGACTCTGCTGTCACGATGCCTCGACAAGAACCCGCGCACGCGGCTACAGCACATCGGAGAGGCGCGTTGGTGGCTGGGCCAGAGTGGCGATGATGCGACAACGCCGAAGCTACCGCTGGCAGCAACCGGTGGATCGGCTGCCTCTGCTATGGGGTCTCTGTCGCGGCAGTCGGTAGGGCAAAGGCCGTGGCTGGCAACCGCTGCGGCGGCCGTCCTCCTGCTTCTCGGGACTGCCGCCGGATTCTGGCTCGCGCCCACCCCTCTCGGTGACGCCGCGCGTTTGCGGGAGCCTGTGCGGTTTCAGGTTGAAGCCTCCGCACCGAGGGATTGGAACAGCCTGTTCGGCCACCAGGTGGCGTTGTCGGCTGATGGGCGCACTTTCGCCTACCCCGCAGGAGAAGGGATCTACCTTCATTCCTTCGCCTCCGGTCGCGCTGACTACATTCCCGGCACCGAGAGAGCGTGGGGGCCGGCGCTGTCGCCAGATGGCCAGTGGCTCGCCTTCTGGCGAGATAACGCGCTCCACAAGGTCGATCTCGAGGGTGGGCTGGTGCAGCAGCTATGCCTGACCCCCGGCACTCCTGTGGGACCTCTTGGTGTCGTCTGGCACGAGGGCTTCCTGCTGTTCGGCAGCGAGACCGGGCTGTGGCGAGTGCCCCAAGCCGGGGGGGAACCCGAGAACCTGCTACCGAACGAAGACCGGGCAGCCCTGTTTCCGGGCTTTCTTCCAAGCGGCCGCATCGTCTTCACACCTGCAACGGTTCAAGGCGTGAGAAACGCTGATCCCATCGAGGTTCTCGATCCAGCGGACGGTTCCACGAGGCCGATCGGCATCGAAGGCCTCGGCCCGCGCTACCTCGGCGCTGGCTATCTGACCTGGCTCGTTCGCGGCCAGCTCTGGGCCGCCCGATTTGGTGATGACCAGACCTCGATGATCGAGAACGCGGTGCCCGTCCTGGCTCTCGATGCCGCTCAGCCCTGGGCGCTGCCGTCCGACGTCTCCGTCGGAGGCGCTCTGGTGAGCGGCTCGGGCTCCGGCGAGCAACTGATCCGGATCAGCGCCTCGGGCGAGACCACCCCCATTGCCGTTGAGCCTGGCATTCTGCGCCACCCTCGCTGGTCGAGCGACGGGAGCCGGCTCGCCTTCACCCGCGGCGGCGTCGGAACAGCCCAGATCTTTATCCACGAGATCGCCACGGGTCGAACGGACCGACTGTCCAGCTACGACAACGACGTCTTCCCGGTGTGGACCGGCGAGGGTCGAGTCGTGTTCTTCGATCCGAAGAACATAGCCCTTGCGATCCAGCCGTTGGATCGAAGTCGAGAGCCAGAGGTCCTGTTTCAGAGCGATCGTTCTCCACCGATTCCCACGACAATCTCACCCGAGGGCGTGCTCCTCTTCACCAGCTCCAGCCAGATCTGGAAGCTGCAGATCGATCGACCCGGCGAAGCCGAACCGTGGCTCGAGACAGCGGCCAGCACCTGGGGTGCAGCGTTCTCCCCCGATGGTCGGTGGGTGGCCTACGTCTCGGACGATACCGGCGGCACGCGCGTCTACGTGGGCTCTTTCGACGGCTCGGCGGGTCGCCAGGTGGTGTCGACCGACACCGGCTGGTCCCCTTCGTGGTCGAGCGATGGTCGGACGCTCTTCTTCGTGACCCCAACGGGGCTTGCAGCCGTTGCCGTAGCAGAGAGTGCAGGGTCTCTCGAGCTTGGCAAGTCGCAGATCCTCGGGGGATTGCGAACCGGCACTCCACGCCCAGGTACGAGAATGTTCGAACGAGATTACGACCCTGATCCGGACGGAAACGGCTTTGTGGCCGTCGAGACGACCCGCGAGGGTAAGTACCAGGTCGTGCTCGGTCTCGATGCTGTTATTGAAGAGGCGATGGCGAACGCCGATCGCAACTAGTGTCCTGAATCTCAATTAAGGCAGAGTTGGCGGCCGTAGCTTCCCAGGGCGCCGCGTCGTCGCCCGAGTTGGATCGGTCCCGGCGTCGCCGCCGTCTGTCCTGGGCTCGGCTGATCAAGAGGGTGTATGAGGTCGATCCTCTGCTGTGTCCGTACTGTGGAGCGGAGAGGAGCATCGTGGCGTTCGTGGTGGAGGTGTGTTCGCTGCGGCGGTTGTTGGAGGGTGTGGGGCTGGGTGCTCAGGAAGCCGAGCCGTTGTCGCGGGCGCCTCCGGGGGTTGAGGAGCTGGTGTACGAGTCGGTCGAGGGCTAGTGCCGGACCGGGGCGGGGCCGGTTCCTGGCGGAGCTGTGTTGCGGTGGAGACATTCGGGCGCCCTTCGAGCTTGGGGATGTTCTTCGGGGGCTGTTGACGGCCTGACCTGATGGGGATAGCAGCCCACGAACGGCTCGCGGGGCTCTCCGAGCCCTCTCGAGCCGCAGCCAGTGCTCCGATCCGCCCACGGTCTGAAAAGCAAATCCCTACACGCCTGCCCTCCACGTAGTTGTAGAGCGTGCCCTGGGAGACGCTCAAGGTCTCTGCGATGTCCGACATGCGCGTCTGGCGGTAGCCCTTCGTGCCGAAGACGGACAGCCCGGCCGCGCGCGATCAGCCGGTCGACGAAAGCTCGCCGTACGACCTCAGATCGATCCGTTGCTGTGCCCGTACTGCGGTGGCGAGATGAGGCTCGTGGCCTTCGTGGTGGAGGTGTCTTCCCTGAGGCGGCTGCTGGAGGGTCTGGGACCAGGGCCTCAGGAGGCTGAGCCGTTGTCGCGGGCACCTCCTGCGAGGGGGAGCTGGTGTACGAGGCGGTGGAGGGCTGAGGCGAGGCCGAGATGGATCGCTTCGTGGTGGAGCCGTGTCCGGGGGAGGAGATTCCGGGTGGCTTCGAGGTCCTGCAAGCTCCTCGTGGCCGTTCATCGCAGCACTCGACGGGCTGATCCGAGGGATGAGGGGCTAGCGGGGCTCTCCGAGACCCTCCTCCACCCCGTCGGGTCGTGCGAAAAGCTCACGTGCGAAAAGCGAACTCCTACACGCCTACACGCCCCAGGAAGGGGCGATCGCCATCTCGCTCGAAGCCGTAGAGGGTCGCCACGTTCGGGTGCTGCAGTGCCGCCAGTGCTTTGGCCTCGCGCTCGAAGCGGGACACCCGCTCGGGGTCATGCGCCATCTCCGCTGGCAGCATGATCGCCACGCGGCGATCCACCCGCGGGTCGCGTGCCGCCCACACCTCCCCCATCCCGCCTGTGCCGAGCGGGGATTCGACCTCGTAGGGGCCGAGAGAAGATCCGATGTCGAGGGTCACGATGACTTCAGTCTAGCGCCCGCTTTGGCTCCGGTGCCGCACTCGAGCTCTCACGACCACTGCGCACCCAGGGCGGCGACGGACGATTGCACTTCCGGTAAGGCGTGAACCAGCCGAGACACAGCTCACATCCCCTCGGAACAGCTCCTCTTCAGCGAACCGAGCATCAGGGAAGCGGCCGGCCCGGAAAGACGTCGCGCAGATAGTCCTCGCAAGGCCGGCACCGAATGCCGTCGATATCGAGCTGCTCGGATCCTCGGTAGAGCAGCGTGGCTGTCGCCGATGGGTAGTCTTCTCGAAAGGCGCGCAGGCCCTGGAGATCTCGAGGGCGAACCTCACCGCTGTTCTGCACTTCGAAGGCGGAGAACTCGTCTGGGCCGTAGACCACGAAGTCCACCTCGGTACCCGACTTCGTACGCCAGAAGGAGAGCGTGGCGTCGACCGACGAGTAGTCGATCCACGCACGAAGGTGCTGACCCACCAGACCCTCGAGAGCGGCCCCGCCGATCTCTTCGGGCCGGTCCAGCGGACCGGCGGGGCGAATGGAACGGTACACGCCGGCATCGAACCAATAGAACTTGGGGTGGGCAGTCAGTTGACGCTTTGCGCGTCTCCTGAACACTGGCAGACGGAACCCGAGCTGCAGATCTTCGAGAATCTGGATGTACGACTCTGCCGTCTTGCGCTGGATGTGCGCCTCGCGAGCGATCTGAGCTGCGTTGACGACAGACCCGTGCGAGAAGGTGACGGTCTCGATGAATCGGGCGAAGTCTTCGAGACGACGGACCAGACCCTCAGCCTGCACCTCCTCGCGGATGTAGAGGGCTACGTAGGAGGCCAGGGTCTCTGCCGGTGTCTCCGAGTCCCAGACGATGGGCAGCATCCCCTGCATCAGCGCGAGCTCCAGATCGAACGTGGGCAGCTCCGCGGCCATGAAGGGATGAAGATGCCGAAGCAGGGCACGCCCCGCGAGGAGATTCACACCCGAATGTCGCAGCTTGCGAGCACTCGATCCGGTCAGAACGAAGCGAGGAGCTCCCGGCTGCTCGAGCAGGGAATGCACCACATCCAGAAGCGCAGGCACCTTCTGGATCTCGTCGACGACCACGAGCTCGGCCTCCGGGTTCCCGGCCACCAGCTCCCGGAGTCGCTCCGGACGGCTCAGGTACCGCTGGTAGAGATCGGCCCGAAGGAGATCGAGCCACAACGCATCCGGATGAAGGTTCTCCAGCAGCGTCGACTTGCCTGTGCCCCGCGGTCCGAACAAGAAGTAGCTGGAAGACGGAGGTTCATGGAAAAATCGAGGTAGTAATTCCTTTTTTGCTGCCATTTCGGAATTAACACTACCATAAGTACCTTGTCTTGGCCCGCCCTCATCTTCTTTCGGTTCGACCGTCGGTTGTTGGGGGAGCTGCTGGGGTGTGCGTGGCGTGCGTGGCGTGCGTGGCTGGAGGCTTCGTTCGAGGAGTCGTTCGAGCCGGGTGGGGTGGGCTTCGTGCAGACGGCAGGGGAGCTTGTAGGTTTTCATCCGCATGTGCACCTGCTGGTCACGGATGGAGGGTTCTTGCCGGACGGGAGCTTCCGGCACCTGCTGTGGGTGGATGAGGCGGCTGTGGAGCGGCTGTGGCGAGCCGAGGTGCTGCGGCTGCTGGTGGAGCGAGGCAAGATCGGGCAGGAGGTGGTGGTTCACCCGCGTCCGTCTCGGCGGGGCGGCCCGCTGTGGGAGTCGGAGCGGTTGGACGTGCTCGACTTTCTGGCTCGGGTGTTGGATCCCGTACCGGAGCCTGGTCAGCAGCAGGTGCGGGACTGGGGTTGGGATTCGAATGCGGCCCGGGGCAAGCGTCGCAAGGCCGAGTTGGGGGTGGAAGGTCCGCTGGCCGCGTCGGTCTCGGCCGACGGGGATCGGTCGTCGAGGAGGCGCCGTGTGTCCTGGGCTCGTCTGATCCAGCGGGTGTCCGTTCGCCGCCAAGGCGAGACGGGTCTCGCCTGCGCCGCGAGGGCGAGGGCGAGCCAATGGCTCGCCGTACGACCTCAGATCGATCCGTTGCTGTGCCGGTACTGCGGTGGCGAGATGAGGCTCGTGGCCTTCGTGGTGGAGGTGTCTTCCCTGAGGCGGCTGCTGGACGGTCTGGGACCAGGGCCTCAGGAGGCTGAGCCGTTGTCTCGGGCACCTCCTGTCGAGGGGCAGCTGGTGTACGAGGCGGTGGAGGGCTGAGGCGAGGCCGAGATGGATCGCTTCGTGGTGGAGCCGTGTCCGGCGGAGCAGATTCCGGGTGGCTTCGAGGTTCTGCAAGCTCCTCGTGGCCGTTCATCGCAGCACTCGACGGGCTGATCCGAGGGATGAGGGGCTAGCGGGGCTCTCCGAGACCCTCCTCCGCCCCGTCGGGTCGTGCGAAAAGCGAACTCCTACACGCTAGAGCCCAGCAGGAGCAGCTAGAGTAGTCAGTCGGCTCAGCCTCTCTGAGCTAGCTGCGGCTTGCTAAGGGTCACTGGGCGGCGGGGCCTCCGTCCTGCAGACCGGAGACCCTCGATCGATGCCGAGACCGTCGGGAGAGAACCTGCGCCGACAGATCGCGACATTCGCCGGTTTACAGGCAAACGAGAGAAACTACTTGTCGATCCGCGTCACGTCGTAACTCACATCCGGGCCGGGAGCAGTGGCGAAACGTGCGTCGACCACGTAGAGGCTCTTGCCGAAGAGGCCGCCGGTCGTCGGCGTCTCCCAGGCGGGCAGCACGATCACCTGCTGAACCGATCCCGTCAAGAAGTCGTTGCGCAGCTCGAGGACGCTCACCTGTCCGAGGCCGCTCTGCACCACGTACAGCGTCCTGCCGCTCAGCACCAACCCGTCCCCCGAAACCAACGTGCCTCCACCCAGATCGATTGGCAAGGACACACCCGTCACTGGATCGACGCGATACAGGATTCCGGTGGCACTGTTGACGATGACTAACCAACGGTCGTCCGGGGTCGCCACGATTCCGTTGGCGTTGAACCCCGGAACCGAGTCGAAACCGAGGAGCGGGAGCGTCGTGACGTCGGAAGCATCCGGCAATCCGTTCTGCAGCCCGAGACGGTAGAGCACGGGCACGAAGGAGTCGGTGAGAAACGCGGCATCCCGAGTGACGATCACGTCGTTCACGAAACCGGCGCTCGAACTCAGTTCGATGTTCTCGACGAGCTCCAGACTGCGGCCGTCGAGGACCGCGACCCTCCCGTCCGGACCAAAGCCGCTCGCTGTGTAGACGAAGTTGGTACGCGGGTCGAACGCCAGTCCCACGGAGATCTGGTCCGCCGGCAAGGGGGCACTCGCACCGAGGATCTCGCCATTCCGAAGATTGCCGAGTAGGACTGTTCCGTCGATCAGTGAACCGACGTAGAAACTGGTGCTGTGACCGACCGCGATGCCTTCGGGAAAGAAACCGTCGGGCAGAGGAATCGTTTCGGGGAAGGTCGACGTCTGCGCCATGGCGGGAGTCGCTGCGGTCGCGACGATTGCCCCAGCCAGAGCAAGGGACAGTACACCTACGAGCGGGATCTTGAGCATTGCTTTGCCTCCAGTAGTGCCGAATGGCCGCCCGAGAGGGCACTCGGGGAAGCGGTGCAGCGGAGTCGGCGGTTAGTGGTTGAAACCATCGACATTATGCACCAGACTTCGAGCGGTCTGACAAGCGCGTACACCGGCACGGGCTGCGTCACACCTACGCCGCCGACCCGGCCCATGAGGGTGCGCCGTTCACGCCATCAGGCCCGCTCTCGGGCATGCCTCGCTGGCCACCACGTCAGCCCACCTCGACAGCATCGCTGCCGGCGAGCCGCTGGCCCTGGGTGCGGCGGCTCAATGACATGGCCTCCCACGAGTCGCAGGAGGCCCAGAACCCACAATCGATACCGAGACGGTCGAGACGCTGCGCCGGCAGACTGCGGAGCTACAGAAGCAGCTGGACGCAATCAGCGGCTGATCGGAATCACGGAACGGTGTCGATCCAGAACTTGTGGAGCTCGCACTGGCCGCGCTTCTTCAAGGTCTGCCACGTGGAATCGACGGCGATTTGCTCACCGTCCGGCCTCGTTCCGAAGCCCTTGACGGTAACGAGAGCCGGGCACTCGCTCCATCCCTCGATCCTGGGGTCGAACCAGTAGTTGAGCAACAGGTCCCCCGTGCCGTAATAGCACTCATCGGCACGGTCAGGTGTGTAGTCCCAGATCGGGAACGGGCAGTACTCGAAGTATCCATCGTGCTCCTTGAAGTGGTAGAAGAACTTCCCCTTGGGATTCGCTCTGAAGAAGTCGTTGAAACCGTCGGTCACGGCGCACCAGTGATCGACGATGCCGTTCTGGTCGAAGTCCTCGGGTCCGTCCCAGTTGCAGGAAAACCCCTGGTAGGGCTCGAAGCAAGCTCCGTTCCCTGGGTCGCTGCAGTCCTTTCGTTCTGCAGCCGCCACGCTACAAACCGCGACGATCAGAATCGCCGTCAAGAACACACTCTTCTTCATCTCCACTCCTCCCGTCGGTTGTGACCGGCTTCACTACTGGTTTCAGACGAGAAACGCGGAAAAGGTCACAGCCTCGTCGCCCGGGCTTTTCCTGGCGGACGGGAGTTTCCGGCACCTGCTGTGGGTGGATGGGGAGGCTCTGGAGCGGCTGTGGCGCGCGGAGGTGCTGCGGCTGCTGGTGGAGCGGGGCAAGATCGGCCAGGAGGTGGTGGAGTCACTCTTGTCGTGGCGCCACAGCGGGTTCTCGGTGCATGCTGGGGTGCGGGTCGAGGAGAAGACGGCAGCGGCTCGACTGGGCCGGTATATGGCTCGGTGCCCGATCGTCCTGGATCGTCTGGAGTGGGATGGGGACCGGGACGAGGTGTTGGTTCACCCGCGACCGTCTCGTCGGGGTGGACCGTTTGGGGAATCCGAGCGGTTGGACGTGCTCGAGTTTCTGGCTCGTGTCCTGGATCCCGTGCCGGAGCCTGGTCAGCAGCAGGTGCGGTACTGGGGTTGGTACTCGAATGCGGCTCGGGGCAAGCGCCGCAGGGCCGCCCTCGGACCGGAAGGGTCTCAGAACGTGGCGGCCTCGGCCGACAGGGATCCGCCGTCGCGGAGGCGCCGCCATCTCTCCTGGGCACGGCTGATCAAGAAGGTCCATGAGTCGGACCCGCTGTTGTGCCCGTACTGCGGCGCCGAGATGAGGATCGTGGCCTTCGTGGTGGAGGCGTCCTCGTTGCGGCGGTTGCTGGAGGGGGTGGGGCTGGGTCCTCAGGAGGCCGAGCCGTTGTCGCGAGCGCCTCCGGGCGAGGGGGAGCTGGTGTACGAGGCCGTGGAGGGCTGACGTTGGGGCCAGGGCGGGTCGGTCCCTGGCGCAGCTGTGCTCGGGTGGGTGGATCTGTGCTCCCTTCGAGGTTCGGTCCGCTCCGGGGCTGTTGGCGGCACGACCGAGAGGTTCGACCGCTCCGTGATCGGCTCGGGTGGCCCTTCGAACCCTCCCCGAGCCACATCGTACGGCACGTTCGGCTCACACTCTGAAAAGGAACTTCCTACACGACTGATGGGGCTGCTGGAAGCGCTCGCCGAGGGCGTAGCGGTGCCAGGAGCCCCACATGCCGAGATGGATCCGAAGGGCTTCCCCGCTCTCGAGCGAGATCAGGAGGTGCTTGCCCTGAGCACGGACTTCGCCCACCGGCACTTCGAGAGACGGCCGGCGTCGAAGGCTCAGCTCGACACGGTCGAGTCGGCGCCCGACCAACATCGGAGCGAGGCGATCGGCGACCCTACGAAGGGTGTCTCCCTCGGGCATGTCGGCGATTCTCTCATTTCGAGATCGACTTCCCTTCAGCCAGTCATCCGTGAGCGCTCGGGCTCGATCGAGAAGCGGTCGCAGTAGGCGGCCACGACCGGGTCGGCCAGCACCTCGTCGTGGTCATAGCCCATCGTCGGCAGGCGGGCGGGCGGCCTGGCTCGACGCCCGGCCCTTTGCGCCGAGAGAAAGGCATCGATTCGAGCCGGGAGTCCTTCGTCCGGCGCGACACCGAGGTCTGCGAGGACGCGGTCGACCGACTCTCCAGGGCCGGCCACCAGGTCGGAGTAGCGGAGGTGACGCACTCGACCAGGCTCGCGCTCGGTGAACTCGGTCAGACGCGGAAAGGCCGCCCGAATCCGAGACATGGCGAGACGGTGGCGGGCGCCGTCGTTGCTGACCGGGTTCTCATGGCAGAACGGATCGACGATCGACTCGACCATCGCCGGCACCGATGTCGCCACGCGAAACGGGTCGCGATCGGCCGCTCGAACCAACGCCGCGTTGGCTCGGAGAACGACGCCCAGTCGAAAATCTCGGAATCGGAGGACTTCGAGCTCGTCCAGGCATCCTACAGTCACGGCACTGGAACGCGCCGACTCCCGCCATCAGCTGTCAAGGGGCTCGGCAGCAAGGTCCGCGCATAGACGACCGCAGCGGCGTCGGCCGTATGAGCTATGCAGGATCGTGATCAGAATCACGCTCCCCCCTCCGGAGGAGAAATGTTCGCCGTCGCAGCCACTGCCCGCCGTGCCGAGGCCTACGAATCGTTGGCGCGAAGCCTACGCTCGGGCCTCCCGTTGACCACAGCGCTACATCTGGTGACCCACTGCGGCCGGATGACCGAAGCCATGGCCACCTGCGCCACCGGCATCGAAAAGGGAATGAGCTTCACCGAGGCCCTCGCGTGGGCCGGCCGCGGGGAGGTCCCACGCGAAGAGCTGCGACTGCTCCAGGCGGGCGAGGAAGCTGGTCGACTGCCAGAGCTACTGACCCGCCTGTCGTCGCAGCTCGAGCAGCGCGCCGGGCGCAGGCGCCGGATGGTCGCCGGGCTGATCTACCCCTGGATTCTGATCAACGCCTCGATCCTCGCGGTGGGAGCTCCGCTCGTCGTGCAGGGGCTGGGCACCTTTCTCGCCTTCGCACTGCCGAAGCTTCTCTTACTCTGGGGCGTCACCCTTGCCGGTCTGGTCTTCACGCGCCGCGTGGCGCGCTCGGAGCAGGGCCGACGAAGGCTACGCGACACGGCCGCTCAGTTTCCCCTGATCGGGAGAGCCGCCCGTCTACGGGCGGCAGCCGAGTACGCCCATGCCGTCTCGATCGGCATCGATGCAGGGCTGCCGTTGGGGCAGAGTCTGGAGCTCGGCGCACAGGCGGCGGCCTGGTCGCCGCTGACTGCCGCCGCCACTCGAATCGCCCGTGAGATCCGGTCCGGCACCTCGGTGGCGGACGCGCATGCCGGAGAGAGCCTCGTTCCCCGGGAGATCGTCGCGTCGGTTCGAGCCGGGGAGTCGGCCGGCACGCTCGACGACAGTTTCGCCGCGGCCGCGCGCTCTCTCGACGAACAGGCCACCCGCAGTGCCAGGAAGGTCAGCGTCGCGATCCCGGCAACGATCTATCTCCTGGTCGCGGTCCTCGTGGCCTGGGTCGTGATCAGCGGCTACGCCAGGCTCCTGTCTCTGCCGGGAATCTAGAAGTCCTGCCGGGGGTGTCAGTACACCCTGATCTCGGGCATCAGGGCCCGAACCTGCGGGCGTGCCATCCAGCGCGCCCAGCTATCGAGCTGCGCCCGGGTCGGCATCGGTGTCGGTGTGACGACCTGCCCTGCTTCGGAGAGTTGCTGGAAGAGAGTCTTCGGACGCAGGTACACCACCAGCGGCATCGCCTCGTCGACATCGAGACCGGCCTTTTCCTTGGCGATCCGCACTGCGACGTCGAGGCCTCCGAGCTCATCGACCAGGCCGCGCTCGATCGCGTCGCTGCCACTCCAGATTCGGCCCCGGGCCACGTCGAGCACGTGATCCGACGTCTAGTAGATCGCTTTCCCGGCCCTGAGCCTGTTCGCAGCGTCGCTTGGGGTCTGAGGAGGTTTGCTGCGGCCGGCGAGCACACGACGGAGCAGAATGGGTCGCCCGAGAGGGTGCGATACATCCGGAGGAGCATTCCAGAGCCCGAAGAGGGCTCCCTTCCCCTCAACGGAACACAGCTTCGCCAGGGAGTGAGCCCCGACGCGGGCCTCGGCTCAGCCCTCCACCGCCTCGTACACCAGCTCCCCCGCCCCCGGCGGCGCCCGCGACAACGGCGCGGCCTCTTGAGGACCCAAGCCCAGACCCTCCAACAACCGCCGCAGCGAAGACACCTCCACCACGAAGGCCACGATCCTCATCTCGCCACCGAAGTACCGGCACAGCAACGGATCGATCTGAGGTCGTACGGCGAGCCATTGGCTCGCCGTCGCCCTCGCAGCGCCTCCTCGACGACCGATCCCCGTCGGCCGAGGCCGTCGCGGCCTGGAGATCCCCTCACGGGTTTTGGGGAACCCGGCGACACTACCAGCGATTCGGCGGCAAAGAAGTCTCCGCACGGATGCCGGAACACCGGAGATCCATGATGGCTCACTCCCGTCTAAGGACATCGACGGGATTGCACCGGGCCGCGCGCCACGCCGGCGCGCACCCGGCAGCGATCGCGGTGATGCCATAGACCGCGAGGATGCCGGCGAACACCCGCGGATCGTGAGAGCTCGCATCTTCGAGAAAGACTCCGAGCAGTGGCGCGCCGAAGTAGGCCGCCCCCAGTCCGAGAGTGACACCGGGCACCACGAGCAGCGCCACTCTCCAGGACACGGCCCCCAGCACCCGGTCGGTTCCGGCACCCAACGCCATTCGCACCGCGAACTCCGGAAGCCGCCGGCGGACCTCGAACGAGAGTAGACCATAGAGCCCGATGGTCACGGCCACGACCGCACCGAGGCCACCGAGGATCGCGAGGGTGCCCAGCGTCTCCCAGAACTGACGCACGTAGGCCAGTCGGTCCGAGAGCGAGCTGATCGGACCGAGTGGAACCTCTGGATCGGCCGACAGTGCCGCCCGCACCGCGGCCGCCGCCGCATCGGGCTGCCCAGACTTCATTCGCATCGCGAGGACCAGCGGCCGCTCGCCACGATCCGCGATCGGCAGGTAGACCTGGTCTGCGGGCCGGAATCGGGGGTCGTCATACACCACCAGGTTGCTCACGACGCCCACGATTCGAACCGTTTCGCGGGCCTCGGAGCCCGTGTGGATCCGGATTCTCTGCCCCAGGGGACTCGATCCAGCGTACCGGGTCCGAACGAAATCCTCGCTGACCAGAGCCACTTCGTGCGGCGGCTCGGAGCTTCGAAATCCCCGCCCTTCGATCAGTTTCATCTCCAACACGTCGAAGAACCCCGGTGTGACCCCCCACACGGGCACGCGCCTGACCTCGTCGTCGGGAGACTGGCCCTCGAGCGTCACCTTGCGTGCTTCTGACGCCAGAAAGGGCAGCCCGGTCGTCAGTGCGGCACCGCGCACGCCCGCCTGCTCCTGGAGGCTCGCCAGGATCGACCGGCGGTAGCGAGCACGGGCCTCCTCTTCTTCGTAGAGTCCGCCTTCGAGTGAGACCGAGGACCACATCAGCGAGTCCGCGGGGAACCCCTCCGCGACGCGGCGGGTGTCCGCCAGCCCCAGACCGAGGAGCACCGAGGCGATGACCGCGCCACACGAGAACGCCACCTGGCCATTGATCAGCACCCAGGATGTCCAGGGTCTTCGTCGACTGTGCCCTGATCTCCCTCCTAGAGCCAGCGTCTGGGAGAGATTCGCGTCCCTCGCCCGCCACGCTGGAAGCGTTCCCGAGATCGCGGCCGTCAGGATCCCGAGTGTTCCTGCGAACAGGAGTGCCGTTGGGCTCATCTCGATTCGGGTCCAGAAGTAGCCCCAGTGATCGGCCAGCGTCGTCTGCACGAAGATCACCGCGCCGTAGGCGACGGCGACCCCCATGGCGGCACCGAGCATCCCCACGATCAGAGCCTCGCCGAGAACGAGCAGAAAGACCTGACCCGGAGGCGCCCCCAGGGCCTGATGCAGCGACAGACTCCGAGTCCTGGCCGTGGCCCGTTCCAGCAGCAGGTTGCACACGTTGAAGCACGACACCAGGACCAGCGATAGCACCATCCCGAGCAGGGCCATCAGCATCGTCGCCTCGCCCGACTCACCGCGACCTTCGGTGAAGCCGAGGACTTTCGCTCGAGCGGTGCTCGGAATCCCAGTGGCCTCGGTTCGGCTCTTCCTCAGAAGCTCACTCAGCTCCAGGCCGGCCTCTTCGGCGCCGACTCCCCCGGCCAGGCGTGCCACGACCTCGACTTCTGCCCATCGCGAAGACTCGGTGTCGAGCACCTGCCAGAGGTCTTCTCGAAAGGGGAACTGGAAGCCGTCCGGCATGACTGCGACGATGGTCGACGGGATGCCATCCAGGAGAACCGTCTTGCCGATGGCACCGCGGTCGCCGCCGAGCCAGGACATCCAGAGCCGGTGACTGATCACGACGGATTGCTCTTGCCCCGACTGTCCACCAGGCAAGCGGCCGAGGGCCGGCTTCACACCGACGAGATCGAAGAGACCGTCCGTGATCCGCGCGCCGGCCACCGTGCGAGCCACTCCGCGATCCTGCCTCACCGCGGCGGAGAACGTCGAAAAGGCGCCGATGCCGCTGAGCGACCGACCAACACGGCGCCAGGTCCGAACGTCCTCCATGTCCGTCTGCGATCGCCCGTTCTCCGGATCTTCCAGACGAACCTGCACCACCTCTTCACCGGCGGGCACCGGCAATGGCGAGGTCAGTCCCTCGAGGACGGAGTAGATGGCGGTGGCTGCTCCGAGCCCGATCGCCAACGTGAGCGCTGCGTAGAGGTAGGAGCCGGGCGTCAGTCGGAACTGCCTCGCGGCGAGCCGCATCGCGAGGAGGGGATGAAGAGCGCCTGGTCTCGGGGCAAGGCGGCCTCGCGATTCCTTTTGCTGCACGGTTCATCTCCGACACGGCCTTATTGTGTGATCGTTCGTGAAAGGGACCTCAGGCGTGCTGCCAGCCGAAAGCAGCGGGCATGCCTACCTGAGAAGACGTCTCCACCGTGCAGAGCTTAGCGGCCATCCCGGGAAACGCGTTGGGAGGTTACTCTTCGTCGCACAACCCACCCCTACTCTCTGAGGGCAGACCACCCATGAACCGAAAGATGATCATCGCGTCGCTCCCCTCCGGCCCTCTGGCCAGCTCCGACTTCGAGCTTCACGAGAGCTCCGCTCCCGAGCCCAAGGCGGGACAGGTGCTCTGTCGCACGGTGGCACTGACCATCGGCGCCGGCCAGCGTGCCGGACTCCAGGGCAGCGCGAGCTACGCCGGCGCACCCGAGGCCGGCCGGGTCATGGGGGGCACCGGCATCGCTCGAGTCGAGGCCTCGCACGACGAGCGCTTCCAGAGCGGCGATCTCGTCCGAGCCTCCACGGGCTGGCAGGACTACTCGGTGCAGGATCCGGGCGCTCTCGAGAAGGTGGACCCCAGTATCGATCCCTCCGTCCACCTGGGAGTCCTGGGAACCAACGGACTGACCGCCTACTTCGGCCTGCTCGACGTGGGCCAGGCGGTCGCCGGCGAAACGGTGGTGGTCTCCGCCGCCGCCGGTTCGGTCGGACACATGGTCGGGCAGCTCGCGAAGCTCCAGGGCTCACGCGTCGTCGGCGTGGCTGGCTCAGAGGGCAAGTGTCGACTCCTCGAAGACGAGCTCGGCTTCGATGTCGCCCTCGACCGCAAAGGCGACGAATTCAGGGCGAAGTTCAAGGAAGCCACGCCCGACAAGATCGACATCTACTTCGACAACACCGGAGGCTCGATCCTTCAGAGCGCGTTGTTTCGCATGAAGGTCAAGGGGCGAATCGTGTGTTGCGGCGCCGTGAGCCAGTACGACACCTCGAAGCCCGAGCCCGGGCCCAGAGGGGTGCCAGGCCTGCTGATCAACAACCGGGTGCGTATGGAGGGATTCCTGGTCTTCGACTATCGCGAGCGCTATCCCGAGGCTCGCGCGCGACTGGGAGAGTGGGTGAACAACGGGCGACTCGTGCCCCGTGTTACGGAATACGAGGGACTCGAGAGCGCCGGCCAAGCCTTCGTCGATCTGCTGGCCGGCACGACGGTCGGGACCACGATCGTCCGCATCGGCTGAGGAGGGGCGCAGATCGAGAACGGACTCGAAGAACCGCGGGTACGGAGCATTCGGGAGGCCCGTCAGGACCGCGGATCGATGGGGGTGAACCGGCCGAGCGACTCCTCGATCGCCGCTGCTCCCTCCAGAGTCAACCCATCGTAGAAGCGGGCAGCGACCACCTGGACTCCCCTCGGCAGACCGTCCTCCCCTATGCCCACCGGCACCGCACACGCCGGGAGACCGAGGATGTTGGCCCCCGAAACGAAACGCAACTGATTCAGCACGTCCCATGCCTCGTCGACACCGGCAACGTCGTATCCGATCTGACGGGTAGTAGATCGCTTTCCCGGCCCTGAGCCTGTTCGCAGCGTCGCTTGGGGTCTGAGGAGGTTTGCGGCGGCCGGCGAGCACACGACGGAGCAGAATGGGTCGCCCGAGAGGGTGCGATACATCCGGAGGAGCATTCCAGAGCCCGAAGAGGGCTCCCTTCCCCTCAACGCAACACAGCTTCGCCAGGGAGTGAGCCCCGACGCGGGCCTCGGCTCAGCCCTCGACCGCCTCGTACACCAATTCCCCTTTCCCCCGGAGGCGCCCGAGACAGCGGCTCGGCCTTGCGGCGCTTGCCCCGAGACGCATTCGAGTACCAACCCCAGTACCGAACCTGCTGCTGGCGAGGCTCCGGCACGGGATCGAGAACGCGAGCCAGAAAGGCGAGCACGTCCAAACGCTCGGGCTGCCCGAAAGGACCACTTCGCCGAGACGGCCGCGGCTGAACCACCACCTCCTCCCGATCGGCGTCCCAGTCCAAACGATCCAAACGATCGGACACCGAGCCATATACCGGCCCAGCCGAGCGGCCGAAGTGATCGCCTGCTCTTCAACAGCTTCACCTTCGAGGGGATGGTGCTATGGATTCTGAACCTCGAAGTGCCGGACTCTTTGCCGCGGCTTCTCGTCGAGGCCGAGGGCATTCCGTCAGCGTCGTGGGCTCCCGGTGGCGAAGCCGTGTACTACGTGATCCGCGACGAGGGGCGGAGGATGAGGGAACTATGGAAGATGGGTGTCGAAGAGAGCTCGGGTACGAGTGTGGCCGGAGCGCGTCAGCTCCTCGATGAGATCGGCGTCGACTTCGATCTCTCGCTCGACGGTCGGCGACTCGTCTTCGCTAGATCCACGAGCAGCCTGAACCTCTCTCTGATCAGCGCGACCGGTCTCGATAACAGCCCCTGGGCCGAAACCCCTCTCACGACGGGTACGGGGCTGGCCATGTCTCCGAGTGTCTCCCCCAACGAGAAGTGGCTGGCCTACACCTGGACGTCTTCTGGCAGCAGGAACCTCTACAAGGTCTCTCTCGAGGACGGCGATCCGGCTCCGTTGACCTTCTACGACGATCGAGAGGCCCTGCGGCCGAGCTGGTCGATCGACGGAGCTTCCATTCTCTTCCTGCTCGACTCGTCCGAGAGTCAAAGCCTCTGGCAGATCGACTCCGGCGGTGGAACGCCGCGAGAGCTCCTCCGCCTCGAGAACGAGTACGATCGGATCCAGGTGGTTTCACGCACCCAGGTCATGGGGCGAGCGACCGACCGACGGCGCTTGATCTTGATCGACCTGGAGTCGGGTGAGGAAGAACGGCTGATTCAGTCCGACCGGGGCTTTGCCGACTTCGTCGCCGCTGCGGGCCAGCGCGAGGTCGCGGTTTGGAGCTCGAGTGGCGAGCGAGAGGGTCTCTCCGTGCTCTCACTCGATACGCGAGATCGGCGGCAGGTAGTCGGCTGGCCAGGCCGAGGCGACCCGCTCGCTTGGAGCGACGACGGTGACTCGGTGATCGGGTATGGGCCCACCCGTGTTGCGTCCCGATGGGACCTCTTCTCACACCCCGTGAACGGGGGCCAGACGCAGATTCTGATCGAGGACCTGGGCCGCCTACTGGGAGACGAGGGCTACCCCCGGGCGGTGGCTGGCGATGCGAGTGCCATCATCGTCGAGCGGGGCGAGTCGAGAAGCGATGTCTGGTTGGTGGAGAACTTCGACCCGGACCCGTGAATGGGACAGTTGAGCGTTTCCTCTTCCGGTGGGAGAATGAGACATGGCTGCGACGACTCCATTGGATGAAGTGCTGGGCATTCTCAGGAAGAACCTGCCTGATCTTCGTGACCAGTATGGCGTCCAGTCGCTCTCCATCTTCGGTTCTGTCGCCCGCGGCGCAGCGACAGAGGAAAGCGACCTCGATCTCTTGATCCGGTTCGAGTCGGATCCGCCCGGTCTGCTGGGCTTTCTCGACCTCGAAAGGCACCTTTCGCTTCTGCTCCATGCAAGAGTGGATCTGGTGATGGAAAGCGCGCTCAAGCCCGGCTTGCGAGACCGGATCTTGAACGAGGCAATCGCTGCGTGAAGGAGCCCCCCGACCCTCGTGTCTACCTCGAGGACATTCTTGAGGCTGCCGGCAAGGCGCGGGAATTCACCACCGGACTCTCGTTCGAGCAGTTCGAAGCCGACGAGAAGTCGATCTACGCTGTCGTGAGAGCTCTCGAGATCGTAGGCGAGGCTTCGAAGCGTGTTCCCCAACCGATCAGGGACCGAGCGACCGAAGTTCCCTGGCGCTCGATGAGTGGGATGCGTGACAAGCTCATCCATGCCTACTCTGGTGTCGACCTCAAAGTGGTGTGGGGGACGGTCCACGAAGAGCTGCCGAGTGTTGTCACTGCAATCGAGACCCTGCTCCAGGATCTCAGCGAACCCTGACTCGCGAACGCCAAGACCCTGGAGAGGACCTGGCTGGCCGAGGACTCGACCCGGAGAGCTGAGAGATCGGGGCGATCGTCGAAGTGGCGTTTGCTGGATCGGCCTGGCTCGAGCAGCCGAGCCAGGAGTGGCGAGTGCGGCGCGCTCGCGCCGGCAGCGACATCTGGCAACACGGGCTCCGAAGGCTGTCACTGACCGAACCTTCAGACATCCCGGGCGTCCTCCTGAGCTCACATGAAGGCAAACAACCCAATGCGCCCGGGCACGGTAGACCCCCGGGGGGAGGCCATGACAGACACAGAAGCCGGTCGACCGGAGTCGCTGGGCCACTCCCTCGCGTCTGGTTCTCTCGGCCTCGAGCGTGGCGTCACGCTGGCCGGGCAGATCGCCCTCACCCTGGCCGAGCTGCATGAGCGCGGCGAGACGCACGGGGGGCTGGAACAGGACGTGGTCGTGCTCGACGCAAGGGGGGGCGTGTGGAGCGGTGCGATGGGGCCTGCTGGGGGCGCGACGGCTACATCTACTTCACGGCGCTCCATCCCGCCGGAGTCCACCGCGATCCCGAGAACGGAGGCGAGCCAAGGCGCTCGGCCCCTCCTCGAGTCGAGATACAACGAGCACCACGGCCAGCTCTCCCCGGAGGGTCGCTGGCTCAGCGTAAGAGTTCGCCCCACCCCGTCTTGACGCAGACGGCCCCGCGATCTCTGGAGCGAGCCTCGACCAGATCTCGTCAGGGAAGGTGACGACGCCGGGCTCGAGGAGCGCGCGCTGTGCAGCGATGCGCATGTACTGGTCCGGTGCGACACCGTGCAGAACCGAAGTCGAGCACCTTCACTCGACCGTTGTCGGCCACGATGACATTGGCCGGTTTCAAGTCGCGGTGCACGATTCTCTTCTCGTGTGCCGCGCCGAGAGCCTCCGCGAGGGCGATCGCGATCTCGAGGATCTGATCGACCGTCATCCTGCCGTCGGCGATGACCCGATCGAGAGATCGCCCTTCGACCAGTTGCATGGTCAGGAACTGCACGCCGTGGGCCTCTTCGACCGAGTGCACCGTCACGATGCCCGGATGGTCGAGAGCGGCAAGCGTCTGGGCCTCGCGGCGGAATCGCTCGAGCCGCTCGAGGCTGGTCGCCATCTCCCGAGGTAGCACCTTGAGTGCTATATCTCGACCGAGCCTGGTATCCGTCGCCCGGTAGACCTCTCCCATGCCACCGGCACCGAGCACGGCGGTGATGCGGTAGTGGGACAGAGTCTGGCCAATCAAGATGGAGCCGATCTTACAGACGAAGGCACCCCGAAGCCCTCTGGCCAGGCGGGCACAGATGGTCGGCCGATGGACGTCTCTTCTACGAGGGACCGGGAGGCCGAGTCATGGTTGTCGACACCCCGGACGACCACGGGACCGCGAGCGAGCCCGAGCTCTTCGTCGCGGGCGTTGACGGCTACGGCTCCTGGGACGTCCTGCCCGATGGCAGTGCCGTCATCGCCCTCGAGAAGCGCCTTCCCCCTGAGCGCAGTCAGAACCCAAGGAACAGTCTCGAGGACGTTTCAGCTGCGTGTGAGAGGGGTGACAGGCAGGACTTCGCGGCCACGCACTTGAAGGTCGCGGATCGAAAATGGGGTCAACGAACGCTTGGATTGAATGTCCTACCGGACTGTGGCACCTTGAACGAGCAGACGATAGAGACGACAAACGAAGGGTTTCAGTTGACTTCTAAGAAGCGGCGTTATAACTTTGTTATAACGGAGGCGGACATGATCAAGACTCTTCAGAACCATGGCAATAGCAAGGCCCTCGTCGTCGACAAGGCCATCATGGAAGCGCTCGGTATCGACGGTGACAGCCCGCTCCAGATCACGATCAGCGGGAACTCCCTGATCGTGACCCCGGTGAACGTGGGTATTGGTCGAGAACGAGTGGCCGAAGAGATCGAGAAACTTCGCCCCGTCTACGGTGAGATGCTGAAGCGCCTCGCTGAATAGCTCCATTCATGACGCCGAGGTTCCTCAGCATCGCCGACGTGCTCGCCCTGCACGAGGACACGATCGCGCGCGAGGGCGGATCACCTGGAATTCACGACCCGGGACTCCTGGAATCAGCGGTCCTCATGCCTCAGCAACAGTTCGGCGGCGAGTATCTCCACCCTGGCCTTGCCGAGCAAGCGGCCGCCTATCTGTTCCACATCGCGCAGAACCACCCCTTTGTCGATGGCAACAAGAGAGTGGCAACGCTGGCTGCGTTGGTTTTCCTGAGCATCAACGGCGCCAACCGACTCCCACCACCGGAGGAGCTCGAAGCAATGGTGCTCGAGGTCGCCGCCAGCAACGCTTCAAAGCGAGACCTCACCGACTGGATGATCAGGCAGCTCGACTCGGAGTAGCGTGGCTCGTCGACGCGAGCGCATGCGCCCGGCCCACGGTGGCGGTAGACCGGTAGCCGGCGCCCAGGCCTCTACTCGTGCATCAACAGTACGGCTCGGGGCAGGCGCCGGAAGGCCGACTCGAGAGCCGCCGGACCTGGGGAGTCGCGCCGCCTGAAGGTGCCAGGCGCTTCGGCAGGGCGGGGCGAGAGCTGATCGGCGGGTCAGCCGTCGGCGAGCTCGAGGAACTGACGAGGGGTGAGGATGGTGATCCCTTCGAAGGAGTCGAGGTCGAGGAGATCCCTGTCGCCTGTGACGATGGCTTCGGCTTCTCCGGCTAGCGCGGTGGCCAGGACCCAGTCGTCGTCGCTGTCCCGGCAGACGGGTGGAGTGAGGGTGTCTGGCTCGACCCACGTGGCGTGACGGTGGTAGAGCTTCAAAAAGGGCAGCTCTACGGGCTCGAGGTCGAACTTCTTCGACAGTGTCTCGACGAGCTCCTGCCAGAGCTCCGCCGAGAGAACTGTGTCATGGCGTGGCATGTGGTCAGCCAGAAGCTCATGACAGAGACCCGTGGCGACGAGGCCGGCTACGACGACGTTGGTGTCGAAGACCAGCTTCACGAGACGAGATCGAAGACGTCTTCGTCCGTGAAGATGCCCTTGCCGCGGCCGCGAGCCACTCCCCGCCGCCGGGACTCTTCGAGGGCGTCCTTCCAGATCTCGTGGAAGATGGCCTGCCGCACGTACTCGCTGACGGTCATCCCGTTGTCGCGGGCGGCCTGCTCGACCAGCTCCTTGGTCTTGCCCGGCAGGCTGATCGTCAGAGTCTCTCGCGTCGTCATGATGTAAGAATAAATCGCACACCCGGGACGGTCAAGCGAGCAGGCGTGATCGCGGTAGGGACGCCGGTCACCCGGCGCCCCCCGCACAGATCCCAGCGTGCACTGCTAGCGCACTGGGCTCCTGCCTTGGGTGGTTGACGAGGAAGCGATCGACCGGCCAGGGGTGTAGGACTCGCGGCTTTGGGAGGTCTTGTCCGCGATCCGGTGCTCGAGGAAACGCAGCATCCATCCGTGATCGATGGCGTCGAAGAATCCACGGATGTCCGCATCGAGCAGCCCAGTTCACCTTGCGCATCTGGTCCCGCCGCCAGCGCGTCCAGCGCATTGTGCTGGCTACGCCCACGCCGAAACCCGTAGGCAACGCGGTGAACTTCACACGCCCGTCCTTGCGGGCAGCTTCTCGTGCACGGCCCAACGCACTGAGCGCGCAGCTGATCCGGCTCTGCGTCCGGGGCGCTTTTTGCTGGACCGCGTTTCCCTCGGCCAGACTCCTTCCCTCCACCGCCTCCGCCGTCGGTTCCCCGACCTTGTTCGGCAGCTTCGCAGGTACTACGGGTCTGTCTGACTTCCACGATCCGTGCGTCCTTGGCGTACGGCCTCAGGCCTTCCCAAGGCGGCCCACTTGCCATCTTCCGTGGGCGGACCGTGGATCTCCCGGTTCTCGCGCATGGAGATTCCACACAGGCTCGGGGTCTTCGAACCGCGGGGAGCCGCACTGGCACTTGCGATGACGCACCAGTCCGTGTTGCCTTGCGCATTTCCTAACTGCGTCGACGCTCCCAACTCGCTGATTTCGCGGTTCCATGGTCGGCCTGTGTGTACCCGATCGAGCACGATCGGACACCGAGCCATGTACCGGCCCAGTCGAGCCCGCAGCGGCCTTCTCCTCCACCCGCACCCCACAATACACCCAGAACCCGCTGTGACGCCAAGACAGCAACGACTCCACCACCCCCTGGCCGATCTTTCCCCGCTCCACCAGCAGACGCAGCACCTCGACCCGCTCCGCCCACAGCAGCTACGTCCTGGCCCCTATGTCCGGAGGGGCGCAGTAGGCCCGACCAGAGATCGCCGAGTCGGGATGAGGAGAAGGCGAGCCGGTTCTCGCCTATTGGTTCGAGGCAGAACAGCGGTGTGGACCACTCAGACTGACGGATCCGAAAGGGAGACCACTCGAAATGAAAAGCCATGCTTGACCCTGGCTCTGACTCTTCTGCCGGCGGTTGCCGCGATGGGTCAGGTACCCCTCGCCGAAAGAGAGGCCCTGATCAACCTCTACGAAGACACCAACGGAGGTGGCTGGACCGACTCGGCCGGCTGGCTCGGCCCCGTTGGGACCGAGTGCACATGGGCGGGAGTGACCTGCCTCGGAGAAATGACTCGCGGCCCTGCCGTCCCGGACCATGTCACTGAGATCTTCCTCCCAGGGAACCAGCTCGCCGGGACCATTCCTCCAGAGCTGAATCAGCTCGACGAGCTGAACTACCTCAATCTCAGGAGCAACCTGCTTCAGGGACCGATCCCCATCGAACTGACCGACCTCGGTGAACTGACCTATCTCTCTCTCAACGCCAACCAGCTCACCGGTCCCATCCCAGAGGAGGTGAAGCGTCTCACCAAGCTCGAACAGCTGATTCTCGGCAACAACGAGTTGACCGGCCCCCTCCCTCTCGGACTCACCGAGCTCGGCAGCCTGACCCTCGTCAGTCTCGGCGGGATTCGCTGAGCGGCCCCATTCCTCCCGAGTTGGCGGATCTCACCGCCCTGAGTGCCCTGTCTCTCGCCGACAACGCGTTTTCGGGAACCGTCCCTCCCGAGATCGGATCGCTCGACCAGTTGCAGTACTTGTACCTAGAGGACAACCGACTCAGCGGCCCCCTGCCGCTCGAGCTAGGCGACCTCGATCTCGTCGTGTCGGGCGAGAACGCAGGAGGTCTCCGCCTCTGTAGAAACTCGTTCACCTCCAGCCAGAACCTCGCCGACTACCTGGACCAGTTTCACGACGGCTGCTGGCAGGACTGCCAGTCGTTCGAAGGCACAGGGATCTTCTGGGACGACTTCGAGAAAGGGCTGGTCTGGAGTACGCCCTGACCTCTCGCCACAGGCGCAGCGAGGAGAGCGGCCTCTTCCCTTCGTCGCCGTCCTCGGGACTGCAACTCCTGCAGGGCAACACTGCAAGAGCTGCAGTCCGGAAGCCACTGGCTCGAGGAAGACGCGTCTCTCTGGCCCAACAGACAGAGGGTCGCCCTGTCTCGGACGGTTGGCACGCCCTGTGCGAATAGCAGGCCTCGAAGGCAAACGATCGCTACCGCGAACCGAAAAGGAGTCTCCCATGAACACCCTCTATCGCAGCGCAATCACTTCAGAGTCAGCTCGGGTCTGAAGTGAACATCGGGACCTGCCGGCATGGCCGGCAGGTCGCTAGAACGCCCACGAGGTCCACACCCAGATCTTGTTGGTGTCCGTCGCGAACTCATCGGCGCCGTAGAGCGCCGCCTTCCCCGCGAACTGCTGCTTCCACCGGGTGGTGTACACCAACTGAGCATCGATCTCGTCGCCGTAGTTGAGCCCAACCCGATCCGAATCGAAGTCGTGGTAGGTGACGAACGTCGCCCAGGCGCCCTTGCTCCAAGCCACCTGGAGGTAAAGGTCCTCGAGTCCTGCATCCGGCGTCACCAGGAACTTGTCGGCGAAACCGTTGAACTTGTGATTGGTGCCCAGCGGCGTCTGGAACGCGGCCACAGGAACACTGTCGCGCTCACTCGAGCTGAGCTTCTCGTAGCCGAGGCGCACCGAGAAGCTCTTGATCTTCGCGCCGATCACGGCGTGCAGATAGTCGACAGTGTAGTTGTTGGGGTTGTTGCCGCTGTCGCTCTGGGTCGCGTACTCGCCGTAGTAGAGCAAGTCGAACGAGTCGAGAGACTGGCTTCCGTCCAGGCGGACGCCATAGGTGGCCGAAGAAAACTTCGACCGGGAGTCGTCGTCGTAGTCGATCAGATAGCCATAGCCCCCGACCTTTCCGATCGGGCTGTCGTAGCGGACGTTGAAGAGGTTGGTCGACATGCCCCAGTCGGCGCCGGTGACGAAGTGCTGCCGCTCGATGTAGCCATAGTGGAACTGCCAGTTGCCGACCGCACTGCTGTCGAAGAATGCACCGTCGAAGGACTGGTGGTTCTGGCGCCAGCCGATCGCACCGACAAAACGCTCATTGTCGAGCAAATACGCCGACCGACCCGCCTTGATCCTGGTGTCGCGGAGTCCGCTGTACTCGAGGTAGATCTGGTCGAACTCGGTGAGCTCCGGATCGGCCACCACCGGCCGATCCTTGACCCCGTTGTAGAGGCTGCCAGCCCCCGCGTTGTTGTAGAGATCGTTGCCGATCGAGGTCACGTCCTCGATCAGGAAACCGATCGCAAAACCGTAGAAGGGCTTCATCTTGTATCCGACAGCGGTGCGCAGCGTCGATGCGTGAGCCTCCTTGTCGATTCCTTCCTGGTCCACCGTTTCATAGCGGTAAAGAAGGTCGAGCGAGAACTGACCTTCCTTGAAGGACTCGCCGAGCGTCGTGCGCCCCTCGGCTTCCGAGTCGCTCTGAGTGGCAGAGTCCTGGGCAAGGACCACGGCTGAGAACATGACGAGCGTCATGAACAGAACCAGAAGCAAGAAAGCCGCCCTGAAGGCGGCGTGCGACTCTCTATCGAAAACGGGTCGTGGTTCAGGCATCACTGACCTCCAGGTGGCATTGTTGGCATCGGGTCCGTTCGGGATGAGCTGTCTGGATGTCCTGGCGCGCTGCGGGACCCGCGTGACAAGCGACGCAGTCCTCGCGCATGAAGACGCGATGAGGGATCATCGGCGGGGCCAGCTCATGGTGTCGGGGTCCGGGCACCGGCTCGGGCTCGAGCCCCAGGAAGCGACTGTCTGCGAAGGTGCCCTCGGTTTCCTTGGTGACGTGGCACTGGCGGCAGCGCGCGCTCCCCATACCATCGGTCTCTCCGTGTGGAGAGGGGGGAGAGAACCCGAGCCCTTCGATGCCCACCCCTTTTTCCCCGTGACACGAAGCGCAATCGGCACCGAAGCTCCCGTGCGGCACGATCGGAGGCGCGCCGTCGAAGGCTCGACGGTCTGCCCGCTGATAGGGCCGGCTCTTCAGCTCGGACAGCTGGTCGGGATCCGCAGCGAGCTCCTGACTCGCTGCGCACCCCATCAGGGCCATGATCGCCAGCGTGAGCAACGAGAGGTTGAGCAATGACGACGTACGCATGGGGAGACCTTCTCTTCCGGAGCCTCAGGCGCGAGAGATCCGAACCGCGCACTTCTTGTAGTCCGGCTCCTTGCTGATGTTGTCCATCGCATCGAGCGTGAGCAGGTTGACCAGCTTCGCCTCGTCGAAGAAGGGAACGAAGACACTGCCCCGCGGAGGCTTACCGCGGCCGTCGCTCTGCACCCGGAGTGTCAGCTCGCCGCGACGACTCGACACCTTGACCATCTGCCCACTGCTCAGACCGAGCTCGCGGGCGTCGACCCGGTTCATCTCGACGTAGGCCTCGGGAACCGCCTGGTGGAGCTGCTTGACCCGCCGCGTCATCGACCCGGTGTGCCAGTGCTCCAGCACGCGACCCGTGGAGAGCCAGAACGGATACTCCTCGTCGGGCGACTCGGCCGGCGGGTGATAGGGCCGCAGCCAGAAGGCGGCTTCTCGCCGTAGCCCTTGGCCTTGTAGAAGTGCACTCCCGGCGCCTTCTTCACGTAGGGATCGAATCCCGGCGGCGTAGCGATAGCGCGTCTCCTTGCCATCGACAACCGGCCAGAGCATGCCCGCGGGTCTCCTTCGAGCTGCTGCGTAGCTCGCCAGGTCCTTGCCGACGCCCAGCGGTGAAGCTGCCGGTACTCCTCGAACATCGGCTCGTGCCAGTCGTCGTCGGCCACGGGAAGAGATGTTCCATGCCCATCCGCTTGGCGACCTCGATGATCTGCCAGGCGTCTTCCTTCGCTTCGCCCGGCGGATCGACCATCTTGTTCCAGTGCTGCGTGCGCCGCTCGCGTGTTGCCGAACACGCCCTCGCGCTCGACCCAGGCCGCCGACGGCAGGATCAGGTCGGCCATCGCGGTCGTCGGCGTCGGATAGATGTCGCTGACGACGACGAAACGGCCGTCACCCGGCTTGCGCTCGAAGCGATTCAGGTTGGGCAGCGTGACCCAGGGATTGGTCATCTGCATCCACATGGCCTTGACGTCGCCGCGCGTCAGCGCGCGGAACATGTCGACCGCGTGGTAGCCCGGCTTGCGGGGATGGTTCCCGGCTCGAGGCCCCAGATCTCCTCTGCCTTGGCCCGGTGCTCCGGGTTCGTCACCACCATGTCGGCCGGCAGTCGATTCGACAGCGTGCCCACCTCGCGAGCGGTGCCGCAGGCCGACGGCTGGCCGGTCAGGCTGAACGGATTCGCGCCGGGACGGCCGATCTTGCCCGTGATCAGGTGCAGATCGGTGATCAGGTTGTTCATCCAGGTGCCGCGGACTGTGCTGATTGACGCCCATGCACCACAGGCTGACGGTGCCCGTCGTCGCTGTCGCCGTAGATCTCGGCCAGGGCCTGGATCTGCTCCACGGGGACGCCGGAGAGCTCGCGAGACCTGCTCGCGGCGTGTAGTCCGCCAGGAAGGCTCACCAGTTCGTCGCAGGAGCTGTCGCGCGCCTCGTCCTTGAAGGTGTAGCGCTCCGCCTGCTCGCCGAAGCAGCCGTAGCCGATCTGGTCGAGATCCTCGATGCCGCGCTTGAAGACCACGTTCTCCTCGATGAAGGCACGATCGACGTTGCCTTCGTTCGACCAGCAGGTGCAGGATGCCGTTGGCCAGCGCCAGATCGGATGCCCGGCCGAAACTCGACGTACAGGTCGGCGTACTCCGAGGTCGGCGTGCGGCGCGTCGCGATGTCGACGATGCGAGCCGTCGGGCGCTTTCGCTTGGTCTCCAGGATGCGGCTGAAGAGCACCGGGTGCATCTCCGCCATGTTGTTGCCCCACAGGACGAAGTCGTCGCCGGCTTCGAAGTCGTCGTAGCAGCCCATCGGCTCGTCGCTCTGGAACTGCGTCATGAAGCCCATCACCGCGCTGGCCATGCACAGGCGCGCGTTGGGATCGAGGTTGTTGGAGCGCATGCCGCCCTTGACCCATTTGAGCGCGGCATAGCCGTCGAAGCACCGTCCACTGGCCCGAGCCGTACATGGCCACCGCTTCGGGGCCGTGCTCGTCGAGCGCCTTCTGATAGTGCTCGGCGATCAGATCCGAAGGCGTCGTCCCAGGAGATGCGCTCCAGGCCGCCATCGCGATTGCGCCGCTGCGGATAGAGCAGTCGGTCCTCGCCGTAGAGCAAGCCCGGCAGGTGATAGCCCTTGACGCACAGCAGCCCCTTGTTGACCGGCACTGTGGCGATCGCCGCGCACGGCCACGACACTGCCGTCCCGCACGCCGACCTCGACGCCGCAGCCGGTGCCGCAGAATCGACAAGGCGCCTTGTCCCAACGTCACTCCGCGAAGATCACGATGCGTTTCGTCTGCAGCGATCTCTTCCGCCCGCTCCCGGTCGGCGCAGGAATAGGCGGCGACCGCGGGCGCCGCGCCCAGAACTCCGAGGAATCTTCTTCGGTCGAGACTCATGAGGTCACTCTCCCTGTGGCGTGGGTGCCACCCGTCAGGGGCCGGAGCGCTCGCCCTGGCCGTAGCGCTCCTCCATCTGCCGGCGAATTTCTTCCATCTGCTCGGTCGCGCCCTCTTCGAACCAGGCGTGCTCGGGGCGCGCCAGGATCCCGTCGATCACGGCGTCGACCGCGTCGCCGCCCCCCCTCGCCCGGTCTCACGGGCGTGCTCGGCAGCTCGCGAGCCTGCGGGATCAGCTCCATGTAGAAGCGCTCGGCCACTTCGTACATGCCGTGCCAGTGGGCGTAGTCCGGAGCCATCATCGACGCGCCGTGCCGTGCCCGGCGACCCTCGTGGTGCCAGAGGTAGAACCAGGTCCATTCGATCTCTTCGTCGAACTGCGGTCGGTGTATGCAGTTCCGTTCGCCAGCAACGCGGCCATGATCGTCTGGCCCGGCTTGGCGAACTTCTCGTTGTAGCAGAATCACCAAGTCGTCGTACTGCTTGTAGAAGGACATTGACGTAGTTCGGCGTGTGGCAGTGCGAGCAGACCTCCTTCATGCGTTGCGCTTGTCTCTGCCAGCTGTCGACCGATCAGTCGCTGACGCTCGGCGGATCGGTCTCGGTGACGATCGCGCCGTTGATGTCGGTGTCCATGCAGCAGGCTGACCGGCGGGCGATTGGTCCAGGAGATGCCGCTCGCCCGGGTCGTGGGTGACCTTGCCGCCGTTGCGGCTGTGGCCCGACATGTGGCAGGTGGCGCAGGTCGGCGCCTGGGCGTAGTCCTCGCCCAGCACCCAGTCCTTCGCGTCGAGATTCATCTGGTCCCTGAGGTCGCGGTAGGCGACGCCGTGTTTGGACTCCTCGTAGATCTCCTTCTGCGGATGGTCGGGACCGAGGTGGCACTTGCCGCAGTTCTCCGGCTGGCGGGCGCGGCGCGGCGAGAAGTCGTGGCGGCAGTGGCAAGCCGAGCAGGAGCCCCGCGAGCCGTCGAGATTCAGGCGACCGATGCCGGTGTTGGGCCAGGTGCCGGCGTGCGAGGAGCGGCTGGCCGTTGTCGCCCTGCGCGATCCGCGCCACCGCCTCCAGGTTGGTCGGCTGGCCGTCGGCGTCGGGCTGCGAGATCGTCGACCGTGATCAGTGCCGCCGTCGGTCGCCTCGAGCGCGATCTTGCTGCCGTGGCACTGCTTGCAGCCGAGGAAGACGCTGGCCATGCCGTTGACCAGGCTCAGACCGCTGCGCCCGGCGTCGGGCGAGTGCGGATTGAAGTCGCACGCGTGCCCCTTCGACGGTCTCGGCCAGGAAGTTGTCGAGCGAGGCCAGGATATTGCCGGCCGCGGCGTGGTGGCTGCTGCCGAACTCCTTGCCTCCTTCTGATGGCAGCGGCCGCAGTCGCGCGGCGTCACCACGGTGGCGATCGACGGCTGCCGTAGTGGCTCGAAGGCGTCGGCGTCGCCCTCGCTCGGCCTGGTGGCATTCGACGCAGCCGACGCCCTTGCGCGCGTGCGTGCTGCCCTTCCAGTGGTCGATGATGCCGGGCGTGGTCTGGCGTGGCACTCGACGCACGCCTTGCGAAGCTCGCCGGCACGGCGACATGAGCGGCGCGACACGCCAGCCTCTTGCGTGCGCCGACGGATCACCTCCATCCACTGGACGAAGACCAGCGAGACAGAATGAAGCACGATCGACAGACGCGCGATGATGCAGGCGTTTCTGATTCAAGGTCATAGCGATATCGTCCCTCTCACAGCCGAGAGCCCGTCAATGGGCGACCACGGCCTCCCAGACGGTCAGAGCCGATGATGGTGAGCGACGCCGACGATGCCGATCCAGACGCTCGCTTCGGCGAAGCGGGTGCGCTTGCGAATCCAGGCGTCGATGAAGGGCCAGAGGAACATGACGAAGACGATGAACCCGATGCGACAGGATCGCGACGGTTCCGCGAGAACAGCTTCAGCCAGCGGAACGCGACGTAGAAGAACCACTCCGGCTTGATCACCTCCGGCGTGGTCAGCGGATCGGCCTGCGGGCCCCATGGTCGCGGGCAGCAGACGGTCGCGAGAGCGCGACAGGATCCCATCAGGACCAGGCCGATGATCAGCTCGGTCAGCATGTGGTCGGGGAAGAAGTTGAAGTGCTCGGCTTGCGGCTCGGGCTCGTCCTCGAACTCGAACTCGGTCACGCCCTGCAGGCGGATGATGCCGATGTGGACGACGAGCAGCAGGATCATCAGCACCGGCAGCACCGCCGCGTGCAGGATGAAGAACCGCGACAGGGTGTGTCGGTTGTAGGCCTCGCCGCCCAGCAGCATCTGCTTTGACGAAGTCACCGACCACCGGGACGCCGTCGGCGATGTTGGCGCCGACCGTCGCGCCCCAGTAGCTGAGCTGCTCGTAGACCAGGCTGTAGCCGGTGAACCCGAGCGTCAGGGTGCAGATCAAGAGGCACATGCCGACCATCCAGTTGATCTCGCGCGGCTTGCGATAGGCGCCGGTGAAGTAGACCCGCATCTGGTGCAGGATCACCGCGGCGATCATCAGCGTCGCGCCCCACTTGTGCAGGCTGCGGATGTACCAGCCGAAGGCGGCCTCGTCGGTGATGTAGCGCACCGACTCGTAGGCGGTCGACGGCGGCGGCTGGTAGTAGAACGCCAGCAGGATGCCGGTGACGATCTGGACGACGAAGAGGTAGGCCGGCGTGCCGCCGAGGGCGAACCACCAGCGCTTGAGGTGGTTCGGGACCGGCTCGTTGGTCAGCTCACGCAGCTGCCCGGGAGATCGGCAGCCGCTCCTGAACCCAGGCTCCGGCCCGCTGCACGGCACTCGGCATGACCTAGGCCTCCCTCGATTCGGCGACGAGAGACAGCTGGTGCTTCGTAGCCAGAGACTCGCTCGGATAGAGACAAGGATCGTGCCCCGGCCCGGGCGGGCAGCACGCGTACGCCGTCGTGGCTTCTTCGATCCGACCCGGGCCCATCGCGATGACGTCGGTGGGCAACTCGATATAGAGCAGTCCGCCTTCGACCTTGATCGGGTACTGCAGAAGGCTCTGGCCCGCTTCGGCCGGTGGGCCCTCGGTCGCGACCCCTGACGGATCGAAGACGCCGTTGTGGCAGGGGCAGAAGAACCGGTCATTCTGTGACTCCCAGTGCACCTGGCAGCCCAGATGGGGGCAGGTACTGGAGAGCGCGACGATCGCGTCGTCGCCTTCTCCCTGGCGGGTGACATTGACCGGCTCGCCGGTGGGGGTGCGGAAGACCACCGCTTCCCCGGCATTGATGCTATTGGCCTCCGCAACGTAGAGCCAGGCGCGCGGCCGCGGAGTCGCAGGGTAGAGGTAGCGCGCGATGTACGCGGCCAGGGTGCCATAGGCGGCGACCAGGGCGCCCATCATTCCGAGGTTGAGCCATCGCCGAGAAGGCTGGTCCTCGGTCGCCTCGGGAGTCGGAGTCGTCGCGGCAGGGTCGGTAGTCACGGTCATCTCGAACTCCTCCTCAGAAGGGCTTGAAGCCCGGCGATCCGAAGCGCTCCATCGAGAGCAGGTGCCAGATCGGGTATCCATAGGCGATCACGATCAAGACCACGGCCACGAGCGCCCATAGCCCCAGGCGATCCCAGATGGGCGACTGCGCAGGCACCTCGTCGAGAGGCTCTGCGAACTCGATCGGCGGAGCCTCGCTGCGCTTGCCCCAGCCGAACGTCGCGAGGGCGACCAGGAGGAAGGAAAGCGAGCTGAGGAACAGCACCACACCTCCCACGGCCGAGATCAGGGTGAGTCCCTCCCAAACCTGGGCGTTCTCCGAACCCAGGAAGGACGAACTGAACACCCGACGCGGCTGCCCCATCAACCCGGTCACGTGGGTGGTCCACGAGAAGAGAGCCATTCCGATGAACCAGAGCCAGCTCTGAGCCAGAGCCAGTCTCGGCAGAGCGAGCTGGCGCCCCAGGATGCGAGGCATCAGCCAGTAGGTCGCGCCCATGAAGGTCAACGCGGTAGCCGTGCCCACGGTGAGATGGAAGTGGGCCTGGATGAAGGCCGTGTTGTGAACGACGGTGTTCATCGAATACGCGGCGTTGATCGCTCCACCGATGCCACCCAGCGCGAAGTTGAACATCGCGAGCGCCACCGCCAGGAAGAAGGGGTCCTTCCAGGGCAGGTGACGAATCCACCCGAAGAGGCCCTGCCCCCCCTTCATCCGACCCGCCACTTCGAGCGAGGCGATCACGGTAAAGGCGGTGATCATGCTCGGAAACATGACGGCATAGGTGAGCACCGTGTGCAGCATCTTCCACGACGCGGGGATCCCGGGATCGGAGAACTGATGGTGGAACCCGACCGGGGTCGAGAACAGGATGAACATCACGAACACGGCTCGCGTGAGCGTGTCGCTGAACAGCTTGCCGCCCGCCACCTTCGGGATCACGGTGTACCAGAGCACATAGGCCGGCAGGATCCAGAAATACACCAGCGGATGGCCGAACCACCAGAACCAGGTCCGAGCCACGATCGGATCGATCTTGTCGACCCAGCCGAGCGACCAGGGGATCAGCATTCCCAGAACCTCGGCGGCCAGTCCCACCGTCGCCAGAATCCAGACGATCACGGTGGCCAGCATGCCGTGCATGGCGAGGGGCGTCGGTGCGCCATTGGCGACCCGGCGCCACACGACCCAGTTGTGAATCAGAATGGCGCACCAGATCCAGGAGCCCACCACCAGCAAAGTCGCCCCGATGTAGAACGCCGGATGCGCCTGCAAGGGTGGATAGAAGGTGTACAGCACCGTGCTCGACCCGGACAGGATCGCGATCGCCGCCATCGCGGTTCCGATCGTAGCCACCGTGAAGGAGATCCATCCCCAGGCCTCACCCTCCACCCGTCCGAGTGTTTCCCGTGTCACCAGGTAGCCCAGCCCCATGATGAAGAAGGTAGTGAACACCAGCGCCATCAACACACCGTGGGCGGTGACCGAGATGTAGTACATCCGCGGAGTGCTGAAGAAAACATCCAGATCCGCCCGAGCCAGCGCCTGCATCACTGCCATCACAGCGCCCAGACCGAAGGCGCCGATCGCGACGGCGAAGTTCGAGAACTCGAGCTGGTAGCGCTCGATCACACGGCGCCTCATCGCCCAGCCTCCCCGACCGCTCCGTCCTCCACGATCAGACGACTCTGCATCAGGTGATGGGAGAGGCCGCAGTACTCGTTGCACAGCACCAGGTACTCGCCCGGCTCGTCGAAGGTGACCGTCATCTCACTGACGTATCCGGGAGCCACCATGGTGTTCACATTGGTACCCACGATCTGGAAGCCGTGGATGACGTCAGGGCTGGTGATGCGAAAGCGAATCGGCTCCCCCGACGGCACTCGAACGGTGGTCGGCCGGAACTGGAACATCTCCGCCACCATCACCACGCGGATCGTTCCGTCCTCGAGCCGCTCCACCTTCGGATCGGCAAACTCTGTCTCCGTTCGCACCTTGAGCGGGTCGATGGTCTCGACATGGCTCGGCGGGTGAATCGCCTGCAGACTGGCCGTCAGGACCAGAGCCAGAAGAAACACGATGATCAAAGCTCCCGACATCCAGAGCCAGATCCGTTCGTAGAAATCGACTTTCATTTCGCTCCCTCTCCGAGTACCGAGGCACCCATCAAGTGGTCGGGGCACCGCGTCCGATCAGGGCCCAGACAAAAAGCGCCACCCAGCAGGCCGCCATCAGCAAGCCGTAGATGAGAACGATCGCGAGAGTGCCCTTGGGGTGGTCTGGAAGCTCATGCTCATTCTGGTCCATACAGTTCTCCCTCACACACCGCTGAACCCGTACACGCTGTTTGGCTGTTTGTGTTGATGGTAGTACAAGTCGGACAACGCTCTTCCTTCCGGACGAGCCCCTGAGACTCCCCGGACCGAAAGGGAACACGCCGTCGCTCGGCAGCCAGCGGCTTTGACAAGCCTCGCCAGGACCCTCTACACCCCCGTGCCGGGCGAAGCCACCCCTGCGGGTGGTGTCAAGCGTGCCCAGAAATGCGGCTCGAGCTGCCCTCCGAACTTTTCGAGGGAGCCACCTGCGGGTCGGCCTCCCCGAGCTCCGAAAGTGTCACCTGCTCCGCCTCACCATCTAGCCACAGAAGTTCGGAAGGCGAGCCAAGCCGGAGGCGGCTCCGCGGGCTCTGACTACGCGGGAGTCGACAGCTGCTGGACGAGCTCCCGAAGTGTCGGAAAGGCGTCGACGATCTCCGACGGCACGATGCGCACGGGCGGCGGCGTCGAGAAGATCCGGTTGCGGTACGCAGCCAGTATCATCAGACGATCCCGAGTCGCCGTATCGAGTGTCACCCCTGTGGCGCGCCGCGCCGTTTCCCGAGCCCGGCCGCAGGACCGTCGCCGGTCCTCCCACCCGTGGTGCAGGTGCGGCGTGACACATTCGAGGCCTTCTTCGCTCAGCATGTCGATCGTTTCGGCGAAGCTGAGGCTCTTCGGCATCTGCACGACGTCTCGCCAGGAATCGACCTCCTCGGGCGGATGCTCGAGCAACATGCCGATCGTGGCAGGCAGGTCCTTCTTGACCGTGCGGAGTCTGAGGACGGCGAGAACCTCGGCGGCACGGACTCCGAGTTCGAGTGCGGCGCACAGTCGGGCGAGGTCGTCTGCAGCGGCTGCGAACTCCTGCTCGGAGCCCTGCCAGAGTCGCTCTGCTTCCTGCTCCGGGGTAAGCGTGACGGCTTCCAGCGCTGCTTTCGACATGTCTCCACCTCCTCGCGTTCGGCCGAGATCGAGTCCAAGCTAAGTCAAAAACCGGGTGTTGTCCTCACCCGATGGGGCAGTTGGATGCCGAAACTGCCTTTCGGGGCGAGAGCCGAGCGCAGCGCACGAACCAACTCGAAAGAGGTTTCGGAGGCGCGCGAGCCCATCACGGACCGGCTTCCCGCACCGCAACAGCCCCCGAGTGCATCCCCGACCTGGAAGAGTGCGCAAGTCCACCCATCCGACGCCGCCAGGGACCACCGAGGGCGGACCCTCGGCCAGAGATGGCACGGGATCAGGAGATCCAGCGGCGCACCATGCGGTGCGACGCGTCGACCCATAGAAGAGACGCCGGCGAAGAATCAGCGCTGCTGCTCTCGCGGCTCAGTCGGACTCGGCGTCGTCGTCGGTGGCGACGGCTCCTTTGAGCGGTGCAAGGAATTGCAGCGTGAGGAAGTTGATCGCACTCAACACGACGGCGACCTCGAGGCGATTCCAGGCGACCGACATGCCGATCACTCCGGTGTTCCAGAGACTGGCGGCAGTCGCTGTGCCCGTTACGCTGCCACCCGACTTCAGGATGGCGCCTCCACCGATAAAGCCGATGCCGGTAATCAAGCCCTGGATCACCCTCGCTTCGGCGTTGGTGTCGCTGAGCACCTGCATTCCGACCAGCATGTAGCCGCACGACGCGATCGCCACCAAAGGAAACGTTCTCAGCCCCGCACTGCGTGAGGCCCGCTCGCGATTCCAGGCGATCGGCAGTGCGAGCACGTATGCCGTCGCCATCCGTAGACTGTGCGTCCACACGATGGACCAATCGATTTCCGTCTCCATGGCCTCATAGTCTGCCATCTCGGTTCGTCGCGTGCAGGGAGGCCCCACGATGCCCCTGCGGGGGGCGCAGGCAGCCTGGCGCTCCGCGATCGCACGACACGACCGGTCCCGGCAAGGGTATCGGCCTCGAGATCGGCCCAAACGGAGCCCGTGAGCACGTACTGACCCCCGCGTCGCTCCTCCCAATACTCCCGTACCTTCTCGGGCGTCCCCGGCCAGATCGAGAGTGGGCGGCTGCTACGAGGCGGAGCGTGAGGCTTGTCCGCTGCACCGGGGCAATAGACTCGACCGGGATTAGACGCGCCCCAATGACCATCCCGTGTCCGGCATGTGCCCCGAAGAACCCCTCCAGGGTGAGGACTCACCCGTCGCCCGAGTGACCCAGCTGCTGATCGCTCATCGCAGCGGCGACGCCAGTGCGCTCGAAGACCTCCTGCAGCTGATCTACGAGGACCTGCGCGAGATTGCCCGGCAGCAGCTCTCGAGGCTGCGCCCCGGGAACACCCTCGACACGACCGCCCTCGTGCACGAGGCCTACCTGAAGCTCGTCGACCAGTCCCGCGTCGAGCCCAACGACCTCGAGCACTTCTTCGCCCTCGCGGCCGGCGCGATGCGCCAGATCCTCGTCGATCACGTTCGCCAACGCACGGCGCTCAAACGGGGCGGCGGCCAGGCAACGCTGTCGCTCGACCGGGTCGAGATCGGCGTCGACGAACAAGCCGACACACTGCTCGCGCTCGACCAGGCGCTCGAAGGCCTCACCCGCAACAACCCCCGCCTCACTCGGGTCTTCGAGTGTCGCTTCTTTGCCGGGATGAGCGAGCAGGAAACGGCGCGAGCCCTGGGCCTTTCCCTCCGCACGGTACAGCGCGACTGGTTCAAGTCCCGGGCCTGGCTGCGCAAGGAGCTGCAGCACGAGGCCAGCTGACCGACAGAGATCGCAGTCAGCGAGTCACGGTATTGTCCCAGCACTCGGTGTCGCCGCTTTCGAAGTCGTCACAGAAGAACGAGCAGAAGCGATAGCCCCGACCAACGATGCCGTCGTCCACTTCGAAACCATGCTGGGGATAGGCGTGCCAGGCGACGACGAGGTCGAAGTGGTTGCCACCGAGGTTCGCGAGCACCTGGTGGCCGGGCTCGTAGTCGTTGACCTGGAACTGCCCGCCCTCGAACTGGTTCCTCCCGAGCACGATCCGTCCGTTGACGGCGGAGTCGCTCCCATCGGAGCCGATCCCCTGCACACCTGTGCGCCACACCACCATGAAGAAGTCGACGCCACCCGCAACGCGCGGGTCGAAGTGGTCCTCCTGCGGGTGAATCGTGGAGAGGAAGAAGTCGTTGCCCTGCGGAACACCCTGGGAGTTCAGCCAGCGCGCTCGGAGGGTCGTGTGGTTGTTGACCAGATACTCGTTCGGCGACTCGAAGACCACCAGCAGATCGCCGAGCCCGTTGCTGGCCACGTCGGGCTGCCACTGCGTTCCGTCGGTCGAGGTGTTGATCTGGAGCTCGTTGCCTGCCCCGCTACCGTTGGCGTTGAACCGCCGACCCTGGATCGCATAGCCCGTGTCGGTGCCGATACTGTTGTCGCTGCGCCAGACGACGAAGAAGCCGCCCTCGGCGGTCGGCGCCAGCGCCGGGTCCTCCTGGTCGCGATCGGGATCCTGGTTGATCTGGAACTGGTTCCCGACCGGAACCCCGTTCGCGCCGACGCGTCGTGCCTGGATGCTGTAGCTACCGCAGCCGACCGCTCCCCGCGAGCAGTCCTGGGAGTCCGATTCCATCCCCTTGCGGCTCTCCCACACCACCACGAAGGTCCCGTCCTTCAGCGCCACGACCGAAGCCTCGAGATCGTAGGCGAATACGCCCGAGGAGACCTGGGAGAGCAAACGCTCGGAGCCGTCCGGATCACCGTTCGCGTCGAAGAGCTGGCCGCGCACCCACCGCTGGTCGGTCGCGTCGTCCGCGTCGTACTCGACGCTCTGCCAGACCACGAAGAAGGCACCGTCATCCCGAACCGCGACGTCGGGATGGTCCTGCTCTCCCAAGAAGGTCGTGTTGACCATCAAGGGGTCGTCGAGGGATGAGTCGTCCCCGTCGAATCGGCGCACGAAGACGTCGTTGCGGTCGCCAGCGGAATCAGCGAAGGCCGTCCAGGCAACGATCGAGCGCCCCGTGGAGTCGACCGCGATCGCTGGAGTCGATCGGTCGACCCCGGGCTGCACGGAATCGGGACCGTCGATCCAGAACTCGTCGCGCACGTCCTTCAGGATCCCGTCGTCGGCGTGAGACGCCGTGGGTGGCGACAGAAACCAGACGAAGAGCACGACGGCCAACACAGACAGACGAAGCGGCGACACGAGCATGGGCTCACTCCTCGGATTTCGCCTCCCGGTCAGCCGCAAGCGGCCACACCGGAACGGGAGACGGGGTTTCCTCCGTTCACCTCCCTATCGGTAGCCGGCCGCACAAACCGCCACCCGCCGGAAACCGAGTCGCGGCCGCGCTCCCAGAACGTTCTTCTGGTAGGTTTCCGACATGAATCCCCGTCCCGCCGGCGGACCGTCCTGGGAGAGGGTCGAGTGGGTTCTCGACCAGCTGTTCGACGACCTCCCGGACGCGGACACGAGCGTGAGACTCGCGGTGAGTCCGCGACGTCTCGACGAGCTCTGCGGCGGAGACGCGGCCCTCCGACGCGAGGTGGAGCTCTTGCTCGCCGAGGGAGGGTGGCGTGAAGATCTCTTCGACCGAGGAATCGCTGAAGCGCTCCCCGACCTCCTCGTCGAGCTCGACGTCGATGCAGGAAACGAGGAGGCGCAGTCCGGGCGGAACGATCCGCAGACGCGAATCGTGGGCCGGACGATCGACCGCTATCGACTGCTCGAGGTCCTCGGGCGCGGGGGCATGGGCGTCGTCTATCTCGCCGAGCGAGCCGACGCACAGTTCGAAAAGCTTGTCGCGTTCAAGGTCATGCCGCGGGGACTCGAAAGCGCCGAGAAGGAGCGCCGCTTCCGCATCGAGCGCCAGATCCTCGCTCGGCTGGAGCACGACCACATCGCCCGACTGCACGACGGCGGAGTCACCGAGGAGGGTTACCCCTACCTGGCGATGGAGCTGGTCGAGGGACAGCCGATCGATCTCTACTGCGAGCGGCACGGCTTGTCTCAGCGAGAGAGGCTCCGCCTCTTCCTCGACGTCTGCGGCGCGGTCCAGCACGCGCACGAGAATCTCGTGCTGCACCGTGATCTCAAGCCCAGCAACATCCTGGTCACCGCCGACGGTCGCGTGAAGCTGCTCGACTTCGGCGTCGGCAAGATCCTCGACGACGCCGACGAGGGGGGAGACACCCGCTTCCTGCCGATGACGCCCGAGTACGCCTCCCCGGAACAGCGAGAGAACCGCGCGGCCTCGACCGCCACCGACGTCTATTCGCTGGGGCTGGTGCTGCGTCGGTTGATCACCGGAGCCCAGCCCTCAGAGCCCGATTCCTCTTCTTCGACGACGGTGCCCGGCGATCTTCAGGTGATCCTGCAGAAGGCGCTGCGCGAGTCCCCGCAGCGGCGCTTCCGCTCGGTCGGAGCGATGGCGGCCGACCTCGGGCGCTACTTGAGCGGGCGCCCGATCGAGTCCCGCCCGGCGACCGCGCGGTATCGCCTCGAGAGGTTCGTCGCGCGTCACCGTCTGGCCACCCTGACGGCCGGGACCGTGGCACTGCTCCTGATCGCGGCGCTCGTCACGGTCCTGTGGCAGGCGCGGGTCGCTCGAGAGGAGCGCGATCGGGCGCGTCTCGAAGCCAGGAAGGCACAGACCGTCGCCGATCTTCTCGGCGGACTGTTCGCGGCCACCGACCCGAACTCCTCGTCCGCTGGCCAGGTGAGCGCCCACGATCTGCTCGAGCAAGGCGAGGCGCAGATCCGCGAGGAGCTGGTCGACCAGCCCGAAGTACGCAGCGAGCTGTTCGCGATCATCGGCTACGCCCACGCCAGCCTCGGCGACAACGAGCGCGGGACCGCGCTGCTCGAAGAGGCGGTGCGGGAGCAGCGTCAGGCGCGTCCGCTCGATGAGCTCGCCCTCGCCGACGCCCTCGAGAAGCTTGCCAGCATCTACCATGACTCGGGGGAGGTCGACCTGGCGACCGCCCGCGTCGAGGAGGCGCTCGACCTGTTGCGTAGTAGCGACACTCTCGAGTCCGAGCTGGGCGGACAATTGCTGCGCGAGCTCGGCCGCGTCCAGACCGTCGCCAACCTTCACCACCAGGCCGAGAGCAGCTTCGCCTCGGCCCTGGAGATCTTCGAGCGGCTGGGCGCCGAGGCCGAGGTGGCCCTGACCAAGACCGATCTGGCCATCATCTACGGCCGCACCGGCCGCGAGGAGGACGCCATTCGCCTCAACCGCGAGGCCCTTGGCGCGCTCGAGGAGCTCCACGGTGAGGATCATCCGATGGTGTCCGACACGCGCAACAACCTGGCGGTCACCTTCCACACGCTGGGCGCATACCGAGAGGCGGAGCGCCTCTTCCGCGAGGCGGTCGCGGCCGGAGAGCGCACCTACGGCCCCCACCATCCCACTCTCGCCAACAGCCTTTCGAATCTCGGCAAGGTGCTGATGGATCGCGGTCACTTCGAGGATGCGGCTCCCTTCGTGCGCCGAGCGGCGGAGATCCGTCGAGCCAGTTCGGCCCCAGATGCCTACACCCGCATCGCGGTCGAGATGAATCTCGCCGGGCTCGATCTCGCCCTCGGCGAGTACGACCAGGCGATCGCGATCTACCGCAGCGGCCTCGAGCGCTTCGAGCGCCTCACCGGAGCGGACAGTGCGCCGAGCTCTCGCGTACGCAGCCTGCTCGGCATCGCGCTCCATCGGGCAGGAGACGAGGAGTCGGCCGAGCACGAGCTGGCCCGCGCCCTCGACCGACAGGCGGAGGGAACGCCGGCCATCCAGCGGGCCGAAACCCTCACTGGACTCGGTGCAGTGCTCGCCGACCGGGGGCGGGCCGAGGAGGCCGAGCCGCTACTGCACGAAGGACTCGAGCTCTGGCTCGAGGTCCTGGCCGCCGATCACTGGCGGGTGGCCGAGGCCCGCATCGAGCTCGCCGGTGCCCTCCTGCGCAAGGCCGCGGTCACCACTTCCGACCGGTCCGAGGCGGAGCGGCTGCTCGCGCAGGCCGAGGCCGTCGAGATCGAGGGCGCCGGATTCGCGTGGATTCGAGACCGGGCCGCCCGCCTCCGAAACCGCACGGAAGAGGGGTGACGGAAGTCCGCTACACGTCCCGCCCCGCCTCAGCCCTCCACCGCCTCGTACACCGACTCCCTCCCAGGGAAGCGCCCGCGAGAGAGTCGCAGCATGGTAGGCGACCCCTGTGCCGATGACGGCGTTGGCCGCGATCACCGCCACGAGCTCGCCTCCTCCCCTCCGTTTCGGGCTCACAGGGCATGGCTGGGAGGTGCCAGCGAAAGTGCCAGCAACTGACGGTCGGAGGTCTCGACAAACCCCATGCGGCGACAGACGGTCTGCGCGGGACCATTGCCGGGAGCGACTTCGACGGTCATCGCGCGAACGCCGGAGGTCTCACAGAACTCCCTGGCCCGTCGCAGCGCGGCGGTGCTGAGGCCCCGGTTGCGATGCGCGGGCCGGACGAAGAGATCGTCCACACAGGCGACCATCCCGGCGTGCTCCATCGCGAACCTCAGGGTGAGCACGAGATGCCCCACGTCGAGCTCCTCGTCCCGGATGATCCAGGCACACCCCAGGCCGTCACGAGAGAGGAGCTCTTCGAAGGCTGCGGTCGCCAACTCGTGATCCAGCTCGAAGCCCGCTTCCCTGTAGAACTCTTCCATCAGGCTGACGAGTACAGGCAAGTCCTTCCCGGTGGCTCGTCGTATCGGCGATGAGCTCTCGCGGGTCATGGCACTGCCGTCAGAACATGGTGTTCTGGTTTGCGGACTCTTCGGGTACGACTTGCAGTACGTCCCAATGCTCGACGATCCTCCCCTCGTCATCGAGCCGGAAGATGTCGATTCCCGCCCAGTCCCGGTCGCCCGGCCATTCCTGGTGGCAGTGCAGCACCACGTGGTCGCCTTCGGCGAGGACGCGTTTGAACCGGACGCGCTTTCCCGGATACTCCCTCGCCATTCGCTCGAAGTACTCGATGAAGGCTTGCTTGCCGTCGGCCACCGCTGGGTTGTGTTGGATGTAGACGTCCCCGGCGTAACGCTCGATCGCATCCGCCGGCCTGCACTGGTTGAACATCAAGTCATAGAAGGCCGTGACGGTTTCCTTGTTCCGCTCGAGGCGTTCGTTCATCGGTCAGGCTCCTGACAGGTCTGCGCGCGAGCAGACGAGAGTCCTTCTCCACTCCCACTCCTCGACACACTACCTCCCGGAAGCGATACTGGTCGATCCTTCGAACCAGCGCCTCGAGCAGGGGGTGCGCCTCGAGTCCCAGTGGCCAGTGCCGGCTGCGCGCCCTTGTCAGGCACCGCGATCGAGTGCGTAGACCTTCGTCTGGCCGCAGCGAGACCTCACGGGGGACTGTCCGACCAGGCGCTCAGGTTCGAGCTCTCGAAGTCGTCTTCGAAGATCCAGGTCACCGCTGGACAGGTCGCCACACCGTAGTTCGCCGCCGAAAGCCCCTTCGTGTCGCGGGCTCGGACCGCGTACGAGTGAGTCAGCCCGAGAGTCGGATCGCCGGAGTCTCCCGGCCTGCCGCAGTCGACTCTGAACCCCGGCTGGTAGAAGTCCGCTGGCACGTAGATCGATCGTTGAAAGAACCCGGAGTGGATCGCCCGGAAGGCGCCGTCGATCGTCAAGGTGAGCTCGATCAGGTAGTCCGGCGTCGCGGTCGACACCGATAGATGCTCCCACTGGAGGAAGCACTCGTCGCGACCTGGAGTCAACGCGTAGCAGGTGGCCGACGGGCTGTCGATGAACGAGATCCGCTCCGCCAGTCTCTCACGAGCGGGACTCTCGCCGTCGGGAGCCTCTCGGTGGGCCTCGTTCTGCCCGCTCGAGAGCGCCGATCCTGTTGCCGGCCACGCACTGCTTCCAAGCGCAGCCAGTAGACCGACCCAGCCGAGCGCGAGGAATCGCAACGGCATGTATTGGCTCGACATGCGCTGATTCTCGCGGTCAGGGGATGAAGGCCGGACAGTAGGTCGAACCGTAATTGGTCGACTTCAGGTCGGCCGAGTCGCGCGCCCAGATCGTCCAGGCGTAGACAGCGCCCAGGTCCTCCTTGCCGCCATCGCCCAGTGACCCGCAGGGGACCCGGAATCCGCGGTCACGCATGTTGTACGGCACGTACATCGATGTCTGGAAGAAACCCTGGTGGTAGGCCACGACGCCATAGAGGTTGATCGTGATCTTCATCTCGATGATGTAGTTGGGAGACGCGCTCACCGAGGTGGAGTACCAGTTGATGAAGCACTGGTTCAGGGCGGGGTTGGGCTGATAACAGGTGACCGTGGGCGAGTCGATGAACGAGATTCGCGCGGCCCGGTCGTCGGCCGGGACCTCGGCGACCCTCGTGTTCTCCCCTTCGGTCTCGACAATGGTCTGGTAGCCAGCCACCTCGTCACTCGACGGTACTCCTACCTCCTCCTGCGAAAGCACACCCGTAGCCAGCAGAGACAACACCAGCGTCCAACGACAGACCGGAATCCACATCTCTACCTCCTTTGGAGGGACCAACTGTTGGGATACGCAACCAGACTACAACCGACGCCGTGCTCGCACCCCAGATTGCAGCTGGGGTCTTCGCTCGGCGAGACGCTCAGCTCTCGTTGAGGCGGGTCAGTGCTCGGTGGAGCCACCGGGCTCAACGCGACGAAGTAGTTGACGAGTGCCCCGAGGTCGTTGCCGCCGTCGACTCTCAACGACGGGTCAATGGTGGCGAACGTGGAGACGTTGTCGCCCCCGTCGGCCAGGAAGTTGTTCACCGTCACCTGATACGTGGCGGCCGGGTCGAGGGCCACACCGTTCAACCGCACGTTGCTCACCGTGACCGAAATGCAATCACCCGCCACGATCGTCGTGGAAAGGTCGCGGGTGCGGCCGTTCGAGACGCCGAGGTGCAGCCAAGCTGGAGCGAGCCGACAGGACTGCTGGGCGCGACGGGAATACATTGGTTCTCCTTGCGGTGACCGAGTCGACCCACCTGAGCACGGGAACGAGTGAAAGTAGAGCAACAATCGGGGCCCGGCGCCAGTGGAGCAGAATCAGGACACCCGGGCCAGATGACTCACCGATCGGATCCTCGCGCTATCCTCTTGTCGAGTCCCGCGACCACGAAGTCTCTCGAGTGTCGAACCCTCACCCCCAGGAACAAGGAAACACAGGCACCGGCCACGTGTGGCTATCGCCGTGTCGGGGTTGGCCCTGCTGTCGACCTTGGTCTGGCGGCAGCTGAGGCCCGGCTCGAGAATCCCGAGCCCTCGACGTCGGCAGGCCGCTCGGGGCGCATGGACGCCTCAGAAGGCACCCCCCGCGAGCCCGAGCTCTCAGAGGCCGAGCAGGGGGACGCCCCAGGGAGATCGGCAAAGAGGCAGCTCCCTGGACGTTCACTCTCCTACACGCTGACACGTTCGTGCTAGCGTGCTCCCGTGCTCGGGTCACCGGTCGTCGCACCATCGACGAAGCGAAGGACGCCGACCTTTTGCGACGGAGGAGGTTCGGTCCGCTGAGACTCTCGCTGGCCACTCGACTTCGGACCCATCCGGGCGCTGCGCACGGTCGCACGGCATGACGCTCTCGACCGGCACTCGGCTCGGGCCCTACGAGATCCTCGGTCCTCTCGGCGCGGGGGGCATGGGAGAGGTCTACCGCGCTCGTGACACGCGACTGGGCCGCGTGGTGGCGCTCAAGATCCTGCCCGACGCCTTCGCCAGAGACCCTGAGCGCCGCGGGCGCTTCGAGCGCGAAGCCAGAGCGATCGCTTCTCTGAGCCATCCGCACATCTGCGCTCTCCACGACGTCGGTCACGAGAGAGAGATCGACTTCCTGGTCATGGAGCTGCTCGAGGGTCAGTCACTCGCCGCTCGGCTCGCCTCGGGGCCGCCGGACCTCGATGTGGCCCTCGTCTGGGCCGTTCAAATCACCGAAGCACTGGCCGCCGCACACCGCCAGGGCATCGTGCATCGCGATCTCAAGCCCGGCAACGTCATGCTCACCCGGAGGGGCGCGATGCTGCTCGATTTCGGCCTCGCCCGGCTCCGCACCGACCCCGGCCAGCCCATCGGCAGCGAAGCGGAAACCGCTCCGGTCACTCGCGAGGGTCAGCTGATCGGCACGCTCGGGTACATGGCCCCCGAGCAGCTCGAGGGAAAACCCGCCGACCTGCGCACCGACGTCTTCGCCCTGGGCACCCTGCTCTTCGAGATGCTCACCGGCACGCGGGCTTTCGTGGGCGACAACCAGGCAACTCTCATCGGCGCGATCCTGCATGGCAAGGTGCCCTCGGCGTCGAGCCGCCGCCCGGACGTGCCTCCGGGCCTCGATCGGCTGCTCGACGTCTGTCTGGCGAAGGACCGCGAAGAGCGGTGGTCGAGTGCACAGGACGTGCTCCACCAGTTGCGCTACATCACCTCCTCCCCGGTGGAAGGACTCTCCTCCGAGGACGGAGCTCCGAAGTCCCGCGAAAGACTCGCGTGGGGACTGGCGGCCCTCGCCTCGATCGCGACCGTGATCCTCGGCGGTGTGCTGATCGGAAACAGGAGCTCGTCCGTAGAACCGACCGCAGCGCCCGATCGACTCTCGATCCTGCCTCCTCCCAGCACGACCATCGCCCCCGGGGAGGCGCCCCAGATCTCACCCGACGGTCGCCACGTGGCCTTCGTCGCGATCGAGCGTTCCGGTCGTCGGTCCCTCTTCGTGCGCAACCGCGACTCGCTGACCGCGCGGCCCCTGCCGGACACCGACAACGCCTCCCTGCCCTTCTGGGCTCCCGATAGCCAGCGCCTCGGCTTCTTCGCCGGCGGCCACCTCGAAACGATTTCCCTGGATGCGAGCTCTGCTTCCACCCTGACCGCCGCGCCGGTACCGCGCGGCGGAACCTGGAACCAGTTCGACGAGATCCTCTTCCTGCGCTTCCCGAATCAGCCCGTCCATCTCATCAAGGTCAGCGGCGGGAGCTCGAGCGCAGTATCGATGGGTCAAGACGAAGCGACGTGCTGGTTCCCCACATTCCTTCCGGATGGGCGCCACTACCTCTGTTTGGCCGTCGATCCCTTCCGGGCGAGGCCCAAGGAGATTCGCGTCGCGTCGCTCGACTCCACCGAGACCTCGACGTTGGTGGTGACCGACTTCAGCGCCGCCTTCGATCCGGAAGGCTACGTTCTCTATCGAAGAGGCGCCGACGTCGTTTCACAGCCCTTCGACACCGAGGCGCTGCGTTTCACGGGCGATCCGGTGCCGGTCGCCAGCGACGTCGCCTTCAACGCCGTCTCCTACCAGGCCCTGTTCTCGGTCTCTTCACAGGGCACGATCGCCTATCGCCCGCAGGTCACCGACTCGCAGCTGGTCTGGTTCGACCGCGCGGGAAGGCGACTCGATGCGGTCACCCCGTCCGGCAGCCACAACACCCTGTGCCTGACCTCCGACGATCGCACCGTCGTCTATGAATCCTCCGACCCGACCAGCGCGTCCGTCGACCTGTGGGCAGTCGACGCCTCTGGGGGTGCCCCAACCCGCTTGACCTTCGATCCTGAAGTCGACTTCTACCCGATCTGCTCTCCTTCGGAGCCCGAGGTGATCTTCGCCTCCCTGAAGGACGGGGCCCCGAATCTGTTTCGCCTGAAGCTCAACTCCCCGGGGAAGGACGAAGAGCTCCTGCGTTCGCCGGCACCGACCATTCCCACCGACTGGTCGGCCGACGGCACGATCGTGTTCTCTGCCTTCAGTCCCGTCACGAGCTTCGACATCGCGACCTTCTCCGTCGGTGAGGCGCCGACGACCTTCGCTGGCACCCCGGCCGAAGAACGCAACGGCCGACTGTCACCCGACGGCCGCTGGCTCGCCTACGTGTCCAACGAGAGCGGCCGCTTCGAAGTCGTGGTGCAACCCTTCCCCCCGACGGGGCCGAGGTGGCAGGTGTCCAGTGGAGGGGGGCTCCAGCCACGCTGGCGACGCGACGGACGCGAGCTCTACTATCTCGGCCCGGACGACATGCTGATGGCGGTCGAGTTGGCTTCCTCCGGCTCCGACCTGCAGGTGCGGGGGACTTCGGCTCTCTTCCAGACCCGGCTCGCGGGATGGGAGCCCAACGTCCAGGGCAACCAGTACGACGTGTCGGCGGACGGCCAGCGCTTTCTGGTCAGCACGGCCAGCGAGTCGGCGCACCCCATTCACCTCGTCCTCGACTGGCGAGCACAGCTGCGCTGAGGCTTCTCCGGTTCGAGCGCACTGGAGCCCGGTCGCCGCTGGTCGGGAGCTGACCGAGATTCGCGTCATCGCCGGCTTCGTCGACCAGTTGGCTCGACTGGTCCCCGTCGACTGACCTTCCCGTCAGGAAATCCAGATGGCCCTCGTCGCCTCCGCTCCCACCACGGAAGCGGCTCGAGGCGCAGAGATCAGAGAGAGAACGGCTCGCCAATCGAGTGGGATCGCCTGGCCAGATCCTCACTCGACACCGAGCTTGCCAGCGCGAACAGCAAACGAGCCACGCGAGCGGGGCCGAGCGGAGTGTTGGCAGCTTTCCTCAGCGCCGCACGATCCTCGAGGGTGGCCTCGGGAAGCTCGCGAGTGAGGTCGAGAACCGAATCGCTCTCGATCCTGGATTCAGTCATCTCCGGCTTTTCTCCGGTCTTCGTTCAGGTAGTCGTCGAAGAGCTGACCTAGATCGAGATCCTCGAAGTAGGTGCGGACCTCCGTTCGATCGACACCCGGTAGCGTGGCGAGTTTCGAGATGTCCTGGAGGTCCTGCAGTTTTCTGGACGGATCGTTCTTCAGCGCTCTCACTTTCATCGCGATCAGGTGCTCGGGTTTGGGCACGAGGACCTCGATCGAGTCGAGAATCGTCACCCGCCTGGCGTCCGCGAAGAGCTTCCCGGCGGTGTCGGTGTCGACGTAGACGAAGTCGATCCGGCCGAGCTCGTTGCTTGGATGAAGATGGTTCGAGTAGCCACTGGATCGATAGAGGGTCTCGTACCCCTCCGCCTCGAGAAACTCGATGACTCGGTCTTGAAGAGCGCGGTCCGTGACGAAGTCGAGGTCGAAGGTGGCCCGTTCGATGCCGTAGGCCAGAAGGCCAAAGCCTCCGATGATCGCATATGAATGCCCACTCCCCTCGAAGAAGGCACGCAAGCGGTCGGCGACAGATCGAAAGTCCACTCGGCGATGATAGCTGTCCTTCGGCCCGAGGCGGGAGAGCCCTCGCCCGGAGGCACGCGCCCGAGCCAGGTGAGCGCTACCTGTCGAAGCTCAACCGGAAGTGGTGGGTGGGAAGGGGCTCGACATCGGCTTCTGAGCGTCCGACGTGGGAGCGCGCAGTGTCTCCTCGGGCTCGGTGAGCGCCGCCGGTTCTCGTTAGCGCCGATCCAGCCATCCGCCGAGCCTCAGCCGAGCTGGCTGCCTCGCATCGGTCGGTAAAAAGGAGCGGCGGGCAGGGAAATCCTGCCGAAGGCCCGCTCCCGGAGCCCCTCGCGCCCGGACTTCGGAGCCGGCATGGTCCTTGAACTCCAAACGGTCGCACGCAGCAAGACCGGCGGAACCAGCCTCCGGGAGTGTGTGCGCCAAACGACAACGATGGTCAGGGAAGTCGAGAAGCACGACAACGTCTACACCGCCGATCTGTCGACCGGACGGATCGGCGTTCACGAGGAGGCGGCCTGGATCGCCCCCCTTGGAGGTCCCCCGAGTCATGAGCAAGCAACCATTCACAAAAGAGGCCGTCGCGCAGCAAGCCGCGCAGGAGCCGGCCGCGATCTCTCGGCGACGGGCCCGAGCTTCTCGCCGTCGGCCTCGACGGATCGTGGTCGGGACCGACGTCCGTGGACGCACCGAGGAGGCCTACCCCGTCATCGTCGAGATCGGTCGGCGCCTGCTGGCCGAGGTCGTGCTGGTTCACAACTTCGATCCGGCCAGCCGTCCTCGCTACGACACGGGCGCGATGGCCGCGAATCCGGCGGCCCACCTGCGTTCGATCCGAGATCACCTGGAGCGTCGGCTCGAACAGGCGGCGATGCGTCTCCGAGAGGCGGGGGTTCCGACCTCGGTGACCATCGATGAACAGGCAACGCCCGCCCGGGCCATCCTGGAGCATGCCAGCGAGATCGACGCCGACCTGATCGTGCTCGTCACCGACGGCGACGAGACATTCTCGGATCGTCTGCTCGGCACCGTGGTCACCGACGTGGTCCGGGAGGGCCTGTGTCCCGTCCTGAGCCTGACTCCGAGCCAGGCGGCGGACGGTGCCTCCTGGCGGCGCATCCTGGCACCGATCGACTTCAGCGACGAGTCTCGAGAGGCGCTCCTGGAGGGACTGAGATGGGTCCCCGAGGACGCGCGACTCGATCTGCTGTACGTGGTGGAGCCGGGCTTCCCCACCTTCCACGGTGCCCGAGGGGCCGGAGGGGATCACTTCGACGCCGAGTCGCTCGAACACTCTTTCTCGAGCGACATCGCGGACTTCTTGAGCGATGTCGACGAGCCGAAGCTGAAGGTGGAGGCGCACCTGGTCCAGGGCAGCGAGCTGCAGCAGGCACTCGAGCGGGCCGAAGGGCTCGAGGCGGAGCTACTGGTCGTCAATGCGCGGACCAGCGCCCTGGGACGAAGTCTGGGAGAACAACTCGCCAACCGGCCGCTTCCCTGTCCTGTGCTCGCGGTGCCCGCTCCCGCAGACGATCGGTGATGGCGATCGTTTTCGAACACCTGGAAACGAGCACGAAGCGATCGAAACGATCTGAAGCAATCATGACCACGACGAGTCGAGAAAGGAACTACGACAGATGTACCAACTCCCCGAACTTCCCTACCCCACCGATGCCCTCGAGCCGTTCATCGATTCGAAGACCATGGAGATCAGGGGGGACCTTCGTTCTCCTGGGCCTCCCGATAACTCTTCAAGCGGTTGTAGAGCGTCTTCTGGCTGATGCCGAGAGCCTCGGCCGTCTCCTTACGCCGGTCGTCGAATTCCTCGAGTGTGGCGAGAATCAAGCGACGCTCGGCTTCGGCGAGCGATTCGCCGATGCGAATCTGGACGTACGGTCCGCCGACGGGACCCTCGAGGTTCATTCGTACCTCACGGGGGAGGTTCTCCCTCGTGACCCGATCCCCAGCCAGGATGAAGGCTCGCTCGATGGCGTTCTCGAGCTCCCGAACATTACCCGGCCAGGCGTAGGCAACCAGCGTGTCGATCGCCTCGTCGGTCAAACGTGTGCGCGCCCCCTCTCTCCGGTTGCAGCGAGTGAGGAAGTGACGTGCCAGCAGCTCGATGTCTTCATCGCGCTCACGCAGGGGAGGCAGATGAATCGGAAACACCCTCAGTCTGTAATACAGATCCTCTCGCAGATCCCCCTGCTCCACCGCTTCGACGGGATCCCGGTTGCTCGCCGCTACGACCCGCACGTCGACATCGAGGCTCTGGTTGCCTCCCACCCGCCTGACCTGACCGGTCTCGAGGACGCGCAGAAGCTTGACCTGGAGCTCGATCGGCATCTCGGTGATCTCGTCCAGGAAGAGGGTGCTGCCGTCGGCGCGCTCGAAGTAGCCCTCGTGTCGCCGATCCGCTCCCGTGAAGGCGCCACGCTCGTGGCCGAAGAGCTCGCTCTCGATCAGGTTGGGCGAGATGGCACCGCAGTTGACGGCGAGTATCTCCTTCCGACGCCGCCGACTCAACTGATGAACGGTCTGCGCGACCAGCTCCTTGCCGGTTCCACTCTCGCCGGTCACCAGAACGGTAGCCTCCGTGGGCGCGACCTGTTCGGCCAGCTCGAACACTCGCTCCATGGCCGAAGAGTCGCCGATCATCGGACCGAGGCGTCCGACCCCGCGCAGCTGACGTCGCAGATCGGAGACCTCGTCGCGCAACTCGGCGGCACGGGAGTAGCCGCGCAGGAGGGCGCCGAGCCTCGCAACGTCGATGGGCCGCGACAGACAGTCCACGGCTCCCTGTCGAAGGATCTCGAGGGCGGTCTCGGAAGCGTGCTCGCCGAGGATGAGTGCGAGATCGATTCCCTGATCGATCTCGGAGAGAAGCTGCAGCCCCTCTCCGTCCTCCAACTCGAGGGCCGCGAGAATGAGGCCCGGTCGCGCTTCGGAGACCGCCGCCCGCGCTTCGGTCAAACTCGCCGCGAGAAAGAGCTCGAGCGATTCGGCTTCGGTGACCGAGCGCACGGCTGCCGCCGTCTCTGGGTCCGTGTCCACCAGGAGGACTCTCTTCATGGTTGCTCTACAAGATGCTCGCTGTCGTCTCGATCCGTGCCGCGAACCCCGGGCCGATTCTCATCGCCAAGCGGGCTATCTTCGCACCGTCACCATAGCAGGGCCGAGAGTCCAGCCGAGGCGGGCCGATAGCGAGAAGGCGAGGGCAGCGCCAGCGAGATCCTCCAGTTCCTTCCCGGAGCTGGACCAGACGAACGACCAGAAGATGCAACACGAACAACGAAAAGGAGAACCCGAGATGAACCGACATCGAACCAATGTCGCTACGGTCAAGGACCGCACGAAGGAAGCTACGAAGGAAGCCGTCGCGGCAGCCCGCGAGTCGGTCGATCGCGGAGTCGACACGCTTCGCGAAGCGGGGGAGCAGGCCAAGGGCGCGGCCCGGAGCGCAGCTGGCCAGGTCGAAGAACGACTGACCGAGGGCTGGCAGAGGATGCAGAAGGGCACCCGTCAGGCCGTGGAGCGCAGTTCCACGACCATGGGCGAGCGTCCCTTCACGACCGCACTTGCCGCCGGTCTCCTCGGATTCCTGCTCGGCGCCCTCCTGTTCAGGGGGCGGAGCGACTCCTGATCCCTAGCGACGCGGGGGGTGCCTCGAGACTCCTTCGAGCTGCAAGATCCTCCTGTGCGCCCGACCCTTACCGCTCGGCCCGGGAGCTTCTCGCCGGATCGGGCAGAAGATCGGGATCCTCGAATCAGGGGCCCCAGGCAGTCGCGTCGCCGGACTCGAAATCGTCGCTGAAGATCGGACTGCCAGCGAGGGGAAAGACGTAGAGACTGGCCGATCGGGCGGGCAGATCGAGCGAGAGGGGAGCACCGGACGACGCCAGGTCGGAGAGTCTCGCCAGGCGACTGTTCGCGTCGAAGCGGTACAGCTCGACCGGTCCCGCGAGAGCGGAAGGAGTGCCCGAGACATCCACGGTCTCCGCGATGGTGGACTTGTTGAACAGCAGCACCATGAAGCGTCCGTCGCCTGAGTCGACCGCATAGGCTCCCACCCGGTCGACGTCGCTGGTCGTGGCGCTCACAGAGCGCCCCTCGATCCGGGACGACGCGCCGTCATAGTCGAGAAAGAGCCGGAACGCATCCTCTCCCAGGGTGTCGGCGGCCGGCGCGACCCACCGAGTCGCCAGGTCGACGCCCTCGCGTCCGAAGATCGCCAGCACCTCGGCTTGCGCGAGCGCACAGGTCGTGCAGCCATCGCCCCAGTTGTACTCGGTGATCGCGAGCCGGGTGCCGGGGCAGTGCTGGTCGATCGCTTGCCTCAGGCGCGGAATCAATCGCACGGGTTGCCCGATCCATGACTCCGACGTGTAGCCCGCATCGTAGAGATCACGGGTCGATCGCAGACGCAGCGCCTGGAGAGCCGCGCTACCCTCACCGCTCAGCGCTTGACCTCCCTGCGGGTAGTAGTGCACGTCCAGGTAGTCGACCAGGCGAACACCGTGCACGGCTTCGTAGTCACAGATGCGATCGAGGTACCACTCGAGAAACGGCTGCCCACCGTGAGCTGCCTGATCGGGGCCGGCGCTGCAGCCGTCGGCGGCCGAGTGGAAGTACGCACACCACCCCCACACCGCCGGCCCCAGGAGCTCGGCCTGGGGCTGCTTCGCCTTGACCGCGGCGGAGACAGCAACGGTGCGCTGCCACAGCTCGTCGTAGCTCACCTTCCCCGGATGGACGTCGAAGTGCGTCTCGGACCAGAGCATCGGCTCGTTGTCGAGGGAGAAGAGCGTCGCCCCCGACCCGTCGAGGTGTTCCAACCAGTCCTCGACGAAGTCGGGGCCGATTGCCTGGGACGTGTCTCCGGGGTCGTTGCCGGTGACCTTCTGGCCACTCGCGCGGCCGTTGCCGGCATCGGGTTGACACCAGGAGGCGTTGCCGGTGACCGTGCACTCGGTCTGGTCCTGGGCGCCGTACTCAGCGACGGAGAATCCCCATCTCTTGCTGCGATCGTCGAGCGGTGTCCAGCCGATCAGGGGAAGCGTGAGCATGGGCTCACTCGCACCGGCCAGGGAGTCCGCCACGAAGCGATCCGCCGCAGACCCGTCGGGAAGGTCGCCTTCGTCCACCACGTCGTTGGCGATGTTCATGAAGAACCAGTCCGCCGCCCGGTTGCTGACGTCGACTCGCCAGTTGTAGCGCGTGGTGGCGTTCCCCCCCCAGCGATTCACCGGGTAGGAAACGGTCGAAAGGCGTCCGGTATCGGCGAAGTTGACGCCGTAGATCTCGGGTCGGATCGGGCGTCCCAGGGCCGTCTGGTCGACCGTGACCTGCACCTGCGCCGCCAGCGGTCCGGGCCCCGCGAGGCAACCTGACAGCAGGGCGAGCAGCGCGATGTCAGAACGCTCGGAGCGGAAGATCGAGGGGATCATGAGGTGACTCTGCGAGAGCGGCGAGAACGCGAGGCCCGAGAACGGAGGGCCGGGCGGAAGCACGGCGCAATTATAGCAATTCGTCTATTGACCGGCGCTTCCCCCGAGCTCGACCCCTTCGAGGAGCTCCAGGCCTCATTCTCGGATCGCGGTCGGAGGACTTCCTTCGAGACGCCTGTGCGGCGGGCCAGGCACACACACTCCGAAGAGCAGACGGGCTACATACTCCGCCGATACTCCCCCCCAACCTCATACAAAGCCCCCGAGATCTGCCCGAGAGAAGCCACCTTCACGCACTCGATCAACTCCTCGAACACGTTCCCCCGCGACCGAGCGACCGCCTGCAGCTTCTGCAAGGCTTCTTCCGTCTCTCCAGCATTTCGCTCCTGGAAAGTTCGCACCGACTCGATCTGCGCCCCCTTCTCTTCCTCACTCGAGCGAATCAGCTCCAGCACCCCCGGCTCCTCTTCCTCCCCCTCCCTGGGCAGGAACGCGTTCACGCCCATGATCGGCAGGGAGCCGTCGTGCTTCTTGTGCTCGTAGTAGAGGCTCTCTTCCTGGATCTTGCCGCGTTGGTACATGGTGTCCATGGCACCGAGGACTCCACCTCTTTCCGAGATGCGCTCGAACTCCTGGTAGACCGCCTCTTCCACCAGATCGGTCAGTTCTTCCACCACGAACGAGCCCTGCCACGGGTTCTCGTTCTTGTTGAGACCGAGCTCGTGGTTGATGATCAGCTGGATCGCCACGGCGCGTCGCACGGACTCCTCGGTCGGAGTGGTGATCGCCTCGTCGTACGCGTTGGTGTGCAGGCTGTTGCAGGAGTCGAAGATCGCATACAGGGCCTGCAACGTGGTGCGGATGTCGTTGAACTGGATCTCCTGGGCGTGCAGACTGCGCCCGGACGTCTGGATGTGGTACTTCAACATCTGACTGCGCGACGACGCTCCGTAGCGTTCCTTCATTGCGCGCGCCCAGATTCGCCGCGCCACTCGGCCGATCACCGCGTACTCGGGATCCATGCCGTTGGAGAAGAAGAAGCTCAGGTTCGGGGCGAAGTCATCGATCGACATGCCTCGCGCCAGGTAGTACTCGACGATGGTGAAGCCGTTCGACAGGGTGAAGGCCAACTGGCTGATCGGGTTGGCCCCGGCTTCGGCGATGTGGTACCCGCTCACCGACACGCTGTAGTAGTTGCGCACGTCGTGCTCGATGAAGTACTGCTGGATGTCGCCCATCATGCGCATGGCGAACTGGGTCGAGAAGATGCAGGTGTTCTGGGCCTGATCCTCCTTGAGAATGTCGGCCTGCACGGTACCTCGGACCTTGCTCAACGTGTCAGCCTTGATCTTCTCGTAGGTCTCGCGGTCGAGGACGCGATCGCCCGAGACGCCCAGCAGTCCCAGACCCAGACCGTCGTTGCCCTCGGGGAGATCGCCCCGGTAGACGGCCCTCGGCGCATCGCCCAGGAGCTTCGCGATGCGTCTCTCGGTCTCCTCCCAACGACCCTCCTGGCGCAGGTACTTCTCCACCTGCTGGTCGATCGCGGTGTTCATGAAGAAGGCGAGAATGGTCGGCGCGGGGCCGTTGATGGTCATCGAGACCGAGGTGGTGGGCTCGGTCAGGTCGAAGCCCGAGTAGAGCTTCTTCATGTCGTCGACCGTGGCGATGGAAACGCCCGAGTTGCCGACCTTGCCGTAGATGTCGGGTCGGGTCGCCGGATCTTCGCCGTAGAGCGTCACCGAGTCGAAGGCGGTCGACAATCGAGTGGCTTTGTAGTCGCCGGCCAGGTAGTGGAAGCGGCGGTTGGTGCGCTCGGGGGTGCCTTCGCCCGCGAACATTCTCGTGGGGTCCTCGCCGGCTCGGCGATAGGGATACACACCGCCGGTGTAGGGGTACGCACCGGGGAGATTCTCCTTCATCAGGAAGCGCAGGAGATCCCCCCAGTCGCTGTACCTGGGAGGGGCGATCTTGGGGATGCGCAGATGACTGAGGGTCTCGACATAGTTGTTGCCGGTGATCTCTTTGCCACGCACGGTGTAGCTGTACTGCTCCTCGGTGACTCCACGCAAACGCTCCGGCCACGCCCGCAGCAAACCGATCGCCTCTTCGGTGAGATCGCCGATCGCTTCTTGATAGCGCTGCCGGAGCACGCGAACGGCCTCGTCGCTGCCCCGGTTCATGGCGTCCTGGGCATAGCGCGCGAGTTTCTCGGGGACGTTGTCTCCGAGCTCGCTGAGGGCTTCCCACATCGTCTGGGCTCGCGAGGCGGCTTCGGCCTGGCGCTCGATCTCGCTCTCTTCTCGGCGACCGCCTTCGGCGATCTCGGCCAGGTAGCGCACCCGATTGCCGGGAATGAGCGCAACCGCACGGAGCTCGCGGGCCTCGGCGGACAGATCTTCGCCGTCCATCGGTGGAGTCCAACGCTTGGCGTCGAGGTCGAGCTTCTCGGTGAGCAGACGACACAGATTCACGAAGGCCCAGTTGAGACCCGGATCGTGGAACTGGCTGGCGATGGTCGGGTAGACCGGGGTGCGGTGAGGATCGAGCTCGAAGAGCTTGTGGTTGCGCAACCACTGCTTGCGCACGTCGCGCAGGGCGTCTTCGGCGCCGCGCTTGTCGTACTTGTTCAGAATGACCATGTCGGAGTAATCGAGCATGTCGATCTTCTCGAGCTGACTCGCGGCACCGTAGTCGCTGGTCATCACATAGACCGAGAAGTCGACGAGGTCGACGATCTCGCTGTCGCTCTGGCCGATGCCGGCGGTCTCGACCAGGATCAGGTCGAAGCCCGTGGAGCGCAGGAAGGCGACGGCGTCGGCGAGCATCTCACTGGTCGCGAGGTGCTGGCGACGAGTGGCCATGGAGCGCATGTAGACCAGCGGACTGCGCAGGCTGTTCATGCGGATGCGATCCCCCAGCAAAGCACCGCCGGTGCGCCGCCGTGTCGGGTCGACGGCCAGAACGGCGATGTGCATGTCGGGGAAGCTGGCGAGGAAGCGATTGATCAGCTCGTCGGTGACGCTCGATTTGCCGGCGCCGCCGGTGCCGGTGATGCCGACGACCGGAGTCTTCGTGCCTGCCGCGGCCCAGCCCTCGCGCAGCCTGGCGAGCTTCGACTCCTCGATGTGGCCGCTTTCCAGAGCGCTGATGGTGGACGCGATCTGGAGCGAGTCGTTCCACCGCACACCGTCGACCCGCAGCTCCGGGACGGGCAAGCGCGACTTCTCGGTGCGCTCGACCAGATCCTGGATCATGCCGACCAGTCCGAGGTCCATCCCGTCGTGGGGGTGGTAGATCTTCTCCACCCCGTACTCTTCGAGCTCGGCGATCTCCTCGAGCGTGATGGTCCCGCCACCGCCACCGAAGACGCGCACATGCTCGGCGCCGTTCTCGCGCAGCATGTCGACCATGTAGCGGAAGAACTCGAGGTGGCCGCCCTGGTAGGAGCTCACGGCGATGGCGTCTGCATCCTCCTGCAGTGCAGCGCGCACGATGTCCTCGACGCTGCGGTTGTGACCGAGATGGATGACCTCGGCACCCTGATCCTGGATCAGGCGACGCATGATGTTGATCGCGGCGTCGTGGCCGTCGAAGAGGGAGGCCGCCGTGACGAAGCGCAGGGGCGGAGCCTCGTTCGGCGTCGACGGGTCTTCCTGCGATTCGGAGGCTTGTTGGGAGGTGGGCTCGTCGAGGGTGGTCATGATCGGTGCCTCGAGTGGGTTCGGTGGATCAACTCCTGATCTTATCCGCTCCGAGAATAGGGAAAGGCCCTCCCACGGCCCCGCCGAGCAGGAACGTGAAGAGGGCCTGTCGCTGGCGAGAATGCCGCGTCGCCTACTGGGACCAGGGCGGCACGATCTCGTTGGCTCGAGCGTAGGCAATCAGCTGCCCGAGGTGCTCGTGGCTATGCGAGACGGCGGCGTGCAGGGCGCCCGCCTTGGTGGCATCCTGGCCGAACATGCTGATCGTGGTCATCAGCTCGTCATCCGGCACGGATTCGATCATCGACCGGAGGCTGGCGAACGACTTCTTGAGAACGTCGATCACCTCGTCCTTCTCGGTGATCTGCTCCAGGTTCCGCATGTCGATCCCTTCGGGCGGCGCCCCGCCGAAAAGGGTCGGAAAGAAGAAGTTCGCTCCGGCGAGGTGCATCATTGCCCCACTGACCGAGCGCACGCCTTCGGAGGGCACCCAGGAGTACTTGTCGGCGGGAATGGCCTCGGCGAGGCCCAGCACCTTCTCTTCGAGCTGGCCCACATCCATGAGCAGGTCGCCCTTGTAGGTGTCGGCAGCTGCGGCCGGAAGGGCAGTCAAAAGGACCATCAACGCAGCAAGGGAAACGAGGGTACAGCGATAGCGCATTCGGAATGCTCCTCTCGGGTTCGGTCTCTCGTTCGGAGCTCGGCGAGCTCGCTCGAGAACGGAAGTTTGCAGACTCTGGCGGACTATACCGGACCGGCCGCGAGAGGGTTGTGCGGCTCGTCCCCGCTCCATCCCACGATGCTGCCGATCAGGACGCAAGTCCCTGCAAACGCTCGATCAGGGCTTCGAAGTGCTGGGTCGTGATCGGCTTGCGGTACTCCCCCGACACGACAGCAGGTGGTTCGGGCAACGCCGCGAGCCACTGCTCGTAGGGCCAGTCCACCTCCGGCGGCTGGTCGTCCGCGCCGCGCAGCTGTAGCTCTTCCACGACGTGGTGAAACCCGCCGAAGAACTCGTCCAGATCGACCTCGCTGTCGAGCAGATGGCCGGTGTCGAGCAGCAGGCCGAACACCTCGGCTTGATCGAGGGTGTCGATGAGCTGCACGATCTCCCGGGGGTCGGTCATCACCGAAACGCGCAGCGGCGAGAGCGGCTCGATCATCAAGCGTACTCCCAGCTCGCGAGCTCGCTTCCCGGCAGCATCGAAGAAGTCGAGGCAGCGCTCGAACGGGGAATCGGCGACCTGTTTGCCGTATCCGCAGACGGTGACCACCCGTCGCGCATCGAGGCGGTCGGCGACCTCGATCGTGTCGCACAGATGTTCGAGCCCCCGGCGGCGCTCGCGACGCCCCGGATGCAGCGGATGGAGGTCGTGCATCCTCCAGGCCTGCACCGCGGCGATCGGCACGGGCGAGCGCTGCAGCGTCTCGATCGGCAGCGCTCCATCGTGGGCGACTTCGAGGGCGAGCTCGTGGCGAGACGCGAGGTCGAGTCGCTCTTCGAGACCCTCGACCGGCAGACAGCTATCGACCCAGGCCAGCACCGGAGCGTCGCCGTCACCAGCCACCCGATGCGCCCCCTCCGCCGAAGCTGCCTCCGCCGCCGCCGAAACCGCCACCGCCGCCACCGAAGCCCCCACCGCCGAAGCCACCGCCGCCGAAGCCCCCACCGCCGGGTGGCAGCACGATCCACCGCCCCCCCCGGTTGGAGGTCCAGGCCCGTCCGCGCCGCCGGCGCTGCAGGGCGCTGACGATGATCATGATCATCACGATGATGAAGAACAGCAGGATCGGGCTGATGCCGTCACCGGAGCTGCCGGTCGCTGGCACCGACTCGGGGATCGCGTTTGGGTCGCCCTCGATGGTGGCGAGAATGGCGTCGACCCCGGCCTCGATCCCGCCCGGGAAGTCCCCCTGGCGAAAGCTGGGCGTGATCACGTTGTCGAGTATGCGCCGGCTGTAGGCATCGGTCAGGCTGCCTTCGAGCCCGTGTCCCACTTCGATTCGCAACCGCCGTTCCTGCTGAGCGACCAACAGGAGAACACCGTTGTCCTGCTCCTCGGTGCCGAGCTTCCAGGTCTCGACCACCCGCATCGAGTAGTCCTCGATCGGCTCGTCATCGAGATCGGGCACCGTCAGAACGACCACCTGGGCTCCGGTGCGCCGCTCGAAGGCGGCCAGGCGATTCTCGATGCGGGTGATCGTCGCCGGATCCAACATGCCAGCCTGGTCGACCACCCGTCCACTCAGAAACGGCACCTCCCGCTCGCCCTGGGCCCACAGACACACCGGCAGGGCGGCGAATGCCAGCACCATCGAGGTCAGCCCCCGTCGCGCCGCAGTGCTCACCCTCATCGCTCGCGCAGCCTCGGTGCGTCGGCGAGCTCGTCCTCGTCATCGGCACGCAGCGTCACGTCGCGCTCTTCGAGCAGCGCCCCGCACGCCTCTACGGCCTCGACACAGGCCTCGGGTGCCCGCCCATCGCGCATCCCCCTGGTCAGGTTGTCGACGATCTTCACCCAGTGCTCGGGCTGAACCTGTTGATTGATCCCTTCGTCGCCCAGCACGATCGCTCGATGTTCGAACAGAGCGAGGAAGAGGAGGATGCCGGTGCGGTCTCGCGTGCGGAAGACCTCTTCCTCGAGAAACGCAGCCTCCGCACGCCTGGCGGTGCGCCACTCGATCTCGTCCTTCGAGACCAGCGCCCGTCGGATCCAGCCGATCCGTTCCCCCACGAAGACTCCGGCGAGGACACCGAGCAACACGGGGGCGACCGACCAGAGCCAGAGCGAGCCTCCCCATAGCCCCCCAAACCGATGAAGGAGCGCGGCGAGGACGGCGGCGAGCACCGCACCTGCCGTCGCTCCCCTCCACCGCGCTTCGGGATAGGAATCGCACTCGCCGACGATGTAGGTCACGATCTCGCCGGAGGTTCGATTCTCCGCTGCCGAGACCGCGTCCTGAATCGCTTCGAGGTCGCGCTCGCTGAAGGTACCCAGTCTCATCTGCTTGTCGGACTCCGTCGCCCACGGAGACGCGTTCAGCTGAAGTCCACCTCGGGCGGAGTCTCTGCGCCCGGAGTCGATTCGAAGTAGGCCTTCTCGTCGAACCCGAAGATGTTGGCCACGATGTTGGTCGGGAAGCGGCGACGCGTTGTATTGAAGGTCTGTGCCTCCTCGTTGTACCGACGCCGCGCGATCGCGATCCGGTTCTCCGTGCCCTCGAGCTGCGCCTGCAGATCCCGGAAGTTCTCGGTGGCCTTGAGCTCCGGATAGCGCTCGACGACGAGCATCAAGCGCGACAGGGCCGCGCCCAACTGTCCCTGCGCTTCCTGGAACTGCGCCATCTGTGCCGCGTCGGGAGGGCCCTCGAAGTTGATCTGGCCGGCCTTGGAGCGCGCCTCGGCAACCCCTTCGAAGGTCTCCTGCTCGAAGTCGCGAGCGCCCTTCACGGTCTCGACCAGATTGGGTATCAAATCGTTGCGCCGTTGGTAGGCGTTCTCGACCTCGGCCCAGGACTGGTCAACGGACTCCTCCATACCGACCAGGCGGTTGTAGGAGCCACCGACCATCATCGCGATGACGGCGATCACACCGACGAGGAGAAGGCAGCCCCCACCCAATACTGCTTTGTTCATTGCAGACACCTCCATCTGAGCTCCGCGTCGGCGGACGCGAAGGTACTGGATCAGTCACTTGCGGTTCACCCGCGAGTCTACCGGAGTCGAATAGAAAGCCCATGAACGGGCGCGCTGGGGAGCCCAGAGGCATCGGCGCTATGCTCGGGTCACCGACAAACCACTTCGTTCTCGGGGGATCCGCAGATGCTCGACGCGGTTCGGTACTGGGGAGCGGTCGTCCTGCTGGTCCTGCTTCCTCCAGCGATCATCTACTGGCTGATCATCCATCCGTTCGCGGCCTTCTGGCGACGTCGCGGCCCGGTCCTCACGCTCACGGTCGCCTTCGGGCAGATGATCGTGGTGGGTTGGCTGCTCTATCGATGGCGCGACCGCCTGATCGGGGCCGACCTCGGCTTCTCCTGGTGGTTGAGCGGGCTCGCCGTCCTGCTCTATCTCTGCTCGATCGGCGCGGAGCTCTCGATTCGTAAGCATCTCAAGGTCTCGACCCTGGCCGGGATTCCGGAGGTCAATCAGAAGGTCGAAGGTCGAGTGCTGCAGGAGGGGATCTACTCTCGCGTGCGCCACCCGCGCTACCTGAACGTCATGCTCGCCGCCACCGCCTGGGCGCTCTTCGTGAACTACGTCGGGACGTGGCTCCTGATCCCGCTGACGGCCCTCGCGCTTCGGCTGGTGGTGTACTTCGAAGAGCGCGAGCTGATCGACCGTTTCGGGGAGGAGTATCGCGACTACTCTCGGCGAGTGCCGCGCTTCTGGCCTCGATTCGGCTGAGCTCCCGGAGGGGGCCCAGCGCTCACCGGGTCCGCGGAAAGCCGAGATCGACGCCGCGCGCCGCAGGATCGGGCCACCGACTGGTCACGACCTTGGGGCGCGTATAGAAGTGCACGCCCTCCGGACCATAGACGGAGTGGCTACCGAAAAGGGACTCGCGCCAGCCCCCGAAGGAGTAGAAGGCGAGCGGCACGGGAATCGGTACGTTGATCCCCACCATTCCCACCTCGATCCGGTCCTGGAAGCGACGCGCCGCACCGCCGTCATTGGTGAAGATCGCGGTGCCGTTGGCCCACGGGTTGTCGTTGATCAACTGAACGGCGTCGTCGAAAGAGGCGCTGCGCACCACACCGAGCACCGGGCCGAAGATCTCGGTGCGATACAGATCCATGGTGGGCTCGACCTGGTCGAACAGGGTGGGGCCGACAAAGAAGCCTTCCGGGTGGCCTGGCACCTCGAGACCGCGACCGTCGACTCGCAGGGTGGCGCCTTCTTCGACCCCGCGCGCGATGCAACCCACCACCTTGTCGCGATGCTCGCCCGTGATGAGCGGCCCCATCTCGCTCGCGGGGTCACTCGCCGGGCCGGTGCGCAGTGCGGCGATCCTCTGTTCGATCTTCGGGAGGAGACCGTCGGCAGCATCGCCCACGGCCACCACCAGCGAGATCGCCATGCAGCGCTCTCCCGCCGAGCCGTAGCCGGCGGAGACGGCGGCGTCGGCAGCGAGGTCGAAGTCGGCGTCGGGCAGGACCACCATGTGGTTCTTCGCTCCGCCCAACGCCTGGACGCGTTTGCCGGCGCGGGTTCCGGTCTCGTAGACGTGGCGGGCAATGGGGGTCGATCCCACGAAGGAGATCGCGGCGACGTCGGGGTGCTCGAGAAGCCGGTCGACGGCAACGCGATCGCCCTGCACGACGTTGAAGACGCCGGCGGGGAGTCCGCTGTCGGCCAGGGCGCGGGCGAGGAAGAGCGCCGCGCTCGGGTCCTTCTCGGAGGGCTTGAGCACGAAGGTGTTACCGCAGGCGAGCGCCACCGGGAACATCCACATCGGCACCATCGCCGGGAAGTTGAACGGGGTGATGCCCGAAACCACGCCGAGCGGCTCCCGCACGCTCCAGCTGTCGACACCGTTGGAGACGTTGTGGGAGTGGTCGCCCTTGAGCAGGTGCGGGATCCCGCAGGCGAACTCGACCACTTCCAGACCGCGCTGCACCTCGCCTCGGGCGTCGGGGACGGTCTTGCCGTGCTCGCTGGAGAGGATGCGAGCCAGGTCGTCGGCCTGCGCTTCCAGACGGTGGCGAAGCTCGAAGAGCACCTGGGCCCGTTTCGAGGGGGGTGTGTCACGCCAGGCCGGCAGGGCATCGAGCGAGGCGGCCACCGCCGCGTCGACCTCGGCGACTTCGGCAAAGGCAACCCTGTTCTGCTCTTCGCCGGTGGCGGGGTCGAACACCGGACCGGAACGCTCGCTCGCGCGACTCCAGCTCTCGCCCTTGATCCAGTGAGTGAGCATCTCGCTTCTGGCTCTCTAGCCTGCCGAGGCCAGTTCAGTGACGGCGGCCAGGGCCTTCTCGAGCAGATCGCACCCTTCGTCGATCTCTTCCAGCGTGACGGAGAGAGGCGGCGCGATGCGCAGCGCGTTGCCGAAGCTGCCACCCTTGCCGACTAGCAGCCCTTCGCTCTTCGCCGCCTCCATCAGGCGAGCGGTGAGCTGCGGATCGGGCGTCGTGCTTCCCGGGTGGACCAGCTCGAGGGCGACCATCAGCCCCTTGCCGCGCACGTCACCGATCGCGGGGTGCAGCTCGGCCATCGCCTCGAGCCGGGCACGCAGTCGCTCTCCAGTGACGAGAGCGTTCTTCTGCAGATCGTGATCGAGGATGTAGCGAAGATTGGCGAGCGCGCCCGTTGTCGAGAGGGGGTTCCCCCCGAAGGTCGAGATCGACGCCGCGTCGATGCAATCCATGATCTCGGCGCGCGCAACGACACCACCGATTGCCAGACCGTTGCCGATGCCCTTGGCGAAGGTGAGGATGTCGGGCACCAGACCGTGTGATTGATAGCCCCAGAAGTGCTCGCCGGTGCGCCCCCATCCGGTCTGGACCTCGTCGGAGACGTAGAGAATGCCGGTTTCGTCGAGCACCTTCTTCATCTCGCCGAGCAGGCCGTCGGGCGGCGTGATGAAGCCGCCGACCCCCTGGATCGGCTCGGCGATCATGCAGGCCACGTCGCCGGCGCTGGCCACGCGGAGCACGTCGCGCAGATCGTCGACACAGGCGGCGATGTACTCGTCGTCGGGCAGGTGACCGAAGGGACTCCGGTACCTGTAGCCACCGTGCACGAACATCACGTTGAGCGGGCTGAGGCTGCTCGCCGACCAGGAGCGGATGCCGGTGGTGGCCATCGCCGAGTAGGAGCGGCCGTGGTAGCTGTGGCGCAGGGCGAGCACCTGATTCGAGCGTCGATAGGCGGTGGCCAGCATCATCGCGGTGTCGTTGGCCTCTGTGCCCGAATTGGTGAAGAACACCTTCGCACCGGGAATGCCGGAGAGCTCGGCGATCGTCTCGGCCAGCTCGACCTGCGACTCGATCAGGTAGAGGGTCGAGCTGTGGAGCATCTTTCCGGCCTGCTCCCGGATCGCGTCGACGACCTCGGGAACCGCGTAGCCGGTGCTGGTGGTCAGAATGCCGCCGAAGAAGTCGAGGTACTGATTCCCGTCGGTGTCCTCGACCCGGCGACCCTCGCCCCTCTTCAGCTCGATCGGCTGCTCGTAGTAGAGAGCGAGCCACGACGGGAGGATGCTGCGATGGCGCTCGAGCAGGGTGCGTGAGTCGGACATGTCTCTCTCCGAGGGGTGGGAAGAAGGCAATGACTATAGCGGACGTCGGCAGGTGATGTAGGTCCAGGAGGCCTCGAAGGAGGCCCGGCCCTCGAACAGTCGGTCGAGGGATTCGCGCAGCAGCTCGAGTCGCAGCTCGATCACCCCCTCGGACGGCTCCTCTCCGTCGATGCGCGCGCTGCCTCCGGCCCAACCGAGGACGCCCTCATGATACGCACCGAGAAAATCGAGCCAATCCGAGACGTCGGCCTCGATCGGCACGGCGCGCACCGACTCGAGCTCGAAGCCGGCATCTTCGAGTCGACGCAGGTAGAAGTCGAGCGGCCGGACCGGCAGGAAGAACTTCTGGCGGAGTTCACGGTAGCGCTCGTCGCGCTCGTGGTCTTCGAGGGGGTCACGAAACAGGGCGAAGCGATCGTCGGTGCGCACGATCTCGCGGGCCGGTTCCTGGAGACGCTCGACGGTGAGGTCGATGATCCAGCTGCCCTCGGGCGCATCCGGGTTGTCGATGTTTCCCGACTGCACGAGCACCTTGCCGCCGGGGCGCAGCGCCTCGTACCAGGAGCGCAGCGTCTCCTTCATCCCGTAGTAGAGATGGATCGCGTTGGTCGAGGTGATCACGTCGACGCCGCGCTCGAGCAGGGACGCCGGCAAGACCTCGTCGAGTCTCTCCAGACGCTTCTCCTCCTTCAGGTAGCGAATCCACCGAAAGGCAGTGCGCTCGTCGGCGGCGAGCTTCTCCAGGGCGAGGCGCAGGAACTTCGGCGAGGCGTCGACCAACAGCGCCCCCACCTCTCGGTCGCCGAGCTGGCGCAAGACCCGGTCGATCAGGATGCCTGTCCCTCCCGAGTAGTCGAGCCAGAGCTGAGTCGACTCCCTACTCGCGAAGAGGTCCAGCAGCTCGCGCTCGGTGGGCTCGAGGTTGCGGTACCAACCGTGGTTCTCGACCGAGTCGTACTTGCGCGCGAGGTCGCCGACCGGTTCCGTAACCCACGGCTCATCCTCGTTCCAGCGTTCGAAGTCGCGGGGCCAGGAACTCATCGGTGTCTCTCCTGAAGTGGAGTCTAGCGCCTGATCTTCGCTCGAGAACCCGCGAGGCCGCGGTGATAGGTTCGTCGCAATCCACCCCAATCGCTCAGGAGATCTCGCGATGCCGACCTCGACGGCCCTTCTCTCAGCAGTCGCTGCAGCCGCGCTGGCCACAGCTGTTGTCCCGGTCGCTCTCGAAGCCCAGGAAGGTGACCCCAAGGCCACCGAGGTCTGGGAGCCCGAGCCGAGGCTCGTCACTCCCGGGTCAGGAGGGGCGCCCCCCTCGGATGCGGTAGTGCTCTTCGACGGCACCGATCTGACGGCGTGGCGCAGTCAGAAGAAGGGCGGAGACGAAGCGCCGTGGAAGATCGAGGGCGGTGCGATGACGGTCGTGCGCGGCAGCGGCGGTATCGAGACGCGGCAGGGCTTCGGCGACATTCAGCTCCACATCGAGTGGCGCACCCCGGCCGAAGTCGTCGGCGAGGGCCAGGGGCGAGGCAACAGCGGAGTGTTCCTGATGGGGCGCTACGAAGTCCAGGTGCTCGACTCCTACGAGAATCGCACGTACTCCAACGGCCAGGCGGCCAGCGTCTACAAGCAGCACATTCCCCTGGTCAACGCCTCTCGTGGGCCGGGCGAGTGGCAAAGCTACGACATGGTGTTCATGGCCCCGCGCTTCTCCGCGAGTGGCGCGGTCGAGCGTCCGGCGACGCTGACCGTCTTTCACAACGGCGTACTGGTACAAAACCACGTCGAGCTTCGCGGCCCCACCCTCTACATCGGAGTCCCCGAGTACGAAGCCCACGCCGCCAGGCTACCGATCAGCCTGCAGGACCACGGCAACCCGGTGAGCTACCGCAATATCTGGCTGCGAGAACTCGACTAATCCCCCTAATCCGGGGACAGTTTACTTGTCTTCAGTTATGGGGACACCATACGCACCTCGAGAGGCGGTTCGAGTCATCCACTTGTTCGTATGGAGAGGAATAAGGTGTCCCCGGAACTCGAGAAAAGTAAACTGTCCCCGGGTCTAGTCGTTGCGGAGGACTTGGGCTGGGGCTACCGAAAGAGCTCGGCGCATCGGTAGGAGCAGGGCCGGCAGCGACACCACGAGAGCGAGGAGCGCCACCACGAGGAGGGTGACGGGATCGTTGGGCGAGACTTCATGGAGCTGGCTGGCGAGCCCCTGGGAGAGGACCACCGCGGCGATCAGTCCCACGGCCAGTCCCATCAGAACGAGGCGGAGTCCTTCGCTGAGCACCAGGTGGCGAATCTCGCCGGGTCGGGCGCCGAGGGCCATGCGCAGTCCGAGCTCGGCTCGACGGCGGCTGACCGAGAAGGACAGCACGGAGAGCAGGCCGAGCATCGAAATCGACAGGGCGATTCCGGCGAAGCCGATCATGAGCCAGGCGCTGGCCTCGGCACGACCCAGCTGACGCTCTGCGGGGTCGCGGAAGGTGCGCGGGTTGAACAGGGGCTGGCTGGAATCCACGGTGGCCAGCGCTCGCCGCATCTGCTCGATCCCCACTCCGGAGCCGGACTCGGTGCGCACGACGTAGCCGTAGCTTGCCGCAGCCGGCATCGGCAGGTAGACCATGGCCGGCGCGTCGCGCTCGGGACCGGAGTGGCGAATGTCGCCGACCACGCCGATCACCTCGAGATTCTCGAGGTCGAGGTCGATCAGGCCGATCGTTCTCGCGACGGGACTCTCGTCGCCCCAGAACCGCTCCGCGAACTCACGACTGACGATGGCCGTGCGCGGCTCAGCGCTCACATCGCGTGGCTCGAACAGACGACCGTCGACCAGTGGCACCCCGAAGCTCTCGAAGAACCCGTCCGTCACGGACCGAAAGCCGACCACCAACGTGCCTTCGCCGGGATCGACGTCGGCGGGCAGGGCAAGCCGGCTGGCGGTATTGAGCCCGCTCATCGGCAGCGCTGTCGAGAGTCCGACATCGACGACGCCGGGGAGGCGCTCGAGGGCGGCCCTGGCCTCGCGATGAAAGCGCTCTCGGTCGCTGGCCTCCGGGTATTGCAGAGCCGGGAGCGACACCTCGAAGGTGGTCAGATCCTCGGTGTCGAAGCCGAGATCGATCTCGAGGAGCTGGCGAAGGCTGCGTGAGAGCAGACCCGCGCCGACCAGGAGCACGACGGCCAGCGCGACCTGAACGACCACGAGCGCCGGAGAGAGCCGCCCGCGCCGACTGCCGAGGCCTCCTCCGCGCAGGGACCCTCCAAAACCCGCCTGACGACCGGCACGACGCACGGCCGACAGCGCCGGGAGGGTTCCGAAGGCGAGACTGGTGACCACCGACACCAGGAGCGTGAATGCGAGCACGCGACCGTCGATGGCGATCCACTCCAATCGTGGCAGGAAGACCGGGCGCAGCGTCTGGAGCAACCGCAACCCGCCGAAGGCGAAGGCCACACCCGCTGCACCCCCGAGCGTCGCCAGAACCGCCCCTTCGACAAGCAGCCATCCCACCAGCCGACCGTGGCCCGAGCCCAGAGCGAGCCGCACCGCCACCTCGCGACGTCGCAGCGTGTTGCGCGCCAGAATCAAGTTCGCGACGTTGGCGCAGGCTCCGAGCAGCAGCAGCCCGACGGCACCGAGTAGAACCCAGAGTCCAGCCCGCATGTTGTCCTGCTGCCGTTGCCCTACGGGAAGCAGGGTCACTCCGAGCTCGCGCTGCTCCTCCTCAGGACGATCCACCGCGGGCATCGAGGCCACGATCTGGCCCAGCTCGGCGGCCGCCTCGTCAGGCGGAAGAGTCAAGCGTGCGAAGGGAAAGAGGTAGTTGAAGTCGCGAGCGCTGTCGCCCAGGGGATCGAGATGGGGTACCCAGATGTCGGGACTGCGGAAGGGAGAAAGGAAGTCTTCGGGGAGCACTCCGACCACGACGAAGGACTCGCCGAGGCTGCGCCCGGGTCCGAATCCCGCACTCCAGACGAGACGCAGCTCGCGACCGATCACCGCAGGGTCACCGCCGAACTGGCTCTTCCAGAGGGAGTAGCTGAGCAGAGCGACACCGTTGTTCCCCTCGACCACCTCTGACTCCGAAAAGCCACGGCCGAGAACGGGCGCCACTCCGAGCATGGGAAAGAACCCCGCGCTGACGGCGGCTCCGCCGAGCCGGACCGCTCCCTCCTCGGTGACCAGATTGAAGCGCAGAAGATCGAAGGTCTCCACGGTGGCCCATTCGCCGGCGCGGGAACGCATCTCCTCGATCTGGTTCGCCGTCATCGGCACCTCGAGCGACCGCTCATCGGCCTCGCGCAGCCCGAAGATCTGCTCGGGAGCCTGGTAGGGCATCGGGCGCAGTAGCACCGCGTCCACCACGGAGAACACTGCCGTGTTGGCGCCGATCCCGAGCGCCAGGATGAGCACCACGGCCGCAGTGAAGCCCGGTGAGTGCCACAGTGTCCGCAGGACGTAGCGCAGCATGGTCTGTCCCTCCAGTACCGATTTCGGCCGACGACGAAGCACTTAGACCCCTCGCGGCAGAGTCGAGTTCCCACGGCGAGCGCGGGCGGCGTCTCGAGTTCGCTCGACTTCGTGCGCTTGCCGGGGTCTGCCGGCGATGACAGACTGCGCCGGCACCCCGAGCGCGACAACCCACCCGAGCGGCAAGGAGATCACCAATGAAGAGCTACCTCCCCTTCCTCTTCGCACTGGGCACTGCCCTGTGCTGGGGACTCTACGGTCCTACCCTGGGCAAGGCCCGCCTGTTCGAGCCCACCATGTCGCCCTTCAAGCCCTACGTGGGTATCGGGCTCGCCTACCTGGGGATCGCCATTCTCGGTGGAGGCATCGGCATGATGCTCAAGGGAGACAGCCCGGATCCGACCACGCCGGGCGCACTCTGGGGCTTCGCCGCAGGCGTTCTCGGCGCATCGGGAGCCTTCAGTCTGACGCTGTGCATGTTCACCGGAGGCGCCCGCATCCCCCACGCCGTGATGCCGGTGGTGTTCGGAGGCGCAGTGACGGTGACCGCGCTCTACACCGTGATCAGCTCGAAGGGCAAGCTCACCGGGGGACCGATGCTGTGGGCCGGGGTCGCGATGATGCTGATCTCGGTGGTCATCATCACCCGGAACACACCTCATGCCGCCCCTCCGGGGGCCGGCCACGGTGCCGAAACGAACCAGGCGGGGTCGCCGTCGACCGAAGCCGAGCACTGACCCGTCGAGCTCTCCAGTGAGCCAACTCGGGCCTGTTCTCTTCAAAGCTCGGATCGCATCCGCCTTCCACGGCCTCGGGTGAGGCCGCCTCGAGGAGTAGCGATGGCTACACGGCTGGACGACTTCAACGAGAAGCGCAAGAAAGGCAACAGGCGAATCGCCGAGACCGACCACCTCGGGATCAAGCGGTTCATGAACCTGGACAGCGCCGCCTACCGGGACGGCGCTCTTCCGGGCCGCACCAAGGAGCTGCTCGGCCTCGTGGCGTCGATGGTGCTGCGGTGCAACGACTGCATCGACTACCACGTCGAGCAGAGCGTGCTGGCCGGGTGGAGTGACGAGGAGATCCACGAGGCCCTCAACGTCGCGCTCGTCGTGGGCGGCAGCATCGTCGTCCCGCACATGCGTCACGCACTGGAAACGATCGAGCTGGCCCGGTCGCGGCACTCCTCGCAAGTGGACAACGAGTCTCGATGATCAGCACCTCCGAGCAGATCGAGCGATACCGGCGGGTCGCCGCAGAGCTCGAAGCCCTTCTCACCGACGAGCTCGACGCCGTCGCTGCGATGGCGAGCTTCGCTTCGGTGCTCCATCACGCTCTTCCCCAGGCCAGTTGGACCGGGTTCTATCGCCGTGTCGGTACCGACCTGCTGCAGATCGGCCCGTATCAGGGCAAGCCCGGCTGCACGGACATCCCCTTCGATCGCGGCGTCTGTGGCGCGGCGGCCCGAGAGCGCCGGACCCAACTGGTCGACGACGTACACGCCTTCCCCGGCCACATCGCGTGCGATGCGGCCACCGAATCGGAGATCGTCGTTCCCGTTCTCGACTCGCGAGGAGAGCTTGTCGCGGTGCTCGACGTCGACTCGCTCGAAGCCGCAGCGTTCAACGAGGTCGACCGAGCGGAGCTCGAGCACCTGGTCGGCCTGCTGGCTCCCTTCTTTTGAGTGCCCCTGCTCCCAAGTCCCATTCGGAGATATCGACAGAAACGAAACGGGGGTCTGCCATACCTTCCTTCTCCACCAGTGATCTTCGGTTGCGTCACGAGGGCCCCGTCCAGGGCAACAGCAAGAGACTGTCGAAGCGGATCGCATCGCTACTTGCCTGCGTCGCCGTGAGCACCGTCCTAGCCGCGCAGCAACCGTTGCCGCCCAACATACTCCTCATCGTGGCCGACGATCTCGGCTACGGCGACCTGGGTGCCTACGGCGGCCGGGTGATCGCGACTCCCCACATCGACGCCCTCGCCCGGGGCGGCGTTCGTCTGCGTGCGGGCTACGTGTCGCATCCCGTGTGCGGCCCGTCACGCGCCGGGTTGATCACCGGGCGCTATCAGCAGCGCCACGGGTACGAGTTCAATCCGGCCGGCCGCGACGTCGACGCTGGCCTGGCCCTCACCGAGCAGACGATGGCCGACCGGCTGCGGGCCGCGGGCTATCGAACCGGGATGGTCGGCAAGTGGCACCTCGGCCAGCGCAGGGACCTCCATCCGATGAGCCGCGGCTTCGACGAATACTTCGGCGTCCTCGAGGGCGGCTCGCAGTACTTCGACGGCCCGCCCCCCAACGCGGTGTTCGCGGCGCTCGGCACCGAGGAGATCTCTCCGAGTCGCGGCAACGCCGTGTGGCGCGGATTCGAGGCGGTGAAGGAGAAGGAGTACCTCACCGACGCCTTCACCCGCGAGGCGCTGGACTTTCTGGATCGCCAGTCGAAGCCGGACTCGCAGTCGGGGAACGGCACCCCACCGCCCTTCTTCCTCTACCTCGCCTACACGGCACCGCACACTCCTCTCGAAGCTACCGCGGAGTACGCCGCGCCCTACGCCCATCTCGAAGACGACCGCCAGCGCGTGTACTCCGCGATGGTGGCGGCGATCGACCAGGGCGTCGGCCAACTCGTCGACAGGCTCCGCGAGCTCGAGCAACTGGAGAACACGCTGATCGTGTTTCTCAGCGACAACGGCTGCATCTCCTACGGACGGGGCGCCTGCAGCAATGCTCCGCTGCGAGGTTTCAAGCGCTATCACCACGAAGGGGGAGTACGCGTGCCATTCATGCTGCACTGGCCGGCCGGCCTCCCCCGGGGCCGGGTGTTCGACGAACCGGTGACGTCTCTCGATCTGACCCCGACCTTCCTCGCCGCGGCAGGGTCTGCCAGCGCCGCGAACCTCGCGGGACTCGACGGCGTCGATCTGCTGCCCTATCTGCGCGGCGAGCGCGACGAGGCTCCCCACGAACGTCTCTTCTGGCGCGCCGGACCGACGCTGGCGGTCCGCGAGGGACGGTGGAAGTGGATTCGGCTCGCTCGCAGCGACCGCGATCTCTCCGAAATCGACAACCCCGGCCATACACTGTCTCTGCAGGACTGGTCCGATCCGGGACTCGGCAGCTTGACCCTGCTCTACGACCTCGAGGCGGACCCCGGCGAGCAGGAGAACCTCGCAGGAGAGCACCCCGACATCGTCAAGCGCCTCGAAGCCGCAGCGGGCGAATGGGGGAAGGGCCTGGGCCAGCCGATGTGGCCCCCCCGCCGCTCGACCCTCGCCGAGATCGACGGCGTGGTGGTGCAGCTGCTCTACTGAGCCCAGCTACCACCCCGCACAGTCCACCGACTACGTGCGCCAACGGTACGGGCTCGAATCCCGCGGCCGCCGTATCGACGAACAGGGTCGCTCCCGAGATCGCCTCGAAACCGACCTTGAGCGTGAAGCCGGCCAGCAGAAGCGCCATCACGGTGACGACTCCGGGCCTTGCCTGGTCCCGACCCCGACGCAGCAGCACGAGCGCAAGACCGACGAACAAGGCCGAGTCGACTCCGGAGAGCCCTCGATAGGGCCACGGCTGTCCCGGCGTGAGGAGCAGAGCCAGCGAGATCACGAGCGCGCTACCCAGTACGCACCCGATCATCCGCTTCCGCTCCGCACCCTGGCCGACGCGCTCCCACACCGAGGCCACCACGACGAACACCAGCAGATCCCACAACAGATGCTCGAACGACCAGTGAGCGAAGTGCCCGGTGATCAGTCGCCAGAGCTCACCCGCGGCGACCTGCCGGCCATCCAACTGCAGCGCCGCCGCCGCCCCCGGAACGAGCGCGACGAGAAGGGCCGGCAGGGTGAGCAGGGTGCAAGCCCAGGGCACGGATCTGGTGTTCAGGAGACCCTCTCTCCGGTCCTTGACGGAGGAGACCCGTGCCCCGGACTGCGACGAACGGTCGCTCATCCGGCGACCTTCCGGCCCGCCCACAGCGCCGCCCCTGCGAGCACCAGCGCCAGCAGGGCACTCAGCGGATCGAGGGCACCGCCGCCGCCGCTCGAGTGACCACTGTCGGGGAACAGGTCGCTGCTGCGTCGCGGCTGCTGAGGATTCTGCGTCCTGGCGGGGGCCCGCTGAGCCTGCTGCGTCGACGTCGACTTTTTCTGGGCAGCCTCCTCCGGTGGCGCCCCCAGCGCGTTGGCACTGCGCTGACGCAGCGCTTCGAGCTCACCCCGCAAACGATCGAGCTTGCGACTGTCGCGCTCGAAGCGAAGCGCGTTGCGCCGCTCGATCTTCCAGCGCTCGTACTCGGCGTCGTTCTCGAGCACCAGGAACGAGGTGTACTCGGTGACGATCGAGAAGCCTTCGCCGAGGCGCACGATCTCGTCTCGCACCCGCTCTCGGCTGCCCGATCGATCGGCGCCACGAAGCAGTCCCTGGATACGGTGCCACGCCCACATCCGCTCGATCTCGGGAGAACGATCGTCGACCTTCGGGAAGTCGAGCTGCATGGTGCTCTCGAAGCGCTCGCCGCCCAGGTCACCACGCACGGTCACCGTGGCGGTGCCGGGTTCAGCGTAGCGCCCGTAGAGGCGAAGCGGCGCCCCGTGGAACAGATCGGGTAGATCCTCCGGCTGCGCCTCGTAGGGCTCCACCCCGTCGATCTCGATCTCCAGGTTGCTCACCGCCGGGCGGGTCAGCTTGCGGCGAAAGGCACGGGCCTTCTGCTGCAGGTCGTCGTCGCGCGACACGAAGGCCGCCAGGCCGCCAGCATCGTCCGCCAGCTGCGAGAGCAGTGGTCGATTGACCTCGTTGCCGACGCCGATGCAGAACACCCGCGTTCCCGCAGGGCGCCCCCCGATCGACTGCAGCAGCTCGGTGCGCTCCTTCTGTTCGGTCATGCCGTCGGAAAGGATGACCACGTTGAGGAATCGATCCGGATCCTTGTAGCCGTAGGCGAGATCGAGCGCTGGACGAAGCACAGTGCCGCCGCGTGCGCGCAGGTCGTCGAGCGCCGCATCGGCAGCGTCGAGGTTGGCGCGCTCAGCCGAGCGCAGCTCTCCGAAGAGCGTGCGCTGCTCGACGTTGAACGCCAGCACCTCGAACCGGTCGTCGACACCCAGCCCTTCGAGAAACGCGCCCACCGAGCCGCGCGATAGCGACAGCTTACCGTCGCGATCCATGCTCCCGGACACGTCGAGCACGAACACGTAGTCCATGCCGTCGTGGTGCGCTCGAGCTCCTCCCCGGCGGTGAGGGTGAGCTGGAAGAAGCCGTCCTCTCCGTCGACTCTCGAGGTCAGCAGGTCGAGTCCGGTGAACGGACGTGACACCTCGTAGGTCAGCACCAGATCGCGATCGAGATCGCCGCCGGTGGTCTCGAGGCTGGCCTGGTGGTAGGCCTCGGTGTGCGCCACTACGACAAACTCGTCACCGTGGCTCGGGCTTTCGAGCTTGACGATCGGCACCTCGGACTTGACGTCGAGATCGAGCGCGAAGCGTCCGCGCGTCGCCGAGTCGGCCTCCTGCGTGGTGGTCGCCAGCGGATAGACGTAGGTCGCCCGGTCGTGGTCGAAATCGAGCTCCTGGTAGTAGGTGATCTCGACGCGCTGCTCGGCGCCGGCCGCGATCGGGAAGATGCGCATCTCGAAGGTCTTGTAGTCGACCTGCTCGAGCAGGCCCGGGTCTCTCCGGGTCTGCTTGTAGCTCTCGTAGATCTGGCGGGCCCGCTCCTTCTCCACCACCTCACCGACCATCTCCTTGCCGTTGATCCACATCGAGAAGTTGGCCACCGAGGCACCCTCGGGCACCGGAAAGGTGTAGAGCGCCTCGACGACGCGGTTCTCGGTGTTGCGAAACACCTGGGTCACCTGAGTGACCGCGATACCGTTCTTGATGGTGACCTGCGCGCTGTGCTCTTCGATCTCGAGCACTCCGCCGAAGCCGCCGTCGGCAACCAGCAGTCCCGCGCCATGAGCCGCAGGGGAAATGAGCGACCCGATGACCAGGGTCAGACAAAGGGCCGATAGCAGCCAGATCGCTCGATGGAATGCTCGCGCGACGCGGCCGACAGATTCGATGGTGTTCATCTCTGGGTCCTCCTCCCGGTCGGGTCGCGGGCCGGAATGGCCCATGAGGATTCGTGACGACGTTCACGACCGGGTTCGAGGACCGAGGGAGCACCGCGCGTGCCAGTCTTCTCGAGGCACAGCGAAGCCCTTTCGCGGCGGGGGTTGCTCGAGCGCTCCGAAGCCCGAGATGCAGTCGCCGGACTGCACTCGGAGCGGCACGGCACTGCAGTCGAGAAGCTGCACTGTCCGAGCTCTCGAAGGAGAGTCGATCTGCCCGATCGGAACCGGAACTGGGATCGCTCTCCCCGCACTCGCGCTCGCACTCCTCGTCGCAACGCTGTGGTGGCTGTTCGGCCCGGCCGGACCGCCCGAGAGTCTGGGGATCCACTCGTTCGCCGCGGTGGCCGCTGCTCTGGTCCCGCTGCTCTTGTCTGAGCGGCTTCCTTCCTCGCACTGCTCGTGATCCACGGATCTGGCCGCGGCGCTTCTCAGCCGCCCGGCAACTGCTCCTGTTCCGTCTCGCCATCGGGTCCTGGCGAGACCGTCTTCCCGAGCTCGATTTCACTCGAGGGTCGATCCGCTGCCGACTTGCCGGGATCGGAGTGTTGGCCTTCTGGGAGGCACCACGCTCTTCGGCGGGCTGAACTCCCCCAGGGTCAACGAGTCGCTACGAACCTCGCCGGCTACCTTCGTCGTCACCCGGATCGTCGGATCGACGATGTTGGTGGAGACCGAGAGCTCCCCAGACCAACACGTGCCTCTGGTCGACAACCTCCCACAGCGGGCACCAGGGCGAGCAAGGGAGCGCACGATGAGGCTGAGCTATACTGCCGGCCCGGCCGCTAGGGCCGACACCGTTGATGTCATCGGTCAGCGACCGCGAGGTCTGGAAAACCTGACAATGCGACTAGAGGAAGACCAGACTTCTTCGCGATTGACTGCTCCCCAAATCGGATTTCTGCTGCTGATATCGGCAGTCGGCGCCGTGGTGCGCCTGGTGGGCATCCGGTCGCAGCCGCTGTGGTTGGACGAGCTGCTCGCGGTGAACTTCGCCTCGGGCTCTCTCTTCCAGACCGTGACGAGCGTTCCGCGATTCGATCCCCACCCTCCGCTCTTCTTCCTTCAGCTGAACCTATGGATGCTGGGCGGGCGATCGGACCTCTGGATTCTCCTCGGTTCCGTCTGCTGGAGTCTCCTGGCCATCGTCTCCCTGTTCTTCGCGGTACGGTGGCTGGTTTCGGATCGCGCTGCCTTTGCATCGGCACTCGTTCTCGCCGTGCTCCCGGAATCCGCCGAGTACGCTCAGTACGCCCGCATGTACTCGATGCTGATGGCGCTGACGGTCTGGGTCTGGTACTTCAACCAGCGGGTTTTGTACACAGCGGCTCGGCAGCGATGGTTGGTTGGACTCGGACTTGCCGAACTGGCTGTGGTCTACAGCCACGGTGCCGGGCTTCTGATGATCGCACCGGTCTGGTTTGATGCCCTGTGGGCCTACAGGTGCAAGAGTAGGAAGGGACTCAGACCATGGCTCGGAGTTCAAATCCTCGTCGGTGCCCTCTCACTCCCGGTGGTCGTCTTGAGCAGCCTCAAGGAGGTGAGCCACACGATAGCCCCCGATCTCGCCGATGTGCTTCGAGCCTTCGGTATCCTGCTCCTGGGCAAGGGGTTCGGCGGCCCCGCGGTGTCTCTCCTGATCGGACTGCTCATCGTAGGGTTCCTTGCTGCGGCCGCGCTGCGCCTACCCGAAGTGGGGAGACTGACGGCCGCCTGGACCCTGGCTCCGCCTTTCATCGTGGCGATCGTGAGTCATCTCGTGAAGCCGGCGTGGATCCCACGGACCCTTGTGTTCAGCCTGCCGCTGCTCGGTCTCGCGTTCGCGCTCATCGGTCTGGGCGTCTGGAAGAGCCTCCGAAAGCCAGCATTGCGAGCGGCCTGGTCGGCACTCGCTGCGACCGTCGTGATCGGGCTCGCTGTCCTTTCGGTGGTCGGGCTGCTGAGGCTCCAGAAGCTAACCGACTATCGGCAGGCCGCCTCGGATGTGCGCCGCCAGATCGCAGTCGACGAGGTGATCTACGCTCCCACCAACTCGGACCTCTGGAGCCTGACCTGGTACCTCATCGGCCCCTATTGGGGACATCCATCCGATGTCCACTGGGTTGACGAACAATGGTCGGGGCGGATCGACCGTCTCGGTCCAGACTGGAGCCGTCGCCTGAATCTCCTGCCTCGTGCTCGAGAGATCGAAGACGGCGGCGTCCGGACGATCACGGGCCCCCTGCCGTTCGCCGGACTCGAGAAAATGAGCGGAGTGTGGCTGGTCTACCGGCCCGAACGGCCTCCTGAGGACGAGCTGCCGAGTCCCTTCGAGCTCCGAGAGCGCACCGACTATCGAGGACTCTTCGTCGAACATTGGAGACGGGCCGGTGCGCGCTGAGAGGATGCGCGAACAGCACCCGGTCGTCTCGCAACGGCGGTCTCTGGTGCGATCGTGAAGTCGGCTTCCCGGTCACGACCGCAGCGACGAGGCTTTGCCCGCGTCGCTTTGGCAGTCGTGCTGTTCTCGCCCACCGCTGCTTCAGGTGCCGCAGAAGGTTAGGCACCGGGGGGCGTCGAGGGGGGCCGGCTCGGCGAAGGTGTCGAGGCCCTCTCTTTCGACGTAGGGCTGCGACAGCACCTCGCGCAGCGTGTGGAACGGCTCGGCGGCGGCGTGGTGAACGGCCCTCTAGATGGCGGGCTCGACCTGGTGGTTTGCGCGGGATGTAGAGGGGATTGACCCGGTTCATCAGGGCCGCGGGGCACTTTGCTCGTTTTCCTGGGGCTCGCTTGCCCGGGGCTCATGCGCCAGGCGCTCGATCCAAGCGAGGGCCTCGGCTGAGCCGCCCAGGAATCCTCCCGGGGAGTCCTCCTCACTCGGGTTGTCTCGGGGAAGGGAGTCGCCGAGATGGCGAAAGGTCTGGGTGTAGTCCAGACGTCCCGCCGCCATCACATTCTGCAGAGTTTCGGCCAGGGACCGGTCCTCGGGCCGGGAGGTGGTGAGGCCGAGCTTCTCGCGCATGCCGGCGAGCCAGCGGTCGGCATAGAGGTCGGAGAAGGCGAGTACCGCGTCTTCGGCGAGGCCGATCGCGCGCGGCGGGTCCGCGTCGAGCAGGGGGACGAGAGTTTCGGCGAAGCGAGCCAGATTCCACCTGTGCGATCGGGGGTTGGTTGGCGTAGGCGTAGCGGCCTGCGTGATCGATCGAACTGAAGTCGGTGCCCGGGTCGTAGCGGTCCATGAAGGCGCAGGGTCCGTAGTCGATGGTCTCGCCCGAGATCGTCATGTTGTCCGTGTTCATGACCCCGTGAACGAAGCCGACTTGCATCCACTGAGCGACGAGCGAGGCCTGGCGTGCGACGACTGCCTCAAGAAGGTCGAGATACCGGTTTCCGGAAGCGGGCTCTGGCAGGGGATGCCGAGAGCATGCATGGCCTCGGCGATCAGATACTCCCGGAGCACCGGCCCGAGCGGGGCCCGACCGTCGCCGCCGCGCGAGAAGGGGGTCGGTCCCGATCCCTCGAGCTGGATGTCGCTTTGTCGGCCGCTGCGGTCAACGACCTCTCCCAGCACCAGGGCTCGTCCGTCTCCCAGTTGGGTTGCCGAACTGGTGACCGGCGTACGCCTGAGCCAGAGGCTCGCCTCTGCGGGCCTCCCACCGCGACTTGCCGAGTGCGTCGTTGGAATGCGAGGTGGCTCCATCGGGGCCTCTCGGTCCAAGGCATACGCACCTCTCTCATCGGCGACCCAGAGGCTCCAGTGCACGATCTCGGGGGCTCGAAGGAGGATCCCCTCTATCGGGCAGGAGGCCAAGGCTGGCTTCAACCTCCTGCCCTCGCCCTACGTCAGGGGACGCTCTCCGACCAGCTCGTCAGACCTCCCGACTCGAAGGAGTCGGTCATGATCATTCCGAGCTCGCTGACTTTTTGTACCAGCACAACCCAGTCTCTGTCGGGTTGCGATGGCGGCGGGCCGAGCCCGACCCAACCGCCTCCTACGACCTCGGTGACCCCGCTGCGCTGGAGGCCGCCGCCGAACCGCGGATCGTACCAGTACACCTGAAACACTCCCGTGGCGCCGCGCAGGTCCAGAGACGTTTGCGTACCCCCGGGAAGGTAGACCGCATACTCCCTACCTTGATCGGCGAAACAGTAGTCGTTGCCGGCCGAGGTCAGTTGGTCTGCACTCTTCATGTCGACGAATGACAGGTGTTGGGTGAAGAACTCGAGAGCGTAGCGGGTTTGCTTCCACATGTGTTCGCGGCTCGACCAGTCCTCGCAGTCGAGGTCATTGTGCTCGAAGCTGTAGCCGAAGTACCACTCGACCCCGGCGCCTCCGGCCATCAGGTTCCCCCACAACGCGTCCTTGCGAACTGAGTCGTGCCAATAGTCATTGGCATCCGGTTTAACGCCCGTTCCAGCGGGTCCGATCTCGTCGGAGGTCACGACCCACGGCCGACCGTTGTTCTTCGAGAGGTCGAGCCAGCGCTTGGTTTCGGCGTGCACCTGTGGAGCACCGATCTGTATCGAGGGACCGTCGATATTGGGGTGGCCCAGCAAAGGCGTGTAGACCGGTTGCTGGCTGCCGGGAAAAGTGTGCAGCACGATCGGATGATCGTAGGGGTCGAGCGCCTTGAAGTAATCGGCGAAAGCCTTTCGTTCTGCAGTCGTGTTCGTATTCTCTTCGCCCAGATTCCACACCAGCGCGGGGTGATGGGAGAACCGAGCGATGAGCTCACGGTAGTAGAGCTTTCGCTCGAGTCCGAGTGCGCCATTGTTCAGCAGTTGGTCGTTCTCGGTTTCCTGAGTCACCACGTGAAGCATCAGTCCGAGACGGTCCATGTGGCTGAACACGATCTCCCACTGAGCGAGCTTGCTGACGTCGAACCGGCGACGCTCCGAGTACGAGCTCCACGGGTAGACCTCCCGCCCATCGCCGGCGACGTTCATGGTGAGGAAGTAGACGGAGTTCATCCCCTGGGAAGCGAGGTAGTTGAGTGCCCCGATGATGCCCTTGCCCTTCCCGTCCTTCCAGGTCGGGTCTCCGACAGTCCAGTCAGCGACGTGTGGGCCGTAACGATGAAGGCCGTCTACCAGATCGTTGCCCGCCCCACCGTGGTCGACCGTACCGTCGAACTGCCAATAGCCGAGGAAGTTCTCTGGGCTATCGGCTCCGCCCTTCAAGTACCACTCCCCGGTCTCTCTGAATTGCAGGTAGTGACCACCGGCATATTCCAGCAGCCCCCGACCGCGGAAGTCCTTCCCGTTCTTGTTGGTCCGCTCCACGTAGAACGATCCGGACGCGCCGTCGAAGGAGATGGGCTGCCCTGCCGAGGGCGAGTCCAACACCGCAACGCCGTTTCCCTTTCTGAAGGAAGCCGAATACTCCCATTCACCGACTCTCGGCGGACTGAACCTCGCGCGCCAGATGCGACCGCTGGTCGCGCTGGTGTTTCCAGCGTTGCCATCGGCGGCATAGAAACCGGGAATCACTAGACTCTCGCCCGTCGCGAGGTGGGTGAGGGTGACATTCAGACGATAGTCGAGGAAGGGGTTGCTGCCGTTGGCTTCGCTGGTGACTGGACCCTCGAAGTCGAGCGTCACGCGGTGCCACGTCCGAAGCTCTCCGGTGATCGTCGCCTCGCCTCCAATCGGAGGCGGACCAGGGGGCTCCGTGTCGGCGTCCTCCACCACAAGGAAGGAGATCTCCAGCGCCGTCCCGGCGTTGCTGCCCAGGAAGGGCGTGGCTCTCACGGTGTGGTCACCGAGGGTAGGAGTCCAGGAGTTATAGTCGCCGTTGACGTCTCCGGCCAGTGCGTAGGGCGGTTGCCCCTCGTTTGCGAAACTGTCGTTCTGATCGAGGGCGAAGAGAACTCTATCGGGCGCCCCTGTGACTTCCGCTCTCACGTTCAGGGAAGTGCCGACCGTGGCCAGATCGATCACATCGCCGTCGCCGAGGATACCGATGTCCTGGTCGGAGTCGGCGTCGATCAGAATCAGTTGGGAGACTGTGATCGTCTCATCGCCCGGAGGCGGAGGCGGCGTGTCGTCCTCCACCACGAAGAAGGAGATCTCCAGCGCCGTCCCGGCGGTGGTGCCCACGAAGGGCGTGGCTCTTACGGTATGGCTGCCGAGAGTAGGAGTCCAGGAGTTATAGTCGCCGATGTCGTCTCCGGCCAGTGCGTAGGGCGGTTGCGCCTCGTTTCGGAAATTGTTGTTCTGATCGAGGGCGAAGAGAACTCTATCGGGCGCCCCCGAGACTTCCGCTCTGATGTTGAGGGAAGTGCCGACCGTGGCCAGATCGATCACATCACCGTTACCGAGGACAGCGATGTCCTGGTCGGAGTCGGCGTCGATCAGGATCAGTTGGGTGACCGTCTGAGCCAGGGCAAGGCTGCCCGCACCAAGGAAACAGATCAAGAGGATCCCGACGCGGAGGAAGGCGTCCGCTCGCAAAGGACGTCCGGCTCGCAGCTGGCTGTCGCGCCGAATTGAAACAAGATACATATGCAGACTCACCATATTGTTCATAATAGTACACGCACCTGTGTCGATTCGCCGCTATCGGTGGATCGACTCGCCTCGTCTCGAAAGAATCGGCGTATTCTCTCAGAAGAAGGGGCGCTGAGCCAAATCCCTCCTGGGGCGGGTCTAGAGGCTCAACGGCTCGGAAGGACGCGCGAGCTCAGCTCCGGGGCTCCGCAGCCGGGCCAGTGCCCCGGATGGCCGCGATCCCGAACTGGATGAGATGCGCGCTCAGTAGCAGGCTGGGGAACGCGACGTAGGCCCGATAGCGAATCTCGATATGCGTTGCCATGAAGGGCAGCGCCGGGCCGACCAAGAGGGCGAGCAGGACCCACCGATAGGGGTGGCGGCGGACGAAGAGCACGGCGACCGCGGTCCAGGAGAAGAGAGTCAACAGCCAGAGTGTGGTCTGTTTGTAGCGACTGAGATGGCTCTGCGCGCTCCAGAGATCCAGAGGAGGGAGCCAGAACAAGTACGTTCGTTTCGCGCAGAGACCTGCGAACCGCACCGGATGGTCGAGCACGAAAGCCTTGGCCTCGTCCATCTGGCTTTGCATGTAGGCAACTTCTCCCATCTCTTCGTAGCGCTTCAACGCTTCGGGGCTGCCGAGAGGATGATGAGCCTCGAAGGCCGGACCCTGGGTCCTGCCAGTGGCGAGCTCGCTGTTGCCAATCACGAGCTCGAGACCGAGATTGCTCCTCACCGGGATGAACTTGTCGAACACCCTCAGGTTCCGCCAGATCCAGGGCGCGAGGACACAGAGACAAACGAAACCGATCAACGGCAGCGACCTGCCCACTCGACGCCAGGCGTCACGCGACACGAACAGCTCTCCGCACAGGGCGATGGCAAAAGCAGGGAGAACGACAGGACTGAGAAGCGCGGCGATGCCGAGAAGGACACCAAGGAACACGGTGAGAAGAGGCGATTGCCAATCACGTTCTCGAGCTCGGATCAGAGTCAGGGCAAAGGCGATAAAGAGCAGGAACGTGTAGGGCGTCTCCCATACTCCCGAGGCCTCGACGAACGGGTGGAGCAGCGTCACCGAGGCCAGGAACGAGGCGAGGTAGCCGGACAGCGGCGCAAGTCGTGCCTTCTCCGCGAGGAGCGGGAGCAGGGCGATGGCCAGCGCCGTCGCGAGGGCGGCGGCGATCGCAGGCAGGCGCAGTCGCCAGGCCGACTCGACTCCGAGTGTCCGGTAGATCGCGGCGTTGATCATTGGAAACACGGGGGCCACATGGGCGGTCGGCCCCGAGTGAGGCGAGAAGACGTTGGCAATCGTCCCGTCGACGGCCAGGCTCTCAGCTGCGCGGTCCAGCTCCGAAAAGTTCCGCGCAGGGTCCGCCATGAAGACGTAGATCAGCCGCGGCAGGAGGGCGACAGCGAATAGGGCCGCAGCAACACCCAGTTTTCTCGAACGTGACATTCCTGAGGTCAACGACTTTAGCAGGCGGGCAGCAGTAAGAGTACCGAGAACCTCTATGGCTGGCTCAGCAGGAGGGTCTCCATACTCGACAGCTCTGGACTGCCACCTTGAGCGCCGGATCCCGCGGCGATAAAAACTCGGCCCTGGTAGACGATCGCCTGGGTCCCGTGCCGATCCTCTACCAGGTCGTCCACCACTCGCCAGGTACCTGCGACCGGGTCGAGAGCCTCCGTCTCGGCGTGAGCCTGACTCATCGAGCCGCTTTCGCCTCCGATCACCCACACTTCGTTACCGACCGCGACAGAGCTGGCGCCTGCACGCTCGGTCGGAATCGTCACCGCTAGGGTCGACCACTGATTGGTCGTGAGATCGTACACGTCGACTTCTTCAATCGTGTCGGCGAAGACGCTGGTCAGGCCCGTGTTGCGTCCACCAGCGAGCACGAGCTGGTCGCCGACGATGGCTGCGTGGAAGTGGTCGCGCGACCGCGGCGCGTCCGGGAGCGTGGTCCACTGACCGGTCGACGGGTCGTACTCGTCGAACCACGGCACCCAGCCGGACTGATGGCCGTTCTGGAGCCCTCCGACGATGAGGATCTTCCCGTTGAGGACGACGGCTCCAGCACTGCCCCGCCGCCGGGAGACAGGAATCGTATCGCCGACGCTCCACTGATCCGATGCAGGGTCGTAGATGTAGATGTTCGCAACGGGTGTTTCGACCGGGAAAACGCCCGTGAACGCGGAAACGACGTAGATCAGGCCGCCCACCTCGACCGCCTGGAAGTGGTTGAGCTCGATCGGTGGTGCCGAGAGATTGCTCCATGTCTCGCTCGCCGGATCGAAAGCGTTCACGGGCTTGATGCCACGGCCTCCGAGCAGGTAGAAGATCCCTCCCGATTCGACGAATGAGGTCTCGTGTCTGGCGTGAGGCGAGCTCCCATCGGATGACTCGAGAATCTGCCACTGTTCTGTCGTGGCAAGGCTCACTGTCCAGGAGAAGAACTGAGTGGCGGTGTCGATGTCGTCCGTCGCCGTCGCCGTGACGTCGTACGTGCCGGCCGTCGTGACGTCCCCGGTGATCAGGCCGGTCACCGGATCGACGGTGAGGCCCGGGGGCAGCCCTGTTGCACCGTAGGTGATCGGGTCCCCGTCTCCGTCGGTCGCTACCAGCTGCAGCGTGATCGAGTCGCCCACCGTCGAGCTCTGGCTCCCCGGATTGGTCAGCACCGGCGGCTGGTTACCGGTGCCGGAGAACTCCAGGATCTCCAGGGCCTTCACCATCGGGTTCTCGATGATGCGTTGCATGTTGACGTCGAGGCTGCCGTCGACCACGCTCCGCGTGGCGCTGAGCATCAAGCCGGCATCACGGCCGACCTCCTGCCAGACGTCGAGTCCCGCGGCAAGACCGATGCCCTCCACTGACACGTCGAACACGCGCTGACCCGCGCTCGTGTGCCAGATCTCCGAAAAGTAGAGACGGACCTCATACGTACCGGGAGCGACCGGGAAGCTCCACGCCATCTCTATTCCGGGGGGCGGGTCGTAGCGTTCCGACTTCAGCACCAACTCGGGCGTTCCAGGCGGAATCGAAGGATGGCTGAGGTCGATGGAGCGAGAGATCGCGTAGGTGAGGTTGCCGGGAGCGGCGTAGTAGGGCGAAGGGTTCACGCCTCTGTCGTCACCCCAATCGGGGCCGCCATCCGTCGAGCTGACCAGCGGCCCACCCGCATTGACGCGATACAGCACGGTGGTGGCGCCGCCCGTGGGCAGGACCGTCCAGGAAAACACCTCGGTGTCCGTGTCGATGTCGTCCGTCGCCGTCGCCGTGACGCCGTACGTGCCGGCCGTCGTGACGTCCCCGGTGATCAGGCCGGTCACCGGATCGAGCGTCAGGCCCGGGGGCAGACCCGTCGCGCCGTACGTGATCGGGTCCCCATCTCCGTCGGTCGCCACCAGCTGCAGCGTGATCGAGTCGCCCACCGTCGAGCTCTGGGCGCCCGGGTTGCTCAGCACCGGCGGCTGGTTCCCCGGGGCGCTCACCGACCACGAGAAGAGCTGCGTGTCCGTGTCGATGTCGTCCGTCGCCGTCGCCGTCACGTCGTACGTGCCGGCTGTCGTGACGTCACCGGTGATCAGACCCGTCACCGGATTGAGCGTCAGGCCCGGGGGCAGACCCGTCGCGCCGTACGTGATCGGATCCCCGTCTCCGTCGGTCGCCACCAGCTGCAGCGTGATCGAGTCGCCCACCGTCGAGCTCTGGGCGCCCGGATTGGTCAGCAACGGCGGCTGGTTCCCCGGGGCGCTCACCGTCCAGGAGAAGAGCTGCGTGTCCGTATCGATGTCGTCCGTCGCCGTCGCCGTGACGTCGTACGTGCCGGCCGTCGTGACGTCCCCGGTGATCAGGCCGGTCACCGGATCGAGTGTCAGGCTCGGGGGCAGACCCGTCGCGCCGTACGTGATCGGATCCCCGTCTCCGTCGGTCGCCACCAGCTGCAGCGTGATCGAGTCGCCCACCGTCGAGCTCTGGGCGCCCGGATTGGTCAGCACCGGCGGCTGGTTCCCCGGTGCGCTCACCGTCCACGAAAACAACTCGGTGTCGGTATCGATGTCGTCCGTCGCCGTCGCCGTGACGTCGTACGTGCCGGCCGTCGTGACGTCCCCGGTGATCAGGCCGGTCACCGGATCGAGTGTCAGGCTCGGAGGCAGCCCTGTCGCGCCGTACGTGATCGGATCCCCGTCTCCGTCGGTCGCCACCAGCTGCAGCGTGATCGAGTCGCCCACCGTCGAGCTCTGGGCGCCCGGGTTGGTCAGCACCGGCGGCTGGTTCCCCGGCGCGCTCACCGTCCAGGAAAACACCTCGGTGTCCGTGTCGATGTCGTCCGTCGCCGTCGCCGTGACGTCGTACGTACCGGCCGTCGTGACGTCCCCGGTGATCAGGCCGGTCACCGGATCGACGGTGAGGCCCGGGGGCAGCCCTGTTGCACCGTAGGTGATCGGGTCCCCGTCTCCGTCGGTCGCTACCAGCTGCAGCGTGATCGAGTCGCCCACCGTCGAGCTCTGGCTCCCCGGATTGGTCAGCACCGGCGGCTGGTTACCGGTGCCGGAGAACTCCAGGATCTCCAGGGCCTTCACCATCGGGTTCTCGATGATGCGTTGCATGTTGACGTCGAGGCTGCCGTCGACCACGCTCCGCGTGGCGCTGAGCATCAAGCCGGCATCACGGCCGACCTCCTGCCAGACGTCGAGTCCCGCGGCAAGACCGATGCCCTCCACTGACACGTCGAACACGCGCTGACCCGCGCTCGTGTGCCAGATCTCCGAAAAGTAGAGACGGACCTCATACGTACCGGGAGCGACCGGGAAGCTCCACGCCATCTCTATTCCGGGGGGCGGGTCGTAGCGTTCCGACTTCAGCACCAACTCGGGCGTTCCAGGCGGAATCGAAGGATGGCTGAGGTCGATGGAGCGAGAGATCGCGTAGGTGAGGTTGCCGGGAGCGGCGTAGTAGGGCGAAGGGTTCACGCCTCTGTCGTCACCCCAATCGGGGCCGCCATCCGTCGAGCTGACCAGCGGCCCACCCGCATTGACGCGATACAGCACGGTGGTGGCGCCGCCCGTGGGCAGGACCGTCCAGGAAAACACCTCGGTGTCCGTGTCGATGTCGTCCGTCGCCGTCGCCGTGACGCCGTACGTGCCGGCCGTCGTGACGTCCCCGGTGATCAGGCCGGTCACCGGATCGAGCGTCAGGCCCGGGGGCAGACCCGTCGCGCCGTACGTGATCGGGTCCCCATCTCCGTCGGTCGCCACCAGCTGCAGCGTGATCGAGTCGCCCACCGTCGAGCTCTGGGCGCCCGGGTTGCTCAGCACCGGCGGCTGGTTCCCCGGGGCGCTCACCGACCACGAGAAGAGCTGCGTGTCCGTGTCGATGTCGTCCGTCGCCGTCGCCGTCACGTCGTACGTGCCGGCTGTCGTGACGTCACCGGTGATCAGACCCGTCACCGGATTGAGCGTCAGGCCCGGGGGCAGACCCGTCGCGCCGTACGTGATCGGATCCCCGTCTCCGTCGGTCGCCACCAGCTGCAGCGTGATCGAGTCGCCCACCGTCGAGCTCTGGGCGCCCGGATTGGTCAGCAACGGCGGCTGGTTCCCCGGGGCGCTCACCGTCCAGGAGAAGAGCTGCGTGTCCGTATCGATGTCGTCCGTCGCCGTCGCCGTGACGTCGTACGTGCCGGCCGTCGTGACGTCACCGGTGATCAGACCGGTCACCGGATTGAGCGTCAGGCCCGGGAGCAGACCCGTCGCGCCGTACGTGATCGGATCCCCGTCTCCGTCGGTCGCTACCAGCTGCAGCGTGATCGAGTCGCCCACCGTCGAGCTCTGGGCCCCCGGATTGGTCAGCACCGGCGGCTGGTTCCCCGGTGCGCTCACCGTCCACGAGAAGAACTCGGTGTCCGTATCGATGTCGTCCGTCGCCGTCGCCGTGACGTCGTACGTGCCGGCCGTCGTGACGTCCCCGGTGATCAGGCCGGTCACCGGATCGAGTGTCAGGCTCGGAGGCAGCCCTGTCGCGCCGTACGTGATCGGATCCCCGTCTCCGTCGGTCGCCACCAGCTGCAGCGTGATCGAGTCGCCCACCGTCGAGCTCTGGGCGCCCGGGTTGGTCAGCACCGGCGGCTGGTTCCCCGGCGCGCTCACCGTCCAGGAAAACACCTCGGTGTCCGTGTCGATGTCGTCCGTCGCCGTCGCCGTGACGTCGTACGTGCCGGCCGTCGTGACGTCCCCGGTGATCAGGCCGGTCACCGGATCGACGGTGAGGCCCGGGGGCAGCCCTGTCGCACCGTAGGTGATCGGGTCCCCGTCTCCGTCGGTCGCTACCAGCTGCAGCGTGATCGAGTCGCCCACCGTCGAACTCTGGCTCCCCGGATTGGTCAGCACCGGCGGCTGGTTACCGGTGCCGGAGAACTCCAGGATCTCCAGGGCCTTCACCATCGGGTTCTCGATGATGCGTTGCATGTTGACGTCGAGGCTGCCGTCGACCACGCTCCGCGTGGCGCTGAGCATCAAGCCGGCATCACGGCCGACCTCCTGCCAGACGTCGAGTCCCGCGGCAAGACCGATGCCCTCCACTGACACGTCGAACACGCGCTGACCCGCGCTCGTGTGCCAGATCTCCGAAAAGTAGAGCCGGACCTCATACGTACCGGGAGCGACCGGGAAGCTCCACGCCATCTCTATTCCGGGGGGCGGGTCGTAGCGTTCCGACTTCAGCACCAACTCGGGCGTTCCAGGCGGAATCGAAGGATGGCTGAGGTCGATGGAGCGAGAGATCGCGTAGGTGAGGTTGCCGGGAGCGGCGTAGTAGGGCGAAGGGTTCACGCCTCTGTCGTCACCCCAATCGGGGCCGCCATCCGTCGAGCTGACCAGCGGCCCACCCGCATTGACGCGATACAGCACGGTGGTGGCGCCGCCCGTGGGCAGGACCGTCCAGGAAAACACCTCGGTGTCCGTGTCGATGTCGTCCGTCGCCGTCGCCGTGACGCCGTACGTGCCGGCCGTCGTGACGTCCCCGGTGATCAGGCCGGTCACCGGATCGAGCGTCAGGCCCGGGGGCAGACCCGTCGCGCCGTACGTGATCGGGTCCCCATCTCCGTCGGTCGCCACCAGCTGCAGCGTGATCGAGTCGCCCACCGTCGAGCTCTGGGCGCCCGGGTTGCTCAGCACCGGCGGCTGGTTCCCCGGGGCGCTCACCGACCACGAGAAGAGCTGCGTGTCCGTGTCGATGTCGTCCGTCGCCGTCGCCGTCACGTCGTACGTGCCGGCTGTCGTGACGTCACCGGTGATCAGACCCGTCACCGGATTGAGCGTCAGGCCCGGGGGCAGACCCGTCGCGCCGTACGTGATCGGATCCCCGTCTCCGTCGGTCGCCACCAGCTGCAGCGTGATCGAGTCGCCCACCGTCGAGCTCTGGGCGCCCGGATTGGTCAGCACCGGCGGCTGGTTCCCCGGGGCGCTCACCGTCCAGGAGAAGAGCTGCGTGTCCGTATCGATGTCGTCCGTCGCCGTCGCCGTGACGTCGTACGTGCCGGCCGTCGTGACGTCCCCGGTGATCAGGCCGGTCACCGGATCGACGGTGAGGCCCGGGGGCAACCCCGTCGCACCGTACGTGATCGGGTCCCCGTCTCCGTCGGTCGCCACCAGCTGCAGCGCAATCGAGTCGCCCACCGTCGAGCTCTGGTTCCCCGGATTGATCAAGATCGGGATCAGATTCGCGCCGCCAGTGGCTCCGAGGATCTCAATTCCCTGCACCAGCGAGTTGTCTGAGATGTGGAGGAACTCCACAGTCAGCGAGCCGTCGAGCACCGTCGCCGCGTAGAAGCCGACGGTCCCGATGTTCTTCCCCCCTGCCATGAGGAAGGGAGCCACAGTCCCCTGAGGTTGGCCCTCGATCTTGAGACCGAACTCTCGGTTGTTGAAGGACAGGTAGTTCTCTGCGAAGTACAGGCGAATCGCGTAGTTCCCCGGTGGAACCGGAAACGACCACACCATCTCGGGAGAGGGGCTGTCGTCCCAGCGCTCGGATTGGAACATCTCCATCGGCGTACCGGGGGGAATGTTCGGGTCGCTCATGTCGATCGACGCCGTCGTGACGAAGTTGTTGTTGCCTGCCTCCGCGCCATTCACGAAGGTCGATGGTGAGGAGGGAAGGTCGCCACTCCAGTTGGGGCCACCGTTCCCAGTAGCCAGGGTCGGCCCCCCGGCATTGACGCGGTACAGGACCTCGGTGGGGGCACTGGCAGTGTCGTAGATGAACAAGTCATCCCAGGTTGCCGAGAACGCGGACGAGGCTCCCCGCCAGGTCGAAAGCAGGCCGACGGCGGGGCGAGAGGTCCCCTGGAGCCATGCCATCGGAAACGGTAGGGTCGCGAGCTCGACCGAAGTGGCCCCGATCTCGACCTTGGCGGTGGCGACTTCGCCCTGCGGATCGATCTCCCAAAAGAGGTCTACCACGCCGGCGCTGAAGATATCGACGCCGTCGCCCGGACCGAAGACCGAACCCGTGTAGATCCCATCCTCCTCGATTCCCACCTCGATGCCGCCCACGCCGCCGTTCGCGACGGCCGCTAGCTTCAGGTAGTGGTCTTGATCTCCGGTCCCGAAGAACAACCCCATCGACATCCAGTCCTCCGGAGTCACGTCTGAGAACGGGCCGATCAGACGCACTTGGGCCACGAAAGGCGTAGAGGTCTCGTCGACGTTGATTCCGAGTTGAAGACCGAAATCCTGTGAGTTGAGCGCCTCGAGGGCATCACCGTCAGTGACCTCGATGATGGTGCAGACTCCAGGGGCTCCTCCGGGGATGATCTTGTCCGGATCCCAGAGCGACGCGTAGTCGGAGCCGTTCTGCATCAGCCCCGTGAAGCCCATGTTGAGAAGCCCGCCGCGAGGTGGCTCACCGTTGTTCCAGGTGAGGAACACCGGCAGATCCGTGGACGCGCCGTTGGCGGGATCCAACGCGAACGGATCCGCGTTGTCGAGCAGGCTGTCGTTGTCGTCGTCTGGGTCGTTCAGGTCGGAAACGAAATCGAGATCGTGGTCCGGCGGGATACTGCCCGCACTACAGGGAGAGGTGCCGTTGTCGATCTCGTCAGCGTTCGAGTAGCCGTCCGAGTCCTCGTCGAGACCGTCGTCGTCGCTCCCTTCGCAGCCAGGAATCTCAACGCCGCCATAGTCTCCGGGCTCGAAGACACTGATCGCGTTGGAGCCGTAGACCGCCACCCAGACGGTACCGGGGAAGATGTCGGAGTCGCTGAGCGCCACCACGTCGAGAGGGTTGACCCCGAAGCCGGAGAAGAGCGAGCTGACCGGCGCCGCAAGCTCGTCGCCGGCGGCGTTGAGCTCGATCCGGCTGACGACTCCGTTGTAGCTCACGACGAGGAGATCCCCCTGCATCTCGCCCGAGAAGTTGGAGGCCGTGTATTCAGCAATGCCGTTGGTCGAAGAGCTGAAGAGGGCCATGGCTCCGTTCGAGCCGGGAGCCTCGAAAACGCACTCTGTGGGATTCTCCGAAGCGACCGGCGACTGCGGGTTGCTCGGATTGAAGGTGTTCGACATGCTTCCGCGGGTCGGATTCGGATGGCCGCCGTAGTAGCCGGGGCCCGAGATCAAATGGAGGCCGTCCAGATAGCTCGCGCCGCCTGGGACCAGGGCGTTCGAGCAGTCGACGTCGGGGAACCCTCCGTATCCGCCATTGGGACCGTTGTCGACGGTGTAGATTCGACCCTGGGAGTCGATGAGCACGTCGTATGCGTTTCGCCAACCGGGTGAATACACCTGCACCGGGCCGTCCGGATCGAGGATCGCCTGGTTTTTGCCCTCGTTGCCGCCGAACGGATCGTTGCTGTCGACGGTACCCGGGCGATCTTCGTCGTCCAGGGTCGGCAAATCGTAGGTGGATTCGCCGATCGCATCGAGATCGATGGTCAAGAGCGCAGCCGAAAGACCGTACTCGGGAAGTTCACCGAAGAATGCGGAGGGCGCTCCCGAGTTCGTGTGTCCGCCGGACATCAGATAGATGGTGTTGGTCGCTTCGTCGATGGCCAGCCCGTTGCTGGCATGGTTCTCTTCTGAACGCGGCAGTCCACGCACCAGGTCCAACTTCTCCCAGCTCGTTCCGTTCCATGTCAACCGACTCAGGATTCCAGAGTTGGTGTCGTGGGTTTCAGCGGGGGGAGATGTGTTGTTGTACTTGATGCGAGGGTCGGACGAGGCAACGAAGATGACGGGGTTCGAGGCCGTCCCCCGCACGAGGATTCCAGTGACCTGCCGATCGGTGACCGCGGGAGCAAGCGCGCCGTCGTCGTTGTGATTGGGAATCGTGTGGAGGATCGAGATCGTTTCGCTGGTGAGGATCGAGTAGTCGGCAACATCGTCACGCTGCAGCGTAAAGGCCCAGATCAACCCCTTCTGCTCGGCCACGTACAGCCGGCCATCGGGACCGAACTGCAGCGAGGTCGGGTTCTGCACGCCGTGCCCGGAGAGGCTCCCAGCGTTGAAGCTCACTGCGGCACGGCTACCTTCGGCGCCCCCGAGAAGCAGGAAGAGGGCCACCAGTCCGGCCGCTGCCCAAGCGCGAGCGAGCTCCCAATGCTTCAAGAGCGACCACCCTTTCGTGTTCACGTCAAGCCCTCCCAGATCCGCTGTGACTCTCACTTCGAGGCTCGGGTGGAACTGTGCTCGGTCGGGCTGCGGAGGACCTGAGACCAGTGCTTTCCCATCCTCGAGCCCGGGGGCTCTGCGCCCCGGGACTCAGCTCAAAGCAAGCGTGAACTTCTCGATGTGCAAACGACGGGCCAACGCGGTCTCCCTCTTACGAGGTTCTCGCCGAGGGCTCTCGGGCGTGAACACACCGAGAAATCGAGAAACCGTAGGAAACACCTACCAGTCACCGCCTGAAACGTCGTCGCACCGGCTCGCGACTCTCCTCGGCCGCGCGACGAAGTGTCTCGCTCAGACACACTGGCGTTTCGATCCAGAGCACCGAGGAGGTCGGCCGCCGCTCCACAGGTGCCTACTCTGTGGTCAGTCGAAGACGCCGTAGCGCACGATGCACCAGAGTGCCTGAACGCCATCGCGCCAACCGATCTTCTTGCCCTCGGCATAGGTTCTCCCCGAATAGCTCACCGCGAGCTCGAAGACGCGGTGGCCACTTCGAGCCACCTTCGCCGTGACCTCGGGCTCGAAACCGAAACGGTCTTGGCGCAGGGTAGGGAGGATCGCTGCGAGCACGTCTCGCCGGAAAACCTTGTAGCAGGTCTCCATATCGGTGAGGTTGAGATTCGTGAAGCAGTTCGAAGCCGTCGTCAAGAATCGGTTGCCCAGGTAGTGCCAGAAATAGAGCACTCTATGCGGGCGATCTCCGAGAAACCGGCTGCCGAAGACCACATCTGCGTCGCCCTGGACGATCGGCTGAAGGAGGCGGGGATACTCATTCGGGTCGTACTCGAGATCGGCATCCTGGATCAGGACGATGTCGCCCGTCGCCTGCGCGAACCCGGATCGCAAAGCGGCTCCCTTGCCGCGGTTCTCGCGGTGGAACTCTGTGACGATCGAATTCGAAGGACTCCCCAGGTTCTCCTTGAGCTCCACCATGAGCTCGCGACTCCGGTCTTTGCTGAAGTCATCGACGAGCACGATCTCTTTCCGAATCGGTACAGCACACACTCGCCGCACGAGCTCCTCGAGCGTATCTTCTTCGTCGAAGACCGGGATCACCACAGACAGGAGAAAGTCCTCAGGAAGAGGATAGAAGCCGAGCTGCCGGCAGCCAGCATCGCCGAGAAGTTCCTGGAGCTTGCGGAACCATTCGTTGGTGTACGGAACTTCTTCGGGCAGGGGGTAGAGCGGTTGGGTGAACGGAGTGGGCGAAGGCACGGGTACACCTCACGAGTCGAAGAAAAGAGTCGAGGGCGGATCTGAACTACAGGTCGGAGCTGATTTGCAATAGCTGTGCCGCTAGCCGGAGAAACACCCCTAGAACCCGGGTCCGTCCTGTCGAGCCCCACGCGATGTGAAAGCTCAGTAGGTTGTTCAGGTTCATTCGGGTTCCTCTGAGATCATGAGGTTGCTACAGCCAAATGACTCAGAGGAGAGACCCGAATGGAGCTTCATGCTAACGCCCGTCTGACGATTCACGGCAGATTGCTGTTGGTTCAGCGGGTTGTGGAGAGAGGAGAGCGGGTGGCGCAGGCTGCGGCCTGCGCCGGCATCAGCGAGAGCATGGCCTACCGTTGGATCCGTCGCTATCGCGAGGAGGGCCTCGCGGGTCTGCAGGATCGAAGCTCTCGGCCCCACCGGAGCCCCGGGGAGACGCCGGGGAGGAAGGTCCAGCGCATCCTGCGCCTGCGTCGCTGCGGCAAGGTGGCCTGGGAGATCGCGGAGCAAGTGAAGGTGCCCCGTTCGACGGTGTCTCGGATCCTGCGCCACCAGGGCCTGGGTCGCCTGAGCAGCCTCGAGCCGAAAGAGCCGGTCCGGCGCTACGAGCGAGAGCGTCCGGGCGAGCTGCTGCACCTGGACACCAAGAAGCTCGCCCGGATCACGAAGGGTCCAGGTCACCGGATCCATGGCGATCGCTCCCGCCGGGTGAAGGGGGCTGGCTGGGAGAACGCTCACGCAGCCGTGGACGATCACACCCGGCTGGCCTTCGTCGAGGTCTTCCCGGACGAGGGCCAGCACTCGGTCACGGAGTTCCTCCGTCACAGCGTCGCCTGGTACGCCGAGCAGGGCCTTCGCATCGAACGGGTGCTCACGGACCGCGGCTCGGGCTACCGATCTCGTCTCTTCAAAGACGCCTGTCGCGAGCTCGGCATCCGCCACCTCTACACGCGGCCCTACACGCCCAAGACCAACGGCAAGGTCGAACGCTTCATCCAGACCCTCGCCCGCAAGTGGGCCTACGCGAAGTCCTACTCCAGCTCGAAGCGGCGAACACGGGCCCTCCCTACCTGGGTTCGCTACTACAATCTCGAAAGACCTCACCACGGTCTCGGAGGAAGAACCCCTTGGCAGCGACTACGCGCAGCAGCCTGAACAACGTCCTGAGACGTAACAACTAGCGACCGGCTCGGGCGCGAAGACTCGTCGGCTGGCACTCGAGCCGCAGCTCTGCCCGCCAGGTGGAAAGCTGTGGGGTATCCCAATGAAGGCCACCAAGAGTCACACTGACCGTATTCTGGAACACCGCTGCGTAGGGGCTGATCAATGGCACTTCGAGGGTCGACACCTCTTGCCATTCATCGATCGATGGCCGATAGGCATGGAGCGAGTCGACCTCGGGCGCGGTTTCTCCGTCCACTCCCGGCACGTTGTCACGCCCTCCGAGCACCAGTATGCGACCCCCGTGCACGAGCGTGGCCGGCTCGGCGTGAGAGCGCTCGTGCGGTAGGTCAGCCAGACGCTGCCAGAGGCTCGTTTTCGGATCGTAGACATGGAGCAGCGCAGTATCGGACACGGAACCGTCGTGTCCAAATTGCCCACCGACCACGTAGAGCAGGCCGTTGATCACCAACGCTTGAAAGTGGTTTCTGGGCATCGGGAGACACGGGGCTGCCTGCCACTGGGCGATGGCAAGGGGCTCGTCCAGGTCGAGTGTCCAATGCTCGGACCGGTCTGTCTGCCGATCCTCTGCCAGGCCTCCGAGGTAGTGAAGGTGCCGCCCCAGTCGGACGAATCCTCCACTCGCTCGCGCCTCAGGAAGTGGGGGGCCGGCGACCCACTCGTCCGCTCCGGTGTCGTAGCGCCAAACCTCATCGGTGGGAAGGTACCTGTTCACGTTGGGCCCACCAAAGCCACCCGCCAGCCAGATGTATGGCGGGTCGACCGCGGCTTGCACGTGGTTCACAGCGGTGGGCATCTCCCCCCGGGGCGAGGAGGCCGTCTCCCAGACGTCCAACTGTGGATTGTAGACATCGACCCGCTCGGAGCTTCTCTGGCTGGCGACGGTGAGGAACTCGAACCCCGAGAGTACGTACAGCTTTCCGTCGACCAGGGCCCGGCCTCCCTCGATGTGCTCGTGCGGCGCGGGCGCTCCCGGTTGCCAGTCTCCGACAAGGAGTGGACACGCGTCGCTAGCACCCATGACATCGGACCAACGACTGAGTTCTCCGGACTCGAAATCGTCACTCAGAAGGACCGATTCGGAGTCCACACCGGGCGCTGCAACGCAGGGAAACAAGCAGAGAGAGAACCAGTGGAGAACGATCCAGAAACTAGGCCTAGGCAAAATGTGACCTCCTGAGAGGACGGGCTCGAGCTACCCTGGCTCAGGGCGGCTCGCGGAATGGGCGTCACGTCTTCGCCCGCCAGGTAGTTCCCGCCGGGCGCGACGGAAGTCCTGATCGGGAACGACTCGAGTCATCGGATACGGGTTTCCAAGGCTGAGACTTCTAGGTGTTACGTCTCAGGACGTTGTTCAGGCTGCTGCGCGTAGTCGCTGCCAAGGGGTTCTTCCTCCGAGACCGTGGTGAGGTCTTTCGAGATTGTAGTAGCGAACCCCAGGTAGGGAGGGCCCGTGTTCGCCGCTTCGAGCTGGAGTAGGACTTCGCGTAGGCCCACTTGCGGGCGAGGGTCTGGATGAAGCGTTCGACCTTGCCGTTGGTCTTGGGCGTGTAGGGCCGCGTGTAGAGGTGGCGGATGCCGAGCTCGCGACAGGCGTCTTTGAAGAGACGAGATCGGTAGCCCGATCCGCGGTCCGTGAGCACCCGTTCGATGCGAAGGCCCTGCTCGGCGTACCAGGCCACGCTGTGACGGAGGAACTCCGTGACCGAGTGCTGGCCCTCGTCCGGGAAGACCTCGACGAAGGCCAGCCGGGTGTGATCGTCCACGGCTGCGTGAGCGTTCTCCCAGCCAGCCCCCTTCACCCGGCGGGAGCGATCGCCATGGATCCGGTGACCTGGACCCTTCGTGATCCGGGCGAGCTTCTTGGTGTCCAGGTGCAGCAGCTCGCCCGGACGCTCTCGCTCGTAGCGCCGGACCGGCTCTTTTGGCTCGAGGCTGCTCAGGCGACCCAGGCCCTGGCGCAGGATCCGAGACACCGTCGAACGGGGCACCTTCACTTGCTCCGCGATCTCCCAGGCCACCTTGCCGCAGCGACGCAGGCGCAGGATGCGCTGGACCTTCCTCCCCGGCGTCTCCCCGGGGCTCCGGTGGGGCCGAGAGCTTCGATCCTGCAGACCCGCGAGGCCCTCCTCGCGATAGCGACGGATCCAACGGTAGGCCATGCTCTCGCTGATGCCGGCGCAGGCCGCAGCCTGCGCCACCCGCTCTCCTCTCTCCACAACCCGCTGAACCAACAGCAATCTGCCGTGAATCGTCAGACGGGCGTTAGCATGAAGCTTCATTCGGGTCTCTCCTCTGAGTCATTTGGCTGTAGCAACCTCATGATCTCAGAGGAACCCGAATGAACCTGAACAACCTACTGAGCTTTCACAACTAGGGGTTGACCACCGACGACCAGGGGTCCAGGGCACCCGTCTCGAATCCGTCATAGAACAACCCTGCCGGGAGGTAGACCTCGAGTGTGGACAACTCCGGACTACCTCCTCTGCCACCGGAGCCGGCTGCCACCCAGACACGATCCTGGGCCACGATTGCCTGCGTTCCGTGCCGCCCTTCCACGAGGTCAGCAGCACTTCGCCACGTCCCCGTCAGGGTGTCCAAGACCTCCGTCTCGGCCCGGGACTCGCTGGACCATACGCTTTCGCCGCCGATGACCAGGAGCTCGTTGCCGACCACGCCGACGCTGGCACCTGCCCGCTCCGTCGGCAGGCCGGCTTCGAGCGTGGTCCAGAGGCCCGAAGTGAAGTCATATACGTCGATTTCTGGAATCGTGTTCACGAACGGATTCGGCAAAGCAGTGTTGCGCCCACCTGCGAGAATGAGCCGGTGACCGACGATTGCCGCGTGAAAATGATCGCGCGCGCGCGGCGCGTCCGGGAGCTCCGTCCACTGTCCCGACGAGGGATCGTACTCGTCAAACCAAGGGACCCAACCAGAGCGATGACCATTCTCGATTCCGCCCACGACCAGGATCTTGCCATCGCGAACCACGACGCCGGCACTCCCCCGGCGGCGAGACGCCGGAATCGTGTCGCCGACATCCCACTCGTCCAGGTTCGGATCGTACAGGTAGACGTTCGGCACCGCCGTCTCGTCGGGATACGACCCGGTGAAGGCGCCAACCGCATAGATCTTGCCTTCGAGCTCGACCGCCTGGAAGTGATGGAGCTCGATCGGCGGCGCCGCCATGGCACTCCAGCTCCCGCTGAGCGGATCGAAGACGTCGGTGGGCCTGATTCCTCGGCCTCCGAGGAGGTAGAAGAGCCCGTCGGCCTCGACGAAGGCACTCTCGTGCCGCGCCGTCGGTGCACTCGCGTCGGAGGACAGCCGAGTCTGCCAAAGTCCGGGTGGCTTCTCGACCGTGACGTTCCAGACAAAGTTCTCGGTGTCCGTGTCGAACCCGTCGGTCGCCGTCGCGACCACGGTGAAGGCCCCTGCTGTCGTCAAGACGCCGGTCACGAGGCCGTGTTGATGGTCGAGAGAAAGGCCGTCGGGTAGCCCTGTTGCGCCGAAGGTGATGGGCTCGTCCTCCGGGTCGGCCGCGACCAGCTGCAAAGAGATCGAATCGCCGACCACCGAGCTCAGCGGACCGGGATCGTCCAGAACGGGTGCCGGATTGCCGGTCGGTTTTGCACCGAGGACTTCGATTCCCTGCACCATCGGGTTCTCGAGCTGATGGAGGAACTCTACGTCGAGCGTACCGTCGAGAACGGTCGCACCGAAGGCGCGCGCCAGGCCTCGGTGCTTCCCTCCGCTCTCCAGGAATGGCGAGAAGCCGGTCTCCAGATCTTGATCTTCGACCTTGATCGCGAAGAACCGAGATCCGTCCGACAGGTAGTTCTCGGCGAAGTAGAGGCGTACCGAGTAGGTCCCGGAAGGAACCGGGAAAGTCCACTTCATCTCAGGCGAGGACGGAGGGTCGAAGCGTTCTGTCTGGAACAGAGGCATCGGTGTGCCGGCGGGAACCGTGGAGTTGGAGATGTCGACGTCCGCCGGCGTGATGTAGGTGGTGTTGCCGGCCGCATTCGCATTCACCCAGGGAGAGGGACTCGCCTCGGTGTCTTCGCTCCACACCGGTCCGCCATCACTGGCGGCGATTGCCGGCCCGCCCGCGTTGACCCGGTAGAGGATCTCGTCGGGCGCACCCGTGCCGTCGAATGCGAAGAGATCGTCCCAGGTCGCCGAGAAACTCGTCGGCGCGCCTCGCGCGGTCGAGATCAGCCCGATCGCGGGCCTCGAGCTTCCTTGCAGCCATTCGGCTGGAAAAGAGAGCGTCGTCAGGACGGTCTCTGCGCCGTTGATCTCCGTTCGCGCCGTAGCGAGCGTGGTCTGGGGATCGATCGCCAGCGAGACCGTGATTTGATCGCTGCTGAAGATATCGATCCCCTCAGTGGGGCCGAAGATCGAGCCCGCGTAGACCCCTTCCTGCTCGATTCCGACTTCGATGCCACCGTCGCCTCCGTTCGCCACGGCGGCGATTCTCAGGTAGTTGTCCTGGTCCCCCACGCCGAAGAAGAGCCCCATCGACATCCAGTCCTGCGCCGTCACGTCCGAGAAGGGACCGATCAGCCGAACCTGGGCCACAAAGGGCGCGGTCGACTGGTCCACGTTGATGCCCAATTGGAAACCGAAGAGCTGCGAGTCGGCCTCCCCGAGGGCGTCGCCGTCCGGAACCTCGATCACCGTACATACCCCTGGCGCGCCCCCTGGGATGATCTTGTCTGGATCGAAGAGGGTCAAATAGTCGGAGCCGTTCTGCATGAGTCCGGTGAAACCCAAGTTGAGGATTCCCCCTCGTGGAGGCTCTCCGTTGTTCCAGGTCAGGAACACGGGCAAGTCCGTGCTGGCTCCGTTCTCCGGATCCAGGGCGAAGAAATCGACAGTGTCTGGAAGGAGGTCGTTGTCGTCGTCCGGATCGTTCAAATCGGACACCCTATCCTTGTCGTGATCGGGGGGGACAGATCCGGCATTACAGGGAGAAACCCCGTTGTCGATCTCGTCGGAGTTCGTGAAGCCGTCCTGGTCCTCGTCGAGACCGGAGTCGTACACTCCCTCGCAGTCTGGAATCTCACGACCATCGTAGTCGTCTGGCTCGAACACGACGATGTCGTCGGAGCCGTAGACCGCGGTCCAGACGGTCCCCGGAAAAACGTCGTTCTCGCCCAGTGCCGTGACGTCGAGCGGCTGCTCACCGAAGCCGGAGAACAGCGGAGTGACGCTGGAGGCGAGCGCGTCACCCGCTGCATTGAGCACCACGCGTAGAATGAGCCCGTCGTAGCTGGCAACGAGCAGGTTCCCCTCCATCTCGCCGCTGAAGTTCGAGGCTGTGTATTCGGTGATTCCGTTGGTGGAAGAACCGAAGCGGACGATCTCACCGGAAGCAGTCCCCGGCTCGAGGAAGTCACACTCCGCTGCCTGCGCCTGTGGTACAGGAGACTGCGGATTGCTCTGGTTGAACGTGTTCGACTGGCTCCCCCGGGTCGGGTTGGGGTGGCCAGCGTAGTACCCCGGACCCGGGATCAAGTGGAGAGCGTCCAGGTAACTGTCGCCGCCTTCTACCGGCGTATTCGAGCAGTCGGGCAACGGCGCCGCTCCATAGCCCCCGTTGGCGCCGTTGTCGACCGAGTAGAGGCGCCCGTTGGCCGTGAGGAGCACGTCGTAGGCGTTGCGCCAGCCCGCGGAGTAGATCTGCACTGGACCGCCCGGGTCGACGATCGCCTGGTTCTTTCCGTCGTTACCTCCGAATGGGTCGTTGGCGTCATCGGTGCCGGGGCGATCCTCGTCGTCCAGTGTCGCGAGGTCGTAGGGGGACTCTCCGATGGCGTCGAGATCGATGGCGAGAAGCGCTGCCGAGAGGGCGTATTCGGGGAGGCTCCCGAAGAAGGCCGAGGGTGCGCCGGCATTGGTGTTGCCGCCGGACATCAGGTAGATCGTGTTCGTAGCCTCGTCAAGCGCCAATCCGTTGCTGGCGTGGTTCTCTTCCGAACGAGGGAGGCCACGGACGAGATCGAGCTTCTCCCATGAGCTTCCGTTCCAGGTCAGTCGACTCAGGACGCCCGAATTGGTGTCGTGAGTCAGAGCCGGTGGATCCTGGTTATTCGTCTTGATTCGGGGATCCGAGGAGGCAACGAATATGACCGGGCTCGATGCCGTTCCCGTGACGAGAATCCCCGTGACCTGCCGACTGACGACGCTGGGCGCGAGGGCGCCGTTGTCGTTGTGATTGGGAATCGTCTGGAGGATGGAGATCGTCTCGCTTGCCGTGATCGAGTAGTCGGCGGCGCCGTTGCGCTGCAGCGAGAAGACCTTGATCAATCCGTTCTGCTGAGCGACGTAGAGTCGGTCGTCCGGCCCAAACTGAAGCGAAGTCGGACTGGACACACCATGGTCGGCGAGGCCTCCCGCGCGGAAGCTGACGGCGGCCAGAGTGGCTCTCGTGTTCGGAAGCAGAACCGCCAAGACGACGACGGCAGCAGCTCGAAGAGTGAGACACCGTCGGTGACCTCTGAGTCGTGTCATCACATCGAGCGAGCAGAAAAACAAGGGAGTTTGATTCGGGCAGTTGCACTGTCGGTGAAGCGCCGCAGCCACGCACCACACCCCGACAGAAGCCTCGCAGGTACTGCAAGCATTGTATCCGATTCTCGGTCGTCGAGTGCTATCCTGGGTTCGGCGGAGACCGAAAGTGAGGAGTCGATGAATCGATTCACGCAGATGTTGGCTCTCAGTCTGCTGGCGATGCTGTTGAGCGGAGTCGGCGGGTCCTTATCGGCGATCGGACCACCGCTGGAAGCCGGTGACGACTTCGTCGATGCCGGCGGCTCGAGCACGTTCTTCGATCCCCTCGCCAACGACGCCGTCTTCGGTTTGCGCACTCTCGATCCGTTCTCCTTCGAGATTCTGGACACGCCCACTCTCGGCACCATCTCTCCGTGGTCAGTCAGCGAGCTCGGCGTCGAGGTGCTCTACCTGAGAGACCCGTCGGCACCGTGGGAGGCAGACGCAGTTCGCTACCGGATCTGCACGACCGGGGGAGACTGTGACGAGGCCGTGATGTGGTTGTTGACGGGCTCGATCGGCCCGCTGGTCAGCGGCGAGCCGACCCGGACAAACCCCGTCGAGCTTTCGTATGCATCGCTGAGCGGCAACGCCTACATCTTCCTGCCCGACCTCTTCACAACAGGAACGATCCGCTCCGTCAGGTTCTTGCTCGACGGAGAGCCCGCGGCCTTCGAACGCGAGGCACCCTGGGATCTCGCCGGGGGGACGATTTCGCGAGCCAACCCCCTCGACACCACCCGACTCGAGAACGGCATCGCGGTGGTCACGACCGAGATCCAGTTCGCCACTTCCGCTGGCGGCCACATCGATCGCTTCGACACCCCGACCACCGTGGCCAACCTTTCGCTGTTGGCATTCAGCTACTCTGCCGACCGCAGCTCAGCAGGCAGGCTAGACGGCAGTTTCTTCGGCGGCGACGTGTACGTGTTTCTCGGTGTGGTCCCTCTCAGCCCTGGCGTGGGGCCCGTCCCGGTCGGTGGCGCCGGGATCCGGAGAGTGTCGTTCCTTCTCGATGGCTCCACGATTCGCGTCGAGAATCAGGCACCGTATGATCTGGGTGGCGGCTCGGTGATCACGGCGTGGCCGTTCGACATGTCGGCTCTGGCAGTCGGTCACCATGAACTGGTGGCGATCATCGACTACACCGATGGGCGGCGGGAATCGGTGTCCGCTGGCTTCGAAACGCTCGGCTGAGCGATCCCCGTCGCCTCCGCTGAAGGCTGACACCGCACGCCTGCTGGAACGGTCACCCGGGCCCAACGGCTCGCCGCGAGGGCGAGCACTGCAGCGGGAGCTCACAAGACGCGGGCCGGCCGTGAACCTTCGATCGGACCGACCCGAGAATGGACACGACAGCGCTGGGCATATTAGGATCCTCCGTCAATCGTGCATTTCATGATCTAGCTTCGCTCCCTACCTCAGTTCTTCTGGAGGGCTCCCCTCAATGATCTCGATTCGTCTGCTTCGCTACGGGTCGGCTCGTCTACCCTCGACGGCCATGACCGTCTCGGCCTTCGTTCTCCTCACCATTCCGGCAGCATTCGCCGCCGGTGGAGTTTCCCCGTCCACCGAGACGCGCGCCTCCCGCGATCCTTTCCTCGAGCAGGGTGGCTACGTCGTCATGGAGGCCGAGAGCGTCGACCTGGTCTCCGACTGGGGGATCGTGGCCCCGCCGCCGGGTGACCCGACAATGGCCGGTGCCCTTGGCAACCTGTATCTCGAGTGGACTGGCAGTCAGTTTTTCGGCAACACCCAGCCTCCCGGGGGTGTGGTGGGGATTCTCGACTACCGATTCGTCATCGAGACGGAAGGCGTCTACCAGTTTCGATGGCGCAGCAAGCAGTACAGCGACGTCGGATCGTTCGACGCGGGAAACGACAGCTACCTGCGGTTCGCCACCGGTGAAGCCGTCGACGGCTTCTTCGATTTCAGCCAGTTTCACAAGAGCTGGGTACAGAGCAAGGCAACGTGGTCGTGGACCACGACGCTGGAACCGATCCACGGACAGCATCACGTCAACCGAGCGGCCCGGTACTACACGCCCGGACTCCACACGATACAGATCGCAGCTCGCTCGCCCGGCCACGCGATCGACCGCATGGTCTTGTTTCACGAAATGCACAGCTTCGACCTGGCATTGTTCGAGTCGCTTCCGGAGTCTCCGACCACCGGCCAGGGGGAAGGCCAGCTCCTTCTCGACGGCTTCGAGTCCGGAAACCTGGACCTCTGGGACGAGACAGTCATCGAGTAGCGCCTACCCTCGACCCGGCGATCACGCGACCCTTACCTGCCGCGCCTGAAGAGGTCTTTGGCGATTGTAGTTGCGGACCCAGGAACCCTCTTCGCGACGTCACAAGTCGTCGGAGTCGCGGCGTTGGGGCTCTATGTCTCGATTCTGCCCCACCTCGGCTCGCCGTCGGTCGCGGGCAGGTGACGGTTCGCTCTCCCGAGACCGACGAACGAGAACAGCATCTGACCGCCCGATTCGGCGAGGGTCGCGGCCAGGGATGACGCCGCTCCCACCGCCGCCACCACGGGAACGGCGGCCACCAGAGCTTTCTGCACGATCTCGAAACCGGCCCGTCCACTCGACACCAGGATGGTTCGATGGAGGGGGATCCTTCCCTCCAGCAGTGCGGCGCCGATGATCTTGTCCACCGCGTTGTGGCGTCCAATGTCTTCACGCAGTGCGAGCAGCTCCCCCTCGAGATCGAACAAACCGGCAGCGTGCGCACCCCCGGTGGCCGCGAAAATCGACTGATGCTCCTTCATCCGCTCAGGTAGACCGAGGACGCGACGCGTGAGCTCCTCGGGACCCAGAGGGAGCTCCTCGAGCCGGGGTATCCGCTGCCACAGGTCCTCGAGCGACGGCTTCCCGCACACGCCGCAGGCACTCGATGCCGGGAAGAGCCGCGCCTCGGTCTGGCGCTGCTGGAATCGCTCGCGCCCCTTCGGGGTCAGGGAAACGTCCACCCGGTCTTCCCCGCAGGTCAGACTCTCGATGTCGGTACGCGACTCGATGCGCCCCTCGGTGAACAGAAAGCCTGCAGCCAGTTCTTCGTCGTGGCCCGGAGTTCGCATGGTCACGACCAGGGCTTCGTCGTGAACTCGGATCTCGAGCGGCGCCTCGACCACCAGAAGATCATCCGTCTGCTCTGCAGGCCCTGCACCGCGGAGTCGCTCCACTCGGACGGCGGCCACTCCCGGATCACCAACACCGCTCGGCGGAGTTTCGTTCTTTGCCATGGGAGAAGTCTACGGGACCGGAAAGCCGCCCCCGGTATCCTCGAGTCGAAGCACTCCTCGGGCAGCGCCAGGCCTCAGGCAGTATCATCTCCCCTCCTCTGACGGAGTCTCCGCGACCTTGATCCTCCATCTCGTTCTCATCGTGCTCGGCGTGGCCGTCCTCTACTTCGGGGGCGAGATTCTGGTGCGCAGCGTTTCGGGCCTGGCGAGCGCGCTCGATGTCAGCTCGTTTCTGATTGCCTTCACGGTGGTCGCCTTCGGCACCTCGGCGCCGGAGCTGGCTGCCTCGGCCGCCGCCGCGATCGACGACTCCCCGGAGTTGGCACTCGGCAATGTCGTGGGCTCGAACATCGCCAACATCGCCCTGATCCTGGGTCTGATCGCCGTGATCTCTCCTCTCGAGCTGCACAGCGTCTATCTCGCCCGCGAGGTCCCGTTCATGATCGCCACCGCGATCGCCACCTTGGCCTTCGTCGCGACCGGGGAGCTGGCTCGCTGGCAGGCTCTCGTGCTCTTTGCCGGCCTCTTGAGCTTTCTCTGGTTCATGGTCCGCACCAGCGGAGGCGCCGACATCGAAGACACTCCTCACGAGCCGCCGCCGATGTGGAAGAGCGTTCTCGGCTCGCTGGTCGGACTCGTCCTGCTCACGGCGGGGGCCAAGCTGATGGTCGATTCTGCCCAGGAGCTGGCGCGCGGATTCGGGGTCAGCGAAAGCATCATCGGCCTGACCCTGGTGGCCTTCGGCACCTCGGTACCGGAGCTGGCGAGTTGCCTGGTGGCAGCGGCTCGCCAGCAGGGAACCATCGTGCTCGGCAACGTGATCGGCTCGAACGTATTCAATACCCTGCTCATTCTTCCCGTGGCAATCCTGCTGAAGCCCTTCTCCGTGAGCTTTCACGATTGGGCGCCGCACCTCGGAGTGATGCTGGGAGTGAGCGTACTCTTGGCGGTCTTCTTCCTGACCCGCCGCCTCGGCCGCGTCGGGGGCGTCTTGCTGCTCGGCATCTACTTCGGCTACATCGCCTGGATCGCCATCTCGGCGGCCTGACTACCCCCGATCCGCACCGCCCCACTCGATCGGGGGAACACCGCGAGCATCTCTTCGGTTATGCTGGCCCTCGAGCACCTGCCGACGGGAAACCAGGCACGTTCTGAACCGCCCGCCTCCCGTCCTACTGCAATCTCGGAGCGCAGCGAATCATGACCGATACCTCCTCTTCGGCGAGCACCGGCTCGGCCGCCCCGACCGCAACTCGTCCTCATGCCGCCGGGCCCGACGCTCACGGCGCCGCCCCATTCGAACGCCGACACATCGGCCCCTCCCCACGACAGGTCGTCGAGATGCTCGGCACCGTCGGCGTGGGCAGCCTTGACGAGCTGGTGGACCGCACCATTCCAGGAGACATACGCGTCGCGAAGCCGCTCGATCTCGGCGACGTCAGTCGAGGCCTGACCGAGCATCAGGCGCTGGAGCGACTGCGGAGAATCGCGGGCCGCAACCGACCGATGCGCTCCTACATCGGCATGGGCTACCACGACACGGTGACCCCCAGCGTGATCCTGCGCAACATCCTGGAGAACCCCGGGTGGTACACCGCCTACACGCCGTACCAGGCGGAGATCGCACAGGGACGCATGGAGGCGTTGCTCAATTTCCAGACCATGGTTTCGGACCTCACCGGAATGGAGGTCGCCAACGCCTCGCTGCTCGACGAGGCAACAGCCGTCGCCGAGGCGATGTCGATGTGCCACGGGGCCCTGCGCGGCAAGCGCAACCGATATCTCCTCGCTTCCGATCTGCACCCACAGAGCATTGCAGTGACCCAGACGCGAGCCTGGCCGCTCGACATCGAGGTGGAGGTCTCCGATGTCGACTCCTTCGCCATCGACGATCAGGTCTTCGGGGTGGTCGTTCAGTACCCGACCACCGACGGCAGCGTGGAGGACTATCGGGCCCTCGCCGAGCGGGTACACGAAGCCGGTGCCATGCTCGTGGTGGCAGCCGATCCACTGGCGCTCGCCGTGCTCACGCCGCCGGGAGAATGGGGAGCCGACGTCGTGGTCGGCAGCACCCAACGTTTCGGACTGCCAATGGGCTTCGGCGGTCCCCACGCGGCCTACTTTGCCGTCCGCCAGGAGCATCAGCGTCTCGTGCCTGGACGAATCGTGGGTGTATCCAAGGATCGCGGCGGCCGTCCGGCGCTGCGTCTGGCACTACAGACCCGCGAGCAGCACATCCGGCGTGACAAAGCGACCAGCAACATCTGCACGGCGCAGGTGCTGCCTGCAGTGCTCGCTTCGATGTACGCCGTGTTTCACGGACCGACGGGCCTGCGCGGCATCGCTCGCCAGGTGCACGCGCGCGCTGCGGAACTGGCCGCTGCCCTGGAGGGCGCCGGACTCACGCTTCGTCATGCCCACTTCTTCGACACCCTTCGGATCGACCTGGGATCGCCGGAGGCCGAAGCGGCGGCGCTCGAGCGGGCACGGGCGGACGGGATGAACCTGCGCCCCTTTGGCGACGGCAGTGTCGGAATCTCGATCGACGAGACCACCGAGCCCGCGGACCTCGCGCGGCTGGCAACCGCGTTGACCGGCGGCAAGATCGATCAGGTCGAGGCCGGGGCTCCGACTCGCCTCCCGGCGTCGCTCGAGAGGCTCTCCGATTTCCTCACCCACCGCGTCTTCCACGAGCATCAGTCCGAGACCGAGTTGATGCGCTACCTGCACCGACTCGAGAGCAAGGACCTTTCCCTGACGACCTCGATGATTCCCCTCGGGTCGTGCACGATGAAGCTCAACGCAGCGACCGAGATGATTCCGGTGACCTGGCCCGGGTTTGCCCGCGTCCATCCCTTCGCCCCCGAGGACCAGACCGAGGGCTACGCAGAGCTGTGCGGCGATCTGGAGCGATGGCTGTGCGAGATCACCGGGTTCGCTGCCGTATCCCTACAGCCCAACGCTGGATCGCAGGGCGAGTACTCGGGACTGTTGGTCATTCGCCGCTATCAGGAAGCCCGAGGCGAGGGTCACCGCCGGGTCTGTCTGATCCCCACCTCGGCACACGGCACGAATCCGGCGAGCGCAGTGATGGCCGGCTTGAAGGTGGTCCCGGTCCAATGCGACGACCGAGGCGACATCGACCTCTCCGACCTCGAGTCCAAAGCGCAGACCCACTCCGGTGATCTCGCCGCCTTGATGGTCACGTATCCTTCGACCCACGGCGTTTTCGAAGAGGAGATCCGGCGCATCTGCGACATCGTCCACCAGCACGGCGGGCAGGTCTACATGGACGGCGCCAACATGAACGCCCAGGTCGGGCTGTGCCGCCCGGGCGACTTCGGCGCCGACGTGGTCCACCTGAATCTGCACAAGACCTTCTGCATTCCCCACGGGGGGGGCGGACCCGGAATGGGGCCGATCGGTGTCGCCGAGCATCTCTCGCGATTCCTTCCCGGCCATCCAGATCTCGGTGCACAGAGCACCGGGCACGGCGGCCAGGACAGCCTCGGCCCGGTCTCCGCCACTCCCTACGGAAGCGGGACGATCCTGCCGATTTCCTGGGCGTACATCGCGATGATGGGAGTCGAGGGTCTGGCCGCAGCATCCCGAATCGCGATCCTCAACGCCAACTACATCGCCGCCCGACTCCACGACCACTATCCGGTGCTCTACCGCGGGCGCCACGGCTTCGTCGCCCACGAGTGCATTCTCGACCTGCGCGAGATGCGCAAGGCGGGAATCGAGGTCGACGACGTCGCCAAGCGCCTGATGGACTTCGGCTTTCACGCTCCCACCGTTTCGTGGCCGGTCGCCGGCACGGTGATGGTGGAGCCCACAGAAAGCGAGTCCAAACTCGAGCTCGATCGCTTCTGCGACGCTTTGATCGCCATTCGCAAGGAGGCGGAGGACGTCGAGAAGGGCCTGGTCTCGATCGAACACAGTCCATTGCGCCACGCTCCCCACACCGCTGAGGTCCTGGTGGCCGAGCATTGGGATCGTCCCTACACCCGGGAGCAGGCCGCGTTCCCCGCTCCCTGGACCCACGAGTACAAGTACTGGCCGCCGGTGCGCCGGATCGACAACGCGTTCGGCGATCGTCACCTGGTGTGCTCCTGCGAGGGAATGGAAGCGTACGCGGAGCAGTAGTGCACGCCTCCGGCTCCGCTCGCGACGGTCGTGCCGGGGAAAGACCAGTCAAGCCTCTACGGCCTCTGAGGACCCATGACAGGCAGCTCTGCAGCGAGCCTTTGTCCTAGCCGGAGATGACCCCGACTACCTCGCCCAGGTCGTTGATGGCGAGGAAGTGGAGCACCCGACGTAGGTCACGGTTTCCCGTCGATCACATCGCCGACCCGGACCAGGATCTCGACATCCCACTCGCCAGCGACCAGGGCACCGCTGGCGGCTGTCAAAAGGACCGCGAAAGCAACACAACATCGGACGAGAGCGGGGCGATCTGAAGTGAGCATGGGCGACTCCTCGAAGGAAGAATGAACACGCTCCCTGACCACTCTCTCGGCACGCGGAGCAACGGCCCGGTGCGCTCTCGCAGCCTGCCACCGAACCGAAATTCGTACCAATTCGACTATGCAGGAATCGCCCCCTTCCAACTCTGCGAAGCGCTGAAGAGATACGCTTCCGATCATGGAACCCCTTCTACGTGCCCTTCTCGTCGCACTCGCGACGGGTTTGATCCTCGAAGGCCTCGCTCTCTTCGCGCGTCGCCGGCTGGCGACGTTGCGCTGGACGATTCTTCCTCACCTCTTCGCCTTCGCGGCGAGCGTGGCAGTGTTCCTCTCCGTGAACCCGAGCACGCCGATTCGCGGTCAGCGACTCGCACTGGTGATCGCTCTGGTACTGGGACTCTGGTTGGCTCTCGATCTGATGGACTGGTTCCTGTTCGAGCGATCGCGCGATCAGAAGGCCGCCGAACAGCCTGGGGTACCGGCGCTCATCCGCGCGATCGCCAAGCTGCTCGTTTTGCTGATCACCGGCGCGGTGCTGATCGCGGAGCTCACGGACGTCGACCTGATGCCGGTGCTGGTGTCCTCGACGGTGCTCTCGGCCGTGCTCGGACTCGCCCTGCAGGATGTGCTGCGCAACGTCTTCGCCGGCGTGGCGATGCAGTTCGAGCGCGTCCCGCGCAAGGGCGACTGGCTCGAGATCGACGGCGAGATGGCTCGCATCGAGGAGATGTCGTGGCGCACGACGAGGCTGCGCACCAACACCGGAGTCGCCCTGGTGGAGCCCAACGCCCTTTTGGCCGAGCGCCGGCTCGAGAACTACGGCTCGACCAGCATGCCGATCGGCTTTGAGTTCGAGGTCGGACTTCCCTACGGCTGTGCCCCCCGCGACGCCGCGGCGGCTCTCGAGCGGGCGATCCGCGCTGCGCCCGATGTCGTCAGCCATCCCGAGCCGTCGGTCTTCCTGACGGGCTATGGCGAGTCCTCGATTCTCTACCGGCTGCGCGTCTTCACCCGTCGCTTCGACCGGCGTGAGATGTTTCGCGATGGCGTGAATCGCCGCATCTGGTACGAGCTGCGCCGCGCCGGCATCGCCATTCCGTTCCCGATTCGGACAGTCCAGCTGCACGACCAGGATCGACAGGAGCAGGAGTCCGAGGAACGAGAGATCGCGCAACGCGAACGACTGCTTCACTCGCTCGAGCTTTTCCGAGATCTCGAGCCAGAGCTGATCTCCCGCCTGGCGCGGTCCGTTCGCCGAGCCTCTTATGACAACGGGGAGCGCCTGGTGCAGGAGGGAGACCCCGGCTACTCCCTCATGATCGTCACCGCCGGCAAGGTGCTGGTGACCAGCTCCGGATCCGGACTGGTCACGACCGTGGGCCTGGCAAACCTCGGGCCCGGCGACTTCTTCGGCGAGATGGCACTGCTGACCGGTGAGCGGCGCAGCGCCACCGTGACCGCCGACGGACCGGTCGAGGTTCTGGTGGTGGAAAAGTCCGACCTCGCCCCTCTCCTGCAGGCGGACCCGCGGCTCACCGAGACGCTGAGCCAGGCGCTGGCGCGACGCCTCGACGCCACCGAGACGGCGGTGGAAGAGAAGAAACGCCAGCGCGACACCGGAGCCATCGAATTGGAAGCTGCGCAGCTGGGCAATCGGATTCGACGCTTCTTCGGCCTGAAGAGCCAAGGCTGAGCTCGGTCTTCGGGACTAGGCTCCCTCTTCGTCGTCGGGACGCCGCAAGAGCTCGATCAGCTCTTCTCGCGTGAAGATCTTGTTGAGCCTCGGATCGTCCTCCTGGACGACCTCCTCCATTAGACGTCTCTTGCGGTCGATGATGGCGGCGATGCGCTCCTCGAGCGTGTCTTCCGTCACCAGCTTGAAGACCTGCACGACCCGCTTCTGACCGATTCGGTAGAGCCGATCAGTGGCCTGATCCTCGCGGGCCGCGTTCCACCAGCGATCGTAGTGAATCACCACCGAGCCGCCGACCAGATCGATGCCGGTGCCGCCCGCCTTCAGGCTGCCCAGAAAGACCCGGCAGTCCGGATCGTGGTTGAAGCGATCGACGAGGTCGCCTCGGTTCCGACTCGCGCCCGTGAGCGTGGCCCATTCGACTCCCAGCTGCTCGAGGTGACGCTCCATGATGGCAATCATTCCGAGGTACTGGGTGAACACCACCACCTTCTGGCCGCTGGCGAGACTCTCCTGGAGCAGCTCCTGATAGAGGTCCCACTTGCCGGAATCGTGCGACTCGTAGTTGGGCAGGTCGCTGAGTGCGAGAGCGGGGTGATCGCAGATCTGCTTGAGCAGGTTGAGCAGAGCGAAGATGTGGATGTAGGGCAGGGGCTCCTTGTCCTGGCGGAGCTTCTCCATCAGTGCCACACCCTTGGTCGAGATGGTCTGACGGTAGAGGCTCAGCTGCTCCTCGCTCAGCGTGCAGGTGCGAGTGTCTTCGATCTTCTCCGGGAGCTCGTCGAGCACTGCGGTCTTGAGGCGCCGAAGGACAAAAGGAGCCGTCAGCCTGCGCAGATTTGCCAGCCGCCAGGAGTCTTCGTCGAGCATCGGTGATGCACCATAACGATCGCGGAAATCTTCCTCGCTCCCCAGATAGCCGGGCAAGATGAGGTCGAACAAGCTCTTGAGCTCGGTAAGCGAGTTCTCGATCGGCGTGCCGGTGAGGCCGAGCTTCATCCGCGACTTCACCGTGAGGGCGGCTTGATAGCCCTGAGTACTGCGGTTCTTGATCTGCTGGATCTCGTCGAAGACCAACAAGCCCCACTTGCGCTTTTTGAACTTCCTCGCGTCGTTACGCAGCACTCCGTAGGAGGTCAACAGCACATCGCCTTCGCTCAGCGCCTGCTCGAGGTTGCGATGCGGACCGTGGTAGTGCACCGCATGAAGCGCCGGGGCGAACTCACGGATCTTGTTGCGCCAGTGGCTGATCACGGTGCGTGGGCAGACCACCAGAAAGGGATCGCTGACGTCGAACTGTTCTCGCAGAAGAACCATGAGGGCCATCGCCTGATGAGTCTTCCCCAGCCCCATGTCGTCACAGAGCAGTCCGGCGAGGCGATTCTCGAACAGGAACTTGAGCCACTCGACCCCGATCCTCTGGTAGGGGCGCAGCTGACTCGTGAAGCCCTCCGGCAGCACGAGGCCGTCGGTGGGGCGGAGATTCAGGAAGCGCTCGAGCAGCTCGGAGCGATCGCGCGGCCCCTCGACACGAACCGGCTTGGCACTGGAAGCCTGCAGGCGAAGCAGCTCTGCTGAGGTCAGACGTACCTTCTCTCGCTCTCCCGAGCGTTGCGCGGCGCGGACGCTCTGCAGCAGGGCTTTTCGCTTGAGCAGGCCCTTGAGTCCTCGCAGAGCCGGCGCATTGAGATCGATCCAGCCTACGTCGGTCTCGAGGTAGGGCTGTCCGGCCTTCTTGGCCCGCAGCAGCTCACCGAGCGTGACTCGGGTGTCCCCGAATCCGTAGAAAACCGTCACCGCGTGCTCGTCGTCCCGATCGTCCAGCTCTTCGCCATCGGAATCGCTCGTCTCCGCGGGAACGATCTCGATGTAGTCGAACTCGGAGACGATACCGAGGTCGGCCTTCGGGTCCTCGAGCAGTAGCTCGTCTGCACGCTCGAGGTCGGGGGCTTCGGTGCGAAACGTCGCGATACCGCTGCCCGAAAGATCGAGAGACTCGACCAGATCGTCGGGTCGGCCGTCGTCACGACCCAGAATGGAGAGCGGCTCGATGAACGCCAGTCCGCCGTAGCGCCAGCGCTCGGCTCCTTCCTCCTCCAGGAAGCTCTCGCGACCGTGTGCCTGGACGAGGGCGACCGTCTCGCGCAGCTTGGGAGAGGCCGCCTTTCCGTCGGGTCCGACGATCTTCGCATCGGGCTCGGCATCGAAGAGCTCCCCCAGAGACGCGGGCCGTATCGGAGTCTCCTTGCGATCGGACGCCGACTCGGCCAACAGGGCCAGGACCTCGTCGACCTGACCGCGCGGGACCAACATCTCCAGCACGCTGATCTCACCGCGACGGAACTCCAGAAAGAGCTCTCCGCTGCGCAGCTCGATCATGGGGCGAAACCGCCCCTCGTCGGCGTACTCGCGGTAGCAGTGATAGGCCAGGCGGCACCAGAGGCTCTCCTCGAAGGACTGTCGGTTGGTGTGCAGTCCAGCCTTGTTCAGGTGCTGCTCTTCCGGAGACCGCAGAAAGGTGCTCAGGCGATCGATCAGGCCGGCACGGTCGACGAAGCTTCCCTTCTTCGGCGCCTTGCCGATGCGCTCCAGGAATCTCACCGTTGCCGGCGAGAGCTCGAGATAGCGCATCAGCTCTCGTCCTTCGCCCGTCACCACCCGAATCGGCGAATCACGCTCCTCCTGGAGGACTCGGACCTCGGCGAAGGGATGGTGATCGCCCTCGAACAGCAGCTGCGCCAGATGGTGCCAGAGACTGGGCCCGAAGAGCTCGTGCCAACTCTGTCCCTGCGCTTCCTGCTGAAACTCCTTGATCTGCCGCTCGAGCTGGGTCAGACAGTCGCAGGTCTGGCGCCGGCCGGCCGAGCAGGAGCAGAAGGTCAGAGGTCTCTGCGACCCGGCGACGTTGGCCAGATAGACCGCTGAGCCGCGGTCGGGCTCATGCGGATCCGCAACCAGGCCTATGCCTGTGCGGTGGAATTCGAGTTCAGGAAAGAGCTTCATTCCACAACGGACACGTGCGAATACACCAAGTGATGGACTATATCGCGTCCCGAGGGGTGAAGTCTCGGTTTTCGAGGGACAAATCTCTCCCCGGGCTCAGCGCCCGCTGCGGGGTATGAGTGTGAGAGCGACCAGAGAAAAGGAGCCGACCTCGCAAGGCCGGCTCCTTTCCAGACAGTCACGCTGCCAGAGGGCTCACTCCGACGGGAACGCCTCGGTCTCCGCGAAGCTGGCAAAGTTGCCCAGCGGATTGGTGTACTCGAAGGTCCTTCCCGTTTCCGTGTCGGTCACCGTCAAGGTGTACTCGACGTTGGTCGCGGCGCCGGTGAAGACCCAGTAGTTGCCGTTGGTTCCCCGACCGTCGAGCACCTTGACGATGGTCTCGATGTTCGACTCGCGGAAGAACCAGAAGAGTCCCGTGTCGTCGGTGAGAGGAACGACACGGCCAGAGCCGGTGCGATCCTCGAAGTCGCGCCAGGTGATCTCTACGCGGAATCGATCTTCGTTCAAGTAGAGGGTGCGGTCAGACGAACCGTCAGCGACCAGACCGGTCGCGTACACCGTATACACCGTGCCGTCTGCCAGAGCGGTCCCAGGCAGAGTGAGCACCACCGTGTCGGTCCCTGCGACGCGGGCTTCCAGGTCGTAGGTGCCGGCTGGAACGGGCAAGTAGGTTCCGACCTCGCTGAACTCGATATCACCGAACAAGACCGGTCCACCTGTCACGGCGATATCCACTGCCGGAGCATCGGGGGCGAGATGAACGAATCGAACATGGGCATTGCCCGGCGCGGGCGACGAGTTGTCGTCGACCAGAACGAGGGGGGCGATGTCCGCGAGGAGACCCGAAGCGATCACCGTGTAGTCCATTGAGCCGTCGAGGGTCAGCTCGGCATCGATGACGAAGTCGCACTCGACGGCCGGTCGCCGGCGACCGAATGTCAGGGATCGCGGGACAGGTCGAAGGCGCGAATCCGCGCGACGTCACGCACGTAGAGTCGGGAACCCACCAGGGTAGGAGCCGTCCAGCTGCGCTCGTCTGCAATCGAAGCCTGCGCGAGCAGTTCCACGCCGTCTCGACTGAGTCGAACCAGCAACAGCTCGCCCTCCGCTCCGAGCAGCAGCGTCCCCTGAGAGGTGTGCACCGGATTGACCAGTCCGAATCGGCGATCTCGCCAGAGAATCTCTCCGGACGCCAGGTCCACCGCCGAGAAGATCTGCGTGCTGTCGCCGAGGGAGCCGTAGACCGTGTTCTCGATCAGCACCGCATTCCAATGATGGAGACGAACTCTCGAGTTCCGCCACGACTCCTCGGGCGGGCGGCTCTCTCCGAGCCGCAGCACGCGCCCTGCCGCGTCCTGTTGGCTGGCGACCCAGAGAGTTTCCGCACCGTCCCAGAGAAGGTTCGATGCGTGATTCTCGTATCCGTTCACGACCGAATGAGACCAAAGGGTCCTGCCGTCTCGGGGGTCGACGGAGCGCAGAGCGTCCTTGGCGAAGAACACGAGCTCCTGGCGGCTCCCGACATCGAGAACCCTGGGAGTCGTGTAGCTCACCGTACCCGGCTCGCTCTTCCATCGAACCGCGCCGTTCTCGGGATCCAGAGCCATCGCGCCCTGCGGCCCACCGACGAGCACAACGACCAGACCGTCGTGTTCGATGGGGCTTGCGGAGAAGCCCCAGCGCGTCACGAGTCCCCCGAAGTCTTCGACCAGCTGGTGGTCCCACAGCAGATCTCCACTCACGCGATCGAGAGCCCGGAGGTCGCCGGCGTAGCCGAGCGTCACCACGCGATCCGCCAGCAGCAGAGGAGTGGCGTGCGGTCCGCGTCCGAACTGCACGAGGTTCTCGCGTCGGGCCGGAGCTCGGTAGCGATGTTCCCAGGTGCGGGCGCCGGTCTCCGGGTCCAGCGCCACCACCACCTCGTCGTCCTCGTCTCGGTAGTGCGTGAAGAGCTGGCGATCGTCCGCCACGATCCCCGAGTAGCCGGCGCCGAGCGGCTGATCCCAGAGCTTGCGAGGACCCGAATCGAGCCAGGGCACGAGATCCACCGCTACGGAAAAGTCGCCGTTCGGTCCTCCGTAGCCTGGCCACAGAGGCCCCTGGCCTGATTCCCCGGCCCGCAGCGGGCCACCAGCGAGGAGCACGACCCCTATCGCGGTGGCCCCGACGTTCGATCGAAGGGACATCCGTATTTCCTTCAGCGGAAGATCGACGCGGACGCCTCGCGACAGGGAGTCTCGAGCCTCAGCCGGCTGTGGCGACCAACACGATGTGCTCGCGATCGGACACGACGACCCCGCCGGGATCCTCCACTGTCACGGCAAAGAGCGTCGGCTCACGCACCTGAAGCTGTGTGCGAATCGGGATCTGCACGACACCCGAGGCAGTGACATCGAAGGTCCCGCCATCCACCGGATATCGCTCGTCTCGCTCGCGATCGAAGATCCAGAGCTGATACTGGAAACGACTGGGGTCATTGGCTGGGAGCCCCTGAAAACGCATCACACCCCGTTGGAGCTTCGGATCCCAGATCAACGTCCCCGTCGCGCCGGCGGCTGCAGGATCGTCGGTCGGCGAGAAGGTCAGCTCGATCCCGTCCGCGTCCGATGATTCGGCCACGATCCGGGCACCTGGCTCTCCGCTCCCCGGTATCGGACCCGACGTCCACCGTGGCCACCAGCCGGCGACCGCGAACAGCAGTAGCGCCGCGGCTGCCATTGCCCACCAGCTACCGAAGACTGGCTGACCCTCTTCCTGCGCCGCGAGGGAGCTTTCCGGAGCTGCAAACTGCTCCGCGGATCCCGCACCGAACGAGGAAGGAGGGATCGACACCAAGGCCCCTGACGAGAACCGCTCTGCAAGCTTCTCGAGCCGTGTTTCGACCTCGGCCGGCACGTCGACGTCGCGATAGCCGAATGCCATCTCGATCGCCAGGGCAGCTCGATGCATCCGCTCCCGCTGCTCCGAGGCCACGGGGCCGAGCTCCCCCTCGAGGAGGTCGAGCTCTCGCGCTCTGCTCTGGTCGAGGCCACAGGTCACTTCATCGAAGACCAGAGCCTCGAAGTCCGTTTCGACGTTCATGGTGCGGCTTCTGCTCCGGCAGCTCCCCGGTCGGCATCCTCCAGCTTCTTGCGCACTCGCGCCAAGCCCCGCCGAATGTGCGTCTTCACCGTGCCCAGGGGAATGCTCGTGTAGTCGGAGATCTCCGAGTGGGACATCCCCTGATAGATGGAGAGACTCAACACCTTTCGTTCCGCCTCACTCAGCTCGGCGATACTCTTGCCCGCCAGCGCGACTTCTGCCGAGGCCTCGATCGACTCCGGGCGAACATGAGCGGTCATTCGATCGTCGTCCGCCAGCGGCTCCATGTCGGGAGCGCGTGACGACTTGCGATGACGGTCGATCAGGCGTCGCCGGGCGATCATTCCGACGAAGGTGCTCTCCGCAGCCTTGCTCGGATCGAAGCGGGACGCGCTCTTCCAGACATCGATGAAGATCTCCTGGACCGCGTCTTCCGGATCACCACCAGAATGCCGCGTCGCGAGCCACCAGATCAGTGACTTGTACCGCTTGATGCATTCCTGTACCGCCTCTGCATCACCCTCGGCAACCCGAGGGAGGAGGGGCTCCTCCTTCTCAGTCAAACGTGGCTCCCGTTTCCATTTCGAAGTCCCGCAGAGACTATCGTGCCTGCGGGGAAAATGGGGCAACGGGCCTGGAATGAAGCTCTGGGTACAGCAGGCGGGGCCGGAGTACACGAAAAAATCGCTCTCAAAAGACGCCCGAGAGAGGAAAGGGGCCGTCCCCAGACAAGGTAGACGGCCCCTATGAGCCTTCGGGCGGTAGAAAGAACCGGGCCCCGGAGAGCCGGAAGGCTCTCGCGGGACCCACTGCCGGGTCAGGGAATGAGAACCGTGTCGATGACGTGAATCACGCCGTTGCTGGTCTCGATATCGGTCTTGATGACCTTCGCGTTTCCGACCTTGACGCCATGCGAGGTGTCGATGGCAAGGGTGCCGCCCTGGACGGTCGTCGCCTCGCTCAGCGTGACCACATCGGCCGCCATCACCTTGCCGGCCACCACGTGGTAGGTCAAGATCGCGGTGAGCTTGTCCTTGTCCTTCAACAGGGCTTCGACCGTACCCTCGGGCAGCTTGGCAAATGCCTCATCAGTGGGCGCGAAAACCGTGAAGGGGCCCTCACCCTTGAGCGTGTCGACCAGGCCAGCTGCCTGGATGGCTGCGACGAGGGTGTTGAAGCTCCCCGCCGCAACGGCGGTGTCGACGATGTCGGCGGAGTCTGAGGCGAAGGTCGGAACGGAAACGAGTCCTACGACGAGAAGCAGTAGAAGGGTCTTGCGAATCATTTCTGAAGTCTCCCCGGTCGCTGTGAACGACCGTTCGGTTCGAGTTTGAGGTAGCGTCGATGAGTGGGCCATGGAATGGACTCACTGAGGTCCGGACTCTCGTGAGGCCCGATCTGCTGAGGGTTTCGCCGGCTCGAACGGGATGGATTCAGCGCCCGGACTTTCCACTCTCGAATCCGTCAAGTCCAGTGAGTCGAAGCTCGACACATGAACCCATCAAAGGCTGACGCCGACTTTCCCCCGGGCGATTCTCTCGACAGCTCGAACGAGCGCGACGCTTCGCGTCGTCGGCGGGGGAGCTCCGCCGACCGCACTTCTAGCCCGACCCGGCTCGAAGGGCCGATCTTCGTCACCGGCGCTACCGGCTACGTGGGCGGACGTCTCGTCCCTCGCTTGCTCGAGGAGGGTAGGCGAGTGAGGTGCCTCGTACGCAGTCTCCAGAAGGTGGAGGCGAGGCCGTGGTCACGAGATCCGAGAGTCGAATGCATCGTTGCCGACTGCGAAGACGCCAGCGCTCTGGCTGCGGCGATGCGCGGTTGTGAAGCGGCCTATTACCTGATCCACTCCATGCTCGCCGTCGGACCCGAGTACGCGAAGCACGATCAGAATCTAGCGAGGTCGTTCGCGACCGCCGCTGAACGTGCCGGCGTTGGGCGCATCATCTACCTGGGGGGACTCGGCGAGACCGGTCAGGGGCTCAGCGAGCACCTCTCCTCCAGACAGGCGGTGGAGGACGCTCTCGGTTCGACCAGCGTCCCCGTCACGACTCTGCGCGCAGCCATGATTCTGGGCTCCGGGTCGGCCTCTTTCGAGATTCTGCGCTACCTGGTCGAACGGCTCCCGGTGATGATCACTCCGCGCTGGGTTCTCACAGAGAACCAACCGATCGCCATCAACGACGTTCTCCACTACCTGGTGGCTGCCTTGAAGACCTCCGCTACGAAGGGCCGCACCCTCGAGATCGGGGGACCGGAAGTGGTGACCTATCGCGAGCTGATGGACGTCGTAGCTCGAGCACTGGGCCTGAACAAACGATGGGTCATCCAGGTCCCGGTACTGACACCACGGTTGAGCTCGCTCTGGATTCACATGGTCACACCCCTGAGTCACCGCATTGCCCGCCCTCTCGCGGAGGGACTTCGCAATCGCGTCGTATGCACCAGTGACGAGGCCCTCCAGTTGATGCCGCTCGAGAGAACGAGCGTCCGGGACGCGATCGAGAGCGCAGTCGCGGATCGACCCGAGACCTCCTGGTCCGACGCGGGAGCGATTCCCGGAGATCCCGACTGGGCAGGCGGAACCACTTTCGTCGATCGCCGCGAGATCGAGATCGACGCGCCCTGCGACAGGGTATTCGGTGCCATACGGAGGATCGGGGGAGGCAACGGCTGGTATGCCGCGGACGTCCTCTGGCGTCTGCGCGGCTTCCTCGACCGAATGGTCGGCGGGCCGGGCCTCCGACGCGGTCGCCGGCACCCAGAGAGCCTCGCCTACGGCGATGCGCTCGATTTCTGGCGGGTCACCGGCATCGAGCCCGGCCGACGCCTCCAACTGCGCGCGGAGATGAAGCTCCCCGGTGTGGCGACGCTCGAGTTCGACCTCCTTCCCACGACGGAGGGCAGGTGCCATCTGGTCCAGACCGCTCGCTTTCAGCCCCGAGGCCTCCTCGGGCTCCTCTACTGGATCTCCGTGCTGCCGCTCCACGGGTTCGTCTTCCGAGGCATGCTGAGGGGCATTCAGCGCCACTCGGAGGACCACCGGGCCGAAGATCGTCCCTCAGAGGCGAGTCCGACGCCCCAACCGCCCTGAAAGGGCAACGCCTACCAGAATCGCGTGCCTTCGCTCCCCTTGAAGGGGCCCACGATGTCGGCGGTGATCCATCCCCCGTAGAAGTCGCCGGGCTGAGCCTCGACCACCTCGCCGTCCACCAGACAGCGTTCCACTCGAGAGGGATAGAAGGCGAGATGATCGCGCAGCTCCGCGAAAGCCGGCACCGGATCGGGGTAGGCCCAGGCTGCTCCGCGAACGCAGACGTCCCCCAGCTGGAGGTCGAAGTAGCGCGCCCTTCCCTTCCACTCACAAACGCTGGATCCTCGACCCGGTCGGACCAGATCCATCCTCACATCGTGAGGTGGAATGTAGTAGACCGGCGGATGGCTGGTCTCGAGCACACGCAGCGCCCGTTCGGTCGAAGCCACTCGGACTCCTTCGTGCCATATCTCTATCTTGCGCGGCGTCGCCTGGAGGGCCGGCGGCCGGGGATAGTCCCAGACCGACTCCTGGTGGGACCCGGGCTCGATCCGACGCGAGGATCTGGTGCTCTTCTCTCTCATGCCCGGTCCTTCGAGCCCGCCTCCCGAGTGGATTTGCACCCCACGGCCTCCCTCACTCGAGAGCGCCACTCCCCGAGCGACTCGTTCAGACCATAGGATCGGCCCGGCAAAGCCCGATCTGCAGCCAAGCAGACCGAATGAAGGGCAAGGAGGAAGAGCGTGCCTCGTCGAATCACCAGAAGCACCCGTGTCGGCCTCGGAGCCACGCTATCGAGCCTCCTACTCACCGTGGCCTTTGGTGCCGAGGGCCGAGCACAGGGACCCGCTCCCGTGGAAGCGGTGGCCAGCGTCGACCTCGATCGCTACTCCGGGCTGTGGTACGAGATCGCTCGACTGCCGAACCGCTTCCAGAAGAAGTGCGCCTGCTGCGTGACCGCAACCTACACGCTGCGGGACTCCGGCCATCTGAGCGTCGTGAACCAGTGCCAGAGCGCCGGTGGGGAACGCGATCGCGTGGAGGGCAAGGGAAGACTGGCGGAGAAGGACGGACCGACTTCCAAGCTCGAAGTCCGGTTCGCTCCCGCCTTCCTGTCATTTCTGGGAGCGGTTTGGGGGGACTACTGGGTGCTCGAGCTCGCGGAGGACTACTCCTACGCGCTCGTCGGGTCGCCCGATCGACGGTATCTATGGGTTCTCGCGAGAGAGCCTGCTCTCGATGAGCAGACCTTCGAGTCCCTGATGGGTAGCGCGCGGCGCATGGGGTTCGACGTGGCAGCGATCGAAAGAACACCTCAGGACTGAGCGCTTCGGGCGTTCTCGAGGCCTCGGTCGAATCCACATCTGGTGCCCCGGCGAACGTCTGTTAGGTTCTCTCGAAGAACCATTGAGGAGACCTTCGTGCAGAGCACCAGCGACCTATCGACCATCGATCCACCCACGAACGCGCCTGTCGCCCCCCCCGCCAAGAGCGCGACGGAGCGCCTCGAGTGTTTGGACGTGTGGGGCGGTAACCAGGCGGTCCAGAACAGCCTGAGCACCACCGGTCTCGATCTCCACTGTTTGTCCCGGCCGTACGGGCACGGCGATCATGGAGGAGACGTGTTCTACGTGTCGTCCTGTTCGTCGGGGCGCATCACCCGCGTCATGCTCGCCGACGTCATGGGGCATGGACACACCGCCGCAGGTACTGCCGCAGGTCTTCGTGACCTCATGCACCGGCTGGTAGATACCTACAGCCAGAAGAAGCTGGTGCGCTCGCTCAACCAGGAGTTTTCTCGCCTCCGTTCCGACGGCAGCTTCGCCAGCGCGGTGGTGCTCTCGTACTTTCGACCGACCAAGACCATCTCGATCTGCAACGCGGGCCACCCGCCTCCCCTGCTCTACCGCGAAGCGACGAACAACTGGGAGCTTCTAGACCCCAGGCGCCCCGCCGAACTCACCGGCACGAGGAGACTCCGGCCCCGCAACCTCCCTCTGGGGATGATGGACGGCGTCGACTACGAGATCTTCGATGTCGATCTCGGCGAGCACGACAGGGTCTTGCTCTACACAGACGGTCTGATCGAAGCCATGGACGCGAGCGAGGAGCAAATCGACGTCGCGGGGCTGCTCGACATCGTGCGCTCGCGCGACCAGGAAACACAGCAGCTTCCCCGGGCCATCCTCGACGAAGTGCTCGCCCGGACCGACAGCACGACCCTCGCTGACGATGCCTCCGTGCTGCTCATCGAGAGCAACGACCTGAAGTCGAGTCTGCGGGATCAGGCGCTGGCTCCATTCCGCTTCCTCGGTCGCCAGCTCAAACGACAAACCCGGCACCCCTCCCTGGCCGCGGTGGATCTCCCATGAATCGTCTTCTCCTCTCGGGCGCGACCCTCCTGCTCTCAATCCTCTGCGCGCACGGTGCAGCTCTCGCCCAGCCCTCGGAGCCACGCTTCCAGCTCGAATTCGAGGCAGGCCCGGTCTGGCAGAGCCGCAACGACGTGCAGGTGCCCAACGACGACAGCGGCACTCGCTTCTCCCTGGTGGATCTGGCGGGCAGTGGCCCCTCGGTCGCCGGCCGCTTGTACTTCACCTGGAATCTGCGGGAACGACACTCGCTGCGCTTCCTGGCCGCTCCACTGGAGATCACGGGCACCGGTGTCCCGACCGAAACGGTGAGTTTCGCGGGTGCGACCTTCGAGCCGGGTGTGCCCACGGACGCGACCTATCGTTTCAACTCATGGCGCGTCGGCTACCGATACCGCTTTCTCCACGGCGAGCATTGGACGTTGCGAGCCGGATTCACGGCCAAGATCCGCGACGCCGAGATCCGGCTCGAACAGCCCGGCGCCGAGGCCGAGAAGACCGACCTCGGGTTCGTTCCCCTGGCGCACTTCAGCGGTGAATACCGATTCGCCGAGCACTGGCGCTTCCTGTTCGAGCTCGATGGGCTGGCCGGCGGCCCGGGGAGAGCGGAAGACCTGAGCCTCAAGCTCGGCTACCAGATCTCACCTCGATGGTTGGTCAGCGGCGGCTACCGAACGGTAGAAGGTGGCGCCGACGTCGACGAGGTCTACAACTTTGCGTGGCTCCACTACGGAGTCGTGTCCGCGACGATCAGCTTCTGATCGTCTCGAGAATCTACTCATCGAGCATCGCTGATCGATCTCGCACCCGCGTCTCGGTCATGAACCGGCGGAAACGGCGCCGAGGTTCGCTCGCGCGGCACCCGCCGGCCGGCTTGACTTTCGGCCGACCGTTCGGTCACACTCGATCGGTTATGAGCAGAATCTGGAGAATGGCAGAAGTGCCCGTGGCAGCACGGCGGGCAGAGCGCGTGATCGCGCTTCGCTCTCCCTCTCTCTCCCTGCTCGAGCTTCTGGTCTCCGGGCTGGCCCTCGTGGTCGTCCTGCTTCTTATTGTCGACATCCCGACAGCGGGGGCGACGTAGACCGGAACCACATCGGAACGGAACTACAGAGCCCCCGGAGCAGCCGGGGGCTCTTTTCGTATCCACTCACCTCAATTCCCTGAGACGGACCCCAGTGGAGGCAGCAGCAGATGGCGATCGAACCGACTGAATGGATCTTTCTCGACGGCGAATGGAAACGCTGGGAAGAGGCCACTCTCCATGTGTCAGCACACGCTCTCCACTACGGATCCGCGGCCTTCGAAGGCATCCGCGCCTACAAGACCCCGAGCGGCACGGCCATCTTCCGCCTCGGCGCGCACGCGCGGCGCCTGCTCGACTCCTGCAAGATCCTGCGCATGGCCTTGCCCGACTACCCGCAAGAGCGCCTCGAGCAGATCTGCATCGACGCGGTGTGCCGCAACCGACTCGAGTCCTGCTACATCCGCCCGCTGATCTTCAGGGGCAGCGGCCCTCTCGGCTTGAACCCCCTCGACGCCCCGGTGGAAGTCTGTGTCTTCGCGGTCGAGTGGGGACGCTATCTCGGGGCCGAGGGCATCGAGAACGGCGTCGATGCCATGGTCAGCTCCTGGCGCCGAGCGACCGCCAACACGTCGGTCCCCCTGGGCAAGATCACGGGGCAGTACGTGACCTCTCAGTTCGTCTCGATCGAGGCGCGCGACAACGGGTTTGCCGAAGGCATCATGCTCGACGATCGTGGCATGGTCTGCGAGGGCGCCGGCGAGAACCTCTTTTTCGTCTTCGATGGAAGTCTGGTCACGACTTCCCTTTCCAATTCGATCCTGGCAGGGATCACCCGCGACACGGTGATCCAGATCGCACGCGATCTCGACATTCCGGTTCGATTCGAGCCGGTCAGCCGCGACATGCTCTATGTTTGTGACGAGATGTTCATGACCGGTACCGCTGCAGAGGTCACACCGGTCCGCTCGGTCGATCGCATTCCGGTCGGCAAGGGCGGACGCGGCCCCCTCACCCAGCAGATCCAGGAGCGCTTCTTCGGCATCGTCGAAGGTCGTCTCGAGGACACTCATCAGTGGCTCACCGCCGTCCCCGAGTTCGAGGCTGCCTCGGCGGGTTGACGCCAGGCGGAGCCTGGAGGACATACATCCATGAAACTCACCGGTGCCGAGATCGTCTGTGAATGCCTCCTCGCGGAGGGGGTCGACGTGTTGTTCGGCTATCCAGGGGGTGCGATCCTCCCCACCTACGACGCGCTGACCAAGTACCCTCAGCTCCACCACGTGTTGACTCGGCACGAGCAGGGAGCGACGCACATGGCGGATGGCTACGCCCGCGCGACGGGCCGGGTCGGCGTGGCCATGGCAACCAGCGGCCCGGGCGCCACCAACCTGGTGACCGGTCTCGCCACGGCCATGATGGACTCCTCGCCGGTGGTCGCCATCACCGGCCAGGTGCCGACCCAGGTGATCGGAACCGACGCCTTCCAGGAGATCGACGTCACGGGCATCACCCTGCCGATCACCAAGCACAACTACCTGGTCACCCACATCGACGAGCTGGCTCACACGATCAAGGAAGCCTTCCACATCGCCCGCACTGGCCGCCCGGGACCGGTGCTGGTCGACGTGCCCAAAGACGTACAGGTGGCCACTGCCGAGTTCTCCTATCCGGAGGGCCCGGTCCGACTGCCCGGGTATCACCCCGAGGAGGGAGCACCCGAGGCGCAGATCGAAGGAGCGCTCGAGCTGATCCGGAGCTCACGCCGACCACTCATCCTGGCTGGACACGGTGTCCTGATGTCGGAGTCGATGGAAGAACTGCGAAAGTTTGCCGAGAAGGCCGAGATCCCGGTCGCCCTCACCCTGCTCGGGAAAGGCGCCATATCGGAGCATCACCCGCTGTGTCTGGGCATGATGGGGATGCACGGCGGTGCCGACGTCAACAAGGCGATTCAGCGAGCTGATCTTCTGCTGGCCTTTGGCATGCGCTTCGACGATCGGGTCACCGGCACGCTCAATACCTACTCTCCAGATTCGAAGAAAATCCATGTCGACATCGACCCCTCCGAGATCAACAAGAACGTTCCGGTCGACCTGGGCATTGTCGGCGACCTCAAGGTCGTCCTGCGACAGCTTCTCACCGAAGTGGAGCGCGAGGGCTCCCCTGAGTGGCTCGAGTGCATCCGCGAGTGGAAGAGCGACTGCGAGCGTCGCAACATCATTCGGCCCCTGGAGCAGCCGCCGGAGATTGCCGGCTTCGAGCCCGACAAGCTGCTCGCGGCCCAGGTGATGCTCGACCTGTGCCGTTACACCGACGGCGAAGCGATCACGGTGACCGACGTCGGCCAACATCAGATGTTCGAAGCGCAGTACTACCGGCACGAGCGTCCGCGCACCATGATCACGAGCGGCGGGCTCGGTACCATGGGCTTCGGACTTCCCGCTGCGATCGGAGCCAAGATGGCCTGCCCCCACGAGAATGTGTGGGCGATCGTCGGCGACGGCGGTTTCCAGATGACCCTGATGGAGCTCGGCACCGCAGTGCAAGAGCGGGTCAATGTGCGCATCGCTGTGATCAACAACGGTTTCCTCGGCATGGTTCGCCAATGGCAGGAGTTCTTCTATGAAGAACGCTACTCCGCCACGCCGATGATCAACCCGGACTTCTGCAAGCTGGCGGAGGCCTATGGAGTGCCGACCCGTCGGGTGACCCGGCGCGAAGAGATCGAATCCGCAGTGCGCTGGGCGATGGACATCCAGGAGGGCCCGGTGTTCCTGGAGTTCGTGGTCGCGAAGGAAGACGTCGTCTATCCAATGGTGCCGGGCGGACACGCGCTCGACGACATGATCCGGCGACCGACCCCGGAGGAAGCCGCTCGCCTGCACGCCGAGGCTCGCGACGAGACCGTAGGTACTGGTGAGGAATCCGAGGGGCGCACGCCGGAAACGGTGCGTAGCTCCCGCTGAGCCCCGAGCGAGAGAAAGACCATGGCCAAGAACATCATCTGCGCTCTCGTCGAGAACCGACCCGGCGTGCTCGCCCGTGTGCTCAATCTATTTCGGCGCCGCAGCTTCAACATCGACAGTCTGACCGTAGGGCGGACCCACCGCGACGATTACTCGCGCATGACCATGGTGATGGAGGGCACGCGCGAGGAAGCAGAGCTGGTGGAGAAGAATCTCTACAAGCTGGTCAACGTGATCCACGTCGAACACATGAGCGGCCGCGCCTCGGTAGACCGCGATCTGGCTCTCGTCAAGGTGCGCGCCACCCCCGAGCTGCGCCGCGAGATCACCCAACTGGTCGACATCTTCCGCGCCCGGATCATCGACGTCGCCCCGGAGTCGATGATCGTCGAGATCACGGGCGAAGAGGCGAAGATCGAGAGTTTCCTGGAGCTCCTGCGCGAGTTCGAGATCATCGAGACGGTGCGTACCGGCGTCGTTTCGATGGGCAGAGGCTCCCACACCCTGAAAGACCACGGGTACGCACCTCAAGGGGCCGCCGCACGAGCGGAAGCCCGCAAGTCGGTCCTTTGAGTGCGCATCTGATTCTGGAGAGAACAGCTCGATGGCTACCCTGTACTACGACGACGATGCCGACCTCGACCTACTCCGCGACAAGACCGTCGCCATCATCGGCTACGGAAGCCAGGGCCACGCCCACGCCCTCAACCTGCGCGACAGTGGGGTCTCGGTCGTCGTCGGCCTTCACGAAGGGTCGCGCTCCCACGACAAGGCCGTGGCCGACGGCTTGGAGGTGCTCAGCGTCAAAGACGCCACCGAGCGTGCCCAGATCGTGATGATCCTGGCACCCGACACTGTACAGCCGACGCTCTACGAGCAGGCCATCGCTCCGGGTCTCTCACCCGGCGACACCTTGATGTTCGCTCACGGGTTCAACGTCCGCTACGGCACGATCACTCCTCCGGAGAACGTCGACGTGTCGTTGGTCGCCCCGAAGTCGCCCGGCCACCGCGTGCGGGAGATTTTCACCGAAGGCGCCGGGACGCCCGGGCTGGTTGCAGTGCACCAGGATGCCAGCGGCAAGGCCAAGGAGATGGCGCTCGCCTATGCCAAGGGAATCGGATGCACCCGGGCTGGCGTGATCGAGACGACGTTCGCCGAAGAGACCGAAACCGATCTGTTCGGTGAGCAGGTCGTGCTGTGCGGTGGCGCAGCCGCACTGGTGCGCGCCGGCTTCGAGAAGCTGGTGGAGGCCGGCTACCAGCCCGAGGTGGCCTACTTCGAGTGCCTTCACGAGCTCAAGCTGATCGTCGATCTGATGTACGAAGGCGGCCTGAGCTACATGTGGTACAGCGTCTCCGACACTGCGGAACATGGCGGCTACCACGTGGGCGATCAGCTGATCACGCCCCAGGTGCGGGCGGTGATCGACAAGACTCTCTCCGACATCCAGGACGGTACCTACGCCAGAATCTGGATCGAAGAGAATCAGCAGGGGCGACCGACCTTCGAGCCGCGCCGGCAGAAGGAGCACTCCCATCCCATCGAGGAGGTGGGCAAGCGTTTGCGCAAGATGATGCCCTTCCTGGACGCCAAAGAGGCCGACTAGCGACCCACGAGACCTTTCGAAGAACCAGACCCAGGACACCGACCGAGGTACGCGCCATGGCCACCGAGAACACCGACTACGTTCGAATCTTCGACACCACGCTGCGTGACGGCGAGCAATCTCCCGGCGCGAGCATGACGAGCTCGGAGAAGCTCGAAGTGGCCCGCCAGCTCTCCGTGCTCGGAGTCGATGTGATCGAGGCGGGCTTCCCAGCCGCCAGCCCCGACGACCTCGAGGCGGTGCGGCGCATCGCCGTCGAGGTCGGGACCGCCGACGGCCCCATCGTCACCGGCCTGGCGCGCTGCTGGCGCGAAGACATCGACAAGGCCTGGCAGGGTGTGCAGCCGGCAGCCAAGCCTCGCATCCACACCTTCCTCGCGACTTCCGACCTGCACATGGAGCGCAAGCTCGGCATGACTCGCGAGCAGGTCAAATCACAGATCGCGCACATGGTGGCGCACGCGCGGAGCCTGTGCGACGACATCGAATTCAGTCCCGAGGATGCGAGTCGCTCTGAGCGCGACTTCCTGGTCGAAGTACTCGAGATCGCCATCGCCGAGGGCGCCACCACTCTCAACATCCCGGACACCGTGGGCTATGCGATGCCCGCGGAGTACCGTGACTTGATCTCCTACCTGCGTGAGCACACATCCGGTGGCAAAGACGTGATCTGGTCGGCCCACTGTCACGACGACCTCGGCTGCGCCACAGCCAATACCCTTGCGGCGATCGAGGGAGGTGCCCGCCAGGTCGAGGTGACGATCAACGGCATCGGGGAGCGCGCCGGCAACACGGCCCTCGAAGAGGTCGTGATGTCGATCCACACCCGACCCCAGATCTACGGTGTGCGAACCGGAATCCAGACCACCGAGCTGGCACGCAGCAGTCGGATGGTGGCGAACTACACTGGCATCGCGGTCCCTCGCAACAAGGCCGTCGTCGGGGAGAACGCATTCGCCCACGAAGCGGGGATTCACCAGGACGGGATGCTCAAAGACCAGCGCACCTACGAGATCATGACCCCGAAGACCGTGGGCTTGACCCAGAGCAAACTGGTGCTCGGCAAACACTCGGGCAAGCATGCCCTCAACATCCGCCTCCAGGAGCTCGGCTACGAGCTCGACAAGGACGAGCTCCGAGACGCCTTTCTGCGCTTCAAGAACCTCGCCGATCGCAAGAAGGTCGTCACCGATGCCGATCTCCAGGCCCTGGCCAAACAGGAGGCCGTGGCGCCCGAGGAGATCTTCAGCCTGACCGACCTGCAGGTCGCCTGTGGACGACCGGGAATGCCGACCGCAACGGCAAGACTCGAGGGACCCAATGGTCAGATCTACGTCTCCCCCGCCACGGGAACGGGGCCGGTCGATGCGGCCTTTCGAGCCATCGACGCGGTGATCGAGGCGCCGAACACCTTGCTCGAGTACAGCGTGCACAGCGTGACCGAGGGGATCGATGCTCTAGGAGAAGTCACCGTGCGCATCGCCGCCGGCGACGATCACAACAAGGTCTTTGGCGGCTATGGAGCCGACACGGACATCATTGTCGCGAGTGCCAAGGCCTACGTCGCCGCCATGAATCGAATGCTCACTGCCCTGGGCACCAAGTACACCGCGCCCGAGGGCGGTCCGTCGGTACTGCAGGCGTCCGAGTAGCCGGCGGAGGAAGAGAGTGTCGACTGAAATGAGCAGACCTCCGAAGACGCTGTTCGAGAAGGTCTGGGAGAGCCACGTCGCGATCGAGCCCCCGCAAGAGGGGATTCCGGCGGTGCTCTACATCGACCTGCACCTGATTCACGAGGTCACCACTCCCCAGGCTTTCAGCGAGCTCGAGCGACGAGGGCTGAAGGTGAGACGCCCCGGCCAGACCGTCGGAACGATGGACCACTCGACGCCGACCGACCCTGGGGTCTCGCGTCGTCAGCTCCGGGTGATCGACGAGGTCGCCGCCAACCAACTCGATCGGCTCGAAGAGAACTGTCGCGCGCACGGCGTACCCCTGCACGGGCTGGGAAGCGACCACCAGGGCATCGTTCATGTGATGGGTCCGGAGCTGGGCCTGACACAGCCCGGTATGACCGTTGTGTGCGGAGACAGCCACACCAGCACCCACGGTGCCTTCGGGGCCCTCGCCTTCGGCATCGGCACCAGCGAAGTCGGTCATGTGCTCGCGACGCAGTGTCTGTTGCAGCACCGCCCGAAGACCTTCGAAGTCAACATCGAAGGGGATCGCCAGGCGGGGGTGACCGCCAAGGACCTGATTCTCGCCGTGATCGCACAGATCGGGATCCATGGTGGTACCGGTCACGTCTTCGAGTACACCGGCAGCGCGATCCGCGCTCTCGACATGGAGGGCCGCATGACGGTCTGCAACATGTCGATCGAGGGGGGCGCCCGAGCGGGGATGATCGCTCCCGACGAAACCACCTTCTCCTGGATCGCCGGAAGGCCTCACGCGCCGAGTGGCACCGAATGGGAGCGGGCAGTCGAGGGGTGGCGTGCGCTTCCCAGCGACGAGGGTGCGCACTTCGACCGACGCATCGAGCTGGACGCCAACGCGATCGAGCCCATGATCACCTACGGAACCAATCCGGGAATGGCGATACCGGTGACCGGTCGGGTTCCCCGGGCCGATGAAACCGGCGACAGCGACGCGGAAACACGAGCCAGCTTCGCGAAAGCGCTCGACTACATGGCGCTCGCACCCGGAGAGGAGCTGCTCGGAAAGAAGGTCGACGTGGTGTTCCTCGGCAGCTGCACGAATTCGCGCTACGGCGACCTCGAGGCGGCAGCGCGGGTGCTCGAGGGACGCAAGATCGCGTCCGGTATCCACATGCTGGTGGTCCCAGGCTCGCAGGAGGTGAAGCGCCAGGCGGAGGCCAACGGACTCGACGAGATCTTCAAGGCGGCAGGCGCGCAGTGGCGCGATGCGGGGTGCTCGATGTGCCTGGCAATGAATCAGGACAAGCTGGTAGCCGGGGAGTACGCGGTGTCGACCTCGAATCGGAACTTCGAGGGCCGCCAGGGACCAGGGGGACGGACCTTCCTGGCGAGCCCGTTGACGGCGGCGGCTTGTGCAGTGAAGGGGGCGATTGCTGATGTTCGTGAGTTGTTGTGACGATCGGGAAATTCGGGGAGCGGGGTTTCTTGCTGAGCTCGAGGAGGGGTGCCTTGGCGAGCTTTGAAGTCCTGGAATCTTCTGTCGCTCCCCTTCCGATCCGGGACATCGACACGGACCAGATCATCCCCGCCCGCTTTCTCAAGATCACGGACCGGAGTGGGCTCAAGGAGGGGCTGTTCGCGAACTGGCGGGACCAGCCCGACTTCGTGCTCGATGACGAGCGCTACCGCGGCGCGCAGATCCTGCTGGCGGGCGACAACTTCGGCTGCGGCAGCTCGAGGGAGCATGCGGCCTGGGCCCTGATCGAGAACGGGATCCGAGCGGTGATCAGTACTCGCTTCGCCGACATCTTCCGCAACAACTCGCTCAAGAACGGACTGCTTCCCGTGACCGTCACTTCCGACGTCTGGGCGCGCCTGCTCGAGATCGTCGAGGAAGATCCGGCAACCCGACTCACCGTCGATCTCGAGGCTCAGGAGCTGCGCATTCCGGGCCAGCCCACGGTGTCGTTCGAAGTCGAGCCGTTCGCCCGCTACTGCCTGCTCGAAGGTATCGACCAGTTCGGCTACCTGCTGGAGCGGCTGCCGGAAATCGAGCAGTGGGAAGGCGAGCGAGTGCCACGCGTCGACACGCGGCCGGTCGCCGAGACCGACCAGTAGACTCGGCCAGGGTACCCGGCCAGAGTACTCGGCCAACGACCATCCCAACGCGAGGTTTCGATCATGGGCTCGACTCGCCTGCGTTCCCTCTTCGTCGCCACGGCCTTGCTTGCTCTTCCTCCCGCCGTCGGGGGGGCGGAAGAGGCTCCGCACTCGCTGACCCGTCCTGCCGACGTCGGCATGGCGGAGGGCGTACTCCTCTCAGGGATCACTCTGTTCGAAGAGGCCCTCGAGAAGGACGACCTCAAGGGCGCGGTCCTACTCGTGGCGCGCCGCGGCCGGGTCGTGCTGCACGAAGCCGTGGGCTGGCGCAACGAGGAGGAGCAGCTGCCGATGGAGCGCGGCACACTGTTCCGACTGGCATCGAACACGAAGCCGGTGGTCGCGACCGCGGTGCTCATGCTCGCCGAAGCCGACCGTCTCGCACTCACCGACAACGTCCGCTCTCACCTCGACGGGTGGGACAACTACAAGAGCGGCTTCGTGCGCATCGAGCACCTGCTCAGTCACACCAGCGGGCTGCGCATTTCCTCTCTCTTCGTGGAGCCGCTGCTCGAGCGCTCGCCAGAACATCCGAACGCACCGGACATCGTTTCCGAGGCCACTCGCTTCGGCGAGATCGGCCCGACCTACCCTCCGGGTACGACCTACACCTACAACAATCCGGGTTTCAACACGCTCGGAGCGGTCATCACGGTCGCCTCGGAGCGCTCGCTGAAGGAGTACCTGCGCGAAGCCATCTACCAGCCACTCGGAATGGTGGACTCCTACAACCACGAGCCCGATGCACCGCAGCACCGTATGTCTCGGGTCTATCGTCGGCGCGACGGCAAGTGGTCGATCGACTGGTCCCCCGGAGACCCTCCGGAGGTGCCTTTCGCACGGGCCTCAGGAGGAATGATCTCGACCGCCGCCGACTACTTCCGCTTCCTCCAGATGTACCTGAACGGGGGCATCCTCGAGGGAACGAGGCTCCTGAGCGAGGAGTCGGTCGCCGCGGCCACCCGTAGCCACACCGAAGGGATCCGAAACACCGCGGAGCGCGGATCTCCCGCCGCCTATGGCTACGGCTGGCAGGTGGACTCCGACGGGAGTTTTTCTCACGGCGGCTCCGACGGGACCTGGGCCTGGGTCGATCCGGCGCGCGAGATCGTGGGCCTGGTGTTCACCCAGAGCCCCGGGGGCCGCATTCCGCGCGAGCAGTTTCGTCGGGTGGTAGAGGCCGCCTGTGCCTCGGAGGAGTGAACGGGCCCACGCCGTTCAGCAGGGCCCCATCTTCCAGTAATTCAACACTTTCTGGGATACACTCCACCGCACGGGCAGGGCCTGGCTCTCCGGTGCCCGCCCCTTTGCGGGAGCTCTCCAGATCATGCAACAACCGCATCGCCGCGAGCACGAACGCTACGAAGTCCGGCTGCAGGTCCAGTTTGTCGACGCCAAGGCCTTCGTCGAGCAATACGCGTACAACATCTCCCAGGGGGGACTCTTCGTCACGGGGGTCGCCGATCTGAAACTGGAGGACCAGCTCACGGTCCAACTCCAGCTGCCCGGGACGGCTCCGCAGGACATCGTCTGCCGGGTGGCTCACGTGATCGAAGGAGACGAGGTCACCGGCCGGCAGGCCGGCGCCGGTCTTGCCATCGTGGAGGCCCCTGACGAGTTCACTCGAGCTCTGCGAGACTATCTTCGCCTGCTCAGCAAGCGTCACGAATCGGTCGTCTTCATCGATGGCAACTATCCCTTCAGTGAGCCGCTGAGCCGCGTCGGCTACGAGGTTCAGCCCGCGCCGAGTCCGGACGATATCCTCGACGCAGTCGAAGAAACACTCGGAGTCGTGGGCGTGATCGCGACGGGAGCCGACGCCAACGCGTATCGCGATGCGATGCGAGACGAAGAGTTGCACAACCTCGTCATCGAGGTGCTCCCGGACGCCTCCTTCGAGTCCGTACTCAACGCGGTGGATCGGCGAATCGCGACGCGGCCGTCTCGCGTCTGGGCGGAGCGGGGCGGGTTCGACGCGTCGATGGACTGAGCTCGAGGGAGTCGGTGGCTCCGGCCGTGAGTGCGAGGGGCCGCCCGCCGGGACACGACGCACGAGTCGGCGGACCTGGAGGAGGGCGGCGCATCCCTCGGCTTCTGGACGCCGGGGCCCCAACGCTGTCCTCTCGAAGCCCCCGGTACCCTTCACCGGGTCGGACTTCGCTCCGGTGATCGCAGGTCGTGCAGAGAGAAGGGTGTGAGGAAGTGTGGCGGGTTGGTTTAGGATGAACCCTTCATGGACGCGACGATTACGCTGTTGCCGGGCGACGGTATCGGCCCGGAGGTGACTGCCGCTGCTCGGGCGGTCTTGACTCGGGTCGCCGAGCGCGGGGGCCATTCGTTCCGAATGACCGAAGCGCCGATTGGCGGATGTGCGATCGACGAGCTCGGAGCCGCGCTGCCTGAGGCAACCCTCGACCTGTGTCGGGCGAGTGACGCCATCCTGCTCGGAGCCGTGGGTGGACCGAAGTGGTCGGATCCGCGGGCACCGATTCGCCCGGAGCAAGGACTCCTCGAATTGCGCTCGGCACTGGGGCTGTTCGCGAATCTCCGGCCGGTGCCGGTGTTCTCCGCTCTGGCCGGATTCGCTCCACTGCGACCCGAGCTCCTCCAGAACGTCGATCTCTTCTTCGTGCGGGAGCTCACCGGGGGTATCTACTTCGGAGAGCGCCAGGAGAAGGGCGACTTCGATCACGCCTTCGACACCCTGCTCTACAGCGTCTCGGAGGTCGAGCGAGTCGCCCACGTGGCTTTTCAGGCGGCCCAGCGGCGCCGAAACAAGGTCACCTCGGTCGACAAGGCCAACGTGCTGGCGTCGATGCGACTGTGGCGCCAGACCGTCTCCGAGGTGGCCGTTCACTATCCCGAGGTCGAGCTCGAGCACCAGCTGGTCGACGCAATGGCGATGCACCTGATGACTCGCCCCGCCGACTTCGACGTGATTCTGGCCGGCAACATGTTCGGGGACATCCTGAGCGACGAGGCCGCAGTCCTGGCCGGATCGCTCGGCATTCTTCCCTCGGCCTCGCTCGGGACGGGTACTCAGGGGCTCTACGAGCCGATCCACGGCTCTGCTCCCGACATCGCCGGCAAGGGACTGGCCAATCCGATCGGCGCCATCTTGAGTGTCGCACTGTTGCTGCGCTATAGCCTGGAGCTCGAGGACGACGCGGCAGCGATCGAGGCTGCGGTGTCCGCCGCGCTCGACGACGGTCTTCGCACGGCCGAGTTGGCGGGCCACGGCGAGGTCAGCTCGACCGAGGAAATGACCGCAGCGATCCTGGGACATCTCCCCTGAGGTTCGCAACGGAAGGGATCCAAGCACACGGGGCCTCGAGGAATGACCACCGCAGATCTCCAACCCATCCCCCAGCCACCCGAGAAGCCGCTGATCGGCAACGTGCTCGACCTGGGCCCATCGACCCAGGTGCAGGACCTGATGAAGCTCGCACGCGAGTACGGAGACATCTTCTATCTGCAGATGGGAGGGCGGCGCATGGTCATCGTGTCGAGCTTCGAGCTCACCGACGAGCTGTGCGACGAGAGCCGGTTCGACAAGCGAGTCTGGGCACCGCTCCAGAACGTGCGCGCCTTCGCCGGTGACGGGCTCTTCACCGCACACACCTTCGAGCCCAACTGGAGCAAGGCGCACCACATCCTTCTCCCCTCCTTCTCCATGGCCGCGATGAAGGGCTACCACGACTCGATGGTCGATATCGCGCGGCAGCTGTGCGAGAAGTGGGAACGTCTCAATCCGCACGACGAGATCGACGTCGCGGACGAAATGACGCGCCTGACCCTGGACACGATCGGCCTGTGCGGCTTCGACTATCGCTTCAACTCGTTCTACCGCGATCGGATGCACCCTTTCATCCGGGCGATGACGCAGGCGATGTCGATCGCCCTTGGGCGTTCGGTTCGCCCCCCACTGCCCAGCCAGTTCTTCTATCGGGAGAATCGCCGCTTCAAGGCCGCGGTCGAGCTGATGAACCGCACCGTCGACGGCATCATCAAGGAGCGGCGTACCAGTGGTGAGGATCTCGGAGCGCGTTCGGATCTTCTGAGCAAGATGCTGGTCGGCGTCGACCCCGAAACCGGCGACTCGCTCGATGACGTCAACATCCGCTACCAGATCATCACGTTCTTGATCGCCGGGCACGAGACCACCAGCGGCCTGCTCTCGTTCGCTCTCTACTTCCTGGTGCAGCACCCTCAGGTTCTCGACCGCGCCTTCGACGAGGTCGACCGCGTGCTGGGGACCGATCTCGAGACGGACCCCACCTACGCGCAGGTCGGCCAGCTGCGCTACCTGCGCCAGATCCTCGAGGAGTCGCTTCGCCTCTGGCCGACCGCTCCCCTCTTCGCCCTCTTCCCCAAGGAGGGGCAGACGGTAATCGGAGAGCGCTACGAAGTCTCGAAACGCGACGGGATCGCGGTCCTCTTGCCGATGCTGCACCGCGATCCCCAGGTGTGGGGCGAGCGAGCCGAGGTGTTCGACCCCGAGCACTTCTCCCCAGAGCAATCCGCCCAGCGGCCACCCAACGCGTTCAAACCCTTCGGCAATGGTCAGCGGGCCTGCATCGGACGTCAGTTCGCCCTCCACGAAGCGACGCTCGCCCTCGGCATGTTGCTCCAACGCTTCGAGCCCGTCGATCCCGGGGGCTACCGCCTTCGGATCAAAGAGACCCTGACCCTCAAGCCAGACGGCTTCCGCATCCAGGTGCACAACCGGGCGCGCCCTGCCACCGCCGCCGGCCCCGTCGCGGCCGAGGCGCCGTCGGCGATCGTGCCACCGCCTCGAGTCGGCGCCGCTGAAGAGGCGGCCAGCGCCCTCGGTTTGACCTACCACGGTACGCCCCTTCTGGTGCTCTACGGCTCGAACATGGGTACCGCCGAGGGCGTGGCGCGACGCGTCGCCGATGACGCCGAGCGGGCGGGCTTCGATGTCGATCTCGCCCCGCTGGACGAACGAGTGGGCCGCCTTCCGACCGAAGGCGGAGTCGTCCTGGTCAGCGCGTCCTACAACGGACGCCCCCCCGACAACGCGCGTGGTTTCTGTGACTGGCTGAGCTCCGACCAGCTGGCGCCCGATGCACTCTCGGGAGTGCAGTACGCGGTGTTCGGTTGCGGGCATCGCGACTGGGCCTCCACCTTCCAGGCCGTACCGACCCTGCTCGACGAGGGCCTTGCCGCGCACGGTGCCCAGCGCATGACGGCGCGCGGCGGCGGCGACGCTGGCGGGGACTTCGACGGAGACTTCGAGAACTGGTACGGCTCGTTCTGGCCACAGGTCGCCGAAGCGCTCGACATCGAGCTCGCCGCGGACACGCTCTCGGAGGCTCGCAACGCACAGGCCGAGCTCTACCAGGTCGAGATCCTCGAAGAGGTCGAGGGCAATCCCTACGTTGCAGCCTTCGCCGCCCGCCCCATGGTGATCGTCGAGAACCGAGAGCTCCAGGGGCCGGCGTCGGGGCGATCGACGCGTCACATCGAGCTCGCCCTACCGCAGGGCGTGAGCTACAGCACCGGCGATCATCTCGCGGTGATCGCCGAGAACGACCGAGCGCTGGTCAAGAGGGCGCTCACTCGTTTCGGCTTCACCGAGGACACCCGCATTCGGATCGAGCAGCAGGCCAGCGGTCACACGCACCTGCCGCTGGGCCGTGCCATCGGGGTCAGTCGGCTGCTGACCGAGTACGTCGAGCTCCAGGAGCCCGCCACCCGGAGCCAGATCGCCATTCTGGCGCGCTACACCGACTGCCCGCCCGAGCGCGACGCGCTCCTCGCTCTGTGCGGCAACGACGATGCGAGCCGGGAGCGCTATCGGCACGAGGTCCTCGAGCGACGACAATCGCTGCTCGATCTGATCGAGGCGATGCCTGCCTGTGACGTGCCCTTTGCCGTATGGCTGGGGCTGCTCCCCTCGCTTCACCCTCGCTACTATTCGATCTCTTCTTCGCCCTCCCGGTACGACCGGATCTGCAGCCTCACTGTCGGCGTAGTCGAGGGTCCCGCGCGCTCGGGCAAGGGAATCTACAAGGGAGTTTGCTCGAGTTTTCTCGCGGGCCGCGCGAAGGGCGAGGTCATCCACGCCTTCGTTCGCGCTCACGAGTCGAGCTTTCGGTTACCCGAGGATCCGGCCACACCGATCATCATGGTCGGACCCGGCACGGGCGTCGCTCCTTTTCGCGGGTTCCTGCAGGAGCGCGACTGTCAGATGGAGAAGGGCCAGCGAGTGGGACCGGCCATGCTCTTCTTCGGCTGTCGCCACGCCGAGCACGACTTCCTCTACCGGCAGGAGATGGAGGACCTGGCCGAGCGCGGAGTCTGCGAGCTCTCGGTCGCGTTCTCTCGCCAGGGACCCGATAAGGTCTACGTCCAGCACGAGATCACGGAGAAGGCCGAGCGTATCTGGACCCTTCTCGAGTCGGGCGCGGTGATCTACGTCTGCGGGGACGCGGGCGGCATGGCCCCCGACGTGCGCGCCGCTTTCGGTCGGATCTTCTCTGAACGCACCGGTTCGGACAGTGTGGCGACCGAAGAGTGGTTGCGGGGTCTCGAGCAGGAAGGACGCTACCGCGTCGACGTGTGGGCGAGCTAGCGCAACGCGGCCACCTACTCCTCGCGCAGGACGGCCGCGGGCCGAATCCGAGCGGCTCGACGAGCCGGCGCGAGGGTGGCGACCAGGGCGGCCACTCCGAGGATCGAGGCCACCGCAGCCACGGTCAGGGGATCCCACGGCTCGACTCCGAAGAGCAGTGACTGCGCGAGTGGCGCCAGCAGAAGGGCCAATCCGACACCCACGACCAGTGCCCCGCCGATCATCCAGCCCGCACGACCGAGCAGTAGACCCATGATCTCGCCGGGGGAGGCACCGAGGGCGACCCGAAGCCCCAGCTCTCGCTTGCGCTGCGCGACGGAGTACGCCGTGACGCCGTAGACTCCGATGGCGGCCAGAAGGAGGGACGCGCCGGCCAGAACCGCGAGAATCAGTGCGAGCGCACGATCCCGCCGGGTCGACTGCCTGACCACGCTCTTCATCGACTTCAGATCAGAAACCGGGACGTTGGCATCGAGGTCCTGGACCAACGCCCTCACGGTCGGCATGAGACTCGCCGGGTCCCCCTGGGTCTTGACCAGGACCGAGAGCGCCGACTGCCACTCCTGCTGCTGAGGAAAGTAGATGGTGCCTCGCGAAGGAGTGCTCGGATCGACGTGCAGCACGTCGGCCACCACTCCCACGATGGTGCGAGCGCCTCCTTTTTCGTCTCCCCAGTGGACGTCGAGCCGCTCACCCACGGCCGAGCGATCCGGCCATAGCGTATCGGCCAACGTCCGATTGACCACAATGGAGCCCGTCGCGGCCCCTCCCTCGTCTCGGGAGTCGAACACCCGTCCTTCGAGCAGCGCAATGCCGAGGGTCGCGAAGTAGTCACCGCGCACGACCCGGATCGTACCGGTCGGCGCCTCGCCCTCTTCCGGCTCCGGGCGATCCAGCGGAAAGTACGAAGTCCCAGCTCCCACCGACGTCATCGGAAGGTGGGTGACCGCCCCCACCGAGGCGACCCCTGGCACGCCTTCGAGACGCTCGAAGAGCCGTTCGTAGAAGGCATCCGCCTGTGCCCGAGGGGTGCCACGCGAGGGAGTGACGCGAAAAGAGACCACTCCCTGCTCGTCGAAGCCGGTGTCGATGCTCAGCTGCGCAACCAGCGAGCGCAGCATCAGTCCGGCACCGAACAGCAACACGACTGCGAGCGCCACTTCGGCAAAGACCAGCGTGGAGCGCAGCCGCGTCCCCGACGGCCCGGCAGAGCCGGCGCTGCGTAGGAGATCGTTGGTTCGCCGACGAAGGGCGTAGACCGCCGGGAGCAGCCCGAACAGCACGGTCGAGAGCCCCAGCAGCGCCACCACGAACCCTGCCAGTCGTCCATCGAGCAGCTGCGTATCGCTGACCAGCTCCGCCGGCAGGGTCGTGCCCAACAGTCTGGCGAGCAACCAGGCGAGGCCCAGACCGACCCCGGTAGCGATGGAAGAGAGGAGCAGCCCCTCGTTGAGCAACTGTCGAGCCAGACGAGCCCGGCCGGCACCCAGGGCTGCGCGAATCGCGACCTCTCCCGAGCGAGTCGCCGCACGCGCCGTCAAGAGACTGGCCACGTTGATGCACACGATCAACAGCACCAGCATCACGGCTCCGAGAAGCGCCGCCAAAGCCGACTTTCCACTCTCCCGCACGTGCTCCGCCAGTGGGTACGCCGCCGCAGTCCACCCCGAGTTGGCGGCGGGACGGGCCTTCAGCATGAGCTCGCTGAGTCGCTGCATCTCGGACTCGACCTGCTCCATGGTGACGCCGTCACGGCGCCGCCCCACGATCATCAGCCAACGACCGTCCGAGCTCTCCCACTCCGGCGTCTCGGGCAGCGCAGCGAACAGGTCGGCCGGCTCTCCGTAGGGCGCCACCCCGGGCCCCATGTCGAGCTCGAAGTCCCCGGGCATCACACCCACCACCTGGACCCTGTCGCCATTCAGCTCGATCGTGTCGCCGACGATCTCACGCCGGCCTCCGTAGCGCTCTTCGAACAGGCGCTGGCCGAGTACGACCACCGGCTCGGCGTCACTCAGGACGTCGTCCGACGTCAACGGGCGCCCGAGGAGAGGAGCACGGCCCAGCACCTCGAAGTAGTCGCGGGTCACCAGACGCAGGCGCGCCCGCTGGGCAGGCCCGTCAACGCCCGTCAGGCTCGCGTCGACGGTGATGAAGGCTGCCATCGAATCGAGGGTCTGACTGTTGCGCTGAAACAGCAGATAGTTGGCTGGACTGGAGACGTTCTTCGTCTTGCCCCGCTGGAGCTGTTCTTCCCAGACAGTGACCAGCTCGGAGGGATCCGAGAAGGGCAGCGGACGCAACAGCACGGAGCTCACCAGGGAGAAGACGGCGATGTTCGCGGCCAGGCCAATCGCCAGCACGGCGAGGACCGTCGCAGTAAAGCCCGGACTCCGGCGCATCTGGCGGAGGGAGAACACGAAATCCATCCGCGCCTCCGAGAGGAGCTCGCCGAGATGCCAGCGCCGATCGCGTTGCTGTGCGATCCGTCGGCAGTCTCGAGCGATCCTGCCCGGATCTCCCAGCCGTGCCAGAGCCTTGGCCCTGGCCTGCTCTTCACTCATTCCCTGCTCCAGGTACTCGCGGGTTCTCATCTCGAGGTGAAAGTCGATCTCCTCGCCCACCTCCTGTCGGACGGGGAGCTTGAACAGTGGAGATCGGGTCGAGGATCGCGCGCGGCGGGGCATCACTTCAGGTCCTTCAGGTAGAGGCCAGGAGGATCTTCGAGACCGCGCTCGAGAATTCGCACCAGCGGTCCGTCTGTTCGGTGAGCTGCCGACGCCCCTCGCGAGTGAGCCGGTAGAACTTGGCACGACGGCCCAGCTCCGAGGTTCCCCACTCGGCTTCGACCAGGCCCTTCCTCTCGAGCCGATACAGAGCCGGATAGAGCGACCCCTCTTCGAGGGCGAGCGCGTCGCCGCTCGTCTCTTCGAGCCATCGAGCGATGCCGTAGCCGTGGCGCGGCCCCCAGCTCAGGGTCTTCAGAATCAGCGAGTCGACGGTCCCACGAAGCAGGTCGTTCTGGGGTCGGGACATCCAGCGGGCCTCCCTTTGCCTAGATCGTCTTGGTATCGAGGACTATAGATGCCCCATACCCAGACAGTCAAGGTAATCGTCTCTCGGCCTGTTCGACCGGTCGGCCTCGAGCCGGCTCTGCTAGCGCTCGTCCAGGTGCTGCAGGGCCTTGCTCAGCCACTGCGCGTCGACGCCGAAGTAGTGGTCGGCATCGGGGATCTGGAAGTAGGCCGCGCCGTCGATCCCCTCGTCGTGCATGAGCTCGACGACCGCCCGGGTCTCGCTGCGGTTGAAGTCGAGATCGCCGGTCACCAGCGAGAGTCGGGTGTGCTTGCGTAGCCGTGAGAGACTTTTTCGGTCGGGCCGCTCGAAGGCCGCCGGCCAGGAGTGCCCCGGCTTGTACGGTACCGGGACGGGAGCCCACCAGGCAGTGCCGAACCACGAGACGCCGCCACGAAACACCTCGGGCCAGAGCATGGCCAAGGCGGCAGCCATGCGGCCGCCCCCCGAGTACCCCCCCGCGTAGAGCCGGTCGGGGTCGAGGTCGTAGTAGCGCTGCATCTCCTGGGCGGCGTCGAGCGCGAGGCCGATCCGCTCCCACAGCGGCCGGGGATTGCCGGCATCGTTGGCACCGATCCAGATGAGGCGTCGCTCGGCCAGCAGCTCGCGATTCTCCTGTCGCCTCACGTCGCCGCGAGCCGTTGGGCTCACCCAGACCAGGAGCCCCCATTGCTCACCTTCGCTGTACTCCTCCGGCACGAACACCGAGTAGCTCTCTGCTTGCGGAGCGTAGTCGGTTGCCTGCTGGACCCACTCGTCGGGCAGGCCATAGCGCTGCTGCACCTCAGCTATCAGACCAAGGTCGCTTCGCCGCTCGAAGCGCACGCCGTAGGACCCCTTGCGGCCTCGCCGGGGCGCTTCGGGAACGGCCAGCGCCGGAGGAGCTCCGGCACCGGGGGCAGCCGGGGGCTCCGGCGGTGTCTCCATCTGCTGCGGCTCCGAATCCGTCGACGCACTCGCATCCAGTTCTTCGAGCTTCCTCTCCGCTTCCTGGTCACGACCCAGATTGGCCATGACCCCGAGGTAGAGCTCTCGTGCCCCGACGGACTCCGGATCGAGCTGGATCGACTGCCAGAGGGCGTCGGCGGCGGACTCCGTCATCTGTTCCAGGTAGAAGGTCCGCGCGACCACGGCCAGTACCTCGGCACGCCTCTTCGGGTCGAGTAGCGGTAGCGCCTTCTCGTACTCGGCCCGTGCCTGCGCCGGGTGCCCTTCGGCCAGGAGCGCATTCCCGGACTCCAGCCACCGGCGTACGGTGCCTTGTGGATTGCCCTCGGAGAATCCCGGAGTGCGCTCGTCGATCCGCCGCAGCTCGATGTCGAGAGAAGGGGCTCCCTCTCGGACGATCACGAAGCCCTCGGACGGCAGGTAGCTCTCGAGGCGTACCGCCACGTTCCATCGTCCGGGCGTCAACCCGGAAAAGCGGAACCGGCCACGCTCGTCGGTGACGGCCTCCCGCTGAGCACCGCTTTCGAGCACCAGCTCGACCCGGGCACCGGCGACCGGGGCCGCCCGGTCGTAGACCGAGCCGGTGAGACCGACGCCGGCTGCGGCGTCGCCCCGCGGAGGCTCGATCGGATCGTCGCTCGGAATCTGTGCCTGCGCCGTGACGGCGGCGAGCGCGAGCAGGCCTGCAATCAGGTGCGTTCGTCTCATCACTGCCTAGTACGCAGAGGGACACGAAGAGGTTCGCTGCTCCACCCGATGGCCGGCGCTGCTGTCGGCTCGTTCGGCGCTGTAGAGTGTGGCGATTCGACTTCGAAGATCCCTTTTCTCACTGGACCAAGGAGAGGCAGGATGCTTTTGCAGACCGCTCCAGCGACAGAAGAGCTGGCCCTTCCGGAGCCCGCCGTCGACGCCCCCCCGATTCTCGAAGCCACGCTGGAGGCGGTGCTGCCGTCCCAGCTCGACAGCTCGGCTCCCGCCATCGCGAGCTGGATCACGGGGCTGTTCTACGCCGCGGGAATCTTCATCATCGGCTGGATCATCGCCCGGTGGCTTGCTCGAGCCGTGCGCCGCGTGCTCGCCGTGCGCGGAGTCGACCCTTCTCTCAGCGGCTTTCTTTCCTCACTCGTGCAGTGGGCGATCATGGCAGCGGCCGCGGTCAGCGCGCTCGGAAAGGTGGGCGTCGAGACGACGAGCCTCATCGCGATACTCGGTGCCGCCGGCCTGGCAATCGGCCTCGCGCTGCAAGGGTCTTTGAGCAACTTCGCGGCGGGGGTCATGGCGCTTCTCACCCGCCCCTTCGTCGTCGGGCAGAAGATCACTGCCGCCGGACATACGGGTGTCGTCCAGGAGGTCGGGCTGTTCGCGACCACGCTCTCGACTCCCAACAACGACACGATCGTCATTCCAAACAACGAAGTGATGGGCTCGAGCATCATCAACCACGCCCGCGCTGGACACTACCGGTGTCACGTCGACATCGGAGTCGCCTACGGGACCGACTGGAAGACTGTCGAGCGGGTGATCCTCGACGCCATGAAGAGCGTCGATCTCGTGCTCGACGATCCGGCACCCAGCGTCGCGTTCGCCGGTTTCGGTGCCTCGTCGCTCGATCTCGTGGCGCGCCCCTACTGCCTGGCCGAGGACGTACCGGCATGCGAGCACCGGACGCGCATCGCCATCTACGAAGCCCTCGACGCCACGGGCATCGAGATCCCGTTCGACCAGGTAGTCATGCACCAGGCCGCCGGCTGAGTCGCGGCGCTCGAGGAGGGACATTGCCATGCGATCGATCTGCAACCGAATCACCGAGCTCCTGGGGGTCGACTACCCGATCGTGCAAGCCCCGATGGGCTGGATCGCGAGATCCCAGCTCGCCTCTGCCGTCTCCAACGCCGGTGGCATGGGCATCATCGAGACCTCGTCGGGAGAACTGGACGAGGTGCGCGAGGAGATCGAGAAGATGCGCGACCTCACCGACAAGCCCTTTGGCGTGAACATCGCACAGGCTTTCGTACGCGACCCGGCCATCGCGGACTTCGTCGTCGATCAGGGAGTGCAGTTCGTCACCACCTCGGCAGGCGACCCGAACCGTTACACGGAGAAGCTCAAGCAATCGGGACTGACCGTGTTCCATGTGGTACCGACGCTCAAGGCAGCGCTCAAGGCGGTGGACGCGGGCGTAGATGGCCTGGTCGTGGAGGGAGGCGAGGGGGGCGGGTTCAAGAACCCTCGAGACGTCGCTTCCATGGTGCTGCTTCCCCTGGTCGCCTCGAAGGTCGACGTGCCGATCATCGCCGCCGGCGGGATCTGCGATGGCGCCAGCATGGCAGCCGCCTTCGCCCTGGGCGCCGAGGGGGTGCAGATGGGCACGCGCATGGTGTCCGCCGCCGAATCACCGGTGCACGACAACTGGAAGAGCTCGATCGTGGAGGCTGCCGAGACCGATACCGTGTTTCTGAACCGCTTTTCACGACCCGGGCTGCGTGCCTTGCGTACCGAGCGCACCACGCGGCTCGAGCACGAAGACCACATCGACCTGAGTATCTTCGAGCGCGCCAAAGAGCTCTACTTCGGCGGCGACATGGAGGCCTCCATTGCCCTGTCGGGCCAGGTGGCGGGGCGCATCGGAAGCGTCGCCGCAGCGAAAGACATCATCGACCAGACCATCGGGGAGTTCTTCGCGACGGTGGACCGGCTGTCCGAGCGCTACTCCCGTACCGCTTCGGATCGCTCCAGATAGGCGCAGCACGCTCCGAGCGAGCAAAAAAATAGCCTCCCTTGCGAGCGGGCACGAGTCCGATGGGAAGCCACGGGCATGGGGCACCTCCGGACTCGTGCTTCGCTCACACCCCGAGAGGAGGGGTGAGGGAGGCGTAGGGGATGTCTTCGCCCCACGCAAGGGCGGGGCGAAGACTGAAGACGTGCCGGAGCTGGAGGGACGGTTGGGGAACCGGGGGGGAGGGGACCCTCGAGCCTGCGGCGAGTCTCCAAAGTCAGAAACCAGTTGAAAAAGAACCACTTCGAGGGAGGGTGCCCCGCTGTGGGCCAACTTCCGCTCTCGGCAGGAGGGAGGTGCACGATAGATGCCAACATAGCAATGTTTCGATGTATGAGGCCCGTCTCCCCGGCCTTCTCCGCCGAAACCCGGAGATCGCGGTGGCTCACGGCGTCAGTTCGACCCGGACACGCCCGAACCGGGGAGGCTCGCCTCGAGGCTCACGAAACAGCCACTGGAGCAGGTCGCGATAGAAGCCGAACAGAGGAACAGATCTCGCGACGTCATTGCGCAACCGCTCACGGCGCTCCTTGTGCTGCTCGTGGCTCTCACGGGTCAACCGCTCGCGCTCGCGCAGGTAGTTGGGCAACGGTTGGAGTTGGATCTCGTAGGGCATTTTCCACCAGTCGACCACGAGCTTGACGGCCTCCCAACCGCTCGACTTGCCACGCTCCCCGCTGAGATAGTCCTTGATCTCGATCACCCGCAAGCCGCGCGTTCCGTCCTCGACGGGCACGGCTCGCTTCAGCAGCGTTTCCGGCCGCCACTCGAGATCGTGGAGTGCATCCTGGAGAGCAAAGACTCCGTCGCGCTCGGTAGCGACGATCTTGACTCCGAAGATGTCTTTGACGAAGTAGCCCAGGTGGCGAAGCTGCTTGTCGCGCTCCACCATGGTGTCGAGGCCGAAGATCTCGTCGACTACCTTGTTCCAGATCTCTTCCTCGGCCTTGATCCGGCTGATGAACTTGTGCACACCGAAGCGATTCGGAGCGGTGGCCTCGTACTCCACCATGTTGGCGATCAACTCGGGAGGCTGCCACTCGTCTCCGACCTGGTACCGCAACCTGGAGAGCATGCGATTCCCCAGATCGAGGTCGGTCTGGGAGTAGAGATCCTCTCGCCGCAGCGGCTGATCGAGGGTGAATCGCTCACCGGTCTGTGGGAACTGGCCGATGACGACGCTGCGTAGCGTGCAGGGGGCGTCGAGCAATCCCTCGACGAGGAGCTCGCACAGCCGGTGCAATTTTCTTTCGCCTCCGAGGATCATCCGCGCGAACGCGGCCCGCACCTGGTCGAGCTCGGCCTCGGAGAACTCCAGCACACGCTCCTGATCCGGAGCCTCCAACAGCTCGACTCGCTGGCGTTGGAGATCCTGGACGAGCCGCTCCATCGCAGGCTCGCGTGTCACCATGAACAGGGGCGAGCGAAAGTCGACCAGATCGTGGCCGGGAGGACTCGGCGAGTCGCGATCGCGCATCCGGGCTCGAGAGGTTCGCTACCAGGGTCCGATCGGGTATCCAGGGACCATTCCGGGCGGATAGCCGAAGCCGGGACCGTACCCACCACCGTAGACCACAGTGACGCGCACGTCGCCGGTTCCCTTCGGATAGCCGGTCGCATCGTAACCACCGTAGGAGCCTCCACCGCCCGAGCCGCAGCCCACCGCCGCGAGCACAAGGGCGAGGAGAAGCGACAGCCGAGCCATCGGGCGTACCAGTCTCATCGCATCACCTCAGTCGATCTGATAAACGAAGAAGTCAACACCGGCAGGATCCTCCAGCACAGCCACTCGCCCTTGCGACACTTCAGGAGAGGGCTCCAACAGCACACGCCCCCCGAGCTTCACTGCCCGAGCGATGATCTCAGCGAGATTCTCCACCCCGATATAGACGGCCCACCCCGGCTCCAACTGACCGTTGCCAATCGCCACGAGTCCCGCCTGGGCCTGTCCCTGAGCGAGAAACACCGCATAGTCCGCACCCGAGCGGTCGACTGCCGAGCGTTCGTAACCGACGACCGCACCGTAGAAGCGGGCCGCGGCTCCGGTATCGTCGGTCCAGAGCTCCGCCCACACGAACGTACCCGGCCCCGTGGCTGTCGTCAGCTCACGCTCCGACTCGATCAGCCCCAGCTGAGCTCCCTGGGGATCCTCGATGATCGCCCAGCGGCCGGCGCCCTCGGCTTCCCCGCGGTCGAACACCTTGCCCCCGAGCTTCTCCACCGCGCCGAGAGCTCCCTCGAGGTCCGCCACCTCGATTCCGACGAGCCAGGTCGATTCGTCGACATCGGGGGCCGTGTTCTCGATCTCGTTGATACCGGCAACGGTCTTGCCGCTCAGACGGGCCGCCAGATTGCCGGTCGCAGTCCGCTCCATTTCCCAGCCGAAGAGTCCGGCGTAGAACTCGCTGACTCGGCTCGCCTTCTCGGTCAAGAGGTCATAGAGCACGATCTTGCCGGGGAGCTCCGAAGCCCCTGCCGGGGAAACCGCCGAGAATGCCACCAGGAGAGCGAGCGCAACGGCCCCCGCGCTCGGCGGCCAGTCGAGCTTCGGTCGTCTCGAACGGCGCCTGATCGAATCGTGCATCATGAAGGTCTCCTTGTTCCTGGCTGGTCGCTTCCAGGCGGGAGCCTATCCCGAGTTGTGCCCGCTGTTGAGCAGCAGCGGCTCGAAATGGGAATCACGACCCCACTCGGAGAGACGAGGGTGTCCAGGACCGTCGGGTCTGCAGCCGCGGCCCTGAGGCTGGAACCGAAGGCACCGTCTTCGCACGGGCGGTGATCGCGCCACTGGGGGGAGTTGACGGGACGGCCGAGTGCTCCCAACGGGGACTCGCACCGTTGCGCAGGCTGCCGCGGCGGCCGAAAGCTGGCGCTACGAGCCGGCCACTCCCGAGGCACTGGCGGGACGCGTGGCGCGAGTCACGCGTCCCGCTGCTCGAGCTCGCTCCTTCGAGCGGGCGGTAATCGTCAGGCCCGTGACTCGGTGAGCTTGTCGACCTTCTTGCCGACTTGGCGGACACGGCGCCCCACCGTCATCATCAGGATGCCGACCAGGAAGAGCTTGATGCCGATGAGAATTCCCATCGCCCAGGGGCCGGAGAGCGGGAACTGCCACCACAGCATGATGGCGAGCAACACCGACACGCAGCCGGCAAACAGCAGCCAGCCCCAGCCTTCGGGCTTGATCTGAAACGCGGCAACGATCTCGAAGATCCCGTCGATGAGGAAATAGGACGCCAGCAGAATCGTCAGCACGGACGCCGCGACGAGCGGCTTCGCGATCAGGATTCCTCCCGCCACCAGGGTCAGCCCACCGAGAGCGAAGGCGAGAAGGCCCTTGCCGAAGCCATCGGCATCGAACGCCCAGAACATGCGGGCGATCCCTGCACCGATGACCAGGATTCCCAGCAGGACGGTCACCGAGAAACCCGTCACCATCGGCGCCAGCATGGCCAGGATGCCCAGGATCATCACGACCACGCCGAAGAGAAACACATTCCGGCCCTTCGATTTCGCGTTGTCAGCTAACTCGCTCATGACTTCCTCCAAGTTGATGGGGGGGCCCCTGCCCTCCAGGGCCACGGCACCCGCCCTCAGGAAAACCGAACTGAACTAGGACTCTCCCGAGCATATATCCGCGGCCCCCACGGATCGCGGACGCAATGAAGATCGAATTGTGTCTATCCATCAAGACGATCGCGAAGATCGTGGATATTCTGTCGAAACTCGAAGAATGGGGCCCTCATACTGCCCATCGAAACCTTCAGATCGAGACTCTCTCGCTCGATCTGCGCGAGCACTTCGAGCGCCTCGGCACGGTCGAGGTCGCCGACCGTCAGTGAACGCTCGAGCTGCTCGAGGCGGCCGTACAGGCGGTTCATCGGCATGGAGAACCGCAAGCCCAGCATGGGAGGCACCAGCTGCACCACGGCCATCACGGCTCCGCACAGAGCGACGAGAATCAGCCCCATGCGATACAGCCAGCTGGCGAGCCAGAACGGCAGATGGCGATACAGAGGCCGCGGCCCCCCCTCCTCGAAGAAGCGCTCGGCCTGCACGTTCAGGGGAAGAGAGACCGGAGCGGGTCGAGGAAACGCCCCCCGCTCGGAGAACAACGTCGCCCTGCGATGAACACGCCAGCTGACTTCGAGCAGAAGGTCGACGATCGCCGGATGAATCCGGCTCGGCACCACCAACTGGACCGGCACGCCGAGCAGATGCAACTCCTCCGCGGGAAGATTGCGAGCCAGGTCGAGAGCGCCCTCGGGGACCGAGAGCTGCTCCAGGGTCTCGTAGCGTCGATCGTAGGCCGCGGCACGTCGAAAGGACCATGGGCGCAGCGTCGGTTCAGCCAGCAAAGCCGCAATCGCAGGAGACACCGGCTCACCCAGAGCGAACATCGCGTCTACCCGACCCGCGACCAGTGCCACCGCGCCCTCGCCCGGGTCCATACCTTCGAAGCTCTGGGTTTCCACCAGGTGCCCAACGCCGTTGGCCTCCAGCACAGCCTCCGCCATGACCCGGGTCGCGCTGCCGCTAGTACCGAGGATGAACCTGCGTCCCCGCAGAGCACGGACGTCCTCCCCCTCCATATCCCGACGAACGAAAAGCCAGATCGGCTGCAGGTACAGACTTCCGAGAGAACGAAGGTGCTCGACCAGGGAGGGATCGTCGACCGAGCCTTCGAGTCCCAACTCAGCAAAGGTCGCTGCCGCGCCACCCTCGTGCGCCAGTCGAATCAGATTGTCGACTGCCCCGTCGGTGACTTCGATCTCGACGTCGAGGCCTCGCCGCTCCAGCAGTGACTCATAACGCAGCCCGTCCTGGTAACTGGACGAGCCCTCGGGACCGGTCAGCAACGTCAGGTGCATCGGGGTGGTGAGACGCGCCAAGACCGCCCATGCGCCGACCCCGAACACCAGCCCGAGCCACACAAACCTTCTTGCCTGAAAGTAATCCACCTCAGCACTCCGGTTGCCCAGGGAACTGATTCAGGCTACCCCAGTGCGTGCACCGATACCATGACAGTGCACGCTTCGGAAGTCCAAGCCCATGGACACCCCACGGCCCGTTCTACTGGGAGTCCGTCTCCTCGCCCTCATCGTTGGGCGGCGGAGAGTCTCCCGCTGCGGAATCGGGAGCGATCTCCCCGGCCGATACCGGCGCGGTCGCGCCACCCTCTCGGTAGAGGTGCACGTCGCGCTGGGGAAACGGAATGGAGATGCCCTCGGCGTCGAACCGCAACTTCACTTCACGGGTCAGGTCCCAGTACACCGTCCAGTAGTCGTCCCGGTGGCACCAGGGCCGGCAAATGAAGTTGACCGAGGAGTCGGCCAGCTCGTGCAAACGGATGTTCGGTGCCGGGTCTGCCAACACCAGTTCGTGCTGTTCGACCACGTCGCGAAGCACCTCCTCGGCATGGGGGATGTCGTCGGCATAGCCAATGCCGAACACCAGATCGACCCGACGCAGCTTCTGGGCGGTAACGTTCTGGATCACGTCACCCCAGATCTTGTTGTTGGGAACCACCAGCTTCTTGTTGTCGAAGGTGAGCACGGTGGTAGAAACGAGATTCATCGAGTCGACGGTCCCGGAGACCGAGCCCGCGTCGATCACATCGCCGACATCGAACGGCTGATACATCAGGATCATCACCCCCGACGCGAAGTTGGACAGGGAGTCCTGGAGAGCGAAAGCCACGACAAAGCCCGCGACTCCGAGTCCGGCGAGTGCGGGGCCGACCTCCACCCCGATCTGGGAGAGCGCGAAGAGCAGGCCCAGAATCAAGATTGCCTTGGTCACGATCGACAGCACGAATTTGTCGAGCAGCTGAGACCGCTCCAGGTCCTTGCCCTCCAGCGCTCGGCTCAGCGCTCTTCGGACGAGCCTGGACAGCAGCCACGTACCGAAGAGAATGAGCACGAAGATGACGCCCTGGACGAGCCACTTCGGTCCCTGGGTAACGATCCACTCCTTGGCGTTCGAGTAGAAGTCCTCGACCAGCCCGACCGCGACCTTCGAATCCGTGACCGCGGCTCCGAACTGACCGGTCGCCTCGACCAACAGTTGTCGATAGCGCGAGGAGTCGATCTCTCGCCGCTCCATCTGGGTGAGCAGGCGATCGAGACTGGCAGTCGTACCGGCGAGTCGCTCGCGCAGCGCCAGCTGCTCGGCCGCCAGGGCCCCCGCAGCGTCCTTGGGGGTCGCGCGCATGCGTCGATCCACCTCGGCCTGGCGTGCCATGACCGCCTGGACTCGGGCCGCCATCAGGTCCGCCTCCCTCTGGAGGCGCTCCTCCACAGCAGCGATATCCTCGTCCTCCGAGACTCCGAGACGCTCGAGGCGATCCAGATGATCGATTGCGTCGGTGAACAGCTCGTCGTGATCACGCCGGGTCGACGTCATGTCGAGCTCGATCCCGAGCACGTCGTCGCCAGAGGCTTCCGAGCGCTTCGCTCGCAGCTCGAGCATCCGGGCGTCCACGGATTGCAGCAGCTCTGCGACACGAGCCTGGTCTTCCTGGATGATCGCGATCGCTCTCTCCCCGGCACCTGGAGCCGCGGTGCCGTCTTCGATCTCGGCCAGGAGCGCGTCGAGCTCCCTGTACAAGAGCTCCTCCTGGCGTCGGGTCAGGTCGCGATAGAACGAGACGTCCTCCCCGACCGCCTCCAACCGGAGCTGATCGAGACGACGGAGCTCGTCCTCCTCCGCTTCCACTCGCTCGAGAACGGAGAGCTCCGAATCCGGGACGACCTGGGCCAGGGTCGGCGCAACACTGAAGAGAACGAGGAGCAGCCAGAGACTGCGTGGAAGCGAATGGCAAAAAGACATGAACCTCTCCTGAGAAAAAGCACGCGGAAGAGTGAGATGGAAGCAGGAACGAGAGAACGGGGCGGGTCGGAGAACAGGAATCGGTGCGAGACCTGGAACCCTAACAAAAGCGAGACCGAGTTGGCCACGTGCTAGCGTGCTCGACATGGAGCAGTCCAGGCGAATGGGGAGCCTGATCGCGGGCGGCCTCGCAGCGTTGCTCTGGGTCCCGGCGAGCGCCCCACCTCTCGAGGCTCAGGAGACCCTGGAGCCCGAAATGGAGGCCCTTCTGGTGCGACTCCTCGACTTGCGCACGCAAGAGTCGCAGCTGCTAGAAGGCCTCACCGAGGGCGAACGAGCGGTCCTGCTCGAAGCGCTGGCGCAGCGGCTCGCCTCCGAGGAGGTGCCGGCCGAGGAGCCCGCGGTGAGTCCCTCTTCTTCACCGACCCGCCCCACCGCGCCGCCCGTCACCGAGGCCTCGTCCGAGAGGCCGACACCGGCGCCCCCTACCCTTCCCGAGACCGGCGCCGTGCCTCTGCCTCCCCGCTGCAATACGCTGGCCCTCTTCGACACCAATGCAGACGGCCGTTTCAGCGGTGCCGATCGCCACTACCGAAGCTTCCGGCTCTGGCGGGACACGAACCGCAACGGCACCCCGGAAGAGAGCGAGCTGGAATCGCTCCTGCCGGCCGGGGTCCGGTCTCTCGACCTCGACCTGCGCTCCTACACCTCCACCCGGAAGGACGCCACGGGAGAGGTCGCCGTCGGCAACTCGATCGAAGTCGAGCTCCTCGGGAAGCGAGGACGCACCGAAGTCCACGTCCTCGCTCTGGACACCGACTCGCTCGAGAGCGACGGCATGCACCTGGAGAACGGGGTGGGTGACCCCCTCGACGGAATCGTGATCCTGCAACCGGGCCTGGTGATCGTCACGGCCGAGGGCGACCGACTCGAGCTCGACTGTCCCTGACAAGGACGGCTGCGGGCGACTAGACTTTGCCCACCATGGAGATCCCGAGCGCCGACGAGCTCCGAGTCGAGAGAATTGGGGAAGCCACGCACCCGTCGCCGCTGCTGGCGCGGCGGCCTCGGCTAGAGGACGACCTCGATCCGATCCTCGCCCCTTCGACCCTGACGGAGCTGCTGCCCAGCCTGGACCTCGATCAGCCCCTACCGGTCTTCGAAGCCGCCGGACCGCGCCGAATGTTGTGCTTCGATCCCTCCGAGATCGGCTGTGGGGTTCTGACCTGCGGAGGACTCTGTCCCGGCGTCAACGACGTCATCCGTTCGATCACTCTGGCTTTGAACTACAGCTACGGCACTCGTCGAGTGCTCGGCTTCCGCTACGGATACGCGGGCCTGGCCGACCCGGAGCGCTGGCCCCCACTGGAGCTCACACAGGAGAGCGTCAAGAACATCCACCACGCCGGAGGGTCGATCCTCGGCGTCTCGAGAGGTCCCCAGGACGTCGGAGTGATGGTAGACCAGCTTCAAAGGCTGGGAGTCTCGATTCTCTTCGTGATCGGAGGCGACGGCACTCTCCGCGGTGCCAGTGCACTGGCCGAGGAGATCCGCACGCGCAAGGCAAAGATCAGCGTCGTCGGAATTCCCAAGACGATCGACAACGATCTGCGCTGGCTCGAGCGTACCTTCGGCTTCGCGACAGCGGTCGACGAGGCGGGTCGCGCTGTCAGCGCCGCGCATGTAGAAGCCCGCAGCGCGCTCGACGGCATCGGCCTGGTCAAACTGATGGGTCGCCACGCGGGTTTCATCACAGCCCACGCGACCCTCGCCAGCGGTGACGTGAATTTCTGCCTCATTCCAGAGGTCCGTTTCGACCTGGACGGCGTGCGTGGCCTCCTACGCACGCTCGAGCGACGCCTCGACGCCAGCCACCACGCGGTCATTGTCGTCGCCGAGGGTGCCGGGCAGGATCTCTTCCCGCAGTCGAGCCAGGAGACCGACGCCTCGGGCAACGTCAAGTTGAACGACATCGGAATGCTGTTGCGTGAGGAAATCGGCCACTACTTCCGAGACCGCGGACGCCCGGTCACGATCAAGTACATCGATCCGAGCTACATGATCCGCGGACGTGCGGCCAATCCTCTCGATTCGGAACTGTGTCTGGCTCTCGGTCAGCATGCCGTTCATGCAGGCATGGCCGGGCGCACCAACCTGATGGTGGGACGCTGGCATCGCGACTACATTCATGTGCCGATTGCCCAGGCAGTCATGCCTCGCCAGCTCGATCCCGAGGGGGAAGTCTGGCGCCGGGTGCTGGAAGCCACCGGACAGCCCGCATCGATGCAAGACGACGACGAAGACACGTCCGGCCGGTAAGCCGAGACAACGACAAGACTTGTCGGTACGGTTCGCTGTCGCAGTGGGGAGGCGTCGAGTGATCGCATCGCCACCCGGGTTTCGACCCACACTCGGCTGCGCTATCCTCCCCGTTTCCGCAGATGGGAGATCACCACGATGCCGATCCTTTCCGGGGCCGCGAGCCTCACGCGTTTCAACGTCAGCTCGATTCCAGCGCAGCCCGACTTCGACTCCGAGTCGTTCAGGCAGATCGCTCCTGGTTCCGAGATTCGTGAGTCGGTGGGTTTCGTTCCATTCGAGCCCGGTGCCGACTGGCAGGCCCATGCGGGCCGCTGGGCTTTTCGGGTGCGAATCGACAAGTTGAGCCCGGATCCGACCGGAGTCGCCGAGCGCTTTCGCGACCTGATCAAGACCGAACGGGAGATCAGCGGTCAACCCTTCGTCGGCCCCAAGAAGCGTCGGGAGCTGCGACAGCTCGCCCAGGAGGAGCTGTTGATGCAGGCGGTGCCGCGCTCACGCATCGTCGAAGCCGTGATCGACGACGGCATCCTCTATGTCGCCACCACTGCGGATGTGCAGCTCGGCAAGATCATCCAGCTACTTCGTCGTATCGAGATCATCGTCGACTTCAAGACGCCATGGATCGACCTGGGGCAGCCGGACGCTCAGAGCGAGGTGCTCGATCTCCATGATCCAGTGCGCTCCGCTCATGGCGCCCACTTCCTCGAGTCCCTCCTCGGCGATCCGGAGATCAAGTTCGAGCCCGTGGGCGGCTATGCCAGCATGCAGACCCGAAACGCCAGGATCTCGATGACCGGAGCCATTCTGCGCGACGTCCATCGCTACGTACAGGAGGACGGTGAGCTGCTCGCTGCGAAGTTGATTGCCGGCGAGCTCACCTTTCGTCTCGACGCACTGGCTTTCCGCATCGGAGGTCTCAGCGTGGGCAACAGCAAGCTGGAGCACTGGACCGAGCAGCTCGACGAGCGACTGGAGCGGATTCGTGCACTCTGGGATCTTCTCGACCGAAAGTACTCCGAGTACCAGACCCAGAGTCGCAAAGGCCCCAGAAGAGTGGCTCGGAGCGAGCGGTACGATGGCCCGGAGCTCGACGCCGAGCTGGTCGAGGCCACGACCGAGTAGCTGTTCGCTCGAAAGCGCGACGCCCGGCTAGAGCCAGGGAGAAGCGACGAGGATCAGGGCGCCCAGGACCAGCCGGTAGATCACGAAGGGCGTCATTCCCCGCTGACGGAGCCAGTGGAGCAGCCAGCCGATCACCAGGTAGGCCACGACGGCCGACGTCACGAAGACGATACCGAGCCCCAACCATTCGGAGCGGGGAACCCCACCGCCGAGAAGCTTCGCACCGTCGTTCGCGGCAGCCAGGAGACTGACCGGGATGGCGAACAGAAACGACAGACGCGCTGCCGACTCGCGGTCGAAGCCCAGTGCCATCGCAGAGGTCATGGTCACCCCCGAGCGCGAGGTCCCTGGCACCAGGGCGAAAGCCTGGCTCACGCCGATGGCGAGCGCCCGCGGCAGCGTGGTCTGGGACAGCTGACGCACCCCCGTACCGAAACGGTCCGCGATGCCGAGGAGCAGGCCGAAGCCGATCGAGGTCCAGGCGATGACGATCGGACTGCGCAAACGAGTCGCGATGGTGTCGTAGAAGAGAAACGCGCTGAGGGCGACAGGGATCGTACCCAGGCCGATCATCCACATCAGACGCTCGTCGGGCGACATCCTCGAACGTGGTGAGCGCAGGCGAGCCACGAATGCGCGCACGAACCTCGCCAGGTCGTGTCGGAAGTAGGTCGCCACCGCCACGAGGGTTCCCGTGTTCGCTGCCACGTCGGCCGTGAGTCCCTGATCGGGCCAACCGGTGAGCCACGGAACCAGGATCAGATGGGCCGAGGAGCTGATCGGCAGGAACTCCGTGACACCCTGGATCAACCCCAGAACCAGGGCCTGTAGTGCACTCAAAGGGGCCACTCCTCGACCGTGTCGAACGTCGGCATCATGCTACTGTAGCGGTGGGAATGCTCAGCCATGCGCAGACTCTTCTGCGAAGGGAGCCCCCAGTCAAGAACTCCCAGGACAGGCCCCCTCCCGCCTTCATGTCGGAAGGACGAATCGCCGGCTACCCGGCGAGTGGGTCGCTCGTCGCCGACCGCCCATTCTCATGACCACGGCCCCAGACTCCACTCAACATCCCCCGCCTCCAGCCAAAGGAAGTCCGGTCGAGGGAGTCCAGAGTGCCGTGGCGCGGAGCTCGATCGTTCGCAGAACGCTCAAGGGTGTCAGCGTCGTCGAGAAGCAGCGCGGAGCCGACCCCGGGCCCAGCCTGGTCGTCATCGGCGGCCTGCACGGCAACGAGCCCGCGGGCGTCGGAGGCCTCCAGAGGGTGATGGACACCCTCGCAGACTGCCCGGTTCGCCCACTTCGTCGCGGCGAACTGACCGCCTTGCTCGGAAACCAGACCGCCCTCGAACAGGGCAGGCGTTTCCTGCAGCGCGACCTCAACCGGGGTTGGCACGAGGACGGATTGGCCCCTCGCAACGAGGCAGCCGCCGAAGAGTACGCAAAGGAGCTGGCCGAAGCGCGACGCATCGATCGAGTGCTACGCACGACCGCCGAGCGATCCCGGGGGGCCCTGTTCCTCCTCGACATCCACACCACGTCAGGCTTCAGCCATCCGTTCCTGAATGTCGCCGATACTCTGCCCAGCCGCGCTTTCGCAGCCGCGCTGGGGGCTCCGATGGTCCTCGGGCTCGACGAAACCCTCGAGGGGACACTGCTCCAACACGCCGAGGACTATGGCTACGTCGGCCTCGTACTCGAAGCCGGACAGCACGAAGACCCACGCTCCGTGGACTTCGCCGAGGCGGCGATCTGGATCGCCCTCGACTACCTCGGGCTGCTCGACTCAGAGGCTCTGCGCAAGCCTCTGGCCTGGGCCCATCGCGCGTACCGAGATCTTCCGATGCGTGAGCGCATGTTCGAAGTGACCTACCGTCACGCCGTGAATGAAGGCGCAACGTTCTCGATGCGACCCGGCTTCGAGAGCTTTCAGCCCCTCGAGGCAGGCACGGTGCTGGCCGACCACGCAGGGGAGTTCGTACAGTCCCCCAACGGGAGCTTCATGCTGATGCCGCTCTATCAGCAGCAGGGAGACGACGGCTTCTTCCTGATGCGAGAATACGGTCCGGGAAGACGATGGCTGTCGCACACGTTGCGTCGCCTGCGCGCAGAACGCCTTCTCACGCTGTTGCCCAACATCGAAAGAGTCGAGGGAAACGGCCACGCCCTGCGTATCGATCCGGGCTGGTGGCGTAGGCGCCCGGTGCGCGACCTGCTTCATCTGCTCGGATTCCGACAGGTAGTGTCGAACACCGAACAAGACCCAGTCGTCGCCCGACGCCGGACCTTGTGACTCCGGTGGCAATGACCAGCCTCCTCGCCTGATAGCATCGCTGGCGTCCCGAGGGCGGCATCGGCTCTCGTGCGACCCTGCCCTCCCTCCCTTCCCTTCGATTGCACCCGACTGTAGATACAACTCCGGAGATCCGTGATGCTCACTTCGTCGCGCAACGTTTCGCGCCTTCTGGTCCCCTCTGCGTTCGCCCTGACCCTCGTCCTGGTGCCTCTCACCTCCCTGGCCTGTGCCCAGGAGGGCACCGTCACCCAACCGCCGAGCACTCCCGTAGAGAGCTGGAGCTACGCCCTCGGCGCCGACCTCGGTGCGAGACTGAGTTCCGACAGTGTGGAGATCGACATCGACCAGCTCGTGGCCGGACTCCAGACCGCTCTCGCTGGAGGAGAGCTGGCCCTCGACGCCGATCAGATGCAGGCTGCGATCCAGTCGTTGCAAGAGGGCGTCGCCGAGCGTCGACAGCAGGCGATGGCGGAAGCGGCGACCAAGAACAAGGCCGAGGGGGAAGCCTTCCTGGCCGAGAACAAGGCACGCCCCGAGATCAAGACCACCGCGAGCGGTCTCCAGTACGAAGTTCTCGAAGAGGGCTCCGGAGACAGTCCCTTGGCCACCGATCGAGTGAAAGTGCACTATGCCGGCACCCTCATCGACGGCACGCCCTTCGACAGTTCGTACGACCGAGGCACGCCGGCGACCTTCGGCGTCAACGCGGTGATCGCGGGGTGGACCGAAGCGCTGCAACTGATGAAGCCCGGGGCCAAGTACCGCCTCTATGTCCCCTCGGATCTCGCCTATGGCCCTCAGGGCCCGCCCCAGCGCGGTCCGCAGCCGCCGATCATCGGCCCCAACTCGGCCTTGATCTTCGACGTCGAGCTGATCGAGGTCAATCCGGCGCACTAGGTCGACCGTCTCCCCTATCGACCGCTGGACGATCGCGCCGGCCCACCTGGCCCTGGCCCTCGGGTTCGCGGACCCGAGGAGCTCGAGGCCCCCGTCGGAGCCCCCTCACCGCCGTGCACGGAGCTCGTGCCGTCGCTACTCCGTAGCCGCGTGCGAAGTAAACCGGTATCCCACTCCCCACACCGTGTGGAAGTGGCGTACCTCGCTCTCATCGGGCTCGAATCGCTTGCGTAGCCGGACGAGAAAGTTGTCCACCGTGCGGGTGGAAGGGCTCGAATCGGGTCCCCAGACGCGCTCGAGAATCTCGTCGCGCGACACCACTTCGCCCTCTCGCTCGGAGAGCAATCGCAGAATCTGGACCTCCTTCTGGGTGAGCTCGTGGCTGGAGCCGTCCCAGGACCTCGCCGTATAGGACCGGAAGTCGACCTCGTTACCGCCGAAGGTCAGCGTCGTCTCCGCATCGCCCGGCGTGCGACGGCGCAGAATCGCCCGGGTCCGCAGCAGCAGCTCCTTCAGGTGAAAGGGTTTGGCGAGATAGTCGTCGCCGCCGACTTCGAGGCCGTGGATCCGATCGTGCACACCTCCCTTTGCCGTGAGAAAGAGAATCGGCGTCTCGATGCCCCGCCGGCGGGCTTGCCGACAGACCTCGAAGCCATCGATCTCGGGAAGCATGACGTCGAGAATGACGCTGTCCCAGGATCGCTCGAGCATGCGGGAGAGAGCGCTCTTGCCATCACCCACCACGGTCACGATCGCTCCTTCAGCCTCCAGGTTCTCGGCGATCCCCCGGGCGAGATGGTCCTCGTCCTCGACGACCAGGATCAGTGCACCGACGAGCGGATCCTTCGATTCTTCATGAGCCATCAAACCGCCATCTCCTCTCTGCGAGGCCAGGAGACCTCGAACCTGGCCCCCTGGCCCTGACCTGCACTGTGTGCCACGATTCGCCCACCTTCGAGCTCGACCAGACCACGAACGATGTAGAGCCCGAGCCCCGTGCCGCGCGACTTGCGGCGCAGCTCGCTGCCGGGCCGATAGAACTTCTCGAAGAGGCGCTCGGAGAGCTCGGGATCGAAACCGGCTCCGTCGTCTTCGACTCGCAACTCGACCCACTGGTCTTTCGCTTCTCCGGAGATTCGGATCTTGCCACGTGGGCCGCTACTGCAGGCCTCGATGGCATTGTCGATCAGGTTGCGTAGAACGGTTCGGACCCCGACGCGGTCAGCATACAGCTCGAGACCCTCCGGCACCGCCAGCTCGACCTCGACCCCCGACCGCTCACGGCTGTAGCCCAACTCGGCCATGGCGGCGCGAATCTCCTCGCCGAGTCTCAGTCTCTCCCGAACCAGACGTACCTTTCCCTCTTCCAGACGCAGGGTGTCGAGCATCGACGACACGAGCCCCTCGAGCCGGGAAAGATCCCCCAGGCTGCGCTCCAGCAGCTCGGCGCGCTTTGCGGAGCCCATTTCGCGCATCGCGAGGGTTTCCGTTGTCAGCCGCAAGCTCGCCAACGGGCTCTTCAACTCATGAGACACCGACGCCAGGAGATTCTGCTGTCGCTGGCGCAAATCCTTCTCCTGATCGAGCACCTGCCAGGTCACCGCCATCGCTGCAAAGAGCACGAACATGAAGAAGCCACCCTCGAACAGATACTGCCGAAGGTGCTGGTTTCGTCGGTCGTGCAGCATCTCGAGATCGATGACATCGAGCTCGACACGCCTGCCCGTGACCCCAGGGGTCGGAGTGACGATCAGATGTGGGTACCACGCGCGAACCCGATCCGCCGTGACTCCGAGTTGGAGCAGTGCCTCGGCAACCGTCCGATCGTCTCGCCAACCCTCGAGAGTGTCCTCCAGCACTTCCCGGGTGAACGACGTCTGATCGTAGATCCACCACGAGACCTGCGTCGCCGCGATCGCGAGAAGGACCAGGAACAAGATCTGCAGTGCGCGATGTCGATCGCGGAGCCAGGACGACATGGTGTCGCCTAGGATAACGCCCACAGGGGCCCAGTCGGCATCTGTCGTTCAGCGAGCTCCGAGTCCGGTGGCCTGGCCCCCACGCTGCTCCGCGGAGGAGCCGACCGACCAGACCAGACCTCGATACTCGCGCTGGAAACCGTTCTCGAGAAGCACGCCCGCCCATCGCGACTCGGCGGCGGGAAGGCCGTCGATCTTCTCGATCAAGAGACTCCGCTTTCGGCGTCGGCGAGCGACATCCGCCAGCGCTTCGACCACCCGGTCGGCCCTGCGGGCCTCGACCAGATCGGCGAATTGACGAAAGCTCAGCAGCGAGCGCCCCGAGGACTCCAGGTAGAGCATCGGCTCTCCTCCTCGGCACACCAACCAGGAACCGGCGACGCGACGCGGCCGCGCCCCCTGGTCCGCGTTCCGCTGAGGCCACGGCAGCAGCGCTCCCCAGGGGTTGGCCGGATCGATCGTCAAAAGGGCCTCGACCACCGCGTCTTCGCTGCGCTCGGACTCGCGCTCCGAGCGCAGACGATCGACCGCTCCGGCCAGGGCGAACTGACGGCCCGAAAGCCCCTCGACGAAGTAGCCCCGACGCACTCGCCCGGCGTCCTCCATCTCCTGGAGCACGGGATAGAGCCTCTGAAAGCCGCCTTCGATCTCCTCCGCCAGTGCCGCCTCGCGACTCACCACTCCGTAGCGCTCGAGCAGCATCTGCACCAGAGCCCAGCTCCGCTCGGTTGCCGTCGGAGAATCGTCGCCCACCACGAGAAGGTCTTCGACCCTGGACCATCGTCCCCCGGCCAACACATCTCGCCGGCCTGAGCGGCCGATCGCACGGCGCACGCCCCGCCGAACCGAACCGGGGGCTCCGAGCGCCTGGCGAGGGCGGCGTTGCCCCAGCGAGGCGAACGGTAGAAACGTGTCGTTCGTGATGAGACCGGCCCACACGAGGTCCCACAGGGTCGTTTCGAGCTCGATCCGATGCGCCGCGGCCTGTCGGGCGTCGGACTCCGCCCATACCTTTGCCTCGAGCTCGGCGGTAAAGCTCGCCCCCCGATGTTCCAGATAGTCCAGAATCGCTCCATGCAGGTCGCTCGGAAGCTCGTACTCCGAGGGAGGTTCCAGCAATTCACGAACGCGGTCGCGACGATAGAGCGCCACTCGGCCGTCGCGCGCCCCCAGCGCACCTGCGCCGACCCACACCAGCTCCCCGGAGGCGGCCAGCAGGTCGAGCTGCCTCGTCTCGAATCCGGGAATGCGCGCTGGCAAGATCTCTCGATGGAGGCTGCTCCAGGGCAGAGGCAACCCCTCCAGCTGTGCCAGGACCTCGTCCAGGCGAGCCTGGGCTGTCCTGGGCCCGTTGTCTCGCCTCGAGGTGCCGGACGAGCCGGAATCGAGGAGGTAGCTCGAGCCGTGCCAGCGGGGCAGGAAGCGGGCCAAGACCGGCGCCTCGACCGCGGCCACCTCACGCCGCAAGCGGGCCAGCGTACGCCGCTTGATCCGGCGAAGGATCTCTGCGTCACACCATTCGAGACCGTGCCCGCCGGGCCGAATCTCCGCTCGGACCAAGCGCCCCTGGCGCAGCAGATTCTCGAGCAGGGGCTCGACCTGAGCCGCCATCAGGCCGAACCGCTCGGCCACCTGTCCGGTGGTAAAGGGACCTCTGGAGCGTGCATAGCGACGCAGCAGCGACTCGAGGGGAGACTCCACCGGCTCCAGTAGCGCCTCCGGCAGACCCGGGGGCGGCTGAATGCCCAACGCATCACGGTAGCGCGCGGCGTCTTCGGCGGCGATGAACCGTCGCTCTCCGGAGACCGCCACCGACACCGACCGACGCTCACGTGCGAGCCGCGCCAGCCATTCGTCGATCGGCGGGGCGTCGCCCCCTTCGCTATCGGGACCCTCGGAGACCCGATCGCCCTCGCGCACGAAGCCGCATCGCGCAGCGATCTCTTCGCCCGTCAGATCTCCGACACGCCGTAACAGATCGTGTAGCTCGTCGGCGGATCGAGCGCGACGCTCGTATGCGAGTCCCTGCAGCTCGAGCTCGACCTCCTCGATCACCTCTGCATCGAGGAGGTCGCGCAGCTCCTCCTGCCCCAGCAGCTCGCGCAACAAGGCACGGTCGAGCGTCAGCGCCTGGGCCTTGCGCTCGGCCAGGGGTGCGTCGAGCTCGTACAGGTACTGCCCGACAAAGGAGAACACGAGGGAGCGCGCAAAGGGCGACGCACTCGGAGTCTCGACGTCGTCCACGCGCACCTCGCGACGTCGAATCGCCTGGAGCAGCTCGATCAGCGAGGGCAGATCGAACACATCGCGCAAACACTGGCGGTAGGTCTCGAGCACGATCGGAAAGTCTGGATAGCCGCGCACGACGGCGAGCAGGTTCTTGGCTCGGAGTCGTTGTTGCCACAGCGCGGTGCGCTTTCCCGGCCGCCGACGGGGCAGCAGCAGAGCCCGCGCCGCGTTCTCACGGAAGAGCGACGCGAAGAGCGCTGAGTTGCCGACCTGGTCGACGATCAGCTCTTCGATGTCTTCGGGGTCCGGCACGAGCTGATCCAACGCGGGCAGATCGTCGCCATCGGCGAGGCGCAGCACGATGCCGTCGTCCGTGTACATCGTCTCGATCGCGAATCCTGCCTGAGTCGACAGGCGCTGCTCGAGGGCCATCGCCCAGGGCGCGTGCACCCGCGAGCCGAAGGGAGTGAGGATACAGATGCGCCAATCGCCCAGCTCGTCTCGGAAGCGCTCCACCGTGATCGCGCGATCGGTCGGCAAGGTGCCCGTGTGCTCCTTCTGCTCCGCCACGTACTGGTACAGATTGGAGACGGCATTGTCGTCGAGAGGAGTCTCGGACGAGAGGTACTTCAGCGCTTCGCCCTCGTTCAGGCTACCGAGCCGGCGAAGGAAGGCACCCAGCGCCCGCCCCAACTCGATCGGCCGGCCGGGGCCCTCTCCACGCCAGAAGGGCATGCGCCCGGGCTCCCCCGGCGCCGGTGCCACCACGACACGATCGCGCGTGATGTCGAGCACCCGCCAGGTACTCGCACCGAGGTAGAAGGTGTCCCCCTTGCGGCTTTCGTGCACCATCTCCTCGTCGAGCTCGCCGAGGCGCGGGCCGTCCTCGCCCAGGTACACGCCGTACAGACCGCGGTCCGGAATGGTGCCGGCGTTGAGTCGCACGAGCGTCGCGGCCCCCCTGCGTGGGCTGAGCAGATCGCGGCTGCGATCCCAGGAGAGTCGAGGCCGGAGATCCGCGAACTCTTCCGAGGGATAGCGGCCGGAGAGCATGTCGAGCACGGCAACGAACGCCTCGCGGGTGAGCTCTCGATAGGGGTGGCTGCGCCGCACCAGAGCCAGCAGTTCATCGAGGCTTCGCGCGTGCTCGGCGCACATCGCGACCAGCTGCTGCGCCAACACGTCGAGCGCGTTCATGGGAATCCGAATCGGCTCGATCGCACCCTTCTCCATCCGCTCCGCAATGACGGCACACTCGAGGAGATCGCCTCGAAACTTGGGCACGATGACGCCCTCGCTGAGCTCCCCCACCGAGTGACCCGAGCGGCCAACCCGCTGCAATCCGCTGGCCACCGAGCCGGGGGACTCGACCAGGACGACGAGATCGACCGCGCCCATGTCGATTCCGAGCTCAAGCGAGGACGTCGCCACGATGCCGCGGAGGCTGCCCGCCTTGAGCGCATCCTCGATCTCGGCGCGCTTGCCGTGCGACACTGAACCGTGGTGGGCGCGAACCGGCTCGGTCTCGTTCTCTTCGGCGAGCCCAGTCTCCGAATCCAGTTCGGATCGACGCTCGTGCCAGAGCTCGTTGAGCCGCTGCGCGAGACGCTCACAGAGGCCACGGCTGTTGGTGAAGATGATGGTCGAGCGATGTTCTTCGATCAGATCGAGAAGGCGAGGGTAGATACTGGGCCACAGCCCCTGCTCCCTCGGTGCAACGGGCTCGATGGGATCGAAGATCGAGCCTCCGGTGGAAGGCGCCACCTGTGGCGGATTCTCCATGTCGGGCACCGGCACCACGATCTGGAGCACCACGTGCGCCGGTTCGGAGGCATCGACGATCGACACCGACCGATCACCTCCCAGGAAGCGCGCAGCTTCCTCGGGCGGATCGACCGTCGCCGACAATCCGATTCGCTGCGGCTCGGGCCCGTTGGGGTCGTCTCCCCGCGTCAGCTCGCTCAATCGCTCGAGCGAGAGGGCGAGGTGGGCGCCCCGCTTGCTGGGAGCCACCGCGTGGATCTCGTCGATGATCACGGTGTGGACCGTGCGCAGCGTCTCGGCGGCACGCGATCCCAGCAGCAGGAACAGGGATTCGGGGGTCGTCGCCATGATCTCACCGGGCTCTCGCAACTGGCGTCGACGATCTGCGGCCGGGGTGTCACCGGTGCGCACATCGACCCGCGGCACTCGAACCGCCTGGCCCAACTGTTGAGCCGCCTGCTGGATTCCGACCAGCGGCGCCCGCAAATTGCGCTCGATGTCGTAGACCAGCGCCTTGAGCGGCGACACGTAGAGCACTCGAACGCCCCGATCGGCGTCCGATGACAGGGCGAAGCAGCGGTCCAGCGACCAGAGGAATGCCGCCAGCGTCTTTCCGCTGCCGGTCGGAGCGAGCAATAGAGAATGCTCCCCCGCCGCCAGACGAGGCCAACCGAGCCTCTGTACGCGAGTCGGCTGCTCGAACGTCCGTTCGAACCAGCGCCGGGTCGGCTCGGAGAACGAAGCCCAGTCGAACATCTCGGCACCGCTGGCCTTGGAGCTCATCGAGTCATCCTACAGCGCGAGCCGCCGGGCCGCCGTCTTGCCGCCACGGGCTGTCAGCAGCCACGGCAGGAGAGGCCCGGGAGAGCCCTCCGAGAGGAGGGCCGCCGAGTCGAACCGGTCGACGACCCTCAGTACACCCGGATCTCGGGCATCAGGGCCTGCACCTGGGGACGCGCCATCCAACGCACCCAGGTCTCGAGCTCGGCTCGGGTGGGCAGGGGCGAGCGAGCAGTCACCAACCCACCCTCGGAGAGCTGCTGGAAGAGAGTCTTCGGCCGCGGGTACACGACCAGCGGCATCGCCTCGTCGCCGTCGAGCCCGGCCTTCTCCTTGGCGAGCCGGACCGCGGTGTCGAGACCGCCCAACTCGTCGACCAGGCCTCGTTCGATCGCATCGCTACCGCTCCAGATTCGGCCTCGAGCCACGTCGAGCACGTGCTCGAGCTCGAGGTCCCGGGACTGTGCGACCGATCGAGTGAATTGATCGTAGGCCTGATCCATCCAGGACTCGATCGCGGCGAGATCCTCGGGACCCAGAGGACCGCTTCCGAAGATGTCGGCGTTGTCGTCGGTCTTCACCGTATCGATACCGATGCCGAGCCACTCCCAGAAGCCCTCCAGGGTCAGCTTCTGGAAGACCACCCCGATCGAACCGGTGATCGTGGTCGGCTGCGCCACGATCGCGTCCGCCGACATGGACACCCAGTAGCCCCCGGAGCCGGCGACATCGGACATCGAGACCACCACCGGCTTTCCGGACTCGCGGGCTCGCTGAATCTCACGATCGACCAGATCCGAGCCCACGGCGGAGCCGCCGGGGCTATTGACCCGAAAGACGATCGCTTTGACATTGGGGTCCTCCGCTGCGCGCCGGATGTTGGCGGCCACGACCGGACCCGAGAACAGACTTGCGCCGAAGAAGGACGGAAAGGAGGCCTCGAGCGGCTGGGACACGATCTGGCCCTCGCCGAAGACCACGGCAATGCGGTCCTTGAATGCGAAGCTGCCACTGGACAGCGACTGCACGTAGGTCCTCAGTCGAATACCCTCATAGGTCAGCATGCCGACGGACTCGGAGAGACCCGACTGGATCTGATCCATGAATCCGAGCTCGTCGACCAGTCCCGCCTCCACCAGGTCGGTGATCGGACGCATCCCCACCTGCAGGAAGCTTTCCACCGCCTCCGGTCCGAGCCCTCGGCGTTGGCTCACACGCTCGACCCAACGGCGGGAGAACGAGTCGAGCACTGCCCCCAACGACTCTCGCATGTAGGGGCTCATCTCGTAGTTCGCGAACTGCTCACCGGCGCTCTTGTACTCCTTGTACATCAGCACCTCGGGCTCGATGTGCAGCTTCTCGAGGGCACCACGCATGAACTGAGCCTCGGAGGAGAAGCCATTGATCACAGCCGACGCGACCGGAGTGGCCCAGATCCGGTCAGCCGACGTGGCCAGGAAGTAGTCCAGGTCACTCACCATGTCCGCCTGGAGAATGGCGTGGACCGGCTTTCCCGAAGCCTCACGGAATCGATCGATCAGGAAGACGATCTCCTCCGCCGTCGCGAAACCGAAGGCCGAATCGTGCACCCACAGCCGGATCCCCTCGATCTTCCCGTCGTCGGCCGCCGCGTCGAGCGCTCGTCGAAGGTCCCAGAGGGACGCACGATACACACTGAACAACGGTCCGAGGTCGACCTCCGGCGGCGCTTCGGCCATCGCTCCAGAAAGGTTGATCTCGAGCCACGAGCCGTCCGAGACCTTCACGGGGTTCGCGCCCATGCGACCGACCATCGCGAAGAAGCCGAGCATCAGGGCCCCGAGGCCGATCAGCAACACGATCGCGGCGAGAGCCACGGCGAGCCAGCACCCACGATTGGAGCTGCGCTGGGGAGGCGCAGGAGGAGCGGGCTGTGCGGCGGCGGGAACCGAAGCATGGGGGGCCGAGCTGTGCGAGGTGGGAGGGGCCGTATGTTCTTCCATAGCGGCCAAGGTTATCGGGTCTGGAGGCGGGTCGAAAGGCGAGCTCGACTACCCAGGCGAACGGGGACCAAAACACCCACCTGGCCATAGCATGGATGGCGCATCCAACACTGACCGGGGGCCCCGCATGAGAATCATCGTCGACTACGACCTGTGTGAGTCCAACGCCATGTGCATGGAGGAGTGTCCCGAGGTCTTCCGGGTCAACGAAGCAGACGAGCTGGAGATCCTGAACGAGACTCCCCCCGAAACGCTGCGCGGCAAGGTCGAAGCTGCCGTGCGTCGCTGCCCCCGCCAAGCACTGTCACTGGAGGACGAGAAGCCATGACCACGAACACTGCCGACACCCTCGCTCCTTCGGAGATCATCGACCCGGACTTCTACCAGGAGCACGGCTATCCCCACGAGGCCTGGACCGAGTTGCGCCGCAGCAATCCTGTGGCCCGATGCGAGGCGCCCGGCTTTCTTCCCTTCTGGGCGATCACGCGGCAGGCCGAGATCATCCCGATCTCCAAAGACCCGGCAACATTCCAGAGCGCACCCATGCTGGCGATGTTCCACGAGGAGGGCGGTGACACCAGCGGCAGCAACCTGCGCCACCTCCTGAACATGGACAACCCGGACCATCGGGCCTACCGCAAGATCATCTCGGCACGTTTCACCCCCCGCGTCGTGAAACCTCGGCTGAAGGACTATCAGGACCTCGCCGACGACGTCCTCGATCGCGTGATCGGAAAAGAGGAGATCGACTTCGTCACCGAGGTCTCGGCGCTGCTGCCGATCTGGATCATCGCCGACATGCTGGGAGTGCCCGCGCAGGACCGGGAACGTCTCTTTCACTGGACCAATATGCTGATCGGTGCCGGCGATGCGGAATTCCGCAACGAGGGTGCGGACGTCGAGGCCACGGTGGCATCCGCCATCCAGGAAATGTCCCAGTATTTCCACGCCATGGTCGAGGAACGCCGTCGGAACCCTACCGAGGATCTCACCTCCTCGATCGCCAACGCCCAGGTCGACGGCGCGCCGATCCCTCCCTTCGAGCTGTTCTCCTACCTGATCCTGGTCGTGGTAGCCGGAAACGAAACGACCCGTAACGCGATCAGCGGTGGCTTGCGCGCCTTTATCGAGAACCCCGGAGAGTGGGCCAAGCTACAGGCTCGGCCCGAGCTACTCGACTCCGCGATCGAAGAGATCGTGCGCTGGGTGACTCCGGTGATCCAGTTCTGCCGGACTCCGAATCGCGATGTCGAGATCAACGGCAAGTCGATCTCCGCCGGCGAGCATCTGTGTCTGTTCTACCCATCGGCCAACCGGGACGAGGGAGTCTTCGAGGACCCCTTCGCGTTTCGCGTCGATCGCCAACCGAATCCCCATCTGGCTTTCGGTATCGGGGAGCACGTGTGCCTCGGCGCCAACATCGCACGTCTCGAGATCAAGGGGCTCTACTCACGCCTGCTCGAGCGAATGATCTCGGCCGAGGCCGCGGGCCCTGTCGAGCGTCTGCGGTCGAGCTTCGTCGGCGGGATCAAGCACATGCCGATCCGATGGGAGCTCCGCGGCCGGACCTAGAACTCCCAGACCACCCCGAACGACGGCAAGATCCCGAACCACTCCAGCGGCTCGAACTCGACCCGCCACCGATTCTCACCGATCGATTCCCAGCGCCGATTGGTTACCTGTACTCCGCGCTCGTTGGACTGAGCGTACAGATTCTGCACGTCGAGAAAGATCGTCAGTTGACCCATTCGTAGCAAGGATGTGCGAGCCAGACGCAGGTCGAGGCTGTGGTAGTCACCCACGCGCTCGGCATAGAACTGCCCCACGTCCCACGTCACTCGGCTCTCCCCGTCCTCGACGTAGCCTTCTGCAGAAAGGGGGGTCGTCGGCCATCCCGTGTGGTAGCGCCAGGTCGTGGCGACCGTCCATTTCGGACTCATCCGGTAGATCCAGCCGAGATTGAGGGCGTGGGGTTGGTCGTTCCAGCGCGGCTGCCGTCCGCTGGGCAGGCGATCGTAGCTGCGCGACCAGATGTATCCCGCCCACCACTGGTGACGGTAGTGGGAATGGCGCCGTAGGTAGAGCTCCAGACCCTCGCTACGCACCTCGAGGGGATCGATACGGATCCGGTCGATGGCGATCTCCGGAAGCGCCTCGACGGGGTCGAAGAGGGTCTCGAAGCGACGCAGCGGTTGGTCGATCTGCTCACGGTACGCCTCGATTCGCAGCATCCCCAGACGCCCGATCTCGTTCTCCCACCCGACGGTGAAGTGCTCCGAGCGCTGAGGCATCAGATGCCGGGTCTCCCCGAACTGCACCTCGAGCTCCTGTGGGCGCTGCGATTGGTAGAAGTACCCCCACCCCGCGCGCACCCGGCCTCTGCGCCCGAAATCCCACAGCAGGTTGAGTCGAGGAGAAAGCTGCTGCGAGTCGGTGAGCGACTGCCGATCGCCCCGCAGGCCGACCTCGACAGCGCCTCGTCGACCGAGACGAACCCGGTCCGAGACCCAGAGGGAGAAGTGAGTGCCCCGGTACGAGTCTGCGAACTCGATCTCGGGCGCCGAGGGCTCGAAGCGAGGATCGTCGATCGGGAACGGCCTCTCGGAGAAGTTCACATAGTCGAAGTTCACGTCGAATGCGCGCAGCTCGAGCCCCGCTCGACCGAAGTGGCGACTCGACAGGTCGAGAGACCAGTCCTGACGAAGTCCGAGCAGGTCGACGGTCCGATAGTCGTCGAGATCGATGATCTCGTCGGGATGTCCCTCGTTGATGTCTCGGCCATAGGCAAGACGATCGTGATCGACCGAGCCGACCGACAGCGAGCTGTCCACCGCGAATCGGGAGGAGAGCAAGCCCTGGTGACGAAGCCAGACATATTGATTGTGCCAGCGGGTCGTTGCATCGACCCTCTCGCCGGGTGACTCTTCCACGAAGTCGAGGCTGTCGTCGGCCGAGAGCAGGCTGAGACCGAGGCGACTCCCTCGGCTGACCTGATAGTCCATCTTGCCGAAGACGTCCCAGTAGGAGAGTCCGATCTGCTCGTCGTTGGCAGAGGGATTTCCGGCGAGCCCCAGGAGCAAATCGAGATAGCCGCGGCGAGCCGAGGCCAGCCACGCACCCGCACCGTCGTCGAACTGTCCACCGCTGCCCGCCCAGACCCCAGCGAGACTGACCCCGATCTGACTGCGCTGGGTCTGAGGCACCGTCGTGCGCAGATCGAGCACGCTCGAGGAACGATCGCCGAACTCGGCGGGAAACGCGCCCGGCAGCAGTTCGACACCCCCGACGATCTCGGGGTCGACGATGCTGAACACGCCTCGAAGGTCCTTGAGGTGATAGGGCTCGTAGATCTCCAGCCCGTCGAGACGGATCAGCGTTTCCCGACTCAGTCCGCCTCGCACCTGAAACTCTGCCTCGAAATCGTTGGCGACCACACCGGGCAGCACGCGCACGGCTCGATTGAGATCCTCTCCGAAGTGTGGCACGGAGCGAAGCTCCTCTGCGCTGAGGGAGACAGCGGCTGCTGGACGTTCAGCGTAGAGCGACATTCGGGACACCACCACGACTTCCTCGACCGGTGCGACCACGTCGGGAAGCCGGAAGACCACCTCCACGTTCTCTCCGGATCCAATGACGATCTCCTGGCGGAGCTCGGCCTGACCCCCGAAGGTGAGTACCAGTTCGAAGGTGCCCACCGGAACCGCACGCATCACGAACCTCCCGTCACTTCCCGTGACGGCCACCAGATCCGAGCCCGAGAGTCTCGCGATCAATCCGGGACGGGGCTCTCCACCAGCACCCAGCACCACGCCGGCCACCGAGCCGAACTCCGGCGCGGTGGCCTTTCGTGACGGCATCACCAGCAGACGTCCTCCGGGTCCCGATTCGACTTCGAGCCCGTGAGGATCGAGCAGCTCGTCGAGCAGGCGCAGGGGCCGTCGGGAGACGGGCTCGACCTCGACCCTCATCTCCGGCCTGACGACCGAGCTGCTGTAGACCAGGGGCACACCTCTGCGGCGCAGCTCCTGAAGCGCCTCGTCGAGAGACTTCCCCTCCCAGGTGACTGTCCCACGCGCAGTCACCGCTTGCGTCGTCAGGAGGCCGAAAAGTGCCACCACCACGCAGGGGGCCCGGATCCGTGCCCGGGACGCTCTCACCGTGCCAGGCCCTCGGACGATTCCGATTCCAGGGAGTGGAGGCGAAGCTCTCCCTGGACAAGGTCGTGACTCAGGCCACACACCGGGAGCACCACCGAAAGAGCCTCGGAAAGAGGCAGCCCAGACACGTCGCCATGGACGGTGATCCCGTTTGCCGCTTCCATCAGAGCCGGGTCCTCGAAGTGAATGTCGGTTCCCGACTCCCGCGCGGCCCAGTCCAGAAAATCCATCAGAGGCAAGCCATCGAAGTCGCCTGCGGCGGAAACCTCGAGTGTCCACTCCCAGGCTGCACCCCAGCTCGGCACCGCACCGCGGTGAGCCACGGCATCGGCGGCCAGCGTCAGCTCCTCGCCGGGCCTCCCATCCCAGCTCTTCTCGTCTCGCCGCACCACGACCAGCCCGTCACGCACGCGCACGCGCAGCTGGTCGGACTCGATCCGCACTTCGAATCGAGTACCGATGTCCTCCACGGCACCGAAAGGCGTGAGGACTCGTAAGCCGCGGCCAGCACCGCCAGCCGTGTCGATATAGACCGCCCCTCGCTCGAGCGCGAGCTCGCGGCCCGCGAGCAGTCTCAGCTGGCTGCGTTGATCGACGCGCACCGAGACTCCATCGCTCAGCTCCAGCGCAACGCGCGCGCCCCCGGTGTCCAGGCGCTGCCCCGATCGAACCCTGGCCCCCGCAGGGGTGACCACGCCATCGACCTCCAACGGCCCAGACAGGACTTCGACCGAGGCCACCGGACGCCATCCCAGGGGATCCTCACGAAGGACGAGCGCCGTTCCCAACGCGGCGAGGAGCATCGCTGCGGCCGCCCATCCCGCCCGTTGCGTAACCCGTCGGATCCGATGGTGGCGAACCGTCTGTTGCCATATCGGGCGAACCCGTGCCTCCATACGCGCCCGCCGCTCGGCATCCAGCGAGGGCTCCGGCCCGGCCAGCTGGAGCAGTCGCTCGGACAGGTCGACCTCGGCGTTTCGCGGCGGCGGCGTAGTACGTTCGTTCATCGAAGGGACTCCAGACTCGGAGAACGGGTGGGCGAGGCGGAAGGCCAGTGGCTCATTGGCGCCACCGGAGGATGGACGCACCCTCACCGACGGCTCGAAAGCCATCGCGAAAAGAAGCGCGAGCCCTTTGCAGGACCGACTGCACCGTGGTCGGCTCGGTCGCCCATCGAGCCGCCATCTCCTTCATCGAGAGACCCTCGAGATACTTCCAACGGAGGGCCTCCGCATAGCGCCCCGGGAGGCGATCCAGGGTCGCGAACACCAGCTGCCGGACCTCACGGCGATAGGTTCGGGATTCCGGATCGTCGCCCTGGTGTTCCAGCACCTCGAGGGCAGCAGCGATCTCCGGAATCTCGTCGGTCAAGGAGAGCTCGTGCCTTCGCCGCCCTGTGCGCCGATAGTAGGCGCTGACCTCGTGCAGGCAGAAGGTGGTGAGCCAGGTCAGCAACGAGGCCTCGCCCCGAAATGTTGCGAGCTTGGGAATGGCCTGGACCAGGGTTGCCTGCACGACGTCCTCTGCCGCCGACTCGTCTCCTCCCAGGCGAGACAGAGCGAAGCGGAACAGCCGGGGCGCGCACTCGTCGAACAGCTCGGCAAAGGCCGCCTCCTCTCCGTTCAAGAGGCGCTTCACCAGGAGCCGGTCCCGAGTACGTCGTGTCATCACTTCCATCCATACCGTTGGAGGGCTTCAGCGAGACGGATCCATCGGTGGCACGCCAGGATCCCCTTCATTCTTCTCTACGCAGGAAACGCCTCCGAGGTCCGCCTACGGGCGAACCGATGGATTTCCACGAACCCACCCCTCGAACGCACCGAGAACACGGCATTGGAGCCGGGATTCCGACAGTCGAGGAGAAACTCGTGCGTGCACTACTCGAAAATGGACGGCGCAGCGCCCCCTTCTTCATGACCCTGGCCGGGCTGGCCGCCTTCGTCTTGGCCACCGCTCCGCTCCAGGCCCAGGAGCGATGGCAGCTGAGGGGTTTCGCGGCCTGGGGCAGCGCCGGCAGCGGCTGGGAGCTGATCGAGGACGCAAACTCCATCGAGGTCGCCGTCGACCAGCTGTCCGGCTGGGGTCTGGCAGTCGACTATCGCTTCTCCACCCGCTTCGCCCTCGAGCTGGGCTATCTGGACAGCAACGTCGACTCCGAAGCTCGCCTGTCGCTTTCCGGCGTTCAGGTCGCCGATCGCTTCGACGTCGGCTTCAGCCCGTTCACTCTGGGGCTCGGCATCAACCTGCTGCCGGCACCGAAACTCGACCTGGTGCTGTCGCCACGTCTGGCCTGGATCGACTACGGCAATCCCTACCTGAACCTGCCCGAGATCGAAAGCGTCGGCGAATTGACGCTCGACGACGAGGTGAGCTGGAGTCTCGGGCTGCGCCTCGACCTGCCGCTGGGAAGCTGGCTGATCAGCGGCGGCGTCGAGTTCTTCGACGCGGCAGCGAGGGTGACGAATCCCGACGTGGAGCAGGACATCCGAATCGCTATCGATCCCTGGCTGCTCACCGTTGGGGTCGGCTACCGCTTTTGAGGCCCGTCGACTGCTGAGGCCAGGCGACGGGGAAAGCAGCCACGACAGGCTTCGCTCTGCCTCCTCGCTCGCCTCTGGTAAGGTAGGGACATGGCATTCAATCCTGCAGCGGCATCAAGACGCGCTAGAGAGCGCGACCGCAAACGTAAGAAGCAAGAGAAACTCGCTGCGCGCAAGGCTCGGCGAGAAGAGAAGAAGGGCGAGGACGCGCCGGAAACTCCGGAAGACGATCCGATGATCGACTGGTCGGAAGCGGTGCGCGAGGAAGAGATCGAAGAGGAGGAGCTGGCTGAAGAGGCCGTCTGATTTCAGTCTGACTCGATCGCTCCTCTCCTGCCCCACCGTCTGGGGCCCCGATCTCATCCTCGACCGCTCGGCTGCGAGACCCCTCTCGACAGGGGTAGGAAGAGCTGTGTCCGGGACACAGGCGACTACGGCCGGACCTCGTAGTAGAGATTCGTCGGGTCGTCGAAATCGTGCATCTGAAAGCGGGTGAACCCGGCCTCTCGGCACATGCGTTCGGCGACTACGGGATTGAATCCCAGGGTGCCCAGCCCCATTCCATCCGGCTCGGAGAGAGCCGAGGACATGCAGCTGGCGATCGAGAAACCATAGAGCATCGCCAGCACAGGATTGCGGAAGTTCTTCTCGTAGTCGGGATGGCTCCGGATGTCCTTGATCAACCACGTACCGTCATCTCGTAGCGAACGGCGAATGGCAGCAATCACCAGATCGGGACGGGTCATGTCGTGCACGCAGTCGAAGGTCAGAACGAAATCGAAGGTGGGCTCGGCCGGCAGGTTCTCTCCGCGTCCCAGGTGAAAGGTCACGTTTTCGAGCCCCGTTTCGGCCAGCTTCGTCCGCGCCACCTCGATGGCATGGCGGGAGAGGTCATAGCCGTGAAACTCGGAGCGGGGAAAAGCCTCGGCCATGGTCAAAGCGGCGATGCCTCCGCCGCATCCGACGTCCGCGACCCGGGCTCCCTCCTCGAGCTTCGCCGCCACTCCATCGAGCGCCGGCAGGACCGTCGGCACCAGCGCCAGCCGGGTCCACGGGCCGAGCATCCGATCTGTACGGTGGGCCGCACAGGCGCCGTGCTGCTCGTAGGTGAGTCCGACGCCGGTTCGAAACGCATCTGCCAACCGCTCGACGTTCTCCGGCTCCATCGGCTCACCGAACGCTCCCGCGGCGAAGAACAGGCTCGAGTCTTCGTGCGAAAGGACCTGGGCCTGTTCTGCGGTCAGCTCGAAGCGGTCGTCACCGCGGTACTCCAGCAGGCCCGCCGCCCCCTGGCCGCGCAGCCACTCGCGCAGCCAGCGTTCCTCGAGTCCGGTCCTCGCAGCGAGCTCATGCGAGTCGACCGGACCTGCCTCAGTGAGCTCGCGATACAGACCGAGCCGGTCACCCAGGTGGACCATCAGGGAAACGAGCTCCCCCTGCTTGTACTGCCACACCTTCAGTGCGAAAGAGCGAATGGCCTCTTCATCGACGCGCCGTGCTTCTTCCATTCGATCTCCTGGTTCCTGGTTCTGCGCCATGCGGGTCCTCCGAGCTCCTCTTTTCGGGGCTCCTCTTCTCTGGGCTCCTCTTCTCTGGGGTCGTCCTTCAGCTGCCCTCGTCCGACACCGCTGCCTCGAGCGCCCGGACCGTCTCGTCGAGCGCCCGCCAGAGATCGGACTCCCCTTCGGCCAGCTGACGATCGCCGAAAGCCTCGACCAGAGCGCGGTAGTACCACAGGGTCCCGTCCCGACCACCGCTGAACTGTTGCCACACGTCGTCACCGCGCAAGCGAAGATCGGCGAGAATCGAACGGGCGTTGTGCAGCTTGTCAGCGAGCGCGACGATGAGGGCGTCCGCCGGCTCATCGGCAATCCGAGACAGGTACGCCTCCTTACGGCCACGCCACGCCGGCTTGGGATTGTCGAGCGTGTCGCTGCACGCGTGCACGAGCCGCGCCACCCGCTCTCCGAATCGTCGCCGGATCTCTTCCAGGGTGGCGACACCGCCCTGATCCTCCACGGCGTCGTGCAGGAGCGCGGCGATCGCCTGTCCCTCGTCTCCACCATGTTCGAGCGCCAAGGAGGCAACCGCGAGAAGGTGTGCGACATACGGGATGTCCGTTCCCTTTCGAGCCTGGCGGCGGTGCAGTTGGGCTGCGTAGCGAAGAGCCTCCTCGAACTTCGGTCCGAGATGTCGCGGTCCGGGAACGGCCGCGGCAGGGGTGCCTGCGGCCTCTGTCTCCTCTCGATCGAGCTCCTGCGCCATCGGACTGTCCGACCCTCCAGCGTTCATCCAGCCCGGATCTTAGCGGGAGTGAGACGCCATGACACCCTCGTGGGAGAACGGAGTGCGTGCGACCTCGGCCTCGCCTTCGGTGAAGGTATAGAGGTATCCCGCCTCGAGACCTTCGTACCGATCACGCACTCCGGAAGGCCAGGTCACGGTCACCTGTTCCGCCCGCGAGGCATCTCCGAGACCGACGTGAATCTCCGGCGGTCCCTGCGACATGTAGCTCGAGGAGCTCTGCATCTCACGCACCTGGATCCGACGCGGGGGGCCTGCGGCCGAGTCCCGATCTTCCGCGGAATCGCTGCCGATCGTCTCGACCTCCAGGCGCGCTCCGAAACCGAACCGGTTGCTTCGCCGCCCGACCAACCGCACCACCAGTGCCGACCGATCCTGGCCCACTTCGTTGACCAACACCAGGGCCGGGCCCCCGTTCTGTGTCAGTACCAGATCGAGATCCCCATCGCGATCGAGATCCCCTGCCGCGACGCCCCGCGCCACCAGCGGACCCTCGAGTCCGAGCTTGGGAGAGACCTCGACGAAACGTCCATCTCCCTGGTTGTCGAAGAGCTGTGCCGGCTGCGCGTGCTGGCCTTCTGGATTGAACTCGGCGAGATTGTCGATGATGTGACCGTTGGCAACGAACAGATCGAGATCTGCGTCGTGGTCATAGTCGAACAGGACGGTACCGAAGCCCACCCAGGGGAGACTCGGCGCCGCCAACCCGGCTCTCTCGGTGACGTCCGAGAAGAGCCCAGGACCCTGGCGCCGGTAGAGGGTGTTGGTCTCCTTGTCCAGGTGGGTCACGAACAAGTCCAGCTCACCGTCGCCGTCGTAGTCGCCCACGGCGAGTCCCATCGAGGCCTCCGCTGCCCCCGAGCCGTTGTGTCCCACGCCGGCGAGAAGGGCACTCTCCTCGAATCGGAGCCGCCCACCCTCGACCCGAGACAGATAGAGGCGGTTCATCGTCGAGTCGTTGCCAACGTAGGCATCCTGAAGCCCGTCGGCATCGAAGTCGGAGAAGATGACACCGAGCCCCTTCTCGTGAAGCGCTCCGGGCGGAAAGCCCACCTGTGCCGTCGCATCGACGAAGTGGGCGCCTCCCTCGTTGCGATAGAAGGTGTCGCCGACGCCGTTGTAGACGTCTGGGTGACAGTAGGAGCGCAGACCGCGCCGGGCATCGCCGCAGTAGCGATGATTGTCGAACGCGAAGTCGACGTACTGCACGACGAGGAGATCCAGGTCGCCGTCACCGTCTGGATCATAGAAGCCAGCCCCGGTACTCCAACGCGGCTCACCGACTCCAGCGGCCTGCGTGACGTCCTCGAACGTTCCGTCACCGCGATTCCGGTAGAGCACGTTGCCACCGAATCGCGTGACATAGATGTCCAGATGACCGTCGCCGTCGACATCGCCCGCGTAGGCGCCCATGCCATAGCCCCGACCCGCGAGACCCGAGGACTCGCTGCGGTCTTCGAAGGTTCCATCGTCACGCTGGCGAAAGAACCGATCCGTCACACCGGGAATCGGCGCTTCGGAGGAGCCCTCTCCGATGGGGGCGCCCTGGGGGAAGAACAGGTCGAGCCGACCGTCGGAGTCGGCGTCGAACAACAGCACTCCCGGCGCCATGTTCTCCGGCATGTATTTCTCGCCGACGCCGAAGTGGCGATGGCGGAAGTCGACGCCGAGCTCTCCACTTCGCTCGCGAAACGCGACCGACTCCTCGCCGCGGCTCGGCGGCACCAACAGCAACAGGCACAGGACCGCCGCCCGAGGCGCGAGCTCGCAGCGGAGACGGCGAAACCACACGTCCGCTGCCTCAGCCCTCACTCGCCTGGGGCGACCCGAGCCTCTCGAGCACGCCGGCGATCAGCAGGGGCCAGACGGCGGTCGCGTCACTCATGACCTCGGCGAAGCGCCCCCCGTCGGACGGGGGAACGAACTTGCCCCAGGAAACTCCCTCGCTGTACGTGCAGCCCGAGAGACCACCCCAGTGCACCGGCTCCGGACAGATGCGGACTCCGTATCGAAACCGGCGGAGGGCACCATCGCCGACGCCACGCCTCTTCATGATGTCCAGGTACGGCCCCACCTGCTGAGCCCAGTTGCGCGGCACCCCGCCCCCGATGGTGAAGATCCCCAGCCGTTCACTCTCCAGAACCCGAGAGGTGTAGTCCTCGAGATCGAGGAAGGGATCGAACCTGAGTGGCGGTCTCCGGTTGTTCGCGCATCGCCGATTGTGAAGCGCGAAGTCGAGACCGAGCTCGGAATCGGAAAAGGCCGGAACGTACACCGGAACCTGGCGCTCGAAGGCACTGCGCAAGACCCCTCGGCCGTCGGTGTGGCTCGAGAGCCACTGCCCGAGGGCACGGTTCAAGCTCGAAGAGCACACCGTTTCATCCTCCGGCCATGACTGGAGCACCGAACTGAAAATGACTTCGACCTCGTCGAGATTCTCCTCGAGCTCCAGGGTGTCGTACACGCGATCGAACCCCGCGTAGTACATCTCCCGATCCGAGAGGCCCGCCTTCACCTTGAAGTGTGTCAGGCCGGCCGCCTCGACGAAGCCATGGGCCATCAGAGCTCCGGTCGAAACCACCACGTCGAGCATGCCGTGATCGATCATGTCGCACAGTACGAGCCCCTGCTTGGCGACCGTCATCGCTCCCGAGAACGTTCCCACCACCAGACAGTCGGGGTCGTTGACCATCTCGAGGAGCACGTCGGCCGCTTCACCGAGTTGACGCCCGGCAAAGGCCGTCGAGCTCATCGCCCGCAGGAGGTCATCGAAGCTCGAGATCCGCGAGAGATCGAGGGGCTCGAGGGGCTCCAGACCCAGCTCTCGCGCTTCGGTGAACGCGCCGGCCTCGCGTAGACCCTTCGGTGGTGTCTTGTCGTCAGCGTCGTTCTTGCTCATCGCAGTGCCTCGAGAAACGGAAAGATCCGGAGCGAGCGGCCGATTCTACGGGGCCTCGGGTCCCGGGTCGACCGAGCCGGAAGGCATCGGCCGAAAAAGTGGCTGTAGACACCGGTTTCGCACCCTTCCTCGTCACCTGCGACGCCACATTTCGGCGCTCCGGAAACTCTTCTTTCCACGGAAAATCGGATACATCGGGCCTTTTTGCTTATTCGAGAGTTGGTATCAGTCTTGTAGTTACCGATCACTGCCATGAGATGTAATCGATTCGCACCACAGCTTCTCACGTCCCTTCTGATCCTCGCTTCCGCACCGGGAGCCGCGACCACCTACGTGATGATCACCGACGAGGAACTGCTCGCCCAGGCCGACGCGGTCGTGCGCGGTTCGATCGTCGCGCTCGCCGACGATCCCGCTGGGGCGCTGCCGGCGACCACCTATCTGCTCGAGATCGACGAGGCGATCGCCGGCTACGTGCCTGCCAGCAGTCTCGAGGTTCGCGTGTCCGGCGGCCTCGACGAAGTAGGCGACAGCTGGGTGGTGTGGGGCGCGCCCCGGTTCCGCGAGGGGGAGCAACTCCTGCTTTTCCTCGAGGAGAGCGAAGACGGCGACTGGCAGGTGCTCCACTCGAGCCTCGGCGCCTTCCGCGAGGTCAACACACCGCAGGGACGCTTCGTGACCCGCGACCTGGGATCGGCCCACGAACTGGTGCGAGTCGCCGATCCGCTCGCGAGTGCGCGCGCACGAAGCCACCAGCCGCGCGATCTCGCCGGTTTCACCGCATGGATGCGCTCACGTGCCGCCGGAGTGGGAAGTGAGGCCGATTACTTCGTCGAGTCCATCCCCGCACCCAGCAGCGTGCTCAAGTACCAGCTGATCGGTTCGGGCACGCAGAGCCCTCCGAACGGATGCGGCGCCACGGGCGGCCATCCGATCCGGGTCTTCGATTTCGACCGCGGAAGCGCCTTTCGCTTCGATGCCCACGCTTCGGGCCAGCCCGGAATCGCGGGCGGCGGATTCTCCCAGCTGAAGAGCGCCATGCAGGCCTGGAACCGGGACTCGGGCAGCAACATCAACCTGACCTACACCGGCACGACTACCGACACGCCCAACGCGGGAAGCACCCGGCAGACCGTCCTCTGGAACGACCCGCGCAACGAGATCCCCGGCTCCTTCGACGGCGGCGGAATCCTCGCCCAGACGATCACGGGGTTTCGCTGCGACCTCGACCCGTTCGCCAACGGGCACGCACACCCGATCGGAGGCGCTCTGGTCGTCACGCAAGACGGCCTCGAGCGATTCCTGGCCGACAACTCGAAGGCCGAAGCGGCCCTGGAGGAGATCCTTGGCCATGAGCTGGGCCACGCGATCGGTTTCGGCCACTCCTGCGAGAGCCGCTGCTCGGGCGCAGCGGGCGACGCCCTCATGGCTTCGCGCATCCACGCCGACGGTCGCGGGGCCCGACTGGCCAGCGACGACAAGGCAGGAGCCGCATTTCTCTATCCCGCTCCCGCAGACGAAAGCGGATCCCCCGATCCCGATCCGACGGATGGAGGCGGGTCGAGCGGAGGCTCTTCATCGAAGAAGCCTGCTCGCCCCACCAACCTGAGCGTTCCAGAGGTGACGACGAGTCGCATCACGCTCGAGTGGAGCGACCGCTCCGCGAACGAGCAGGATTTCGTGATCGAGCGACGCTCGCCGACCGGCGAGTGGACCGTGATCTCCACGGCGCCAGCCAATTCCAAGAGCAAGTCACTCACCGGATTGTCCCAGGCCACCTACCACGTGTTTCGGGTCTCGGCACGCAACTCGAATGGCTCTTCGTACTCGAACGAAGTCGGTGTCACCACCAAGGCACACCCCGGCTCGTGCCTTGCCGACGCCCAGACCGTCTGCCTCAACTCGAACCGTTTCCGTGTGACGATCGACTTCCTGACCAAGCAGAACCAGGCCGGAAAGGCCAAAGGGAAGCGCTACAGCAGCGACACGGGGCTGTTTTCCTTCTTCAGCACGAGCAATGTGGAGCTCACCGTCAAGGTACTCGACGGATGTTCCTGGGGTCACTACTGGGTGTTCGCCGCGGGGATGACCAACCTGGAGACGGTGATCACGGTCTCCGACATGAAGAACGGCAGCACACGCAGCTACGTCAATCCCCAGGGCTCGGCCTTTCCGCCGATCCAGGACACCGCTGCGTTCACCTGCCAGTAGCCTTCGGCCGAGGGTCTTCGAAGCCCTTCGGCCCGGCGCCCTCGTCCTCGCCGGCGAACCTCCACGCCGCCGACCGAGCTCGAGACGGCCCTGAAGCGGCCGTTGCGCTATCCTCTAGGGGTGTTCGTTAGCCTTTTTGGGGGTTTGTGGTTTTCGACTGAGGGCGGATGACTCGGGGGACACCTCCGGGGGGCTCGCTATGGCAATCTCAACGACAGCACCCACACTGGAAGACTCCGCTGGCACCATGCAACGGTACTTCCGGCATTTCATGCTGGTCGAGGACCCGTTCTCGCTGACGGCTGATCCGAAGTACATGTTCCTGAGCGACAGCCACGCCGAGGCGCTGGCTGCCCTGGATATCGGAATCACCGAGAGGCGCGGTCTGGTGGCGGTCGTGGGCGAAGTCGGTACCGGCAAGACGACCCTGGCCCGACACATCATGGAGACGATGGGCTACTCCATCAAGCTCGCTTTCGTTTCGAACACGACACTCTCCTTCGCCGAGATCCTGCGCGAGGTGTTGCGCGAATTCGGTATCCAGCCGGCCAGCAACGAGAAGGGCGACATGATCGCTGCCTTCGAGAAGTTCTTGCGCGATACCGATGCGAAAGGAGAGACCGCGGCGCTCCTGGTCGACGAGGCCCAGAACCTCTCCGACGAAGCACTGGAGGAGTTCCGACTGCTTCTCAACCTGGAGACGCCGCGCAACAAGCTCCTCCAGGTCGTACTCCTCGGACAGCCGGAGCTCCACGAGAAACTCCAGACCCCCTCGCTCCGGCACGTAGCCGATCGAGTGGCGGTTCGCTCGTTCATCAACCCGCTGAGCAAAGAGGACTGCTACGCCTATATCCAGCACCGACTCGAACAAGCGGGCGGGCATCTCGGGCTCTTCTCGGAGCCGGCACTCAAGAAGATCGCCGTCGCTTCGAAGGGAATCCCTCGCCGCATCAACGTCCTGTGTCACCTTTCCCTGTTGTTCGCGCTCGGCCGGGACCAGAGCATCGTCGACAAGGCAACGGCCAAGCAGGCCATCAAGGCAGGGAAGGGCGAAGGACTCCAGCGGGTGCGCGATCGGCGTCTGAGCCCCCTGATCCTGGCTGGCGCGATCACTGTCAGCAGCGCCGCGCTCGCGCTGGCTGCCTTCTTCGCTTTCCGGGGGGATTCGACCGCAGACACCCCCCAGACCAGTGCGCCCGCTCGACTTGCGGCGGCGCCGGCCGAAGCGCTTGCCCCAGTCCCGTCTGCGGCCACCCAGGAGCCAGACACCCCTGATTCGGCAACCGCCTCTCCTCCAGAGGAACCCCGACCCGCCCCCGAGGAGCCCGCCGAGAGCACGGCATCACAGTCGCAGTCAACGACTGCGTCCACCATGGCAGACGATGCCACGATCGTCCAGGACGAAAGTGGAGACCTGTTGGTCCGAATCGAACGGGGCATCACCCTGCATGACCTGATGCTCGGGGTCTATGGCACCTACAGTCCCGATCTGCTCGAGCGTGTTCTCGCGGTGAACGCGCATATCAAGGATCCGACCCGGATCATCCCGGGACAGATCATTCGCCTGCCCAATCCGGAGTCCATCTCGACGGACGCAGCACCCCCCGAGCCCGAGAGCTGACGGCGCCCGCGCCGGTCGCGCATCAAGGGATGCGCACTCGCGCCGTGCGAACTCGGGTTTGCTCCCCGACCTCGGTCCACGCGAGGATCAGTTCGTTCTCGCCGGTCGAGACCATCTGAGGATAGCCGGATCGACGAGACGGGCTGATCGGCATCAGATCGAAGCGGCCGCTGATCCCGTTCTCCGGGCTCAGATGGGCAAATTGCAGCCGGCCCCCTTCCTCCGAGCTCCGGGTCAGCCAACTCACCCAGGCTCCTGCGCCACCCCCGTCGGCCACCGCGGCGACTCGTCCGAGGACCTTGCCCTGGTCGAGATCGATGGGCCCGTCGAAGGTGACACCGCCATCCCGCGACAGTGCCGCTCGAATCGTGGGAACTCCGTCCGCGACCGTGTACCACGTGACCCACAGCGTCCGCACCCCATCCGAGGTCACCACGGGACCGTTGACCGGGCAGCCGGCGATCTCCCAGTGATCTTCGTGAACCGGACGCGGCTCGCTCCACACCCCGTCCTCGAGCCGCGCGATCCAGATGTCCCGGTACTCCTCGCTGGAACGGTTGCGATAGACCACGACGACACCGCCCGACGTGCTCGCCGCCGAGGTCGGGCAACACTCGCAGACGCGGTCATCGATCAGGGTGCGATCGACGACTCGGTCTGCCACCAGTCGCGCGGTGCGCAGCGTCATGGGGCCGCCCCCCGGCATCTCACGTCCGTCGAGCCAGAAAGCTTGAACCGAGCCCTCATCCGTCCCGAGCGGCGCGTAGGAAACAAAGCCATGCTCTGCCGGCACCCGGTCGGCGTGCAGGAACTCGCCGCGAGCCCAGGTCGTACCGTCCTCGGAATGGAGCAGCTGGATTCCGTAGTCGTAGGTTCCTTCGGCAAGGGTGCGAAGGCGATGAGCCACCCAACCGTCGCCCAGTCCGGTGACCGCCGAAACGTCTGCCCAGTTGGGCCAGAAGTCCGTCCCCTCGTCGATCGTGATGGGTGGTTCCCACCCCGAGCCGTCGTCGCGCAACCGCGACCAGCGAAGTGCAAACGTCGGTTCGCTCGCGTTGATCTTCACCGGCATGGGCTCGAGCCAGCTCACCCGCACGCCTGGCGAGCGTCCCGAGACCAGCCACGGACCGAGGGAACCCGGAGCAGAGGAGAGATCGAGCGGATCGAGGGCGAATTCCACTCGCTCCGGATCCGACCGCCCCTCCAGGCCTTTCTCGCCCGGCTCCCCATCTTTGGATGAACAAGACGAAGCGAAGAGCGCCGACACGAGCGCGAGGCTGAGCCAACTCTGCGAGGTCATATCCAGAGCCTAGCGCACGATCCCCAGACGCGCCGTGCCGCTACGGACCCCGCACCGTTGCGCGACGGTAGACTGGCCCGATGCATCAACCGCTGGAGGCAGTCCCCGACGACTCTTCCGCCCTGCGCAGGCTGGTCGGCGTCTTCGGTTACAGCCGTCGCGCCATCGAGTTGGTCTGGACCACCAACTGGAGAGTCGCCCTGCTCCTCGCCGCAGCGACCACGGTTGCCGGACTGCTGCCGGCCGCCGCCGCCTACGCGGGCAAGTTGATCGTCGACGCGGTGGTCGCGGGACTCGAGGTTTCGAAGGCCGGCGGCACTGCCGACTTCGCCCCGGTGATTCGCTACGTGGGTCTCGAGGCAGTGATCGTCATCGCGATTGCCGCGGCAGCTCGTCTCATCATGATCTGCGAAGCCCTCTTGCGTGCACAGCTGGGGCAACGGGTCAACGAGATGGTGCTCGAGAAGGCCCTCACCTTGAGCCTTCGACATTTCGAGGACGCGGACTTCTACGACAAGCTGACCCGTGCTCGGCGGCAGGCCTCGAGCCGACCACTGAGTCTGGTCACGAAGACCTTCGGACTGGTGCAGAACGCCATCTCGCTCACCAGCTATGCGGTGCTGCTCAGTCAGTTCTCCGGCTGGGCGGTCCTGGTGCTCATCGGAGCGGGTCTTCCGGCCTTCATCGCGGAGGCGCGCTTCTCCGGCGAAGCCTTTCGCCTCTTTCGCTGGCGCTCTCCGGAGACCCGCAAGCAGATGTATCTCGAGACGGTGCTCGCCCGGGAAGACTTCGCCAAGGAGGTGAAGATTCACCAGCTCGGCCCCCTCCTGCTCGAGCGATATCGGGAGATCTTCCACAAGCTCTATACCGAGGACCGCCGACTCACTCTCAAGAGAGGGGGGTGGGGATTCGTCCTCGGACTGGTCAGCACCGCGGCGTTCTACGGCGCCTACGCGTGGATCGCGGTCGCGGCGCTGCGCGGACGGATCACGCTGGGCCAGATGACCATGTACCTGCTGCTGTTCAAGCAGGGGCAATCGGCCGTTGCCGCCAGTCTCACGGCGATTGGAAAGATGTACGAGGACAATCTCTACCTCTCGAACCTCTATGAGTACCTCGAACAGCCCACACACGAGCGCTCGGGCACGAGGGAGAGCGGCGCCCTACCGGGGGACGGGGTGCGATTCGAGGCGGTGAGCTTCACCTATCCAGGCTCGACGAGCCCGGCCGTGGACGACGTATCGATACACATCCGACCCGGTGAGGTGATCGCTCTGGTCGGCGAGAACGGCTCGGGGAAGACCACTCTCGTCAAGCTGCTGGCCGGCCTCTACCCGCCTCAGTCCGGGCGCATCCTGCTGCACGGAACCGACATCCAGGAATGGAGAGAAGACTCCCTGCAACAGCACATCGGCGTGATCTTCCAGGACTTCTCGCGCTACCAGTTCCTTGCCGGAGAGAACGTCGGCGTGGGAGACGTCCGACACTTTCACGACGAGGATCGCTGGCGTGAGGCGGCCGACAAGGGAATGGCCGCTCCCTTTCTCGAGGACCTGCCGGCCGGCTACCAGACTCAGCTCGGCCGCTGGTTCGCCGATGGCCGAGAGCTCTCGGGCGGACAGTGGCAGAAGGTCGCCCTCTCTCGAGCCTTCATGCGCAGCGAGGCCGACATCTTCGTGCTCGACGAGCCGACCGCGGCGCTCGACGCCGAGGCGGAGGCCGAGGTCTTCGAGCACGTGCGTAGGCTCTCCGAAGGCAAGATGACGATCCTCATCTCTCATCGCTTCTCCACGGTTCGCATGGCCGACACCATCTTCGTGCTCCATCGGGGCCGCATCGTCGAGCACGGGACCCATCAGGAACTGGTCGAGCTCGACGGTCGCTACGCCCACCTGTTCTCACTGCAGGCCGCCGGCTATCAATAGCGCAGAGGATCCGTCGGCTCCGAGTGCCGCGAGTCGGTCAGTCGTCTTCCCGTGCGGCAACGACCTGAGCGTCTCCCCACTCGTCCCACCGCACATTCAGTTCGATGGGACGACAGCAGACCCAGCAGTCCTGAACCATCGTGCCGAACACCCCCCATTCCAGCTGAACAGCGTTGACCTCGCCGCAATAGGGGCAGGGAATCTCGATCGTCTCCATCTCGTGGAGAGCGTAACCGATGTCGGCTCGGCGACCGATCGATGAAGCCAATCACCGGTCGGCGACGAAGGGCTTTCCAGACACTCTCGAACGCCGCACCTCAGGAGAATGCACCATGGGACTCCTCGTTGATGGCAAATGGCAGGACCGCTGGTACGACACGGACTCCACTGGAGGACGATTCGTTCGCAAGGCCAGTCAGTTTCGCGACTTCGTTACCGCCGACGGCTCTTCGGGCTTCCCCGCCGAGGCGGGCCGCTACCACCTCTACGTGAGCTACGCCTGTCCCTGGGCCCACCGCACCCTGATCTTCCGCAAGCTCAAGGAGTTGGAGCGAGCCATCTCGGTCACCGTGGTCGACCCCTTGATGTTCGAGAACGGCTGGGAGTTCTCGAGCGAGGATCCCGACCCTGTGGCCGGATACGACTACCTGAGCCAGGTCTACACCGCGGCTCGCAGCGACTACACCGGCCGGGTCACCGTTCCTGTTCTGTGGGACCGAAAGAGGGAGACGATCGTCAACAACGAATCGTCCGAGATCATTCGAATCCTCAACAGCGAATTCGACCAGATCGGAAACGCCAACGTCGACTTCGCCCCCGCCGATCGGCTAGACGAGATCGACGAGATCAACGACTTCGTCTATGACTGCGTCAACAACGGGGTCTACCGGTGCGGCTTCGCTACGACCCAGAAGGCCTATGAAGAGGCCTTCGAGGCTCTCTTCGGCGCGCTCGACGAGCTCGACCACCGTCTCTCGACCCGTCGATACCTTCTCGGAGAGATCCTCACCGAAGCCGACTGGCGTCTGTTCACGACCCTGGTGCGCTTCGATGCCGTGTACGTCGGTCACTTCAAGTGCAATCGTCAGCGCATCGCCGACTGTCGAAACCTCTCGGGCTATCTCCGTGAGCTCTATCAGGTTCCGGGGGTACGCGAGACCGTTCACTTCGATCACATCAAGAACCACTACTACCAGTCTCACACGTCGATCAATCCGACCCGGGTCGTTCCCCTGGGTCCGGAGCTCGACCTCGAGTCCTCTCACGGCAGGGATCAGCTGGCTGGAGCTCCCTGGCGGCCAGAGCCCGAATCCGCGGCGCCGATTCGGCAGACGGCTGCACCGTGACCCGAAGCGACGAGATGGCTGGAGCGGCTCATGGACTCATGATCCTACGGCGCGCCCACACCGGTCCCGAGGGATCGTTCTGCAGGAACCGGTGTTCCGAGATCGAACACGGTCAGATCGGGGACCATCTCGACGTAGGACTGCATCCACGGAGGAGCGTCGACCAACAACTCTTCGACCACAGACTCCATATCGCGTCCCCGCTGGGTCTCCCCCGCCAGATGAAGCAGGCTCCCGAGGCTTCGCGCGAGTAGGGCGGAAGGTTGTCCCGGCAGTGTCGCCACCGTCTCGCACTCGTCGACGAAATCGTCCAGTGGAGCGCCGTCGTATCTCCCTTCGGTCGCCACGGCACCGAGCCGAGCGAGCACCCCGGCTGCACAGCGCTCGTCCGAGTACGGAAACGCATTGAAGATTGCCGAGCGAGCGTAGATCGCCAATCTGGCCAGGTCCTGCCCTTCGAGGGCCACGCGGGCCGCAATCAGAGAGATCGGAAGGGCAAAGCCGGCTCGCGCCGAGTGCTCTTTCCACCGGCGAATCGCCTCGCGGTCCACCGGCTCCCCCGACGTCTCCATCTGGGTCAGCAGCCGCTGCAACCGCTGCGCCGTCGCCTCGTTGTTCAGTCCGATCGGAGGCATGGAGAAGAGGGTGGCCATCTTGTGGACGAGAAGGTAGCGCTCGAGAGGATGGGAACCGAGATCCAGGGCCCGCTCTTGCCACGACGAAAGCTCGAGCGGGATTCCTTCGATCAGCTCGTAGGCACGCAAAGTGTCCAGAAAGCTGCTTGCCAGCAGCGCCTGACCCTCCAGACTGGGATGAACGTGGTCAACGAAGAGGGCCCAGTCGTTGGCCCCACCGGACCGCTCGGCGAAGCGCGCCTCGACCGGCGCCAGGATTGCACCCTCCTCTTCCACCATCCGTCGGATCGCCTCGTTCAGCGCCCTCGGTGCTCGCCACGGCATGGCATCGAGGTCGCGAGCCCGCCGATACTGCTCGACAGCCTCGCTCTCGCGCCCCAGCTCCTCGAGTGCACGGGCCGTCCCCCAGACCGCGCCGGCATGGCGGGGATGAAGTGAGAGCACCTCCTGGTAGTGAGCCAGTGCAGACGTTGGATCCTGCGCGAGCAGCGCCTCGGCCTCGAAAAGGGCACTCGCCAGTTCGGAAGGCGGCGGCTCCTGGTCGACCCACGAAGCCATCGGAGCCATTCCCCGCTCGTTGCTCACCAACGTGCCGACGACGACCGGAACGCCACGGCCGCGAGCCGCGCGAACGACCCGAGCGAGATTCTCGATCGCGTTGCTTCGAGCCGCTCGGTGCAGGGGACCTTCTGGCTCGATATCGTCGATCGCCGCCATCACTTCGATCAGATTGCCCCCGCCGGCGGAAGAGCCTTCGTCTCCCTCTCCTCCAACGTCACTCACCGCGCCAGATACCGCCCGATCCAGCGCCTGCGTGAGCGCCAGTCCACGAAGTCTCATCGCGGCCTCTACCGCACCGACACTGCGGCCCGCGAGCTGGCTCGAAGCCACCCCGGTGGCACCGAAGAACTCGTTGTGCCCGGCATAGAGAAGCAGAATGTCCGGGTCGCTCTCTTCCAGGGCACGAAGAGCGATCTCGCGTACCGGATAGGTCGCCACCGCCGCCATGCCGAGGTTGAGCACTTCGACCTTTCGACCGGGCAGCGCTTCTCGAAGCCAGCTCTCGAGGAAGCGGGCGGCAGTGAGGTTACGCGGCATCGGAAATCCTTCGACCGAGGACGCTCCGGCGAAGACGATGCGCAGCGTGCCCTCCGGCTTGGGAAGGGCGACCAACTCGCGCCGATGACTGGCCAGGAGACGCTCGCCCGATGCGTCGCGACGCGGAAAGAAGTTCCTTCCGAGCTGTGGGTTCACCTCCCAGAGGGCAGGGCGATCCTGGTGGGCCGGTAGAAACGGCACCAGGAGAGGCTCTTGACCGCCGAAGCCGAACAGCCGGAGCGCGAGCTCGAGCCCGAGGACCAGGACGAGGCCGAAGCCCACCAGCAGAAGCCGGCCCTTCCACCCGAGTGGAGGCTTCACGTCGCGACCTGAATCGGAGCTCATCGGATCTGCGCCAGGGGGGTACTCGATAGAGAAAGAAGAGACAGGAGGGCTGCGAGCGCCGAAGCTCGGAACCACAGTGTAGCGGGCAATGCCAGAATACGCGTCGAACGATCGGAGAATCTCCCACCCACGAGCGCCCCGACATGAAACAAGCAGCTGGACTTCGCACGCTCGACGCCATCGACTGGACTCAGTGGAGAGCCGTCGATCCCGCGACTCTCGTCTTCATCCTCGAAAGGGACCGGGTCCTGCTGATTCGCAAGAAGCGCGGTCTCGGTGCGGGCAAGATCAACGGCCCCGGCGGACGCCTCGAACGCGGTGAATCGCCCGAGCAGTGCGCCATTCGGGAGGTTCAAGAAGAGCTGTGCATCACGCCGGGACCACTGAGCTATCGCGGTGAGAACCTCTTTCAGTTCATCGACGGCTACTCGATTCACGTCCATGTCTTCACGACCGAAAGCTTCGACGGCACACCCGAGGAAACCGCTGAGGCAATCCCGCTGTGGACCCCACGCGACGCCATCCCCTACGACGAGATGTGGGAGGACGATCGGCTGTGGCTCCCCCTCGCTCTGCAGGGGCAGCGCTTTCGTGGGCGCTACATCTTCGACGGCGAATCGATGCTCGACTGGGAAATCGAGCCCGCCGACTCCTGAGACCGGTCAGTCGGTCCAGGGTGCCTTCCTGAAACAAGCCCCGCGGCTGATGCTGACAGCTCGCGGGGCAGACCACACCAGGAATCGGCGGATGTCTTCGCCGAGACCCAGGCTTCAGTGGATGCCGATCTTCTTCGGCTTCGACTGGTCGGTCTTGGGCACGGTCACGGTCAGGATCCCGTCCTTGAAGGTCGCGTCGACCTTCTCCGGATCCACTTCCCTGGGGAGAGCAACCATCCTGTGGAACTTGCCATAGCCACGCTCCACCCGGTGGAGACGATCTTCATCGACCTTCTCCTCCCATTTGCGCTCACCTGCGATCACGAGTCGGTTGTCCTCGACGGTGAGATCGATGTCCTTCTTGGTCATCCCGGGAAGGTCGACCTGGACCACGAAGCCGTTCTTCTCCTCCACCACATCCATCGGCGGGACCCAACGGTAGGCCTCGAGGGGCCGATCGAGCCACTCACGGAGTGGATTCTCGAACGACTCTGGCCAGTCCCTGCCCAGCCAGCGATCGAAGTCCCGGAAGATCGGAGCGAAAGCCTCAGGCCGATTGCGACGAACCAATGTCTTCGTCATGACGAGCCTCTTTCCTGCGAATCGCCAGAGAGGTCGGGCCCTCACCTCCGGCTTGATTCAGTTCAGAGTTTCTTGGCGCCGATTCCGTTGGGACGTCCTCTTTTTATAACCAACAGACGCCGTCGAAAATTCCGAGCCGGGACCTCGAAGCCGAGACTGCTCGACCCACTCCGGATGCCGTATCATCTGAGACTCACCACTCAACGGTTCCCTTGCAAGGAGTCGAGGCATGGCCAAGCGAGTCGATTGGTACTACCACCGAAATGGCTGAACGAGCTGCGGTAAAGCGTCCAAGTTCATGGACGCCCGTGGCATCAGTGTCAAAGAGACGATCCCCGCGAGCCGCAAGCTCGGCAGCGAAGCGGCTCGCGAGCTGGCGCTCGGCGCCAGCAAGATCGTGGTCGCCAAGGGACGAAAAGTCACCCAGCTGGCCGGCGGACGTGCCGACGAGGAGATCCTCTCGGCGATGCTCGGTCCGACGGGCAACCTCCGTGCCCCGACCGTGCGAGCCGGTAAGACCCTGCTGGTCGGATTCGATGAAGAGGCCTGGACCGACAACCTCGGCTGAGCCCGTACGATGAAGAGCACCACGCGACCACTCGCGGTCTCACTCGCCCTCGGCATCGGGCTGACGTGGGCACAGGTTCTTCCCGCGGAAAAGGCCGTGCCCGACCTCAGCGGCACCTGGAAGATCGACGAGGAGCTGAGCGAGGATCCTCTGGCAAAGGTCCGTCTGGCGATCGAGCGCCGCTCGGGGGATGCCGGATCGACCCGCCCGAGCGCCGGAGTCGTCCAGGGCGGAAGCGGGGGCTACCCTGGCCCTCCCCTCGGTGTTCCCCAGGCTGGCGTTCCCCAGGGGCGTGTCCCCCAGGGCGGAGTACCACAAGGAGGGGTTCCCCAGGGCGGCGGAACCTCTTCCAGCGGCACCGGAAGCAGTGGCGTTGCTGGCGACCCCGGAATCTCTGCGGAGATGAAGCAGCGTTTCGAGACGCTGGAGGAATCCCGCTGGCAGATACAGATCACCCAGGGGGAGGACGACGTGACCCTGCGCTTCGGAGACGGGGAGGAGATCCGTCTGCCGACCAACGGCAAGGCCACACGCGTCGAGACCCCTCGAGGCTCGTCCGAGATGTCTGCCCGGTGGAAGAAGAACGGTCGTCTGGTGATCAAGAACGAGATCTCGCGTCAGAACTCGATCGAGACGTATCAGCTGGGGGCGGAGGGCAAACTCCTGACCGTCGTCACCGAGGTCGATCTGGGGCGCCTCGGGTGGGTCACCTATCGCTGGCTCTATCGACCGAGAACCGTCGTCGAGAAGGCCGTGCTGGTCGACCGCAACTGATCGGACCGCCCTGGCCGACGCCCCCTCTGGCCTCTCAGATGGAGGCCTCCCGCGATCGCGGGCGGCCGATCTCCCGGAGCGTACGCACGACGTCGGCGTAGTTCGGCGCATCGTCCTTGCCGCGCTTCGACTTCGCAGCCACGACCAGGTCGTTGATCGACACGACCCCCTTGAGCACGCCCCCCTTGGTCACCGGCAATCGACGCACCTGGTGCTTGGCCATGCGTCCGAGGACCTCTCTCACGTCGTCCCCGGGCGCACACACCACGAAGTCCCGACTCATCGCGACCTCGACAGGAATCGAAGCCGCTACCTCTCCCTGGGTGGCCGAGGCCATGCACAGATCCCGATCGGTCACCACTCCGACGAGTTGGCCCTGGTCGGTCACGGGCAGAAAGCCACAGTCGGACTTGAACATCAACGCGGCGGCATGGGCGAGATTGGTCTCGGGATGACACACCTCTACGTCACGCGACATCACGTTCTTCACCAACATACTCGTTGCTCCTCTGAAGGTTGGGGGCAATCGGACCACTGGCGAGCTCGGGTCGAGCTGCACCGCCCCGGCATTTCTGGTCTGAATCCACAGCCTAGCGCCTTCCCCCTTCGTTTTCGCCACCCCTTCATCGCGCATCGAGATTCCCGCCGACCACTGCACCGACCCTCCGGTTCATGGGCTACGCTTGGCCCTTCGCACGAACCGCTGAGCAGGGAGTCCTCGTGATGGAGATGGGTGAGTCGATCGTGGAGAGCATCGAGCGGGGATGGACTCGTCTGGTGGAGATGGCCCCGCAGATCTTGCTCGCTCTCGTGGTGTTCGCGGCGACCCTCTTCCTGGCTCGAGTGGTCGGTCGAATGGTCGACGCGCTCCTGGCTCGCGGGGAGCTGACCAGGATCCAGCGGGGCTTCTTCCGCCTCGTGGCTATCCGACTGGTCCAGGTGATCGGCCTGGCAGTGATTCTCGATGTCCTCGGATTCAGTGGCGTCGCGACATGGCTCGCCGCCAGCGGTGGCATCGTCGCCGTGATTCTCGGCTTCGCCTTCCGTCAGATCGGCGAGAACTTCATCGCTGGCGTGTTCCTCGCATACCGGTCACCGTTTCGAGTGGGAGACCTGATCCGTTCCGGAATCCTGGAGGGAATCGTGCAGTCGATCGATCTACGCGCGACGCACATTCGCACGGCCGACGGCACGGACATCTTCATCCCGAACTCCAAGATCCTCAACGAGCCGGTCGTGAACTACACGCTCGACGGCAACTTGCGTACCGATTTCGAGCTTCGAGTCGGAGTCGAAGCAGACCTGGCCAGCGCTTGCGAGACACTGCAGGCTGCGGTCGGATCCGTGCCCGGCGTGAGCAGTGATCCGCCACCGGGAGTGCAGCTGAAGGTCTTCGAGGGTGCCTGGGCACGCCTCAACGCGACGCTCTGGGTCGACGTCTTCGAGGACAAGAAAGACATCCAACAGGTGAGAACCCTGGCGATGAATGCCGGGCGGCGTGCGCTGGAGAACGCCGGCTTCCCTCTCGAGGAGTGAGGCTGCCCCTCAGAAGCTGCACTGGATGGGGGTCGACAGCCACCAGTGCAGCTCCTCGAGCTGGACAGCCCCTCCGGTCACCGTCTGCAGGGTCTGACCGGTCCAGGGCGTCGACGGAGAGAATCCCGGATGGAATTCCAGAGAGGCGGAGGAGCGCCGGGACTGCACGTTCGCGAAGCTCCACATCCAGTACGAGCACACGAAGGGACTGGACGGGTTCTGCCCGATGATCGGCATCTCGAGAATCTGCTGCATTACCGCGTAGTTCTCGATGTGCGGTCGCCCGTCGGCATACCAGGGCATCGAGTCGACGTAGCTGACTTCGAGAGCCTTGACGCCGTTCATCGGATCGTGGATCTCCGTCTGAGCCGTGCTCTTCTGGATCTCGGCCAGCAGCTTGCGATAGCCCCACCAGAGTCCTCCGGACACCGGGACCGGGTCGTCGAGGTACATCCGGACCACCCAGCTGTGGAACTTCTGACAGGTGCTGTCCTTGCCCACCACGAACGGAACCAGAACGATGATCTCCCGAAATTCCGGGTAGTACACCGGAAGGCCCAGGCTGGTGGCTGCCTGCGTCGTCAGCTCCTTCTGCGTTCCGTCCATCAGGAGCACCGGGTGGAGCTGGGTCGAGGTCTGCAGCGGCTGCGCGAGCTCCAGACCCGGCGCAAGCAGCGAGCTCACCTGAGCACGAGGCAGGTTCACGAACGCCAGCCTTCCCTCCCAGGTGGATTTGCCGATGAAGGTCACCCAGCCGGCCTTCCCTTCCCAGGTGCCCTGAAAATCGTCGGCCGCCAGGAACTGGGGCGTCGTCGGCCCACCCGCGAGACCCGGCTTCCATGGACATCCGCTGCAGGGCCCCAGCCAGGGCAGCAGATAGCAGAGCAGCCAGAGGACGACGATCACCAGCACCGCGATCAGGGGAACGCCGATGACCCATTTGTGCTGAGCGGAATTGCGCGGATCCATCTGCCCACGATCCTAGTCGAAGAGCTCGGACAGTGAGCCTGTCCGGTCCGATTCAGCCCGGCCGATCCAGCCGAGCCCGTTCCCCGGCTGATAACCTGAGTCCGCCTCTTTGAATCAGTCCACGGGTTCGACTCCTCCCCCTCGAGGTGGAAGGTCAGGTGTTGTTGTGGCCGAGAACGACCAATCGAATCGCTCCGGGGAGCTGGACGCGGAAACCCCGGTGATCACGTTCAACAACGTCACCGCTCGAGTCTTCCCTCTGCGGGCAAGCCTCACCAAGCTCCAGGACTTCTGCGACGCCTATCTGAATCGGTCCCCCGACCACTGGTTCCGACCCACGGTCCCCGGGGTGATGCTGATGGCGATGAACTACCCGGGGATGTCGGACTCCTCGATCAACCTGGGCTGGGTATCTCAGCACGAGTTCATGTTCGCGGTGACACTGGAGTGGTTCGAAAGGGACGCCAACGGAGAGTTCCAGTTCAAGGACTGGGTCGTCGTGTCGCCGTTCATCTTCGTCGACGACGAGTTCTCCGCCATCGGTGGGCGAGAAATGGGTTGGCCGAAGGTGCTGGCGCGACTCCAGCCGGAGATCAATCCCTGGATGCAGGACCCCCGACTGGCACGTCGGCTGATTCGCCTGGACACCCAGATGTTCTCGCACCTCTACGCGGGCGAGCCGCTCCAGGACCACACCCTGCTCGAGATCTACCAGTACGAAGCCAACACGACCCTGCAGATCCCGCCCGATCCCTCTCTCCTGTTCGGACCGATGGTCGCGGGGGCCAGCGCGGTCTACTACAACACCGGAAACTTCCTCAGCTATCTGGCCGAGGGTCTCGGCGAACGCCTCGGCCTGCCGGCGAACCGCAAGAAGCCCGAGGCTTCCATCGGCGCGATGGCGCGGCGGCTCGGCGAATACCTGCTGGGCGGCCAGGCCCTCACCGCCATGACGCTGGCCCAGTTTCGCGCCTCCCAGGCAAACGCCGCCTGCTTTCAGGGGCTCGTTTTGTCGAAAATGGCGATGGCCCGATTCCATGCCGGCGGACCCCTGGGCGACGTCGCCGTGCTGCGGGGGGATCCCAGTGGCGGGCTGCGGGTGCGCATCCAAGACAACCCTGCATACCCGATCGTCGAGTCTCTCGGCCTCGATCATCGATTGGTCTCGGAGAGCTCGGAGAGCCCGGTCACCGAGCTGGTGCCCTTCGCTCCGTTCTGGATGGCACTCGACCTGCGTTACGTCGTCGGCGGGAGCGTCACGTGGCGGGCCCCGGGCACCCGGGGATGGTCGAAGCCAAAGGACCCGCCCCCGAGCCTGTTCGTCGACGAGCGACTCGGATTCGAGAACAAGAAGATCCTCGAAGAAGCGAAGACAGATCAGATCTTCACCGTTCCCACCGGAGAGATCGTGCCGTACAACACGACTCTCGGCCCCTTGTCGAGCCCGATCGGAGGACCGTTCGAGTTCTTCGGACTCGAGACCAAGGTCGTGCCCATCCCGATTCGCTGGGAGAACGCGCGTGCGGTTTCGCGGGGCGCTCGCTTCTTTCTCAGGAACCTCCCGTTGATTCGCGAGTTCAGCAACTCGAAGCATTCTCCGCCGAACGTGAAGAGCTTCTCGGTTCGTCCCTATCCCTACTTTCCCCATGGCGAGCACGGAGAAGCAGCGACCGTGGCTTTTCTGACCGTGAACCACAACGAGGCGATGTCCTCGGCGGCAAACAACGTGGGCTGGTGGGCGACCAACTCGGTACAGATTTCCCTGCTGCTGCGTGCCGAGATCGCGACCGACGCGGGGAAACCCGAGGAGAAGTTCTTCCTCTACCCGGTGTTCGACTTCGCCGACTCTCCGCTCTCCGCGATGACCGGTCACGAGGTGCGAGGGATTCCGACCGCGCTGGCGACCATCGAGGGAGGCCGGGACCCCTGGTTGGAACAGCCCTTCGCGCCGCGGCCCGTGCTCGACGTGAGCGCCAAGATCTTCCCCGCAGTGAATCAGGGACAGACCGTGAGTGAGAGATCCTTGATCCAGATCCACCAGACGGGACCTTCTGACCCAGGCGGACTCGACGCATCCCGTCAGACCGAGTTCACGCAGAAGCTGTCGCGCCTGATGACGAAGCGACTTCGCCTCGACTACCTGTCCTACAAGAACTACATCTCCGCCGAGAATCCGAAGGCTTCGAACTACGCCGGTTTCGTAGCCTGGCATTCGGTGCTGGGTGCGTTCGGCAACAGCGACACCGGTCCCGGAAGTTTTCAGGTCGACGCACTGCCGGAGCTCGAGGTGTCGATCCTCAAGCAGCCCACCTACGACATCGCACGCGAGCTCGGAATGTTCGTCGACCACGAGAGACTCGGCAGCGACAAAGGAGACGTCTTCGCCGTCACCAAGGCGATCGAGCCCTTCCGGATCCACGGCGACACCCGATGGAGTTTGCCCTTCGACCTGCTCTGGCAGGTGGTACACCCGCTTCCCATCTATGTCCGAGAGGGCGCGTACGACTACCTCGTCGACCCGCCTCCCCGGCCCAGCACCCAGAGCCTCGCCAAACTGCTTCACGCTCTGAACAGGAAAGAGCTGCACGAGCCTCCCCAGGATGACGATGAATAGGGCGGCACCTCCTCTCGACGAGCCCGTGAAGGTCGCCATCGTCGGCGGTGGCTGCGCGGCGATGGCGACGGCGTTCGATCTCACCCGCGCCGAGCTCGACGGGCGGTATGAAGTCACCATCTACCAGCAGGGGTGGCGCCTCGGAGGCAAGGGCGCCTCGGGGCGGGGACCGAACAATCGCATCGAGGAGCACGGGCTCCATCTATGGCACGGGTGGTACGAGAATGCCTTTCGCCTGGTCCGCGAGTGCTACGCCGAGCTCGGAAGGGATCCGTCTCGAGACCCCATGGCCGACTGGACCGACGCCTTTTCACCCGCTCCGATCATCGGCCTCGCCGATCGCTCGAACGCCGGCTTCTGGGACTGCTGGGCCGCGGCCTTTCCGCCCTCGCCCGGGTTGCCCGGCGATCCCCTCCCCGTGGGCGAGTTTTTCTCTCCCGCAAGGTATCTGTCTCGCGCCATGGGCCTCGCGGTGGTGATGATGTCTTCGGTCTCGGTCTCAGCGCCGAGCACCGGGCGAGATGCGGCGCGTCACTCACCGGGCCCCGAAGAGCCGATCGGCGAAGCGATCGCTCGAGTGCTGCGCTACGGACAGCTGGCGTCCCAGGTAGCGGTGCTCGAAGGAGCCCGGCTGCTCGAGACCGCGCTGCGCCAGATTCCGGGAGAGCGTTCCGCGCTGCTTCGCTTGACCGAGTGGGTGGCTGCCGGGGCGCGAGGTGCGCTGCGCCACCTCGCCCAGCAGGACGATGAGATCCGTCGTGTCTGGCAGATCGTCGACATGGTGTTGTGCTCGGTCCGGGGCGCCATCCGGCACGGGGTGCTGACCGACCCGCGCGGCTTCGATTCCCTCGACGACTACGACTACCGCGACTGGCTCCGGCTGCATGGCGCCTCCGAGGAGACCATCGATTCCACCTTCGTGAACGCCCTCTACGACATGGCGTTCGCCTACGAGAAGGGGGACCCCCGCCGACCTCGAGGCTCGGCGGGAGTGCTCTTGCGCGGCGGGGGTCGCTTCTTCCTGACCTACCGCGGCTCGCTCTTCTGGCGCATGAACACGGGTATGGGAGACGCCGTCTTCGCCCCGTTCTACCAGGTCCTGAAGCGCCGGGGAGTGGCCTTTCGATTCTTCCATCGCCTCGAGAACGTCGAATTGGCGAAGCTGGAGAGCCTTCCTGGAGAGACCCCCCACGTCGCTGCCCTCGACTTCCGGGTCCAGGCCCAGGTCAAGAGCGGCGACGAGTACTCACCGCTCATCGACGTCGATGGACTTCCCTGCTGGCCTTCCGAGCCGGACACCGATCAGCTGGTGGGCAGCCGCAGGAAGCTGGCGGGAATCGACTACGAGTCTCACTGGGACGAAACAACCGTGGGTCGGGCGAGGCTGGAAGTCGGGCACGACTTCGATGCGGTCGTGCTCGCCATCGGCCTGGGAGCGGTGCCTCACGTGTGCTCGGAGCTGATCGAGAGCGATTCGAGATGGCGGGAGATGGTCGAGCACGTCGGGACTACGCGCACCCAGGCCTTCCAGCTGTGGCTCGATCGCGGACTCGACGACCTGGGTTGGCCGCACGGCACTTCCACGGTCACCGGCTTCGAGGATCCCATCGACACGTGGGCGGACATGAGTCACCTGGTAGGCCAGGAGGACTGGCGTGGGGACGTTCAATCGATCCTCTACTTTTGCGGTGTCCTGTCCGAGCGGCCCCTCCCCCACCGCGGCCCGCATCCCGAAGGACCCTCGAAACAGGTCAAGGCTGACGCTCTCGAGATCCTGGAAGGCCCCTTTCGCGCCATTGCACCCGGGGCCTACGATCGGCGCGGCTCGATGCGCTGGAACACCCTGGTCAACCCGGAAGAAACCGCCGCGCTGGAAGGCCCCGCACGTTTCGACGGCCAGTTCTGGACCGCCAACATCAATCCCTCCGACGGCTACGTGCTCTCGCTGCCGGGCTCGCAGCGCTTCCGGATCTCGCCGCTCGACCGCACCTACGACAACTTGACCATCGCCGGCGACTGGACAGAATGCGGCATCAACGCGGGCTGCGTCGAAGCGGCGATCCTGTCGGGTCGCCTCGCCGCCCACGCCATCGCCGGCACGCCGAGGCTGATGGATATCGTGGGCTACGACCACCCCTAGCGACCGAACCTACCTGTCAGAGGAAGAAGAAGACGATGGCTGAGAAGAAGAAGAGCACCTCGAAGGCCTCCCGCAAGAAGCCGTCGCCGTCCGCGACCAGGAAGGCCAAACCGAAGCCGAAGGCGAGGGCCAAGGCGAAGCGACCGAAGAGCTCCGACAGCCCCTCTGCCGCCAGTAATGCGGGCAGCACGCGCCGGGGCGCGTCGAAGAAGACGACCCCACCCCGGAGCCCGTCGGACCCACCCACCCGCTACCGTCGACCCGAACCGGAGCGCACCGGGCCGTTGCGCTCCGCTGCAGCAGAGGGCGCAGCAGAGAGCTTCGGCCCGGGCTTTCGTCAGCCGGGGGGCTACCCGCCCTCGGCTGACCCCTTCCAGCGCGCCGGCCAGGCCCTGGCGGCCGATCTCGAGAGCACGGTCGGTAAGGCCGTCGATCTCGGGTACCGCGTGATCGAGGACCAGATCCGCCAGGGCCGCGATCTGGCGGCGCAGCTGGGCCACGGCCACTACGACCGATCCCCGTTCGAGAACCCGTCGTCGGGCCTTCGGGGAGTCACCGTCACGACGATGCTGGCCTCCCTGTGGTTCGACTTCCTGGGCAACCTCGTGAACGGGCTCCAGGAGATCGGCGCCGGCGAGAAGAGCGGCGGATTCTCACTCGAGTCTGGGCCACCCCTCCCGTGGCAGCGGCCCGGTCGCTCTCGGCGCGCCTCTCCTCCGGGATCGGGAGGACTCTGCTCGGTCGCCGTCGAGGTCGACTCCAAACGCCCGGTCGCGGTCGAGATCGATCTCGAGCAGCTCCAGGCCGAGCAGCGGGTGGCGGCTCACCTGATCAACGCCGCCGACCCTGGTGCGCCGGCTCTCACCGACGTCCTCTTCGACCTCGTCGAGAGCTCCGAAGGGGCCGCTTCTCGCCCGCGAGTCCGAGTGCGAGTGGACGACGATCTCTCTGGAGGCCTCTACACCGGTGTCGCGATCGACTGCGACAACGGTCGGCACGTCGGCTCCCTGACGATCCGAGTGGCCGACTGAGGCAGGCCGGATGCTCGACCCGGGAGAGGCTCCTGCACCGATCCTCGACGCGGCCGCGACGATTCCGTCAGGTCGTGCGCTGGTCGACGCCGTCCTGTCCGAGTATGGGGCGCAGGTCCGTCAGGGACTGCTCGACTACCTGCCTCAGCGGGAGCCCCAGGCGTATCTCTACGAGCCTCTCCGCGACTATCCGAGTCGCGGCGGCAAGATGATGCGTCCGAGCCTCTGCCTGGCCGCGACCGGGGCATTCGGCGGGAATCGCGAGGACGCCCTGCGCACCGCGATGTCGCTCGAGCTGCTCCACAACGCCTTGTTGATCCACGACGACATCCAGGACTTCAGCGACGAGCGCCGAGGCCGCCCCACCATGCACAAGCTGCAGGGAGTTCCGCTGGCAATCAACGTCGGGGACATGCTGACCCTGATGAGCCTGCGCCCCCTGTTCGAGAACCACCGGGCCCTCGGCTCTCAGCTGGCCATGCGCATCATCGAAGAGAACGAGCGCATGACCCGGGAGTCGGCCGAGGGGCAGGCACTCGAGCTGGGATGGCGACGGGACAACGTGGTCGACCTGGTGGCGGAGGACTATCTCGTGATGGTGCTCAAGAAGACCTGCTGGCTCGCCACGATCTTCCCGCTTCGAGCTGGAGCCCTGATCGCGACCCGCGGCCGCTACGACGTCGAGCCGCTGATCCGACTCGGGTTCTTTCTCGGTGCCGCCTTCCAGATTCGCGACGACATCTTGAACCTGGTCGGAGATCCGGTGCACTACGGCAAGGAGATCGACGGCGACCTCTACGAAGGCAAGCGAACCCTGATGATCATCCACCTGCTCGAAAAGGCGCGGGGCCGGGAGCGGCAACGGCTCACGGAGTTTCTCGGGTTGAGCCGAGAGGAGCGCACCAGCGGGGAGGTGCGCTGGGCGAGGTCGTTGATGGACCACTACGGCTCGATCGACTACGCCAACGAGATCGCCCATGGACTCGCCGGAGCCGCGAGCCGCGAGTTCGACGCCATCTTCGGGCCGCTCCCCGACTCTCGCGACAAACGATTCCTCGCCGAGATGCCGGCCTGGATGCTCGAGCGATGTTGAATGCTGCGTCCCGGCACCCATGACCAGGAAGGAGTTCTCCATGAAGACGTCTCAGGATCCATTCGCTGACTTCAACGATGTCGTCGGCACACTCGAAGAGATTCGCGAGCTCATCGGCGAACCGGTAGCCCCCGTCGTCGCCAAGGTCATGGACCACATCGACGAGGTCTCTCGGAAGATCATCGAGAAGTCACCTTTCATCGTCCTGGCCTCGGCCACGGCGGACGGCTATCCCGATGTCTCGCCCAAGGGGGATCCTGCGGGATTCGTCAGGATCCTCGGCGAGAAGCACATTGCCTTCCCGGACCGCCCTGGCAACAAACGAGTGGACACCTTCACGAATCTCCTCGAGAACCCCTATCTGGCCGCCCTCTTCCTGATTCCCGGAAAAGGCGAGACGTTGCGGGTGACCGGCGAGTGCCGGATCGTCCGAGATCAGACATTGCGCGAGACCATGACGGTGTCGGATCGGGTCCCCGAGTTCGCCGTCGTGATGCACGTCGAGCGCGTCTTGATTCACTGCCCGAAGTGCATCGTTCGAGCGAGGATGTGGCAGCCCGACGAATGGCCCGACTCCTCGGACACGGCGGGCATCGCCGAAGCGATGATCGCGCACGCCAGGCTGGACACGACACCGGACGAACTGGAAGCGCTGGCGGAAACGGAAGGCCTCACTCAGTTGTACTGAGCCGGAGAGCCACTGCGAAATGAGAACGCACTGCGAACCCTCGAAGACAAGAAACGGAGTCCCACTCATGCGCTCGTCGATCGCCATCGCCCTGCTGCTCGTCGCCACGGCAGTCAGCGCCTCAAACGACGAAGCAGAATTGGAGAAGCACTTCAAGTTGTACTTCGACTCCTGGACGCCAGAGGCGGATATCTCAGAGCTCGCGGACCAATACTGGGATTCCAAGGCCACCATACTCGCGCCGGACGCCGTGGTACAGCTGGCCAATCGCGCCGAGATCGCCTCGGTCCTCACGACGACCATGGAACCCGTGAAGCAGGACGGTTGGCAGGGTACCGCGATGGTCGCCTTCTCGAGCTGCAGGCTTCGGAAAGGGATGGCATTGGTCGGCATCGATTATCGGCGTCGGTTCGCGGACGGGCGCGAGACGACTGACCGCGTCGTCTACGTCGTACGCTCCTACGATGACCAGTGGTGGATCAGCGCGGTCATGAGCTCTGATTCCTCAGCGATCCGCTGTTAGGGACCGAGCCCGCCGGAGCCTCGACGCCTGAGCGAACCTCGAAGCCCCTCGAAGCGATGAAGGCCGCTCACACCGTCGTGTGGGCCCAACTCGCGGTACCAGTCGACGGCATCCGCCAACGTCTGACTGAGGGGACGAGGGTAGATCCCCATCTCCCGCTGACGGTCTCCTGTCGGGCAGGCGGTGGAGGCTCGAAGGAGCAGGGCGCCCAGCAGCCACTGCGCGCTCGCTCGCCCGAAGACGCCGGAACCGGCGCGTAGAGCCAACGCTCCCGCCATCGTGACCGAAGCAGGAACGGAGAATCGGGGTCCGGGCACGCCGGCGAGCTCGCTCACGCGGGCGACGATCGTGTCGAGCGTCGCGTTGTGGCCCGAGACGAGAAGGGTCTCTCCCCAGAGCTCGTTCTCGATCGCAGACACGGTGGCCCTGGCTACGTCGCGAACGTCCACGACGTTGACGAACTGGTTCGGAGAAAAGGAGAGGCCGCCGCGGAGCAGGAGCGGAATCGGCCCCGTCCTGCGGCGATGGTAGTCCCAGGGCCCGAGACAGGCTGTGGGGGCGAGGGTGACCGCCGGTACGCCACGGTCGGTGGCGTCACGGACCTCTCGCTCGATCGCGAGCTTGGCTTCGAAGTAGGGATGAAGCCGGCGCTCGAGACGAGCCCTGCTGCCCTTGGCCAGTGTCACGAAGGAGCCGACATAGGCCATCGCACTCCCGTGGGCCCGCACTGCCCGGAGCAACCGTCTGGCCCGATGCGGAGAGTCCCTCAGTCGACCGAACTGGTCGGCAGCATCCGGCCCATTCGGGTCCGCCGGGCCGTACGGAGCGCCGGCGTCGATCACCGTCTCGTGACCGCGCACCCAGCGATCGAAGGCACCCGGCTCCCGATCGTCGCCCACGATCGTCTCCAGTGGAACACCACTCAGGTTGGGAGGCAGCGTCTCGCTTCGCGTGACGCCCGACACCGGGTAGCCACGACGACACAGCTCGCGCGCCAGCGCACTGCCCAGATGTCCCGTCACACCGAGGAGCAAGACCTTCAAGCCTCGAGCTCCTCCTCGAGCTTCTCGAGGAGGACCCTCGCCTCGACGAGATCGAGCGTGTCGTGGCCTTCTGTGAACCACTGGTAGATCGGCTCGAGGAGCTCGCGGCCACTCTCGCGATCTCCCTCACTGTCGAGCAATCGTGCCAGGCTGGTGGCTGATCGCAGCTCCAGCGAGCGGCTGGACTGCTGTCTGGCGGTGGCGACTGAGCGCTCGAAGGACGACCGAGCGGCCGCGGAGTCGCCCCGCAGCACGAGGATCTCGCCGCGCAGACGGAGGAACTCGGCCTCGAGATAGCTCTCGAGCTTCGACCGAGCGTCGTTGAGTGCCTGCTCGGCTACCTCGAGGGCCTCGTCGACTCGGCCGAGCGCGACCAGAGCCCGCACCTCGAGGGTGCGAAAGCGGTGCAGGTGCCACTCCACACCGATCATGCGGAAGCCACCGATGCCTTGCTGAATCAACTGATAGGCACGCTCCAGACCGCCTGCGGTGCCCTCCCCGGAGAGCCCGTGCGTCTCCAGCCCCACAAGGGCGGAGCCGAGATAGACCATCGACTGCAGCGACAGACCCGGGGCAAGCTCGTCGGCCAGCTTCATCGCCTCCTCGGCCGTGGCCCTGGCCTGCTCGAAGTCACCGCGCAGAAGCTCGATGTCCGCGTAGTGGTTGAGAGCATTGAGTCGGGTACGCCCCTCGCAGTACGCGAGCAGTCGGTCCTTGTCTCGCATCGCGCGATCCGGAAACCCGAGGTACCAGAAGGCCGCGCCGAGGCCACTCACCGTGCCGCCAAGCACGGCGACCGTCGCTTCCTCCCACAGCCCCAGGGTGCCCGCGGCCAACGGACGCTGCTCGAGCTCGTCAAAACGAGAGACTCCGTGGCTGAACAGCTCGCGGGAAGACTCCAACTGTCCTCCGTAAAAGGCGAGCGAAGCGGCCAGCGCCTTGACCAACCAGCGCGCCTCTGGATCCTCACTCCGATCGGCCAGCTCTTCGAGCTCAGCGACGCACTCCTCGGCCGGTCTCCGCTGACCCGTGAACAGATACCAGGACCACAGAGCCGAGATGGAAGAAAAGAGAGCCGGCTCGTCACCCAGTTCCCGGCTGATCTTCGCTGCCTCGAGATGCTGCTCGCGCACCTCGGGCGCTACCGGCGTCGTGATCATGCCCAGTGCGAGTCCCTTCGTCTTGATCAGGTCGGCTCGCACGAGCAGTCGCTCGCGGGTCTTCGGCAGCCGATCCAACACCCCGAGGGCGGCCGTGAGGTGGGAGTGACCCTCGACCATCGCCGAGCGAGCCATCGCCATCCGTGCCGCCTTTCGCCAGCACTCCAGGCCCTCCTCCAGTCGCCCCGCCTCCTGGAGGTGAAAGGCCAGGATCTCGGGCTCCTCGTCGGCGAGACCGGGAAACTGTTCGGGCAGCGCGCGTGCAAGCCGTTCGTGCACTCGCACTTTCTGGCTGCGCACCATGGAGTCATAGGCAGCGTCCCGGACCAGGGCGTGCTTGAAGATGTGGTCGTTGCGCGACCCTCGCTGCCGGCGCACCAATCCTGCGGCGACGAGAGCCTGAAGGCGTTGGCGGACTTCGGTGTCCGTGAGACCGGCGGTTGCCCCGAGAAGGGAGCGGGAGAACTCCCTCCCCTGAGCCGCGGCGAGCTGAGCGAGCTCCTTGGCGGCACCGAGTCGATCGAGCCGTGCGGTGAGGGTTCCCTGGAGTGTCATCGGCACTTCGATGGCTGCAGCCCCGGTCTGATCGATCGATCCGCGCTCGAGATCTTCGAGCACGCTTCGAGTCACCTCTTCGACGAACAGTGGCACGCCGTCCGTGATCTCGAGGATCTGCTCACGGACCGTCGGAGGGAGTCGATCGCTGCCCGGGATCTGATCGAGCAGGGCACCGGCGTCGGCTGCGCCAAGGCGGCTGATCGCCAACTGGGTGAGATGAGGCTGCGGCGGCCAGGGCGCGACGAACTCCGGCCGAGCCGTGAGCACGACCAGGATGGGCGCCGAGCTGGCGCTCTCGATGAGTCGTTTCACGACCTCGAGGCTCGAAGCGTCGGCCCAGTGCAGGTCCTCGAAGACCAGGACCATCGGCTCGGCTTCGGCCAGGGAGAGAATCAGGCGCAGCAGGGCTTCGAGCGTGGCTGCTCGGTCTGCCCCCGGGGCGAGATCTTCGAGCGGCGCAAAGCGCGCGTCCGACGGCAACGACAGCAGCGCTGCGAGATAGGGAACACTGGTCGCACGGTCCAGGTCGAGCCTTGCGACCAGAGCCTCCAGGCGGTCGAGGGGAGCACGCTTGGAGGCCGCCGTCTCCTCCGGAACCCGGTCGCTCGTAGCCCGGTCCACGCCTCGAGCATCCGCCGCGAGGAGTGTGGCGAGCCATCGGCGCAGCGGGCGCAGTGGCGAGTCGGTGTGGTAGGCCGACCCGCTGATCTCATGCCACTGCAGCGCCCGTTCCTCCCGCGAAGTCGCCACTGCGTCTTCGAGCTCCCGTCGCACGGCGGCCAGGAGTCTGCTCTTGCCGATCCCCGGTTCCCCCGAGACCGTCAACACCTGTCCTTCGCTGTCCTGCGCCATGCGCCAGCGGTCGACGATCAGACGCAACTCGTGGTCGCGGGACACCATCGGGGACGCGATGCGACTGGTATCGATCGTCGACTCGGCGACAACGGGGCCCACCAGCCAGGCTTCGTGTCCACCGACCGACCCCGCGAATTCGAGCTCGAAGAAGCTCTCGACCAGTGCCTTGGTCGTGGCACTCACGACCGCTTGATGGGCAGCGGCACCCTGGCTGAGAAGGACCGCGGTGTCGATGGTCGGGCCCAGCATCAGTTGACTGTGGTCCGAAGCGTCGATCGTGGCTACAGCCGGTCCGGTGTGGAGTCCGGCGCGGATCGCCAACATGCGACTCCCGAAGCTCGACTCCATGGAGCTGCCCGAATCGAGGACCTCCAGGGCGGCAAGAATGGCGCGGCGAGGATCGTCCTCGTGCGCGGTCGGGTAGCCGAAGTAGGCAGTGAGCCGATGACCCTGGAATCCCTCGAGGTGGCCGTCGTACCTCGCGACGGCCTTGGCGACCACCCTTCGGAGTCGAGGCCCCAACTCCACCACCTCCTCCGGGTCCAGAGCGCCGGAGCCCACTTCGCTCGAAACCAGCTCACAGGTCAGCACGGTGATCAGACGTCGCTCCTCGGACGGTGCCGAACTGCGTCGCGACAAGGAGAGGGGAGAGCCCTTCTCCACGGGTGGCGACGTCGGCCGACCCGCCACCAGGGTCTGGTCGGCGTCACGGGTCACGTCAGAATCGACGTCGAACCCTTGCGCGATCAAGGCATCGAAGATCGAGGCCACCTGAAGCGCGCTCTGGGGGCGCTCGTCGGGATCCTTCTGGAGCAGGTGCTCGACCACTCGCGCCAGCTCGTGCGGGATCCCCGGGTCGACCTGATCGAGGGAGGGAGGATGAGCCGAGCGCACGCTGGCCATCGTCTTCAGCGAGTCTCCAGACGAGAACGGAGCCTTCCCGGTCAGTGCATGGTAGAGCAGGCTCCCGAAGGAGAAGAGGTCGGAACGGTGATCGACCTTCTGGCCCAGCGTCTGCTCGGGGGACATGGCGATCGGAGTGCCGACCAGCCGTCCCTCCACGGAGATCCCGGGATCGTCCGAATTGAGGGGCTCGGTGGCGAGTCCGAAGTCGAGGATCTTCACCTGGCCACCGCGTCCGATCAGGATATTGCTCGCCTTCAGATCCCGGTGCACCAACCCGACACCGTGTGCTGCGGCGAGTCCGGAGACGATGTCTCGAGCGAGCCGAATCGCTTCGCCGACCTCCAGAGGACCCCACTTGAGGCGCTCGTTGAGAGGGCGACCGTCGACGAACTCCATGACGATCCACGGCTCCTCCTCGTGCTCGAGCAGATCGTAGATCTGCACCACCGCCGGGTGGTTGAGAGCCGCAAGCGCTCGAGCCTCGCGATGGAACCGTTGTCGGACTCGGGGCGACTGGAGCCGGGTGTGGAATCTCTTCAGAGCGACGCGTCGGTTGAGACGCTCGTCCTGGGCGGCAAAAACCTCACCCATGCCGCCGCTCCCGAGCCGGCCTTCGAGACGGTAGGGCCCGATCCTCGATGGGCCGTCACCCGAGCTGACCTCGGTTAGCGGAGCGCCCTCGTCGGTAGACACGATAGAAGAGTCTAGCAGTCGCTCCCGCCCTCGGGGCCGCGGCGACGGTTAGGATGGCAGCGCGTTCGAGCCCCGCACGAATTCCGGACGGATCTCTCCGTCGAAGAGCTACCAAGCCGATGACTCGCTTCCTCCATGTGGTACCGCCGCTGACCGGACACCTGCTTCCCCACCTGGCGGTGGCGAGCGAGCTCCTGGCTCGCGGCCACGAGGTCGCGGTCGCCGCTCCGCCCCAGTGTGCCAGCATCGTCCGCGCTTCGGGAAGCCGTCACGTCCCGCTACGACGCCTGGAGAACGATGCCGGCGGACTCGAACGACACAACCGAGGGGACACTCCCCTTTGGAAGGTCCCCGCCTGGTACTTCTCGCGCTACGTCTCGCCCGAGTGGTTCCTGGCCGAGGTGGCTGACGTCTCCGCTGCCGTGGAGCGGTTCGAGCCCGACCTGCTGATCTATGACCAGTGGACGGCCGGCTCGGCCCTGGTCGTCCCGGAGCTGTTCCGACTGCCCAGCGCGGTGCTCGCGATCATGCTCTTTTCCACCCGAAGCCCCGACGCCTCCCTCGCTCTGGGACGCATAGCTCCTTCGTGGCCCGCTGCAGGCTCGCTCGCGTCCCTGGCCGAAGTGCAGTTCTGGCGCAGCTGCATGAGCGCCGTCGAGCAGCTCCAGCTGGGCCACGCGAGCCGCTTCCGGACACACCATGGACTGGCACCCCTGGGCTCGACGACGCACGAGCTCTACGATCGCCACGCGCTCTACCTCCACTCGGGTGTGCCGGCACTCGACCGCGCCCTGGAAGATCTGTCGCCCAATCACTCCTACGTAGGCCCCTGTCAGTGGCACGAAGCGATCTCGGATGAGACCGCGCACCGGGTCGCCTCGGTGCTGGGGAAAGGGAATCGGGAGATTCCTTTGATCGTAGTCAGCCTCGGGACGGTTCACGCCCACGGCGGGGTGCGACAGCGGTTCCTCGAGCGGTGCGTCCAGGCGCTGGCGGGGCTTCCCGTCCGGGCGATCATCACCACCGGGGCCGGCGCAGGTGAGGGCGGCACCGCCGGCGAGAGGCCGACCCGGCCGCCTCTCCCACCCAACGTGACGGTGGAGCGCTGGCTGCCCCACGGCCCTCTGGTCGAGCAGGCCTCGGCGATGATCACGAACGGAGGGGCCGGCACCGTCGGGCAGGCGCTGAGGCGCGGAATCCCACTGGTGGTCATTCCGTTCCACTCGGATCAGCCAGAGAATGCCCTGCGGCTGCAGCAGCGGGGGCTCGGCCTCAAGCTCCCGATGCTGAGCTCTCCGCATCGAATCCGCTCCGCGCTGCTCGAAGTGCTGAGAGACCCGGCCTACGGAAGAAACGCCGAGCGCATGGCCACGATCGTCCGCACTCACGGCGGCGCGGCGCGCGCAGCGACTCTCCTCGCGAATGTCACCTCGAGGGCCGTAGTCGGTGATGCGGGCGCCGGCGCGAGCCGAGCCATCCGATAGGTCGCGTAGAGTATCGACATCCGCCGACTCCAGGGAGAATGAGAATGGGCACACAGACGAAGGCACCGAGGGCCCGCCAGCGACCGTCCGGCCCACTCCCAGATGGACGATTCGATCCATGGGAGCCCGACAGTCGCGCCAAGATCCCGATCGATCGCCCCGGTGGCTCTCGTGAAGCAGGCCCGCTCGGCAATCTCGTGCGCTTCGGAGCTCGGCTCGGGCTCGACGCGTTCTTCGCCTTCAATGCGGCTCGTGCGGTGGACAAGATCGACATCCTGGCAGACCGCGAATTCCTGGAGATCTACCGCCGCGTCTTCCCCTTCACACTGACCACCATCGAGAACGCCTACGCCCTCTTCAACTCGGTGCGTCATCTCGTACGCCACGAGATTCCTGGCGACTTCGTCGAGTGCGGAGTGTGGCGTGGGGGTAGCGCGATGACCATGGCACTCGCGCTGGCGTCGATCGGCGAGACCGACCGGACGATCCGTCTCTACGACACCTTCGACAAGTTCCCGGAGCCCACGGCAGAGGACGGCTACGCCGCCGTGCCCTGGTGGGTCGACTACTTCGTCACCTCGGCCGATCAGGTCCGGGAGGCGATGCTCTCTACAGGCTATCCACCGGATCGGATCGAGTTGATCGAAGGGCGCGTGGAGGACACGCTTCCCGAGGCTCCCGAGGCTCCGTGTGCGATGGTGCGTCTCGACACCGACTACTACTCTTCGACTCTCTGTGAGCTCGAGTACCTGTACCCGCTACTGTCTCCGGGCGGAGTGTTGATCATCGACGACTACGGGCTGTTCGCCGGGTCGCGGCGCGCCACCCACGAGTACTTCGAGACGCACGACGTTCGAATGATGCTGCACCGCATCGACGTGGCGGCGCGGATCGGCGTCAAGTCGTAGCCGTCCTCGGAGTGGGCTCGGGATTCGGTGGCAGTCGCCGAAACAGCCTCCGGACCACCAGAAAGGCACACAGCACGAGCACCGACCCGAACAGGAAGGGCGCTCCCGGAAGGTTGACCGGGGCAGCGTCCGAAGCGAAGTAGCTGAACAGGCCCGAGGCGAAGACCAGGGGCGCGAAGATGCTCGTGAGGCTCATCAGCGAGGTCAAGGCACCCTGGACCTTCCCCTGCTCGGAAGGGCTCACCGAGCCGGCGACGAGACCCTGAATGGCGGGACCGGCAACTCCTCCGATCGAGCCGACGAAGATGACACACAACATCATCCATCCCTCGGAGGACAGTCCGTAGAACAGGTAGCTGAAGATCCCCACGAACAGACCGAACAGAATCGTGCGTCGTTCCCCGAAGCGCCCGATGAAGGGACGCACCAGGAACCCTTGAACGAGCACCGCCATCACTCCGACCAGAGCCAGCGTCAAACCGTTTTGCGTCTCACCCCAGCCGAAGCGATACCCCGTGTAGAGAACCCACACGCTCTCGAGACCGCGCTGCGCGAAGGACATGAAGACAAAGGCCACCGCCAGCCCTGCCACCATCGGATATCCCTTCAGGTTGCTCACGCTCGCCAGTGAGTTCGCCTTGCGCCACTCGAACGAGCTCCTGTTCTCCGGTGCCAGGGACTCGGGCAGGATGAAGAATCCATAGAGCCAGTTGAGCAGCGCGAGGCCGGCCGAGACGAAGAACGGCAGCCGCAAGTCGATACCGCCGAGAATTCCTCCGAGCGCGGGTCCGAAGATGAAGCCCATGCCGAATGCGGCACCGACGAGGCCATAGTTGCGCGCCCTGGTCTCGGGCGTCGAGACGTCCGCGATGTAGGCATTGACGGTCGTGATGCTGGCGCCCATGACGCCAGCGATCAATCGCCCCAGGAACAGCCACCGAAGATTCGGTGCCAGGCCCTGGATGATGTAGTCGACGCCGAGCCCGAAAAGGGCAATCAGGAGCACGGGTCTCCTGCCGAACCGATCAGACAGCGCGCCCAGAACGGGGGCGAAGAGGAACTGCATGACCGCGTAGGTCGAGCCGATCAAGCCGAGATAGCGGCCAGCCAACGACGGGCTCCCCCCCACCATCTCCTTGATCAGCTCGGGCAGGATCGGAATGATGATCCCGATCCCGAGGATATCGAGGAACAACGTGACGAGGACGAAGACCATCGCCGCCCGGCGTCGCTTCCTGGTAGCCAATCGAGTTCCCTCCCTCTCCCTCGTCCGCCCTGTGAGAGGAGATCGACGCTACGCGAGCTGTATACGTGCGATCCGTAGCCTCTGCTATTCGCTCTCGGGCTCCGTCAGGTCGGCCTTCGTCAGCGCGAACTTGTCGCCCACGAAATCGGTGACCTCGTACACCCAGGAGCCGTGGTAGTTGTTGAACCTGGCCACCTCGTCGGCCCGCTTCAGGATCTCCGACTTGTCCTGGAGCTCCTCTTCGCTCTCCTCCCGGGAGATCTCGATGCGCTCGACGTCATGGAAGGCCTCGACACGAAGGAATGTCGCCTCTTCCTTCTTTGCCACGGATACGATGTAGCGGCTGTCGTCTGCGAGCGAGACCTCGAGAGCGGGCACGAAATCCATGCCTGCCACCTCGGGGTCATCGGCCAGGAAGACATCCTCGAACTCGAGCCGACTGAGCGCCCCCTTGACCTTCGACACTTCACTCGACTTCGCCTTGCGGCCTCGGGGAATATCGACGAGCACGACGTCGGTGCCCTCCTCTTCCCGGTCGAGCAGGAAATCCGGACCTTCGACGCGCACCACATCCGCGGCCGGCACGTCGACGATCTGCTTGCGCAGATAGAGCGAGGCGTCCGTGTCGAGGGTCACCAGGCTCTCCGTCAGGTAGATGGGCGCGTCCTCCTGGTCGATGCGCCGAACGAAGTTGCCGTCTCCTTCTTCCGAGCTGTTGCCCACGCGCAGGTGGACCATCTCCTGTCCGCCGGAATTGAGCAGGGTCACGTCGACCGTGCCCTCTCCGGGAGGCTCGATACCGAGCTCGCTGGCGAGCTCCGCTCCGGTTCCGACCTCCCGAGCCAGACTGGTCTCCAGCAGCGCGCGAATGAGCCGATTGACCGACTCGTTCTTCGCCAGGTAGCCGTCCTTCTCGGCCACCTGATACTCGTCTTCTCCACTCTCGCCCTGCACTCGCTTCAAGGTCAGGGTTTCGCCATCCTCGACCAGGACGATGTCGCCGATCTCGTCCGGGTTGAGGTTGGGCAGAAAACGCTGTCCTCGCTCGAATCGCTCGGCTCGCGCTTCCCCGCTCCAGTACATGAACACCGACAGCGCCAGGAGTAGCCCGGCGACTGCCGCCAACTTCTGATTCACTCCGCTCATCGTGGTAGTCCTCTCACACTCTCGGGTTCCATCATGCAGCTACTCACCCACCGCGGCTTCACGCGGTTTGACCGGAGCGGCCACCGTCTCCACGGCGCTGCGCCTCTGCCAGGCACGCCACAGACCGAGCGCCAGGACCAGGATCGGCATCCAGCCGACCACCGCGAAGCGCACCTTGGCCTCCTCCCGCTCGATCGCGGCACGACGATCCTGACGAATCTCGCGCAGCTCCCGGCGACCTGCCGCGATGCGCTCGTTCAACTCGTCCACCTCGTCCTGGACCCGCTTCTGGAACAGGGCAGCGTCACGCACGGTCAGCCCTCCCTGCTTGTCGCGGAGCTCCTGCTCCACGCTCTCGATGTCGGCCCGGATCTCACGCTCCCGGTCGAGCGTCTCGCGTTCCGCAGCGGCTTCGATCTCGTCGAACCGCTCGAACGGCCGGCGGAGCGGACGCTTGGAACGAACCGACATGAGCTCTTCCGCGCCCAGGAGGTAGTCGATCGCATTGAGCAGCACCCGGTGGTTGTCGTTGGCCGCGCTCACCATGCCGAACGGATTCTGCGAGAAGGCGATCTGGTCACTGATGAAGTCGACATCGGCAAACACCATCACCGCAGCGTCGGCATACTGCTCCGCCGGCACCGGGTCTTTGTGCACCATCTCGGCGCCCTCGGGCGGCGGCAGCTCGATACCTGGCGGCAATCCCGGGGGGCGCTCCGGCTCGACACTCGGGTAGTCCACTCCGTCGGGATACGCGCTGCCGAGAGGGCCTCGGATCAGATAGGCCAACACCACCGGCTCCTCCCCCGGCCGAAACGCATCTCGGAGGCGTGCCGGATTGTTGAAGTCGGTGAAGGCCAGTGTGCCCCCCTGCCCACCGAAACCGGGCTCGATCCGCAGCGTGTTGCCGGTCGCCGTGGTCGTGAAGAGCGGCAGGATCTCGACGTCGGTCTCCGTTGCGGCCTCACTCTCGGCTTCGCCCGCTGCCTCCGTCTCGCTCCCGACCTCGCGCAGCGCACCGGAAAGGAGGAAGCGAAAGTCCGCCAGCCCCTGAAAGAAGGGCTGATCCTCGGCCACCGTCTGATCGTCGACCTCCGCATCCATCACCAGGTCGACGATCAGCGACTCCGCGCCGCCCGGACCACCCACGGGGCGACGGGCGGCCAGCTCGAAGTCGGCCGCGAACTCACTGTCTGGGCGTTCGACACCCCAGTGAGACAGCAGCGGCTCCAGATCGGACGCGGGCTGATACTGCAGCTGCATCCACGGCTGCTGGGGATTCTGGGGGGCGCGATCGTCGAGGGCGTAGGCATCCACGAACACGATCGTGTCCCCTCCCTGCGCCACCCACTGGTCGATCGCGAAGAGGGTCTTGGCGGGTAGCTGCTTGGGATGGATCACCACCAGCAGGTCGATCTCCTCGGAGGAGATCTCCTCGGTATCGGCCGGGATCGACGTGGTCTCGTAGAGCTCCTCCATGAGCTGCACGGCGATCCACTTGGGGGTCGGCTGACGCCCCTGGGCGGCGAGCATCTGCGCCATGTAGGGATCGCTCGCCGAGCCCATCACCTCGAGGCTCGAGAGTACGCCGACCCGCTGTCGGTTCGGCCACATCAGCCGCGACAGGGTCTTGGTGATCTCGTACTCGACGTTACCCTGCTCGTTGGGCCACAGGAAGTCGATCACCTCCCGACTTCCGGTCTGCGTCACGAAAGTGAGACCGAAGTAGAACAGATCGCCCTCCTGGTTGATCAACTTGCCGTCGAGGCCGGCATCGGCGGCAGCCTGCGCCTCGTCGGAGTCGGGCACCGGATCGACGAACGCAACCTCGATCTTCCCCCCGGAGCCGCGCTCGTACTCCTTGAGCAGGCTACGCAGATAGCGCGAGTAGGTGATGAAGTCCTTGACGAACTTGGGCAGGGTCTTCCCCGCTGTCTCGGAGAAATAGAGGGTGATCTCGACGGGCTTCACACCCTCTTCCTGCATCCGATCGAGAATCTGCTCGCTGCCCTCGGAGAGAGAGTAGAGGTCGTCCTGGGTGAGGTCGGCTCGCGCCTCGTCGAAGAGGCGATAGAAGAAGTGAATGCTCAGCCCGGCGATCAGCGCCACCAGGACAATGGTCGTGGTTCGAGAGTTCCAGAAGTTCATCGTGGTGTACCTCGCTCTCTTATGCGGTCTTGGTCCGGTCGAGCACGAACATGCCGCACAGCAACCAGCCCACGGTGAAGATCAAGAAGAACAACAACGAGCGCAGCTCGATGAGACCCCGGGTCATGGTCTCGTAGTGGTCCAGCAGGCTGAGGCTCGACAGCAGCTGCTCGGGATACCCCCCGAGCACGTTGCCCACCAGTTCCTGGGACTGCGGCAGCCCGATCAGCAGGAAGAAGACCGAGGCCGCCACCGCCAGGATGAAGGCCACCACCTGGTTCTTCGACAGCGCGGAGAAGAGCATGCCGATCGACAAGAACGCGCCTGCAGCCAGGAGGCAGGCCAGATAGCCTGCGATGATCGCCCCCCAATCCGGGGAGCCGAGTCGAGCCACCTGGAAGACCGCCGGCCAGGTCAGCAGGATTCCGAGTCCGAGAAAACTCCAGCCAGCGAGGAACTTGCCCAGGTAGGCGCCCTGCAGAGTGATCGGCAGGGTCAGCAGCAGCTCGACGGTTCCGCTCTTGCGCTCTTCCGCCCAGAGTCGCATCGCCACGGCGGGTACGACGACCACCAGCAACCACGGAATGTAGACGAAGAGGGAGTCGAGACTCGCCTCCCTCAGCTCGAGGAACCGTCCGAAGTCGCGCGACACCATGAGGTAGCCGGCCGCAACCAGGAAGATCACCAGGAAGATGTAGCCCAGCGGTGACGCGAAGTACCCGCGAAACTCTCGGCGGAAGACCGCCCTCCATCCAGCGAATCGTTCGCTCATGCCGCCACCCCCTTGGTGATCTCGCGAAAGAGATCGTCGAGGCGGCCTTCCTGGAGGCGAATGCTGTGCAGCGCCCGCCCCTGGAGCTTCGCGATGACCTCGTCGAGGCGGTTCTCGCCGCCCACCGGGTAGACGTCCAGAGTGTTCTCGGAATAGCGAGCCACGCGCTCGCACCAGGACTCGACTTCGAGTGCCTGGGTCACGGCCTCGAGCTCCGAAGCGTCGATGGTGATGCGGATCACGTTGTGGTCGGGAGCGCGGGCGATCAGCGTCGCAGGGTCGGAATCGACCAGGATGCGCCCCTGAGAGAGGATGAGAGCCCGATTGCAGATGCGCTCCGCCTCGTCGAGGATGTGGGTCGAGAGAATGATCGACTTGTCCGAAGAAAGATTACCGATCAGCTCCTGCACCATCGCCTTCTGATTCGGGTCGAGCCCGTCGGTCGGCTCGTCGAGGATCAAGACCTCGGGGTCGTGCACCAGCGCCTGTGCCAGGCCGACTCTTCGCTTGAAGCCCTTCGACAGCGTCTCGATCGGCTGAGTCCGTACCGCCCCGAGACCGGTCATCTCGATCACCCTCCCGATCGCCTTCTCGGGAGCGTCGAGATCTCGGGCATCGGCGACGAAACCGAGAAAATCGAGCGGTGTCATCTCGCCGTAGGCCGGCGCGTTCTCCGGTAGGTAGCCGAGGCGCCGTTGCGCCTCGAGCGGTCGCGCCGACATGTCCTGACCGGCTACGTGAACCGACCCTCCGTCGGGCCGCAAGAAACCGGTGATCATCTTCATGGCGGTCGTCTTGCCCGCTCCGTTGGGTCCGAGGAAGGCCAGCACGTCGCCACGCCGGACCTCGAAGGAAATCCCGTCGACGGCTCGAATCGGGCCGTAGTGCTTGGCCAGATCCCGCACGTCGATCAAGAGCTCTGACTGCTTGGCTTGGTCCATCTTGGAAATCGTCCTCGTCGAGTGATATCCCGAATCGCACGGGTTCTGGGCAAAGCGTTGCACGCGGAGCAACCGCGAGAACCGGGACGTCGATATGACGGAATGCGGCGCTGGCGGGATGCGGGCCCTTCCGGCGCTCCCTGGCCGCAGGTACGGGTTAGGCCTCTATTCTCCCCCAGTCACCCCCCCTGCCTCAACACCCATTCCCGATCTGCGCCGGGTCGAGCCCGCACGGGCGCGCCTCCGGGGGTCTCGCCCGACCACCATCGCGATACCATGCGCCGGACATGATCCTGCCGCTCAGCGACTCACCGAATCCACGCGGGACACCCTGGGTGACCTGGGCCTTGATCGTGGCGAACATCGCGATCTACCTCGCGGTCAGCCTCCCCCTGGGCACGACGCAGCCGTCGCCGGACGATCCGGCCATGGCCGAATACCTCGAAGCGATCGCCCCGAGACTTCCGGAGGGAGTCTCCCTTCGCGAGGTCCTGGGCAGTATCAGCTCCTACGACCTGTTCGTCTTCGAGCACGGCTTTCGCCCCGGCTCGCCCCAGCTGGCCGATCTCTTCTTCTCCATGTTCCTGCACGGAGGCTTTCTCCATCTGGCAGGCAACATGCTCTTTCTCTGGATCTACGGCGACAACGTCGAGCACAGACTGGGACGACTCTGGTACCTGGTGGCCTACTTCGGTACCGGAATTGCCGCCACTCTGTTCTTCAGTCTCTTCGCCCCGGGATCGCAGATTCCGATGGTCGGCGCTTCGGGAGCGATCTCGGGAGTGCTCGGCTTCTACTTCCTCTTCTTTCCCCACAACGTCGTCCGACTCTGGGTCTTCCTGTTCCCCTTCGTCATGGACGTGTTCCAGCTCTCCGCCCGGTTGGTGCTCGGAGCCTATGTCCTGCTCGACAACCTGCTGCCCTTCCTGCTCGGTGGCGGTTCGGCAGGTGGCGGAGTCGCCCACGGCGCCCACCTCGGCGGCTTTCTTGCCGGAGCCGCAGCGGCGTGGCTGATCGACCGCAGTCAATGGACGGGAAGATCGCGTGCCGGCGTCGAGGGCGACTCCGCTGCGCAGGTCGGCTCTCGCGGCTCGCTCGGAGAGGCACTGGCAGGGGCCATGCGCCGCGGAGACACGGAGACTGCCGCGCGTCTCTTCCTCAGCCGCCCGGCAGCCGAGACGCACCGGGCGCTCCAGCCGGACGAAATGCTGGTCGTGGCCGACTGGCTGGCCGCGAACGGATATCCGAAAGACGCCCTGATGGTCTACCGACGCTTGCTCCACGACTGGCCTCGGGGCCCCGGCCGCGCGGAGGCCCACCTCGGCGCAGGACTGGTGCAGCTCGAGGCGCTGCGCCAGCCCACGGCGGCCTATCAGAATCTGCTCGAGGTGCTCGACAACGGGCCCACGCCCAACCAGGCTTCGCGAGCCCGCGAGGCACTCCAGCAGATCGAGCGGATGCAGAAGTACCGCATGCCGATACGCCCGCGGCCCTGAGGTAGCATTCCCGCTCCACCCACCCCCATTCCGGATCCCACGACCATGGTTTCGAAGCCACCGCCGAGGAAGGCGCCCCACTTCGCAGCGCTACGCAAACTGGCTCTCGCCAGCTTTCTGATCTCCACCACGCTCGGGGGGTGGGCCGGAGCCGGCGTCGTCGGTCTCGACTACTTCCTGCCCGCGACGGTCGAGTACGACCCGGAGATCCCGCCTCCCGCCTCCGTTCTCGGCTACGAGGTCGGTGAATGGCATGTCCGCCCCGAGCAACTGGTGGAGTACGCCAAGGCTCTGGCCGCTGCCTCGGACCGGGTCACCCTCGAGATCCAGTCCTATACCCACGAACACCGGCCGCAGGTCCTCCTGGTCATCACCAGCCCCCGCAACCAGGCCCGACTCGAGGAGATTCGACGCGGCCGGCATGCCCTCTTCGATCCCCGCAATAAGGCCCTCTCCGACGACGACCTGACCTCGATGCCAGCCGTGGTGTTTCTCGGGTACAGCATCCACGGCAACGAGGCGTCCGGAGCGAACGCCTCGCTGCTCGCGGCGTACCACTTTGCGGCTGGAGACGGCGAGGTGGAGCGGCAGCTCGAGAACGTCGTCATCCTGCTCGATCCCAGCCTCAACCCGGACGGCCTGGCTCGCTTCGCCAGCTGGGTGAACAGCCATCGCGGAGCCCAACCGGTCGGAGACCGCCAGAACCGCGAGCACAACGAGGCCTGGCCCGGCGGACGCACCAATCACTACTGGTTCGACCTCAACCGGGACTGGCTGCTCCTCCAGCATCCCGAGTCCAGAGGCCGCGTCTCGACTCTGCACCGTTGGAAGCCGAATCTGGTGGGCGACTTCCACGAGATGGGCACCGACAGCACCTTCTTCTTCCAACCGGGCGTTCCGGTGCGCAAGAACCCGCTGATTCCCGAGCGCAACGTGGAGATCACCGAGGCGCTGGCGCGCTACCACGCCGCGCTCCTCGATCAGGACGGACGGCTCTACTACACCCAGGAGGGGTTCGACGACTTCTATCCGGGCAAGGGCTCGACCTACCCGGATCTCCAAGGAGCTATCGGAGTGCTCTTCGAGCAGGCCAGCGTCCGCGGTCATGTCGCCGAGTCTGGCAACGGGGAACTGACCTTTCCGTTCGCGATCAAGAACCACTTCCTCGCCTCGCGATCGATGGTCCAGGGGCTTTCCGAGATGCGTCTCGAGTTCCTCCGCCACCAGCGTGACTTCTTCGTCGACGCGCTCGAGCAGGCTTCCCGAGGAGAGCGCGCCGGATTCGTGTTCGGAACCCCGGACGATCCGATACGGACCTTTCGCCTGGTGGAAATTCTCGAACGTCACGACATCGAGGTTTCCACTCTCGCCCGGGATCTCCAGGTCGGCGATCGGACCTTCGAGGCGAAATGGGCTCGCTTCGTCTCCCTCGAGCAGCCCCAGTTCCACCTGATCCGAGCTCTCTTCGAAACGGTCGACGAATTCAGCGACAGTACCTTCTACGACGTGACCACCTGGACCCTTCCCCTGGCCTTCGACGCGGAGTACGCCGCCGTCGACGCTCTCGAGGCCAGCGCGGTCGACGGCCCGCTCGAGCTGGTCGAACGCCCCCGCGGTACCACTCCGCTGTTCGACGACGAGAACCGCCCGGTCGCCTACGCCTTCGAGTGGAGCTCCTACCTGGCCCCACGCGCCCTCTATCGGCTCCAGCAGGAAGGGATCAGTGCCCGCGTCGCGACGCAGGAGCTCACCCTGCGCACCGATCGCGGCGAGCGCCCCTTTGCCACCGGTACGGTGATCGTCCCGACGGGGCTCGACTCGAATCGTGAGGCGGATCTCATCGGGGCCCTGCGCGAGATCGCCGAGGAAGACGCGGTCGATGTCTACGCGATCTCGACCGGCCTCGCTTCGAGCGGAATCGACGTCGGAAGTCCGAGTCTTCGACCTCTCGAGATCCCCCGTGTGTTGATCGTCGGCGGGCGGGGCGTCTCCGGCTACGAGGTCGGCGAGGCGTGGTACCTGCTCGACTACCACTTCGGCATGGAAGTCTCGATCGTCGAGACCGAGCGCATCGCACAGGCCGAGCTCGAACGGTACAGTCACATCGTTCTGCCCAACGGCAGCTACGGCGCTCTGGGGGAGACCGGCAAGGAGCACTTCGAGGAGTGGGTGCGTGCCGGAGGAACCCTGGTGGGAATCAAGGGGGGTGCCCGCTGGGCCGGTCGGGAGATCCTCGGACGCGAAGAGGCTACGCAAGAGGAGGACTCAGACCCCTCCGCCAGCGAGGACCCCGATCCCGAGCGCCGATCCTACGAGAGCTTCCGCACCGAGAGAGCCGCCCAACTGATCAGTGGAACGATCTTCCAGATCGAGCTCGACCTCACCCATCCCCTGGCCTACGGGTACAGCGATCCCCTGCTGCCGGTCTTTCGGACCGACGCCGAGCTGGTGCCGGAGAGCGACAACCCCTACGAGAACGTCGCCTTCTACAGCGACGACCCGCTGCTGAGCGGATACGTGTCGTCCGAGAATCGACAGCGCTTCGGCGGCGCGGTCGCGGTGATGGCTGCCCGACACGGCAGCGGCGTCGTCGTGCAATTGCTCGACAACCCCAACTTCCGCTCCTACTTCCAGGGCAACAGCAAGCTCTTCCTCAATACCCTGTTCTTCTCGGGAGCCATCGACTTCACTTCGGCGCCGGGCTCCTGGCTCGATGAGGAGAACCAGGGCGTCGCAGGTCAAGACTGAGGACAACGGGTTGATCGAGGTCTCACCTCAACGCTTCGAACAGCTGGTCGCCCGCGCCCTCGATCAGCTCCCCGAACAGTTTGCCGCCCTGCTCGACAACATCGTCGTCGTGGTCGAGGATGAACCGTCACCCGAAGATCTCGAGAGCGTCGGCCTGGACCCCGAAGAGGACGATCTACTGGGCCTCTACCAGGGCGTCCCCCTCGAGGAACGAGGTTGGGAGTACAGCGCCCTGCCGGATCGAGTGGTGATCTATCGACTCCCGATCCTGTGGATCTGCGACAGCGAGAAGCAGGTGGTGAAGGAAGTCACCGACACCGTGGTGCACGAGCTGGGCCACCACTTCGGACTCGGTGACGACGACATGCCCTACTGACGGCACGGGGGCGTTCCTCAGCTCGCCTCGCGGGCTGCGGCCCACGCACTAGTCGGACGACAAAATCAGTTTCCCTGCCCGGTCGAAGCCGAGTCGCTCGACGCCGCCGAGCTGCTCCCACACTTCGGCCTCCACCACGAGCACCGCCGGGCTCCGGCCGTAGAGCTCCTGCGCCACCACGGCGCCGAGCGCCAGAATCGGATCGGGCGCAGAAGTGATGATCGCGACCGGCGCCTTCCCGGTGCGCACCGCCTCGAGCAGAATGCTCGAGGCGCTCGACGAGCCTCTTCCCCACGGCAACAGCACCACCTTGCCGGTGACGCTCTCCCCCGCCTGGGGATGTCGGACGTCGGTGATCAGGCCACTGTCGGGGTCGAGTCCGCCCCACAGGCTGAGCGGCTCGCTGCACGCGAGCACCGGGCCCTCCCCTTCTCCAGCGACCAGGACCCGTGCGCTCAGCCCACTCATGAGGCTTCGCTCCACAGCTCGGGGTCACGCCACACTTCTCCCGCAGCGGCGGAGCGCACGCACTCCTCGAGGCTGCCCCAGACCACACCGAAACCGATATTGCCCGGCGTGTAGTGCGCGAACTTCCCCGAGTTGGTCATCAGCACGCCGTTTCCGTTTCGGTTGGACGTGCGCACGATCGGCGCGACGACCACACAGGTGTCCACGACCACACGCACCCCCAGCGCTTCGAGCCGCTCGAGCCAACCGCGCTGCTCCAGCGCCAGGCGCACGAGACGGTGGGTGCAGACGATGAACTCGACCGAGGGTGAGGGCGGATGCGCCTCGAGGCGCGGCAGGAGCTGGGCGAACTCCTCGACCGAGAAGTGGGGGGAGCCCAGGGCGATCACGTCGACCTTGCCGTCGGGGGCGGTCGAGAGCCGCAAGCGCGCCTGCGCCAGATCCGCTGCGGTCACCGAGTGGGTCTCTTCCGCCGGCTCGCCCTGCAGGGCCGCCTCGAGAGTCGGCGCCTCGGGCGTCACACCCACCGCGTGAAAGAGAGCAACCGCCCCCGAGGACGCAGCCGCGGCCCCCAGCGCCTTGAGCTGGTCTTCGGAGACTCCGGGCGGAAGGCCGTCGAGCACCGGAACCCGTCGCTCGGCGGCGATTCCCAGCCAGTAGCCGAGCACGGGATAGAAGGCGTCGTCTTCGAGCAGACGCGGAGAGATCGAATCGAGCTCGAACACCACTCGTCCACGGCGCTCCTCGGTCAGATGGAGTCCGGCCGCGGGCACCCGCCCGGTGATCGCCGCACAGATGTCGATGAAGTCGCCGTAGCGCGCAGTGCGGGCGCCGAGCACCGAGTTCGCGAACACGATGGCATTCGACTCGGCCCACGCCACCTGCTCCCCGAGCGCCGGCCGCGGCGAGGTCTGGTACGGAGCACAGGTGAAGATCGGCTTGCAGCCGAGCTCCTCGTAGCACTGCATCAGACGGCGCGCCCGTTCTGCCAGTCCAGCGCTCCCCTGGAAGTGCTCCGGGTGGATCAGATCGATGGCTCCGACGTTGAGGGTCGAGGGCACCCGCACCCGTCCCTCGCCGGCGACCAGGCGCTCTGCGAACTCCAGACCCGACCGGCCGTGGTACAGGCACCCGTCGATGTGCGCACCGACGATGTCGATCAGTTCGCTGGCGCCGGCCACCTGGGCCATGACCTGCAGAATCCGCATCGACATGCGGGCGGCCTCGCCTTCTTCCCCTGCCAGCAGGGACCGATCGCGCTCACTGAGCCTTACCGTGGCCAATTCCGGGATTCCTCCGCAAGTCGGTGCTCAGGACTTCGTGGGTCGGCCGAATCCGAACCCGGAGCACACACGAACCAATGTTCGAGAGGCGGGCCGCCTCCCATCTCAGCCCTCACCTCCCCGAGACGGCGGCTCGCCTCTTTTTCTCTGCTGTCTCGCCGGAACCCTACCGACTCGCAGCGACCTCACCTCGCTCCCGATCCGTCGCGGAGCGGTCTCGAGCCCGGGCTCGTCCGAGTAGACCACAGCGGAGCCAGAAATGCCCAGGATCTCCTAGCGCACGAGGTCGAAGGTGGACAGGCCCCTCCACCGCGCTTCGGGTCCCCGGCTCCACACCAGTTCCAACTGATAGGTGCCCGGCTCCAGGCCTGAAGTGTCGATGTGGGAGAAGATCACCGTCCGCCGGTCGCCCGTGGTGCTTTCTGGCACCTTCTCGAGATTTCGCAAGCGATCCCCCTCCACCGCGTGACCGGAGGGACCCAGGAGCCTCACTGCAAGTGCTGACCCCCTGGCACCGTCTCCCCAGCTCTGGATGAGCAGGGGCACATTCGTGCCGGCCATGTAGCTGCGCGGCACCTGGGGAAGAAACACGCCCTCTCCGACCACGAAGGGGCTGACCTCGCTCCCCGCCGCGCCTTCCTCTCGGATGACGACGCGCTTCCCCTTCGCCTGAAGAAGGATGGGAGCCATGAACTCCAACTCCGCGGGAACGCCGAGCTGGAGTCGATAGGTGGACAAGAATTCGCTGCCGCTGCGGCGATCTCGAACGCGGGCGCGCACTTCCCATTCGCCGGGCTCCACGTCGAACTCGGCGAGGTAGGCCAGACCGCCGTCCCGCAAGGCTGGGCCCTCCTTGCGCAGGTCGAGCCGGACCTTCTCGGCGACGATGCCGGACACCACGGGTCCTCGGCTACCCGGCCGACCGATGTAGGCCTGCACATCGACGACCAGGCGACCGAGCATCGATCCCTCGACGACCGCGCCCGGGTCGACTCCCACCACCAAGGACACCAGCCATCGATCGTCACTGGCCGGAGTGGCCAGCACGACCATTTCCCCCGGGATCTCGTAGCGATCCGGGGCCGAGAAGAGGACGTCGGTGTCGGCCAGTTCTCGCTCGAGATCGGTCAACTGCTTGACCGGCTTGGGTGCGTAGTAGCCCTCCCGGGCGCGCACCTGCGCCTTGCGAGGGGGATCGACCAGGCGCACGTCGATGGGGTGGTACCGACCGTCCCGGGGGAGGTCGACCACCTGAAAGACCAGGTTGTAGGTGACGCTGGTGAGCTCCACCATGCGCTCGGTCGCCACTTCGAGTCGGTTGTAGTTCTCGTAGAGTTTGCCGCCAGTCTCCTCGGCCATGTAGAAGAGCGCACCCGAGCCGAGCTTGGACAGGCCCCCGATCGAGAAGCCTTGGATCGTCCAGCCGGCTCGCCGGAACGCTCCCACCATCTCCTCGAAGCTCTTGGAGATCCCGGCACCGACGCCCCACGAGGCATCTCGTATCGACCGGCCGCTCTGATTGAGGTTCTCGAAGTCCTGGAGGCCGTCGGAGAAGTAGAGGAAGTGCTTCTGTCCGTCGATGTCGCGCAGGAGCGTCGCCAGATTCGACAGGGACTCGTTGAGGCGGCGAACCTGCGAGAGCACCGCCGACTTGGACAGGGTGTTGCCGATCTCGAGAAAATCCAGCGCCTCGGCGATCGCCGCCGAGTCGCCCGCGAGCTCGTTCAACATTCCGAAGTCCGTACCCGGAGTCGGAAGGGGGCTGCTCATCCGATCGGTCGGATCGCCCAGCGCCAATGCGGCCGACGGCCCGACCGACTCGGTGAGCTCGAGCAGGGTCTGTTCTCCGCCTTGCGCCAGTGCGGCCACCGCTCGCTGCGCCGCCCCGCGGTCGGCGGCGATCTGGGCGCTCACCAGATCGAGCGCCAGGCCGATCCGGTCGCGATCGTCGGTCAGGCCCAGCATCAGCTGTGCCCCGTCCCGTCCGAGCACGGCCACTCCGACCCGGTCACTCGGGTGCAGTTGTTCCTCGACCATCACGCGCACCGAATCCACCGACCTCTGGAGAAAGGGGCGCCGCGAAAGAGAGAGGTCGAAGAGAGCCAGGAACTGACGGCGCGAGCCCGGCGGGGGCATCTCCGGCTCCGCCTCGGTGACGCCGCCCGAGCCTTCCTCCGATTCGACGGTCGTGCGCGAGAGGTCCACCACCTCGAAGGCGACGATCTCGCGCACCGTGCCACCCTCTCGAATCTCGAAGTCGGAGGCCTTCAAACCGGCCACGGGCTTGCCGCCCACCAGCACCTGGACCGGCACCTCCACCTCGATCACCGACACCGCGTCCTCGAAGGTGCGATCGAGGTCCGGGGGCTCCGCGACGTCGGGTGGCTCTCCGGCAGGACGAGCGAACAGCGCCGACTGAGCGCTGGCTGCCGATCCGCTCCAGCCGAGACCGACCAGCAGGATGCCCACGCAGACCCGGGACGACGACCGAGGTCGTCCCGCAGAGGATCGTCTGGTTCTCATTCCCACGCAGGCCTCCTCGGGTTCTGGTGCTGCGGTTGCCAGCCTAGCACCCGGTGTTTCGCGAGGCCCTCGGCTCGGTCCTCGGCAGCCCCGAGCGTTCCCTGGAAGCTCCTTCGTTCACGCACACCGATCGGAGGCACGCAGAGTCCCTGAGCGCTGCGCTGTCGGATCCCTTGCGCGGCCTCCGGTGATACGCTGAGTGAAGACTCGACACCGCCTTCCGACGCGGCTTTTCGGCTGCGACCTTTCCCCCAGAGACGACTTTCGGACCGCATCATGATCGACATCGCGACTTCCCGATCCTGGCTCCGCCGTGCGCTCGTACCGCAGTTCCTGGTCACGATCGCTCTCGGCACGACCGTGTACGTTGGCTGCGCCGCTTCGGGGGATCCCGAGCCCACCGACGAGGCCTCGTCCGAGCGCTCCGCGACCGGGGCGAGCGCACTTCCTGCAGCGCAGTACCAGCCGATCGACCTGGTCACCGACCAGCCGTTGAGCGACAACGAGAAGACCGTCGTGGCGCTCTTGATCGAAGCGGCTCGGGAGATGGACGATGTGTACTGGGAACAGGCCTACGGAGATCCCCAGGAGCTGCTGAGCTCGGTCTCCGATCCGGAGATACGGCGCTCGATCGAGCTCAACTTCGGCCCGTGGGACCGTCTGGACGCAGACGCTCCCTTCGTTCCCGGAGCTGGACCGAAGCCCCCTGGCGCCAACTTCTACCCCGCCGACATGAGTCGTGAGGACTTCGAGGCCGCTGTGGCAGAGGCTGAGTCTGCTGGCGACGAAGAAAAGGTCGAAGCCCTGCGCGGCCTCTACACGCTGATCCGTCGCGGCCCGAACGGAGACCTGGTCACCGTGCCCTACAGCCAGGCCTTCGCCGAGCCGTTCGGTCGGGCTGCCTCCAGGTTGGAGGAGGCGGCCGCACAGACCGAGAATGCCGCCTTCGCCCACTATCTGAAGCTGCGGGCCGAGGCGCTGCGCAGCGACGACTACTACGACTCCGATCTCGCCTGGATGGAGATGACCGACAACAAGCTCGACCTCGTGATCGGTCCGATCGAGACCTACGAGGACCAGCTGTTCGGCTACAAGGCCTCGGCCGAAGCCTTCGTATTGGTCAAGGACCTGGAGTGGAGCGAGCGGCTGGACCGCTACGCGGCCTACCTTCCCGACCTGCAGCGCGGCCTCCCCGTGCCGGAGTCGTATCGGGCGGAGATGCCAGGCAGCAACGCACAGCTCAACGCCTATGACGTCGTCTACGTGGGTGGCGACGCGAACTCCGGCTCCAAGACCATCGCGATCAACCTGCCCAACGACGAGCGCGTGCAGCTGGCCCACGGCACCCGCCGCCTCCAGCTCAAGAACGCGATGCGCGCCAAGTTCGACGCCATTCTGGAGCCGATCGCCGACCTGCTGATCGACCCGGAGCAGCGCCCCCACGTCACCTTCGACGCGTTCTTCGCCAACACCATGTTCCACGAGGTGGCTCACGGTCTCGGCATCAAGAACACGCTCGACGGGAGCTCCACCGTGCGCCAGTCGCTGCGTGAGCATGCTTCGGCTCTGGAGGAGGGCAAGGCCGACGTGCTCGGGCTGTACATGGTGTCTTCGTTGATGGACCGAGGCGAGGAGACGGGCGACCTGCACGACAACCAGGTGACCTTCGTCGCGAGCATCTTCCGCTCGATCCGCTTCGGCACGTCGAGTGCCCACGGAAAGGCCAACCTGATTCGCTTCAACTACTTCGCCGAGCGTGACGCCTTCGTTCGCGACCCGCAAAGCGGCACGTACCGCATCGACTTCGAGAAGCTGGCGGCAGCCACCGACGCTCTCTCCGCGCAGATCCTGCGTTTCCAGGGGGATGGCGACTACGCGGGGGTCGCGGCCTTCGTGGAGCGGTACGCATCGGTCGGTGAGCAGCTCGGCCAGGATCTCGCGCGACTGGCCGATGCCGGGATCCCGGTCGACATCCAGTACCGCCAGGGACCCGAAGTTCTTGGCCTCTGACTCGGCAGGTCCCGCCGAGCCGGCGAGGAGGACCTCGGAAGGCACCCACCGAGACCGTTCCCCGACGCTGACCGACCGCGGGAGCTACGCCCTCTTCGTTGCGATGCGGCGAGCTCTCGAGACGCTTCCGGTCGAAGTGTCCTCTCGAATCGGCAGCTCCCTGGGCAGCCTTGCCTGGAGGGTGCTCGGCTCGCGCCGGAAACGAACGCTCGACAACCTCGAGCGCGTCTTCCCGGACATGCCCGAGAAGGAGCGACGCAGCGTCGGGCGGCGCTCCTTCGCGCGCATCGCGGCGCGCTGGTCCGAGCAGATTGCCCTCAGTCGTCTCGAGCCGGAGCAGCTGATGGAGCGACTCGAGCCTCGGGGGAGGGAGCACTTCGAGCGGGCCTGGGCCGAGAAGAAGGGGCTGATGGTGATGAGCGGCCACTGGGACGCCTTCGACCTGGCGCCCCTCACCTTCGCTCACGAGGTCGGCGGGGTCCACATCATCGTGCAAGCGCAGAGCAATCCGCTGGTTCGGCGCGACATCCAGCGGCTTCGCGAGGGCCGACAGGTCTACATGATCGAGCGCGGCGGCTCGGTGCGACCGATGGTCCGGCTGCTGCGCACCGGCCAGGCTGTCGGGTTGGTGTTCGACCAGCGCGTGCAGCCATGGGACGGGATCTTGATCCCCTTTCTCGGCCACCTCGCCTGGACCAGCCCGGCAGCGGCCATGCTGGCCAAGGCCACCGGCGCACCGCTGCTACCGATCTTCTGCACGGCCACGTCACCGGGGCGCTACCGATTCGAGGTCGAAGAGCCGATCCTGGCCAGCGACGTGCCCGACGGCGACGACGCCATCGCCGAGCTCACCATGCGCTATCTCGAGCCCATCGAGCGCCGCATTCGGGAAGACCCGACCGGTTGGATGTGGATGACCCGGCGCTGGCAGCGCACCTGGCGCCACAGCTGGCCCGAGTCGCTGGTGCGTCTGCGTCGCGAGGCCGAATTCGAGACCCTCGACATCGACTCGTCGCGTCTCGGCGAGAACGAGAGGGCGCACATCTCGGGGATCGTCGACCGTGTCGCCGACGTCTCCTTCCTCGAAGCTCCCCAGAGCCTCGTGATCATGGGAGAAACGCTCCAGACCCGGCGCTCGGTGGCCCGGGAGGCATTTCGGCAGATCGTCGAGAAGGGATGGCCGGGCCGCCGCTTCACCGTGATCGAGCTGCTGGAGCGACTCGACGACCCCTCGAAGAGTCGCGCCAGGTTCCTGGCCTCCCTCGACCACGGGACCGTGCTGCTGCTCGAGGAGCTGGACGATCCCGCCCTGGGAACCGAAGGAACCGACAGGCTCTCGCGCTTCCTCGACTACCGTCTGCCCCGCGGCACCGTTCTCGCCACGGCGAGCCGGGACCCCTCGGACGATCGCTTTCACTCCCTCGCTCTCTAGCGAGGTGGCCGACTACCTCTCGGTCTCCGATTCCTCCTCCAGCACATGGCTGTCGGCGGCCACCAGATCGAGCCCGTAGACTCCCTTCAGACGCTCGATCACCTCGAGTGTGGCGGGCTCGAAGGGCGCCTTGCCCTCGAAGGCATGCAGCACGATTCCCTCGACCAGGTCGCCCAGAGTCATGTCGAGGTACTCGGCGAGGCCCTTGAGCACCTTGACCATGCGCTTTTCCATGCGCAGGCCGGTCTGGGTGCGCTCGACCTTGTGGCGGGACTTCTTGCGCGTCATCGGGGGAGTGCCCCCCGGCTGTCCGTCGAGCTCGCGCGGATCGGACCGGGCAGCAGAAAGGTGCGGCGCGCGAGCTCGGAATCGAGACGCTCCGCCGTGTAGTGGCGCAGCATCGCGGCACGGTGGTCGAGCAGCAGGTCGCTGCTCACCGAGGCGAACTCCGACCAGGTGTGCCCTTGCGCGAGCTCGGCCATCCGCTCGTGGACCAGAAAGAGGAACGCCCAGGTGATGGTCTCGTGGTACAGGCCCGCGGCGCCCACGTGCTGGGCGAATCGACGAATCGCAGCCGGGTAGCGCTCGAGGGTGCCGGTGACGCCCCCTTGCCGCAGCATTCCCCAGGCCACCCGGACGTGCTCGCAATGGTGGAACTCGGCGAGCTCGCACGATTCGAGGCCCTCGATCAGGGCACGGGTGGCGGGGTCGACGAAGGCAGCGGCGTCTAGCGAGGCAGGCGTTGCAGCGGACACGATGGCTCCTTTCGGAGCCATCGAACCACATTGTTACCAAGTTGTCAAGACAACAGACAGGGGATCGATGGCGAAAGACGCCCCGAGAGCGACCCCTGCCGGGCGGCGACTTCCCGCGAGCGGCTCCGGGTCAGCCCGCTGGCGGCTTGTACTGGCCAGCCACCTTCTTGGCGATGGCGGACGCCTTGACCATCTCGTCGGCCGTGTAGAGCGGAATCGACTTCCACGACTCGATGGTGCCGCCCATGATCGCCGGCGCGATGGCACCGATGAACTCCGACACGCCGGGCACCTCGCAGACGATCGCCACCTGGTACTCCTGACCGATCATGCCGTAGAAGCCCAACAGCTTCCCTCCGGCAGCTTCGATCGCCACCCTGGCCGCGTCCTCCCGATTGGAACCGGTCTCCATGATGGTCTGCATGGCTTCACGAGAGTAGCGGGCCATGAACATGTACATTGCCATGATGAAACTCCTCCGATTGTGTCGACTCCAACGAAACGGTGGCCGACGATGTAGGGGTGGGAACTCGCGCTGACTCTACCGGAAGAGCGCTGCAGCGAGCTCGAGCCCCGGAGCTGCAGCCCGCTACGGGTGCCCGCGACTCGCCGCCACCCCGTCAGGGCATCGGCTCGAGCGTCAGCGGATCCCGCAACGGAAGCTCGATCGCCTTGCCACCGAAGAACTCCTCCATCGTGGCTCTGGCGTCGGCATCCCCGGGCTCCACCTCGTCCCACTTCCCCACCACCAGGAAGACCATCTCCTCGGGCTTCAGGTACTTGCGTGCCACCCGCTGGACCTCCTCTGCCGTCACCGCACGCACCCGCTCCCGGTAGTCGTACCAGTAGCTGTGCGGGCGACCGTAGAGCTCGTCGGTGGCGAAGATCCCCGCGATCGCCGCCGGCGACTCGAATCGTGCGGGATAGGTGTCGACCACGGAGTTGATCGCCGTGGTGAGCTCATCGGCACTCACCGGCTCGCCGCGAAGGCGCTCGAGCTCCTCGTAGGCGATTTTTGCCGCGTAGGCCACAGTCGGGTTCTTGGTCTGAAGAAAGACCCGGAAATCGCCGGTCCAGTAGGGGTTGGTGTCGAAGGTGGAGCCCGCCGAGTAGGCCAGACCTTCATCGGAGCGAATCCGTTTCATCAAACGCGCCGTGAAGCCCGACCCCCCCAGGATGTCGTTCATCACCATCAGCGGAAAGAAGTCCGGGCTGTCCCAGCCGTAGCGGAAGAAGAGCGAGCCGATCTGCACGCGAGACTGCGGGATGTCCTTGTCGACGTAGTAGACCCCGGGCTTCGGGGCGTAATGAGACTCGGGTGGCGGCCACTCTCCCTCCCCCGAGCTCCCGGGCCAATCGGCGAGGTGCCTCTCGAGCAGATCGAGCACCGCCTCCGTCTCGACGTCGCCCGACACCGTGAAGATCATCTTCTCGGGGCGCCAGTGCGCGGCGTGAAACGCCACCAGATCGTCCCGCTCGATGGCCTCCAGGCTGCCCTCGGTGATCATGCGCGAAGAGAAGTGCTCTTCCCCGTACATCAACCACTGCCATTCCCGGGCCGCGATGCGCTGGGGCTGGTCGTTGCGCTGCTTGAGATCTTCGAGCAGATTCGACTTCTCGAGATCGAGCCGAGCCGCATCGAAGCGTGGCTGGCGCTGCATCTCGAAGAACAGCTCCAGGCACTCCTCGAGCACCGAGCTCAGGCAGTTCATGGAGGCGCGCCCCTGCGTGTCGCCGATCGAGAAGGAGACGTCCATGGCGAGCGCGTCGATCTTCTCGTCGAGCACGCTCGGCTCGGCTTCCACGGTGCCACCGCTGCGCATCAGGCTACCCGCGAGCGACGCCAGTCCGACCTGGGACGGACCCTCGAGAAAGCTCCCGATGCGCAGCTGAATCCCCACGTCGACCAGCGGAAGCGCGGGGTCCTCGGCGACGTACACCACGATCCCACCGGGAAGCTCGTGGCGAAGCGGCTCCGCGCGGGGCACCTGCCAGTCGAGCGGCTCGAAGGACAGCTCCTCGGGACGGGCCGGTATTTCGTCACTGGCCGCCAGCGGAGCACCGGCCGAAACCAGGAGTGCCAGCACCAGAACAAACCTCATCCCCTCGAAACGCCTCACTGCTCACCTCCCTCGGAGCCGAGCTCCGCGATCCGTTCCTCGACCACCCTCTTCATCAGATCGAAAGCGCCCTTCATCTCCTCGGGTACCTGCCCAGCCTGCGCATCCATCTGCCCCAGGATCGCCTCCAGCTGAGCGACGTCCTCCACGCTCCGGAGCTGCTCGATCTGTTGCTGCACTCCCGAGCGCATCTCCGGGGGCAGAGCCTCCAGCTCGGGCGGCAGCTCCTCGGCACGGGTGCCGGCCTTGCGCGTGTAGGAGCCGACCAGTCGCCGTTCGGGTACCAGGTACTGCTGGGCGACTCGCTGCACGTCGGCTGCGGTCACCGCCCGAGTCCGCTCGGCCAGGGTGTCGAGATAGGTCCAGTCTCCCAGACCTTCGTACAGGGCCAACTGGATCATCAGGAAGAGGGGGCTCTCGAGCCGCCGGTAGGTATCGGCGGCGGTGATGTTCTTGACCTTCTCGAGCTCCGCCTCGGGGACCGCGCTTTCCTGCAGCCCGGCGATCACGGCGTCCCAGGCCCGCTCGAGGTCCGCCGGGCCGTAGTCGCCCTTGGCTTCCGCGGAGAAGCTGAAGTAGCCGGCATACTTGTCCGAGGACTGCCCCGCCGAGGCCGAGCTGGCGAGCTCGGTCCCTTCGATCATCGCCTTGTACAGCCTCCCGGTGCGACCGTTGAGCACTCCGGCCAGCACGTCGAGCGCGTACTCGTCAGCGTGCCCGAAAGGAACCGTGTGGTACCGGATCTGGACCTGCGGCGGGCAGTCGCACTCGGCCTCCATGCGCTTCTCGGCCAGTTGCTCGATCTCGAGAGTCACCACATCGGGAGGCTCTTTCTCACCACGCGGGATGCGTCCGAAGTAGCGCTCGGCCATCTCCTTCACCGCGGAGGGGTCGAAGTTCCCCACCAGCACTGCGGTGATGTTGTTGGGCGCGTAGTAGGTGTCGAAGAACTCGTCCGCCTGCTCCTTGCTGATCACTCGGAGATCCGACGGCCACCCGACGGTCGGCCAGCTATAGGGATGCGAGCCCCAGAACATCGCGTTCAGCTGCTCGTCGAACTTGCCCGTCGGAGTCGACTCGGTGCGCAGTCGGCGCTCTTCGTAGACCACGTCCCGTTCGGAGTAGAACTCGCGGAACACCGGATTGAGCAGCCGGTCCGATTCCATCCAGAACCACAGCTCGAGCTTGTTCGCCGGCACCGAGTTGATGTAGACCGTCACGTCGTCGCTGGTGAAGGCATTCAAGAACGACGAGCCGGCGTTGGTGTAGATCTTGCTGAACTCGTCCTTGACCATGAGGGCCCGCTGCTCCTCGACCAGCTGCGCGAACTTCTTCTCGAGCTCGATCTGTTCGTCGGTGCGATTCTCCGGATCGTAGGGGTCGGCGATCTCGCCCCGCCGCCAGCGCTCGCGATTCTCTTTGTAGATCCGCCGGATCTGCTCCTGGATCGCTTCCTGCTCCTCGATGATCGCGAGATCGCGCTCGGGGTCCGTGGTGCCGAGCGTGCGGGTCCCTTTGAACATCATGTGCTCGAACAGGTGAGCCAGGCCCGTGATCCCGGGGCGCTCGTTCGCCGCTCCGACGTGAACCACCCAGGCCGCCGACACCGTGGTCAGCTCGGGCCTCGATAGGAGCAGGAAACCCATTCCGTTGTCGAGCTCGAAGGTCTCGACCGGAAGTGAGGAGCCGCCTTCGTCCGCGGCCGGGGTGACGCCAGGGACGAACACCAGCGCGACGAGCAGCACCACCGGTTTCGTGAGTCGGCCTGCTTTCGCCAAGAAGGTCATGGTCTTTCCTCCGACGCGCTCACCGCCGCCGGTGCCGACTGGCCGTCGAGCCACGCCTTGATCGATTCCTTGAACTCGGGCTTGAACAGCGCGGTGTTGTGAGTCGCGCCCTTGATCAATACGAGTGGGACGTCTGGACGTTCTTGCAGAAACGGCTTCACCGAGCTCTCGTAGAGGGAGTCCTCGTCGCCGACCACCAGGGTCATCGGCAGGGTGATGGAGTCGAGCTCTTTTGCGGTCAGACCGAGATCTCCGAAGGCCCGGTAGCATGCAGTCAAGGCTGGATCCGCGCCGTCGCGATCCGGCGACGAGCGATAACGCTCCCGGGTCTCGTCGTCCAGGCGGGTCCATCCCATCCCGGCGATCACGGCGGAGCGCACCCGCTCGGGGTGGTCGGCGAGCATGCGCAGGGCGATCATCCCTCCCATCGAGTAGCCGACCACGTGGGCACGCTCGATCTCGAGATGGTCGAGCAGCCCGACAGCGTCGCTGACCATCGCCAGACCATAGTCCTCGGGGCTGGTCGGCTTGTCGCTCTGGCCGTGGCCTCGATTGTCCAGCGTGATCACGCGGTAGTCCTGCGCCACCAGGGAGATCACTCCGGGAAAACGCCAGTTGATGTCCCCGCTCACCGAGTAGCCGTGAATGAGGAGGACCGGCTCCCCCTCGCCCTCGATCTGATAGCGAAGCCGGACCCCACCGGAGTCGAACTCGCCTTCGATCGTCTCACCAACCGCCACCCCGGCCAGCAGGCAGAGCGCTGCCCAGACACTGGTGACGCAGACCCGTCCATACATGGTCGTTCTTTGCATGGTCCCTTCCTTCGTAGAGCAGTGATGGTACCGCCAATCGGAGGAGGGTCCCATATTTCTACCGACCGGTCAGTCTGTTATGATGGCACCCTTCCTCGAGAACCGGAACGGCCCAGGAATCAGAGCAGGAATCAGAGCATAGGAGCCCCGAGATGGACCTTCGTGACACCCCCCAGGAAGCCGAATTTCGGGCCGAGTGCCGTGCCTGGCTCGACGCCAACGCCCCCCACGAACTTCGCCCCGCGCTCGAAGCCTCGAGCTTCGGACGCTCGGCGCTGAGCGGCGACGACTACCTGAAGTACTGCCAGGAGTGGCAGGCCAAGAAGGCCGACGCCGGCTGGGCGTGCCTGACCTGGCCCAAGGAGTACGGAGGCGCAGGGCTGACACCGATGCACCACGTGATCTGGGCCCAGGAGGAGGGAGTCTACGGAATGCTCTCCTCGGTGTTCATCATCGGCATCGGAATGTGTGGGCCCACCCTGATGGCCTATGCCAGCGAGGAGGACAAGCGCAAGCACCTTCCGCCGATGGCGCGCGGCGAAGTGATCTGGTGCCAGCTCTTCAGCGAGCCCGGCGCCGGCTCAGACCTCGCGGGACTGCGCACCCGCTCGGTGCGCGACGGCTCGGACTGGGTCGTCAACGGCCAGAAGGTATGGACCAGCGGCGCGCAGTACAGCGAGTGGGGCATTCTGGTCACCCGTTCCGACTTCGACGTTCCCAAGCACAAGGGACTGACCTACTTCTTCGTCGACATGAAGTCGCCCGGGATCGACATCCGCCCGATCCAGCAGGCCCACGGCGACGCCGGCTTCAACGAGGTGTTCTTCACCAACGTGCGCATTCCCGACGCGCAACGCCTCGGCGCCGAAGGCGACGGCTGGGCGGTCGCGATCACCACTTTGATGAACGAGCGTCTGGCGATCGGCGGCAGTGCCGGCACCGGCTGGGACGACCTCTTCGAGCTCGCCCGAGACCTCGACAGCGGAAACGGTCGGTTCCTCGACGACCCGGCCGTACGCGACCAGCTCGCGACCTGGTACGTAGCCACCGCAGGACTGCGCTACACCGGATACCGGGCCCAGACCGCGCTCTCGCAGGGCCGCATGCCCGGCCCCGAGAACTCCTTCGGCAAGATCGTCGCCGGCAACACCATGCAGCAGGTGGCCAGTTGCGCCCTCGAGCTGCAGGACGCCGCAGGCCTCATGACCGACCCCGCGCACACGGTGAACGACGGCAAGTTCCCGGCGATGATGATGCGCTCACTCGGCATGCGCATCGAGGGCGGTACCGACGAGATCCTGAAGAACATCATCGCGGAGCGGGTGCTCGGACTGCCGGGGGAGATCCGGGTCGACCGGGACGTGCCGTTCACGGACATCCCGTCAGGCTCGTAGCGGCCTCCCTGAGCACCGACCCCTAGACCCTCTACCCCCCGGCGCCACGACGAAGCCTCCACCACGAAGGCCACCGTCCTCATCTCGGCGCTGCAGCACGGACGCACTGACCGCACTCTGAACGCGCGCGAGGTTGTTCCAGGCCACTTAGAGGGTGCACTGCGTTGCGGCAACCCTCGGATCAACCACCCGCTACGAGATCCGAAGCATCGAGGGTGCCCCGCTCATCGAGCTTCGGGGAGCGGATCGGGGCCGCCGATCAGAGCCTTCAAGACCTCGCCCACCTGCCACACCCGCTGGACGTCGGCGAAGAGCACGGCGCCCGGACCGTCGGCCAGCAGGGGCACGACCGTCGACGTGTGGTCCGGAGTCCCCCAGGTCGGCACGATGTCCGGGTAGCTGCCCAGGTCGTAGCCCAGAGACAAGCCACCGGTCTCGTGATCGGCAGTGAACAGCACCAGGGTGTCTCCTCGAGCTCGGGAGAACGCGAGCACCTGCTCGAGCACGGACGAGAGCGTCGCCAGCCCCTCCACCGCTCGAGGGGCATCGCGCTCGTGCGAAGCGGAGTCCAGCTCTTCGGTCTCGATCAGGAGGAGGAACGGCTCCCCGGTGTCCTCGAGACGCTCGGTGGCGAACGTCACCATGGAGGACAGGCTCGGCGTGGACTCGAGGTCGGTGATCGACTCCTCGGGATGAATCGAGGCGACCGGCTGATCCGCGCCCGCGCCTTCGGGAAGAGCCAGATCGGCTCCCAGCAGAGTGAAACGTCCCTCCAGGATCTCGACGGTCGCATCCCAGGAGGGCACCTCGCCCTCTCCCACGTCTTCGAGCTCGCCGAGCAGGACGTCCAGCTGTCCGGACGCCTCCTGGCGCAGAATGTCCTCGGCGTTGTCTCGACTGGCCGTGTGGGTCACGAACGCCGCCGGCGTGGCATCCCAGATATAGGAGTCGGTCACGATGCCGGTGCGATAGCCCCGCTCCCAGGCCATCTCGAACACGGTCTGGACCGGTCGATCGTTCTCGTCCACGCCGACCTTGTCGTTCAGCGTGAGCTGCCCGGTGGCCATTGCCGTCGCCGACGCCGCCGAGTCGGTGATGGGCCCGCGCACGGGTCGCGGGTCGTGCCAGGCGCGAACCTCGAACCGGTGCCACACCGGCTCCTTTCCCACGGTGTGTTGGGCCAGCGCGAGGTGCGAGAAGCCCAGGCCGTCGGCCACGAAGAGGATGACGTTGCGCGGTCTCGCTCCATCCTCGGGCAACGAGGAGCGTTCCGGCTCCGGGTAGGCCTCGAAGGGGACCGGCGCCGAGCGCTTTACAAAGCTCAACCCGAGCGCCTTCCCCACCAGCCAGACGCAACCCAGTGCCACGAGAGCGCCCATGAGCACCGCGCTCCAGAATCGCCGCCTCTGAGCTCGATCGTTCATCGATGACTCCCACGGGCTCTGCCGCCGAAACTGCCCAGTGACCGGTCACTTGGATCGATCGGTCGGACCCTCTCGAGATGGTAGCGATCCATCGCCCGGTCCCAGTCGGCGACCACCGGCTCGGTCGGTGGCCCGTCGAAGTCTTCGATCACGCCGAGCTTCAGTGTCTCGCCCTCGAGCTCGAAGATCGCGACGACCACCCTGCCGACCGTCTCCCCGTCTGACGAGTAGTCTTCGTGGATGGTTGCATGGAGCTGCCTCGGGTCGGGTCCGACCGGGAGGGTGAACGTCGTCTCGAACCAGAAGTCGTCTCTCGCTCGGAAGTGGAGTGAGTTGCCAGATATGGTGACCGAGCAATCCCCGCCCGGCCCCTGGCCTTCCCAATGGCCTTGCAGTCCACCCAGCTCCCCCGCCGTTGGCGGGCCCAGGCTCTGGCTCGAGGCCAGCGAGGCCAGCGAGGCCAGCGAGGCCAGGAACAGAACAGTGGACCCAGCCACCACGATCCAAGCGGGGCCCCGCCCGATCTCGCTGAGTCTCGACCCGCTCGTCATCTCGCATCCTCTCGAATAGACCGCCGAGCGGACTCTAGCTCAGAGGGTACCGGCCAGCAGCCCCCACGAGGCGACGGCGACTTGCGCTGCCGAGCATTCAGCGAGACACTCGGGGCCGGACGAGCGATGACCAGGAAGAACCCCGACGTGACTGCCGTCGTGCGCCGCGCAGAGCGTTGGCGCGACGAAACGGATGCGCTCCGTACGATCCTGCTCGCCTGCGGGCTGACCGAAGAGCTGAAGTGGGGCAAGCCCTGCTACACGTACAACGGGGCAAACGTGGCGATCATCCCAGCCCTGGCCAAAGGCTCCGGCATCGTCACAGCCCGGTCTCGCGAACATCCTGGATCCGTCTCGACCTCGACCGTCGCGATGCCGCCCGGAGTCAACGAGCTACAATCTAGGATCCATGAACAGACTCTTCGTCGTCATTGCTGCCGTGATGGTGACTCTCGGGCTGGCAGTCTCGCTCACAGCCTGCTCCGAGAAGCCCCGGGAAGCGACGTCCATGCCGCCCGCAGACGATCAGACGACGCTTCTGGACCGTGCCCGGGCGATTCACGAAGCCGCCCTCGTTCTCGACGCCCATGCCGACATCGAGATTCCGGGGAGCCCGTCCCGCTACGCCGGGCCCGACGGCAAGTCGAGAGTCGCTCCCGAGAAGATGCAGGCCGGCGGTGTCGACGCCGTGGTGTTGGCCGCTGCCGTGGGTCCGGGTCCGAGGACACCTGAGGGTCATGCTGCAGCACGAAGAACCGCCGACACGGAGATCGCCGCGGTGGTCGCTCTGGCCGAGGACCCCGCGAACGAGGCAGTGATTCCCCTGAACGCCGACGAGCTGGTCACCGCTCACCAGAACGGCCAGTTGGCGTTGATCCTCGGCTTTCAGAATGCGCTGATCCTCGGCACCGAGGTGGCCGCGCTCGACGAGCTCTACGCAGCCGGAGTTCGAGTCTTCGCCCTGACCCACATGGGCCACAACGACTTCGCCGATTCGTCACGCCCCCTCTACCTCGGTGATCTCGGTCAACACGAGCCCGAAGCCGAGCACGGCGGCCTCTCGGATCTGGGAGTCGCCGCGATCGAGCGCATCAACGGACTGGGCGGCATCGTCGACATCTCACAGCTGTCGCAGCAGGCGGCACTCCAGGTCATGGAGATCTCGAGGGCGCCGGTGATCGCCAGCCATTCGAACGTGCGGACTCTCTGCGACGTCAGTCGGAATCTCTCGGACGAAGAGATCGATCGGATCGGCGAAGTGGGAGGGGTCATCCACGTCGCGCCGTTCCGAGGTTACCTGTTCGACTCTTCCGACACGGAGCTGGACGCGAACATCCGTGCCGCTCGCCGGGAGGCGGGGGTCGAAGAAGACTACCTCTATCCCTTCGAGCTCTACTGGGAGATCGAAGAGCCGGAAGCCCAGGCCGCGTTCCTCGCTGCGGTCAGCGATCTCCTCGGCCCCGGCCGACTCGACGACCTCCTCGATCACATCGACTACATCGTCGAGCGCATCGGTGTGGACCACGTCGGGATCGGCACCGACTTCAACCACGGCAGTGCGATCGAGGGCTTCAGCGATGCCAGCGAAGCGTTGAACGTCACCGTCGGACTCTTGAAGCGCGGCTACGGACGAGAAGAGATCGAGAAGATCTGGGGCGGCAACTTCCTCAGGGTCTGGCGGGAAGCGGAACGCCTCGCGGACGATTCGGGCTCGTGAGCCTGTCCTCGTGAGCGCGTCGAGGATCGGCTCGACCCACCTCTCGAGTCGACCTCGGATCGTAGGATGTGGCCCCACGACCACTGGAGGTCGATGTGCTCCACCTGGGTAGTGGCAGGAAAGACGAAGTCGACGTGCCGCGCGGTGTCGGTCAGGAGCTCAGAAATCGAAGATCAGCTGCGCGGTGACCTTGCGGCTGATGATGTCTCCGAAGACGTGCTGCTGGACCTCCTCGTCGAGCAGATTCTGCCCGATCAACGAGAGCGAGAGCCAGTCGGTGGCGTTCCATCCGAGCGTCAGGTTGGTCATGGTGTAGGCCTCGGTCGGGCCCCAGTAACGCGCATCCAGAACGTCGGTCCAGAAGGCCCCGTCCGAGTAGTTGAGGTTGCCGTTGGCGAACCACCGCTCCCCGGTCCACGAGGCACCCACGTTGATCCGGTTCTCTGGCGGCAGGTTGGTCTCGTCGGGGGAGATTCCCTTCACGTCGGGCTCGTCCTGCCAGGAGTAGTTGACGAACCACGACCACTGCGGCGAGGGCCGCATGTCGAGCGACACCTCGACGCCCCGGTTGGTGATCTCGGCGACGTTGCGATAGGAGAACTCCGACGGAAACGCGCCGGCGGCCGGTGGAAAGTCGAGAACGAAGGCAGGGAGCGGCCAGTCCGGCGGCGGGTTCGTGCTGTCGTAGAACTTCGAGGGATAGAAGTCGCTACCCTGTTCCAGGTCGTTGCGATAGAGCGACAGAGTGACCGTGGTGCGGCGCCCGAAGGTGCCGACCCAGCCGATCTCGTAGGCGGTCAGCTCCTCCTGGAGCTGGTACAGGTTGCCGATCGCGTGGGAGGGGAAGGCGTAGTCGACCGGCTCGGGGAGGCCGAGGGCCGGGACCGCCGGAATCGTGATCTGGTTGAGAATCGTGATGTCGATGAACTGCTCGGTGACCGAAGGTGCACGGAAGGCCTCGTTGTACGAGGCCCGCAGCGTGTGCCGGGGCGTCGGTGAGAAGAGGAAGCTGGTGCGCGGCGAGACGATGGGGTCAATCGGATCGACCTCGTCGTAGCGCGCGCCGATCAGCCACCGGAACCTGGGACTCAGGAAGATCTCGTCCTGGAGGTACACCCCCCACTGGTCTCGAGTGTCGGCGAGCGGCGCGATCGACAGGTCGAACTCGTTGTGCCGCGCGTTGGCGCCGTAGCTGAGGAGGTGTTTGTCGCCGAGCAGGTTGCTGTTGCCGACGTCTAGATTGTAGGTGTCGGTGGCGAAGAGCATCTGAAGCGGCAGGCCGTCCGGACCGACCGTCAGCAGGTTCGCTGCCTCCCCGTCGAGCCGGTTGATGAAGCCGGTCACCTGGAGAGCGCGCCAGCTGTAGGAGACCTGGCCGTAGCCGAGGCCGGCACCCCTCTGGATGTCGAAGGGCCCGGTGCCGGTCTGGGCGATGCCGTCGGTCCCGCCGTAGCCGAGGGAAAAAGACAGGTAGGACTCGTCGTTGACCTCGTAGTCCAGCCGGGCATCGGCACGCGGCTGGGCAGTGCCCTCGTTCTCGTAGTCGGGATAGGGGGTGTCGGTCCCGGGGATGTTTCCCGTCGGGCGCTGGTAGGGGTCCTGCTCGTAGTAGCCCCCCGAGATCTTGTAGCCGAGCTTGCCGCTGACGGCGGCGTGGCTGGCCGAAGCGTAGAGGGTGCTCAGCTCGCCGCCACCCAGCCGCACGCGGGTGCCCTGCATCGCCGAGGGTGGCTTGGTGATGACGTTGACCACGCCGGTCAGGGCATTGGCTCCCCACACCGCGCTGCCAGGCCCGCGCACCACTTCGATCTGCTCCACCTCGAAGAGATCCACGGGCAGGAGATCCCACATCACGAAGCCGAAGAAGTCGAGGTAGAGCGAACGACCGTCGACCAGGGCGAGCGTCGAGTTGGCGAGGCTGCTGGTCGCCTGCCGACCCGAGAGTTGGACGTCGCGGGCGCTCATCTGCGAGACGTTGAGTCCGGGAACGTTGCGCAGCAGGTCGCCGTAGTCGTCGGCCGGCGCGGTCATCAACTCCTCGTTGGAGATCACGGTCATCGCTGCCGGAGCCTCGGTCAGCTTCTGTTCGATCCGGGAGGCGGTGACCACGATGGTGTCCTCGACGGCGGCCTCCTCCTGCGGGGGCTCCGTCCCCTCTTCCTGGGCGAAGAGGCCGGGCGAGATCGACAGGGCAGAAGCCATCAGGAGGTGCGGTAGGGATCTGCGGAGTCTCTTCAAGGTCTCTCCCTCGCTGTCGGTGAAGGTCCATGCCGGACTTATCACCAAGCGGCCGATCGGTACCCTGGGGAAGACCGAGCCCTCCCTCTCGAAAAGCGCACCCTCGAGTGGAACCGTGATCGACTCACCTCACGAGACGAAGCCCCACGATTCACCACAGCAGGATCGTAGCGAGCGGCGGCCGGGCGCGGCTCTGTCACTCGAACTCTCGGAACCGGTAACCCTGAGGCGACCAGGAAAGGTTGCGCTAGGCTACGGTGCCAGAGCCGACAATCCAGATTCCCTCACGAAGGACAGGAGAAGCCCCGATGAACCGACCGTGGCTAGCCGTGCTGCTCTTGCCGCTGCTTGCCGGATGCCCGGATCCCGGGCCCGACCTGCCCTCGCTCGAGCCCTCGTTGAAGAGCTTCGATGTCGGGCCCGCCTTCCAGGGTCAACCGGTGCCGATCCAGGTCGGCGTGACGATTCCCGGCGCTTCCGACCTTCGAGTGCGGAGCGTCAACGCGGAATACCGGTCCACGAGCGAACCCGACCTGCCTTGGATCCCGGCAGAGGCGGAACTGGACGGTAGTGCGTCTGGCGGCTTTGCCGGTTTCCTACCGCCCCTCAACTACGGTCCGTACGAAGCCAAGGTCCGCGTTCAAATGAGACCTTTCACCACGGAGGCCGCGCCGCCGGAGGCCCCCGACACGTTTCTCGAGGACAGCAAGAGCTTCTTCGTGAACGCCGACGACGCCGCCGGGTCGCCGGCCGAGGCCCCGGAGTGTTTCGGGTTCTCTTCCGAGGCGCAAGGCGTTCAGGGCTGGACTCACTCGGGAATGTCCGTCAACGGGAGCCCAACGAACGGTTGCGAGGCCCTGGCGTGGCTGCCCCAGGGTGACGGCGTTCTGGCGGTGCCGATGTCGTTCTCGTGCCTACCCGCAGAAGCCTGGCAGTTCGACCTGATCTCCCCGGATCTGAGCTCCAGACCGGGCTGGATGAACACGACTGGCGTGATGATCCGACTGGACTCGAACTTCCCGCTGACGGCCGGCGTCGTGCTCGTGACGGGCGACGGCGAGGAGCACCCGGGACCAACCGTCGACATCGGCGAGCCCCAGATCGAGTTCCGCACGTCAATCGCGCAGATCGACACGGATGGCGCTGCACCAACAGAGGTGAGGGTGCGCGTGACGACTCCAGATCCTCAGGCCGGCGCCGCCGTCGCCGAGGGCCTCCTGATGGTCAGCGCGGTCTGTCCGATTCCCGAGCGGTGACCCGAGCTGTGTGGAGTCCGATCGGCCGTCGCGACGCTTGACATGAAGGCGCAAAGGCAGACGCAGGGAGTGGCCGGGCCATCAACTCAGCGGGGAGTCATTCGATACTGAGACGCAAAGCCGACCTCGCCTCCACACTGCTGACCTCCCTCACGTTCGGCATGGCTGCATCGGTCACGTTGATGGCCGGCCTGATCGTGTCTCCCTATTGGGTGTGGCTCTATCACACCACCGTCCAGCGCATTGCCGTCTGTGTCATGTTGGTCGCTTCGTGCCTACTCCTCTCCCAGGTGATTGGTCTGGCCGGTTGGGCCGGCTTACGGGCCGCCGATGCCGCTCTTCGTCGCTTGCCGCGAATGGCACTGCAGCTGGTGGCGCTCGGACTGTGTGTGTTCTGGGTCCGAGGGTTGATCACCAACTCGCCGCCGGATCCTCTTCGCAGACCCGGCGTGGTGGTCGTCATGCTGATCGGCCTTCTGATCACCGCAGTGCTCGCTCGCGGCACGAGGCCTTGGCTCATCGCGGACCTTGGAGCGATCGGCCTGGTGATCTCGGGATTGATGGTCTTTGGCGGCAATGCCCTGATCGAGGGGGCGATCGGTCCACCCATTGGAAGACGCGTGTACGCCAGCTGGATCGCCGGCTATCTCTTCGTGGTCATTGCCAGCGGATGGGTGCGGCGGTGGCGCTACACCGGCGAGTCTTCCTCTGCTCGGGCCAGCGTGCCCTACGCTCGCCTGGCGACAATGCTGCTTGTCGCAGCCGCCTGCCTGTATCCGGCCTACAGGATGGCCCGCCACGGTCGGCTCCTGCCACCCGAGGCACCCCAGAACGCTGCGCTCGATCCTGCCGCGTTGTCGGTCTCCGCAGCCGCGCAGCCGCGGACCCCAGAGCCGATGAACGTCATCTTGATCTCCATCGACACTCTGCGTGCCGATCATCTGGGGTCATACGGATACTCGAGGAACACGAGTCCGAACATCGACCGCTTCTTCTCCGACGGCGCGACCTTCACCAGGGCGTACGCCCAGTCTCCCTGGACCCTACCGAGCCACATGTCCATGATCACCGGGCAGCACCCCTCGACACACGGCTCGCGCATTCATCCGAACGTGACTTCGGGCTACCACGTCGATGCCCTGCCGGATTCGGCCGTCACCCTCGCGGAGGCCTTCAGGGCGCGGGGTTACCGCACCGCCGGCTTCACGGGTGGGGCCTATCTTCGACCGATCTTCGGGTTCGATCAGGGATTCGAGCTCTTCGTGGTGAGTGAATCCCGGCGAATGAGAGAGGCGCTGGACGTGGGCTTGCCCTGGATCGAGGCTGCCCACGAAGACCCGTTCTTCGTCATGCTCCACAGCTTCGACGTGCACAGCTACCAGCCCCCACGGTCCTTTGTCGACATTGAGGCGCCGGACTACGAGGGGAGGCTGAAGGAGCGCCCCGACAGACTTGAAAGGATGGTCAATCGACACGCCCTCGGGAGATTGAGCGAGGAGGAGGTCGCGTATCTCGAGTACCTCTACGACACCGAGATCCGGGTCGTGGATGAACAGCTCCAGCGGCTGTTCTCGAAGCTCGAGGAGCTCGACCTGCTCGGTCGCACCGCGGTCATTTTGACCTCCGACCATGGCGAGGCGTTCGCAGAACACGGCAATGACACGGGGCATGCGGAGAGCCTGTGGGAGTCGGTCACGCGTGTGCCCTTGATGGTTCGAGCTCCTCGCTTGCGGTCGTCGGCACGAGTCGATGCCGTGGCGCAGTTGGTCGACATAGCGCCGACAGCGCTCGATCTGATCGGTGCCGCTCCGTTGCCCTCGATGCAGGGCGTGTCGTTGCTTCCCTTCCTGGATGCCTCCTCGCCTTCCAGGCAGGTGATCCTGGAGGCCGATGCCCGCGATACCCAGGCGGCGATCGTCTTCGAGGGTTTCAAATACATCGATTCGCGAGTCGTTTCTCAGGATCCTCTCGACCCGTCCTTCATCAGACTGATGGTCCGAGGCGCCGCTTTGCGGCGGATCCGGGGGTCGGCGCTGTACGATTTGAGCCGAGACCCGGGCGAGCAGGAGAACCTCCTGCGGCGCTCCCCGGAGCGAGCCCGAGCCTACCGCGACCTGTTGTACTCGAACCTGCGGCGACTCCGCGGGCTGCAAGCGCAGGAGCGTCTCGAAGCCTCGTCCGTACCGCCAGACTTGATCGACCAGCTTCGAACGCTCGGCTATGTCGAGTAGTCCATCGCTGCCGTTCTCACTCTGACGGGCCTGATCGACCCGAACGAGGCCGACACCGACGTCGATCCCGACGACTCCGCACCGAAGGTCGACCTGAGCTTCCAGGCCGATGTGGGCGAGCGCATCCGTCGCCGCTGTCCCGCGATCTCCTGGGCCAGCGCAGGGGTCGATGGCTCGTCCGGTTCGATAGCATGACTCCATGTCCATCGGCACCCGTCTCTTCCTCGCTCTCTTGGCGTCGCTGTGCGTCGCGCTACCGCTGGGCGCACAACGCCTCGCTGACCACGTCGTTCTGATCTCGGTCGACGGCTTCCGGCCCGACTTCTACCGAGACTCGAGCTGGCCAACGCCCAACATCCAGCGGCTGGCCGAAGAGGGCTCTTTCGCCGAGCGAGCGCGCGGGGTCTTCCCCTCGGTCACCTACCCCTCGCACACCACCATCATCACCGGTGCCCTGCCGGCGCGCCACGGCATCTACTACAACACCCCGTTCGAGCCCGGCGGTCAGACCGGCCGCTGGTATTGGGAGTACGCATCCGTCGCGGTGCCCTCGCTCTGGCAGGCGGTGACGGAGGCGGGGGGCGAGTCTGCGGCGTTTTCCTGGCCGGTGACCGTGGGCGCGCCGATCCGTTGGCTGGTCCCCGAGGTGTGGGCGCTCGAAGGCGACGATCGACTCGGCCCGATGCGCCAGCATTCTCGGCCACCCGGGATCTTCGAGGAGCTCGAGCGCGAAGCGACGGGGCGCCTGACTCTGCGGACGTTCGGAGCCGACTGGATCAGCCGTGACGACGAGAGCGGCCAGGCGGCTGCCTACCTGCTCGAGACCTACCGTCCCATGCTGCTGGCGGTGCACCTGATCGCCTCGGATCACTTTCAGCACGAGAGTGGGCGCGACAGTCTCGATGCCCGCCTCGCCGTTGCCGCGGCCGACCGCGCCATCGGGGCGATCTACGAGGCGGCTCAACGCGCAGGCATTCTCGAGCGTACCGCCTTCGTGGTGACCGGGGATCACGGCTTCGTCAACACCCACACCGAGTTGGCACCCAACACCTGGCTGGTCGAGGCGGGGCTGATGGAGGCGACACCGGACCGCGGCGAGTGGCGCGCGACGTTCCACTCCTCGGCCGGGTCGGTGGCGCTGGTGCTCAGGGATCCGGCGGACCGGGAAGCGGCCGACCGCGTGCGAGCCGTGATCGACGACTTGCCGGCGTCGAAGCGCAATCGGTTCCGCGTGGTCGAGAGAGAGGAGCTCGACGCCATCGGCGCAGACCCGAGCGTGCCCTTCGCACTCAGCGCCCGTCTGGGAGTCCGTTTCACCGCCAGCGCATCGGGCCCGGACGTGCGATCCGCCTCGGGAGGCACCCACGGCTACCACCCCGCCGACTTTCCCGAGATCTACACCGGCTTCGTCGCCTGGGGATCCGGCGTCGTGCCGGGAGTCGTCGTGCACGAGATCGGACTCGAGGACATCGCCCCCCTCATTGCCTCGCTGCTCGCCCTCGACTTCGAAGCGCCGGATGGCCTGGCACCGCTCGGCCTTCTGGCCGCTCGAGCCGATTGAGCTCTGCTCAGGAGAGGAGTCCGCTCAGCTTGTCCCAGAGCGTGTAGAGCGCGAAGCTGGCGTAGGTCACCGCGCCGATCAGCACCATGACGATGTTGAGGGGTTTCGGCCGGGACGAAGGCGGCAGGTACTTGATGTTGAGCACCAGGAGCAGCGGCACGTAGATCGCCATCGCGAAACCGTTGAGCACGGCGTTGTAGAAGAAGAAGTCGAGTGCCGACACCTGGGGAAAGGTCTCGAGAACCCAGGTGGAGATCACACCCAGGCTCATCAAGATGAGCGCGAGGAACAGGTACCACCGGTTCGCGGCCCACTTTCGTGCGAACGCGAAGTTGGTGCGGAGCAGGTCGGTCCATACCCGGTACGTGCCGTCGGACACTGCCAGCTGCGTGCTGAACAGCGCCGCCATCGCGATGATCAGGAAGAGGGTGCGCCCCCAGGCTCCCATCGTGCTCTGCAGCACGAGCGAGAGATCCCACAGGAAGTCGTTCTGGCTCGGCACGATGCCCTGGGGATGGAGCACGACGAAGGCGCCGAACATGAAGAGCCCCATGGTGAAGGTGTTGAGGATCCAGAAGTAGATCGACTGATCGAGAACCACCCACTGGAACCAGTCACGGAAGCGACGCTGGTTCTCTTCGGTCTCGCGGGCGACGTACCCTGTAGCGACCTCGTCCTCTCCTGACGCTTTTCGTAGCGGGGATGTCAGCGCCGGAATGCGCCCTCCCATCCCGATTCCCTTGTCGCGCAGGTAGAACGCGTAGTAGAGGTTGCCGAAGCCACCCGCGCCCGCGAACACGACCGCTCCGAAGAAGCGCAGCGCGGTGAGCTCGTCGTCGAGCCGAACCTGGCCGACCTTGAGCAGTCCCTTGCTCATCTCGATCGCGTCGCCGAGCGTGCCGATCCTCACCGCGACGACGATCATGCCGACGACGATGATCGCGACCAGCACCGCCGTGACGAGCTCGACGGCGGCGTAGATCCGCTTCGGACCGAAGAGCACGGCGAAGACGATGGCGTAGACGAGCAGTGTCCACATCCAGTCGGCACCGGGGCCGTCCTGGCCGAACAGCACCATGCGCAGCGCCATGCCAGTGGTGCGGGCCCAGGCCGGCAGCAGCGCCAAGATGGCGAGGAGCGTCATGAAGTAGAAGACGACGACCTTCGAAAGGCGCGAGTAGCCGGTGAAGGCAGACTCGCCGGTCGCGATCGCCCAGCGCCCGACTTCGAAGTTGATCCACAACTGGAGGAACACGCCGAGCGCCGCCGCCCACACCATGTCGGCGCCGAACTTGGCCGTGATCCAGGGCCACAGGATCATCTCGCCCGAGCCGATGGAAAGGCCGATCATCACGGCTCCGGGCCCCGACATCTTCCAGAAGCTCTTCTCGCGCTTCGGGAGATCGTTCTCGCGGAGCGGTGGCACTCGAAGCAACACGGCTGGCGGCCCCCGTTCTGTCGTGGTTGAGATCTGGCGGCAGGATAGCAGGGGCGATGAAATCGTTGTCCGGCCCCAGGAGTGAGGAGCCGAAAAGGTGACACCTCTTCCGAAAGGGGTCATCACACCGAGAACCTGAGTGGTCAAGGCCGAGAGGAACAGCAGGAAGGCGAAGGCGATGCTCGCATGCTTCCGATCATGGAGCCTCTGGGAAGAGCCAAGGGGTCGTTCCGGTCTGCTCCGCGACCACGACGGCAAGCTGACCGACGACCTCGCGCGTTACGGCGTCGGCCTTGCCAATCAAGGGCGTCGGCGAGGAGTACAGCGAGCTGCTCGAAGCGGCTGGCAGGTTTCAGCTGGCAGGATAGTGTGGGTGCGTGCTGGAGCGTCTGCCCATCGTTGCCGTCCTGGGCTCGGGAAGCCTGGCCTGGACCGAGCGAGCGGAGCCGCTCGGACGCTGGCTGGCCGAGTGCGGCTGTCACCTCATCACCGGAGGAGGCGGGGGAGTGATGGCCGCGGTCAGCCGCGCCTTCGTCGAGGTGGAGCCCCGGCGCGGTCGCTGCATCGGCATCCTTCCCGGAGCGATCGAGGAGGGTAGCTACAGCGCCCCGAGCGGGTACCCCAACGAATCCGTGGAGATCGCGATCCGGACGCACCTTCCCTGGAGCGGAGAGCATGGCACCCACGAGCGATCCCGCAACCACTTGAACGTTCTCTCGGCGGATTTCGTGATCGCCCTGCCGGGCGGTGCCGGAACCGCCTCGGAGCTTCGTCTCGCGGTGCGCTACGCGCGGCCTACCCTCCTGTGGGCGAGTGAAGAGGAGCTCGCGGCGGCTCCGGCGGAAATCCCCCGGGTGTCCAGCTTCGAACAGCTACGGCGCCGGGTCGGCAGCTTCCTTGCTGGCGCATAGGTCGTGCACGATCGTCGTGCCTAGCGGCCTGCTCGATCACCGAGTACGCGATCCGCCGCCACCAGGGCAACGACGGCGGTCGTCTCGATGGCGACGGCCACCCACAGCTGCGCCGAAGAACCGTCGAACACCATGGAAGTGACCCTCCCCACGACGATCGTCGCCTCGAAGAGAGCCACCGTGAGGAAGCCACTGAGCTCGACTCCTAGAAGTCGCAGGCCGAGCAAGAGCCCGACGCCCAGGAAGAGCGCAGCATTGAAGCTGCGCAAGCTGCTCATCCCCGAGAGGTCGAGGGCCTCGAGTCCGAACTGCGCTCCCGTTCCCACCGGCGACACGAGGAACTGTGCCCCCATCACGAGCAGAAACAGCGCCAGGAGACCCAACAAGATTCGTAGCGCGACCTTCATCGCAGTCCTCCGCCCTCGAGTGGAAGAGACGGTGCTCTCATCTGACCGGAACGGAACGGAGACGAGTGGGAGCGCGCACAGAGACCTCCTGGGGGCAGGTGCCCCAAGATGGCGAGCCACGAGACCGCCAATTCGCGATCGAGGAATCATTGTACAGAGCCGGTCGTCCCGCCGGCTCAGCCGGTTCCCGGGCCGAGAGGGAAAGGCGCCGCGTGGCTGAGGTTCCGGTCAGCTGGACAAGCTGAAGGGCGGATAGCGATCGGTCACGAGGAGAAGCGCATAGGCGCTCACCCGGAGGTTCCATCGCCCGACTCCGACCACGAAGTCGAACAGCGCTCGCGGATACCTGCCGGTCGCCAGAATGGCGAACCAGGCCACCACCACAGCGAAGAGCATGCCGATGTTGAGAAAGGCCAGAACGAAGATGTGGGGGATCACCAGCAGCCACTTGACCAGGGGCAGCCATCGGTTGAGGTCGGCCTTCACGTCGGGGTAGTCGATCTCCAGGTGGACGGCCTGCTCCTCTACGGTCGAGGGGTAGCGGTCGGTGAGCAAGAAGAAGTACGCACCGACCCGGGCAGTGAAGCGCGTCAGCTCGCGAGAGAAATCGAACCACCAACGCGGATAGCGCTGTCGGAAGATGATCATCAGAGCCGTCGCCGCCGCGAGACCGCTGGCGAGGCGCCCGGCGGTCTCCCTGCTCTTCTCCACGACTTCACCGGCCGCGTCGACGACGATCGTGACCACCACTGTGTCCCCGGCGCCTGTGATGAGCGCCAGGATGACGGCGATGGGAATGATCCAAAGGATCCGAAAGAAGGTCGTCAGTCGATCGAGCTCCTCCGGATAGTCGATCTCCAGGCGAGCCGGATATGAAGTGATCTCGGCCATCGTTCCCTCCCTTCAGTGGTGATCTCGGTAGCGATCGAGCCGACCCGCGGACCCCCGGAACCGACCCCACGGAGTCACGGTACCCGAATGAGGCGGCACTCGCGACTCCGTGCATGAGTTACGACGGCTGGGTCCCGCGTATTCATCTGCTGTTGCGACTGCGTCCGGGAAACAAGGATCTTCACCCCTCCGAGGAGCACCGGGACGTACGCAATCCCCACGCCTGCGAAGGACGAGAAGCCCGGCCCAGATAGGAACTGACTGAGAACCGCCCAAGCGGGGCATCGGGGCCGAGGCCTCCTCGACCGGCGTCAGGGGAACGCGTCGACGTCGGCGATTCCGCAGAGCGGCTCGCCGTTTTCGTAGCTCTTCGTGCTGTTCCCCAGGGTGTCGGTCACCGTCACCGTGAACTCGACATCGGTGAGGGCACCGGAGAACACCCAGAAACGATCGTTGACGGCCCGGCCGTCGATCACCTTGACCGCGAGCTCGATGTTGGACTCGTCGAAGAACCAGAAGAGTGCCGTCTCGCCATCGGCGGAACGCGCCTCGGCAGTGCCCGTGCGATCGGTCCGTGGATCGCGCCAGGCCACCTCGATTCGAAAACGGTCGAGCAAGAGGGGCGCATCGCGGCTCACCACCTGCGAAGCCAGGTCTTCGCTCGGTCTCGTTCGAGAGACGAAAGCCTCGACGTCGACCTGGCCGCAGGCGCTGCCCGGTGGGTTCCGGTAGAGACGGGCACTCCCCGCGCTGCCGGACGGAGCCAGTAGATCCTCGACGAGGACGAAGTACTCGACGTCGGTCAGCGCCCCGAAGAAGAGCCAGTGGGCGTCGTTGATGCCGGTACCGTCGAGCACCTTGACCATCAATTCGAGGCGGCCCGGGCGAAAGAACCACAGCCAGCCGGAGGCTCGAGAGAGCGCCTCGGCCCCCGAGAGACCGGTACTGCCGTCGCGTGGATTGCGCCACGCGGTGCGCACCCGAAAGCGCCCCTCGTGAAGACAAAGGGCCTCTCCCGGCTGGCACGTCTCGACCTCGTCGGCATCGAGGATCGCCAGAGTGGCTATTCCAGCGTCGGCCGTGACGGTGACCGGCGCCTCTCTCGCATGGAGCGTGAGCTGTGCGATCTCGACGGGCTCTGCAACGCCGTCCTGGGTCACCCCGAGCTCGAGGGTCGCCGTGCCCTCGCCCGCCGCGAAGGTGAGTGTTCCCTCGGCCAGTTCGAAGTCGCTCGCCGTGGCGGTCACCGAGACGGCAGACCAGCCGATCTCGAGAGGCTCGAGGAGTCCGGCCGTCGAACGCTCCACCCGCAGCACCACCGTCTTCCCCTCCCTGGCCACACTCGCTGCCGATTCCTCGGCCCACGCCACGGCGGTCGCCGGGGAGAGCTCGTCGTCGTCCAACAACACCGTGACCCGGTCGACAGCGAGCTCTGCGCCGCCGGTCAGATGGGTGAGCACGACGTCGAACGTCTCCACGCCCTCTTCGAGAGTGTCGTCGACGACCTCGATCTCGAGGCTGCGGGAGCCGGAGTCGCCATTCTCCCAGGTCAGACTTCCTCGTGCCTGCTCGACGTCCTTGCGCAACTGAGCGCTGCCGGCGCGGAGCTGGTAGGCGATCTCGACGGCACCGTCGTCTCCCCCGACCCGAAGCAGCTCGAGTCGCAGCGGGCCTTCGTTCTCGGCGACGCGAGGCGGCGTCGTCCAACCTGGCACGATCTCGCCCGGCTCCTCCTCGAGGACACCCCCCGCACTGAGCAGGTTGAAGAGCTCGACGAACGAGGACCAGGGGATGTCGCGCTCGAAGGGTACGTTCCAGTCGACCTGTAGAACCACCACCACGTCGAGCGGCCGATAGACGAAGATGTACTGACCGCCGTAGCCGATCGCCTCGAAGTTGCTGCTGTCGGCAGCACCCCACCACTGGAAGCCGTAGAACTCGCCCTCGGTGGTGCGATCGCGAGTCGACTCCAGCATCCAATCGCGCGGCACGACTGCTTGCCCGTGCCAACTGCCGTCCTGGAGTGCGAGTTGTCCGAGCTTCGCCATGTCGCGCGGGCGCAGCTGTACTCCGATTCCGCCATGGTGGGCGCCGTCGAGGTGGACGTACCACTCCCAGTTCCTGATGCCGAGCGGCCGCATCAGGTGCTCGTCGGCGTACGCCACCAGCGGACGTCCCGTCGCCTGGGCAACCACCTTGCCCAGAACGTGGGACAGCCCGGTCGAGTAGTTGAAGACCTCCCCGGGCGGCGCCACCAGTGCCTGACTCAGCACCAACTCGGCAAGATCGGGATGGTTGAACATGTGATCGAGCCACGGCTGCTCGTTCTCGCCCCACTCGAGCCCGCTCTGCATGGTGAGAGCGTCGAAGAGGGTGATCGCGGCCTTCTCACCGGTGAGCAGGTGGGCGTACTCGGGCAACAGATCCCGCAGTGGAGTCTGGAGCGAGCGAGGGAGCCGGCCCCGATCGCGCGCAATACCGAGGGTCATCGACATCACGCTCTTCGTCACCGAGCGCACGTCGGAGGTCTGGTCGCGCCGGCGACCATTGAAGTACGTCTCGCCGATCAGGGTGCCGTGCCTCACCAACAGAAGCGCGTAGGCATGGGCGAACACGGGATCGGTCCGCACACGCTCGACCATGCGCTCGTAGGCGGCCGGATCGACTCCCTGTTCTGCGGGGGTCGAAACCGGCCAGCCGTCGCCGAGGCTCGGTGGCTGGGCGACGAGAGGTAGGGAAACCAGTACCCCACAGGCCACGAATCCGGCGAACGCGAAGCGGAGGCAGGGAGTCGTCATACAGATCTCATCGGAGTTCCCGTTGCAGTGAGAGGTCCCTCGAGCGGAAATCCATCGGTCGAAACCGCTGTGGTCAGCGTGCGGCCCACGTCCACGACCCCATGCGAGCTCCCCTTCTGCTCTCGCATGCCGCCTCGATCCCTGGGTATCGCGGAACAGGGAGGTGCCGTGGAGCCGGATCGTAGCTCACCCCGAACCAGGAGTCTGAGGCGGTCGCGTTAGACTCGACGCAACGCCCCCGACAGCTCTTCTCTGATTCGCACCGGAGGATCCGCGATGCGCATGAAACTCGTCGGCAACCCGACCGAAACGGACCGTCGTGCCTTTCTGCAAACGGCTGCAGGCCTTGCGGGCCTCACAACCGCCGGCCGATTCCTGAAGGGATGGCCCCTCTCGGCCCTGGTCGAGGACGGCGCCGACGCTTCGACCACACGACCCGTCGAGCTGCGCTCGGGGAAGGTCCAGGGGAGAACGATCAACGGGGTGCACACGTTCCTGGGCATGCCGTACGGAGCACCGACAGCGGGCACGAGGCGCTTCCTGACACCGTTGCCCGAGCCGTCCTGGACGGGAATCCGTGAGACCTTCGAATACGGCCACTACGCTCCGCAGTCGGGGCGTCAACGCGGCACCAAGCAGCTCCAGTTCTTCGCCGCTCTGCGGGCCCCCTCGACCCTGACACCGAGCGAAGACTGCCTCTACCTCAACGTCTGGACGAAGGGCCTGGGCGACGGCGGCAAGCGGCCCGTGATGGTGTGGCTGCACGGTGGCGGCTACGACCAGGGCAGTGGCGGCTCGCTGGGCTACGCCGGTGAGGGCCTGGCACAGCACCACGACGTCGTGGCGGTGACCATCAACCACCGCCTGAACGTGCTCGGCTACTCCTACCTCGGCGACATCCTCGGTGAGGAGTTCGCTGCCTCCGCCAACGCAGGTCAGCAGGACCTCGTGGCAGCGCTTCGCTGGGTGCGCGAGCACGCCGAGGCCTTCGGCGGCGACCCCGACCGCGTGATGATCTACGGTCAGTCCGGCGGCGCCGGCAAGGTCGTCACGGCGATGGCGATGCCCGACGCGAAAGGCCTGTTCCATGCCGCTGCGGTGCAGAGTGGTGGCTCTCGGGGCGGTGACAAGGAGCAGGCCACCGAGTCGGCGCTCCGGCTGCTGAAGGAGCTAGGCATCGACTCCGCCAACGCGCGCGACCTCCAGAAGGTACCGCTCGAGCAGCTGATGGAGATCGGAGCCGGGGGCGACCGTGCCTTTCGCTGGGGCCCGGTGATCGACGGCCAGGTCCTGCCCCAGGACCCCAACACCAGCGACGTCTCGAAGCACATCCCGGTGATTCAGGGGATGACTCGCACGGAGCGAACCGTCTACCAGATCGACGATCCGGGCTATGGCCAGCTGACCGAGAAGCAGCTTCTGGCCAACGTCACCGAGCTGGTCGGCGAAGAGCATGCCCAGGACATCGTCGCCAGGTACCGCAAGGAGAATCCGGGCGCCGAGACCTTCGCGCTCGACTACTACATCCAGGGCGACGTCCGAGACCCCGGCTCGATGGCGATGCGTCGCAACGCGCAAGGAAGCGCTCCGACGTGGGTGTACCGCTGGGACTGGGAGACCCCGGTCATGAACCTGCTCGCGCCCCATACGATGGAGATCCCGTTCGTGATGAGCCACATCGAAGCGTGCTCGTCGATGACCGGCCCTGCCGACGAGCAGATGGGGCAGCTCGAGGCACAGGTCGCAGGGGCCTGGACGTCACTGGCTCGCAGCGGCGATCCCAACCACGAGGGTCTGCCGCAGTGGCCGGCCTACACCGATGGCGACAAGGCGGTCATGCTCCTGGATGCCCCCTGCCGGGTGGCTCGCGATCCCGGAGCTGCGTTACGCGAGGTCCTGGCCTAGGGTCGGCCGCCGCCCGTTCGACCGCCGGCCGAGGCGATCAGGCGCCGGGAGGGCTCTCCTTTTGCTTCTCGATCTCCTCCTCGACCTCGCGCAATCGGTCCTTGCCGAAGAACAACTCGTCGCCCACGAAGAAGCTGGGCGAGCCGAACACCCCGCGCGCGACGGAGCGCTCGGTGTTCGCGATCAGCTCCTGCTTCACGTCGGGATCGCCGCTGAGTGCGATGAGATCGTCTGCGGGCAGGCCCGACTCGAGCAGCGCGGCCCGAATCACACCGGGATCGTCGAGCTTCTTGGGCTCCGCCCACATATGGCGGTAGACCTCGTCGACGTACCTGACGAAGCAGTCGAGGCGCTGTGCTGCGATGGCTCCACGCATGATCTGCAAGGTGTTGACCGGGAAGAACGGATTGGGCGCGTAGCGTGTGATGCCGTGCTTCGCGAGGAAGCGACGCGTTTCGAGCTCCGCGTACTCTCCCTTGTTCCTGATCCCACGCAGCGAGACCGCCGGAGAGACGTTGCCGGTCGCCTTGAACACTCCTCCGAGGAGCACCGGGATGTACGCCATCCCCACGCCGGTGCGTTCCTCGATCTCGGGAATGAGGAGATGCGCGAGGTAGGCGTTGGGGGAGCCGAAGTCGAAGTGGAACTCGGCGTTCACGGTCATCGGGTCACCACCGTTCGCGATGAGGGCGCAGATCGAGCTCGAACGTCCAGGCATCGGGCGTCTGGCGATGGAGCCCCCAGTACGCCTCGCCGATCGAAGCCGGATCCATCAAGGAGTTGGGCGCCAGGGCCGTGGGATCACGACCCGCGGCCTCGATCCGTTCGCGCACGAAGGTGGTGTCGACGCCCGCGTCGATCACCAGGTGTGCCACGTGGATTCCCTCCGGCCCGAGCTCACGCGCCATGCTCTGCGCCAGCGCGCGCAGCCCGAACTTGGCGGAAGCGAACGCAGAGTAGCCCTTGCCACCGCGCATGCTCGCCGTCGCGCCAGTGAAGAAGATCGACCCGCGCCGCCGCGGCAGCATCACGCGCGCCGCCTCGCGACCGGTCAGAAAACCACCGAAGCAGGCGATCTCCCAGACCTTGCGAAAGACACGGCTGGTGGTCTCGGTGATCGAGAACTGCACATTCGCGCCAGGGTTGAAGACCACGACCTCGAGCGGACCGAGGTCGCGCTCGATCTCCTCGAACACACAGCGCACGTTCTCCTCGTCGCGCGCATCGAGAGCGAAGCCGTGCGCCTGGCCTCCGCTCTCGCCGATCTCGGCCACGAGCGGCTCCAACTTCTCGGCGTTGCGGCGCCCGACCGCGAGGGTGTAGCCACCCGCCGCGAAGCGCCTGGCGATCGCACTGCCGATGAAATCACCGGCCCCCACGACCAGCGCGACGCCCGGCTCGGCACCTCGTGTCCGGGGACTGTTCATGGCCTCTCCACAAGGGCCCGTGCGAGCGGACGCCAGAGAATACCCGCGAGCCAGTCTCGCTGCTCAGCCCCTGTGGATTTCCACTGCGACATCGCTCCTCCCTGTTTGGGTCGCGCGGTTCCGCCAGCGGGTGTCATCCGAAGCGAGAGGTACCGTCCGCCCGGCTCGCGAATCCACCTTCGTCTGGAGTGTTGCGATTCTAGCTGGAGGACACCGGAGCTCGACAACCCGGACGTGCTGGCGGTCGAGACTGCGTCCCTGGGAACGGCTGGGGCGGTGTTTCGCTGTTGCGAGGCTGCACCCCGAGCAGCGGGGAAAGCTCGAGGATCGTCGTGTGGAAGAATATCCGTACGAGTCGCCAGCAGCATGAGGAGGACGGGGCTGTGAGTACTGAGCCAACGGGATCGGCGCCCGACGTCGACGTGGTCGTTGTCGGAGCGGGAATGGCCGGCCTCTACATGCTTCATCGCCTGAGAGACATCGGGCTGACTGCAGTGGTGCTCGAGACGGCGGACGATGTCGGTGGGACCTGGTACTGGAACCGTTACCCGGGCGCACGCTGCGACATCCAGAGCCTCGACTACCAGTACTCCTTCGATCCGGAGCTCGAAGACGAGTGGCAGTGGACGGAAAAGTACGCGACCCAGCCCGAGATCCTGCGCTATCTGCAGCACGTGGCCGATCGCTACGACTTGCGACGCGATATCCGCTTCTCGGTGCGAGTCAAGGGAGCCACCTGGGACGATGCAGAGGCGCTGTGGCGGATCCGCACCGAGAGCCCTGGCGAGGAGCCGGCGAGCGACGAGATCTCGTGCCGCTTCTACGTCATGGCCACGGGCTGCCTGTCGATGCCCAAGGAGCCCGAGATCGAAGGCGCCGACCGCTTTACCGGAGAGGTCTACTTCACCGGTCGCTGGCCGCACGAGGGGGTCGACTTCACCGGCAAGCGGGTCGCGGTGATCGGCACCGGCTCCTCGGCGATTCAGTCGATTCCGCTCATCGCGAAGCAGGCCAGGGAGCTGGTCGTCTTCCAGCGCACACCGAACTTCTCGATGCCGGCCGGCAACGGTCCGATCCCCGACGCCAAGCGTGCGGCCATCGAAGCCGACCGCGCTGCCTACCACGAGGCGGCGCGCTGGTCGCAGGCCGGGGTGCCGGCCGTGATTCCGACCGAGGGCGTGCTGGCCCTGTCGGAGGAGGAGCGACGGCGGCGGTTCGAGACCGTCTGGGAGAAGGGCGAGCTGCTGGCGCCGGGCGAGGCGTACAGCGACCTGCTCACGAACCCGGAGGCCAACGAAGCGTTCTGCGAGCTGGTGCGCGAGAAGATCCGTTCGGTGGTCGACGATCCCGAGACCGCCGAGCTGTTGTGCCCCAAGGACCACCCGTTCCAGACCAAGCGCCCCTGCCTCGATACCGGCTACTTCGAGACCTACAACCTTCCTCACGTCCGTCTCGTCGATCTGCGCACCGCACCGATCTCCACCATCACCGAGAACGGCATCGCTTTTGGCGACGCGACGGCCTCTTTCGATGCCATCGTCTACGCCACCGGCTTCGACGCCATGACGGGGGCACTGGTGGGCGTCGACATCGAGGGTCGTGGCGGTTTGACGTTGAAGGAGAAGTGGGCCGAGGGACCGAAGACCTACCTCGGGCTGATGAGTGTCGACTTCCCCAACCTGTTCATGATCACCGGACCCGGCAGTCCTTCGGTGCTGTCGAACATGGTCGTCTCGATCGAGCAGCACGTCGACTGGATCGCCGACTGCCTCGCCGACATGTCCAAGCACGGCTACCTCCGCATCGAGCCGACCGAGACTGCGGAGGCGTCCTGGGGCCAGCACGTCAACGACTGCGCCGCCATCACCCTGTTGCCCCAGGCCGCCTCGTGGTACATGGGCGCCAACGTGCCCGGCAAGCCGCGCGTGTTCCTGCCTTACCTGGGTGGCGTCGGAACCTACCGCGAAACGTGTGACCGGGCGCGCGCCGAAGGCTACCTCGGGTTCCGCCTGGCGGGGGCCGGCAGCGAGCAGTGTCACGACGGCGTGATCAACCGGCTCCAACCCGACGTCGCGATGTTCCTGCAGGCGATGGCCGCGATGGAGATCCCGCCCATCGAGTCCCTCTCTCCCGAGGAGGCGCGAGCGTTCGACGCGGCCATGGCGGCGCAGAGCCCGCCGGGTCCCGAGGTCGGCGAGATCACCGACGGCACCCTGCCGGGTGCGGCCGGCGAGCTGAACTATCGGTTGTACCGTCCAGCGAGCTCCGGCCCGCACCCGTTGGTCTGCTACTTCCACGGCGGCGGCTGGGTGCTCGGCTCGCACGATTCCGACGCCTCGTTCTGCCGCGATCTCTGCGTCCGATCGGACGCGATCGTCGTCTCGGTCGACTACCGCCACGCCCCCGAGTCACGCTTCCCCGCCGCTGCCGACGACGCCTATGCCGCCGTCTGCTGGCTCGCCGAGCACGCAGAGCAGCTCGGTGGACTCCCCGATCGACTGGTGGTGGCCGGCTGGAGCGCGGGCGCCAATGTCGGAACAGTGGCCTGCCAGCGAGCCGTACGCGAGGGTGGGCCGACGATCGCCGGGCAACTGCTGATCGCCCCGGTCGTCGACTGCGACCTGAGCCGCCCTTCGTACCAGGAGAACGCCGAAGGGTACGTGCTCACCAAGACCCTCATGGAGTGGTTCTGGGACCACTACGCGGACGAGTCGCAGCGCCGCGACCCCCGGGCGTCTCCACTGCGCGCCGAGTCGCTCGAGGGTCTACCGCCGACCGCCATCTTCACCTGCGAGCTCGACCCGCTGCGCGACGAGGGCATCGCCTACGCCGAAGCGCTCGCGGCGGCCGGAGTGGACGTGGAGCACCACGCTTGCCGAGGCCATGTCCACACCTCGCTCCCGGCCGTCGATCTGATCCTCTCGAGCGCTCCGATCCGCGCTCGGATGGCCGCGGCTGTCCAGAAGTTCTCGCAGGCCCTGGCCGTGACTTGAGAGGAAGCCTCTTGCGGGGAGGACGCTGGGGCGCAGGATCCCCGAGGCCCTACGCCCTCTTGGCCTTCTCCTGCTCGAGTACCAGGGTGTAGGCGACGTAGTACTTGTAGATGTTGCCCACGTAGTGGACCGGCTCGCGCCCGACTTCTCGGGCTACGATCATCTCGACGTTGCCGAACCACTGGTTCGGATCGAAGCCCTCCTGTGCCGCCACGTCGCGCAAGCGGTTGATCCGGTTGGGGCCAGCGTTGTAGCCGGCAAACGCGAACAACAGGCGGTTTTCGGGACTAATCCCGGGGTCGTCGAAATAGACCTCGATGAGGTGGGCCAGATACTTGGTGCCCGCGTGGATGTTGGGCTCGAGCTCATCGATGTTGGGGATTCCCACCGCCGGGTCGGTGGCGGTCGTCGGCATCACCTGCATGACCCCGATGGCGCCGACGTGGCTGCGCTTGCTCTGGTCGAGACCGGACTCCTGGTAGCCCTGCGCCGCCACCATGACCGGGTCGAGCTCGTAGTCCTGGGCGTACTTCCGGAAGAGCTTCAGCAGCTCGATGAATCGCTCACGCTCCGCATCCGCGGCTGCGTTCTTCACATACTTCGTGTTCTTGAAGTAGCGCTTCAACAGCATGTTGCCCAGCAGGGTTCCCTCACGGTTCGCTTCGACCCAGGGGTCGAGCACCTCCTTGAGTCCGGTGGCGTCCTTGCGAATCGCCCACGCGGTCTGCTGGTTCTCGGCCAGCTTCAGCTCCTGGTGCACGACCATGTCGCTGTACACCTCGCCCCACAGGTTGGCCAGGGGCTCGTTGACCACCGTGATCGGGATGAGGCCCGCATTCGTCATCTCGAGGAGATCCTCGGCCTGGAGATGGGGGCTCACCTCCACGATCTCGATCGGTGCACGCCCCTCCTTCTGGAAGCTCGCGCTCAGCTGCTCCAGGTGCTCCCAGAAGATGCTGCCGCGCTGGGCGTAGACCGTTTGCCCGGCGAGGTCGGCGAGACTCGTCAGCTCCGGCGATCCGGGCCCGGTCACGATCAGTTCGGCGAAGGGTTTGGAAACCGGAAGGGTGAACTCGACATACTGCTCACGGCCGGGAGTCGCCGTGATGGAAGCGATGGCAATGTCGGCCTTGCCCTGTTCGAGCATGGGGTAGAGCTGGTCCGGCGTGACCGGGATCGCCGCCACGTGCATTTTTCGGGTTCCCGTGTCGTAGGTCTCGTCGAGGTACTTCTCGAGCTCGAGGAGCGCGTCGGCGACGAGGCCGCGCTGGCGCCCCTGGTCGATGAAGAAGTTCGTGCGGTTGTAGGTCACCACGGCCCGGATCAGCCGCTTCTCCAGCATTTCGTCCCAGGTGCGGTGAGCGGAGACGAGGAGCTTGTCGATCTCCTCCGGCGACTCGATCGGCGCACCGCCCGGGAGAGGCTCCTCCTGACTCGCGGTCTCGGTCGGCTCGGTCGTCGGGGCCTGAGTCGGCTCGCCGCCCTCGGGTGACGCCTGGGTCGCCGAGGCTGCCGTCTCCACCTCTCCTCGGCTGCAGCTCGTGAGAACCGTCGTCAAACCAACGCAGAGAAGGATCGCGAGAGCGGGACTGGGATTCGGTCGCGACTGCGGCGGGCGGCGAAACATCTGCACTCCTTCCGCGGCCGTCGTTCCGGGACGGCTCGCTGGGATACTCGTGGTCGAATGAGCCGGAATTCTAGCGCACGGATTCGATCCTGCGCCGGGATCAGGCCTCGGCCAACATCGCCTCGCTCAGCGCCCACAGCCTCTCGGCGGCTTCGTCGCTGCAGGCGTGCGGGTCGACGCCCGAGTAGCGGGCCATCGGGCTCTCGGGGTCCGTCGGAGCTGCGATGTCGCAATCCTCACAGTAGACACCCGGCTTGCCCACGAGCTGGGGAGTGGTCGCAGCCCAGAGCGTCGTCGCACAGCCCTGTTCGGGCGTCTTGAACCCCCGCTTGGCGAGCTCCGAAGGCTGGCCGTCCTCGTTCAGCCAGCCGAGCTGCACCTGCTCCTCGAGCGAGAGGTGACGCTGCAACGGAGTGAAGATGCCGCCTGGATGCACGGCGAAGGCGCAGCCCCCGCTCGGGGCCAGGCGCCGGCTGAGCGCGTTGGCGAACAACGCGTTGGCGGTCTTGGACTGACCGTAGGCACCCCATTTGTCGTAGGACGACGTACTGAAGTTCGGATCGTCCCAACGGATGTCGCTGATCTTGTGCCCGGTCGAAGAGAGAGCGATCACGCGCGCCCCCGGAGTCTTCTGCAGCAAAGGCAGAAGTCCCAGCGTCAAGGCCATGTGACCGAGATGGTTGGTGCCGAACTGGGCCTCCCACCCGGGCCCGATGCGGGTCTCGGGACAGGCCATGATCCCGGCGTTGTTGATCAGGAGGTCGAGGCTCTCGAGCTGCTGATTGGCGCTTTCGGCAAAGCCTCGGACCGAAGCGAGGTCACCCAGATCCAACGCGCCGATCTCGATCTGGCCCTCCAGCCCGGCGAGATTCGCCCGCGCCTTCTTCTCGCTGCGAGCCGGAACGAGGACCCGGGCCCCCTTGGCCGCCAGCGCACGGACGGTCTCGAGACCGATCCCGCTGTAGCCACCGGTCACGATAGCGGTCTTGCCGTCGAGCTCGATGTCGCGGATCACAACAGCACCCTCGGGCCGGTCGTCAAAGCCCGAGCCGACCGGTTTCTGATCTTCGATCGCCATGATGGGTCTCCCTGCAAGTCGTGTCTGTGCTGGACATGATGCCACGGGAGCGGCCGACGGGCCGTAGACCCTGCGCCGAAGTCCCTTCGCCGAAGATGCCTTCGCCACCGATGCGTCAACCGAACCGGCGCTCGAGCCGCTCCACCTGGCTGGTACGACTCATCGAACCGAAGGAAGATCCGCAGGCGGTTCGGGATCGTCAGCACCACCTGCCGGTGAGCCACCGCGGCCAGCAACTCCAAAAGGCTTCGGGGCCACCCCTGCCAGCAAGCCCAGCCTCCAAACTCTCACCGAGCGGACGTTGGCAAGACCGCAGTGGGTGAGTCCGGATTGAGCTGTCGAGCCTCGGAGCCAGAGGAGGAACTGTAGAATCGACTGTAGCTACCCCTTATCCAGTCCTTCCCTGTCTTGGCCTCCCTTCATCTCCAGCGCCTTCTGGGGGCTTAGGAGACGCGCATGAACCGGCGTTCCACTCCGTCCGATTCCCTTGCCGACACCTTGGCGAAGACTCGTTCGGGAAGCACCGGCGACCCGCCGAGGCAACCAGCGCTTCGCGAAGGGACACGCCTCGGGCACTACGAGATCCTCGCTCTGCTCGGAAGGGGCGGAATGGGCGAGGTCTATCGGGCTCGCGACACGACGCTCGGTCGCGACGTCGCCATCAAGGTGCTGCCTGAACACCGCTTCAGTGAGGCCGAGGCTCGCGACCGCTTCGAGCGCGAGGCGCGCGCGATTGCAGCGCTGTCGCATCCCAACATCCTCACCATCCACGACTTCGGCGAGGAGGAGGGCACGAGCTACGCCGTCATGGAGCTGCTCGAGGGGCGCAATCTGGCCGAGGTGTTACAGGAATCGGGCCAGCTCTCCGCGTCTGAAACGGTCCGCATGGGCATCGACGTTGCGCGCGGACTGGCCAAGGCCCACGACGCCGGGTTCGTGCACCGCGACATCAAGCCGGCCAACCTCTTCCAGCGCGATGATGGGCGCGTGACCATTCTCGATTTCGGCCTCGCCCACTCCATGGCGCCGGAGCTGGCCGAGATTCAGACCCAGGAGACCCTCCCGGGCGACCGGACCACGCCCGGCGCCGTGCTCGGAACTCTCGGCTACATGTCGCCCGAGCAGGCCCGGGGAGACGAGGCCACGCCTGCCAGCGATCTGTTCTCGCTCGGCTGCGTGCTCTACGAAATGGTCACGGGCGCGAGCCCGTTCAAACGCGCCAGTGCCGGAGAGACCCTGGCGGCCATTCTCGAACGTGAGCCGGAGCCGATCAGCGAGATCGTCCAGGGCCCGGGCGTGTCGGGTCTGGGGCGAGTGATCGAGCGATGTCTGGCGAAGGACTCCGAGCAGCGCTACGCCTCCGCCTCGGAGCTCGAAGCGGACCTGGTGAAGCTGGCCGAGCCCGGGCCGGGCTTCCTGCCCCGATCCACCGTCGGCCGGATCTCCGCCGGGGTCGCCGTTCTCGCCCTGCTCGCGAGCGCTGCCTACTGGCTCGCGACCCGAGATCCCGAAGGCGACTGGGCTCGAGAGGAAGGGCTGCCACGGCTGTTCGAGCTGGCGGAGGCCGAGGAGTACTTCGAAGCGTTTCAGCTCGCCCGACGCATCGAGGAGATTCTCCCGGGCGATCCTCTGCTCGAGCAGGGGTGGAACGAGATCGCCACCGAGAGAAGGATCGCTACGGAGCCACCCGGCGCCACTGTCCATTTCGGATCCAACGTGGGAGAGGACTGGATCCTCCTGGGGACGACGCCTCTCGAGACCCGAATTCCGGAGGGTGTTCACAGGATTCGAATCGAGCTCGACGAATTCCAGACCGTGGAGCACATCTGCTGCGTCCACCCCGGTGGTCACGACGTCAGGCTCGTGCCGTCCGATGTGGTGCCGCCGGGAACGCTGCCCCTCTCGGGAGGGGGCAACCGGTTGCAGCTTCGCGCCATGCCGACGTTTCGGGGCGACACCCTGCCGGCATTCCTCGGCAAGTTCGAGGTGACGAACCGCGAGTTCGCCGAGTTCGTCGACGCTGGTGCCTACGACGATCCGTCCCACTGGTCCGCCCCCTTCGTCGAGGGCGAGCGGACTCTCTCGTTCGAGGAGGCGATGGCCCGGTTTCACGACTCGACGGGCCTGCCAGGACCGGCAACCTGGGAGTTCGGTCGCTTCGCCGAAGGGCAGGAGGACTACCCTGTCCAGGGCGTGAGCTGGTACGAGGCGGAGGCGTACGCCCGGTTCGTCGGAGGCGCCCTCCCCACGATCTTTCACTGGAGCAGGGCCTCGGGAGGCCATGTGGCCGGAGCGGTAATCCAGGCCTCCAACATCGACTCCGAAGCCCCGCTTCCCGTGGGGACACGACCAGGGCGATCGGCTGGTTCGGCCACTACGACATGGCGGGGAACGTGCGCGAGTGGTGTCGAAACCCGACCCCGGACGGGCGTCGGTTCATTCTCGGCGGGGGCTTCTCCGAGCCCGAGTACGCCTTCTACGTCGCCAACGCAGTGCCTCCGATGGATCGATCTCCGATCAACGGCCTGCGGTTGCTTCGAGAGCCGGAAGCCTCCCCGGCCGAGGCGAGCCGCGCCATACCCCTCTTCGATCTCACCGACGTCGATCTCGACGCACCGGGTCCCGGGCCGGAGTATGTGGACCAGTGGCGAGAGCGGCTCGCCTACGACCCGAGCGATCTGGAGGAGGTCACAGAGGAGCTTCCAGAGTCCCTGATGAACTGGGCCCCGAAGGGCGAGACAGGCCCGTTCCGGGTCGAGCGGATCTTCTTCAACGCCGCTTACGGTGGAGAGCGAATGGAGGCCTTCTTGTTCTTCCCGAAAGACAGCCAGCCACCGTTTCAGGCGGTGATCCAGTTCCCCGGTGAAAACCTCGCGGAACCAGAGTTCGGCCCGAGGTTCATCCACACAACCGAGTACGTGGTTCGCAGCGGAAGAGTCCTCGTCTATCCCATCTATCAGTCGACTTTCAGCCGTCAAGACGGGCTGCCCTCTGCTGTTGCCAACCCCGCAAAGCCCCAGGAGTGGCAGGACCATGTGGTCATGTGGACCCGGGACGTCATGCGGACTATCGACTACCTGGAGACGAGGGACGACATCGACATGACGCGCATCGGCTATCACGGACTCAGCTGGGGCCACTGGATGGCTACGTGGATTCTCCCGGTCGAGAAGCGAATTCGTGCCGCCCTCTTGCGCGATGGCGGTTCCCCCAGCGCCTACACCCATGTCCTTGTTCCGAGCACGTTCCTCGGTCAGGATCCGAACTCTCACAAGCCCCTGCTCGCCGAAGTGACGATACCGATCCTGATGCTCAACGGTCGCTACGATCACTTCTTCCCGCACGACACCACGCAGGCGCCCTTCTTTGACGCCCTGGGAACCCCGGAGGAAGACAAGCAACACATCGTCTTCGAGGACGTCGGCCACGTCGCGATGCCGCTACCGGCTGCGATCCGCTACGGTCTCGAGTTCTGGGACCGATCCCTGGGCCCGGTGTCTCGGGAACCCTGAGAAAGCAAGCAGGCCCTTACGGGTCGTCGAACAGCGAAGCCACCTTCGCGGTCCAGTTCTTGATGTAGACGAACCCACCCCTGCTCTCCGGATCGACCGCGCGAAGGAAGACAAATCGCCCATCGGGGTAAACGTCCCAGTTGCGCCAGCCCGGAATCGGCGCGATCCTCGACATCAACGAGACGCAAGCCCTCTCGAGGCGGAGGATTCTCGGCTGCAGCTTTCATATAGACATACAATCTACATTCTCGTATATTGTCCGTCGATATGACCTTGCTCGAAGATGCGCGTCGCGTGGAAGAGAGCAGCGCGCAGCAGCGGGGCGTGTTCTCCACTGCCGACCTTCGCGCTCTCCTGCCGGATCGACACCCGGCCGCTTTCGCGCGGCGGGTCGACAGCCTGATCGAGGCCGGCGTGCTGCGTCGCTTCCTTCGTGGCTGGTACGTCTCGGAGACTTTCGACCTCGCCACCCTGAGCCAGCGGCTCACACCGGAATCCTACGTGAGCTTCGCGAACGTCCTCGCCGACGAGCTGCTCATCGGGCCACGCCCGGAGCGGCAGGTCATGGCCGTGAAGCTGGGTCGGGCTCGCAGCTATCGCTGCAGCGGATTCGAGATCCTTCACCTCGGCATCGCGCCGCACCTCTTCTTCGGCTTTCGCGTCGAGGACGGGATCCGGTTCGCCGAGCCGGAAAAGGCAGTGCTGGACGTTCTCTACTTCCACCTCCGTGGCCAAAAGTACGTCTTCGACCCGTTCTCCGACGTCGACTACTCTCGACTCGATCTCGACCGACTCGGCACCTACCTCGAGCGATATCGCAATCCGAAGTTCGTCTCGTTCGTCGAAGGCACTCTCGCGCTGACGCCAACATGACCACACTGCCGCGACCCGCGACCACTGCAGACCTCTTTCTCTGGGTCATGCACCGATTCGCGTCGAAGTTCGACCAGCACGCGGTCCTGAAGGGCGGCATGGCGCTCAAGCTGCTCGACAGCCCCCGATCCACCACCGATATCGACTACGTCTTCGTGCCCTATGCCTCGAAGAACGACGTCTTGTCGGAGATTGAGGCGGTGTTCGAAGAGCTCGAAGACGCCACCGTCGACGTGGCGCTGCATTCGAAGATGTTGCGGGTCCGGCTGCAGGTGGACGATGCGCGAATCCAGATCGAGGTCAACGTGGCCGAGCGCTGTCCGGCGATTCCGATGGCCACTGGGAACTTCGCTCGCGAACAGGGTCAGCCCTCTCAGATCGTCTCCATGATGCATTTCGATACCGCTCTCGCCGAGAAGCTCGCCGCCTGGAACGAGCGCAGACTGATGCGGGATCTCTACGATTGCTACTTCCTGGTGCAGCGGCTCGGAGCACGGATCGACCTCGAGAGACTCGATCAGCGCCTGTCGAAGGTCGATTCGCGGCTACCCACCCTGCGCAAGAAGAGGCAGATGACCCGAGGCGAGCTGGCGCGAGAGCTCGAGCGCCTCACCGAATCGCTCGAGCCGGAGCGCCTGGACGAGGAACTGGGCCCCCTCCTCCCGACTGAAGAACTGGCCGGCCTGGCGCCACGCCTCCGGGTGACGGTGTCGAAGATCGTCGAGTGGCTCGAGTAGCCATCGACATCGAGACCGTACTTCCCTTAGCGCGCCTGGTGTCGGATCTGAGATCCCGCTCCGAGCGCACGGGGCGCTCGAAGCCAGATCTGTGAATCGCTGCCTGGGCGGTGCAAACTCGGCACGGTTGGCGGCTCGCAACACCAATCACTTCCGCGGAATCTCCGGCCTCGAACCGCTGCTGTATTGAGAGTGCGGAGCCGCCCGGCAAGGAGTCCGTCACAGAGACTCGTGTCCGAGTGAGGAGGGTCGCATTCGATCAGCACCCAGGCCTACTTCGCGCGTGCCTCGAGCTGGCGATCGATCTCCTGCAGCCAGTGAAAGACCAGCCGATGACGCTGCGGCCGGTTCGTGATGGCAAACAGGAACTCCCCGTTCGGAAGCGTGTCGTACGCCATCTCCTGCGTGTTGATGGTGCCCTCGGGGATCTCGAACAACCGCCTCGGGCTCGAGAACGGCGGCGACTCGCCGGGGCGGATGTCGACCGCCATCAGGTTCTCTCGGTCATAGTCGAGGAAGTACAGCGTCTTGCTGTCCTTGGACCAGCGGGGCTGGAGGCCACCGTCCGTTGTCTGCGACCGAGTAGTGCCCCGCGCCACCCCGGTTCATCTGAAAGACCCGAATGCCCGTGGCCATCGGACCTGCATCGATGAGACCCTCCTTCGCCAGCCCCGCGGCCCAGATCTCGCCGAGTCGAACGAACAGGAGCCGTGAGCCCAGGACAATGGGATGGCAAGCGTCTTCCACAAGCAGGGTGGGAGAGACTTCGTCAGTCTTGAGCCAGAGATTGAACTGCTCGTCGCGAAGAGCACACCAGACCCTGGCATTGCTGTCTGTCAGCGGCGCCGGTCGTCCTTGACAGTTCTCTCCCATCTCCTCGCACTCGGTCGAACGGTCGTAGGGGTCACGCCAATCGAAGCGCTCGCGCCCTTGAAAGGGAATCCTCGACGGTCCGAAACGGCTCGCGAACAGAATCCAGTTGCCATCGCTCGAGAACTCCGGACCTCCCGCGCCGTGCGTCTGAGCCAGGGGACGGAACTCGTCCTCAGAGGCCTCGCGAACATAGATCCGACCGCCACCTCGGGCCTTGCCCCCCACTGCCAACCGTCGGCCGTCCCGGGAGATGGCGACGGAGTTCCCAGCGATCGCCCCCCCGGTCCCGGGCAGTGGCGCGTCCACCGTCACCCAGAAGGGCTTCTGCACGGAATCCCCTCCTCCGACCCCTCCCCCACCCAACCGGAGGGCGGCCAGCCAACCCACTGCGAGGCAGGCTGAGCCCACTGCCAGAGCGGTCGTCCACAAGGCCCGGCCGCTCCGGTGAGCTCGGGGCCTCTCCCCCTCCATGCCCGCCCCGCCGGCCACCTCTTCGAGCTCCAACCGGACATCACCGACGTGCTGCCATCGCTGCGCCGGTGACTTCTCCAGACAGCGCCGCAAGACTCGCTCGAGCGCGAAGGACAGTTCGAGCTCGTCGATAGCAGGCTCATCGCGCAGCACGGAGGCCAGGATGTCCGACAGGCCCGTCCCCTGAAAGGCGCGCCTCCCGGCCAGCATCTCGTAGAGCACGCAGCCGAGAGCCCAGATGTCGGCCCGGGTGTCGGCCTCCTGCCCGCGCGCTTGCTCGGGCGCCATGTAGGCAGCCGTGCCCAGGAGGGTCCCATCGGCGGTCTGCTGTGTGAGCGTCGGCGAGTTGGTGAAATCCCCCGAGGCACCAGGGGGAGCCAACGCCTTCGCCAACCCGAAGTCCAGCACCTTCACCTTGAGTGGTACCGACGCATCCCCGGACACGTGGACGTTCGCCGGTTTCAAGTCGCGGTGGACGATTCCTCGCTCGTGGGCGGCTTCGAGCGCTCGTGCGATCTGGATGGCGATCGCCACAGCGTCGTCTTCGGGTACCGGTCCCTTCGCGATGCGCTCGGCAAGCGTCTCACCTTCGGCGAGCTCGATCACCAGGAAGTGAGTGCCCTCGTCTTCGGCGAACCCGAAGACCTGCGCGACGTTGGGATGATTCAGGGTCGCGAGGACTCTCGCTTCGCGATGGAATCGAGCCAGCCTTTCTGAATCATGAGCGACGCTCCTCGGCAGCACCTTGATCGCCACTTCGCGTTGCAGCGAGGTGTGTCGCTCTATAGACCTCCCCCATTCCGCCCTCGCCGAGCTTGGCGGTGATCTGGTATTGGGAGAGGCGCGTGTCGATCATCGTCTGCGGCGAATTCGTCGAGGAGGCGCTCGCCAACCGTAGACCGGATCCACGATGCCCGTTGGCGAATGAGGAGTCGTGAGTGATGGATACGGCGTCGATTCTACGCGCGAGACCTACGTGGGGGGATTCTGAGCAAGTTTCCTGAGGCCTGACCCCAGTTCTCCGCCGGGCACAGCCGGGCCGCACCGGTCCCCGAGGTTCCGGGTGGCAACGGCCCAGATTCCTCGCTCGGGCGATAGGAAGCGCTGTGCCCGTCCGCGACATCGAGCGGGCAGTCGCTTCTTGTCGATTGAGCCAATCCGTGACCGGGCGACGGGGCCTTGGAGCCATGACTACGGACACCACGTTCGTGTCGACCAGGATCATGACTCGAATTCGATGGGCTCGTGGGGAAGACGCGAAGGAAGCTCGAGCTCTGCTCCGTGCCCGTCGAAGCACTCGAGGCCGAAACACGTAGGCTCAGGCCGTGGCCCGCACAGCCGATCGAGCTACCGATAGACGTCACCTCGATGGCCGATCTTCAGAACGAGCACGACGACGGTTCGGTCCAAGAGGCTATAGAGAACCCGATAGTCGCCGACACGGATTCGGAACACGTCGTCGTATCCGGTCAACTTGCGGCACCCCCTCGGGCGAGGATCGTCGGCAAGGCCAACTATCGCTCTGACGATTCGACGCTGATCTTCTCGAGGGATCCTGCCGAGTTGCTTCTCCGCAGTCCTGGTGATCTGCAGCTCATAGCTCGTCATCGAGACCGAGCTCTCTGACGACGTCCGCAAACGGCCGCTTCGACTCGTACCGAAGGCCTTTCAGGTCCTCACTGTCCTGGAGCTCTTCGAGGCGATCGAGCAAGGCTTCCTGAATGAAGTGATTCATCACCAGACCGCGAGCGCGGCAGTACTCCTCGATGGCATTCTTCAGCTGAGAATCGATGCGGGCATTGATCTGTACGACACTCATCTTCGACCTCTCCAGGAGCTATCGATTGCTATCTAATGCTAGCACGAGGTAGCCGCCTCAGTCCCCGCCAGTGCGGAACTTTCTTTCCATGGCCAGACCGAGCGCCACACCCAGGGCCACTCCCACCGCGAGATTGCCGGTCCCGGCGCCGATTGCGGCTCCCATCGCGATTCCGATCGCGAAGCCACCTCCCCGGTCACTCCATCGTCTCTTCATTCCCTCTCCTCTTCGATCTCCAACAGCGACTACGCGTCAGGCATCGTTTCATTCGCCTACCGAAGCGCGGCTCGGATCTCGTCCATCTCGCGGCCAGCTCCTTCGGGCGGCTCGGTGACCAGGCTCACGCCGATCGTGAGTGCGAGCCCGACCGCGAAGCCGGGAATCATCTCGTAGAGCTCCCAGGCGTCGGCCTTGAAGAACACCACCCACGCCACGGTGGTGACGAACCCTCCGATCATCCCGGCGAGCGCTCCCTGCCGGCTGGTGCGCTTCCAGAAGAGCGCGCACAGCACGACGGGAGTGAAGGCCGCGGCCAGACCCGACCAGGCGAACAACACGAACCAGAACAGGACTCTCGCCTCGACCAGCGCAAAGGGGAGGGCCACCGCAGCGACCGCGACCGTCGTCCATCGGCCATAGCGAGCGATGTCGCTGTCGGCGGCACCGGGGCGCAGGATCTGCTGGAAGAGGTCGCGCACCACGGCCGAGGACGCCAGGATCAACAGCGAATCGATCGTCGACATGATGGCGCCGAGCACGATCACCAGGAAGATCCCGGTGAAGATCGCCGGAAACAGCTCCTCGCTCATGCGCGGGAGCACGGTCTCCGGGTCGTCGAGTACCGGGAAGAGCGCCCTGCCGGCGATGCCCGCGAAGACGGCACCGAAATCGAAGATCAGAATGCAGATCACCGCGATCAGGCCCCCGTCGACCAGCTCGCGATCGTCCCTGGCAGAGATGAAGCGCACCAGTAGCTGTGGCACTCCGAGGAATGCCAGCCCGATGGTGGCGAAGCTGAGGGCAGAGACCACCCCCCGGGCGCTCATGCCGTACTCGCCCATCGGCAGAAGGAGCGCGGGGTCGGCAGCTCCCACGGTCGTCATCGCCGCCTCGAAGCCTCCTGCGGCGGCGAAGCCGACGAAGGGCAGCACGAAGAGGCCGGTCGCCATCAACACACCCTGCAGCACGTCGGAGAGCGCCACGGCTCGAAAGCCTCCCACCGAGGTGTAGAACACCGTGACGACGGTACCGATCAAGACCCCGGTGGTGTAGCTGACCCCGAGAAAGCCCGAGAACGCCTTGCCGGAGGCGACCAGCTGGGCGCTGGTGTAGGTGCACACCATCGAGAGGATGACGAAGATCCCCACCCAACGCAGCGCATGACTCTGGTCACGGAAGCGCGACTCGAGGAAGTCGGGAACGGTGATCGAGCCGTAGCGATCGGTGTAGGCCTTGAAGGGGCGTGCCACCAGCACCCAGCCCAGGGTCACTCCCAGCACCTCGCCGAGCACCACCCACAGTGCGTGAATGCCCACGGCGTAGCCCATCCCGGTGAGTCCCAGCAGCAGCCATCCGCTCTCGCCGGTCGCGTTCGAGCTGAACGCGATCACCCACGAGGGGAGCTGCTTGCCGGCAACGAAGTAGCCGCTCAACGAGCGCGAGACGCGTCGCCCGAGGATGCCGAAGACGAAAAGCGCGCCGAGATAGACCGCGAGCGGCACCAGCACGATCGGCGAGACCGTCATGCCGAGTCGACTCCAGAGGGCTGGCGGCGATCACGCCGCGATCGGTGGCGAAGGTAGAACACCAGCTCGACGAGGAGCCCGAGACCCCCGGCGACCAGGATCATCAGCCACGCTGTGATCGGCAGACCTGCGAAAGAGGGCATGGCCAGAGTGTAGCCCGTATGCCAAGCTCGACACGCCCCAGGAAACCGGCATGCCTGCACTCTCTGCTCTTCCCACCCCCTGTCTCGTGATCGAACGCTCCCGTCTCGAGCGCAATCTGCGCACGATGCAGGAGAGAGCCGAAAGCGCAGGGGTGGCGCTGCGACCCCATATCAAGACCCACAAGTCGATCGCGATCGCACGTCGCCAGATCGAGCTGGGAGCACGGGGCCTGACCTGCGCCACTCCGGCCGAGGCCGAGGTGCTCGTGCATGCCGGCTTCGACGATGTTCGCCTCGCCTACCCGATCGTCGGGCGCGGCAAGCTCGAACGCCTGGAGCGCCTGGCGCGGAGCGCCCGGATCAGTTTCTGCATCGAGAATCGCGGAGCGGCCGAGGCGGCCTCTCGACTGTTCGAGGAGCGCGGTGCGGTCCCGGCCGAGGTCTTGATCGAGGTCGACACCGGCTATGGCCGGACCGGGGTTCCCTGGGACACACAGGAAGCGATCGACCTGGCTCGTACTGTGAGGAGCCTCCGCGGCCTGTCGCTCACGGGTCTGCTCACGCACGCCGGGGAGTCCTACAACGGCCCCGAAGGCGACGAATCGGAGCAGGACGCCCTGGAGCGCACCTCCCGCACGGAGTCGGAACGAATTCTCGCGGTCGCCCACCGGCTCTACGACGCGGGTCTGGCCGCACCGGAGCGCTTCGAGCTCAGCGTCGGCTCGACACCCACGGCGACCCGCTTCGAGCAACGTCGCAACGGACCGTTCTCGATCACCGAGCTGCGACCCGGCAACTACGTCTTCTTCGACCTCACTCAGGTCGCCCTCGGCACGGTTCCCCTGGACGCCTGCGCGCTGACCGCCTACGCCACCGTGATCAGTCGACGCCGCGACGCTGCGGGGGAGCGGGCGGTCCTGGATGCCGGCAAGAAGACCCTGACCGCGGACCGTCGCTACGGCTCCGAAGGATACGGAATGGTGCTCTCGGCACAGACGCTCGGGGAGAACGAGTGCCCTGCGCCTTCCCCGGGCGTGACGCTGCACAGTCTCTCCGAGGAGCACGGTTGGCTCCGGCTGCCCGAGGGTTCCGAGCTCGGCCTCGGCGACCGGGTCCGTATCGTCCCCAATCATGCCTGCGTCGCGGTGCAGACGCAGGAGCGGTGTTTTCTGATCGACGGCGACGAGGTCGTGGCTCGCATCGACATCGACGCGCGGGCGGACCATCGAGACGCGATCGATTGAGGCTGCGATGTCCACCTTCGTGATCGGCGACATCCACGGTTGCTTCGACGCTCTCGCCGTGTTGCTCGACCAGCTCCCGTTCAAGAGCCGACGAGACCGGCTGTGGCTGGTTGGAGATCTGGTCAATCGAGGACCGGACTCCCTCGAGGTCCTGCGATGGGCGCATGACACGAGCCAGGCCATGGGCGAGCGCTTCGCCGCCGTCCTCGGCAACCACGACATCCACCTGCTGGCGCGGGCGGCCGGCATCGAGAGCGAGAAGCGCGGAGACACTCTCGACGAAGTCCTCGAGGCGCCCGACAGTGAGGTCTTGCTCGACTGGTTGCGGACCCTCCCGTTGATTCACCAGGACACGGTCGGGAAGCGCGACTTCGGGATGGTGCACGCCGGCCTGGCACCGCACTGGTCGTGGTCCGAAGCTCTCGATCGAGCCCGAAAGCTGGGGCGCAAACTGGCTCATGACCACCGACTCCTGTCTCGTCGAGCCGCGCCCGCCGAGCCGACGAAGATCAGCGAGCTCCGAGACAGCCTGCACTACTTCACCCGGGTCCGCATGTGTGATCGACGGGGCAGACGAGTCGCCTACAACGGGCCCCCCTCTGGAGCACCCGCCGGGACCACACCCTGGTTCGATCACCCCCTGTTGCTCGAGGAATCCGAACGGCCCACCCTCATCTTCGGCCACTGGGCGGCGCTGGGGCTCCACCGGGGAACGCGTGAGATCGGGTTGGACAGCGGCTGTGTCTGGGGGGGCGCCCTCACGGCGCTGCGTCTCGACGACAAGAGCCTCTTCCAGGTCGAGGTCCAGTAGGCCTCCGCAGCCACCGGGCTCAGGGACGGAATCGGGAGCAACCGCTCTCGCTGGGAGCCCCGGTCCCCCTCGCATAAAGGTTTCGACAAGAATGCAACGAAATGCGGGCCTCGCGCGTCTTGTTCTATATAGGCGGTATGCGTTCGTAGAACGTACGAAGGTTCAACGAGACGTCACCGTTCTCGGATCGCTGGTCGTTCGGAATGAGGGGAAACACCACACAGACAGGCGCCAGGGGCGACTCGGGTGGAGCGGATCCCTATCGTCTCGCACGCGTGCTGGTGTTCGATGTCTACGAGAAAACGAGGCCTGGCAGGCGAGACGGGGCTTCGAGTGACGAGCTGCGTCGCGCGGCCGTTTCCACGGCCAACTCGCTTCTCGAGGCAGCCGGACGAAGTCGCGAGCACACCGCCGCCGTGTCCTCCCGTCGCCCGGTTTCAGAGCCCCATCGCCGAGCCGCGCTGGAAGGGCTCACTCACCTCTCTCACTGGCTCGACGCCTGCGTCGAGGAAGGCTCCCTCTCGATCGCCGAGCGCCGCGAGCTCGACGGGCTGCGCATCGGACTGCTCGAGGCACTCCAGCCCGCCAACGATTGAAGCCGCCGCGAGACGCCCGCCGGTCAAGGTCTGGCGACACCCAATCGGTCTGGCAGCTCTTCGAGGAGCGCCGCTTCGGCCGCCTCCTGGGTCTCGCCGAGGGCAATCACGTCCAGCTTGCCGTGCGCCGTGAGCGGCCCCACGTTGTAGAACACGAACCGCCCCTCCCCGGTCGCCGGGTCATAGAGCGCTGATCCAACGCGAGCCAGGACCTCAGCGAAGGTACGGCCGATCAGCTCCGGGGACACGAAGTCCTGTGCCCGGTAGGGCGGTCTCGAGCCCGCCACGATCCGGTCGACGAGGTTCATCGGGGTGCTCGTGCCGCCCCATCGCCCATTGCACTCCGTGAAGCGCAACACCGGATCGCTGTCGGGGTCTCCCACCACCAGGTGATCGAACGAGCATCGACCGACGTAGCCCAGGGCCTGCAGCCCCGCGGCCACGCGTAGGGCCGCGTGGGCGAGGCGTTCCTGCACGGCTAGAGGCAGCGCAGTGGGCCGCGAGCCGACGAAGACCTTCTCTTCTCCGGCCAGGATCTGGTCATAGATCCCGTCGAGCCGCGGTGGCCCGTCCTCGAATGCAGGCAACCACAGCTGAGTCGACGGAGACTCCACCGCATCCTCCCAGGCGACCGTCAGCACCTCCTCGTCGCCCGCCCACTCCGTGCGAACCAGGAACCGATCGACCAGCTCACGAGTTCCCTGGCGCCCCAGGGACTCGAGCTGCGCCGACTCCAGCACGAGGTTGCCCATCGCGGAGGCACAGCGAAGTCGCTTCAGCGCCACTCTTCGATGACGCGTCGCCAGGTCGAGCAGAGAATCCGTCAGCGCCCCGTGGGTTCCGGCGCGCTGACTCTCGACCAACCACTCGCGCCCCAGGACCAGCTCGACCAGGTCCTCGAATCGCGCCTTGTCGTTGGCGATCCAGGTCACGGGAGGCGGTGGAGCCAGCACCTCGACCGGGACCTCGGCCGCTTCGGCGATCGCCCCGGCGAGATGCCAGGTGGCTTCGATTCCCATGTAGGGATGCACCTGGAAACGACCCGCCTGGCGTGCCTGGGAGACCAGGCGCTCGAGCACGACCGGCTCCAGGCAAGCGTGGGCGATCTCGAGCGGGTTGGTCCGCCCCGGGGGCACCAGATGCTCGACCTGCCCCAGCAACAGCCGCTGGCGGCAATACTCCTCGTAGACGGAAGTCGGCACGGTCATCGTGGCAAAAAGGTCGCCGTCCTGGGCCCGCAGACGTGCGCGATGCTGGTATTCCTCCACTCCGGAGATGTCGACCAGGAAGGGGATCGCCGAGACGTCGTCGAGGTGCAGCGCCGGGACACGCCGCTCGGAGTGCGACCCTTCGCCACTCCACCGATGTCGTCCGAAGACCTCGAGCGACTCCTCGATCTGACGAGCCCAGGGAGCGACTCGGTCTCGGGTCTCCTGCAGCTCGGCCTGACTCAGGCGCCACACTCGAGCGCCGGACAGCTCGTTGTCGGCTGAGTGTTCGTTCATGGCGGGTCATTGTAGACCGTCAGCGCCGCTCGCCCACCGGCTCGGCGTCTCAGGCTTCCGCTGCGGTCGAGTCGCCTTCGTGGCCGGGAGAACCCAGCCGATCGGGCAGCGCACGAGCCTGCCAGACACTGGACTCCTTCAACTCGTCCCGATCCCTGGCCCGGGCACGGGCCTCTCCCTCATCGAGCGGCAGAAAGCGCTGCACCAGTCGCTCGCGCGAGTCACGCACCCTGGCCTCCACGCCGTCCAGGAGTGCACGGCGACGGGAGAGCTCTCGATCGAGCCCCCCGAGCTCGGCCACCTCCGCCTCCCTGCGCCGCTCGAGTGAAGTCACACGCCGCTGCAGGTCGAGTACTTCGGCCTCGAGCTGGGCCAGCTCTTCCGTGAGCCGACCTCTCACCCCCATCGCGGCACCGAAGCTCGAGCCGTCGAGCTCCACTCGCTTCAGGTTCTCGTCCATGGCACGGCGGGTCTCTTCCTGGTTGGCCAGACGGATCTCCTTGCTCTGCAGGTGCAGACGCACCTCGTCGAGCTCGTCTTCCAGGGCCCGAACCCGACCTCTCCCGCGCGAATGCTGCTCGAGGATCGGAGCCATCTCCGCCTCGTTGGTCTCGGCGATTCGCTGGAGATGGCCGATGAACTGCTCGGCACGCTGGAGCTCGCGCGCCTGTGCACGACGCTCGCGCTCCTCACACCGATTCAAGGCATAGGTCTGAAGACACCAGTCCTCGAAGCGCAGCGCATCCATGGCGGCCGGCCCGGTAGAGCGCTCGGCGGGCGGCAGCAGCTCATCGAAGGCCCCCGCGCGGTACTGTCCATAGAGACTCTGCAACTGCTCGCTGTAGTACACCTCCACGCTTCGCGGCTGGAAGACCTTGAGAATCAGCAACCCCATGAAGAGAAAGAACAGAAAAGCCCGGACAGCCAGTTCGGCGTTCTGGTACGAGGGCCCGGAGAGCACCTCTTTCAGGATCTCGCCTCTGGACTGGATTCCGTTGCCCACCAGCTCCACACCATAAGTCTCGCTCACCTGCACGGCGTCGAGCGCGTCGAACCGCGCGAGGGCGGCGCTGCGCTCTGCCCCGACGGCTTCGAGCTCGGCAACGGTGTCCGCGAGTTGGAGCTCGATCGTCTGTACGGCCGGACCGCGACCGTAGCGCCCGGAGAGGCCCTTTCCCGCCGCCTCGGCGATCCGCGCGTCCTCCAACTCGAGCTGGCGCTCGAGGAGCTCCTCGCGGCGGCGATCGAACTCCGAATCGAGGGCGAGGCGCTGTGCCGCGACGCGCTCCGCGTTGACCGCGCGGATGCGCGCGTCGATGTCTTCTCGAAAGACCAGCTGCGCCAGGAACGGCGCCGAGAGATACAGCGACCCGGTGACCAGCAGCAGACGACCGACCACGCCTCCCCAGAAGCGCATCCGCTCGCGTCCGACCGACGCCCGGGGGCGACCGAGCAGCACGTGCTCGTACTGCGAACGCTTGAGGTCGAGCGTCATGAAGGTCGAATCGATGATCCAGATGATCGCGAAGACGAACCCGGCCGCCACGGCAGCCGCGACCCAACGCAGCGAGCCGCCGAAGAAGGACGCTACGTACCCCCAGGCGAACGCCTCCGCGGTCGCCATGATCAAGATCACGACGCGCGCGCAGAAGATCCAGAAGGACGCGCCGGCGGTGCACAGGCTGTCGCCGTAGAGCTTCAGGGTGGGGCGCAGGCGGAGTTTCTTCATACGGTCTTCCCTCACGACGAGAGGACCGAGGGTGGGGTTTCACTGCACTCGGCGCTCTCTATGGGCGACTCTCTCTGGGCGCTCTCTCTGGAGAACTACCGCGCTGGGACGAATCGGTTAACCAGCGACCTCGATCTCAGGGCGAACCGAACCGGCGCCTCACTGCCTCCCGGTCGAGCTTGCCACCCGGAGTGAGCGGCAGGGCATCGAGCCAGACGAGGGTCCTGGGATGCTTGAAGCCCGCCAGGCGGGACGACAGGAACGCACGCACGTCGGCTTCCGCCACTGGCTCAGCCACCGCAACGAGTGCCGCCGCCACCCGCTCTCCCCATTCCGGGTCCGACATCCCGAACACCGCAGCCCGGTCGATACCGGGGTGACTCTCGAGCGCGGCCTCGACCTCGAGCGGCGAGACGTTTTCTCCCCCGGAGACGATCATCTCCCCGGCTCGGCCCAGAACGTGGAGATGTCCGGCTGCGTCGAAGAAGCCGAGGTCCCCGGTGTCGAACCAGCCTGCCTCGTCGAAGACCGCGGCTTCCTGCGACCCACTCCGATCGACGTAGCCGTCGAACAGCGGCTCTCCGCGGACACGGATCGCCCCCCGTACGAGAGGCGTACCCTGGGCGCCGGCGATCTCGACTTCGAATCCCTCGAGCGGCGGACCGCTGCCGGCCTCGCCGCGCTGGGTCGTCCCGAGGCGCTGCGTCGCGATCTGGGAGCAGGTCTCCGTCATGCCATAGGTGGTCAGAACGGGCCAACCCCGCTGCACCGCACGGTCCAGCAGCGCGGGGCTGGCCGCCGCTCCACCCACCAGGATTCCGCGCAGGAATGCCGGAGGCTGCCAGGCAGGCTCGAGCTCGAGCATTCGGTACAGCATCGTCGGCACCAGGGACAAGAGCGTAACGCGATCGCTCTCGACCCTCTCGGTCAGAGACTGCGGCGAAAAGGACCGTTCCGTCTGCAACACCACGGCTCGGCGAGCCACGAGACAACGAGTCAGGATCGACAGGCCTCCCACGTGAGCCACCGGCAGTGACAGCAGCCAGCGGTCGTCCTCGCGCCACCCCAGATTGGCGGCACTGGCTCGCGCCGATGCGAGCACGGCCCGCCTCGACAGGCGCACCACTCGCGGGCGCCCGGTGGTTCCGGACGTGTGCAGCATCGCCAGGGTCGTCGACCGGTCGATCCGGGCCTCGCTCGTTTGCCCGACGGCCTCGGCCGATCCCACCGGGGACGGGGAAGGCTCTTGCCCCGACCCGAGAGCCGTCACATCCAGGATCCGCTGCACACCGCACATCGATACGAGCTCGCTGCGCTCTTCTCCGGTCAGCCGGGGATGGAGCAACAGGAAGGGCTCTGCGATCTCCATCAGTCCGAGCAGGCAGGCCAGGGTCGAACGATCGGAGTGACCGACGACGGCCAACACCGGATCCTCACCCACCACACTCTCGAGCCAGGAGCCGCGGCGAAGTCGCGTCACCCAGGCCATCGACTCCTGCGCCAACTCCCCGAAGGTGATCTCTTCACCCCGCTCGATCAGGGCGACGCGGTTCGGGGCCTGCTCCGCCGCCATGCGCACCGACAGCGCGCCGTCACCGTCGGCTCCGGTCGTCGCTGCGGTCACGACAACCACAGCCCGAGAGAGAACAGGACGCTGAACAGCAACAGCAGGCGAGCGGTCGCCCCGAGAAAGGGATTGAGCGCGGCCCCTCGGGTGCGACGCACGCCACCGAGGAGTTGTATAGCCCAGGGCAGGAGAACCAGGGGCAACAAGACGCTGAAGCCCGCCAGACCCAGCCCGAGGATCGCGAGGGGGACGGCGAACGCCAGGGCCAGCAGCGAAGCGTACTCCGCCCGGGTGGCCGCTGCGCCCAGCCGCACGGCCAGGGTTCGTTTGCCGGCTCTGCGGTCACTCTCGATGTCACGCAGGTTGTTGACCACGAGAATGGCCGTCGCCAGCGCTCCGACCGGCACCGACGCCCACAAGGCCAGGGCCGGCAGGGAGAGGAGCTGCACCCAGGTGGTTCCGGCGACCGCGACAAAGCCGAAGAACGCGAAGACGAAGAGATCCCCGAGTCCGTGGTACGCCAGGGGATACGGACCGCCGGTATAGGCCAGCCCCGCTCCGATCGAGAGCAGTCCGATCACCAGCACCGGGAATCCTGCGACCCAGGACAGGTAGAGCCCGGCCACTGCCGCCACCCCGAACGCGGCCCAGGTGCCTGCCCACATCTGTGCTTCGTCCAGCCAACCCGCCTGGACCGCCCGGGTCGGACCGATTCGATCGCTCCCGTCCGCTCCTTTTCGAAAATCGAACAGATCGTTCGCGAAGTTCGTGCCGACCTGGATGAAGATCGCGCCCACCAGGGCGGCCAGTGCCGTGAGCGGCCGAAAGCCACCGAGGGCAGATGCGCAGGCCGTGCCCACGGCGATCGGCGCCACAGCGGCCCACAGGGTCGGCGGGCGAGCCGCCAGCCACCATGCTCGAGCCGTCGAAGGTCGGCCGGTCGACAAACGCATCTGGGAGGAGCTCCTTCCCTTCACGACGGATCTGCCCGCTGTCGGTTTGCACGCCTGCCCGACTCCTGGAGAGGGGCGCCCGCCAGCGTCTCGGTCAGAAGATCGGCCACCGCGTCGGGCGCCTCGAGAGGGAGATTGTGGCCCGCTCCGACAATCACCCTCACCGAGGAATAGGGCAATCGGTCCGCCATCCCTTCGGCGAGAGTCCGGAATCGCGCATCGAGCTCACCGACCACGAGGGTCACCGGCAGCTCGAGCTCTGGGAGGTAGGGCGTCCAGTCGGGCATCCGACCCAGCGAGAGACGGCGCATCGCCCGGGCGAGCGCACGGGGATCGTGGCGTTGCCGCTCGGAGAGGTCGCGTGCGAGCAGCTCCTCGGAGACCCGCTCCTCGAGCCCTTTGAAGACCGGCTGCGCGCGCCAGCTCTCGAGCACCTCCGAGAAGGGCTCGTTCTCCAGTCGTCGGGCCCAGCTCTCGTCGCTGCGCCGGCGAGCCAGGCGCTCGGCCTCGTCGTCGAGCCCGGGGTGGACACCCATCAGCGTGGCTCCGGTCACTCGCCCCGAACGCCAGAGCTCGGCGTGGCGAACCAGCAGCCCGAGTGCCAGGCGAGCGCCCAGCGAGTAGCCCACGATGTGAAGTCGCTCCTCGGGATGAGAACGGACGCAGTGGGCCAGACGATCGACTTCGGCCTCGAAGGAGGAGGCACCCTGTGCCTCGAATCTCTCCTCGCCCTCGGCACCGTGACCGACCAACGGCAGCGCCACCGCGAGCAGTCCTCCGCGAGCCTCGCGCACCGGCCACCAGCTGGCGGGAGAGCCCATGAAGCCGTGCAGGAGAATCAGCTCGGTCACGGGCTGCCACTCGGTCGCGTGGACCAGGCGCGAAGCGATTCTCCGAGCCGGTGGTGCAGCGCGGCTGCGTCATGGGGCGGCACGCGAGCGACCAGGAGGAGCGGACGCCCGCTGCCACCGGCGGGATCGGTCGCCGTCTCCAGGGCGCGCTCCAGCTCTGCGCGCCCATGCACTTCCTCATGGTCCAGCCCGAGGGCACGCGCCGTATCCGCCAGTCCGACCTCGGGGGGAGTCGTCCACGCAGACATCGACTCGCTCCCGAGTCGATCCTGCAGCGGCAACTGCTCGAAGATCCGTCCCCCACCGTTGTCGATCACCAGGACCACCGTCGGGGTTCGCTTCACCTCGCGCAAGGCGCGCAGTCCACCGAGATCGTGGGCTAGCGAGACGTCGCCGAGGAGCAGCAGGGCCGCAGACGCGGCCCGAGCACCGTCCTCGAGCGCCGTGACGCTGCCCGCGAAGCCAGCCACCAGACCGTCGATCCCGTTGACGCCCCGCTGACTCGCGATGCGCAGCGCCGCTTGGCGGCGCCCTCCGTACTGTTCGACGAGCCGAATCGGAAGGCTGTTGCCCAGCGCCAGGAGCGCTTCGCGAGGAAGTCGCTCCACGACGCACCGTGCCACGACGGCCTCGCTCCATGCGGGGCCGGGTCCCTCGGGCGCCAGGCCGACGGCTCGGTCGACCACGTCATCGAGCTCACGATCGAGAGCGCTGAGCCACCCTGATGGACGATCCTCGGCTTCCAGACGAATCGCCAGTCCATCGAGCGTGCTCTCGAGATCGCCGAACAAGAGCCCTCGAGCCCGCGACGTCGGATCACTCCAGCGATTCTCCGTGAGCACGAACAGCTCCGGTGGATCGGCTCCGGCAAAGAGGCCCGGCCACGCCGACGCGATGGGCGCCTCGCCGACCTGGAGCACCAGGTCGGGTCGGTTCTCTTCGGTCAGCGCGCCACAACGCAAAAGACTCGACAGATGAACGGTGCTCGATGCCTCCCCCCCGAAACGGAGTCCACTGGCCACGTCGGGCGCGGCGCTGAAGCCCGCAACGGCGGACAGTCGGCGAAAGGGCGCAGTCAATCGAGCCGCTCGATGGGGCGCCAATGGGCCGGCAACGAGCAGCACTCGCTTCGCGCGGCGACAACGATCGGCCAGGTCGTCGACAGCCTCGGCCGCCACCTCGGGCCTGGAAGCCGCCGCGTGCACCTCGCTCCCGAGCAACTGGTCGACTCTCTCGCCCAGTCTCCGCTCGAACGCGCTCTGCTCGCCTTCTTCAACCGACGGGGGCTCGAGAGGTTTGCGCGCCCGAGCGTTGAGATGCACGGGGCCCGGCTGAGGCCAACGAGCTCTCAACACGGCCTGGGTCGCCATGCGGCGCAGGGCGTACAGCGCGTCGGTAGTCGGATCGGGCAGGCCCAGCTCGAAGAAGCCTCGCACATGTTGACCGAACAACTTGACCTGATCGAGGGTCTGGGGCGCACCGCAGTCGGCCAGCTCGAGCGGCCGGTCCGCGGTCAGTACGAGCAGCGCCAGTCCCGCCGCGTCTGCCTCGAGCAGCGCCGGAAAATAGTGAGCGCCGGCCGTTCCCGAGGTGCACAGCAACACGCACGGACGGCCCGTGACTCGGACCCGACCGAGGGCAAAGAAGCCAGCCACTCGCTCGTCGAGCAGGGAGTGACAGCGAAGCGAGGCACAACGTTGCGCAGCGATCACGAAGGGGGTCGAGCGCGATCCTGGACTGATCACGACGTCCTCGACCCCGGCCCGTGCGAGACTGCCCATCAGCAGCCGGGCCCACTCGCCGATCAAGGCTCGAGCGTGGCCGACTGCGTCGTCAGCGGTCACGAGACTGTTGCCTCCGACGTCCCGAAGCACGCATGGAGGTCAGACCACTCGACCGGCGCGCCTCACGACGGCACCGCTGAGCGCCTCTTGCATCGAGCGCTGTTTCACACGCGTCTCCTCGAGCTCAGCCTCGGGAACGGAATCCGCGACGATTCCACTGCCGGCAAAGAGATGAGCTCGACCGGCGTGCACCAGACAGGAACGGAGCGCGACCGCGAAGTCTCCGTTGCCCTCGGTATCGAACCAGCCGATGGGACCGGAATACCACCCCCGTGGGGTCGTCTCGTGTCGCTCGATCCATTCGATCGCTTCGTCGACGGGCACCCCTCCCACCGCCGGGGTGGGATGGAGCAGCTCGACGAGATCGAGAACGTGACGACGGCGATCGAGCCTTCCGCGAATGGGAGTCTCGAGGTGAATGAGGTTGCGCAGTTCCCGTACGCGCGGCTCCTCCGGCCAGGACAACTCGCTACAGATGGGTCGCAGTCTCTCGACCACATGACGCACCACCGAGGAGTGCTCGTGCAGGTCTTTACGGCTCTCGCGCAGGCGATCGGCGGCCTCGTCAGAACTCTCGAGGGCAATGGTGCCCGCCAGGGCCTCGCTCTCGACCAGCCGCCCGGAGGTACGTACCAGACGCTCCGGCGTCGCACCGAAGAACAGGGACCCCTGTCGCGCGAAGGCGAATCGGGTGCTTTCGTGTGCACTCTGTGCCAGGCGCTCGATGGCGCGGCCGAGATCCAACTCGCCGTTCAATTCGAGCACACGGCAACGCGCCGCAACGATCTTGTCGAACGCTGCGGCATGGATCTCCGACAAGATCTGTTCTACGTTCTCCTTGAAGGACTCCGCTTCGTCGCGGAGCTCGCGCCACAGCACCGGCTCGGTCGCGTGGACCCTCTCGAGATCCCGCGTAGCGCTGACCGTCGAACGATCTGCGAGGAGTGCACCCAACCGTTCGACCGCCCTGCGAGCCCAGTGCTGGACCTCGCCGCGGTGTTCCGGGCCGAGGGTCAAGACCAGCGCGGCTCCCTGGTTGCCGGCCGCTTCTTCGCGGCGGGCGTACAACCACCGAGGCAGTACGAAGCGGCCTTCTCCGAGCGCACTCCACTCCTCCCCCGTCGATCCGGCGGAGAAGGCAAAACCGCCGAACAGCCGGGGCCGAAGGACATCTGTCATCTCGCGGTCCGGGAGGTCGTGTGAAACCAGTCGGGTCCGCTCGAGGCCGGACTGTGCGGCAGATCGCAACGAGCCGATGGTTCCTCCCGCTGCGGGCTCGAGAGCGAAGGCACTCCCGGCTCCGATCCACGAAGGACCCTCCGAAGGAGCCCACACGAACCGATCCTCCTCCTCCCCGAGAACACCGAGCACCGAACAGAGAGAGCGCTCCGGGGCGGGAAGCGCAAAGCTGACCAGGTCCCCCGGGGCCGCGACAGCCAGCTCGCTTCCCCACTGCGTCGCCAGCTCTTCGGGGGACGGGATCAGGGCGTGCGGAGTGTAGGAGAGGGGCTGCGTCATGACGCGATGCTCCCGGCCACGACTGCTGGGGATGCAAACGGAGTCCGGGTCGCCGGCTCGGCGACGAACAGGTGGCAGGCGCCGAAGGTGAGGCGTTCGACCGACGGAGGGTCGAAACCGTTCTCGCGCATCGAATGGGCAAACTGCGCAGCAGCGGGGAACGCCTCGATCGACTCGTGCAGGTACCGGTATTCCTGAGCACCGGAGAGCAGGGCTCCGATCCGCGGCACCAGCCAGTGAACATGAAATCGCGCCAGAGGGGCGAGCAGACCCCTGGGCTCCGTCAACTCGAGCACCGCCACCCGTCCTCCGGGTCGGACGACTCGTGCCATCTCGCGAAGGGCCCGAGCCCTGTCCGGTACGTTGCGAATCCCGAAGGCCATGGTGACCGCATCGAAGCTGTCATCGTCGGCCTCGATCGACTCGGCATCACCGCCCAGCAGCTCGACCCGACGGGTCAGCCCGTACTGTTCGACTTTCTGACGACCGAGGGACAGCATGCGCTGCGAAGGATCGGTGCCGATCACGGTACAGCCGGGATAGGCGCTGGCAATCGCGAGAGCGACGTCCGCGGTGCCCGTGGCCAGATCCAAGACCCGGCCACCTGCAGGTACCGCGAGCGAGCGCACCATGCGCCTACGCCAACCTCGGTCGACACCGAGCGACAGAATGCGGTTGAGGCGATCGTAGCCAGGGGCGATGCGATCGAACATCTCTCCGGAGCCCAGTCGGTCGCTGGCTTGCGAGTTCACGGACAGCCCCTCACACCTGTCGGTAGACCGTCGACTCGGCAACCGCGATCAGTGCCTCGACGGCAGCTCCACGGGGCACATCGGCGAGAGAATCGACTGCAGCCCGTACCTTTTCTGCAGCCAACTGTCGGCACTCTTCATTGGCCGAGGTCGCCCGTACCGAAGCCAGTACGCGCTCGAGCAGCAGGGGCGGCGGGCTCTCCAGAGGACCGACCGACATGATCTCCTGGAGCACCGGCCTGAGAGCCGGATCTCTCTCCAGAGTCACGATCACCGGGTAGGTCATCTTTCCCTCTCGCAGGTCGACGAAGAGTCCCTTCCCGGTATCGCCACGGCCACCGGTGAGATCGAGCAGATCGTCGATCACCTGGAAAGCCACGCCGAGATGGAGACCATACTCTTCGAGGGCCGAGCAGACGGCCTCGTCGAGTCCTCCGGCACGCCCGCCGGATCCCATCGCCCACTTGAACAGCGTGGCCGACTTGCCTTCTGCGATCTCGAAGTAGACCCGGCGCTCGAGCTCCACGCGTGCTCGGTTCTCCAGCTGAAGTGACTCGGCCCGGATCATCTCGGCCACCGTCTCGAGCAGGTTCTCGAGGGTGCCGGGGACCGAAGCCCTCACGACCCTTTGCAACGCTTCGATCAACAACCAGTCTCCCGCGAAGATCGATGCGGTGTTGCCGAACTCGGCTCGTGCTGTGGAACGCCCCCGCCGTGTGTCGGCGAGATCGATCACATCGTCATGAAGCAGAGTCGCGTTGTGCACCAGCTCGACAGCCACGGCGAGCTCGAGGGCTGCCGGAGAGAATCCCGTGCCAACGCGAGAAGCGAGCGCCACACACAGGGGACGGAGGCGCTTGCCCCCGAGGCCGACGAGATACCCGGCTGCTCGCTCGGCCAGCCGCTCGTCGCCAACCACGCCGCCGAGCGAGCTCTCGATCGAAGCGAGATCACTGCCAGCGACCTCCATCAAGTCATCGAGGCGATCTGCCAGCGCCCCCAAGCCTCGGTCCACACACATGGATCGAAGACGCTCCAGTACTTCGGGAGGTGCCGCTGAAGGGATCGGTTCGGAGAGCATGTCGTCTTCCTCTCGTGTACGGGCCTCACTGGGCCATTCCGTGACCACGGCCTCACTTCTACGACGGTTCATGACCTGCCCTCTTCGTCCGCGGCGAGCTCGAGATCGCCGACCGCCTCCTGGGAGGGCTCGGACGTCTTCGAGCGGGAGGTCTTGATGAGATAGCGCAACGCTACGTTCGAAACGGTCCCACCCCGTAGGAAAACGTCCACGACCGAATCGGCGAGGCCCACCAGTGCCGCGATCGACTGCAGTCGCTCGCGCAGGACGGCGGCGTCCGGGCTTGGATCGTTCTCCAACTCGGGAATCCATTCGCGGAGACTCTCGAGGATCGGATCCCACTCTCTCTGCTTGCGAATCTGAACTACGTGTCGCGTGATCTTCTCGAGGTCGGTCTCGGCCCGGTAGACGATGCGTCGGGAGCCGGGGACTCGCTCTGGATGGAGTAGCCCCCAGTCACGCAGCTCTCGGCAGGCCATGCTGACCGCACCCCGACTGAGATCGAGCGCCTCCATGATCTCTTCGGCATCGGCCGGCTCGACCCGGGACAGCAGCCACCCGCACACCCTCGCCGTCGTGGGCGACACGCCCCAGAATGTCCCCAGAGAGCCCCACAGCTGCACGAACGACTCGCGGACACGATCGACGGTTTCTGCACCCTCCTCGCGGTCGGCAGACGTACGCCCCGCCTCGTCCTCTCGTGTCAACACGCTTCGGGTACTCGAGCTCAGCACCCGGGCCTCGTCGGAGGCCGCGGCATCCAGTTTCATCGTCACTTCCCTTCGGATTCGGGGCAGAGTAGCCGAACCGCCCAGAACTTTCAAATTTTTTTGAAAGTCAATACAACGTTCGTGTCCCCGGCTCGTTCGGATTCCTCCGGCGATCGTCCTCTCCCGAGGACAAGAAAGCAACCACCGGGGGGTGGAGGCACCCGAGACCTCACGTCTTCAGGGTATTCCGGCCGCCGCTCCGGTGCCGGTATGGAGTGTGCAAACCAACCTATCCGGTGCCGGGGCTCTTTCACTCCTGCCGGCCGCCCCTCGACCAGCGCCCCGGAAGTCGTGAGGGCCTCGGCACCGAACTGGCGGATACACTCGCCTTCCCACCCACGCATTCTCAGGACAACCGAACTCACCGTGCGAAACGTCACTTCTTCCCGAGCCGATCTCTGTTTCACTGTTCTAATCGGCCTGCTCTGGGCAGCCCGCTCGGTCGCCCAGCCCTGGCCGGGCGCGGCCGATTCGACGGCCCTGGGGGCCGAGGCCGCTCGCCTCGCCGAGCTGCAGGCACCCGTCCCGCTGGCCGAGTGCCCGGCCGACCTCGACCTCCTCGAGCGCCACCGCACGGTTCTCCAGACCCTCGGTGGAACGGTCCACCGCTGGCGGGAGTACACCCTCGAGGAGGGGGGAGCCACCTGCATCGTCCAACTCGAGCCGCACATCCGAGCCCTGGAAACCCGGGAGGCCGCTTTGCTGCTGGCCGCCTCGGCCGCCGCCTCGCAGACGGCGACGGACGGCGCCGCGCGAAACGAGATCGTCGAGGCGAGGCCCGTTCCCCGAGCCACGACCCTGGCTCCGTCGACTCGGGTCTCCCCGACCGAGCCACGGACACCGCAGCGAAGCCTGGAGAGCCAGGTGGCGTCTCGCCGCAGAGCACCGGCCTCCATCCGCAAGCCCCTCGCCCGGGTATCACGCGACTTGTCAGAGCGACGCAGCGCGACCGCACTCCCTGGACCACTCCCGCCCGATTCGCTGGTCTTCGGCAGCGACGACCGACAGAGGGTCGCCGACACCACTCTGCCTCCCTGGAGCGCCGTCGTCTACGTCGAGAGCACCTTTCCCACCGGTTCGATCTTCGGCATGAGCGGAGTGCTCGCGGGCCCCTATACCGTCCTCACCTCGGCCCTCGCGATCTACAATCCCGATGCCGGCGGATGGGCCGAGTCGGTGCAGGTCTTTCCGGGGCAGAACCAGGCGAGCGAGGGCGCCAATATCATCGAACCGTTCGGTTCCCAGTTCGCCGAGTTCATCGAGGTGCCGCAGAGCTGGATCGACGACGGCGACGTCGGCAGCCTCTACGGCGCGGTTCTCTTGCCGGAGCGATTCGACGGAATTCCCAACTCGCTGCCCGTGGTGTTCGACGCCGAGCCCGACGACCTCGTCAATCTGGCCGGCTACGATCAGATGGCGCAGGGCGAATCCAACAGCTTCGCGCAGTGGCATCGCAGCGGCACGCTCGATGCCATCGACTCGGTCTTCTTCGATCACCGCATGGACGACGACGGAGGAGCGCTCGGAGCGCCGGCCTGGGAGTTCTTCGAGCAGAGCTCCACCCGACGCGTCTTCGGACTCGAGTGCTGCAACGCGGTCGATCTCGGCGCCAATTCGGGAATTCGATTCACCTCCGAGAACGAGGGACTGATCACCGACTGGGTGCTCTACGAGCCGGACGACAACGGTGGCGGCGACCCGCTCGATCCGATCCCCCTGCTCCTGGGAGGTGGTCGTTTCGAGGTCACCGTCCTCTGGCGCGACCCGCAGGGTGAGCGCGGTGTCGGAGCTCCGGTGCCGCTCACCGCCGACACCGGCTACTTCTGGTTCTTCCGCCCCGACAATGTCGAACTGGTGGTCAAGGTGCTGGACGCCTGTTCCCAGGCCCAGCCGCGGTATTGGGTCTTTGCCGCAGGTCTGACCAACGTCGAGGTGGACATGGAGATCGTCGACACCGACACGGGGGCGAGGTGGGACTACTTCCACGCACGGGGCCAACCGTTCCCACCGGTCCAGGATACCAACGCCTTCTCCACCTGTCCGTAGGCGAACCCGTGGGGAGCCGGCGGTGGACGACCACGGGCCCCGACGGCTGAGCACTTCCGACGCCTCGCAGAGGACCCGAGGTCAATCGCGCACGCGCAGGGCCATGACGCCGAGCGCAGCGAAGAATCCGATCATCGGCGTGACGACCAGCAGATCGGCGGCGGTCACCCGCTCGGGATCGCGAAGCAGATAGCCGAACAGGAGACCGACCATGGTCGGAGCGACGAGAAAGACACCCATCGACACCTTGAGCTGACCCTCCGCCTCCCGGTGCGCCAGCTCGCGCTCGGCCTTGGTCGTCTCGTCGTCCTCGGCGATCCCCCACCGCCAGGCGTCGATCTCACGGCGGCGCAGCACGGTCAACCATCCTCCCAGCGCCCCCAGGGCGAGCATCAGCGGATGCAGCGGCCAGGCGAGTGCCGGGGAACCGTGCGGCAGGGGCGAACGGCCCACCGCCGCCGCCACGGCGAGCACCGCACAGATCACGGCGAAGACCACCGCCACGCTCTGAGCACGCTCGAGTGTCATGACCGCTTCGCCACGGCTTCGACGCCTCTCAACCGCGACCGAGCATGCGCAACAGCCCGAGGGTCAACCAGGGCACGTAGGTGATGAGCAGGACCCCGATCCCGAGGATGATCAACATCGGGATCGCGGCGCGATAGATCTGGAGCAGCGGACGCTCGAAACGGTACGAAGCGAGAAAGAGGTTCAGACCCACCGGCGGTGTGAGATAGCCGAGCTCCAGATTGGCGATGAAGATGATCCCCAGATGGACGGGGTGGATGTCGAAGGCCGCGCCCAGCGGAATGATCAGCGGGACGACCACCACGGTGGCAGAGAAGATGTCCATCAGGCAGCCCACGAGGAGCAGCATCAGGTTGAGCATCAGGAGAAACACGATCTTCGACTGGATGTTCTCGCGCACGAGCTCGACCAGACTGGACGCGATCTGGGCATCCACCAACCAGCTGGTGAGACCCATGGCGACTCCGAGGATGATCAAGACGCCACCGACCAGCACGGCGCACTTCTGCATTACATCGAGCAGCTCCTTGCCGATCTTGATGTCCTTGTGAATGAACACCTGCACCACGAACGCGTACAGCGCCGCGACCGCCGCAGATTCGACCAGCGTGGCGTAGCCGCCGAAGAAGACCACGAGAATGACCACCGGAAGGAGCAGCTCCCACTTCCCCTGCCAAAGAGCCGCCCCCGCTTCGGAGAGGCTGAAGGCAGTCCGTCCAGCACCGCTCTTGATTCCCTCGCGAATTCCCCAGGCGGCGATCAACGACACCAGCAGAAGACCGGGGAGGATCCCGCCGATGAACAGATCCTCGATCGAGATCTCCGCCACGATCCCGTAGAGGATCAAGGGCAGCGCAGGAGGCAGCAGGAGCCCCAGGGAGCCCGAGGCGGTGAGCATTCCCAGAGAGAAGTTCTCGCGATAGCCGTCCGCACGAAGCGCCTGGAAGAGCAGGCCCCCCAGGGCGAGAATCGTCACGCCCGAGCCGCCGGTGAAGATCGTGAAGAAGGCGCAGGTCACCGCCGCGACGACCGCGGTGGCACCCGGCATCCAGCCGACGATGCCCCGGAAGACACGCAGGAGCCGCTGCGAGGCTTCTCCCTCCGCCAGCAGGAAACCGGTCAGCGTGAAGAGTGGGATCGCGGCCAGCGTCGGGGAGACCGTCAGGCGATAGGTCTCCACCGGAATCGCTGCAATCGGTACACCGTCGGAAAGAAAGAGAATCAGTGCAGCGCCCCCGAGGGCCACGAAGATCGGTCCGCCGAGAATGGTCGCCAGGAGGATCATGAGTAGTCCCGGCGTCGGGTTGACTCCCGCCATGCGCTCGTCTGCGAGCCCCAGCAGCACACCCACCACCAGACCGGAGCTGGCGATCAGCCGTCCCCACCAATGCTCGGACGACTTCGACACGAGTCGCACGGCGAGCAGCCCGAAGGCGATGGGCATCACCAGCTCACCGACCCACACCGGAATGCCCAGGGCGATCTCGGCGCCACCTTCCTTGTCGACCAGGACGAGATCGACGCTGGCCCAACAGAGCAAGAGCGAGACAGCGCTTCCCACCGCACCGGCCAGTATCTTGCTGCCGGTACGCCAGGGCCCCTCGGGGATGAAGTTGCCGGTGGCCAGGGCGAGCAAACGGTCCTCTCGAGAGGCCACGACCGCACCGAGGAAACCGACCCACAGGGTCAAGTGCTGCTCGATCGGAAGCGCACCGGGAAACCCGCTGCCGAAGCGTCGAACCACGATCTCGAGCAACGGCAGCACGACCATCAGCCCGAGAAGCACGCTGACGGCCGTATCTTCGGCCCGGCCCAGAAACTCGCGGAGCTTCAGCGCTCGCTCCCGCCCGACTCTCCGTCGCCGGTCGTCGCCTTGTCCCGATACGCCTTCCGAGCGGCGAACGCTTCGTCGAAGATCTCGATCGGCACGATGTCACCGCGCATGTCGTTGGCGAACTTCTCCGCCTCGTCGATCCACTGTTGGGCTGCTGGGGTGCCTTCGATCTCGACGATCTCGAGCCCCTGCGATTCCATCAGCTTGATGGCCGTCTGGTCGAGCTTGGGAATGTCGCGGAAGACCTTCTCCGACGCCGTCTTCCCGGCCTCGAGCATCACCTTCTGGTCGGCCTCGGAGAGGCGATTCCAGCTCCGCTCGGTGATCAGGATGGCACCCATCATCGGCGCCAGGCCGAGATCGGACATGTACTTGGCTTGCTTGTAGAACTGCACCTGCATCGCGTAGAGCGGCGGCACCGATAGCGCCTCGATCATGCCGGTCTGCAGGCCGGTCACGATGTCGGTCGCGGCCAGCGACACGGGTTTGAAACCGTTGCGACGCCACCAGGCGACCATCGACTCGTCGCCCGCCCAGGTGAAGACCTTGAGCTCTTTCATCGCATCGACACTCTGTGCCGGCTCCGTGGTGAAGAAGTACACCCACCCGACGTAACCCCAACCCAGCAGAATGAACCCCTTGTCCTCGAGGCGTTTGCTCAGCGTGGGTGTCAACGCATCGAGCACATGCGCCATCTCGTCGAAGTCCCGGTAGAACAACGGCACCTCGAACACGGTGAAGTCCTTGTCGATATCGACCAGGCCGCTCACCGAGAGCGCCGCAGCGTGATACTGGCCGATCCGCATCTTGCGCAAGATGTCGGGCTCGTCTCCGGCAACCCCGCCCGGATACACGGTCAGGGAGACCCGCCCCGAGGTGCCGGCTTCCCACTCCTTTCCCATGTCCTTGAGAATCTTGTCCCACGGCGAGTTCTCGGGCGACAGAGTCGCCATCTTGATCTCGCTCGCGCGCGCGGAGAGAGCCGTCGTGGAAAGGACAACGAGGCAAGCCAGCGCGAAGAGCAGCAACGAGTATCGAGAAGCACGGACGGACGTACGATTCATGCTCGTCCTCCTGAGCGTCAAACGGTGCAGGTCGGCAAAGAGGCTGAGACAGACTGTATCAAGCGCCGTGATCGAGCACGGTGCCGGATCCCGAGGCCACCGCGCTCCCCCCTCGAGGGCGGCTCGCCCAGCGCCCCGCACGGGCACTAGGATGGATTCATGTCTTCGACCCTCGCCGAGACGCTGGCGCTCCGGGCCTCCGAGGCACCTGCCCAGCCGTGGCTCTTCTTCCCCGTGGGATGGCAGTGGCGGTGGATCTCGTGGCAGGAGGGACTGATCGCCTACGAGGAGGTTCGAACCGCGCTGCGCCAGGCCTTTCCCGAACCGGCGGACGACTGCTCGCTGGCCATGGACCCTGTGGCCACGCCAGGCAATCTGCTCCTCTGGATCGCGACCGAAGAGCTCCGTCTGGGTCTGGGAATCGGCACCGGCGAGGCGCCGACAGCGAGCCCAGACAGCCGGATCGAGCTCGAGTACCGCACACGGCGCCCGCCTCACGATCGCATCGCCATCCGGGCGCTGCGCACCGACGGCGCCGGCGAAGCGAGACCGTGCTCGAGGGCCGTGTCGCTCCGCGAGTCTCCCTCCGGACGGCGCGATATCGTCTTCGTGAGCGGCTCTCTCCGCACCGAAGCCGCATCCAGCCTGGTGCGCTGGGGGCTGGAGTCCGGCGCCGCAGTCGCTCTGGAGCACGACGCTGCGGCCCGACTCCAGGCGCTCCTCTGGCTCCGCCCGACTGTGGCTCTGGTCGATCCCGATCTGGCACGGGAGCTCAGCGCCGCCGTCGGACTCGGCCAGAGCCAGCCGACGCGCCGTCAGCGACGGGCCCGACGGCAGTCGCGCCTGCGGGCGCTGGTGGGTCCCGACCTACGAGCCCGAGCCCGACCCTGGCAAGACCTCGGCATCGACGTCCTGGAGCTCGGCTGAGCGACGCTACACCACCTACACCGGGCGCTCTCGGCTTGCGAGGGCGAACAGTGCGGTCAGGATGGCCATCGCCGCCCCTCCGACGAGCAGCTGGGCACCGGCTTCCCACTCGATCGGAAACAGCGCTCCGCTTCCATCGGAGAAGTAGGCGACGGCCGCCAGCACGACCCCGAACAGCCCCGTGCCCCCAACCAGGCCCGAACCGATCAGCACACCCTGCTCCCGCCGAGTCTCGGCGGCCTCCTCAGACGGCGCCGTGCGCTCCATCCACATCCGCAGGACTCCCCCGAGGAAGACGGGAACCATGGTTCCCACCGGCAGATAGACCCCGACCGCGAAGGGCAGGCTCGGGATTCGGAAGGCCTCGGCGAGCAGCGCGAGTCCCACACCGATCAACACCAGGGTCCACGGCAGCGTACCGCCGAGCACCCCTTCGATGACCAGCTTCATCAGGGTGGCCTGCGGGGCGGGCAGCTCTTCGGTACCGAAGCCATAGCTCTGGTCGAGCACGATCAGGGTGAGGCAGACGAAGACTGCACAGGTGAGCACCCCGATCAGTTCGCCGACCTGTTGCCGCCTCGGTGTTGCTCCGAGCAGAAACCCGGTCTTCAGGTCCTGCGAAGTGTCGCCGGCGATCGAAGCCGCGATCGCCACCACGCAGCCCACCGTGAGTGCCGCCGCCTGACCGGAGAGATCGGTCCAACCCATCAGATAGAAGAGCGAGGAGGTCACCAACAAGGACGCGATCGTCATTCCGCTCGTCGGATTGGAGGTCACTCCCACCAGCCCGACGATGCGTGAAGAGACCGTGACGAAGAAGAATGCCAAGACCACGACCAGCAACGCGGCAACCGGCCGAACCCACGGAGAAGCCAGCGAGCCGAAGGGGGCAGGAACCAGAGCCAGCAACAGAAACACACCGAACGCTCCCCAGCCGACCCAGCGTAGGGGGAGATCACGATCGGTTCTCGGCACCGACTCGTCGTCGCTACGCTCGATCTGGCTGCGCAGCTCCCGCGTTCCGATACGCAGACTCTCCATCATGGTCGGAAGGGACCGGATCAGTGTCAGTAGACCACCGGTCGCGACCGCTCCCGCTCCGATGTAGCGCACATACCGGGTCCACAACTCGGACGGCCCCATCTGGGCGATCGTCTTGACGGTCTCGGGGTAGAGCGGGAGGGCACGGGACTCTCCCCAGCCGGCGATCGACGGAATGATGACCAACCAGGAGAGCAGCCCACCTCCCACCATGATTGTGGCGATCCGAGGTCCGAGGATGTAGCCGACTCCGAAAAGGGCAGCCGATACCTCCATGCCGAGACGGCTCTTGGGCAGCAGCGGAACGTCGACATGGACGTCCCTGGGCACGACACCGAGGAGGTCGGTGAGCGCCTTCATCAGAGCGCCACCGAACAACCCCCAGTACACCCCTCGCGCCTGGCGCCCGCCCGCCTCGCTTGCGACCAGCACCTCTGCACACGCGGTTCCCTCCGGATAGGGAAGACGGCCGTGCTCCCCCTGGATCAGCAACTTGCGAAGCGGAATCATGAACAGCACACCGAGCAACCCGCCACACAGTGCCAGCAAGGTCATCTGAAGAAGCGAGGGTGACATCTGCCAGAGGAACAGGGCGGGCAAGGTGAAGATCACACCCGAAGCCACCGAGCTCGACGCCGAGCCGACAGTCTGAGCCAGATTGGCCTCCAGGAGGCTCGAGCGCAATCCGGCGGCGCCGAGCGCCTTGAAGAACGCGACCGTCAGCACCGCGACTGGAATCGAGGTCGAGATGGTGAGACCGGAACGCAGCCCCAGATACGCATTCGCGGCGCCGAACAGGATGCCGAAGACGATCCCAGCCAGCAGAGTGCGCACCGTCATCTCAGCGGGGCTCTGGTGGGCCGGAATGTAGGGTTCGTAGGACTCGTCCGGTCCCGGCTCGCGATAGGCCAGGGGGCTCAACCCTCGGTGTGGGGATCCAATCTCGTCAGACACAACGGGCCTCCTCTTGCCTGTTCGCCCCGCATGGCTGGGAATCCGGCAGTTTCGAGAACTCGAGGACGTAGGGTATCCCGGCCGCCGCGGGGACGGGGAATCACCACCCACGAGCCTTTGTTGAGATAATGGAACCATCACCTCGAGAAAAATCCGTGCAACTCCCGCCAACGATTCACCGACCCCACGCCCAGCAAAGCCCCCGTCTGCGACGTCGAATTCCGGTGGCGATCGTCCTCGTCGCCGGGCTCGCCTCCTTGAGCGCACGGCCGAGCGTCGGGCAGCAGATCGATCGCGAGAAGCTCTTTCTGAAGAGCCTTCGCGCGGCGGTGCAGTCGCTCGAGCAGTACGGTGTCTACGAAAATCTCGAGGAGCGCGAGAGAGTCAATCGAATCGGCTACGAGTTGGCCAGGGAGTCGGGGTTCGAGGACTACCCGTTCACCTTCACTCTCATCGACATGCCGATCCCGAACGCCTTCGCGCTTCCCGCCGGGCAGATCTTCGTCACCCGCGGCATGCTCGATCTGGGGCTCGACGACGACATGCTCGCCGCGCTGCTCGGCCACGAGATCGCACACGTGACCGAGTCCCATTTCCTGCGGATGAAGCGCAAGGCCACCCTGCTCAACACCCTCTCCACGCTGGTCGCTGCGGGAGCCATGTATGGCGCTTCCCAGGCAGCCGACGACGACTACTACGTCGGCCCCTACGGAGTCCAGCGAGACAACAGCGCCGTGGCCGATCTCGCCCAGGGGGCGATGCAGGTCAGCATGATGGCCACAGAGTTGCTGATGCGCGGCTACAGCCGGGCCAACGAGGACGAAGCCGACGAGCAGGGCCAGCGCTTCTGCGCCGACGCCGGCTACGATCCCGACGGCGCCCGAAGGCTGATGGCCAAGATGGCCGACCGTATTCCGCAGTCCAAGAGCTACGGCTACCTCAACACGCATCCCTACCTCGACGATCGCGCTCGCGCCGCGGCGGCGCGCAAGGGGGGATTCAAGATCGAGGAGCGTGTCGATGCAGCCGGCTACCGACAGGCGACCCAGAAGCTGCTTCTCGACTACATCGCCACAAACGAGCTCGCTCCTCCCGAGGTTCGAATGCTCGAAGGGGCCGCGCTGGTCATCTGGCCCAAGGGACCCGATGCCGACAGGCTGCGTTGGGAGCGGCTGCAGCGGCTCGAGCAGAGAGAGATGGCGAAAGTCAGCCTCGATCGAGACTATGGCTGGCTGATCCAGCAGTATCTCGACCAGATCGAAGAGGTCGCGGCTCTCAGCCCCGAGAGTCCGCTGATCCCGCGACTGCGAGACGAAGTCGGCAAGATGCGGGCGACTCTCGCCGAGACCTATCCGAGCGCGGTCAAGACTTTCGAAGGCGGCATCTACCAGACGGCCTTCCTGGAGACCTTTCGTAGCAACTACCCGCAGGCCACGCAGTCGCCTCTGGTCGCTCTGGAGCTGGGTAAGGCCTACAGCCGTCTCGGCCAGGAGACTCGCGCGGTGGACAGGCTTCTCGAGGCCTGGAACAGCTCGCCGAACAGCGAGATCGGCGGCGAGGCCCGAACCGGACTGCGCAACCTGGCTCCGATCCTCACCCAACTCGGAGCGCTCGAGGCACTGGCCAGCCAGACCCTGGACGAGGAGCTGGCGTCCGTCGCACGGGAGAGGCTCGACGAGCGCGCCTCGAGCTATGAGCAGATCGAGAATGGCGCCGACTATCTGCGAAACCACCCCGATACCGCGCTCGCCTCGGTCGTCCGGACCCGGCTCGACGAGCTCGCCGACCAGCTGTACAAGAAGATGGTGATCTACCAGCGGGTCGGAGACACCGGGAAGGCGATCGAACAGGCACGGCGAATCCTGGTCAACGCCCCCCTGTCCGCCGCGGCGGAACGGCTCGCCGAGACCGAGCTCGACGAGCCCGCCTGAGCCCCGGAGCGTCCCCGTCGATTCACGACCTCGCGAGGCCGGCGAGGTGCTTTCATCGACCTAGGAGCCCAGAAAACCTGATTCCCAAGGATTCTTGCCCGGAAATCAAGCTGACGCCACGACGTATGCGAGGTAAAATCTCCTTTCTGCGTCTTGCGCCCACCTACCGTCGTTCACTGCGCCACCCGTTCGCACGTCGCGGGTCGAACCCCCTTCGACCCCGGAGACAGAAGCACTCTCGAGATGGTCCCGGAAACCGCCCCTCCCATCACCAACCGACGCTACGGGCGCTTCGACGTTCTCGATGTACTCGGCCGCGGCGGAGCCGCCGTCGTCTATCGCGCGCTGGATCCGGTGATCGGCCGTCAGGTCGCGCTGAAGGTCCTGGAGCTGCCCGTCGAGGCCGACGCCCGCGAAGAACGGCGCAATCGCTTTGCCCAGGAGTTTCGCTCGGCCGGTACGCTTTCCCATCCGAACCTGGTCACGGTGTACGAAGTCGGGGCCCAGGGTGAATCCACGTTCATCGCCATGGAGTTGGTCGACGGCGGAAACCTGAAGCAGCTTCTGGAGGAGAATCCGCGCCTTCCGTTCACGGATGTCGGCCATCTCGCGACCCAACTCTGCTCCGGCCTCGACTACGCGCATCGAGCTGGGATCCTGCACCGCGACGTCAAGCCAGCCAATATTCTGCTCACCCGCAACGGCACTCCGAAGCTGGCCGACTTCGGGATCGCCAAGGCCCTGACCGAGCCGTCGGACCTCACTGCCAGCGGAATCGTCCTGGGCACCCCTCACTACATGTCGCCGGAGCAGATCACGGGCGAGACGCTGACGGCCGCCAGCGACCAGTTCTCGGTGGCGGTCATCCTCTATCGAGCTCTGACCGGCCGCCTTCCCTTCGTTGGCGACGATGCGCCCAGCATTCTCTACAAGATCGTTCACGACGAGGCGACTCCCGCGCGAGAGCTCGAACCCGATCTGCCGAGAGGGGCCGAGCTGGTGCTCCAACGAGCACTGCACAAAGATCCCTCTCAGCGTTTCTCGAATTGCCGCGAGTTCGCCGTTGCACTGTGCGAAGCGTTGGGAGTCGCGGTGACGGGCGCCAACACTCGAGAGAGACTCGACAGGGTGCGAGCATTCGACTCCCGGTCGCAGGGGACCCTCGACCGATGGTGGCTCAAACAACGCCGCGGATCTCGACTGGCCGTCACCATCGCGTCGGTCGCCCTGCTGACGTTCGTCGGCTCCTTGACGGCGGCACGTTGGATCTCCAGTCAGGCGAATGCCGGCTCGGGAGGAGCGACGGTATTCACCGACCTGGTTCGCCACTCTCTCGAGATCGAGGGCGTCGAGCCCGGCACCAGGGTCTGGCTCGACGGACGCGATTCGGGATTCTCGGCACCGGGGACCGTCTCGATCGCCGGGCGATCGACCGACACCGTCCGAGTCGATCTCCTCCGCGATGGCCGATTGATCGACGGACGAGACCTCGACCTCGCCACTCCCTCACCCACCGTGTGGCAAGCCTCGGAGCCGCCCACCCGGCCAGAGGTCGCGGCTGCGGGCTCTACACTCTCCCTCGAGATCGTCACACAGCCCCCCGGCGCCAGCGTGATGGTCAACGGCGTCACGGCCGAAGCTCCCGCTCCCACTCGACTCGAATTGACCGAGGGGGAGAACTATGCCATCGCCGTCACGCTGGACGGCTACCAATCTCAGAGCCGGACGCTCCTCTTCCCCGACGACCTCATCGGTGACGGCACCCGCGCCGAGCTCTCCCTCGACTTCCAGCTGCTGCCCCAGATCGACCTGGGCATCCTGCGCATCAACCCGATCGGGTACGATTTCGTCGTGGAAGTGGCCGCAAACAGCTACGGCCCCGCGCCTCGACACGAGATCCCACTCCCTCCCGGCACCTACTCCGACATTCGGATCGTGGCGCCAGCGGTCTCTCTGGATCGCACGTGGAAGAAGGTAGACATCCGTTCAGGAGAGGAGCTCGTGCTCGATCTACCACCGGCCGTCCAGGTGCAAATCAGCTCCTGGCCCGACAACGCCACCATCTCGATCGACGGCCAGGCAGCCGAGCCGAGCCCCCTCACGAGACTCCTGACCATCGGACGGCATGAGTTCGAGGCCCAGTGGCCCGGTGCTGAAGCGCCCCGAACGCTGAATCAGAAGATCACCAGTCACACCACCCGCGTTCACATCACGAAGGAACCCTGAGCCGGACCCCAAACGCAGACAGACCGAATCGAGCCGCCATTGATGATCCCTCCCCTCCCCGAGCGAAGACCGCGGGTAGCCAGAATGCCCCTGGGCGTCCTCATCGTTGCCACCCTTCTCGGGTGTGCAGCGCCGATTCCCGCCCAGGAAGATTCCGATGCCGACGCGCGTGCCGCACAGCGCCTCCTCCTCGAAGCCGAGAAGCGACTCGAGCAGGGTGACTTCGAGGGCGCTCTGGCGGAGCTGAGTGCCGTCGCGACTCGTCTGCCCGACAGCCGTGAAGCACCGATCGCACTCTTGCGCACCGCCCAGATGCAAAGCGACGCGGGGCGTGACGCGCAGGCCCAGGCCGCGATCGCCGAGATCGAACGACGCTACTCCACCTCGCCGGAAGCAGCGGGAGCCGCAGCCCTGGCTGGTGAGATCAGCATGCGATCCGCCACCGATCTCGCTACCCTGGAGCAAACACGCAGCGAGCTGCGCCGCGTACCCAACCTCTTCGGCTCCGACGCCTATCCGGACCTCGAGGCTCGAAGCGAGGCCCGCGTTCGCAGCGCCGAGATCAGCGTGCTCCTGGACGATCTCGAAGTCGCGGCTGCCGACTTTCTCGCCGTGCTCGAAGACGAGCCGCCCTCCCGGTGGACCGCGCGGGCGCGTCTCGGCTTCGCCGACGTCCTGCTGTACCAGGGTCAATGGCGGGCTGCCGTTTACGAGCTCCAGCGCCTGAAAGACGACCTGGGCACCGGCAGCCCCGACACCGAGTCCCAAAAGCTCGCGTCAGAAGCCCGCCAGAGGCTCACTCTCCTGCACCGAATGGTGCTGCGCCCCGAGACCCAGTCCTCCTCGTGGCTGCGGGCCCGTGACCTCGATCGGATGACCGCAGTTCTGCAGCGGCCGGTGGCGATGGCCGCCTCCGAAGGGGGAGCCCTCGCGGTGGCGGATCAGGGCGCCAAGACGACCTTTTTTCAGCAAACCGAGAGCGCCGAGATCGACCGCCGGCCCTCGTCCGACGCGCGTCCCCCGTTCTTCGACCATCTCGGCCGGGGATGGGCCACGGACAAGGACGGCATCATGACGACCGGCGGTGGTGGTCCGAGGAGCTTCCAGCGACCGGATGGCAAGCGAAAGCCGCTCGACAACCTGCTCGCCGTGGCACCGGGCCGTCTCCAGGACTGGTACGTGGCCGACAAGGATCTGGGCGGCCTGGTGGTCTTCGACGGCGACGGGCGCTCGATCGCCGTGATCGACACCGGTCCCGGCGAGATCATCGACGTGACTTCGGATGCTCGCGGCCGCGTGTGGGCACTGGATCGCAAAGCGCAGCGCATCCTCCAGATCGGTCCGGATCGCTCGCTGCGTCACACCATACCCCTGCGGGCCGAGAAACCGGTCGCACTCGCAGTCGATCGCCTCGGCAACGTCTACGTGATGGACCACAAGGGTATCGTCGAGGTCCTGGATCCCAATGGGGGCGTTCGTCAGCGCATCGCTCCCCCGCTGCCCGGCGGTGTCCGCCTGTCGAAACCTGTCGACCTGGCCGTCGATGGCAGCGGACGGTTGTTCCTGCTCGACGAGAAGCCACCCCGGGTCATCGTTCTCGAGTGAAGTGTCCCAGCAATCGACTCTCGTGAGTCGAGTGGAGTGAATATGGTCAGACGAACGCACTTGAGACGATCCCATCTGCCCGCCGGGTACTGCCTCATGGCGGCCGGAGCTCTCTTGGCAGTTCTCGGTGTCGGCGCCTTGTCGGCACAGGAGATCGTCGAAGAAGACCTCGACTTCCTGGAGCAGTACGACGGCGTGCCCCCTCACCTGGTCGACGCCTATCACGAAGCCGAAGATCTATTTCGCTCCCCACAGCAGGAAGCCTCACGTGACCTCTTCACCCAGGTGATCCAGCAACTGGAGCGCCTGGATGTTCCGGGAGCTCCTCCCTCGGTCCGGGGACTCATGCTGGAGGCACTGCGCTATCGCGCCCGTGCCAGTTACAACCTGGGCGACGAGCTCGGAGCCAGGCAGGACCTGCGCCGACTGCTCATGCTCGAACCGACTGCGACCCTGGACTCGAACGAGGTGTCGCCAAAGCTCGTGGAGCTCTTCGCCGGGCTGCAAGGCGAGCGACTGGCCTGGGTACAGGTCACGGTCGACCCCAGCGATGCCCGCGTCCGCATGGTGACGCTACCGACTGCGGCGACGGCCATGCTCGAAGGGCTGCCCGGCCGGGATTCGGCTCTTCCGACCTGGACGATCGAGCCGGGACTGGAAACCCCCCTGCCTACCGGGCGCTATCGCGTCGAGCTCACTCGCCCCGGATACGGGCCGAAGGCAATGGAGATCACTCTGGGCGCGGGAGACCGAACCCCGATCGAAGCGACTCTGGATCGCTCCAGCGCCGTGCTCGCCATCCGCACCCGTCCTCCCGCGGCGCGCGTCCTCCTCGACGGCGAAGAAGTCGGTGTGACGCCACTTCCCGAGCCGGGCGCGAGCGATCGCGATCTTTCAGGGATCCTGTGGGTCGACGGTCTGGTGGGGGGCGAGCACCGACTCGAGGTCGAGGTCGAGGGCTATCGACCCTACGGGGCTCGCGTCGGACTGATCGAGATGGCGGACCGACTGCTTCAGCCGATCAACCTCCAGCGTCAGGTCGCCACGCTGCTGATTCGCGGCGTCCCCGAGGGGGAGAGATTCAGCTCGACGGGCACGTCGTCCAGCCCCGCTTCGACGCTCGACGCGAAGTCGCCCGCCTCGAGCTGATGCCCGGAAGTCACGACCTGGTCGCGACCAGAGCCGGTGCCGGGGTCTTCGAGACCGAGTTCGAGTTGGCTGACGGCGAGAGCCGGGTGATCGAAGTCCGCCTACGACCGCCGATCATCCTGGTCGGTGTGCTCGGAGACGACGACAACGGCCGCCGGGCTCTCCTCGAGGGTTTGCGTTCCGCCGTCGCGGCTGAGGGCCAGTGGACGCTGCTGGACCGCTCAGACCAGGGAGAGCCCCTGCTCGACCGACTGGGAGTCGGCGCCAACGAGCTGCGCCGTCCCGCGGAAGGAACGCGGAGTGTCGACGACGTTGACTGGCCCGCGGTCCAACACGCGATCGATCTCGAGATTCCCGGGCGGGCCTTTCTACTCGCCGTGCTCGACGACGACCTCATCGCCCGCCAGGCCGACCTTCATTTCTGGTCTCCTGCACCCGGACCCGCGCATCCCGATCGTCGCCGAATCACGATCGCTGACCCGAAGGAATACGAGCAGGTCGCCCGGGCCCTGACACCGGCCCCCCAGACGCGGCGCGTCTCCATCGGCGCAGTCATGTTCGACTCAGAAGCGGCAGCCGCACCGGTTGTGGCGAGCATTGCGCCGGACGGACCGGCTGCGGTCGCGGAGCTTCGAGTCGGCGATCAGATCATTGCAGTCGGCGGAGTGCCAATCTTCACCTACGCCGACATCGCCAAACGGCTGAGCGAAGTCGCTGCCGGTGAAGTGCTCGAGCTCGAGGTCCAGACCGCGTCCTCGGGCGGTACCATGTCGCGCCGCACGCTCAACCTCCACCCGGTGTGGGTTCGCTCGACGGTGGACCTGGCGGACATCGAAACCATCCGAGCGGCCGTAGCTGCCCAGATCCTCGGAGCGCTCGACCGAGAGCTCGAAGACCGGCCACGTTGGCTCCTCGAGCTCGACCGGGCCCTGCTTCACATGCAGGCCCGTGAATGGGAGCGAGCCGTAGAGCTCTTGAGGGGAATCGAGGCCCCGACCGGTGAGCGGCTCGGGCAGGCGACAGTCGACTATTGCCTCGGGATCGCCCTCACCAACGCGGGGCCGCGATACTACGACCTCGCGAGGGACGCCCTGGAGCGGGCCGCAGGGAACCAGGACGGTCGCCTCTTCCGAGACGACGGTCCCTGGGTGGCTCCCCGGGCCCGCGCACGACTGGCATCCCTGGGCGGAGGCGGCTGAACGTCCCGGCCGTTCCTTCGGCTGATCGCCCTAGGCGTTCAATGCGGCTGCGGCTCTGCGGTATACTGCGCGCCGCAAGCGAAGCCGGAGGAGCGGCGGAGCCCGATCGTAGACGACCCCTCTCGAAGAGGAACCCCCGAGAACCCAGTTCAGTCAGCAGCCAGCAGCAGAGGAGTGCGAGCGATGACCCATATCATCATGGAACCGTGTATCGGAGTGAAGGACAGCTCCTGCGTGGACGTCTGCCCCGTGGATTGCATCTACGGCAAGGAGGAGGATTGGGAGATCCTCTACATCCACCCCGAAGAGTGCATCGACTGCGGTCTGTGCGTCGATGCCTGCCCGGTCCAGGCCATCGCTCCCGCGGAAGAGGTGCCCGACAAGTGGCAGCAGTTCATCGCCAAGAACTACGAACACTTCGGACTGACGGCGCCCTGAGGGGAGCACGACTGCAGCACTGAGACCCGACCGCGGTCTCACGGACGGCGCGAGACCTCGCAACGGGGCTCGCGCCGTTTTCGTTCGGGGCGATCTGCCGGAGGGCCTGAGCGGAAGAACGGTCCCGAAAGCCTGCAATCCCGACTCGACCAGGACTTTCTGGGACCGCGAGGAATGAATCCGCCCCTACCCCTGTTATCAGATCTGAGGCCGGTACACTAAGATACTGGCTGTGTGTCCGCGGGAGCGCGGTAAAGATCCGATATTGGGACCCTCAAATCCGGACCTCTCCCGCTCGAGGCGGTTTCAGGGAGATCGCCATCACCGGCGAGCCTCGTTCGAGGAGGAGTGTGTATTGCAGTTCAAGGACTACTACGAGACTCTCGGGGTCTCCAAGAGCGCGAGCGAGGCCGACATCCAGAAGGCCTATCGCAAGCTCGCCCGGAAGTTCCATCCCGATGTCAACAAGGACCCCTCCGCCGAGACTCGCTTCAAGGAGATCGGTGAAGCCTACGAGGTTCTCAAAGACAGCGAGAAGCGTAAGAAGTACGACCGGTACGGCTCGGCCTGGAAGACGGCCCAGCAAACCGGTTCCACGCCACCCGGCTGGGAGGGATTCGATTTCGGCGGTGCAGGAAGGGCCCCCCAGGGCGCCGACTTCGAGTTCGGCTTCGGCGACAGCGGGTTCAGCTCCTTCTTCGAAATGCTCTTCGGCGAGAGCGCGCGGGGCGGCCGCGGGAATCCGGCGTGGAACACCCGCGGAGGCGGGCCGTCGCCGGCAGCCCCCGGCCGAGACCGCGAGTCGCGACTGGCGCTGAGCCTCGAGGATCTGGCCCACGGCGGGAAGCGGACACTGGAGCTCGCAGATCCGCTGACCGGCACCGCGCAACGAATCGAAGTGAACATCCCTGCCGGGGTTCGTCCCGGGCAGAAGATCCGACTGGCCGGAAAAGGCGAACCGGGACGTGGCGGCGCCAACGGCGATCTCTTCCTGATGCTCGAAGCCCTGCCGCACGATCGATTCAAGCTAGAGAAGGGTGACCTCCACACCGAGGTCGACATCACTCCGGCACAGGCTGCTCTGGGAGCCGAGGTCGAGGTTCCGACTCTCAGTGGAACCGTCAGCATCAGGATACCGCCAGGCTCCTCTTCGGGACGGCAGCTACGACTGCGAGGCAAGGGCATGCCCTCGCGCAGCGGCAACGGCGACCTGTTCGCGAGCCTCAGAATCGTGCTCCCGAAAGAGCTGTCAGAGGAAGAACGGAAGATCTACCAGCAGCTCTCAGACCTGGCCGACGGCGAAACCCGAGAGCCGCTCGCCAGCTGAGCCCGACTGACCCGCTGAGCCCGACAGGGCACTTCCCGATCATGAGAATCGCAAGACATCAAGACCAGGTGAGGAACAAGACATGGACCCCAATCGACTGACACAAAAATCACAAGAGGCGTTGCACGACGCCCAGACCAAGGCTCTACGCTACGGCCACCAGGAGGTCGACACCGATCACCTGCTGCTGGCCCTGCTGGAGCAATCCGAAGGACTCGCTCCCCGTCTGCTGGAGCGCATGTCGGTGCCCGTGGACACCCTGCGCAGAGCCGTCGAAACGGCACTCGAGAAACGCCCCAGCGTGAAGATCTCCGGACAGGAGGCCGGCAAGATCTACGTCACCAACGATCTCCAGAAACTCTTCGTCAGGGCCGAGGACGAGGCGAAACGCCTCAAGGACGACTACGTCTCGGTCGAGCACCTGCTGTTGGCCCTGCTCGAGCCGAAGTCCGGCAAGGCCGCCCAGCTGCTGACCGAGTACGGCGCCGACCGTGCAAAGCTGCTCGAGACCCTGCAATCGGTCCGCGGCTCCCAGCGTGTGACCAGCGCGAGCCCCGAGGGCTCGTACGAGGCTCTCGAGAAGTACGGGGTCGACCTGGTCGCCCAGGCTCGCGCGGGAAAGCTCGACCCGGTCATCGGACGCGACGCGGAGATTCGGCGCGTCATCCGCATTCTTTCGCGCAAGACCAAGAACAACCCCGTGTTGATCGGTGAGCCCGGCGTCGGCAAGACCGCGATCGTCGAAGGTCTGGCCCAGCGCATCGTACGCGGCGACGTGCCCGAGTGGCTCAAGGACCGCTCGATCTTCTCGCTGGACATGGGCTCCCTGCTCGCCGGCGCCAAGTATCGCGGCGAGTTCGAAGAGCGCCTCAAAGCCGTGCTCTCCGAGATCAAGGAGAGTGACGGCCGCATTCTGCTCTTCATCGACGAGCTCCACAACATCGTGGGGGCAGGCAGGACCGAAGGATCCACCGACGCCGGCAATCTGCTCAAACCGATGTTGGCTCGGGGAGAGCTGCACTGCATCGGGGCCACCACCCTCGACGAGTACCGTAAGTACATCGAGAAGGACGCTGCTCTCGAGCGCCGGTTCCAGCCGGTGCAGACGGAGCCCTCCACGGTCGAGGACACGATCTCGATCTTGCGTGGCCTGCGCGAGCGATTCGAGGTGCACCACGGAGTTCGAATTCTCGACAATGCGCTGGTCGGAGCCGCAGTGCTCTCGGACCGCTACATCACCGACCGCTTTCTTCCCGACAAGGCGATCGATCTGGTCGACGAAGCCTGTGCGCTGGTGCGTACGGAGATCGACTCGATGCCCGCAGAGCTCGACGAGGCCACACGCCGGATCATGCAGCTCGAGATCGAGGAGGCCGCACTCAAGAAGGAGAAGGACAAGGCGAGCAAGGAGCGCCTGAAGTCCCTGCGCCGGGAGCTCGCCGAGCTCCAGGAACGGGCGTCAGGGATGCGAGCCCAGTGGGAAGCGGAGAAGGCCGAGATCGAGTATGAGAGGGAGCTTCGCCAGCGCATCGAAACGGTCCGCCAGGAGATCGAGCGCGCCGAGCGCGACTACGACCTGAACCGGGCCGCCGAGTTGAGCCACGGGGAGCTGCCGAGACTCGAGGCAGAGCTCGCGAAGGCTGCAGCCACGGACCAGGACTCGCCTGGGGGCCGTCTCCTCCGAGAGGAGGTCACCGAAGACGAGATCAGCGAGATCGTCTCCAAGTGGACCGGAATTCCGGTGACGCGCCTGGTGGAGGGCGAGCGCGAGAAACTGCTGCGTCTCGACGAGATCCTGCATCGACGGGTGATCGGTCAGGACGAAGCCGTTCAACTCGTCGCCGATGCCGTGATTCGTGCCCGCTCAGGGATCAAGGATCCTCGACGTCCGATCGGCTCGTTCATCTTCCTCGGCCCCACCGGAGTCGGAAAGACCGAGCTGGCCAAGACACTGGCCGAGGCCCTTTTCGATAGCGAAGAGAACATCGTCCGCATCGACATGAGCGAGTACATGGAGAAACACGCCGTGTCGCGACTGATCGGTGCGCCCCCCGGATATGTCGGCTACGAAGAGGGCGGGCAGCTCACCGAAGCGGTACGACGCAAGCCCTACTCGGTCGTCCTGTTCGACGAGATCGAAAAGGCGCACAGCGACGTGTTCAACGTGCTGCTCCAGATCCTCGACGACGGACGGGTCACCGACTCGCAGGGGCACACCGTCGACTTCAAGAACACGGTCATCATCATGACCTCGAACCTCGGCTCGATGCACCTGCTCGAAGGAGTCACCCCCGAAGGGGAGCTCAGCGAGGAGGCCAGGGAAGCGGTCAACAGGGAGATGCGTACGCATTTCCGGCCCGAGTTCTTGAATCGAGTCGACGACATCGTGCTCTTCAAGCCGCTCAAGCTCGAGGAGATCGAGCAGATCGTCGATCTCCTGACCGAGGACCTGCGCAAGCGCCTGGCTGATCGAGATCTGAAACTGGTGCTCAGTCCAGAGGCTCGACATCTGATCGCCCGCGAGGGATTCGATCCGGTCTACGGAGCGCGCCCGCTCAAGCGCTACCTCCAGCACCAGGTCGAAACCAAACTCGGTCGAGCGCTGGTCGCGGGAGACGTGATCGACGGCTCGACCGTCGAGATCGGCCTCGAAAACGGAGAGCTTGCGGTCCAGGTGGTGGCCCCCGCCGCGACCGAGACTTCAGACGACGTCGTCGATGCCGAGGTGGTCGCCGAGGCCTCCTGAGCCCCAGTCGAGACGCACCCTCCTGCAATGGAGAACGCCCTCCCGATCTCGTATCGGGAGGGCGTTGTTTCTTCAGCAGCCATCCCTGGGAGCCGATCGGTGCCACTCCCGGACAGCTCCTGCGGACGGCCTTGGAATCTGACTACCGCACGCGAGCGTCGTGCCCGCACCAGACCAGCCCGGAGATCAGCTTGGGAAGGAACCGGGTCGACTTCGCCGGTAGCACGTCACCACCCGCTGTCGCCGCCGCAAACTCTGATGGCTGCATCGGCGGCAGCCATACGGCGAGCTCGCACTTCCCCTCCTCGACCTCGCCCCACAGCGCCTCGGGGTCCGAGCGATACGCAATCGAGCCGTCGGTAGCGGTCTCGATACCGAGCCCGGCCGCCGGCAGCAGCTGGTGGTGCAGCATCACCGCGGCGAGTCGCGTGTCTCCTCCCGGCATTCCCTCGGTGACTCGGTCCGGGTCGAGGCGCCAGATCTCTGCATCGCCCCCGCGGAACCGGACTCCGATCGACGGTTGAGGAGCCGCTGCCACAGCCACGGCCAACGTCGATCCGTTCCATCCGGTGTCGTTTCCCTGCGAAAAGGGGCGCCGCTCGGCCGCCATCGCCTCGAGCGCCGCGGCATCGACCGGTACCTGTACCGCCCGGTGAATCGGATCGATGGTCAGATCGCTGTCGGCGAGGCTGAAGAGTACGGCCAGCTTCGCTCCCGCCGCAGTCCCGCTCCTGGCGCCGTGGCGCTGGGCAAAGAGCTGGGCGACCTTGGTGCGGTGATGACCGTCGGCGATCACCGCAGAGCGCCCAGAAAGAACCTCGCGATAGGCCGCCTGCCGGGCCTCGTCAGTCACCCCGTAGATCAGATGCCGTTCGCCTCGTTCCTCGTCGTAGTACGAAGCCAGAGGCTCGGTTTCCCCGACGTCTTCGGTCAACAGGGGCTCCAGGCCGCCGCCGTCATCGGCCATGAACATGACCGGCTCCAGATCGACGCGCAGGGTCTCGAGCAGCGCCAGCCTCTCCTCGAGAGGCTTGTCGACTGTGAGCTCGTGCGGACGAATATCGCCAGAGCCTTCCACCACGTCGACCAGACAGCACAGCCCGTAGCGGCGCCCCCCTGCTCTCTCGATGACATATGGATAGAGAGTCGGCTCGGGATCGGCAGCGATCGCCCCCTCTGCGAGCCACTGTTCGTACAGCGACCGGGCACGGACGTGACCGCTCGCGGCATCGGTCCCAGTGGCCGCGACGGGCCGCGTGAGATGGGAGTACTGATGCTCGGACTGAGCGTGCAGCCGGTCGCGCAGCTCGGGGCCGATCTGGTCGAACGGAGGCGCCGCCAGCTCGTCGACGCGACCGGCCGCGTCGGTAAAGCGCGACCCGGTGAAAGCCAGTATCTTCATCTCTTCGTCTCCCGGTCCAGGTATTTGCGAAACAGGTCGCGGGCGATGCCGGTCGCTCCGAGCTCTCGATTCGAGTAGATCTCACGAAAGAAGCGCTGCTGAAGGGGCGCACCCACCGTGCGGTCCACCAGGTTCTTCACGGTCTCCACCGAGTCCTTGGGATGGACGGAGATCTGTGCGGCCAGGGCGAAACTCTCCTCGAGGAGTCGTGGGGCCTCGACCAGCCGATTCAGCAGACCGATGCGCAGAGACTCGGTGGCATCGACCTGCATGGCAGTGAAGAGCAGCTCCTTGGCCTTGGGAAGCCCGACCACAGTGGGCAGGTGCCATGTTCCCACAGCCATTCCGTAGGTCAGCCCTGGGAAACGGAACGTGGTCGATTCGCACCCGACCCGAAGATCGCAGATACAGGCCAGCTCGGCGCCACCCCCATGGGCATGGCCGTTGACCGCACAGATCGTGGGCATCCGGATCTCGGCCAACGTGCGAAAGAGAGCCCGCGTCTCAGCCAGGAACTCGTGCAGCTTCGGCTCGGTGAGACCTGACATGTGTTTGAGGTCGGCACCGGCACAGAACGCCTCGTCCCCTGCGCCGGTCAGCACCAATACCCGACAGTCTTCGTCGCGGGCTACCCCCTCGAGGGCTTCACGCAGCTCGTGAATCAGCTCCTGATCGAGCACATTGTGTACCTGGGGTCGGTCGAGCGTCAGCAACGTCGACGACTCCCGGGTCTCGATACGAACTACGGACATGCCTGCATTGTTTCAGGGATGGCCGGCCCCACCAAGGACAAACCGCGCTTTCCCTCGATGCCCCGACTGCAAGCGACGTCCGCCACGCCGGCCAGCGACTACACCTCGACCGGCTGTTCTCTCTTGGTCGCCATCCACCCATCGTGCAGCTCGATGATGCGGTTCCCGTACTCCGCATTGCGCTCCGAGTGCGTCACCTGGACGATGGTGGTGCCCTTGTCATTGAGCTGCTTGAACAGCTCCATGATCTCCTGCCCCTGCTTGCTGTGCAGGTTCCCGGTCGGCTCATCCGCGAGGATCAAGCGGGGCTGCGTGATTACCGCTCGCGCGACGCCCACCAGTTGCTGCTGGCCGCCGGAGAGCTGGTTGGGAAACAGGTCCTTCTTGCCCACGATCTGGAAGCGATCGAGCGTATCGGCAACCAGACTCTGGCGCTCCCCTCGTCGAATCTTCCGGTAGGTCAGCGGCACCTCGAGATTCTCGTAGACGGTGAGGTGATCGAGCAGGTGGTAGCTCTGGAAAACGAAGCCGATGTTCTCTTTGTGCAGGGCGTTGCGCTGCTTCGGCTTCAGTTTGTGAACGGGCTGACCGTCGAACCAGTACTCCCCCTCCCACTCTCCGTCGAGCATCCCGAGAATGTGAAGCAAGGTCGACTTGCCGGCACCTGACGGACCCATGATGGTGATGAACTCACCCTCACCGATATCCACCGACACCTGCCGCAGGACATACGTCCTTCCGTAGCCGGACTCGTAGAACTTCTCGACATTGTTGAGCTGAATCATCGCAGCCTCTCCATCACTTTTGGCGCTCACTCCGCCAGGGCCATCTTTCCGGCACTTCGATCCTCGGGGTCGGCGGCTCTCTACCTTATCTCCAGGGCGGCGGTGGCGAAAGCCATTCGTCCCTGGCCCTAATCAGTACGCGACGACACGGCGGGGGTTTCCCCGGAACGCGGCCAGCGAGCGGACCGTCATCGGCAAACAGCGAGGGCAGGTCCGACGGACCTGCCCTCTATCTAGCGCAACGCCGGTCGCCCGACGGTCTTCTCGAACGACTAGTCGTCACCCTGGACGATTCGCCCGTCGAACAGACGGATATGGCGCTCGGCATGCGCCGCGTACCGAGGATCATGCGTCACCATGCAGATGGTGGCACCGCCATTGTGCAGCTCGGTCATCAGTTCCATCACTGCCTCTCCGTTCGTGGAATCGAGGTTGCCGGTCGGCTCGTCGGCGAGCACGATCGACGGATCCCCTACCACGGCGCGAGCGACCGCAACTCGCTGCTGTTGACCGCCTGAGAGCTGCGACGGATAGTGCTTCATCCGATGAGACATACCGACGCGATCGAGTGCAGCTGCGACTCGCTCCTTGCGCTCGGCAGAGGGCATCCCGCGATAGGTGAGCGGCAGCTCCACGTTCTCGTAGACCGTGAGGTCGCCGATGAGATTGAAGGCCTGGAAAATGAACCCCACCTCCCGATTGCGGATCCGGGCGCGCTGCGAGAGATTCAGCTTCGACACCTCGTGACCGTTGAGGAAGTAGGTACCGTCGGTCGGAGTATCGAGCAAACCGAGAATGGAGAGAAGAGTCGACTTGCCGCAGCCCGATGGCCCCGCGATCGACACATACTCACCCTTCTTGATCGTCATGTTGATTCCGGCCAAAGCGTGAGTCTCCACCTCGTCGGTGAAGAAGACCTTCGCCACGTTGTCCATGACAATCAGGTCCTCGCGTGCGGCCTTGTCGGTCGCCGTGGTCGTCTCCGTTGCGGTTTCGCTCATCCTCGTCTCCCCTGTCACGCCAACGCGTGTATGTGGTCTATCGGTCCTGAGTTCTGTTCTCGGTCTCTCTTCCGACTGGTCTGATACGGCTGTCTTCAGTATGACGGTCGAGAGGGGCTCCTGGTTTCCAAAACTTCCGAATTTCCCGGCCAATCAGTCGAGACGGATCCGATCGTACTCGTCCCAGTTGGACGTGTCGGACAGGATGACTTCGTCGCCGACCCTGAGTCCATTGAGGATCTCGACCGTCGTCACGGAGGTCTTGCCCAGCTGGACCTGAATCCGGTGTGCCATCTCGCCGGTCTCGTCGATCTTGAACAGTCCGATGGTGCTGTTGGCCTGACCGTAGGTCGGGCGACCGACATAGAGCACGTCGTCGAGACGCTCGATCTCGATCGTACCGTCCACGCTCAGGTCGGGTCGTGCTCCTCTGGGGAGCTCGCCGACCAGGGCGACATCCACCGTCACGGTGCCGTTCTGCACTGCGGGATCGATTCGGATGACCTTGCCTTCGACCACGCCGTTGCGCGTGTCGATCATCGCGAGCTGACCATGCACGATGTCCTTGGCCTGGGTCTCGTTGATCCTGAGCTCCGCCTTGAGCCGGTCCGGCTGGGCCACACGCGCCAGGTTGGTTCCCGGCGTCACCTGCTGCCCGACCTCTACCGGCACCTGCTGCAGCACGCCGGTGATTCCCGCTTTGACTTGAAGACCTTCGAACTGCGAGAGACGAAGCTGGTGCAGAGCCCGCGCCTGATCGAGTGCGGCACGCTGAGACTCGAGCTGCTTCTTCACCGATTCCTTGCTGAACTCGAGGCGCTCCACCTCGATCTGGGTCCGGTTCTCCAACTGGTCGGCGCGTAGTCGCGACAGCTTCTCGGTGAGCTCGGGGATCAACCCCTCGGTCAAGAGGGTGGCATTCGCCTCGGCTTGCAGACTGGCCTGCTCGTACTCCGACTCGATTGCCGCGAAAGCGGCCTTCTCGTTGAGCAGCTGACTCTCCAGCGCGACCTGGCGATCCGCATACTCCGCCTCGGCGCGACGCAGAGCGAGCGCCGAGTCCTGGGTCATCTGCTCCAGCTCCGGGTTGCTCAACACCACGATGACCGTGTCCGGCTCGACCACAGCGCCCGGAAGCATGACGCGCTGCTCGACCCGCCCCTCGGTGCGCGCCGCGATCCAGCGGATCTCGAGTGGAACGAGGGTTCCCGGCCCCCGCACCTGGCGAAGCATCTCGCCCTGCTTGACCGTGTCGGTGTAGATGGTCGCGCGATCCACCTTGGGAGCCGCAGGCTCGAGGCGCATCACTGCCACGGTGACGAGAGCGAGCAGAATCACTCCGATCGTCCCCAGGATGAACTGCTTGCGGCGGCGCGCTTCCACCACACCTTCTCTACGAACGTCCATGGCTATCGGCTTCTCCGTCGTTCCAGATCGTGATCGCACTCACCGCTGCGGTTGCAGTCAGTCGCGCGACGCGACCCTCTGTCTTTTCAACGCAGCAGGACCATCGAAGTTGCATCCCCTGAGTCTCCGGCAGTGGCCTCTGCGACCACCGGGCTTCCGACTACGCAGGCAGCTGTCGTGGGGACACATAGCTTCTACGGACGAACCGGACCCGGGTTTCACCGTTCCGCGCCCGCCTGCTCCGCCCTGCGCGTCTCCGTAGATCTGGGAGAGATCATACGATACGAGCCCCGTTTCCCTGGGAATCCGGGCCGCGCACCGAGAGTGCCAGGAGAGAAATACTAGCCTTCGACCGTCCAGGTGTCGCCACTCTGGATCAGATCCTCGAGGCGAGGCTCGCCCTTGCTCTGGGCGGCCTCGATCTGACCGATCACGCCCTGCTCATAGCTCGGAACGTCGACCTTGCGCAGCACACCGATCGGAGTCGGGAAGCGCGGAGCGACGAGCTGCGCCATCTGAAAGGCCAGGGTCGGATCGCTGCGCTTCTCGTCCCAAACGACGCAGTCTTCCGGCCCCACCCCGTCGCTGAGCTCTACGACCTCCAACTCGCCGTCCCCGCGGCGACGGATCCCTTTCTCGTCGTCGGAGCCGAAGACCAGGGGCTTGTCGTGCTCGACGTAGATCACCTGGCTCTTGCGCCCCTCCTTGTCGGTCATATAGGAGAAGGCCTTGTCGTTGAAGATATTGCAGTTCTGGTAGATCTCGACGAACGCCGTTCCCTTGTGCTCCGCCGCCTGGCGCAACACCTCCTTGAGGTGCGGCTGGAAGACGTCGACCGTTCTGGCAACGAAAGTCGCCCCCGCGCCGAGAGCCAGCGCCGCCGGGTTGAACGGGATGTCGACCGACCCCATCGGAGTGGACTTGGTGCGCTTACCCGTCTCACTGGTCGGGGAATACTGGCCCTTGGTCAGACCGTAGATGCGGTTGTTGAACATCAGGATCTTGAGCCCGACGTTTCGACGCAGAGTGTGAATCAGGTGATTGCCACCGATCGACAACGAGTCTCCGTCGCCGGTAACCACCCAGACTTCCAGGTCGGGCCGAGTCACCTTCAGACCGGTGGCAAACGCCGGGGCCCGACCGTGAATGGTGTGGAAGCCGTAGGTGTTCATGTAGTACGGAAACCGGCTCGAGCACCCGATCCCCGAGATCACCACGAACTTCTCGCGCGGTATCCCCAACTCCGGAAACACCGCCTGGACCGCGGCGAGAATGGCGTAGTCGCCACAGCCCGGACACCAGCGCACCTCCTGGTCCGACTGGAAGTCCTTCTTCGTCAGGGTGGTGGCTTCGGTGGTCGTCATTTCAGGGCTCCACGAATCTCGGAAAGGATCTCGCTCCGGAAGAAAGGCTTTCCCGACACCTTGGTGACGGGCTGGATATCTTTCAGGTAGCGGGCTCGGAGGAGCATCGACAGTTGACCCAGGTTCAACTCGGGAACGATCACCTTCTCGAAACGATCGAGAACGTCTCCCAGGTTGGCGGGAAAGGGATTCAGATGTCGAAGATGAGCCCGGCTCACCGACAGCCCGGCCTCCCGAGCCTGCGCCACGGCCCCGGTGATGGCCCCTCGAGAGCTACCCCAGCCCAGCACGAGTAACCTGCCCTCCTGCGGCCCCTCCACCTCGAGTGGCGGAATGTCGTTGGCAATGCGCGCCACCTTCTCCGCGCGAAGCCGCACCATGCGGTCGTGGTTCTCGGGGTCGTAGGACACGTTGCCGCTGCCATCCTGCTTCTCGAGGCCGCCGACCCGATGCTCCAGTCCCGGGGTCCCCGGAATGGCCCACGGCCGCGCCAGGGTCTCGGGATCTCGGGAGTAGGCGGCAAACCCTTCGGGATCGGTCCGGAACTCGGTCCTCAGATCGGGCAGGGTCTCCACTTCCGGAAGCAGCCACGGCTCAGAGCCGTTCGCCAGATAGCCGTCGGACAGGACGGCGACCGGCACCATGTACTTGAGGCTGAGGCGCGCCGCCTCCAGCGCCACGTCGAAGCAGTCCGAAGGTGAGCTGGCCGCGACCACTGGAACGGGCGACTCGTTGTTGCGACCGAACATCATCATGAGCAAATCCGCCTGCTCGGTCTTGGTCGGCAGACCGGTCGAAGGCCCGCCCCGCTGGATGTTGAGGACCAGCAAAGGCAGCTCGACCATCACAGCCAGATTCATCGCCTCCGACTTGAGCGCAATGCCCGGGCCCGACGAACATGTGACCGCCAGGCTGCCACCGAACGACGCGCCGATCGCTGAGCTGGCCGCGGCAATCTCGTCTTCGGCCTGGAAGGTCGTCACGCCGAAGTTCTTGTAGGGAGCGAGGTTGTGCAGAACATCACTGGCCGGGGTGATCGGGTAGGCACCCAGGAACAGCGGCAGACCGCTGCGACGGCTGGCCGCGATCAGCCCGAGGGACAAGGCGACGTTGCCACTGATGTTGCGGTAGGTGCCGGGCTCGAGCTGTGCGGGCTCGACCTCGTAGCGAACCTGGAAGACCTCGGTGATGTCGCAGAAGTTCCAGCCTGCCTTGAGCACCGCAACGTTCGCCTTCGCGATCTCGGGCCGTTTCGCGAACTTGCTCTCGAGCCAGCGAATCGTCGGCTCCATCGAGCGCTGAAAGAGCCAATACACCATGCCGAGAGCGAACATGTTCTTCGATCGATCCTGAGCACGGACGTCGAGCTCGCCTCCCTCGAGGGTCCGTCGCGTCATGGTGGTCAAATCGACCTCGTAGAGGCGAAAGCCCTCCAGGGAGCCATCCTCGAGCGGATTGGTCTCGTAGCCGGCCTTCTTCAGGTTCCGCTCGGTGAACTCGTCGGTGTTGACGATCACGACCCCGTTGGGAACGAGCTCACCGAGATGCACCTTGAGTGCCGCGGGATTCATCGCTACCAGCACATCGGGCCTCTCGCCCGGCGTGTGAATGTCGTGGTCGGCAATCCGGACCTGGAACGCAGACACCCCCGGCAGGGTCCCGGCAGGTGCTCGAATCTCTGCCGGGAAGTCAGGAAGCGTCGACAAGTCGTTTCCCAGGAGCGCCGCCGTATTGGTGAACTGCGTTCCGGTGAGCTGCATCCCGTCTCCGGAATCGCCGGCAAACCGGATCACGACCTCGGTGACCTTGGTGTTCTCGATCTCGCGGCTCTTCGTGTCCTGACCCGTTATGGGAAGACTCATGCGCGTATCCTCGCTGTCGCTTCGAGCTGCACTTGTACTTCGGGCTGTACTGTTTCTGGCTGCAGTGTTGACTGGCTGCAGTGGCGGCGCTTCACCAGGGGTGGCTTCTGGCTCCCATGAGTCCGCGCTCCGTCTCGGTTGGCGGAAGCCCCCGCACGAAGCTCTTGCCTCGAAGTCGATGTCTGTAGATGACCTCTCGTCGGTACTGCCGTATCTTCGCCTTGTGACCCAACGAGGAGACTTCGAGAAGTCTAGCACTCCGTGGTGCGGCTGTCGCGGCCGGCGTCGTGCCGGTTCGCGCCCCGCGCAGACCCTTCGGCTCGAATCGTGACTGATAGGCTGCGCCCGATGCCGCGCCCATCGAAGTCCCTCCTCTGGGCCCTGGTGGCGATCGTAGCCGGCCTGTGCATTGTCGCGATCAGTCTCGACCTACCCTGGATCTCGGGATTCGCGACTTTCGTGCTCGCAGTCGGCGCCGCTGCGGGCCTGACCTGGGCGATCGTCGCCCTCGGGCGACGCCTGTTGTGGAGCGTCGGGCGACAGCTCTCGCTCACCTACTTTCTGCTCGGGTTGCTACCCATTCCGATGGTGCTCGCCCTCCTCTTCGTCGCCGCCTACCTCCTCTCCGGCTTCTTCCTCGGCCATCTGTACCGCGAAGCGATCATGGACCTCGAGCACGAGCTCGAAGTCGCGGCGCGTACCCGTCTCGCGGCAGTGCAGCTGCGGCTGCCGGTTCCCGGCAGCGCGACGAGCGGGTTCACCTTCGGCTACTACCGCGAGGGAAACCGGGTGGGAGGCGACGAGCGGGCGCCGGAGCAGTGGCCCGATTGGCTGGCCACCTCCTCCCAGTATCGGCGCAGCGCAGAAGCCGACAAGACCTCCGAGAGCTCGCGCATGCCGAGCATGATCGAGCTGGCTGACGGCACTCTGACGGTGGCCGCCACGGCCCCGGGACCCGCCGTTGGCGTCATCGCGTTCTACGACGGCGACCTGGAGACCCACTTGCGCGAGATGTCGGACGTGTGGGTGGATCTGTTTCGCGAGGAAGAGTCGGGGATCGAGCTGACCAAGGTCTCCTTGCTCGGAGAGACCTTCGTGCTCCAACCACTCTCTCGGGGCAAGGGCTCCGAGGAGATGAACGCCTTCCTCGACGCGCGACGAAAGAACGCGAGTGGGATGACCGTCATCGGATTCGAGCTCGCCGGTCCGAGTCGCAGCTTCGAGGACGGCACCATCGCCTCTTCGAGTGTGACGGCCACCCTCACCGCCACTCCGTCTGTGGTCTTCGGACGCCTTTTCTCCTCTTCTGCAGAAGTCGACACGCTCGGTTGGATCGCTTTCATCGTTCCGGCCTTCCTGCTCTTCGACGTCTATGCGCTCGCCGTGCTGATGGCGATCTTCATGATTCTCGGAGTGACCCGCGCAGTGAACCGGTTGAGCAAAGCGACCGCCGCGGTGCAGGAGGGAGACTTCTCGGTACGCATTCCGGTGCGCCGCAACGACCAGCTCGGAGAGTTGCAGCGATCTTTCAACCAGATGAACGAGAGTCTCGAGCGCCTGGTGGCGGAGGCGGCCCAGAAGGAAGTGCTCGAGCGCGAGCTCGACATCGCGCAAGAGGTGCAGAAGAGCCTGCTGCCCAGCGAGGTGCTCCAAGGAGAATCGATCGAGTTCGCCACCTTCTTCGAGCCCAGCGCTGCGATCGGAGGCGACTACTACGACATCGTCGAGCTGCCCGATCGAGAAAGCGGCGACCTGGCGGTCGTGATCGCCGACGTGGCCGGTCACGGGCTCTCATCGGGACTGCGCATGGCGATGCTGAAGGCCGGCCTGCTGACCCTCGTCCAGCAGGGCGCGGAGCCAGAGGAGATTCTGGGCTCCCTCGATCACCTGGTGCGCTCGACCGGAAATCGACGCTCCTTCGTCACCGCGACCCTGGCCGTGATCGACAGCACGACCGGCATGGTCGACCTGACCAACGCCGGCCACCCTCCGACGTACCATCTCCGCAACGGAGTCGTCACAGAACACCTCCTCGGAGGGACACCGCTCGGCGTTCTGGAGAACGACTTCGGCCACAGAAAACTCCAGCTCGAAGCCGGCGACCTGCTGGTCCTGCTCTCCGATGGCTTCCTCGAAGCCACCAACGAAGCGGGAGAGCCATTCGGCTACGAAGCCACCGTCGAAGCTCTCTCGGCGCCTTTCTCGAGCGCAGCCGAGGTGCGAGACAAGCTCCTGCGCTCCGTGCGCGAGCACACCGGTTGGGGCACCGCCGAGGACGACCGAACCCTGGTCGTCATGCGCTATCGAGGATCCGCGGCGCGTCAAGAAGCCGCGCCTCAAGACTCCCCGGTGACGGAATCTCCCGACTCCGAGTCCGCCATCCCCAGGTAGCGCAGGATGCGGTCGATGTAGCCCCGAGTCTCGCGATAGGGAGGCACTCCGTCGTAGCGATCCACTGCCCCCTCACCCGCGTTGTAGGCGGCGAGCACGCGCGTGAGGTCACCGTCGAAGCGCTGCCGTAGCCAGACCAGGTAGCGAGCCGCCGCCTCGGCATTGTGGGCCGGATCGAACAGTTCGTTGCTCTGGACGCCGAATCGTTGGGCAGTCGCCGGCATCAGCTGAAGAAGTCCTCGGGCTCCCTTGGCGGAAACCGCCCGGGCATCGAAGGCCGACTCTGCACGCGCCATGGCAGCCATCACGTCGGGGTTGAGTCCATGGCGGCGGGCCGTCTCGTACAGGATCTCCCCATAGGGGGTGTCGGGGGGCACGTGGGAATCCAGAAACGCGAGTCCGAGCCTGGGCGCGGGCAACTCGAGCTCCGAATCCTGCGGCCGAACGACCTCGTCGTCGACGATTCGCTCCAGCCGATCGAGCGACACCGTCAGATAGCCCCCGTCGCGCAGAGCCAGACGCATGCGGTCTCCGCGCAGCTCGTAGGCGTCGATCTTGAGGACGTCGCCAGTCACCAGCACCGCGATCTCGGCCTCGGCCGGAGGACCGGCCCACAGCCCGGCCAGAGCACCGAAGGCGAGCCGCAGAATGCAGTGGATGATCGGTCTCATGTCGGTTGGGCTCGAGCGCGAAGTGTGTCGCTCCGCTCGCGGAATCCGAGAATACCATTCAATAGCACCTTTTCTATGAATCTGGTCCGCCGCGCTACCCTGAGGACCCTGGGCAGATTCATCGAATGGCGACAGCTCACGCGCGCGGATGAAACCGGTCATAGAGTCCCTTGAGGCGCTGCTGGTGGATATGCGTGTAGATCTGGGTGGTCGAGATATCGGCGTGGCCCAGCATCATCTGCACCGCGCGCAGGTCGGCCCCGTGCTCCAGCAGATGGGTCGCGAAGGAATGTCTCAAGACGTGTGGGGACACCTGCTCGAGGCCGCAGGCTTTCGCATAGCCGCGCAGGATCTTCCAGAAGCCCTGACGGGTCATCCCAACGCCACGGGCGTTGGTGAACACCACCGAGTGGCGGCCCCTGGCCAGCTCGGGGCGCCCCTCGCGCAACCACCTCCGAGTCCACTCCTCGGCGCGCTCCCCGACCGGCACCAGTCGCTCCTTGGAACCCTTGCCGAAGGCCACCAGGAAGCCACCGTCGAGATGGAGCTGAGACATCTCGAGTCCCACCAGCTCCGAAACCCGAAGCCCGGAGGCGTACAGCACTTCGATCATCGCCCGATCACGCAGACCCAGTGGGATCCCGACATCCGGAGCTCCCAGCAGTGACTCCACTTCGGCCTCGGTCAGCACCTTCGGCAAGGCGCGCCACAGTTTAGGGGGCTGGAGGTTGGCCGCAGGGTTGTCCGAGCGCAGGCCTTCGGCCACGAGGAACGCGCAGAAGCGCCGGATCGAGACCAGGGCCCGGCTGACCGAGCGAGGGGCAAGTCCCCGCCGCCGGAGCTCGCGCAGATGGGCCGAGAGTGCCGCCTGGTCGGCAGTCAGGAAGTCAGACTTCGCCTTTCCCAGTTCCGCACGCAAACGCTCCAGATCGTGACGATAGGCCGCGACGGTATGGGGAGACAATCCCCGCTCGACTTCCAGGGCTTCGAGATAGCGTTCGAGCTCGCGGCTTTCGATCGGTTTGGAGCTGCTCATCGGTCCCGAGCCTATCCGCAGAGGCGGCCCCGAGGTCTCCGCTTCCCGCAACGGAAGTGCCTGTTGCCGTGACGGGTGGCGGCGAGATCCTCGAGCGAATCTACGAGACTTCGTCGCCAGGCTGCGCTCGAGCGAAGCCAACTGCCGACGCGGGCGCATTCGACGTCCGCATTCAGAGAAGCCCTGCCAGCCTCGGAGGCCGACACCGACTAGAGGGACGCCGCCTTCTCCTCGAGCCGACGCGCCACGGCCTGCGGCACCATGCCCTCGACACTTCCCCCCATGCGAGCGATCTCCTTGATCAGCGAGCTCGCCAGGTCGGCAACGCCCGGGGTCGGCAACAGGAAGACCGTCTCCAGCTCGGCGTGCATGCGCCGGTTCATGAAGCTCATCGGCAGCTCGTAGTCCAGATCGCTGCCGGAGCGCAGACCGCGGAGCAGCGCAATGGCCCCTTGCTGACGGGCGAAGTCGACCAGCAGCCCGGAAAAGCTCTCGACCCGGCATCCGGGCCATTGGGCCAACGCCGTGCTCAGCATCTCGACCCGCTCGTCGACATCGAACATCGGTCGCTTCGCCTCGTTGTTGAGCACGCCGACGATCAGCTCGTCGAACAGCACCATGCCGCGCTCGATCAGATCGAGATGGCCGTAGTGCAGGGGGTCGAAGGAGCCGGCAAACACACCGGTTCTCTTACTGTCTGGCGATGCTGCTGGCATCGAGAGCCTCCCGAGGTCGCTGCGTCAACGCGACCCGTCGAGCGTCCCCGACAGGTCGTGGGTCACCACATTGTACGCCGCGTCGGTGAGGCGAAGCAGCAGCAGGCGAGCGCCTTCGCCCACTTCGATCTCGAGACGCTCCTCACGACCATCCAGGAGGCCGTCCTGGGCCGCGGCCGGTCGCCACTCGGTCGCGTCGATGCTGACTTCCGCCCCGCGCAACGGGCTCAGCGTATCGCTCACCACCACCGTGACGCGCGGGCCACTCCGAACGGAGCTCACGACCTGCGGGGCCGAGTGGTCGACGGTGACCGGAGCGGTCACGTACTCTGCCTCGAGTGCCTCTCCCGCCACATTGCTCGGCTCGTCGCTCGCCACCAGACGAAATCTGTAGAGACCGTCGGGGAGCACCGTCGAGTCGAAGCTGTAGTAGGTCTCTTCGAGGCGCTCTGCAACCCGGAGCCAGGGCTCGTCTGAGCTGGGAGCCGAATCCCGTCGAAAGTACAGCGCGTAGCGGAGCTCATCCTCGTTCGGGTCCTCGGCACTCCACTGCAGCGAGCGATGGCCCTGCTTCCACAGTTGCTTGCTGCGGCTCGAATCGGATCCACCGCGCGTGGCATCCAGAGCGGTAAAGATCCCGTCACGGTTCGGGCTCGGCGGCTCGTACACCTGATTCGACGGGTTGAAATTCGCAGGGACCAGAACCTGTCCGGGAGCGAGGACTTCGACCTCGGCAATGGTCGGACGTTGGTTGAGCTGTAGATAGGACAACTCGACCTCCTGGATGCTGGGCGTTGCGCCGTTGGCGGCGGTCAGCAGAGCGCGCCACTGGAGGTAGCGCCCACGCGACATGTCGGAGAGCGACAGCTCGTTGCCGGAAACGGGAGGACTCCACGGAGACCAGGTATCGTCAGGGCTCGCACTCATGCCGGAGCGCGTCTGCCACTCGACCCGGGTTTCGGGTGGAGTGTCTCCCCTCCAGTGAAGGGTGCCGAACCGAGACACCTGAGAGGCATCGAGCACTCCGCTGGTGTAGCTACCCTGGCGCTCGGTACCGCTTTCCATGCGATACAAGGCACCGACGTTCGTCGTGACGAAGGCCGGGCCCGGATCGTCACCCAGCAGGGCCACGATCTGCTGTTCGTCGACGTCTTTCTCGAGCACCATCTGACGACCCTGCCAACTGTAGATCTTCCCGCCGAGACCGGTGGCCACCCACAGCCGATCACGGTGCCACAGCATCGAGTACACGGTCTCGCCGTCGAAGCTCCACAGCTTCTCGACGGCGCCCACTGGATCGAGACGAAGGACCTCGGCACGGGCTCCGCTGAAGCCGGCAGGACGACTGCCGAGGGTGACGGAGCCCTCCTGAACGGTGACACTGCTGCTCTGTCCCCCCGAGACTGTGCTCCCGTTTCCGTTCCCGTTCTCGTCGCCGCTCTTGTCTTCACCCTGGCCCTGCTGTTCGGAACTTCCGCTCCGCGTCGCCCGGCTCAGATCGACGAAGCTCGCCTCCGAGGCCAGCGCAGCCGCATACCTGGTGCCGTCAGCGGCCTGGGCGAATGCCACCACCTCGGGACCGGTCGCGTCGTAGAGGGTTCGAGCGTTTCCGCTCGCATCGACCTCCAGTACCAGTCCCTCGCCGGCCGTTCCGACCAGTACGCCTCCGGCGGCCAGGGGTAGAAGGCTGCGCAGGTGCACATCCTCGCTGTCGTAGAGCAGCTCACCCACGCCCTCCTCGTCGATCGCGAAGAGTTTGCCCTCGGTTCCGGTCGCTACCAGGAGACGGCCCGCCTGGTCGCGCGCCAGCGCCCAGATATAGGTCTGCTCCGGATCGAACAACACCGTCGACTCACTCGCCCCGGCAGCGAGCCGGTACACCTTGCCTTCGGGGGAGCTGCCCGCGAAAACAGTGCCGTCGTCATCGACCCACACCGCGAACACCTCGGGCTCCTCGGTCTCGAAGAGCTCACGTACCGCACCACTGCGATCGAGCAGGAGTACACGCCCGTTGTTGCCGGTACCCAGGACCCATCCCTCCGGATGAACCGAGGCACTGAATACGTACGGATCGTCGACGGCGGCGATCCGAGTCGCTCGATCGGCCAGTCGCAAGGTCCCCGTCGGGTCGATCGAAATACCCTCGAGGGTGCCTTCGAGAAACGTCTCCTGGCCTTGCTGCTGGATGATCTTCACCTCGCTGGCCAACCCCACGGAGGCAACCAGGAGCGAGACCGTCGTGACCAGAAGCCTCCGCCCGTGCCACGCACCGGCGCTCATCACCTTTGCGCTCTTCCTCACCGGAGTGCCCTCACATCTCGATTCATGGCGTGTCTCTCGACGCGATCACTCTCAGATCGACTCGCGCCACCCCATCCAACGGCCGGTCAAAGGCCAGATCGGTCTCGGACTCGATCACCATCGTCAGCGGCTTGGCAGGTGGCCCGGGCGCTGCCGCCCAGAGTGAACGAATGGAGTCCGGGAGCTGGGGGAGCGGCTCGCCGTCGTCGATCAAACCTCGGGCCGGAGAAAAGCCGAGCGCAACCAGTCGATCTCGGCTACGAAAAGAACGCAGCAGCTGGAGCGCCTGTTCGAGACTGCGCTCTTCCCGCGGTGCCAGTTGAAGCCGAGCCGAATCGATGGTCGCACCGTCACCCACGAAGACGTAGTACGGGCCCGGTTTCTGATCCTTGGGAATCTGCACCTCGATCGTTTTCCGGAAATGCTCTGCACGGTAGCTACGCAGGTCGAGCGTGAGTCGCACCGTGTCGCCAGGCCTTACGGTGGCCCGATCCGGGTGCGCCCCCAGCAGGACCGCCTGATGCACCCCGGGGCTTCGCCGCACTCGAACGTCATAGCTCTTCACTCGGACCTGTTCGAAGGGATTGTTGACCAGGTACCCGGTCAGCACGAGCATGTAGATCGTGGCGCTCATCGCCGAGGCCTGCCCCTCGTAGTGCTGCGCGACGGTCAAGGGCTCGTGACCCTCCAACTCGATGGTGGCCTCGAGCTCGACGCTCTGAACTCCCTCGACGTATGCCGCCGCCTGGAGGCTCTGAAGCATCGACATGGCCACCAGACTCGGAGCAATCAGCGGAAGATCCGCGAGCTCCATGTCGTAGCGACTGTTCACCCCCACCGTGTCCTCGATCTCGATCGAGAAGGGAACCGTCCTCGCGGCAGCTCCGATCCGGCCGCGAATTCCTGCCGATCGATCCTGGTCGAACGCACCGACCGTCGGTCCCACATTGGTGAGCTTGAACGAGCTCGCGGTGGAGGACACCACCGTGACCACCTCTGCCGACGCCATCGGCATGCTGACCGCGCCGATTCCGAGATAGGGGTGCCCGAAAGCCAGGACACGCTCGCCTTCGCGCTCGGTCACCGTGCCGCTGACTGCCGCCAGCAGATCCCCGTCGATGAGAAGGCCAGCGACCGCGCTCCCCGCCTCCAGATCCGTTGCGATCCCGTCGTCCCGGCCCGACTGGGCGAGACCGGCGACGTGACGACCGAGCCAGTTCCGGGTGGAGTCACTGAACCCGGCGAGACTCACCTGAACTCCCGATGCGGCTCCCGCGCGCGGCCGTGCTTCCAGGCGTGTCAACTCGCGCTCGAGCAGACCGAGGTCGGGGCGGGCATCGAACAGAGCCTGTATGGGGAATCGTTCCGACCGCTGGGACCCGAGAGCCCCGTCCCTCCACGTCTCTGGGGAAACTCCGGCTTCGAGCTCGGGAGCGACGCTGCGTGGGCGTAGCTCGGGAGTCCAGGAGAGGGCGGGCTCGGTGGGCAGCGCCCCGAGTCGGTGCATCGCCTCGATCGGGGTGATACCCGCCAAGGCATCCTTGGCGAAGTCGTAGGAGAAGGCAACGGCCCCGGCGAGTCGACCATCGATGTAGACGGGGCTGCCACTCATCCCGCGACTCACTCCGTCGCGCTCGAGGCCGTGACCGGAGAGCCTCGCCATGATGAAACTGGTATCCGCGTCGAGGTTGCGCAGGACACCGACCACCTCGACCTCGAACCGCTCCACCGTCGTTCCCTCGAAGACCGAAAGTCCGTAGCCACGTTGACCGCGCTCGACCTCGTCTACCGAGATGACCGCCACCACCTCGTTGCTCTTGATCGAGGCCTCCGGCCTCGCAGCCGCCTCGACCTGAGCCGACACTGGCAAGGGCAGCGCGAAGCACGAACCGGAGAGAGCGAGCACGACCCATTGCACACGAACGACGACACGACTGCACATCGATGTATGCAAACCGGACAGATGCTTGAAAGATCGAGACATAGAGGAACTCTTCACAGGGTTTTCCACATCCCCTGCGCAAAACTCTCCGGCAGATTGGGCGCTCGCCCGAGTGGGGATGGACCGATCGGGATCAGCTGGAAGCTCGGCTCAGAAGCTCCGAACGGGGATATCGTCCGGCACGAACGATCTCCAGACGGCCGTCTCTCCAACCTACCACGGTTGAAGGCTCTCCACCGGGCAGGCGGCCCCCATCGACGACCATCGCGTCTCGGCGCTGGAGCAGCCACGCCACCGGTTCTGGATCGAGCAGCGGTGGCTCTCCGCTCTGGTTGGCACTGGTCGCGGTCAGTGCGTGGCCCAGCTCCCGCAGCAGGTCACACAAGCCCTGATGTGCAGGAATCCGAATGCCGAGTCGGTCGCTTCCTGCGGCCGCAGGAAGCGGAATCGACGAGTTCTCACGAATCGGTACCAGGAGCGTGAGCGGCGCCGGCCACAAGGCGCTCAAGCGTTCGATCGATGGGTCATCCGTTTCGAGCCCCAGTGCGGCGGCTTGCTCGAGGTCGGCGACCACCACAGGGAGCGGATTCACGGGGTCGCGCTGCTTGACGCGGTAGATCTCGGCGACCCCGGCCTGGCTGCGCGGATCGACCGCCAGGCCATAGCTGGACTCGGTCGGAATCGCGAGCACCCCACCGCGCGCCAACAAATCGTGAATCGGGGTCACGGACTCCCCGAAGTGCCACAGCGGAACCCCGGGCCGAGAGGTCGGCTCGACGGCCTCGCTCTCAGTCACCGTTCCCGCCCGCCAGAAGCTCTTGCGCGTGCGAGCGCGACAGCTCGGTCACCTCTTCCCCAGCCAACATACGCGCGACCTCTTCCACTCGATGCTCATCTCCCAGGCCCTCCACCGAGACCGTAGTTCGCTCACCGACCACTCTCTTGAGGACACGTAGGTGTTGATTGCCGAAGCTCGCCACCTGGGGTAGATGGGTGACCGCCAGAATCTGACCGCCCTGCGCCAAGCGTCGGAGCTTTCGCCCGACAGCGGCCGCCTCCTGGCCGCCGATTCCGGCGTCGACCTCGTCGAAGACCAGGGTCGCTTCCGCTGCAGGGCCACCGTCGCCTCGGGCGGCGACTTGAAGAGCCAGGTAGACCCGTGCGAGCTCACCCCCGGAGGCCACCCGTGAGAGGGGACGCTTCTCCTCACCCGGGTTGGAAGCGAACTCGAAGGTCACCACGTCATAACCGTTGACTCCGAACGCGATCTCCTCGCCTCCGACGCGAAGAGGACTGCCCGACAACGGCCGTCGGTCCAGGCTCACCTCGAACCGTGCCTTGGCCAGTGCGAGCTCGGCGAGCTCGCACTCGACCTTCCCGATCAACGCCTTGGCCCACTTGCGACGCCCTCTAGAGAGCCGAGTCGCCACTTCGAGGTAGGTGCCGAGCGCCTCGGCCACAGCCTGCTGAAGCTCCTCGCGCTGCGACTCGTCTGCATCGAGCTCGTCGAGCTCCCGGCGGCTCGTCTCGAGGTGCTCGAGCACTTGCTCACTGGTCGCGCCGTACTTGCGGAACAGGCGCTCGAGAGTAGCCAACCGCTCTTCGGCCGCATCGAGCTGCCCGGGCTCCGAATCGACGCGCTCGAGCGCACGCCGCATCGAGTCGGCCAGCTCGTCGAGACGGATGCCCACCTCCTCGAGCTCGCCTCGCCAAGACTCGGCATCGGGTTGCCACTGGGCGACCGCGGCCATCGCGGCTCGGGCGCGCGCGACTCGGGCACTCGCGGCCTCGTCATCATCGCTGATCAGAGCAATGGCGGTGGCCAACCCGGCACCGATCGCTTCGGCATGGCGCAGCAACTCACGGTCTCCGCGCAGTGCGACTTCCTCGCCCGGTTCGGGCCGCGCCGATTCGATCTCGTTGATCTGGAAGCGCAGCAGATCGATCCGCTCATGCCGGAGGCGATCGTCTCCGACGATTCGCTCCAACCGCCGTGCAGCGTCGTCCCAGCGCGAGTGGGCCTCGGCACACTTCGCCAACAGGCTTCGTGCATTTTCTCCACCCTGCAGGTCCAGCCAACGGCGCTGCAGCCCGGGAAGCGCGATGCTCAGCTCCTCACGCTGGCCGTGAATCCGCATCAAGAGCGGTGCGATGGCGCCCAGCAGCCTCAGGGTTACCGGCTGGTCGTTGATGAAGATCCGGTTGGGTCCCGTTCGAGTGAGCTCACGTCGAATCACGAGCTCGCCTTCATCAGAGGACACCCCGGCTTCCCCGAGCACGCTCAGATAGCGATCGGAAGGGGGCTCGAACACTCCGGTTACGGTGCACACCTCTGCGCCGGTACGAATCAAGTCGGTGCTGGCGCGGGCGCCGGCCAGCAAGCCCAGCGAATCGACCACGAGCGACTTGCCGGCGCCGGTCTCTCCAGTCACCACGTTCAGACCGGGGCCGAACTCGATTGCGGCTTCCGCGATCACAGCGAGGTTTCGGACGTGGAGGTTTCGCAGCATCTCTCTACCTTCTCGCCGCCGGCGTCGCGTCACCGGCAGCCCCCCTACACTCTACTAGGGCGCGGACTACCAGGGCGGGGCTTCCCACGAGGCACCCCTACTCGGCCAGACGGAAATCGGCGGCGCGAGCTGTCAATCGATCAGTCGTCGGTCACCAGCTGCGCAGCTCGCAGCTTCGCCTCGACGACCGCTTTGATCAGGGTGACGCGAAGCCCCCCTTCTTCCAGCTTGAGTATCCCGTCGATCGTGCAGCCGGCCGGCGTGGTCACTTCGTCCTTGAGCAGGGCCGGGTGACTGCCGGTCTCGATCACCATCTTGGCGGCGCCCAGGCAGGTCTGTGCCGCGAGCTCGATCGCCACACTCCGAGGCAGGCCGACCTTGACGCCCCCTTCTGCCAGGGCTTCGATCACCATGTAGATGAACGCCGGCCCACTCGCCGAGAGACCGGTCACGGCATCCATGTCCTTCTCGTCGACCAGAAGGGTCCGCCCGAGCGGCTCGAAGAGCCCCTGCGCTTTCTGGACCGTCAGCGACGAGGCATGACTGCCGCCGCACAGCGCAGTCATTCCGGCAGAAATGAGGCTCGGTGTATTCGGCATCGCACGCACCACCGAAACGCGACGTGCGAGTCGTCGCTCGATGTAGCCCGTCGTGACCGACGCGAGAATCGACACCAGGACCTGGTCCTCGGTCAATACGTCCGAGAGCTGCGCCAACACCCCTTCTGCCATCTGCGGCTTCACGCACAAGAGCACGACCTCGGCTCCCTCGACCGCGGCCACGTTGTCGAGGGTGGTGAGCACCCCCAGAGCCTCGGCCAGCGAAGCCAGGCGCTCCTCGTGACGCGCGGTTGCGGTGATTTGCGACGCCTCGAGCTCCCCTCGCTCGAGCAGAGCACGAATGAGGGTCTCGCCCATCTTGCCGGCGCCGACGATCGCTACTCTCCCCAGGGTAGTGTGACTCATCAGACTCCCACCATCGCGCGCATGACATTGACCGCAATCTGAGGATTCTCCCGCAGTCGGCGAATGGAGTACTCGTACCAATCGGCTCCGAAGGGGACATAGACCCGAACAGTGTGACCACTCGCGTGAAGACGGTCACGCAGCCGCTCCGCGACACCGAGGAGGGTCTGGAACTCGTAGCGCTCCGGGCCCAGGGATCGTTCCTCTACCATCTTCTCTGCGCCGTCCACCAGCCATTCGTCATGGCTCGCGACTGCGACCCTCGCACCCATGTCGAACAGCGCTCCCAGGCATTCGAGGAAGTTGTCTCGGATCTTCTGATAGTCCTTGTAGGCGACCGACTCGGGCTCGATGTAGATCCCCTTGCACAGCCGAATGTCGGCGTCGGACCCGAGCCCGCGAATGTCGTCCAGCGTGCGCTTGAGGTAGGACTGCAACACGGTCCCCACGTTGCCGTGTTTCTCGAGGGCCTGCCGGTAGAGGCGCAGAGTGGCATCCGTACAGGTGTGGTCCTCCATGTCGATGCGCACGAAGTTGCCACACTCCTTGGCTCGCGATACCAGGCGATCCAGATTCTCCGAGCAGAACCCCTCGTCCACCTTGAGCCCCAGCAGAGTCAACTTGGCCGAGATCGTGGCGCTCACCTCCTCGCTCGAGAGGCGATCGAGAATCGCGACATACTCGTCCGTCGCCATCGAGGCTTTCGAGCGCTCCGTGACCTCCTCGCCGAGCAGTGCCAGGGTGACCTCGAGCCCTTGGCCTTCTAGAGCGCGAATCGTCCCGATGGCCTCATCGAGTCCTTCGCCGGCGACATAGCGGGAGGCCACGCGCTGCACGATCGGCTTGGGAACCAGCGGCAGACTCGACGAAATCAGGCTGTGCAGCACACCCATGGGCCTTTTCTCCCTTTCAGCTCTGGCCCGGCTCAGGCCACATGCTCGTGCGCGTGATAGCTGGAACGAACCAGGGGGCCTGCCTCACAGTGGGTGAAGCCGACGTCCAGGGCAAAGCGTCGAATCTCCGCGAACTCCTCGGGAGGGACCCAGCGATCGACTGGTAGGTGATCGCGAGTCGGCTGGAGGTACTGACCCACGGTGAGAATCTCGACACCGGCGTCGCGAATGTCACGAATCGTGGTCTCCAACTCCTCGGCGCTCTCACCGATCCCTGCCATCAGACCGGTCTTGACCCTGCCCTGGTAGTGGCCCGAGTCCCGCCTCGAGGCGGCGTCCGCGAGCAGGGCGAGGCTGCGCTCGTAACTGCTTCCCGGCCGCGCGGCCCGATAGAGTCGCGGCACCGTCTCCATGTTGTGCGAGAACACCTCGGGAGCGGCTCGGAGGACGATGTCCAGAGCCGTTTCGACGCCCCGAAAATCAGGGGTGAGTACTTCGACCGCTGCCTCGGGACTCTCTCGATGGATCGCTTCGATGACATCGGCGAAGTGACCCGCCCCTCCATCGGCCAGATCGTCTCGATCGACCGATGTGATCACAGCGTGTCGCAGGCCCATGGTGGCCACTGCCTGAGCCACATGATTCGGCTCCCGCGGATCGACTCCGGGCTTCGGTCGCCCGGTCTTCACGGCGCAGAAGCCACACCGCCTCGTGCAGGTGTCACCCAGGATCATGAAGGTGGCCGTGCCGTGCTGTCCCCAGCACTCGTAGATGTTCGGGCAGCGAGCCTCCTGACAAACCGTGTGGAGCTCGAGGCCCTCGACCAGGCGCCTCACCTCCTGGAACTGCTCCGGTGTTGCCAGACGAATGCGCAGCCACTCGGGCCGCCGACCCGGGGGACCGGCGTTCTCGGCGGGGGAAGTGCCCAGCTGTACGAGCGTTCTTGTCATCGATCAGACCTCTCTCGGAGGGGTCACTCTATCAACGGCCGCGGCGCTCCACACCCCGCAAAAAGAGGAGCTCAGGGAACTCCCGGGAAACCGCTACTCCATGGAACGACCGGTTTCCGATGCACCCGGCCGATCACGCCAGCGGGGCGAAATCGAAGCCGATGTCGAGAGCCGGCGCACTGTGAGTCAGCCAGCCGACCGACAGCAGGTCGACGCCGGTCGCGGCCAGGCTGGGAGCGGTCTCGGGGGTAATGCCGCCCGAGGCTTCGGTCAGCACCGAGCTTCCTTCGTGCCGGCGGCACGTCTCCACGGCACGGCGCAACAACTCAGGGCCCATATTGTCGAGCAGAACAGCGTCGACGCCCAGCGGCAGCACCTCCTCCAGCTGTGCGAGAGAGTCGACTTCGACCTCGACCTTCACCATGTGCCCCAGACCTCGTCGGGCCCGCGCCACCGCTTCTTCCACCCCTCCTGCGAGGGCGATGTGGTTGTCCTTGATCAGCACTGCGTCATCGAGCCCGAATCGATGATTGGCACCACCTCCCGCCCGCACGGCGTACTTCTCCAGCGACCGCAGGCCAGGGGTCGTCTTGCGAGTGCACACGACCCAGGGTGGGCGGGTGCCGATCGCGTCGACCAGAGAACGGGTCGTGGTCGCGACACCGCTCAGGTGACAGAGCAGATTGAGGGCGGTGCGCTCACCGGTCAGCAACCCTCGAGCGCTTCCTCGCACACGAGCGAGCAGGGTTCCAGCCTCCGCAACTTCGCCGTCGCCACACTCGACGTCCATGTCGATCGACGGATCCACCATTCGGAACGCTTGCAGGGCGACCGGGAGGCCGGCAATGCACCCCGCCGCCCGAGTGACCAGCCGACCCTCTGCCTGGAGATCGGGCGCCACGATGGTATCGGTCGTCAGGTCGCCGGCCTCGCCCAGATCCTCGGCCAGGGAACGACGCAACAGCTCCTCTACGATCAGTCGGTGAGGAGGCCGAAGCCCCTCACCGCCCCACGACGATTCACCTGCCGACGTCACGAGGAGCGGGTCTCGGCGACGTCTGCGGGGTCGGTCAGGAGCGGGGCTTCCACCACCAGCCGATCGCCCAGCGGGACCGGTCGGGTCTCGACGGTCTCGCCCGGGCCACCGAGCCGCCCGAGATCGAGAAGCCGCAACGGCAGTCGGCGACAGTAGCTGTCGCGCTGGCGAGGAAAGTCACTGCGGTAGTGGCTACCGCGAGACTCTTCCCGCAGGCGCGCCGCATGCGCCACGAGCAGCGCCAGTTCGATCATGTTGCGCAGTTCGCCCTCCTCACGCGAGTGCACTCGGCCGCGGTACAGTCCGAGTGCCGACCGATCGCTTTCGAGCTCGCGGATCGCTCGCTCGAGGCTGAGCCGATCGCGTTCCAGGCCCAGGGTGTTCCAGGCCAGATCTCGCAGCTTGGAGCGACCCTCCGCGATGCGAGCGGGTGGCACCGAGCTCGGTCCCGACCGCCCTCCGCCCCCGACCCCACTCACCGTGTCGAGATCGATCGCGGAATCGTCACCGTTGCGGGTACGGGCGGCAGAAGCGGCAACCTTGGCTCCGAAGACCAGCCCCTCGAGCAGAGAATTGCTGGCCAGGCGATTGGCACCGTGCGCTCCGCTCGAGGAGCTCTCTCCGCAGCTCCAGAGCCCCGGCAAGCTGGTGCGACCCTCGCCGTCGACCTGAATCCCGCCCATGAAGTAGTGAGCGGCCGGAGACACCGGCAGCGGCTGGGTGCTCGGGTCGAGACCGACCTGGGCACAAGTCTCCACGACCGTGGGAAAGTGCTTGGGGAGCCGATCGGCAATATGGCGGAGATCGAGAAAGATCTCGTGCCCCTCTTGACGCAAGCGCCAGATGGTCCGCGCCACCAGGTCACGGGGCGACAGCTCGCCGTCGACGTGGACGTCGTACATGAAGCGATGGCCGTTCTCGTCGACCAGCCAGGCTCCGGCTCCCCGAAGCGCCTCGGTGAGCAGAGCTGATCTTCCCAAGGCATCGAGATGATCGCGGCCCACCGCCAACACCGTCGGATGGAACTGTACGAACTCGAGATCGACCAGACGGGCCCCTGCTCGAGCGGCCATCGCAATCCCGTCTCCCGTCACTTCCGGAGGGTTCGTGGTGTGGCGGTAGATGCGCCCCAGACCACCGGTGGCCAGAACGACGCCCTGAGCCAGCAGGGCGACGCGCTCGCCATTACCGCGCAGGCAAACCGCACCGACCACCCTCGACTCGCCGAGCGGTGAGCGAGCCACGACGAGGTCGATCGCGAAGCAATCCTCCTGCACGTCGATCCAGTCGCTCCTGCGCACCTCTTGAATCATCGCGCGCACGATCTCGGCTCCGGTTGCGTCTCCCCCCGAATGCAGGATCCTGCTGCGTCCGTGCCCTCCTTCTCGACCCAGTGAAAGCTCCCCGTTCTCGTCGAGGTCGAAGCGGGTCCCGAGCTCGATCAAGCGGTCGATCTCGGCAGGAGCCGAGTCGGTGAGGAGCCGTACCACCTCCGGATCGCAAAGTCCGCGTCCGACTCGCTCCGTGTCGCTGGCATGCTCCGCGGGCGAATCCTCCTCGCCGACTGCCGCCGCAATTCCACCTTGTGCCCAGGGGCTCGAGCCCGAGCGCAATCCGGACTTGGTCACCAGCGCCACGCGGCGCGGAGTGCTGGCGAGGGCCGCCGAGAGGCCGGCGACACCGCTTCCCACGACCAGGAGATCGAACACCTCGACCGAGCGCACGCCGAGCTTGTCGGTGAGCTGCTCGCGCTGCTGGAGGGTCAGAGGAGGTAGATGGCTCATCTCGGTGCCTCAGTTTGCGGCGGCGCCGGTCGAGCTCGACTTCGAGGCGCCGACCTCGAGCATGCGCTCGACCGATCGGCGGGCACGCTCGGCGATCTCCTCCGGGATCTCGACCCGGTGCTGCATGTGGAGTAGCGACTCGTAGATCTTCGGCAGCGTGATCCTCTTCATGTGGGGACACAGGTTGCAGGGGCGGACAAAGTCGACCTGAGGATTCTCCACTGCCACGTTGTCGCTCATCGAGCACTCGGTGATCATGATCACGCGCTCGGGCTGACGCTCTTGCACGTAGCCGCTCATCTTGGCAGTCGAGCCGACGAAATCGGCCTCGGCCAACACCTCGGGCGGACATTCGGGATGAGCCAGCACGATGACTCCGGGGTAGCCACCCCGGGCATCCTGGATGTCCTTGGCGGTGAATCGCTCGTGCACCATGCAGTGGCCTTTCCAGAGAATCACCTCGACGTCGGTCTGACTGGCGACCCACTTGCCCAGGTACTCATCGGGCAAGAAGATCACGCGATCGGTACCGAGTGACTCGACGACCTCGACGGCATTGCCCGAGGTGCAGCACACGTCGGTTTCTGCCTTCACCTCTGCCGAAGTGTTGACGTAGGTCACCACCGGCACGCCCGGGTACCTCTCGCGCAGAAGTCGTACATCTGCGCCGGTGATCGATTCCGAGAGCGAGCAGCCGGCCTCGAGATCGGGGATCAGTACGGTCTTCTCGGGACTCAGCAGCTTGGCGGTCTCCGCCATGAAGTGCACGCCACACAGCACGATCACATCGGCGTCGGTGTCCGCGGCGAGGCGCGCCAGCGCCAGCGAATCGCCGGCGAGATCGGCCACCCCGTGAAAGATCTCCGGGGTCATGTAGTTGTGCGCCAGAACGACCGCATTGCGCTCCTTCTTGAGCCGGTTGATGGCCTCGATATACGGCGCATGGACGGGCCATTCGACTGCCGGGACCACGTCCCGAACCCGCTCGTAGATGGGGGCCGTCGCTTGCTCCACCTGCTCGGTGAAGGGCAAGACCGCCATCGATTTCACACTCTCGGTTGACTCACTCATCGATTTCCCCTCTCGCGCTGCCGGTCGCTAATGCTCTTCCGACCCTTTGGACTCGCGGCCGGTCTCTGAGGACCCTACGCACCAGCCGTTCGGCTTATGCTCGTCTTGAGTATAAATAGTACCCAAAAAAAAGAGCGTTCGGTACTAGTTATGCTAAAAGTGAGCATATAGCCCTCGCTCGGCCGTTGTCAAGGGCTCCGAACCCCGGGGATTCCCACGCCGGGCGCCGGGCGCTCTCGCAACACACCGCGCCGAAAGCGGAACAGCTCCGCCGGGCGACCTCCCGTCTGCGAGTCGAACTTGCCGGTCCCTTCCACCAGCCCTCCTCTCTCGACCAGCCTCCGGAAGTTCTGCTTGTGCAGGCGGACGCCGGCCAGGGCTTCCACGACCCGCTGCAGTTGCAGCAGCGTGAAGGTGTCGGGAACCAGCTCGAACACCACGGGCCGATACTTGAGCTTGCCACGGAGTCGGCCGAGCGCGGTGGCGAGCATGCGCCGGTGATCCAGCGCCATCGCCTCGCCGTGGTTTCCGTCGCCCTCGCGCGACCTCCGGTCTCGGCTGGCTTCTTCGACCAGCCCGGCCTCCCAGAGCAGCTCATAGCGATCCAGGACTCGTTCTTCGTCCCAGCGGCTGGGTCCGAACCCGAACGCGATCTGCACCCGCTCCTGACGCTCCTGCCGAGACTGCGAGCTGGGCGACTCCCGGACCCAGCGCTCCAACGCGGGCGCCAGGCGCCGATCGATCTCGGCCGGCCGCCCCTCTCTCCAATCCTCCCAGGGCAAGAACTCGTAGACATCGTGCCACTGCGCGCGCACATCAGGAGCGAGCTCGCTTTCTCGCAACAGGGCCAGATACGCCACCGAAATGGTCCGGCCCTCGCGTTCCAGAGCCGGGTCCCGGCCCGGGTCCCCGAAGGTGTAGAGCTGCTCGACATAGCCGAGGCCGAGACCGGTCTGCTCCTGGACCCAACCGCGCAGAGCCTTCTCGAGCGTACGGTCCTGCAGCGGATCGAGCGGCCCGAAGGGCAGCGCCTGCCGGCTCTCGGAGTCGACTCCCTCCCCCGCGTGCCGCTGAACGGTGAGGATGCGAGGCACCTCGTCCGTCACCGCCACGATGACCGCATTGAGACCCACGCGTAGCGCGGCCACCGGTCCGGCGACTGGAGCGTGCCGGGTCACGTCACTCCCCCCTTCGAATCGGCGAGGACCTCCGCTGCAGCGCGTTCGCTCCGGACGCAGTCCACATCGAGAACCACCGGGCCACGACAAAAGACCCTTGAGAAGTGCGCAGCGCAAAGCCGCGCTACCGACAGCGCCGCATGCCGCTTTCCGGTCAGCGCCTCGACCGAGGTCATGGTGGAACTGTCGAGTCCGCAGGGTTGAATGAGGGAGAAGTAGGACAGGTCGGTCGTGAGGTTCAAGGCGAAACCGTGAGTGGTGACCCAGCGCCGAAGGTGCACACCGATCGAAGCGATCTTCTTCATGCCCACCCAGACGCCGATCGGACGTGACTCGTCCGAATGTTCGGCTTCGACGTCGAGATCTGCCAGCGTTGCGATCAACACCGCCTCGAGATCTCTCACGTAGCGGCGTACGTCGCGCCGGTCAGGCTTGAGATCGATGACCGGATACCCGACGAGCTGGCCGGGCCCGTGGAACGTGGCTTCGCCCCCGCGATCACTCTCGGCGACCTCGACGCCACGCTCGGCGAGACCTGAAGGCGTCACGATCCCCCCGCGGCTCGCGTTGCGGCCCAGGGTGACGACCGGCGGATGCTCCAGAAGCAGCAGGGTCTCTACGCCTTCCCCATCGAGCACACCCTGGCGCGCGCGGTCCTGCACTCCTTCGGCGGCGCCATAGGAGATCTGGCCCAGCCAGCGGGCCACCAGCGGGCGCTCGGCCGAGGCGACCTTTGACGACGTCGAGGACGGGCTCATACTCGGATGATACCGAGGATCGCTACCTTTTCGACGAAGTGCGTCCGAAAGAGGCGCTCAGGCGAACTGCTGGAGTAAGACCGCCCGCCACTCGCAGAGAGATCACGAGAAGAAGACCCGACGATGAGCGACTCAGATGTTCCCACCGTGCGCATCCGTCGAGCCACCGAGCACCCACCGAATCCCGAGGGAGACTACGTCCTCTACTGGATGATCGGTCAGCGCCGCCTCGGGTGGAACTTCGCGCTCCAGCGCGCGGTCGAGGAGGCGAATCGGCTGGGCAAGCCACTGGTGATCTTCGAGGCGCTGCGCTGCGGCTACCGCTGGGCGAGCGATCGACTTCATCGATTCGCCCTGGAGGGAATGGTGGAGCATCAGAGGAAGATCGCGGCCATGGAGGGGCCGGCGCCCGCCTACTTCACCTTTGTGGAGCGTGCCGCTGGAGATGGGCGCGGACTCCTCGAGGCCCTGTCTGAACGGGCCGCCCTGGTGGTGACCGACGACAGTCCGGTGTTCTTCCTGCCCCGCATGATCGAGCGAGCCGCACAGCGACTCTCGATCGCGACCGAACTGGTGGACTCGAACGGACTCTTCCCGCTTCATGAGACCGAGCGCGTGTTTTCACGGGCCTACGACTTCCGCCGTTTCCTCCAGCGTGAGCTCCCGCCCCACCTCGTGCAGATGCCCGAAGCGGCCCCCCTCGAGCGGCTCGCGCTCGGTCCGGACAAGGCCACGACCCGCCACCTCGAGTACCTTCAGGAACGTTGGCCGCGCACCGAGGGCCGCGAGCTCGAGGAGCTCGGGCCTTTGCTCGCCGCTCTGCCGATCGACCACACCGTCGCCCCCGTGACTCAGGTCGGCGGCACCGATCAGGCTCGCCTCGAGCTGAGCCGCTTCGTCGAGGACAACCTGGAAGACTACGGAGATCGACGCAACGATCTCGATGACCGCGCTACCAGCGAGCTGTCACCCTATCTGCACTTCGGCCACATCTCCAGCCACGAGATCTTCTGCGCGATCGCGGAGCGCGAGGGTTGGTCGCCCTTCCAACTGGCGGAGTCGTCCAGCGGCGCGCGCTCCGGCTGGTGGGGAATGAGCGAGGGACCCGAGGCCTTTCTCGACCAGCTCGTGACCTGGCGGGAGCTGGGAGCCAATATGGCGTCGAAGAGACCCGATCATGACCGGTTCGAGTCGCTACCGGAGTGGGCGCAGCGGACGATCGACGAGCATCGCTCCGATTCACGGCCTCACCTCTACTCGCTGGACCAACTGACCGCGGCCGATACGCACGACGAACTGTGGAACGCAGCCCAGAGAGAACTGGTGCGCGAGGGCCGCATCCACAACTATCTGCGGATGCTCTGGGGGAAGAAGATCTACGAGTGGTCTCCCAGCGCCGAAGAGGCGCTCGAGGTGATGATCGAGCTCAACAACAGATACGCACTCGACGGCCGCGACCCGAACTCGTACTCGGGCATCTTCTGGTGCCTCGGGCGCTACGATCGAGCCTGGGGACCGGAACGTCCGATCTTCGGCAAACTGCGCTACATGTCCTCGGACAACACCCACCGGAAGATGCGAACGACCGGCTACTTGAAGCGGTTCGCGGCCTGACTGCGATCGGCTCTTCCTGCCAGGACTCCCAGAACGACGAGGACGCCGAGCCTGGGTTCGGCAGCTCGGCTGCGTCGGTTCATCTGTACGGATCCAACTCGTTCCAGGGATCCTCCGTCAGGGTCTGCTTGACGTGGACCATGAACTGCTCGGCGTCAGCACCGTCGATCAGACGGTGGTCGTAGCTGAGGCACAGATAGGCCATTGGCCGAATGGCAATCGCGTCGTTGCCGAAGTCGTCGGTGATCACCACGGCTCGCTTCTCGATGGCGCCCAGGCACATGATCGCCACCTGTGGCTGGTTGATCAGCGGAGTGCCGAAGAGGCTGCCGAAGACTCCGGGGTTGGTGATCGTGAAGGTGCCGCCCTGAACCTCCTCGGGCTTGAGCTTCTTGCTCCGAGCCCGGTCGGCGAGATCGTTCGCTGCCTCGGCCAGACCCACCAGATTGAGGCGATCGGCGTGGTGGATCACCGGCACGATGAGACCCCAGTCGAGCGCTACGGCCATTCCGAGATTGACGTCCTGTTTGTAGACGATGTCCGTCCCCGAGAGGGAGGCATTGAACTTGGGAAAGGTCTGAAGACCCTTGACCACCGCTTTGAAGAAGAACGGCATGTAGGTCAACTTGGTTCCGACCTGCGCGAGAAAACCGTCCTTGGCCGCCATGCGCGCCGCCACGACGTTCGAGAGGTCGACGTCGAACACCGTCGCTACATGGGCCGACGTCTGCTGCGAGTAGAGCATGTGGCCAGCGGTGAGCTTTCTGATCCGGGACATCGGCTCGATCGAGATCCGCTCTCCCTCCGTCCACGCCGGCACAGAGAACTCCAGACCGGGAGGCACCGCTGCCGTGACCGGAGCAGGCGCCGGCGCCCGAACCGAGGCGGCCGCCGGAACAACGACTTCCCGGGTACCTCGATCGGACTCCAGGTGCTTCAGGATGTCTCTCTTGGTGACCCGGCCGTGAATCCCGGTGCCCTCGACCAGACGAAAATCGACCCCCTCTTCCTTCGCGATGCGGCGCACCACGGGACTCGAGGCGATCCGCACCTGCTCGGCGAAGGGGGCTGGCCCCGCGGCCGCCGAGCCCGCTACCTCGACCGGAATCGGCATCTGCTGCGTCGCATGGGGATCGGGCTCGTCTTTCTCGAGGACGGCACCCTTCGGATCCGGCGCCTGAGCACCCTCACCGGCTGCGCCAATCAGGGCGATCACGGTATCCACCTCGACGGTGTCTCCCTCCCCGAACTTGATCTCGAGCACCGTTCCCGCCGAAGGGCTCGGCACCTCCGCGTCGACCTTGTCGGTCGAGATCTCGAGCAGTGGCTGGTCGCGCTCCACGTGGTCCCCCACCGAGACCATCCAACGGGTGATCGTCCCTTCCGCAATCGATTCACCCATCTGGGGCATGATCACTTCGCTTGCCATCGCTGCTTTCCTTTCGACCTCTGCTGGTTCAATCTTCGATACCGCCGGATTCGAGCTCGCCCTCGACTCAGGCGTGCACCGCCCGACCGGTCGCAGCCAGAGCCGCCTCGGCCAACGCTTCGGACAAGGTCGGATGAGCATGCATCGTACGGAAGATCTCTTCCGCGGTGGACTCGATCTGGAGCGCCACACAGGCCTCGGCAATCAGGTCGGTGGCGTGGGCGCCGATGATGTGCACTCCGAGAAGCTCGTCGTAGCGAGTCTCGCGCACCACCTTCACGAAGCCCTCTGTTCGTCCGAGGATGGCAGCCTTGCCCGAGGCCGTGAAGGGAAACTTGCCCACTTCGACCTCGAAGCCGCGCTCGCGGGCCTGGGCTTCGGTCAGGCCGACGCTCGCCACCTCCGGCTCACAATACGTGCAGGAAGGGACCCGATCGTAGTCGACCGGACGCGGGTCGAGCCCTGCCATCTGCTCCACTGCCACGACTCCTTCTGCAGACGCGACATGTGCCAGCCACGGAGTGTCGATGACGTCGCCAATGGCGTAGATGTTCGGTACCGAGGTCCGCTGCAGCTCGTCGACTCCGATGTAGCCACCCTCGAGCTCGACACCGACCGTCTCGAGCCCGATCTTCTCGACCACGGGCGACCGACCGACTGCGACCAGCAGGAGCTCCGTCTCCAACTGCAACGACTCGCTACCGCTGGTGAGATCGAGCCTCAGTCTGGCTCCCTGCGTGTCCACCTGCTCGAGACGGGTGTCCGTGTGCACTTCGATCCCGCGCTTCTTGAACACCCGAGACAGCTCCTTGGACACCTCCTCGTCCTCCACCGGCAACAGCCGCGGCAGCATTTCGACCAGCGCCACCCGAGCGCCGAACGAGGCGAAGATCGACGCAAACTCGACTCCGACTGCCCCGCCTCCGAGAACCACCAGCGAATCGGGTACGCGATCCAGCTCCAGGATGTGATCGGAGTTGAGAATTCGCAGGCCGTCCCAGGGAGCGAACGGGAGTGCCCTGGGTACGGAGCCCGTGGCCAGGAGAACGTTCTTCGCCCGCCTGCGGATCACTCCTTCAGGTCCCTCGATCTCGACCTCCTGGGGCCCCACCAGGCGACCGAAGCCATGCAGGGTCTCGACGTTGTTCTTCTTGAACAGGTACTCGATGCCCCTGGCATTCTTGTCGACGACATCGGTGCGATAGCTCGCGAGAGCGGGACCGTCGAGAGTCGCATTGCCGACGTCGACGCCGAAGCGACCCGCTTCCTTGATCTGGTCGAACAGCGAGGCGCTGTGGAGCAATGCCTTGGTCGGGATACAGCCGCGGTGCAAGCAGGTACCACCCAGCTTCGGGTCTTTCTCCACCACCGCTACACGCATCCCGAGCTGGCCAGCGCGAATCGCCGCCACGTACCCTCCGGGACCACTGCCGATAACGATACAATCGAGTTCTTCGGACATCACCGTCGAGTCCACACGCATTTGAGGTTGAGAATTGGGATCGCTCGGGGTTCGCCCCGAGGTAGACACGGGGCGGCGTAGCCGGAAGCCTGACTCGCGCCAGGGCCCTACGATCGGGAAGGCCACCCGCAACTTGCCCGACCCACCGAAAGCACCGAATCAGTCTATCCGAGGGGATGACACGGGTCGAGACTCCGAGCGCTCGGAGGCGGGGGTGCGCCGGGGGCACCTTGCCCTCGTGCTGACCGGAGGCGGTGCCCGCGCGGCGTACCAGGTCGGGTTTCTCAAAGCCCTGGCGGAGGACTTCCCGGACCTCGAGCTCGACGTGCTGACCGGCGTTTCCGCCGGCGCCATCAACGCCGCCTTCCTGGCCAATCACACCGGTCGCTTCTCCGATACCGCGTCCGCCCTCACGCAGCTGTGGCTCGACCTGAGCCCTGACAAGGTCTTCGAAGTCGATCCGGGGTCACTGCTGGGCAACGTCTTCGGATGGATGCTTCGCCTGGGAGCGGGCGGATCGAAGCTGGCGCCACGGGTCCGAGGCCTGATGAACACGCGGCCCCTCGACCAGGTTCTGGAGCGAGCTCTCTCCCCCGATGCCGATGGCCGCTTGAGCGGCATCGAGCAGAACCTCGAGGCCGGACGACTCGCGGCCCTCGCTCTGAGCGCAGTCGATTACTCCACCGGCGAAACGGTGACCTGGGTCGAGGGACGCAACGTGACGATGTGGGAGCGTCCCCATCGACATAGCGAAGCCGCTCTGATCGGAGTCGACCACGTGATGGCATCGGCGGCCCTGCCGATGCTCTTTCCTGCCGTAAAGGTCGGCGAGTCCTGGTACGGGGACGGGGGAATTCGCCTCGCAGCCCCGCTTTCCCCCGCGATCCATCTCGGCGCGAACCGCATCATCGCCCTCTCGACCCGATTTCAGCGAGGCCCGCATGCCCGAGCGCAGCCAGCCACCGACGGTTACCCGCCACCGGCCCAGGTGGCCGGCGTGCTCCTCAACGCGATCTTCCTCGACATGCTCGATCAAGACGCTCTGCGCCTCGAGCGCATCAATCAGCTGATCGCCGCAGGTCCCGCCGTTCACCTGCCCGACGTGGGCCGTCTCGAGCTGATCGACCTGGAGGTCCTGCGTCCCAGTCGAGATCTCGGGCGCCTGGCCAGCGACTACGAATCACGCCTTCCCAAGGTGTTTCGGTACCTGACTCGGGGCCTCGGCACGCGAGAGACCAAGAGCCCGGACGTGCTCTCCATGTTGATGTTCCAGAGCGACTACCTGAGCGCACTGATCGAGATCGGCTACGAGGACGCTCGCGGCCACAGCGACCGCCTCGCCGAGCTCGTAGCCGAGAACGCACGGCGCGACCAGCGTCACCGGCTCGCCTGAGGGGCCCCGGGCAGGGGCCTCGTTCAGGCGACGGTCACGTCGGGGCAGAGATACACGTCCTGAATGGCCCGCAGCAGCTCGATACCCTCTGCCATCGGACGCTGGAAGGCCTTACGCCCCGAGATGAGACCGGAGCCAGCCGCTCGCTTGTTGATCACGGCCGTGCGTACGGCCTGGGCCAGGTCGCTCTCGCCCCCGGACGCCCCGCCAGAATTGATCAAACCGATGCGGCCCATGTAGCAGTTCGCGACCTGCCAGCGCACCAGATCGATCGGATGATCCCCCACCAGCTCGCCATAGACGAGGTCGTGGGTCTTACCGAAGCCGATGGCCGGGTATCCCCCGTTGTTGGTCGCCATCTTCTGTTTCACGACATCGGCCTCGATGGTGACACCGAGGTGGTTCGCCTGGCCGGTCAGGTCGGCCGCCGCATGGTAGTCGACCCCATCCTTCTTGAAGGCGGGGTTGCGCAGGTAGCACCACAGGATCGTCCCCATGCCCAGCTCATGCGCCCGATAGAAGCACTCCGCGATCTCGACCAGCTCCCGGTCGCAGTCCTCGGAGCCGAAGTAGATCGTCGCTCCGACTGCAGCTGCACCGAGGTCCCAGGCCTGTTCGACCTGGGAGAAGAGAATCTGACGGGCCTGGTTGGGATAGGTGAGAAGCTCGTTGTGGTTGATCTTGACGATGAAGGGAATCCTGTGCGCGTAGCGCCGACTCATGAGTCCCAGGACCCCGAGTGTCGAAGCAACGCCGTTGCATCCGCCCTCGATGGCCAGTCGGACGATGTTCTCGGGATCGAAATAGATCGGATTCGGAGCGAACGAGGCCGCTCCGGAGTGCTCGATGCCCTGATCCACCGGCAGGATGGACAGGAATCCGCTGCCGGACAGCCGCCCGCTGCTGAACAAGCGCTGAAGGCTGACCAGCGTCTGGGGAGTTCGGTCGGACGGGCCGTAGGCCTGGTCGAAGTGGTCGGGCCCGGGGAGCATCAGCATCTCCTTTCGGATACCGGTGCACTCGTGCTGAAGCAAGGAATCTGCCTCGCCTCCCAAATGCTCGACGATCGTGTCGATGGTGGTCATGTCCTGGGTTCTCCTTGGGCTTGGATCCGTCAGTGTTTCCGGGCACCCTCTTCGTTGTCGAACACTCGAAGATGCCCCTCGTTCGTCGTCGATCAGTCGAGCATTCCGAGGCGCAGCAGCAGACTCTCCACGACCCAGAAGGTGGGGCCCATCAATCGGTAGCGGCCCACGTGAGCGATCTGCTGCCTGATCTGGAGCCCTTCGTGCTCGACCAGCTGCTCCTCCACCAGCGCGGGCTTCGCCAGTGCAGTGACCGGAATCGCCACGCCGGGCGAGGCGGTGTCCGGCTCGGAAGCGGGCAGCGCAACGACCAGGGGCTGGACCTCACGTCCATCGGGAAGCTCGAGAACCTCGAGAGCCCCGATCCGCAGCACCCGAGCCGAGTCGATTCCCAGCGCGCTCCGGGCCAACTCCGCGATGCGCACCCAGGGGTCTTCGCCCGCTCTCGTCGGGGCATGAGGAAACCCGAGCACACAGGGCCCCCAGATCGCCACTCCGGCCTCGTCCTCGTTCTCGGTGAAGCAGCACCACAGCTCGGAGGACTCGACCCGTAGGCCGACCATTGCTACGAGTCTTTCGGTTCCGCCGTCGCCGTTGCTCGAGGAAAACCCCTTCGGCCTCGGCTCCTCGAGCCGACGTCGCAGTTCGAGTATCCAAGATCCGACGGCTGGGTCGGCTGGTGACGGAGGGATGTTCGGGTCGTCAGTCATCGGGTGCCCCGGGCGGTCTTTCCTGAGCGGAGGTCAACGAGAGCTCTCCATCAAACGCCCGCTACGGAACCTGAGGTTGTACTCGACACCGCTCTCGGGCCCCGCCCTGGGCAGGGAGAGGCTCATGCGGTAGAAGAGAACCGGGTCCGCGGACCACCAGGTCGGATGGCTCGCGAACGGTTTCTCGAGCTCGATCTCGAACGCGACACTACCATCGGGGCTCAGCATCAGCTGCGTCACCTCTGCCCGATCGAGCGCGATCGAGCTGGGCGCCGTTTCCCCCACCCTGACGATCAGGGACTCGATCGGCGACTCGGTTCCGATGAGGAATCCCGCAACCTCGTCGGCCCGCACTTCGAGGACCGAGTCGCTCACGACAGCCGACCGATCGAGACGGCGAAACCACATCCCGGCGTGACGCCGGTCGGCCAATCCGGACGGCTGTACGAAACGCTGTCCCGTCTCCGCCGGTAGCCAGTGCTGAGCAAATCTCGAGAATGGGTTGTCGAGCAGTCTGGCCATCGACAGCTCGACGGCGGGCGAAATCGGACGCACCCAGTTGGCCAACCACTGGGGCACCAGAAAGAGCACGGCAAGAAGTGCCACGGCGCCCACCCAGCGGGCCCGCGCGTGCCGCGATGGCAAGAACCAGAGCACCGGATACACAGGCAGGAACCACAGATTCGCGAAAGGGCCTCCTGCCACGCCCTGAACCGCGAGCGCACCGCCGCCCCAGATGTCGAACGGAGAGGTGACGACCGGCCAGACGACGACCAGAATCACGGCGAGGAGCAGCCCCCAGCGCAGCCGACCGCCTTCGAATCCGGCGATCGTCAGAAGGACGGCCGGAAACACGACCAGCAGCCCGATCTGTCCACCGACCCCGAGGTGAAGGAGTGTCTGCAGAAAGAAGGGTGGATTCTCGATCGGGTAGAGCAGGCCCAGTTGGAGGCTCTCCGTGGCCGTGGCGGGAGCCACGGGCGCCTCGGCGATGCCGAGTGTCCAACCCGTGGCAGCGCCGACCACAGCCCCGATCGTCAACGCAGTCCAGCCGACTCGCCTCCGCTCGGTCGGGATGGCGAGTCCCACCGCAGCCAGCAGGGCGAGGTGCACCGGACGGTCGATCACCGCCAATGCGAGAAGCGCCCCGATACCTCCCCACCGGAGAGCGAAGCGGGAAAAAGGCTCGGAATCGTCGATGTCGAAGACGTCTTTCAACTGGTCTCGGGCCGGCAACTGCTGGCGAAACACGAGCGCCATCGCGCTGGCCGTGGCCGCCAGCAGCGTGGCTTCCGGGCGGGTCGTCAGCACGGCTCCTCCGATACCGGAGGCTGCGACGAACAGGGCAATCCAGAGCGCAGCCACCGAACCCGCAATGCGCTCCTGGGCTCTGGCTGCGGCCGAGGCTGCCGCCGACACGAGAACCGCCAGTCCGACCGCCGGAGCCCCGCCGGCGAGTCCTGCACCGAGAACCAGCGCAGCGAGCACCACGCCCAGGGTCCCCCAGCTCCAAGCTCGATCGGCAGAAGGAGTCATGACAACCACCTCTCCCACCGACAGTCTCCAAAACCGGAGCCGCCGATGACGTGTGGCTCGAGGATCAGCCGGCTCGCGCCCGGCGGGCGACGCACCGGAATGTCGAAGGTGTGACTCTCTCCTGGCCTGACCGTCCTGGGAAGCGGCAGCCAGGACTCTCCCGCGAACAGATCGACCCCATCCCCCGGCAGGAGCAACCGAACTTCGAGGGCCACACCTCCCTCCGGGCAGCCGCCCGGCAACCAGCAGGCAAACCCGGTGTTGTGCAGCTGCGCCGTCAGCAGCCGCCGCTCTCCCGGAGCCCAGGGACCCTCGACTCCCGACACGTCCAGGCGTGCGGGCAACCATCCCCAGGTCAACGTAGAGGGCCGGTCGGGAGACACCGGGGCGTCGTCGCGAGCCTGCGCTCCCTGCCCGTCGATCGCCCCGGACGCCGTCGCAGCCTCGAGATTCGATCGAGTCTCCAACAGGGCATCGACCATCATTGCAGCGGCTCGTGATGGATCGTGCTCGAGCTCGACGTGGCGTCGCGCCGCTCTGCGCATCGACTCGAGCCGAGGCCGATCCCCGAGAAGCGACACCAGTCGTGCTGCCAGAGCGGCGACTTCGCCTCCTTCATCGCCTGCGTTGGAATCGAGCGGGATCTTGGTCACCGCTGCCTCGGGCAGCTCCGCGAACTGCGCGTAGTCCGACACTACCGCCGGACAGCCCAACGCCAGCACCCGAAGCAGGGACGCGGATGTCTCTCCCGCGGTCGGGTAGCGAAGGTTGACACACAGATCACAGGCAGCGATCGCCACTGGAAACTCGTCTTCGGCCAGAAAACCGGTGACTCGAACCCGATCATTCACTCCGAGCTGCCGGGCCAGCCCTTCCAGATCGAGTGCCTTCGCCACCTCACCCGCCACCAGCAGGTAGGCTCGCTCGAGACCCGGCTGCGCAAGAGCCCTCAGCGCAACGCGAGTCCGCTTGATCGGAGTCTGGAAGCCGAACGAGCCGATGAGCGGGGCGCTCAGAGGTACCTTCAGGCGCTGGCGCAGCTCCTTGGAGGCGACTCGGAGGCCGGCACCGACCAGCGGCAGGGGAACGGGCATGGGCACCACGTACGCTTCGAGCTGCGCCTCTTCCCGAACGACCCGGGCGGCCCATTCACTGTGCACCAGGACTCCGGCCTGTCCACGCAGGAGGGTCCGATGCACCGGCAGAGCGAACATACCCGCACTTCCGTAAGCACCCCAGCGCGGCGGCAGCGCCACCGCTCCGCCAATCCAACCGTGATCGCGAGTCAGGGCCTCGACGTAGCCGGTCAGATCCTGATGCCCCAGGGTACGCTCCACCGTCAGATGATGCAGCCACACATCGTGCAGCGTGAGTGCCCCGGCCCGTGAGGAGGCGAGATCGAAGACCCCTTCGTGGTACAGGTTGTTGCCCATCTGGTAGAAGGGCAGCCTGCCGTCCTCGCCAAGACGCTGCGCCGCAACCGGTTTCCAGCGCGCCTCGATCTCCTCGGATACCGGCTGACCCGGGAGCCGGACCAACCGCACTTCACAGCGCTCGGCGAGGTGCGGCAGCAGGTCCGCCGTGTAGTCGGAGATTCCCGAGCGAACCGGAGGAAGAGGCGATACCAGATCGAGCCGAAGAGGTCGAGGGTCGCTCACAACGCTGTCCGTCGGACGGTCATTCGGGCACACGAGATCCGTTCAGGCAATCTGCTGCTTCAGCCACGCCTCGATGAAGGGCGTCACCTCACCGTCCAGCACCCCGCTGGCGTCCCCGACCTCGAAATTCGTCCGATGGTCTTTGACCCGTTGCGAAGGATGGAGGGTGTAGCTGCGAATCTGGCTGCCCCACTCGATCCGCCGCTTCTCACCTTCCTTCTCCGCCATCTCCTCGGCTCTCTTCTTCATCTCGAGGTCATAGAGCCGCGCCCGCAGGACCTTCATCGCCGTTGCCCGATTCTTGTGCTGACTTCGCTCGTTCTGACAACTGACCACAGTGTTGGTCGGCAGATGGGTAATGCGCACCGCGGAGTCGGTCACGTTGACATGCTGTCCGCCGGCGCCTGAGGAGCGAAACGTATCGATGCGCAGATCCTTGTCGTCGATCTCGATTTCCACGTCGTCGTCGATCTCCGGATAGACGTGCATGGAGGCGAACGAGGTATGACGGCGTTTCTGGGCGTCGAAGGGACTGATCCGCACCAGGCGATGCACACCGCTCTCGCCCTTCAGATAACCGTAGGCGTAGGGCCCTCTCACCGCCACGGTGACGCTCTTGATTCCAGCCTCGTCAGCATCCTGGCGATCGAGCATCTCGATCTCGTAGCCACTCTGCTCTGCCCAACGCAGGTACATCCGCATCAGCATCTCGGCCCAGTCCTGGGACTCGGTTCCGCCAGCTCCCGGATGGATCGCGAAGATCGCGTTGCGCTCGTCGTCCTCGCCGGAGAGCTTGAGCTGCAGATCGAGCGAATCGAGACGCTTCTCGAGCTCGTCGAGAAACTCCTCGGCCCCAGACTCGTCTTCCCCTTCGTCCAGCATCTCTCGCCACAGCTCGAGCTCTTCCGAGTCGGCGCGCAGCTGCTCCACCGTCTCTTTCTGGCGCTCCAAGGTTCGACGCTTCTGCAGCAGCGGCGCGCTCTTCTGTGGGTCGTCCCAGAAACCGGGTTGCTGGAGATCGTGGTCGATGGCGGCTAGATCGTCGTCGATCGAAGCCTGGTCAAAGATACCCCCGGAGGTTGGCGAGACGCTCGGTCTCCAGGTCCAATCGCTGCGCAAGATCGTGAGAAATCAAGGGGTGGCTCCTTACAATCCCCGGTCGGGGAGTCAGAATTCGTCGGCAGCAGTCGTCGCTGCCCTCAGGGAGGAGGAAACCCTATCGCAAAGAGCGCCGCGATCGAGGACAACACCGCCCAGAGCCACGGCGCACGAACGTAGGGGGTCGATCCACGCATCGGTTGCACGCGGGTCGCGATCACTCCGCGCTCCCCGATCGTCAGGGTCGCCAAGGGCTTCGCCTCGGCGTCGAACACCGCCGAGACTCCCGTGATTGCGGCGCGCAAGAGAGGTCGCCGGGTTTCGGCGGCGCGAAAGCGAGCCGCACGCAGGTGCTGCCACGGGGCCGACGTATCGCCGTACCAGGCATCGTTGGTCATGGTCACCAGAACAGTAGCTCCGTTCTGGGCACGACGAGCCACTTGTTCCGGAAAGATCACCTCGAAGCAGATCGAGACCCCGAGTCTCTGCTCCTGCCAGTCGAGCAGGGTCATCTCCTCTGCCGCCGAGAAGTCACCCGCCGCCCTCGCAATGCTGTCGATGAACGGAATCAGGTCACCCAACGGAACGTACTCGCCCCAGGGCACCAGGTGGTTCTTGTCATAGCGGCCCAGGAGCCCAGCCGGACCGACCAGAGCAGCCGAGTTGTACACGGTTTCCTCGTCGGTCCAGGTCGCGGTGTTGAACAGCACGGCACAGTCGGGAGAGGCCAACCTCACGAGGTCGGACCGGACGCGGGCGTCGGATTGCCACGAGTACGGCCAGATCGCGCTCTCGGCAAAAACGATCAGCGGCCGCGCTGGGGTGCAGAGGCCGTCGGCCAACTCCATGAGCGCGGTGTAGTACTCAAAGGCAACCGCCGGGTCGTAGGGACTCTGGATGGGGATGTCGGGCTGAACCAGCCGAACGTCGAGCGGCGGCCCCTCGGGTCTGACTCCGGTGGGCAGGAAGGACCCCAGCATCAGAACGACCACGATCCCGAGGCCGACCACCAGGGGTGGGACGACGCTACGCCTCACCCATGCCAGCGCCACGGCCACATTGAAGGCCAGCACCAGCCATCCCAGCCCCCTTGCTCCGATCCACGCAGCCGTAGGAAGCGCCCCGGGCACCAGCTCGATCGCGTAGCCGGTGAGGTTCCACGGAAAGCCCGTGAAGAGCCAGCCTCGGATCCACTCGAGCACCAGCCACAGTCCGGGAAGCAACAGTACGGCTCGCGCAGCGCCGTCACCCACGCGGAGTCGGGGAAACGCCACACGGACGAGCAGGGCGAAGAGCCCGTGGAAGAGACCCAGGTAGAGCGCGAGCAGAACGAGAAGGACCGGGCCCGCAGGCCCTGGGAGGCCGCCGTGGACCACCATCACGGGAGAGATCCAGTAGACGGCGGTCAGCCAGGTCGCGATGCCATGGGTCCAACCGAGCAGGAACTGCGCCGAGCGACCCGGCCCCTCATCAAACAGCACGACCACCCACGGCGCCAGCGCCACCCAGGGCAGGACCCCGTCCGCGTGATGGCGGAAGCACAGCCCCCAGGCGACACCGGAGGCCAGCGCGAGTGCGATCCTTGATGCTGGTTTCATCGGGATCTTCGAGCGAGCCCGGTTCCTTCACGTTCACTCGCCCCGGCCGAGCGCATCTTCGCCCGGGGCCGTCTGCCGGGAACCCGTCAGCCTTCGTGATTGGTGATCCAGGTATCGAGTCGATACTGCCTACGCAGCATCGCCGCCTCGGATTCTGCCAGCGTGCGGTCGCTGAACGGCCCGACGCGAACCCGATACATGGTCTTCTTGTTGACATCCACCGGTGAGAGGAAGGCTCGCACTCCTCCCGTACGTAGCCGCTCGAGGATCGCATTCGCCTGCTTCTCGTCATGGCTGGAGAAGACCTGGATCACTACTGACTCGCCGCCTGCAGCCGCCTCCGTCTCGGCGGGTCCCGGAGGGGGTGAAGTGGCCTCGGCGCCACCCTGACTCGGTGCCGGCGTCTCCTGCTCGGGCTCGGCCGGAATCACCCGAGACAACCTCGGCTCCTCCCCGGCGGGTGGAGCGGACTCCTGCTCGGCCTGGGAAGCGTCACCGCCCTCCTCCTCGCCCGCCGCAGGCGCGTCGGCCTCCGGGTCGAAGAAGTCCACCGCGACCGCGTCGGCCGGCGCCTTACCCGCTTCGGAGAAGGTCGGAAGCTGTGGGCTCGAGTCTCGACCGATCCAGACACCGGAGAGAAACGCCACCATCACGCACGCGAGCAGCAGCAGAATGCCCACCAACACTTGCCGACTGGTCAGAGAGATTTCGTAGTACAGACCCTGCTCGTCGCTCAATTTCGAGGTCTCCTCACCACTCGAGAGCTACTTGTCGTCGCTGCTTCTGCCGGTTCTCTTCAGGTCCGGAAGAAATGCACTGATCAGATCGATCGGAATCGGAAACAGAATGGTCGAGTTGCGCTCGGTCGCGATCTCGGACAGCGTCGAGAGATAGCGCAGCTGCAACGTGGTCGAGTTCTGGCTCATGATCTCCGCTGCTTCCGAAAGGGACTTGGACGCCTGCAGCTCACCGCTGGCATGGATGACCTTGGCGCGCTTCTCGCGCTCCGCCTCGGCCTGCTTGGCCATGGCCCGCAGCATCTCCTGCGGCAGGTCGACGCTCTTGACCTCGACCGTCGAGACCTTGATCCCCCATGGATCGGTCTGCTTGTCGATCACCTCCTGCAGCTTGTCATTGAGCTGCTCGCGCTCGGCGAGCAGCTCGTCGAGCTCGTGCTGACCCAGCACCGATCGCAAGGTCGTCTGCGCGAGCTGACTCGTAGCGTAGAGGAAGTTCTCCACCTCGACGATCGCCTTGGTGGGCTCCATCACGCGGAAGTAGACCACAGCGTTGACCTTGACCGAAACGTTGTCCTTGGTGATCACGTCCTGCGGCGGCACATCGAGCACGACCGTCCTCAGGGAGACCCGGACGATCCGGTCGAGAGGCCAGAGCACGATGATCAGGCCTGGCCCCTTGGGCTCGTCGAGGAGGCGACCGAGGCGAAACACGACCCCTCGTTCGTACTCCGGCAGGATGTTGATCCAGCGCGCGAGCAGGATGAAGCCAATCGCGGCCAGGAAGACGAAGATCGGTACCAGTGTCATCAGAATGGTTCCTTTCTTGGCGCGAACGAACGAGTCGTACCGCACCGCGAGCTCAACAGGCTCATGTTCTCAGTAGATTGCGTTTCGATCGCAAGTCCAGGCTCAATCCAAGGCCCGCACTTCGAGAGTCATTCCATCCACACCGACGACTTCGATCCTCTGGCCTTCTCCCACCGGTGCACTCGCGACTGCGTTCCAGATCTCTCCCCGCACCTCCACCTTTCCTCGCGGAGCGATCTCAGAGCGCGCCTCGCCCCTGGCATTGACCAGTCCCTCCTGACCCGTGGCCACACGACCGCGCTGCGCTCGGAGGGCCAAACGAGCCAGGAAGCCCACCACCAACAGCGCCACCACGGCAAACACTGCAATCAGCTGGCGACTCACCTCGAGAGCCGGGTCGGGGGAATCGATGAGCATCGTCGAACCGAGTACCAAAGCCACGACGCCTCCTACGCTCAGCAGGCCCATGCTCTGCACCTTGATCTCGAGAAGGAACAGGACGGCCGCCAGCGCCAGCAGACCGAGGCCTGCATAGTTCACCGGAAGGACGGAGAGGGAGTACAAGCCGAGAATGAGACAGATGAGACCGATGGCACCGGGAAAGATCGCACCCGGGTTCGACAGCTCGAAATAGAGACCCAGTCCGCCGAGGCTCATCAGGAGATAGGCGATGTTCGGATCCGCGAGGACGGAACGAACCCGCTGAGAGGGGTTCATCTCGACGCGACGCACCGAGGCGCCCGCGGTCCGCAAGACCACGGTTCGTCCTCCCTTCTCGACCTCCCGTCCAGAGATCTCGTCGAGCAGCGTCGGGAGGTCGTCGGCAATGAGATCGATCAGGCCCGCCTCCAACGCTTCCTTTGCGCTGAAGGAGCGGCTCTCGATCACCGCCGATTCCGCCAGATCGAGGTCGCGCCCGCGCCGCTCGGCCAGGGAACGGATCGCCGCTGCGGCGTCCTGCTCCACCTTCTCACCAAGGGTGCCCTCGATCTCTTCTCCCTGACCCCCGACCGGGTGAGCAGCTCCGGTATTGCTGCCCGATGTCATGGCCGCGAGATCCCCTGCCATCAACAGGAAGAAGCCGGCCGACGCGGCCTGGGCTCCCTGCGGAGCCACCCACACCACGACCGGAACGTCGGTCTCGAGCATCGCGCTCCACATGTGCCGAGTGGAGGTCAGGATGCCTCCCGGGGTGCTGAGCTCGACCACCACCACGGCCGCGTCCACACGCTCCGCCTCGTCGAGCGTCTCGATCAGGTACTCCTCCGCCACCGGGTGGATGATCGAGTCGATCGCCAGAACGAGGACTTCTCCGCGGGTCTGTCGAGCTGCGGACACCCTCTCTGCGGTATCCGAAGCGGGCTCGGTCCCGGACTCGCTCGGGACCGCGTCCTGACCGGACCCGGCCTCGCGGTCGTCCTGGAGGGCCGAGAGCGGCCCCATCGACAGTCCGCCGAGCAGCAGGAGCAGCGCCGGAAGGAACTGGACCCAATTGCCGGAGGCGGTAGTTTTGTTGAGGTGGGAGATCATGTCAGGGAGCGCCAGAGCGCGAATGGCTGGGGAGTCTTCGGCGGCAGAAGTGGGACCATTCGCTTCGGTTCAAGGGAATCGGGGCGGATCGGGGCTCTCGAAGACCGAGCGAGGGAGCTCGTCGTAGACGCGGATCTCGGCGATCGCGTTGGCGAAACGTCCATCACCGCGGCTGCTCGAGAGCTTGACCCGACCGTACTGCTGCCAGTCCGCCCAGGGCGTCACGAAGCCGGGCTCTTCGAGATCGGCGGTCGGAAAGTAGGCCCACTGCTCGACCAGACCGGTGTCTCTGGCCAGCCACACGTGGTACTTGTTCTGCGGGGTCACTCCAACGTCCTCGAAGGTCATCTGGACGATATCGGCCGCTCGGCCGTCTTCCATCGCTCCCTCGCCGACGTAGCGCAGCGTCACGCCGCTGTCCTTCAGCTTGTAGGGCATGACCAGCCAGTAGGAGTCGTTGACCCAGGCCTTGTAGCCGCCATCGAGCTGCTCGGCGAGAGCGTCCCCGGTGAGCGCCTCCCCCGCCTTCCACGCCCGTCCATCCTTCGAGTGGATGTTCATCAGCACGACCGTGTCCCCGGTCGTGATCCGGATGTCGCCGGTCCACTTGTCCCACACATGATCTCGATTGCCGAAGAAGCGCCATGCCAGGTAGCGGGTGTCGTCCCAGGCGCCGCGCCCTCCCATCGACTCCATCGCACGATCGGCGAGGCCGATCGCTTTGGCGTCGGAGCCATCGAGGTTGAAGCCGGCCGCCGCCGGATTGTCCTCGGCCGCCAGCGGTGTGATCAGCAGGAGCGAGATCGCCAACGACGACCACAGTACTCGGGGGAATCTCTCAGTCATCTTCGGCTCTCCTTGCGGATACGGAAGCAGGTAGGGATGCCTCGCGCCTCGACGGCGGTTTCTGAGCCAGAGCCACTGCCCTCGCACCTCGACGAGCACAACCTTGCGAACCCGGCTCTTTCGACTCTGCGAGCAGTCTAGCAGCCCCTGTTGGCCCCTCCGCGGGGGATCAGCCAGGCAGCGACCGGGGGTCTCGGAGCGGCCCCGTTCGCCCTGAGCTCTCGACCCACAGGGGTACCGCCTCCCAGTCGAAGTCCGCCTTCGCCAGTCGAAAGAAGAGCGTAGTCCGGCCACCGGTGTCCTCACGACGATCGAAGCGCATTCCGAGTCGCTTCATCACGCTCACGGACGCTGTGTTGGGGGGATCCGTCGCGGCCACCACCTCGTCTTCTCCTGCGACCTCGAAGGCGTACCGAACGACCGCGCGCGCCGCTTCGGTGGCGAGACCCTGCCCGTGCCAGCCCGGATGGAGGCCGTAGAGCAGCTGCAGCTGAGGTGGGTCGAAGAAGTCGCGAAAGCCACTGAATCCGACGATCTCCTCCGGGGTCGAGAGCAGGCGCACGCTCCACTGCCCGAGTCCGCGATTCTCGAACGCCACCTGGTTGCCGGCAATCTCCTGCGCCACCCACTGTCGACTCATCTCCTGATCGTCGAGTAGAAAGCGACGCACGACGGGATTGGAGAACAGGCGGTGCAGCGGATCCAGGTCCGCAGTGCTGTAGGGGACGAGTCGCAGGCGCAGGGTCCGGAGGGTCACCACCGTCACCGCCGCTCGCCCTCCTCGCCAGCGCAGGGGGTGAGCGCCGGTATCTCGAAGCGCTCGATCACCACGCCGTTCTCATCGACCAGTTCGAGGGCCATCACCTCCTCGGACAGACCGAGCGCAGCACACGGAATGGCCAGGGAGAATCGCCCGTCCGGACCGACGGCGGCCGAGACCACCGAGCGAGGGGGCTCGGCCTCGGCCCGGAGCGATGCGTCCTGCTCGGCCAGATCCGGGTCGGCCGGGGCACCGACTCCGGCCAGCCGCATCCAGAGCGACGGCGTGTCCCCGGCGGTTCGTCGGTCTCCCGCCGCATCCGCCCTTCCGTCGAGCCGCCAGACCCCCGCCTCGAAGCGCTGCGTCTCGATCTGCAGACCCGGCCGCGCCTCGAGAGCGGCCGCCCCACTGTCGAGCCGTTCCTCGGCCACCGCAGTACTCCCACGGCGAGCCTCGCGCGCGAACTCGGCTCCCAGATCCGATCGGGCCTCGTTCTCGGACTCCACTTCCGCTCCAGTCTTTCCGGACGGCCGCTCGACGAGCCCTGCCATCGCCGGCTGTTCCGGCTCGGAGAGCGCCAACCGCTCCCTCGACGGAGCCGGTTCGGCACTCGGGGAGGGACTCTCCAGGGGAATCGACTGGCGACGCGGCTCGGCGGGACGATCGAGCGAGTCCGTCGTCGAGCGATCCTCGGGTGCACCGTCGAGGAAGAGGGTCTCGGGCTCGACCCCGGCGCTCGGAGTCGGCGCCGGAGATGGAGCCGTGGGGATCTGTGACGCGGGAGCCTCCGCCTCGGCCGTGCGCCCCTTCGCCCGGTCCCCGGTCCGCTCTTCCTGCGCCACCGGTTCGCTCGACGCACGATCTCCACCGACGCCCAGGCGAATCGCCAGGAGTCCGCTCGCTAGGAGAACCACCAGTCCCGCGGCAATGCCCCACTCGCGCTGGCCCCACCGGATCGACCGAGAACGGCGGCCCGCAGGACCGCGGTCCGATTCGGCCCCGAAGCGATCTTCTGGAATCGCCTTCCGGAGGCGCCGGAGAAGCTCGGGCGGCGCCTCGGGAGCGGGCACGTTCAACTGGCGGCGCAGCTCACGCTTCGAAGGCCGGTTCATGGATCGTTCTCCTCGGACATCTGCAAGGCTACCCGCAACGCTGCCTCGGCGCGTCTGAGCCGCTTGCGCACGCCCATGACCGTGATCCCCTGTTGGGTCGCGATCTCCCGAACCGGCATCTCGGCCCAGTATCGCGCAGTGATGGCGAATCGCAGATCCTCGGGGAGCTCGAGAATCGACTTTCGGAGCCGATCGGCCTGTTCACGCTGCTCCGCCCGCAGCGCGGGAGGCCGTTCGGAGTCGGCAAGGGTCTCGGTCTCCCCCTCCTCGAAAGGGCGAATCAGCGCCGGGCGCCGCACATGGTTCAGGAAGATGTTGTAGGCAATGCGGTACAGCCATGTCGAGAGACGCGCTCGCCCGTCGAAGTCGTCGAGCGCTTTCCAGGCTTTCGCATAGCAGTCCTGGCTCAGGTCCTCGGCCAGCGCGGCATCTCCGCCGGTCAGCTTGAACAGAGAGGCATAGACCATCTGGTGGGTTCGCTCGACGAGCTCTTCCGCCGCGCGACGATTCCCGGCTCGCAACGCGGCCAGCAGACTTCCCTCGTCAGGGAACTCGAGCTCGGCCGTCGACGGCGGAAGGGCCGAGGGCTCGGATCCAGAGTGCTTGCGCGCCATGACCATCTCACTCCTTGAGACACCCCAGGAGCGGAATTGGAAACTTCTCGAGGCAGCCGTGCCCGTCGCGGAGGGCCCAGGGCCAGGAAAGTGGTCGGGGCGAGAGGACTTGAACCTCCGACCTCACGGTCCCGAACCGTGCGCTCTACCAGGCTGAGCTACGCCCCGTACAAGGTTGTCGACAGCTGGGCCCCAGCTCGAGGGAGGCGATCGAAACTCGATCGGGTCAGGCACCGGGTCGTCGACGGACAGCAGAGGATACCGCCGGCTGTCCGAGTGGGTCAAGAGAAAAGGCCAGAAGAGTCGTCAATCCGACTCCGAAGAGTCTTCCCCGTTGCCGTCCTCGTGCTCGATGGAGACGACAATGACGGTGATGTTGTCCAGCCCGCCGCGGTCGTTGGCTGCGTCGATCATTCGCTGGCACATCTGATCGAGAGGAAGACCGGACGCGAGCAGGGAACCGATGTCCTCGTCGCTCAGCATGGTGGTCAACCCGTCCGAGCACACGAGGTACAGGTCGCCAGGCTGGACCTCGATCTCCTGCATGTCGACCAGAACCTCCTTCTCACTTCCGAGCGCCCGCGTCACCACGTTCTTGAGTGGATGGACCCGAGCCTGTTCGGGGGAGAGGAATCCGGCTGCGACCTGCTCGTGAACCCAGGTGTGATCCTCGGTCAGTAGCTCGAACCTGTCGTCGCGCAGACGATAGGCGCGACTGTCTCCCACATGGGCGAGCGCCGCGACCCCCTTCTGTACGAGCACACCGACCACCGTGGTGCCCATTCCTTGCAGGGCATGATTCTGGAGAATGGCGTGAAGGACCTGCTGATGTGCCGTCCGCACTGCGTTGCGCAGGAGATTCGAGTGCTCCTGCAGCCCCGGCTCGTCTGCGAACCGCCGGTACCGCGGATTCTCCCCCCCGTCGCTCACGAAATCGCGAATGCTGTCCACGGCGATTCGAGAGGCCACCTCCCCGTAGGAATGCCCCCCCATTCCGTCCGCCACGACGAAGAGCTGCCGCTCCGGATCGATCTCGAAGCAGTCTTCATTGTGCTTCCGAGCCAATCCCTTATGGGTCAGACCCGATGATCGCAACAAGATCCCCACTCGTCAGCCCTTCTTCAGCTCCTCGAGAGCACTCTCGATTTCGGCATCCGGTCCGCCCCACTGTATCGCCTGCCGATAGTACCGCTCCGCGCGGATTCCCATACCGGCTGCTTTGAAGATCTTTCCCGCCAGCTTGTGATAGCCCGCATTCATACGGTCCAACTCACAAGCCTGGGTGATGGCGCTGAGCGCCTGCTTGCGCCAGCGAGGGTTGTGGGAACAGGTAAGAGCAAGGTAGTACCAGGCCTGCGCATTCTTGTCATCCAGCTTGGTGGCTCGGTCGAAATTGTCAGCAGCGTCGAGGTACTTCTTCTCCTTGTAGGCCTTTACGCCTCGCACCATGTATACGCGAACGAGGTCATGCTGGTCGGGGGCCTGGCTCGGCTGGGGGCTGGGCCCCAAGAGTTCCATATCGTGCTGGCGACGCTTCTCCGGGTTGAAGAGGATATTGAAAGCCTCCGTGATTCCCTGGAACTCCTCTTCCGCACTCTGCTTGTCGGTGCCCGCGAACAGATCGGGATGGCGCTCGCGAGCAAGAGCGAGAAAGCGAGTACGAATCTCGTCTCGCGACGCGTCGCGATCGACAGCAAGCACGGCGTAGTAGTCCTTCGGCAACGTCGAATCCTCGGAGGTAGGTCCTGGGATCTACCCTGCCCTGGAGTCTCTGGAGTCCGGTTTGCGCTGTTCCACCACTTCTATCCTCTCTCACCACTCTGCAATCAGTTCTTCTTGGCTGCCAAAAGGCGTCGACAAGTCTGCCTCACCGCATCAGAGACGTTACGGTCTTTCGCCGCCATCGACAGATCTCTCACAGACAGGCGCGATGCACATCGCACCGCCACACCAACCGGGGTCCGAGGATTCTTGACCAGGTTGTGAACGATAGTGTACTTCCTCATCCACTCGCGGTTGCGGGAGATCGCTCCAAGGACCTCTTCCACTACGGCCCTGCTGTTCGTCAGCTGCTCGATTTCTGATTCCGTGACCGCACTCGAGCTCAGCACGGCCACGGCTACCTGCGGATTGGTGTCGCGCAGCAGGATGGTTCTCAGGGAGCGTGAGGCGCCTCGAGCGAGCTTGGTCCGCATCGGAGGTGGAAGCGACTTGATCTGGGCCTCGGTGAGCCCGGTCCCGGGATCGAGCTCACCTTCCGGCTCTACGCTCTCCATGACCTCCTCGATGGCCTCGGCCAGGAGGGCGGCCTCTTCGTCGTCGTCGACCTCGCCTTCGGCCACCTTCCCCGGGGCCTCGGCAGCCTCGGCCTCGGCCTCCTCCTCGTCCTCGTCGGTGTCGATCAAGTGTCGCCGGTACTCAGCGATGCGCCGAGCGGAAAAGCCGGTGAGCCGCGGGTTCTTCTCGAGCGCTTCGAGGATTTGCGGATACTCCACGATCAGATCCTGGCGCAGCAGAAAGATCTCCTGCATCTCGGCCGAAAGATGGGGAGCGAACTCTGCCGCCAGCTCGCCAGTGAGGTCCCGGCGCTGCAGGATCGGCTCGAGCAGAGTCGGAGCCGAGCTGGTGCGCCCGAGAAACTCCACCACCTCGATGGGGGCCTCGCTCCCGACCCATTGGCGAATCGACAGAGGATCGACCGACGCCAGGGATTCGCGCGCCGCGTCCGCGACCTCGGCGTCGCCGAGCGTCGTGAGCTCGACCTGGAGGGCGATCAACTCCTCCGGAGGGAGAGGGAGGATTCCCTTTGCCGCCAGGAACTGAAGGTCGCGATTTCTCCCGGACAGGACTTCCTTGACAAGGGGAGGGCGCTCGGCTGCCGCAGTCAAGAACGGCCCTCCAGCTGGCCTGCCAGCTCGAGATCGATCTTCAGCTCTTCACCGTCCGCGATCGGAGCCTCGTAGCGCACGCCATTGATCTCGATCCCCGCCCCGGCAGCATTGCCGAGGGTGATTCGAATCTCCTCCTCGGCATCCAGCCGAAGCGACTCACCCTGCACACGCAGCTCGGAGACGGTTCGCTCGGCATCGACCCACGCCTCCACCCAGCAGCTCTGGGTGAAGTCCAGGGTCACACGCAGCGGCGACGTCGCCGGAACCGCCTGGGGCACCGTGTCGGCATCCGTCGGTGGAACGACCACCGGCACCGGCGGGGCCGCGTTGGCGGGCAGCCGGTCTTCGTCTGGGGACTCTTTGTTGAGATAGTTCGCGAGGGCAGCGACCACGATGAAGACAATGGCCGCGCCGGCCAGCAAAGCGACGACCCACGAGCCGAGGGAGGAGCTCCTGACCTCCATCACCTCGAGCTCTTCCTCGCCCTCCTCGGTGGAAACCCCCTGCGCTGCCAGGTAGTAGTTGATCACCTCGTCCGCATCGAGGCCGACATAGCAGGCGTACTCGCGCAAGAAACCGCGTGCGAAGACCGGAGCCGGCAGGACTTCGAAGCGATTCTGCTCGAGCGCCTCCAGATACCGGATGCTGATCTTGCTGGCCTCGGAGATCTCGCGCAGGCTGATCTCACGCACCTCCCGCTGCCTTCGAAGCCAGGCACCGAAAGAGTCCTCCGGACCCAGGTTGTCGCTCCACATTCGGGGTTTCACCAACTCGCCCACATCAGGCCCTCCAATCCCTGAATATACCTCGCCTTACTGGAGATTCGCCAGTTTTTCGGGGGTTTCCCGTCATTGCCACCCTCCCGTGGCGCCTCCTCGCCGACGCCTCGAACCACCGCGGTCCCGCCCGAGAATCCGCTCCACGGCGCCCCGCACGGCGGGGGCCAGCCGCCTCTCCTGCGCCAGCTGGCGAAGATCCGAGGGCCGGAGCATCGGCAGCAGTCCGAGAACCGTACCCACCGGCGTCCGCGGGTTTCGGCACAACGCGAGACGCACCGACGGTCGGATCCCCCAGCGAGAGCTGTCGGCAATCAGCCTCAAGATCTCCGGTGAGGTGCTCTCCCTCGACAGCGCGGGGGCGAGAGCCCCCTCCGTGAGGCGGGGGTTCTCGAGCAGCGCCGTCATGACCCGGGGATGGGAGTCGTGGCACAGCTTCTGGATCACGCCCTGTCCGGCGACCCGCGCCAGGGCGATTCGCTCCCCGAGGGCGAGACCTGGCAGTCTCCTCACCAGATCGAGATCGGCGGCCCGTCTCACCTGAGGATGGACCCGTGTATCGGCGCCGAGCTCGGCAAGCGCACGCCAACGCAAGCCGGGAACCAATCGTAACGCCTGGGTCAATGGAGTCCGAGGGTGCAGGGTGAACTCTCGCCGCATCTCGGGCGACTCGCGCAACGAGCGCGACTCGAGCAAGAGCCCGATCCCCTCTGGCGTGATGAACGGATTGCGCATCGCCTGACGAGCTGCGTCCACGTCGAGCTCGATGGAATGCTGCTCGAGCAGGGCAGAGAGCTCTGCCGCACCCGCTTCACGCAGGCGCCGTCGGAGCTGTGTAGTGTCGCCCGATGCGATCTTGCCGTTCATCTCGAGAATGCCAAACGTGTCTCATCGTCGCCCACGACAAGAGCCCCGGAGCGAGCACCATTCTCTGCTATTCTCACCGTTTGCAGTCCACTCTGCACCTCTTGCGGTGCTCCCATCTCAATCCTCGGAGGCAACGATGATCCCCCCGGACATCAAGGAAGCGCTGGCCCAGGGCGATTTCGACCCGATCGAAGCCGAGTGGCTGGTGCGTGCCTCGGACACCCCACAGGACCTCGATTTCTTCACGGACGTGGCGGGCGTACTGATCGACACCGACGAGACGTCACGGGCACGGACCCTGCTCGAGATCCTCGACGAACAGTTGAAGGAGCAGGAACAGTGGGATCTCCGCCTCGATCTGATCCGAGCGGCTGGAAGGCAGTACCTGAAGTCCGGCCACATCTACGAGACCATCCTCGAAACCCTGGAACGCTCCTACGCCGACCGCGCCGACGAGCTGACGACCCTCATGGACACGGTGGGTCTGAACAAGGGCCGCGACGAGACGACGAAGGTCTGGGACAAGGTCGAGCGTATCCGCAACCTCTTCACCTATCGAGTCGGCACGGTCGTCTACATGAAGGAAAAGGGGGTCGGTCGAATCGCAGACGTCAACTTCGGCCTGCAGAGCTTGAAGGTGGATCTCGAGCGCATCCAGGGACTGTCGGTCGGCTTTCGCGCTGCCGGGACGATGCTCGAGCTGGTTCCCGAAGGTCACTTCCTGTGGCGCAAGCTCGAGGACCCCGAGGCACTGGGCGAGCTCTCGGCACCAGAGCTCCTCGGTGAGGTACTGCGCAGCCACGATCGGGCTTTGACCGGTGCCGAGATCAAAGACATGGTGCTGGGTGTAGTTCCCGAATCCAAGTGGTCGAGCTGGTGGACGCGAGCACGCAAGCATCCACAGGTGGTCACGGAATCGGGAAAGAAGCAGGCCTACCGATGGGCCGAGACCAGCGAGCACGCTCAGGACGCACTGCTCGAGTCTTTCGACCAGGCGGACGACCGCGGCAAGCTCGACGTGCTGCGGCGCTCCGCGAAGCAGGACGAGGAACTGCGAGCACAGTTGAGCGCCACTCTCGCCGAGCGCGGTGAGCAGCTCCGGAACACGGATCCCGCCCTGGCGTTCGAGATCTGGCAGGCACTCGATCGCGTCGGAGCTGCGCCCACCACGTGGACCGCTGAGGAGATCGTCAAGGAAAGCGCTGAACCGCGAGCCTTCCTTGCCTCGCTCCCGAATCGAGCCCTGCGCGCCCAGGCTTATCAGGCCATCCAGGCGACTCGCGACGACTGGCCTCAGATTCTCTCAGCGGCCTTTTTGGAGGAGACCGAGTCTCGCGCCCTTGCAACACTGGCCGAGCAGCTCCGAAGCGCCGGTCAGAAGGTGCACCAGAAGGCGCTCGAGCAGGCCCTCAGCCAGCCGCGTAAGACCCCAGCCGCCTTCGTCTGGGTCGCGGAGCAGGCGGCCGACCAAGAAGAGAGGCTGCGCAAGAAGAGAGGTGTCCGACTGCTCAAGCAGATCCTGGTCGCCCAGGGGGACGAAATCTTCGCGCCCTTCAAGACTCGACTGGCCGCCTTGAGCGAAAGCGGAAGCACGCTGCCGAGGATCCTCGCCGAGATCGACCAGTCCGCCGCGGCGGACGCCGAGGATGCGATCCTGCAGGCGACCGGTCTACCGCGCTACCAGCGGGACCCTCTGATCAATGCGATCCATCTGAAGTTTCCCGATCTGCGCAAGGACGACGACCAGCCGCTCTACTCCACAGCCGCCGCCTTCGAGGCCAAGCGCAACGAGCTCAAAGCCCTCCTGGAAGAAGAGATCCCGGTGAACCGCAAAGCCATCGAAACGGCACGAGAGATGGGCGACCTGCGGGAGAACTTCGAGTACAAAGCGGCGCGTCAGCGCCACGAGTACTTGACGGCTCGGGCGACACAGCTGAACTCGCAGTTGGAGAGGGCTCGGGTTCTCGAGCCGGACAAGATCGATTCGTCGGAAGTTCGAGTCGGCACCCGGGTTCAGTTCCGACTCTCCGAGGGAGGGGAGGAGCAGAGTCTGGTCATTCTCGGCCCCTGGGAGAGCAAACCGGAGGACGGGGTGATCTCTCACGAGTCGGAGCTCGCGCAGGCGATCCTGGGGAAAGCCGTCGGGGAGACGGTGACCCTGGGAGAAGGGGAAGCGGAGATCGAGTCGATCTCGGTGTACGAGGGGTTCTGAGCTCTCTGTGTCGAGCCGAGCGGTGAGGGTGGTCGTGGTGGAGAGATGCCGGCTCGCGACCGCTCCGTAGGCAGTGTTCCTATTCGTCGAGCTCGCGCAGAACCAGTTCCACATCCTCGCCACCCCACCGGAACACCACCGCCTCGGGTAGCCGCCGTCCGCCGTCCCCGTCCGGACCCGCCGCCGCAGCCAGCTCCGCCAACCAGGCCTCTTCGGCCCACAGGCTCAGCCCCTCCTCCGAGTCGACCTGCACCTCGCGTCGCTCTCCTTCCCCGGTACCCACCTCGCGCCAGGCCACGCCGTCGAAGAGGAACTCCCGATCGGCTACGCTTCGCCGGCCCCCGTCATCTCCGACCACCACGATCGACGAGCCCTGACCGTCGAACGCCTGGGCCAGGAGCAGGATGATCAGAGCCATCGCCAGGATGACACCGAGCAGGGTCCAGACCAGCGACTGATTGAGCAGGTAGCGACCTCGTTGAGCATCGAGCTTGGCCCGGAAGCCTGCCGGCTCGGGATCGAGCACGATCTGACGCTTGAGCCGTTGATGAAGCTCCGGCGGCGGAGACTCGCGATCGAGGCCGCGGAGATCTCGAACGACACTCTCCAGCTCCTCGAGACGTTGCCGAGCCACTGGGGACTCTCTGAGCGAAGCTTCGACTCGCTTCGCCGACACCTCGTCGAGCTCGTCGTCGATGTAGGCCGAGAGGAGCTCGTCGGTCACGTTGCGTATGGTCACGGCGACTTCTCCAAACTGAGCTTGAGCTGGGCGCGGCCGCGAGCGATTCGCGATCTCACGGTACCGAGGCGCACCTTCAGTACTTCTGCGATCTCTTGATAGGTGAGTTCCTCGAGATCGCGCAGGATCAGAGCTTCGCGGTACACCGGTTCGACCCCGAGCAGGGCTTGCCGAATCTCGCTGCGAGTCGCTCCGCTCATCGCGCGCTCTTCCGGGTCGCGTCTGGGGTCGATCAGTTCCCTTTCTCGCCCCTCGCCGTCGACCAGGGACTCGGTTGGGAGTCTCCGGCGTCCCAACTTACTGCGACAGTGATTGACAGTGATCCGGTAGACCCAGGTCTTGAGACTGGACTTTCCCTTGAAGCGGCCCAGGCTGCGAAACACCCGTAGGAAGACCTCCTGACTGAGATCCTGCGCTCGCTCCGGCGACCCCGACATGCGCAGGGTCAGGTTGTAGACCATTGGCGCAAACTCTCGATAGACCTCGTCGAAGGCCTGCTGGTCCCCGTAGCGGTGACGCAGCACGACGGAGCGTTCCCACTCGGTGCGGTCGGTGGCCGATTCCGCGGTGAGCGATGCCGGACTTCCCGTCACGTGTCTCCCGTCAGAGGTTTCTCCGCGCCCCCACCCTTCGAGCGACCCCTCGGGCCACTCTCGAAGCGAGTGTGGAAAGAGACCCCTATCGTGGGTTGAAAGTTCCCTGGACTCCGACCCCAGGCCCGAACGAAGCCCGCCAGAGCGGGTGCCTCATCGTTCCGCCGAAGCGACTCTCTGGGCCCTCGAACCATCGGTCGGCACGTCGTAGTAACGAAGGATTCCGGTCACGATCGCGCTGGCGACGCGTTCACGGTACGCCTGCGTCTGCAGGAGAGCTCGATCTCGATCGTTGGCCAGATTACCCACTTCGAGCAGGACCTTGGCCGGCACTTCGTTATAACGCAAGACCGCCGGTACATATTGCGTTCGGCGCCCTTTGCGTACCCGGTCTCGAACGGGCTTGTTCTCGTGGATCAGCAGATCGTGAGTCCGAAACGCGGCGAGCAGATCATCGGCTAGCTGGCGGGAGAGGCCAAGGCTCTTGGTCCGTTCCGACTGCTCCCAGGTCACTCGAGGCTTCTCACGGACTTCCTTGCGAGAGGTGTACACCGCCTCCGACTTGCCGTGACTCGCAGGATTCGGCAGCAGGCCAGGAACATAGACCATCGCCCCGCGCAGACTGGGATGCAACGAGTCGGCGTGGATCGAGAGGAAGATCACCTTCTCGGAGCCGATGTCGTTCTTGCGTGCCCGCGCATAGAGGCTGTTGCTGAGGTACCAACGGAAGTTGGTGCTCACCACACCCTGCTCGATCACGTATGGGGGCGTCGTCAATACCGCATGCCCCTGCGTAAAGGGCAACACCTCTCGATCTCTGATCGTGTAGGCACCGCCCTCGCGTGTCGTCGTGTGCACCTGCGCCGCGGTGCGCTCCAGCAGCTGTCGTCGCACCCGCAGCATGATGTCGTAGACGTACAGGCTCTCCCAGACCCCGGATTTCGAAGCACCGACATCCTTGCCACCGTGGCCGGCATCGAGAATCACCGTGATCCCCTCGAGTCCCGCCGCCTGAACCGAGTTACTGAACCGATCACTGGCGCTCATGTCTGCCTCCCATGCCACCCGGCGCGGGTGGTCCTCGGGAAGAAACTCGGGCAGCAACAGGTCGACCGGCACCTTCACTTCGTAGCCGATCGGAATGTCGGTCACGTCGGCAATATCGCTTCGCCTCGCGATCTCTCCCGCCAACTGGTTGACGTCGGAGCCCGAGAGACGACCCGTGAACCGCACGACCACCGAGGTATAGAGCGCTTCGCCCGGGCGAAGCTGGTAGACCGCGTATTCGCCTTCGCTGTCGCGCTCGAAGCTGAGGACCGAAGGGGCCGCCTGCGCCAATCGCGGCTGCGGCTGCGGCTGCGAGGCCCGAGCGCTGGCGCTCCTGGAGCCCGCGGAAGTGCTCGGCACGGCCCCGCGCAGTGCTGGAAGCAAGAGGGCGGTCGGGATGGTGATTCGTTGACCGGGCTGGAGGTTCTCGTCGTCGAGTCGGTTGAACTCTCGGATTTCCGGGTAGTTCTGGCCACTGCCGGTAAACCACTCGGAAATACGCCACAGGCTCGCCGGCAGGTGGGAGCCTTCGGACCCCACCAGATGCACCCAGCCTTCCGCCTCTGCGCCATCTTCCGGAAAGAGGGCCAGAAAGGTCTTCACCTGGAGCGAGGGACGAAGACAACTCAGCGGGACCCGGTATCGCACCCCCTTCAACAGACTTCGTGGGTAGTCGTTGACATCGGCGACCTGCTCTGCGACCTCCTGCGAGCCACAGAGGCGCTCCGTGAACTTGAGCAGCCCTTCCTGGGGCAGCGGCAAGGCTTCGAGGTGGAGGGAACCGTCCTCGGCGAGTACCGCGACAGTCCCATCCCCGATCGTTTCCCGGCGCACCGTTGCAGCTGCTGGCGGAACGCACGCCAGGACCACGAGCCAGAGAAGCATCGCCTCCCGCAGTGACCGGGCTCCGAAACGGCCGCGAGACCTCAAGTGCCTGCCTCCGGCTGCGCCGCGACGAAGCTCGGGCGACACGCGAAGTCACTCGCGCTCTCGAACGCCCGCGCCACGCGTAGAACCATCGCCTCCTCGAACGGACGGCCAATGACTTGAAGCGAGAGAGGCAGACCGGCGCTGTCGAGACCCGAAGGCACAGCAACGGCAGGCAGTCCCGCAAGACTGGCCGGGGTCGTGAAGACATCGGAGAGATACATGGAGAGCGGATCGCCCGTCTTCTCACCGATCTCGAATGCCGGACTCGGAGTGGTCGGTGTCACCAGAACATCCACTTTTTCGAAGACGCGCGCGAACTGGGCCTTGAGGGTCGCGATCACACCGACGGCACGACCGTAGTACTGATCGTGGTACCCGCTGGACAGAGCGAACGTGCCGAGCATGATTCGCCGCTTGACCTCGGCCCCGAAGCCCTGACTGCGACTACCGGAGTAGACGTCGTCCAGGGAAAGGGCATCGGGATCGCGTCGACCGTAGCGAACGCCGTCGAAGCGAGCCAGATTCGCACTCGCCTCCGAGTTGGCCACCACGTAGTAGGCAGCGACCGTCGCCGGCAGGTTGGGCACCGAAACCCGACGCAGCTCGGCGCCCAGGGATTCAAGGCGTTCCAGGGAAGCCTGCCAGTCTGCGGTCTCGTCCTCCGGCAAGGTGCTCGTGTTCACTTCGTCGAGGATTCCGATGCGCAAGCCCTCGATCCCCTCCTCGATCCCAGCCAGGAAGTCCTCTCTCTCGAGGGGAGCACAGGTCGAGTCGTGGGGGTCCGCACCCGAGATGACACCGAGCGCCAGCGCGGCATCCCTCACCGTGCGGGTCATCGGACCGATCTGGTCGAGGGACGACGCGAAGGCAACCAGACCGTAGCGCGACACTCGGCCGTAGGTGGGTTTCACGCCGACCAGGCCACAGAACGCCGCTGGCTGGCGAATCGAGCCACCGGTGTCGCTGCCCAGCGCCAACGGAACCGACCCTGCCGCCACGCTCGCGGCCGAGCCGCCACTCGAGCCCCCCGGGACCCGTCCGAGGTGCCACGGGTTACGAGTGGTCGCCAGAGCCGAGTTCTCGCACGAGGAGCCCATGGAGAACTCGTCGAGATTGGTCTTGCCGACAATGACCGCATCGGCATCGCGGATCCGCCGCACGGCCGTTGCATCGTACGGGGCGGTGTAGCCCTCGAGAATGCGCGAGCCGCAACTCATGCCGCGCCCGGCGACCGACTGGTTGTCCTTGATCGCGACCGGCACCGCCGCGAGGGGTCCCAGCTCTTCACCGGCCGCGCGCCGACGCTCCAGCGTCTCGGCCTGCTGCCGAGCCTCCTCCGAGAACACGCTCAGGTAGGCGCAGACCTCCGCGTCGACGCTCTGGAGGCGCTCGAGGTGCGCGTCGAGGATCTCTCGGGCCCCGATCTCGCCCGCCTTGAACTGTCGTGCCAGCTCCTCCGCCGGCCGACGCCACAGCTCAGTCATTCCTGGTGACCTTGACCTGGGGGACGATCAGGAACGTATCGAGAGCCTCCGGGGCATTGCGCACGAAGTCCTCGGTGCTCACATCGCCCGCAGCCGGAAGGTCTTCGGCCTCCGGTAGGGTCGGCGAGGACGTCTGGGTGGGCGCGCATTCGAAGCTCTCCAGCTGCTCGATGTAGCTGACGATCTGCCCCAACTGGCGCGCGTACAGAACCTCCTCATCCGGGCTGAGGACGAGTCGGGCGAGACGCGCTATTTCTTTGACTTCTTGGGTACTTAGGTCCATTTCTTCGAAGGAAATGTTAGGCGTTCCTTCCTCGAAGAACAAGGCGGCCCTCGGGGGACCGCATCGCCTCTCGCAGCCGCGCCGTGCACACCGAAGCGCGCGGCCACCGGCACGACCGAAGAGAACGGCGAGAATGCCGAGGCCTAGGGGGCGACCAGTCGTTGATTGAGCTGCTTGATGCGCTCCATCAACTTGTCGATCTTCTGCTGCGCTTCGCCCTGGAGACGAGTGTAGTCGTTGCGCAGACGCTCGACTTCGGCGCTACCCTCCTGCATGCGCTGATGCAGAGCCTGAATCTGTTCGTCTCGCTCGCCGATGGCCCCGCGAAGAGCCTGGATCTCCTTGTCCTTCTCCGACAGATTGATCTTGGACTTCTCTTCCTGCTCCTCGTACAGACGACGGTACTGCTGGAGCTCGAGGATCTCGGCAAAATCGGCGCTACTCACTTCTTCCCCCTGATTCTCTTCGATGCTCGGGAACATCTTGCGGAGCTTGAGCGAAAGGTCTTCTGGATCCGGCGACTGGCGCATCGCCTCTTTGTAGTTGATCACTCCGTGCACCAGGAGCGACATCAGCGACTGGTTCATCGTCTGCATACGATAGAGGGCAACCGACGACTCGAGCTCTTCTCGAATCTCCGCCGTGTTGCCCGACTCGATCATCTTGGCGATCTTGGGCGAGTTGCGCAGGATCTCGAGTGCGGCGACTCGGCCCGTGCCGTCAGCGCGCTCGACCAGTTTCATCGAGACCACGGCCTTCAGCACCTGAGACAGCTGAGATCGGACCTGGGTCTGCTGATTGGCCGGGAACGTGTCGAGAATCCGATCGATCGTCTGGCCCGCGCTATTGGTGTGCAGAGTCGAGAAGACGAGATGCCCCGTCTCGGCAGCGGAAATCACGGTCGACACCGTCTCGGGGTCACGCATCTCACCGACCATGATGATGTCGGGGTCCTGACGCATCGCGTTGCGCAGCGCCTCGGGAAAGCTGGGCGTATCGGTACCGACCTCACGCTGGGAAATGGTGGCGATCCCGTCCGCCAGCAGGAACTCCATCGGGTCTTCGATGGTGATGATGTTGACCGGGCGCTCTTCGACGACGTACTTGAGCAATGCGGCCAGAGAGGTCGACTTGCCACTGCCGGTCGGGCCAGTCACCAGGACCATCCCCGCAGGGAGAGCCGCGAAATCCAGCAAGACCTTCGGAAGATCGAGATCGGTGACCGACTTGACCTCGTAGGGGATGAGCCGAAACGAAGCGGCCAGGGTGCCGCGCTGCAGGTAGATGTTGCAGCGAAACCGCGCCAGGCCGGGGACGCCGTAGCCCAGATCCACTGCCAGGTCGCGCTCGAGTCTCGACTTCTGGTGCGGCTGCAGGATCGCCGAGAGCATCTTCCCGATGTCCTCGGGGTTGAGAGGCTCGGCGTCGAGAGGAGTGATGTGACCGTTGATTCGCACCAGCGGCGGCCGTGACGGCTTCAGATGAAGATCCGAAGCCCCGAGGCTGGTCATCGTCTCGAGCAGTTCGTTGACGTTGTTCGGCACACACCCTCCTGCATCCGGCAACCCTACGCACCGGAAAAACGGATTCTACAGCCTCCCCACCAGAAATCCAAGGAATTCCACAGAGCGTTCCGTGACATTCCTCGCTCAGATCGATCTGCTCGGCCCAGCGAGGCGCCGAGTGAAGAGAGCCTTCTGCCGTCTGGCCTCGCGTCCGACAGACGCGACTTCGCGGTGCCACCGATCAGTCGCACCCAGCGGACACCGTGCTGCGGGAACGGGGCCCGTCGGTCTCACCGGGACTCCTGAGGCGCGGGCCTGGAGCCGAGCGCGCATTCGGTACGACAATTGTAGCGGCGAACGGCCTTACTCTAGACTGATCGGCTCACCCGTGTCTCTTGGAAAGTGGTGCATGTCGAATACGGCTATGAGAATCGTGATTGTCGGGGGCGGTAGTGCGGGTTGGCTCACCGCTGGAATCCTTGCTTCCGAGTTTCCCCTTCTGGACGCGCCCGGCGTGGAAGTGACGCTGATCGAATCGCCCGACGTGGCGACCCTCGGAGTCGGCGAGGGCACCTGGCCGTCCATGCCACAAACCCTGATGCACATCGGCGTCTCCGAGGCAGACTTTCTCGGGGAGTGTGACGCCAGCTTCAAGCAGGGAACACGCTTCGCCGCGTGGACGAGGGGGCAGGATGACGTGTACTACCACCCTTTCACCTGGCCGCAGTCCTACCAGGACTTCAATCTGGCCCCGTTCTGGCTGGCGCGTCGTGCGGGTGTGCGCTTCGCCGACGCCGTTTCTGCGCAAAGCCGGGTCTGCGAGCGCGGTCTGGCACCGAAGCAGGCGGCAACGCCGGAGTACGCCTTCGTTCTCAACTACGGGTACCACCTCGACGCAGGCAAGTTCTCGACGTTTCTGGAGAGGCACTGCGTGGACAGACTGGGAGTGCGTCACCTGCTCGACAACGTCACCGCCGTGAACAGCGCTGAGAATGGTGACATTGCATCGCTCGCGACTCAGAACAACCACGTACTCGAAGGCGACCTGTTCATCGACTGCACCGGCTTCGCGTCCTTGCTGATGGGGCGCCACTACGGGATCGGCTACCAGGACAAGAAGGAACTCCTGTTCAACGACACGGCGCTCGCGATGCAGGTGCCGCGTGAGACTTCCGATGAGCCCATCGCCTCGGCGACGCTGTCCACGGGACAGCGCGCTGGCTGGATCTGGGACATCGGCCTGCCCACGCGCCGAGGCGTCGGCTACGCGCACTCGAGCGCCCACATCGGCGAAGAAGAGGCCGAGCAGGATCTGCGCGACTATGTGGCGCAGTCGGTCGGGCGCGAACGGGCCGAGTCACTGCCCGTGCGCAAGATCGACTTTCGCCCGGGCTACCGACACGAGTTCTGGCATCGAAACTGTGTGGCAGTAGGGCTTTCCGCGGGTTTTGTCGAACCGCTCGAGGCCTCGGCGCTCGCCCTGATCGAATTGTCCGCGAGGACAATCGCCCAACAGCTGCCGGCCAACCGGGCGACGATGGACGTCGTCGCCACGCGCTTCAACGAGAAGATGCGATATCAGTGGCAGCGCATCATGGAGTTTCTCAAGCTGCACTACGCGCTCAGCAAGCGAACCGACTCGGAGTATTGGCGCGACAACACGCGGCTGGACACGATGCCGGGGGAGCTGCGAGGTCTGCTCGAGCTCTGGCGTACACAGGGGCCGTATCACCAGGACACCCCGCGCCGCGACTCACTGTTTCCCTCCGCGAGTTACCAGTACGTGCTCTATGGCATGGACTACAACGTCGACACATCGCCGTACGCGCGACGACTCGATGCTGCCGCAGCGCAGCACGCGGAGAAGCTCTTCGCCGAGAATGAGCAGCGCACGCGTCAGTTGCTCGACGCGCTGCCCACCAATCGCGACTTGCTGAATCGGGTCAGGCAGTCCGGATTCGGGACTGGCTGAAGCCTTCTGCTCCTCGTCGTCGACGCGACTGAGAAAGTCGAGACCCGAGCGGGGTCAGACAGGTCGCGGCTGGCAGTACTGCTGCGTCAGCTCCGCGAGCTCGAGGCCCACCGGGCCGAGAGCCATCATCTCGAAGAAGTGCTGGCGCAGGTCGGGGCAGTTGGGGAACTCGGACTGCAGCGTCGGGTCGAGGTCGTGCAGTTCCCCGAAGTCCCCCTTCTGGAAGCAGAAGCGGTGGATCGGGCAGCGCTGGCAGCACGGAAGGTCGAGGTCGAGCTCATGGTGGGCCGCTGCGAGTCCCCGAAAGGCCTCCATGCCGTCTTGCCAGATGTTGCCGCGCACGTGCTCTGGACGAGTGAGGTTGTCGTTGGTGTAGACATTCCCGTCGTAGTTGAGCATGAAGTACTGCATGCGCACGCCCTGCGGCTGCGACGAATAGAGGGTGTCGAGGATCTTGCCGTAGCGGCTGATCGCGAGCAGAGGTGCCAGGTGCGGCTTGCGCCTCACGATCTCGGTGAGCTTGCGCCCGATCTCGACGTAGCCGACATAGGGAATCTCGCCCTGACGCTTGGCCGTGGCATCGGGTGGCGGCTCGGCGGCCATGGCGCCCGTATAGCGCAGGACGTTGTAGTTCCAGCCGGCCAGGCCGATGTCGTAGCACCAGTCCAGGATCTCCTCCAGAACCGGGAAGTTCTCGGGAGTGATGACGGTCTTGATCGAGGTCTGGACTCCGATCGAGACCAGGTGCTTCAGGTTCTCCTCGACCCGGGCGAAAGTGCCGGGCTTGCCTCGGTGGCGCTCGTAGAGCTCGGCGGTGTGGCCGTCGCAGCTCACCCGGACGTGCGCGGACGGATTGTCCACCAGGACTCTCTGGATGCGCTCGTTCGTGTGGATCTTGGGAGACACTCCGTTGGTGGTCATCCAGATCCGGAAGTCGCGCTCGTGCAGGTACTCGAACCAACGATCGATGTCTTCCTTGACGAAGACCTCGCCGCCGGTGAACTGGAACGTCGGCTTGTGTCGGGCGCGAGCCTGGAAGTGATCAGCGACCCGAGTCAGGTCCTCGTACTCGAGCTCCCGCGTGCGCCGCATGTCGTAGCCGCGAAAGCAGTAGTCGCAGACGATGTTGCAGCGGTTGGTGGGCGCGATCAGGAGGAAGTCGAACTCATGCCGGGCGAAGTCGTAGTCGACCCAGCGCTCTTCGGGCACGAGATCGGACAGCACCGGCGCGGCGGCCGGCTGGGCGAGCCAATCGAGCTGCTCGGGGAACAGGTAGAAACGCTGATCCCCGTGCTCGACGATGTGGGGGCGCGGTGTGCTCGACGTGCTCATCGAGGGTACCGGCGCCTCAGTCGCCGCCGTACCACTGAACCGGCCCGGGGCTGAACACGCCCGGCTTGCGGAATCGGACGGCATCGATGAAGCTGTCGGCGATCTTCAGCTTCTGCGGATCGGTGAGCTTCTGCGCATCGGCGAGCGAGAAGTTGCCGATGCCACCCGCGATCTGGTCGAGGTCGTCGACGCTCAGCTCGTCGCCACCCTCGCTGGCCTTGGCCTCAACTTGGAAGCCGGCCTTCTCGGCCTCCTCCGGAGTGACCTGGTACTTGTCGAGCTCGCTCCTGGGAATGCTGTACAGTTGCCCGGCGAAGGGAATCAGCGGCATGGTCGGCCTCCAGACTTGACTATGAATATGTGAATAGGTTGGCTGACTTTCTCAGAAAGAGGGGCCGGCCGCAAGTCGAACGGACGATTCAGAGGGCAGTCATGGCGGATAACTTCTACGCCGAGTGCAGGAAAGCCTATCGACCGGACGACCCGGGCGACGGTGAGACCCTGCGGCAGTTCACGGTCCGCGTGTGCCGACCCGGGGAGCACGACCAGTGGCTTCCGGGAGGCGAAGAGTGGCTGGAGCGACTGCGCACGCTCGCGGATGCCGTCCAGGCCCGCTTCGAGGATCCGGAGGAGATCTACCACCCTCCGGGGCTGGCTCCGGACCGCGACCCGGTGTTGCGACTCCGGGCGCCCGAAGAGGTCGACGGCTGCGTCGCCGTGGCGGAAGCGTTCGTCGATGCACTCGAGCGGCACCTCTATCGATCGGCTGTCGCGGTGGACAAGTTCCACATCTTCCGGCATCGGCCCGGAGTCGAGGTCGAGGACAAATCCGCAGGATCCTGGGGCTGGCACGTCGACGGGCACCCCCTCGAGTTCGTAAAGGTGATCGTCTATCTCAGCGATGTGACGCCGGGGAGCTCCACGTTCCAGTATCTGTGGCACGAGGAGAAGCAGCGCGCGCTTCGCGCAGCCGCGCAGCCGATGGCCTCGGAGGTCTGGGAGCCGAACCAGGCCCGCACCGGCGGAGCGGTGTCCCAGGCCGCGTTGATGGACCGTCTGGCGCGAGGCTACGAGCCCGTCCCGGTCTATGGCGAGCTCGGCTCGACCATCATCTTCAACACCAACCTCGTTCATCGGGGTGCGCCAGGGGACGAACGGACTCGCGATTCGCTTTTGCTGAGGCTGCGTCCGGCGCTGGTGCGTCCCGAACCTCTGCTCAGTGCGAGTCTCAGTCAGGCGGAGACCGTGCACAGCGGAGGCGTGGCGATCCGCTGAGACGTGGTTGGGGACAAAAAGGGTGGAGTACTTCCGGCAGCTCGGTGATCTCGTCGAGCAGAGGTTGGGGGCCGAGGGCGCCCAGTCGCCACGCTTCCCAGAGATCGCCGTCGCCGCGCTCAACGACCTGCCGCCACAGGGCCAGGTCACGGCTCTCGACATCGTGCGTTGGGTGCAGACTTCCGAGCGTCTGCCGGCACGGCAGGACCTCGATTCTCCGTTCGGCGAGCCACCGATCACCTTCGACGCGCGAGCCGGCGTTCGCATCGAGACCTACTTCTGGGTCGATGGTACGACCGCCATCCACCAGCATGGCTTCCACGGCGCCTTCTGCGTGCTCGAGGGATCGAGCATCCAGAGCGTGCTGACCTTCGAGCCCCGCCAGACCTTCGACCGGCTCCAGATCGGCGACCTCCGGGTCTCGGCGGTGGAGCACCTGGAGCTCGGCGCTGTGCGTCCGATCGAGCCCGGGGATGCCCTGATCCACTCGGTCTTCCATCTCGAGCGTCCCACGGTCACCCTGTGCATCCGTGCGAGGGCATCCGAGATCGGGCCGCAGCCCATCTACCTCTGGCCGCACTTCGCGATCGACGTCGACGGCATCACCGAGATCGAGCAGCGTCGAGCGCAGCTGTTGAGAATGCTGCAAGCCGTCGACCACCCGGAATATCCGGAGATCCTGCAAGGCGCGCTGTTCTCGGCGCCACCGTACGAGCTGGTGCGACTCCTCAACGAACATCGCGGCTCGCTCGACCGGACCGAGACCGGACTGGCTGGCGTCCTCCGCCAGCTGCGGCGCACTCATGGTGGCTGGATCGACGACTGGATCCGCGTGGCGAGCGACCTGACCAACAGCGAGCTGCTGGTGCATCTCCGTGCGGACTTCGACGATCCCGACGATCGCTACGTGCTGGCGCTGTGCCTGAACGTCCGGCGCCGCGATCACTTTCTGGACCTCCTTCGCCGGCGCTTTCCGGATCGCGATCTGGCAGAGGTGATGGCTCACCTTGTGCAACGCCTTGCGGCGAGGCTCGTCCGCATGGAGCCGCTGCCGGCCTCGGCGCGCGCCCTTTGTGACCCAGGCGCACCCGAGATGGTGGGCCGTCTGGTGAGCGAGGTGGGCGCGCGTGACGGCTCAGCGGAGCCGCTTCGGCGCGGAATCTTCGCCGCTCTGCTGCAGGAGTAGGCGACGGCGATCCGCCGAGCCCAAGTTCACGAATCAGAGTAGTACACGCCGTAGGTGTCGGCTCCCCCGTCGGGCCCTCCCGATCTCGAGATCGACACGATCGCAGCGCGTTCCTCGAGTTGGAGCTGGCGGATCCAACGCTCGAGCCGCTCGGAGGCGAGCCGGCGGAGGAAGTCAGGCATCGAGCGCGGCAGAAAGTGAAACGACGTCTCACCCCCGCTCTCGCCGTCGCGCACCCCCAGATAGACGCGTCGGCACGCTCCAATCAGGTGGCGGAGGTGGGAGGGCACGGAGCGCATGACCAGCTCTTCACTTCCCGTCTCGCTCTCGGAGCTGAAGCGGGGGTACATCTTGAAGGTCCGCGTGCCGTCCAACCCTAGGTCGTAGCCCCAGAGAATCGTCGTGCCCGGATGGGGTCGAGGCGAGAGACTGGCGATCTTCGTCTCGGCCAGCGCTTCCTGGAAGAGCTCCGAAGCGCTCGACGTCAGGAGCCATAGCTTCACACGCGAAGATCGAGGATCCGCCCGGAAGTCCAACCCCGCGACGAGCTGAAGGATCTCGTCCCCACGGATCCCCGGGTCGAACCGGGGCAAGGGAAACCCTTGGCGCACGGCCTCGTGAAAGAAGAGCCATCTCTCGAGAGCCTGCTTCGGTCGATCGCGGTAGTAGTAGTTGAAGCGCAGGGGGTGCAGGAGCTCGGGCTCGATCTTGAGTGAACGCTCGAGCGAGCTGTGACCTCCCGCCTCGAGAACTCGCCACAGTGGCTCTTCAGGAAAGCCCTCCCAGGCCTCGGTGCCGGTGACTCTGGGGAGCAGCTCACGAACCGGCCGGGAGGTGTCGAGGGCGCTGAAGGAGAAGGTCATCTGTCGTCCCCGGTCATCTCGGCTCTGAGTACACTATGAGCCACCGCGCTGTCTTCTCCCCAGAGTAGCGCTTCCTCGGGGCCGGGTCGCCCCTGGTGGGAATGCCAAAGGAGTGTCGTGCCGGACCTACCTGTCGATCTACGGAGCCCGGAGTGGCTCCCGATAGAGCCCGACCGGAGCTGTCGAACCGTCGATTTCGTTCACCTGCGAGAGGAGACGTTCCGCTCGGTCCCCTTCCTGGACTGGAGGTACGTTCCGGCGGAACCTCGTTCGTCCGTCTCTTTGGAGAGGTTGGCAGCCGCCTTCGACGAAGCCGTCGACAGTCAGGCCGGGCCTCCTCCCAGGGAGGCCGCCTACATCTTCCACACCACCTTCTGCGGCTCCACGCTGCTGGCCCGCGCCCTCGATCGCCCCGGAAAGAGTGTGGCGTACAAGGAGCCCCCGCTCCTGACGTGGCTTGCGAGAACCTGGGCCGACCCGCCGCAACCCGAGGCGTGGCCAGCGCTCCTGCACCTTGCCCATCGGCTTCATTCTCGCGGGTTCGGCGCTCGGGAGCGGGCCGTCGTCAAGGCTCACAACGGCTGCTCGAATCTACTCGCCGACCTGTTGCGCGACGTTCTGACCGACGAAGCGTGCCTGATTCTGCTCTACGGGGAGCTCGATTCGTTCCTCGCCCGGACACTCGAAGCGGACGACCGGACCCAATGGGTCCATCGGTTCCTCCAGGTGGCCGCCCGAGCCACACTCGGCGGAGCGCCCTGGCCCAAGGAGCCACTTACCGCGCCCCAGGAAGTCGCGCTCCTCTGGGCCATGCACATCCTCGATTTCCGAAAGGCGGTCAACAGCGGCCTGGGAGCCTCGGCCTGCGCCCTGTCACAAGAAGTGCTCCAGGCGGATCCGGCCGGGACGATTCGGGCCGTATCGGCTCTCGCGCAGCTGGAGCTCGATGAAGCGGACATCGCAGACCAGCTCGAGAGCGTGATGCGCGTCGACGCAAAGACCGGGCGGCCGTTCTCACCGCAGACCTACATGGCCCGGGAGGCAGAGCTCCAGCGCAGGCTCCGGCCACAGATCCTCGAGGCGCGGCGCTGGCTCCTCGCCCAGCCCTGGGGCGAGGCGGCGCTCTCCTGGCCGCCGCCTGACCTCTCCCTGCAACCCGTCCACCGAGATCGCCGAGCCGGCCGAGGCTAGAAGTCTTGGCTCCCAGAAGTGGTACCAAAGAAATCAAGCTTTTCTTCCAGCCGAGACTTCCGAGCCGCACGGCGCAGCCGTGCCCGGCGGGAAGCGCCTGGGGGGAGCGTGATGCTCATCACGCGATCCCGTTAGTACTTGCGCATCAGACCGACCACGAGCCCCTGGATCCGGAGCCGTGAAGCCGGCACGAAGATCGGATCCATCTCGGCATTGGAGGGCTGCAAGCGCACGGTCTCTCCCTCGGGGTAGAAACGCTTGAGAGTCGCCTCGCCGTCGATCAGGGCCACCACCATCTCGCCCGGGCGAGCCAACTCTCGGCGCTGCACGACGACGAAGTCTCCATCGTGAATGCCTTCGTCGATCATCGAGTTGCCAGCCACGCGAAGGATGTAGTGCTGCTCGGGGCCCTTCGCGAGCAAGGACGGAGGCACCGAGAGGGACTCGTCCCCCGGCAGGGCCTCGATCGGTCGCCCGGCCGCGATCCGACCGAGAAAGGGCAGCTCCGTCACACCTGGCTCGGCGGCCGTCGACTCCTCGTCATCGGTGACCAGCTCCAGACCACGCTTTTGATTCTGGACCCGGCGCAGATATCCCTTTTCACGCAGGAGGCGAAGGTGCTTGTGCACCGTGCCGTAGGAGGTGTATCCGAACCGTTCACAGATTTCGCGATGCGTCGGCGAAACGCCGCGCTTGCCATGGAACTCGCGAATGAAGTCCAGGATCTCCTTCTGCCGCACGGTCAGGAAAGGTGCAGTCATGATTTTGTTCGACTCCCTGCGGTTCAAGACTCGAGTTCGGTCCGGGGGCTTTTCTCTCTGGGGGCTTTTCTTCTGAAGGACGGGCGGCGTAGGGTGGTAGCCTCGCTGCGGCTCCGCTCGCTGACCGTTCGGGTCGAGTCTAAGCCGTAAAAAAAGCGTAAGTCAAGGGTAATGGAGGCGGCAGTCCTCCCAGGCCCGTCAGAGACGAGGCTCCCGAGATGACCCAGCCCCGCATCGAAAGCACCCTTCACGAGCTCGACAACGGATTGCGCATCGTGCTCCACCGAGATGCCCGCCTGCCGCTCGTGTCGGTCAACCTCTGGTACCACGTCGGCTCCAAGCACGAGCGACCCGGACGCACCGGACTGGCCCACCTCTTCGAGCACATGCTCTTCCAGGGCAGCGAGCACGTTCCGGAGAATGGTCACTTCCAGTACGTCCAACAGGTGGGCGGTGTGGCCAACGGCTCTACCTGGTACGACCGAACCAACTACTACGAGACGCTCCCTTCGCACCAACTGGACCTGGGCCTCTGGCTCGAGTCGGATCGCATGGGCTTCCTTCTCCCCGCGATGACCTCGGAGAAGGTCGAGAATCAGCGCTCCGTGGTCATGAACGAGCGCCGCCAACGAGTCGACAATCAACCGTACGGACGGGCCGGGGAGCGCGTCCACGAGCTGCTCTATCCGAGCGATCATCCTTATCACTGGCCCGTGATCGGCTACATGGAGGACATCGAGGCGGCCAGTCTCGACGATATCCGTGACTTCTTCCGCGAGCACTACTCACCCAACAATGCGGTGCTGACCCTGGCCGGCGACTTCGTCGAGGAGGCCGCCCTGGAGTCCGTCGAGCGCTACTTCGGCGCTCTGGAGCGTGGCCCCGTAACCACCTCCCCGGCGCCCCGACCGCTGCCCGTAGGAGCGCCCCTGCAACGCGAGCGACTCGAGGACGAGATCCGTTTGCCACGTCTCTATCGCTCCTTCGGCGCCGCGGCCTATGGCACCTCCGAGTGGTACGCGGCGGTGCTGCTGGCCGAGATCCTGGCGGGCAGCAAGGCCAGCCGCCTCTCCGAAGAACTGGTCTACCAACGCCAGACCGCCCAGTGGGTGACTGCGTGGATTCTTCCCACCGAAGAGTGTGCGACTTTCACCCTGATCGTGTCCGGGAAGCCCGACAGCAACCCGGGGGAGCTCGAGGAGATCGTCCACGACCACCTGCGCAAAGCCGGTGCCGGAGACCTCCGTCCCGAAGAAATCGACGAAGCGCGCACCCGCATTCTCGCCGGTCACCTGCACCGCCTGCAGAGTCTCGACCAGCGGGCGGACATGCTCTCCCAGGCGACGACCTTCTTCGACGACCCCGAGCGGATTCACGACGGTCCGACCCTCCTCGCGCAGCAGAACGTCGACAGCGTGACGGCCGCCGCTCGACACCTTGCCCCCGACACCGGCATCTCGATCACGGTCGTTCCGCGAGATCGACAGCCCACGATCACGACCCCCACCGAGGCCGCGTCATGAGCCCATCCCTCGATCGTTCGATCGTGCCGATGAGCAGCGATCTGCGGCCCTTCTCCTTCCCGCCGATCTCGCATCATCGTCTCTCGAACGGCATCGAGGTGCTCTTGCTCGAGCGTCCACAGGTCGGGATCGCCACCGTGGAAGTCGTGGCGCCGGGGGGCGGCACCCGGGCGCCCCTCGAGCGACCCGGGCTGGCCGCCTTCACCGCGGGTACGATCGACGAAGGTACCACTCGCTCGACCGCCACCGAGCTGGCGCGCCGGATCGAGAGCCTGGGCGGAGAGCTCTCCTCCGGCTGTGACTGGAACGCCTCGTCGATCTCGGTCTCGCTGCTCACCCAGAACCTCGAGCCTTCACTCGAGATCTTCTCGGAGGTGGTCCTGGACGCCGCCTTCGCGGAGGATACGGTGCAGCGGCTCCGCAAAGAACGCATCGCGGAGATCGAGCGGCGGCGCCAGGATCCAGACTCCCTCGCCGCCCTGGCGCTCTGCGCCGGGATCTACGGCGAAGGCATGTACGGCACGCCCCTGCTGGGCACCCTCGCCTCGCTCGAAGAGATCCAGCGCGGCGAGCTGGTCGACTTCTTCCGCCAGACCGTTCACAGTCGGGGAGTGACGCTGGTGGCTGCGGGCGACTTCGATCGCGAAGCTCTTCTGCGTGGCCTCGACGACGGCATCGGAGCGCTGGGGCTGGCCGAGCCGCCCGAGGACCGAGCGCCGCAGCGGCAAATGCCCTCCGAGAACCGGGTCCACCTGGTCGATCGCCCCGAGAGCGCGCAGACCGAGCTACGGATCGGGCATGCCGGGGCACCGCGTCGAGCGCCCGGACGCGCCGCACGGCTGCTGCTCAACTCGATTCTCGGCGGCAAGTTCACCAGTCGCCTCAATCTCAACCTGCGCGAGAAGCACGGCTACACCTACGGCGTCAGCAGTCGGTTCACGGACCGTCGAGGCGCCGGTCCCTTCTTCGTGAGTACCGCCGTGGCCAACGAGGTTGCGGGCGACGCCACGCGCGAGATCCTCGCCGAGTTGAAGCGGCTGACCGACGAGCCGGTGACCGCACAGGAACTGGCCGATGCGAAGAGCTACCTGCTCGGCGTCTTCCCCTACACCCTGCAAACCGTGCAGGGCCTCGCCGGGCGACTCGAAGAGCTCGCCACCTTCGAGCTGCCGGACGACACGTTCGACCGGGTGCGCGCCGAGATGGCCGAGGTGACTCCCTCCGAGATTCTCGCCGCGGCGCGCGAGTGGATCTCTCCGGACGCCCTCCACATCGTCGCGGTCGGTCCTGCCGAAACGCTGGAAGAATCGCTGGGCTCGCTCGGCACCGTGCAGCGCCACGACCCCGATCGGATCGCCGGCGCCACTCACTGAACCCGGCCCGCGGTCGCGGGCCCCTCCGCGAAGAATCGGAGCGCGCGTGCCCCTCTGAGTGCCACGGGAGGCTCCTTGTGCGTGCTATATTCGAACGTCTGATCCACGAGGTCGAAACTCCGACGGACCGGCTGGCAGGACCTTTCGCCGGGCCGCTTCGCGCATTCAGGAGGTCGTGACGACGATGCAGGTGTCCAGCCCAGAGCAACTCCGAAACCTGGCCGTCGTCGGCCACAACGACACCGGAAAGACCACGCTGGTCAGCGCACTTCTCTACACCAGCGGTGTGGTGAACCGGCTCAACAAAGTCGAGGACGGTCACACCACGACCGACTTCGACACGGAGGAGATCTCCAGGGGACACTCCATCGGACTGGCTCCGTGCTTCGTGCCGTGGAAGGACACCAAGATCAACCTGATCGATACGCCCGGGATGGCACTCTTCATGGCCGACATCAAGGCCGGACTCAGGGCGGCCGACTGTGCCTTGATGTGTGTCGACATGGGCTCCGGCGCACAGGTCACCACCGAGAAGGTCTGGGAGTTCACCGAGCGACTGGAGTTGCCCGTGATCTTCAACCTGACGCGGGCCGATCGAGAGAACACGGACTTCCTCCAGACCGTGAGCTCGCTGGAGGCGCTGTTCTCGCGCAACGTCCTTCCGATCCAGCTGCCGATCGGGAGTGAGCACGACATCACCGGACTGGTCGACCTGGTCAGCCAGAAGGCCCACACCTTCAGCGCCGACGGCAACGGCAAGGCCAAGGTCGGCGCCGTGCCCGAAGAGATGGCCGAGGCCGTTGCCGAGTGGCGAAGCAAGCTCGTGGAGGCCGTCGCCGAGAGCGACGAAGCCTTGATGGAGGCCTACTTCGAAGCTGGGGATCTCACCAACGAACAGCTTGCCGAAGGGCTTCGTGGCGCGATCGTGAGCCGCAGCCTGTTTCCGGTCACGGTGAGCGCCGCTCTTCACGGGATCGGCAACTCTTCGCTCCTCGATACCCTGGTTGCGTCCGCCCCCCTCCCAACGGACCGCCCCTATCCCGCCACCGACATCGGCGGAGAGCAAATCGAGCTCGACAAGAGCGCCGACGCCCCGATGAGCGCTCTCGTCTTCAAGACGACCAACGATCCCTTCGCCGGCAAGATCTCACTGCTGCGGGTCATGAGCGGAACGCTGGCCTCGGACGCCACCGTGCTCAACACCCGCGCTGAGGAGCAAGAGCGTTTCAGCAATCTGCTGCTGGTCCAGGGAAAGAACGGGGAAGGAACGTCGAGCTTGGTCGCCGGAGACATCGGAGGGGTGGCCAAGCTCAAGGTGACCTCGACGGGCGACACCCTCTGCGACAAGGACCGGCCGGTCAAGCTCGAGTGGGCGCAGCCCCACGTCGCCGCCATCGCCTTCGCCATCGAGCCCAAGTCGAAGGGAGACGAGGAGAAGATCGGCGAGGCCATCCAGAAACTGGTCGAGGAGGATCCGAGCCTGGTCGAGGGGCGGGACCCCCAGACCGGCGAGCATCTGCTGTCGGGCACGGACCAGCTCCACGTCGAGATCGCAGTCGCACGGATGCACTCGCGCTACAAGGTGGACGTCATTCTCCACCCACCGAAGGTGCCGTACCGGGAGACCATCCGCAAGAAGACCGAGGCCCACGGCCGTCACAAGAAGCAGAGTGGTGGCCGAGGCCAGTTCGCCGACTGCCGGATCACCATGGAGCCTCTACCGCGGGGCGAGAAGTTCGAGTTCGTCGACGAGATCTTCGGTGGCTCGATCCCCCAGAACTTCCGCCCGGCAGTTCGAAAGGGCATCGAGGAGGTGGCCGAGCGCGGCTTCCTGGCTGGATACCCGGTGGTCGACTTCCGTGTCCGGCTCCAGGACGGGCAATACCACGATGTCGACTCCTCGGAAATGGCCTTCAAGATCGCCGGCTCGCTGGCCTTCAAGGACGCCATGGAGAACGCGGCACCGACCATTCTCGAGCCCATCATGCAGGTCGAGATCACCACCACCGAGGAGTTCATGGGCGACATCATGAGCGACCTCTCCCAGCGCCGAGGCAAGCCGCAGGGAATGGAGGCCAAGGGGCACGACCAGATCGTCAAGGCGACCGTTCCGATGGCAGAGATGCTCGAACTACGCCCAGGCGCTGCGCTCGATGACCCAGGGCCGGTCGAGCTTCACCATGGAGTTCTCGCACTACGACGAGGTGCCGAGAAACGTCCAGGAGAAGATCATCGCCGAGTCCAAGCGAGAGGCCAAGGCGGAGGCGTAGTCGGGTCCGTTTCGGGCCTCGGGCTGGCGTACTCACGGACTCCTCAAAGCGCCGCCTACTCAGGGCCGTCCGCGAACGCCGCCGCCACCTTCGCCAGCCGGTTCTGTGCCGAGACAGGACCCCGGTCTCTTCGCAGCCTCGACGCCATCCACCTGGCCACGGCGCTTTCGATCACGCCGGAGATCGATGCTCTGGTGACCTACGACGATCGCCTTCGCGATGCGGCTCTCGAGAGCGGTTTGCAGGTCGAGGCACCGAGCAAACCCTAGGCGCCCGGCCCGGAACACCCCGGTGGGGGCGTTCTCCAACGAGAAACGCCCCCGCGACCGCTCGGTCGTCGGGGGCGTCGGGGGCGTCGGGGCTTCGACTCGAAAGCCGCTAGCTAGGGACCGTGCCATTCAGCACGGGATCCCGCTAGTCCTCGGCGGCCGCCGGATCGTAGTCCACGAACTCCAGAATCGCCGTCTCGGCACCGTCACCCTTGCGCGGTCCGAGCTTGACGATACGGGTGTAGCCACCTGGCCGATCGGCGAATCGCGGGGCGATGTCGTTGAACAACTTCGAGACGAGCTCGCGCTTCGGCACCCATTGGCGAACCAGCCGTCTCGCGTGCACGGTGTCACGACGGCCCTGGGTGACGACCTTCTCGGCTACCGGCCTCAACTCCCTTGCCTTGGCGAGGGTGGTCCTGATCCGCTCGTGCTCGATCAGCGAGGCGAGCTGGTTGCGAAACAGGGCGATGCGATGCGAGGTCGTCCGACCCAGCTTCCGCCCTCTGACGTTATGACGCATGGTTTCTGCTCCTCACTCGAGCTCAGGCCGGAACGCCGGCGCGCGGGGAAGTCTCGGGCACGTCCATCCCGAAGGAAAGGCCGAGGCGAGCCAGCAGGTCCTGGAGCTCCTCGAGAGACTTCTTGCCGAAGTTCTTGGTCTCCATCATGTCCCGCTCGGTCTTGCGGACGAGGTCCCGTAGGGTGTTGATGTTGGCGTTCTTGAGGCAGTTGGCAGAGCGAACCGACAGGTCGAGCTCGTCGATGTGCTTCTCCAGCACGGCATCGAGCCCCGAGAGCTCCTCGGAGACCTGAGGGTCGGCCACCTGGTGAAGACTCTCTTCGGCGTTGATGAAAATGGTCAAGTGGTCCTTGAGCAGCATCGCTGCGCGCGAAACGGCCTCTTCGGGCTTGACCGTGCCGTTCGTCCAGATCTCGAGCTTGAGCCGCTCGTAGTCCGTCGAACGACCCACGCGAGCGGACTCGACGTGGTAGTTCACTCGCTTCACGGGGCTGTGGACCGAGTCGAGCGGAATCCAGCCGATGCCCATCGTCTCGTCGAAGTTCCGATCGGCGCTGACGTAGCCCCGACCGTTCTCGACGCGGAGCTGCATGCGCAACTTGCCCTCTTCGTTGAGGGTCGCGATATAGGCCTCCGGATCGACGATCTCGACCTGAGCGTCAGCGACGATGCTCCCCGCCGTGACTACCGCCGGGCCATCGACCTCGACCGTCACGATCTTGGCCTCGCTGCCCTCGAGACGGATCGGAATCTGCTTGAGGTTGAGGATGATATCGGTCACGTCGTCGACGACACCGGTGACCGAAGAGAACTCGTGAAGAACCCCCTCGATATGGACGGCCGTGATCGCAGCGCCCTCGATGGACGACAGCAGGCAACGACGAAGGGCGTTGCCCACCGTCGTTCCGAATCCACGCTCGAACGGCTGCGCGGAAAGAAGGCCGTAGCTGGCCGTGAGCGTCTGGCTATTGATCTCGACCCGCTTGGGTCGCTGGAATCCCTTCCAAAGCATGGTGTCTCCTTACGTGCGTCGACGCGCCCTGAGGGGCGCCATCAAACCTGGGCTGTCGGGTAGTGATTCTGTTCGGTCAAACACGGCGACGCTTGCGCGGCCGGCAACCGTTGTGGGGAATGGGAGTGACGTCTTTGATCGACTTGATGCTGATACCCGTGGACTGAAGGGCGCGAACCGCGGACTCACGCCCCCCACCGGGCCCCTTGACCAACACGTCCACCGAGCGGACACCGAGATCTTTGGCCTGATAGCCCGCATCCTGGGCGGCCAATTGAGCCGCGAAAGGAGTCCCCTTTCGCGAGCCCTTGAAGTCCTTGCGCCCTGCCGAGGACCAGCACACCACGTTCCCATCGGGGTCCGTGATGCACACCTGCGTGTTGTTGAAGGTGGCCGTGACGTGCGCCACACCGTGCGGCACGATGCGCCGTTCCTTCTTCTTGGGGGCCTTCTTGTCCTTCTTGCCTGCCTTCGCCATAACGTCTTCTCTCCGGCCTTACTTCTTGACCTGTTTCTTGCCCGTGACGGTCATGCGACGCGGGCCTTTACGAGTACGAGCGTTGGTGTGCGTGCGCTGACCACGAACCGGAAGTCCCCGGCTGTGACGCACCCCTCGGTAACAGCCGATCTCCATCAGCCGCTTGATGTGCTGGAGCGTGTCCTTGCGAAGATCACCCTCGACACTGCCCTCGTCCTGGACCACCTTGCGGATTCGCTGGGCTTCGTCTTCGGTGAGATCCTTGACTTTGACGGAGGGCTCCACGCCGGCCTTCCCGAGAATCTCCTTGGCTCGGGAGTTACCGATTCCATAGATGTAGGTCAATCCGATGACCACGTGCTTGTTCTGAGGCAGGTCGATGCCCGCAATTCTCGCCATGGCGGTTTCCTTTTCAGCCCTGCCGCTGCTTGTGCTTGGGGTTCTCGCAGATCACGCGCACTACGCCGCGGCGGCGCACGACCTTGCACTTCGAACACATTCTCTTGACGGAAGCTCTTACTTTCATGTCTGGATCCTCGGCACTAGGAGCGCAGGCGATAGACGATGCGTCCGCGATTCGGATCGTAGGGAGACAGTTCGACCAGCACCTTGTCGCCCGGCAGAATCCGGATGAAGTGCTTACGCATCTTCCCCGAGATGTGGGCAAGGGCCTGGTGACCATTCTCCAGTTCGACCCGGAACATCGCGTTGGGCAGAGTCTCCACGACGGTCGCTTCGACCTCGATCGCCTCTTCCTTCTTTGACACTATGAAACGTCCTTCTCTCTGAAATTCTCTCTGAAAGCTCTCTGCAAGGGATTCTCGGGAGCTCGTGATCAGGCTGCGACTCCGAGCACCCTGGGGCCATCTTTCGTCACGGCGACGGAGTACTCGAAGTGAGCCGAAAGCGACCCGTCTCGGGTCCGCGCCGTCCACCCGTCGTCGTCCACCTTCACTTCCGGAGTTCCTGCGTTGACCATGGGCTCGATCGCGAGCACCAGACCCGGCCGGAGCTTCGGACCCCGCCCCGGCTTCCCGAAATTGGGAACCTGAGGGTCTTCGTGCATCGCCGTCCCGATCCCATGACCAACAAAGTCCCGGACCACCGAATAGCCGCTTTGTTCCACGTGACTCTGCACAGCGTGTCCGATATCGGAGAGCCGGCCGCCTGGCTGAGCCATTTCGACCGCCTTCGCCAGCGCCTCTCGAGTCACCCGGAGCAGCCTCTCGGCCTCCTCGGACACTTCACCGACCTGAAACGTCCTCGCAGCGTCGCCGAAGTAGCCCTTGAACTGGACCCCACAGTCTACACCAACGATGTCCGACTCTCGCAGCGCCACGCCGTTGGGGATCCCGTGGACGATCACGTCGTTGATCGAGGTGCACAGCGTCGCCGGGAAACCACGGTAGTTCAGGAACGCGGGCACACCGCCCCGTTCCCGGATATGGCTTTCCGCCCACGAGTCGAGCTCCTTGGTGGTCACACCCGGGGCGATGCGAGCGCTGATGCCGTCGAGCACCTCGTGCACGATCGCATTCGCCTCGGCCATCAGATCGATCTCTCCTGGAGTCTTGAGCGTGGGCATGACGGGAATCCTCAGCTGAGCGCCTCGGTAATGGTCGCCATCACGGACTCGATCGACTGGTCACCGTCGATCTCGCGCAAGAGACCCTGCTCTCGGTACAGATCGACCAGCGGGGCGGTCTTGTCGACGTAGACGCGCAGACGCTCTCGCACGATGTCTTCCACATCGTCTTCACGCTGGCGGGCCAGGGCACGCCTCACCAGTTCTTCCTCCGGCACGGAGATGAGCACGACGTGATCCAGATCCTGCGAGCGTTCGGCCAGAATCTCTCGCAGCGTCTCCGCCTGGGGGCCCGTTCGAGGATACCCGTCGAGAAGAAAACCCCGCTTCGCATCGGCCTGGCCGAGGCGATTGCGGACGACCTCCGCCATGAGGTCATCGCCGACCAGTTCGCCACGCGCCATCACTCCCTTGACCCGCTCTCCCAGGGTGCTGCCTTCCGCCACCGCGGCACGCAGCATCTCTCCAGTCGAGATGGCTGGAATCCCCAGCCTTTCGGCAAGCAGCACGGCCTGGGTGCCCTTGCCGCTGCCGGGAGGGCCCAGGAAGACGATGCGGGTCTGATCAGCGTCGGCCACGGATCCTCCCCTTCTTCATGAACCCTTCGTAGTTGCGCATCACCAGCTGCGACTCGATCTGCTGCAGCGTGTCCATGGCGACACCGACCACAATCAGAAGCGAGGTACCGCCGAAGAAGAAGTTGATCCCCACGCCGTTGGTCACCCACAGCGGCGCGAAGCGCTCGAGCGTCGGACCAATGAAGGGGATCCCTCCCACCTTGAAACCCGCCAGTAGGAACTCGGGCAAGACCGACACTGCGGCCAGGTAGAGCGCACCCACTGTGGTGATCCGAGTCAACACGCGATCGATGTACTCCGACGTTCGGCGCCCAGAGCGGATTCCGGGGATGAAGCCGCCGTACTTGCGCATGTTCTCGGCAAGGTCGGCCGGGTTGAAGATGATCGACACGTAGAAGAAGCTGAAGAAGATGATCGCCGAGACGTACAACAGGTAGTAGACCGGCTGGCCCCATTGAATGGCGCCCGCGATCTTCTGGATCCACTCCTGTTGAATGAAGCCACCGATGGTGCCCGGGATGGTCACGATGGAGCTGGCGAAGATGACGGGGATCACGCCACCGGTGTTCACGCGAAGCGGTAGATAGGTGCTCTGGCCGCCATACATCTTGCGGCCGACGACCCGCTTGGCGTACTGCACCGGAATCCTGCGTTGAGCCCGCTCCATGTACACGATGAAGGCGGTCACCAACACCATGAAGACGACCAGGATCAGCACCCGAAGCAGCGACATGCTGCCTCCGCTGACCTGCCCGAGGGTGTCGAAGATCGCCCCCGGAAACCCGACCACGATGCCCGCGAAGATGATCAGCGAGATTCCGTTGCCGATGCCCCGCTCGGTGATCTGCTCACCGAGCCACATGACCACCGCGCAGCCGGTCGTCAAGGACAGAGCAGTCATTGCCACGAAGCCGATCCCGGGCTCGGTCACCAGGCGTCCCCCGCCAGGTACCTGCTGCTGCTGCAGCCAGGCCGCGATACTCACCGACTGGATCAGCGAGATCACGACGGTGCCATAACGCGTGTACTGAGTGATCTTCTTGCGCCCCATCTCGCCCTCTTTCGAGAGCTTCTCGAGATAGGGCCACACGACTGTCAACAACTGCAGAATGATGGAGGCGGTGATGTAAGGCATGATGCCCAACGCGAACACCGCGACTCTCCCCAGCGCACCGCCAGAGAACGTGTTGACGAAGCCCACGAAGGTCCCCTGCAGGGACTCCATGAACTGAAGCAACGCGTTCGGGTCCACACCCGGCGTCGGCAGATGACATCCGACTCGATACACCGCCAGCATCGCGAACATGAACAGAACGCGCTTGCGCAGGTCGGGGATCGCCCAGATGTTGCGGAAACTCTCCAGCACTACGCGATCTCCTCACAGGTTCCGCCGGCAGCTTCGATCTTGGTGCGCGCCGAAGCGCTGAACTTGTGAGCTCGAACCGTCAGGGACTTGCTCAGATCGCCGTCGCCCAGGATCTTGACCAGGGCCCCCTTCTTGGCTAGACCGAGCTCGAGGAGCTCTGTGGGGCCGATCGTGCCATCGAGCTCCTCGAGTGCGGAGACGTTGATGACCGAGTATTCCTTGCGAAAAATGTTGGTGAATCCCCGCTTCGGCACGCGGCGGGTGAGCGGCATCTGGCCGCCTTCGAAACCCTCCCGACGGCTATAGCCGGAACGCGACTTCTGGCCTTTGTGGCCCTTTCCAGCCGTCTTGCCGGTACCCGAACCGGGGCCACGTCCGAGCCGTTTGCGCGGACGCCGGCTTCCCGGGGCTGGCTTGAGCTCATGCAGTTTCATCTCGATAACCTCGTTGCTTTGATCGTTGTCCGTTGCGACGGTCTGACGATTCGCGAACTCGATGCGACTCAGTCGACCACCCGGACCAGGTGGGGGATCTTCTGGACGGCGCCACGCACAGCCGGGGTGTCCTCACGCTCGACAATGTGACGAATGCGGCGCAGGCCGAGCGTCTTCAGCACCTCGCGCTGCGTGCGCGGGCGACCGTTGACACTCCGGTACTGCTCGATACGAATCGTGGGCTTCTTCTTTGCGGCCATCACGAGCCCTCCGTCGCGACGGGTGCGGTGTCCTCGAGAGCCAGACCTCTGAGCCGCCGGACCTGAGCCTCGGTGCGAAGTTGGAGCAGCCCATCGAAGGTCGCCTTGACCACGTTCTGGGGATTGGTCGTCCCCAGGGACTTGGTCAGAATGTCCTGAATTCCGGCGCACTCGATGACGGCGCGCACCGGACCACCAGCAATCACCCCCGTACCCTCGGAAGCCGGCTTCAGGAGAACACGTCCGGCACTGAAGATCCCGGTGACCTCGTGGGGAATCGTGGTGCCGAGAGTCGGGACCTGGATGAGGTTCTTCTTGGCGACCTCGATCCCCTTGCGGATCGCCACAGGGACCTCTTTCGCCTTGCCGGAGCCGTAGCCGACCCGGCCATTGCCGTCGCCGATGACGACCAGCGCAGAGAACGCGAAGTTCTTGCCGCCCTTCACCACCTTCGTGACTCGATTGATGTGGACGACTTGCTCGAAGAAGTCCCGTTCCAACTGTATGTCTCTTGCCAAGACTCTCTCCTCTCCCGCTCGACGCCCTCCGTGACGGTACGGACTCGCGGTTGGCGGTTACCGAATGCTCTCTATGTCCTCTGAATACTTGCTTCGTTGAGTCAAACTGGCGCCCTCAGGCACCTAGCACTCTCGAGCCACCAGAACGGGGGGTCGGGTGAGCGCCATGGTCTGACGACCTGGCCGTCAGACCACTAGAACTGCAGCCCCTTCTCACGGGCGGCTTCTGCCAGCGCCTGGATCTTGCCGTGGTAGACGGCCCCACCGCGGTCGAAGACGACCGACTTCACACCCTTGTCCATCGCGCGCTCCGCCACGGCCGTCCCGACCAGCTTGGCGGCGTCGACATTTCCGGCGCTGCCCTCGAGCTGAGAGCGCAGCCCTCCCTCGAGCGAACTGGCCTGGGCCAGGGTGTTCCCGGTCGCATCGTCGATGACCTGGGCGTAGATGTACTTGAGACTCTTGTGCACTGCGAGCCTCGGGCGCTCGGTAGTACCCTTGATCTTCTTGCGGATGCGGTAGCGAGTGCGACGCTGACGTGCACTCTTCTGACCCACTCTCCGCTTGCCCATGTCGCTCATCCGGCACCTCCTGCTCCGGACTTGCCTTCCTTGAGGCGCACGACCTCATCGGCGTACCGGATACCCTTTCCCTTATAGGCATCGGGCGGACGCAACCGGCGCAGCTCGGCCGCCACCTGGCCGACGCGCTGACGGTCCGCTCCGCTGACGGTGATCTTGTTCTGCTTGTCGATCTCGATGTCGACTCCCTCGGGAATCGGGAACACGACGGGATGCGAGTAGCCCAACGCCATGTGAACCTCTTTGCCCTGAACCTCTCCGCGATAGCCAACACCCTGGATCTCCAGGCTCTTGGTCCAACCGTCGGTAACCCCGGTCACCGCGTTGGCAACCAGCGCCCGCGCCAGACCGTGAAAGGAGCGGTGACGCCCCTGTTCGCTCTTGCGGGTGAACTGCAGCACTCCATCTTCGAGTGCCACGTCGATCCCCTCGGGCAGCTCCTGGGAGATCTTCCCCTTCGGCCCCTCGACGGTAATGGTCCGATCGTCGATCTGCACTTTGGCTGCAGAGGGTATCGGGATCGGTGATTTGCCAACTCGTGACATGGTTTTCTCCGTACTTCCTTCGCCTGAATCAGTACAGCTGACAGAGGACTTCGCCGCCGACACGCTGTTCGCGGCACTCCCTGTCGGTCATCAGGCCTTGGGACGTCGACACGATCGCGGTACCGAGACCGTTGAGAACGGGCCGAATGTCGTTGGCGCCCTGATACACGCGACGACCCGGCTTGCTCACTCGCCAGACGCGAGTGATGGCGGGCGTCCCCTCGTGGTTGTAGCGCAGCTGAATCCTCAGCTCCTTGCCGGGAGGCTTGTCCTCCACTTCGAAGCTGTTGATGTAGCCCTCGCGCTCGAGCAGCCGGCAAACGGCAAGCTTGAGCTTCGAAGCCGGAACGCGCGTGCGATCGTGCTTCGCGATGTGGGCGTTCCGGATTCGCGTCAACAGGTCGGCGATCGGATCGGTCACTGTCATGGTAGTAGCTCTCTCTTGGTCAACTTCGACATCAGATTCGGGAAGATCACTGTTCGGCGAACGGCAGTCCGAGTTCCCGCAGCAGGAACCGCGCTTGTTCGTCATTCGGGGCGGTGGTCACCAGGGTGACGTTCATGCCCTTGGCACCGTCGGTACTGCTGTAGTCGATTTCAGGGAAGATCAAGTGATCTCTCACCCCCAGGGTGTAACTTCCCCTGCCATCGAAGGCCTTCGAGCTGATGCCGCGGAAGTCACGGACTCGTGGAAGTGCCACCGAGACCAGACGATCGAGGAAGTGCCACATGCGATCGCGCCGCAGAGTCACTCGACAGCCGATCGGCATGTCTTCGCGCAGCTTGAACGCGGCGATGGACTTCTTCGCCCGGGTGATACACGGCTGCTGGCCCGAGAGAGCTGCCATCTCCTCGACCGCGCTGTCGAGGACCTTGATGTTGCGACTCGCTTCCCCGAGGCCCATATTGAGCACGATCTTGTCGAGTCGCGGAACAGCCATGACGCTCTTGATGCCGAACTCCTTCTGGACCTTCGCCTGGACCTCGTCGAGGTATTTGGCTTTGAGCCTCGGTACGTAGTTCGCCACTTCGGTTTTGCCCTGGTCAGACATTTCCAACTCCTAGAAAATCAGCTGAATCGACCCACGAGGGATCAGCTCAGCACGGCCCCGCTCGTTTTCGCGACCCGAGCGCCTTTGCCATCCGCGAGACGCTTCCGGCCGACCCGAGTCGGCTTTCCCGTCTCGGGACAGATCAACATCAACTTCGACGCCTGAATCGGCGCTTCACGCTCGAGGATCCCACCCTGCACCTGCCGCTGGGGATTGGGGCGGGTGTGCTTCTTGACCATGTTCACGCCTTCTACGATGGCGCGACCACCTTCCATGCGCAGCACCCGTCCCTTTCGACCTCGGTCCTTGCCCGAGATCACCAGAACGTTGTCACCCTTCTTGATATTGCCCTTTGCCATCACTTGAACCCCAATTCGTAGCCTCGTACGTCTTGACTGACTCTGCTCTCGTCGCCGTGTGCGCCTTCAGAGCACCTCGGGTGCCAGGGAGACGATGCGCATGAAGCGTCGCTCGCGAAGCTCCCGAGCCACTGGACCGAAGACACGGGTTCCCACCGGCTCCTGGGCCTCGTTGATGAGGACAGCGGCATTGGTGTCGAACCGGATGTAGCTACCGTCACGGCGGCGGCGCTCCTTGCGAGTCCGCACGATCACTGCGCGAACGACCTGGCCCTTCTTGACCGTGCCGTCCGGTGACGCCTCCTTCACCGACGCGGTGATGATGTCGCCAACCCCGCCGTACCGACCGGAGGATCCACCCCTGAGGGTGATGCAAGCGATCTTCTTCGCGCCGGAGTTATCGGCCACTTCGAGGACTGTGCCCATCTGAATCATTTCTGTGACTCCCTACAAGCTTCGCCACTAACCCTGGGCGCGCTTGAGAATCTCCTGCACCTTCCACCGCTTGTTCTTCGACAGCGGACGGATGGAAACCAGGGAGACGAGATCTCCCTCGCTGCACTCATTGGTCTCGTCGTGAGCCATGAAGTTCTTCGATCTCTTCATGTAGCGGTGGTAGAGGCGATGCATGACCGTGCTCTCGACTCGCACCACAACGGTCTTGTCGGGTTTGGCACTGGTCACGGTACCGACCTTGATCTGACGGCGGCCTCGCAGCTGGGCGTCTTCGCCCGCCTGAACCTCGTCTACCGTCTGCGTCTCTTCACTCATTGGTTTCCGCCTTCTCGCCATCGGCCATCTCACGGAGTACGGTCAGCACCCGAGCAAGGTCCTTTCGGGCGTGCCTCATCTTGGCGCCACTCTCCAGTTGTCCCGTCACCTGCTGCAATCGCAGGGCGAACAACTGGTCGGCGAGCGCGGCTTCCTTGTCGCGCAGGTCCGAAACCGACATTTCTCTGAGCTCGCTGGCCTTCATCTCGAATTCCTCTAGAACTTCCTCAACAACTCTGCAAACAACAACTCAGTGACCGGCGCCCTGGCGCATGACGAAACGGGTACGGATACCGAGCTTGTGAGCAGCACGCTCCATCGCCTCACGGGCCAGATCCTCGGGCACCCCTTCGAGCTCGTAGAGAATCCGAGCCGGTTTGACCACGCAGACCCACTCCTCGGGGTTTCCCTTACCCTTACCCATGCGGGTTTCGAGCGGCTTCTTGGAGATAGGCTTGTCCGGGAAGACCCGGATCCAGACCTTTCCCTGACGCTTGATGTGACGCGTGATTGCAATACGTGCAGCCTCGATCTGGCGAGCGGTCATCCACCCGCAATCGAGTGCCTGCAAACCGTAGTCGCCGAACGCAACCGAATCTCCACCCTTGGCGTTGCCCTTGCGGCGACCCCGATGGCGCTTGCGGTACTTCACCTTTTTCGGCATCAACATGACATCTATCTCCGCTCTCTATCGCTCTGCGTCTCGTTTTTGTCTCTGTCACTCAAGCAGAAGCCCGGTGGCCGCGCTCGCGCGACATATCGCCTTTGTAGACCCACACCTTGACGCCGATCGTGCCGTAGCTGGTATGCGACTCGGCCAGGCCGTAGTCGATGTCGGCCTTCAGGGTGTGCAGCGGCAGGCGGCCATCCTGGTACCACTCGGTCCGCGCGATCTCGGCGCCACCGAGCCGACCCGAGACCATGATCTTCACTCCCTTGGCCCCGAACCTGAACGCCGACTCCATCGCCTTCTTCATGGCCCGCCGAAAGGCGACCCGGCGCAGGAGCTGACCGGCGATGTTCTCGGCCACCAGCTGAGCGTCCAACTCGGGACGACCGATCTCCTGAATGTTGATGTGGACCTCGCGCCCCACCATCTTGGAAAGATCGTCACGCAGCTTGTCCACCTCGGCGCCCTTGCGGCCGATGATGATACCGGGGCGCGACGTGTAGATCGTCACGCGCAGCCGGTCGGCAGCCCGCTCGATGTCGATATCGCTGACACCCGCATGCGAAAGGCGCTTCTTCAACCTGCGGCGGAGCTCCAGGTCCTGGTGCAACGTTTCGGCGTAGTTCTTCCCGTCTGAATACCAACGGGAATGCCAATTCTTGTTGTAGACCAGGCGGAAGCCGTAGGGATGTGTTTTCTGACCCACTTGGATGCTCCTGTCTCTCTCTCGGTCTCTGTCTCGATACCGGGCGCAGGCCTAGGCCTCGGCACCCTCGGGTCGAACGTCGAGCTTGATCGTGATGTGACTCTGCCGCTTGATGATTCGGTAGGCCCTTCCTTGAGGCGCTGGACGCAGCCGCTTCAGGGTCGGACCACCGTCGACGAAGATCTCCTTGACGTAGAGCCGATCGATATCGACTCCCTCGTCACGGTTCTCCGCGTTGGCGACGGCCGAGGCCAGCAACTTACGCATCGGCCGCGCGGCGGACTTGTTGGTCAGCTGCAGGGTATTCGCCGCCCGTTGCACGTCCATGCCACGGATCATGTCCGCGACCAGGCGCACTTTCTGCGGGGATGCCTGCAGGAACCGCAATCTCGCTGAAACTTCCATCGTCTCTACCTCTTCTCTCTAGCGCTCTCTCGAGCTCCACCCGCCGACTAGCGGGGCCTCGCCTGACGTTCGCGCTTGCCACCGACGTGTCCACGGTAGGTGCGGGTCTGAGCGAACTCTCCCAGCTTGTGCCCCACCATGTTCTCGCTGACGAACACAGGGATGAACTTCTGCCCGTTGTGCACCGCAATCGTCTGCCCGACCATTTCCGGAATGACCGTCGAACGTCGCGACCAGGTCTTGATGACCTGCTTCGACCCGGTATCCGCCTGCTTGCGAACCCTCGCCAACAGATGGTGATCGATGAAGTAGCCCTTCTTCAGAGAACGTGACATGACCTTCTCCCGCTCACTTCTTCTTGCGTCGGCGCACGATCATGTTGCCCGTGCGCTTGTTGCGACGCGTTTTGTAGCCTTTGGTCGGTTTCCCCCAGGGCGTCGTGGGATGCCGGCCGCCACTGGCCTTCCCCTCACCGCCACCCATCGGGTGATCGACCGGATTCATGGTGACGCCCCGGTTGTGGGGACGACGTCCCTGCCAGCGAGCGCGACCCGCCTTGCCAAGGGAGATATTGGAGTGATCGAGATTGCCGACCTGGCCGATCGTGGCCATGCAATCGACATGGACCCGCCGCACCTCGCTCGAGGGCAGGCGGACCTGGGCGTAGACGCCCTCCTTCGCCATCAACTGTGCTCCCGCTCCGGCCGCGCGCACCATCTGACCGCCGCGACCCATCTTGAGCTCGATGTTGTGGATGATCGTACCCAGAGGGATCTTGCGCAACGGCAACGCGTTGCCGACATTGACCTGGGCATCCTCACCCGACTCGATCCGATCCCCCACCTTGAGGCCGTTCGGGCACAGGATGTAGCGCTTCTCGCCGTCGGCGTAGTGCAGCAGAGCGATCCGTGCGCTGCGATTGGGGTCGTACTCGATGGTCGCGACCTTCGCCGGCACACCGTGCTTGTCCCGCCGGAAGTCGATCACGCGGTAGCGCTTCTTGTGACCGCCACCACGAAACCAGATCGTCTGTTGCCCCGTGTTGTTGCGCCCACCGATTCGCTTCTTGCCCTCGGTGAGCGGCTTGTAGGGACTCTTCGCCGTGATCTCGGCGAAGTCGGAGTACTCCTGGTACCGGCTCGCTGGATTCGTCGGCTTGCGTTTTTTCACTGCCATCGTATCGATCCTCTATCGTCTCTGGAGCCCAGAAAACACTCAGACGCCCTCGAAGAACTCGATGGTGCCCGAAGCGAGACGCACGTACGCCTTCTTCCAGTCCGGCTGCTTGCCCTGGTACATACCCTGTCTCCGCTTCTTGCCGTGCATGTGCGCCACGCGCACCTCGGAGACCTTCACACCGTCGAACTGAGCCTCGACCGCGCGGGCGATCTGGATCTTGTTCGCGTTGCGATCCACGGCAAAAGCAACGATGTTGTCCTTCTCCCGCTGCAGGGTGGACTTCTCCGTGAGAAGCGGCTTGCGAATGACGTCCTGGATTCTCATGATCTGATTCCTCGAAACCCTACTTACTCAGAACACCGACCAGGCGACCGAGCGCCTGCTCACTGATCACCAGATTGGCCCGATCCACTACGTCGTAGACGTTGACACCCAGGGCATCGACCGCCTTCACGGACTGCAGATTGCGCGACGCGAGCCCGAGATTGCCGTTCTCGCGATCGTCCACCACCAGGACCTTCTGATCGCCGAGTCCCAGAGCGGACAGCTTGGCGACGAAGTCGGCGGTGCGATGGCTCTCGAGATCGAGGTTCTCTACCACGATCAACTGCTCGTCGCTCACCTTGCGCGAGAGTGCGGACTTGAGGGCATTCCGCTTCTCGCGGGCGCTCACGCCCTTGGTGTAGTCCCGGGGCTGGGGACCGTGCACGGTGCCTCCACCCCGCCACAGCGGACTGCGGTTGCTACCCGAGCGCGCACGCCCGGTGCCCTTCTGGCGCCAGGGCTTCTTGCCCCCGCCGCTGACCAGAGCACGACCTTTGGTGGCGTGAGTGCCCGAGCGGCCCGCCGCACGAAGCGCCACGACCACCTGATGGATCAGGTGCTCTTTGTAGGGATAGGCGAACACTTCGTCCGGCACTTCTACGTCGCGGACCTTCTTGTTCGCTAGGCTCTTGACCTGGAGTTTCATCGCTCTCTCTCCTCAGCCCGCTCAGCTCTTGATCGAGCGGCGAAGCAGCACCATGCTGTTTCGCGCGCCGGGCACGGAGCCCTTCAGGAAGATCAGGTTCTCGTCTTCGATCACCTTGACCACCTTCAGGTGCTTGGTGGTAATGCGCTTGTTTCCCGTCTGACCGGGAAGACGAATGCCGGGGAAGACTCGAGACGGCCAGGCCGACTGGCCGATCGAGCCGGGCGCACGATGATGCATCGAGCCGTGACTCGCCTTGCCACCGCCGAAGCCGTAGCGCTTCATGACGCCCTGGAAACCTTTGCCCTTGCCAGTGCCGACCACGTCGACGAAGCTGTCCGCCTCGAAGATCCCGACCTTCACCTCGTCTCCGGCCTTGGCCTCGGAGTCGGGGTCGACTCGCAGCTCGACCATCTTGACTACCGGATCGACCCCGTGCTTGGCGAAGTGGCCCTTCAAGGGCTTGCTCACCTTCTTCGGTGCAGTGCCGTCGGCAAGGCCGATCTGCACCGCATCGTAGCCGTCCGTGTCGACGGTCTTGCGCTGCACGACGACACAGGGACCCGCCTGAACCACGGTCACGGGTACTACCGTGCCGTCTTCCTGGTAGATCTGGGTCATCCCGACCTTTCTTCCCAACATGCCATCCATGATGCTGAACTCCTAGCCGCCGCGTTGCTCTATTTCGATGCGGTCCGAATCACTTACCGAAGGCCTTGATCTCGACGTCGACACCCGCGGGAAGCTCCAGCTTCATGAGGGCGTCGACCGTCTGGCCTGTGGGCTCGAAGATGTCGAGAAGCCGTTTGTGGGTCCGAATTTCGAACTGCTCGCGAGACTTCTTGTCGATGTGAGGCGAACGGTTCACGGTGTAGCGAGAGATGTGCGTCGGCAGCGGAATCGGTCCTACCACCCTCGCGCCAGTCCGGCGTGCGGTGTCGACGATTTCGTGAGTCGACGTATCCAGAATCCGCGAATCGAACGCCTTCAGTCGAATCCGAATCTTCTCGTTCACCATGCTCGTTCTCTTTCTTGGACTTCTTCTAATGGAATCAAGAGCGCCCGGATCACTCGATGATTTCGGTCACGGTACCGGCGCCGACCGTGCGGCCACCTTCGCGAATGGCGAAACGCACACCCTTCTCCATGGCGATCGGTGCGATCAACTCGACGTCCAGAGCCACGTTGTCACCCGGCATCACCATCTCCGTTCCTTCCGGCAGCTCCGCCACACCCGTCACGTCCGTCGTGCGGAAGTAGAACTGGGGACGGTACCCCTTGAAGAACGGAGTGTGGCGACCACCCTCCTCCTTCGTCAGCACGTACACCTCGCCCTTGAACTTCGTGTGCGGAGTGATCGAGCCCGGCTTCGCCAGCACCTGCCCACGCTCCACCTCGTCCTTCTTCGTACCCCGAAGCAGGATCCCCACGTTGTCGCCGGCCTGACCCTGGTCCAGAAGCTTGCGGAACATCTCCACACCCGTCACCATCGTCTTCGCCGTGTCGCGAATCCCGATGATCTCCACTTCCTCGCCCACGTTGATGATCCCGCGCTCCACCCGACCCGTTACCACCGTCCCACGACCCGAAATCGTGAAAATGTCCTCGATCGGCATCAGGAACGGCTGGTCCACCGCACGCTCCGGCGTCGGAATGTACTCGTCCACCGCCGTCATCAGGTCGATGATCTTCGAGCCCCACTCCTCCTCAGGGTCTCCGCTCTCCAGCGCCTTGAGCGCCGAACCGCGGATGATCGGAATGTCGTCCCCGGGGAACTCGTACGAGCTCAACAGCTCGCGAAGCTCCAGCTCCACCAGGTCCAGAAGCTCCTCGTCGTCGACCATGTCGCACTTGTTCAGTGCCACCACGATGTAGGGAACACCCACCTGGCGGGCCAGCAAGATGTGCTCGCGAGTCTGAGGCATCGGACCATCCACCGCCGACACCACCAGGATCGCGCCGTCCATCTGGGCGGCGCCCGTGATCATGTTCTTCACATAGTCCGCGTGGCCCGGGCAGTCCACGTGCGCGTAGTGACGAGCATCCGACTCGTACTCCACGTGAGCCGTCGCGATCGTGATCCCACGCTCCCGCTCCTCGGGAGCCTTGTCGATCTGATCGAAATCCACGATCGTCGCCTGACCCTTCGACGCCAGCACCTTCGTGATCGCTGCCGTCAACGTCGTCTTGCCGTGATCCACGTGACCGATCGTCCCGATGTTCACGTGCGGCTTCGTACGCTCGAACTTCTCCTTCGACATGGCTCGGGCTCTCCCTCTTGAGATCTATGTGCGGTTTACTGCGTTGAGTTGTGTAGGTCTATCGAACAGTGAGATCAACCGGCCGCCTTGGCGACCACCTCTTCACTCACACTCTTCGGTGCGGGCTCATAAGCATCGAACTGCATGCTGTAGGTGGCACGCCCCTGGCTCTGCGAGCGCAGATCGGTGGCGTAGCCGAACATCTCAGCAAGCGGAACGCGACAGTTGATCACCTGGGTGCTGCCCCTCGCCTCCATACCCTGGACGCGACCACGGCGCGAGTTGATGTCACCCATGATGTCGCCCATGTACTCCTCCGGAGTCACCACCTCGACCGCCATCACGGGCTCGAGGAGCACCGGGTTCGCTTTCTTGGCGGCATCCTGCCAGGCCATCGAGCCGGCGATCTTGAACGCCACTTCCGAGGAGTCGACATCATGGAAGCTGCCGTCGTAGAGATCGACCTCGATGCCGGTCACCGGGTAGCCCGCCAGGGGACCCGACTCCAGAGCCTCGGCGATCCCCTGCTCGACCGGCTTGATGAACTCGCGAGGAATCGCACCACCGACGATCTGATTGTTGAAGATCAGGCCTTCGGTCCCGTCCGGAGCCGGCCGCACCCGGATCTTGGCGTGACCGAACTGACCGCGGCCACCGCTCTGACGCACGAAGCGACCGTCGCCTTCGGCCTCGCGGGTGATGCACTCCTTGTACGCCACCTGGGGCCGGCCGACGTTGGCGCCGACGTTGAACTCACGCACCAGCCGATCGGTAATGATGTCGAGGTGGAGCTCACCCATGCCGGCGATCAGGGTCTGGCCGGTGTCGGGGTCGGTGTGCACGCGGAACGTCGGATCCTCCTGCATCAGCTTGCCGAGGGCAACCGAGAGCTTCTCCTGATCGGCCTTGGTCTTCGGCTCGATCGAGATCTCGAGCACCGGCTCGGGAAAGGTCATCGCCTCGAGCACGATCTCCGACTGCTGGTCGCAGATCGTGTCGCCGGTGGTCACGTTCTTCAGACCCACTGCGGCAGCGATGTCACCCGCCCAGACCTCGCCGATCTCTTCCCGCTTGTTGGCGTGCATCTTGAGCAGACGCCCGATGCGCTCCTTGCGGCCCGTGTTCGCGTTGAGCACCGAACTGCCCGACTCGACGTGGCCGGAGTAGACGCGGAAGTAGCTCAGCTGACCGACGAACGGATCGGTCATGATCTTGAAGATCAGAGCCGAGAAGGGACCGTCGTCCTTCGGCGGACGTTCCTCGGTCTCTTCTCCTCCTGGAACCAGCCCCCGGATCGGCGGAACGTCGAGCGGCGACGGCAAGTAGTCCACGACCGCATCGAGCAGAGGCTGCACGCCCTTGTTCTTGAACGCCGTTCCGCACAGCACAGGCTGAAGGCGATTGGTCACCGTGGCATTGCGGAGCGCTGCCTTGAGCTCGTCGACGCTGATCTCCTCGCCTCCGAGGTACTTCTCGAGGAGTGCGTCGTCGGTTTCGGCGATCGCCTCGACCGCTTTTTCGCGAGCCTCCTGCGCCGCCCCGAGAAGGTCGGCAGGCACATCCACCGAGACGTAGTCGGCACCGAGCTCTTCGCCCGAGTAGTGGATGCCCTTCATCTCGATCAGGTCGATCACCCCTTCGAAGTTCTCTTCGGCACCCCACGGAAGCTGGATCACGACCGGACTCGCGGAAAGGCGCGACACCATCATCTCGACACAGCGATGAAAATCGGCGCCCACTCGGTCCATCTTGTTGACGAACGCCATCCGCGGAACGCGATACTTGTCGGCCTGGCGCCACACGGTCTCAGACTGGGGCTCGACGCCGGCCACGGCATCGAAGACCGCGACGGCACCGTCGAGCACCCGCAGGGAGCGTTCGACCTCGGCCGTGAAGTCCACGTGCCCGGGAGTATCGATGATGTTGATCCGAATATCGTTCCAGAAGCAGGTCGTCGCCGCGGAGGTAATGGTGATACCGCGCTCCTGCTCCTGCACCATCCAGTCCATGGTGGCCGTGCCTTCATGGACCTCACCGATCTTGTAGTTCACGCCCGTGTAGTACAGGACGCGCTCGGTGGTCGTCGTCTTACCGGCATCGATGTGAGCCATGATGCCGATGTTGCGGGTTTTCTCTAGGGGAACTTTCCTGGACATGATGATCGCCTTCGCCGAGCGGCGGTGCGAGTAGTTGTTGAGTGTTTCTCGGACCTACCAGCGGTAGTGGGCAAATGCCTTGTTGGCTTCCGCCATCCGATGAGTGTCCTCGCGCTTCTTGATGGCCGAACCGCGGCTATCGGCCGCATCCATCAACTCGCCCGCGAGACGCAGCTTCATGGTCTTTTCGCTGCGAGCCTTGGCAGCGTCGATGATCCAGCGCATGGAGAGGGCCAGCTTGCGCGACGGCCGGACTTCGATCGGCACCTGGTAGGTAGAGCCACCCACGCGCCGGGATTTGACCTCGACGCCAGGCTTCACGTTGTCGATCGCCCGCTTGAAGACGTCCATCGGATCGCTCTCGGTACGCTCTTTGATGACGTCCAGAGCCTGATACAGGATCTGCTCCGCGGTCGACTTCTTGCCGTCCTTCATCACCACGTTGACGAACTTGCTCAACAACTGGGAGTTGTAGAGCGGGTCCGGGAGGATCTGGCGCTTGGGAACTTCTCTGCGTCTCGGCATGGTCTTGTACCTTCTCGCTACCTACTGGCTTTCTGTCACAACTTCTCTGGCCGTCAGCTCTTGGGGCGCTTGGCGCCGTACTTGGAACGACCGCGACGACGACCATCGACTCCCACAGCGTCGAGAGTGCCGCGAATGACGTGATACCTGACACCGGGGAGGTCCTTCACACGACCCCCACGGATCAGCACGATCGAGTGCTCCTGGAGGTTGTGTCCTTCCCCCGGGATGTAGGTGGTGACCTCGATCCCGTTGGTCAGACGCACTCGAGCAACCTTGCGCAGCGCCGAATTCGGCTTCTTGGGCGTCTGTGTGTAGACACGAACGCACACTCCCCGTTTCTGGGGAGACGCCTGCAGCGCCGGGCTCTTTGTCTTCTGGATCTGGCGCTTGCGTCCCTTGCGAACCAGCTGTCGAATCGTCGGCATCTCGGCTTTACTCCGATCGGTGTGCGCTGCGTCGTCACGACCGCGGCGCGTGAAAGGCGGCTCCTGAAAGTGACTGCCTACGAAGGGTCCACAAACGTCAAAGCCGCTCAGCCATGAGACTCCGCAAGCGAAGACCATGGCCTTCCGTGTTTCCGACCCGGTTCCGCTCCAGGAGCGGCCTCGACGGCCGGATGGTGGGACGGGTGCCGCCCCAACCGGGGTCGGCTCCGATCACCCAAAGTTGTCGGGTTGACGGGGGTGGTACCTCGTTGCCGCCTGACGCCGAAGAGGCGCACGGGAGGCACAGGCATTCTTTGCCTAACCCGCGAAACCTACCAAAGGGGGAGCCGCAGAGTCAAGGGGCAAGGCGCCCAATTCGGGGGGATCGGACGCGCGATTCAGAGGAGCGGAAGAGACTTCGGTCGACGTGGCCCACGAGATCACGCTCTCCCGACGGCGGGCTGGGCGGCGGGCTCATCGAAAGAGGATTGTCTCTCCGCGGAAGGTGGTCCGCCCAGGCGGTGATCCAATCCCCCGCAGGGAGTCAAGGAGCTGCGTCGCGACTACGTTCGTGCGGGCCCCTCGGTGATCACCACCAAGACCTGCTCCACCGTGCCGAGCTCACCTGCCCCGCCTACCAGCCAGGGGGAGCGAGGAGGGTGATCGGGTACCTGCCTGAGGGTGCCAATGCGGGCAAGAGTGGATTCCCCTCGGTGCTATGATGGAAGCATGAAGACAACCGTCGATATTCCAGAGGAGGAGCTCGAAGAAGCCATGCGCAACACTGGAGCCACCACGAAGCGCCAGGCAGTTCTGGTCGCCCTCACCGATTTCAATCGGCGCTACCGTTTGCGCAAGCTGGCAAAGAAGTTCGGAACGTTCGAGCACTTTTTGAGCCACGAAGAGCTGACCAAGCTCCGGGCCGAGGGCTGAGCCTTGGCTGACCGCGTACTCGTCGACACCTCGGCCTGGATCGAGGCGCTTCGCCGAGACGGGGACTCCCAGATCCGCGATGCGGTGTCTCGAGTAACGGCTGACGGCTCCGCTCTGCTTTGTGACCTCGTCCGACTGGAGCTATGGAACGGCGCTCGAGGAAAGGCCGAGATGCTGATCCTGTCGGAGCTCGAAGCAGAGTTGGAATGCCTCCCTACCACTGCCGAAACCTGGCAGGCGGCCATCGAGCTTTCCCGAGCCTGTCGAAAGAAGGGTTGGACGGTACCAGCCACGGACCTTCTGATCGCCGCCTGCGCCCAACACCACTCCGTCGATCTTCTACACCAGGATGCTCACTTCGACCAGATCGCTCGGGCGGCTCGGGGCACGGACTGAGACGAGCCGAGGGCGAGCGCCCGATCGGCACTGAGCGATCGACTCTATGTGGACGTAGGCATCAGGAACTGGGACTTCGAAGAGTGAGCCGGCAGACTCGGCCAGCGACTCGTCGGTACCTGATCGACTTCCTGGCCTCGAGCTGAGATCTGCTTCGAGACGTCGAGTTCGGCGCTCGCCACTCCGACACGCGGTCGGATTCACCGGCGATCCGACTTCTCACTGCGGGGGTTCCACACCCTGTACCTGGGACGCGACAGGTAGCGCTCGTAGAACCGGCGCAGCGCGATCTGGGTCAGGTAGGTGCGCACTTGAGGCACGCAGAGGCTGGCGCCCACGAGGAGAATCGTGATCAGGACTGCCGGCGTAGGGAACATAAAGCCACGTCGTCGGTGCGACTCCAATGATAGCCCCGGTCGTGGTCCTTCTGCGCGGCACCTATTGTCGCCGCCGACGTCGGCACAAAAAGGGGCGGCTGCCGCATCGCGGCCGCCGCCCTCCTCTTCGGCTCTCGCCGTTCTCGAGCTCTTCGGGTCAGTTGTCCGAAGATTCCACCACACCGGTGGGGAGGGTGCGGATCTCCTCCTCGCCGAAGTCGAAGAAGAGCTCTTCCCCGGCCTCCTCGGCGGGCTGATAGGGCGCTTCCATGTGGAAGTCGTGGTAGTACTTCATCCCCGTGCCGGCAGGAATCAGTCGACCCAGGGTGACATTCTCCTTCAGGCCCCGGAGCAGATCGACCTTGCCCGAGATGGCGGCTTCGGTCAGCACCCGTGTGGTCTCCTGGAAGGAGGCCGCGCTGATGAAGCTATCGGTCGAGAGCGACGCCTTGGTGATGCCCAGGAGCAGCGGGCGCCCTACGGCCGGCTGACCACCCGCCTCGATGACGCGCTCGTTCTCCTCCTGGAAGCGCCAGCGGTTGACCTGCTCGTCGATCAGGAAGTCGGTATCGCCCACCTCCTCGATCTTCACCGAGCGCATCATCTGGCGAACGATCACCTCGATGTGCTTGTCGTTGATCGCCACCGACTGAGAGCGATACACCTCCTGGATCTTGTCGACCAGGTAGCGCTGCAGCTCCTTCTCACCGAGCACCTTGAGCACGTCGTGAGGGTTGATCGGGCCGTCGATGAGCGGATCTCCGGCGTGTACGCGCTCTCCCTCCTGCACGTTGACGTGGATGTAGCGGGGAATCGAGTAGACCCGCTCTTCACCGGTCTCGTCACGGACCGACACCTGGCGCATCCCCTTGACGATATCGCCGAGCTCCACGGTGCCGTCGATCTCGCTGATGATCGCGGGATCGCGCGGCGTACGAGCCTCGAACAGCTCCTGGACCCGGGGCAGACCACCCGTGATGTCCTTCGTCTTGGTGGTTTCTCGCGGGATCTTCGCGAGAGTGTCGCCGGGATGAATCGAGTCCCCGTCGTTGACCACGAGATGAGAGCCCGAAGGCAGGAGGTAGCGTTTCTCCTCGCCGCCTTTGCCTTTGACCAGCATCGCCGGAACCCGCTTCTCGTTCTGGGAGGCCTCGACGATGACGCGCTGCGATAGACCGGTCACCCGATCGGTGTCCTCGCGGACGTTCTCGCCTTCGACGATGTCCTGGAACTCCACCTTGCCTGCGATCTCCGACATGATGACCGAGGTGAAGGGATCCCATTCCAACAGGTCCTGGCCGGGCTTGACCTCGTCTCCCTCCCTCACCAGCAGGTTGGATCCGTAGGTCAGCGCGTAGCGCTCGCGCTCGCGGCCCTGTCGGTCCTGGATGACCAGCTTGCCGTTGCGGTTCACGACCACCAGTGCGCCCTCACGGCTGTCGACCGTGTTGACGTTGATGAACTTGACCCAGCCCGGGTTGCGGGCGGAGTGGGTCGACTGTTCGGAGACGCGACTCGCGGTACCACCGTAGTGGAAGGTCCGCATGGTGAGCTGCGTTCCCGGCTCACCGATCGACTGCGCAGCGATCACACCGACCGCTTCGCCGATTTCGACTGCGCGGCCCACCGCCAGATTTCGGCCGTAGCACTTGCCGCACACGCCGCGTCGAGCCTCGCAGGTCAGCACCGATCGGATCTTGACCCGCTCGATGCCGGCCGCCTGGATGTCGTTGGCGATGTTCTCTGTGATGAGCTCACCCGAACCCACGAGGAGATCGCCGGTCATCGGATCGATAACGTCCTCCTGAGCGGTACGGCCAACGATGCGATCGCGGAGCGCCTCGAGGATGTCGCCACCCTCCATGATCGCGCTCACCGTGATGCCGTCCACCGAGCCGCAGTCCACGACGTTGACGATGACGTCCTGAGCCACGTCGACCAGACGCCGCGTCAGGTAGCCGGAGTCCGCGGTCTTCAGCGCCGTGTCCGCCAGACCCTTGCGAGCACCGTGCGTAGAGATGAAGTACTGCAACACCGAGAGCCCCTCACGGAAGTTCGCGTGAATCGGGCTCTCGATCACCTCACCACTCGGCTTCGACATCAGGCCGCGCATACCGGCCAGCTGGCGAACCTGCTCGCGCGAGCCACGCGCGCCGGAGTCGGCCATCAGGTTGATCGGGTTGAACTCTCCGCGCTCTTGCTCGACCACGCCCATCTCGCGGAACATCTCTTCGGAGACCTTCTCGGTCACGCGATGCCAGATGTCGATGATCTTGTTGTGGCGCTCACCGGCGGTGATCACACCTGCCGTGCGTTGCTTCTCGATCTCGACCACCTCGGTGCGAGCCGCATCGATGATCTCTTCCTTGTTCTTCGGGATCACCATGTCCTCGACGCCGATGGAAATCCCGGCGCGAGTCGCATAGGTGAAGGTGATCTCCTTCATCTCGTCGAGCATTCGAACCGTGAGGTCGTTGCCGAACTTGATGAAGCAGTATCCGACCAGGTCCTGCAGCCCTCGCTTGCGCAGCAGGCCGTTGATGAACGGCAGCTCTTTGGGCAGGTGCTGGTTGAGAATCACCCGTCCGACCGTGGTGTCGATGATCTCGTTCTCGAGCTCCTGGACATCGGCATGGAGGACGTCCTGGGTGTCCGTCTGGCTCTCCAGATTCACATAGTTACCGGTGTAGCGCAGGCGAATCGGCGTCTGCGTTTCGACCAACCCCTCGTTCAGCGCGAGCATCACGTCGTCGGCGCCGGCGAACACGCGACCCTCTCCGACGGCATTCTCCCGAGGCATGGTCAGGTAGTAGCCACCGAGCACCATGTCCTGACTCGGCACAGCCAGAGGCCGACCGTGAGCGGGGGACAGGATGTTTCGAGCGGAGAGCATCAGCGTGTGACTCTCGATCTGCGCCTTCGGCGAGAGCGGCACGTGGACCGCCATCTGGTCGCCGTCGAAGTCAGCGTTGAACGCCGCGCAGACCAACGGATGAATCTGGATCGCCTTGCCCTCGATCAGTACGGGCTGGAATGCCTGGATACCCAGACGGTGCAGGGTCGGCGCACGATTGAGGAGCACGGGATGATCCTTGATGACCTCCTCGAGAGCGTCCCAGACCACGTCCTCTTCGCGCTCGACCATCTCCTTGGCCGCCTTGATGGTGCCAACGATCTCCCGCTCCTCGAGCCAGTTGTAGATGAACGGCTTGAACAGCTCGAGCGCCATCTTCTTGGGAAGACCGCACTCGTTGAGCCTGAGGTCCGGGCCGACGACGATGACCGAGCGGCCCGAGTAGTCGACGCGCTTGCCCAGCAGGTTCTGGCGGAACCGGCCCTGCTTGCCCTTGAGCGTGTCCGAGAGCGACTTCAGTGGACGGTTGTTGGAGCCCTTGAGCACACGACCGCGGCGACCGTTGTCGAACAGAGCGTCCACTGCCTCCTGCAGCATCCGCTTCTCGTTGCGCACGATGACGTCGGGGGCACGCAGCTCGAGCAGCTTCTTGAGACGGTTGTTGCGGTTGATGACGCGGCGGTAGAGATCGTTGAGATCACTGGTCGCGAAGCGTCCACCATCGAGCGGCACCAGGGGACGCAGCTCGGGAGGAATGACCGGGATGACGTCCAGAATCATCCACTCGGGGCGATGGCCGCTGCGGCGGAAGGCGTTGACCACCTTGAGGCGCTTCGCTGCCTTCAGGCGCCTGATCTGGCTGGTGTCGGTGCGCATGACGATGCGCAGCTCCTCGGCCAGCTCGTCCACATCGATCCGCGACAGCAGCTCCTTGATCGCCTCGGCACCCATGCGGGCATCGTAGGCATCCTCTCCGTACTCGTCGCGCAGCTCGCGGTAGCGCTCCTCGGTGATCAGCTCCTTCTCTTCGAGCTCAGTGTCACCGGGATCGATGATCACGTAGCTCTCGAAGTAGAGGATCCGCTCGAGATCACGCAGGCTGAGATCGAGCAGATGCCCGATTCGACTCGGCAGCCCCTTGAAGAACCAGACGTGACTGACCGGAGCGGCGAGCTCGATGTGTCCCATGCGCTCACGGCGCACGCGTGAGCGCGTCACCTCGACGCCGCACTTGTCGCACACGACTCCGCGATGCTTCATACGCTTGTACTTACCGCACAAGCACTCCCAATCGGTGATCGGCCCGAAGATCTTCGCGCAGAAGAGGCCGTCGCGTTCCGGCTTGAAGGTCCGATAGTTGATCGTCTCGGCTTTGGTGACTTCGCCGTAGCTCCAGGAGCGGATCTTCTCTGGTGAGGCCAGAGAGATCTTGATGGCATTGAAGTCCTTGGTCGGCTGGGGCTTCTCGAGACTGGTGAATGGCTGCAAGGGCGTGGCCTCCTTCGGGGTTGAGGAGTGCTTGGGTACTGGGATCGAGGTGTCTCGTAAGGGGCTTTGGATCGGGTCCGGCGCCGGAGCGCCGGACCGCAAGAGAAGTTCTGGCTCAGACCTTCAGAAGCTCGACATCGAGGCAGAGGCTCTGAAGCTCGCGCACGAGCACATTGAAGGACTCGGGCAGTCCCGGGTCCTCCGGCACGTCGCCCTTGACCAGGGCTTCGTAGACACGACTCCGTCCCTCGACGTCGTCGCTCTTGACGGTCAACAGTTCCTGCAAGGTGTAGGCGGCGCCGTAGGCCTCGAGAGCCCAGACTTCCATCTCGCCGAAGCGCTGGCCACCGAACTGTGCCTTACCGCCCAGCGGCTGCTGGGTGATCAGCGAGTAGGGGCCGATCGAACGGGCATGGATCTTGTCATCGACCAGATGCGACAGCTTGAGCATGTAGATGTAGCCCACCGTGATGCGCTGTTCGAAGGCCTCGCCCGTGATTCCATCGTGCAGCTCCGTCTTGCCGGAGCCGGGAAGACCGGCTTTGGCGAGCAGCTCGTGCAGGTCGTCCTCGGAGCACCCGTCGAAGACCGGAGTCGCGAACTTCACGCCGAGGACCTTGCCCGCCCATCCCAGATGGGTTTCGAGGATCTGCCCGACGTTCATTCGACTCGGCACACCGAGCGGGTTGAGCACGATCTGCACCGGAGTTCCATCGGGGAGGTAGGGCATGTCCTCCTCCGGAAGAATCCGGGAGATCACGCCCTTGTTCCCGTGGCGGCCGGCCATCTTGTCGCCCACCTGCAGCTTGCGCTTCATGGCAACGAAGCACTTGACCATCTTGATCACGCCCGGAGGCAGCTCGTCGCCCTTCTGCAACAACTCGATGCGTTCCTCGTTCACCTTGTGCAGAACTTCGACGTAGGAGTCGGTGCGCTTGTAGGTCTCGTCGACCTGCTTGAGAAGCGCCTTGTCCGCAATCGGGAGCTTGGTGATCTCGGCCCGGGTCAGCTGCTCGAGTGCTTCGACGGTGAGTTTCTCGCCCTTGGCGACCAGGGTCTCCCCGTCACGGCCCTGGACGGCGGCGGTGACCTTCTGACCGATGACCAGGTCGGAAATGTTCTTGTTGCGCTCCTCGTGCATGATCCGCACCTGGTCACGCGTGTTCTTCTCGAGGCGCTCGACCTCACCATCCTCGATCTCCTGAGCCCGGGCGTCCTTTTCGACACCTTTGCGAGAGAAGATCTTGACGTCGACGACGGTGCCGTCGATGCCAGGAGGCACCTTGAGGCTGGCGTCGCGGACGTCGCCCGCCTTCTCGCCGAAGATCGCTCGAAGCAACTTCTCCTCGGGGGTCAGCTGGGTCTCTCCCTTGGGAGTGACCTTGCCAACCAGGATGTCGCCGGACTTCACGTTGGCGCCGATGCGCACGATGCCGCTGTCGTCGAGATCCTTGAGTGCCGCCTCGGAGACGTTCGGGATGTCTCGCGTGATCTCCTCGGGACCGAGCTTGGTGTCGCGCGCCTCGATCTCGAACTCCTCGATATGGATCGAGGTGTAGTCGTCGTCCTTGACCAACTTCTCGGAGACCAGGATGGCGTCTTCGAAGTTGTAGCCCCGCCAGGGCATGAAAGCCACGAGGACGTTGCGCCCCAGGGCCAGCTCGCCCTTCTCGGTCGACGCGCCGTCGGCCAGCACGTCCCCTTTCTGCACAGCCATCCCCTCGCTCACCAGCGGGCGCTGATGAACGCAGGTGTTCTGGTTGGAGCGCCGGAACTTGGTCAACTGGTAGATGTCTGCGCCGAACTCACGAGCCTCACCGGTCTCGGGGTCCTCACCTTCGATGCGCACGATGATGCGATCGGCGTCCACCGAGTCGACCACGCCGGCTCGTTGGCACAGCACGACCGAGCCCGAATCGCGAGCGACGATTCCCTCCAGGCCGGTACCCACGATCGGCGCATCGGCGCGCAGGAGCGGGACCGCCTGACGCTGCATGTTCGAGCCCATCAGTGCGCGGTTGGCATCGTCGTTCTCGAGAAACGGAATCAGCGCGGCCGCAACCGAGACCAGCTGCTTGGGCGAGATGTCCATGTAGTCGATGCGCTCTCGCTCTACCGTGACGAAGTCGCCGCCGGCGCGGGAACTGGGACGCTCGTTGACGAGGTAGCCCTTTTCGTCGATGCGAGCGTTGGCCTGGGCGACGATGTACTTCTCCTCTTCCCAAGCGGTCAGGTAGAAGGCGTGCGGCTCTCCCTCGATCAGCTTCTTCTTTGCCCGTGTGAGCCGAGCGTTCTCGGCTTCGAGCTCGTCACCAGTGATCACCTGGCCGAGCTTGAATGCGCCATCGCCCACCTGGACCACGCGGTAGTGATTGAGCACGCGACCGTTCTCGACCTTCTTGTACGGACTCTCGATGAAGCCGTAGTCGTTGATCCGGGCATAGGTCGCCAGCGAAGAAATGAGTCCGATGTTCGGTCCCTCTGGAGTCTCGATCGGGCAGATTCGACCGTAGTGCGTGGCGTGGACGTCGCGCACCTCGAATCCGGCGCGCTCTCGGGAGAGACCGCCCGGGCCCAACGCCGAAAGGCGCCGCTTGTGTGTGACCTCAGAGAGCGGATTGGTTTGATCCATGAACTGCGAAAGCTGCGAGGAGCCGAAGAACTCCTTGATCGCCGCGATCACGGGCTTGGAGTTGATCAGGTCGTGAGGCATCGCGGAGTCGATGTCCTGATGGACCGACATCTTCTCCTTGATGGCTCGTTCCATACGGACCAGACCGACGCGGAACTGGTTCTCGAGCAGCTCGCCCACGGCACGCACTCGGCGATTGCCGAGGTTGTCGATGTCATCGACCCTACCGACGTCTTTCTGCAGACCCAGCAGGTACTCGATCACCCGATAGAAGTCGTCCGCGGACAGTGTCTTCTGGTCCACCGGCATGTCCGTATCGAGCTTGATGTTGAACTTGAAGCGACCGACCGCCGAGAAGTCGTAGCGCTTGGCATCGAAGAACATTCCGTAGAAGAGCGAACGAGCCGACTCGAGCGTCGGAGGATCTCCAGGACGCATCCGACGGTAGATCTCGATCAGCGCTTCCTTGGTGTCCTGGGTCGTGTCCTTGGCCAGGGTATTGGAGAGTGTGGCTCCGGTAATCTCCCAGTCCGGAAAGAAGACTTCGATGTCGGTGTGGTTCTTGCCCTCGAGCTTCTCTTCGATGTCCTCGGGCAACTGGTCGTTCGCCTCGAGCAGGATCTCTCCCGTCTCCAGATCGACCACGTCTGCCATGACGAAGGCGCGCTCGAGGTCCTCTAGGCGAACCGAAGCCTCGACCGGTTCGCCGCTCTCGAGGTACTCGACCGTCGCGGGATCGAGAGTGATGCCGGCGAAGATCGGGTAGTTCTCACGTCGTCCACCCCGTCTCGACTGCTCCTTCGTGCGCTCCTGCGCCGCCACTTCCTTGCCGAGGATGAGCGTGAACTTGCCTTTGCCGTCGAGGCGCAGCGGGGTCGCGTTGTAGAAGGCGCGGAGAATCGACTCGTCGGTTTCGAGCCCGAGGGCACGCAGGAAGATGGTTCCGTGAAACTTGCGCTTGCGGTCGATGCGAACCGAGAGGATGTCCTTCTGGTCGTACTCGAACTCGACCCAGGAACCGCGATACGGGATGATCTTGGCAAGGAAGGTGCGCGAGGTCTCCTTGGTGAAGAACACACCCGGGCTGCGATGCAGCTGGCTGACGATGACTCGTTCGGTCCCGTTGATCACGAACGTACCGTTGTCGGTCATCAGCGGGATTTCGCCGAAGTAGACCTCTTCCTCCTTGGCGTCACGCATCATCCGCGTGCCGGTCTCCGGGTCCTTGTCGTAGACGAAGAGTCGGAAAGTGACCTTGAGCGGCACCGCGAAGGTCATGCCGCGCTCCTGGCACTCGGCGATCGAGTACTTGAGCTGCAGCTCCACTGGCTCGCCGCAGATGTCGCAGCGCGTGACCTGGTTCTTGTTGACCGCACCACAGCTGTTGCAGGTGACCGTATCCTCGAGCGGATGGTCGGTCATGATCTTGGCGCCGCAGTTGGTGCAGGTCATGCGCAGGTACTCGAGCCCCTTGAGGTCGCCACACTTGCACTGCCAGTCGCCGATCGAGTACTTGACGAAATCGAGCGAGCAGGTCTCCCGGAAGTCGGAAAACGGGAAGATTCCGGTGAACACCGACTGCAGCCCATGATTCTCGCGCTCTTCGGGCAGGAGGTTCATCTGCAGGAACCGCTCGTAGGAGCGCCGCTGCACGTCGATCAGATTCGGGATGGGCAGGGTCGTTTCGATCTGCGAAAAATCGACCCTCTCGCCGATGCCATTGCCATTGCCGTTCATTGTGTTGCCGTTCTTACTCATATTGCTTGACCCCGCCTCTGGTTGGCCCTGCCTGATCTGCTGGTGGCTCTGATCCGCTCTGTCGGGCGCGAGAACCGCGTCCGAGCACCTCTGCACCGATTCGACGGCGCTTCGTCCCTCGCCCGGCCGCCGACCGCGCGTTCAGCGACCCTCGAACCCGGTTCGCCCGACCGATCCACACGGATGGATAGAGACACGTCGACTCTGCCCCCGAAACCGGGCGGCAGAGTACGACCATGGTCCTCCACGGCGGACTCACTCGCGGACATGAATTGGACTTCAGCTACGCTCTCCAGGTGACCGTCTCATGAAGGAGACTTTCCTGACGCCCCGTGCTCTCGGCCCCGACAGAAGAACCGCCTTGGCACCCAAAACGGGCGAAGACGAATGGCTCGCTGCTCTCTTTCCGGGACCCCTCGGCACCTGACTGCCTAGAGTGATTCTAGCTCGGCTGTCAAGGCCGGGGTGGCGCCAAGGAGATGGCGCCGGGAAACCCCAGAAGAATGGGCCGTTTGCGGGCGTCCTACTTGATTTCGACCTGCGCGCCGGCCTCTTCGAACTTGCTCTTGATCTCCTCGGCCTCTTCCTTCGACACGCCTTCCTTGACGGCCGTCGGAGCCGACTCGACCAGGTCCTTGGCCTCCTTCAGGCCGAGGCTGGTGACCTCACGCAGCGCCTTGATGACCGCGATCTTCTTGTCGCCCACCGCCGTGAGGTGCACGTCGAACTCGGTCTTCTCTTCCTCTGCGCCAGCGGCATCGCCGCCCGCCGCCATCGCCGCCATCGGCACCGCAGCCGCCGCTGCGGAGACACCGTAGTGGTCCTCGAGCGACTTGACGAGCTCGTTGAGCTCGAGCACCGTCATTTCGTCGATCTGCTTGATGAAATCCTCGGTTGCAACCGCCATTTTGAACCTCTTCCTTTCTTCTCTGAATGGCCTTTGAATTCAGAAGGAACCCAATGCCTGAATATTCGTTTTGCCTGTTCTGCAGCCCCTCGAGGGACCCCGTTCCGGAATCCCCGCAGAGCCCTATTGTTTTTGCTGTCGAATCTGTTCGAGCACCGACACGAACTGCTGCGGGATTGCCCCGAGGCCGCGTACGAAGCGCGAGATCGGAGATTGCAAGAGGTACAAGAGCTTCGCGATCAGCTCTTCGCGACTGGGCAGGTTCGCGATCGCCTTGATCTCATCCCCCGCGACCGCCTGACCCTCCACGATACCGGCCTTGAAATCGAGCGCCGGCACCTCTTTCGCGAAATCGGTCAGCACCTTGGCCAGAGCCACCGGATCGTTCGCGCAGTAGGCCACAGCGGTCATTCCCGTGAAGTGCTCGGCCACTCCTTCGAGCGCCGTCCCGCCGATCGAGCGCAGGGCGATTCGGTTCTTGACCACCGAATACTGACCGCCGCTCTCGCGAATCCGACGGCGCAGCTCGGTCACTTGATTGACCTTGATGCCCTCGTAGTTGACCAGGTAGGCGTGCGGCGAGGCGCCCATGCCTTCGGCATAGCCCTCCGCAACCTCCTCCTTCTTAGCCCGACTCAAAGCCATGACTGATCTCCTGAATACCCTCTGAGGCCGGATGACCGAGGGTCCATTAAGCCTCGGTGCCTGAGCCCAAGGTGTTGGCGTCGACCTGGACTCCCGGGCCCATGGTCGAAGACAGATTGACAGATACCAGGTAGCGCCCCTTGGAGGCCGCGGGCTTGGCCCGGATCACCTCGGAGATCAGCGCCTCTGCGTTCTCGACGAGCTTCTCGCGGCCGAAAGAGACCTTGCCGACCGGGGCATGAACGATGCCCGCCTTGTCGACGCGGAATTCCACCTTACCCGCCTTGATGTCGTTGACCGCCTTGGTGACATCGGCCGTCACCGTGCCCGTCTTGGGGTTGGGCATCATTCCGCGAGGGCCGAGCACACGCCCCAGGCGTCCCGCGACCTTCATCATGTCGGGAGTCGAAACGACGGCATCGAAGTCCAGCCAGCCTTCCTGGATCTTCTTCGCCAGGTCTTCTCCACCGACGTAGTCTGCGCCGGCAGCTTCGGCCTCCTGGACCTGCTCACCCGAAGCGAAGACCAGCACCCGGGCACTCCGCCCCGTACCGTGCGGAAGCACCACGGTCCCTCGCACCATCTGATCTGCATGCTTGGGATCGACGCCGAGACGCATCGCGATATCGACGGTCTCGTCGAACTTCGTGTACGAGTTCTCCACCACCGTACCGAGGGCCTCGCCCAGTTCGTAGCCGCGCTCTTCGACCTTCTCGGCCGCGTTGCGATAGTTCTTTCCGTGCTTTGCCACTGTCTTGACTCCGTTGCCTTGAAAGGGGTTCGTCCTGCCTGCGTCAGGCGTCGATCTCGATTCCCATCGAGCGCGCCGTGCCCTCGACGATCCGACAGGCTGCTTCGAGACTCCCCGCGTTCAAATCGGGCATCTTGGTCTTCGCGATCTCTTCGACCTGCGAGTGGGTGACCTTGCCGACCTTCGCCTTGTTGGGCTCACCGGAGCCCTTGTCGAGGCCCGCAGCCTTCTTCAACAGAACGGCCGCCGGGGGCGTCTTGGTGACGAAGCTGTAGCTACGGTCGCCATAGACCGTGATCACGACCGGAATGATCAGCCCCTGGTCCTGCTGGGTTCGAGCGTTGAACGCCTTGCAGAAGTCCATGATGTTCAGACCGGCCTGGCCGAGGGCCGGGCCTACCGGCGGCGCAGGCGTGGCCTGTCCGGCTGGAATCTGGAGTTTGATGGATCCGACGACTTTCTTGGCCATTGCTTTATTCCTTCACTCGGGCTGCTCTACGTCTCTCGATCGAGTCCTGACTTCTCCGGGCTCTTCCAGCCCTACAGCTTCTCCACCTGCAGGAAGTCGAGCTCGACCGGGGTCTGGCGACCGAAGATGGTCACCATGACCTTCAGAGTGTTGCGCTCGAGGTTGATCTCTTCCACGACACCCGTGAAGTTGTTGAACGGACCGTCGACAATCTTGATCTGCTCGCCCTTCTCGAACACGTACTTGGGCTTGGGCTTCTCTTTCGCGGTGGTCACCTGCTCGACGATCTGATCCACCTCGTCCTGCTCGAGCGGAGTCGGTTTGCGGCCCGTGCCCACGAACCCGGTGACCTTGGGAGTGTTCTTCACCACGTGCCACGCAGCGTCGCTCATCTCCATCTGGACCAGGATGTAGCCGGGGAAGAACTTGCGTTCCGTCTCGCGTTTCTTGCCCCCCTTGAGCTCGACGATGGTCTCCTTCGGGATACGCACCTCGCCGAAGCTCTCGCCCATGCCAAGCGCCTCGGAGCGCTGCATGAGGCTCTCCTTCACCCGCTCCTCGAAGCCCGAGTAGGTGTGCACGATGTACCACTTCATGTGGTCGGTGGCGGCTCCACCGCCGCCCTCGTTGGATTCGGGGGTACTCATGCGCCGAAGACCCTGTTGATTCCACCATAGAGCCACACGATCAGCTGATCCGCACCCCACAGGTAGAGAGCGAAAATGACGCTGGTGACGATGACCACGGCGGTCGTGTTGCGCACCTCGGGCCAGGTCGGAAAGGTGACCTTCTTCATCTCCGCGACGACCTCGCGGTAGTAGTCCGCCGCCTTCTTGAACCAGTTCGTCATCTTCCTCGTTTCCTGCTATCTCGCGCTTCAGTGTTCTGGTGGCAGGCCAGGAGGGACTCGAACCCCCAACCACCGGTTTTGGAGACCGGTGCTCTGCCAATTGAGCTACTGGCCTTCGAAACTGTTCGGTCCTACTCGATGATTTCGGTCACGGTACCGGCGCCGACCGTGCGGCCACCTTCCCGAATGGCGAAACGCACACCCTTCTCCATGGCGATCGGTGCGATCAACTCGACGTCCAGAGCCACGTTGTCACCCGGCATCACCATCTCCGTTCCTTCCGGCAGCTCCGCCACACCCGTCACGTCCGTCGTGCGGAAGTAGAACTGGGGACGGTACCCCTTGAAGAACGGAGTGTGGCGACCACCCTCCTCCTTCGTCAGCACGTACACCTCGCCCTTGAACTTCGTGTGCGGAGTGATCGAGCCCGGCTTCGCCAGCACCTGCCCACGCTCCACCTCGTCCTTCTTCGTACCCCGAAGCAGGATCCCCACGTTGTCGCCGGCCTGACCCTGGTCCAGAAGCTTGCGGAACATCTCCACACCCGTCACCGTCGTCTTCGCCGTGTCGCGAATCCCGATGATCTCCACTTCCTCGCCCACGTTGATGATCCCGCGCTCCACCCGACCCGTTACCACCGTCCCACGACCCGAAATCGTGAAAATGTCCTCGATCGGCATCAGGAACGGCTGGTCCACCGCGCGCTCCGGCGTCGGCACGTACTCGTCCACCGCCGTCATCAGATCGATGATCTTCGAGCCCCACTCCTCCTCAGGATCACCGCTCTCCAGGGCCTTCAACGCCGAGCCCCGGACGATCGGAATGTCGTCCCCGGGGAACTCGTACGACGACAGCAGCTCGCGAAGCTCCAGCTCCACCAGGTCCAGAAGCTCCTCGTCGTCCACCATGTCGCACTTGTTCAAAAACACCACGATGTACGGCACACCCACCTGACGGGCCAACAAAATGTGCTCCCGAGTCTGAGGCATCGGTCCGTCCACCGCCGACACCACCAGGATCGCACCGTCCATCTGCGCCGCACCCGTGATCATGTTCTTCACATAGTCCGCGTGACCCGGGCAGTCCACGTGCGCGTAGTGACGAGCGTCCGTCTCGTACTCCACGTGAGCCGTCGCGATCGTGATCCCACGCTCCCGCTCCTCGGGAGCCTTGTCGATCTGATCGAAATCCACGACCGTCGCCTGACCCTTCGACGCCAGCACCTTCGTGATCGCTGCCGTCAACGTCGTCTTGCCGTGATCCACGTGGCCGATCGTCCCGATGTTCACGTGCGGCTTCGTACGCTCGAACTTCTCCTTCGACATCCCTCACTGCCTCCTGACGACCCCTGAGCCTCGATCGCCCACGGAGTCGGTCTCTGACTTTCTCGGCGGTTCGCGCCGAAACTTGCTGAACAGACGTTGCGTGACTGAATTTTCCGGACTGGAAAGCTGTACGGACTCTGCTACCTTTGCCCCATCCTGCGTCTCCGGACCCGTCTTCGAGGGGTCCACCCTTCCCAGTTGAGGTCGTCCAGAGTGTTCGGCGTCCAGGGCCTCAAGCATCGCGATACGCGCGCTGGAGCCCACGACCGGATTTGAACCGGTGACCCCTTCCTTACCAAGGAAGTGCTCTACCCCTGAGCCACGTGGGCCTGGAGACGCAGAAACTCTGGCCCTAACCGCCTGAGTAAGGTCCGGGGGTTCGGCAGAGAAACATCGATTGTAGCGACTTCGGAGACCTGAGTAAACCCCCCTTTCCGTCCGAATCGAACACCTCCGCCCGGGCAGGACCGACGGCGATCTCCCTCGGCCCGAGCCTCGGAGCGCGGACCCACCTTGGCGGCGCCCGAGGCCGGGGGCTATACTGCGCCGAATTTCCAAACGCCCGCAACCGGCGCGCCGGGGTCCGAATCCCCTACGCTCGGACCCCCGCTTCGTGGATCTGCACGGCCTGAGACCCGCTGTTCGACGCCTCGGCGGGGCCCTCCGGGGGGGTAGACCAGCCCACAATACCGACGGCGCACCACGAGGAGCACTCCGATGAGCGACGCAAGCAACGGTGGATTCTGGTCCCGCGTAGGGCCCGCGCCCGCCAGCTCGGGCCTGGAGTGGTTCGGCCACCCCGCGGGCCTCTCGACCTTGTTCTTCACGGAGATGTGGGAGCGCTTCAGCTACTACGGAATGCGTGCCCTGCTGGTGCTCTTCATGACGGCACCGGTCGCGGCCGGAGGCTTTGGCTGGGACTCCGCTTCCGCTGGGCCCATCTACGGGCTCTACACCGCCATGGTCTACGTCGCGGCGCTGCCCGGAGGCTGGATCGCCGACAACATGATCGGCGCTCGCTTTTCGGTGCTGATCGGCGGCATCGTCATCATGAGCGGTCACATTTCACTCATGTTCCACGGCGTAGCCCCCTTCTTCCTCGGGCTGGCCCTGATCGTCGTCGGCACCGGCCTGCTCAAGCCCAACATCTCGGCGCTGGTGGGCACCCTCTACGGCGAGAAGGATGCCCGCCGCGACTCGGGCTTCTCGATCTTCTACATGGGGATCAACATCGGGGCCTTCTTCTCTCCCCTGATCTGCGGCTTCCTCGCCCAGCACACGGCCTTCAAGGCAATGCTCGAGTCGGCGGGGTTCGATCCGACCCACAGCTGGCACTGGGGATTCGGTGCCGCAGCGGTCGGAATGGCGCTGGGGGTGGCACAGTACCTCCTCGGCAGCACCAGGGCGGGAAGGGCTTTCCAGTGGCTGGCATTGTTCGGACTGATCGGCTTCTTCCTCTTCATGGCCTTCAAGGTCCTGGGCGGCGAAGCTCCCGAAGCGACCCAGCTCGCTGAGATCACCTCCGGTCTCATCTCGTTCGGGGTCGTACTCGCCGTCGCCGTCACCTTCCTGCACGTCGCCTGGCTGATCGCCTACGTGGTGGCCCCAGCCCCCCTGCGCAAGCCTCTGGAGTGGATGGCCATCGCCTCTTCGTTGGCTCTTTCGCTGGTGACCTTTCTCGCCTACCGGACGCAGAACTGGACGAGTGGCCAGGCCGAAGAGCTCGAGCCTCGCAATCCGGTGCTGGTCGCCTTCATGATCGTGGCCATCGCCGTCGTGCTCTTCTACAGCTTCCAGCTGTTCAGGAACGGCAAGCGTCTGTTCGGTATCGCCGGCCTCGTGGTGGCGACAGGCCTGGGGCTGGGCAAGTTCGAGCGAGCGACCGATCCCGGGGTGCTCGAGCTGATCGTAGGGGCCTTCACCTTCGCTCTGCCCGTGATCGCCTTCGTCTACTTCGCGCGGCTCTTCCTCGACCCGAGCTATAGCGAGATCGAGCACAAGCGGCTGGCCGCCGTACCGGTCTTCTTCCTTGGGGCGGCCGTGTTCTGGTCGTTCTTCGAACAGGCCGGATCGTCGCTCAACCTGTTCGCCGACCGCCTGACCGTACGGGAGATCCTGGGGGTCTTCGTTCCGTCGAGCTGGTTCCAGGCGGTCAACGCCCTGCTCATCGTGCTGCTGGCCCCGGTGTTCGCCTGGGCCTGGCCTCGTCTGGCCAAGCAGGGCCGCGAGCCAAGCAGTCCACTCAAGTTCGGAGCCGGCATCTATCTGCTCGGCGTCGGCTTCGCGGTCGTGGGATTCGGTGCGATCGTCTCCGGCCCGGACGGGGGCCAGGTCGGCCCCGGATGGCTGATCTCGGTCTACCTGTTGCACACCCTGGGTGAGCTCTGTCTCTCGCCCGTCGGCCTCTCCACCATGACCAAACTGGCACCCGAACGTCTGGCGGGCCAGATGATGGGGGTCTGGTTCCTGGGCGCTGCGATCGGCAACTTCATTGCCGGCATTCTCGCCGGCCTGTTCGACACCTTGCCGCTGCCGCAGCTCTTCGGAATGGTGTTCATTGCCACGCTGTTGGCCACGCTGATCATGTTGGCCATCGCCAAGCCGGTCAGTCGTTTGATGTCGGGTGTGAACTAGGGTAGGCAGCCGGAGCTTCGAGGGGGCTCCGGGCGGTCGGCGAGCGAGGGCCGGGCTTGCGAAAGTCCCGCTCTCGCTCTCGTCGGCCCCGGGCGCTGCTCGACTCCTGCTGTGTCGCCACCCGGAGCCGGGTGCCTCTTCAGCCCCCTCCGACCCAGAGGCAGAGTCTGGCCGCCACCAGAGCCAGGTAGTTGCCGACGGCGTAGCCCAACAGGGCCATCAGGATCGACACGGGGACGAGGCTCTCGCGGTGATGGGCCGCCACCACGGGAGCCGAAGCCGCGCCACCGACGTTGGCCGCCGAGGCAATCGCGGCGCTGTGGATATCGACCCGGAAGAGCCAGGCCCCAGCCAGGCAGAACAAGCCGTGGATCACGATCCAGATGGCCGCGCCGGCGAGAAAGGCAGGGGCCTGGGCCAATCCCTCGAGCGACGCGGTCGCTCCCATGCGGGCAACGAAGATGTACACGATCGCCATCGCGAGATTGTGCGAGGACGGTATCTGGCGCGCTGGCGTGAGGGAGAGCAGGATCCCCAGGGTCGTGACCAGGAGGATGTTCCAGGTGGAGATCGAGAGAACCTCACCGACCTCCGGCAACCGGGGAGCGATCACTGCCGCCAGCCAGGTGACGAGAGACGCCAGCGTGGCCAGGTAGAGCACGTGACGGATCTCGGGGGGCCGCTCTTGCTTGGCCTCGGCTGCCGCGGCCTCATCCATTCGCTGCAGACGGGCGGGGTCGACCCGCGCCCAACGATTGAAGCTCTCGGCGAAGCCCTTCGAGGCGAGGAGTAGAGGAAGCCAGAATACGTAGATCGCCGTGTCGGCGAGCACCGCCAGCCCGAACATGTCTGATGGCGTCTCGAGCGCCCCGGCAACCGCAGCCATGTTGCCCGTGCCGCCGATCCAGCTGCCCGCCAGGGTGCCGAAACCCTTCCAGGCCTCCGGATCGAGCCAACGATGCACCACGAAGTAGCCCACCGGCGCACCGACGACGATCCCGACGGACCCGAGCAACATGACGCCCACCCCTCGGCCCATCACGCGGACCGCCGAACCGACATCGACCGAGAGGAGCAGGAGCACGATGAAGGCCGGGAGGCCGTACTGGCGCATCACGTCGTAGGTCGCCGAGCTTTCGGGAAGCAGGCCCGTGTTGCGAAGGATCATCGGCACCGCGTAGATGAAGATCAGCGGCGGCAGGTACTCGAACAGCTTCCAGCCACTCGCCTTCTCGAGCCAGAAGAAGAAGGCCGCGATTCCAGCGAGAGCGAAGAAGACTCCTGCGGGAGAGGTGATCACCCGGCCACTTCCGTCCCGGGAGCTTCCTCTCGCCGGGGGGTCGCCGCCTCGGCCAACAGATCGGCCACCGAAGCTCCCTCGAGCAGCCCCGCGAGGACGCGACTCGCCTCCTCTGGCTGCACCGTTTCCTCGGGGAGGTAGGCGACGAGCCAGGCTCGTTCGGTCTCGGGACCGACCTTGACCCGTACGCTGCCGGTGATCGGCGCGTCACAGGGCCGGCCGGAGTCGGTCAGCAGCGGCTTACCCTCGAGCTTGAAGGGCCCTTTGAGCGATTCGTAGCTCTCCCCCGCTCGCCCCGAGCGAAACGCCATCGGAGCCTCGAACGTGGTCTCGTCCATCACGCAACACGGCACACCGAGGCTCGCGCTGAGGCAGTTGTTGAGATCGACCAGGGGACTGATCGAAGGGATGTCGTCGCCCTTGAGCAAGCGACGCAACAGGGCTTCCGAGGAGGGGCGATAGCGCCCCGGATCACAGCCGGAGGCCCTGAAGCGCCGACGCAGCGCTGCGATCGGAGGGTGGGAAGCGAGCGTTTCGCGATCGAGCCGCGAGCGCGCCTCTTGCGCAACCTGATCCCGCAGCCGGATCATGGCCGCTTCCAGCTCGGGCGAGGCAGCCCTCACTTGCAGGTGAGCCCAGTACAGGGCCCACCCATCGAGCTCGAGCTCAACGTCGAAAGGAGGTCGTTGCATCGCCGCCGATCCTAATTCATCGACGGCGATGCGCGCCCGCTCACTCTTCGTCGAGAGCTCGACGAGCGCGACCGCGGGGGATCAACACTCCCAACAACAATCCGGCTCCGAACGAGGCCAGGGCCATCGCGCCGGGATGCTCGCGAGCGAAGTCCACGCTCTGGTTGGCTGCCGAGCGCACCGCCTCCTGGCCGTGCGCATAGCCCTCACGCACCCTCGCGGCGGAAGACTCGTAGCGATGCCGTGCATCGTTCTTGAGTTTGCCGACCTTCTCGACGGCGCCGTCGCGAATCGTCTCGACCCGGCCCAGGGCTCCCCGCTCCACCTCGCGGGTGCGGGAGCGAATCGATTCGACCCCGGCTGCCACGGCTCTGCGAGCCGACTCGACGGACTCGGTGGCCTCGAGCTTGGCTGTCTTCATCGACGTCTGGCTACGGGACATGGCAGGCTCCTCTCTGGTCTACGTCTATCGATCTCAGGCTCTGCTTCGAAAGGCACAACCTCCTGAAAACCACAACAAGGAATTCGACTCGACCCTTCCCGGTGCCCACCGGTACATTCCACGATCCTTCGCCGGGGGCAGAGACCGGGGGCCCTCGGCTCCTATTGTTTTCCAATGGAGAACAATCAGTTCACCGAGGACCTGTTTATCCAATGCTGCAGAACATGCAGACTCTGTCCGATCCAACCAAGGAGATCCCGATGACCCGACCCACCACACCCCTGCTGGGGCTGCACCACGTCACTGCCATCGCGAGCGACCCGAGGGTCAACCTCGCCTTCTACACCGAGGTCCTCGGCCAGCGGCTGGTCAAGAAGACCGTCAACTTCGACGACCCGAACACCTACCACCTCTACTACGGCAACGAAGCCGGCGAGCCAGGCTCGATTCTGACCTTCTTCCCGTGGCCGGGGGCCAGGCGCGGGTCTGGAGGCGCGGGCCAGGCCACACTCACCTCCTATGCCATCCCTCACGGCTCCGCCTCGTACTGGTACGACCGTCTGCGCCGCCAACACGTGCCGGTCGACGAGCCGGCCGAGCGCTTCGGCGAGGCCAGCCTCGTGCTGGTCGACCCCGACGGCATGCGTCTCGAGCTGGTCGAAGCCAACGAAGCCGACGCGCTGCCCGCCTGGCCCGGGTCTCCCTCGGCGCCTGTCGACGAGAGGCACGCCATAAGAGGCTTTCGAGGGGTCACTCTGAGTGAGAGCCAGCGAGCCGGCACCCGCCGCTTCCTCAGCGAGGTCCTGGGCTTCGAGGAGCAAGCGAGTGAAGGGAAGACCACCCGCTACCGCGTCGGCGCGGATCCTCTCGGCCACCTGCTGGATGTCTCGGCCACCGAGGACCATGGCCGACCGGGCGCAGGTACCGTTCACCACGTAGCCTTCCGAATCCAGAACGACGAGAGCGAGCTCGACTGGCATTCGTTTCTCACCCGGCAAGGGCAGCATGTCTCGCCGGTGATGGATCGGCAGTACTTCCACTCGATCTACTTCCGCGAGCCCGGCGGCGTGTTGTTCGAGATCGCGACCGATCCGCCGGGGTTCGCCGTCGACGAGCCGCTCGAGTCGCTCGGGGAAGAGCTCAAGCTTCCCGCCGGGCTCGAGCCCCATCGTCGACAGATCGAGGCAGCCCTTCCGACGCTGTCCGTCGAAACCGGAATCGAAGCGTGATGGCATCCCTGGCAACCACCGGGGCGAGCCACCTCCACCCCCACGGCAGCGAGCCAGTCCTCGTCGAGGGCGTACAGACGGGCATTGACGACCAGACCCGGGCCCTGCTCCTGGTCCACGGGCGCGGCGCCAGCGCGCAGAGCATCCTCGCGCTGGGGCGTGAGCTGGCGAGTGCTTTCGAGGAGGGAGACGTTCTTCTCATGGCACCGCAGGCCGCCGGTGCAACCTGGTACCCCGGGAGCTTCCTCGAGCCATTGGAGCGCAACGAGCCGTGGCTCAGCTCCGCCCTCGGCAAGATCGCAGGCTGCTCTCGGCAGCTCGAGGAGCTGGGAATCCCGGCCGAGCGTCAGATCCTGGTCGGCTTCTCCCAGGGTGCCTGTCTCGCCAGCGAGTTCGTGGCACGGAATCCTCATCGCTACGGGGGGCTGATCGCCTTTACGGGCGGGGTGCTCGGCCCGCTCGGTGAGTCGCGCGACCTGGAAGGGGACCTGATGGGAACTCCCATCCTGCTGAGCACCGGAGATCCGGACCCGCACGTTCCGCTCTCCCGCGTGCAGGAGACCGCCGCGAGGTTCCGCACGATGGGTGCCGCAGTCGAGATGCAGAGCTACGAGGGTCGGCCGCACACCATCCTGCCGGAGGAGATCCAGCAGGCGAAGAGACTCCTGGCAGAAACGGCTTAGGTGATTCGAGGGGGATCCCCTGGAACGCGTCCAGAAAGCGGATCTCGAACCGTGACCCGATCGAAAGCGCGGATGTCGTCGGCGAGACGAACGAGGAGACCTACGCTCCGAGCAGCAGTCGCGCTCTGGGTCCCAACAACGCTCGCGCCCCCGCCACCAGCAGGATCGATCCTCCCAACCCGGCAGACCAATACAGCGCCACCTTGAGGGGAGAGAACCCTGCACCCATGGGCACCCACCTCATGGCGGCGATCAGGAAAAAGGAGTGAAACAGGTAGATCGCGTAGCTCGCTTCGCTCAGCATCCGCACTCCCTCTGGCACTCGATCCCCGACCACGACGACGCCGAACACGTATCCGAAGAGCAGTGCAGCCAGGATGCAACACCAGGTCACGGCCCCCAGCAGGGTCGGACTCGAAACACGCGCAGCGGCCACCGCCTGAGCGAGCCAGAAAAGCCCGACGACTCCGAGCCAGACAGAGCCGGAGCGCTCGATCGCCGAGTTGAGCTCCGATCTGTGCAGCCTCGCCCACCAACCCAGCATGAAGTAGCCGGACCACAGAAACGGATTGCGAATCTGCCAGACCAGGGAGATCGGAGGGATGATCCGGGTCTCGAGCAGGAATTGAACGCTCAGCAGCACCAGCAACAAGACCGTCAGCGCCGCGCGCGGCACCCGCGCGAGCAACGGAGTCACGAGAACGAACATCGTGATGACGAAGACGAAGTAGTACGGACCGAACGACGCGCCCAGGAGCAGGTCCTTCCAGACCGACCCGAGCTGTGGTCCTTCACCGAGTAGCCGCCAGAAGCACTCGGCACCTAGCGAGGCCAGGACATAGGGGATCAGGATCCGTGCCAGGCGACGGCGGGTCGTCGCCACTTCCACCCGCTCAGTGGTCGCATAGAGGAAGCCCGAGGTCGCGAAGAACGCCGGCACGGCGAAGCGGAGAACGACTCCCAGCCAGCTCTCGAAGGCACCCATGTTCGGATCGAAGAACGGGCGAAGCGAGTGGATCAAGATCACCGCGAGGATCGCGACCGCCTTCCACACGTCGACCTCGTGGAAACGAGTCTGGGGTTCGGACCGGGGCGGATCGATCATGGCGCCGACAAAGCTATCAATGGGAAACCCCCGGTGGGTCGAGGATCACAGAATGAGACAATAGGGGCCACGGACCCCACTCCGAGGAGGAGAGCCCTTGCCATGAACCCCAGATCGACCCACTCCGAGCGCCTGCGCGAGAGCGTCCTCGTCGCGATCACCTTCGCCCTGGTCCCGCTGACGACGCTCTCGGCTGCGACCGTCGACGCTCCCACCTTCAGCCGCGACGTCGCCCCGATCTTCTTCGACCGCTGTGGTCCGTGCCACCGTCCGGGGCAGATCGCGCCCATGTCCCTGCTGTCCTACACGGAGGCTCGTCCCTGGGCCAAGTCGATCGCCCGCGCGGTCCGGTCGCGCGACATGCCGCCCTTCAGCGGCGAGTCCGATCACTACGTCTGGGCCAACGACATCTCCCTGACCGACGAGCAGATCACGACCATCACGAATTGGGTGGAGCAGGGCGCTCCGGAGGGAGATCCTGCCCAGCTTCCGGCAGTGCCCCACTTCGAGGACGACTGGTCTCTCGGTGAGCCCGACTATGTGATCACGCTCGACCGCATCGATGTCCCCGCCGACGGCGAGGATCTGTTTCCCAAGCAGATCAAGGAGATCGACATCGACGAGACGCGCTGGGTGCGCGCCATCGAGTACCTTCCCGGCGATCGCCGCGTATCCCACCACTCGATGTCGACCTATCGAGCCCCCGCGGGAAGCGGCGACCAGGGCAGCGGGATCCTGGCAATCTGGACCGCCGGCATGCCGCCATTCGTATTCCCCGAGGGAATGGGACGACTGATCTATCCCGGCACCAAGGTGCTCTTCGATCAGCACTACCACCCGATGGGAGAAGCTGCGAGCGACATCACCCGCGTCGGTCTCTACTTCGGCGAAGGGGAGCTGAAGAAACAGGTCGCCACCCTGCAGGTCACCAACACCGGAATGCGGATCCCCCCGGGTGCCGATCACCATGCAGAGACGGCTCACACCCTGTTCGACCAGGACATGCAGATTCTGGCGCTCAGCCCCCACATGCACGTGCGGGGCAAGGCCATGAGGTACGAGCTCACGCACCCGGACGGCACCCGGGAGACGCTCCTCGACGTCCCCGACTACGACTACAACTGGCAGTGGCTCTACTACCCCACCGAGCCGATCGAAGTGCCGGCCGGAAGCCGACTGGACGTCACAGCAGTCTGGGACAACTCGGCGAACAACCCTGCCAACCCGGACCCCACCCGCGAGATCCTCTTCCGGGGCGACACCTTCAACGAGATGTTCGTCGCCTTCATCGAGGTCGTTCAGAAGGACGGGGTCCTTCACGAGCCGTCGAAGGCGCGCGACCGGCTCGGCGCACTCCTCGATGAGCATCCGACGGAGGGGTCATTCCTGGTCGACGGCTTCTTCAAGATGGCCTTTCACGTGCCCCGTGAAGGCGAGGGTTGGCTCTATCTCGGCGCCGGACTGACGATCTTCTCAGTGAGTCTCGACGACTTCGAGTGGAACGGCAGCGAGCTCAGGATCACGACTCAGTTCCCGACCGCCGAGGCGAGCGGCACCACGACTCTGATCGAGGGTACGGTCGGTGACGACGGCCGATTCACGGGCACCCTCGAATACGGCAGTGACACCGACAAGGCGATGAAGGTACCGATCGTCGGGATGCCGCACGGGAAGAGCCCCCACACGGCCTCGGGCGGTTGACCGATGGGCCCGCGCAATCGAGTCCGCGGCGGGTCTGCACGGACCTTCATGGCCATTCCTCTTCGGGCTCCACTGGGCCGGCGGCAGCTCCGGCGCGGCTTGGGGTGACGAACGCTGGGGTATCCTACGAGGCATCCGAACCATCACAGACTTCCGAGGACATCGATGCACTTCAGCCGAGCACGGATCGCCCCCCTGTCTTCGCGCCTCGCGACGCTCACGGCCCTCGCCCTTCTCCTCCTGCTGGTCGCTACGGCGCCACGGCACGCCCTCGCTGAAGAGAACGCCTCGGCCCTCGAGGGCCGGGCCGGACAGCGCATCGTGAACGGGATCGAAACCACGGACTATCCGACCACGGTCGCACTGATCTCCTCGGGCGGAAGCTCTTTCTGCACCGGCACCCTGATCGGCTGCAGCACCGTGCTCACTGCCTCGCACTGCGTATGCGCCAGCACGGGAGCGAACTGCGACACGGACGGGCCAGATCTTTCCGACCCCAGCGGCATCCGGGTCTTTGCCCAGTCGGGTGGCATCTTCGGCGTGAGCTCGATCGATGTCCCCCCCGGCTACGTCTTCGGCTCGACCAGCGACGTGGCCATCCTGCATCTCGACGGCACGGTGAACGGGATTCCACCGACGCCCATCAACACGACGGGACGGCTCGCCCCCGGCACGACGGCTCGACTGGTCGGCTTCGGCCTGAGTCAGGGAGACCGGGACGATACCGGCGTCAAACGCTACGGAGACGTGTCCACCGCGACCTGCACGGGCGTTCCGGACTCCAAACACGTCTGCTGGAACTTCGAGAATCCGATCGGTACCCCGGGCGAAGACTCCAACACCTGCCCCGGGGACTCCGGAGGACCGCTCTTCTGGAACGACTCCGGCACCTGGACAGTCGCAGGAGTGACCTCGGGTGGCGTCAGCAACAGCTGCCTGCCACCGGACGCCAGCTTCGATGCCGACGTCTACGTCGAGAGAACGTGGATCCAGGCACAGGGCGGCGCCGACCTCGCCAACACGTCGTGCGGCGCCCTTCCGCAGGTCGGCAGCAGCATCGTCGAGGTGCAGGGCACGCTCTCGAGTCTCAGCGCACAGACCCCGGACCGCTTCTTCAACTTCGACGTGCCGCAGGGAGCCCAGCATCTGCGCGTCACCCTCAACGGAGAGGACGGAACGAACAATGACTTCGACCTCTACGTGCGCCAAGGAGCAGCGCCCACCGACGATGACTACGACTGCCGGCCCTTCAAGGACGGCAACCCGGAAGCCTGCGACTTCGCGACGCCCACCGCCGGCACGTGGTATGCACGAGTGAACCGGTTTGCTGGGGCAGGGGCCTTCCAGACCACGGTGACCCTGTTCGGGGTCAGCGCATCGATCTTCGAAGACGGCTTCGAGAGTGGCAACAAGACGAAGTGGAGCTCCGAGTTCCCTTGAGGCTCCTCAGGCCAGGGCCCGCGAGGCCAGCGCCCTGGCGACGGTGCAGCCAGGGCCAGACCTGTCCTACAGGCCCCTGGCCCTGCTGACGTCCCGCTTCGAGGGCACCCGGTGGGGCGGGCCTATGCCCAGCTCAGATCGTGATTCGACAGCGGGAGCTCGCGCACTCGCTGCCCCGTCGCCGCGAAGATCGCGTTGCACACTGCCGGCGGTACCGGCGGAAGTGCCGGTTCTCCGAGACCGGTGGGATCGTTGTCACTGGTCAGGAAGTGCACCTCGACCTCGGGTGCCTGCGGCATGCGCAGGAGCTTGAAGTCGTGGAAATTGCTCTGGCGAACACGACCGCCTTCGATGGTGATCTCCTGGCCCAGGACCTGCGCCAGACCGTCGAGCACGGCGCCCTGGGTCTGGTTCATCGCGTTGCTCGGGTTGATGATCTGACGACCGACGTCACCGACCGCCCAGATCTTGTCGACCGTCAGCTCACCCTCCTGACTGACGGTGACCTGTGCGACCTCGGCGAAGTAGCCCCGGTGACTCCAGTGAAAGGCGACCCCCTTGCCGGTGCCCTTTTCGAGTGAGCTGCCCCAGCCCGACTTCTCGGCCAGCATCTCGAGTACGGCCGCCATCCGCTTCGGGTCGAGAGAGCCCTTGCTCAGGCCCTCGGGAGCATCCCTCAACAGTGCGAGCCGGAACTCGATCGGGTCCTTGCCCGCCGCATGAGCCAACTCGTCGAGAAACGACTGCACCGCGAAGGAGATCCCGTTCGAGGAGGGAGCGCGGAGCGCCCCGGTGGGAACACCCAGGGGGATCATCGATTGCCCGAGACCGTAGTTCGGAATGAAGCCCTGAGGGAACTCGGTGGGCCGCATCGATGCACTCGCGGCCGGGCGCTTGCCTTCCATGTCGGAGAACGTCACGAAGTGGTTCTGCCAGGCCACCAGCTTGCCAGCATCGTCGACCCCGCCCTTGAGGAAGTGAAAGCCCGCCGGCCGATAGAAGTCGTGGCGCACGTCGTCTTCGCGCGTCCACAGCAGCTTGACCGGCTCGCCGACTTCCTTGGCGATGCGTGCCGCCTCGACCATGTAGTCGTTACCCAGCCGGCGACCGAAGCCACCACCCATGCGGGTGATATGGAGGGTGATCGCACTCTCGTCGATCCCGAGGGTGTCCGCCACCAGCTTGCGGCCGGCCTGCGGCATCTGGGTCGGCGCCCAGATCTCCATCTTGTCGCCGCTCCAGTGCGCAGTGCAGTTCTGCGGCTCGAGAGGCGCATGGGAGAGGAAGGGATAGAAGTAGCCCGCCTCGGCGGTGTGCGCGGCGCTCGCGATCGCGCCTGGCGCATCGCCGTCGTTCTTGAGGGAGTTCTGCGGCTCTGCCTTCGAGAGAGCCGCCGCCTGCTCGGCGAAACCCGCACTGCTCTGGGCCGACACGGGGCTCTCCTGCCACTCCACCTGCAGCTTTCCGCGGGCGCTGTTCGCCGCCCACCAGGTGTCGGCAACGATGGCGACCCCGTCGAGCAGGCCTTCCAGATTGTCACCGCCTTCGACGACGAAGGCGTGCGACACGCCCGGCTGTTCCTTCACCACATCGAGGTTCGCGGACCCGAACTTGCCGCCGAACACGGGGCACTTCTCGAAGACGGCGTAGCGCATCCCGGGCAACTGCACATCGATACCGAAGAGCGGCTTGCCGGTGACGATCGAGGGATTGTCGACGCCACCGATCGGCTGGCCGATGATGTCGAAGTCGGCCGCAGCCTTGAGCTCGGGCTCGCCGAGCGTCGAGGGGTCGATCTTCGCCGCGTCGCTGGCAATCTCCCCGTAACGAAGACTGCCCTTCTTCTCGTGGTGGACCGCTCCGTCCGCGGTGGTGCAGGTCTCGGCCTTGACCCCCCAGCGCTTCGCCGCTGCCGCCACCAGCAAGGCTCTCCCCGTAGCACCGACCTTGCGCATCGGCTCGTAGTTCATGGGCGTGGCCATGCTGCCACCGGCCCACTGGTTCGGGAAGTTGGCGGGATCGAGATCGCCCTGCTCGACCTGCACGCTCTTCCACGGCACGTCGAGCTCCTCGGCGATCAGCATCGGAAGCATGGTCTTCACGCCCTGACCGATCTCGGGGTTCTTGGCGATGATCGTCACCACGTCGTCAGGCGTGATGCTGACGTAGGCGTTCGAGAGCCGCGCCCGCGGCCTCGGCCGCCTGGGCCTCTCCCGAGCCGAAGAGATCCAAACGGGTGCCGAGAAGCAGACCTCCTCCGGCGAGGGCGCTGACTCGGACGAACTGACGACGACTGACCTGGAGCTCATTGGTGTTGGTCATGGCTGATCTCCTCAATCGTCCGCGCCAGAGGTTTCGGTTCCGCCGCCGGCCGCCGCGGCCAGTTCGGCAGAGTGATGGACCGCTTCCCGAATCCGCCGATAGGTGGCGCAGCGGCAGACGTTGCCGTCCATCGCCTCGTCGATGTCGGCGTCGGTGGGCTTCGGGTTGGTCGCCAACAGTGCCGAGGCGGTCATGATCTGGCCGGCCTGACAGTAGCCGCATTGGGGCACGTCGATCTCCATCCAGGCCCGCTGCACCGGGTGGGTGCCATTGGCGGAGAGCCCTTCGATCGTGGTGACCTGGGCTCCTTCGACGCGCGAGACCGGAAGGCGGCAGGTCTTCTGGGCCTCCCCGTTCAGATGCACGGTACAAGCGCCGCACTGCAGTCGCCCACAGCCGAACTTGGTGCCTTTCATGTCGAGGACGTCTCGCAGGACCCAGAGAAGCGGCATGTCCGGCGGTGCGTCGACCGTCGTCTCCTTGCCGTTGAGAGTGAAGGTGATCGCCATGGGTGGAAGCCTCCTGCTGCCGGTGAGACAGGGATCGTTCGCGTTGGAGAAACCGTGTGAGACCCTTCGATTGTAGCGCGGGTGCCCTGGGCCGCCGCAAGGGACCTATCGAAGGGCGCCGTCCCTCGGCGACGGGCAGCCCGATTCTCGGCCTAGCGGCACTGGTAGGAGGCCGGATCCCGGTCGTCGCCTCCGGTGAACGTCGCCGTCTTGGGCCAGGCGCAGAGCAGTCGCCCGCCGTCGCCGCCGGGAAAGCTCGCCTCGAGGGTGCTCGGTGGCTGCTTCGTTTCGTCCCACTTCTCGAGGGCGCCGACCCAATCGACCATCGAGGGTCCCCTGCCGCCGAAGCAGTGGAGCATGCCGGGCATCATGAAGAGGCGCAGGTCGTCGCCGGCCGAGGGATCGCGCTCGAGCACCGCGTCGACGTACTCCGTCGACATGTGGGCACTGAGCGCGGAGTCCGACCAGCCGTGGAACATCAACAGCTTGCCGCCGCGCTCCCGGTAGGCATCGAGGTCGGGGTCGTCGGAGGCGAGGATCTGGGCGATCGCTGCGCTGTCGCTCATGTAGGAATCGAAGCCGTAGCCTTCGTAACTCCACTCTGGATCCTGGTAGATGAAGTAGCGCATCAGGCCGACCCCGAAACCGTAGGCCGCACTGGGTACCCCCGGACCGCCCATGTTCTTGCCACCGACCAGCCAGGAGCCCCAGCCGTTGCCCTGGACGTCCTCGGCCCCGAACGGGAAACCGACGTGCAGGGACTCGCCCGAGGAGGTCTTCGGTCCGCCGTAGATCGCTTCGATCGCCGCCAGCTTCGGGGCCGTGAGACAGCCCTCGGTCTGTGTGCTCGTGCAGGCCAGGGCAGCCGGATCGAAGTCGCACGCATCAGGGTCGTTGAGGATCTGGTCTTCGACCCCGTCCCTGGCGTCGCAGCGATCGAGAATCGCCTGGCGAAGGAGCTCTCGATCCTCGAGGCTCAGCACCGGCGTCTCGAGCTGGTCCGGATCCGGGAACATCCGCTGAACGGTGTAGGTGAACGCGGCGCTCAGACCCTGGAAATCGAGAGCGGGCGCTCCCGAGACGATCATGTCGAAGTCGTCGGGATAGCGCTGTGCCTCGATCAACGCCTGACGACCGCCGTTCGAGCAGCCGAAGAAATAGTTGCGCTCGGCCTTGTCTCCGTAGTGGGCCGCGACGAGCGCCTTCGACACCTCGGCTACGCGGTGCACCGCCAGGTGACCATAGTTGACGATCGCTTCGAGGTCGTGGAGCGCCCAGCTGCCCGGCGGGTTCTGCGCCTGGTGGCCGGTGTCGGTGCCCACCGTCGCATAGCCTCGTTGCAGCGCCCGTACGCTCATGGCCTGGTTGTCGACGCGGCCGACAAAGCCACCGCCCCCACCCATGAGGAACCTGCCGTTCCAGTCCTCGGGCAGGAGCAGGTGGAAGTTGATCTGGCGGCCGACCCGACCCTCGACCCGGCAGTGCGGGACCGGCTGGTCGACGGGCTCCGCCTTGACGATCGTGACGTCGGGCAGCTCGACGGTCACCATCTTCGAGCAGTCGGCGGCGTCGATGGGTCCTGCCGAGAGAGCAGCGAGGACGAGCAGGAACGTCGAGGCACGAGAACCGAGCATGTGGGGACCCCCTCTGAGGCGTCTGGGATGGTAGTGCGATGCTCTCACGTTCGCGGTGGCCGCGGACTGAATGCATGATACGATGCAGTTGAATGCACAAGAAGAATGCAATGAAGACCATGACCCTCCGAAACGTCCCCGAAGACCTCGCCCGCGAGCTCGAACGGGAGAAGCAACGTCGCGGCAAGTCCCTCAATCAGCTCGCCATCGACCTGATGAAGGAGTCGCTGGGCCTCGGCGGTGAAGCACCGCGGAGCAACGGTCTGGCGAAGCTGGCGGGCAGCTGGAGCGAGGACGACCTGCGAGAGTTCGAGCGCGCGACGGCACAGTTCGAGCAGATCGACGAAGAGCTCTGGTCGTGAACCGGCTGGTTCTCGACACCTCCGCCTTCAGTCACTTTCACCGCGGACACGGGGAGAGTGTTCGCCTGATCGACACGGCGATGTGGATCGGTATCCCGACCGTCACTCTCGGAGAGCTCGAAACCGGCTTTCGCCTCGGTCGGCGTTACGAGTCGAACCGGGCCTCCCTCCAGCGCTTCCTCGACAACCCGGTGGTCGAGGTCATTCCTGTCGACGAATCCGTCGCCCAGATCTACGGAGAGATCGTCGTCGCCCTGCGGCAGTCGGGTCGCCCACTCCCGACCAACGACATCTGGATCGCGGCCTGTGCCGCGAGAGCGGGCGCCACGGTCTTGACCTTCGATTCACACTTCACAGAGATCACCAGAGTCGGCACACTTCTCCTGGAATCCTAGACAAGCACTCGGCTGCGCAGGGTGCAGGGGAGGTCGGTCAGTGCGGCAGCGTCTCGCGCGCAGGTGCGGAGACCCCTGGTCAGCCGAAGACCTCTGCACCCTCTGTTCCTCGTAGTGCGATGCTCTCAGGTTCGCGGTGGTCGCGTCTGATTCGCCATCGCCAGACAAGAACCAGGAGTCGCAGAGACGGGCTCCGGTGCATCCGAGGACGAGCCAGACGCTACAATCCGGCCATTGCCCTGACACATCCCAGGCCTACGATCGACTTCCCCGGAGAGCTGACTCGAACATGATCGGCACCGATCTTCTCCACTACCGGATCGTCGACCAGCTCGGTCGCGGCGGCATGGGGGAGGTCTGGCTGGCCGAAGACACCAAGCTCGGTCGTATGGTCGCCCTCAAGGTGCTGCCCGCCGAGCTGGCCGATGACCCGGAGCGACGGGAGCGACTGGAGCGCCAGGCACGCGCAGTGGCGGCGCTCGATCACCCGAACGTGGTCACCCTCTTCGCACTCGAAGAGGCCGACGGGGTGCTCTTCCTGACCATGGAACGGATCACCGGGGAGACGCTGGCGAAGGTCATACCCGAGGGTGGACTGGGGCTCGGACGCTTCTTCGAGATCGCGATCCCGATGGCCGACGGACTGGCGGCAGCCCAAGAGCGGCGAATCGTTCCTCGCGGTAGTCTGCAAGCACTACTTTCGATCTGCATGATACGAAAGTCGATCTCGATCGCATTCCCGGATCAGTAGGTCAGCAGCTCGAGATCCGGGATGTCACCGAAGTGCTTCGTGTTGCGGGTCGCCAGTCGCGCTGCGTTCTGCACCGCCCAGGCTGCGATCCAGAGATCCGGCTTCGAGCGGCCCGTGAGCTCGTCGCGCGACCTGAGGTGCGAGACCAGTCGCGCGTAGCGCAGCGCAACCTCGATGTCGACGATCCCGATCCGAAAGAGGCGTAGGAAACGAAGCGACTCCGTGAGTCGGCCCTCCGACACCGTCGCGCCGCCTTCGAGGAACTCTCCTGCAGCATGGGCTGGAACCACGAACTCCTCGCCGCGATGAGCGTCGAGCAGCGAGCGAGCTCGCGAGTCGACGCGGAGGCCGTCTCGCCAGAGATCAATGAGGAGAGTCGTGTCGACACAGATCACGGCGAGTCCCAGCGCTCACCCTCTCGATCCTCGGCGACGACGCCCAGAAACGTCTCGGCGTCTTCCGCCGAAAGGGGCGATACCCCCTCGAGCGCCTTCAAGATGTCGCTTCCGGTGTGAGCGTTCGCCACGTCCGCCAAAAGCCGGTCGATCACCTTCGAGAAGGACTCGCCTTCGCGCTTGAGGCTCGCCAGCCGCTCATAGATGCTCGACTCGAGTGCGATCGTCTTGGTGCTCATACATGTAAAATTACATACAAAGAGGCGCTGGTCAATCTCCTCGACTACAGAAAGGCCGCGGTCGGGAAAGGGCCCGGATGGGCCAGAGCCAGGAGTGTCCATTCCCGGACACTCTCGCCCCCGACCGGACGGTCGTGAGCCCCGCCGTCGCCTGAATCCGGGCGATTCCGTAGGCACGGGTCTTGCCCTACCAGGGTCTCGACATGTCGGAAACCATGGATCGAGAAATCCCCGTCGGGGACCGCTGGCGCCAGACCCTTCGCAGCGTGGCGATGGTCTTGCTGGCGGTGCTGGTCGCCGGGGTGGTGTTGCGCTTCGGCATCGGCCTGCTCGCGCCTTCGGTCAAGCTGTCTCGAGTGCGAGTCGGCACGGTCGATCGAGGCTCGCTCGAGGCGGTGCTCGAAGGCGCCGGCACGGTGGTTCCCGACGAAGAACAGGCGATCACCAGTCTGGTCCAGGCACGACTGCTGCGCGTGTTGCGCCAGCCCGGCTCGCGCGTCGAGGTGGGTGATGCGATCGTCGAGCTCGACGTCGCCGAAGCCACACTCGCACTGGGACGCTTCGAGGATCAGATCCGTGAGCTCGAGAGCCAGCGTCGCGAGCTCGAGGTCCGACTGACCGAACGACTCTTCGAGCTCGAGAGCCAGGTCGAGCTGCGCAAGCTCGACATCGAGGAGCTGGTGTTCAACGTCGAGCAGGACACCCGACTGTTCGAAGAGGGCCTGATCTCCGAGACGCAGCTCCGGGCGACCCGACTGCGCCAACGCAAGGCCGGCATCGAGCTCGAGCAGCTCGAAGAGTCGGTGGCGAGCCATCGCGAATCGACCGCGGCCCAGCTCGAGGCCCAGGACGCCCGACTGCAGACTCTCGAGCGTCAGTTCGCCGACGCCACCGCCAAGGTAGGCATGGCCACACTGCGGGCCGACCGAGCCGGTGTTCTGACCTATGTCTTCAATCGCCTCGGGGCCACGATCCCTCCCGGCGAGACCCTGGCCCGTATCGCCGATCCGAATCGCTTTCGCATCGAGGCCAGCATTCCCGAGGTGCACGCCGAACGGCTCACCGAGAACCTCGAGGTTCGCGTCCCGATCGGCAGCCAGTCCCTCACCGGCCGGATCAGCTCGATCGAGCCGGCCGTCACCCAGGGCTCGGTGCGGTTCCACGTCGCCCTCGACGAGCCGGACCATCCGGCACTGCGACCGAACCTGCGCATCGAGGTCCTGGTGGTCACCGACTTCCGCGACTCGGTGCTGAGAGTCGGCAAGGGGCCCTTTGTCAGCGGCACCGGGCCGAACCAGGTCTTCGTCGTCGAAGGCGATCGAGCCTACCGGCGCGACGTGCGCCTCGGCCTTTCCGGTCATCGCCAGTGGGAGGTGATCGAGGGGCTCGAAGAGGGAGAGTCCGTCATTCTGTCCGACATGAACCGTCACCTCGGCCGAGAACGAGTCAAGGTCCGCTGAGCGTGAGCCGAGAAGGAGATCGCAAGCAATGATTCATCTAGACAACGTCGACAAGGTGTACCGCACCGCCCGCATGGAGACCAAGGCCCTGAACGGGATCAGTCTCGATGTCGAGGAGGGCGAGTTCATCTCGATCATGGGGCCCTCGGGCTGTGGCAAGAGCACGTTGCTCAACGTGATGGGCCTGCTCGACGAGCCCAGCCAGGGACAGGTGGCGATCGACGGCGAGACGATCTCGAGCTTCGAGGACCGCAAGCTGGCGCGCATGCGCAACGAGAAGATCGGTTTCGTCTTCCAGAGCTTTCATCTGATTCCCGACCTCGACGTGGTCGGCAACGTCGAAATCCCACTGCTCTACCGGCGCCCCGGCATGGCAGCCAGGGAGCGGCGCCAGGCGGCGATGAACGCTCTCGAAGAGGTCGGTCTCTCCTCGCGCGTGCACCACTTCCCCAACGAGCTCTCGGGCGGACAGCAACAGCGCGTGGCAGTGGCCCGAGCCCTGGTCGGGCGACCGAAGGTGATCCTGGCCGACGAGCCCACGGGCAACCTCGACTCGCAGATGGGCGAGGAGATCATGGCGATTCTCAAGCGCCTCAACGAGGAAGGAGCGACGGTGGTGATGGTCACCCACGACGGCGCCCTGGCCAAGGAAACCGGACGCACCGTACGCCTCTTCGACGGACGCCAGATCAACTGAGACACAGCGGTCAATGTTCAAGAACTACATCTCGATGGCCTTGCGCGTCCTCAAGCGCCGCAAGTTCTTCACCTTCGCCTCCCTGTTCGGCATCAGCTTCACCTTGTGTGTGCTGATCATCGCCACCTCCTTCCTCGATCACGTGTTCGCGGCCAAGGCGCCCGAGAGCAATCTCGATCGCATGCTCTACGTGTCGCGGATGACCCTTCGCGGAGAGGGCAACACCTCCACGTCGAGTCCAGGCTACAAGTTCCTCAACGACCACATCCGCGACATCCCGGGAGCGGAGCTGATCTCCATCTCGTCGCAGGAGATACCGGTGGCGTCCTACCAGACGGGGAGCAAGTACGAGCTCAACCGTCGGCGCACCGACGGCAACTTCTGGCAAATCTTCGACTTCCACTTCGTCGAGGGAGCCCCCTACACCGAAGAAGACAATCGCACGGCCAATCCGGTCGCGGTGATCAACGTCAAGACACGGGACCGACTGTTCGACGGCCGCAGCGCGATCGACGAAACGGTGACGATCGACGGACAGAGCTTTCGCGTCGTCGGCGTCGTGGAGGACGTCTCGCGTTTTCGCGAGTCTCCCTACTCCGACGTCTGGGTACCGCTCACCACGGAGAAGTCGACCGCCTATCTGGACTCGTTCATGGGCGGCTTCCAGGCGGTGATCCTGGCCAGGAACAAGGCCGATCGAGAGCGCCTGCAGTCGGAGGTCGAAGCGCGGGTCAACGCCGTCGACCTGTCGGACCGCAAACCCTACGACTCGCTCTACGTGCACGCCTACACCCTGGTCGAGCGGATCTCCCGCGGTCTCTTGTCTTCGGATGAGGAGGTGCCGAGGGTGTGGGCCTTCCGCACCCTCATCGTGGTCGGCATGCTGCTCTTCATGCTGCTGCCGAGCTTGAACCTGGTGAATCTCAACTTGAGCCGCACGCTCGAGCGCGCCTCGGAGATCGGTGTGCGACGCGCCTTCGGAGCCTGGCGTGGATCGCTGCTCATCCAGTTCCTGGTCGAGAACGTGATCGTGACCCTGATCGGCGGGCTGATCGGTCTCGCCATGGCCACCGTGGTCATCACGATGCTCAACAACTCACAGGTCGCCCAGTATCTCGAGTTCGCCATCAACCTGCGGGTCTTCGCCTGGGGTCTGGTCCTGGCGGTGATCTTCGGCGTCCTGTCCGGTATCTATCCCGCGTGGCGCATGTCGAGGCTCAGTCCCGTCGCCGCGCTCCGCTCGAGGGGAGTGAGATGATTCGTCACATCTTTCGCCTGGTCTGGAACCGCAAGCGCAGCAACCTGCTGATCTGGCTCGAGATCCTGATCTCGTTCCTGGTCGTCTTCGCGGTGGTCACCGGTGCGGTCTACTACTGGCACAACGCGCGTCAGCCCATGGGCTTCGACGTCACCGATCTGTGGGAGGTCTACATGCGCCCCCCCGGCGTCGCCGACGACGATCCGGAAGGCGACACCAAGCGCGAGGCGCTGGCCAATCGTACCGAGCAGATCTGGCGCGAGCTTCGCGCACTCGATGCGGTGGAGGCGGTAGCGGTCACTCACTACCCGCCCTACAAGGGTTGGTCCTCCAGCGGCAGCTGGGACCTGGGCGACAAGGCGCTCGATTCGGAGCGCATCGGCGTGTCGCTCGATCACCCGTCGGTCTATGGCCTCAACCTGCTCTCCGGCCGATTCTTCGAGGAGGGCGACGACCAGCTCGCCTACGAACCCGTGTTGATCAACCGCCGCCTCGCCGCGGAGGCCTACGGCAGGGTCGACGTCTCGGGCGAGACTCTCCGTGAGCCCGAAGAAGACTCTCCTCCGGACATGAAGCCGCTCCGGGTCATCGGCGTCTTCGACGAGTACCGCAAGAGCGGGGAGTTCTCGCGGCCGAAGAACATGACCTTTCACTACCACCCGCTGCCCAACTTCGACCGCCCGACCTACTTCATGACCATGAAGATGGAGCCGGGGACCACCGGGGAATACGAGGAGACCATCCTGAAGAGCCTCGAGGCACTCGCCCCGACCTGGTCGTTCAGCGTCACGCCTCTGGAAGACGTCCGCGAGGAGTATCTGCGCGGGCGCTTGACCGTTTTGATGATCGCCGCGCTGGTGGCGGGATTCCTGATCCTGATGGTGGCGCTCGGCTTGCTCGGCGTGCTGTGGCAGGCCGTCACCCAGCGCACCCAGGAGATCGGTGTCCGGCGGGCCAAGGGTGCCGATGCAGGGCGCATCTATCAGCAGATCCTGGGAGAGCTTCTCGGAATCACCGCTCTCGCACTCGCCGTCGGGACGGTACTGCTCCTCCAGTTGCCGCTCGTGGGATGGCTCGACTTTCTCGAGCCGCGGGTCACCGTCCCTGCCTATCTCATCTCACTCCTCTTCATGACCGGGCTCACCGCCATCTGCGGTCTCTATCCGAGCCGTCTGGCGAGTCGCGTCAATCCCGCCGAAGCCCTACACTACGAGTAGGCCACGCCCGGAATCGACCACGCAGGGACCCAGCTGTCCCGAGGAGCGCCAGCAGGAAGATGATCCTGGTCATCGACGACGACCCCTCGGTCACCGGAGCCCTTGGCCTGCTGCTCGAGCAGAACGGCTACGAGTGCGCCTCGGCGGCCTCCCCCGCCGAGGCGATCTCCTACCTCGAGCGGGATCCCTGTGAGCTGGTGATCCAGGACATGAACTTCTCTCGCCGCACCACTGGCGAGGAGGGGCTCGAGCTGGTGCAGCGCATCAAGGAGGGCTGGCCCGACCTGCCGGTGATCCTGCTCACGGCCTGGGGCTCGATCGAGCTGGCGGTCGAAGGGAATGAAGGCCGGTGCGGTCGACTTCGTGACCAAACCCTGGGACAACGCGCAGCTCCTGCGCTCGATCGAGACCGTGCTGGCGCTCGAAGGCGGTCGAGGAGAGGAGGCGGAGGGCCCCTCGCCCACCCGGGCACAGCTCGACGCCAGCCACGACTTCTCGCCCCTGGTCGGCGAAGAGCCCCGGATGCTTCGCATCCTGGAGTTGGTCGCGCGCATCGCACCCACCGACGCCACGGTGCTGATCACCGGAGAGAGTGGCACCGGCAAGGAGGTCCTGGCCGAAGCCATCCATCGCAACAGCCGCCGTCGCGAGGCCTCGTTCGTCAAGGTCAACCTGGGCGGACTCTCCTCCACCCTCTTCGAGAGCGAGATGTTCGGGCATCGGCGCGGCGCCTTCACCGATGCCAAGGAAGAGCGCGAGGGCCGCTTCTCCGTCGCTGACGGGGGCACGATCTTTCTCGACGAGATCGGCGAGGTGGAGCCCAGTGCGCAGGTCAAGCTGCTGCGCGTCCTGCAGGACCGAACCTACGAGATGCTCGGATCGAGCCGCACCTCTCGGGTCGACGTGAGAGTGATCGCCGCTACGAATCGAGATCTTCCGGCCATGGTACGCCGCGGCGAGTTCCGCGAAGATCTCCTCTATCGCCTCAATCTGATCTCGATCGAGCTACCGCCGCTGCGCCAGCGCAGGGCAGACATCCGGCGCCTGGCCGACCATTTCCTCGCTCAGTGTGCCCACACCTACGGCCGCGGCGACGTCGCCCTGACCGAGGAGGCCTACCGGTGGCTCGACACCCAACCCTGGCCGGGCAACATCCGTCAGTTGCGCCAGGTGATCGAGCGGGCCGTGCTGGTGTCGGAGGCCCACATGCTCGAAGTCAGCGATCTGCTCGCTCTCTCCGATCTCGAGCCTCGGGACCAGGATGGCAGCGCTCTCGAGGATCGTCTGCCAGAGGCCGGAAGCGTGACTCTCGACGAGCTCGAGAAGAGCATGATCGAGAAGTGTCTCGACCACTTCGACGGCAACGTCACACAGGCCGCACGCTCGCTGGGTCTGAGCCGGGGAGCGCTGTACCGGCGCTGTGAGAAACACGGCCTCCGCTAGAGCCTTCTGGTATGAGCGTTTTGTCACGCCTGCGCCGGCCCAGACTCCGCACGGCGCTGCTCGCCTACTTCTTTGCGCTTCACGTGCTCTTCGCGGGCGCGGCGATCTACTTCCTTCGCGAGCGACCGCTCTGGCTATTGCTGGTCGAGCTGCTGTTCATTCTCTCCTTGATCGCGGGTTGGCGCCTCGTGCGCGCCTTTTTCGTCCCCCTCGAGTTGATCGGCACGGGCGCCGACATGATCGAAGAGGAGGAGTTCACGATCCACTTCCGCAACGTCTCGCAGCCGGAGTTCGATCGGCTCCTCGAAATCTACAACTCCATGGTGGACCGCCTCCACGACGAGCGCGTGCGCATCGAAGAGCAGAACGAGCTGCTCGATCGGGTGATCGACGCTTCGCCCGGAGGAGTCGTGGTGTGTGATCTCGATGGCAGGATCTCGGCGGTCAACCCGGCGGCCCGAGAGATCCTGAGCGTGGGCTCCGACACGCTCATCGGTACGAGCCCGGATGAGCATCCGGTGCTGAGCCAGTCGGACGAGAACCGACGATCGCGGGTGGTATCGGTTCGCGCGGGGCGGCGCATTCGCTGTACGCGTACCGAGTTTCGCGACCGAGGCTTCGTCCGCCACCTCTATCTGGTCGAAGAGCTCACCGAAGAGCTTCGCGCCTCAGAGAAGGATGCCTACGGACAACTGATCCGTCTGATCTCGCACGAGGTCAACAACTCGGTCGGCCCGGTCTCGTCCCTGGTCGATACGATCCGCTACTACGGCGATCGACTGGAGACTCGAGATCGGCAGCGCTTCGAGTCCGGCCTCGATCTGGCAGCGCAGCGACTCGATCACCTCCGCGACTTCGTCGAAGGCTTCGCCGACGTCGTCAAGCTGCCACCTCCGAACAAGGCGCCGTGTGATCTCGACCGAGTCCTGGACGATGTGGTGGAGGTGATGAGGCCGCTGCTCGACGAGCGAGGCTTGACGGTCGAGTGGGAGAAGCAAGAGGCTCTCGGGGTGGTCGAGGTCGACAAGAACCAGTTCGAGCAGGTCCTCATCAACGTGATCCGCAACGCCGTCGAAGCCTGCCCCGACGGCGGATCGATCTCGGTACGGACCCAGGCGCGAGACGACAAGCGCTGTCTCGAGATCGCGGACAGCGGTATCGGCCTCTCTCCAGAGGTACAGCAGCGGCTCTTCCGGCCCTTCTTCAGCACCAAGAGCCAGGGACGTGGACTCGGTCTCACGCTGGTCAACGAGATTCTGTCCCGGCACGCCTTCGCCTTCTCGCTCGACAACGGGCGTGACCATGGCGCTGTCTTTCGTATCGAGCTGAATGGCGCCCCCCGAGGGGGGACGGTTCTCGCAAGAGGAGGCACGGGGTGAGCGTCCACGAGATCGAGGAGTTGCCGAGGTTCACGATGGCGGATCGACTTCGCCCCCTCCTGAAAGCAGCGTGGTTGACTGGCCTGCTGGCGGGATGTGGCGAAGCCGACTCGAGGCACCAGCCTCGCCTGGCCGCCCACACGAGCCCCCAAAGAGTCCTGAGCCTCGCTGCCGCGATCCCTCACCTCGAAGCCCTCGCACGAGAGCCGATGGTCGTGGAGCACCCTGACGGAACGCTCTTCGTGGCCGGCTACGGTTCCCAGGTGACGGGCACCGATCCTCACGCAACCCCGGCGCTCTGGCGCAGCGCAGACAACGCCATGAGCTGGACAAAGGTCGACGTCGGCACCGCGGAGGAGGGTGCCATCGGAAACTCCGACGTCGACCTTGCCGTAGCGCCCGACGGCACCCTCTACTTCGTCTCCATGGGATTCGATCGATCCCGGCTCGCGGGCACCCACATCGCGATCGGGGTGAGCCACGACGTCGGACTGTCCTGGCAGTGGACCTTGCTGTCCGAGACCCCGTTCGACGACCGGCCCTGGGTCGAGGTCGCTCCCGACGGCACCGCTCACGTGATCTGGAACGACGGCAACGGAATCAGCCACGCGGTCAGCAGCGACCGTGGCACCAGTTGGGAAGAACGCGAAAAGGTGCACCCCCGCGGAGGCTCCAGCCATCTCGCGATCGGCCCACAGGGAGTGATCGCGGTCCGGATCACTCCTCTCTCGGCGTCCGGCAATCGGTATGACGAGGGGCTCGATCTGGTCGCGGTGAGCACCGACGGCGGCAACCGTTGGCAGACGCGGTCCGCCCCGGGACAGCGCACATGGAGCTCCGACTTCGGTGACCCGAACAACCTGCCTCGGTGGGTGGAGCCGCTCGCCTGGGACGAGACGGGGGCTCTCTACTCTCTGTGGAGCGAGGGCTCCGAAGTCTGGTTGGCCCGATCGACCGATCGGGGCGAGAGCTGGGAGAGCTGGACCATTGCGACCACAGAGCCCGCTGGGGCGATCGCCTACTTTCCGTACCTGGTGGCGAAGGGCTCGGGGCAGCTGGCCGCCACCTGGTTCCGTCGGCACGGCGAGGCCCTCGACGCGCACGCGGCCCTCGTGACAATCGAACCGGCAGGGGGTCTTGCAGCCGTACTCCGCTCTGCACCGTTGACGCTCGACAGCTGGACCGATACGGAGAACGGCCGCTCACTCGATCCGGCCGGCGAGTACCTGCCCGTGGCCTTTCTCGCGAGCGGCGATCTCGCGGTGGTCTCTCCGATCCAGAACGCCCGAGACGGGCGCTTCGGATTCACCTGGTGGAGGTTCACCGCACCCTGACGCCCCCTCCCTCTTCACTGATGAAGCAGTCGATATCCCCCGAAGAGTACGAGGAGCAGAGCGAACAGGGCGAGACCGGGAAGACCAGCGACTGGAATGCTGGGGACCGAAGGGCCGGGGATCCCCGGCGCCACCAACAACGTGGCAGAGTCTTCGTTGTTGCTCGGATCGGGGTCCGGCTCCAAGGAGACGGCGGCCGCGTGGTTCTGGAAGGTCCCGACCTCTCGGCCGATCACCTCGACCAGTACGTTGAAGGTGTCCGAGGGATCGAGCCGAGGCAGCTCACACAGCAGTACGCCACCCGCAATCACGCAGACGTCGGCCGGCTGGACCCCGACCGCCTCGATCTCGAAGTCCGAGCTGTCGATCACTAGCACAGAGGTAGCGGGATCGGGGCCCAGATTCGTGACAGCGATCTCGAAGTTGGCCGACTGCCCGACCTCCACGGAAGCAGGCTCGACCGTCTTGACCACCTGGAGGTCGGCCTGCGGAGACGGCCCCGGGTCGACCACGATGGTGGTGACCGGGTTGCTCACGGTTCCGACCTCGCCGCCCAGCGTAGCGGCTTGCGCCGAGATCTCTGCCCGATTCACGAGCGCGAGTCCGTCGGTGGCGTCGGCATCGATGGCTACTCGGAATCGAACCACCGCAGTGTCGTTCGGAGCGAGCGAGCCCCCGGCGCTTCCGTTGGCGCCACTGCCCAGTCGGAAAACCACCGTCCCGCCGTCTGCACTGATCTCGCCCTGATCGTCCCCGAGGGCATCGGTCTTGGCTCCCGCTCCGCTACCGGAGACGATCTCGAGGCTTCCGGGGACGAACTGTGTGAACGCGGGCAACGTGTCGGTCAAGACGGCGTTCTCTGCAGGGTCCGCTCCGTCGTTCGTGATCTCGATCGAGTACTCGAGGAGGTCTCCAGGCATCGCGTCACCACCGTTGAGATCGGTGACGCTCTTCAGGGCATTCAGCACGGGAGAAAACAGGACCGTCGAGAACGTCACGGCCCCCGGGTAGTAGGCATCGCTCTGAGTGGCAAGCGCAAGCGTGGCACTGGTCGCACCGTTGGGAAGGATGTCGGTGGCTCGGAAGACGTCGAAGTCGATGGCCAGCTGGTTCGTATAATCCGGTGTCTTCTGATCGAAGCGCACCTCGAAGGCCGTCGCCGAACTGTTGAAGAGATTGTCGACCGGGTTCAGAGCGTTGCCGATCAGGGTCCCGTTCAGCCGGAAGTTGTCGCCGACCAGGCCGACGTCGCCCTCATAGGCGACGAGTCCGACCCGCGCCTGCACCGTTCCCGAGAAAGGCGTGAGGAAGCCGCTCGCCGTAATGGACACGGCAGGATCGGTCACCGTCACGTACGCGAAGCCATCGAACACGCTGAGGTTGCGTAGCGGCTCAGCCGGGTCCCTCACCACGACGATGAGCGACCAACCCGCGTTGCGGTTGCGCCCGGTACCCGCCTGCACATTCGCGACACCGTACTCACCCGTCCCTCCGGCCCGGACCAGGGAGGTGACGTCGGCGAAGCCCTGGTAGTCCAAACCCCGGTCGGGATCCGGATCGGGCCGGTAGTCCACGACCTCGGCGCTCACGGCGAGATAGCCAGGGAGACTGGGAGTGAGAAACTGAACCCGGTCCGCCGCGTCGGCGTCCGGTGCCGGGGCTCCCGTGGTGAGACCCGCGGTCAGCTCGCCGCCCCAGTACAGCCCGGCGAAGAGCACCTCTGCGTTGGGGTCGAGAAACAACATCGCCCGACTGGAGTTGAAGGTCGCCGCATCGGCATCGACGTCCACATAGACCATGTTGAAGCTGTTGTTGTCCAGGGCCAGGATCCCGGCGACCGCGTCGGCACACCTCGCATCGGTCGTGGGACAGGTCTCGAGCGTATTTCCGATGATCAGGATCTCACCGGTGGTATTGGCGGTGAACCGCTCCTCGAACGGGCGCACGACCGCGCCTCGTGAGCTCGCGGCAAAGACCAGGAGTGTGAGTGCCGAGACCAGGAAGGCCAGGCGCCCCTTGCGGGCGGCTGCGCAGGCGAAATCGGCTCGGGTGGACGGAGTCGAAGACGAGACCAGGCCGTCAGTGTGAACAGGCGACATTGGAGTTCCTCGGAGTTGATGCCGATCGGTCAAGGGTCCGGTCCTCTTCGTGGGTGCCCGACTGCCGAACGTAGACACAGGCCGCCGCGCCACTCGGCCAAGTCGGGGACTTTCCCCCGTGTGACTCGGGCGGGGTCCCGGGCCCGCGTCGATCTTCCCTACCGGATCGGACCATCAATTTATGTCTATTTCGAAGCGAATTGCAAACCAGCGCGACGCGCCCAACGGCGGCGGCACCTGCAGGGCCGCGCAACACCTTCGGGATCTCGAGATCCGCAGCGAGCGCGGGCACGGGTCACCGCAGCAGACGCACTCTCACCGGCTCGAACAGAACCGGCTCCAGCTTTTCCATCGACTGGCTGACGAACTCCGCAGTGATCGTCTCGACCGTCAGCTCTTCTCCGGAAGCGCCGAAACTCTCCTGGTTGGCCAGCACGACACCGTGATTGCGCTCATGGTGCATCAGCCGCCGGAACCGCAGGCCGCCGTCGAAGCTGTACGCGAACTGCTCGAGCCGACCGGTCTCGGGATCGAACCAGAAGAGATAGTCGCTAGCACAGGACAACCCTCCACCCTCAGGGTAGGTCGCCTTCACCCGATGCAGCTCGCGCTCCTCCCAGGTCTCGAGCCCGAGATCCTCTGTGACCACTCCCGCATCACCCAGCAGGAACGGCAACAGTGTGGTGTACACGCGATCCATGACGAAATCCGTGGCCTCTTGCCGCGCCTCGGGGGTGGCCAGCTCGATCTCTTCACCGTCGACGAGCTTGGCGACTCGGAGGTTGTTGAGTCGATACTCGGTAGTCCCCGCGCCTCCCTCTTCACCGTGTTCGACGATGACGAAGTAGTCGAAGCCTACGCCTCTGCGTCGAGTTCTCAGGGCAAACGTGCCGGACTGAGACTGGAGCAGACCCGAGATCTGGGAGCTCTGCCAAACGCGGATCCCGTGGTAGTCGAGGGATTTCGCAACGATGGGGAGCGTAGGCGGGGGTTCGTCCTGAGCGAGGCCGGGGGCAGGCGAGCCCACGAGCAATGCCAGTGGCACAAGAAGTCGCACCCAGAGAGCACCCGGGCCCCTCTGCCGCCGCTGATAAACGATCGAGTCGCGAGACATTCTTGAACCTCCGGAGTGCCAGCAAAACGGCGGTGCGGCCTCGAGTCGGTCGCGGGTCGCCGTGCCTTCTACAGATCGACAATTCCCAGACCAGGCGCCTCGACGGGGCGCAGGGTCCCTCGCTCGAGGCGAACACAGCCCGCGGTCGGATCCCCCTGCAGGCCGAAGTGCCCATCCAGGTCGGCGTAGCGTACATTGCCACGACCCAGCGCGAAATGGAGACCTCCGGCGATACCGAGAGCACATTCGTCCATGCAACCAACCATGATCCGCATCCCGGCGCTACGCGCCACGGCGCTGATCCGAACGGCTTCCTCGATCCCGCCGACCTTCATCAGCTTCACGTTGATCATGTCGTAGAGGCGACCGCGAGCGATGTGAAACGCGTCGGCCAGGGTCTTGAGGCTCTCGTCCGCCATCAGGGCCGCCTCCGCCTCCGCACGCAGGCGGCCGATTCCCTGCTCGTGACTCTCGGGGGTGGGCTGCTCGATCACTCTCAGTCCCAGCGAACGAGTCAGTTCGACGAACTCCAGGGTTTCTCGAGCGGTGTAGCCCTGGTTGCCGTCGAACCGGAGCTCGATTCGCGGGCCGATGGCCCGGCGCACGCTCGCCAGGCGAGAGGCATCCTCTGCGGGATCCCGTCCTCCCTTGATCTTGAGCGAGCGAAAGCCCTGCTCGACCCAGGATCTCGCCCGTTCGGTGGTTTCGTCTTCGGGCAGGATGCCGATCGTCACGCTGGTGTGGATGCGGTCCCGGTAGCCGCCGAGCAATCGATACACCGGTTGCCCCGTGACCTTGCCCAGGAAGTCCCACAGGGCGAGATCGATCGCTGCCAAGGCGGCGGGCTGCTCTGGCGCCGCCCGCAACGCCGACTCGAGCACCCGGAGGCGACGCAACGGGTCCGAGCCCTGCACGGCCGGTCCGATGGTGCCGGTCAAGGTAGCCAGGACCCCCTCCGCCGTCTCCCCGGTGACTGCCGGCTCGGGAGCGGAGCAGCCGAAGGACACCGGGCCCTTGTCGGTGACCAGCCGCACGAGAACGTTGTGGGCTCGGTCGTAGCGCTGGTGGGCGATCTCGTACGGCTCGTCGAGCACCATCTCGACCGGCCACGCCTCGAGGCGGGTGATCTTCATCGACTCTCCAGTCGCGTTCTCAGAAGTGACGCTCGTAGATCTGGTCGAGGGTCAGGCGCTGCAGGTGCTCGACCAGCTGCACGAGGTGGTGGATCATGATCCTCCACATCTCCTCGCCCTTCTCACGGCTGGCCTGGGTCGGGTCACCGAAGACTCCCTCACTCGAGATCTTCTCGGTTCGGGCATACCAACCGATACTGCGCTCCGAGGTGAAATCGAGGTACTCGCTCGAGAAGCGCGGTATCGACGCCTTCAGCCGATTCATACGCACCTGCTCGGGACGCAGCGCCATCGTGGTGCTGGTCTCGATCTCCCCGGCATGGACGTCGTTGGGGGTCGTCGTCAGCCGGTCGATGTCGGAGTCGCTGGTCTCCCCGGTGTCGACGCAAGTGAAGATGTGAGCGTCGCGATTGATCATCTGCGCCGCGAACTGGAGCGTTGCCTGGTTTCCCCCGTGACCATTGATGATCACGAGCTTGTTGATGCCGTTGCGGGCCACCGCCATCCCGATCTCGTAGCACAGGCGCGACAACGACTCGTTGCTGACGCTGATCGTGCCGGCGAACGAATCGTGGTGATACGACACTCCGTACGGCACCAGAGGCAGGACCAGGGGTGGCGGGTCGGCGCAGGCCGCAGCCACCGCTTTGGCGAGATAGTCCGCATCGAACGAGTCGACATCGAGGGGCAGGTGGTGACCGTGCTGCTCGATCGCCCCCACCGGCAGGAGAGCGACGTCGATCTCACGCAAGCGCTTCTTGGCCTCCGGCCACGAGAGCTCACCCCACAGTGCCCGACGCTGCGACGCGCGCCGTTGCACCTCCTCGGGCAACAGCAGCACGGTGTCTTCAGCGAGCGCACCCGGCGGCGGTGGTGCAGCACCGGTGGCCCCCTCGAAAGCGAAAGGAGCCGCCAGCTCCGGCGAAGCCAGGATGTCGACATCGACCCATGTGCGGCCATGTCGCTCGACAGCCCCCTCTGCATGCTGGAGCAGCAGAGAGTACAAAGGGGACCGCAGTTCCTGTGGCACGTCGTCGATACGCGAGCGTTCGGGATGAAAGCGGAGTTTCACGACTTCTGGATGTGCCTGGGCAGGTACGGAACCTAGTCGCTTCTGCTCGAGCAGGCCGCGCTCTGCCAGAAGCCACGCCAGGTGGGCAGTCCCCGCCCTTTCCTGGTGAACTCCTCTCTCGCCGAGGCGACTCAGGATCTGGGCCTGCTGCTCCTCGTCGTATCCACAGATCGACGGATCCGCGCCGATGGCCCTCAGCATCGCCACGACCCGCCGGCACTTCTCGCAGCGTCCACACGGGCGCACACGCTCCTCACTGGAACTGGCGGCATGGCAGGACACCTGCAGCGCCAGCAGCTCCGGATAGCGCTGCGCCAAAACGGTCTCGACCAGCAACTCGGAGAGAGGACGCAGAATCGAGAACTGGCTCACCCCCCACTGCTTGCGCTGGTAGTAGCGACTCAGCGCTCGATCGAACCAACGGCTCTGATCGTAGAGCCCGTGGTAGTGAGGGATTCCCTCCCATGTGCTCCTCTGCGACGTGTCGTACTCGTCGCCGATCACGACCCGCCCGATGCCCCGCTTGCGCAGCAACGGCAGGACTCCGAACAGGAAGACCGCCACCGTCCAGAGCCGGACAGGGTACTCGTCGGCGCGGAGCGACTGGAAGTCCTCTCGAATGAAGGGCAGCTGACGAAGCATCCAGGCGAACACACGGTCGCAATTGGTCCATACCCTTGCCGTGTGCTCCACCGTGCGCTCGAATTCACGATAGGCCGACAGAGCCGTGAACCAGTGGCGTCCGGACTCGTTGACGAAGATCGGATGGGCTTCCTGCCCGAGCTCCCGTAGGACACCGAAGCCGAGCAGGCTCTCCTTGCCGCCGCTCGACAACACGCACACGCGACCCCGATCCACCGACCACGGTGCGAGAGGGCCACCCTCCTGAGCTTCGAACCTCAACTCCGCAACGCAGTAGTGTTCGCGAGGCTCCACTGGAAGACCCTGGAGCTCCGGCTCGAGAAATTCGTTGGGCTGGAGCAGCTTGTGCACCACGATCTCACGCGCCGTGTTCTCGGCCATATCGGAGAGAAAACGGCGGTCGTTCGCGTCGAAGTTCCCGCGAAAGACCAGCTCCCGCGCAAAGGCCCCGTAGTTCAGTGCCAGCTGCGAACCGATCATCGCTGCGAGATTGAGATCCTCTGCCGCCGACGGCTCGAACACCGCTTCCTGGAAGCGATAGATCAGCTCCGTGCTCTCGCTCTTGCCCCCTCGGACCACCTCGTACGGCATCACCAGGCGCTCTGGCTCCAGGCGCACGGGTCCCACGACCAGCCGGTCGAGAACGACAAAACGGTCCAGGGGGTGGCTCCGGGTCGGGGTCGCCTTCCGATGAGAGGCCATTGGTGCGCTCAGTCTCCCGATTTCATCAAAGGGACCAGCAGGTCGACCAGTTCCTGACAGCCGTCGCGGAGTGGATCGACCACGGGAAGTCCGGTTCGACTCTCCAGCTCCCGGCGGGCCCGGGCAACGCCCGCGCTGTCCAGTTGCTCATGGTTGAGCGTGATGGCGATCACCGGCTTTGCGGAAATGAGCTCGATCGCTTCGATCTGCTTCTCGATCGGGTGCATCGGGTGGCGAGGGAAACCGTCATAGGTGAGTCTGGCTGGGGCATGCTGCAAGATCACCGCATCCGGACGCCCCGCTGCGAGCAGCTCGAAGCCTCCCGGATAGGCAGGGTTCATCAGACTCCCCTGTCCCTCGAGTACGATCACGTCGGGCTTCTGCTCAGACCAGGCAGACCATACCGCGTGCTCGATCTCGCCGGACAGGAAGTCGTTGACCAGCGAATCGAGGATGAGGCCATACTTCGAGCCCTGCAGCCAGGCGGTTTGTCCGGTACCGATCAGCTCGGCCCTGCGTCCCACCGCCTCGAGGGCATCGATCAGCAGCCACGCAGTCGTGCGCTTGCCGACCGCGGAATCGGTTCCCAGCAGGGCCACCTTGAGGCAATCGACCTCCTCGATCTTGCCCGAGAAGAAATGCAGCTCTCGGCGCGGCGGCGGCTTGCGCACATCCACGAGGGCGACCCCCGCCCGCTGGGCCGCTGCGGCCAGCTCGGTGTCCTCGCTCAGGAAATCGTGTAGCCCACAATGGACCTCGAGACCGTTCTCGATCGCCAGCTTGACGTCGGCTCGAGCGGCGGCATCCAGTCGCCCCCCGTCGGGCGCTACACCGATCACCAGGTGAGTGACCGGAGTGCCCTCGCTCCGGAAGTGGGAGATCGCCTCCTCCAGTTCGGCCACCACAGGAATTCCCGACGGCGGATCTCCCATGACTTCGGCCGCGTCACGGCCCGCGTGCTCGCGATCGATCACCGCCATCACTCGGTAGCGCCTGCTGCGACGGACCAGACCGTGCGCCGTCTTGCCGTAGGTCGTGGCGAGTGCGCCCTGACAGTAGACCAGGGCCCTTGCTTCTTCGGTCATCGTCATCGCCTCGAGGTCAGAACCGCCACGTATCGGTCGCCGGGAAGTGGCTCTCGCGCATGCTGCTCGAGCAGTGCCACGAGCCCGGCCGTCGCTGCGGGCAGCACACTCAGGCCCTCGCTCTCGCGCAACCGACGTGCCCAGTGTTTCAGTGTTCGGTCCGAGACGTCTCCCACCCATCCACCGCTCACGCGAAGAGCCTCGAGCGCCGTGTCTCCGTCGAGCGAGTACCAGTTGATCAGCGGCTCGTTGACTTCGGTCTCGCGAAGGACCTCAGGGGCGAGCCTCGGACACTCGGAGGAGCCGCTCCGAAAGGCATGCACCACAGGATTCTGACCACGCGCGGAGCCGCCCACCATCCGTGGAATCCGTGAGGTCTTGCCGCGTCGATAGAGTCCGACGAACCCACGGTAGAGCCCGGCCGCGAGCGTGCCGTTGGACAGCGGACAGGCCACAACGCTGGGAGCGTCCCGCAGATCGTCATAGATCTCGTAGGCGATCTCGCCATAGGCCTTGAGCTGCAGTGGGGTGTTGGCACCCCCTGGGTTGGCGTCGTAGAACTCGTCCCGTTCGGCGTCCTCCGAAGACCTCGCGACGGCGGCCTCGTAGTCGCCGGGGATGCGCACCAGGCTGGCACCGTAGGACTCGATCTCCGCAAGGCGCTTGGAGTGATTCTTCTCCGGGATGTAGATCCGGCATTCCAGGCCCGCCAGCTGGCAGGCCAGAGACACTGCGCTGCCGTAGTTGCCGCAGGTTGCCGCCACCACCAGATCGAATCCGCGTCGCATCGCATCCGCCACCTGGGCAAAGGCGATGCGGTCCTTGTGGGTCCCGGTAGGGTTGTTGCCCTCGAACTTCAGGTGCAGCTGACGCAGGCCGCTCTCCCGCTCGAGGTTGCGCGCGCGAGTCATCGTGGTGTCACCCACTTCCGACTCGACGATGTCTTCGAACGCTTCGAGGCGCTCGAGCATCGGGCGATCCCGGTCGCGAGCAATCGAATGGGCATCCCACGAGGCCTGGCTCAGTTCAGGGGACAGCAAGACCCCCGACTCCTCGGCAGGTCGGTCCCCCGCCGATTCGCTGTTCGAATCAGACACGATGCACCTCGATTCCGAAGATCCGCGAAATGGGGGACCTCATGGCTCGCTCGCTCCCATCCACTCTACGAGCGTCCCTGGGACTTGTCGAGCCGAGCCCGACCAGATCTCGCGGGCGCCGATGCAGCCCCGGCTAACCGAGAGAAACCGGCTGGCGACGAGCTCCCCAACTCCCGGGGCGCTCCTCGAACACGCCGGCACAAACCTCCCCACATTTCGGGCAGGCACCTCGGGGAGTGAGATTCCACCCGGTCATCTCGTACCAATCCCGACCGATCAGCAGTTCTCCACAACCGTGGCACCAGGTGCTCCCACCCGTAGCGTCGTGGACGTTGCCGGTGTACGCCCAGCGAACGCCATTGTCGAGCGCGATCTGGCGAGCCCGCTGCAGGGTGGCGGGCGGAGTCGGCGGGTGATCGCGCATCCTCCAGTCGGGGTGAAACGCCGTGAAATGCATCGGCACGCTCGGACCCAGCTCTTTGACGACCCACGCCGTCATCCCGTCGATCTCCTCCGTCGAGTCGTTCTCGCCCGGAATGAGAAGCGTGGTGAGCTCGAGCCAGACGTCGGTTTCGTGAACGAGATAGCGCAGCGTGTCGAGCACGTTCTCGAGATGGGCGCCACACACCCTGCGATAGAAGCCCTCGGTGAAGGCCTTGAGGTCGACATTGGCAGCATCCACCCAGCGGAAGAAATCACGCCTCGGCTGGTCACAGATGTAACCCGCCGTCACCGCTACGGTGCGGACTCCTCGTTCTCGACAGGCCGCCGCCGTGTCGATGGCGTACTCGAGGAAGATCGTCGGATCGTTGTAGGTAAACGCCACGCTCCGGCAACCCAGGCGCTCGGCCGCCGCCGCCAATCGCTCGGGCTCTGCCCGGTCCATCAGGGTGTCCATCTCCCGCGACTTGCTCATGTCCCAGTTCTGGCAGAACTGACAAGCCAGGTTGCAGCCGGCGGTGCCGAAGGAGAGAACCGGGGTCCCGGGGAGGAAATGGTTGAGCGGCTTCTTCTCGATCGGATCGATACAGAAGCCGCTGGAACGCCCGTAGGAGGTGAGCACGATTCCATCCTGCTGCCGTGCACGGACGAAGCACATCCCTCGCTGCCCTTCCCGCAGCCGGCAGAAGCGAGGACAGAGATCACACTGAACTCGGCCGTCGGGCAGGCGATGCCAGTAACGGGTCGAAACCACGGTCGGGTCACTGCCGTCGAGCGCTCGGGCCGCGGACGGCCGCGGGACAGCCCGTAGAGTCGAGCCGAGATTGGGGCGATCTTCGGAAACACTCATCTACTGATGCAAACCCGGAGAACACGAGACCTATTCCGCTGGGTCGAGGGCCGCGACCCCATCCGGTCGCGCGAAGAAATGCGATCGACCTCGACAATTGTTGTAGAAGGAGAGTCACGCGAAGGAGTCACCGAACCGTGCACACACGCAGGCCAGCAGTCGCTGGGATGTTCTACCCCGCAGACGCGGCTCGACTCGAAGCCGAGGTGGAGAGGCATCTCGACCGGGCAAGCCGTCGCCAGAGAACGACCTCGCCGGAGGACCGGGATCCCAAGGTCCTGATCGTTCCCCACGCTGGGTATGACTACTCCGGCCCCGTCGCCGGCACCGCCTTCGCATGGCTCTCCGGACTGCGACACATCGAGCGGATCGTGCTCATCGGCCCCAGCCATCACCACTGGTTCGAGGGTGTCGCGACCAGCGCGGCAGACTGCTTCGAGACCCCCTTGGGGCCGGTCACCATCGACCGCAGTTCGGTCCTCGAAGCGGAGGGCAGTCCCGGAGTGCACTGTCTCGAGACGGCTCACGAGCGCGAGCACAGTCTGGAGGTCGAGCTGCCGTTCCTGCAACTGGCTCTGCCTCGGTTCGAGCTCGTACCGCTGGTCTTCGGCGAGGTCCAGGCCGATGTCGCGGGTGAGCTGCTGAGCTCACTGTGGGGGGGCCACGAAACACTGATCGTCGTGAGCTCCGACCTCAGCCACTTCCTCGACTACGATTCGGCACGGAGGGTCGACGACGAGACCCGTCGGCGTATCGAAGCGGGTCGCTGCGATCTCGAGCCGCAACGGGCCTGCGGCTACCGGTCGATCAACGCGGCTCTCTGGGCAGCCCAGCGACACGATCTCGGTGCTCCGACGACCCTCGACCTCCGCAACTCGGGTGATACTGCGGGAGGACGAGATCGCGTCGTCGGCTACGGTGCCTGGGTGCTGTCTCCCGAGGGGGCCGCCGGGGCCTGGTCCGCGAAATAGCCCGTAGGGTTCCTTTGCTGCCAGTTCCAGTGATCACGGCACATCGCACCGAGATCGAGCTCGGTCTTCCACCCGAGATCGCGCTCGGCGCTCGCCGGATCTGCCCAGATGGCGACCACATCGCCCGGGCGCCGATCGACCACGCTGTGCGGAATCGGATGGCCGATCGCCTCCTCCATACGAGCCACCATCTCGAGCACGGTGGTGCCCACGCCCGTGCCCAGGTTGTGTGCACGACAGCCGGTCCCCAGCTCGAGCGACTCCATCGCGGCAAGGTGCCCCCGGGCCAGATCGACAACGTGGATGTAGTCACGAATGCAAGTGCCGTCTCGAGTGGGATAGTCCCCCCCGAAGATGCGCAACTCGGGTAACTGGCCCGCCGCCACCTTCACGAGATAGGGCAAGAGGTTGTTCGGGATGCCCCGAGGCTCCTCCCCGATCCGGCCCGATGGGTGAGCACCGACCGGATTGAAGTACCGCAGCAGCGAGATTCGCCAGCGCTCGTCCGAAACCGCCAGATCTTCGAGAATGTGCTCGATCACGAGCTTCGTCTGGCCGTAGGGACTGGCGGCGGAGCGCGGAGCGCCCTCGTCGATCGGCACCTTCTCCGGCTCGCCGTAGACCGTACAGGACGAACTGAAGACCAGACGCCAGACCTCGTGGCGGCGCATGGCCTCGAGCAGGGTCAACGTACCGCCGACGTTGTTTCGGTAGTACTCGAGCGGCTTCTCCACGGACTCGCCGACGGCCTTGTAGCCGGCGAAGTGCATCACCGCGTCGATCTCGTGCCGCTCGAAGACCGTGCGCAGCGCTTCGGCGTCACAAATGTCGACGCGGTAGAAGGAGAGGTCGCGCTCGGTGATCTCGCGTACGCGGTCCAGCGATTGGGCATGCGAGTTGGAGAGGTCGTCGACCACGACGACGTCGTGCCCGGCATCGAGCAGCTCCACACAAGCGTGGCTACCAATGAAACCCGCACCTCCCGTCACCAGAACCTTCGCCATTTCAACCCTCTCGATTTCGTACCCTCGAAACGGCCCTGAGCCTATACGAACGAAGCTGCTACTCTGCAGAAATCGGGTATAGGGAGAGGGAGATGATCGAGAAGATCGCTTTCGGCAAGACGGGTCACCAGAGCAGCCGAGTCATATTCGGTGCTGCCGCCTTCTTCTCGACGTCGCAGGAGCGAGCCACCCGGGTCCTCGACCTGCTGCTCGAGTTCGGTGTCAATCACATCGACACGGCAGCGAGCTACGGACACTCGGAGGTGACTCTCGCCCCGCTGCTGGCGGGGCGCCGTGAAGACTTCTTTCTCGCTACCAAGACCGGAGAGCGGAGCGGAGCGGCCGCCCGCGAGAGTCTCGAGCGTTCCCTCGAGCGTCTTCGCGTCGAATCGGTTGACCTGATTCAGCTGCACAATCTGGTCGACGAGAGCGAATGGGAAGAGGCGATGGGCCCTTCCGGCGCCCTCGAGGCCCTGATTGCCGCGCGTGACGAGGGCCTCGTGCGCTTCCTCGGAGTCACCGGGCATGGCACACAGGTTGCGCAGATGCACCACCGGAGCCTCGAGCGTTTTCCCTTCGACTCCGTGTTGTTGCCCTACAGCTTCAGCATGATGCGCTTGCCCGACTACGCCGCCGACTTCGAGCGGCTCCTCGAAGTCTGCACCGAGCGCGGAGTGGCAGTCCAGACCATCAAGTCGATGGCCCGTCGCAGATGGCCCCAGACGCCGGAGCGTCGCTTCAGCTGGTACGAGCCCCTGCCCGACGAAGAGTCGGTGCGCAGCGCCGTGCACTGGACCCTCGCCCGGCCCGGTATCTTTCTCAACAGTTCGAGCGACACCCGACTGTTGCCGATCGTCCTCGACGCCGCGTCGCGTCCCGAAGCGGCGCCGAGCGCCGCGGAGATGACCGCGCAGGCGCAGCGCCTGGGGATCGAGCCACTGTTCGGCGGCGAGCTCGGCGACCGGATCTGAGCCGGCCGGCTCCTGGCCCCGTGGACCCCGAAACCCGGGAATTCGCGGGGCAGCCTCGCCAGAGCGGAGTGCGTGAGAGAATCTGCCCTGTCGGCCGGCTCCACGCGGCCGCGTCTTTTCCATTCGTTGGCCCACCATGTCGCAGGACGTCAGGACTCTGGTCCTCTCCCTCTCCCGGGAGGCAAACCGCTTTCTCCACCGCGGAGACCACCCACCGATCACCGGTGCGACGATCAATGCCTGGGGACAGCTGCAGTGGGTCGAGCCGCCCCCGCTGCAGCGATACACCCCCCGGCGCCAGATCGAGCACCTCGAGGCGTCTTATCGACGGGAAGCGAAGGAGGGGCTGTGTCGGGCGTGCGCCCACGTGCTCGAAGTCAACGTCCTCGACCCTGCCGGCCGCGACCGGGTGGCGCTTCTGGTGTCGGTGGAAACCGCGGCTGGACTGGCCCTGGACGTCTTCTTGCCGTTGGCGGACCCCGAGCATCCTCGCGCCGGCGGAGTCGACGTCAGCGCAACCTTCGCCAGCCCCCGGCCGCCGCGCGTCTTTGTCGCTGGGCCCAGGCCAGCGCAGGGGCTCGGGAAGGCCGCCAACGACAGCTTTCCCCTGAGCGGCCCCTTCGAGACGAGCCACGAGAGCCGGGCCAGGATCCAGACTCGGCTTCTCGCCGCGATCGTGCGAGGAGACATTGCAGGCATGGGCAGGGCTTTCGACCAGGGCGCGAGACTCGACGAGCCTCTGCTGGGGCAGACGCCTGTGGAGATGGCGCTCCGCGCCCGCGAAGCCGAGGCGCTCGACTGGCTGCTCTCTCGGGACGCCCCGCTCCCGGAGGTCGATCTCACCCGACTCCGCGAGCTGGATCGGCCGCCGACAAGGCCCTTGCTGGACCTGCTCGAGCGTCACGGGCTCCAATTCCCTCTGCGCCACCGGGTACGGACAGGCCTGGTCGAGCTCTGGCAGCGGCTTCGACGCTGATGCGCGCTGCCAGGCGGTGAGCATCCCGGTACAATGGGAGCCTACCGTGAGCAGCCGCTTCGAGACGACCCACTGGAGCATCATTCTGGCTGGGCGGGATCGGGAATCACCCCGGGTCCGCTTCGCCATGGAGTACCTGTGCGAAGCGTACTGGTATCCGCTCTATGCCTTCGTCCGTCGCCAGGGCTATCGCGAAGAGGAGGCCCGGGATCTGACCCAGGCCTTCTTTCTGCGAATGCTCGACAAACACATCATCTCCAGCGTTGCGGAGGAAAAGGGTCGTTTCCGCTCGTTCCTCCTCGCCTCGATGAAGAACTTCCTCTCCAACGAACGGGCCAGGGCCTCGGCGCAGAAGCGGGCTCCCGAGACGCCTCTGGTGAGCCTCGATGCGGACGAAGCCGAGGAACGTTATCGCCTGGAGCCGGCTGACCACGTCACCCCAGACGAGATCTTCGAGCGTCGTTGGGCTGCCACGGTCGTCGAGCGGGCTCGTCGCCGTCTGGCCGAGGAGCAGGGAAAAGGCAAGGAGGAGAGGTTCCGTCGCCTCGAGCCGTACCTGGGAGGGAGCGAGAAGCCTCCCTATGCTCAGATCGCGCAAGAGCTCGGAGTCGGCGAGTCTGCGGTTCGCGTTGCTCTCCATCGGCTCCGCAAGCAGCTCGGTATCATCCTCCGAGAAGAGATCGCCGCCACCGTGTCGGATCCCGCCACCGTCGAGGACGAGCTTCGACAACTACTCGAGATCGCCGCGAAGGGCTCATAGGAGAAGGTCGAGTGACCGCATGACGAGCTATGGCAAGTACGAAGTCCTCGAACGGATCGGCAAGGGCGGATTCGGCGAGGTGTTCAGGGCGATCGACACCGAGCTCGGCCGCACGGTGGCGATCAAGACGTGCAGCTCCGATCTCCCCGAGGTACGAAGGCGGTTCGTGCGAGAAGGGCGGATCGCGGGCAACCTGCAGCACCCCCACATCGTCGTCGTGCATGAGCTCGGTTTCGTAGCGAACGACATCCCATACCTGGTTCAGGAGTACATCGAGGGCAGAGATCTGCGCGAGGTTCTGGCCAGCGGTCAGCAGGTCGGAATGAGGCAGAAGATCGACTGGCTCGGCGCGACCGCCGATGCTCTACGCTACGCGCACTCGCAGGGCGTGATTCACCGAGACGTCAAGCCCGGCAACATTCGCATCGGTACGCGCCGCGAGGTTCGACTGCTCGACTTCGGAATGGCTCGACTCCTGGAGACCGCGACCCAGCTCACGCGGACCGGAGAGACGCTAGGCACGATCGCCTACGTACCGCCGGAAATGTTGGAAGGCAAGAGTGCCACTCCGCGCTGCGACATCTTTTCCTGGGGAGTCACCGCCTACGAGCTGATCACCGGGCGAAAGCCGTTTCGTGGAGAATCGATCTCGCGGATCATGTTCGAGGTGCTCTCGGCCACTCCACAGGCGCCTCGAGAGATCGAGCCCCGTTGCCCGTCGCGGCTCAGCGAGTTGATCATGCACGCCCTCGAGAAGGACCCCTCGCTGCGCTGCGAGGACTTCGAGGCGGTTTCGACCGGAATCCGGCGTTCCCGACGCCAGTTCCGTCGCGACGAGAAGGCGGGACGTCTCCCTTCCCCGGGTGGCACGGATCCGCTCACTGCGGCCACTCTGGAGCTTCCCAGCCTGGATTCACTGTTGGAGTCGAGCCAGGCGGACCAGGAAGCCAACGAGCCGGATCCAGCCCTCGCCCTCTTCGGCAAATTCCGCGACGGACTGCGTACGGACTGAGCCGCGACCCACACCTTCCTGCCGTCAAAGGAGCGCGGCTCAGGGGGTGACTGCCGTGATCGTCTTCACGACGTCGAGGAAGACGTTGCGCACCTCGATCACCCGGAAACCGGCCGCCTGTACGTTGCCGAGAGTGTCGCGATTCAGCTCCGGCCCGACCCTGCGAGCCAACGGGCTCATCAAGGCCAGCATCGGGCGGAAAGGCACGTATCGGCTCCCAGTGTGCTCGAACATGCGGAGCTCACCTCCGGGCCGGAGAACTCGGCGCAAGGAGCGCAGCCCCTCGACAGGGCGCGGCACCGAACAAAAGGTGCACGACGTGAAGACCTGGTCGAACTCGTGGTCGTCGAAGTCGAGCTGGTGCACATCGGCCTGCACGAGGTCGATCGATCCGTCGTAGGCCTCGGCACGAGGCCGCGCCCTGGCCAGCATCTCAGCCGAGATGTCGATCCCGACGATCGTCTTCCCGGCCGGGAAGAACTGGATGTCGAGGCCGGTGCCGACCGCACAGAACAGCACGTGCCCCTCCATCGAAGAGTAGAGCTCACGCTTCGCCGGTCCCCATCGCAACTCGGGACCGAAGCCATTCATGAAGTCGAAGGAGCGGGCTGCCCGATCCCACTTTCGCTGCGTGCGAAGATCCATCAGTGTTCCCCTGCCGAAACGTCGCCGACTGCAGCGGGAGGGACGAACGGCCGACGGAGCAAGAGACTCCAGGCCGTGCACACCGCTGAAACGGCGAAACCCACCGCGCCACCCAGCTCCACGGCCCCGGCGGCTTCGACACCGCTCATCGACACCCCCATTCCCACCGTCATCCCGGCGAGCATTCCGGTCAGCATCACCGGAATCATCACCTCGTGGCCACCGAGAAGGGGCATGAGCAGAAGCGAGCCGATCAGACCCAGGGCCATCCCCACCCCCATTCCGATCACCATTCCGAGGAGCATCGGTGTCGGAGTACCGACCAGTCGCCAGACGACCAGACCGATCAAAGCACCCGCCGACGCGTTCACCAGCAGATCCGCAACCGCAAAGAAAAGAGTGCGCATGAACCGATGGTAGCAACTGGCACGACGTCGGCCGCCGTTTGACACCCGCTGCCGGGCTCTGCTGTGATGGCGGCCAGACACCGACACGAGGAGCGCACCGTGACAGTAGCCCTCGGTGGAGCGGCAGGGGCGGCATCCGTCGCGAGGCAACGGGTAGCCCAGTGGGCATTCCGGTGTACATCACCGGGCGTCGCACTGATGCTCGCCATGCTCGCCCAGACCGCCGGAGCCCAGGAGATGGCCATGTCCGACAGTCAGTCCGTCATCGAAGTGGTCAAGATCGCCGACGGAGAGATCGCCCCGTTTCCCATTCACCAGAGATGGGCAAAGACCTCAGCAGTCTCCCTACCACTGCGCAAGAAGAGCGGGCTGGGTCTGGGCACGAGGATTCGGCTGGCATACTCCGATACCGGACTCTATGTGCAGGTGGAGGTCGAAGACACCCGGGTCACCGCCACCCTGCAAGAGGACCTCGCGCAACTCTGGACCGAGGACGTGTTCGAGCTCTTCTTGTGGCCCGACGAGTCGATTCCCGCCTACTTCGAGTACGAGATCTCCCCGTTGGGCCGTGAGCTGCCGCTGATGGTGCTCAATACCGGAGACACCTTCCAGGGCTGGACTCCGTGGCCCTACGAGGATTCCACGAGAGTCAAGAAGGCCGTGCTCGCGTTCGGCGCCCAGGGTCCGGGCCCCGCCAGGCCGGGACAGGAGATCGAGGGCTGGATCGCGGAGATCTACGTCCCCTTCGCACTGCTCAAGCCGATCGGCCACAACCCACCCCGACCGGGCGATCGATGGCGGGCCAACTTCTACCGGGTCGACTACGACTCGGGAGAGGCCGAGATCTGGTCGTGGCAGCCTACCGAAAACAACTTCCACGAGCCCGAGAAGTTCGGCACGCTACTCTTCCGCTGAGACGCCTGCACCTTCAGTTGAAGGGCTTGGTCAGTTGAAGTGCTTGGTGCGGAGCCACAGGACCTCGAGAGGCTCGACCGGGTCGCGGACGACCCAGATCGGGCTTTGGTTCTCATAGGGCATGCAGTCCGTGCAGCGAAAGGTCTCGACCTGCTCGACACGCTCGAAGACCTGCTCCAGCCCCTCCCGATCATCACCGATCACGATCAGCACCTCTCCGCTGCAGCCGCGTGGCCCCCAGAGGTAGTAGTTGTTGTGACCGGCGAGTCCGGGGGGAAGGTCGAAGCGCGGAGCGAAGTACTCGATCGCTCCGGCTTCGCCGTAGTTCTGCCCGAAGACGCACGCGACCTCACGATCATCGGCAGGAAGTGCCCGGTAGACCCGGGAGACGGTTTCGGCCAGCTCCTCCCAGCCGTGCATGTCGGCAAAGTGCTGGGGGAGCCGACCCTGTTCGTGACGCTCCCCGGAAGACGGTGAGAAGCCGAGCCACCGCTGGTAGCGCACGAAGGTCTCGACCGGCAGCACCGCTCTGGCCAACGGCAGCGGTACCAGACCCCCGAGAATCAGCAGAACGGCCAGCCCGAGCCGCAGGCCGCGTCCACCCCAGCGCTCGGTCCACGACTCGAGAACGACCCCTCCCGCGGCGAACAGGACCGAGTAGGCCGGCAGCAGGTAGTAGGGCTTGGCGTTGGTCACGAGCATGACCGCGAGCACCGCGAGAAACGACCAGCCCAATGCTCTCTGGGATCGAGCACCGCGGGAGAAGAGCAGCAGACCGAGCCCGGCCACGACCATCAAGACATTGGCGGGACCGATCATCAGTAGCTGTTCGCTCAGGAACTCACCGGGCGCCAGCCGGACGTTCTTGCTCGACGCCGCCCGCTCCATGAACTCGAGGGTCGGCCATCCATGGACCATTTGCCAGAGCACATGGGGCAGGAAGATCACCCCGGCAAGAGCGCCTCCGAGCCACAGCCAGGGGCTGCGCAAGGTGGACCAGCGCCGCGTCAGGAGCAGACCCACGGCCAGACCGAAGCCGAGAAGGAGCATGCTGATCTTGTTCAGCAAACCGAGACCAGCGATCGCTCCGAAGAGGAGCCACGCCGGCCCGTCTCCGTCCCGCAGCAGACGCACCAGGATCCAACCCCCCACCGCCCAGAACAGCAGGTCGAAGGAGTTCATGGAGTACATGCCGAACAGCGCCAGCAGCCCCGGAGACAGGGCCACACCCAGACCGGCCAACAGCTGTGCCCAGACACCACCTCTCATCTCGCGAGCGATCGCTGCCACCAGCCACACGAGCGCCGAGGCCGCGACCGGCAAGAGGGCCCGAAGTGCGAGCAGTGGGTCCCCCGACCACGGACCGAACGCCGCCTTGAACGGAGCCAGCATCCACACCGAAAGGGGCGGATGGTCGACGTAGCCGAAGGCGAGCCGACCCGCGCACGCCCAGTAGTAGAGCTCGTCCCGAAAGACACCGTAACCGCGCAGCGTCGCACCGTGCAGGAGCAGGGTCACGCCGCACAGAACCCAGATCGCTCGAGGCGTGAGGTACGAAGACTGGCGTAGCTCGCTCTCGTTCATCGGTCTTTCGTGCTACGGCACGACCGGGCAGGGGGTTGCAGGACCGTCTTCGACGCAAAGGTGCCCCCGGGCCCAGGCGCCGCTATGATCGGCCTTCCACTGGAGAACCCCATGAAGGACGACCGTCTCTCGATCCGACACCACCTGTGTGCAGCATTGCTCGGTTCCATGGTGTCCTCGCTTCTGGCCATTCCGTCTCTGGCCCAGAATCCGATGGCGGCCCAGGCCCAGGCGAACGCGATCGGAGCCCGCCTACTCGACGACGGCAAGATGCACGTCGTGCTGTGCGGAACCGCCGGACCGATCTACTCCCCCACTCGCAGTGGCCCCTGTACGGCGGTCATTGCCGACGGACACTTCTTCCTGGTCGACGCGGGATCGGGAGCGGCTCGATCGCTCGCCCGGCTCGCCCTGCCGGTCGGAGAGCTCGACGGCCTTCTGCTGACCCACTTCCACTCCGATCACATCGACGACCTGGCCGAGGTGAACTTCGCCCATTGGACCCGCAGCGACGGACTGACCCCACTCGACATCTGGGGCTCTTCGCCTCCGATCGGTGTGGTGGTTCACGGTTTCGACAACGCCTATGTCCCGGACGTCGGTTACCGGGAGGCCCACCACGGCCGCGACATCATGCCTCCGCAAGGCGCCACGGCTGAACCGCACGAGATCGTCTTCGCTGGAGAAGAAACCCGCAAGACGATCTACGAAAGAGACGGCTTCACCGTCACCGCGTTTCTCGTCGATCATCCTCCGATTCCACAAGCGCTCGGCTATCGATTCGACTGGAACGGACTCTCTGTGGTGGTGAGCGGAGACACCCGGCGCTCGACCAATCTGGTTGCCGCGGCACGCGGAGCCGACCTACTGGTGCACGAGGCGATCGCAGATTCCGTGATCAGGATGATCGCGCCCATGCTCGAAGGCGCCGGCAACGCCCGCGGAGCCACCATCCTCACCGACGCCCTGACCAACCACACCTTCCCCAGCGACGTCTACGCGGTGGCGGCCGAGGCAGAGGTCGAGGCGCTCGTCCTCTCTCACCTGGTGCCCGCACTTCCAGCCAGTCAGGCTGCGGGCCCCTTCGGCCAGGGCAGCGACATCTTCGAGGGCCAGAGCTGGGTCGGCGAGGACGGGATGCACTTCGTGCTCGACCCGCAGGGTGGCACGCTGACCCTGGAAACGCTGGCCGGGCTCGGCGGCACGCCCTGAGGGGGAGCCCTCCGGCAGTCTCATGCGGCGCACGCTCTCGATCCTTCTGACCGCCACGTTCGCCAGCCTGCCCGGCGTGGCGGTCGAACGGCCCAATATCCTCTGGCTCTCGAGCGAAGACAACGGACCTGCCCTCGGTGCCTATGGCGATCGATACGCCGAGACACCCAACCTCGATGCCCTGGCCGCCCGCGGCATGCGCTACCAGCGTGTCTGGTCCAACGCTCCGGTGTGTGCCCCGGCCCGCACCACGATCATCTCCGGCCTGTACCCGACCTCGACCGGGTCCGAGCACATGCGCAGCCTCGCACGCCTGCCCGAGGGGTTTCGGTTCTTCCCTCAGCTACTGCGTGAGCACGGCTACTACACCACCAACCACCGCAAGGAAGACTTCAACCTCGAGACACCGGGGCCACTGTGGGACGACGGCTCGGCCGACGCCCACTGGCGGCATCGTCCCCCCGGCACCCCCTTCTTCTCGGTCTTCAATTTCACCATCACCCACGAGAGCCAGATCCGCAAACGTCCCTACACCCCCCACCACGATCCCGCGAGCGCACCCCTGCCGCCCTACCATCCCGACACGCCCGAAGTGCGCCTCGACTGGGCGCAGTACTACGATCGCATGACCGAGATGGACGCGCAGGCGGGCGCCCATCTGCGCGAGCTCGAGGAGGCCGGACTCGACGAGAGCACGATCGTCTTCTACTGGGGAGATCACGGAGTCGGACTTCCCCGTGGCAAACGCACCGCCCTCGATACGGGACTGCGGGTCCCGCTGATCGTCTACGTGCCGCCGAAGTTCCGCTCGTGGGCTGGCGATGCCTACTCGTCGGGCAGTGCCTCGCAGCGGCTGGTGGCCTTCGTCGACTTTGCGCCCACGGTGCTCTCCCTCGCCGGCATCGAGCCGCCGTCCTACTACCAGGGCACGGCCTTCCTCGGACCGCACACGGGGCCACCCAAGCTCCACCTGTTCGGCTTCCGAGGCCGCATGGACGAGCGCTACGACCTGGTGCGCAGCGTGACCGACGGACGCTTCGTCTACGCCCGCAACTTCATGCCCCACCGCATCTATGCAGCCCACGTGGAGTACATGTTCCTCACCCCTACGACTCAGGAGTGGCTGCGGCTGCACCGGGCTGGCCAACTCGACGCCGTTCAGTCCGCCTTCTGGGGTGAGAAACCGGTCGAGGAGCTCTACGACCTGTCCTCGGATCCGCATCAGGTCCACAATCTGGCGAGCGAAGGGGGATCGTCCCTCTCCAGGGAGGCACACGCCTCCCTGCGCTCGGTTCTGCTCGACCATCTGAGAACGACGCGGGACCTCGGCCTTCTGTCCGAATCGGAGGTCGTGCGCCTCGGTGCCGAGCACACGCCCTATCGCTACGGCGAGACGGCTTACGAGATCGAGCCACTGCTCGAGCTCGCGCTTCTGGCGACCGATCGCGGCTCGGTCGGACCCGAAGTGCGAAAGGAACTGATCCAGGCCCTGACATCGACGGAGCCGGGGATGGCCATGTGGGCCGCCCGCGGGCTCCGCATTCGCGGTGCCGATGCGATGACCTGGGCACGAAGCCCACTGCGTCAGGCGCTGGTGCGCGCACCGACCGCTGCCCGCATCGAGGCTGCCGAGGCACTCGGTCTCTTCGGCGATCCAGGAGACCTCGAATCGGCAATCCAGACACTGCTCACCATCGCCGAGGCCACCCAGGCTCCCGAGAGTCGCGACCTCGGGGCTTCCGCGAATCTGGCCCGCTACTACGACGCCGTAGCCGCGCTCGACGCGCTCGACCTGGTGCTCGGGGCGCGTCGGGGTGCGATGGAAGAGCTGACTCTCGACGAGCTGGGCCCGCGAATCGAGCAGCTCGAGGAGCCGGCCCCCGAGCGCCGCGGCACCGGATACATCGATCGACTGACACGGCACATTGGACAAACGATCGACGATGACTGACCGAGTGCTAGTCTGAGGATTCCCAGGAGTCCCGATGCGCGTGCCTGCTACCGCCCTTCTCGTCTGCCTCGTTGCCCTCGCTGCCTGTGCCGAAGCGCCCGATGCGTCCGAACAGGCCTCTGCCAAGCCCACATTCCTGGGCCTCGAATCGTGCGTGGACTGCCACGACGCCGAGACACGAGCCTGGCGCGGATCGCACCACGATCTCGCGATGCAGCCCGCGACCGAGCAGGCGGTGATCGCAGACTTCGACGATGCTTCCTTCGAGTATGCCGGCATCACCTCGACCTTCTCTCGCCGGGGCGACGAGTTCTGGGTGCGGACCGACGGCCCGGACGGCGAGCTCACGGACTTCCGCATCGCCTACACCTTCGGCATCTTTCCGCTGCAGCAGTTCCTGATCGAGTTCGCCGGAGGACGACTGCAGGCTCTCAATGTCTGCTGGGACGCGCGGCCCCGAGAGGAGGGCGGTCAGCGCTGGTTCCACCTGTACCCGGAGGACGGAGAGGCCGGCATCGTCGACCATACCGACGTACTTCATTGGACCGGGATCTACCAGAACTGGAACTTCATGTGCGCGGAGTGCCACTCGACCAACGTCGAGCGGGGCTACGACGTGGCGACCGACAGCTACGACACGACCTTTTCTGAGATCGACGTCTCGTGCGAAGCCTGTCACGGGCCGGGATCGAACCACGTGGTCTGGGCACAGGCGAAGGAGGAGGCCGAGCAAGCCGGGCGCGAGTACCAGGGGGACGCGAACCTCGGGCTCGTCGTACGACTCAAGGACCCGAACCCGGGGGAGTGGGTGTTTCGTGGCCAGAAGCCGACCGCAGCGCGCGAGGTCATGCGGGCCACGCGCACCCAGATCGAGAGCTGCGGGAGATGTCACGCTCGCCGAGGCACTACGCAGGACGACTACCACCACGGCCACCTTCTCGCCGACGAGTACCGCGTCTCACTGCTGACGCCGGAGCTGTACTACGCGGACGGCCACATCCTCGAAGAGGTGTACGTCTATGGATCTTTTCTGCAGAGCAAGATGTACTCGTTCGGGGTGGTCTGCAGCGATTGCCACGAAGTTCACTCCCTGAGGTTCGAGACTCCGGGAAACGCCGTGTGTGCGAAGTGCCATCGAGCCGAGGCCTTCGACACTCGCGAGCATCACTTCCACGACCCTGCCCGAGAGGGCGCTTCCTGCGCCGGCTGTCACATGCCGCCGCGCACCTATATGGGAGTGGACTCACGCAACGATCACTCGTTCCGGGTTCCGCGTCCCGATCTCTCCCTGGCGATCGGAACCCCCAACGCGTGCTCCTACTGCCATGCGGACAAGGGCTTCGAGTGGGCAGCAGCCCAGGTCGACGAATGGTACCCGGGCGGCCGCCAGGGCAGCCGGCACTGGGGCGAAGCGATTCATGCCGGCCGCGAGAGGCTGCCGGGCGCCGAGAGGATGCTCCTTCAGGTTGCCAACGACAAAGCGGTGCCGGGCATCGCGCGCGCCACCGCTTTGGCGACCCTGCCGGGAAACTCGACCGCCTCCGCCCTGCCGAGCATCGAGAGCGCACTCGCGGACCCGGATCCTCTCGTCCGGCAAGGCGCGATTGCGGCAAGCGGCGCCCTCGACCCAGCACTACGGTCCAGGCTCCTGACCCCCCTGCTCAGCGACGGCGTTCGCAGCGTCCGGCTCGAGGCCACACAGGCACTCGCGACCCTTCCCCCGGACGCGCTCAGCGCCGAGACCCGGAAAGCCCTCGTCCCCGCTCTCGCCGAGCATCGCGCCAGTTTGATGGCGAGCGCCGACCGACCGGAGAGCTGGCTCAACCTCGGCGTCATCGAGGCCACTCGGGGCGAGCTCGATCAGGCCGAGTCGGCGTACCGCAAGGCGATCCAGATCGAGCCGCGCATTCCCATGGCGTATCTCAATCTGGCCGACCTGTACCGCCAGCGAGGCGACGATACGGCGGCGATCGAGATCCTGCGTCGGGGCCAGAGCCAGGTTGCAGAGAGCGCGGATCTCCACTATGCGATCGGCCTCGCTCTGGTGCGTCAGAAGCGCTACGAAGAGGCTCTGGCTGAGCTCCAGACGGCGGTCGAGCTCACGGAGGACGCCCCTGAGTACGCCTACGTCTACGCCGTGGCGTTACACAGCACCGGAAGTTCGGATGAAGCGCTCGTCGTGCTCGAAAGTGCCCTCGAGCGCTGGCCGGCCGATCGCACCCTGCTGACCGGGCTCTTGACCATCAGCCTGGAGACCGGAGAGCGGGAGCGCGCGGTGCGAGCGGCGGGACTGCTCGAGGAGCTGTGGCTCGGCCACCCCGAGGTCGAGGGGCTGCTCCGCCAGGTCGGCCCGGCCCTCCGATCCGGAGGTTGAGCCCGGCTGACCGATCTGGGGGCGCACCTGCGTCGGGAATCGGCACGGCAGTCGGCCCGGAAGTCGCTCGAGGCGGGCGACCTACATGAACGAACTGTCATGCGGCGGAAAGGCGCTCGTCATGACCGGCTCCGTACTCTTCGTGTCAAAAGCACGGGTGAAGCATTTCGGAAGAACCCGGATTCGCGGCCACCCCAACGACACGAAGGAGCTCGAGACATGAACAAGATCGATGTAGCGACCTGGGGCACCGCCCGCTCGCGCTGGGTGGCGCTCATCCTCACCATCGCGGCGCTTCTTGCGGTGGGCACGTTGCTTCCCGGCAGGCATGCCGACGCCGCCCCGCCCGCAGACACCCTGATCGACCATCCGGCCACCACCCACGACATGCCGGCCAGCTTTGCCGACGTGATCGCCGCCGTGAAACCTGCGGTGGTCAACATCTCGGCGTCGAAGCGACTCGAAACTGGCCCCCTGGGAAACACCCCCGGTTTGGGACCCAACGTGCCCGGATCCCCCTTCGACGAGCTGTTTCGCCGGTTCTTCGACGACAACGGTGAGGGCGCAAGGCAATTGCCCCCGGGGGCCGTACCCAGAAACGCTCCGCTTCGGCAAGCCAGCGGATCCGGCTTCATCATCGACCCCGATGGCTGGGTCGTCACCAACAACCATGTCGTCGACGGAGCCGAGGAAGTCACCATCACCCTCGACGACGGACGTCGCTTCGACGCTCACCTCGAGGGCACCGATCCGAGAACCGACCTCGCCTTGCTCCGCATCGAGACCGACGAGACTCTTCCGTACGTGCGCTTCGGGGAGTCCGATGCGACTCGGGTCGGTGACTGGGTGCTGGCGATCGGCAATCCCTTCGGACTCGGCGGCACCGCCACCGTCGGCATCGTCTCGGCGCGGGGACGCGATATTCAGTCCGGCCCCTACGACGACTATCTACAGATCGACGCCCCGATCAACATGGGCAATTCCGGCGGCCCTCTGTTCGACCTGAGCGGTCGCGTGATCGGAGTCAACACCGCGATCTTCTCCCCCAACGGCGGCAGCGTCGGGATCGGTTTCGCGATTCCCTCTTCCCAGGCGACCCCGGTGATCGCCCAACTGCGTGACGCCGGCTATGTCGAGCGAGGCTGGCTCGGTGTTCAGATCCAGTCGATCGACAGCGATCTGGCAGAGGGCCTCGGTCTCGACTCCGAGAAGGGCGCCCTGGTGGCCGAGGTCGTACCGGAGAGCCCGGCAGAGCGGGCCGGCGTGCGTACCGGAGACGTCATCATGGCACTCGACGGCAAGACCCTCGAAGACGTGAAGGACCTCACCCGTGGCGTCGGCGACGCACGGCCCGATCAGAACGTCGAGCTCGAGGTGTGGCGCAACGGCAAGCGCAAGTCGATCGACGTGACGATCGGCCGCCTCGACGACGGCGAGACCGTCGCCACCGCGAGGCATCCGAAGAACATCGAGCCCGACACCAGGGCACTCGGCCTGAGTCTGACCGAGCTGACCCCGGAGCTGCGTCAGCGCCAGGGAATCGAGGACGGTGTCGACGGGCTGCTCGTCGTCGCGGTCGAGCCCGGAAGCCCGGCATCGCAGCGTGATATCCGACCCGGCGACGTCGTCCTGATGGTCGGCCAGCAGCCGACGAAGGACCTCGACACCCTCGAGAAGGAGGTCGAGTCGGCCACCAGGGACGGCCGCAGCAAGGTCGTCCTCCAGGTGGCTCGGGGCGCGAACCGAGGCTTCGTGGCGGTTCCGGTCGCCTGAGCCCGGCCGTCGCCTCGACCTACCCCCACCGCCCCGGGGTCTCTCGACCCCGGGGCGGTCCTGTAGTCTTCGCTCGTCGTATGCTCCCCAACGCGCTGGACCCGACTCCTTATGCGAATCCTGGTCGTCGAAGACGATTCTGAGACTCTCGAGTTCATCGCCCGCGGCCTCGAGCAGGCTGGACACGTGGTCGATCGCTCGCCCGACGGAAAGGACGGACTCTTTCACGGGCTCGAGCAGGAGTACGACGCAATCGTGATGGACCGCATGCTGCCCGGACTCGACGGACTGTCGATCATCGAGACACTTCGCGCGTCTGGCAACAAGACTCCCATCCTCGTGCTGAGCGCACTCGGCGAGATCGACGATCGGGTCGAGGGGCTGCGTCGCGGAGGCGACGACTATCTGGTCAAGCCCTTCGCGTTCTCAGAGCTGTTGGCTCGACTCGAGGCCCTGGTCCGCCGCGGCGATGCCGAAGCCGTGACGACCCGGCTGCAGGTCGGAGACCTCGAGATGGACCTGCTCTCGCGTCAGGTCAAACGCGCTGGGACGCGCATCGAGCTCAAACCGCGGGAGTTCCAGCTGCTCGAGTACCTGATGCGCCACAGCGGTCAGGTGGTCACTCGCACCATGCTGCTCGAGAAGGTCTGGGACTACAACTTCGATCCACAGACGAACGTCATCGACGTCCACATCAGCCGACTTCGCTCCGCCATCGACAAGGGGTTCGATCAGCCCGTCCTCCACACGGTCCGAGGCGCCGGCTACGTCTTGCGAGCCCCCGGGGAATCCCCCGACCGGCACCGTTCCCCAACGCGCCCCGAATGAGCGTTTTCCAGAGCTCGGCCGTTCGACTGGCTCTCGGCTACGCGGTGCTCTTCGTGGCATCGTCGCTGGTGTTGCTGGCCTTCGTGTACTGGTCATTCGCGGGCTTCGTGCTGCGCCAGTCCGAGCAGACCACCGAAGCCGAGATCGAGGGACTGGCCGAGCGCTATCGCTCCTCTGGAATCGTCGGGGTGACCACGCTGATCGACCAGCGGCTGGGTCGTCAGCCCTCGGGGGCGTCGATCTACCTGCTGGTGGATCCCCTTGGCCGGCCCCTCGTCGGGAATCTCAGCGGGTGGCCGGCCAAAGACGCCGACGCCGAGGGCTGGCTCGACTTTCGTCTCACCGGTCCCGCCGACGAAGAGGTCCATTGGGCTCGTGCCAAGACCTTTCGACTTCAGGGTGGCTACCGACTCCTGGTCGGACGTGACATGTTCGAGCTACAGCAGCTTCGCTCGACCCTGCTGCGCACGGTGCTCTGGGGAGTCGTGCTGACGGCGGCGCTGGCGCTGGCAGGCGGATTCCTGATCAGCCGTGGCCGCCTGCGCCGCGTCGGGGTGGTGAACGAAGCCCTCGCCGCCGTGATCGAAGGCGACCTCGGCCAGCGCATTCCGAGAGAGCGCTCCGACGACGACATCGAACGCCTCGTCGACACCCTCAACCACACTCTGGGAGAGCTCGAACGCTCCTTCGAGGGAGTGAGGCAGGTCTCGGACAACATCGCTCACGACCTGCGCACTCCCCTGGCGCGCCTACGGAATCGGCTCGAGCGTCTGAGCCAGGAGGCCTCCCTCGGTGCGAGCCATCGGGAAGAGCTCGAGCGCAGCGTGGCGGACGCCGACAGCCTGCTCGCCACCTTCAGTGCCCTCCTGCGGATTGCGCACATCGAGTCAGCCCACCGAAGATCCGGCTTCGAGGAGGTCGATCTGGCGCGCGTGACCGCCGACGTGATCGAGCTGTACGAACCGATCTTCGAACAGGCACAGCGGCCACTCGAGGTCAGTCTCGCGGAAGGGAGAGTCCGCGGGGACCGCAATCTGCTCTCCCAGGCGGCAGCGAACCTTCTCGACAACGCGCTGCGCCATGCAAAAGGTCCGGGCGGAGAGAGTCCCGTCGAGGTGACCGTGAGCGCTGGAGCCTCGGACATACAGCTGGCAGTCGCCGACCGCGGCCCGGGAATCCCGGACGATCAGCGTGAGCGAGTGAAGCAGCGCTTCTACCGTCTGGACTCGAGCCGCACCACCCCCGGTTCGGGGCTCGGACTGAGCCTGGTCGAGGCCGTCGCGGAGCTCCATCACGGCCAGCTCGAACTGCGCGACAACGAGCCCGGTCTGCGAGCGATCTTGAAGCTACCGAAGGCCTAGGGACGAGGACGGGATCGGCACCATCGCCCTTCTGCGCCGGCACTCTCGAAATCTGGACTAAAAGGGTCTAGTATCCATTCATGTGCCGCGAATGCGCGTTCGATTCCCGGACCAGGCTGGCCTGCCGGGACCGTCTTCCACACGACCTCCGGGAGCTCCACCTCTTTCAGGGGCTGAGCGAGGCCCAGCTGACCCGGCTCTTGGACGGGCAGCGCAGTCTCGAGCTCCCAGACGGACAGTGGTTGTTTCGCGAAGGGGACCCGGCGAGCCGGTTCTTCGTCGTTCGCAGCGGAGAGATCGCGCTGTTCCATCAGTCCGAAGTCGGCAAGGAAAGCGTCGTGACCCTGATCGGCCCCGACGAGGTCTTCGAGGAAGAGCTGGCGCACCTGGAGCACGCCAGGCACGGCCTCAATGCTCGAGCCGTTGGCGCATGCACCGTGTTGAGCTTCGATCGGCGGGTCTTTCGCGATCTCCTCGCCGAGTCGTCCGATCTCGCGCTGCGCCTCTTGGCGACCCAGCACCGGCGTCAGCACATCCTGCTGGAGCACATTCAACGTCTCACCCTGCAGGACGCCACCGAGCGACTCGTCAGCTACCTGCTCGAGCAGGAGCGGACCGAGGACGGGAAGCAGAGAATCCGGCTTCGCGTACCCAAACACACCCTCGCCGCCCATCTCTCCATCCAGCCCGAGACCCTGTCCCGCATCCTGCAGCGGCTGAGGGCGGCCCGGCTCATCACTCAGGACGACGACGCCCTCCAGCTCGATGTCGAGGCACTGCGCAGTGAGCTTCAGTGCCTGCGCTCCAGACCGGGCGCCTGGGGCTGCCCAGGGCCGGTTCAATCAGCCAAGTGGTCCCAGGAGAGCGCGCGCGGGCGACCCGATCCGATTGACCGAGGTCAAGGCCGGGCCCTGCCTCGGCGCAGTAGAATTCCGGTGCGATGAAGCTGAAAGCGAAGTGCTGCAAGAAGTACAAGCGTAAGTCCAAGGCCTGCAAGCGTTGTCCGCTCGAAGCAGCCATGGAGGGCGGCCGTCACCGCCCTTCACGCAAGGCCTTGAAGCGGCTCAAGTCCAGCTGACAGCCTCAGCCCTCGAGGCGGCGCCTCGACGCGGCCAGACGCCCCTAGGTCGACGCAGTCGTGGCCACCGACGCCGACATGATGACGATCATCGCCGCCTGAGCCGCCTGGACTGCCGCGATCGCCTCCCGGGTAGCCGCCGCCGCGAGCTCACCCTGCGCAATCTCCTCGAGCCGGTCCTTTCGCGCCTTGAGCTCCTTTTTGTCAAAAGGAACGCGCAGCACGCCGGTGGCATTGGCGAGAGCCGCAATCACCACCAACCGGGGATCGAGGGAACGGGACTCGCCGAAGATCGCGTCCCGCAGAAGCGAGATCAGCTCCTGTTCCGGGCCAGGGTCGATGGTCGGGTACGCCGTGCGTTTGAAGATCAGCAGGATCTGATCCTCACGGTCCTTCAAGACGCCCTTCCGGCAGAGTCCCTCCGCCGTGCGATGGAGGAATCGCTTCGTACCGCTGAAGCGCGACACCCAGGTGGAAGCCCGCTGACGACGTTTCGAGGTCGCGATCCGAGTCAGACACTCATCGAGGATCTCGTCCCCCATGGGAGTGTCCGACACCAGCTCGACCATGTGCTTCTTGTCTTCGCCAATGGTGATCCGTCCCTCGAGCGCCAACTCGGCCAGGATCGCACCCGCCATGGCGAACCGATAGGACCCGGCTCGACTATCGGGCGTCCCCTTGTCGTCGCGGAGCGCCAGCAGCAGGAGCTGTTCGTGAAGATGCAGGTCTCGACTATGAATCGGCATGAGAGTCCTCGTGTTGTTCAATAACCCTTACGAGAGTAGAACAAACTTCATTCGCGGCCGACCCACTCCAACGCGAGCTATGCGAGCGGGTTCCAGCCACAAACCCAAGCGCGAGCCGGCGAGCGGGCTCCAGCCACAAACCCAAGCGCGAGCCAAGCGAGCGGGCTCCAGCCACAAACCCAAGCGCGAGCCAAGCGAGCGGGCTCCAGCCACAAACCCAAGCGCGAGCCAAGCGAGCGGGCTCCAGCCACAAACCCAAGCGCGAGCCAAGCGAGCGGGCTCCAGCCACAAACCCAAGCGCGAGCCAAGCGAGCGGGCTCCAGCCACAAACCCAAGCGCGAGCCAAGCGAGCGGGCTCCAGCCACAAACCCAAGCGCGAGCCAAGCGAGCGGGCTCCAGCCACAAACCCAAGCGCGAGCCAAGCGAGCGGGCTCCAGCCACAAACCCAAGCGCGAGCCAAGCGAGCGGGCTCCAGCCACAAACCCAAGCGCGAGCCAAGCGAGCGGGCTCCGCCACCAAACCAACCCCCTTCTCCACCGTGAGGCAAGAGATTCGCGCTAGAGCACCCTCGACCGCAGGTCGAGGGTGTGACGCACAGAATCCGACTCCCGCTCATCCGACTGAGCGCGAGCGAAGGAGGAATGGAGCGGGAGACGAGATTCGAACTCGCGACCAACAGCTTGGAAGGCTGTGACTCTACCCCTGAGTTACTCCCGCCCGAGGGTATCGAACCATACTACCGATCCGCAGCCCAGCGAGGCAAGGGATCGCAAAGCGTCGACGCCGAAGGCGGCGAAGCCGAAACAGACTCTTCTCCAATCCGATCGAAGTGAGGGCGGCGGATTTGTTCCTGAGCCACGACGCCGAAGGCGGCGGATTTGATTGCCTGAGCGCCGACGCCGAAGGCGGCGGAGCCAAAACACACTCTTCTCCAATCCGATCGAAGTGAGGGCGGCGGATTCGTTCCTGAGCCCCGACGCCGAAGGCGGCGGATTTGATTGCCTGAGCGCCGACGCCGAAGGCGGCGGAGCCAAAACACACTCTTCTCCAATCCGATCGAAGTGAGGGCGGCGGATTTGTTCCTGAGCGTCGACGCCGAAGGCGGCGCCGCGACGACCAAAGCCTCCGCATCCGCCATCTCCCTCCCTACGGGAGGGAGGATGGTGGAGGTGGATGGATTTGAACCACCGTAGGGCTTAGCCCGGCAGATTTACAGTCTGCTGCCTTTGACCGCTCGGCCACACCTCCAGAGAACACTCACTATCAAAGACCGGCCGCCGCCACCTGAGGTACCTGGAGCCGGCACTCGGATTCGAACCGAGGACCTACTGCTTACAAGGCAGTTGCTCTAACCCCTGAGCTATGCCGGCTTCGACTCACCGGCATTCCCGATTCGACAGGCACGGGAGCCAGGGCCCTCGAACGGCGAACGGTGAGTGTACCGGGTCGAGGGGGCGATGGGCAAGATGCCCGGCGCCGGAGGGGATCGTTGACCGATCGCCCGCTCAGTCGCGCTGGCGCACGGCGTCATAGAGCACGGCCGCCGCTGCCGTGGCGAGATTCAGCGAGCCCACCCGGCCTCGCATCGGCAGCCCGATCGTGCCGTCGCAGAGCTCTCGGGTGCGCTGACGTAGCCCCTTCTCCTCGCCCCCGAAGCACAACACGACCTTGCCCGTCAGATCGATCGCCCACGGAGGCTCGCCACCCCCGCCGACGGCTCCATAGACCCAGTAACCGTCCTTCTTGAGGCGCTCGAGCTCCTGGCCCGTGTTGGCGATCCGTTCCACCTCGAGCCACTCCGTGGCCCCGGCGGCGGTCTTGGCAACGACCGGAGTGATCGGCGCCGAGCCGCGATCTCGAATCAAGACTCGGCCGACCCCTGCACCCTCGCAGACGCGAAGGAGGGCTCCGAGATTGCGCGGATCCTGAACATCCTCGACCAGCACCACCAGATCCCGGTCCCCGGCACCTCCCGCGTCGCTGCCTCTGCGCACCCGTGCCAGGAATCCGTTGTGCGGCCCGTTGGCCAACTCGCTCAGCTCGCTGCTGCGAGCATCGCGCAGGGTCACGCCATGACGCAGACAGAGCTCCTCGAGCTCGGCTCGTCGGTTCCCTCGGCGAGCCGCCGCCCAGACCTCGATCACGTCGTGCGGACGATGGCGGAGCAGCTCGCGCACGGGATGGAAGCCATAGACGACTTCCGGCTCCTCTGCGCGGACAGGAGGTGAGTCGGGCCCGGTCGACCCGGAGTGTTTCGCGCTCAAACCTCCATGATGTCCTTCTCTTTGGCCTCGAGAGACTGATTCACCAGGGCGATGTAGTGGTCATGCAACCTCTGCATTTCATCGTGGCCGCGCTTCTCGTCGTCCTGGCTGATCTCCTTCTCCTTCTCCAACTCCTTGAGCTGGTCGTTCCCCTCGCGCCGAGACAGGCGAATCGAGTTTCGAGTGGACTCCGCCATCTCGTGGGCCACCTTGACCAACTCCTTGCGACGTTCCTCGGTCAGCTGCGGCAGGGGGATGCGAACCACTTTCCCGTCGTTCGAGGGATTCAAGCCGAGATCAGCGGTCATGATCGCCTTTTCGATCGTGGCGATCTGACTGGCGTCGTAGGGCTGGGCGACGATAAGGGTCGCATCGGCCACACTCAGATTCGCCACCTGGCGAATGGGAGTCGGAGTGCCGTAGTAGTCCACCATGACCCCCTCGAGAATCGAGGTGCTCGCCCTCCCGGTGCGAAGCTGCTTGAACTCCTCGTGCAGGTGGTCCGTCGCGGCCTTCATCTTGAGCTCGATTTCCTGGTAGAGCTCCTGCTGCATAACGTCAATCCTCCCTTACCGATCGAGGCTCTGCCTCGACGTGTGTCAGAACCGTTCTCGATCTCTATGAAGACACGGCTTCCGGCTCATGCTCGGTCACCAGCGAACCGATCGCCTCGCCGCACACGACCCGCTTGATGTTGCCCGCTTCCATCAGATCGAAGACTGCGATCGGAACGCCATTGTCTCGGCAGAGACTGATTGCGGCCGCATCCATCACCTTCAGGTTGCGAGCCAGCACCTGATGGTAGGTCACTCGTGGCAGGAGCTCTGCATCCGGGTCGATCCGGGGATCGGCACTGTAGATGCCGTCGACCTGGGTCGCCTTGAGCAGGATGTCGGCGTGAATCTCGTTGGCGCGAAGGGCGGCCGCACTGTCGGTGGTGAAGAATGGGTTGCCGGTGCCCGCCGCGAAGATCACCACTCGCCCCTTCTCGAGGTGCCGGATGGCTCGGCGGCGGATGAAGGGCTCTGCCACGTCGCGCACGTCGATCGCGGTCTGGACGCGGGTCGTCACGCCCTTCTTCTCGAGGGCGTCCTGAAGCGCCAGGGCATTGATCACGGTGGCCAGCATACCCATGTAGTCACCCGTGACGCGCTCGATTCCCCAGGCGCTGGCAGTCATGCCCCGAATGATGTTGCCACCCCCGATGACAATGGCCATCTCGACGCCGAGCTCCCAGACCTGCCGAACTTCGTCGGCGATGGTCGAAACGATGTTGTGGTCGAGGCCGAAGTCACGCTCCCCCATCAAGGCCTCCCCCGAGAGCTTGAGCATGATTCGACGGTACTCGGGCTGAGACGGGGCGTGGGGGACGGTCGTCATCGGTCTCCTCCGGGAGCGCGTGCGGGGCTGGTGTCACCCAGCGGGGGGCATCGAGGGGCCTCCCCATCGTATCGGGCGCAGCACTCCACCGCTACCACCCCGCGGAGGTGGCCTCCTCCCTTCCGGCAAGGTGCCGCACCCGGCACCTAGACGGCCGTCGCCGCTACTCCGAGGCCGCGGACGGGCCTTCGCCCAACACGAACCGTGCGAACCGGCTGACCTGGATGTTCTCGCCGATCTTGGCGATCTTCTGGGTCACGAGCTCGCCGATGGTGATGTCGGGATCCTTGACGAACGGCTGCTCGAGCAACACGTTCTCGGAGTAGTACTTGCCCAGCTTGCCTTCGACGATCTTGTCGACGATGTTCTCGGGCTTGCCATCGGCGAGTGCCTGCTCCTTGAAGATCTGGCGCTCTTTCTCGAGGACCTCTTCGGTGACCTCTTCCCGGCGCACGAAACGCGGATCTGCCGCGGCAATGTGCATCGCCACGTCGTTGACCAGCTCCTTGAAGTCGTCCGTGCGAGCGACGAAGTCAGTCTCGCAGTTGACCTCGACCATCACGCCGATCTTGCCCCCGGCATGAATGTAGGACGCCACTGCACCATCACTGGTGGCTCGACCGGCCTTCTTGGCCGCCGTCGAGAGGCCCTTGGTACGCAGTGCGTCGATCGCCTTCTCGATATCGCCGTCGGTCTCCACCAGGGCGTTCTTGCAATCCATCATGCCGGCGCCGGTTCGCTCGCGCAGCTCCTTGACCATACTCGCCGTAACACTCATGACGCGCTCCTTGGAATACTGTCGAGGCCAAACGGTGGCTCACCGCTCGGCCGTACTGGGATATCAATCTCTTCTCGTGGTCCGCGACGGCACTGCGTGCGCTCGTCGGGACACTGCATTCAGCTGGAAATCAATGCCCGGCAGCAACCGGGGCTCCGCGGGCTCAGCCCGCGGCCTTGGCCTCGGCCGACTCTTCGCTGGCCCCGGAGTCAACGACTGGAGCCTCGGCTGCCGGAGCTGCCTCGCTCGCGGTCTCGACGGGCGCAGCCGGCTCGCTGGCAGCGTCGGCCTGAGCCGGAGCTTTCTCCGCCGGAGCCTTCTCCGGCGCCGCTGCCGCTGCTGGGTCGGCTTGCTCCGACTGGGGTTCCGGCGAGGTCTTCTGCCACGCCGCAGCACCCTTGAGGTAGGCATCGGCGATCTTGCCGGTGAACAACCTCACCGTTCGGATGGCGTCGTCGTTGCCGGGAATCACGTAGTCGATCAAGTCGGGGTCGCAGTTGGTGTCCACGATCGCGATCACTGGGATCCCGAGTTTGTTGGCCTCGGACACCGCGATGTGCTCCCGCTTGGGATCGACCACGAAGAGGACGTCCGGCAGCGAGTCGAGCCCTCGAATGCCCTCGAGACTGCGCACCATCTTCTCGCGCTCTCGATCCAATCGCAGGCGCTCCTTCTTGAGCAGCGGGTTGTCCTCGTCGGCGAGCTTCTTCTCGATGTCCTTGAGGCGATCCACCGATTGGCGAATGGTGACGAAGTTGGTCAGCATCCCACCGAGCCAGCGATGCGACACGTAGTACTGGCCGCAGCGGTTCGCGGCATCCTGCACGGATCCCTGCGCCTGACGCTTGGTGCCCACGAAGAGCACCTTGCGACCATGCCGGGCGATCGTCTCCACGTAGTCGGCAGCTGCCTGGAACTGCTCGAGTGAGCGCTGGAGGTCGATAATGTAGATGCCGTTGCGGCGACCGAAGATATAGGGACGCATCTTCGGGTTCCAGCGCCGCGTCTGATGGCCGAAGTGAACTCCAGCCTCCAGCAGATCCTTCATCGTAAGCTCGGACACGACTCTCTCCTACCTCTTGCTGAACTGGAAGCGGGCCCGAGCGCCCTTTTGACCGTACTTCTTGCGCTCTTTCTTCCGCGGATCGCGGGTCAGGAACCCGGCCGCCTTGAGCGCGGGACGCAAGTCGGGCTCGTTCGCCACCAGCGCACGAGACACCCCGTGACGAATGGCGCCAGCCTGGCCAGCACATCCGCCGCCTTTGACCGTAACGGTAATGTCGAAGGTTTCTTCCCTCTCGGCCACCTGCAGCGGCTGGCGAACGATCATCTTGAGGACGTCGTTGGGGAAGAAGTCGTCGAAGGTCCGCCCGTTGACGGTGATCTCACCGGCACCGGGGCGGAGAAAGACGCGCGCAGTCGAAGTCTTGCGCCGCCCTGTTCCGTAAAGAATTTCGCTCAAGGATTCTGCTCCTGATTACTGGCCCGCGGCCATTAGCGCAAGCTCACGATGTCGAGCTCGGCCGGCTTCTGTGCGTAGTGCGGGTGCTCTCCACCGTCATACACCTTCAGCTTCTTCAGCTGACGACGTCCGAGGCGGTTCTTCGGCAACATGCCTCGAACAGCGAGCTCGACCATTCTGCTGGGGCGCCGAGCGCGCATTCGACGCGCGGTCTCTGCCTTCAGCTTGCCGGGCTGTCCGCTGTGCCGGTAGTAGATCTTCTGTTCTTCCTTGTTACCCGTCAGCACCGCTTGATCCGCATTGACCACGATCACGAAGTCACCGGTATCGATGTGAGGTGCGTACTGTGGCTTGTGCTTGCCCATCAGGACGCGAGCCACCGCGGTCGAGAGCCGACCGAGGGTCATCCCGGCCGCGTCGACGACATACCAATGGCGCTCGACTTCTCCCAGTTTCGGGCTGTAGGTCCTGTCCATCTTAGGTCTCAACTCCAAAAAGCGTTCCGCCGGCTCTTCTGCCGTGCGGTCTCGCGACAGTCACTGTTCTGGCGTCACTCGCGGCCTCTTTCGAGGCCCCACCGCGCCGGCCCCAGGCCGACCCGGTCCCCTCGCAGATCGAGGAGCCAACGAGCAAGTCCGTCAGATCGGCGGTCTTTCCACCGGGCAGACGGCCGCCGACCCTCTGCACGCAAAGAACGACGATATTACGTTTCGCGTCGGGGGCATGTCAAGACTGGAAACGGCGGGTATTCTCCCTCCTTCAGCCCCTGCGATGCTTCGCTGAACCGGCGCCCCTGGGAGGGGCTCTCAAGAGGACCGTAGACGTGAGCGAGATACTCGATGGCAAAGCTTTGGCCGCGACCATCCGTGGTGAGGTTCGAGAGCAGGTCGAAGCCCTGGTGGCACAAGGACATAGGCCTCCTGGTTTGAGCGTCGTGCTGGTCGGGGAGAACCCGGCCTCCAAGGTCTACGTCGCCGGCAAGACCCGGGACTGCCAGGAGGTCGGAATTCGGGGCGAAACCGTGCGCCTGCCCGAAACGGCGAGTCAGGAAGAGCTTCTCGAAACGATCGATCGCCTCAACGACGACCCCGCCGTCGACGGTATCCTGGTGCAGCTGCCCATTCCCGACGGCCTCGACGTGCCCACCGTGCAGGAGCGAGTGCGGGCGGACAAGGACGTCGACGGCTTCCACCCACAGAACGTGGGCAACCTCTGGCTCGGACGCCCGGCCTTCGTTCCCTGCACCCCCGCCGGCGTGATCGAGCTCCTCGAGCGCAACGAGATCCCGATGAAGGGGAAGCACGCGGTCATCGTCGGTCGGAGCAACATCGTCGGCAAACCCATGGCGGCCCTGCTACTGCGCGAGCACTGCACCGTGACAATCTGTCACTCACGCACGGCGGATCTCCCGGGGATCTGCCGCCAGGCCGACATCCTGATCGCCGCGGTCGGCCGCACCGCGCTGATCGAGGAGGACTGGGTCAAGGAGGGAGCCGCGGTGATCGATGTCGGGATGAACTCGGTCACCGAGGAGGAGGAACTGGAGAGGCTGTTCCCCGGAGACGAGAGGCGACGCCGCGCGTTCGACAAACGGGGCTCCGTGCTGACCGGCGACGTGGACTACACCCGGGTCGCGCCCCGCGCCAGCGCAATCACTCCCGTGCCCGGCGGAGTCGGGCCTCTGACTCGGGCCATGCTCCTGGTCAACACGATGCAGGCCTACCGCTCCTTCGTGGAATGACCGGCAGGGCGACGGCGAGACCGACCCTGCTGGTCGCATTGACGGGAGGCATCGCCTCCGGCAAATCGACCGTGGGCCGGCTCTTGCGCGAGGCCGGGCTCCAGGTGTGGGACGCCGACGCCCTGGTCGCCGAGCTCTACCAGCCGGGCGCCGCCGGAAGCCTCGCGGTCGAGGAACGATTCGGCACCGGCATGCTCGACGAGACGGGCGCAGTCGATCGACCGCGGCTCGGCGAGCACGTGTTCTCCGATCCCCAAGCCAGGCGTGACCTGGAAGCGATCATCCACCCCCTGGTCGGCCGCGCATTCGCGGAGCGACTGGCTGGAAGCGAGGGCATCGTGGTCTACGAGGTGCCGCTGCTGGTCGAGACGGGCGGCCGGCGCCACTACGAGGCAGTGGTCACCGTCGAGGCCGACGAGGCAGAGCGTCTCGATCGCGCGGTCGAGCGCGGTCTCTCGCGCGCCGAGGCGGAGCGGCGAATGGCCGCCCAGGCGTCACGAGAAGAAAGGGTCGCGCTCGCCGACTTCGTGATCGACAACTCGGGCTCCCTGGCCCAGCTCGAGGCGCAGGTCTCCCGAGTCATCGAAGCACTACGAGAGCGCCTCGCGGCCAAGAGCGCCCAGGACCACCCTGGTTCCTAGCTCGCACGGCCTCCTTCGACACGACCGCGTAGGGCGGCCCCGTCGAGGCCAGCCCGAACGGCTTCACAGGATCCTGACGGGCAGCTCAGCGGCGGTGAGCGACGACTAACTCTTCGCAACAGTGGTCGAGAATCGTCCGTGCCACCCGGTCGAGCGACACCACCGAGTCCGCGGCTCCGAGGGCGATCGCCTGGCGAGGCATGCCGAACACCACGCAGGTGGCCTCGTCCTGGACCACCGTCGCTGCGCCGACCGACTTCAGCTCCGCCAGGCCCTGGGCGCCGTCGCTCCCCATTCCGGTGAGCAGCACACCGATCGATGCCGAGGCGGTGCTCCGGGCCAGCGACCTGAACAGCACATCGACGCTCGGGCGATGGTTGTTGACCGGCTCGGCCCCACTCAGCACCACGGTGAGCTCGGGAGAGCGCTCGAGCTCGAGATGTCGGTCCCCGCGCGCGATCAACGCCAGGCCCCGGGTCGGCCGATCGCCATCCCGCGCTTCGCGCACTTCGATCTCACACTGGGCGTCGAGTCGCTTCGCCAATGCGGTGGTGAACGGGCGTGGCATGTGCTGGACCACCAACAGCGGAGGGCAATCGACCGGCATCGCGCCCAGGACCACGTCGAGGGCCTGGGGGCCGCCGGTGGAAGCGCCGATGGCGACGATGCGCTCCGTGCCGCCAGCCCTGGAGCGGATCATCCGCGAGACCAGGCTCTCGGAGCCTGCCGCCGGCCCGCCCGTGGGGAGAGACGGGCCGCTGTCTTCGGGATTGACCCTGCGGATCGCGCCGAGCGCGCCGGGCAGCTGGGCCTGGGCAGCCCCGCGGAGGACCTGGATCAAGCGGGGAGCATCGGTGTCGAGAAACTCCCGGATGCCGTGGCGCGGTTTGCAGACCACGTCGACGGCGCCCAGTGTGAGCGCGTCGATCGCGATCCGGGTGCCGCGATCGGCGAATCCCGAGTAGATGACGACCGGCATCGGATCCGACCCCATGATCTCGCGCAAGAAGGTGATCCCGTCCTTGCGCGGCATCTCTACGTCCAGCAGCAGCACGTCGGGCCGATCGAGTTTGATCTTTCCCTGAGCCACGTATGGATCGGGAGCGGTGGTCACTCTCATTCCACCCTGTTGCCTCAAGACATCAGCCGTGATTCGACGCACCACGGCCGAATCATCGATCACCATGACGTGTGGATGGGCCTCGGTCATGTCGACCCACTCCCCTCCGGGAGCCGATGGCCCGAACGCAGGCGATACATCGAGGGTCCGATCGATCGCAAGCGAGGAGAGAACCCATGCAGGCTCTCGGCGTGACCGACGAAGATGTGCCCCCCCGGCACGAGATGATCGAGCAGGTGCCCGGCGACTCGCCGGCGAGTGCGATCAGAGAAGTACATCAGGACGTTGCGACAGAGGATCAGGTCGACCGCCCCGACCGCAGCGAACGAGTCCTTGACCAGGTTGATTCGGCCAAAACGCACCAGCTCACGAACCTCCGGCGCGATTCTGAGGCGGCCCTCCTGGGACGCCACCCCTCGAAGCACGAACCGTTTCAACAGCCCCTCTGGGATCTCCTTGGCACGATCGGCACCGTAGGTCGCACCCGCCCCGACCGCGAGCACCTCTCGGCAGAGATCTGTAGCGAATACCTCGATCGTCCACCAGCTCGGTAACAACGCTTTCAAAGCCATCGCGACGGAGTAGGGTTCTTCGCCGCTCGAACAAGCCGCACTCCAGACACGCAGTCGGGCTGTCCGACGCCCCTGTTCGGCGTCCTCCCGCCAGTGAGGCACCAGGACGGAGGTGAGGGTCTCGAACTGACGTTCCTCACGAAAGAAGCTGGTCTCGTTGGTCGTGACGCAATCGAGCAGGATGTCGAGCTCCTGGGGAGCCGTCTCGGTCACGCGCCGGTAGTACTGCGAGTGTGAGCTCAGTCCCAGCTGTCGAATCCGGCCCTGGAGACGGCGAACCAGGAGGGTTCGCTTGGACTCCGCCAGATCGATCCCGCTTTCCTGCTCGATCAGATCACGCAGGAGGGCGAACTCGCGATCCGAGATCCGCGTCCCGAGCGCACCGAAACCCTCACCCGAGTCAGTCGGTCGCTTGGCGTCGCCGACGACGGCGGGGTTTGGCTGGCTCAACGTCTTCCTCGGCTGGTCGCTCGGCTGGTCGCTCGGATGGGGCCTCGATGGCGTCCTCTGCTGCACTCGCATCCTGCGCGAGCTTCCCAGCCTCGGTGTCGGCGGGCTGGATGGGCGCAGTGGGCTCGATTCGCGCGTCCGGGGATCCTGGATCCGCAGAGGAGGGACTGGCGACCGAACGGGTGGCTGGGGTCGATGCTTCGGTCTCCCTGAGTGGGTCGAGATCGCCGAGCTGTGCCACCGGGAACACACGGTTCATGTCGAGCAGGAGAGCGAAACCGTCCCCCGTCTGGCCGACCCCGAGCAGGGACTCTTGTGCGACTCGGGAGCCGAACAAGGGAGGCGCCTGGACCTGCTCCTCACCCAGATCGGCCACCTCGCGCACGGCATCCACCTGAACGCCGACGACTGTGAGTCCCTCCTGGTTCTCCACCTCCACGATCACGATGCAGGCGCGCTTCGAGAGGTCGGCTCCTTCGAGGCCGAATCGACCCGCGAGGTCGACGACCGGCACCACGTTGCCGCGCAGATTGATGATGCCCAGAATCCATGGCGCCGTCATCGGAACCGGGGTCACCCGCGTGAACTCGATGATCTCTCGCACCTGGAGAATCGGGACACCGTACTCCTCCCCCGCCAGCGCGAAGGTCAGGTACTGTCCGGCCCGTCCCTCGGAGCGAAGCTCCCGCTTCGCAGCGGCGTCGAGGACGGGGGATGCTTGGGGATTCATGGGAACTCCTGATGACCCGGATGGAGCCGGGAACTAGAACCGCACGAAGTCGGTGTCCGAAACTGCCAGTGCGGTCGCGCTGGCGGCAACCCCTGGACCAAAGGCTCTGAGGGGAAGCTGCTCGCGCACCCTGGGGGGGACTGCCCGAGCTCGCTACTCGTGCGAAAACTCGCCACCTGCTGGCGCAGTGAGTCGGCGCGCGCAGCGAGCTCCTGAGCGGTGCTCGACAGCTCCTCGGCGGTCGTGGCGCCGCGCTGGGCCAGCTGGTCGACCCGGCTCATGGCCGCATTGACCTGACCGACGCCCGCAGCCTGCTCGTCGGAAGCCGCCGCGACTTCCTCGACCAGCTCCGCTGTCTTCTCGATCGCGGGCAAGACCTCCTGGATCAGGGCTCCGGTGCGCGTCGCCACCTTGACGCTGGAACTGGCCAGCGTGCCGATCTCCTGCGCGGCCAGCTGGCTCCGTTCGGCCAGCTTGCGAACCTCGGCGGCCACGACGGCGAACCCTCGACCGTGATCACCGGCTCGAGCAGCCTCGATCGCGGCATTGAGCGCCAGCAGATTCGTCTGGTAGGCAATCTCCTCGATGATCGAGATCTTCTCGGCGATCGCCTGCATTGCGGCAATCGTGTCGCTCACCGCACGTCCGCCCTCGGCCGCGTCCTCGGTGCTGCTCCGGGCGATCAGCTCCATCTCGCGAGAGTTCCTGGCGTTCTGGGTCACCGAGGCCGTGATCTGCTCCAGGGTCGCCGCCGCCTCCTGCGCCGAGGCGGCCTGTTCACCCGCCGATTGCGCGACCGTCTGGGCGGTGGCGGATACCTCCACGCTGACATTCGACAAGGCTTCGACCCCCTCCCGGACCTGACCGATCAGTCCACGAAGGCGTGACTGCATCTGTTGCAGAGATCGTCCGGTCGGATCGTCCGAGACCTCTGTTTCGAGGACCTCGTCGAGCCACCCCTGCGACATCGCGTCAGCCAGCCGGCGAGTGCGCATCTGTCGATCCGCCAGCCGGTAGAGCGAGTCGGCGACTCGCCCGAGCTCGTCACGGCGAGGGTCGAACGGCACCGGTCCTTCGCCCCGCTCGAGCGCGTCGGCAGACTCAGCGAGCTGTGCGAGCGGTCTCTCGAGGTCACGTACGAGGCGAAAGGCGAGAGCACCGACGACCAGCAGGACCACGAACGTCGAGCCGAGCCGAATCGCCCTCAGGTCGGCCACCCGGGCGGCCACCTCGAGCACCTCGCTCCGACTCTCCTGCTCGGCCTCGGCGATCTCGAGTCGATGGGCGGCGACCCAGCGATCGATCACGCTCCAGGCGGCGGGCGAGGCCGATGGCCGCTGAGTGCTCGAGTCCGGCGGCAACGAAGCTCCCGGATCGGAGGTCGAGGAGATCGACCGAGGGCGAGCGCTGCGGACGGCCTCCTCGAGACGAGCCTTCTGCTCGAGCTCCGGAGACGCCCGGTTCACATGCTCCGCGACTGCCTGCCACGAGGACCTCGCGGTGTCGGGGGCCGAGGCGGAGGCCTGACGAGCCACGGCCAGTCTCGACTCCAGTTCGTCGAGCCAGGCCCGAGCTCGGGCCGGCTCCCGGAGAGCCTCGGCCGCGCCTCGGAGTCGGGTCGCGGGAAGCGGCGCCAGCAGGGTGAGCACCACCCCGAAAACCACGATGCATGCGGGCAGGAGAAGCAGTTTGTAGCGCAGCCGCCAGTTCCGGATCAAGGGAATCCTCCCTCGGTTCCTGCAGCGTTGGAGCAGGACTCCCGAGCCTCGGGAGTCTAACATTGATTAGTGGTTTTACAAGCTAGACAAGTAATTCTAGAGAGGAGAGAATGTAGAGCCGGTGGCTCCACCGAGAGCCGTGCCGAGTCTTCGGGTGAGGGTGCCCGAATCGCACGGTTCTGCTCGTGCGAAGGGCGCGAATCCCCATTCTCCGAAGGACAAGTCTGAATGACCGAACCGCCGATGGCCGCGACGCTCTCCGAGCTCTGTGAACTGCGCGAGCTGCTCGACAAAGCCACGTCGATCGCCCGTGGCCTGGAGAAGCTGCCGGCCCCGTCCACCCGAGATCCACTCGATCCGGCGCGAGTCGAGCACCTCGAGGCGGAACTGCTGGAGGCACGCTCGGAAGGAGAACACCTCACCGAACAGCTGATCGAGCTCGAGCGCCGGGTCCACCAGATGCTCAATCTGTACGTGTCGACGTACCAGCTGTATGCCGCTCGGGATCCAGAAGGCGTTCAGGCAACCATTGCGGAGATCGCGACCGATCTGCTCGGCGTGGAACGCTTCGTCCTCTTGTTGAAGCCTGCCGGATCCGGAGAGTGCCGGGTCGCACTGACCCACGGCTTCGGAGAGCAGCCGCCGGAGCCCTGGAACGGTGAGATCTACAGCGGCGGCGTGATGTGCGTCGACCAGGCCCTCGAGGAGGGAATCCGACACTTCGAGCCCGATCAGATCCCCATGGCGGTGGTCCCGCTCCAGTTCGACAACGTGGTCGTCGGCAGTCTCGTTCTGCTCGAGCTTCTCAGCCACAAGCGCGGCTTCGCAGCGGGCGACTCCGAAGTACTGGACCTGTTGGCGGCGCACGCCGCCTCGGCTCTCATGGCCTCCGAGTCCTTCGCCGTCACCTCGCGCAAGCTGCAGACCCTCGAAAGCCTCATTCAGATCGCCCGAGGTGGGAATTGAGTCTCTCCGGAAGTCTCGAGGACGTCACCGTTGCCGACGTGTTTCAGTTCGTCCATCTCGGCCACAGTACGGGCACGCTCCGATTGAAGAACGGATCGAGCATCGCGGAGATCGGCTTCCACGACGGTGAGATCGTCAGTGCCGGAAGCACCAATGGACCCCGCATCGGTGAGCTACTGATCTCGCGAGGGGTCATCTCGCGGGACGAGCTCGACCAGGCCATCCTGCGCAAACAGAAGCAGCGTCGGCCAATGCCGATCGGAGAGCTGCTGGTCGAGGAGGGCGTTCTTCCTGCCGAGGAGCTGAGGCGGGCACTGGTCAAGCAGATCAAGGACACCATCGTGCAGATCATCCGCTGGCGCGGCGGTGTCTTCGAGTTTCGAAGGGGAACACCCCGAGGGGTCCAGGAGAATACCTCCCCAGAGGCTCGTGCCCGGCTCACCGAGGTCAAGATCAACACCGAGAGGATCCTGCTCGAAGTCGCCCAACTGCTCGACGAGAGTGCCGCTGCACAAGACACGGCTCCTGGATCGCAGGACTCCGACGCATCCCAGGGTGACTGGGGGGAAGAAGCGAGCGGATGGGTCGCCGAGGATCTGTTCCCCGAGAACGAATCGAACACCCTCTCCGAGCACGGCATCGAGCTGCTCTCACACGACGAAGATCTGGCCTCCGGCCTCGCCGTGCGCTGCACCGGGGATCCGCAGGGGGCGACGATGATTCAGGCCGTGGGGCGCCCGTGGCGCGTGATCGATCTCAGGCCGGGCCACTTCCACCTCGACGACATCGACCGCGTGATGCGTCGGGACCAGGAAACCCCGGTGGTCGCCATCGCCGAGGACCCGGTGCTGGCCGCCCGCTGCTATCAGGCTGGCGCCCGCGCCGTGCTACCCCCCGACGCGGCTCTGATCTGGCCGGCATTGGTCGGCCTCTCACGGGGCTATCGCATCGATCACCCCAGCACGGAGAACCTCTACGGGGCCCTGGCCCGCCTGCGACGCGTGATGAGCGACATCCGCTCGGGTGTGATGTCGACCACAGTCGCTCTCACCCTGATGGACTTCGTCGGGGAGAACGTCGAGAGGGCGATCATCTTCCTCGCCCGACAGAACGTTCTCATGGCCATCGGAGCCTTCGGATTCGGCAAGAACGGGCGCCCGCTCGCGGAGAGCAGCCGGCACTTCGAGTTTCCCCGAGACGGTGAAGACGCCCTCGCGCAGACGGCGTCGGATGGACAGCTCCGCGACCTGACCTGGGAGGATGCGATTCTCCCCGAGAGCCTGCGCGCAGCCCTCGGGCCCCCGCGTTTCGATCAGCTGGTCGTGCTTCCCGTGATGGGCACGCACCGCGTTCTGGCGGTCATCTACGCCGACAACGGCGACATCAAGGCACCACTCAAGGACGTCGAGCTGCTCGAGATCGCGGGCGCACAGGTAGGCACCGCCCTGGAGAACGAGCTACTGCGACGCCAGCTGACGGCGGACCGCATGCCGTTGCCGGAGACGGTCTCGTGAAGGTGGAGCTCGACGCTGCCTATCTGCAGATCCTCCCGGTGTTCGTGGCCGAGTCGATGGAGAACCTCGCAACCATGGAGGAGGCCCTCCTCGCTCTCGAGGCGGAGCCGGCCAACGGCGATGCAATCGCCTCGGTCTTTCGAGTGGTTCACACTCTCAAGGGAGACGCCGCCGCGCTGGGGTTTCGTAGCCTCGCCGAGCTCGCACATCTGATCGAGGACGGCCTCCACCGGGTGCGACTGAACCCACAGGAGCTCTCCGCCCAGCCCCTCTCGCTGCTGCTCGAATCGGTCGACCTCTTGCGTTCCTTGATCACCAACGCCGAGAAGCAGCTGGACGGGCTGGGAGACTACGGCGAAGCCTTCCGCCAGCGCGTCCATCGGTGGCTCGAGAGCGACGTGCCCGCGGCACCGACCCCGAGCGATGAGCCCAGGGACACCGGCGCTGTCACTCGAAGCCCGGTCGCCTCTCGCTTTCTTCGCGTCGAAGTCGAGCGGCTCGATGACCTGCTCAACCTGGTCGGAGAGATGGCCGTGGCCCGCGGTGCCCTGACCAACGCGCTGGAGCAGCTCGCCGGAACCCAGGACGACGCGCTGGCCCTGCACCGGGACGCGGATCGCCTGTATCTCGAGCTCCAGGAGCTCGTGATGAAGCTCCGCATGGTGCCGGTAGGCCCGGCTTTCCGGCGCTACGGCCGACTCGTTCGAGACGTGGCCACCGCGCAAGACAAGCAGGTCCAGTTGGTCGTCGAGGGGGGTGAGGTCGAGCTCGACAGCACCCTTCTGCAGCTGGTTCAAGACCCGATCAGTCACATGTTGCGCAATTCCATCGTGCATGGTCTGGAAGAGCCCGCAGAGCGCGAGGCGGCCGGAAAATCGAGAGCTGGGGTCCTCATCCTGGCAACTCGCCAGCAGGGTGGTGCGATTCTCATCGAGGTCACCGACGATGGCCGTGGAATCGATCGAGAGCGAGTTCGGCAACGTGCAATCGAGCTGGGCCGGATCGACCCCGACGAAGCCATCACCGAACACGCTCTGCTTCGCCTCATCCTCGAGCCGGGCTTCACGACCACCGAAGTGGTGTCTGACCTCTCGGGCCGCGGTGTCGGTATGGACGTGGTGCTGCGCAACGTCGAGACCTTGAGGGGAACGCTCGAGGTCGAGAGCAAACCGGGGCGAGGAACCACTCTACGAATGATCCTGCCCTTGACCCTGGCGATCATCGACGGCCTCCTCGTGCGCTGCGCAGGCCAGCTGTTCGTGCTCCCCGTGGACCACGTGATGGAGCTGGTCGATATCGGTGCCGGGCACGCTCAGGAGTCCCAGGGACTTCTCCACCTGCGCGACCAGTCCTATCCCTGCCTGCGGGTGCGTGAGTTCCTGGGCGCCTCCAAGCGGGGGACGACCCGTGAGAACGCGATTCTGGTCGAGCGCAACGGCGTTCGCGCCGCGCTCATCGTGGACGCGATCGAAGGCAAGAGTCAGGTGGTGATCAAGCCGCTCTCGAAGCTGTTCGAGCGATTGCCCATCTTCTCCGGCGCGGCGGTGCTGGGATCCGGTGGTATCGCTCTCATTCTGGACGTCGAGGGTCTGCTGCGCCAGGCCCGCGAGGAGCGGCGCTCGATCGCCGTGTAGCGCTCGATGCCGAAAAAGACCGAAACGATCTGTGGAGAACGAGGAGATGAGTGAACGCAAGAAGATCCTGCTGGTCGACGACTCCGGCACGGCCCTGATGATGGAGAAGATGATCCTGGCCAAGGAGCCTTTCGACCTGGTCACCGCGCAGAACGGAGAGGAGGCCATCGAGCAGGCGATCGCCGAGCGGCCAGACCTCATCCTCTGCGACGTCGTCATGCCCAAGATGACCGGCTTCGAGGTGGTCGCGAAGCTGCGCCAGATGGAGCAGTTCGTCGACACCCCGGTGATCATGGTGACCACCCGCGGCGAGGCCGACAACGTAGAGCGCGGCTATTCGCTGGGCTGTAACGACTATGTGACGAAGCCGATCGACGGAGTCGAGCTGCTCGAGAAGGTGCGCAACTGTTTTGCGCAGCGAGAGGTCACGACCTCATGACGAGCGATCAGGGCCCAGGAAGCTACGTCGGGAAGATTCGCGACGAGACGAGGCGCTACATCCAGGGCCTGCTGGCCGAGAACGAGAAGCTCCGCGAGCTCAAGGTCTCTCTCGAGGCGGACAAGCAGCGTTTGCGCGAGGAGCGTCTCCGACTCCAGGAGCAGGCGCTCTCCTTGCGCGAGGAACTGGATCGGCACCGCGAAGAAAGAACTCGCCTGAACGAGCAGCTCAGCACCATCGAGGACAACAACCGCCGGTTCTCCTCGGAGTACCTCGAGATCGAGGAGCAGAACAACGTACTCGCGAACCTCTACGTAGCGAGCTATCGACTGCACTCCACACCCGAGCGCCCCCAGGTACTGGACGCCCTGCAGGAGATCATCATCAACCTGATCGGTAGCGAGGAGTTCGTCGTCTTCCAGAACGACCCGCTCTCCGGCGAGTCCACGGTGGCGGCCTCGTTCGGGGTGGACCCCGCGCGCGCCAGCGCGATCGACCTCTCTTCAGAGCCGTTCGCCTCGACACTGCGATCGGGAAAGCTCTGGATCGCCGAGCCGGTCAAGCGAGATATCGATACACCTCTGGTGTGCCAGCCGCTGCGTCTCGGAGAGCGCGACGTCGGGATGATCGTGATCTTCAGCCTGCTGCCGCACAAGTCCGGCCTCGAGCCCCTCGACTACCAGCTGTTCGATCTGCTGGCCAGCCACGCGGCCATGGCGCTCTATGCGTCCCGACTGCACCACGACAACAAGGCAACCGCCACGCCGGTATGAGGTCGCCGTCGCCACTCTCGGGCGCCGGGGCAGCATCGAGTGCCGATGCCCGGGCTCGCTCTGTCCCTCCGACCGACGAGGCGGGGCTGGAGCGGCGCTACCTGTATCCGGGACAGTTCTTCTGTTCGAGAAGCCCGGTTCTGGTGACCACCATCCTCGGCTCGTGTGTATCGGTGTGCCTCACCGACCGAGCGTCGAGGGTCGGGGGAGTCAATCACTTCCTTCTGCCGCATTGGGCTGGATCGGGTCGAGCCACCCCTCGATTCGGCAACGTGGCGATCTCTTCGCTGATCGAGGGTCTGCTCCAGCTCGGTGCCCGCCTCTCGTCGTTGGAAGCCAAGGTCTTCGGCGGCGCAAGTGTCCTCGGAGGCCACCCTGCTTCTGGAACCCTCGCCCTCGGAGATCGCAACGTCGAGGTCGCTCGCCGTCTCCTCGACCAGGAGGGGATCCCCATCGTGGCCGAAGACGTCGGCGGAGACCGCGGTCGAAAGCTGCTCTTTCAGTCCGACGACGGGACGGTCTGGGTGAAGAAGCTCTAGCCGGCTGCCCCCCTGCTCGTCACCCCCCGACCCTGCCGGCCAGGGGACCCGGCGAATGGGTTTCCGGCCAGCGGGACTCAAAAGCGCTCGAAGTGCTCGTCGGCAGCGTACCGGTGACGACCGGACGATTCGGGCAGGTTGGTATTGGCCGGGAGAGCTCCCCCTTCGAGGGAGAGCTCCAGATCGCCCTTGGCGAGCACACCGGTGCGGTCGCCGTGGTCTTCGATCTGGAAGACACCCATCAGGTCGCGGAGAGTGGTCGCTCGTGCTGCGAGTTGCTGTGCGGTCGACGCCAGCTCCTCGGCCGCCGAGGCGGTCGACTGGGTGACCCTCTCGATGCGGGAATTGGCCGCACTGATCTGACCCACTCCCGAGGCCTGCTGATCGGAGGCGGCGGCGACCTCCTGCACCAGATCCGCCGTCTTGCGAATCGAAGGCACGAGTCGCGTGAGCAGCTCTCCCGAACGCTGTGAGACCCTCACGCTCTCGGCCGCAAGGCTGCCGATCTCGTTGGCCGCCGCCTGGGAGCGCTCGGCGAGCTTGCGCACTTCGGTGGCGACCACCGAGAAGCCCCGGCCGTGCTCACCGGCCCGAGCTGCTTCGATCGACGCATTGAGCGCCAACAGGTTGGTCTGGTAGGCGATCTCTTCGATGATGGTGATCTTCTCTGCGATCGCCTCCATCGCCCGAGCGGTCTCCTCGACGCTCTCACGACTCTCGTCGGTGAGCTCGGCTCCCTCGAGAGCCATGCGCTCCATCTGGCGCGAGGCCCCGGCATTCTGCTGAATGGATGCCGTCATCTCCTCGAGACTCGAGCTCGCCTGCTCGAACGAGGCGCTCTGCTCGGAGGTACCCTGGGAGAGGCTCTGCGAGGTGGCCGAGACCTGATCGGAAGCCAGACTGAGCGTGTGAGCTCCGTCCTGGGCTTCTCCGAGAATGCTGGACAGACGTCCCAGCATCACGCGGAAAGAGCGTCCCAGGGAATCTTCGCTCGAGCGGGGCCTGATCTGCATCGTCAGATCGCCTTCGGCCATTCGCCCGGCAAACGAAGCCATTTCGGAGAAGTACTCCAGCATGCGCTGCATGCTGGCCAGCAGATGGCCGAGCTCGTCACTGCGTGCCGCAGGAAACTCGACCTCGAGATCGCCCTGGGAAAGCCGTTCCGCAGCCTCCACGGCCTGCTGGAGAGGCACGGTCATCGAGCGGATCAATCGCCTCGACAGCAGGAGCATCACGACCAGACCGATGCCCCCGACGAGCGCAGCGATCCACAGGGAGCGGCGTTGGAGCTCTCGCCCTCGCGCGAAGGCCGCACTCATGCGGGCCTCGCTCTCACTACCGGCAGCCTCCAGTCCGCCACTGACCTCTCGATGGGCCTTGACCACCGCCTCCAGACGCACGGCGAGATCGACACCGACCTCGCCGGAGATCATCCGCTGGCTCACCTCGCGCGCCTCGGTGAAGTACCGCTCGAAGGAGCGCTCGAGCGCCTCGGTGGCGGCCACGTCGACGGTGGAGTTCTCGGGTAGAGCGGCGAGCCCTCGCGCGAAGGAAGCGCCCAGGGCGTCGGCTTCCTGGAGAATCATCGGGTCGGCCGCGCCGACGGCATCCTGCATGGTGCGCTGGATCGAGCCCAGAGTCTCCCGCAGGTCGCGATGCGCCTGAACTGCCGGGATGAAGCCGTCCTCGATCTCGAGGACGAGCTGTTCGTTGATCCGTGAGGACAGGAGCGCGGTGCAGATCACACACACTCCGGCCAACCCCCCGATCAGGGGCAGAAGCAGGATCCTCTGCGAGAACTTGAGTCCGTTCAGCACGGCGAGACCTCCAACGGGGGCCAGGACAGGGGGAGTGTGCTCGCCGAAGGGCCGCGAGCCGGCGGAAAGCGAACGCTTCCCAGCAGAGATAGTTTATCTAGAAAATCTAGTTAATCAACATCTTCCCCGTCTCTGTCCCGGCTCGGATCGTCGGCGACTCGTTCTTCTCGCAACCGGGCCGAGAGTGCCCGCCACGCCCGTCCGCGATGTCCGAGCCGATCCTTGGTCTCTCCGTCCAGCTCTGCGTAGCTCCGCGTCTCGCCTTCGGGCACGAACACGGGGTCCCAGCCGAAGCCCCCGTCCCCTCTCGGCGGCAGCACCAGGTCTCCCCGCGTCGTCCCTTCGGCGGTCACCGAGCCTCGCTCATCGCGAAACAGCAATGCACAGCGGGCCACCACCCCCGGATCGCCCAGCGCGAGAGCCGTGCGGGCGATACCGTCGGCGCCGATGCGTCCCAGCATCCACTTCACCAGGGGTCCCGGAAAGCCCCCGAGGGCGTCGAGCTCGAGCCCCGTCTCCTCGACCACGAGGGGCCGACCCACGCGGCGCCAGGCTTCCTCTCCTTTGGCGAGCAAGACCTGATGGAGGTCGTCTGACTGAATCTCCGGAAGATCGAGGTCCACGGTCTCGATTCTGCCTCCGAGGAGACGCTCGGCTTCCCGCCGTTTACCGGGGTTGCCGGTCACGAGCACGAACGAGACGGCTGGGCGCTCGATTCCGGAGCGACTCACGAGGCGAGCTTCACCCGGAAGGCTCCGACTTTCTGCTGCAGGCCCTTGAGGGAGTGCTCCCCGAGCGGCTCGATCTCGAACTCGTCACTGAGTGAGGCCCGAGTCGCTTCCCCGATGACGACCTCACCGGGCTGCGCGAGCATCGACTCGAAGCGTGCTGCCACATTGACGGTGTTGCCCAGCACCGTGTAGTCGACACGGCTCTCGCTGCCGACGTCGCCGACCACGACGGGACCCGTGTTGATCCCGATCCGGCAGCGAACTGCGGGGAGTCCCGCGGCAGCGCGCTCTCGGTTCCACTCGGCAATCGCCGTCTGGATTCCGACCCCGGCCCGGACTCCGCGCTGTGCATGATCGTCCTGTTGCACGGGAGCCCCGAAGAAGGCCATGACGCAGTCCCCGATGAACTTGTCGAGCGTGCCGCCACACCCGAAGATCGTGTCGACGGCACGGGTGCAGTAGCCGCCCAGCATCTCGGCGACGTCCTCCGGACTCGCCGTTTCCGAGTAGGCGGTGAAGCCCACCAGGTCGGCAAAGAGCACCGTCACCTCGGCTCGCCTCAATGCCGACTCCTGGCCTTGAGACGCCACGTCGCGCAGCACCTCGTCCACCACGGCAGGAGAGTGATAGCGCTCGAGTCGTCCGCGTAGACGCCGCTCCCGCAGACGCGCGATCGACACCGCTGCGTAGTTCGCCAGGGCGATCAGGAAGTCGAGATGATCCGGTGTGAACGAGCCGGACTGGAATGCAGTGTCCACCTGCATGAAACCACTGATGCCATCCTCGGACCAGAGGGGAGCACACATCGCAGCGCGGATGCCGTGGATGCGAATCGATTCCCCACCCAGCAGCCTCTGGTCGTCCCGGGCATCGAGAGTGAGCAAGGCCACCTGCTGACGCATCACGGTCTCGAGAATCGTCTTCGAGACCGGCACATCCTCGGTGGGATGCTCTTCGACTCGCTCCCCGAATCGCGCGAGCTCACAGGTGGTGATGCCACCCGGCTCCCCCAGTAGGATGAACCCTCGATCGACCGGAAGTGCTTCGAACGCGACGTCCATCACCGCACGGAGAATGGTTCCTTGATCGTCGGCGGTGAGCAGCTCTCGTGCCAGACGGGTGAGCAGGGACAGAAAGCTCGCTTCCTTCTCGGTCCCCGTGGTCGTGATCACGGTCCCGGAGGACGCGGGCACACCGTCGACCGAGAGCTCCGTCTGGAACTCGTCGAGACGTCTCACGATCGTGGCGTTCTCGATGGCCGCCGCCGCTTCGGCTCCGGTCTCGTCCTCGACCCAGAGCTCGAAGACCCCGATCTTGATTCGCTCTCCAGGACGGACCACGTGCTCCTGGACAGAGCGCCCGTCGATCTGGACTCCGTTCGTGCTTCCCATGTCCAGGACCTGCCATTGATCTCCGGCGCGGCGCAGGATCGCATGCTGGCGAGACACCGAGTAGTCGGGAAGTACGATGTCGTTGTCCGGAGCCCGACCGAGCCGGAGCTCGTCCCCTTCCAGGGACACCTCCTGCTCGCGGTCGCCGATGATGAAATGTAACTTCACGACCCGCGGTCTCCGGCTCGTCGATCTCGTGTTGGAGTCGCACGCTCCCGTCTGGATACGCGGCTCCAGAGCCCGGCGCACGCGTGCATCGTAGCAACAGGGCCGATGTCCGAGTAGACATCACACCGATGCCGTGAGCGGCCTTTCCCATTCGGGGACTACGATCGGATTGCTACACTGCGCGCGATCGACCTTTCCGGAGAACCAAGATGACCGATCCCAGCGCTCCCCAGAACCCCCTTCACGAGCGCTACGCGAGCCGCGAGATGGGCCGGCTCTTCACCGCCGAGCACCGCTTCGGACTGTGGCGGACGCTGTGGATCTCCCTCGCGGAGTGTCAGCAGGAGCTCGGCCTTCCCATCACGGACGAACAGCTCTCCGCGTTGCGCGCCGCGGCACCCGACCTGGACCTGCAGCGAGTCGCCGCACTCGAGCGCGAGACTCGCCACGACGTGGTGGCCCACCTGCGACACTTTGCCGAGCAGGCTGGCGATGCCGGCGGCATCCTCCACCTCGGAGCCACCAGTGCCTTCATCACCGACAACACCGACGTCCTGATCGTGCGTCAGGCGCTCGAGCTCGTGGAGCAGCGACTGGCGGCGACCATCTCCGGGTTGGCGGACTTTGCCCGCCGGAATCGCGACCTCCCTTGCCTCGCCTACACCCACTTCCAGCCTGCCCAGCTGACCACGGTCGGCAAACGAGCCTGCCTCTGGCTGCAGGACTACGTGGCCGATCTCGACGAACTTCGATATCGACTCGGGCGACTGCGCTGCAGAGGCGTCAAAGGCACCACCGGGACGCAAGCCAGTTTTCTGACCCTCTTCCAAGGCGATCACGAAAAGGTGCGCGCTCTCGACCGCAAGCTCGCTGCCCGGCTCGGATTCGCGCAGAGCTGGGCTGTCACCGGGCAGACCTACCCTCGAAAGCAAGACAGCCAGGTGCTCCACGTCCTGTCCGGCATTGCCGAGTCCAGCCACAAGTTCGGTACCGACCTGCGACTCCTGCAGGGAGTGGGAGAGCTGGCCGAGCCCTTCGACGAGAGCCAGGTCGGCTCCTCGGCGATGGCCTACAAGCGAAATCCCGTTCGCGCCGAGCGTATCTGCGCCCTGGCCCGTAGGGTGATCACCGACTCCCTCAACGCACCGCTCAACGCGGCGACCCAGTGGCTCGAGCGGAGCCTCGACGACTCGGCCAACCGACGCCTGGTGATCGCCGACAGCTTCCTGGCGACCGACGCAGTGCTGTCGCTGGCGGGAGGGGTGGCTGCGGGGCTCCGCGTGCAGCGTCAGGCGATCGAGACACGCGTCGAGCGAGAGCTACCCTTCATGGCCACGGAGACTTTCCTGATGGAGGCCGCGCTACGGGGCGGCGATCGTCAGGAGCTGCACGAGCGTATTCGACGCTACAGCCTCGACGCCTACGAGAAGGTCACCGCTGGAGAATCCAATCCTCTGATCGCCAGCATTGCCGCAGACACCGACTTCGGCCTCTCGCGAGAAGAGCTCGTCTCGATGCTCGATCCGGTCGCCTTTACGGGGCGCTCCTCACAGCAGGTCGACGAGTTTCTCGCGGAGGTGGTGGCCCCCAGCCTGGAGGGCACCACCGTGGCCGAGGTCGAGTCACCGCGGGTGTAGGAGCTCGAGCATCGGTGTTGCCGAGAACCCTCTCCGGATTCGGTCTGCGGACGGCGTTTGTTCTCCTGGCTGCCGTAGGCACGGGCTGCGCCAGCGCCCCGCCCGCAGATCGAGCGAGCGATTTCACCCCTGAGCCGGGCGACGTGGTGCGCGGCATCTCCTCCTGGTACGGACCCGAGTTCAACGGCCGAGCGACCGCCAGCGGCGAGACCTTCGACATGGATGGCCGCACGGCCGCACACCGCACACTCCCCTTCGGCACCGTCCTGCGAGTGACCAACCTCGACAATGGCCGATCGGTGAAGGTCACCGTGAACGACCGGGGACCGTTCATCGAGGGCCGGATTCTCGATCTCTCACGAGGTGCGGCAAAGGAGATCCGGATGGTGAAGAGCGGTATCGCCGAAGTCGAGATCCGGGTTCTCTCGGTCCCGCCGGCGGTCGAGACCGCTGGATCCGGCACGCTCCGCGTGCAGGCGGGAGCCTTCCGCGAGAAGAAGTATGCTTTCGAAGTGGTCCGACAGCTCGAGAAGGACTACCCGGGAATCTCCGTCTACTCCGCCGACGGCTGGCACCGAGTCCAGCTGCGCGGCATCTCGAGCCGTCCACGGGCACAGAATCTGGCGGCTCAACTGCGCCAGCGCGGCTACGACGCCGTGGTCCTCTCTCCCTAGGGAAACGAGCTTCCCCCACTGCTCACGTAGCGCATGCTGGCCAGGGTCCGTGCCACTCGAGCACGGGATCCCGCTAGCCCGCGAGGTCGACGAACTGGGTCGACTGCACTACGTCGAGAGCCTGTAGGCCTGCGAGCAACGACTCGGTGGGCGCCTCGTCGAGCCGGAGCACGGCGAGCGCATTGTCGGAGCCCTCTCTCGCCAGATGGATCTCGGCAATGTTGATACCGGCCGCTCCGACCGCCGTACCCAACTGGCCCACCACGCCGGGGACATCGCGGTTGCGCACCACCAACAGCCTACCCTCGGGCTTGAACTCGAGCTGGAAGCCCTGGAAGCGCACCACCCGAGGCGTGCCGTCTGCGTAAAGCGTCCCAGCCACCTCCACCTCGCCCTCGTCGCCACTCAGGCGAACCGAAACGAGGTGGGTGTAGTCCGCCGCTTGACTGTGAGTCGAGCGCACGACTTCGATCCCCCGCTCACCGGCCAGCCGTTCCGCATTGACGTAATTCACTCCCTCTCCCAGGAAGGGAATCAGCGAGCCGCGCAAGGCTGCAACGGTGATGGGAGCACACAGTCCGTCTTCGACCCCCCAGAGCGAAACGTCCACCCGGCGCACACCTCCACCCAACATCGCACTCGCGACTCTTCCCAGCCGCTCACCGAGGTTGAGATAGGGCTCGCCCGCCTTCCCCGCTGCCCGAAACGGCAGATTGACCGCGGGCACCGCCATCGAGCCTCCGAGCACGGCGAGTATGGTCTCCGCGGTATCGGTCGCGACCCGCTCCTGGGCCTCGTGCGTGGAGGCGCCGAGGTGGGGTGTGGCCACGACGTTGGGGTGCTTGACCAACGCGAAGTCCTCGAGCGGTTCCTTCGAGTAGACGTCGAGCCCGGCGCCTCCCACCTTGCCCGACTCGAGAGCAGCCAGCAGCGCCGGCTCGTCGATCACACCACCTCGGCCGCAGTTGATCACCAGCGCGCCGTCGGGCAGCTTGGAGATTCGTTCCGCATTGAGGAGCCCTCGGGTCTCGTCGGTGAGCGGCGTGTGGAACGTCAGCACCTCGGCTCGCGGCAGCAGCTCATCGAGCGTTGCGGTCTCGACCTCGAGCCGACGCGCCACCTCGGGATTCAGGAAGGGATCGTAGGCCACGACCTTCATCTCGAAGGCGCGCGCACGCGCGGCGACGCGCTGGCCGATCTGACCGAATCCGATCACGCCGAGCGTCTTGCCCTGGAGCTCGTCACCCACGAAGCTCTTGCGGTCCCAGACGCCCTTCTTCAGAGCGGCATCGGCCTTGGGCACCCGGCGAGCCAGGGACAGCAGGAGCGCGAAGGTGTGCTCGGTGGCGGAAACCAGATTCGACGTGGGTGCATTGATCACCAGGATCCCGAGCTCTGTCGCCGTGTTCAGGTCGATATTGTCGATGCCGATGCCGGCGCGGCCCACCACCTTCAGCCGCTTTCCGGCACGTAACAGCGGCTCGTCTACCTGAGTGGCACTGCGCACGATCAAGGCGTCGTAGTCGCCGATGATCGCGAGGAGACGGGGACGAGTGGTGTCGTCCAAAAGATCGACTTCGGCGCCGGACTCACGAAGCAAGTCGATGCCGGCCTGACCGAGCGAGTCGGCTATGAGAATGCGGTGCATGTCGGGATCTCTCCTGGAGGGGGCTGGGCTGCTGCGTCCAAGGGACCCAGAGCCCGAAGGCGAAGAGGCGATGAGGCTGCGCGGCGATTGTGGCACCCGTCCGACGCCACTTCAACAGCGGAACTCTACCTACACCGACAGCGGTACGCTCGAAAGCGGCACCCGCTACTCTCGCCAGGCCCAGTGGCTAGGGCGCCCGAGTGCACGAATCAGCTCGTCGCGGCTCAGGGCCTGTCGCTCGCTGCCTCGGGACAGCACGAAACCCTCGTCTCGGCAATGCAGGGCGGCTGCTTCAGCGAGCTGCTCGGCGATGGAAGTCGGCACGTCGTCGACGATTCGAGCCAGTACCGCCGAGGATCCGAGGAAATGCTCGCGCAGCACGTCCCGGAGCACCGGGACTCCGTTGATTCTCTTGACCGCCACGCTTCCCCTCGCGTCGAGAGCCACAGCACGAGTGGCTCCATGGGAGGCCACCTCATCCAGCGGAGTCGACACCGCCGTACCGACCTCGAGCCATCCGACCCTCACTCCCAGCTCTGCAGCCGCCTCGATCAGGGCATAGAAGCGCTCGGCGGGATCGCTGACCCGAAGCAGGCGGATCGGACGGGCCACTACGCTCTTCCCCTCGAAGACGGGCTCGGGGGGTACAACCAGATCTCGGCACTTTCCTCGCGAAACCGTTGCTCATCCCGAGGCCACTCGGCGAGCCAATCATCCAGCTCCAGTCGGGGCTCTTCGCTGTCGTCGGGCGGCGTCAGGGCCTGTCGAAGCCGCGCCGTTCCCGCGAGAAGGTCGATTGCCGGAATCTCGGACACGAACTCGTAGGCCTCGGCGCGCCACCGGAACTCGCTTCCCATGAGTGAGGTGGCTACCTCGAGGAATCGAACCCCGAACCGAGTCGGTGCGAAACGAACGGGGTCGGTCACCACCACTTCGACGCCACCGCAGATCTCGCCGGCGTGCTTCTGGAACTGCGGCCGAAACAAGGAAGGGATGAACTCGACCCCTTCGAGATCGGTCGCACGCAAAGCGGCGCACAGTTCCAGTGGAGCGAGGGAGGGGTCCCCCAGCAAGAGGAAGGGACGAGTGGTCCCGCGACCCTCGGAGAGCTCGGTGCCCTCGATCAGACAGCCACCCGGATAGACCAGTGCCGTGCGGTGATCGGGCATGTTGGGCGAAGGAGCGATCCAGTTACGTCCCAGCTCCGGCCACTGGGCCTCGCGTCGCCAGCCACTCATCTCGAACGTCATCAGTGCCTCCGGCGCCCAGCCGCGGCGGCGGCCCTCGAGTCTCAGGAGCTCGCCCAGGGTGAGTCCATGGCGCACCGGAGTGCAGAACGCGGAGACGAAGGACTCGAAGCCCGGCTCGGGGAGATTGCCCTCGACTTCGACGCCGCCCAGAGGATTGGGGCGATCGAGCAGCCAGACCTCGCAGCCGCACTCGATCGCGACTTCGGCGGCCCATACCGCGGTGGCTGCGTAGGTGTAGTAGCGACTTCCCACGTCCTGGAGGTCGATCACCAGCAGATCGAGCCCTTCGAAGCACGCGGCTCGGGGACGCAGGGTCTGGGCATCATCGCCGTACAGGGATTGGATCGGCGTCCCGGTCCAGGGATCGAACTGTTCGCGTGCCGCGACCATGTCCTGTTCGACTCCATAGAAGCCGTGCTCGGGCGCGAACAGCAGGGTCGGGGGAAAGCCGCCTCGCGCCAGAGCGAGGTGCGCCAGCTCGTGTCGCGCGGAAACCGAGGCCTGGTGGCTCAGGAGTCCATAGCGGCGGCCTTCGAGAGAGCCCCGATCGGCGAGGAGAACATCGAGCCCGAAGGCGATCATGCGTTCCGCGCCCTCATCCTTCGCGCCGATAGTCGCCCGAGCGACCCCCGCTCTTCGCTTCGAGCCGGAGGTCGGTGATTTCCGCCTCGCGCTCGACCGCCTTGATCATGTCGTAGAGGGTCAACGCTGCCGCCGAGCAGGCCACCAGGGCTTCCATCTCGGCCCCGGTTCTGGCGGTCACCACGATCTGACTCTCGATGCGAACTCCTGACCGCCCGTGCTCGTCCTGGGAGGTGAGAGGCTCGATCTCGATGTCGACCTGATCGAGAGGAAGAGGATGGGCCAGGGGAATCCACTGATCGGTCCGCTTGGCGGCCTGGATTCCTGCGATCCGGGCCACTGCGATCGCGTCTCCCTTGGGTAGAGCGCTGAGCCTGGAAGCCGTCTCGGGGCCGAACAGCACGCGGCACGAGGCCCGCGCGACCCGCCGGGTGACGGCCTTGCCGGAGACGTCGACCATGTGGGCCTGCCCCCGTTCGTCGAGATGACTGAAGCCCTCGCTCGGCACGCTCGAAGTCCCTTCCCGGTTTGAGTCGGCGAATGCCGCGGATCTTCCGTGTGACCGGGCGCATGGTAGCATCCCCGATCCCTCGAAACCCACGGCACACCACCGCCTTGCAGGTCGCGATCGTCATTCCAGTCCTCGACGAGGCACCGAATCTGAGACGCCGCCTGAGCGGCTTCGTCGAGATCGCGGACCTGGTGGTGGTCTCCGACGGCGGCAGCTCGGACGACTCGATCGCGGCCGCGACCGAGATCGGAGCGACGGTGGTCCGTGGTCCGTCGGGCCGGGGCCCTCAGCTCAACCAGGGCGCTCGCGAGGCGATCCGGAGAGGGGCCGACGCGCTCTTGTTCGTGCACGCCGACACCGACCTTCCTGATGACGCCGTCGAGCGAGTGCGTGCTGCGCTCGTGGGTGGGGCTCCAGGGGGTGGCTTTCTGGTCGCGATCGACCAGCCACGCGGGCTCCTGCGTCTGGCAGCACCTCTGGTCAATGCCCGTACTCGCGTCTTCCAGGTGCCCCTCGGCGACCAGGCGCAATTCGTCTCCGTGGCCGAGTTCGAGGAGATGGGGGGCTATCCCGATTGGCCGATTCTCGAAGACTTCGACTTCGTGCGCAGACTCCGGCGCCGAGGTCGCCTGGCGGTCATCGAGAGCCCAGTGACCCCTTCGACGCGGCGTTTTCGCGAGCAGGGGGTCGTGCGCACCGTGCTGCGGAACTGGTGGCTCTGGGCACTGTTTCTCTGGGGTGTCGAGCCCGTCCGTCTCGCTCGCTGGTACCGCCACGTCCGCTGAGCCAGCCCAGAAAAGCGAAAGCCCCGCGCCTCTCGGACGCGGGGCTCGTTGTCGACGCCCTCGTGGGATGCGGGCCGCTCCCGTCACCCCTGCTGGAGTCGCGCGAATCGGGAAACCGCGGGCTAGTTGAGGGTCTCCTTCAATTCCTTGCCCATCTTGAACTTCGCGTTGTTGCTCGCGGCGATCTGGATCGCCTCGCCGGTCTTGGGGTTGCGACCGGTGCGCGCAGCACGATGAGACACCGAGAAGCTACCGAAGCCCGGAAGCTGAACGCGGTCCCCGTTCTTCAGGTGACCGGTGATCGAGGAGACCACTGCGTCCAGGGCGTCCGCAGCCTGCTTCTTGGAAAGACCTGCCTTTGCAGCAACACTATCGACGATATCTGCCTTGCCAGCCATCGTTCTCTACCTCCTAGTTGTGAATGGGAGTTGCGACCCAAATCGGTTCCTGAGGGCCAAAATAAGTGAACTCTGGACACGTGTCAATAAAAAATGCCCAATAAACTCGGGCATTTGCGGCCCTCTTCGCCAACCATCATGCCTCATTCGGCTCCGCGGGCCAGCACCTGCACCGTAAAGCCGTCGTGATCGGCGGCCGTAAACAGCCGCCAGAAGCCCTCTCCGACCTCGACGTCGTCGCTGCGTGGGCTCTTCAATTCAGAGGCCGAAAGCCGCCGGAAATCGGACCTGCGCCCCAGGAATCGGTGCGCGACCCCTTCGTTCTCCTCCTCCTCGAGTGAACAGGTGATCGCCACCAGAAGGCCACCCGGGGCGACGGAGTTGGCCGCCCCCTCGAGCAGTCCGAGGCCTTGCCGGGCAAGGCGCTCGATTTCCGCCTCGCTTACGCGCCACTTCAACTCGGGATGCTTGCGCAGGGTCCCCGTACCGGAACAGGGCAGATCGAGCAGGACCCGATCGAAGCTCTCGCCGAAGGGAGGACGTGCGGCATCGGCCGCCAGCAACGGAACCCGTCGTTCCAGCCGCTGGAGATTCTCACGGATGCGCTGCAACCTCGCCAGCGACACGTCGGCCATGGTGCACGCCACGTCGGGCTGCGCGGCGATCAATGCGAAGGTCTTACCGCCCGGGGCGGCAGCGGCATCGAAGATGCGCTCGCCGGGCCGCGGCGGGGGCAACAGAGCAGCGACCTGACTCGCTTCGTCCTGCACGTAGGCGTCCCCGCGAGCGAAGGCCTCGGTGGCCACAGGGTTGCCCTGACGCACGACGAGCCCGAAGCGCGAAAGACCCGAAGCCGTCAACTCCAGCCCTTCGTCGATCATCGATTCGGCCAGCCGTTCGCGCCCCCCGCGATCCCCGAAGGCCAGCAAGTGGACAGGTTTCTGGCTGTTGTTGGCTTCGACCAGAGCCCTCGTGCGCTGCGGTCCGAAGCGCTCGAGCCAGCGCGCGATCAGAAGCTCGGGGTGCGACCATTCGATCGCCATGCGCCGCACCGGATCGGCCTCGTCGACCGGCCAGGCCTTCAAGCTCCTGCTCCGGGCGACGCGCCGCAGTACCGCGTTCGCGAAGCTGGCACCACCGCGATGGGTCACGTGGTGAGCCAACTCCACTGCTTCGTGCACGACGGCGTGGTCGGGCACTCGGTCGAGGAAGAGCAGCTGGTAGGCGGCCACTCGCAGCGGAGAGTGGAGGGGTCTCTCGATCTCGGAGAAGGGACGGTTCGCCGCGCTCGCCAGCACGTGGTCGATGCGCTTCTTCCAGCGCAGGGTCCCCAGGACGAGCTCGTTGAGCAGCGCGTGGTCCCGTGGATCGCAGCGCGCCTGCGCCTCTGCCAGAAACTCGTCCACGGGCGCCAACGAAGCCAGGGTTCGCTCGACGACGAAGGAGGCCGCTTCGCGGACGTTTCCGTGCGCACTGCGTGATCCCGGCCGCCTTCGGGTCTTCCCCGGGCGCTCGCCCCCTCGTCGTTGGACCCGGCGGCGACTCACGGCGCCCCGGAAACTGGGGGGAAGACGAGAGGCATTCTCCGACTTCGAGCCGCTCGCCGTTGATCAGGTCGCGGGCCGCCACCGCACGGCGCCCGGGCCGCTGCACACGTTCGAGCCGTAGCAGCGAGCCGTCGCCGCAGCTCACGTCGATCCCCTGAGCACCCAGGGCGACGATCTCGCCCGGCCTACCCGCCGCCGAAGGCTCGATCGACGAGGACTCGACCGGTCGAGCCTCGATCAGCTTCAGAGGTCGCTCACGAAGCGCCGTCACCGAGCCCGGCCACGGAGTAAAGGCCCGGATTCGCCGGTCGATGCGCACGGCAGAGGCTTCCCAGTCGACGATCCCTTCCGACTTCTGGATGCGCGGGGCGTAGGTCACGCCTTCTTCGGACTGGGGCGTCGGTTCGAGGTCTCCGTTCTCCATCCGTTCGAGGGTCTCGACCAACAGCTCGCCACCGAGCACAGCGAGCCGCGCACCCAGCTCACCGGCGGTCTCCCGCTCGCCGATCGGCGTGGTTCGCTCGAGCAACACCGGACCGCTGTCGAGCCCCGCCTCCATGATCATGGTGGTGACACCGGTGACCTCGTCGCCCTCAGCGATCGCGGCAGCGATGGGCGCCGCTCCCCGATGGCGGGGCAGGAGCGAGGCATGAACGTTGACGCAGCCGCATCGCGGAATGTCGAGCAGCCACTGCGGGAAGATCTGGCCGAAGGCCACCACCACCGCGACGTCGGGCGCCAGCGCCCCGATCGACTCGCGAAACGCGCGGTTGTTCACCTTGGGCGGCTGCACCAGATCGACTCCGTTCTCGAGGGCCCACTCAGCCACCGGCGGTGGCTCAGAGCGGCGCCCCCGCCCCACCGAGCGAGTCGGCTGAGTCACGACCAGAACGGGTCTGCGTCCCGCCGCATCCAGTGCCTGTAGAGGCGGCAGGGCGAAGTCGGGCGTTCCGAAGTAGACGATTCGCTCGATCGGGGACCACATCCCGTCATCCTGAGCAGGAAAAGGCATACTCGTCAGGATAGCGCAGCACCGGGTCTGGCTGGCGCGAGCTTTCGCTTCGAAACCACCGAGAGAAAACGCCTGTGACGGCCCGCGGGCTCCACCACGGCGTTCCTCACTGGTGCCCGTCGATTTCCTCGAAGTAGTCCGCCTTGACCAGGATCTCCCGCGGCTTGCTCCCCTGCGACGGACCCAGCAGACCATCCTGCTCCATCATGTCGATGAGGCGAGCCGCACGGGAAAAACCGACCCGCATGCGCCGCTGGAGAAAACTGGCCGAGGCCTTGCCTTCGGCCACGACCAGACGCGCTGCATCCTCGTAGAGCGCGTCGTCTGCCGGCCCCCCGCCACCGGCGCCTCCGCCACTCTCGTCCTCCTGACCCTTGAGCACCTCGGGATCGAGCTCGGGCTTGCCCTGCTTCTTGAGCCAACGCACCAATCCGGCGGTTTCCTGCTCGGAAAGATAGGCACCGTGGAGGCGCATGATTCGAGAGCTACCGGGCGGCATGAAGAGAGCGTCTCCCCGCCCGAGCAGCTTCTCCGATCCGATCTGGTCGAGGATCGTCCTGGAGTCATGACGCGAGGCTGTGGCGAAAGCGATTCGACAGGGGAAGTTCGCCTTGATCATCCCGGTCAGCACGTCGACCGAGGGGCGCTGCGTGGCAACGATCAGGTGAATGCCCACCGCTCGCGCCATTTGTGCCAGTCGCGCGATGCAGGTCTCGACCTCCGAAGAGGAGACCATCATCAGATCTGCCAACTCGTCGATCACGATCACGTAGTACGGCAGCGGAGCGAGGCCATCCTCGATCTCCTCGCCCGCTCCGTCCTCTCGCAGAGAGAGACGCTTGCGGACCTCGGGATCCGCGATGGCTTGATTGTAGAAATCGATCGATCGCACGTGGACCTCGGCGAGCAGCCGATAGCGCCGCTCCATCTCTCCCACGGCCCAGCGCAGGGCATTGGCCGCCTGCTTGGGCTCCACCACCACCTCGGCCTTGAGATGGGGAATGTTGGAATAGGTGCCGAGCTCGATTCGCTTGGGATCGATGAAGATGAACTGGACCTGGTCCCGAGTGGCCTTGTAGAGGATCGACGTGATCATCGCGTTCAGTGCGACGCTCTTGCCCGCTCCAGTGGCACCGGCCACCAGGAGGTGAGGCATCTTGGCCAGATCCACGTAGTAGTGCTCGCCGTGCAGAGTGTGGCCGAGCGCCATTGTGAGAGGCGACTTGGCGCGCCTGAACTTGGGATCCGCGAGCAGCGGACCGAGGTGGATCGTCGCCCGTTCCGGATTCGGAATCTCGATTCCCAACGTCGAGCGTCCCGGAATTCGATCGATCCGAATCGACTCGGCCTTGAGTGAGAGAGCCAGATCGTCCTGCAGATTGACGATCCGACTCACCTTCACTCCCGGCGCCGGCTGGAGCTCGAACACGGTGATGACCGGACCCGGAGTGATGCCTTCGATGGTGCCTTCGACTCCGAATTCGGCGCATCGTTGGCAGATCAACTCGCCGAGTTGGATCAGTTCGTCTTCGTCGAAGTTGGGACGCGTCTTCTCGAGGTTCAGCAGATTGATCGGGGGGAGCTGGGAACGACTCGCCTTCGGAAGCTTCAGCGAAGTCTGGCCGACAGCCGCCGAGCGTGCCGACTGCACGGCGTGCGGCCCCGCCTCTCCACTTCGTAGCGGCGGTCGGGCGACTCCTCGACTCGAAGTGGGATCTGCGGCTTCTGGCGCCGGCTCCCGCTCACCCGGAGCTCCTCTTCTCGCCGCAGGACCCGCCAGCTCCACCAGCCCCTCGTCCACGGCAGCGACCTCGTCCACGCGACGAATCCCGAAGGACCCCTCTCCCCGACGCACCCGAACCCGAACGGGCTGAGGCTCGTGCGACCGAGCCGAAGACACCCGGGCCGAAACCAGCTCACGAGCCCCCTCCTTCTCTCGAGCCCGCTGCAGGTGTTTCGCGACCACTCGTCGGCGCGAGCGCTCCTTCTCTCTGCGTTCGCGGTGACGTGCCACCGCGAGAGTCAGCGCTTCGGAGCGACTCCGCCCCACGCGAGCCCCCGCCTTCAGGAGGTCCTCGAGACTCGACTGGAGCGCCAGGGTCAAGCCGACCGCCATCAGGGTCGCCAACACCAGAAGTGCGCCAACGAAATTGAGCCGGCCCTCCATCAGGTTTGCCACGAAGAAACCGTAGAGACCGCCGGAGTCCATCGCGACCCCACGCCAGGTGACCTGGCCGAGTACCAACTGCATCAGCGGCGGCAGACCGAGCAGAAGCAAGCCGAGCCCCAACCCTCGACCGACGACTCGGGGCGGCGAATCCTTGCGCAATCGACGCCACCCCGCCGCGAGAAGGGCGACGGGGATCAACAACGCGGGCAACCCGAACAGGCTGAACACGAGTGCCGAGACCTCCGCTCCTGCAGGACCGATCCAGTTCCGGGCACCGACGTTCTCCGAGCTCTCGTGAAACAGACTGGTGTCGTCCGGGTGGTAGCTGACCAGCGCGACCAGCAGGAGCAAAGCGAAGCAGAAGAACAGTACGCCCAGCAGTTCGCGGCTCTTGCCCTGGGGCAGCCCGGCAGGGCGGGTCGCCGAGCCTCGAGCCTCCTGGCGCGGCGCGACGGTCATGGCCGGCCTCCAGAGCGGCGGCGGCGGGAGTGTCGGCCGGATGAGACCACGCAGATCATCGGCAAACTCTAGCATTTTCAGAAGTTTGGCTCCATCGAAGCCGGTCCGACCGGGGGCCCGGATCCCACCGCTGAAGCGGAGGCCCCGGCTAACCGCCCTCTCGTCGGCGAGCCCGGTGGATTGCCAGCAAAGCTTCGATGTCGAGGGTTTCCGCACGGCATCCCGGATCGACTCCGGCCGCCTCCAGTACCCTCCGGGCTTCGCTTCGGCTCGAGCCATCAGCGAGCGAGTTCAGAACGCTCTTGCGACGCTGGCGAAACACGGCGCGGACGCTCGCTTTGAACCCCGGCCACTCCTGCGCGGAGACGCCGTTCTGGATCGGCTCGAGTCCCACGAAGGCACTCTCGACCCGCGGGGGCGGTCGGAAACTCCCCGGGCGCACGCGCGCCAGGAGGCGGCAACGGGCCCGCGACTGGACCAGGGCCGAGAAGCCACCGAACTGGCGAGACCCCGGTGAAGCGAGCATCCGCAACGCCACCTCGTACTGCACCAGGAACCCCGCTCGGCCGAGCTTCGGCGACACGCCGAGCCAATCCTCGATCAAGGCCGTCGAGATTGCATAGGGCAGGTTGCCGGCCACCTGCATCCCTGAAGGCAGTCGTTCCCAGGGCACGTCGAGCGCGTCACCGACCCACACCGAGAAGCTCTCTCGAGGCAAACGAGCGCGTACTCGGGCGGCCCACGACCGATCGAGCTCGACCGCGAGAACCCGGGCCCCCGCTTCGATCAGCGCCGCGCTGAGAACTCCCCCACCGGGTCCGATCTCGAGCACGGCGGTCTCGCGCCCCGGAGAGCTCCCCAGGCCGAGAAACTCCACCAGTGGAAGGCACAACTCCGACTGGCGAAGGTGATGCTGGCCGAGGGCCTTGCGCAGCGGAGGAGACCCGCCGTGCGACGACCCGGTCCCTCGACCCGATCGACGTTTCGGACCGACCGGACCCGATCTTGCGCGACGGTCTCTCGAAGCCATGATCCACGGTATCAGTGCAGACCATCGGCTCCTCTCCGGGCCCTGGGCCACGGTCTCCATCTGCTATGATTTAGGATTGGAGCCGTAGAAACTGATGAAACACGAGGTTCGTTGTCTGGATCCCGGCCAGCTGGAGCTTTTCCTCGAGCGACGCCGCAGAAGCCGAGACGAAGGGGACTCCCTTTCCGACGAGACCAGCCTCGGAGCGAACCTGATTGCCATCCTCGACAAAGCGAACGAGCTGGTGCCCTCCGATGCCGGTTCCCTGCTGCTGGACGACCCGACGGTCAAGGTTGGAGCACGCTCGGCGAACGAGCTCACCTTCATCGCGGCCTTCGGCGAGAAGGCCGACTTGCTCATTGGCCGCAAGATCAAGGCCGCGGAGGGAATCGCCGGGCGCGTCTATCTCACCGGTGAGACCCATCAGGCCGGCGATGCCCACAAAGATCGGTTCTTTCACAGCGGAGTGGACGAAGCGACCGAATTCGAGACCAAAGCGCTGGTCGCGATCCCCATCAAGCTCGGCGACGAAGTCTGCGGTGTGCTCGAGCTGATCCGAGACGACCCCTACGGCGAGACCGATTGCGAGCTGCTCAACATCTTCGCGGGCTACCTGTCGGTTTCGATTCAGAACGTCCTGGACGCGCGTGCCGCCCAACTTCTGGCACGACGCGACAATCTGACAGGGCTGTTCAACGACCGCTACCTGCACGTCGCGCTCGAAGAGTCCATCCTCGGATGTCTCGCAGACGGCACGGATCTCTCGTTGCTCTTTCTCGACCTCGACTTCTTCAAGCGGGTGAACGACGACCATGGCCATCTGACCGGCAGCCAGGTCCTTCGCGAGATCGGCGGTCTGCTGTATCGGGCAAGCCAGTCCTTGAATGGAATCCCCTGCCGGTACGGCGGTGACGAGTTCGTCCTCATCCTGCCGCACACCGAGCTCGCGGACGCCATCGATCTGGCCGAGAACATCCGTCTCACGATTGTCTCCACACCCTTCTGCAAGCGCCCCGGTACCATCCAGCCCCAGGTGCTCAATCTCAAGGGCCTCACCTGTTCGATCGGGGTCGCCTCTCTGCGCCGGCATCTCCCCGACGAGCCACGAACCTACGCCAAGACCACCCTGCTTCATCTCGCCGACGCGGCGATGTATGTCGCGAAGGAGACCGGCCGCAATCGCACCGTGGTGGCGGGAGAGCCGGTGCGCCGCCGCTCTCGAGCCGACCATGGTTTCGATCGCGAAGACCCACGCGCCGGCGCGGTCCGCGGCGACACTCCCGAACAATCTTGACCCCGCGGCCAGTGACCGCCCGGAAGTTCCTCTACACGACATCCCGGCAATTCCGATAGAAAGTGAGATCAATGGAAACGACTCTACCGAGAGAGCTCTTCACACCCGCCCCCGAAGACGTCCACGACCTCCTGAACCGACACATCCTCGCTGACGGCTACCCCATGGTGCTCGATCTCGAGCGCAGCCGCGGGCCCTGGTTCTACGACAGTCTTCACGACCGCGAGCTTCTGGACTTCTTCAGCAGTTTCTCGAGCTCTCCTGTCGGCTTCAACCACCCACGCCTGTGCGAAGAATCGGTACTCGGAAGCCTCCGGAACGCGGCAGTCAACAAACCGGCCAACTCCGATCTGTACACCGTCGAGATGGCTGCCTTCGTCGACGCCTTTGCCCGCACCGTTCCAGAGCCGTTTCGCCGGCGCCTGTTCTTCGTGGCCGGAGGCGCCCTGGCCGTCGAGAACGCGATGAAGACCGCGTTCGACTGGAAGCGGCGCAAGAACCTGGCGGCAGGTCGCCCCGAGAAGGGTCACCAGATCATTCACTTCCGCGAAGCGTTCCACGGGCGCTCGGGCTATACCCTGTCGGTCACCAACACCGACCCGACCAAGGTCATGTACTACCCACGATTCGAGTGGCCCCGCATCTCGAATCCCAAGCTCCGGTTCCCGATCGACGATACCGTCCTCGCCGAGGTCGCGGCGGCGGAGGCCCAGGCAATCACTGAGATCGAGCAGGCGATCTCAGAGCACGGCCATGACATCGCGGGCCTGCTGATCGAGCCCATCCAGGGCGAGGGCGGAGACAATCACTTCCGCCGCGAGTTCCTTCAGCGCCTGCGCGATCTCGCCGACGAGCACGAGTTCCTGCTGCTCTTCGACGAGGTACAGACAGGCTTCGGCACCACGGGCAAGTGGTGGTGTTTCGAGCACTTCGACGTGTTCCCCGACGTGTTCGCGTTCGGCAAGAAGACACAGGTCTGCGGCATCGCAGCGGGTCCTCGTGTCGACGAGGTCGAGTCCGTATTCAGTGTGTCGAGCCGAATCAACTCGACCTGGGGAGGGAATCTGATCGACATGATCCGATGCCAGGTGGTAATCGAGATCATCGAGCGGGAAGGCCTTCTCGGACGGGCGGCCGAGAGCGGTCGACAGCTCCTCGAAGGGCTCCAGGCGCTGGAGCAGCGTGTCGAGGGCCTGAGCAACGCTCGCGGCCGAGGCTTGTTTGCAGCCATCGATTTGCCCGACACCGAGACACGCAACGCCGTCCTGAGCTCGGCCAGTACACAGGGACTCCTCGCGCTGGCCTCAGGCAAGAGGGCGATCCGCTTCCGACCGCCCCTGATCGTCGAGCAGGAGCACGTCGACGAAGCGATGAGCCGGCTCTCGAAAGCCCTCGAAACGGTGGCCTAGGAGAAGGCCCTGGTCGGTCGAGACGTGCGCCTCGAGAGCGAGGTGCACCCTCGGCCCAGACACCGCCAACACCGGCGACCCACGCAGGCCGCATCTGCGACGACTATTGCTGCCTGGAGTATCGATCGAGGGCGTCGCTCAGCTCCGAGATCTCGACCCCTGGACCATCGAGGATCCCTTCGAGCCACGGCGGATGCGGAGGCCTGGCGGCGACACGGATCGGCGTATCCATCCCCGAAAGGTGCTGTGCCTGACGAGCGAAGATCCTCGCGTACCCCGGGGGACGAATATCCCGGCTCAGCTCGACCAGGGCGTAGGGATCGGTGCCGCCGCCACCTCGTGACAAGACGTCCGTTGGCAGCCAGAGCTCCGCGATCGGCTTCGGCTCCGGACCTCCGCCGGCGAGTCCCTTGCCATCACACAGGACGACGCCGCGCACCTGGTCGGGACGCGAGCCCGCGATCAACAGAGCGAGGAACGCTCCCAACCCCTCTCCCACCACCGTCGCCGGCCCGATCTCCGCCAGCGCGGCATCGACGTCCGCCATCAGTACCTCCGGCGAGTAGCCTCCGGCGCGGGCATGCTGCGACTGACCGTGACCGCTCGAATCGAGAGCCCACACGGCGCCGGGCCACTCCAGCGCACCGCGAGGAGCCCGCGTCGGGCTCTCGCCTCCCAGCTCGTGGAGCCAGAGGAGCGAGGGGCCGTCTCTGCGCACCAGTGGATGCAGAGCGAGCTCGAGACGGCAATGTCGGAGCCACACCACGGACGGCTCTTGTCCTCTCGAGCTCATGCGAGAAACTCCAGAACCGATCGGGCAGTCCGCTCGGGGTGCTCGACATGCACGAAGTGTCCGGAGTCGTCGAACACTTCGATCCGGGCCGCGGGCGCGAGGAAGGGGGCCACAGCGTCGGGGTCCGTGCCCCAACCCATCGGTTCGGGAATCCGACCCAGCAGCGCGAGCATGGGGACGCGGATCTCTTTCATTCCGGCCAGCCCCCATTCAGGGCGCCAGGGTCCGGGAGTGTCCATGCGAATGAGTGGATCGAGCTTCCAGCGCCACCCGTCTTCGGACTCGCGAGCACCGACCTTGGCCAGATGAAGGAGCCAAGCGATGTCCAGGCGCGGATTGTGGCGAGCGCGTCGTCGAGCGAGCTCGAGCAGCGATCCCGGCCGGCGTTCCGCGTCGCGCAGCTGGCGTCGAGAGTCGAGGAAACTGGAGTGCCACCGGGCGCGTCTGGCGACCCGCTCCGCCAGGGGCCGCTTCTCCTGTCGTCTCGGCGATCGCCACGGAACTCCGTCGATATTGACGTAGTGCGTGAATCGCTCCGGCATCGCGGTACACAGGTTGGCCAGGATCCCTGCACCCTTCGAGTGACCCACGACCGGCAGCGGATTGCCACCGACCCACCTGAGCACGTGGAAGGCATCGCGCAGATCGGCCGCCCAGGAGTAGAGATCGGCTCGCTCGGAATCGCCGTGTCCCCGATGGTCCCAAGCCACCACCCGGTAGCCGCCGTCTGCGAGCAGCGGTCCGAAGACATCGAACGTGCGGGCGAAGTCGGCTCCGCCGTGGGCCAGGAGCAGCGGGGGGGCACTCGCTTCGCCCCACTCGACGACCGAGAGGCTCAGTCCTCCAGCGTCGACCAGGCACCGCCGCTCGGGCTCACGAGCACCGGGGAAGGGCTCTTCGAGCTTCAAATCTGCGGGAATCTCGGTCATGGGTCGCGGGGACAGCCTACCGTCCGCAGCCATGGGAGCGAAACGCCCCGGCTGCTTCGGAGAGTCGGCCGGCGGAGGGTAGATCGATCTCTTCCAGTCGATTCCTGATCAGCCGCACGCGAGCGATCACCTGCGGCAGCGGCTGGCGACCGAAGACGAAGAGGGACATCGAGGTGGCGGGATCGGAGTCGACGCTGAGGGCGAGATCGACGGTCTCGGCATCTCCTTGCGGAAGCGGCAGCGCAGCAATCCGCTCGACCGTCGCCGTCATCTCCTCCCGCCAGCCGGGCGGCAGAGCAGGCCACTCCTCGATCTCTCGACCGATCTCGCTCAGGGGCCCCGGGGCGAGAGCCACCGAGGCCAGAAGGCGGGGCTCGAGTAGGACGGCACGCGCCGCGAAGCGCGCCGCATCCGGATGCTCGGGCTCGGCGACGTAACGGAAGAAGGGAGCCATGGCCCCGAGCGGCTCGAGGGCACAAGCCCTCTCGAGCGCAGGGACAGCGCTCGTCTCTGCGTGCGACCCCACTCCAGCCGCCAGCCACAGCGCTGCGACTCCGCGGGCACTCGTTGCAGCCTCAGTGAGCGAACGCTCCGCTTCCGCCACGTCGAGGCTTCCGTCGCTGTCGATCGCGGCGCGCACGTACTGCGCCTCGTACAACGGCAGTGGATCGAGAGCTGCCGCCGCAGCGAGCGCGTCCACCCGGCGCGCCTCCGAGCAGCGGGCGAGTGCGTGATGGCGCATGGCGTCGAGCAGCGGGAGGTGAGCCATCACCAGACTCATGCAGAGCAACCGGACCGCCATCGTGCCCCGAAACGATACCGGGAACGGTGGGACCTCGGCATACCCTTCTCGACGGTCTGCCGGCTCCCGGCCCTGCTCGCGGCATTCCTCGTGCCACTCCTGCCACCGGGCCGCCCCAACCAGGACCGCACCGGCCAGCCATAGCGCCTCGACTCCGAAGACGCCACTCACTGCCAGCGTAGCGGCCCATCCGAGGGTGCCCGCCACGGCTGTGGCCACTGCGGGCGCGGCTCGCGGAAGATCCGTCACGCGACGCCGGAGCCACAGCCCTGCGCAGGCGAGCAGCAGCGCCGTCGCCGGAACGCCGAGCTCATAGGGCACTTGGAGTGCCACGCTGTGCAGGTCGCTGAGCACCTGTCCGGGAGGATGCGTTCCCGCCTCTGGATCGAAGAACTCCGCGACCGTCCAGGCTGCGGCGCCCGGGCCCCAGCCGGTCCAGGGTCGGGCCGCAGCCCCCTCGAGGGCCGCCTCGGCGTAGGCGAGGCGCGCCGAAACGGAGAGGTCTGTCCCCGCCGCGATCTCACCGAGCCGAGGGAGGAGCGGCACGAGCACCAGGCCAGCGGCGAGCAGAGCGGCCCCGAGGATCCGTCTGTTGGTGCGCGAGACAGGCACGGCACGCCTCCAGACCCAGGTGAGCGTGGCCAGGAAGGTCAGGACTCCGAGGGCGCCCCCCAAAGAGCGCGTCGCCACCAGGGTCGCCAGAGCGAGCAGAGTCGCCGAGAGCGAAACGGCCTTCTCCCCAAGAGAAGAACCGGTAGCCCAGAGCGGCCACACGACCAGCGGCACTACCGTGACCAGCCAGAGAGCGAGCAGGTTGTGGTGGCCGAGCGGCAGCGCCGGCCTCGGATCGCCGAAGTGCCACCACTGGAATAGAGCGAAACCGGACACGGACGCGAGCACCACGGCCATCAGGAGCGTGCCCCGCCGGCGCTCCCCCGGAGCTCGCCAGCAGCGCGAGACGGCCGCCGGAACCAGAAGATAGAGCGGCAGACGGAGCACCACTCCGAGTCCGGCCCTCGGCACCGGTGAGAGGGCGAAGCTGGCCGCCACGGCCAGAACCAACAGCCAGGGCAGCGCCAACGGGCCCCTGCCGTCAGGACGCGCGAGTGCCAGCGGATCCCGATACCCTTCAGAGCCGAACCATGCCAGGGTCAGCAGGACCACCAGCGTCACCACCTCGGCGCCCAGTCGGCCGGCAGTGGGAAAGTTGGCAGAGTACCCCGCTGTCGCGGCAACAGCCAGAGCGGGAAGGTAGGGACGCAGGGTCATGCTCGGTGCCTCGGGAGAACCGTGCCGGCCGGTATCATTCCTCGCTCGGCCTCGCTATGCTGGAACTCTTGAATACAGGCAGTGTAGCGACCGTCGGGGCGCCACGCTGAGACAGCTTCGGACCGGGCGGCGACGACGTCACCGCTCCTCCAACCTGGAGATTTCATCATGAGTGATCGTACGACGACTGCGCGGTCGGTACTGGAAAGCCTCGGGATCGACCACGAGAACCCCGGTGCCTCCGACGGCACATGGATCGAGACGACCGGCGACCTGCTCGAGTCGTTCGATCCCGCGACCGAGGAGCGACTCGCCGGAGTGAGGCTGGCCTCGGCCGCCGACTACGACCGCGTCGCCGTGAGATCGGTCGAGGCCTTCGAACAGTGGCGTCAATGGACCGCACCGGCTCGCGGAGAGGTGGTGCGCGCTCTGGGCCTCGAGCTGCGCAAGCACAAGGACTCCCTCGGTGCCCTGGTTGCTCTCGAAGTGGGCAAGGTCCTCAGCGAGGGTCTCGGCGAGGTGCAGGAGATGATCGACATGGCGGATCTGGCCGTGGGCATGTCGCGCCAGCTCTACGGCAAGACGATGCATTCCGAGCGGCCCAAGCACCGAATGTACGAGCAGTGGCATCCGCTGGGTCCGATCGGGATCATCACGGCGTTCAACTTTCCGGTGGCGGTCTGGGCCTGGAACGCAACGGTTGCGGCCGTCTGTGGCGATTCGATGATCTGGAAGCCTTCCCCGAAGTCGCCCCTGACGGCGCTCGCGGTCACCCGCATCGCGCAGAAGGTCCTCGAGGAGCACGACGCACCTCCGATCTTCAACCTGATCATCGGCACTGACGAGGAAGTCGGAGAGACCATGATTGCCGATCGGCGGCTACCTCTGATCTCGGCCACCGGTTCGGTGCGCATGGGCCGCCACGTCGGGACCGTCGTGGCACAGCGACTGGGCCGCAGTCTGCTGGAGCTCGGTGGCAACAACGCCATCGTGGTGATGGACGATGCCGATCTCGATCTGAGCATCCGGGCGATCCTGTTCGCCGCTGTTGGAACGGCCGGCCAGCGTTGCACCACGACGCGGAGGCTGTTCGTCCAGCGTGGAGTCGCCGCACGGGTCAAGGAGCAGCTCATCCAGGCCTACGGCTCGATCCGGACAGGCGACCCCCTGGAAGCCTCCACCCTGCTCGGCCCGCTGATTGATCGAGATGCAGTCGAGCAGACACGGCGAGCTGTGGCGGAAGCGCAGAGCCAGGGCGGCAAGATCCTGTGCGGAGGCAAGCCGGTCGACGGTAAGGGGTTCTTCGTCGAGCCCACCCTGATCGAGGCATCGGCGGATATGCCGATCACACACGAGGAAACGTTCGCGCCCATCCTCTACCTGATCGAATTCGAAGAGCTCGACCAGGCGATCGCGGCGCACAACTCGGTTCCCCAGGGACTGTCGTCGGCGATCTTCACCGACAGCATGCGCACCGCCGAGCGCTTTCTCTCCCATACCGGTAGCGACTGCGGCATTGCCAACGTCAACATCGGCACCTCGGGAGCCGAGATTGGCGGCGCGTTCGGCGGAGAGAAGGAAACCGGAGGCGGACGCGAAGCGGGCTCTGACGCATGGAAGACCTACATGCGACGCCAGACCTGCACTCTCAACTGGGGTGAGGATCTGCCGCTCGCGCAAGGCGTCGAGTTCGACGTCTAGCCGGTCCGAGATTCCGCCAGCCCGACCTGACCGCGTGCCGTCGAGAGCTGTCGGCGCAACAACTCGTTCTCGAGTGCCGTCCCGACCTGCAGACCTGCGATCTCGAGAACTTCCACATCGCGAATCGGCCGTCGGATCTCGCCGTTGTCGGCATAGATCACGGCCATCACCCGCTCGCTCCCCTGCACCGGCAGCACGATGACCTGGTCGTAGCGCGGGGGCCCGAGTAGACGCTTGAGTGGAGCCGGGAGACTTCCGTCGGCCCATTGGAGCTCCCGCACCTGACCGTCGAAGACCGTCGAGGTGATCGCATTGCGGTCGCGCCGATCGAGATGGAGCTGGGAAGTCAACTCGGTGAGCGGGCGTCGATCGGCGCCGTAGCCGAAGCCGCCGAGCGCTCGCAGCTCGCGCGAGAGAACCAGGAAGATCACCGCGCGCTCGACCAGTTCTCCGACGAAGTCCATCAGCGTCAGGGCCACCGTGGTCGAAAGGGTGCCCGAGCGGATGTCTTCCATGACTCGCCGCAGTCGAATCAGAGCCGCGGATACTGCCGCCCGGCGCTCGCGCTCGAGGCGCTCGTCGCTTCGGCTGACCAGCGCACGAAGGCAGGACGCGACCGCCTCTGGATCGGCGGCAACGGCAGCGCCGGCACCGTGCTCATAGGCGGTGGCCGCCAGATTCACGTTGTCGATGATTGCAATCGTCTGCCCCTCGGCAGCCCGCTGCGCGGCCGTCTCGAGAACCGAGATCCCATGCTGGCCCTCGCGAAGATCGACCAGAACCCAGCCTCCGGCACCGCTGCCGAGGGTCAGCTTCGCCATCAGATCGGCCTCATTCTCGACGCGCTCGTTGACCGCCTCGACGAATCGTTCGTCCCGACTCAGCACTTCGACTCCGAGATGGCCGAGGAACTGCTCTTCGGCCCCGATCATCACGGACTTGCGAAAGTTCTCCCAGTCCGCGCGCTCTCCGAGGGGCTCGCTGGAATCCGAGTCTCTGCTCAGGGGCGGACGCGTGCTCCCTTCCGTCGCCGTCTGTGGGTCTGCGAGCGGCGTCGAAGCCGAGGCGGCTGCGCCATCGATCGACTGGGCCGCCTCGAGCAACAGCCGCTCGGTGTTGAGCTTGACCTTGAGCAGGCGAGCGTCGCTCGAGGCGTTGGACAAGCCGTCCCACCCCTCGGGAATCTCCCGAGTGAAATCGAACCGGCCCTCGCTCCAGCGGAGGACGCCGATGATCGTACGCCGTGCCTGCTCCACCACGGCCCGAGTGACCGCCTCCTCCGTCACGAGCCCCGTATCGACAAGAAGATCGCCCAGCGGCTGCGGGTGACGCTGATGGCGCTGGATCTCGATCACCCGTTCGATGTCGAGCTGGGTCACGGCTCCCGCTTCGAGCAGCATCTCGCCGAGCCGGGGCGTGTCGGCACTGCGAGCGTTGATGATGTCGCCCTCGTGGAAGCCCACTCGCGCGGTCTCCTCATCGCGCTGCAGGGCCAGAGTTCCGGTGCTCCGACCGAGATAGATGAACTGGATGACGTCAGCGACCGTGACGTCCGCCAGATTGCCGTTCATGCTCATTCTGGAAAGGATTCTCGGGATCCAGGGATCGACCTCAAAAGGGTCTCCACGCCTGAAGGACTGATTCTAGTTTTAATCGTAAAACTATTACAACACTTCCGGCCCCTCTTCCCGGAAAGCCCCGAAAGAAGCGGCTAGCTGCCGCTCGTCGGGCCGTCGACTCCGACCCGAGTCGCCCAGTCGGTGCGGAGAATGCGCTCGGGATCGACCTCTGCTCGCAGTCGACGAAACTCGCCAACACGCTCCTCCCCCCACGCGCGCAGGAAGTCTTGCGGACGAAGGACCGAATCCTTCGCCGGGTAGAAACGTCCCCCGGCGTCGAGCACCAGCTCGCTGAATTGGTGACACATTCGCCACAGCGCAGCGCGGCGACTCGCGGTCACCGGGAAGTCCAGGGCGAGGCTGTAGCCATCGAGAGCATGGCTGAGGAGGAAGTCGTCCGGTCGGTGGCGTTTCAGCACCCCCAGACTGCTCGCGAGTCCCTCACGGCGAGACAGAGCCAACATCTCCTCGATGACGTCAGGCGCCGCGTCTCGCGGTAGGAACGACTGATACTGAATGAAGCCTCCCGGTTGATAGGCATCCCGGACCCCGGGCAATTGATCGAGCAGAAAGTGAAACGCGGCATGGGATTGGAAGTACTCCCGTCCCGAGGACAAGCGGCTAGCCGCGTACTTGACCGCATTGGTGAGCCACAAGCCGGCGTGTCCTCGATAGAGCACCTTCAGCAGCAGCGGGATCAGCGGCGCGGGCACTCCCAGCATGGAGGAAGGCAGCGACTGCGCCTCGACCGTGAGGGTTTCCTCGGCCTTCGGATCTTCACCGACTCCCGGGTTATCGGCCCAATGGAGTTGGCTTCGCCCCCGGGCTGCCCCTCCGATGCAGTCGACCCAGCTGACGAAGTAGTCGTGTTCCCCGCAGTCTGCGAAGGCCTCGAAGTTGTCGCGCAGCGTCGGCACGGTCCACTCGCGTATGCGCAGCCGTCCGCCCGTGACTCGCTTCAGGCGTAAGCGTACCCGTACGACACAGCCCAGCATGCCGAACCCTCCGATGACCGCGCGAAAGAGATCCGGACGACGGTCTCGCGACACGGTCAGGATGGCCCCTCGGGGAGTGACCAGGTCCAGCTCGTCGACCCAATCCCCGATTCCCCCGACCCGGTAGTGGTTCTTGCCATGGATGTTCATCGCCACGGCCCCCCCGAGGGTAGGCCAGCTGGTGCCCGGAGTCACCGCGGGCCAGTACCCATCGGGCAGGGTGTGGCGCCAGAGCTGGTCGATCGTGAGGCCGGGCTCGGCCTCGAGAACGCCACTCTCCTTGTCCCAGCTCAACACGCGCTTCATGAAACGCAGGTCCAGGATCAGCTCTCCGCTGTTGAGTGCGGCATCTCCGTAGCTGCGTCCACTGCCCCGCAGGCCGACCGAGACGCCCTCCTCGCTCGCCCGACGGAAGAGCTCGGCCACTGCTTCAGGGTCGCGCGGCCTCGCGAAGACCGACTCTCCCCGCACGGACCCTCCATATCCATCGAAGACTCTACGGGGAAGGGCTTCCAGAGTCATGTCAGATATCGGTCCTCCGAAAGAGGACCGAGGGAACGTGACGCAGGATCGTCATGATCGGCCACCACACACGCGGAACGTACCCCTCGCCGGCGCTCCGCCTTGCCAGGCGCAAGATCCCGTCGGCCGCCTCCCCCGCATCGATCATGAACGGCAGCTCGAGTCCGTCGGTCATCGCGGTCCGGACCGGACCCGGCTTCACCGTGACGACTCGAACCCCATAGCGATGGAGGCGATTGCGCAGCGCCTCGAGAAAGGTCGTCAGTCCGCCCTTGCTCGCAGCGTAGGCCGGCGCACCCCTTCGCCCCCGGTCTCCGGCGACACTCGACACCCCCACGATCGTCCCCGAGCGTCTGGCTTCCATGTGACACGCCGCCAGATCGAGCCAGCAGACGGCGCCGACCAGGTTCACCTCCAGCATCGCCCGGTCCTTTTCGAAGTCGTACTCCCCCTCTTCGACCTCCGGCATGACTCCCGCGTTGTAGACCACCAGGTCGATGGGGCCCAGATCCCTCACGATCTGGTCAAACAACGCCGGCGCTTCGGTGTAGTCACGGACGTCGTGCACCACGCGATGGACCCGGTCGCAGCCTGCGCAAAGCTCATCCAGCAGATCTGCACGGCGAGCCAGCGCGACCACTTCACTCCCCGAATCGACCAGCCTCTTCACCAGCTCTGCGCCGATGCCGCTCGAGGCGCCCACGATCACCGCAGTCTTGAACATGAAGATCACAAAGAAAGAAGGGCAGTCATGCGGATCAGGAGTCTAGAGAAAAACCAGCTCGGGCACCTTCTCCGAGGCGACCTCACCGCGCTCGGCCAACAGCCGCTCGAGTCCTTTCAGCTCATCCTCGCGAAGAAGAAATCCCAGCTGTTCTTTCAGATAGCGAAGGACTCGCCGACTGCGAGCGCCATGCTCCGTCCCGACCTCACGCGCCAGTATATCCAGTGACGACAAGCCATACCGCAGGCTGCTCTTGAAGTAGAAGGTCAGGTCCGCGGTGGCGGCTCTGGGGTGGACCGCCCACACGGCGCTCACCCAGGGCAGCTCGGTCCATTCGCACCACGCTTTGGCCAGGCGAATCCCGTGGGGAGAGCTCCACGGAGCCCGTAACGCCGCCTCTGCCACGAGGAGCGCCGCATCGAAGCCTCGGGGGATTTCCTCGACGCGGCCACGTTGCGGCACGAGCTCGGGCAAGAACCCGTAGCGCTGCCGATAGACGATCTCGAGGAGTGCAGCCGCACCGCTGGGCTCGAAGTCGATCGCCACCCTCTCGACGTCTTCTGGCGGCACGTTACACAACAGGAGCGGTGAATCAGCGTCCCGAGTCGACACGCAGAGGTCAGGCACCAGACGAACCGACGGTAGCCCGAGCAGATGAGGGGTTGGAATCAGACCGGCATCGACCTCGCCCTGTCGAATCAACTCCGACACTCGAGAAGGGGGATACAACTGCGCTTCGAACACGTCGTTGTGATGCCCTCGGAGGAACCCCCAGGAAAGCGGGCGTCCCTCCAGCGAATCGGCGATACCCAGGCGAAGCTTGGCCAAGACCTACTTCGACATCGCGTCGAGGAAGTTCTGGTTGGTCTCCACCTTGGAGAGCTTGTCGAGCAGCAGCTCCATGCTCTCCACCGTCGAGAGGGGATTGAGCACCTTGCGCAAGACCCAGACCCGCTTGAGCTCGTCCTGCTCCATGAGCAGCTCCTCTTTGCGAGTTCCTGACTTGTTGATATCGATCGCTGGAAAGACACGTTTGTCGGAGAGCTTGCGATCCAGATGGATCTCGCAGTTGCCCGTCCCCTTGAACTCTTCGAAGATCACGTCGTCCATTCGGCTGCCCGTATCGATCAGCGCGGTCGCAATGATGGTCAGCGAGCCCCCGTCCTCGATGTTGCGAGCCGCACCGAAGAAACGCTTCGGGCGGTGTAGCGCGTTGGCGTCGATGCCACCCGAGAGCACCTTGCCCGAAGGCGGCTGAACCGTATTGTAGGCACGGGCGAGCCGGGTGATCGAATCGAGCAGGATCACGACGTCCTTCTTGTGCTCGACCAGACGTTTGGCCTTCTCGATCACCATGTCGGCGACCTGAACGTGCCGAGTAGCCGGCTCATCGAAGGTCGACGACACCACCTCCCCCTGGACCGAGCGCTCCATGTCGGTGACTTCTTCGGGTCGCTCGTCGATCAACAGAACGATGAGGATCGCCTCGGGATTGTTGGCGGCTACCGATCGAGCGATCGATTGCAGAAGCATGGTCTTACCGGTGCGTGGTGGTGCGACGATCAGAGCACGCTGGCCCTTACCCATGGGAGTGATCAGATCCATGACCCGTGCCGACATGTCCCCGTCCTGTTCGAGGACGATGCGCTCTTCCGGATACAGCGGAGTCAGATTGTCGAAGAAGATCTTGTTGCGCACCACGTCCGGGTGCTCGAAATTCACTGCCTCGACTTTGATCAGCGCGAAGTAGCGCTCGCCTTCCTTCGGCTGACGAACCTGGCCGGAGACCGTGTCTCCGGTGCGCAGATCGAAGCGCCTGATCTGGCTGGGGCTGACGTAGATGTCGTCAGGCCCGGGCAGGTAGTTGTACTCCGGAGCCCGCAGGAAGCCGAAGCCGTCGGGCAGACACTCGAGCACGCCCTCGGCGAAGATCAGCCCGCTCTGCTCCGTCTGTGCCTGCAGGATCTTGAAGATCAGCTCTTGCTTGCGCATCCCGGTCACGCCCTCGACGCCGAGATCCTTGGCGATCTCAGTGAGCTTGGAGATGCTCATCTCCTTCAGAGCACGAATGTCGAGGGTCTTCTTGCCCTGCGGTTCGTGTTCCTGGTCCTTGCTCTGAGCTTTGGCCATTTCTCACCTCACGCGGTTCACGACGGGTCGGCGAATCGGTTACGGGGCAATGATTCTGCGGAGATCTCCGATGCCCTCGCCGCTCTTGGCAGAGACGGGGACAACTGGGATCTCGTCAGGAAGCTCGAGGAACTCCCTGACCTCCTGGAGGCGCTTTCGTCTTTTGTTTCGGGGAACGCGGTCGATCTTGGTAGCTGCCACCGTCAGAAGGAGATCGAAGTCGAGGAAATACTCCACGGCCTCACGATCGAGCGGTGACCCGCTGATCTTAGCATCGATCAGAAGAACGAGGTGTAACTGCTCCCTCGGGTGCGAGAGGTACGCCTCGACCACTCTGGCCCATCGCCCGCGCTCGTCCTTGGACGCTTTCGCGTAGCCGTAGCCCGGCAGGTCGACGACATAGAAGCGGTCGTCGATCAAGAAGTAGTTCACTGCCCTCGTCCGGCCGGGAGTCGAGCTGGTACGAGCCAGTCCCTTACGGGCGAGCAGCGCATTGATCAGACTCGACTTGCCCACGTTGGAGCGTCCCACGAACGCGACCTCGGGGCGACCGTCACGCACCATGTCCTTCGGGCCATGCGCGCCAATGACGAATTCTGCACTGTGGATCTTCAAGGCGACCTCGAGACAGCGGAGGCATCATTCCATGCCCGAAGGGCATGTTGCCGGGGAAAAACAACCGAGAGGGGGCTGGAGCCGGTCACCGTGAGAGCGGCAACCGGGAGGGACGGTAAGGCGGGAGTATCGGAGAAACGACGGGCGGGGAAAACGACTCGAGCAGCCGACGGGCTAGTGGGCCAATCCTGGTTCGACTGGCGGTTCCGACGCCTTCTCGAAGCCGCTGCCGGCAGGGATCGGAGTGAGACCGCCTTCGATGGCCAGGTTGAGCACCTCATCCATGTTCTCGACGAGATGGATCTGCATCGCGTCGCGGACCTCTTGCGGGATTTCCTCGAGGTCCTTCTCGTTGTCCTTGGGGAGGATCATCTCGGAAATGCCGGCCCGAAACGCCGCCAATGCCTTGTCCTTGATCCCGCCCACCGGGAGCACGTTGCCACGCAGAGTGATTTCGCCGGTCATTGCGAGGTCCTTTCGGACTGCCTTGTCCGTCAGCGCGGAAACCAGTGCGGTGGCCATCGTGATTCCGGCCGAGGGGCCGTCCTTCGGGATGGCACCCTCGGGGACGTGAATATGAAGGTCGTTCTTGCTCGAGAACTCGGAGTCGATCCCGAGCAGATCCGCTCGGCTTCGGATGTAGGTCACGGCAGCGCGCGCCGACTCCTGCATGACCTCTCCCAGCTTGCCGGTCAGCGTCAGCTTGCCGTCGCCCTTCATGATGCCCACTTCGCCTTCGAGCAACTCGCCTCCCACTTCGGTCCACGCCAGACCCGTGGCGACGCCCACCTCGGACTGTTCGAGTTTGCGCCGCGGACGGAACTTCGGCTTCCCCAACAGTTCGCGCACCAGGTCCGCGGAGACCTCCAGGGACTGTGTCTCCTCATCCGAGGTCACGACGCGTCGCGCTACCTTGCGGCACACGGCGCCAATCTCACGCTCCAGACTCCGCACACCCGCTTCGCGAGTGTACGATTCGATGATCGAGCGCAACGCCCCGTCGTCGAAGGTCACGTTCTTCTTGTCCAGACCGTGGCTCTCGACCTGGCGCGGCACCAGGAACTGCTGAGCGATGGCGAGCTTCTCTCCGTGGGTGTACCCAGAAAGCTGGATCATCTCCATTCGGTCACGCAGTGCAGGCGGAATGGTGTGCCACACGTTGGCGGTCGCGATGAACATCACCTTCGAGAGGTCGTACTCGACGTCCAGATAGTGGTCGACGAAGGTATCGTTCTGCTCCGGATCGAGGACCTCCAGCAATGCAGAGGAGGGGTCGCCGCGGAAGTCCATCGACATCTTCTCGACCTCGTCGAGAAGGAACACGGGATTGACCGTTCCGGCCTTCTTCATCATCTGGATGATCTGCCCCGGAAACGCTCCGATATAGGTGCGGCGATGACCGCGAACCTCGGCCTCGTCGCGCACTCCGCCGAGGGAGAGGCGCACGAACTTGCGACCGGTCGCCTTGGCGATCGACTTTGCGAGCGAAGACTTGCCCACGCCTGGCGGGCCCACGAAGCAGATGATCGAGCTTTGCGTCTTTCCCGTCAGTTGGCGCACCGCCAGGAACTCGAGAATGCGCTCCTTGACCTTGTCCAGGCCATAGTGGTGCGCGTCGAGGATCTCCTCCGCCTTGGTCAGGTCCTTCAGCTCTCGACTGCGCTTCTTCCACGGTACGCCCACCAGCCAGTCGACATAGTTGCGCGAAACCGTGGCCTCCGCAGACACCGGAGGCATGGCCTCGAGCCTCTTCAGCTCCTGGTCGGCCTTCTCCTTGACCTCCTTGGGAAGACCGGCTTTCTCGATCTTCTCCTTGAGCTCTTGCACCTCGTCCGCACGGTCGTCCTTACGCCCCAGTTCCTGGTGGATCGCCTTGATCTTCTCGTTGAGGTAGTACTCCTTCTGGGCCTTCTCCATCTGCTTCTTGACCTGCACGTTGATGCGCTTGTCGATGTTGATCTTCTCGACTTCCACGTCGAGGAGATCGTTGATGCGCTGCAGGCGCTCGTAGGGGTTGAGAAGGTCGAGGAGCTCTTGCTTCTCAGAGGTACTGACCATCAGATGGGCAGCCAGCGCGTCGGCGAAACGATCGGGGTCGTCGAGCTTGAGCGTCGACATCAGGCTTTCGAACGCGAGATGGTGCGACATCTTCGCGTACTGCTCGAAACTGTTGAGCAGCCGGCTCATGTACATCTGGACCTTTTCGTCCGCCGGGTAGTCGATCTCGAAGACCTCGATATCCGCCTCGAGCGCCCCGTCCTGGTCGTCCAACTCCATCAGTCGTCCGCGCCGCAGCCCTTCGACCATCACCTTGACGTTGCCGTTGGGGACCTTGATGTTCTGAATGACCCGGGCCACCACCCCCATGTCGTGCATGTCGTCACGAAGTGGATCGTCGACCTTGGGATCCTTTTGCGCCACCAGGAAGATGTGCTTGCGCGACCCGGAGAGCGTGCGCTCGAGCGCCAGGATAGAACCCTCGCGCCCTACGATGAACGGCGCCATCGTGTGTGGGAAGACCACCATGTCGCGCAGGGGCACGACCGGTAGACGCTCGGTCTGGCTGGAAACTAGATTCGAGGGCATGAAGGGCTCTCTACTTCCTGTCAATGAATGGACGGCTTCCGGGCGGACGGATCAGCGGGGGATTCAAACAGCGGCCGGCATCACACGGCCGTCGACCAGGGCGGGTGGGGGGTGATCAACCGGCCTTCTTGAAGACCTCGATCGGGCGACTGCGGTTGAGAACGACCTCTTCGTTGATGATGCACTCCTCGATATCGGATTGAGAAGGCACGTTGTACATGAGATCGAGCATCAGCTCTTCCAGGATGATGCGCAGACCACGGGCTCCGACGTTGCGCTTGAGCGCTTCGCGCGCCACTGCTCGTAACGCCTCCTCGGTGAAACGCAGCTTCACGTCCTCGAACTCGAACATGGTCTCGTACTGGCGAATCAGGCTGTTCTTCGGCTCGGTGAGGATGCGCACGAGCGCGTGCTCATCGAGCTGCTCGAGGGTCGCGACCACGGGGAGCCGACCCACGAACTCCGGAATCAGACCGAACTTGATCAGGTCCTCCGGCAGCGTGTGCTGAAGCATGACCGCACCCGATCGCTCATCGCGGTTCTTGATCTCGGCGCCGAAGCCCATTGCCTTCTTGTTGAGACGGTGCTCGATGATCTCCTCGAGTCCCACGAAGGCTCCGCCGCAGATGAAGAGGATGTTGGTCGTGTCGATCTGGAGAAATTCCTGATGCGGATGCTTGCGCCCTCCCTGCGGCGGCACGTTGCACTGGGTCCCTTCCAGGATCTTGAGCAGGGCCTGCTGAACACCTTCTCCCGACACGTCCCGGGTGATCGACGGGTTGTCGCCCTTGCGACAGATCTTGTCGACCTCGTCGATATAGACGATTCCACGCTGGGTCTTCTCTTTGTCGTTCCCCGAAGCCTGATAGAGCTTGAGAATGATGTTCTCGACGTCTTCACCGACGTAACCGGCTTCCGTCAGGGTGGTCGCGTCGGCGATGGTGAACGGCACCTGAAGCAAACGGGCCAGCGTCTGCGCCAACAGGGTCTTGCCGGTCCCTGTCGGTCCGATCAACATGATGTTCGACTTCTGGAGCTCGACGCCATTGCGCGCCGCCTCTGAGAAATCGATTCGCTTGTAGTGGTTGTAGACCGCGACCGCCAACTTCTTCTTCGCGGTCTCCTGACCGATGACGTACTCGTCGAGAAGGTGCTTGACTTCCTTCGGCTTGGGCAGGCTCGTATCGTGCTGCTGATCGAGCATCCGATCTTCGGCAATGATGTCGAGACAGATGTCGACGCACTCGTCGCAGATGAAGACCGTCGGCCCGGCGATGAGCTTCTTGACCTCTCGCTGGCTCTTGTTACAAAACGAGCACCGCAGTGCTTCGTCGCCGGTTTCCTTCTTGGGCATCGTTCCTCCGTTCCGCGACCAAAATGATGCTCGCAGGCCCGCTTCCCGCTGTCAACTGTGAGGTAGTACCGATGGGTTCGGGCTCGTGGGGTCGGGCATCTGAATCGCAAAAAACGTCATCTCACCGCCCGCGTCTGACAACCAACGACGCAGCGAGGAAATTCCCTCAACGCTCGCGGCTCAGCCAGGCGACACCGTTCAGGACCAGCAAGATTCGCGCCGCTCCGTTCCGCCCCGAAACGCCGAAAATCGACACCTCTCGATCTCCGGCGCGAGAGTCAGGAGGAGCGGCGAGTCATCACCTGGTCGACCAGTCCATACTCCACGGCTTCATCGGCCTCGAGGATCTTGTCACGCTCGGTATCCAGGTGGATCAGATCCTTGTCCTTGCCGGTGTGGAAGGCGAGCACCTCGTCGATCCGATCTCTCATACGCAGCAGGTCCTTGGCGTGGATCTCGATATCGGTCTGCTGGCCTCCGAGCGCCTGCACCCAGGGCTGATGGATCAACACGCGGCTGTTGGGGAGGATGAACCGCTTGCCCTTTGTGCCGCCAGCCAGCAACACCGCAGCGAATGAGGCCGCCTGACCGACACACAGCGTCGATACGTCCGGCTTGACATGCTGCATTGCGTCGTAGATGGCAAAACCCGCCGTCACCGAGCCCCCCGGCGAGTTGATGTAGATCGAGATGTCCTTCTCGGGGTTCTCCACCTCGAGGAAGAGCATCTGCGCGATCACCAGATTGGCCACGTCGTCGTCGATCGCCCGGCCAAGAAAGATGATGTTGTCTTTGAGTAGACGGGAGTAGATGTCGTAGGCGCGTTCACCCCGGTTGGTCTGCTCCACAACCATCGGTACCAGCATTGTCGCTATTCTCCTCGGGATTGGTCCCGTTACCGTTTCCGGCTCTATTCTTCTTCGTTGATGACTACTTCGTCGGCGCCGCCGGCCTCGCCCGTCGCGGTCTCGCGATCGAGGCTCTCCCCCAGCAGGTGGCGCAGCGCCTTCTCGCGTTTCATCTCGTTACGCAGTCCGTCGATACGGTCTTCTTGCACCAGGCGTCTGCGGACCTCGGCGGCCGACTGCTTCTGACTGCGGCCGATGTCGGCGAGAACAGCCTCGATCTCCGACTCGCTGACCTCGATTCCATCCACCTGGGCGACAGCGTCCAGGAGCAAGCGCGCATGAAGGCGAGACTCGGCCTCGGGTCGGATCTGATCTCGCATGCTGCCCCAGTCGATTCCGGCCTGTTCGAGATCGACTCCCTGCGCGACCAGATTCTGCGCCCAATCCCGCAACATTCCCTCGATCTCGGTTTCGACTGCGCCCTGGGGCAGCTCGAGCGGATTGCGCTCCCGCAGCTGGTCGATCAAGGACTTCTCGCGCTGCCGGCGCGCCTGGGCAGTCTTGTCCATTCCGATCCGCTGTTCGACCTGGCTGCGCAGTGCCGCCAGATCTTCGAAGTCGCCCATCTTCCTCGCCAGGTCGTCGTCGAGCTCGGGTAGCTCCCGCTCCATGACCTCGACGACCTCGAAACGGTACCGGTGCTCGTGCACGTGTCCGCCTTCGGCGTGGTCGTGGTCGTGGTCGTGAGCATCGGCGGCCTCGGAGTCGGGATCGTCCCTGGAGTCCTCACTCTCGGAGGGCGGGGAGTGCGGCACCGCGTGGCTGCGGGTGAACTCCCCGTTCTGCCCCCTGGCGAGACCCGTCACCGCAACGCTGAGCTCTTCCCAGACCCGATCGTCTCCGATCTCCACCGTGACGTCCTGCCACTCCGGCTCTGGCTCGTCGGCGCCCTCCGCCGACTCCTTGACCTCGAGGATCTTCAGCGAGAGGCGGTCCCCCTGGGCACCGGGACGCTCTACCGGGGTCCAGTTGCTCAGGTCGTGCCGGAAGCGTTGCATCACCTCGTCGACCTCTGCTTCGGAGGCATGTGTCTCGATCTCGGGCAGCTCGAACTCGCGGCTCTCGGCAAGCTCGAACTCGGGACGCACCTCTACGGTGACGGTAAAGACCATCGGCTCTCCGGGCTTGAACTCGACCTTCTCGACCCGTGGGCCAAGCAGCGGATCGAGCTGCTTCTCTGATTCCGCCTGGCTCCAGTAGCGCGGCACGAGACGCTCGACGACCTCGCGCTCGATGTCCTCACTGAACCGCTTGCGCACCACGCTTCCGGGAACCTTGCCCTGGCGGAAGCCCGGCAGGCGCACCTGGCTTCGATACTCGTTCACCACGCGGTTGGTCTCTGCGTCGACCGCTGGCGACGGGACCTCTACCTTCAGCTCCTTCTTCCAGGGGCCTACATCTTCAACCGATAGAACAACACTCATCGTGTCAACGACGCCTCACTAGTGGAACAAAGAATCGAGAGTCCGGGCGGCGCGGAGCTCGATGGTGCGAAAGGGGGGACTCGAACCCCCAACCCGTTTCCGGGACTAGATCCTAAGTCTAGCGCGTATACCAATTCCGCCACTTTCGCCTGGGTAAAATCACGAGCCTCCGTCGCCAGGAGTCGAGAGCAGGCTCTCGTTCTAGAACGACTCCGAAACGACAAGCTCCGTCCGATCGACCATTGTGCCGCATCCGGAGACTTGCGGAAAGCACTCCTTCGACGCGACCGAGGGCAACTGCGTGCGAGTCGACGCCCTCTGCGATCGGGCGGACCTGCTTGTCCGGAAAGAGCACGTGCCGGCAGCAGGGCCGGCACGTGCGGTGAAGGAAGGGTTGGTGAGCCGCCTAGGACTTGAACCTAGAACCCACAGATTAAGAGTCTGTTGCTCTGCCAGTTGAGCTAGCGGCCCAGAAAAACGGAATGGGCAGTATAGGCGCAAACGGACCCCTCTGTCACTCCTCCGGCTTCGGATCCGGACGCCTCCAGGGCGTCGCAGACCGTTCAGAGCAGGTACTTCAGTTCGGCCTTGCCGATGGGGCTGTCCGCAGTGACGATCAGCGCCGAGGTCCCATCGACCACCTCGGGGATCTCCATCTCGAGCTCCAGACAGCCATCGCCGTCGGTCGACCCCGCCGCGAGCACTCGGGGCCGGTCGGAGGTCGAGATCAACTTCACCGAAACGTTCGCTCCCGAAACCGGCAGACCGCTCTTGCTCGAGCTCGCTCGTACGGTCACCGCGGTCTGGGCCCCGAAGGCCAGCTCGAGCTCCTCCTCGACGGCGAGCAACAGGTGCTCTTGCTGCGACTCGGTGGTCAGATACTCGAGAATCACTTCGTCGAGCGTCCGATCGTTCTCCGGCACACGATCGAGCAGTGGGCTGTCGTCCTCCACAGCCGGATACGCGTCGGTGCCGAACAGCTCACGGACCTTGCTCTGGTACTCGTTGCCCTTGATCGCGACGATCATCGACTTGTGCTGCTCGTCCATGATCTTGCCGACCGCCCGTTTGTCAGGGCCATTGTCGGCGCCGCACTCGACCAGGTCGGCATAACTCGTGCGTTTGGCAGCGAGAACCTGCCCCCCCACGTAGATCAGCGACTCGATGTAGGGGTTTCCGGTCCCCTTGTCCTCCGTCTGAACATGGAAAACCATGTCGTTATGCTTGACGTCGGTGTTGTAGCCCGTGATCATGACTTCTCGCTCAACGCACGCCTCCCGAGCCGTCAGGGGCGGCGATCGATGATTGTAAGGACCCCCTCGGAGAGGGTCAAGAAAAGCCCGAACCCTCCAGTTTCTGAAAATCCGTCGATCAGGCCCGAAAGGCGACCGCTTTCGGTCGTTCTAGAAGAGCCTGGGCGGCAATTCCAGTCGTGTCACGGAGCCGTCGCAGCTTCTTCGATCGAAGCGGTTTCGAGCCCACGACCTCACCGGAGCACTCCATGGCCGATACCGTCCTTCTCGAGCGACACGGTCGAACCGCGATCCTGACCATCAACCGTCCCGACAAACTCAACGCTCTCGATCAGGCGGTCGAAGCCGCGATGAAGACCCGGCTCGCCGCGTTGGCGGCCGACGACGGAGTGGGAGTGGTGATCGTTACCGGCGCCGGAGACCGTTCTTTCGTGGCCGGCGCGGACATTGCCGAGTTCGAGGGACGCTCGCCCCTCGACCAGCGCCGGGCCATGGAGATCCCCCGCATCTTCGACGTCATGCCTCTCTTTCCCAAACCGGTGATCGCGATGATCAACGGTTTCTGCCTCGGGGGCGGATGCGAACTGGCCGCCTCCTGCGATCTTCGAATCGCTTCGGACAACGCCCGTTTCGGGCAACCGGAGGTCAATCTGGGCATCATTCCCGGCGGCGGCGGCACCCAGAGGTTGCCGCGGCTCATCGGGATGGGCTACGCAATGCGACTGTGCCTCACCGGCGACATGATCGACGCCACCGAAGCGATGCGGATCGGACTCGTCGAACAGGTGGTCCCCGCGCAGGAGCTCCGCGCCACGACGCTGGAGCTCGCCAGAAAGATCGCGGCCAAGAGCCCGGCCACCTTGCGTCTGATCAAGGAGTCACTGCGCGCCTCGGAGAGGCTCGGCATCGACGACGGCGTCGTGTACGAGCGCGATCTACTCACCCTGTCCTTCTCGACCGAGGACAAGGCCGAGGGTGTGAGCGCCTTTCTCGAGAAACGACAGCCGCAGTGGAGAGGACGATGACCTCCAGGGACGTCTCCTCACAAGCGGTTGCCGGCATGCTCCGCTGGCGAGCCGAGTTTCCCATTCTCGAGCACACGACCTACCTGATCAGCAACTCTCTGGGAGCGATGCCTCGAGGCGCCGAGACCGGTCTGTCCGACTACGCCCGCGCCTGGAGAGAACGCGGCGTACGCGCCTGGCACGAGGGGTGGTGGGAGATGCCCGCTCAGGTCGGTGACCTGATCGCGCCGCTTCTCGGGGTCACGCCGGGACACGTATCGATGCACCAGAACGTGATGATGGCCGCCCAGGTCTTCCTCTCGTGCCTCGACTACCCGAGCGAGCGCAACCGGCTGGTCTACACGGATCTCGAGTTCCCCTCTCTGCAGTACCTGCTCCAGGGAGAGAAGCGCCGCGGGGCTGACCTCGTGACCGTACCGTCACCGGACGGCATCCGGGTCGACCTCGAACAACTGCTCGAGGCGATCGACGAGCGTACCCGGGTCGTGCCGATCTCTCACGTGCTCTTTCGCAGCGCCTACGTCCAGGACGCCGAGAAGATTGCCGCCCGATGCAGGGAAACGGGCGCACTGCTTCTCCTCGACACCTACCAGTCGGCCGGTGTCCTTCCCCTGGAGCTCGAGGAGTGGGGCGTCGATGCCGCAGTGGGGGGTTGCCTCAAGTGGCTGTGCGGAGGCCCCGGCAATGCCTTTCTCTGGGTCAGACCGGACCTCGGCCGACGCCTCGAGCCCGCCTTCACCGGCTGGCAGTCCGACGTCGAGCCCTTCGCCTTCCGCAAAGACCACCAGCGCGTCGAAAGCGGCGCCTGGCGCTTTCTCACCGGAACGCCCAACATCCCGGCTCTTCACGCGGCACGGGCCGGGCTCGAGATCCTGAACGACATCGAGCCACTGGACCTGCGGCGGCGCTCTCTGGAACTGACCTCGCGGCTCCTCGATTCCGCGGACCGGGCCGGCTTCGAGATCCGTTCGCCCCGAAACGACGAGGAGCGTGGAGGGACGGTCACCTTGTGGCACCCCCAGGCAGAGCACCTCAGCGAGGGTCTGCTCGCCCGCGAGGTGATCTGCGACTATCGGCCCGGATCGGGAATTCGACTCTCCCCGCATTTCTACACCACCGACGAGGAGTGCGATCACGCCATCGAGACCCTGGTAGAGATCGCGGGACTGCCCTGACGCAGAAGGTGGAACCGGGCCTCAGGGCAGCCCCAGGCGCTTGCGCTTTTCCCAAAGCGCCTTGCGGCTGATGCCGAGCAGAGCCGCCGCTTTGCCCTGATGCCCTCGGGTGTACTCGAGCGCTCGAACGATCGCGTCGTGCTCGAGCTCTTGCAGGGAGCGTGGCTTGGCTCCGGCTCCCTCGCGAGGCGGCTCGGGATCGAGCGGTCCGGATCGATGCAGCACCAGGGCGCGCTCCAGCAGATTGCGCATCTCGCGCAGGTTTCCCGGCCACGGGTACTCATACATCCACGATCGAGCGGCAGCAGAGAGCTCCAGATGCGGCTTACCGTAGCGCGCGCCCAGATCCCGCAGCAGGGCGGAAAGCAGGGAAGGCACGTCCTCGCGACGCTCGCGCAGCGGAGAGAGCCGGAACGCGAGCACCTCGAGCCGGTAGAAGAGGTCCTCACGAAAGGTCCCTCTCCGGACTCGCTCCAGCAACTCCGGGGATCCCACCGCAACGAAACGCACGTCTGCCTCCCGCTCGCCACCCCCCAACGGGCTGTACCGACGCTCGGCCAGCAGGCGTAGGAGCTTCGGCTGGACCGGGAGCGGCAGCTCCTCGACCGGATCGATCAACAGGGTCCCGCCCTCGGCTCGCTCCACTCGGCCGGGAGTACTCTGCTCCGCTCCGGTGAACGCTCCCGCCCGATAGCCGAAAAGCTCACTCTCGAAGAGGGTACTCGGAACCACACCCGGATCGACCTCGACCAGGGGACCCGCCGCACGCGCACTGGCGGAGTGAATCGCCCTTGCCAGACTGGTGCGCCCGGTGCCGGACTCTCCCACCACCAGAACGGGGGCCTCGCTCCGGGCAGAGCGCAGCAGGGCCGGGCGCAAGGGCAGTAGGGAGGGTGTGGAGTCGAGGAGATCGTCGAGCAGGGTCACGCCGAGGACCCGGCGGGCGACTCGGGGGGCGACGAGACGAACTCGGAGGTGCGATCGGGCGCGTCCGCCCAGAGGCGCTCGAGTCGGTAGAAGTCGCGCTTCTCGACCTCGAAAACGTGCACGACGAGATCGGAGTAGTCCATCAACACCCAGTGGCCCTGCGTCATGCCCTCGAGATGGAGTGGCTTCTCTCCGAAGTCTCTCAGGCTACGCTCGATCGCCTCGGCGACGGCCTGCACCTGGCGCTCGCTGTTTCCGCTGCAGATCACGAAGAAGTCGGTGAAGTCGCTCGCCTCCGCCAGCTCGAGAACGCGGACGTCCTCGGCCTTGCGGTCCAGGGCCGCCTCGACCGCAGCGCGCACGCGGGTCCGAGTCTCTGCGGACTTCTTCTCCGCCGGTGGTTGGGCCCTGCTCTGGGGCGTCGGGGTCTCGGGGGACGGCGTCTCTGGGGACGCTGGCGTGGCCTTGGCGGAACTCATGAACTCTCCGGCTGGTAGAGCCGGTACTTGCGGCAGTAGTCTAGCACCGGGACGGGTAGGACCTCCTCCGAGGGGCTCTCACCCTCGGCCATCGCGCGGCGGATCTGCGTCGACGACACGTCGATGGGCGAATTCTCGACCCGCAGCACCCTGCCGGCCGCGGGAAACCGGAGGCTCACGGGCAGGTGCTCGGGCACCTGATCGTCTCCCGGCCGCGCCAGGACCACGATGCGCGCCAGCTCGAGGAGGTCGCGCCAGCGAAACCACTGATCCAGCTCGTTGTAGGAGTCGGCCCCGATCAGCAGGTGGAGGTCGACCCGCGCGCCGGTTCGGCCTGCCGCCTCGAGCCGCGCGAAGTGATCCCTGAAGTACTCCAGCGTTTCCACGGTGTAGGCGGGCCGGTCCAGAGTCAACTCGTGCGTCGAGACCAGCAGGTGCGGGTACTCGAGCAGGGCCAGCTCGACCATCGCGAAACGAGCCCACGCGGGCGCGAACCGACGATCGCGCTTGTGGGGGGGCTGCGCGGTGGGCAGGTAGTACACGCGTTCCAGCCCGAGCTTCTCTCGCGCTGCGAGAACCGGATCGATGTGACCGCGATGAATCGGGTCGAAGCTGCCACCGAAGAGGCCGACCTTCATCGTCTCCCTCTACCCTCGAGACCCGGTGGGTCCTCCGGCTCGCGGTGTTCTGGCTCCCGGTGTTCTGCCTCCCGGTGTTCCGGTTCCGGAGTGTCCAACATCCGGCGCAACTCGCTCAGCAGGGCATCGAGGCCTTCATGGGTCACGGCGCTGATCTCGAAGTAGGGCAAGGATCGTTGCCCCGCCGCCGTGCGCAGCGCTTCGCGGCGTTCGTCGGACGCAGCGTCGACCTTACTGCCGACCAGCAACCTGGGACGCTCGAGCAGCTCCGGGTCGAAGGCCTCGAGCTCGTTCTCGATCGTCTCGAGCTCCTCGAGCGCGTTCTGTTGGCTGCCAGCCCCGGACTCGTCGAGCCCGGAGAGCTCGACCAGATGGACCAGGATGCGGCAGCGTTCCACGTGCCGAAGGAACCGATGACCCAGCCCCGCTCCCTGGGCGGCACCCTCGATCAACCCGGGAAGGTCGGCAATCACGAACGGCTCGCCCATGGAGTCACTCGCCACCACGCCGAGCTGAGGAACGAGTGTCGTGAACGGGTAGTCGGCGATCTTGGGCCGGGCAGCGGTGACCACACTGATGAAGGTCGACTTCCCGGCGTTGGGCAGTCCGACGACTCCGACGTCGGCGAGCAGCTTCAGCTCGAGCCGGATGTCGCGCTCCTCGCCCTCGCGCCCCGGCTCGGCGTGGCGTGGGGCCTGTCGAGTAGAGGAGGCGAAACGCGCATTGCCGCGGCCGCCGCGCCCGCCTTTGGCGACGCAGAGCTCTTCACCGTCTTCGAGCAGTTCGCCGAGCATCTCTCCGCTCTCGACGTCCCAGACCACGGTACCCAGCGGCACCCGAACCTCGAATCGCTCGCCCGACTTCCCGGTCCGATTGGAGCCCTCGCCATGACGACCACGTTCGGCCCGATACTGACTCGGCACCTTGAGGTGATAGAGCGTGTTGAGACCGGCTCTCGCGATCACATAGACCGAGCCGCCATGGCCACCATCACCTCCGGAGGGCCCCCCGCGGGGAACGAACTTCTCACGGCGGAAAGCGACCACGCCATTGCCCCCACGGCCAGCCTCGACGTGGATGGTGGCTTCGTCGATGAAGTTCAACGCAGCACCTGCCAGACTGGCGGACCGTGGAAGTGAAGAACAGCCAGGTGAGCTTCGGTCTCGGCTTTCGGACCGTGCTCGCTCAGCGGCGCGTCAGTCGCCAGGCTGCACGTGCACGAAGGTGCCGCGCCGCCCACGATTCTGAAACTGCACCACGCCATCGGCAGTGGCGTAGAGGGTATCGTCGCCGCCGCGACCCACGTTGTCACCTGGAAAGAACTTGGTGCCGCGCTGGCGGACGATGATCGTGCCACCGGTCACCTGCTGGCCGCCGTAGCGCTTCACACCGAGGTTGCTCGGATTCGAGTCCCGGCCGTTGCGACTCGAGCCCTGTCCCTTTTTATGAGCCATGGAGGAATCCTCTCGAACTTGCGATTCAAAGGTCGTTGGTGGGCGGGTCAGCCGTCAATGCTGTCGATACGGATCCGGTGGAGATCCTGACGGTGACCGCGCAGCCGCTTGTAGCCCTTGCGGCGCTTCTTCTTGAAAACCAGGATCTTCGGTCCCCGGACGGCATCGACCAGCGACCCCGAGACGGTAGCGCCGTCGAGGATCGGAGAGCCGACTCGCGGCTCTCCCTCACCCCCGACCATGAGAACACGATCGAACTGGATCGCGTCTCCGGACTCGTTGGCTTCGGTCAACTCGACGTCGATCACGTCGCCGGGCTGGACGCGGTACTGCTTTCCACCGGTTTCGATAATGGCGTACATCGGACGAACTCCTGACTGGAGAATCTCGGATCGGGGAGTCTGACTCGGACAGTCGCGTGCCGATGGCGGGCGCGCAGAACCCGGTCCATCCGATCTCCCGGTCGCTGGGGACTTCCCAACTCCGAGCACGCGCAGACTCCACCCGTCAGACGGAACGCGGATCCTAGCATCCTCGGCGAGTCAGGGTCAACGGTTCCACCGGCTGCGCGATACGACCTCCCCTTCCGAGACCCGAATTCCGTGGCATACTCGTTTTCCTGTCGCGGCGGGTGCCCGCGCCAGCCGACATCCCCAGAAACGCGACCGCACAGGAGCTGCCCATGTCTTCCACGCCGGACTTCGTCGTCTGCCTCGAGTGCGAGACTCCGTGCTACCTCTTCGAGTTCAAGGAGGGAGAGATCAAGGACGTGCTCTGCGAGGTCTGCGGTGAGGACGATCCGGCGATGTTTCTCTCTCCCGATGACTTCGAGGCACTCGCCGGCTCTCCCCATTGAGCGAGCTCTCTGTCCGTTCGCTTCGGGACCACGATCGGCAGGAGTAGCTCGACCCTGGTTCCACGCCCCGGCTCGCTGTCGACCTGTAGCTCGCCGTCGTGAGCGCTCGCGATGCGCTCCACGATCGCGAGCCCGAGACCGGTTCCACCCTTGCGCTTCGAGAAGAAGATCTCGAACATTCGCTCCTGCTCCTCCTCGGACATGCCACTGCCGTTGTCTTCCACGCACAGGGCGACACGGTCGCCGATACGCCGGGCACCGAGCGTGATGCGGGTGGAACCGGTAGTGGCCTGAAGAGAATTGTCGATCAAGTTGAGCAGCAGCTGGGACAACTGGTCGCGGTCGACGCTGACCAGGGCGCCGTCACTTTCATCGTCGATCCGGAGCTCGGCATGTCGAGCCTGCAGCTTGCCGCGAACGACCTCGGCGGCACGCCGAACCACCTCGATCGCCGGCACGACTTCGGGCTCGATACGCCGCGGCCGTGCGTAGCTCAAGAAGTCGGTCACGAGATTCTCCAGGCGGCCGATCTCGTCCCGGGTGATCGCGGTGAGCCGGCGGCGTGACGAAGCCGAGCTGGCACCCTGCCCCTCCTCCTCCTCGAGCAGCTGCATGTTGAGATTGAGTGAGTTGAGCGGGCTACGAATCTCGTGGGCGAGGCCCGCGGCCAGGGTTCCCACATAGGCCATCCGAGCCGCCTCCTCCGCTTTGGCTTCGAGCCGCTTCGTTTTGAGAAAGAAGCGCCAGACCAGCAGGTAGGCAGCGACGAACAGCGCCACGGTCAGTCCGGCGATCACACTCGTCTGACGCAGCAGTTCGGTGCGCAGGACCTCCAGCCGCTCCTCGACCTCTGCCCGGCTGATGCCGATGACGAAGGTGCCGACGCTACCCACCGGCACCTCGACGCGCTCGAAGGGAATCTCGGTCTCCAGCCGTTCGATCCGAAGCGGGAGATCGGAATCGCTCTCGGGTAGCTCCCCCTCGTTCTCGGTACGAACGTTCCTGAACACCAGCGTGCCTTCACTGTCCCAGATCTCGACGCGCTCGACGATCTCGCGCTGCGCGAGCACCGAGTCGATATAGGTCTGTGTCTGGGATTCGGTGGCCACCGCCGTGAACAGATCGAGGCCGCTCTCCTCCACCCCTCCCGCAATCTGTCTCGCCAGTTCTTCGGCCTCCGAGCGAGCTTCGAGGACCACCTGGTTGATCTCGCGCTGGGACAGCGAACGGAAGATGAGCCAGCTGAACAGCGCCAGATCGGCAAGGACGAACACCCCGAAGGCCAGCGTCCAGAGCAACAGCCGCCGGCCGACCGGGCTGCCGGACTCCTTCCTCATGCCGAGGCTCGGGACGAGGGACGGCCCCCGAATGAATGAATGGTCTCCACGGCAATGGACAGGATATCGGAAGGGACGTAGGCCACAGAAGGCGAGATCCCAGGTTGACCCCCTCTGGGCCCTTCCGTAGCATCTTCGCGAGCGTCATGACCCCTCCTCCCCAGCGGACCCCGCCCTCTCGGGCCGGATCATCCAATCCAGGCTCGTCCGGGGCCAAGGCCCTCGCGGCTTTGCTGGTGGCCGTGTGCGCGCTCGGCTGCGCGGGCAACGAGACGGATCTCGCAGAGGGGGAGCCGATCGACACCACCGGACGGGCAAACACCGTCGTCATCGGCGTGCACGACAGCTTCGAATCGGTCAACGAGCTGATCGCGGCAGGCAGCGCCTTCAACGACGCCATCGTCGACCGGCTCTTCCTGCAGCTGGTCGACGAAATCCCCGACTACAGTTCTGGCCCGGCGACTTTTTCTCCGCGCCTGGCCCGGAGCTGGGAGTTCTCCACCGACCGACTCGAATTGACGTTCGAGCTGCGCGACGACGTCCGCTGGAGTGACGGTACTCCGGTCAGTGCCGAAGACGTACGCTTCACCTGGCAGGCACAGACTCACCCCGAGGTCGCCTGGAACTACTCCTTCGTCAAGGAGAGCATCGACGACGTCGAGGTCCTGGGTCCCGGGCGCGTGCGCTTCCACTTCGCCGCAGCTTCGGCGAGCCAGCTGATGGATGCCAACGAAGGAGTGATCCTCCCGGCTCATGTGTGGGGTGGGTTGCCGTTCGAACAGTGGCGCCAGGAGCCGGCCTGGTTCGAGGAGCACCTGGTGACCGACGGTCCCTTCCTGCTCGAGTCGATCCGTCCCGGCGAACAGATCTCGCTGGTCCGCAACGAGGACTACTACGAGCCCGGACTCCCTCATCTCGACCGGGTGGTGTTCCGCCGTCTCGCCGATCAGACGATCCTGGTCGAACAGCTTCTCGCCGGAGAGCTCGATATGGTCCGCATGCCGAGCCCCTCCGACATCGAGCGCATCGAAGCCAGCCCCCACCTCGTCACCCTCGAGTACCCCCACCGTCAGTTCGACCTGATTACCTGGAACACATCGAGGCCGCCCCTGGACGACCCCGCGGTCAGGCGAGCTCTGGCACTGGCGGTGGATCGCGAGACGATCGTCGAGACCCTCTTCCAGGGACACGCGACCGTCGCCAGCTCCCCGATCGTGTCCTGGGCGTGGCCCCACCCCCCGGATCTCGAGCCCTGGGCCTTCGATCCCGATGCGGCTCGCGAGCTCCTCGAGGAGCGGGGCTGGACCTCGACGGACAGGAGTACCCGGGCGCGGGACGGGGTGCCGCTACAGATCGAGATCCTGACCAACCCCGGGAGTCCGCTGCGCTGGAATGCTCTCCAGATGATCCAGGCGCAGCTGGGCGAGGTCGGCGTCGGCGTCGAGCTACGACAGATCGACTACAACACGTTGATGAAGCGAAACGTCAGCCAGGACTTCGATGCCACCCTGCTCGGACTGTTGATGGACACCAGTCTCGACCTGGGCTACCTGCTGCACAGCGACTCGATCGGCACCGGCTACAACTTCGGAGCCTATTCCGATCCCGAGGTCGACGCACTGATCGACCAGGCCAACGCGGCTCTCGACAAGCGCGACGCCGAGGCCGCCCTGGTCGAGATCCAGTGGATTCTCCATCGGGAGCAGCCACTGCTGTTCTTGTGGGAGCCCCGTGGCCTCGTCGCGATCCATCGCCGCCTGCTCGACGTTCGGCCCGATTCTCTCAGTGAGTTCTCCAATCTGCGCGAGTGGCGGGTGGCTGAGCAGCCCAGCAGATCAACAGCCGCCCGAGGCGAGGACTGAGCACTGACTGGTTCCTACGTCGTGCGCCGAATCTCGAGCGCACTGTTGCTGCTCTTCCTGGTCGTCTCCCTCGCCTTCGTGCTGCTCCATGTGGCACCGGGCAATCCCACCGATCGCCTGAGCGACCCCCGGATCCCCGACGCACAGCGCCAGCGACTCGCCGAGATCTACGGCTACGATCAGCCACTGCCCAGCCAATATCTGCGTTGGCTCGCTGCCGTGTCGAGAGGTGACCTCGGCTATTCCCACCTGCAAGGGGCACCGGTCACCCAGGTGCTTCGCAGACACCTTCCGCCCAGTCTCCTCCTCGGCGTGACCGCACTTCTCGTGTCCGTTCCCCTGGGGCTGAGCGTCGGGCTGGCAGGCGCGCGGCGCCCCGGCGGTGTCCTCGACCGGGGGCTGAGACTTGCCGGAATCCTGTTCTACTCGATCCCTGGATTCTGGCTCGGCATTCTCTTCATCATGGTCTTCGCGCTGCGGCTGGGCTGGTTTCCTTCGAGCGGAATGAGGGGGGCCGAGTGGGATCAGCTCGGCACGATCGGGAGACTGACGGACCTGTGGCATCACCTCTGCCTCCCCGCCGCAGTCCTCGCGATCCCCCTGACGGTCGAAGTCGGACGCTACGTCCGCCAGGGTCTACTCGACGTCAAGGAGCAGGAGTTCCTCGTCGCCGCACGAGCTCGAGGTCTGCCGGAGCGGCGACTGTGGCTCCGCCACGCCCTGCGTCATGCCCTCGGCCCGGTGTGCCAGTTGGTCGGCACGACCGCGCCGGCACTGCTCGCCGGCGCGCTGGTGACCGAAGTGGTGTTCTCGTGGCCGGGCCTCGGATCGGTCACCGCACAGGCGGTCTTCGCACAGGACGGAGCCTTGGTGCTGGCCGTCACCCTGCTGTCGGGGGTCATGGTCGTCTTCGGTACCCTGCTCGCCGACCTTGCACAGGGGTGGCTCGACCCACGCGCGCGCCGTGCGAGCGAGGCGAGACCGTGAGCCGATGGTCCCTACCCGCCTCGGCCGCTCTGCTCGGCGGCCTCACCCTGGCCGCGCTGCTGGCACCCTGGCTCGCGCCCGTTTCTCCCGAGGTGCAGCTCGATCCGTCGATCACCGCGCTACGCCCCCCAAGGACCCGACTGTGGGCCGTACATACCGACGGCCCTCGTCCATGGCGACTCGCCGACCGCGTGGAATGGCGCGGCGACCAGTTGGTGCTCGAGCGCCGCAGCCAGGAGGTCGCCATTCCCCGGGCCCAGGTTCTCAACGCCACCCCAGAGGGAGTCGCCGATCGCCAATCGTTCCCGCTCGGCACCGACCAGCTCGGCCGTGACGTCCTCTCTCGTTTGCTCTACGGCTCCCGGATCTCGCTCACCGTAGCCCTCCTGGCGACGCTGCTCGCGCTCGGAGTGGGTGTATCGGTCGGGAGCCTGGCGGCGCTGAGCGGCCCGACTCTCGATGCAGCATTGATGCGCTGTGTCGACGCGCTGCTGTGCTTCCCCACGTTGTTGCTTCTGCTGGTCCTGGCGGCCTTCGCGCCGCCGACGGTCGCCCTGCTGGTGAGCTTCCTCGGCCTGACCGGATGGATGGGACTGAGCCGACTGGTCCGAGGTGAAATGCTGCGCCTACGGGGCCTCGACTGGGCGCTCGCCGCCCGGGCCTCCGGCGTGTCCCCAAGGCGACTCTGGCTGCGACATCTCCTGCCCCACGCCGCCAGCCCCGTGCTGGTCGACACGAGTCTTCGCGTCGGCACCCTGGTCCTGCTCGAAGCCGCGCTTTCCTATCTCGGCTTCGGCGTTCCCGCGCCGACCCCGAGCTGGGGCGCCATGATCGCGGAGGGACAGCCCTACATCGCCAGCGCGTGGTGGCTGGCAGTCTTCCCCGGCCTGCTGCTCACCTTGACCGCCATGGCTTTCTTCCTGCTCGCCGACGGACTCAGAGACCGCCTCGATCCACGCGCTCGAGCGATCCTGCCCGTGCCAGCCCGGAAGGGGAGCCTCGAGAGCGACCAGGGAGTGGCGACTTGACGCCCTTGCGCACCGCCGACTTCGACTACGAGCTTCCGCCCTCGGCCATCGCTCAGCGACCCGCCGAGCGGGGTCGAAGCCGACTCCTGGTGCTCGACGCCGCGGAAGACGAGCGGCATCGATCCATCGCCGATCTGCCGGATCTCCTGCGCGAGGGCGATCTCATGGTGCTCAACGATACCCGAGTGCTCGCCGCCCGCCTCGACGCGCGAACCGAGAGCGGCGGTCGTATGGAGGTCCTTCTCCTCGAACCGACACCGGCAGAATCGGGGCCGGAGGCCACGATCGAGGGCGCCCGCTGCTGGGAGGTGTTGATTCGCCCCGGCCGCAAGGCACGGCCCGGGCGCCACCTCGTCGTCGAAGAGCGGAGCCTCGACGACCACCATCCCGCCTCCCCAGCTCTCGGACTCACGGTCGTCGACAAGATGGAGGATCGCTACCGCGTCCAGTTCACACGCCCCATCGTTCCCGAGCTCGATCGACTCGGACACATCCCTCTCCCTCCCTACATCGACCGCACCGATGACGAGACCGACCGGGATCGCTACCAGACGCTCTGGGCAGCGACGCCGGGGGCAGTCGCCGCACCCACTGCTGGCCTGCACCTCGACCAACAGTTGCTCGACCGGGTCCGGGCGGCGGGAGTGGGCCTCGCCACCGTCACCCTCCACACCGGGCTCGGCACATTTCGCCCGGTCGACGTGGAGGACCCGAGCGAGCACCGCATGCACGCCGAGCGAACGACCGTGAGCGCACCGACCGTCGAAGCGATCGAGCGCACGAAGAGCGCCGGAGGCCGCATCGTCGCCGTGGGAACGACCGTAGTTCGAGCCCTGGAGAGTGCCGCACAGGGTGGCTCGCTACGAGCATTCGAAGGGCGAAGCGACCTCTTCATCACGCCGGGCTATCGATTCGAAGTCGTGGACGCGCTGTTGACCAACTTCCATCTGCCGCGATCGACCCTGCTGATGATGGTCAGCGCCTTCGCCGGGCACGAACGAGTCATGGCCGGCTACCGAGAAGCCGTCGATCTTGGATACCGGTTCTATTCCTACGGCGACGCGATGTGGCTCGAGCGGGGGGCGAGTGCGCGCCCCGCCGGGCTCGAACCGCTGACGAGACAGGGCGCCGCTGAGCCGCAGCCACAGGAACAGGCGAGGGACTCATGACCGACAGCCAAAGCCCCGGCTCCGCCGAATGGCTCCAATCCGTCACCGAAGAACCTGTCGATCCCGATCGACCGATCATCGATCCACATCACCATCTGTGGCGCACGCCTCGATGGGGCAGCCCTTATCTGCTGCCGGATCTGTGGGCCGACACCGGGTCGGGACATCGAATCGAAAAGACCGTCTTCGTCGAGTGCCGAGCCAACTACTTCAAGGACGGACCCGAATCGCTGCGCCCGGTCGGCGAGACCGAGTTCGTGGCCGAGATCGCCGAGCGCAGCCGCCAGGGCGGCGAGGGCCACGCACGGATCGCCGCCATCGTCGCTCATGCCGATCTCACCCTGGGCGAGGAGGTCGAGGCGGTTCTGGCCGCGCACGAAGAGGCGTCCCGCGGGCTCTTGCGTGGGGTCAGACACGCCGGAGCTCGCGACCCGTACCCAGAGGCCCTGATGATCCCGGGCCGCGCGCCCGAGGGGCTCTACGCCCGCTCCGACTTCCGCCGCGGACTTCGGACCCTGGCCCGGATGGGCTATAGCTACGACACGTGGCACTACCACCATCAGCTCGGCGACTTCATCGCGCTCGCCCGAGCCGTGCCCGAAGCAACCCTGGTCCTCGATCACTTCGGCACCCCTCTCGGTGTGGGACCCTATGCTGGACACCGCGAGGAGATCTTCGCCCTGTGGCGCAGGGACATCGCCGAGTTGGCGGGCTGTGAGAACGTGGTCGCCAAGCTCGGCGGTCTGGCCATGCCCGACAACGGCTTCGGCTGGGATCTGGCAGAGCGCCCACCGACCTCAGATCAATTCGTCGCCGCTCAGCAGCGCTACTACGAGCACACCATCGCCTGCTTCGGGCCGCAGCGGTGCATGTTCGAGAGCAACTTCCCGGTCGACAAGCGCTCGATCTCCTACGCAGTGCTGTGGAACGGCCTGAAGAAGATTGCAGCGCAGTACAACGAGGAGGAGAAACACGCCCTGTTCTATGGCTGCGCCGAGAGGATCTACCGGCTCTCCTGACCCGGCGCCACGCCGGAGCCAGTGCCCGGGACCGTGCGCAAGATACGAAGTGCGGTCATGGCAGCACCGAAGCCGTTGTCGATATTGACCACCGAAACTCCGGGAGCGCAGGCGTTGAGCATCGTCAGCAAGGGCGCGATGCCCGAGAAGGCGGCCCCGTAGCCGACACTGGTGGGAACGGCGATCACCGGTGCACTCACCAGACCCGCCACCAGCGTCGGCAGCGCGCCATCCATGCCTGCCACGGCGATCACGAGTCGTGACTCGCGCAGGACAGGAAGATGGGCCAGCAGCCGATGCAGTCCGGCCACTCCCACGTCGTGCACGCGCTCGACTTCGTGGCCCAACCACTCGAGGCACACCGCCGCCTCTTCGGACACGGGGAGATCGGACGTACCGGCGGCGACGACTGCGACCCGCGCTCGATTCTCGTGGGCATCGTACGCTCCGAGCGTCCAGATCCGGGCCCGCTCATGGAATCGACCCTCCGGAAATCGGTCCGCCAGGACCGCGGCACGCTCGGCGTCGACCCTGGTGACCAGCACCCGACCGACCTTCTCCACGAACCGCTCGGCGATGGCGACCAGATCCTCCGGTCGCTTTCCCTCAGCGTAGACCGCTTCCGGATGGCCGGCGCGCAGTTCCCGATGCAGGTCGAGCTTGGCGAAGCCGAGATCGCTGTACGGAAGATCCGCGAGTCGCTGCGCAGCGACGTCGACGGCGAGATCGCCGGAGGCCACCTGCCGGAGTAACTCGAGAAGCTGCTTCGGATCCAAGAGTGCTCTCCGTGCTAGACCAGTACCCGATCGGCTCCGCCAGACCGATACCCTCGGGGATCGAGACACACTCGTTCGAAGCCCAGTGCTCGCATCCGCGGCTCGATCTCGTTCCAGGTCGATTCCAGACGAGCGACCTCGTCGAGCCCGACCTCGACACGCGCCTCTCCTCGGTCGTGACGCACTCGGAAGATCTCGAATCCGGCATCCGCCAGCAGATCCTCGGCCAGTTCCACTCGGCGAAGCTTGCCCAGGGTGACCGTTTGACCGTGCGGAATGCGAGAAGAGAGACATGCGTTGGCGGGGCGATCCCAGACCGAGAGTCCCAGACGCCGAGCGATCGCACGCGTTGTGTCCTTGTCGATCCCGTGGACCAGCAACGGACTGTAGACCCCCTGTTCGCGCACCGCCCTCAATCCGGGGCGATCCGGGCCGGGATCCGATGCGTTGGTACCGTCACACACCACGGCAAAGCCGCGCTCCTGCGCGATTCGCACCATGGTGCCCATGCGCATCCCCTGACACACGTAGCAGCGGTACTCGGGATTGGCGGCGAACTCGGGATTGTCGAGCTCGCTGTAGGTCGTGATTTCGTGTTCGATGCCGATCTCGACGGCAGCGCATCGTGCCAGGTCGAGCTCGCGTCCCGCCAGGGTCTCGGCCGCCGCGGTCACTGCGAGCGCCCGATCGCCCAGCGCACGACGAGCGAGCGCCGCGACCGTCGCAGAGTCGACTCCACCGGAAAAGGCGACCAGAACCGAGCCCCGCGAACCGAGGTCGGCTGTGACCTTGTCGATCAGAGCGTCTAGATCTCGCATGCGACGAGATGCTAGCAGCTGGCCGTCGGAGCCCCACCGGGCTCGGACACCGCTGCGAGGACTCAGCCGCTCCGAGATCCAGGATCTTCGTGAGAGTCCGGATTTGCCTTCGGCGTCTCTTCGTCCCTGGAGCGGCGCAGGTCGAGGCGCGGGCGCTCGGGGTGGCGGTTGCGCAGCGCAACGGGCACCAGGAACAGCGCCGCGAACACGAACATCGAGAGCAACGGCACGATCGGTAGCAGCTCCTGCTCGGCAGCGGGCGCCATGACTCGGAGCAGATAGAGAAGCCCTGGCGGGCCCAGGAAGTAGAGAACGAAGAACCGCCGCCCGATCTCGGGTGCCAGCTTTCGACACCGCTGCACCCAGATGTTGCCGAACAGCCAGCCGGCTGCAGCCGAGAGGCTGAACAGCTGATAGCGGGTCAGCACCAACGTGCCCGAGAGATCCACGATTCCGACCACCGCGAGCAGACTCACCACCCAGGCGGCGACGCAGAAGGCGACGAAGATCAGCTCGAGACGTTTCACCGCAGCGGGGCTCAGGACGCGTCCAGGAGCTCCCGATAACTGGCCGCATCCATCAGACCGTCGAGCTGACTGGAATCGGAGATCTTCAGCTTGACCAGCCAACCTTTGTCGTGAGGATCCTGATTCACCAGTTCGGGGGCATCGGTGACCGCATCGTTGACCTCGATCACTTCTCCGGCCAACGGCACGTAGAGGCTCGAGACGGCTTTGACCGATTCGATGGTGCCCATCTCCTCGCCGGCCTGAAAGGTGTCTCCCACCTGAGGCAGCTCGACGAAGACCACGTCGCCGAGCTCGTCCTGAGCGTAGTGCGTCACACCGATCACTCCGACGTCTCCCTCCACGCGAATCCACTCGTGCTCGGAGGTGTACTTGAGGTCCTGCGGATACATGCTTGACTCCCGTTGTCTTTCGATGCTGCGCTTTCGGGTAGGTTACCAACGCCGCTGTGCGCACAGCAGCAAGATCGATGAATTGCCACTACGTGGACCGCCGGTAGAACGGCAGCTCGACGACTCGAATGGCGAGCGGCCGATTGCGAACCCGCACACAGAGCTCCGTTCCGACCTCGGCGAGGGACGCCGGAACCTTGGCCAGTCCGATGGCCTTCTCGAGCGTCGGACTCCAGCTTCCGCTCGTCACGGCACCGACGGTGTTGTCCCCTTCGGCGACCTCGTGACCTGCACGGGCGATCCCGCGCTCCATCACCTCGAATCCGACCACCCGCTCTCGGGGACCACCATCGCGCTGGGCGACAAGCGCCTCACGCCCGAAGAAGTCGCCCTTCTTCCACTTGACGATCCAGCTCAGGCCCGCTTCGAGTGGCGTCGTGGCCGGCCCGATGTCCTGGCCACTCAACATCATCCCGGCTTCGAGCCTCAAGGTGTCTCGGGCACCGAGACCAGCTGGCTGGAGCCCCAGCGACTCTCCCGCGCCGAGCAGCGCGTTCCACAACTCCACCGCCCGGCTCTGGTCTACGTAGAGCTCGAAGCCGTCTTCACCGGTGTAACCGGTGCGGGACACGATCATCTCGATGCCGGCCACGGCGGTTTCGGCGAAGCGGTAGTAACCGATATCTGCGAGGGCGAGCTCGGTGAGGGATCCCAGGATCTCCGCAGCCTTGGGGCCCTGCAGAGCCAGCAGACCCGTGGCGTCGCTCTGGTCTTCCAGGGTGGCGTCCTCGCCCCCCTCCTTCAGTTGGCCCATGAGCCGTTCGAAGTCACCGTCCCGCCCGGCCGCGTTGACCACCAGCATGAAGCGCTTCTCTGCCAGTCGATAGACCAGCAGGTCGTCGAGAAAGGTCCCGTCTTCATTCAGGAGCGCACTGTAGTGCGCCTGCCCCACTGCCAGCTTGGCCACGTTGTTGGGCGTCACGCGCTGGAGGAAGGAACATGCGCCCGAACCCTCGACGCGGAACTCGCCCATGTGCGACACATCGAAGAGCCCGGCGCGCCGACGCACCGCGTGGTGCTCCTCGACGACTCCCGAGTACTGCACGGGAAGCTCGTAGCCGGCAAAAGGGACCATCCGACCACCCGCTTCGAGGTGGCAGGGATAGAGAGCGGTTTTTCGCAGCACGCGAGCTGGATCGTCGGACACGCGTCGCCTTCAACGGTAGTGCCTCCTTCTCGGGAGGAGCCTCGACTCTCCGGACCCCAAACGAACAGAGACACGCAGGGAATTCGCGCGCAACGTATCACACCTTCGGGGGATACCGCGCTCGACGAAGCAGGCAGCGGTGGCAGCGCAACCGAGCGTCGGCGCCGAGTGGGCGACGGGTGGTCGCAAAGCACGACTGCACTTATACTAGTAATTTGCCGCCTTGGCCGGGGAGTGCTCCCGGCCGAACGGTGCCGGTTCCCGATTCGATCGGGCACCGTCGAGAACTTCAGAATTGGACCTCGCGCCCAGAGCCGGAGCTCGGGCCTCGCGCCGTCAGTCGGTGCTCTTGCGCAGGGGCTCCGCAGACCGACCGTGGAAAAGCCCGATCCCTTTCACCTCGCCGCAGCGGCGAGCGGAAACGACCCCATCGATCGCCTCTACGGCTTCGCCCGGGGACTGGCGTCCAGTGGACAATCGGAACGAGCCCTGGAGCTCGCTGACCTGGTCCATCAGCTGGTTCAGCAGATGCCCAGCAATGCAGCACCCTGGGTGACGGCACCGCAGAGGAAGCTGCACACAGACGCGCTCGCGGGCTCCACGCAGCGCGACACGGCCGAGATGCCGATTCCCAGTGCAACGAGCGACGACGGCTTCGACACTCGGGAGCGATTTCTCTCACCGAGCACGGCCGACCCAACCGCGATCGATCCGGCCGAGAAACAAAGGCACAACGCGATCGACGCGGCACACTTTTCGGGATTGGCGGCGCTCTACATAGAGCGCGGCGAGAACGGCGCCGCCCTGGAGTGCATTCAACTCGCCAAGGAGAAGTGCCCCGCTCTGCCACAGCCCTACAAGCTGTTCGGCATGATCCTGGCACGCCAGCACAGCTGGGAAGCGGCCTCGCGCGAGCTGGCCCTGGCTGCCCGCTACGATCCCTTCGATTCAGCCGTGGCCGAGCTCATGGGTCGAGTCGACTACGAGCGGAAGGACTTTCGTGCGGCCCTCGCCTCGACCATCGACGCCTACCTCTTGCTGCACAACGTCCACAGCGAGCTCGCTTCCCAGCTCCGGCGTCGAATTCGGACCTTGAAGCGAGTGCTCAAGTGGGAGAGCCACGAGTTGATTCGCCTCTTCCATCAGCGCCGAGAGCGCCTCATGACCGCTTTCGAGCGACTGCAGTGGCGTCGCGATCTGTTCCTTCAGGAGAAGGGGCTCCTGGACGCCGACGCCTTCGGTCCGAACTCTTTTCCGGACCAGGCACCGCGCATCGAACTGGCCGGCCGTCTGCGTCACGTGCGACTCCTGTCCCAGCTCAAGGACGAGGAGATCTTCCAGCTCACCCAGGTCGCGCATCAGGAGAGCTATGACGCTGATCGCGAGCTGTTCTGTCGAGGAGACGGTGGGAGCGATCTGTTCTTCGTCGAGCGGGGCGAGATTTCTCTTCACCGCGATACACCCCACGGCACGTTCGAAGTGCACCGGGTTTCTCCCGGGGAGTTGATCGGTGAGGTCGGTTTTCTGACCCAGGAGGGACGCTCCACAGACGCGACCACCGCCTTGCCGACCCGTGTGTTGCGAATCGACGGCGAGGGGCTTCGTCGACTTTTCGACGAGAACGTGGAGCTCGCGGCCCAGGTCTACTCGAGCCTGTGGCATACCCTCGCCGACAAGCTACGAGGAGCCAACGGCCGACTGGCGTCTTTCTTCGAGGCGTCCGATGATCGACACAGGGACGAGATTCGCGTCCTGCCGAGCTTCAGCACCAACCCCACGGTCGATCTCAAGCAGAAGCTGGAACTGTTCAGCGAGCAGGGACTGAATCATCGCGAGCTGCTCACCATGGCGACGTTCGCGCGGGAGCTCCAGATCCCCAGTGGGACCTTCCTCTTCCGCGAAGGAGACCCGGGCAAGGAGCTGTTCATCGTGCTCGAGGGCCGCATTCGCATCAGCAAGGTGATTCCCGGCGGCGGCGAAGAGGCCCTCGAGATCGTCTCCCGCGGTGGTTTCTTCGGCGAGGTCGCCATGATCGACGGCCAGCCCCGCTCGGCCGACGCCAGGGCTCACGACGGTCCGGCGACGGTACTCTCCCTGGATCGGGAGACCGTGCGCGAAGTCCTGTCGATGGATCCCCACGCCTCGGTCGAGTTCATGCGATTGCTCTGCCGGCTCCTCGCCTCTCGCCTGCGGGAGCTCGACGAGAAGCTCGTCCTGTGGCGGATCCTGTCGGCCACCGGACCGGAGCCGCCCCGGCAGAGCACAGGCACCCCGGCCTAGCCGGATTGGCCGCTAGGCGCCCAGCGTCACCTTGATTCGCTCCGGCTCGATGTGGCGCCGCGCGATCTCGAGCACGCCGGACGGGTTCAGACCCTCGAGCTGTTCGCGCCGCCACTCTTCCCGATAGAGGGGCAACCGATAGAAGAGGGAATCGGCCAACAGATCAGCCCATTGGCGCGCCGTCTCTCGACGGAAGGGCTCACGGCCGAGAAGGTAGGAAGAGGCGTCGGCCACCTCACGTTCGCTCACGCCGTCGACCAACAGGCGATCGATCTCTTCCCGAACCGCGGCTTCGGCCCGCTCCACGGTATCCGGTGCCGTCGCCAGATAGACCACGAAGCGACCCGGGTCGACGCCACATCCCGCCACGGTCCCGGCCAGCGCCGTGTAGGCGAGACCTTCACTCTCGCGAACCCGAGCCGGAATCCGGCCGTTCAGTCCTGCTCCCGAGCCCAGGATGACTCCCACCAACTCGAGCGGTACGACATCCGGGTGGGCCAGGGGCACGCTCAGGTGACCGAGGTAGAGATGGCACTGGTCGCTCTCCGCGATCTCGACCCGACGACGAGCCTCGGGGAGACCCTGCGGCGACGGTGGGTCCCGCTCCGGGACTTCGAGCACCTCGGACGGGACCGACTCGTCAGGGAAGCGGCGCACGAGCTCGTCCATGACGGACTTCGGGTCCACCTCTCCGGCGACCGTCACGATGCCACCACGGCTCAGAGCGCCCAGATGAGCCTCCCGACAAGCCTCGGCACGCAGAGAGCTCAGTCCCGCTGGTGTCCCCAGTACAGGCCTTCCAGCGGGATGCGGATGGTAGAGGTGGTCGTAGAAGGCCCAGGCAGTGCGGACCTCGGGCTGATCTCCGAGACTGGACAGTTCACCCAACGCCTGTTGACGGAGCCAGCCACAGCGGTCCTCGGGAAATCGGCTCTCGAACACCAATTCTGCAGCCCAGGCGAGAGCGACATCCAGGTCGTCCGCGAGTGCATCGATGGTCAAGCCGTGAGCCTCTCGGGTCCCGAAGCTCGACAGCGACATACCGCGGTCCTCGAAGCGACGAGCCCAGGCGGCCCAGTCCAGCAAACCCGCTCCCTCGGAAAGCATTCGACCGGCGATCGCGCACTGCCCAGGAACCGTCTCGACCCTCGAGCCCCCGCGCAGCCACACCCTCAGAGCCACCACGGGGACTCCCGGTACTCGACGAACCCCCAGAGCGAAGGCGTGCCCCGGACGAGGATCGAGCAGCAGTTCGTTCGTGCCGAGGGCCGCGTCGAGAATCATGCCGACCTCGACCAACCGAGCACCGCACCCGACTCGGGCTCGAGGAACTGGCGCACGGCCGCGTGGATCTCCTCGGCTCCGAGGGAGAGCAGACGGGTCAGGTAGCGGACCGGCTGCTCGAGATCGAACAGCGCCGAGGCAAACCCAGCTGCCAGCGCTTGCTGATGGATCCGCTCATGCCCGAAAACCCAGTCCGAAACCACCGTGCGTCGCGCCCGTTCGAGCTCTTCCTCGGCGAAGCCATCCGTCCTCGCGGTGGCCAGGAGCTCGAGCACTCTCGCTTCGACCCGGGCGGGATCCGCATCGGGGGTCGGCTCCAGCGCCAGAGAAATCAGTCCCGGACCCTGGTGCTCTCGTAGCTCGGACTGGACCCAGAGACAAAGCTGCTCTTCTTCCACCAGTACCCGCTGAAGTCGCGCCGTGCGACCTCCCGCCAGTGCCGCCAGTGCGACTCGGAGCGCAGGATGAGCCTCCGACAGCAGAGAGGGCCCTGGGAATGCGAGCATGAACCGAGACACGCTGCCCTGGCGGCGCTCGATCCGCACCGGGCCATCCGGAGCGGGGCTCTGCGCAGGCGCGGGCGCTCGCTCCGTATCGCCTTCCGGAAGTCTGGAAAAGCGCTCCTTGACGAGATCGATCGCCCCGGCCTCCACATCTCCTGCGACCACCAGGACCGACCGCGACGGCACATAGAACCGAGCATGGAAAGCAGCCAATGAACCTACGTCCAGTGCCTCCAACTGATCCCGGGTGCCAAGAACCGGAAGGCCGTAGCCCTCCTCGCCGAAGAGAGCTCGGCTCACCTCGGCATCGAGCGCACTCCACGGATCGGCATCGTACATGGCGATCTCTTCGAGGATCACGTTGCGCTCCAGCTCCACCTGCTCCTGATCCAGGGTGAGGGCGGTCATTCGATCCGCCTCCACGTCGAGGGCGTGCTGCCATCGATCCGAGGCGAACTGGAAGTAGTACGCAGTGGTGTCGTGGCTGGTGAAGGCGTTGTTGGATCCCCCCAGTCTCTGGGTCACCTCGTCGACCTCGCCCGGACCGTAGCGAGGCGAGCCCTTGAACATCATGTGCTCGAGGAAGTGTGCCGTTCCGCCTTGTCCGGGCGCTTCGTCTCGAGTACCGACCCGGTAGAACAGCGCCGTCGTGACGATCGGTGCGCGAGGGTTCTCGATCAGCACCACCTCGAGGCCATTGTCCAGGCGCTCCCGGGTGAAGCGACCCGGCAGGGTGAGTCGGGTCGGCAACGGAGTGCCGGATGAGACCATTTCGGACACCGACTCAGGGGTTCCCGGCAGTCAGCAGAAGACGCGGCACCGCCGCACCGGGGTTCATCTCGACGATGAAGGTCAAGTCGTTCTGCCTGCCCTCGATCGAGATCCGGTGCTCACCCGGCGACAGGCGCAGCCACTTCCCGGGACTGCCATCGAAGTCGCGGAGGCGGCCCCGAGACTGACCATCGACCAGAACCTGGGCGCGAGCCGGAGGGTCGACGAAGGCAATTGCCTCGCTCACCCGGAAGCGGTCTCCCGAGCGCGCCGTCGCGATCTGGACCCCTGGCGCCGCGAGGCGTGCTCGGAGCGGTTCGGTGGAACCTCCAGCCGAAGCCTCGATCTCGATCACGTAGTCACCGTAGTCCTCCGCCCGCAGCATGACCAGATAGGTACCGGCCTCGGGAAGGGTGAAGCGCTGGTTCTTGCGCCCGTCGTACTCACTCGCGCGGCCAATGGACGTGAAGCGTGAGTGCTCCGGAGCTCGAAAAAGCACGAAGGCCCCTTCGGGCTCCACATCGAAGGTCAGCGCGAGCCCCGTGCTCCGACGCGCGTTGATCGTCACCGAGGAGCTGTCGCGCGCCGCGGAGACTCTGTCCTCTGGCAGCGAAGGCGACGCCGTGCTTTCGGGCGGAGGAGTCGCTGTCTCCCCGGCTGCGTTCGAGGGCTCATCTCGGGCAACCGATGGCGGAGTGCCTGCGGCGGCCGACGACGACACAGTGGACCGAGACGCCGCAGGCGGCTCCGGATCGGACGGCGCTTCGATGGGCCGCGACGGCGGCTCGGTGCGAGGCTCGGCAACGCGCGGAGAGGCGGCACGCGCGGTATCAGTGCCGGCGTCCGGCTGGCGCCCCGTTCGCTGCTCCGCAGAGGCCTCGACTGCCCGAGTCGTGACTGGCGGTATGTCGACCGGCTTGGCCTCGGGGCCCGACGGCGACACCGACAGGTCGGCCTCTCGGGCGACCCGGTCCGGCGCGGCCTCTTCGACGCTCTCGGCAGGGGACGGCCCGGGCTCGGCCGCCTCCGTGATCTCGTCCGGCGACGACGTCGACGAGAACCAGGATCGGAGCAGCATCACGCCCACGAATCCGGTCACCACGAGGAGCACAAGAAGCACTGCCAAGACGAGCGGCACAGCGGAGCGGCTTCGGGAAGATCTCTCGGAGGAGGGACTCGGCGCGGTCCCCTCCGGTTTCGGCCCGACCGTTGCACTCGCCGACGGCATCGCCGGGGGTGGAGGTGGCGGCAGCACGGATGGCCCACTCGCCGGCATCGCCACAGTGGCGTCCATCCCGGCCTCCAGTTCGGAGAGCTGGGCCTCGATCTGATCGATCTCCGAGACCACCTCGCCGGCGCTCTGCGCGCGAGTCGCCCGGTCCTTGGACATCATCCGCCGCACCAGTCGAACCACCGGGAGGGGCAGATCCGGGCGCAGCTCAGCCAGGTCCTGGGGGTCTTCATTGAGAATCTGGTACACCAGGGTGGTGATGGTGTCCCCCGGAAAGGCGCGCTTCCCGGTCAGCACCTCATACAGCACGCTTCCGAGAGAAAAGAGATCGGTGCGGCCGTCGAGGGCCTCGCCACGGATCTGTTCCGGCGACATGTACTGTGGGCTGCCGATGACGGCCCCCGCGGTGGTGAGCTCGGTGCTCTGACCAGCCAGCTTGGCGATACCGAAGTCGGCGATCTTCGCCTCGCCCTGGCGTGTGACCAGGATGTTCGAGGGCTTGATGTCCCGATGAATGACCCCCTGAGCATGCGCAGCCTCGAGAGCGCTCGCTGTCTGACGTACGATTCGCAGCGCTTGTGCGAGCGACAGCGGAGGCTGCGCGCTCAGGCGCTCGAGGAGATCGGATCCGTCGACGAACTCGAACGCGAGAAACACGAGGCCACGGTCTTCTCCGGTATCGAACAGGGTCACCACATTCGGATGAATCAGTCGCCCTGCGGCCTTGGCCTCACGCAGCAATCGCTCTTTGCGCTCGGTAATGTCCTCGGGGCTCGAGCTCGCGATGCGCACCGTCTTGATCGCGAGGAGTCGCTCGATGCGCGGATCTCGAGCGAGGTAGACGTCGCCCATCGCACCCGAGCCCAGCAGTCGCTCGATGTGATAGCGGCCAAGGCTGTCCCCGCCCTTCAGTTGCCCAGTCACGGCGGATCAGAGCCGTTCCCGCCCTCGGCCTCCTGGGATTCCCTCGCCAGCTCGTCGAAGGGCTCTTTCTCGAGTCGGTCGAGTAGCTGCTCGGCCTCCGCCAGGCGCTCTCGCGGCACGAAGACGTCGACCTTTCCCAGCGTGCCGATGCTGACCGGCTCCTGGGTGAAGAAGCGGGACTCGATCGCGGCGGGAATCCCGTTGCTGCGGAGAAATCCCGCCAGGAGAGTGGCCTCTCTCACGGTATTGACGACCTCGATCTTCTCCCATTCCGAGACGTCGACAGACTCCATCTCGAGATCTGCCTCGAGGTCGGAATCCTGCCCCCGAGGGTGCAAGCCTTCTGTGTCGTCACTCATGCGCTAGGCGTTCTCTACGTGAGGACCGAGCCCTCAGAAATCGGCGCTGGCGCCGAAGGAACGAGTGATCCGGTCCGCAAGGGCGATGGACGCGACATCGAACACCTGTGGGCCGCGAGACCGACCGACCAGGAAACCCGCTACCGCCGCGACCGCCAAACAGGGCACTGGATAGGTGCGAACGATCTCGGCCCAGTCGAAGCCCTCGTCGAAAACACCGTCTACGAGGCGATCCTCGAGCGGCCTCTCGTCGGAGGGCAGGACTGGAGAATCGAGACCGGACCGGGAGCTCACCGGTTGTTCCCACGCAGCAGCAGACCGACCAGGAAACCGAGTCCCGCTGCCAACAGCACCGAGCGGCCGGGATTGTCGCGCACATAGGTATTGACGTCACCCGAGAGCTGATCGAAGTCCTTGCGCGCCCGGTCGTATCCCGTGCGTAGGCCGTCCCTGGCCACGCCATAGCGGTCCTTGGTGTACTCGCCCACGCGCTCGGCGCGTTGGGAGACGTCGCGCTGGGCCGCATTCACGGTGCGGCCCAGTGTCCCCTTCACCTCGCCGGCGAGATTGCTGACTGCACCCTTGACCTCTTCGACCGCTCCGGTGAGATTGCTCCCACTCTCGTCGAGGGTTTCTGCTTTATCGCTCATTTCTGCCTCCATTCTGGCTCCATCCAGAGGGCTGGGAGCCGGTTCTCTCGAGAACTCTGCAAGTAACCCTCCGATAATACACCCCGACTCCCCACGAACAGGGCAGCGATCGAGGGTGGTTTCCGAAGAACCCCGTTGTTGCCTCGCGGTCCAGCGGGTGACTAGAATGAGCGCTCCGTGGGGCAGTAGCTCAGCTGGGAGAGCACCACGTTCGCAACGTGGGGGTCGAGGGTTCAAATCCCTTCTGCTCCACCATTCGCTCCCTCCGGTCGCTTCCGGTGGAGCCGAAGGGCTTCGGGCGTACGGGCGCTTCCCCTTGCGGGGAAGCGACCTCTGGCAACAAATCCCTTCTCTCGCGGCGTTGCGGTTTAGATCCCCGGGTCGCTCCCTTCGGTCGCTTCCGGAGAGGATCTCCCGATCGCTCCCTTCGGTTGCTTGGTGGGGATCTCCGGATCGCTTCCTTCGGTCGCTTCCGGAGAGGATCTCCCGATCGCTCCCTTCGGTTGCTTGGTGGGGATCTCCGGGTCGCTCCCTTCGGTCGCTTCCGGAGGGGGTCCCCGGATCGCTCCCTTCGGTCGCTCCCCATACGCAAAAAAGGCGCTTCCTTGAAGAAGCGCCTTTGCGGTCTATATGGCAGACGTCGGTCCTACTTCTTGCCCAGCAGGCCCTTCTTGTCGTCGTCCTTGTCCTTGAACACACCCTTGTTCTTGTCCCGATCGAACTTGTCTTTGGTCTCCTCGAGACTGTCGTCGATCTGGTCCATCGGACCCGACTTGATGCTCTTATCGACGAGATCACCGACCACCGGAATGTCCTCGGTGACGTTCTCGACTACCCTCTTTGCCTTGCCTTCTACCGCCTTCTTGCCGATTCCCATTGGCCTCTCTCCTGTCTCTGGTGCTGGTTGTCTCCCTGCCCGGACCCCGTCTCGGGCTCAACGGCAGGACTTGCCACCTCCCTCGAATCTCTATGCATACCACAACCGCGTCCCGACCCTGACGCACTCCCGACAGTGGCGCGCGTGTTTGCGGGGTGAGCCCGGCAGTCACGCGCCGCCGCGCTCCACGGGTCCGCCGGCTCTGAGCCAGGCCGCCAGCCCGCCGGTGAGGTGACGCAGATCGGCGAACCCCTTGTTGCGCAGGGTGTCGAGCGCCAGAGCGGAGCGCTCACCGAAAGCGCAGTAGAGCACGACTCTGTGATCGCGCTGAAGGTCGCGCAAGGTGTCGGTGTCGCACAGGTTGGCTTCGAGGTTCGTGTAGGCGCAGTAGTGAGAGCCCTGAATGACTCCATCGCGGGCGCGCTCGCTGGCCTCTCTCAGGTCGAGAATCGCGGTGCCTCCCCGCTCGAGCTCTCGCAGGAGCTCCTCGGCACTCACTTCCTCGCCCGGCTCGATGTACTTGGAGAGGTCCCGGCCGACACCTTGATTGGCCGGCACTGCGACATCCATCATCTTGGGGTCGGCCAGGTTGAGACTGTTCATGATGTCCGCATACTCCTGAGCGGTCGAGACCTGGAGCCGCGGGTTGTGGGCGACCTCGTAGCCGATCGTCGATGCGGTGTTGCCTCGATAGTCGTGGGCCGGGTACACAATCGTCTCTTGTGGCAGCTTCAACAGCTTGTTGAACAGCGAATCGTAGGCCTGGTACGGATCACCATTCTGGAAGTCGGTGCGCCCGGTGCCTCCGATCAAGAGAGCATCGCCGGTGAAGACCCGGTCCGACATCAGAAAGCTGTAGGAGTCGTCGGTGTGACCCGGCGTGTAGAGCGTGCGGAGCTTGACGCCGTCTACGTCGACCTCTTCGTCTTCTCTCAGTCGCATCGACACGACCTCGGCACCCGAGCGCTCGCCCATCACGGTAACGCACTTGGTGAGATCGCGCAGCGCGCCGAGACCCGTGATGTGGTCCGCATGGATGTGGGTGTCGATCGCCTTGACCAGCCGCAGGTCGAGCTTGTTGAGCAGATCGACGTAGAGATTCACCTGCTCGAACACGGGATCGATGATCAATGCCTCGCCACCCGCTCGCTGGGCGAGAAGATAGGTATAGGTGTTGGAAACCGGATCCTGCAACTGCTGGAAAATCATCTCTTCCTTCCTCCAGCTCTGATCGTCGCATGTCAGGCGTTCCACATGCTGCTGGGGTCTTCCCCTACTCTAATCCGCGGTGTCCGACGGCTCTCCACAAAAAAAGTCCCCGACCTCGCAGGCCGGGGAAATGGAACGGACGGGTGTGACGTCGAGCGTCACGCGGAGTCACGGGGACTGTGAGCCCGAAGACTCACCAGACACGTGATCCGAATCGGGCAACGGAGAGCCCGGCGGCAGAGGCCGCCGGACCTTCCGGTTTCTGTTCTCGGACTACCCGTCACAGGTCGGGAAGGACCCGCCTTCCGGCGTCGTGCCGGTGACGGTCACGAAGGTCGTCCCGAGGGGGTTCTCGTAGGTTCTCGACTTGCCCGCGACGCTGTCGCGGACCTTGAGAACGACCCCCTGGTTGGTCAACCCGGAGATGAAGACCCAGAAGTTGGGCTCCGCCGAGTTGCAGGCGTCGAGCACCTTGATGAAGACCTCGACGTTGGACTGGTTGAAGAAGTACAGCTGGCCGGTGTCGTCGGTCGCGTTGTCGCCACCCATGTCGCCGGTGCGCTGGTCCTGCAAGGAGTAGGTTGCCGTCACCTCGAAACGCCCGCCACGCAGGCAGACCGTGTTGGTGCCCGCCACGCAGGGGTCCGTGGTGTCGTCTTCGAGACCGTCACCAGGCTCCGGACCGGGACCGCCGCCACTCTCGCCGGCGAGCTCGAGGGTGCCGCTGACACTGCCGCCGGCTCCGGTCACGACGACGTTGGCTCCGGGGGAGATGGAGGCGTTGGTGGTGCCGGCGATCGAGCCGAAGGCGGCCGTGCCGCCGACGTTGGTACCGCCGATGGTGACGCCCGAGACGTTGCCGATCCCGTTGGTGACGAAACTGAAGTCGGAGCCGCCCGAGCTCGTGCGCACCGCGCCGAAGCCCTGACCGCCACCGCCGTCGAGTTGGACGAACCAATCGTCCGCCGCTGCGGGGGCCGCCAGGACGACAGCGAGCAGCAGCAAGGTGCAGAAGATGTGCTTCATGTTCATATTCTCCTGATCACGAGTGATGTTCTTGCTGATACCCATCAATTGCGAACTCCGTAGTCCCAGTTGATCCAGTAGGCCTTGGTCCAGTCGTTGTTCGCCGTCGTGCAGCTGGTGGCACCCCCGAGCGGCTGCAGATCGGGCTGGATCGGGCTGGCTGGATTGGCAAGACGGGGGTTGCCGTTGGCGAGCCCGGCCGGCGCGGAGATGGCTTCGTTGTCATCGCGCTCGATCAAGAGCGCGTTGAGCGGGAACACCTGCACGCCGCTGAACTGCAGCTCGCTGGTTCCCACCAGGTCGTAGGTGGGATCCCCGGCGCCGTCGCCCAGGTGGACGGCTGCCGTGCCATTCGCCGTGTAGAGCGCCGCGTTGTTCAGGATGACGCCCGAGCCTCGACGGATCACCAGGGTATCGTCCGCGTTGGCACTGGAGCCCTGGGTCGCGTTCGAGACACCGACGAAGTTGGTCAGGGTCGGCCGCGCGCGCGGCGTCGCCGTCGGGTCGTCCTCGAAGTTGTCACCCTCGATGATCTTGTCCGCCTCGCCCCAGTTCTGCACCAGGCAGATCATCATGCCGTTGCCGGTCCAACCGAAGGTCCAGTCCAGCGAGTCGTCCTCGGCGTTGAGCACCAGCAGGTAGTTGATGTCGACGTTGCCGCCGAAGAACTCGACACCGTCGTCGAGACCCTCGGTGACCTGGATGTGATCGAGCGTGGTGCCCGCACCGAGACCCTGCGCGGCCAGGCCGTTGAGCTCGTTGTCATCGGTGAAGCGGATGCCCGCGTACTCGATGCGCACGTAGGAGAGCACACCGCTGTTGTCGTTCGGGTTGTTGCCGCAGAAGGGCCCCGTCTCGCCCTCGCCGAGCGGCGGCTGGGCCTGGTTGCAGGGCCCGCGGCCGTTCATGGCCACACCACCCCAGTCTCCCTTCTGGCGCTGAGCGCGAGGAAACTCCGAGGTCATCACGATCGGTCGCAACTCAGTGCCCTGCGCCATGATCATGGCGTCCTGGAGTACCGCCAGACGTCCCTGGGAGGCATTGTCGCCCAGAACGAAGGTGCCGGGCTCGATGGTGAGCATCGCGCCCGCGCCAACGTCGAGTACGCCCACCAGGTAGGCGTTGTTCGCGGTCCAGGTCTCGGAGCCGATCGTGCCGGCCTTCGGGATCACCGCATCGACGTAGGAGTACATGGCGTTGGTGAAGTTCACCGTGGCCGAGCCGTCAGAGCTGCGAATCTCGAGGACCAGCTGATACTGGCCGGTGCTGGAGGGAACGCCGGCGAGCGGTCCGAACGCGGACGCTGTGCCACTCGGAGCGAAGAAGACGAGGTCGGCGATCTCGGGGACGAACACCTGGACCGGGGCGCCACCCGCACTGAAGAGGTCGATCTCGTTCGTGGAGAAGCCGCCTGCCGGCACGTTGTAGTACCGCTTCTGCTCGCTCACTCGATCCTGCCAGTAGAGGTACATCGTGACCGCCTCGTCGTAGCCTTCCGGATCGATGGTGGCCGCAAAGGTCACGCCGCCGGGCGTGCCCTGTACCCCGTAGATGTACGAATCGGTGTAGCTCTTCATTGCGGGGCGGCGGATTCGCGAGATCACCGATGCTTTCGGTGCGACGTCCGTCGCTCGCTCGACCCAGGTGGGCAGGTCCTCAGATGGGCCCTGAGCCCCGATCGGGGCGGCCAGCATCCCGAGAGCGGCGATCGCGCCCGCGAGCTGGACCATGGTTGTCATCCTCATTCGACTGTCTCCCTTGTACTGGAGTGGATGGATTCGGTTAGGCGGCGGAGGAAAGACGATCTCTCACCCGCCGAAGTCATGCTCAGAAGCTGTAGCCGACCGAGAACGAGAAGCCGCGGCCCGGGTCGAACCGGCGCCACAGCCCCCCTCCCTGGGTCCACAGCCGCTCTTCGTCGGTCAGGTTGGTCAGAGACGCCTTGAAGCTGAAGCCGCGACCGGCGCTGTTCTGAAGCCAGGTCGCGAAGCCCTGGCGATAGACCAGATCGACCGTGCCGACTTCGTTCTCGATCACGTCCGGAGTTCCGAACGCTCCGCCGTACAGGACCCTGTCTCCGGTGAGGTTGTACAGCAGCCGCACGGCTGTGTCGCCCTGCGCCGGCGCCCACTCGAGCACGATGTTGGCAATGTGGTCGGGCTGCCCGATCAGCGGACGGGTCGGGTTGGTGGCGACCGTCTTATTGGGGTCGATCTCGATCTCGGAGTCGACGTAGGTGTAGTTGACGATGCCGGTGAAGGCCTCCCAGAAGCCGTCCTTGGCGAACCTCTTGCGCACCTCGAGCTCGAAGCCCTGGTTGGTGGCGCCCTGGGCGTTGTCGTAGGTCTGGGTCTGGGTCGCACCTCCGATCAGGACAGCCTCGATCGGATCGGTGAACTTCTTGTAGAAGACGCTCGCCGCAATCACCTCGCCGCCCGAGGGGAACCACTCCCAGCGCACATCGAGGCTGTCGACCATCGCCTGCACCAGGTCCGGATTGCCCACCGTGGTGAGACCTCCGACGATCGGACGGAACTCGAACGGCGCCAGCTCTCGAAACTCGGGACGGTTGAGCGTGCGCCCGTAACCGCCCCGTAGGTTCTGGTTGTCGGCAAGGGAGTAGACAACGCTGAGGGAAGGCAGCACGTCGGTGCCGCTGATGGTGGTGAGCACCGGCGTCTTGTCGGGATCTCGCCGGTCGACCGTGGTCACGTTCTGATCGTTGTCCTCGGCCCGTACCCCGCCCACGAGCCGCCATTTGCCGAAGGCATAGTCGGCCTGGGCGTAGGCCGCTGCAACCTGCTGATCACCGTCGTAGAAGTCGGTGACGTTGGTGATCTCCTGCAGCTGGAAGTTCGGCCCGATCTGCTCCTCGGTGAAGATCTCTTCCGCGGGCAGCGTGCGATCGACATCGCGAAGGCTCTGTGGGAAGAAGCGGAAGCGGCGAGAGTTGAAGTCGCGCTGGGAGTCGAAGTACGCGAGCCCCGCCTTGAAGCTGCCGTAGGAGTTGCCCCGTGCGAACATCGAGGTCCAGTCCCCGCGCACGTCGGCCAGGTCGTCTTTGAGATCGTTGTAGTAGAGGAAGCCCGCGTTTCCGGCGTTGGTGAGGGTGAGATCACCCGTGATCTCGCCAGGAATGAGATCCGCTCCGACCTCCTGGTAGGTGTTCTGGCGCCAGTCCTCGTCGGTCTTGGCCTCCGACACCGAGCCTCGCCACTCGATCATGCTGCCCGACTGGCCGAGGCTGTCGAGGAAGTGGTCACCGGAGAGTTGGAGATTCAGCACCTCCTGATCCCGGTAGCGCACCCGGAAGTCGTCGATGTTGCTCTGCAGGTCGGAACGGTAGCCCACCTGATCCGCACCCTCGCTCTCGGCGAGGTTGGTCCACACCGTTCGTACAGCGATCTGGCTGTTGTCGCCGAGCCGGTAGCCGAGAGCGCCCATCAACGAGCTGCGCACCTGCTCCTGACCGAAGTTGATGTCGAACGAGTCGACCGGGCGGCCACCGCCCTGGCCGTCGGCCACGTAGAAGGTTCGCTCCTCGTCCCGATTCTGGTACTGCTGCCCCCAGGTGCCCCCGAGAACCAGACCGGCGCGCTCCCAGTTGTTGCCGTAGCCCACGTTGAGATTGGTCGCGATCGGGGCATCGTTCCGGGTCAGCACGTTGCCGTTCGGGCCCTGGTTGTCCGGGGTCCAGGTGCCGATCAGGTCCTCGCCGAACGCTTCGAGCTCCTCGTTCGTGAAACCCTCACCGGTGAAGGGACTGAAGCGCACGAGCCTCTCGTCCGGGAACGAGCCCGGCAGCGGTTGCCCGCCGCCCCCCGAGAAGGAGAGACCGCCGGGGTAGCCGGAGAGGGGGTCACCCGTGGTCTCCGAGTTGAATCCGGTACCGACGCCGACCGACAGGTTCTGGCGGGACGGGAACGCCTTGGTCTGGAGCTCGACCACACCGGCAACGAAGTCGGCCGGCTGGTCGACCGTGTACGACTTCGCCACCGTGACCTTCTCCAGCAGAGCGGATGGAAAGAGGTCGAGGGGCACGACCTTCCTGTCGAACTCGGTCGACGGGATCTTGGTGCCATTGAGCTGGGTGTTGCTGTAGCGATCGCCAAGGCCGCGGACGTAGACGTACTTGTTGTCTTGCAGCGAGACTCCCGTCACGCGCCTCAGCGCACTCGCCACCGAGGAACCGGAGTTCTTGGCGATCTCCTCGGCACCGATGTTGTCGATGATCATCGGTGCTGCCTGACGCTCGGCCAGCAATGCGACCTCGGTCGCCTGGGCCGCCTCGGCGGTTACCGTGATCTCTTCGGAGAGGGCCGCGAGTTCGTCGTCGAGTGCCTCGGCAGTGGGCTCGAGCACCGCGCTGACGTTGGCGGTACCGCCATCGGTAATCACCACCTCCGTGAGCTTCTGGGTAGCGTGGCTCTCACCACGGACGATGGCCACGTAGGTGCCGGCAGGCGCCGTTAGCTGAAAGACTCCGTTCAGGTCAGTGGTGGCCGCCAGGTCGGTGCCCTCGAGGATCACCTCGGCACCGCGAACTGGCATGCCGGTGCGCCCGTCGAGCACGAGGCCCGTCACGACGCCCTCGGCCCAGAGTGCCGGTGCGCAGAGCAGGCCGAGAATAGCGGCATTGGCCGCAGCGATTCTCAGTCGATTCATGGTTCTCTTCTCCGTCGTCTGTTCCAAGTGGATTGCCGCTCTGGCGCACAACTCTGTCGGCGCCGAGAGGCTGAGCAGATGCCAAAAGGCCAAATGCGATGCCGGTATTAGACGAGCGGAGGGTAAAGAAGAGATGGATCCTCCATGAAGATCGCGTGAAGCCGCCGAGCCAGGCATGCTGCCCCCGGGGACGACGCGACCCGACGAGGGACCGCAAGGCCCCCCGGCGCGAGGCGCTGGGGCTCGCTTCAAGGCGACGCCGACAGGCCTCGGGTGTCGACCTCGATCGTCGACCGGTCGGCTGAGGCAGAGCCGCGAATCAGTTGGGCGGCTTCTGGGCCTCACCCACCATCGGGACGAAACGCACGGGCGCCACCTTGCGGCGGGTCACTCCATCCTCTCCCCGGGTGATGACGATGAGGTCCTGGAAGTACTCTCCCACAGGCGCGACCAGGCGTCCGCCGACGGCAAGCTGGTCGATCAGGGGCTGCGGAACCTCCCTCGGCGCAGCCGTCAGGATGATGCCGTCGAAGGGCGCCGTCTCCGGCCATCCGCGGTAGCCATCGCCAACTCGAAACTCGATGTTGTCGTACCCCAGTGAAGTCAACTGCTCGCGAGCTCGTACCGCGAGGGACTCCCGGATCTCGATGGTGAAGACCTCCGCCGCCACTCGCGAGAGCACCGCCGCGTGATACCCCGAGCCGGTGCCGATCTCGAGGACCCGCTCGTCCCCGTCGAGCTCGAGCAGCTCGGTCATCAGGGCGACGATGTAGGGCTGCGACATGGTCTGACCGTCCCCGATCCAGACCGGATGGTCTTCGTAGGCCTCGTGCCATCTCGCGGCCGGAAGGAACTCGTGCCGTGGGACGGCGGCGAGCGCTCCCAGAACCTCTGGGGCCCGAATCCCACGCGCTTCGATCTGGCGAGCCACCATCTCGCGCCGCTGCTCGAGGAACGGATCCTCGTCCGGGGTCCTGGACGACTCCTGGACGGCAGCTCGCGCCTCGACCCGTTCCTGGGCCCACACTCGAGAGGCCCAGCAGGTGGAGGCGAGGGCCAACAGGACCACCGTCCCGGTCCAACGCCTGCCAGGAGTCGCTCGGCTCAAAAGGAGCGTCACCGATTCTCTCGTGCGCCCGGAAGCGCGTTTCGGCCAGGTATCCATATCGAGATTCCTTTCCTCTCTTCATGACTAATCCCGCGGTCGCACCTCGGCATTCCCGCGCCGGCCTCGCTGCTATGCTGACTCCATGCCAGACGAGAGCGTTTCCGAGGCCCCCGAGAAGCGACGACGTTCGCGTCGACGGCGGGAGCCGGGAAGTGGTCTGACGTCGCTCGCTCAGGCGGTCGACGTTCTGGACGGGGCAATGTCCCTGTCTCCGGCGGACGAGACCGAGATTCTCTGGTGGGAGGTCCGCCGCTCCCGTGTGGGCCAACCGATGGACGACTTCGACTCCATTCGGCGCGTCGAGCGGAGTGCCATGATCCGGGTCCGCGAAGGCGGTAGGACCGGGAGCTTCCGCATCGATCGCCCGACTCGCGGTACCCTGGGGAGCGGAATCCGACAGGCGATGGCTCATGCCCGTGGAGATGAACCCTCGCTCCGTCCTCCCCTTCCCGACTCTCGTGAGCCCGAACCGGTAGAGCCCCCGTTCGATCACCGACTCGCCTCGCTCTCTCCGCAAGAAGCGCACCGGCTGCTCGAGCGTAATCTGGGCGAGGATGAGGCGGCAGTGCTCGAGTGGAGCGAGGGCCGAGTCGTGATCCAGAACTCTCGTGGACTGAGGCGCCAGGCCAAAGTCACGAGCGCGACGTGTCAGTTGCGCAGCGGCCAGGGCTCCCTTGCCGGTTTCTCGGGTCAATCGGCTCGCCAGCTCGAAGAGCTCGATTTCGACAAGGCCCTGGCGCGCGCCCGTCGTCGACGTGCCGACAAGCGGGGAGACACGCCCGACCCGGCGCAGGCCACACGTCTGGTGCTGTCTCCGGAGGCGACCATCGAGCTCGTCAATCAACTGAACGTGCAGGCACTGGGCGCTCGGGCCTACCGCGAAGGAACTTCGTTTCTCCGTCAGCATGCTGGCGTTCAGGTCTTCGATCGCGACTTCGGTCTGCGTGATGACGCCACGGACACGAACGGTATGCCCTTCCCGTTCGACCTCGAGGGAAGGACCAAGACTCCTCTCGATCTGGTCTCGCGTGGGGTGCCGCGAGGACCCACTCTCGACTCGGAGAGCGCGGTCGCATTGGGGATGAAGCCGACCGGACACGCCCTCGGGGGCGGCGAGGCCTTCGGCCTGCACCTCTTCATGCAGGCCGGAGAGCTGAGCGAGCCCGAGCTCATCGAGAGGACGGGAGATGGCCTATGGGTGGGACGTCTCGATCGACTCGAAGTCTTCGACCCGAACCGGATGCTGTTTCGTGCCCATTGCAGGGGCGTGCGGACCATCGCGAAAGGCGGGATCGGATACGCGGTACCCGAACAGATCTGGGAGGACAGCCTGCTGCGTGTCTTCTCGAACTTCTTCGCGATCGGACGCAACGCCGTCGTCAAAGCGACGCGGGACGGGTTTCTCGGCGGTACCTCGGCTCCGGCCACCGCGATCGCCGAGGCGACCGGGCTCAGACCAGCCTGGACCTGAGTTCTAGACTCGGCGCACGAGCACGACCGTCTGGTCGTCACTCTGCGGATGATCGCCGGCGAAGTCCGCCATCTCGCGATCGAGTCCCGAAAGGATGTCGGGAAGAGGTGCCTCCCGCTGCTCGCGGAGATACTCGCAGAAGCGCTCCATCCCGTACTCGTCGTCGTTCGCTGCTGCGCACTCGGTGATGCCGTCGGAGTACAGGCACAGCAGATCGCCCGGGGCGAAAGGAACGCTCTCGTACGTGTAGGTCGCTCCGGGCATCAGCCCCAGCGGGAGTCCGCTGGCCAGCAATTGGTCGACCTGACCGTCGCGACGCACGATCAGCCCCGGGTTGTGGCCGGCATTGAAGAATCCCAATCGGTTCTCGCCGCTGTCGACGACGGCGAGAATGAGCGTAATGAACTTGTTGGTACCACTGGCCTCGAGGATGTGCTGATTGAGCCGCGAGAGCAGTTCGGCTCCATCCTGGACTCGATCGAGCAACAGGCGTAGAGCCGAGTGGAGAGTCGAGACCAGAAGTGCTGCCGGCATACCCTTTCCGGTGACGTCGGCGACCACCATGCCGATCCGGTCTTCACTCAGACGGTAGTAGCCGTAGTAGTCACCTCCGACCTGCCGCGTCGGACGGTTCCAGCCCAGGATCTCGAGGCCTTCCACCTCCGGTATCGACGACGGCAACAGCCCCCGCTGGATCTCCGCAGCCAGTTCCATGTCGCGCTCCAGACGCTCTTTCTCCAGCGCCTGGCGATGGAGATTCGCGTTCTCGAGGGCGATGGCGGCCTGGTTGGCAAACAGCGAAAGGGAGCGCTGGTCGTCCTCGGAGAAGGGGCCGACCCCAGTGCGACTCTCCTTGTCGGCCACGGCCAGGATCCCGAGCTTCGATCCATCGATCGCGATGGGCACGACGAGAAGATGCTTCACGCCGGGAAGCAGCTGGGCATCGGTGGCTCGCTCGTGAAGCGGCTCCTCTCCTTCGGCGAGAGTCTCGAGCGCACTGCCGCCGATCGCGCGGCGAACTCGGTACGTCCCGTTCTCGAGCAGATAGAGAGCTCCCCGTCGGGCATCGAGCAGCGCGACCGCGTGACCGAGGATCTCTTCGGAAAGCTGATCCAGGTTGAGAGTGGACGCGATGGCCAGCCCGACGTCGTACAGCGCTTCCAACTTGACCACCTTGAGGTTGTCCTGGAAGCTGCGTTCCTTCAACCGGTCGCGCAGCTGGCGCAGATGGGAACCGGCACTGAGCACGAAGTCGACCGCGGGGGAAGGGGCCTCGACCGTGCCGGGAGTGCCGCCCGCAAGCATCAGGAGCATGCCCCCCGGAAGCTCACGCAGCCCGGTGACCGTGTCTGGTTTCTGATCGAGACGCAGCGGGAGGTCGTCGCTCCCGACCCCGACCACCCGTTCGAATCCACCGCCGTCGCAGGGGGCATACACAGCGGCACCGTCAGCGTTGGCAAACCGGCGCCACTGCTCGAGCACTTCGAGCACGATCGCTCCTGACTCCCACTCCCGAGTGGAGTAGCTACGCATCGCCTCCCACTGGAAAGCGGCTGCGGACGGCTGAGGGTCAGAAGGCGGTGCCACGCTCATGGGTCTCCGTGGCAGGGGGATCCCATGTCTGGACGCACGGTCCCCAGCCAGCAGATCTACCCTCGGGCGCAACCTCGCGCGGCACAGAGGAATCGGCCAGCCAGACTCGATGTCGTTGGTGCAGCTTCACGGGTCAAGACTTCTAGGCCCCTCCGAGGTCGCTCACCGCGGTGTCCTCGTCGGGGAAGATCTGTGTGAACTGAGCCAACCCCATGATGTGGAAGGTCTTGTCGATGGTCGGCGTGAGATTGCAGAAGGCGAGCTTTCCCTCGACTTCGAGCATCTTCTCGATGATCTCGATCAGAATCGAGATCCCGATCGAGTTCACGATCTTGGTGCCAGCCAGGTTGAGCAGCAATCGCTTGTGCCCCTGGTCCATCAGGTCGTACGCGACCTTGGCGATCTCTTCACCGCCCTGGTTGTTGATGTAGCCGTCGGTGTAGATCACCGCCAGTTCATCCCGCTGTTCGACTGTGAGTTTCAGACTTTCCGTCATCTATACACCTGATTCACCAGAGCCCTACCGTGACTTGGACATGACGACAGAAGTTCCGTCATCGTTCGACTGTACAACCACGCTGTCCATCAGGCCCTCGATGATCTTGAGTCCCCAGCCGCGCTTGCTGGCCGCGTGAAGTTTGTCCTCGATGGTGGGTTCTACCACTTTAGCCGGATCGAAACCAACTCCCCGGTCAGAGACCGTGATCCGGAGAGTCTCCGGCTCGTCCGTTCCCAACACCGAAAAGGTGAGGTACAGCTTGCCATCCTTCGAACGACTGTGCTCGATCGCGTTGATGCAGGCCTCTACGACCGCCATGCGCACCTCGTCGACCTTGTCGGCGCGCATCTGCATCCCCTCAGCGACGGTAGAAGCCTTGTCGCAGGCCTCGAGCTCCATATTGGGCTCGAGATGGAGGGTCAGCTTGACCTCCTTCAAAACAGCCTCAGCCATCAGAATTGGGGAGTCGGCGTGGATAGGGGCGGCAGCGGTTAATTGGCCGAAACTCAGAAAGACAGGTACATCTGCAGGAGGTACACAAAGAAGGGATGAATGCCATCCTCCACCAACAAAAGAAGAAAGCCTGCCAGGACCGCTGAAGATGACAGCGCCTGCACCGAGATCCTCGGCAGCGAACGAATCTGGCGGACGGACTCTAGCATGGCAAACGACCTCCCTTGGTACGCCTGCTTTCACCGCAAGGTCGCTGCCAACTCGTCCCTCGCCCCTCCCCGAGCCGCTCAAACTCGCTGTTTCCAAGGGTTTGCCCCCAGATTGTCAGCTCCGGCAGACGGTCTCGCGCACGACCTGGCTGAGACAGAATGTCGCATCGGGCTCTGAAAGGAGCGCTCTTACCATCTGAGAGGCGCCTGTCTGCGTCGATCCCAGCTCAATTGCGACATTCTGACGCATATGAGGCATTCTGCCTCTGCTGGAAACACGACGCATTGCGCTCCGGTCTCCCTCGAGCGCTCAGAATCCCTTTCGCGAGAGCGTCCGCCGATCGAGGCCCAGAATCCTGGCCGCCGAGCTCTTGTTCCCTCCGGTCATTCGAAGAACCTTGCGAATGTGACGCCGTTGGACCGTCTCGAGATCGAGGGCCTGGGGGCCCGCCGTATCCTCGCCGCCCATCAACGAATGGAGCAGCTCCACGGTGATCCTTCCGTCGGAAAGGGATACGGCACCCTCGATGAGGTTCTCGAGCTCGCGAACGTTGCCCGGGAACTCGTGAGACAGCAGGAGGGAGACCACATCCTGGTCGATTTGCGGCACCGCGAGCCCTTCTCGCTCGCAGAAACGCTCCACGAAGAAGCGCATCAAGTGCGGGATGTCCTGACGTCGCTCGCGCAGTGGAGGTAGCTCGACCTCCACCCCCCGGATTCGGTAGTAGAGATCCTCTCGAAAAGCTCCTTCTTCGATCGATCTCGAGAGTGTCCGGTGCGTGGCGGTGACCAGCCGCACGTCGATCGGAATCGATCGACTTCCTCCGACCCGGGTGATTTCGCGCTCCTGGAGAGCGCGCAGCAACTTGACCTGCAGCGGCACCTGGAGATCTCCGATCTCGTCGAGAAAGAGCGTCCCTCCCTGCGCCAACTCGAACCTCCCGATGCGGGCCTCGACGCCCGTGGCTACCCCGCGCTCGATACCGAAGAGCTCGGTCTCGAGCAGGGACTCGGGAAGTGCTGCACAGTTCAGGGCAACCAACGGACCTGTCCGGCCGGAACGCTCGTGGAGCAGGCGCGCAACCAGTTCCTTGCCGGTCCCGCTCTCCCCACCGATCAAGACACTGACACCGCGGGGGGCGACTCGCTCGACCACGTCCAGAACCCGTCGCATCGCCGGCGCCGTGGCCACGATTCGCCTTCCGACCCCGTCGCTCGACAGCCGCTCTCGCAGCAGCTTGTTCTCTTCCTCGAGGCGCTGACTGCGCGTTACGAGGCTCTCCATCTGTCGCAAGCTGTCCAGCGTGACGCCGGCCAGCACAGCGACCGAATCGAGAAAACGTCGGTCCTCGCGAGAAAAGCTCGGCGCCTCGACGCCGCGACTCTCCTTGTCGAGCACACCGATGAACCCGAGAAAAACCCCTCGATACGCCAGAGGCGCTGCCAGGACCTGTCGATAGGGCCGCCCCACCAGCTCTCCGTCGGAACGTGCCAACGAGCTCCCCTGACTGAGCAACTCCTGCCACAGCGGATCCTCGAGCAGGGCTCCAGGCTTGGGCTCGTCGTCCTCCCAGCCGACGACCGCACAGGTCCTGGGCTCACCCCAGGCATCCCGGGTCACCGCCACCGCGGTTGCCGGATCCACCACGCTGCACACCCGCTGAAGAAGGTCGTCGAGCAGCTCCTGCTCGGACCGGTGCGAATGGAGAGCGACCAGGAGGTCGTACAGGGTCTCCAACTGGAGAACCCGGCGCTTGTCGGCCAGATCTCCCGTGCCTTCCACCGGCAGCTCGGGCGGCTCTGAGGCAAAGCGTTCGGTCACCCCTGGAGCCTACCAGCTGTGGGGCGTCTGACGGGTCGGCCGGCACTCTGGCGACAGTTTGGACAAGAGGCCCCCACCTGGCAGAGACTGGGCCTCGAAGGCTCGGGCCGGAGACGGCCCTTCGTGCGGCCGGCGCCCCAGAACGCATGATCTCCCACCTACGCATCCAGACCCACGGCAAAGGGCTTCACGAGATCACGTCCGAGGTGTCGGCTGCAGTGGCGAAGAGCGGTCTCGAAGAGGGGCTCTGCACGGTGATGATCCAGCACACCTCCGCCAGCCTCACGATCCAGGAGAACGCTGACCCCTCGGCTCGTCGAGACCTCCAGGACTGGCTCGAGCGCCACGTGCCCGAGAACGACCCGAATTTCACCCATGTCCAGGAGGGACCCGACGACATGCCGTCGCACATCCGAGCGGCACTGACCTCGACCACGCTCGGCATTCCGGTCGTCGAGGGCCGCCTGGCCCTCGGAACCTGGCAGGGGATCTACCTCTGGGAGCACCGAAGAAGAGGCTCGGCTCGGCGCTGCGTGATTCACCTAGGCTGTTGAGGAGCTGTTCGAGCGGGCTACCCGGTCGCTCCTCGGGGCGTTTCCTTCTTCTTCCGGGCCTTCTTCTTGGCGATCTTCTTTTTCGCGGTGCTCTTTTTCGCGCCCGACTTGCGGGCACCTGCCGGAGAGGAACGACGACGCTTCGTCGCCTCGTCCGTGGCCAGGGCTCGCCGCAAGAAACCACCGGTGTGACTCTGTTTCACTCGAGCCACCTCTGCCGGAGTGCCGGCAGCGACCAGCTCGCCGCCAGCGTCCCCTCCCTCGGGCCCCAGATCGATGACCCAGTCGGCACACTTGATGACGTCGAGATTGTGCTCGACGATCAGCACCGTGTTCCCGCGATCGACCAGCTGCTGAAGGAGCGAAAGGAGCTTCCCGACGTCGTCGAAATGCAGACCGGTGGTGGGCTCGTCGAGGAGATAGAGGGTCCGCCCGGTCGACCGCTTGCACAGTTCGGTCGCCAGCTTGACGCGTTGCGCCTCGCCACCGGACAGTGTGGTCGCGGGCTGCCCGAGGCGGATGTAGCCGAGACCGACGTCGTCCAGAGTCGACAGGATTCGATCGATCGAAGGGACGTCTCGGAAGATCTCACGGGCTTTCTCGACACTGGTGTCGAGGATCTCCGAGATATTCAGGCCCCGATAGGTCACCGCGAGAGTCTCGCGCTCGAAGCGGCTCCCCCCGCACACGTCACAGGTGACATAGACGTCGGGGAGGAAATGCATCTCGATCTTGATCTGACCGTCGCCTGCGCACGCCTCGCACCGCCCTCCCTTGACGTTGAAGCTGAAGCGTCCGGGCTTGTACCCACGCACCCTCGCCTCCGGTACCCGGGCCATCAGCTGACGGATCGGGCCGAACACGTTGGTGTAGGTCGCCGGATTCGACCGGGGCGTGCGGCCGATCGGACTCTGGTCGACTTCGATCACCTTGTCGATCAGGTCGAGACCACGGATCTCTCGATGCTTTCCCGGTGGCTCGGAAGCTCGATAGAAATGCCGGGCGAGCGCCCGATAGAGGATGTCGTGGACCAGGCTGCTCTTGCCCGACCCCGAGACTCCCGTCACCACGACCAGACAGCCCAGGGGAATGGCGACTTCGATGTCACGCAGGTTGTTGTGAGTCGCGCCCAGGACCTCCAGGCGGCCTCCGTTGCCGGGTCGGCGCTCCGGCGGAGGCTCGATCGATACCCGGCCCGCCAGGTATCTGCCGGTGAGCGACTCGCGGCTCTTCGCCACGGTCTCCCAGGGTCCCTCGGCCACCACCTCTCCGCCGTGCTCACCAGCACCCGGCCCGAGATCGACCACCCAGTCGGCCGCGCGCATGGTGTCTTCGTCGTGCTCCACGACCAGCACCGAATTGCCGAGGTCTCGCATCTCCTTCAACGTGCCGAGAAGCCGGTCGTTGTCGCGCTGGTGCAGACCGATCGACGGCTCGTCGAGGACGTAGAGCACTCCCATCAGCTTGCTTCCGATCTGGGTCGCGAGGCGAATGCGCTGGCTCTCTCCCCCCGACAACGTGCCGGAGGCACGCTCGAGAGTGAGGTAGCCGACCCCCACGTCGTCGAGGAAGGACAGTCGGTCAGCGACTTCCTGAAGCACCTTCCCGGCGATCTGGCGTTGTTTGTCGGTCAGATCGAGATCGTCGAAAACGGCCCTCAGGTTCGAGATCGCCATCCTCGACAACTCATCGATCGACCTGGAGCCGACCTTGACGGCCAGCGCCTCGGGGCGGAGGCGACGACCCGCACAGCCATGGCAGGGCAAGATCGACATGTACTTCTCGATCTCGCTGCGCACCTTGCCTGATTTCGAGTCCCGGTACCGTCGCTCGAGCATCGGAATCACGCCCTCGTAGGAGCCTCGCCACTTGTAGCTCGAGCGCTTTCCCTCGATCTCGAAATCGATCTCCCGATCTCCGCTGCCGTAGAGAATCGTCTGGCGCACCTTCTTCGAGAGCTTCTTCCACGGTGTCGACAGATCGAAGCCCATCGACTCTGCCAGGGTGCGGATCATGCGAAAGCGCCATGACTTCGAGCCGGCCGGCCAGGGGATCATCACCCCGCCCTCGATCGAACGATCGGAATCACCGAGAACGAGCTCTTCGTCGATGGCGCGTAGGGTCCCGAGCCCACCGCACTCAGGACAGGCCCCATAGGGGCTGTTGAAGGAGAACAGCCTCGGGGTGACTTCGGCCAGACCTTCGCCACACTCCGAGCAGGAGAAGTTCTGCGAGAGCGTTTCCTCCGGCATCCCCTCGGGAGCCAGAACCACCAATCCCTTGCCGACCTGGAGAGCCGTCTCGAGCGAAGAGGCGACGCGCTGCTCGATCCCCTCCTTCACCACCAGGCGGTCGACCACGATCTCGATGGTGTGCCGTTTCTGCTTGTCCAGCCGTGGGGGATCGTCGTCGAGCTCGATCATCTCGCCGTCGACACGGGCCCTCACGAACCCTTCCCGCGCCATCTGGGCCATCTGAGTGCGGTATTCCCCTTTCTTGCCACGCACATAGGGTGCGAGCAGAATCAGCCGAGTGCCCTCGGGCAGAGAGGTCACTCGATCGACCATCTGCTGCACTGTCTGCGGTCGGATCACCGCGCCGCATTTCGGGCAATGAGGCACTCCCACCGATGCGTAGAGGAGCCTCAGGTAGTCGTAGATCTCCGTCACGGTACCCACGGTGGATCGAGGGTTCCGCGAGACCGTCTTCTGCTCGATCGAGATTGCGGGAGACAGCCCTTCGATCGCGTCCACGTCGGGCTTCTCCACCTGATTCAGGAACTGTCGGGCATAGGCCGAAAGCGACTCGACGTAGCGTCGCTGCCCCTCGGCGAACAACGTGTCGAAGGCGAGCGAGGACTTTCCCGAGCCCGAGACACCGGTGATCACGACCAGTCTGTTGCGCGGGATCTTCAGCGAAATGTTCTTCAGGTTGTGCTCTCGAGCACCCCGAACGTGGATCCAATCCAATCCGACACTCCTTGCCCGACGGCTTCTACCAACGTATGACGCGAGACGCCTGCAACCCCCGTTGGGGCTCTACTGCCTCCTGTGGGAGAGGGCCTCTTCCATCTCCCGATCCGCCTGACGCTCCCGCTCGGCCGCTCTCTTGTCGTGCAGCTTCTTGCCCTGCACCAGAGCCAGTTCCACCTTGATGTGATTTCCCTTGAGATACAGCTTGAGGGGCACCACCGTGAGCCCCTTCTGTTGGGTGCTCCCGAAGAGCCGATCGATCTCGCGCCGTTTGAGGAGCAACTTGCGCGGCCTTTCCGGATCGTGATTCTCCCGATTGCCGTGGGAGTAGGGACTCACGTGAGCACTCACCAACCAGGCCTCGTCGTTGCGAAACTCCACATAGCTGTCGCGAAGCTGCACCCGCCCTTCGCGAATCGACTTCACCTCGGTGCCGCGCAGCGCTATACCGGCCTCGAACGTGTCGAGAATGTGATAGTCGTGACGAGCACGACGATTGGTGGCGAGCACTCGATCGAGGGAAGGTGGTTTTGACATGATGGGGGGTGACGAGTGTGAGGATGTCCCGCCGCAGAGCCCGCTACGGACCCTTCTGACCAGGCGAGGTGACCGGGCAGAGCGCCCCACCGTAGTGCAGGCCCCTGGACCGGATCAAGTTCCGGCGAGGCGTCGCTCGCCCCGCTGGGTACCCCCGCCCTGCCCGAGCGACAGGAGACTCTCGTGCGCGCAGCCCAGAATGTCGAAGAATCTCCCGCCCCGCGCCCCCCGTCCCTGCGCCTTACGCAACGGGAAGCGCGGCGCTACAGCCCCACCCACTGTGGCGATTGTGCAACACCGAGTCCCCTCGAGAGCCGTGGCGTAATCGGAGCGTAACGATAAAGAGCCCATGAAGGCAAGCGTTTTCTCCCAGATTCAAGGTCTCGAATAGCTGAATAGGACTGGCACAGACCGTGCTTTATGGGATGGTGTCATGAGTTCTATCGATTCCTTTTTCTATCAGAGCACCACCGCCCGACCCGCTGCGATCTCGGGGGTGGGCATCCACAGTGGGCGGAGCATCGAGCTGACGCTGCGCCCCGCGCCGCCGAACACCGGCATTCGCTTCCGGCGCACCGACAGCGGGGGGGTCGAGATTCCGTCACTTGCCTCCCACGTCTCGTCTCTCGAGCTGGCAACCAGCCTGGGGAAGGACGACGTGTGCGTCTCGACGGTCGAGCATCTGCTCGCGGCCCTTCAGGTGCTCGGAGTCGACAACCTGATCGTCGAGGTCGACGGACCCGAGATCCCGATCCTCGACGGCTCCGCCCGCCCCTTCCTGCACCTCGTGGAAGCCGCGGGGGTGAGTCGCCAGGACGCGCTGCGCCGTGTGCTCGCGGTCACGTCCCCGCTCGAGGTGACGGTGGGCGACAAGCGAATCGCAGTGTCCCCCTATCCCGGGCTTCGCGTGACCTATCGTGTCGACTTCCCCGGCAGCGCGATTGGCGAGCAGACGCTCGATTTGGAGATCACACGGGAATCCTTCGAGCGCGAGCTGGCCGCCGCCCGGACATTCGCTCTCGAGCGTGACGTCGATCAGATGCGCAGGGCGGGGCTGGGCCTCGGTGGCGGTCCCGACAACTGCATCGTCTTCGACGACGAGAGACCGATCAACACGACCCTGCGCTGGCCCGACGAGCCGGTACGCCACAAGGCCCTCGACGCTCTGGGAGACCTGGCGCTTCTCGGTTGCCCCCTGTGGGGACATGTCGAAGTCAACCGCGGCGGACACCTGGTGCACTTCCGACTCATCGAGGCGCTGCAGCAGCATCCCGAGTGTTGGACCTGGATGCAGGCCGAGCCGGTGGCCGACACTGCCATGCGGGCCCTGCCACACCCCTTCTTGCGCCCGGCCGAGCACGTCGCCTGAGATCGATTGCCTGGAGCGCGGGTCTAGCCGCGCCTCGCGGTCTCTGACGGATCGCCCTCGAGGTGTCCACATCCGTCGCGATCGACCGATCTGAGCACGATCTCCGACGAGCTGTTAGAGTTTCCGTCCATGGAGACTCTGCCTGCGGCATCTCTCCGCGCTCGCGTCTGCCGGAGACGAGAGGCAAAGGGATCTCGCAGACCCCGCAAGGGCCGATCCGCGCTCGTGGTGATCGTGCTCGCCGCCCTGACGCTCGGAGTCGCTGCCGACGACAAACGCGACAAGCCGAGAATCGAAGATCTCGATGTCGTTCAGGACGGCCAGATGATCCAGGTCAGCTTTCGTCTGAGCGACGGCTTCACGGACGAGGTCATCGAGCGTATCGAGAGCGGTCTCCCGACCGGCTACACCTACCACCTCAAGATCGAGCGGATTCGAAAGTGGTGGTGGGACAAACGCATCGAACGCAGTTCCCTGCAGGTGGTCGCCATGTACAACGCGATCACGCGTGAGTATCTGGTCAACTACAAGCAGGACGGCCGTCTCATCGACAGCCGGGTCGTGAGCACGCTGGACGATCTCGAGAACGCGATGACCATCTTCCACGCCCTGCCGGTATTTCGTCTGGAAGATCGACCGCGCAAGGGAAACGTCGTGGTGCGGCTCCGCGCCGAGCTCGGCTCCAAGACGATGCTCGTCATCATTCCCACGACGGTCCACACGGAGTGGGCCGAGTCGATTCGACTCCGGACGGGCCCCGACGACATCCAGAACGCCTCCGGCTGAACGGTAGCAACCGCCCGGGCCTCTAGCCCCAGCCCCTCATGAGACTTCCCGAGTCCGTTCGAGCTCGAGTCCGCAGCAACCGGTGGCTGGGCGGAGCCGTTGCCCTCTCTCTGGCTCTCTTCACCCTGATCTACTACCTGTTGTTGAGGAGTCGAGACCTCGATCCAGCGCTGATCAACGATCAGATCCTGCTCTTTGCCCTACGCAACATCAATGCGCTGCTGGTCTTGGCGATCCTGTTCGTTCTGATCAGGAATCTGTTCAAGCTCTGGGTCGAGCGTCACAACCGGATCCTGGGCTCCAAGTTCAAAACGAAACTGGTCGCGACCTACATCGGCTTGACCCTGATTCCGGTCCTACTGCTGTTCACCTACGCGACACGGATCCTCCAGGGGTCGCTCGACAGCGCCTTCCAGATTCCAACCGAGGAGCTGCTGCGTCCCGGATACGACGTGGCCCAGGCCCTCACCTCGACCATCGAGGAGTACAGCCGGCGCGACGCGGAACAGATCCTCGAGACCATCGAAGACGGCGATCTACAGCAGGTGGAAGAGCGACCCGAACTGGATCGGAGACTCCAACGCGATCTCAGACAGTTCGAAGCCGACCTCATCGCCATCTACGAAGACACCGAATTCGTGCATGCAGTGGTCTCACCGCAGGGTGCCTTGACCGATTTGCCAGAGATCGATCGATCGTTCCTGCTCGAGGCTCTTCGCGAGGGGAGAGCCGTCACGATCGACGAGCTCCCGACCCGAGGAGTGAACTTGATCCTGGGTGCGGCAGCGCGGGTCTCGGAGGATGGATCTCCGGCTTCACTGGTGGTGGTGGGGCGGGTCCTCGAGGCCGGCATCACGGCTCAAACCGCCGCGCTCGTCGCGGCCTACCAGACTGGGCGTCAACTCGACATTCAACGCCCCGAGATCCGCACCATCTATCTGTTGCTCTTCCTGATGGTGACGCTGCTGATTCTGCTGATCTCCTCGTGGATGGGCCTCTATCTGGCCCGCCGTGTGACGGTCCCCATCCAGGCCCTCGCCGATGGCACTCGCCAGATCATGAGTGGCGATCTCGACCATCGAGTCGAAGCAGCGGCTGACGACGAGCTGGGAGTACTGGTCGATTCCTTCAACCGAATGACCGGGGAGCTGCAGCGCAACCGTCAACTGATCGAAGAGCGCAACCAGGATCTCGTGGCTTCGAACCAGCAGCTGGACGAGGAGCGCCAACTCGTCTCGGCTGTACTCGAGAACGTGGCCGCAGGAATCCTCTCGACGGATGCGGAGTACCGTGTTCTGACGTGCAACGGAGCCGCGCTCCAGATGCTCCAGCTGCGCGAGCCCGAGGTACTCGGCCAGAAACTGCACGAGGCCTTGCATCACCACGACCACTCGCCGTTGCTCGAGATCGTTGACGCGACCATGCGTCGCGAGGGCCGCTCTCGGCGTGAGATCCGGCTCGCTCTTCGGGGCGAGTGGAAGACCTTTGAAGTCACTACGACCACCATGCTGGACGAACGCTCGGACGTCAGCGGGCACGTCATCGTGCTGGAGGATCTCACCGAGCTGATCAAGGCCCAGAAACTGGCGACCTGGAACGAGGCCGCGCGTCGCATCGCCCACGAGATCAAGAACCCGCTCACACCCATCAAGCTCTCAGCCGAGCGACTTCTACTCAAGCATCGCCGAGGCGATCCCGATCTGGGAGGCGCAGTCGAGGAGGCCGCCAAGATCATCGCCAACGAGGTCAACTCGATGAAAGGGATGGTCGACGAGTTCGCTCGGTTTGCTCGCATGCCACCCACGCAGCCGGGTCGATTCGATCTCGAGCAGCTCATCGAAGAGACGGCCCGTCTCTACCGAGATCTCAAGCCCGGAGTCGACATCGAATCGAGCGTCGAGGGGGATCTTTCGGAGGCCTCGCTCGATGCCGAGCAGGTGCGCGGCGCTTTGGTGAACCTGCTCGACAATGCCGTAGAGGCGACCGACGCACCCGGGCGAGTGGAGATCTCGGCCACTCGGGACAACGGTCGGGTCCGAATCCGAGTCAGCGACACCGGGCCCGGGATCCCTGCAGACGATAAGGAAAAGCTCTTTTTGCCCTACTACTCCACCAAGGGACGCGGCACCGGGCTGGGACTCGCCATCGTCCATCGCATCGTCACCGACCACAACGGCACCATCCATGTCGGGGACAATTCACCCCGGGGAACGGTGTTCACGATCGAGCTCCCTCAGTAGATCGAGCGCCCTCAGTAGGAGGCCCTGACGCCGGACGCGCTAGGATCAGGCCGCCATGCGTGAGCGAATACTGATCGTCGACGACGAAGAGGGGATCCGGCAGACGGTCTCCGGAATCCTCGGCGACGAGGGCTACCCCACCGAGGTGGCCGAGAACGGAAAAGTCGCGCGCAAGGCGATTCGAAAGGGCGACTTCGACCTCGCGATTCTCGACATCTGGCTGCCGGACGAGGACGGAATCGACCTGCTCACCGAGATCCTGTCGAACTACCCGGAACGCCCGGTGATCATGATCTCCGGGCACGCCAACATCGACTTGGCGGTCAAAGCCATCCGGCTCGGCGCCTACGATTTTCTCGAGAAGCCTCTTTCGCTCTCTCGAGTCGTGCTCACGGTCGAGCGTGCGCTGGAGCGGGGACGCATGGCACGCGAGCTCGAGGCCCTCGCCCAACAGCTCGAGCGCCGCGAGCTCTTGATCGGCGACAGCCCGGCAATGTCGGCGTTGAAGAGTCAGCTCGGTGTGGCGGCTCAGGCCGACAGCCGAATCCTCATCTCGGGCGAGAACGGAACCGGCAAGGAACTGGTCGCACGCCAGGTTCACAGCTTGTCGCCCCGATCGGTGAAACCCTTCGTCGACGTCAACTGTGCCGCAATTCCGGAGGAGCTGATCGAGAGCGAGCTATTCGGACACGTCAAGGGAGCCTTCACCGGTGCGACGTCGAACCGGGCGGGCCGATTCGAGCAGGCCAACGGAGGAACGCTCTTTCTCGACGAGATCGGAGACATGTCGCTCAAGACCCAGGCCAAGGTTCTGCGCGTGCTCCAGGAGCAGAAGTTCGAGCGGGTCGGCGGCACCGACAGTATCCAGGTCGACGTCCGGGTTCTCGCGGCTACCAACAAGGCCCTCGAGGAGGAGATCCGGGAAGGCCGCTTTCGAGAGGACCTGTACTTCCGGCTGGCCGTGATTCCACTGCACGTACCTGCCCTGCGCGAACGGGCAGAGGACATTCCCGAGCTGGTACAGCACTTCCTCGACTACTTCGCCCATGAGCTCGGGCGACGGCCCAAGAGCTGCGACGAAGACGCGCTCGCGCGTCTGTGCTCCTACGCCTGGCCGGGCAACGTCCGAGAGCTGCGCAACCTCGCCGAGAGACTGATGATCATGGCGCCGGAGGAAATCATTCGCCTCGAGGATCTGCCGCCCTCGATGCAGGGGGACGCAACCACCGACCTGCGCGGCCTCCTCGATCTCGAGTTCTCCTCGCTCAAGGAGGCACGCGAACAGTTCGAGAAGCGCTACATCGAGCGCAAGCTCCAGCAGAACGGTTCCAACGTCAGCCGGACTGCCCAGGAGCTGGGCCTCGAGCGCAGCAATCTGTATCGCAAGCTCAAAGCGTACGGAATCGAAGTCGAACGACCCGCCTGACTGAACTCAGAGAGAGAACGGAGAAGATTCGATGTTGTCTGTGGAAACCCGCGGAAAGATCCTCGTCTTGAAGATGTCCGGAGTGATGAAGAAGGAGCATCTCGACGAGGCCAGCGAGCTGGTCACCGAGAAGATCCAGGAGAGCGAGCTTGGCAGCCTCCTCGTCGACATGCGGCACTACGAAGGGGCCGAGGATCTCAAGACGATGTGGAACGAGTTCAAGCTCGTGACGGCGAACAAGAACTCGGTCGAGAAGATCGCCATCGTCGGCAATCTCGATTGGCAGAAGCTGGCAACCCTCATCGTCAGCCCGTTCACCAAGGCGACCGAGAGGTTCTTCGAGCCCGACGAGATCGACGACGCCATCAACTGGCTGCGCGACTGATACCCTCTCCGCCTCGCCTTTCGACCCACTAGCAACGCCTTCGAGGCCAGGCCCGTGGAGGTCTGGCCCGGTCGCCGCGTTCCATCATTCTCAGGGAGATCACCCATGTCCGAGATGAATCTCGACCCCACCGGCACCGACCAGCGCATGTACGACCTCTCGATGTCAGAGAAGGCCAAGCCGCTCCTGGTCGAGGTCAAGGACTTCATCGAAACCGTCGTCAAACCGATGAGCAGCGAGTTCCACGAGCTCGGCAAGGATCGTGAGGACCGCTGGAGCTACGTCGACGGCCAGCTCGAGATGCTCGACGCGGCCAAGGACAAGGCGAAGAAACGGGGTCTGTGGAACTTCTTCCTTCCCGACGCCGAGACCGGCGAGGGACTCGCCAACCTCGACTACGCCTACATCGCAGCCGAGCTGGGAAAGCAGCCGCTGGCCTCCGAGTGCTTGAACTGCTCCGCCCCCGACACCGGCAACATGGAAGTGCTCGAGCGGGTCGGTACACCCGAACAGAAGGAGCAATGGCTGAAGCCGCTGCTCAACGGAGAGATTCGCTCCGCCTTCGCCATGACCGAGCCCAACCTGGCCTCCTCCGATGCCAAGAACATCGGCACCCGGGCCGTGCTCGAGGGCGACGAGTGGGTGATCAACGGGGAGAAGTACTACATCTCCGGCGCCGGAGATCCCCGCTGCAAGATCATGATCACGATGGTCAAGACCAATCCCGATGGACCGGCACACGCACAGCAGTCCCAGATTCTCGTGCCGATCGACACTCCTGGCGTCAAGATCCTGGGGCCGATGCACGTCTTTGGCAACGACGACGCTCCCCACGGACACATGCACATCCTCTTCGACAATGTACGGGTTCCGAAGGAGAACATCCTTCTCGGGGAGGGCCGGGGTTTCGAGATCTCTCAGCTTCGCCTCGGCCCCGGACGCATTCATCACTGCATGCGCTCGATCGGTCAAGCGGAGCGGGCCCTCGAGATGATGGTTCGGCGCGGACTCTCGCGAGTGGCGTTCGGCCGCCCGATCGCCCAGCTCGGAGGCAACATCGAGATCATCTCGCGGGCTCGGATCGATATCGAAGCGATGCGCTTGATGGTGCTCCGTGCCGCCCGAGCAATGGACGTGCTCGGTAACCAGGAGGCACGGATCTGGGTCCACGCGGTCAAAGCGATGGTGCCCGAGCGCGTCTGTCAGATCATCGACCAGGCGATTCAGATGCATGGTGCAACGGGGGTGTCTCAATGGACTCCCCTACCCGACATGTACACCTCGCAGCGCACCCTTCGCCTCGCCGACGGCCCCGACGAAGTCCATCACCTGGTGGTCGGCCGGGCCGAGCTGCGCAAGTACCGCGACGCCTGAGCCAGCGATCTTCAGCCCACCAACAGGGCACGGGCAAGGCCAGCGCGCAGGTGGCCGAATCCCCTGGCGAGGTGCATGAGGGCCAGCTGGAAGCCGAAACCGATCAGCCAGAAGAGGGGAAAGGTCCACCAGACCGGGCTCCACTCGAATCCTCCGAGTCGAATGATCGGGGTCTCGGAGAACAGCTGAGCGAAGGGAGTCACGACGAACGCCAGGGACAGGCTGAGAAGCACGGTGGCGACGGTGAACGAGAAGACACCCAGAGGGAGAGCGAGGATCAAATAGAGCAGCGTGGTCCACGTGCGGCGGTCGGTCAGCCAGTACTTGACTCGCGCCAGCCAACCCGTCTCCGTTGGCCCGACGGGTGGTCTTCTGGGCATGCGAACGCCGAGCAGACCCTCGATCAATCGCCCCTCCATCAACCCCAGCATGCGAAGCGACGCTGCGAACAGGATCACGAAGGGAATGCCGATGATCAGAATGGCAAACCCGAGCGAGAGGGAGATCCCGATCGCCGCCCAGGTGAAGTAGAGGATCCCCGTGACCAGGCTGATCATCATGAGAAAGAGGGCGCCGTAAGCACGCGGATCCACCAACACTCCGAAGACGGCCGTGCCGAGACGCTCACCCGCGCTGGAGCCGGCAGTCCCGTGGCTCACGGACGGGGACCCCAGCGCCCGGGCGACCTGGAGGTCGGTCTCGAGGTAGGACGCCGCCACCTCTCCCGGAGCACCGAAGCTCTCGAGCGCTCGCCGAGCGAGCTCCCGCTCCGTCAGCTCCTCCCCACCCGCCGCTCGCTCGGAGCGCAGGAACTCGTCGACGTCGTAGAGAGCATCCTGGATCAGCGCCGGGTCGTTGCCTTCGAGGGCTGCACGGATGGCTTCTCGATACTGACCGGCTGTCTCGATTGTCGTCATTTCCCTCGGTCTCCTTCAGGTCCCTGCAATGCCGCTTGGATCTCGTTCTTGCCATCCAACACACGATCGACGAAGTTGCGGGTGTCCCGCCAAGCCCCCTCCAGCCACGAGAGAGCCGCGTGTCCGTCCTCGGTCACCCGGTAGTAGCGGCGAGCGGGACCCGAGTCCGAGGGCTCGACCGAGCTCGCCAGCAGCCCTTCACGCTCGAGCGAGCGGAGGACCGGATAGAGGGTGCCCTGCTTCATCGGCAGGGGAGCACCCGTCACACTCTCCAGGATCTTCGACAACTGATAGCCGTACATCGGCTGCTCTGCACGATCGAGCAGGGCGAGCAACGCGACGCTCACCGACCCGGCGTTCAACTGGCGCTGGATCTTGCTCAATGCCTTCGGGGTCTCACGGGCCTGTGTGTCTTGGTCGTGCGCCACCATTCGCCGCCTCCTCTCCGACTACTACGATGTTACTACTATGAAGTTTCTATTAGTTTGCTGAGAATAGAGCCTCGCAGTAGGCTGCGCATTGAGGCTCCGGCTCAGGCCAACGGCTAGCCAACCAGAACAACAGTGGCGATCCTCTACACCACCGCGCTCTCGGCCAACGGCCGCAAGCCCCTTCTGCTCGACCACCGGCTCGGCCTCGGTCTCGAGGTCGAGGAGGTGAACGTCTACCTCGGCGAGGGGCAGCGTCCCGAGTACCTGAAGATCAACCCCTGGGGTCGGATCCCGACCCTGGTCGACGGTGAGCTCGTGCTCTGGGAGTCGAACGCCGTGCTGACCTATCTGTCCGAGCGCTACGGCGAATCGGAGCTCTGGTCGCGCCATCCCGAGATCCGAGCCGAGATCAATCGTTGGTTGTTCTGGGAAGGCTCGAGCTGGCAGCCCGCACTGATTGCCGTGCTGAGCGAGCCGGTCGGACGCCGACTGCTCGCCCACCAACAAGGAGTGCCCCTCGCCGAACCGATCGGGGCCGACTGGGAGGACCGCGGTCTGGTTCCCCTGCTCGAGGTTCTCGAGCGCCACCTCAGCGACCGGCCCTATCTCGTGGACGATCGGCTCACTCTGGCGGACTACTCCGTCGCCGCAATGACGATGTACTTCGGTCCTGTCGGCTTTGGGTGGAAACGGTTCCCGGCATTCGCCGAGTGGTGTCGTCGGATCGAGTCCACGGAAGAATGGCAGGCCACGGCGCGGGGGCCGTGGACGCTCTGAGCGCCAGGGACCGATGCCTCCTGGACGGACGTGGGATAATGACGCCATGAGCACACCGAAGGAACGCATCGAGGCCGATCTCAAGGCAGCGATGAAGCAGCGCGACACCGAGAGGCTCGGCACCCTGCGCATGCTGTTGACTGCAGTCAAGAACCGCGGCATCGAGATCAAGGGCGATGTCGACGAAGACGAGCTCGTGGCCATCGTGCGCAAACAGATCAAGCAGCGCCAGGATTCGATCGAGCAGTATCGCCAGGGTGGGCGCGAGGAGCTCGCGGCCAGAGAAGAAGCGGAGATCGCCTTTCTCGAGCCCTATATGCCCGAACAAGTCGGTGAAGAAGAGATTCGCGCCGCCGTCACCGCCTTCATCGCGGAGCAGGGTCTCGAGGGTCCCCAGGCAATGGGCCAGGTGATGAAGGCGATGATCGCGAAGTACGGCGCATCAGCCGACGGAAGCGTGATCTCGCGCATCGCCAAAGAGACCCTGATCGGCTAGGACCGCCGGGCGAGCTCCGAGGCATTCCATGCGTCGAATCATCGTCGGCACCGCCGGCCACATCGACCACGGCAAGACGACCCTGGTCGAGGCCCTCACGGGCATCGACTGCGACCGCTGGCAGGAAGAGAAGGACCGCGGAATCACCATCGATCTCGGTTTCGCCCACCTGACTCGCACTACCGAGGACGGGCCGCTCCAGATCGGATTCGTCGACGTCCCCGGACATGAGCGCTTCGTGCACAACGCACTGGCCGGACTCGGCGGCGTACGGCTGATGATGCTGGTGGTGGCGGCCGATGAAGGCGTCGCGCCCCAGACCCGCGAACATCTGGACATCTGTTCGCTGCTCGACGTCCCTGCCGGACTCGTGGCCTTGACCAAGAGCGATCTGGTCGACGAGGAGACCCGAGAGCTGGCCGTGATGGAGCTCGAAGAGTCGCTCGCTGGAACCCCCTTCGAAGGGGCGCCGATTCTTCCGGTGTCCTCAGTGACCCGAGAAGGTCTTCCCGAGCTGGAGTCGAAGCTCCTCGAGCTCGCCTCGGCGCTGCCGATCGACGACTCGATCTTCGAGCGACCCGCGCGACTCCCCGTGGACCGGGTGTTCGTGCTCAAAGGGCTGGGGATCGTCACGACGGGCACCCTGATGAGTGGTCACATCCAGGCAGGCGCCACCCTGGAGCGGCAGCCAGAGCCCGCCCTCGTGCGGGTGCGCTCGGTCCAGGTGCACGACGAGGAGCGCACGGAGGCCTGGGCAGGAGAGCGCACCTCGCTCCAGGTGACTGGGCTCTCTCTCGAAGAGCTGGAGCGCGGCCACCAGCTGGTCGAGCCGGAGAGCTTTCGTGCCTCGAGATCGCTACTCGCCCGAATGCGTTTGTTGCCCTCCGCGCCCAAGCCCATCGCCGGTTTCGTTCCGATCCGCTTTCATCTGACCTCCGCCGAAGCGGTGGGCAAGTTGCGCCCCCTCGATCGCGAGGTGCTTTCACCGGGTGACGAGGCGCTGGTCGAGATCCGTCTCGACCGCCCGCTGGTCGCCATCCGAGACGACCCCTTCATCGTGCGACGCCCCTCTCCCCAGACCACGCTCGGAGGCGGCCATCTCCTCGATCCATTCTGGCTGCGGCGACGGGGAGCCTCGTTGGAACGCGCCCTCGAGGGGTTGAGCGGCTCGCGCCAGGAGGCGCTCCTCTACTGGGTCGAGGCCGGTGGAGAAGCCGGGGCGGCCACCGCCGACCTGTCCCGACGACTGGGCCTCCGCCCTGCCCCGGTCGAGGCCGCCCTGGAAGCATTGGTGGCCGAGCAGAAGGTGCTCGAAGTCCCGGCGCGGGGCAGCCAACCGAAACGCTGGCTGCTCCCTGCCGCCTACCGCAGGGTCTGTGACAGAGCCGCCAAGCTCCTGGCGAGCTACTTCAGGGAGAACCGCCTGGCCCACGGGATGCCCAAGGCCGAGGCCCTTCGCCGCATCGCACCCGGCCGGGCGCGCCTGCTCGGTGACACCTATCTGGATTGGCTCGCCAAGCAGAAGCTGATCGTGATCTCCGGAGACCAGGTCACCCTACCGGGCCGGGGCAGCGGCCTCTCCGACGAGGAGGACAGACTCTCTTCCCGGATCGTCGCAGCGTTCGAGAGCGCTGGATTGACCCCCCCCTCGCCTCCGGAGATCTGCCGCGCGGTGGGCGCCAAACCCCAGATCTTCGACGGCTTGCTCAAGCACCTGCTGGCCGGCAAGAAACTGGTCCGCATCCCCGGCGACCTGGTGCTCTCCCGAGCGGCGCTGGACGATCTCGCGGCCCGACTGCGAGCGACCGGCTGGTCCGAGTTCACCGTCGGAGAGTTCAAGGAACGTTTCGGGCTGACGCGAAAGTGGGCCATCCCGCTGCTCGAATCCCTCGACCAGCAACGGGTGACCCAGCGCGTGGGTGACAAGCGTCAGATCCTCCCGGTGCGTGCCCCCACTGCTTGAGCTCCGGTCGCGAGATGGGGCCCCGTGCCCTCCTAGCGCAGGAGCCCATTGCCGCGGAGCAGCTTCGCCACTCGCTGGGCGGTCACCAGAGAGCCGATGCCCACCACCGCGCTTTCTCTGCGACTTCCGGTGCGGCCTCTTGCTCTCGAGGTTTCCCTCGCGAGCTCCCGGGTGACTCTCGTCTTCACGTAGTACATCGTTGCTCTCCTTCTCTTGTCTCGATTGCCTTCTCGAACTCCCAGCCACGATCCCCTGCGGTCCGCGAGGGGAGACTTCGCTCTGTGCCCCGCTACCCCTGGAAACGTGTCCCACTCGAGAACCCGCCACGCTGCTACCCTGGGCCCCGTGTCGACCCCCGCCTCCCCTCCGACCCCTCGACCGCAGTCGCGCCGCAGACGGTGGCTGCTCGTCGGAGCCTTCGTCCTGGTCCTCCCCTTCGGGCTCTACGCCGCGGCAGCGCAATGGCTGCTGAGTACCGAGTCGGGCAGAGAGTGGATTGCCTCGCGCACCGCGGACACGCAGATCCGCTGGCAGGGAGCCCGGAGTCGAATTCCGGGGAGGGTCCATCTCGACCACCTCTACGTGCGCGGGGGGAAGACGCCACGGTGGACGGTCGAAGCCAAAGCGATCGATGCGCGGCTTTCCCTCTCGGCCTTGCTCGGAAGGGAGGTTTCGACGCGTTGGATCTCGATCGACACCTTGAAGGTGAGCATCGAGAACACAGAGGACTCGAGTCGCGACGCCGCTCCCGAGTCCACCTTGCGCGCCGACGAGGCGCCCGAGACCCTTGCCGCCCCCGTCGCGGCTCCCTCTCAGGAGCCCTCTCTCGAGAAGGGCACACCCGAGAAGGCAACGCCCTGGCGCATCCATATCCGCGGCGCCGAGGTGAGTCACTTCCAGGGCCTGGACTTCGACCAGACCAGCTTCACCTCAGACGGTCCGCTCTCTGGCACCTTCGAGTACCAGCTGGGAGGGGACATGCGGCTGGAGGACATCGAGCTGCGGATGCACGACGCGACCCTGAGTCGCAGCGAGAGGCTCGTCGCCGAGATCCCCGTGCTCGAGATCCGCGGCAGCCTCGCGGGGTTCGACCCGCGCACCGCGGAGATTCCTCGAGTTCTCGACGGCCTCGTCGCCGAGATCGTCGCGAAGGCTCGCACCTCTGGGATCGGCGCCCTCGACGACTACGTGGCCAAGGCCCCGTGGCTGCACGTCGAGGGCGGCAGCGGTACCCTCGAAGCACGGGTATCGCTCGAAGGCGGCCGTGTACAGCCAGGCTCGAGCCTCGCCTTCGACGGGAGGGACATCCATCTCGAGTTGCTCGACTACCGAATCTCCGGAACCCCAACGCTCGAGGGGCGGGTCGACCCAGACGGCGTCCGACTCGATCTGCGCATCGACGACTACGGCTTCGAGGATCCCGAAACCGGCAGTCCCTACCTCCGCGGCGACACGCTCAGCCTACTGCTGACCACACCCGAAACCGCTCTCTCGGCGCCACCCGACTTCGACGTCGTGCTCCACCTCGAGCAGGGCCGGGTACCCGACTTCCGAGCCTTCAACCGTCTGTTCAGCTCCGTGAACGCCATCGAGTTGCTCGGCGGCAGCGCTACGCTCGACAGCCATCTGGTCCTGACGACTCGAGAGCAGTCCCCTACCAACGAGAGCGTGATCGCGATCCAGGGGCACGACGTCGAGCTCCGCTACGAGGACCTCGACGTCACGACCGAGCTCACCCTCAGCTCGCGTCTGTCGGCTGTCCGGCCGCAACAGCGTCAGTTCGACATCGTTCGGATCGCGCTCGAGCTGGAGGAGGCCACCCTACGACAGCGAGGCAAGCCGATCGCCGAGAGGTGGCGAGCGGGCTTCTCCCTGCTCGACGGACAGCTGACTCTGGCCGACCCTCTTCTGGGGGACGCCCGCCTGGAGCTGGCGATGAGTGACGCCAGACCGCTCCTGGCCGTCTTCGGCGAAGGGAAGAGCTACATGGAGCTGATCTCTCGCGTGCTTCGCCTCACCGATGTGACTGGCTCCGCCGATCTGAGCCTGGACACGGACTCCATCGTGCTCGATGACATCCGGATCGATTCTGAAGACCTCGAGATCGAAGGGCGACTGTGCCTGGAAAATGAAGGGCGACGGGGAATCCTCCACGCCGACGTTCACGGGATCGGCGTCGCGGCGAATCTCGAAGGCGACTGGACCCTGATGAACTCGCGGAGATGGTACTCGGAGCAGCTCTCCCGGGTCGTGTGCACGCCGCAGCGGTGAGCTCGGTCTCGGCGGGACGAAGAAGGGACGGACGGTGGAACCCGGTACTCGAAAGGCCGGTCTGAGCTTGAACAAACTGCCGAGAGGTCACCCACCCTATGCACCGAGCTCCGTCCATCAGCCCGTCGATCTCCCCGTCCCGCCGTGCTCTGGCTGTCACCTTCCTTGCCCTGGCCCCCACCGTCCTCCTGGCCGAAGACTGGCCCCAGTGGAGAGGACGGGACCGCGCCAATCGCTCTGCCGAGACGGGTCTGCTCCGTCAGTGGCCCGAAGGCGGTCCCCCGCTGGCGTGGCGAGGAACCGGTCTGGGAGCCGGCTACTCCACGGTGGCCGTCGCGGACGGGACGATCTATACCCTCGGTGACCTGGGGGACACGCAGTATCTCTTCGCCCTCGGCGAGGATGACGGCCGCCTGAAGTGGAAGGTCGCGATCGGAAGGCGCTGGGAATGCGAGTTCGGCTACAGCGGCCCACGCTCCACCCCGACGGTCGACGACGACCGGCTCTTCGTGATCTCCACCGACGGTGAGCTCCTCTCGTTGCGATCCGAGGACGGCGCAGTGCTCTGGCGGCGCCATCTGGTGAGCGAGCTCGGAGGGCGCCTCTCCAACGATCTCTGGGCGTGGACGGAATCGCCATTGATCGATGGGGAACGGGTTCTCGTCACCCCCGGAGGGGAGGACAGCGCCATGGTGGCCCTCGACAAATCGAGCGGCCGAGAGATCTGGCGTGCGCACGTCCCCACGCTCGGCGATCTCGGTGCAGACGGCGCCGCCTACTCCTCCATCGTCGTTTCTCACGGTGCGGGCGTGAAGCAGTACGTGCAGCTGCTCGGACGCGGCGTGGTCGGCATCGAGGCCGAGAGTGGTCGTTTTCTCTGGGGCTACAACGGGGTCGCCAACGACGTCGCCAATATCTCGACGCCGATCGTCACCGGTGACCTCGTGTTGGCGTCCACCGGCTACGACACGGGAACCGTGTTGCTGCGTCTCCACCGCGAGGGCACAGGGGTCCGCGCCGAGGAGGTCTACTTCCTACCGCCCAACCGCATGCAGAACCATCACGGCGGCCTCGTCCTGCACGACGGAGTCGTCTATCTGGGGCAGGGTCACAACAAGGGCTTCCCTCTCGCCGTCGTTCTCGAGACGGGTGAGGCGGCCTGGGGCCCGGTGCGCAACGAGGGACAGGGCTCCGCCTCGGTGGTCTACGCCGACGGTCACCTCGTCTATCGCTACCAGAGCGGACACGTCTTGTGGGTCGAGGCCACGCCCGAGGAGTACCGTCAGAAGGGCAGTTTCCAGCTGCCAGAGGTGCGCAAGGAGAGTTGGCCCCACCCGGTGATCGCCAACGGACGGCTCTATCTGCGCGAGGACGACAATCTCTGGGTCTATGATCTCCGCAGCCGGTCTAGCGTCGACTCGACCTCGCCCTGACGCCACGGGGCCTGACTTCTCCGGACGCCGATCCGAGTCCATTCCCCTACCAGGGCCTCAGCCCCCAGGGACTCCGACATCATCCGCTCCCAGTTCGAAGGCCGATCCGACCTCAGGGAGGTTCGCTGGAGCCTTCCACGACCTCCTGGATCAGCGCGTCGGGCTCGAGCAGGTACCTTCCCGGACGCCACTTCTCGGGCTCGACCCTGCCCTCGAAGAGAGAAAAGCACGCGTCGGTCCCGTCGGCGGGTAGCGGACGCTTGAGCAGCTGGAGGTAGAGGGTGTAGACGTAGACCTGCACTCGCACAAAGGTCCAGAGCCATCCGCTCGAGGTGACCCGCACGTCGAAGTCCCCGTTGCTCCCCCGGATTCTCACCGGAGTCGCGAGGCTGAGAAGTGCGATCTTCTTGGGTTTGGGCTTGAGCTCGAGGTCGATACTTCGACTCCCCAGATCGAGCTCGCCCCGCCCGTTGACACGCACCCGCTGGGTATCGAGAATCGCCCGGACTTTCTCCGAGACCCCGTCTTCGAAGCTCCCGAACACCGCCAGGCAGTTCACCGTCGAAGGGGAGCTTGCCCAACCGAGGCTCGGAAGGAGCGAGGTCGCGAGATCCGCCGCCCAGAGGTCGACCGCGAGGGCCTCGAAGAGCTCGGGTTGTACCAGAACCGCCAGATCGCCGTTGGCACGCGCCAGCAACGGAGTGCCCCAGGGCGCTTCCGTGTCGAGGTCGATGAAGAAGCTCAGGGTGCCTTCCTCCTGGGAATAGCTCGCGAACCGATCGGCGATCGACGAGTAGTCGAAGCCATCGATGCTCGCCTCGACGCTCAGACGCGCGGCGTCTTCCCCCGGCTCGAAGCGCAGCTGTCCGCTTCCCGAGCCCCCACGGGCATCGAGGCCGTCGAGCTCGATCTCGAGCGCGGTTCGGTCGAGCCGGATCCGAGCAGAGGAGCTCGCCGACACCCCGTCCGCCAACTCGAGTCCGTCGAGCCGCAGTTCCAGATCGGCGTCCAGAGCGGGCAACGGATTGCGCTTCAGGGTGAATGGCTCGGGCAGATCGACGTGGACCCGCTTCCTCCCGGACAGCTCCCGGGGCGCCGCGTCTCCTGTCTCGGAGGGTTCCTGCGCCGGCTCCGCAGCCGCGGCCTCGGGAAAGACATCCACCACTCGAAGCCGAGACGACTCGATCGAGCCCGTCAAACGGGGACGCTCCGACTCGAGATCCAACGTCAGGTTTCCAACCAGACTCGATTCCTCCCATTCGAGAGCGAGATCGGCCAACGACCACTGCTCACCTTCCTGTTCGAAGCTTCCCCTCAGAGTGTAGGGCTCGGTCTCCGGAAGCTCGACCGCAACGAGCGGTCCGAGGGCTGCGAGACTACGCCCCTCGGCCTCGACACCGAGCTCGATCCGCTCTGCATCGCGACTCCAGTCACCCCGAACACGGACCTCGGTCTCCGGGGCATCGAACCGAAGGTCGAACGGCACGCGCTCCTGCGCCGTGGCCTCTGCGAAACTGAGAGTCTCGAGCTCGAACGTGAGCGGCGTCTCGCGCAACGAAGCTGCACCGCTCGCCGTCATCCCGCCTGCGGAGGTGCCCTCGACCGACGCCTGCACCACCCGCAACGCCGCACCGCGTGCCCCCGTCTCGTCGTGGAGCCAATACACGGCATCCTCCAACTGCAGGTGACTGCGCCCGCTGTCGAGCAGCTCTCCCAGCGTCTCTCCGCTGGCTTCGATCTGCCAGAGAGCCCGCCCCAGCTCCAGATCCAGGCCCTCGAGGATCCCCTCGTTCTCCAGCAAAGCTCCCAGATCGAGCCCTCGCGTCTCGGCACTCAGCCGTAGCAGCGGCGGGTCGTACTGCCGATCCACAGACCACTCTCCCCGAAACGCGGCACCCGCGATCTCGAAGGCCGCCGAAGAGGACACCTCCGCGTCTTCCAGCAGCTCCAGCCCGAGCCGGATCCGGTCGAGATCGACTCCCCTGCGCAGCAGCCGATCGACGCTCAGATCGAGCGAAACCTGCCAGTCTTCGAGCCTCGAAGGGATGAGAGGAAGATCCCTCCAACTCATCAACACGGCTCCGGCATCTCCCTCGCTCTCGGACGAAGACTCGCCGAGGGACAACTCCTCGAGGTCGATCAACGCCGACTCGGCCACGAGCGTGAGGCGCCGTTGCTTCTCCTGCCACTGGCCCCTGATCGAGCCCGTCGAATTACCCAGACGCAGCCGAGGTGCGTCCACCGTCAAGGCTCGGTCCCGGTCGACGGTGAGACTGGCCCGTGCCTCGACCGGCGTCTCGATGGACTCCGGAACGCCGATCCAGGTCGAGAGCCACCCGAGGCGACGGGCATCCAGCTCGAGCGCAAGCCGTGTGTCGCGCCATTCGTCGAGGCCGAGCTGGCCGCGGATCGAAGCTCGACCTTCCTCGCCACGAAGGGCCACCTGGATCGGGACGTGTGGTCGAGCTCGGCACAGCTCTTCGACGGAAACCGTCGTCAGCGAGAAATCGAGCTCACGGTCGAAGATCGTCAGCTCAGAGGCGAGCACGAGCCCTTCGTCTTGAGTGACGTGCAGCTCGGAGACGGCCACGGGAACCGGCTCGAGGTCGTGTCGACGGACATCTTCGAGCTCGACCCCCCAAAGGTCGGCTTCGAAGCGCAGCGTTTCGAGCCATTCCCCCACAGTGGATCCCGTCGCGCGGGCGTCGAGGGTAGCGCCGGACACGCGGTCGCTCGGCGCTGCCCCGCTCCACCAACGCCTCAGGCCCACATCCTGAACGTTCGCCACGAGCCGCACCTCGGGGACCGAGCCCGACCGCGCACTCACCGTCGCCTCGATGGGACTTCCCTCGAGCATCGCCGTACAGGGAAGCTCGAGGTGACCCCCCTGCCAAGCGAGGTGGGCCTCGACCTGCGACAGATCGAAGCGGGGATGGATGACCTCCGCCACCTCCACGCCGATCTGCAGGTCGAGATCATGGCCCCGGAAGGACTCTCCCAGCGCGCCGAGATCGATCTCTCGCCAGTCACGCCGAGCGGCCTTCTTCCCCGGCTCGGGAAGCCACGGCTCGAGAGTGAGAGTCTCCACACGCAGCGCGCCGCTCACCGCCAGGTGTCCCTCGGGGCCGTTGGATTCGAGGCCGGCGAGCTGCAGGTCCCCGAGGACGGTATCTCCCGCGATCGTCGTCTTCAAAGCGGTAACGAGCTGGTTGCGATTCCACCGCCCGTCGAGGGACAACGCCACCGGGCGGGTCAGTGCGACGAGCTCGGAGTCAGGCAGCGGAGCCGCGAAGGCCTTCAGCAGCTCCTCCAGGCTCTGGGCAGTCAGCGTGGCGCGGGCTTCGAGGGGAGCGTCGAACGCTGACTCCCTATCGAGTCCAGGAAGCTCTCCCTCGAGAGTCAGATCGAGGCCGGAACTGTGCGCGCGCAGGCGATAGGGCCAGAGTCCGCTACCCTGCGCCTCGAGCAGCGAGCCGGCGTGCACTTCGACGTCGATCGACTCGAGAGCCAGTGCCGTGAAGCTGCCCTGCATCGAGATCTCCACGGGCTCATCCTCGCGACCGGCCAGCTCGAATCGAGCCAGCCGGACCCGGCTACCCTCGGCCCCTCCGCTGGGGAGCGAGAGGTCGACGTCCTCCGCGCTCAGCTGGTCCAACTCGACCAGGCGCACCGCTGCCTTCTCCATCTCCCTCGGCGGGGGACGAGGAGGCTCACGAGTGAAGTCGAGGGTGACGGCCGTCGCTTCGATTCCGGAAGAGCGCAGCTCCCGGCGCGCCAGTAGCGCGAGGAGCGACAACCGGGCATGCGCCGTTCCTACGCGCAGCCACTCGGCTCCTTCGCTCCCGATTCTCCCATCCTCGATCCACAGCTCGGTCCACGGAGCGATCCGGACCCGCAGGGCTCCCAGATGCACGGGCGCGCCGATGCTCGTTGCAATCGCAGTCTCGATGCGCGGGCGGAAACGCTCCAGATCGAGCTCGATGCCGGAACGAAACAGGAGCAGCGCCGCGAGCAGCAGGAGAAGCAACACGCCGGCCGGCACACTCAGGCGACGCAGTCGTGGGCGCCATTTGGACCGGCGACGGGGGCGGACTCGGCTCGCCATCTCACACCGTGAGCGGGCCGGACGCGATACGCGATCGCCTGCAAGCGCCTCGCACGAGCACTCGGTGAGAAGCCATGGCTGATCCCCTGTACGAAGATAACATTGGGAGTCGCTGATCCTGGAGATTCGCCACTCCTCTCGTTCCTGCCCGAGCGGGGCGACCCCGACCCGGACGTCTCAGGCAGGTGCCGCGAGGCTCGAGTCCAGGCGATCACGCAAGGATTGATGCAGGTAGCGTAGCGACGTCAGGGTTGGCGCCCCGAGGAGAGCGAGCATCTCGGCGTTGTTCAAGTGAGACCCGAAGTCCCGACTGAACGGACCGGACAGTGCGCGGCGAGGCCAGTCCTTGAGCAGTTGGCGAGTGACCGCAGCCGCCAGAACCAGATCCCGCGGAAGATCCTCGCTCACGTCGGCGATCACCCCACCGAGGGTCAACAGGCTCTTGCGAAACAGCAGCAGATGACTCGGAAAGTGCGCCGCGGACGCGATGACCAGACGATCGAGCAGGCGCGACACCCAGTCGAAGCCCGGTACCGTACCCCGGCGGACCTCCGCCAACGCTTCGTCGATCACCGGCTGGACGTCGACCCAGCGGGCCTCGGACCGACTCAGACGCTCCACCGCCCGCGCGATGCGTCTGCGGTCGAGCGTGAAGGCACCGACCACGATCTGGGCCATCTGGACGCGATCACTCTTGCTCAAGCGTCCGACCAGACTCCAATCGACAATGCCCAGGCGGCCGTCTTCCGTGGCCAGCAGATTACCGGCGTGGGGATCGGCGTGAAACAGGGAGGCTCCCCGCGGAGCCAACATCGGCCTGGCCACCATCGCCTCGACCACGGAGGCACCGAGTCGAGCGCGGCGGGCGCGACCGGCCGCCAACTCGGTGACCCGGGTTCCAGGCACCCGAGTCATCGCGGTGATGCGCGGCGTGCAGGGCTCGAGGAGATTGGGAATGATCACGCGACGGTCGTCAGCATAGAACTCACCGGCCTCGTCGAGGTGACCCTGCTCGGCATCGAGGTGGACTTCTGTACGCAGGAGCTCGGCGACCTGTTCGAGTGCATCGCGCCAGTCTGGAGTGACCAGCTGGCGGCGTCGACACTGTGCCTCCAGTCGTTCTCCCACAGCGGGCCACAGGGCCAGCTCCTCGTCGAGCTTCTCCTCGACGCCGGGCTTGACGATCTTGAGCACGCCGTCGTGATGGGCGTGCGCTCCTCCACCGAGCCGGCGAAACGGAGTGACGGCACAGACGCTGCCTTCGGCGAGTGGCGGCTCGATCTCCAGGCTGTCGGCCTCGGCACCGAGCTCCTCGCGTAGCACGCCCCTCAGGGTCTCGACCGGTGTCAGGCCGGGCAAGGACTCGAGCTCGATCAGACGCTGGCGCAGGGCTTCGTCGAGACGACGATCCCGGGCGACGACCTGGCCGAGCTTGTGCAGAGAGGGACACGCGTGCAGCAAGGCCATGACGCGCTCGATCGGAGGCGCATCGGACGGCAGCTCGGCCTGGAGAGCGAAGATCTCCAGCTGATGCGCGGAACTCAGACCCTCGAGGAAGAACACCAGGCAATCTCGCAGAGGATCCCGATAGCCCTCGTAGGGTGAGGGAACGATCGCCGAAAGGTCCCGCGGAACGATCTGTTCGACGCGGACCGGGGCGGTCTTCCTGGAGGTGCGCACAGTTGCCATTACTTCCACATTCTACAGGCCCCTCGGCTGCGTCCACTACCTGAAATGGTGGGGCCACCGTGGCTGCAACGGCTCCACTCCGAACCGTCCCGAGACTCGACCCTCAGTCCTCCACTTCCTCGTCTGGAAACGCTCCCGATTCCTCTTCACCCACGATGACAGGGCGATGCGCGATGCCGCCGCTGGGCCGGAAACCGATCGCGCGCAGGACCAGGTCGCGTCGGCGAGGGGTCGGTGACCGACTTGCAGGCACGAACCGTGGAAAGGCACTGACGACAGCCAATCGCAGCAACGCGCTGATGGAGAAGGCGATCACGAATCGACCGTCCACCACCTGCAGGAGAAGCCCTCCGAGAGTGCTACCGAGCAACTGAGCGCCCCCGTTGAGGACGCTCTGGAAGGCAAAGACGTACGCTCTCGTGCGCTTCACGCTGTTCTCGACCAGGATGCTGAAGTACGAGATCTCCCAGCCGGACCAGGTGGCACCGGAGAGGAGCTGTGCGAAGATCACGACGCCCAGACCACGGGCGAACAGCCAGGGAAGAGGCACCAGAGCGACCATGGTCGCCGCGAGCATCAGTCCGGGCCGCGCGCCGAACCGATCGACGGTTCGCCCCCACGCGGGGAAGAAGAGGAACTTCCCCGCCATCACCGCCAGAGTGGCGAGCATGAACTCGACGTAGGTGAACTCGAGCTCCTCCAGCATGAAGGGTACGAAGAACGGCGAGGCAATGTAGGTCGCCGCCTGGAGTGCCGCCGCACACAGAAGAAGGCGAATGGTCGCACGACCCCGACCCCCGGTCGCGATGCGCACCAGCTGACGGACCGACGCCGGCCGATGGAAGCGAGGCTCCCAGGTCGACGCGAGCAACACCGAAGACACCAGGCGGGCCGTGGCAGCAAGAAGGAACAGGAGCATGAAGCCACGGCCGGAACCGCTGGCTGCCACGCCGGCTCGTGCCGGCTCGAGCCACTGCAACAAGAGCCCCGCCGCGATCACACTGAGGCACAGAGCGACCTGCACGATGCGGCTGCGCTTGGCGAAGTAGCGGCCGCGCACGCTGGGGGTGACGAGGTCTCCGAACCACGAATTCCACGCCACCGCCGCCCCCAGGCCTCCCATCTGGTAGAGACACACGCACAGGATCAGGCTGCTCGGGCTCGAGAGGGACTGCCAGTCCAAGGCGACAATGAGCAGCAGGGCTGCGCACTGGAGACTGGTCATGGCGACCGTCCACCTGCGCCGGGCGCCCAGCCGCGGCAGAGCATAGAGCGTCAGGAGCGGGCCGGCGGCCCCGAGGAACAGCGGCAGGGAGACGACCAGAGCGATCTCCAATGCGCTCGCACCGAGTCGAACCGCATCGGCAAGGAAGTAGGTCTCGCCGAACCCCACCATCAGGGCATAGAAGGCCCCCTCGAAGAGGGACAGCCTCATGGCCCTCTTCGCGTTCTCCTCCTCGCTGCGGATCGGCGATCGGGGATCGCTTCGCTCAGTCACCGGGCGACGACATCCGTTGAGACGGCAACCCGTGGACGACGATCGGAGCCAGGAGACTGAGCGGTGGAGCCGCTACCACACCTATCCCTTCGCTTCGTACCACGTCTCGCCCAGCCCGGCCTCGACCACCAACGGCACGGCCAGCTCACAGACTCCCTCCATTTCGGCCGTGACCACCGGTGCGACCTGCTCGGCCTCGCCCTCGGGAACCTCGATCACCAGCTCGTCGTGCACCGTCAGAAGGAGGCGCGCGTCGGGATACCGCTCGCGCAGCAATCGATCGACCCGGATCATCGCCATCTTGAGCAGGTCGGCGGCCGTTCCCTGGATCCGGGCATTGATGGCCATGCGCTTCGCGTTCTCGCGCATGTTGTAGTTGCGGCTCTGGATGTCGGGAATCCAGCGTGTACGCCCGTACAGGGTACTGACACAGAGCTCCCTACCGGCGCTTTCGATGGTCTCATCGGTGTAACGCTTCACTCCCGGAAAGCGCTCGAAATACGCCTCGATGAACTGCTTGGCCTCGCCTGGCGCGATCCCCAGATTGTTGGCAAGGCCGAAGGCGCTCATGCCATAGATGATCCCGAAGTTGATCACCTTGGCGGCGCGACGCTGCTCGTCATTGACCAGCTCGGGCTCGACTCCGAAGACGCTCGCCGCCGTCGATCGATGGATGTCGGCGCCCTGGTTGAAGGCTTCGATCAATGCCTCCTCCTCGGCAATATGGGCCAACACACGAAGCTCGATCTGGCTGTAGTCGGCCACCAGGAGCCGGGTTCCTTCGGCCGCCCGGAAGGCCTTGCGAATCTCCTGCCCCTCCGCGGTGCGCACCGGGATGTTCTGAAGATTCGGGTTGGCCGATGAAAGGCGCCCGGTGGCCGCGACCGCCTGGTTGAAACGGGTATGGAGCCGTCCGCTGTCATCAACCAGCTGCGGCAACGCGTCGACGTAGGTCGACTTCAGCTTGGACAGCTCTCGGTAGCGCAGCAGACGCTCGGGCAGGTCGTAGCCGCGAGCCGCGAGCTCTTCGAGCGTCGTCGCATCCGTCGAGTACTTCTTCGTCTTGCGGGTGCGCTTGAGAATCGGATACCCGAGTCGCTCGAACATGATCTCGCCCAGCTGTGCGGGAGAGTTGATGTTGAACCGTTCTCCGGCCAGTTCATAGATCTCCGACTCGAGGCCGTCGAGCTCCTTCTCCAGCTGCCCGGACATCTCTTCCAGAAACGACACGTCGAGCTCGATCCCCGCCTCCTCCATGCGCATCAGCACAGGGACCAGGGGCTCTTCGATCTCGTGATACACGTACGCGGGCTTCCCGGGGTCCCCTTCTCCCGATTCGAGCGCGGCGCGAAGCTCCTCGGCCATCGATCCGGGCAGCTGCACCTGCTCCGCCGCATAGGCGAGCAGCCGCGAATCCCCCGGGATCGGTGGCTGGCCCTTCTCCCAGCCCGCCTCCTTGGCTGTGACCGCCTTGTGATGCAGGCGCTCGAGTGCCACCTCTGCAAGACCGAAGGTGCGCACCGAGGAACGCAACAGATAGGCCATCAACATCGTGTCGGTCAAAGAGGCCTCGGTGGAGGCCCTGGGTCCACACAGGCGCAGCACCTCCTTGAGGTCGTGACCGACCAACTCGACGTCGGAGTCACCGACCCAGGCGGTGAGTCGATCGACCGCCGCGTCTCGAAGGCCCTCCACACGGAAATCCGCGAAGAGAGTGCGGCCCTCTCCGAAAGACAACGCCAGTCCCACGGGCTCATCTGCGCCCACCGTGGACAGCAGAAGCGGACTCTTCAAGCCGGAGACGACCTCGTGCCACTGAGACACAGCCTCGCACTGGATCGCCGGTGCGATCTCGAGACCCCCAGGCGCCGCCCCCTGTTTCTCGAGCTCGTCGAGCAGGGAAAAGAACTCGAGCTCGCGGTAGAGCTCGTAGAGGGCCGCGCCATCGGGCTCCTCGAGCTCCAGCGCCTGGGGATCGAAGTCGAGATCGAGATCGACCTCGATGGTCGCCAGATCCTTGGACAGGATCGCCTGATCCCGATACTCCTGGAGGCCCTCCCGGTAGCTCTTGCGCTTGATCTCGGGCGCCGCCTCGAGCAGCGCCTCGAGCGAGCCGTGCTCCTTGATCAGGTTCTTGGCGCCCTTCTCTCCGATCCCGGGGACTCCCGGAACGTTGTCGACCGAGTCCCCCATCAACGCGAGCACGTCGGCCACCTTCTCGGGCGGCACGCCGAAGTCCTCCTCGACCAACGCCGGATCGTAGAGCTTCTCCCGACCGGTATGGAAGAGCTTCACGTGGTCTGCGACCAGCTGGAAGAGATCCTTGTCGGCGGTCACCAGCACCACCTCGAAACCCTGTTCGGCGGCTTTCTTCGCCAAGCTGCCCAGAACATCGTCGGCCTCGTACTTCTCGAGCTCGAGTATGGGGATCCGAAAGCCTTCGATCGCTTTGCGCACCCATGGCATCTGGGCCTTGAGATCGTCCGGCATTGGCGCCCGGTTCGCCTTGTACTCCTCGAACTTCTCCTTGCGAATCGTCTGCCGCCCCGTGTCGAGCGCGATACCGACCAGGTCGGGCTGTTCTTCGCGCAGGAGCTTCCTCAACATGTTGATGAAGCCGTACACTGCGTTGGTCGGCTCACCCCTGCTGTTGGAGAGATTGCGAATGGCGTAGAACGCCCGAAAGATCGTCGAGTAGCCGTCGATCAGGAAGAGGCGTTTCGCTGACTTGGGCTCGGCCAAGAGGGAAGCTCCGTCGCACGATGGGAGGCGTTGTGGGCGGCCGGCAGCGTATCATCGCTACGAGATAGGATTCGGCCATGCTCGGCCTTCGATCGAAAGGACTCCCGCAAATGGCAGCGGCCCTGGCCACCGTGGTCTGGGCAGCGATTCTGTGCCCTCACTCGCTGGCAGCCCAGCCTCCCGGTCCTCCCGCCGAAGCGATCGCGCTGCGCAATACGGGGCTCGCTCAGCTCGAGAACGAGCGTCCGGCCGAGGCGGAGGTGACCTTTCAGAAACTCGCCGAGCTCTACGGCAAAGACCCTCTGGCCTCAGCCAATCTCGCCATCGCTCAACTTCGTCAGCAAAAGGCGGACGACGCCGAGCGCTCCATTACACGGGCCCTGGACAGCTCTCCGGGGCGACCCGACCTGATCGCCATCCGCGCGGAGATCTTTGCCTGGAGCGGCCGAGCCGAGCAGGCGCTGCCGCTGTATCGAGAGGCGGCTCGAGCGGCCCCCGACGATGTCGAGCTCGTCTACGCACTCTACCGCCATGCCGAGACCCTCGACAGCGCCGAGGCCCAGGCCGACCGCGTGTGGGCCCTGGAACGACTGAGCCGGCTGCGGCCCGAGAACCTCGTCGTGGTTCTGCGCCTCGGCGACCACTCGATCCAGGCCGGAGACCGCGCGGAGGCGAGTCGCGTCTATCTGCGGGTCCGTGAGCTCCTCTGGCAGGCTCCGCCCGTTGCGGAGCGGGCTCTCGAGATGGTGCTCGAGGCCCTCGAGGGAGACGACCTGGACGCGGCCAGGGTGCCTGCAGCACGACTCGAGAACGTCCTCAAGGTCACGCCGATGTTCAAGAGCAGCCTGACCGAGCTCTACAACGGGATTCAGGGCATCCCGGTCGCTCGCTTCACGAACGAAGGGGAGCTCACCGAATGGGGCGATCCGGTTGCGGTCGAGCTCGTTGCCCAGAGTCTCGACGCCACACCGACCGTCGGACGAGCCCTCGTCGTGGCGGATCTGGACGGCGATCAGAAACTCGAAGTCGCGCGGATCTCTCGCGGCGACAATGCAGAGCACGTCGTCGAGATTCGACCGCTCGGCTCCTCCGAATCCCGGCAGCTTGCCGCACCCGCGCTCGACCGACTCTCGGCGATCGATCTCGACAACGACGGATTCCTCGACCTCTTCGGCTACGGCTCCGCAGCGCCGATGATCGCCTGGCGTGGCAGCGCAGAGGGAGTTTTCACCGTCGCGACGACGGATTTCGGACTCGCTGACATCGAGGCCCTGGCCCTGGTCCCGATCGACTTCGACTCGGAGGGGGATCTCGACCTTGCCATCGCCCGCACGGACGGCACACTCGACCTCTACCGCAACTCCCTGGAAGGACCCCTCGAGCGGGTCGGGGCCGATGCCCTTCCCCAGCTGCTCCCGCGTCAGGTCCAAAGGCTGTTGGCCACCGATCTCGATCGGGACGGCGACCCCGATCTGGTGGTGGTTCACGAAGGCGGGGTCAGCTGGCTCGACAATCAGCGCCAGGGCACCTTCGTCAATCGCACCGCACCGGCTGGCCTCAACCAGATCGGTGCCCTCACCGACGCGGCCAGTCTCGATCTCGGGAACGACGGACAGCTCGATCTCGTAACGGTAGGAGAGGCGGTCCAGATTCATCGCCCGGAAGCACCGGGGGTCTTCGAGCGGACTCCGCTCGACGCGGCGTGGCCCGGGAGTCGGGTCCTGGCACCGGTGGACATCGACAACGACGGTCGAATCGACCTCGCGCTCGGTGGTGGGCGCCTCGGCGTGTGGCGCGGAGGCAACGGGAGCGTCCTCGAGCCCCAGGGTGAAGACCTGGGCGAGATCACCGCACTGTATGCCGAAGACCTCGACGACGACGGCGATGTCGATTTGATCGCTGGGGGACCCGAGGGTCTGTTCCGAATAGAGAACCGCGGCGGCAACCAGAACCGCTGGCTGCGGGTGCGACTTCGCGGCCTGACCACCGGCAGCGACAAGAACAACGTGTTCGGACTGGGCGCATCGCTGGAGCTCTTCGCCGGTGCAGCCTCACAGTTTCGTGAGGCGAGCGCGCAGGTGACCCACTTCGGTCTCGGTAGCGTGAGGTGTCCGGACCTCCTGCGCGTCGTCTGGAACAACGGCGTGCCGCAGAATCGCCTCGGCGTGTGCTCGGAGATCGACACGACCGTCGTCGAAGAGCAGGTTCTGAAGGGTTCCTGTCCGTTCCTCTACACCTGGAACGGCGAAAGCGTGTCCTTCGTCTCGGACCTTCTCTGGGGGGCACCGCTGGGAATGCCTCTGGCTCCCGGAGTGTGGAACAGTTTCGATCCAGAAGAGCTGGTTCGGATCGACGGCGCGCAGCCGCGAGACGGATACTACGACCTACGGATCACCGAGGAGCTCTGGGAAACGGCTTACTTCGACCGGGTGCGGCTGTGGGTGGTCGATCACCCGGCTGACGTCGAGGTGGCCAGCTCGCTGCGAATCGTCCCCGGCGCCACAGAAGGGGACCCACGGCTCGAGGACCGAGTGCTCGGCAGCCGAGAGGTCACCCCGGTGGTGGCCGCGTGGGACGGTGCTGGACGCGACGTGTCGCAGAGAGTGCAGCGACGTGACGACGTCTATGCCGACGGGTACCCGGTCGGGGACTATCAGGGAGTCGCGGACCGTCCCTGGTCGCTCACCTTCGATCTGGGAGCCGCGCCGGGCCGTGAGATCCGATTGCTCCTCGATGGCTGGGTCTTTCCCGCCGATGCCAGTCTCAATCTGGCCGTCGCGCAGCGTGACGAGCTGGAGCTCGTGCTCACTCGCCTCGAAGTCGAGACCCAGGACGGATGGCGTCCGCTACTCGATCCGATGGGCTTCCCCGCCGGTAAGACGAAGACGATGGTGATCGATACTCCGGCGCTACCCCCCGGGTCACATCGCCTCCGGATCGTCACCTCGCGCTGGCTCCACTGGGATCGCATCGCTTGGACGGTGGCTGCCGAGGACGACGCTTCCCGGGTCGTCGAGCGACTGCTTCCCCACAGCGCCGAGCTCTCCTATCGTGGATTCTCGCAGGTGGTACGAAGCGCCCCCAACGCTCCGCACACCTTCGCATACGAGGTGGTCTCGGAACGCTCGCCCTGGCTTCCCGTCGAGGGACCCTTCACGCGCTACGGAGAAGTGCAGGCGCTGCTGGAAGAGACCGATGACCGCATGGTGGTCCTCGCACCGGGTGACGAGATCCGGCTACTCTTCGATGCGCGAACGCTCGCGCCGGTTCCCGAGGGTTGGCACCGGACCCTGTTTCTCGAGAGTCACGGCTACGACAAAGACGCGGATCGCAATACCTACCGGGCCGACAGCGCCGACCCACAGCCGTTTCGTGGCATGAGCGGCTACCCGTTCGCCGAAGGCGAGCACTATCCCGACACACAGCACCACCGGCGGTACCGGGCCGAATGGCTGACCCGGTTCTCGACAGACGAGGCTCCCGACACCCAACCTTGACAGGCGGACCCGGTCCTGGCCGACCCGCGTGGTAGGGTCGCCGGAAAATCAATCGCGATCTCTCCCCCTTAGCGAGGTTTCTGCATGGCCGCAGATCGAGGAACGTTTGGCCGGCTGGGGTTCGTCTTGGCAGCGGTCGGCTCGGCAATCGGGCTGGGCAACATCTGGAAGTTCCCCTACATCACCTACGCCAACGACGGGGGGTCCTTCGTACTGATCTACCTGGTTGCGATCGCGTTGATCGGTGCGCCAATCATGGTTGCCGAGATTCTGATCGGCCGCCACACCCAGCGCAGTGCCGTCGCTGCCTTTCGCCAGCTGGCCAGCGAGCTCAAGTCTTCACGCTGGTGGAGCCTGGCCGGTGCCCTGGGTGTGGTCGCCGGTGCAGTGCTGCTGTCGTACTACGCGATCATCGCCGGATGGACGGTCTACTACTTCGGCCGATGCCTCACCTGGTCTCTGCGCGGCTTCGACCTGCAAGGACCGGAGCTGGGCCAGCAGTTCGGCACCTTTCTGGCAAACGGGCCCCAGCAGTTGTTCTTTCAAGGGGTCTTCATGCTGATCACCGTCGGCGTCGTGCTGCTCGGGGTTCGCGCCGGAATCGAGAGGGTGACCAAGGTTCTGATGCCTGTTCTCGGCATCATGCTGGTCTTCCTGGCACTCAACTCTGTGCGTTCCCCGGGCTTTGGCGAGGCGATCCACTTCCTCTTTCACGTCGGCCCGATCGAGTGGGACGGGGTGCTGGAAGCGGTCGGCCACTCCTTCTTCACGCTCTCCCTGGGCATGGGCGCCATGATCACCTATGGCTCCTATGTATCGAAGGATCAGTCGATTCCGCGATCAGCCCTTCTGGTGTGCATCTTCGACACGATCGTCGCCCTGCTCGCCTGCGTGATCATGTTCTCGATCATCTTCAGCGTGCCCGAAGCGGAGCGAGCCGGCACCTTCTCGAAGAGCGCCACGATCCTGTTCACGACGTTGCCGAGGATGCTCTACGCCCTACCGTTCGGCACCCTCCTGTCTCCGCTCTTCTACATGATGGTGGCCTTTGCGGCGTTGACCTCCACGATCTCGATCCTCGAGGTCACCGTCGCCTTCGTCATCGACAGCCTTGGCTGGGCGAGGCGACAGGCGGCTGTCGCCGTCGGTACCCTGATCTATCTGCTCGGTGTCCCTGCCGCCCTCTCCCTGGGGGCCAACGAGACGCTGACCACACTCGATGCCCCGCTGATTCCGGCCGGCAACGAAGGGATCTTCGGCATCTTCGACTACACGGTCTCGAACTGGTTTCTGCCGATCGGCGGCCTCCTGGTGGCACTCTTCGCCGGCTGGGTCGTCACCGACCGCATCGCCAAGCCGGAGCTCGAGCTCGGGAACGGGCCATTCAAGTGGTACGGAGCCTGGCGTTTCCTGTTGCGGTTCGTCGCGCCGATCGCGATCCTGGTCATCATCGGAGCCGTGCTGATGGGACGCAGCTTCGCCTAGCGGCTCAAAGCTCGAAAGGTCGCCCTAACTCCGTCGACGAACCAGGATCTTCGCGGCGGCACGATAGCCGAGCTGAAAGGTGCGGTCTCCAGCCACTTTCATCTCCACACTGGCGGCCGCGGCGTCTCGAGCCGTTACTTCGAGGGCGCTACCCGGGGTCAGATGGCCACGCTCGACCAGGCGCAGAAACTCTTCGCTTTGATCTGCCACCCGTGCAACCTCCAGAGGCACTCCGATCTCGCAGCTCAGCAGATCCGGTAGCTCGTGCCTCGGCATTCGGCCGTCGGCATCGGGAATCGGATCCCCGTGGGGATCGACGGAGGGACTGCCGAGCATCTCGTCCATGCGCTCGATCAGCCGATCGGAGACTGCATGCTCCAACATCTCGGCCTCCTCATGGACGTGACCCCAGTCGATGTTCATCACTTCGACCAGAAACAACTCCACCAGCCGATGGCGACGAAGCACGTGACCCGCCAGCCGGGCACCCTGCTCAGTGAGGCGGACCCCACTATAGGGCTCGTAGTTCACCAGGCCGGAATCCGCGAGCGTCTTCATCATCGCCGTCACCGTACCTGGGGCCACATCGAGAGCTGTCGCGATGGTTCCCATCGAGACCAGCTTCTCGGGCTCGCGCTCCTGCTCCTGCAGGATGCACTTGATGTAGTCCTCGACGGTACTGGTCGGCATGATCGCCCTCAGCCCAGACTTCCGACCGCGGGCTGTTCGGCGTCGAGCCGGGCCTGGAGGCCGGCGACGATCTCCGCGACCCTGGGCCGAGTGACCTTCGCCCCCGGCCCTTCGCGCTCGACGGTGTCGAGCGTTTCCCACGCCAGCAGGACCGGCAGCGCGGTGAATGCCACGGCGCCCCGAGTCGCGCCCTCGGTCTGCAGCATGGACACGTACTCCTGGGCCACTCCCAGGTCGGAGCGCGCCCGCGTGAACACCTCGTCTCGATCGAGGCTCTGAGGCAGGAACGATCTTCCCTCTTCGGCGTCGTCGGCTGCGTCCTTGAGAATATTGACCAGCTGTAGGGCCTCACCGAAAGTGGCCGCTCGCCCTCGGAGAGGTTCGGCGCTCGAGTCGAGTGCTGCCTCGTGCAGCAGGAAGAGGTCGGTCAGCATTTCTCCCACGATTCCAGCCACGACGTAGCAATAGGAACTGAGATCATCCATGTCGTGCAACTCGAGGCGACCCGAATCGTCGGTACGCTCGACGTACTCCGCCATACCCAGTGCCGTACGCACGGTATGAAGGCGCAGGATCTCTCGCGCATCGGCCTCGTAGCCGTGCCAGCGCTCGAGAACCGAGGGAGTCTCGGCCAGAAGCTCGAGGTATCCCTCGTGCTCGGTGGGCGGAACCTCGAGCCACTGACGGGTCAGCCGCTGCGCCGCCCGAGGTGAGTAGTCATCCAGCAGTCCGGCAAAATCGCGCAGCGCCTGGACCCGGCGTTCCCCGGGCCAGACATGGGCATCCTCGAAGGTGTCGGCAATCCGGAAGAGAAGGTAGGCCACCGTGACTTCGTCACGCATCGGCTCCTCGAGCACCGGAATGGACAGCGCGAAGGTTCGGCTCGTCTTGATCAGCAGGTCTTCGAAGTCCGTCACGGCCTAAAGCCCTCAGCGGTTCATCGGCTCCACTACGGTACCCGAGATCGCGTCCCCTTGCAGAGCGGCAGAGAAGGCTCCGGCACGCAATCCGTTGACCAGCAACGATCGCACGCCCTCTTCAGCCAGGCGCGACACCGTTTCGAATCGATGCCGGATCCCGCCCGTCACATCGGCTCCGGCTGCCTCACCGAGCGCAGCCAGCGTCTCACCTTCCCGCGGCGGACCACCCCCCGAGCGGATCGTGGTCAAGGTTCTCCCCTCGGCATCGAGGATGCCATCGGTCTCACCCAACCACACGGCAGACTGCATCGAGAACCCTGCTTCGCGCAGTCTCTCGAGCAGCGCCGAGAGCACCGTCTCGGTGGAACAGATCGAGTAGCCAACGCTCTCGTCGAGAACGACGTCTCCGTACACAACAGGAACCAGACCGCCATGCAGCGCCATCTCGACGGTACGGCTCCAGCATTCGACGGGAGCTCCGTCCCGAGCGACCAGGAAGGTCGAGGGAGCCAGAGACAGACACTCGATCTCAGCCCGGACCAGCGCGGTGACCAGCATGCAGTGCAGGGTCTCAGCCCGATTGTGGATGGCACCGGCGCCGGTTCTTCGTCGTTCTCCCGCTGCAACCTCGCGATAGCCGTGCCGTTTCGCGGCGACATGCCCATAGGAGCCGCTGCCATGCCCGAGGAGCACGCCGATGCCCCTCGAGCGCAGCTGCGGCAAGGTCGCTGCGAGCTCCTCGGCGAGGCGACTCATGACCTCGAGCCGAGGGGTTTCCTCCTGGGTCTTCTCGGTGATCAAGCTGCCCCCGAGCTTGACCAGGACCAGCTCGCGTACGGGAGCCAGCTCGGCACTCTCCGAGCTCGGTCTCCTGGACTCTGGCTCCGGAGAACCTCTTCTGGGGCCGTCTTCCTTCGGCAAGGGTCTCGGCTCCTTCAACTCTCTCGGTGTACGGTCGGGCCTTCGCCGACGCCGTCGCGAATCACCCCGTCCACTCCCCTGACCCCGGCGAGCGCTTCCGCGACGGTGTCTTCGTCTTCGGGCTGACACAGGACATGAACGTTGGCACCCGCATCCATCGTCGAGTAGGCGAGCACGCCCGAGCGACGCAGCTCACGCACTCGCTCGAGCACCGCGACCGTCGCGGGCTTCCAATAGAAGATCGGGGGCCGCGATGACATGGCGATCAGATGGAGATCGATCGCCTCTTCCTCCACCACCTCACCGAGCGACTGGAAGTCACGCGCAGCAATCGCCGCACGCACGGTCGACAGCCGGTCAGACAGTAGCTCCTGGCGTCGCTCGAAGTACGGGCTGCTCGGCGCACGTCGATGCCCATCGAGCGACGAAACGTCCTTGGCGCCGGTCTGGACCACCGCGATCAAATCGCGCAGGTCCCAGGCCGCTGCCGGCGCGACCTGGCGCGCATGGCACGTCTCCTCCTCCGAGCCCACCGGCCACTCGACATATCCACCCATGGTCGAGCGTGCGGCCGAGCCCGAGCCACTCCGGCGAGCGAGTGTAGAGAGCGCTTCGGCGTCGAGATCGTGCCCGAGACTGGCCGTCACGGCCAGGGTGAGAGCGGCAAATCCGGACGCCGAGGAGGCCATCCCGGCGGCAGAAGGAAAGCTGTTCCGGGTCTCGATTCGGAAGTGTCCGTCGCATCCGGCCCACTCGCGCAGCCGGTTCAGGTGCTGCTCGATGCGCTCGGAGAAAGCGGGTGGAGCGATCTCGCGACTGCCCTCGCGAAGCAGAACGATGTCGTCCTTTCCGGGGGAAGGCAGATAGTGCGCCGTCGTTCGGGTGTTGCACTCGCGAAGCGTCATCGAGATCGACCGGTTCACCGGAATCGCGCGCTCCAGATCGGTCGCTCCCCAGTACTTGATGAACGCGATGTTGGCCGCGGCCTGAGCCGTGGCACGGCCTTCCTTGTCGGTCACGTCGAGGCACTCCCTGCTTCGCTGCTGGAAAGACCATGCACGGTGAGGCCATCGACACCGAATCCGATCTCACACAGCTCGAGCTCACCCAGCATCGCGCTGGAGAGCCGTGCCGGGACCGTCTCGATCTCCGGGTGGTAGACGAGGACCGCGCCCGCGCCGGGACCGGCGAGCGATCCGGCACCGGAGATCTTGGCCGCACCCCCCAGCTCCTCGATCTCTCGAATCCATGCACGCACGGGAGGCGGTACGGCTCCCAGCAGCTCGAGGGCCCGATGGTAGGAGCGAATCGGAGCGATCGGCGATTCGACCGATCCCGGTGTCCTCAGCGCGTCACGCAGTCGCCGCGTGTCTCGCGCCATGTCGTCGAGCAGCGTCTGCATCGCAGCGCCTCCTTCAGCGATCCGACTCTGAACCGCGGCGACGACGCTCCCCGTCGACTCCCCCGGCTCCCCGCTGTCGACCAGGCGGAAGCGCGCGAGATGCTCCTGCAGGGCATCGACCGGCTCGAGCTCGAGTCCGCCGTCCACGTCGTACTCCGCCCAGAGAACCCCACCTCGCTGCACGGCGCAGCTGTCGACACCTGAAGGATTGCCGTGCTGGCTGCGCTCGACCTGAAGCGCGAGCGCATCGATCTCCTCCATCTTCGAAGCGAAACCACACAGCGTGAGATATCCGGCGACGACCCCGACTCCGACTGCTGCCGAGCTCCCGAGCCCACCGCCGATCGGAAGTTCTGATTCGACACGCAGGCGGAGGTCTGCCTCGGGATGGCTCTCACCGAGCCAGCCCGCCGCTTCGCCCAAAGCGACCTTCACGACATGCGCCGGATCCTCCCCCACCACCACCGCGAAGTCGGTCTCCCGATCTCGGCTCATCCACTCGAACCAGCGTTCGTTGACCTTGCCCGCGTAGTCACGGATCTCGGCCCAGGAGAGCTCCTCCTGGACGCCCAGATCGCGAAGCTCCAGAGTGACCATCGCCTCCCGCCCTGTCATCGGAGTGCTCTCCAGCCACAGCTTCACCCGCCGACCAATGGACGCGATCAGGCCGGGCCGATGCTGCACGACGGCATGCTCACCCATGAGAATGAGCTTTCCAGGCACCGAGAGAGAGACCGCTCTCGACGTCAAAGGGATGTTTCCTCGTCCCTGCTCCGCTGTCCCTCACCTCCGCGGCCCAGGCGCTCATGAGCCCTGGCCAGATCCTGCGAGGTGAAGGCAGACATCAAGGACAGCTCTCCGGCGAGCACGATGGCAGCCGTGATCTCGGCCAGCCGTTCCACAGCCGCACCCGGGCGTTCCCGGTCGGCTTGAATCCCGAGCACCGAAAGGGCCTCGCGCTGGGTCTCGAGCGTCGTCCCCCCGCCGACTGCGGCCAGGGGAACATCGGGGAGATAGACCGCGGCGTACACCGATCCATCGTCTCGTGCTTCGATGGTCGTCACACCCATGGCCCCCTCCACGACGTGAGCCAGATCCTGGCCGGTGGCGATGAAGAGTGCCGCGAGCACGTTCGCGAACTGGGCGTTGTAGCCCATCGAACCAGCCGCGATCGAGCCCTGGAGGTTCTTTCGGTACTGAACCTCCTGAAGGAGATCGGCGCGGGACTTGAGAACCTCGGAGAGAACCGTCTCGTCCAACACGACCTCGGCCCACAGACGCTTGCCACGTCCGAGCTGGAAGTTCACCGCAGAGGGCTTCTTGTCGACACAGTAGTTGCCGGACAGTGCCAGACACTCGACCCCGGTCTCGGGCTCGATCATCTCACTGACCACGCGGTCACACGCAATGGTCGCCATGTTCATCCCCATGGCGTCGCCGGTTCGAAAGCGAAAACGCAGAAACACGGTCGAGCCCATCACCTGCGGACGAATCTCGACCAGCTTGAGAAAGTTGCTGGTCGCCTCGGCGTGCGCTCGCATGCGATCGTCGTTCTCCTCGACCCACTGCAGAAAGCGTTCGATTTGATCGAGACCTTCGGTGCGAAACACCGGCGCCCGAGTCATCCCGATGTCTTCCACCCGCACGCGAGCTCCACCCGCCCGCGTGATCGCGCGACAGCCCCGATTCACGCTGGCCAGGAGAGCTCCCTCCGTCGTGGCGAGCGGGACGAACACCGAACCATCCATCTGCTTTCCACGGACATGCAGTGGACCGGCCAGCCCCATGGGAATCTGCGCGGCGCCAATGAAGTTCTCGCAATTGAGCGTCGAGGCCCGTTGGGCATCGAGCGAGTACTTGCCCAGGTGCTCGAGTCGGGCCCCAGAGGACTTCTCGGCGACGCGTCGCCGTAACGCCGCCGCGTCGTCTGCCGAAAGCTGACGCGGAAGTTGGTGCAGACCGCACTGGCCGCTCGCCGCCTCCTCGATCCAGGTCGAGTCTTGCGTCGAATCGAGCTCGGCGGAGTCGGTCTTCTCCAGTTCGCTCTGGGTCATCGCTCGATCTCCTGCCGGTCACAGAACAGTTTCACGCCCACCAGCTCCGACGGGCGGCGCGTCCCGAGGCACAACATCGCGACGCGCAGCTCTTCGAGCACGCGCTCGATTCGAGCCACCACCGCCTCTACGCTGTCGAGAGCTGGCTCCAGAAAGGGCTGAGCCAGTCCAGTGATTTCGGCCCCCAGTGCGAGGCACTTCGCGATGTCGACCCCGCTGCGCAGCCCGCCGGAACCGATGATGCGAACGCCCGGCACCGTGCCGACCTGCAGGATGGACTCCGCCGTCGGGATTCCCCAGGTACCGAACAGCTCGCCGAGGGAGCGATCCTCCGCCCGCGCCGCCTCGATGCGCGCCCACGAGGTGCCACCGGCACCCGCCGTGTCGATCCACTCGATGCCGATGTGAGTCAGGGCCCGTGCGACGTTCGCCGAGATGCCGCACCCGATCTCCTTGGCGATCACCGGTACTCCGAGCTCGTCGACGACTTTCGCCATCTTGGGTAGAAGGCCGGCGAAGTTGCGGTCTCCCTCGGGCTGTATCGCCTCCTGCAGGGGATTGAGATGGAGCGCCAGGGCGTCCGCCTCGATCATCTCCACCGCCCTGACGCAGTGACCGACATCGTAGCCGTAGTTGAGCTGAACGGCTCCGAGGTTGCCCACCAAGGGAACCGAAGGCGCCAGGTCGCGAACCCGAAAGGTCGCTGCAGTTTCCGGGTCTTCGAGCGCTTTGCGTTGCGAGCCCACTCCCAGTGCCACCCCGCACTGCTCGGCGGCTTGCGCGAGATTGGCGTTGATCCGAGCCGCACCGTCCGTGCCGCCGGTCATGCAGGAGATCAGGAGGGGAGCTCTCAGGGTCTTTCCCAGAAACTCGGTCGTGAGGTCGATCTCCTCCCAACCGATCTCGGGCAGCGCGTTGTGCTCGAACTCGTAGCGCTCGAAGTCACGAGTACGCATCTGCATATGCTCTTCCAGGGCCAGCTCGATGTGCTCCGCCTTGCGATCGCGTGCCTCGAGGGCCGGAAGTTCGTCTGGGTTGGCGGCGGTCATCGGACCCTCGAATCGCAAGCGGCCGCGGCCCTTGGACGGGCGCGCGACGGGAGGTGGTTCAGCGGCGTTGTCTGTCCAGTGCGCGAACCTCGACTCTACAACAGCCTCTCGACCCGGTGGGAGCCGCGGGTGCCGGCCTTCAGAGGTCGCTTCTGTGGCTCGAACCCCGCCTCAACGGGGAACCCGACCTCCGTCGGCCTCTCGAGACCCCAGGCCCCTCAGGGTGTCGTAGCCCGGGAGCTCGGGTTTCCTTCGAGCCACGATGCGAACTGCTCGAAGGTGCGATCGAAAGCGACCGCTTCGACCTTGTTCCACACCGGGTGATCGGTGACCAGGAATCCCATGGTGTGTCCCCGATCGAGGGAGCCGTGCGTATAGCGCAGCTTCCCAACGGTGAACTCGCCGGTCTTCTCGGTGAATCCCGGTCCATACATGTGTCCGGCAGCGATCGAACACAGCACGGACGCTGGATTCGCGACCAGTTCGAAGCCGGTGGCAATCCGATGCAGGGCGTCCGGGTAGAGATGATCGAGGGTCGCTTCGAGCCACGCCTCTGCGCTCAGCCAGGGCTCCGACCCCTCGGACGCTCCCACCGGCGGGCTCGGCGCAGCTTCGGCCGCGAAGGCAGCCACTCGTTCGTAGTCCAGCGGATCCTCGTACAGTGTCCGATATCGATAGTAGAGCCCCGACGAGCTGCGGGTCGAATCGGATTCGAGTGGCTCCCGGTATCGCTCCACCCACGCGCTTCCGTTTCCCGAATACACGCGCCACCGCTCCTCGCCGTCAGGCGCGGCACAGACCGAAACGCCGTCCACCGAGGCCAGGACTCGAGCTGCGTCGAGCTCTCGTCCCGCGGCCGTGAAGGCGACCGCACTCGAGAGCAGCCCGAAGGGAACGAAGACGAGATCGTTCGGCTGCTGGATCTTCTTCGCCGGGTGGAATCCGGCCCGTTCGACTGCCGCGACCATTTCCTTGCGGACATTGCGTAGCGGCTCGTCTTCGTAGCCAGCCATCCCATGATCCGAGACGACGACGACTCGAAAGGGCGGCAACTGTTCGCGCAAGGCGGCGACTTCGTCATCCAACAGTCGCAGCATCTCCTCCAGCTGAGCGGGCTGGTTGACGTGGCCGATCGCGTCGCTTGCACTGAGATACGTGTAGAGGATCGACGCGTCCGACCTGGCGAAGGCCTCGCCGAGCGCACCCACTTCGGTATGGGCGAACTTGAGAGGTCGCGAGTACCCCCACGCCTTGCGCAGCGTTCCGTCGATCTTCCAATCGAAGAACTCTCGCCACGAGAACTTGATCTTGCCGTAGCTGATCAGTCCCCCGCCGCGCAGCCGTCCCTCCTCACGATCGTAGAACCGCGCCTCGTATCCCGGGGGACTGGACGCTCCGAGCGGAGCCAGCATGCCGGCAAAGGAGACCGTCGTGGTCGACGGAAAGGACCCCACCATGGGTATCGGGGTTCCGATCTCGCGAAACAGCGCATCGTCTCCGAGGGAAGGGTCGGAGAGACGCTCGACGACGCTCCAGGGAACGGCATCGATCGCCACCACCAGGACTCTCTCGAAGCCGGCGGAGCTCACCAGGCTCTCGCTGGGGCGAAGATTCGTCTCGTGCGTGGAGGGATTCGAGCTTGCGCAACCCGAGCCGAGCAGCGACAGGCTCGACAGAGCGAGCAGCCATGGTGCCCTCACGGTTTGTCTTCCCGATCGCGACGCAGCCACCAACCAGCGAAGTCGTCGAGCCGACCGGAACACAGGGAGACGTGGCGCTGGAGCTGGATCAAGCGCGGCAACGCCCACGGCCTCACCATGGTCGAAAGAACGACCCGGGTCCGATCGATGGACCCGTCCCGACGTCGGCATCGACTCAGGAACCCGGGCAACCGATCGCCGCGTCGATCGCTGACGGCCCGCACTACCAGCACGGACCGACCCTGCGCTTGCGCTGCCTGAACGAAGGCAGCGGATTCCATGTCCACGCATCCAAACTTCGGTTCTTGCATCCCCTGCCATAGCTCGACCCGCTGTTCATCCGTCTCCACGATCCGATCTACCGTCACCAGATCTCCAGCCACCACCGATGGATGACCCAGAGCTGCGTCGACTGACGCCTTCGGACCCTGGAAAACCCGATCGCCATAGCGTACACGCTGTGCCACGATGAGATCGCCGACTCGTGCCTCTGGGTGCAGGGCTCCGGCAACGCCCAGGACCACGATCGGATCTCTAGAGGGTACCTCCTCGAGAGCCGCTACGGCGCGTCGGGCCAGTTGTGGTCCCTCGCCACTCCAGGCGATCACCACCGGGCGTTGGTCGATCTCGCCCGCCACGCCCCGGAGGCCCCCCCGGCTCCAGCGCCGGCGGGCGTGAAGTCGCTTCACCGAGGCCGCCAACTCGTCCTTCGCAGCGCAGAGGAACAGCTGCGGGATGGCCCCGCTTCGAGCATTCCTCATGGAGCGCCGGCGAGCTTGCCGCTGCGCACGTAGCCGTTCGACACATACCAATCGACCGCCCGCTGCAGTGCCTCTTCGATCGGCGTCTGAGGCAGGCCGAGCTCGGAGATCGCACGGGCAGAGTCGAAGAACATCTTCTTGCGCGCCATCCGTGCGCTCTCGAGGGAGACCCGAGGCGACCTGCGAAGCAGTCGGGCAACCAGGGTGTCCACCGCGGCGTAGGCGATCGGAACGGCGTGGGGCAACCGGACCCGCACCTCGGGAAGGCCGGTCAGAGACGAGAGAATGTCGAGGATCTCCTTGAGGGTCAGATTGCGATGTCCGAGGATGTAGCCGCGCCCCACCGCTCCTCGTTCGGCAGCCGCGAGATGGCCCGCGGCGACGTCTCGGACATCGATCAGATTCAGTCCAGTATCGACGTATGCGGGCATGCGCCCTTCGAGAAAGTCCACGATCATCTGCCCGGTCGGTGTGGGCTTCACGTCGAGCTCACCCACGGGCGTCGAAGGATGCACCAGCACGACTGCCAGCCCTTGACTCGCAAAGCCCTCGGCGACTCGCTCGGCAAGATACTTGCTGCGCTTGTAGTGACCCACCATGTTCTCGAGGTCGACCGGGGTCGTCTCATCGGCAACGCGACCGTCAGTGGCGGCGGCAAGTGCCCCGACCGAGGAGGTGTAGACCACCCTCTCGACACCAGCGTCCAGAGCAGCTGCAAGCAGGTTGCGCGTCCCTTCGACGTTGGTCGCGTAGATCTCACGCGGATCGCTGGCGAAGAGTCGGTAGTCGGCCGCGCAGTGATAGAGCGCCTCGCACCCGTCGACTGCCCGCCGCAGCGACCCCGGCTCGGTCAGATCGCCCTCGGCCAGTTCGACGTCGAGACCGGCGAGGTTCCTCCGTGAAGACTGGTTCCTCCGCGAAGAGCCGTCGTCCCCTTCCGGAAGGGGACGCACCAGGCAGCGCACCCGCTCGCCGCCGTCGAGCAGCGCGCGAACGAGATGAGCCCCGACGAATCCAGTTCCGCCCGTGACGAGGGTCGTCACACGAACACCGCCCAGCGTGCCCACAGCCCCCATGAGGCCGCAGCCGAGGCTCCCCCGCAGGGGGATGGGGGGGAAAGGACCGGTAGCGGGCCCGTGCTATCCAGCACGGAGCCCTCCGAGCGCGCCGCAGGCGCTTGCGAGGCTCCCCCGCAGGGGGATGGGGGGGAAAGGACCGGTAGCGGGCCCGTGCTATCCAGCACGGAGTCCGCTACCCGAGGAGGTGCCAGGTCGCCATCCGGGCCATGTCCTTCGGACTCTTGCCCAGCTCTCTCACCACCGAAGCCTCGAATCCGGAATGCATCGAGCAGTTCTGACACAGGGGATCCTCTCGTGACTCCCAGTAGTCCCAGTCCGTCTCGTTCCAGAAGTCTTCGAAGTTGTCGAAGTTCTGCTTGCCGATGAGGTAGCAGGGGCCCTTCCAGCCGTTCGGTGTCCGCGACACGGTGCTCCAGGGAGAGCAGGGATAGTCGCGCAGACCCGCAGCGAAGTCGAGAAACATCGGGGTCGACGTGATCTTGTACTTCTTGGAGAACTCACGGATCTTGAGGAACTTCTCCTCTGTGTCCTTCCGAGTGAGGAACATGTCGTGCTCCACCGACTCGTACTGATAGCCGGGAGAGATCAGGATGCCGTCCACGCCGAGCTCGGTGACGTAGGCACACACCTCTTCGACCTCGTTCACGTCGGTCTCCTTGAAGACCGTCGTGTTGATGGTGGTGTGGTACCCCAGACGCTTCGACTCCTTGATCATCTCGATCGCCTTGTCGAACACGCCCTCGCGCGCAGTGACGTAATCGTGCGTCTTCTTCATTCCATCGAGATGCACGTTGATGGTGAGACGCCGATGGGGCTCGATCTTGCCGAACAGCTTGGTGTCGAGCAACAGGGCATTCGTGCAGAGGTAGATGTGCCGCTTGCGCGCGATGATGCCCTCGACCAACTCCTTGAGCTCGGGGTACACGGTGGGCTCACCGCCGCAAATCGAGACGGTTGGAGCTCCACTCTGGTCGACCGCGGCCAGGCACTCTTCGACGGGAAGACGATCCTTCAGTTTGCCGGTATGGCGCTCGATGGCACAACCCAGGCAGGCAAGGTTACAGGTGTAGAGCGGCTCGAGCATCAGCACCAGGGGATAGCGCTGGCGCCCCTTGAGCTTCTGACGGACCTGATTCTTGAGCTGATCGGTGGCGATATGGAGTGGTAGTCGCATGGCGGCAACCTCGGTTTGCTGAATGTCTCGTGTGGATGGAACTTCGGAGAGAGAGAAACGGCAAAGGCCTCACGCAACCCGGTCAGCCGTTGCCGCAGTCGACACGAGGGAACGGCGGTAGATGGCCAGCGCCTGGAGCGGAAAGTAGCGGGCGTAGGAGTGGTAGCGAAGGTAGAAGACGCTGGGGAATCCGGTACCGGTCCAATGCTCGTCGAACCAGGACCCGTCTTCGCGCTGAATGCGACCGAGCAGCGAGGCTCCACGACGCAGGGCCTCGTCGAGACGCTCTCCACTGCCGTTCTCGCGCGCCAGCAGATCGCGGGCAGCCATCAGCCCCATCATCGCCCATGCGGTCTGGGAGGCCGTGGTCTCGCCTTGACCGCGACGCGAGGGATCGTCGTAGCTGAGCAGGGACTCTCCCCAGCCGCCATCCGCGTTCTGACACGACAGAAGCCAATCGGCCCCGCGTCGTACAGCCTTCGAAACGCGTCTGTCGAGTGCCCCTCGACCTACTGTGGCGAGCGCCTGCAGTGTCAGCCACGTGCCGTAGATGTAGTTGGCACCCCAGCGCCCGTACCAGCTGCCGTCCTTCTCCTGCTCGCGCAGAAGGAAGTCGAGGCCTCTACGCACGGCACGATCTGCTTCGTCCATGCCCTGCGCACAGAGCGCTTCGATCGTACGGGCCGTGACGTCCGCCGTACTCGGGTCGATCATCGCGTTGTGATCGGCGAACGGAATCAGCGTCAGGATCTGACGATTGCATTCTCGATCGAAGGCAGCCCATCCACCGTCGCGGTTCTGCATCGAGAGTTGCCAGGCAATCGCGCGGCGCACCGCGTCCGCCTTGCGTGTCTCCAGAACAGCGTCGGTGCAGCGGTGGTGCGAAAGGACGGCCAGGATCTCGGCCGTGTCATCGCAGTCCGGATAGAACTCGTTGGCGTACTCGAAGTACCAACCGCCAATCGGCCCCTTCGGGTTCTTGACCTGCCAGTCGCCCGGTCCCTGCACCTCGTGATCGAGCAGCCACTCGATCGCCGACACCACCGCAGGCGAATCGCTCGGCATTCCCGAGTCGAGGAGGGAACCCAGCGTGAGAGACGTGTCCCAAACCGGCGACATGCACGGCTGCACGCGCACGGTATCTCCCTCTTCGATCTCGAGCTTCTCGAGCTCGGTCAGCTGCGAGCTCACCGCGGGGTGATCGTCACCATGGCCGAGCGCTTTGTAGGCAATGACTACATTCAGAATCGACGGAAAGATGGCGGCAAGTCCGGCACTGTTCTCGAGGCGAGGTTCGATCCAGGCCTGACAGCGTTCGATCGAGAGCTGACGCACCGGACGGAAGAAGCCGAGGGTCTCAGCAATGTGGACCATCTCGTTGAGGGCACGAAAGAAGAGTGCCCATCCACGCTGCCAGATCGTCAGCCTTCGTTTCATGTATCCCGAGGGACGGGTCCTGCCGGAGGCGAGCTCTTCGATGCCCTGGCCTTCGGGGACTTCGCAGTGGGGTCGCTGCGACCAGACGATCGCCAGCGGGACGACGATCGCCCGCGACCACGACGACATCTCCCAGATGTTGACCGGCAACCAGTTGGGAGCCAGCATCAACTCGGGTGGAACCACCGGCGCATCACGCCAGGAGTACTGTCCGAAGACCGCGAGATAGAGCTTGGTGAAGGAGTTGCAGGCCTCGACACCTCCCGCTTCCTCGATCGCCTTGCGTGCACGAATCATGTGAGGAGCTTCGGGCGAATCTCCCTGGAGCTTGAGGGCGAAGTACGACTTGACCGATGGATTCGGGTCGGTCGGGCCGCCGGGGTAGATCGACCATCCACCGTCTTCGTTCTGGCACTGACGAAGGTAGTTGCAGAGCTTCGCCACCCGTGGATCGTCGGAGCGGCCCAGGAAGTGGAACAGCATGGCGTACTCGGACTCGAGGATGTTGTCTCCCTCGAGCTCGGCACACCAATGTCCGTCCTCCGCCTGCAGAGAGAGAAGGTGGTCGCGAGCCGCCTCGATCACTCGGTCGAGTCGGGCGACCTCGGCCTCGCCCGGGCCGATCTCGGCCGTCCTCTCGATGGATTCACTCTCCCTCAACACAGCTGAACTCTCCTTGATCCGCACGCCCTGACATCCTCCGAGCGAAACCTACCGACACCCGAAAGGGAAGGACTCAGGCGGAGCGAATATCACCGGCGCTCCCCGGTGAACTCGACGGGAACATTTCGGCCCTGGGGCCCCAGAAACACCCGGTGATTATAGGGCGAATGCCGCCGCCATGGATCCCCCCTCACTCCGAGGGAAGCGAGACAGGGCAGATTCTGCGATGGCGACATCCTATCCGCCGATGCGGAACATCTCAATCCGCGGGATCTCTGCGGAACCTCCAGCTTCGATCGTCTGGGCTCGCTCCTCGGAATAGCGGTCCTCCCGGACGCTCCAACGGTGCCTCACGGTCGCCTCGATCTCTTCATCCGAGGCTTCTGAGCGCACCAGGGCTTTGAGGTCCAGACCGTCGGCGGCGAACAGGCAGGTGAAGAGACTCCCGTCGGAAGTCAGCCGGGCCCGCGAGCAGTCGCCACAGAAGGGCTGCGTGATGGACGCGATGACCCCGAGCTCCACTCCGTCGTCGAGGTATCGGTAGCGCAGGGCGGTATCGCTCGGGCGGGCCCGCTGGATCGGTTCGAGCGGCAGTGCCTCGGACAACCGCTCGACGATCTCTCCGGCGCTCACCACCCGATCGAGGCGCCATTCGTTGAGCGTACCGACGTCCATGAACTCGATGAACCGCGCCACCCATCGCCGTTGCTTGCAGAAGCGAGCGATGTCGACCAGCTCGTGATCGTTGACCCCTTTCATCACGACCACGTTGACCTTGATCGGGCCGAGGCCATGGCGGGCTGCGCTCTCCATTCCTCGAAGCACGGGCGCCAGCTGCTGACGAACCCCGTTGATCCTGCCAAAGGTCTCGTCGTCCAGCGATTCGAGACTCACCGTCACGCGGTCCAGTCCCGCCGCCGCCAGCGCCGCCGCCTTCTTCTCCAGAAGGAAGGCGTTGGTGGTGAGCGCTATTTCGTCGATTCCATCGACCGCCTTCAGCATTCCCACCAGATGTTCGAGGTCGCGCCGCAACAGCGGCTCCCCGCCGGTCAGTCGGAGCTTGCGCACCCCCAGCCGCGCGAACACGCGCACCAGACGGGTCACTTCCTCGAAGGAAAGAAGCTGTTCGCGCGGTAGAAAGCTGTACTCCCGGTGTGCCGGCATACAGAAGGTGCAACGGAAGTTGCACCTGTCGATCACCGAGATCCGCAGATCGTCGATCGGCCGCCCGAGGCGGTCGAACGGTCGAGAGAGCACAGGAAGAGTCACCTCCCCAGTCTATCGTGGCGGCTGCGAGCCGCAGAGCACCGGGCCCCCGACCTTCCAACGAAGGCGGTCTCAATCCTCGATCCGCACCTCGACCTGGAAGCAGTGACGTCCCGCCGGGTGTCGCCAGAATTCGTTGCCGGGCAAGGCATCAGCTCGGGATCCGGGCTCGCGCTCCGGGGTATCGAAGGTAGCACACAACTCGTACGTGCGATCGCCGGTGATCCGGTACTGGTAGGCCAGGGAGCTCTCCGGATCCCCGACCGAGCGGAGGCTGACCCGGCGCTCGCTCGACAGCTCCTCCAAGCTGTTCGGAAGCCGCTCGTGCCAGATCCAATACCGGTCGATCGCCGAAGCAATCGCGGCGAGATCGGTCTCGCGTCGACTGTCGAGCTGCCGAGCTCGGGCCCGTCCCGGTGAGCCGGCCACCACCAGCCCGGCAATCAGCGCGACGGCGACCACAGCGGACACCCCCGATGCGAACCAGCGCAGACCGGGACGAGGGCCGACCATCTCTTCGGGCGAAGCGTCGTCCTCCTTGAGGTCGCGACTCAGGTAGGCCAGAACCGCACCCGCGATCGCTGCCACCGCCACTACCTTCAGCAAGAACCGAGCAGTGAGCCCGCCGGCGAGCCAGTTGAACACCATCGCCACGAGGTCACCCAGCAGCACGCTCGAGGCCGCGAACAGAGTCAGGTAGGTCAGCCACTTGCGGATCCTGGAGGTGCGCCGCTCGGGCTCTCGCCGATTCGCCAGGTAGGTCCTGCGGGAAAGCCATAAGAGAGCCGGGAAGGAGATGAGCAGCCACGAGGTCGACCAACGCACCGCTTCCAGAGAGCCCGCCGCGACGAGGTCACGCGCGGGATCGGGCCAGGCCCGCTCGATGAACTGGAAGATCAGCGCGCCGAAGGAGAGAGCGCTGGCATACAAAGTCGCGAAGAGCGCCAGGTAGACGAACGCCTCACGCGCTGACAGATAGGGACGCGGCCGGGGCACCGGCACCGGAAAGTCGACCTCCGCCCAGGCCGAGAGGGCGTGGTCGACCGCGTCCTCGGCCCAACCAGCCGAGAGCAGGGTCGTGCGGATGTCGGCTCGGGCCAGACCCCGGGTCAGGGCATCGCGAACGAACCGCGAGAGCTCTTCATTCAAGACGGCCTCCGCAGTGCAGACTAGCAGCGAACGGGACGAGCTGAGGCGGGTGAGCGCAGCAGAAGCGGAGCCCATGCGTGCCGGCCCGCCCGGAACCATGAGGGTCTGCGCCCGTTTCCCTAGGTACCGGCACCGGCTCTCGAGGATACGGGGCCGAAGGTACGGGCCTAGGAGGCACGCCCCAGCAGCGCGTTCAACTTGTCTCGATAACCCCGGCTGACAGCCAGACTCTTGCCGCCCTTGAGCACCACCGCGTAGTCGCCATGGAACAGTTGGCGAAGCTCTTCGATGCGATCGATGTTGACGATGGTCGAGCGATGAATTCGCATGAACTTGGCCGGATCGAGGCGCTGCTCGAGGTTGGTCATGGTCTCGCGGACGATGTGGCCCTCGGGCCCCGCATGGAGCTTGACGTAGTTCGCTGCAGCCTCGATCCAGTCGATGTCCTCGACTCTGAGGAAATAGACACGTCCCTTGGCTTTGACCACCAGCCGATCGAGGTACTTGTCCTTGTCTTCGAGATCTTCGAGTAGGGCGTTGAGCCGGTCGCGCAGCTGACCGGTCTGGTGCCCCAGAATCTGTGAACGAGCACGCTGCACGGCCGTTCGAAGTCGGCTCCGGTCGAACGGCTTCAGAAGGAAGTCCATCGCGTGGACGTCGAAGGCCTGCAGCGCATACTGGTCATAGGCGGTGACGAAGATCACCGCTGGTGCGGCTTCGGAACCGATCTCCTTCAACACGCCAAAACCGTTGAGCTCTGGCATCTGGACGTCGAGAAACACGAGATCGGGATCATGCTCCCGGATGGCGTCCACCGCCGAGAGGCCGTTGTCGCATTCGGCGATCAACTCGATGTCGGGCTCCTCGGTGAGAAAACCGATGATCTTGTCTCGAGCCAGCGGCTCGTCGTCGACGACCAGGGTCCTGATGCTCTGCATGCTGTCTCCCTACAGTCCGGACCGCGACCCGTTCCGTCGGCCCGAGATGCCGACGCCGCTGTCACCCATGAGAATGTTCGTTCGGGGCGCTGAGCCCCGGTCCTGCGTCTCCAAAAGCACTCACCCCCGACCGCTCGCTCCGTTAGAACCGTTGATACGCAATCCGCAGCCGCGAGTTACACGGACACCGAGATCGGGCCGAGCCCTCTCAACTCCTGCAACTCTGGCTGGCAGGGACGAAATTCCGCCGATCGACCCGGCGAGTCTCGAAATCCTTCCTGGCGGGACGGAACGCTCCGGACCAGGGACGAAACCCGCTCGGCCCTCGCATCTATAATCGGCTGACGTCCGTATCCCGCACGGAGATCAGACGATGAACCCACCCCTGCACTCTCGGCTCCCTCGGGCAATCAGCCTCCTGATCGCCCTCGTCTTCTCTTCGTCCGCGACTCTCCTGGCGAACGGTCCTGAAGAGAGCGCACTCCCCAGCGAGATCCTGCAACCGACCCGGGTCGAGCCGATCAGTCGCCTCCAGTTCGAGCAGCTGCTCGAGCACCACCGGGGAAAGGTCGTCCTGGTCAATCTCTGGGCTACATGGTGCGTACCCTGCATCCAGGAGCTGCCCGAGCTCAGCCTGCTGCAGGCACGGTACCGGGACAAGGGCCTGGTGGTTCTCGCCGTGTCACTCGACGATCCTGCGCTGCTGGCGGAGCGGGTGCGGCCCTTCTTCGCCGAGAAGGCTCCCGATCTGGTGTCCTATCTCAACAACGAGGAAGACTCCTTCAGCTTCGTCGAGCCGATCGATCCAGACTGGCTGGGCGCACTGCCGACTTCGTTCTTCTTCGACCGTGCGGGCGCACTGCGCAAGACCGCTACCGGTCGGCTGACCTACCAGAGCTTCGAGAGTGAAGTCTTGACGCTCCTCACCGGGCCCCAGTAGAGACCCGTCGGCTCAATCGAGCAGCGACGCTTCGCGCCGAATCGCCGCTGTGCGCACCAACAGCGGCGGATGAGAGTAGTCGAGAAACACCCGCAGCGGGTGCGGAGTCAGGTTGGCCAGATGGTCCACTGACAGCGCCTCGAGGGCGGACACTAGGCTCTCGCCCTCGCCCATTGCCGCGACCGCGAAGCGATCGGCCTCGAACTCGTGACGCCGGGAGAGCCAATTGAGAAGGAGCCCGAGAATCACTTCCATCGGCGACAGCAGGAGCCCGAAGAGAACCAGCCCGGCCCACGTCGAGGGCTCGAGGCCGAAAGCCTCGTAGAGTCCGCGGTGGTCCAGGAAGATCGAAAGCAGGAAGAACATCAGGCCCAGGTGCAAGATCGAGAGCACGAGCCCCCGGCGAATGTGTCCCTTCTTGTAGTGGCCGATCTCATGTGCCAGCACCGCCTCCAGTTCGAGAGGGGAGTGACGATCCACCAACGTGTCGAAGAGGGCGATCCGTTTGTGTCGACCGATCCCCGTGAAGAAAGCGTTGGCCTTGCTCGAGCGCTTCGAGCCGTCGATGACGAAGATCTCCCCCACCGGGAAGCCGACACGGTCGGCCATGTCGAAGAGACGCTCTCGCAACTCCCCCTCCGCGAGGGGCTCGAACCGGTTGAACAGCGGCAGCACCCAGGTCGGCACCACGTACTGCACGGCAAGGGTGAAGAGCGAAGCTGCCAGCCATGCCCATAGCCAGGCGTGCGCACCTCCATACTCGAAGAACGCGATCACACCACACACCGCCGGAATCCCCAGTACTGCCGCAACGGCCAATCCCTTGATCAAGTCGAGTCCGAAGGTGCGTGGCGTGGTCCGATTGAAGCCGAATCGCTGCTCGATGACGAACGTGGAGTACAGGCTCAAGGGGAGACCGAGGGCCATCTGCCCGAGCACGAGGATCCCGACGAACAGCACGCCCACCACCAGGGGATGCTCAGCGCCGAGAAATGCCTGGGCCAGCCATCGGCTCCCACCATCCACCACGCTGAACCCTCCGATTCCCCAGAACGCGAGCAGCGCCGCCAGCTCGATCGTGGCCGCGATCGCTCCGAACCGGGTGCGCACCCGGGTGTAGCGCTGCGACTGCCGATACCGCTCGGGGTCGTAGAGCGAGGACAGCTCGTCGGGCAAGGTTTCCGTCAGATGTGCCAGGTCGAGGCGACGGGCGACCAGATCGAGCAGCCAGGCTCCGACCAGAGTCGCCAGGATGACAGCCGCGTACACATTGAACTGGGGAGAAACGACCTCGATCATGGACGACACAATACCCTCAACCTTTCCCGCCTCGCTCCGTACGTCATGGCAAGAGCCGACCATCGCTCTTCTTCCTCGACGAGGACTACGATGCTTCAGGACCTGCGCTACGCCTGGCGGAGTCTGACCGCCAGACCGGCCTTCACTCTGCTCGCGACCCTTACCCTGGCGATCGGCCTCGGTACCAGCGTCGCGATGTACTCGGTGGTGCGAGGGGTGTTGCTGGAGCCGCTCCCCTTCGCCGACTCGGAATCACTGCTCTCCCTCTATCGGTTCGACACCGACGAAGGACCGGCGAGCCACAAGAACTTCTCACTTCCCGACCTGCGTGACGTCCAGGAGCAGATCGACGTCATCGAGCGCGTGGCCGGCTACTACTCGAGCTCGGCCTCCCTGACCGGCCTGGGCAGCGCCGAGGTCATCGACGTGGCCCGAGTCAGCGATGGCCTGCTCGCGACCTTCGGGCTCGAGCCCGCCCTGGGACGTGACTTCACCCGCGATGAGACCGAGCATCGAGCCGCGCCGAAGGTGGTCCTCGGCCACAGCTTCTGGCAGCAGCGCATGAACGGGCGACGAGACGTCCTCGGGGAGAGCCTGGAGATCGACGGGGAGCCGTTCACCATCATCGGGGTCGCGCCCGAGGGATTCGACTATCCGGGAGAAGCAAAGCTCTTCCTGCCGATGCGCCTCGACACCGAAGGGTGCGGGCGCGGCTGCCACCTGATGTCCGCCGTCGCCCGTCTCGCAGAGGGCTCGATCATCGAAGAGGCCAACGTGGAGCTCTTCGCCCTGGGGATGAGGCTCGAACAGACCTACGAAGAGGACAACGCCCTCAAGCGCTTCGCCGTGATGCCGTTGCAGGAACGAATCGTGGGCTCGGCGCGGCCCGCCCTCCTGGCGCTGGCCGGCGGCGTTCTCCTGGTCCTCTTGATCTCCGCCGCCAACGTCGCCCATCTGCTCCTCGCGCGCGGCAGTCAGCGCCGGCGCGAGCTTGCCGTGCGAGCGGCGATCGGCGCCAGCCGGGGGAGACTCTTCGGTCAGCTGCTCGCCGAAGGAGCCCTGTTGGCGGTGATCGGCACCGCCGCGGGATTGGTGCTGTGCGCCGGCTTGCTGCGCGGCCTGCTCGTACTGGCCCCACCCGATCTTCCCCGGCTCGGGGAGATCGACATCGACGGCGGGGTTCTGGCCTTCGCGGCTGCGGCGGGTATCGGCGTGCTCGCTTTGTTCGGAGCGCTGCCAGCCTGGCGGTCCAGCCGTTCCTCCCTGCGCTCTCACCTGGGCCACGGAGAGGCTTCCCCCGGGCCCATGCGAGGCGTTCTGCTCACCGCCGAGGTCGCGGTGTCGCTGGTGTTGCTGCTGGGCGCCGGACTGCTACTTCGAAGCTTCACGAACCTGATGCAGGTAGAGCTCGGATTCGATCGTGAGCACATCGCCAAGGTCACGGTCGCGCTTCCCGACAGCCGCTACGACACCCCCGAGAAGGCCTTGGCTTTCTTCGAGCGCTACGAGTCGGAGCTCGCTTCGATACCGGGAGTCGAATCGGTCGGAGGCGCTCTCGCCGCTCCTTTCGGCCGCATCTCGATCAGCTCCAGCGTCGAGCCACTCGACCGTGAAGCTCCTGCACCGGGCCAGGAGCTCGGCACCCGAATCAACGTCGCTACCCCCGGCTACTTCACCGCCCTACGCATTCCAGTGATCGAGGGCCGGGTGTTCGATTCGAGCGACCGCCACGGCACACCGCTGCACGTGGTGATCAATGAGGAGCTCGCGAGCCGCTACTACCCGGGCCGAAGCCCGATCGGAGAACGACTGCGCAACGGCGCCAGCTTCGGCTACGAGCCGGAAGAGGACGACTTCTACACGATCATCGGCGTGGTGGCCGACGTGCGCTCGGGGCTGACGGGAGAGCTCGAGCCCGAGTTGTGGATGGCCCAGTCTCAGAGTGCCGTTGATGTCATGACGCTGTTCCTGCGCAGTCGGCCGGGAGTCGACGTGATCGGTCAGGCGCGAAGCCGTCTGGATGCGATCGATTCTGCGATCCCGCTGCGTTGGGTCGAGACGATGGACGTCGCAGTGGGGCGCGCCATGGGACCGTCGCGTTTCTATCTCCTCCTCTTCTCCGCCTTCGCCGCTGTGGCCGTCATGATGGCTGCGGCCGGCCTCTATGGAGTGGTCTCCTTTCTGGTGGCACGGCGCACTCGTGAGCTCGCGGTGCGCATGGCCCTCGGAGCCGACACCGGGCGGGTGATCCGCCTGGTGCTGCGCGACTCCATCATCCCCGTATTGACGGGCGTGGTGCTCGGTCTGCTCGGTGCTGCCATGTCCTCGCGGGCGCTCGGCTCGATGCTGCACGGCGTGACGCCCCACGATGCCAGGACCTACGTCGCCGCGACTCTCCTCCTCTTCGGGGTCAGTCTGGCCGCGATCCTCGTACCCGCGCACCGAGCGACGGTGATCTCCCCCACGCGGGCTCTCAAGTCGGACTAGACCCCGGCTGTGAAAGCGCCGCGTCCCCCGGCAGGCGCCCCTGGAGCCGCCTTCTCGCGGCCGCCCGCGGTAGCCCCAGACGCGAAGCGGGATAGATTGGGGATGTCGCCATCTATGTCGTAACTGGCTCACTGCCCCCCGACTCTCCAGGAGCAGCCATGGACACTCGAGAGATCCTCGTCGTCATCAGGGAAGTTCTCGACTACTCCCTCTTCAGACTCGCAGGCACCGAGGTGACTGTCGGATCCGTGTGCGTGCTGGTTCTCACCATCCTGGTGACGATGGTGATCTCCATGCTCGTTCGCAGGACCTTGAGCCGCGTCGTTCTCGCTCGAGGCATGAGCGAAGAAGGAACGGTTGGCGTCGCCAGCCGCCTGATCCACTACGGCATTCTCTTCACCGGCTTCGGGATCGGCCTCAACGCCGTCGGCGTCAATCTGTCCGCGCTGTTCGCCGCCGGGGCCCTGTTCGCGGTCGCGCTGGGTTTCGCCATGCAGAATCTCACGGCGAACTTCGTCTCGGGCTTGATTCTCCTGGTCGAGCGTGCGATCAAGCCCGGAGACGTACTCTCGGTCGACGGCAAGATGGTCAAGGTTCGGGAGATGGGGATTCGTGCAACCGTCGCGAGAACCCTCGACGACGACGATGTCCTGATACCCAACTCGATCCTCGTTCAGTCCACGGTGACCAACTACACTCTTCGTGATCGACTCGTGCGGCTCCGCGCGGTGGTCGGCGTGGTGTACTCGTCGGATCTCAAACTGGTCCGCAAGGTGCTCCTGGAGGTAGGGAGCGCCGTCGAGTGGCGAGCCCAGGAACGACGCCCGGCAGTCTTGCTGCTGGAGTTCGGTGCTTCTTCGGTGAACTACGAGCTGTCGGTCTGGATCGACGACCCCTGGACCATGCGCCGCAGACTCTCGGATCTGCAAGAGCGGATCTGGTGGGCGCTCAAGAAGGCCGAGATCGTCATCGCCTTTCCCCAGGTCGACGTACACTTCGACCCACCGGTGATGAAGTCCCTCGAGGGACTGAATCGAGCCGGTTGAGCCGGGGCCCTCGACGAGCAGCCGAGAGCTTCTGGAAATAGGGGGAGATCGTGACATTCAACGCGGGAGCGGCACCGGGAAGTCTGATCATCGACGCCAACGCTCCTCGGACCCGGATCCGGGTGGTCGCCTATTCCCCGGACCGGCTCGAGGAGCGCTCGCTAGACACCGTGGCTGAACTGGAGGAGTTCGCCGAGCACGAGGGAACGCTCTGGGTCGACGTGGCCGGACTCGGCGACGCCGAGACCCTGATCGAGCTCGGAGAGCGATTCGGACTCCACCGCCTGGTCCTGGAGGACGTCGTCAATGTCGGCCAGCGTCCCAAGGTCGAGTCCTACGATGACCATCTGTTCGTCGTCGCCACTTTGATCACGGACTCGCTTCCAGAGCAGCTGAGCCTGGTGCTCGGAAAGAGCGAGCAGCTCGGAGGTCGAGTCCTCCTGACCTTCCAGGAGCGCCCCGGCGACTGCTTCGGCGGCGTCAGGGAACGGTTACGTCGCGGCCGCCCGACCATTCGGAGATCGGGACCGGACTACCTGGCCTACGCGCTCCTCGACGCCCTCGTCGATGCCTACTTCCCGGTGGTCCAGAGCGCACAAGAAGACGTCGAGCGACTCGAAAAGGCACTGACGTCGTCCGCTGCCGAAGATTGCGTCTCGAAGATCCACCACCTCAAATCTCGACTCCTCCAGCTGAGGAGGATCCTGACGCCGCAGCGCGAAGCCTTCAATTCCCTCGTGCGCGACGCCGACGGCTTCATCGAGGCCGACACCGCGATCCACCTGCGCGACTGCTACGACCATCTGCTCCGCCTGATCGAGCTGGTCGAGGTGGCGAGAGAGCAGTGTTCGGATCTCCTCAATCTCTACCTGTCGATTCAGTCCAACCGTATGAACGAGGTCATGAAGGTGTTGACGATCATCGCCACCATCTTCATTCCCCTGAGCTTCGTGGCCGGGCTGTACGGGATGAATTTCGACCCCCAGGTGTCTCCGTGGAACATGCCCGAGCTCGGCTGGCGCTACGGCTATCCTGCGGCACTCCTCGTGATGGCGGCGATCGCCGTCGCCCTGCTCGCCTTGTTCTGGCGCCGGGGGTGGTTCCGCTCCTGAGGAACGGCCCGCCGAGCCGGTCTCCCGGTGGGCTATCCTCGAACGGCCCCTGAATCCCCGACACGAGTCCACGCCCGCCGCCGAGAAGCCCGCGGGCGTACCAGCGCTGGAGCCTGCGATGACAATTCTGGCCGCGGTAGTCCTGATCACACTGACCCTTTCGGCAGTCTGCTCGCTCTTCGAGGCGACGCTCTATTCGACCCGGGTCGCGACCCTCGAAGCCGCCAAGGCTCAGGGCCGACGCGGACGTGGAGCAGAGATCTTCCTGGGAATGAAGAAGGACATCGCGAAGCCGACCTCGGCCATCCTCATTCTCAACACCGTGGCCAACACGGCCGGCGCGACGATCGCCGGAATGCTGGCTGCCCAGCTCTTTGGCGGCAAGGTCGTTCCCTTGTTCTCCATGCTGCTGACCTTCGCCATTCTCATGTTCTCGGAGATTCTGCCCAAGACCTACGGCGCCGTGCATTGGCGCCACCTCTGGCCGGTCATCGTGTGGCCGCTGCTCGCCATTCAGCGAGCGCTGAGTCCCGTCATCTGGCTGACCGAGAAGGCCTCCTCTCTGGTGACCCGCGGGCACTCGGCTCCCGCCACCACCGAGGACGAGATTCTCGCCATGATTCAACTCGGCGCCAAGGCTGGCGAGGTCAGCGCGACGGAGCTCGAGCTGCTGACTGCCGTGTTCGTCTTCGACGAGACCAGCGTTCGAGAAGTCATGGTCCCACGTCACGAGATCCTGGTGCTCGACACCGCGTGGTCCACCGAGCAGTGCCTGAAGGTGATCCGTGAGACCAAGCACACACGCTACCCGCTGTGCCACTCCACGCTCGACGACACCGTGGGGATCGTCCACGTCAAGGACCTGCTCGGGATGCCCGAGACGATCGACCTGCAGGCCGTGGCTCGGCCGGTGGAGCGCTTGCCAGACACCATGCCGATCCGGCAGGTGCTCAAGAGCATGCAGAAGAGCCAGCGTCACCTGTCGCTGGTGGTCGACGAGCTCGGGACGGTCATCGGCGCGGTGACGATGGAGAACGTCATGGAACGGCTCGTGGGAGCCGTCCAGGACGAGTTCGACACGGAGTCGCCCGAGCTGGTCACCGAAAAGACAGGAAGCTACGTCGCTCAGGGGCAGCTCCCGCTGGTCCGCCTGAACCACGACCTCGACCTCGATCTGGCCTGGCCTGGGGTGTACACGCTCTCCGGATACCTCGCCGCCAGCCTGGGACGCCTCCCCAGAGTCGGCGACCGGTTGCCCCTTGGAGAGTTGGAAGCCGAAGTGCTCGAAGTCCGGCAACATCGTGCCAGTCGGATCCGCATCACCGCTCCGAGCGAAGAAGAGCTCGCTCGCCGAGCGGAGAACCCAGACGCCGAGACCGAAGACCGGTTCTGAGGGAGCCGAGCCTGGTCGGCCTTCGGGCGGGCTTCACCACGCGTCACGCCTCCGGCTCGACCGATGAGAAGATGTCGGCCATGCCCGAAGGAGATACCCTCTACAGGGTCGCCGCACGACTTCGCCCCCTGCTGATCGAGCGCCGCCTCGAACGGGTCGAGCTCCACCTTCGGCGCCGGCCGTCCCTCGAAACCCGGGTGACCGACGTGCACGCGCAAGGCAAGCACCTGCTGATCGAGCTCGAGACCCGGGAGGCGCTCAGGATTCATCTCGGTATGTGGGGGTCATGGCACCGATATCCCATCGTGGAGCGCTACCGAGAGCACTTCAAAAAGCCCGCTTCGCAGGCTTCCGTGCTGCTGGAATGCAACGGTGCGGCACTCGTCTGCTTCCACGCCAAGGAGGTGGAGTGCCTCGCCCTCAGGGGACCGACGCACCGAGTGCTCGGAGCGCTCGGCCCGGACCTGCTGGGCGCCTCGATCGATCTCGACGAGGTGACCACGAGAGCCAGGGAACGGGTCTGTGGCGAGCGACCCGTGGTCGATCTGCTGCTCGATCAGCGAGTCGCCTGCGGTATCGGCAACGTGTACAAGAACGAAGTGCTCTTTCTCGAGCGGATCGACCCCCGGATGCGCTGGGGCGAGCTCTCGCGAGAACAGATTCTGGCACTGTTCGCCAGCGCACGGGAGCTGATGCAGCGCAACCTCGGCCTCGCGCGGAGAAAGACGACCCCGCCACCACTCGTGGCCCCCCACTGGGTGTACTCACGCTCGGGCCAGCCCTGCCTCGAGTGCGAGACCCCCATCGCCCATGCCCGATTCGGAGCGGGACGCCGCGACACCTACTGGTGTCCCAGCTGTCAGGGCACCCACTCGATCGGCACCACCGACGGTCAGCAGTCCGGCAGGTAGCCGCACAGACCGCGAACCGTCGTCCGACTGGGAGCGGGCCGTCGGGACACCTTTGGTGTCCCAGCTGTCAGGGCACCCACTCGATCGGCACCACCGACGGTCAGCAGTCCGGCAGGTAGCCGCACAGACCGCGAACCGTCGTCCGACTGGGAGCGGGCCGTCGGGACACCTTTGGTGTCCCAGCTGTCAGGGCACCCAGTCGATCGGGACCACCGACGGTCAGCAGTCCGGCAGGTAGCCGCACAGACCGCGAACCGGCCGTCGGGACACCTTTGGTGTCCCAGCTGTCAGGGCACCCACTCGATCGGCACCACCGACGGTCAGCAGTCCGGCAGGTAGCCGCACAGACCGCGAACCGTGGTGCGAGTCGCGCCGAGACGCTCGGCCTCGCGAATCCCCGAGAGGATCGCGGCGTGCACCGTGCCGTAGTACTCCGGCACCGTCGCCTCGCCGGCGAAGAAGAGCCGGTCTCCGATCGGTTCTCCCAGCTCGCGCATGTCGGCCGGATCGGCACCCACCGGAAGATAGGAGTAGGAGCCCAGCGTGAAGGGATCCTGCCACCAGTTGCTGCTGACCACCGCGACCGGATCGGGGCTGTCTTCGCCGAAGATCTCGCGCAGCACCGCGAGGGCTCGCGCCTCGATCTCGGCCTTCGAGCGGGTCTCCAGGATGTTCCTGGCACTTCGTCCCCCATAGAGACAGGTCAGCGACGGCTTCCCCACATGATCGGTGAAGTCCAGGCAGGCCGGTACCTCTCCGGGGGGGTCTCCGAGGTAGACCACGCTGAGCGATCGATCGTCCCGCTCGCGCCAGAAGGCGGTCTCGAAAATGAACACCACCTTCTCCAGATTGCCCATGTCGAGCCGCGCGATCGCGTCCCGACGTCGCTGCGGCAGCGGAGGATCGAAGGCGATCGAACCCGACTCGAGCACGCCCTGCGAGACGGTGACGAGGACCCGGTCGGCGTCGAAGACACCCTCCCGAGTGATCACCTTGGCCCCGGCGGCGCCATACTCGATCCGCTCCACCGCGGTCTCCAGCCGGATGTCGAGTCCTTCGGCGAGCAGATCGGCCAGCCTCCGATAGCCTCCCTCCAGCAGCTGATCGCCACCGCCGAGCTCCTGGTACACATCCACATGCGCGATCGCTGTGGTGTCCACCGGCCCCGAGTCGTACAGCTCGAAGAGGATCTGCTCGAGGCCGAAGCGCTGCCGTCGCCGCTCGTCGCCGGCAACACGGCGCTGGTCGAGGAACAGCTCGATCGCCGCGGCCGCAGAGGCGTCGGAATCCAGCTGCTCGCGCAGCCGAGAGGTCTGACCCTCGAAGGCCCCGGCAACCACCAGGAGGGAGAGACGCTCCTCTTCGGTCAGCCTTCGACCTTCGACCGCATCGAAAGCGACCGCGAGATCCATCTCACGGGCGCGATAGGCAAGCCCTTCGGCATCCGCGATCTGCGCCGCCGGATTGCCCTTCGTGCCATGAAGGAACATCGCTCCCAACTCGAGAGGGGTCTCGGCGACCGTTCGGGTCCAGGCGCGGCCACCGACCCGATCCCGCGCCTCCACCACCGTCACGTCGAAGCCGCTGTCGGCCAGCAGGCGGGCCGCCGTCAGTCCAGAGAAACCGGCACCGACCACCAGGATCCTCTCCCGAACCTCGGTCGCTGCGCCCTCTTGAGCGCCGAGCGGCGACCCTGCGAGAGCCAGCACCAGCAGACCGACTCCGAGACGCCTCGACGGCCCGATCGTTCGAATTGGAACGTGCCGGGTCACTCCACCTTCTCCGAGTAGAGCCCGAAGACCCGCATCCGCGTCACGCGGCCCTGCTCGTCCTCGATGAAACGCAGCTCTTCTCCCATCTCCCCGTCCTCGCGAATGCGGCGGAACAACGGACCCTCGACGTGGGACAGCTGCTCGAGGTTGTCCATCGGATTCCCCCCTCCCAATCCGAGCAGTGCGAGGCCACCCTGCCAGGGAATGACGGCGGACTCGCCCCAGACGCTGCGATAGAGACCGGCGAAACGCAGCCACTCCGGATCGGTGGTGGCAGCGACTTCCTCTCCCTGGAGGGCCGTCGCGATCGCGGGTGCGACGATGTCGTAGGCACGGTTGGTGATCGTAGTGGTGTCGACCGACATGGCGTTGGCCATGAACGCGACTGCCACTAGATCGGAAGGGCTGAGCGCCAACTGGGTTCGGAATCCGGGACACGAGCCCCCGTGTCCCACGAAGGTCTTCTCTGCATTCCGCCACACGCCGAAGCCGAGCCCCCGGGAGACCTTCCAGTCGGGGTCGATCCAGTGCACCCGCTGCATGTCGCGCAGGGTGCTCGCCCGCAGGATCTCCTGCCCTCCCTCACGCAGCAGGCGAAACTGCCACGAAGCGAACCGAGCCAGGTCGACGGCACTCGAGGCGAAGCCCGCCGCCGGCGTGATGCCCTTGGCCTGGAAGAACGGCATCGGCACGCGCTCGCCTTCCCGAGGCCAAGGACCGTAGCCCGCAGCGAAGCGCCCGCCGCGCTCTCTCTCCGGCAGATAGGGCGTAGTGTCGTCGAGGCCGAGGGGCTCCAGCACTTCTTCGGTGACGTAGTCCCCATACGGCCGCCCGGAGAGCTCCTGCACGATCTCGCCGGCCAGGGTGAGACCGAGGTTGGAGTATTGGTAGTAGCGGCTCGCTGGATAGAGGACCTCCTGGTCCGCGAGGCCCTCGATGATCGCCTCGCGCTCCGGAAAGGGGAAGTCGGGGCCGGTCCAGTAGGGTTGCGCCGACTCTCGTGGCAGACCGGCGGAGTGACTGAGCACCGCTTCGACCGTGATCGGCAGGCTGTCCTCGAACTTCGAGTCCAGGGCGAACCAGGGCAGCAGATCACCCACCGGATCGGAAAGTCGAAACCTCCCCTCGTCGTGCAACTTCATCAGGGCGACGCTGGTGAACAGCTTCGAGATCGAACAGATGCTGTAGAGCGTGTCGCTCTCGGCAGGTCGTCGGCTCTCGCGATCCGCGAAACCGAGCCCCTCGGCCCACACCAGCTCCTGATCGTGCACCACCGCCATCGAGACACCGGGAATTCGCTGGTTGGCGCGCTCCCACTCGAGCCAGATCTCCAGCAGGCCGAGTGCCTCGACGACACGCGGATGGTCTTTCACACTCGAAGCGGACTCGGCATCGGCCGACGAGGCGCGGCTCACCGCCGGTACGAGCAGGAGAGCGAGAACGGCACAACTCAGTCGATCTCTGTAGATTCGCATCGGGTTTCCTCCAGGGACGGTGAGAGTCATGGCTTCTTCAGGTCCGCGAGGGCAGAACTATTCCACTCTCACCCGATAGATCGCACCTTCCAGATCCGAGCTCACATAGACGCTGCCGTCTCCCGCCACCGCGACCCCAGTGGGAACATACGCCGGCGGGGTTCCAGCAGGAGCTTCCAGACCGATGGCGAGTCCCTCGGCGAGAACCGACAGCTCTGCGCCGGAGGGATCGATCGCGACCAGGCGCTGCCGACCCACTTCGGCCACGGCGATGCGTCCGTCGGGGAGCTCGGCCAGCCCTTCGGGACCGCTCAGCCCCTCCGCAACCACGACCCGCTCGCCGCTGTCGATGTCGATCCGCGCCACACTACCCGTGCCGAGCTCGGTGAGATAGACCGAGGTCGGCCCGGCCGGAATCATTCCCACCGCACCGGCCAGGCCCTCGAAGGCCACGGAGCGGGTCTCGGACTCGCCCTCCCCTTCGACCACCACCAGGTTTCCACTCGCCAGCTCTGCCACCACGAGGCGCCCGTCCCCGAGCTCGACGGCGGCCACCGGGGCCGCGAACCCGTGACGCATCGAAAGCGACTCCTGGGTCCTTCGATCGACCGTCTGGACCGTGGCGGAGCTCCACGAGGTCAGCAACACGTGCTCTTCATTGGCGAAGGCCGAGATCGGGTAGTCGAGCTCCTCGAGATCCTGCGCCATCATCGTGCGGACGTCTTCGACCGCGCCGGTCCGGGTGTCGATGGTGCGATAGGCGAAGGTATCTGCCAGGTAGAGGGTGTCGCCCACGGCCGCCAGACCGGCGGGTACCGAGAGCTTCTCCTCGACCACGGTGCGCACGTCGCCGCTCTCGATATCGATCTCGTAGATGGCGTTCCAGGCCATGTTGGAGATGAACAGGCGATCGCTGGAATCGAAGGCCAGGTTGTCGATCGAGGGTCTGACCGTGGCCACCACAGATGTCTCGCCGTTCGCCGTGTCCACCCGCAGCACCTCTCCCGCCTCCGTATCGACCACGAACAGACCACCCTGCGAATCGAAGTTGACGGCGGCCGGGGTCTGGAAACCGTCGGCCACGGTCTCGATCACTCCACGGTCGACATCGACCCGCACCACCTTGCCGCCGAACCACAGGGGCCCGTAGAGCCAGCCGTCCGGGCCAAGATCGAAGCCGTTGAGGCCACCGAGATTCTCGGCGATCAGCCGCGGTTGCTCGGCGCCGCTCGGATCGAGCTCCCACAGCGCATCGCCAGCGAAGACCTGAGTGAAGAACAGGCGCCCATCCTCACTCCATGCGATCGAGTTGGCGCCTGGCAGCCCGGAGGCGATCTCGCGGATCTCACCGTCCTCGCCGTCTCGAGCAAAGACCTTGCCGAGAAGAAAGGCCGTCCAGGCCAGAGTCGCGCCATCCGGGCTCCACTCGAGATCGTCCGCCATCCCTCGGGGTCGTGAAAGGTACTCGCTGACCGCGCCGCTGTTCGGATCGACCAGGTAGACCGCCTGCCCGACCACACTGCCGGCAAACAACCGATCCTGCGCATCGAAGGTCAGGCCATGGATGCCGTGGAAATGTCGGCCGTACGGCCCGCCTTCGACCAGATAGGAAACGGTCGGTTCCTCGACGGGGACCACAGCATCGGCGGAGGGCTCGTCGCTGGACGTGCAGCCCGCAAGCACGGTCAGCATACTGAGCGTCAACACAACGAGCAGCATCCTTCCGGGGAATCTCTTCTCGAGCATCGGTGCGATCTCCTGTTCCAGTGAAGTTGCCCATGAGGATACTCATTTTCCCTGTGGCCCCGCGCACTCGATGGAGCGGTAACATCGAAGTCTTCAAACCCGGAGATCCCTGGCATGGTCGTGAAACTCAATCGCTATTCCTCCCGCATCACGGAGCCCGCCTCTCAGGGAGCCTCCCAGGCGATGCTCTACGGTACCGGTCTGCGCGACGAAGACATGGTCAAGCCCCAGGTGGGAATCGCCAGCATGTGGTGGGAGGGCAACACCTGCAACATGCACCTGCTCGATCTCGCTGCCGAGGTGCGCCAGGGAGTGGCGCAGGCCGGCGCCGTACCCATGCGCTTCAACACGATCGGAGTGAGCGACGGAATCTCGATGGGTACCGACGGGATGAGCTATTCCCTCCAGTCCCGCGATCTGATCGCGGACTCGATCGAGACCGTGATGGGTGCACAGTGGTACGACGCCTGCGTCACCCTGCCCGGCTGTGACAAGAACATGCCGGGCTGCCTGATCGCACTGGCTCGGCTGAACCGGCCCGGGCTGATGATCTACGGCGGCACGATCCGACCGGGTCATATCGACGACGGCGAAGGAGGGGATCGGGCTCTCGACGTGATCTCGGCCTTCCAGAGCTACGGCGAAGCTCTGGCCGGTTCGATCAGCGAAGAGGAGCGCAAGGAGGTGGTGCGGCTGTCGTGCCCTGGAGCCGGCGCTTGCGGCGGGATGTACACCGCGAACACCATGGCGTCGGCCATCGAGGCGCTCGGCATGAGCCTGCCCTACAGCTCCTCGACTCCGGCCACCGATCCCGGAAAGCTCGAGGAGTGTCGACGCGCCGGAGCCGTGGTGAAGCAACTGCTCGAGCACGATCTCAAGCCGCGCGACATCATGACCCGCGCCGCCTTCGAGAACGCGATGACCGTCGTGGTGGCGCTCGGCGGCTCGACCAACGCGGTGCTCCACCTCATCGCCATGGCGCGTGCCAGCGAGGTCGAACTGACGATCGACGACTTCCAGCGCACCAGTGACCGCGTACCCTATCTGGCCGACCTCAAGCCATCGGGCCGCTACGTCATGGAGGATCTTCATCGAGTCGGCGGTACCCCCGCGGTGATGAAGCTGCTTCTCGCCGCCGGACTGCTCGACGGCGATTGCGTGACCGTCACCGGCAAGACGATCGCCCAGAATCTCGAGGGCCTCCCGGAACTGGCCGAAGGACAAGACGTGATCGCGCCGCTCGATTCCCCGATCAAGCCGACCGGGCACCTGCAGATCCTGCGCGGCAACCTCGCTCCCGACGGAGCCGTCGCCAAGATCACGGGCAAGGAGGGGGTCCGCTTTGCCGGCCCGGCTCGCGTCTACGACCGCGAGGAAGCGATGTTGGCCGCACTCGAGGGCGGGGAGATCGAGGCTGGCGACGTCGTGGTGATCCGCTACGAGGGTCCCAAGGGCGGCCCCGGCATGCCCGAAATGCTCACGCCGACCTCGGCGTTGGTCGGTGCCGGACTCGGCGACAAGGTGGCGCTGTTGACCGACGGGCGTTTCTCGGGCGGCTCCCACGGCTTCCTCATCGGTCACGTCACCCCGGAAGCCCAGGAAGGAGGCCCGATCGGTCTGATCCGTACCGGCGATCGGGTGGCGATCGACGCGGAGGCGAACACCCTCACCGTCGAGCTCAGCGACCAGGAGCTGACGAACCGCCGCTCGGAGTGGAGAGCGCCACCGCTCGCTGCCACTCGTGGCACCCTGCACCGTTACATCAAGACGGTGAAATCCGCCTCCGAGGGGTGCGTCACGGACGAGTAGCTCGCGAGAGCTCGATCGAGCTCACCTCAGCGATCTTCCTGCGGCGCCGCAGTCACCCAGATCGGGGAGGTCCAGGCCCGCTCCTGGAGCGTCGAGGCCACGCCGGGCGGTGGCGAGCGTCCGAGCCGAACGCTGTCCCAGGTGCTCCACCGGCAGGAAGGATTCTCGAGCACCCGCACGTAGTAGAACGCGGATTCGTGCCCATAGTCGGAGTCCTGCCAGCTCGCGGTGAGCTGAGCGGCACCCTTGTCTTCGGAGACGCTGCAGTCGCTGAGATCGACAGCCGCGCCGTTGTCGGGACAACGATGGCTCTTCGGGTCGGGCTCGAGGCCGTCCGAGCACGCGACATCGTAGATCGCCTCCCGGACCTCCCCGCCGCTGACCCAGCCCTTGACGATCTGCACTCGCTGCAGCGCAGTCCCCTGCGGATCGCGCAAGGCCTCGACGTGGAAGAGGGGCCGCTGCCCGGTCGCGACTTCGAAGGCACCTCCCATCGGGACCTCGGTGCCCTCCGCGATCGTGAGGTCCCCGGGCAAGGCCGCTGCACCGAAGACGCGCGCTCGGATGCGCGGCCCCGAGGTGGCGAAGGTCTCGCTGCGCCGCAGCGCATCGAAGATCGCCTCGCGTGTGTTCTCGAGCGCCCACACACCGGCCAGCCCCGAAGCCGAAAAACTGAGACTGGACGCAGTCAGCGTGGAGGGCCGCGAGTCGAGGCGCACCTCGGCCGTCATGTCGGCGTTACCGTGGCCACCGGTGAACGCTGATTCTGAAACCGCGGTCGAGGAATTGTGCGTGTCGGAGCTGCCGATCAAGCCGAACCGGTAGGGATTCACCCCGATCTCTTCCTCGAGCAACAGGCCACGTTCGTACGCGTTGCGCACGTAGCTACCGGGCACCGGTTCGACCGGCTGCGGCGCACCGACCGTGGTGTTCCAGAGCTCGAAGCCCGCGAACTCGTCGAGCGGAGCGAGGGCGCTGTGGGTCTCCGAGGTCCCCTTGAACTGGGTGATCTCGGCGAGCGGCTCGTTGCGCAGCCGACGCTGCGCGTACTCGGCGTCGACCGGCTCGCCGTAGGAGTCCACGCGCGGAAACATGCGCCCCATGCTGGCATTCGAGTTGTGAGGAATGGCAAGCACCTCGCTGCCTCGCCCGCGCCACTCCTCGAGCACCGACCAGAGGTCCTCGGGACGATTCGAGGTGGTCGACGGGAAGGGCATCGCGGGAGCGTCCGGCCCCCGGAAGATCACGTTGCGATGCAGGTTCGCCATCCCGGGCATCGACGACCACTCGTAGCCGACGAAGGTGGTGAACTTCCCGGGCTCGTAGTGCGCTCGCGCGGCCTCGATCACCACCTGCCACGCATCGCGAGTGGCGAGCGTGAGACTGTCCGGTGTGTCCGCGCTCTCGGCGGAGGCCGCCACCCAGCGGGTGGCGTCGAAGTCCATCGGGACCGCGTTCGCCGCAATCGCGACGATCTGCTGAAAGGCGGTATGAGAGGTCTCGTAGTCCTCACTGGTGATGGCCGCGGCGACCGGCAAGAGCGAGAGCGCGCTGCCGGCGACCGCCATGCCCCGCGCCACCCCCAGCCCTTCGGCGTGGTCGGTCACCGCCATGAAGTCGAGCGGCCGATCGATCCGGATCCGAGCGCCGCTGACGTGATCGATCGCTTCCCCCTTGGCGTAGCGGTAGGCATCGTCCGGCATGGTCCGCGTGTTGGTGATGTAGGCGTCCATCGAGAGCGCGGTATGGACGTGGAGATCGCCCCAGTAGAGCTGGCGCGGAGGACGAGGCTCCACGGAGGACGGACTGGACGTCGCTCGGGGCTCGCGCTCGGTCTGCGCGCTCATCTCCGAAGCGCTCCCCAGGGCGAGGACCAGTGCCGTCCAGAGAATCGGGAGCTTCGCGAGGCCACTCCTGGCCGTACGACTCATGCACCGACTCGCTGCTGAAAGAACTCGATCACCCGCCGCTCGGCCCTTCTGGTCGGCCCCTCGGGATCGTCGTCACGCAGGTGAATCGTCAACACCGAGTGCGGCGCCATTCCGGTGTCCGGCTGTGCGTCGGCCGGGTCGATCTCGATTGCCTCGAAGCGATCGCCGAAGTGCCGGCGGTAGGTGGCGAATCGCTCGTCGGGAACCATCGGATCTTCTCGGAAGCGAAGCCCGACCAACGAGAGATCCTCGGTCTCGAAGCGACCGCGAGCACACTCGATCTCCGCTGGAGAGATCCCGATCGCCCCGCGGCGCCGAGCCGCTCCGGGACCGATCGGCAACGGCAGAGAGGGCTGTGAGAGCACCGGAGCCACCACGCAAGGCTCGGTCATCATGGCGAGCGCGAAGTTCCCGGTGAAGCACATCCCGACGGCTCCTACTCCCCTGCCTCCACACTCACCGTGCACCTCGCGAGCCAGGGCGCGCAGCCAGTCGACGATGGGGCTCGAACGGTCGGTGGCCCACGCCGCAAACTCGCGTCGGATGCACATCCCCTTGATCAGCTCTCCGGTAGCATAGGGCAGACTCACCGTCTTGCCGGGCTTGCCGAACAGCACCGGGAGGAAGACCGTCATTCCAGCGGCCGCCACCCGATCCGCGAAACGCACCACCAGCGGATGAAGCCCCGGCACCTCGTGCACGGCGATCACCGCCGGACCCTCTCCACGACGAAAGACCGAGCGGGTCCAGCGGCCGTCGTCGAAATCGAAACGCCGATAGGCCGAGAGAACGTCTGTAGACATCCGCAGCTCCTCGAGGACGGGGCTCGTCTGTGGTCTTTCCAGAAGGGAGACGACCGGCAGGCTATCAGCTGGCGAAGGGTCGAACCGGATCCGAGCCCCCGACCTCCGATCGCTAGGAGTCACCGCCCATACGCCGTCACGATCCGGATCTCGAGTTGTGTGCCGGCGCTCTCGGCCCGCGGCTGATCGAAGCTAGATCCCGACCAGGTCGAGGCTCCTCATCATCGCAACCCGCGCTAGAACGAGACGTCCCACTGCAGGCGGGCGCGCCAGCCGCTGTCTTCAGTGCCGAGCGGGAGGGTGGACTGAAGGTAGGATGCGTCTACGGTGATTTTGTTGTTGTGTCCGTTGAAGAACCAGTTGCTACCGAAGGTGAGCTCACGGTCGGCCGGAAGCTGAATGCCCTCGATGTTGTTGACCCGAGCGACGCGAACCGCGAACTCCAGCGGCGCGGGGAAGGCATCGAACGCTTCGTGAAAAAAGTAGCCGGCCTGCGCGTACCACCCGTCGAACTCGCTGGTCGTCTGGTTGACACGGTCATCGATGCGCTTGAAGTGATACTCGGCCTGCAGCGAGAGCCCATGCCCGTGCAGCGCGAACTCTCCCATCCATTGATCGAGCTTGTATTGACCGGGCTCGCCATCTTCGAAGCCGGGAAGCTGCCCGCCACCACTCGATGAGAAGCGGGTGTACTCGCCAACGTTCGTGGTAGCCGCGAACGCGAGCGAGGCTGCGGTCTCTTCTCGGCGCCGGATGTCGGACTGGCTGAAACCGAGGTCACGCTTCAAGAAGTTCCACTGCCACCGGCCGATGTACATCGGCTCGACGTCTTCGTCGAGACCGCCACCGCGGCCGGTGCCGGTGAAGACGCCGAAGGCATACTTCGAGTCAGCCCGGGTTCCGGCAAACAAGCGTCCCATCACGGTCGGCCCACTCTGCCGGTCGAGGGTGAACGGGCTGTTGACGATCGATCGGTCGACGAACTGCTGCGCCCCCGAAGAGTCGACGCGCTCCCGATTGTAGAGGACCTTGTACTGTCCGATCCGTAGAGCCGCCTTCTCGCTCGCTTCGAAATCGAACTGCAACGTCAGCAGCACGTTTCCTGCGATGCCGTACTCGAGGTAGTACTTGAGCCAGGGTCGGTAGGCGTGACCGTCGAGCTTGAACCGGGCGCGCCGAATGAGAAACCCGGCTTCCTCTTCGACGCCGTCTTCTTCCCCGACGAGGTCGGAGCTCTCCAGATCGGTGAGACGTAGCTGCGCCCTCCAGCGTACGCGGGCGGCAAAGTTGCCGTCTTTGCTCTTCAGGTGCAAACCGTCTTTGTAGCGAATCTCGACCTTCGAGCCTTCCTCACCCTCGTCCTCACCCTGGTCTTCGGCCTTTTCCGGGTCGACGTCCTCGTCGTCCTGTTCATCGGGCTGATCCGGTTCATCGGGCTGATCCGGGTCCTGATCCGTTTCCTGGGTTGCCGGCTGTTGGGCCGCAGACGGCACAGCGGCAAAGGGTGCGAGGAGTGCCAGTCCCAGAAGGACCGAGCACACGACAGAGGTGTTCTCAGAGTTCATCGTCCGTTCCAAAAAATGAGAAAAGGAGATCGGCCCGTCAGCCACTGCAGCTGACCGCGACCGCAGCGAAGCGCTCTTTATATGAAGATTGCATGAACGTGGGTACCTGAGAATCGGCTCTGTCACGAAGATCTCTGCTCTTTGACACACAGATGTCACATGAGCTTGGTCGAGTCCATTCGGAAAAGAGAGACGCCGCGACAGGACACCGGTCGCCTCAGCGAAGGCGATTCGGCACGGGGCTCCTCCGCCTCACAGAACCCCGTGGACCACGAACCACGACGGAGTACACGATGAAGAACCCAGCCCTTCGAATCAGCCTGATCCTCGCCGTCTCGGCGGTCGTCGCCTGCGGCGGCGGTGCCGATCGCACCTCCCGAACCGTCATCCAGAACAAGGGCTCAGACACCCTGGTCAACGTGGCTCAGGCCTGGGCCGAGCACTATCGTGAGGTGAATCCGAACGTGGCCGTCGCGGTGACGGGTGGCGGCTCGGGGACCGGCATCTCGGCGATGATCAACGGCACCGTCGACATCGCCAACGCGAGCCGGAAAATGAAGGACAAGGAGTTCGAGATGGCGCACGAGAACGGCATCGAGCCGGTCGAGCATGTCGTGGGTTTCGATGCGCTGGCGGTGTTTCTCCACCCGAACAACCCGATCGACGAGATCTCTCTCGCTCAGCTGGCCGAGATCTATGGTGAAGGCGGACAGTACGACAGCTGGAGCCAGCTCGGGGTCGAGGTTCCGGGCTGCGACAGCGACGAGATCGTGCGGGTGAGCCGCCAGAACAACTCCGGAACCTACGTCTATTTCAAGGAAGCCGCGCTGGGTAATGAGCGCGACTACAAGCTCGGCTCCCGCGACATGCACGGCTCGAAGGACGTCGTCGATCTGGTCATGAACACGCCCTGTGCGATCGGTTACAGCGGCCTCGCCTACGCCACCCACGAAGTGAAGATGCCCTGCTTGATGGCGGAGGACGGCTCAGACTGTGTGGCCCCCTCGGTCCCGACTGCGCTCGACGGCAGTTACCCCATCGCCCGTCCGCTGCTCATGTACACCGCCGGCGAGCCCACCGGCGCGGTGAAGGAGTACCTGGACTGGATCTACACTCCCGAGGGGCAGTGCATCATCCAGGACAAGGGATACGCTCCTGCGAAGCCCGTCGACTGCGGCACGAGCTGAGGACGGCGCATCGCTGTCGAACCGGGAGATGAGATGACACGCTACGAAGAGCGACTCGAGAACGACGAGGCCGAGATTCGCCGCCGTGTCCTCGCCGTAGGAGACCGGGTCAACACGGCCTTCAAGGACTCCGTACATGCGGTGATGACTGGGGATCGGGACCTCTCTTCGCAGGTCATCCTGGGTGACCTGCCGATCAATCGAGAGGTTCGCCGCATCGATCACCTGTGTCACACCTTCGTTGCACGTCATCTTCCCAGTGCGGGACACCTGCGCTTCGTGTCCTCTGTCTTGCGACTCGACGTGGCGCTCGAACGCATCGGCGACTACGCGGTGACCATCGCACGAGAACAGGTGCAACTCTCGAAGCCTCCTCCTCCTCGCCTGGTTCACGACCTCGATTTGCTGGCCGACCAGTCGCGAGTGATGCTGAGCCAGGCTTTGAAGGCCCTCGAGGAGGGTAACGCGGAGCTCGCCAGGGGCACACGAGCCATGGCCACGCAGGTCGAGCGTACCTTCCACCGGATCTTCCTCGATCTGATCGCAGAGGGGGAAAGGAACGGCCATTCGATCCGCGATCTCTTCGCGCTGCTCGTCATGTTCAATCGCATCGGCCGAGTCGCCGACCAGGCCAAGAACATCTGCGAGGAAACGGTCTTCATCGGTACCGGAGAGGCCAAGGAGCCCAAGGTCTATCGGATCCTCTTCATCGACCAGCGCAACGACATGCTCAGTCAGCTGGCACGCTCCTACGCCGCGCGCGCGTTCCCGGAAAGCGGCCGGTTCGACAGCGCGGGGTGGGAGCCCGCAGAGTCCCTCGATCCACGTTTTGCCGCCTACACGGAGCGCAAGGGAATCGAGATCGACGACGCGCACCCGAAGGCCCTGAGCGGAATGAGTGACTCTCTGGCGGACTACCACGTCATCGTCAGCCTGCAGGGGGACGCATACGAGCGCCTCGAAGAGGTCCCCTTCCACACCGTTCTCCTGCACTGGGAGGTCGGAGAGATCGCCGACGGTCTGGACCAGCAGCGAACCGAAGCCCTTCTAGAGCAGTCTCTCGAGAGGATCCGAGCCGAGACGACCACCCTGATGGAGACACTCCGCGGCGAAGGGGCGTCGTAGGTGCAACGGAACGTCTCCTCCTCGGGCAGCGCCGCTTCGTCGCGAGCGCAGGACCGTCGTGACCGCCACTGGTGGATCGACAAGCTCGCCGAGCTGCTGGTCTTCGCCGGCGGAATCTCCGCGATTGTCTTCATCATCGGGATCTTCGCGTTCATCACGAAGGAGGGTGCCGGGTTCATCGTCGACACGATGGATGTCAAGGAGTTCTTCACCTCGCCACGCTGGCGTCCCACTTCTGACCACAATCCCACCTACGGCATTCTCGCCCTGATCGCCGGCACGGCCAGCGTGACCGGGCTCGCGATGGTGGTCGCGGTTCCGCTGTCGCTGGGAGCCGCGATCTTCATCGGCGAGTTCGCGACCGGGAAGCTGAGAGAGACGCTCAAGGTCCTGGTCGAGCTACTCGCCGCGATTCCTTCCGTGGTCTGGGGCTTCATCGGATTGACCATGATGAATCCCCTGATCATCAAGCTCTTCAACGTTCCCGTCGGTCTGAACGTACTCAACGCCGGAATCATCCTGGGATTGATGGCGGCTCCGATCATGACCACGATCGCTGAAGATGCGCTCAAGGCTGTCCCGGACGCGTATCGAGAAGCGGCCGAGGCGATGGGAGCCACTCGCTGGCAGGTGATCCTCAGGGTGGTGCTGCCGGCGGCGCGCAACGGTCTGATGGCTGCAGTTCTCCTCGGCGTGGGGCGCGGCTTCGGTGAGACCATGGCGGTTCTGATGGCGAGCGGGCATTCAGTCAACTTGCCGACCAGCGTCTTCGACTCGGTGCGCGCCCTGACCGCCACCATCGCAGCCGAGTTGGGAGACGCGGCTGTGGGCTCCGATCACTACAAGGTCCTGTTCACCCTCGGCATCCTCCTCTTCCTGGTCACCTTCACGATCAACCTGATCGCCGACCTGGTCATCCGTCGCTCTCATCGGGGCGCGAAGAGCTAGACCCATGTTCGAAGCGACCCAGATCAACCAGCGCGCGCTGCGCGACGAGAAACTGTTTCGCCTGCTCTTTCTCTGGATGACGGTGGTACTCATCCTGCCCGTGATCCTGATTCTGGGAATCTTGATCTACCGTGGCGCCCCCGTGATCTCCCCCGAGTTCCTGTTCACCGAGCCGACCAACGGAATGACCGAGGGCGGCATCTTCCCCGCCCTCATCGGCACCGTCTGGCTGGTCGTGGTCGCGCTCATGGCCTCGGTCCCGATCGGAGTGGCCGCCGCGCTCTATCTCAGCGAGTACGCCCCCGACAACTGGCTCACCCGGGCCATCAACCTGGCCATCATCAACCTCGCGGGCGTTCCCTCGATCGTCCATGCGCTGTTCGGTGTCGGTGCCTTCGTCATCTTCTTCCGGTTCGGCACGAGCATCCTGGCAGCCAGCCTCACTCTCGCGATCATGACGCTTCCGGTGGTCATCGTGGCGACCAAGGAGTCGCTGCAAGCCGTACCGCATGCGTTCCGCGAGGCATGCTGGAACATGGGGGCGACCCGCTGGCAGACGATTCGGCGAGTCGTGCTCCCGAACTCGATCAGCGGAATCCTCACCGGCGTCATTCTCGAGGTCTCGAGAACGGCCGGTGAGACCGCGCCCATCATGTTCACCGGCGCCGCCCTGTACCTTCCCTTTCTTCCCCAGAGCGTCTTCGACGAGACGATGGCCATGTCGCTCCACCTCTTCGTGGTGTCGACCCAGGTGCCCAATGTCCCGGAGAACCTTCCCTTCGGCGTCGCGCTGGTGTTGATCAGCATGGTGCTCGTGATGAACGCGCTGTCGATCGCGTTTCGCATGTACCTGAGAGGACGCAGGAAGTGGTAGGGATGGATCGAGTCTCGACGCCGGCGACGGCGCCGGACAAGGCCAAGATCGAGGTCCGCGATCTCTCGATCCGCTACGGGTCCAAGACCGTGCTGAGTGGTGTCGACCTCGACATCCTCGAGAACGAGATCTTCGGCATCATCGGCCCAGCCAACAGTGGCAAGACTTCGTTTCTCCGCGCCCTCAACCGCATGGACGACATGACGCCGTCGATGCACGTCGAGGGCGCGGTTCGCTTCGACGGCCGTGACACGAAGAGCTGGCGCAATGTCTACTCCTTGCGACGACGTATCGGGGTGGTATTTCCCCTGCCGGTGGGCCTCCCCCTGAGCATCTACGACAACGTCGCGCTCGCACCTCGCCTGGGCGGAACCAGGAAGAAGGCTCACCTCGACGTGATCGTCGAGCGCTGTCTCCAGCGCGCAGCCCTCTGGGACGAAGTCAAGGATCGCCTGGATTCGCTGGGCAGTCTTCTCTCGGGCGGCCAGCAGCAGCGACTGACCATCGCTCGGGCGCTCTCACAGGACCCCGAGGTGCTGTTTCTCGACGAGTTCTCGATCGCCGTCGACCCGGTCACCACGATGCGAATCGAAGACGTGCTCAAGGAGCTGCGATCCGAGATGACGATCGTTCTGGTCACCAACCTCGTTCAGCAAGCGCGCCGACTGGCTGACCGCACGGCGTTCTTCCTCAACGGAGAGCAGGTCGAGATCGCTCCGACCGAGGAGCTCTTCACCGGTGCAGTGAAGGACCAGCGTACCCGCGACTATGTGGAGGGACGCTTTGGCTGACTCCCCATCGCCCTCGCTGGCCATCGAAACGCGAGAGCTCAACCTCTGGTACGGGACCTTCCAGGCCCTGTTCGACGTCGATCTCGAGATCAAGAGCGGCATCGTGACGTCCTTGATCGGTCCCTCCGGATGTGGCAAGTCCACCTTCCTGCGCAGCGTCAACCGCATCACCGAGCGACTGGACTACGTCCGAACGACCGGCAGCATCGAAGTGCTCGGCTTCGACGTCTACTCCCCCTCGGTCGAAGTCCTGCAGGTTCGCAAACAGATCGGTATGGTGTTCCAGCGACCAAACCCCTTGCCGCTCTCGATCCGAGACAACGTCCTTTTCGGCACCCAGATTCACCGAGAAGCGGGCAGCAAGCTGACACGCGCGAAGGCAGACGAGATCATCGAACAGGCGCTCAGTCAGGTATTGCTCTGGGACAGCGTGAAAGATCGTCTCGACCGGCCCGCCACGGCGCTCTCGCTCGAGGAACAGCAGAAACTCTGCATCGCCCGGCTCCTACCGGTCAAACCCAAGATCCTGCTCATGGACGAGCCCTGCTCCGCACTCGACCCAGCCGGCACCGAAGCGGTCGAGGAGCTGATCTGGAGCCTGCGCGGCGAGTACACCATCCTGATCGTGACCCACAACATGGCTCAGGCTCGGCGCGCCAGCGAAGAGTGCATCTTCATGCTCCTGGGAAAGGTGATCGAGCACAGTCAGACCGGCGACATGTTCGTCACTCCGCAGCACAAGGAGACCGCCGACTACATCGAGGGCCGCTACGGGTAGGGAGAGCACAAGTGCCGCCGGTGCCCTGGGAGCCAGCGGTGAGGACCGTGGGCCCCTCCGATCTCAGGTGCGCTCGAGCGGGAGCCAGATGCGAAAGGTGCTTCCCTTGCCGAGCGTGCTCTCGACTTCGACCCTTCCCCCGTGGAGATGGGTCGCGTGCTTCACAATGGCCAGGCCGAGTCCGGTTCCTCCCTCTTCTCGGGAACGTCCCTTGTCAACCCGGTAGAAGCGCTCGAACACCCGATCGAGGGCGGCGGGGGGAATTCCGATACCGGTGTCCGCAACCTCCAGCAGCAGCTCCCGCCCTCTTTGTTCGAGTCGAACGCTCACCTCACCGTCCGGACGGTTGTACTTCACCGCGTTTCCCAGGAGGTTGGTGACCATTCGCTCGAGTGAATCGCTGTCCCCCTTGAAGGTCGGCACCGCGCTCGCCTCCACCGCCAGACGAACCCCTCGTGACTGCGCCTGCTCTTCGATGTTGTCGGCCGCCCTGCGAACCACGGCCGACAGATCGACCGGATGACGCTCGCGCTCCGTCCCAGGATGCTCCAGGCGCGAGAGCGCCAGCAGGTCGGTGAGCAGCGCCTCCAATCGAGCACATTGGCGAAGAATTCGCCCGATGAACGGCGCCGCCACTTCTTCGTCGTCCAGGGCCCCGGCCTCCAGGGTCTCGGCGTATCCCCGAATCGCCGAAAGCGGAGTCTTGAGCTCGTGCGACACGTTGGCGACGAAGTCCCGGCGAATCTCCGCGAGGCGGAGAAACGGAGTGATGTCTCGCGCCAGCACGACCGCGCCGGACTCGTCACTCAAGCGCGAACTGGCCAGCACCACCGTCCGGGGAGGTCCCTGCACAGTCAGGTCGACTTCCTCGGTCAGATTCTCTCCGCCGCTCAACGCCTCGGAGATCAGACCTCGAACCCGCGCGTCGAGCGACATCCTGGAGGCATCAGACTCCCCGGCGGGAGCCTCCGAGTCGAACAGCTCCCGCCATCTCGGATTGACCAGAATGGCCTCACCGGCCGCATCCGTCACCAGGACCCCTTCCGACATGCTCCCGAGAACCGCGAGCAGGTGTTTGCGCTCTGCCTCGACCTCCTCGAGCTTCCCGGCGGCCCGTTTCGAAAGCTGGTTGAGGGCCTCTGCCAGGGAAGACAAGTCGCGTTCCTCGGGCACCGTGATCGGCTCCGGAGCGGAACCGTCGAGCAGCTGCTCCGCTCCGGCGATCAACCCCTCCAGCGGCACCGTCAGACGGCGATACAGCACCCAGGCAACCAGGATCCCGACGAGCAGAGATACCGATGTTGCCAGGAGAACACTCTGGGTGACCGTCCGACGCAACAGCTCGAGAACCTCGATCGGTTCGGCCAGTCGAAGAACGAGGCGCTCCCCACCCCCCAGATCGACCACCGTGGCCGCGTACACGAACCGGCGACCGAGGGTGTTGCTGGCTCGCACCGACGTTCCCACCCCGCCACCGAGGCTGCTCACCACCTCCGGACGATTCAGGTGGTTGTCCATTGCCAGGACACCCTCACGGGAGCGCTCGCTATCGGAGAGAACCGTTCCATCGATCGCGATGACAGTGACCCGCAGGCCGATCCGCTCGCCTTCTGCCAGGGTCCACCGCTGCAGTTCGCTCGGATCCTCGGGCAGGAGCTGGGTTTCCGCCGGAGCCATCGCCGCCACCAGTCGGGCGAGATCGCTACGCTGGCGCTGCTCCAGCTGGCTCGCCAACAGGTTCCATGCCAGGAAACCGGAGGCCAGGAGGGCAGCCAGCGCAGGGAGCCACAGAGCCACGGCGATCTTGCGCGAGAAGGAGAAGGGCATTGCGGGAGACCTCCTCAGTCCCGGAGGCGATATCCGACCCCGATCAGGGTCTCGATTCGAGCGCCCGTGCCGCCCAGCTTGCGCCGCAGCCGACGGACATGGGTGTCGACCGTTCGGGTGTCGACATCGGACGAATAGGCCCAGACATCGGTCAGCAGCTGTGCACGGCTCTGGACTCTTCCGACCCGCTCCGCGAGCACCTTGAGCAGCCGAAACTCGGTCGCCGTGAGCTCGACCGGCTCGCCATCGACGACGACCCTGTGCTCGGGAACGTCGATCTCGAGCTCACCCACCCGCAGCCGTTCCCCGGGCTCTGCGGCAGCTTCCGTCCTTCGGAGAACCGCCTTGACTCTGAGAACCACCTCCCTCGGACTGAATGGCTTCGCGAGATAGTCGTCCGCTCCCAACTCGAGACCGACGATCCGATCGACCTCGTCCCCGCGAGCCGTGAGCATGATGATCGGAACGGTCGCGGTCGCAGGGTCCCGCTTCAGCAACCTCGTCAGGTCGAGCCCGTCGATACCGGGCAGCATCAAATCGAGAAGCAGGAGCGCAGGGCGCTTCTCCCGGATGGCTTCGAGAGCCTGGTCACCCCTGGCCACACACTCCACCGCGAATCCCTCTCGCTCCAGGTTGTAGCGTAGGACCTGGGCAATATCGTCGTCGTCCTCGACGATCAGGATGTGGGCACTGCTCATGGAGCCGGGCTCTTCTCGGTGACGGTCACGCGGTTCTCGGGTGGGCACCGATCCTATCCTCTGACCTCCACCGTGAAGAGGTGACTCTCTCGGATGCCACAGAGCGTCTCGCTCCCCGGCGCGTGGTTTCCGCAGGCAGTTCCCGACCGTTGCCGGAAGGAAAGAGCCGGAGGGGCTGGCCGCGCGCGCGATGGGTCGCCATTCCATCCAAGATCGCGAAGCGATAGGGTTCCCCATCAGAGCGAGCATGGATCGGCGATGGAAGCCTACAGGGAAAAAGCCCGGGGCTCCCGGCTGCGCGGCGTCTGCGCGGAGTCGCAGCCCACCCGGCGCCTGGACGCGTCATAGCGCCTCCCGACCGTTTCCTGCATCCAGCTTGCCCTCATCCATCGAAAAATGCTTCTTTGGCCTGTTCCTCCACCCCGCAACACATTCTGCACCTCAACGCCGGGCGCTTCGCCCTGCATCACCCCTAGATCTCAAGGGAGACGACCGTGACCTCACGAACTACCGTCTTTTTGCTTCTCGCCACCCTTCTCGTCGGTGGCCCGACCCTCGCCCAGAACTTCGAGCCGCCGGCCGACACCGAGTTCGACTGGCTCCAGCTGACCTCGGACGAATGGCTCAAGGGAGAGATCGTCTCCATGTACGAGGAGTTGCTCGTCTTCGACAGCGACAACCTCGGTGAATTGGAGATCGACTGGGCAGACGTCCAGCAGCTCCGTTCCGCCGGAGTCGTCCAGATCGGTTTTGCGGACCGGGATCGAGACGCCGTCACCGGTGTCCTCACCCTGGCCGAGGACACGGTGACGATCGAAGGCGACACCACGGTCGAGTTCCCCCGCGAGGAGATGCTCACCCTGATCTCGGGACCACCCCGTGAAGCCAACTACTGGACGTCGAACATGACCCTGGGAGCCAACTTCCGCTCCGGAAACGTCGACCAGACTGTGTTCAACGCCTGGGCTCGCGCTTTGCGTCGGACACCGAAGAACCGCATCGGACTCGAGTACCTCGGCAACTACAACGAGACCGACAGCCTGGAGACCAACAACAACCACCGGGTCAACGGGAGCTGGGATCGGTTCGTTTCCGAGCGCTTTTTCTTCACGCCGATCAACTTCGAGTGGTACAAGGATCCCTTCTTGAACATCGACCAGCGGTGGACCGTGGGTGTCGGCCTCGGGTACGTCTTGATCGACTCGTCGAGAGCGTACTGGTCGATCCAGGGCGGCCCCGGCTACCAGTACATCGAGTTCGACGAGGTGGAGCCCGGGACCGACCGTTCGGTGGACAGCTTTGCCCTGATGGGTGGAACCCTGTTCACCTACGAGATCACCGGCAACATCGACTACCGATTCGACTACCGGTTCTCCTTCCTGGACGAGGAGGCCGGCAGCTACACCCATCACCTGGTCACTGGGTTCACGATCGAGATCACCGACCTCATCGACCTCGATCTCGGCTGGGTCTGGGACCGCGTCCAGGATCCGACTCCGGACAGCGACGGCATCCTGCCGAAGCAGAACGACTATCAGACCATCATCGGCGTCGGTCTCAGTTTCTGAGCCAGGCGCCCGATCGGGCCGTCCAGCCCCGGCCAGGCGGACGGCCCCGATCCCCCGGGGCGGGAAAGGCCGAGGGCGAAGGGATCCAGGCGTCGCCCCTCATGACGAAGAACGGTTATCCTGACTCGACCCAACCGTTCTTGACCCACGGAGAAGAGACGCCATGTTCCATCGACCCCCCAGCTCCCGGTTCACCCTCGACCGCTCCGCTGTCTCGTCAGCGACCCTGTCGCGCCGCCGGTTGCTGCACACCATGGGCCTGGCGGCCGGTGGCGCGATGACCTGGGGTCTGGGGTCACCCACTCTCTCCGCTGCACGGCAGACACCGGGGGTCGAGCCCGCTCCCGGCTTTCCGGCGCCTCGGTTCCTCGACACGAATGGGATCGAGATGGGCGTCTACGTCCAGGGAGACGGAAAGCCGCTCGTGCTCTGCCACGGCTTCCCGGAGATGGCCTACTCCTGGCGCAAGCAGATCGGCCCTTTCTCGCGTGCCGGCTACCAGGTGATCGTCCCTGACCAGCGGGGGTATGGCCTCACCGAGCGACCCGACGACATCGCCGACTACACCCTCGACAAGCTCTGCGACGACATGGCCGGACTGCTCGACGCGCTCGAGATCGACAAGGCCATCTTCATCGGCCACGACTGGGGCGGCGGCGTGGTGTGGATGATGCCCCGCTTCCACCCCGACCGGGTTGCTGGTGTGATCGGTGTCAACACTCCGACCTCTCACCCGGGCCATCCGCAGGAGCCGACCGAGGAGCCGCTCATCGTGAGAGGGCCCAACTACTACACGTTGACCTTTCAAGAGCCCGGGCACGCCGACGCGCTCCTCGCCCAGGACGTGCGCAAGACCTTCGAGTTCATCATGCGCAGAGGCGGCATCTGGGACGTCGACGAGTTCAAGAAACTCCCCGAAGACTCCCCCGAGCGCCAGATGGACCTGCTCGCCATGCTGGCCAAGGGCGACTACCCCGGCGAGTTGCTGCTCACCGAGGCCGAGCTCGACTACTTCGTGAAGACCTACCAGGTGACCGGCTTCACCGGTGGGCTCAACTGGTATCGAGCGGCCGCGCGCGGAGGGTTCGGAGACCGTGAGTTGACCTGGGACATCGATGTGCCCTGTCTCTACGTCGGAGCGGAGAACGACGTGATTCTGCGGCCCTCTTCGGCGGACGGCATGGCAGAGTTCATTCCTGACTTCGAGCGATACACGGTCGCCGACTGCGGACATTGGACTCAACAGGAAAAGCCCGAAGAGTTGAACCGCGTCGTCCTCGACTGGCTCGGCCGCAAGTACGCCTAGTCTTCGACCGAATCGTGGTCGCCGGGACTCCCGGTCTCGGACCCGATCTCTCCCCTCATCAGGGCGGTCATGAAATCGCCGATCCGCCCGTCGAGCCACGCCCGAATCGAGGTGGCCTGGAGCTCGACGTCGAGTCGTTCGCCTGCCAGGGTCGTCACGATCTCCAGACCGAGCCCCTGATCCGCTGCGTCGCGGCGGAGTCGTTCGAGATCGGCGGTGACTTGCGCCGACCACGCCTGGGCCGCCTGCGCGTCTCGACACCGAAAGGCCAGGACTCCGCGAACCTCGTCGGCCGTGAGGAAGTCGATCGCCATCCACGACGCCTCGACTCCTCGAGCGAGGGCCTCGAACCCGGGATCGAGCACCGGCTTGCCGTCCTCGCGGATCTCGAGATCGCCGCTCTCGGTGCCCTGCCTGCCCGAGTCGAGCACGTCCCACCAGGCATAGGCGAGGACGTTCTCCTCGTTGACGAAGCCACCGTGGATGTCCCAAGGACCGGGATGCGAGACCGCCAGGTCCCCGATCCGGCGAGCCGCCTCGACGCCCCGAATCGGCACCGACCCTGGCTCCCCCTCGCTCTCACCCAGGGACGGAGCACCGACCAGCTCGTCGATCGCCCGCTCGGTCGCACCCACGTCGTCGGAGATCAGCAACGTACTGCCCACGAACCCGATAGTCGTGTCCCCGTTGTGCAGCAAAGGCTGGCCTCGATGCTCCCAGCGTCGGCCCTCCCCGTCGGCAAAAAAGCGCAGGACGAGAAACCTCACGACCCGCGGGTAACGTGCGAGGTTGACGGCGGTCACGACACTGTAGCCGTCTTCGGTCGTCGGCGCCGCCTCGACGGCGACCGTGATCTCGCGCGGCAGCCACTTGCGAAGATCCTTGGCTCGAGGCTTGCGGCCACGAAGTGCTGCCATCCACCGGAGGTTATCCGGCAGCTGCTGCTCCTGGACCCTGCGCGCGGCGCTATCGAACTGGATGAGCGCCTCGAGCGCCAGCTCTGTGAACCCCTCGTCTTCCCCCAACCCTTCGATGCGGAGGGCAGCCACCGCGTCCTCGGGCACGATCGGCTCGGTCGCCACCTGCGGCCCCGGTCTCGACATCCACCACCAGAACATCCAGAGCATCGCGAAGAGAGCCACCACCAGGCCGAGACATCCGAGCGCACAACCCAGCACTCGGCCACGACCGTGCCCACTCGTGGATGAGCCCGAGCCCGGTCCGATCGGTTGGTACGGACGGACTTCGGTCATGGCGCTGCGCCTTCCTCCGCTGCGAGCTCGCCCTCGAGCTCAGCCCACACGCGCTCGACGGCGGCAGGCACGAACTCCTCCCAGGCGTGCTCCGCTACGGGGTCGCTCGAGGTGAACCGGGCTCGCAGTCCCTCGAGCTGAAGTGTGGCGGCCGACTCCTCGAGAGACTTCCCCCTGCGCTGGCCCTCGCCGAGTCGCTCGAGCAGTGTCGACCACAATTCCCGAGCCAGTTCGAGGCGCTCGTGCGAGCGCTGGACCGGGCCGTGGCCGGGTACGACGACGGCGAAGTCGAGCGCCGCGACCGAATCGAGGGCGGCCAGCCATGAGGAAGGGTAGCCATGGCCTCCGTAGGGCAGCTCATCGAGCAGGTCTCCCGTCGCCGCGACTCGCTGGCGCGGCAGCCAGACCACGGTGTCGCCCCGAGTGTGCGCACGATGATGCACGAGCACGATGTCGCCACTCTCTCTGTGGAGCACCAACCGCTCTCGATAGCTCAGCGTCGGAGTCAGGAACTCGACTTCGTCGAGTCTCTCCAGGGTGGCGCGCGCCGTATCGATCGCCGCCCGCTGCTGCGTTTGCTGCTCGACGGCCAGCTGCTGGCCGGAAAGTCCCTTGCCCTCGGCCAGGGCTGCCTCGGCAAGGGGAATCTGCTCTCTCAGACGACCGGCCTGCTCTTCGACGAACGCGGCCGCCCGCCCCGGAATGTCCTCCAGCAGCGAGTCGTGACCGAGGATGGCGAGCTCCGGCCCGACCAGTCGCCGCCAAACTGCGTTGCCCTGAGTGTGATCGCTGTGCCAGTGCGTGTTGATCAGCCAGCGCACCGGCAACTCGGTCAGTTCTCCGATCGCCCGGTGGAGCCGCTCGACGCTCTGCGTGTCGGCCTGTGCGTCGACCACGAGCACGTCTCGCTCCGTGACGATGACGAGGGAGTTGGAGTCCTGGAAACGCTCGGCAGAGGGCTGCACGGCAGCGTAGACTCCCGAGGCCACCTCCTCCAGCTCCCAGGTGTCCTCGCTGTGGCTCGCCGTGGCCAGCCAGAGCGACAGGGCCAGTGAGCAGAGGATTCTTCCACCGTAGAGCTTCATGAGCGAGACTCTAACGGCTCTTGTGGCAACGATCACGTCCCAGGGTCTCGACCTGCCCTTGCACCGCCACCACCGGAGATATGCTCCGGGCTCCACCTCACTTCCAGAACGGTACCTGTCCGATGAGCTCCGACCAGACCGCTTCCCGGTCGACACCCCATGGATCCTGGCGATCCCCCATCTCCGCCAGCAAGGCCGCGGCGGCAGCCGGGCGCATCGCCGAGCCTTCCATCGACAGGTCGATTCTCTACTGGTTGGAGCGGCGGCCCGAAGAGGGGGGACGCAACGCCCTCGTTCGCGCCCTGAGAACCGCCTCCGGCTGGCATACCGAGGACCTGCTGGGACCAGAGTGGAATGTCCGCACCCGCACCCACGAATACGGTGGCGGCAGCTATCACGTCAGCGGCGGCCATCTCTTCTTCGTTCATTTCGGCGATCAGCGGATCTACCAGATGGGGGTCGACGGCGAGCCCGAGATCGCGACTCCAGAGGCGCTCACAGCCATCGACGAGACCAAGACCTACGCCGACCCGGTGCTCGACTCCGATCGCAAACGGCTCCTCTGCGTGCAAGAAGATCACTCCGGTGAGGGAGAACCGCGCAATACCCTCGTGGCGGTGGGCCTGGACGGGGAGATCGTCGAGTTGGTCGCCGGAGCGGACTTCTTCTCCTCTCCACGGCTCTCCCCCGACGGGCGCACCCTCGCCTGGCTGAGCTGGCGACACCCGAACATGCCCTGGGACAGCACCACGCTGTGGTGCTCTCCTCTCGATGCTTCGGGATTTCCATCACAGCCGCGAGTCGTCGCTGGGGGCGACGGGGAGTCCATCTTCCAGCCAGTCTGGGGGCCGGAGGGCACTCTGTGCTTCGTCTCGGACCGAAGCGGCTTCTGGAACCTCTACCGAAAGTCGCACGACGGTGCGATCGAGCCCCTGGCTCCTCGTGAAGCGGAGTTCGGACTACCCCAGTGGGTCTTCCGCATGTCGACCTACGCCGTGCCAACGGCCCAGAAGCTGGCCTGCACCTGGTGCGAAGAGGGAATCTGGCACCTCGGAACACTCTTCGACGGGAAACTGAGAGAAACGCAGACTCCCTACACCGTCTTCGAAGGCTTCGCCAGCGAGAGCACCAGCGGCACCAGTCCCCGTGTCGTGCTGCTTGGCGCGTCGCCCAGCCAGGGGACCACCGTACTCCAGTGGGACCTCGGCAGCGGCGTCCTCGAGGAGGTCCATCGGCTCTCGACCGAGACCCCCGATCCGGCGACCCTGTCGGTCGGTGAGCCGATTCGTTTCCCCACTCGGGACGGTTCCCTGGCGCACGCCTTCTACTACCCCCCGCGCAACGACGCCCATTCGGCGCCGGCTGACGATCTGCCGCCGCTGCTGGTCAAGAGCCACGGTGGACCGACCGCGCTGGCTACCAACGACTACCAGATCGGGATCCAGTTCTGGACCAGTCGAGGCTTCGCCGTCGTGGATGTCAACTACGGGGGCAGCACCGGCTTCGGCCGCGCCTATCGCGAGCGCCTGGATGGCCAGTGGGGCATCGTCGACGTCGACGACTGCGTCGCGGCAGCTCAGTTCCTGGTCGACCAGAAGCGGGCCGACCCGAAGCGACTGGCGATTCGCGGGGGCAGTGCGGGCGGCTACACCACTCTCGCCGCGCTCGCTTTTCGCGATACGTTTTCCGCCGGTGCGAGTCACTATGGTGTCGGAGATCTCGAGATGCTCGTGCGCGACACGCACAAGTTCGAAGCTCGCTATCTCGATCGGTTGGTCGGTCCCTATCCGGAGCGCAGCGACCTCTATCGAGAACGCTCCCCGATTCATGCCACCGAAGGTCTCTCGTGTCCCGTGGTCTTCTTCCAGGGCCTCGAGGACAAGGTGGTCCCTCCCAATCAGGCCGAGGCGATGGTGACTGCGCTGCGATCCGGTGGAATCCCCGTGGCTTATGTCGCCTTCGAGGGAGAGCAGCATGGATTCCGAAAAGCCGAGAACATCGCCCGAGCGCTCGAGGCAGAGCTCTACTTCTACTCCCGGGTCATGGGCTTCGAGCTGGCTGACCCGATCGAGCCGATCGAGATCCTGAATCTCGACTGAATCTCATCGCCACCCCGTCGCGGGTCCCGCCGCTCACTCGGTATACTCCTGGGGTCCAACAAGAGCAGATCACAAGCAAGAGTCGAAGGAGTCCCCCTCATGAGTGAAGTCGGAGCCAAAGTCCAGGAGATCTTCCAGAAGATGCCCGAAACGCTGAACCCCAGCGCCGCCGCGGGCGTCGACGCGACCATCCAGTTCGACCTCGGCGGAGAGGGAGCGGCGCAGTATCACTGCACGATCGCCAACGGAAGCTGCACGGTAGCCGAAGGCGCCTTCGACGCTCCGACCATGACCGTGACGATGGACGCCGCGGACTACGTCGACATGGTCGAGGGCAAGCTCGACGGCATGTCCGCCTTCATGAGCGGCAAGCTCAAGATCGGCGGCGACATGGGGCTGGCGATGAAGCTCCAGACCCTGTTCAACTCGTAGCGGCTCGGTCCTTTGGCGAAGAGAAGGTCTTCGCCAGAGCTGAATCACACGGGCGGAGGGGGAGGAGGCACGGTGCCCCTACGACGGAGCAGGACGACGCTGAAGTCGTCCTGCAGCGGCTCGGCTCCGAGGTGGCTCTCGAGTGCCTCACGGAGCCGAGTCTCGATGGTCTCCACAGGCCCCCCCTGCGCCAGCAGGTCGTGCACCTTCTCGTAGGAGAACGCGACGCCTCGCTGGTCGATCGCCTCGGGAAGACCGTCACTGAACAGCAGAAGGGTGTCTCCTGGCTCGAGCCTCGCCCGTCCTTCTGGAAGATGCAGGGTCGCGCGAACTCCCAGCGGGAAGCAGCCCTCGCCCAGCTCCTCGATCGAGCCGTCGACCCGGCGCAGCAGCGGATAGGGATGGCCCGCGCTCGCATAGACCAGCTCGCCACTCTTCGGGTCGAGCAGGGAATAGAAGAGGCTCATGAAGGCCCGACGATCGCTCGTACGGAAGAGAGCTCGATTCAGCAACTCGAGGACTGCAGCAGGCGAGGGATCGAGGTCCATCGCCAGCTTCAGCGCCGCGTTGGCGATCGCCATCAAAAGACCGGCGGCCAACCCATGACCGCTCGCGTCGCCCACCATCACGGCGAGGCGACCGTCCGGCATCCGGGCGAAGTCGTAGTAGTCGCCACCGATCTCGTTGGCGGTCCGATAGGTATGCGCGATCGAGTACTCCTCGAGCTCGGGGGCCCTGCGCGGCAGCAGTGAGCTCTGCAGGGCCCGAGCGACCTCCAGTTCGTCGCGCACGCGCACCTGGTCCACGAGCTCGAGGGTGAGCAGGAAGGCCAGTCCCACGATGGCCGCCACGAACCAGATCGGGGACGATTCGACCGAGAATCCTCCAGTTCGAAAGGAGGGCGCCCAATCGAGCAGGCCGAAAACCGTGCAGAGCAGGCAGGCGACGAACAGCAGCCTGCGCACCGGAGTGAGCTTGTAGGAGAGTCCCAGAAACACGGTCTTGGTCCGATGCAGGAACCGGCGTAGCGGTTCCTCGGGCTCGTCTCGCTCCTCATCGCGGGCCAACACCTGATAGGCAGCGGTGGCGTCGACATCGAACAGCCGTCGGAAGTCCTCCGGACGCACGCCACCGGTGTAATCCCGCACGAAACGATCGAAGCCCAGCAGGAGACGGCGGGCGCCCTCCCGGTCTCGATTGGCATTGTCTCGCTTGGCCATGCTCGCCCCAGCCTACGCGACTCCAGAGTGCTCCACAGCCACGGATTGCCCCCTTCTACGAGAAATCGCGCCACAGGTTGAGCCGTAGTAGGCTCTGTTGCCACTCCCCGAGGCCCCCAGCGCTCGCTGTCCCCATGGCACCCGATTCCGGTGTCGCCCTGCAACTTCGAGGACCGAGAATGACCCCGAGCCCCCCAACCGGCCCCCGCAGAACCGACCCCGTCGAGTACTGGCGCGCCAACCTGCGATTGATGGCCGTCCTTCTCGCGGTCTGGTTCACCGTGTCCTACGGTCTGGGCATCCTGCTGGTGGAGCCACTCAACGCCATCCATGTCGGCGGCTTCCCGCTCGGCTTCTGGTTTGCCCAGCAAGGCTCGATCTTCGCCTTCGTTCTCCTGATCCTGATCTACGTCGTCGCGATGGACCGCCTCGACCGTCGGCACGGAGTGGACTAGATGGGCGTTCAGGCCTGGACCTACCTGATCGTCGGACTGACCTTCGCCCTCTACATCGGGATCGCGATCGCCAGCCGGGTGCGCTCGACTGCCGGCTTCTACGTCGCCGGACGCGGCGTTCCCGCGATCGCCAACGGAATGGCCACCGGCGCCGACTGGATGAGCGCCGCGTCCTTCATCTCGATGGCCGGGCTCATCTCCTTCATGGGCTATTCGGGAACCATCTATCTGATGGGATGGACGGGAGGCTACGTTCTGCTCGCGCTGCTGCTCGCTCCGTACCTGCGCAAGTACGGCAAGTTCACGACCTCCGAGTTCGTCGGGGACCGCTACTACTCCGACGTGGCTCGCCTGGTCGCAGCGTTCTGCACGATCTTCGTTTCCTTCACCTACATCGCTGGCCAGATGCGCGGTGTCGGAGTCGTGTTCTCGCGTTTCCTCGAAGTCGACATCAACACCGGGGTCTACATCGGCATGGTGATCGTCTTCTTCTACGCCGTGATGGGCGGAATGAAGGGCATCACCTACACCCAGGTCGCCCAGTACTGCGTGCTGATCGTCGCCTATCTGATTCCGGCGATCGCGATCTCCTGGCAACTCACCGGCAACCCGGTTCCGCAGCTCGGATTCGGGGGACGGATTGCAGAGGGGGAGCATGCAGGTCGTTTTCTGCTCGAGACCCTCGACCAACTGCAGCGTGAGCTCGGTCTGCCCGAGTACACGGCGGCCTGGGTCGGCGGCAAGAAGAGCATGGCTGACGTGTTCGCCATCACGGTCGCCCTGATGGTCGGTACCGCTGGGCTCCCCCATGTGCTGATTCGCTTCTTTACCGTTAGAAACGCCCGCGCCGCCCGCTGGAGCGCACTCTGGGCCCTGGTCTTCATCGCCATTCTCTACACCACGGCACCCGCGATCGCGACGTTCGCCCGTGTCAACCTGATCGAGACCCTGAACGGCACCGCCTACGCCGAGGCACCCGAGTGGTTCAGCAGCTGGGAGCGGACGGGCCTGATCGGCTTCGAAGACAAGAACGGGGACGGCCTCATTCGAATGAGCGGTGACGCGGCCGCCAACGAGTTGAGTGTCGACCGCGACATCATGGTGCTCGCCAACCCGGAGATCGCCGCACTGCCCGCCTGGGTTGTTGCCCTGGTCGCGGCAGGCGGTCTCGCCGCCGCGCTGTCCACAGCCGCCGGCCTTCTGCTCGTGATCGCCAGCGCGATTTCACACGACATCGGGAAGTCGGTCGTCGCGAGAGATCTGTCTGCAGAGCGTGAGCTCGTGCTGGCCCGCATCGCCGCCGGGGCCGCCGTGCTCGTCGCCGCCTGGTTCGGAGTCAATCCCCCCGGCTTCGTCGCCCAGGTGGTCGCCTTCGCCTTCGGGTTGGCCGCGTCGAGCTTCTTCCCGGTGCTGGTTCTCGGCGTCTTCTGGAAGCGGGCCACCCGCGAGGGCGCCATTGCGGGAATGGTTACCGGCATCCTCTTTACAGCGAGCTATATCTCCTACTTTCGCTTCATCCGCCCCGACGCGGGAGCCGACGCATGGTGGTTCGGAATCAGTCCCGAGGGCATCGGAGCGATCGGAATGCTGGTCAACTTCGCCGTGACCATCGGGATCAGCCTGATGACGGATCCACCGCCCCCCGAAGTGCAGGAGCTGATCGAAGAGATCAGGCTGCCCCGACAGCAGGCGAGCTCGGACCGCGTCTGAGGGGCTCATCCATGCTCGTGCCCGGATTCGCTCCTCCCCTGATCCTCATCCTCGCGCAGTCTCTGGTCGCACAGGGCGCCGAGGTCGAGAGGATCGGAGCCGTCGATCCCGACCTGCTCGGCATCTGGCGACAGATCGACTCTTCGGTAGCGACGGACACCGAAGGCAACTTCGTCGAGATCACGGAGGACTTCTGGTCCGTGGTGAGCCAGGGACAACTTCAATTCCGGGCGCCGGTGATCGGACAGTCGGGGGACCGGCTGATCATCAGTCTGTTCTGCAACCGGCAGCCGCGGAGAGTCTCGATTCGAACGGACGAGGAGCGCGGCGACATCCTGTCGGTCTCGTTCACCGAGACCCGCACCCGCTTCAACCCCGAGCCCAAGGCGATCGCCGAGCGCTTCATTCGAGAGTCACAGCGCCCGGCAGCCTTCGACCTTCAGCGGGTGCCCCTGGGAAACGCGGTAGAGGTGCCGACGACCCGTCTTGCCGAGATCCGGACGCAGTTGACGAGACGGGCCGAAGAGGATCGCTCCGCTCGCCAGGTGTTCGCCACGCCAGGCGCGCAACCGACCCAGGAGGACCAGCAGCGCATGCTGCGCGTCGACCGCGACAACACGACCTGGCTCGAGGAGGTCATCTCCGAGGTCGGCTGGATCGACGAGGAGCGCTTCGGCAAGGAGGCCGCCGAGGCGGCGTGGCTCATCGTGCAGCACACCCAGGACCTACCCCTCAAATGGACCGTGCTCCAGATCCTCCAAGAGGCGATCGAGGACGGCGCCGAGGCAGACCAGGAGTTCGCCCTGTTGTGGGACCGCACTCAGATCTGGCTCGGCCAGAAGCAGCGCTACGGCAGCCAGATCTTCCAGGGTCCCGAGGGGATGTTCGTGGCGCCGCTCGAAGACCCCTCCTCTGTCGACGAAAGGCGAAGCCAGCTCGGAATGACACCTCTGGCCTCCTACCTCGAGCTCTTTCTCGACCGCAGCGAGCGACGCTCCATCGCCATTAGAACCGAATTCTGAGTCTGGACACGGTGCCGTCGAGGAGGCGCCGGAATCTCGCACCCCCTCTGATCCGTTAGGATCAGGAGTACGACCTCCGCACCGGTCCGTGCATTCACCCTTCGGAGATCTCTCGTGATCGATAGCCTTCGTCCTCGCCACTCCCGCCGATTCGCTCTCCTCTTGACCGCCACCGTGCTGCTGTTTGCCGCCGTGGCCGCCTTCGCCCACCTGAAGGTGGAGAACACGTCGCCCGAGAACGGTGCGGTGGTCGACAAGCCGGTGCGCTCGCTCCGTGTCTGGTTCAATCAGGAGCCCGACGTGTCCCTGAGCAAGATCGAGCTCGAAGGCCCCAAGGGACCCCTCGCGGTCGAAGGTCTGCACACCATGGGTGACAAGGATCTGATGGCACGGGTCAGCGGCGCGATGCCCGACGGCGAGTACACCGCGAAGTGGCAGACCGCCGGTGACGACGGACACGTGCAAAAGGGCGAGTGGACCTTCACCGTCAAGCGGGGAGGCCGCTAGCCCTCCGGGGGCCGACATGAACTGGGAGATGGCGGGTCGGGCGGCGTCCTATCTCTCGGCGCTCGGCGTGTTCGGAGTCCTGGGCCTGCGCTGGCTCCTCTCTCGAGCGGAGCGGGAAGACGGCACCGAGCCCTCGGTGCTACCGCAGCTTCGAGCTCTGGGGCTGGTCGCCGCCGCCAGTCTGCTGGCCGCGACCCTCTTGCGGGCGCTTTGTCAGTCGCTCATGGTCTGGGGGGGCGCAGAGGGTCTGGGTTGGGAGGGTCTGACGGCAGTCGCCTTCGAGAGCCGTTGGGGGGCACGGTGGCAGTGGCAACCGCTGACCGCGCTGGTCTCACTGGTCGGTTTCACGCTGCTGCGCTGGTGGCCGCGGGCGGGCTGGACGATGGCCGGACTCGGCGCGGTGGGCCTGGCAGCCGCACTGCCGATGACCGGCCATGCCTACGGCAGCGCGACGACCTGGATCTCTCAGAGCGTTCACGTTCTCGGCTTCGGACTCTGGCTGGGCACCCTGATGGTGGCGATGGTCGCGTCGAGGGGTCGACTCTCCCCCGGTGTCGACGTCGCAACCGTCCGCCGACGGTGGCTCGGAGCCTTCGCACCGCTCGCCAGCGCAGGTGCGATCGCCGTGATCACCAGCGGGGTCGTTCTCGGCCTGGCTTCGTTTCCCTCCTGGTCGAGCCTCTTCTCCACTCCCTATGGACGCGTTTTCCTCGGCAAGCTGACCCTCGTCGCCATCATCGGCCTGCTCGGTGCTCACAACTTCCGCGTGCTGAGAAACGAACGAGGGGCGGGCCTCGACCGTACGGCGGCACTCGAGGCGACGCTCGCGATCCTCGTGCTTCTGGTCACCGCGATCCTGACTTCGCTTCCTCAGCCGGACATGACCCACTGAACCGCCTTCACGGTCCACACGGGCTATCCGGATCGCGGGACCAGCCACCGCTCGACTTCGTGAGCCCGTGCTCGACTCACGCGCAGCTCGGTACCGTCGTCGAGCACCAGGGTGCGCACTCCACCGGGCAGAGTGCGAACCTCTCGCACCAGCTCCCGACGCACGATGGCTTTGCGATGGACGCGCTGGAACCGAGCCGGATCGAGCTCGCTTTCGAGCGAGGTCAGAGACGCACGTAGAAGATAGCTGTCGGTCTCGAGATGGAGCCGCACGTAGTAGTCCTCGCTCTCGATCCAGCGAATCTTCTCGACCGGAATCAGGAGTTGACGATCGCCGCGTTTGACGGCGAAACGGTCGACATACCGACCCTGCTGGAGTGACGATGCGGTGGCCGTTTCCGTGCCACGGACCAGGCTCGCCGCGACCGTCGCCAGAGTGCTCTCGCGGACCCGACGTTTGGCCCGTCCCAGTGCCTCGAAGAAGCGGTCGTCGGAGAAGGGCTTGAGCACGTAGTCGAGCGCTTCGAGACCGAAGGCACGAACAGCGTGCTCATCGTAGGCAGTGAGGTAGACCACCACCGGGCGCTCGTCTGGAGCCAGGTCGCCGAGCAGGTCGACACCATCGCGCGCCGGCATCTCGATGTCCAGAAGCACGATCTCGGGACGCCTCTCCCGGATCAGCGACAGTGCCGTGGCGCCGTCGCCGCACTCGCCCACGACCTCTACTTCTTCGTCCTGGACGAGCAGATTGCGCACGAGCTCACGTGCCAGCGGCTCGTCGTCCGCGATCAAGACCGGGATCGGCTTCATTGGCCGACCGCCCGGAGTGTGCCTCCGACGTCCGTCCCGGACCCGATCGGAACCACGATCTCCGCCATTGCCCCCCCACCCGGGCGCTCGAAGAGACGAAGCTGTGCCGCTTCGCCAAAGAGTTGCTCGAGGCGCGAGCGCGTACTTCCCAGCCCGATTCCGGCGTTCTGCAGATCGAAGTCACGGGGCCAGCCCGGGCCATCGTCGCCGATCCGGATTCGGAGCTCACCCCGCTCGCACTGCGCACAGATCTCGATCGTGCCCCCGTCGGGTCGGTCGGCGATACCGTAGCGAATCGCGTTCTCGACCAGCGGCTGGAGGAGAAGCGTCGGAACATCGAACGATTCACAAGAGGGGTCGACGTCGTAGGAAACCCGGAGTCGATCGGCGAAGCGTTGGCGCTGCAGCTCCACATAGCGGCGCACGAAGGCGAGCTCCTCCCGTAGAGGAACGAGCTGCCGGTCGGAACGATCCAGGGTCAGGCGCAGGAGATGACTCAAGCCCAGCACCATCTCGAGCGCCTCGTCGTTCGAGCGCTTGCGCACCAGCGCCGCAATCGAGTTCAAGGTATTGAACAGGAAGTGGGGTTGGAGCTCGAGGCGCAGCGCCTGGAGCTGAGCCCGCGCCAGCTCGGTCTCGAGGCGCGACTCCCGCAGCTCGAGCTCACGGCGGCGGCGCTGGGCCGCAAGGGCATAGCCGAGCGCGATCAGGAGCCAGTAGACCGCGATGTCGACGAAGGCCCAGGGCACTGTCAGGTATTCGAGCGCCCTGGGGAAGTCCATCGCCTCGACCGGCTCGAAGGGCTGCAGCCAGGCCGTCACCCCGGCCGCGACCAACTGATGAAGGCAGACCAGGGCGGTGGTGACGAGCGAGTGGCGAAGGAGCCAACCAGCCCATTCCGATCGTCGCTCGGGGGTCTCGGCTTCGAGGCGCTCCCCGGCGGCCATCAACGTCGGAGCCACGGCTCCCCAGAAGCTCCAAGACAGCAGCTGCCACATGAACAGACGCCACCAGGCGTGACCGTGGTGAAGCATCGACAGGTAGGTCTGCCCGGAGACCAGGATGGCCGCCACGACCACCCCCGCAGCAGCGATGACGTACGGACGCCGCCGGCCTCCAGGGGCGGTCGTACTCGGGGACTGGGCGACTGTCGGCTCGGCCATGGTGACCCGAGAGTAGACCCGCCAGCGCCGGCGTGGCAACCGAGTCCGCAGTCAAGCGCCCGATTCGTGCAGTGAAGAGAGGGGAAAGAGGATCCCGCGTGACCTGGGCCCGTTGTCGACGCTTCGAGCACTCTCCACCATCCTCACGGCCCTCGAGCTCACTCCGCACACCGGGTCCGAGCGTGTCCACCGAGAGAGCAGAGGGGGATCGGCACGACCCGGTTGGAGGTCGCGACCGTGGTGGCAGCGCTGATCCCCGCCCCGCTGGTCGATCAGACCTCCAGTCCCACCTCTCTCATCAGGGCCAAAGCATTGCTGCGCGTCACGACGCCTTCGTGCAAGCGATAGTCGAAGTGGATCTTTCCGTCCTCGAGCGTGTCCTCGAAGTGCACGTTCTTGACCCGAAGATCGGAGTCTTCGGCGATGCGCGCCAGAGCGAGATCGTGAGTCGTGACGAGACCGAGGGAGCCTCGCTCGAGCAGTGCACGGACGACGGCTTCGGCCCCGATCCGCCGATCGTGGGAGTTGGTTCCGGCCAGGATCTCGTCGAGCAGGAAATAGACCGGGACCTCCTTCTCGGTCAGCTCGAGGACGCGACGCAGCCGCGTGATCTCGGCATAGAAGCGCGAGCTTCCCTCCTGCAGCGAGTCTTGAATTCGGATCGACGCTCCCACCTGAAGCGGCGAGAGGCGCAAGGACTCAGCCCGTACACAAGCGCCCGCCTGAGCCAGCACGACGTTGATTCCGGTCGTGCGCAGAAAGGTGCTCTTCCCCGACATGTTCGACCCGCTGACGATGAGCCCATGCACCTGAGCACCGAGGTCGAGGTCGTTGACCACGCACACCGACCGCGGCAGAAGGGGATGACCCAGGCCACGACCCTCGAGGATCGGCTCGCTGCCCGACTCGAGCAGCTCGGGGAAGGGGTCCTCCGGGTTCTCCCAGGACCATCCGGCGAGGCTGGCCAGCGCCTCGAACTCGCCAACGATCTCGAGCCAACGACCAACGCCTTCACCGTGCGCCTCGCGCCAGCTCTCGAGCGAACACGCCCAATGACTGGTCCAGAGCACCAGGCCTCCGATCGGGGCGAAGAACGGGTTGCGCCTCGACTCCAGCATGTCGACCCGTCGCTCGAGTCGTCGCACAGCGACCCCGGGGGAAACACCGCTGCGATTCAGCTCGTCGACCCGCTCGCTCAACCAGGAAGACGTGAACGTCTCCGACTCCAGCAGGGCGAGCAGGCCCGCCAGCAGATCGAGCTGGCGATTGGCCCGATCGACCCCCTTGATCGACGCCGCCACCTGCCCACGCAGAACGAAGGTCACGACCGTGGAGAGCAGCACCGAAACCAGAAACGGAGTGGCGAGCCAACCCAGCGCGAGCCAGCCGATCAGGGTCACCACGTTGCCGACCCCCAGCACTCCGAGTCCCAGGCGCAACGCGGGCTGACGTAGACGGGGCGGCTGCTCGGACCACTCTTCCAGGGTTCGCGAATCGAGGCCCGCGTCGATCTCTCCCCCGAGCACCGACCACTGCTCGCGCAACTCCGGACGGCCGCGCAGCTCGGCGACCCCCTCCTGGCGGCTGCGCACCTCGTCGGGTGAGGCCGGAGCCAGCAACCACCCGGCCAGCGTGTCTCGCCCGTCCTGGGTCCGGGCACCACAGATCAACTCGAAAAGCGAGGCGTCCCCGAACAGATCCAGGTCGGCGGCATAAAGATGAGAGTCGAGCCCGTAGCGCTCCTCGTCTCTGAGCTCCTGGCCCTCCTGGGTCGCCGAAGAGTCGAGCTTCGGGAAGGGGCCCTCCCCTCGCACGAAGCGCACTCGCTCGATGCCGCGGCGGTAGTACGACAGGGCGCGCTCCGCCCTGCCACGGTCGCGGGCCACTCGTTCATGGACCCCGATGAGCCCGAGGAGCAGGAGCACTGGTAAACCCAACCAGAGCGGCGAGAAGAGCTGATTCTGGAGCGAGAACCACGCCGCCACCAGTCCCAACGCGACCACGACCAGGCGGGTCGTCCCGAGGAGCGAGTCGCGCCGACCCCATACGGCCGCCGTCCTCTCGCACTCCGCCAGCCGCCGCAGGTAGAGCTCGAGAGGATCGTACGCAGTACCGTTCTCGGTCATTCAGCCGTTGCCCCTCACTCTGCAGTCCCCATGGGCTCGAACAGCGCCTGATACACGAGCCGCCGACTCAGCGAGCGTACGTCGGGACGACCTTGCCCAAACTGCTGGATCATGCCGATGAAAATCAGATCCTCCTTCGGATCGATCCAGAACCAGGTGCCCGCAGCACCACCCCACCAGTACTCACCCTTCGAGACGGTGTCGGCTGCGACCGGGTCGAGAGCCACCGCGAAATCGAGACCGAAGCCCACTCCCGGAGACATTTCGCCGAGATCTCGCGGCAGCTGGTTGCGCTGCATCAGTTCCACCGTGAGCGGCGCAAGGATGCGGACTCCATGGAGCTCACCGCCATTGAGCAACATCTGGCAGAAGCGCATGTAGTCGTTGATGGTCGACACGAGGCCGCCACCGCCCGAGAAGAAGCTCGCCGGCTCGAGAAAATTCTGCACGCCCGAGAAGCCCTCGCCGGCATACAGGCTGCCGTCATCGGCGTACTGGTAGACCTGGGCGAACCGGCCAGCGCTCTCGGGCGGAACGTGAAAGCCCGTATCGACCATGCCCAGCGGATCGAAGATCCGCTCCTGCAAGAACCGATCGAAGGGCATCCCCGAGAGCACTTCCACGAGGTACCCCTGCACGTCGACCGCGACACTGTAGTGCCACATCGAGCCGGGCTGTTGGCGAAGTGGAATCGTCGACAGCTTCTCGATCATGTCCCGTAGAGTCGACTCGGGGCTCAGGATGTCCGCGTCGACGTACATCGAGTCGACCTGTGAGCGGGAGAAGATCCCGTAGGTGAGTCCCGCGGTGTGACTCATCAACTCTCGGATGGTCATCGGATGATCCGCATCTTCGACAATCGGGCCATCGGGGCCCTCGGCGGTCGCCACCTTCAGTCCGGCGAGCTCGGGAATGTACTTCTCCACCGGATCCGAGAGACGGAACAGCCCTTCCTCGTACAGCGTCATCAGAGCGACACCGGTGATCGGCTTCGTCATCGAGTAGATACGGAAGATCGCGTTCTTCGGCATCGGCTCCCCGGCCTCGATGTCGCGCATTCCGAAGGTCTCGTGATGCACGATCCTGCCGTGGCGCGCCATCATCGTCTCGATGCCGGCCAGGCGCCCGTCGTCGATCAGCTGCTGCATCGCTTCGGAGAGCCTCTCCAGGCGCGCCGAGGAGAAGCCCTGCGTTTCCGCGGCGCTGACCGCGAGGTTCCTCTCCGGACGGGAGGAAGCGTCGGCCCGGGAGGAATCCGCCACACAACCGGTGGTCGCGACCCCGAGGCCGAGCAAGAGCACGAGAAGAGGGGCGAGATCTGAAAGTCGATGGATCTGGAACGAGCGAGACCGTCGTCTCGAGGCAAGTCGGCCGAGCATCGGAATTCCTTCTTGTTGTGCGACGAGCCGGCAGATCATACCGGCCTTTGGGGATCCGGCCGAGAGTCGCGGAAGTCGCACCCGAGAGAGACCCGATGGCCCGTTCCGAGGAGCGCTGACCAGCGGGGCTCAGTTCTCGACGCGGGGCACGAAGAGTGCGCAGAGGCGCTCGGGGTTGGCCACTCCGGAGCGGTCCAACGAGGTGCGAGCCTCTTCGATCAGGCGTTCACCGTCTTGGCCCCCGATCAGCTCTCCCTGCCGCCAGCGACAGATGTCGGAGAGAACCAGTGTCTGCTTCTCGCGGGTCCGGATCTCGACGGTTCGATACCCCTCGAGGGCGCGACGGGTGTCTCCCTGCTCCTGCGCGAGGGTGGCTCGCAACGTAAGTGCGAGATCATCGCCCCACCCAGTGCCCTCTCGCTCTACACGCTCGATCTCCCGCCGAGCGACCTCGAGATAGCGGCGCCGCTGCTCGGCGCCGCAGTGGCCTGCGCGCAGCAGCGCTGCGCGCGCAGCCAGAATGGCGAGGCGGACGCGGACGATCTGAACCGAGAGAATGCCTGCCGCCTCGACCCTTCGCCAGCGTGCCCGCAGCAGGTCCCAGGCCGCGGGGTCGCCCCGATACAGCGCCACCTCGATCTCCACCAGCTGGGCCGTCAGGCACGGCAGATCGACCTGGTCTCCGGGCCACTGTTCGACTGCCTGGCTGAGTTGCACCATGGCCTCCTCGGCCCGGTCCTGCACCACCAGCGCGCGGGCCCACCAGATGCCGAGCAGGTTCTGGAAATAGCGGTCGTCGTACTCGTGGGCTTCCTCCAGGAGAACCGGTACGCGCTCGACGATCTTGCGAAAGTCTCCGAGACCGTTCAGGCCTTGCAGCAGCAGGTCTTCGTTCGTTCGGCGCTCCCACGCCACTCCGACACACCGCTCGTTGAAGAGCGAGGCCGCCTGGCGCGAGATCTGCACCGCGCGCGCCCACTGGCCGAGTCCGATCGCGGTCATCACTGCAGCGAGGGCCGCCCGAGCCATCGATTCGGGGTCTCCCAGTTCTTCGGCCAGCTCCGTGGCTCTTGCCAAGAGCAGCCGAGTTCGTTCCTCGGTGCGGGTTCCCCCTGCCGACGAGGAGAACGCCTCGAGCGCCAGCGCCCGTGCCACGCGCCGTGGCTCGCCGGCACGCAAGGCCAGTTGGAGGTGTCGTACCTGAACGCCGTCCGCCTCTTTCGGACTGATGGAGCGCAGGCCGACCGCAGCGGTCCACAGGGCATCGACACGCAACAGGAGCGCGGAGTCGACTTCGCCCTCGTCCCGGGGGTCGAATCGGAAGTCGCGCCAGCTCATCCAACGGCGCCGCAGGGCGGTCACCAGCGCCAACGGATCGCCTTCCAGCGGTACCGGCAGGTCGAGGGCACGGAACACGTGGCGCAAGATGCGCACACCGCGATCGACATGACCACTGATCAAGAGCTGTTCCGCCGCGCGCAGTTGGAGCTCGACGACGCTGCGCGTCGAGCCTCGTCGGACCGCCTCGAGATACTCGCCTGCGGCCTCCGCGCCTCTTCCGGCGAGGCTCAGGGTGTCACCGAGCCGAGCCCGGAGCTGAGAGGAGTCGAGTCCGCTGGCACCCAGGCTGATCGCCAACTTGAGCAGCCGCGCGGCCCGGTCGAATGCCAGCTGCTCGAGCGCCTGTTCCGCGGCTTCGACGGCATACCGCGCGGCTCGGGACTCCTCTTCCGTTCGAGAGTAGTGCACCGCTGCCGCCGCAGCCGAACCGGGGGCCTGCGACTGCTCGAGGACCGACGCGAGCTGGCGGTTGCGGTCCCGGCGGACGTTCTCCGGCAACAAGCCCAGAAGAGCCTCTCGGACTCGCTCGTGACGCGGCTCCACCGTCTCGGTCCGCCCTTCTCCACCCAGTCGGACCAGCCCCAGTCGTTCCAGACTTTCGGCCGCAACCTCGGCAGCCAGAAGGTCGATCGCTCCGGAGTCGTCGCCGAGGGCGAGACCTGCCGCTCTCCGAGCGAGATCGACCGCGATCGGCTGCTCGGCAATCGCGACGATCTCGAGCAACTGCCGCTGGGGAGACGGCAACGATGCGAGCTGGCGGCGGACGATCTCGGCCACCGTCAGGGGTGGCGTCGAGTCACCGGCCTTCCCGACCGCACCCCAACCGTCCACCGCCGCACCGGCCAGCGTCGTCAGCAGGAAAGGATCTCCCCCACCCTCGACCACCACCTGCTCCACCAGCGCCTGCGACGAGGCGCCGAGCCCGAGCACGGGGCCGACGACGCGTCGGACCAGCTCTCGAGCCTCGCTCTCGTCGAGGGAGGCCAGCGGAATCCTCCCTCCCCGCTCCGCGACCTCGGGCTCGAGATGACTCATGAACGAGCTCGAGTCGCGCTCCTCGGGGCGCAGAGTGACGAGCACCAGACAGTTCGGGATACCTTGCCGCACCAGCCGAGAGAACAACACTGCGCTATCGGCGTCTCCCCATTGGACGTCTTCGAGCACCAGCACCAGCGGTCTGCGCTCGGCAAGGCCCCTCAGCACCGCGTGCAGCTCGAAGAAGCCACGCTCGCGCACCCGTTCGGGCCCGCGTCCGACGAGCTCGTCGTCGCGCTGGTGCTCGGCCAGAGCCGGCACTCGGCGCAGAACCGGAAAGAGCCGCTGGAGGGCTCCGGTCTGCGAGCGTACGAAACCCGGATCCAGATCTCCCGGATGTCCCACCAGATGGCGGCTCAACCCGTCGACCAGGACGTCGAAGACCTTGTACGGCACGGTCTCCTGGCGGAAGCTGCGACCGAGCAGCACCGTCTGGCTGGCCGTGCCCCGGCGGGCGAGACGCTCGCAGAAGCGCTCGACCAGGGCAGTCTTGCCGAGGCCCGAGCTCGCTTCCACCCAACGCAGAACGAAGTCTCCGTCGGCCGCAGTCTCGAAGCCCCGCTCGAGTGCGTCGAGCTCAGCGAGGCGTCCGACGAAGGCTGCAGTTTGACCACTGCGCCCCCGCCCCGTCTCGATGGCACCGACGCCGGTCCGACCGATGCGCGCCAGGATCTCGCGCGCGTTCGGACGGTCCTCGGGGCTCGGGCGCAGAAGCGCCTCACACAGCTGGTCGAGGTCCGCAGGGACGCCCGAGAACCGATCACCCGGCCGCCGATCGTTGCCCGCCCCGACCGTGATGCCGGTCAACCCCTCGTAGAGGATCGCACCCAACGAGTAGAAGTCCGACGCTGAGCAGATCTCTCTCGCCGCCAGGTCGGTCGACAGCTCAGGGGCCGAGTAGGCGTTCGGTTGCCAACCCGTGCGGTCTTCACCGGGCAGGAGTCCCTCCGACGAGGAGGTGAGGCTCCGGGAGTACCGGAGCATCTCCTCGACCAGACCATAGTCGAGCAGTCGCACCCGACCGTCGCGGCCGATCACCACGTTCGACGGCTTCAGGTTTCCGTGGAGAACTCCGTTGCCGTGGAGGAAGGCGAGCCCCTCGACGATCTGGGCCGTCGCTTCACGAATTCGATCGAAGTCGACTCCGTTCACCCGCCCCTTGCGCGGGCGGCGGTGGCTGCCGAGGTGCTGGCGCAGCTCCACGCCCTCGACGAGCTCCATGCCGACCCACCAGACGTCACCGTCGCTGGCCAACTCTCGCAGCTGCACGAGGTTCGGATGGCCGAGTCCCGCGAGGCGGCGAAACCCTCTCTTCCAGCGATAGAGCAGCTCCGGCTCGGTCTCCGCGAAGACCTTGATTGCAACGGGTTCGTCTCGCGCGCGATCGTAGGCCTCGTAGACCACGCCGAAAACACCGCTGCCCAGCCGTTGGCGCACCAGAAAGCGATCTCCCGCGAGAGTGTCGATGCATTCAGCGGTGGCATGTGGCGGCACTGTCGGATCCCCACGGCCGATCGTCCCGCCTCGGGGCGCCGGCCATTCTGAAACTGCAAGCTGTGAATCGGCGGGATCGAGCTCGTGTCGCCCCTCTCGGGCACGACACCCTCGTTTCTACGTTCCCAAGCACGAATCGTTCCTGCTTTGGGACGAACTGCGGCAGATTCCAGAGACCAGGCAACCGCGGATCGATCGGGCTGCGTTCCCCGTGGGCCGTGAGACGCATTTGCGATCACTCCATCGAATCGGATCCGATCCACTGGATCGCGGACTCCGACCCCGCCCTGCAATATATTCCGTTCGAATATAGTTTGACCCAATCGTGATCCCACCTCCCACACCGTCGACCCCGACCCGCGGTGTGACCCGACGCCTCCGTGGTCCGGTGTTTCATATTCTGCTGGCTCTCGGCGATCAGGAGCTGCACGGGTACGCGATCATGCAGCGCTTCGAAGAGGAGACCGGTGAAGTGCTGCTCCCCGGCACCCTGTACAGCTCGATCGGGCGCATGCTGGAGGAGGGTCTCATCCAGGAGGTGACCACCGAGAGAAGCGGCGACGACGATCCGCGTCGACGCTACTACCGCGTGACCGAGCTCGGTCGCGAAGCCGCCACCACCGAAGCCGAACGGATGTGTCGACTGGTGGATCTGGCACGGCAACGGTCCCTTCTTCCGGATCCTGGCCGATGAAGGCCTGGTGGCCGCGATCTCCGCGGCAGCTGTGCTGGCCTTCCCTCGCCGTCACCGCCGCTGGGCCTTCGCATGCCCTCGGAGCACGGTCCGGTCAGGTCGCCACGATGGTGGTGCACCGAGGGCTGGCCATCGCGAGTCTGGGCGTGGCCGGTGGCATCATCGGCGGCCTGCTGGCAGCCCGACTCCTGTCGGGTCTCCTCTTCGACGTCACTCCGCGAGACCCGATCGCATTCGCAGTCGGAGCGTTGATCCTGCTGACGGTCGCGGCTCTGGCCAGCTACCTGCCGGCGAGGCAGGCCAGCCGACTGGATCCTGCACAGACCTTGCGATCCGAGTAGTGCTGCGTCAGGCCCGATCGGGTCCGTACTCTTCGGACCGGCGATCGACCGGCACCCCGCTCTCCGCCTCGTCCTGCAACCGGGCCTGGGCATGAGTCGGGGGCAAGACCCAGCGCGAGGCCAGCCAACGCACTCCCACGAGATCGCAGAGACCCCGACCGAAACGGCCGCGAATCGCGCCATACTTGCTCTCTCCGTGGTAGCGCGGGCGATGGGTCACCGGTAGCTCGGTCACCCTGGCGCCGCGCAGCATGGCGAGCACCGGGAGGAAGCGGTGCATCCCGTCGAAGACCGGAAGATCCCGCACGTACTCGGCTCGATAGGCCTTGAGCGAGCAGCCGATGTCGCTGAAGGGGTCTCCGAGAGCCACACGTCGAGCGCCGTTCGCCACGCGCGAAACGGCCCGACGGATCCAGGTGTCGTTGCGCTGGGCGCGCACTCCCGAAACCACGTCGTAGTCGTCCAGGCGGTCGAGCAGCATGGGAATGTCAGCCGGGTCGTTCTGCAAGTCGGCGTCCAGGGTGACGATGACCTCGCCACGGGCACTTCTCAGGCCGGCTCCGAGGGCCGCGGATTGGCCGCTCCTCTCCGTGAGATCGACGACGCGGACGCGCGGATCCGTGGCAGCCATGTCGAGCATGAGCTCGAGACTTTCATCGCTGCTGCAGTCGTTGACCAGGACGATCTCGAACTCCCGACCCTCGGCCCCCAGGACACGAGTGATCTCGTCGTACAGCCGCAGCAGACTGTCTCTCTCGTTGTACACCGGGGCAACGACAGAGATCATCGGTCGGCGATTCGCTTGTCTCGGCATGGTCATCCAGGCTTCCTGCGTCTGTCGTGGGCTCTGTCCGAGACTATCGCGCCTCGGGCGGGAGCGCAGCGCCAGAATGCGAAAGGTCAGCGGCCTTTGAGGCTTTGCTCGATCTCCATGAGGCGATCGACCAGCTCTCGACGGGCTGCCTCGACGAACGGATTCTCGTTCTGGATGGTGACGAACAGCTCCCAGGAGTCGTCGCCGAGGATCTCTTCGATCCTCATGAGATGCCGGTAGGCCGGAGTGGAGAGGCGCACGTCGGGAGTCCGGATCTCGCGCAGAGCCTTGGCCATCCAGTGGGTCAACCCCTGGACGTAGGCCATCTCGCTGTCGTGCTCCTCGGCACTCATCTCGAGAACCTCGAGCCCCAGCTCTTCTTCCAGGAAGGAACGAACCTCCGGGCCACGCGTCCCTCTCCCTGGGCACTGAGCGACTTTCAAGCCCTCGATCCCGTCGCGGCCACTCTGCGGTCCGAACATCGGGTGGAGACCCACGAAATCGACCTCGGCCGGGAGCACCTCGGCCAGCAGGGCGAGCGGCTTGACCTTCACCGACGCGACATCGACCACCAGAGAGCCCGGCTGCATCGATGGAACGATCTCACCGAGAAGCTCATGGAGCTCCTGCACCGGCACGGCCGGCACCACGATGTCACAGCTGGCGACCTCCTCGAGAGAGCCCCACCGAAGACCGTCGGCGAGAACCCCTGCTCGAAGCGACTCGACCCGATCGAAGACGCACAGCTGGAAGTGCCGCTCCAAGAACGGCGCTGTGAACCTCCCGAAGCTCCCGTAGCCGATCAGGCCCAGACTGCTCTGCACAGCCTCCCGGCTCAGCGGCAGGACTCGAAGAGCCCGGCCGCTCCCTGGCCGCCTCCGATGCACATCGTGACGACACCGTAGCGTGAGCCGCGGCGCACCATCTCGTTGGCCAGGGTTCCCACCATCCGCGAGCCGGTCATGCCGAAAGGATGACCGATCGAGATCGATCCGCCGTTGACGTTGAGCTTCTCCTGGTCGATGCCCAGTCGATCACGGCAGTAGATCACCTGCGAAGCGAAGGCCTCGTTGAGCTCCCAGAGATCGATGTCGTCCACGGAGAGACCGTGACGCTCGAGCAGTCGAGGCACCGCAAACACCGGTCCGATACCCATCTCGTCGGGCTCGCAGCCGGCTACGGCGAAGCCGCGAAAGAGCAGCTTCGGTTGGATACCGAGCTGACCGGCACGCTCGCGCGACATCAGCAGGGTCGCCGACGCTCCGTCGGAGAGCTGGGAGGCGTTGCCGGCGGTGACACTGCCCTTCCCCGAGTCGGGATCGAAGTAGGGCTTCAGGTTGCCGAGTCCCTCGAGCGTGGTGTCCGGCCGGTTGCACTCGTCGCGCTCGACCATCTTGGTCTCGGTGCGCGCGATCTTCTTGGTTTCCTTGTCGAGAATGCCCCAGGTGACTTCGATCGGCGCCAACTCCTCGTCGAAGAAGCCGTCCTGCTGACCCTTGGCAGTACGTTGCTGGCTCGACAACGAATAGTCGTCCTGCGCCTCGCGAGTGACTCCGTACCGCTTGGCGACCACTTCGGCGGTGTCGCCCATGGCCATGTAGAGCTCCGGCTTGTGCTCTTCGATCCAGGGGTTGGGCATCGATTGTCCGCCGGCATTGAAGGTGATGCTCTCTACACCGGCTCCGATTGCGGCGTCCGCCCCATTGACCACGATCTGGTTGGCCGCCATGGCGATCGCCTGCAAACCGGAGGAACAGAACCGGTTCACCGTGGTGCCGGCAATGGTGACGGGGAGCCCGGCGCGCACCGCCGCGACCCGGGCGACGTTGGAGCCCTGCGCGCGCTCGGGAGTGGCACAGCCCGCAATGATGTCCTCGACCTCGGCCGGGTCGAGCTCCGGCGCCTTCGCGAGAACATCCTTCAAGGTATGAGCCAGCAGGTCGTCGGGCCGGGTCATGTTGAACGAGCCGCGAAACGACTTGGCGAGGGGCGTGCGGGAACTGGCGACGACGACGGCTTCTCTCATGGCGGGCGACTCCTTGATTCTCTGGGAGAAAGCAAGGTAGCAGTGGCTGTGGCCCGGCGTCAAACACGGACACACCGTCGACCCGTGACAGGATACGGTGTTGCTTCCCACAGTTCGACCATCTCTCCGGGAGAACCCATGAGACGCCTCTCCGCCCTGGCCTCGATCCTCATCGCTCTCACCGTTTCCGCCGTCGCTGCCCAGGAGGAGGACTGGTTCTCCCTCTTCGACGGCAAGACACTCGACGGCTGGCGTGCCAGCGAGAACCCGGACACCTTCGCGGTCCGTGACGGCATGATCGTCGTGCACGGGCCGCGCAGCCACCTGTTCTACGTCGGCGACGTGGGCGGAGCCGACTTCGTGAACTTCGAGTGGTCGGCCGAGGTCAAGACCGAGCCCAGAGCGAATTCGGGCATGTACTTCCATACCCGGTATCAGGAGGAGGGCTGGCCCGCGAAAGGGTACGAGGCGCAGGTCAACAACACGCACCCGGACCCCAAGAAGACCGGCGGTCTCTACAACGTCGTGGATGTGTTCGAGGCACCGGCGAAAGACGGTGAATGGTTCACCCAGAAGATCATGGTCCAAGGCAAGCGCATCGTCATCGAGGTCAACGGCGAGGTCACCGTCGACTACACCGAGCCCGACGACCTCGACCGACCGGAGCGACAGCTCTCCAGCGGCACCGTCGCCTTCCAGGGGCACGACCCTGGCAGTGTCGTGTACTACCGGAACGTGAAGCTCAGGCTGCTGCCCTAGCGAACACGAGGGTGAATACCATGGGTTCGCTAGCGGCGCCAGGCTGCGACCAGGCGAATCGTGCGACTCTCGAGAGGATGGAACTGCACCTCCTCGACTCCTCGAAAAGGCTCGCCGGGAAGACGTGAGGGGTAGCAGTACTCGATGTCGCTGTCGTCAGTGTCGAGCAGGTTGAACCCCTCGAGGGCCGGCTCGAGTCCGTTGCGAAAGCGGTAGCCGACCCGGCCGTACAGCGTCGAGCCGCGCTCCCACACAACCGAGCCGTCTTCGATCAACGGGATGTTGCCGAAGTAGCGCCAGCTGAGCGTTCAGACCGAGGCCCTGGCTCCGCCCCACGACAACCCTGTCGGCAGACTTGCGGTGCACGACACGAGCTCTCGTGGAGCTCGGGGGCCTGTCGAAATCCCTTCGACTCCAGAGCGAATCGCCACCCGGAGGACCCCGAGAAAACCCTGCGCATTCTCTACCGTACTGGGACTTGCTAAAAAATTAGCTTTATGCTAAAAAATTAGCAGACGGGCACGCTCCAGAGACCAGAGACCGAAGAAGGGCCGCACCATGAGCCGCGACGATCGCGAATTGAGCCGCCGGGAGAGACAGATCATGGACATCGTCTATCGGCAGGAACGAGTCACGGCCAACGACGTGCTGGCAGAAATGCCGGACGCCCCCTCGTACTCGACCGTGCGAACCCTGTTGCGGATCCTCGAGGACAAGGGCCATCTACGCCACGAGCAGGAGGGGCCCCGCTACGTCTTCCTTCCCACGGTGCCACGCGAGAAGGCCAGTCGCAGCGCCCTGCAACATCTGGTCAACACGTTCTTCGAGGACTCCACCGAGCAGGCGGTCGCGGCGCTGCTCGATCTGCGCTCCGAGCCGCTGACGAAGGACGAGTTGGCGCGTCTTCAATCGATGATCGAGAACGCTCGAGAGGAGGGGCGTTGACATGACCGGTATCGGCGCCTGGTCCTCCGATGGCCACCTGGCTGCCCTCTTGCTCGATCTTTCACTCAAGGCGACGCTGCTGCTGGCGCTTTCCCTCGCTCTGGTGCAGTTGTACGAGCGGGCGCGGGCTTCGCTGCGCGTGCGGCTCCTGCTCATCGCCCTCGCGGGCACGATCGCGCTGCCCGTTCTCGGGCCGGTCCTCCCGAGTTGGTCGCTGCCCGTACTTCCCGACCCACTGGGGGTTCACTCCAGCGGCAACGAAGTCGAGTCGCCAACACCAGCCGGGCACACCGACAGGATCACCGTCGCCGCGAGCCCTCGATCGAGCCCGGCACTCACGCGGGAGAGCGACTCGGCAGCTCCCCGACGCGACCCTGTCGTCGATCTTCGCCCCCCCGCTCCCCCCGCGCTACACAGCCGCATCGCCTCTACGGCGCCGCTGGCGATCGCACTGTTCTGGGGCCTGGGAGCCTTCGCGAGCCTGCTTCGCCAGCGCCAGGCTCACCGGCGAGTCCGCGCTCTCGAGCGGGAGGCTCGGGTCGAGCTCGACGCAGCCACGTTGGCGGCGCTGGAGGGCGCACGACGGCGGGTCGGCATCGAACGCCCCGTGCAGCTGCTCACGAGCGATCGGGTTGCGAGCCCGATGACCTGGGGTCACCGCTATCCGGTGGTGCTGCTGCCCGCCGACCACCACGAATGGAGTGACGAACGCCGCCGGGTCGTGCTTCACCACGAGCTGGTGCATATCCGCCGCGGCGACTGGAGGGCTCGCGTCCTCGCGCGGGCAGCCTGTGCGGTCTACTGGTTTCATCCGCTGGTCTGGATGACGCTGACTCGACTGGTCGCCGAACAGGAGCGGGCTTGTGATGAGCAGGTCCTCGCGCTCGGCACTCGCGCCAGCAGCTACGCCCATCATCTTCTCGAACTGGCGCGCCGCGGCGAGGCCGCGGATGCGCCCCCCATTCCCGTACCCGCGTTGCCCATGGCGCGGCGTCCTCAGCTGGAGGTCCGTTTGATGTCGATCTTGAGAGCTTCCGAGAGAAAGTCGCCCGCCCGACGCGCGGTGCTGGCTCTTCCCGCCATCCTCTTGCTGAGCGGCCTCGTTCCGGTGCTAGCCACCGTCGAGCCCTGGATGCAGGAGACCATCGAGCCTCAGGGGCCACCAGCGACTCGGCAGGAAGCGCTCGTGCAGCTACGGGCCGCTGCAGCCGAAATCCAGACCCTCGAACAGAAGATGGAGCCCTACGAGGTGCGCCTCGAAGAGATCGAAGCGCAGATGGACCCCACCGAAGAGCTTCTCGAATCGGTCGAGGTCTCCCTGGAGCCCTACGAGCAGCGACTCGAGGCGATCGAGCGGGAGTTGGAACCGCTCGAGCGCGAGCGCGAGGCTCTCGAGGCACGCCTCGAGCCACACGAAGCCCAGATCGCGGAGGTCGAGGCCGGACTGGAGCCGCTCGAGGCTCGACTCGAAGAGATCGAGGCCGGTCTCGAGCCCTACGAGGCGCAGCTCGCCGAGCTCGAGAGCCGACTGAGGCCGTTCGAGGCTCGCATGGAGGAGGCCGAGGCCAGCTACAGGGCCCAGGCCGAGGCGCTCGAGGCGGCCCTGGCCGAGGAACAAGAGTCCGACGCCGCCGACCGCCAGGAGCTCGAGAGAACGCTCGAAGAGCTGCACAGCCAGCTCGAGCCGTTTCATCGGCAGGTGGAAGCGATCCAGTCCGAGATGGAACCGGTCCTCGAAGAAATGCAGCAGATTCATCGGGAGATGGAGCCGGTGCACCAGCAGATGCAGGCCGTCTTCCAGGAGATGGAACCGACCTTCGAGAGAATGCGCGGTGTACAGGCTGAGATGGAACCGGTGTTCGCCGAGATGAGAGCACTCGGGCAGGAGATGGAGCCGGTCCACGATCGGATGCGCGAGGTGTACCAGGAGATGGAACCGGTGATGGAGCGCATGCGCGACCTTCAGGTCGACATGGAGCCGGTGCACCAGCGCATGCAGGAGGTCCACCGCGAGATGGACTCGGTTCATCAGGAAATGCAAGGACTCCACGAGCGAATGCAGCGCAGCTCTCGACTCTTCATCGAAGCGACACTGCGCGAAGAGCTGTCTTCGCTCGACCCGCCCGAGGACGCCATCGCTGCCGCTGCCGAGGCAGTGCAGCAGTCGGTTCACCTCAACCTGAACGACGACCGTCTTCGCCTACGCGGCTCGGTCTCCGAGGTCGGCGATCTGATCCAGCACGCGCTGCGTGCGAATGGCGTCGAAGGCCAGGGGCTCGACACCTTGAGCGAGCGCGCCGCCCGGGCGGTGCTGGAGCTCGAGATCGAGATTCAGTAGGCCAGGCCCAACGCGGGAGCCCGGGCCTCCCCCTCTAGCGATTCCACTGCCGGCGGAGCTACGATGAGGGCCCTCTTCGGGCCCTCTGCATGACGCCTCCGACTCTCACCGCTCCCCATCGTCAGCGCGTCGACTTCGTACTGGAGCTCGGGCGCGAGCTCCACCGTCACGGCGTTCCCGCCCACCGGCTCGAGCTCGCCCTCGGCGAAGTGGCTTCACAGCTCGACCTGGAGTCGAGCTTCTACGCCACGCCCACCGCCCTGTTCGCCACGTTGGGGAGCTCGGAGTCGGAGGAGACACACCTCCAGCGACTCGAGGGCAGCTCGGTCAGTCTGGGCAAGATGGCGGATCTCGATCGCCTCGCCCAGTCGGTCGCCCACGGCGAGCTCGAGGTCCCCGAGGCACGACGGGAGCTGGCCCGCATCGCCTCGGCTCCGGCGCGTCACCGACCCTGGGTCGTCGCCCTGGGGTACGCTATCGCGTCGGCCTCGGCGTCGAGACTCTTCGGCGGCGGCAGCGGAGAGATTCTGACCGCGCTGGGAGGCGGCACGCTGGTCGGCGTCCTCTCGCTGGTCGCTCGACAGAAAGCGTCCATCGCGCGACTGTTCGAGCCTCTCGGGGCCTTCCTGGTCGCGATCGCAGCCGGCTTCCTGGCAGCACTCCTGTCGCCCTCGATTCCGGTCGAGATCTCGGTCGCGACTCTCGCAGGGCTGATCGTGCTGGTACCGGGCCTGACCGTGACGATCGCGGTGTCGGAGCTCGCCAACGGCAGTCTGGTGTCCGGAACCTCGCGCCTCTTCGGAGCGGTGCTCGGCTTCTTCATGCTCGGTTTCGGAGTGGCTCTGGGGCAACGGCTCACTACAGCGATTCTCGGGCCCGCTCCGCCTGGAGTCCCGTCGGACCTGCCGGGCTGGACAGCGATTTTCGCCGCAGCTCTGACTGCGCTGGCCTTCACCGTTCTGCTGGATGCCGATCGCCGGGACCTCGGATGGATCCTGCTCGCCGGACTGGTGACCTGGGGCACGGCTGCCGCGGCCTCGGAGACGCTCGGTATCGAGCTCGCGACTTTGATCGGCGCACTGGTTCTCGGTGTCGTGAGCAACCTCTACGCCAGAAGATTGCGTCGGCCGGCCATGGTCACGCGCGTCACGGCGGTCCTGCTTCTGGTGCCCGGAGCGATCGGCTTTCGAGGCGTCGCGTCCTTCATGGCCGACGATGCTCTGAGTGGCGCCGAAGCCGTGTTCACCGTGGCATTGATTGCGGTCGCGATCGTGCTCGGTCAGCTGATCGGTAACGCCATCGTACCGCCCAGACGCCACCTCTGAGACCAGGGGTCTCGAGGCGAAGGTACTTTTCCAGGGAAGGCCCGCAACACCCTCTCCCGGCCCGCCGGCACTCAGGTCTCGGCTTTGGCGAAGCGGCTCTTGTCGCTCGCCTTGGCCCGCGCCGCATCCGCGGTGATCACGCCCTCGTCGAGGAGACGCTGCAGCGCGTCGTCCATTGCCTGCATGCCCTCTTTCCGCCCGGCTTGAATGACCGAGCGCATCATCTGCGTGTTTCCTTCGCGAATGATGTTGGGCAGTCCCTGGGTGCGAAGGAGGACCTCGTGCGCCGCTACTCGCCCCTTGCCGCCGGCGCGAGGCAGGAGCTGCTGCGAGACGACGGCAGCGAGGCTGTCGGCGAGAGAGGTACGAACCTGGGACTGCTGCTCGGCCGGAAAGGCATCGATCAAGCGGTCGACGGTATTGATTGCACCATTGGTGTGAAGGGTACCGAAAACCAGTGAGCCCATCTCTGCCGCCGTGATGGCGAGAGCGATGGTCTCCAGATCCCGCATCTCGCCGACCAGGATCACGTCGGCGTCTTGCCGAATGGCGGCTCTCAGAGCACCGCCGAAGCTGTCGGTATCGTGCCCTACCTCTCGTTGAGTGAACACGGACTCGAGGTTCGGGTGCACGAACTCGACGGGATCTTCGATGGTCAGAATGTGTTTGCTGTGGGTCCGATTGATCCGATCGATGATGGCGGCCAGGGTCGTCGACTTGCCCGATCCGGTGGGTCCCGTCACCAGGACCAATCCTCGTTCCAGGTCGGCGAGCCTGCAGATGGGTTCCGGGACACCGAGCTCGTCGGTGCTCAAGATCCTCTCGGGAATGAGACGAAACACCGCTCCTGCGCCCTGTTCCTGCTGGAGGTAATTGCAGCGGAACCTCGCGACCCCCTCGAGCCCGTAGGCGAAGTCGAGGTCGGCGTTGGATTCGAAGGCCTCCCAGAGATCAGGGGGACAGGCCTCGCGCAGGAGCTGGGTAAGCTCCTCGTGGCTCAGCGGGGTCCATCCCGCCACCGGCTCGAGGGAACCGTCCTTTCGGATCCGCGGCACCAGACCCGCCAGCAGGTGGAGATCAGACCCCTCCTGATCCTTCAAGTAGCGAAACAGCTCGTCGATACGTGCCATCGGTTCTCCTCGTTCACGCTCCGAGAGCGGCAGGGTTCTCACACAGGCGAAGGGCTTCTTCACGCTCGATGATGCCCGCCTTGAGGAGCTTGCCCAACGAAGCATCCATCGAGCACATTCCCTGGGACGCTCCGCTCTGCAGCACCGAGGGAATCTGAAAGGTCTTCTGCTCACGAATCAGGTTCCCGACCGCCGTGGTCGCGAGGAGGATCTCGAGCGCCGGTATGCGACCGGAGCCATCCTTCTTTCGGGCGAGCCGCTGAGAGACAATCGCTCGCAACGATTCCGAGAGCATGGCGCGCACCTGCGCCTGCTCCTCCGGCGGGAAGGAGCCGATGACCCGGTTGATCGTTCCGATCGAGTCCTTGGTGTGCATCGTCGCCAGGACCAGGTGGCCGGTCTCTGCGGCGGTCAGCGCCAGCCGGATCGTCTCCAGATCACGCAGCTCGCCGATCGCGATGACGTCGGGATCCTCTCGCAGAGCCGCTTTCAGTGCGCGCGCGAAGCTCGCCGTGTGCTTTCCGGCCTGACGCTGGTTCACATTGCATTGGCGGCTCTGGTGGACGTACTCGATGGGATCCTCGACCGTCAGGACGTGATCGGGGCGGCTCTGGTTGATTCCGTTCACCAGCGCGGCCATCGTCGAGGATTTCCCACAGCCACTGGGTCCCGTGATGAGGACCATTCCCTGGTGATATTCGCCGAAGCGAGAGAGTGTCTCCGGAAGACTCAGCTCAGCCAGGGTCGGTGGCTGGAGGGCCACGAGCCTGAAGACCACGTCGGTACCGAACCGATGACGGTAGGCGTTGGAACGCAGGCGGGCGATCCCAGGCAGCGTATAGGCGAAGTCGACCTGACCCTCGACCTCGAGCTGGCGAAGCTGCTCCTCGTCGAGCAGGGTCTTCAACAGAGCCTCCGTGGTCGTGGAGTCCACCAGACCGCCAGGAACCTTCACGAACTCTCCGTTCAAACGCATTCGAGGAGGCTGGCCGGCGTGAAGGTGAAGATCACTCGCCTTCTGGGCGGCAGCGGACTCGAGCAGAGTGATCAACTCGGACGGAGCTGTCGCGCTGGACTTCGAGCGGACCGCTTCCGGCTCGATCGGGGCGATCACGGGTGGGCCCGCCGGTGCTGAGCCGGGGGGCGATGCGACGGGCGTCGCGTCAGGGGAGACGATCTCGGCCGCGGCTTCCTGAGGCGGCAGCTCGATCGCCATGACCGGCATCTGATGGGTCTCTTCGAGGGCATCCATCGGTGGCGTCGGGGTCGGCTCCGGTAACACCATTGGTGGCACCGACGTGGCTTCGATCTCCTGCGCCGGTCCCGCGGCGAAAGGCGCCACGGAGGGTGCCACCGGCGCCCCACTCGCGGGATCGGGAAGCCCGAGCGCTGCCAGCGGGCCCGTGTCTCGAATCGGATCGGCAGGCATCCCCTCCAGGGTCGGCGGATCGAGCAACGAGAGGGGGGCTCCTCCTCCGACGGCGTCCGCCGGCGGAGGAGGAGCGGCCTCGGGCGGCGCTGGAGGTGTGCCTTCGGAGGTGGCCGCCGAAGCTCCATTCCCCGCAGTCAGGGCGCTGCCAGGTCCCACAGCGTCTCCATTCGCCATGGCCATCAGCACACGCTCCAGGTCTTCGACGCTGAGGACTCCGGACTCCACCAGCACATCGGAGACCATCTGCGCGTCGCTCGCCATGGCTCGCTCCAGGGCGCAGTTCAGTTGCTCCTGGGTCACCACTCCACATTCGATGGCGAACCTCCCGAAATGAAGGCTTTCCTGCAACGGATTCAAGGTGGACTCCCCTCTGACTCGTGACTACCCGAAGATGCGAGGACGGCTGGAACGGCGCGGGACAGAAGGCTCCGCGCGGAGAAACATAACAATATCAGAAAGTATCGAAATCTAGAATAACTAGGAACCAACCCTCCCGCTGGTCCGCGCGGCGCCGTGCCGACCGACCTGCATGAGCTCACGATTTCAGGTACTTTGGGGCATCTTCCCAGCGGATTCGAAGCCCTCATCCCCGCGACAGGACCCTCAGCAATGTCACCTGCCCAACTCCCGATCGCCCTGCTGTTGACCACGATCTGTGCTCTCGCGGTGCCCTCCAGTGCCGTCTCACCCACCGACGAGGAGCTTCGCTCCCGCGTGCTCGAGATCCTCGAGCGGGTTCCCCTGATCGACGGTCACAACGACGTTCCCTGGCAGTTTCACGAGCGCGTCGACAACCGGATGGATCGACTCGATCTCCGCAACACGACCGAGGTTGGCATGCACACCGACCTCGCGAGACTCCAGGCCGGCAGAGTCGGAGGACAGTTCTGGTCGGTCTACGTACCCGCCAGCCATGCAGAGCCCGGAGCGGCGGGCGCGGTGCTGGAACAGATCGACGTGGTATACAGGATGGTCGAGCGCTACCCGGAAGTACTGGCGCTCGCCCTGAGCGCAGACGATGTCGTTCGCGCGCACGCTGAAGGGAAGGTCGCGTCCTTGATCGGGATGGAAGGCGGCCACGCGATCGAGAACTCTCTCGCGATCCTGCGCCAGCTCTACAGGGCCGGAGCTCGATACATGACGCTGACCCACTCCGAGAACGTCGCCTGGGCCGATTCGGCCACCGACGCCTCCGAGCATGGGGGACTCACGGACTTCGGTCGCGAAGTCGTGCGCGAAATGAACCGGCTCGGCATGCTGGTCGACCTCTCCCACGTCGCCCCGAAAACCATGCATGACGCTCTCGACGTCACTCGGGCGCCGATCATCTTCTCCCACTCCTCGGCCCGCACCATCACCGACCATCCTCGTAACGTACCCGATAGTGTGCTCGACCGCCTGCCGGAGAATGGAGGCGTCGTGATGGTGACGTTCGTGCCGAGCTTCATCGACAACGAGGTCAATCTGTACTCGCAGGAGCTGATGCAGATGCGTCGTCGATTGGAGAGTGAGCTCGACGACGAGGCCGCGGTGGCCGCTCGGCTCGAAGAGGCTCGCCGAAACCAGGAGGTTCCGCATGCGTCGCTCTCGGACGTCGCGGACCACATCGACTACATCCGTGGGCGAATCGGCTCGAGCCACATTGGACTGGGCTCGGACTTCGACGGCATCAGCTCCGTGCCGCGAGGCCTCGAAGACGTGTCCAGGTTCCCGAGTCTGCTCGCAGAGCTGCTGCGGCGTGGCTACAGCGAAGGCGAGGTCGCCGACATCGCCGGGCTCAACGTGCTTCGTGTGATGCGTGAGGCCGAGCGAGTCTCCTGGGGCCTGCAGCGCGACCGTCCGGCTTCCGACGCCAAGGCAGACCTCCTCGACTCTCCGGGGGCAAGTCGATGAGTGAGCCGAAGATGCGCACCGCCGCGACCGTGCTTCTGCTGAGAGACTCGGAGCGCGGCTTGGAAGTCTTCATGGAGCAGCGCCACATCAAGTCGGACTTCGTCGGCGGCGCCTACGTGTTCCCGGGAGGGGCCGTCGACGAAGAAGACCGTGTAGACAGCTCTCTGTGTGCCGGACTCGACGACGAGACCGCGAGCTCACGACTCGGACTCGACCATGGCGGACTCGCCTATTGGGTGGCGGCCATCCGGGAGTGCTTCGAGGAAGCCGGCGTCTTGCTCGCCTATGATCGCAGCGGTGGGCTGCTCGACTTCGACGACCCCGCTACCGAGGAGCGCTTCAAGCGGCTCAGGGATCGAATGAATGCGGGTGACCTGGGCATCGAGCAGCTCGCGCGCGAAGAGGACCTGATGCTGGCGACGGACCAGGTCTCCTACTGGTCGCACTGGGTCACACCCGCCGGCCAGCCGAGGCGCTACGACACACGATTCTTCGTCGCGCATGCTCCAGAGCGTCAAGTCGCAACGCACGACGACTGGGAACTGACCAGTTCGGCATGGGTGACGCCACGCGAAGCACTCGACAAAGGCGCCGCACGCGAATGGATGATCATCTTCCCAACGGTGAAGAATCTCATCGATCTGGGTCGATACTCGGACGCCGAAGCGGTGGTCGCCGCCGCTCGTGGGCACAGGGGCGTTCCACGCAACCAACCCAGAGTGGTTCTCTCGGGGGACGAGCCCCGGGTCGTGCTGCCCGAGGACGACGGCTACGATCAGGCCGACGAGGACGTTTCGGCCGTCGACCCCAGGATCTGGTTCGCATGGGTCGAGGAGTATCAGGAGCTCCTTGCCAAAGGCTGGGGGATGGATCCGTCGACATGAGCCGCGAGCCCACCCCCCTTCGATATGGGGATGTCGTCGAGCTGTCTCCCGGGCTTCGACGGATCACCCAGAACAATCCAGGGCCCTTCACCGGGCCGGGCACCAATACATTCCTGGTCGGCGCACAGCATGTATTCATCTTCGAGCCCGGTCAGGAGGACGACGCTCACTTCGAGGCGATCGTCGAGGCGATCGGGGACGCCGAGGTGGTCGGCGTGGTTCCCAGTCACGCTCATGCGGACCACTGGCCGCTGGCTCCCCGTCTGGCGGCTCATTTCCAGACCTTGACACTCGGATTCGCTGGCCGGGCAGGATTCGCGCCGGACCTGCTGGTCGAGGACGAGATGACTCTGCACGCTCCCGGAGTCGAAGTGACGGCAATTCACACCCCGGGGCACGCCAGCGATCATCTGTGCTACCTGCTCGGCGACGGGAAGACTCTCCTGAGCGGCGACCACGTGATGGGATGGTCGACATCGATCATCGCTCCCCCGGATGGCAGCCTGAACGACTACCTCGCCTCCCTCGATCGACTGCTCACCTACCCTCTCGAAACCCTCCACCCGGCTCATGGCCCGCCAGTGCTCGACGCACGCAGACGGATCGAGGAGATCCGTGATCATCGCAAGCAGCGCACGCGTCAAGTCCTCGAGGTTCTGGAGTCGGGAGAGATCACCATCCCCGAAATGGTCGACCGCATCTACGCCGGACTGCCCGAGCCCATGAAGCCGGCAGCCCAGCTCTCGTTGCTGGCTCACCTGCTCGCTCTGCTCGAGGATGGGGCCGTCATGATCGCGGAGGAAGCGGCCGATCCGATGACGGTTCGGTATCGGCGCCGCTGAGGCTCTCGCTATACTGCGGCTTCTCTTCGGGGAATCGCAGTGTTGCGAACAATCGTCTACCCACATGCGCCGATTCATGCGGCGCTGGCCCTGTGTCTGCTGCTCCTGCCGGGACTTGCGGTTTCGACGGCTCACGCCCAGCCGATCGGCACTCGCCACAACACCGATCTCGATTTCAGCCAGTTTTCGAGCTATTCCTGGTCGGTACCTGACAACATCGGTGAGTCCAGGGACGCCGACGATCCACTGCGGCGCAACTCACCCCTGGACCTCGCGGTTCGGGCCGCGATCGAGGGCGCGTTGGCGGAGAAGGGGCTCAGACGCGAGGCACGGCGAGCCGATCTCGTGCTGAGCTACGAAGCCGTACTCGGGGATCAGGTGGCGACCGAGGACTCTCGTTCGAACGTTCCGATCTCGGCAGAAGAACTTGCCGGAGTGCCGCCGACACGACAGGGCACCATGGTCATCACGCTGCAGCTACCCGACGGGACGTTCGCATGGTCGGGAGTCGGGCGCCAGAAGGGCCAATCGGTCGACAACGTCGACGAGCTGATCAAGCGAGCATCCAAACTGGCAGTGCGAATCGCATCCCGGTATCCGCCCGGGAGCTCCCGAAGGTGAGGTTGGCGGGGAATAGCCAGACGACAGGCGAGGTTCCATCCCGGTAGTGAGGTTCCCGACAGGAGTTCTCATGACGATTGCCAAAGCCCCCGAATCGACGACCATGGACTCGACTCCGTCGAGCTCGACTGCCAGCTATCCCGTTGTGCAGACCTATCTCGCCACCCTGCTGCCACTTCTTGCGCTGGTCTCCCTCCTCGCCGCTCCCGCGCGGGCCGACAAGGTCTGGCTCGCCAACGGCAACTTCCTCGAAGGCAACGCCCGAGTGCTCGAGAACGGGGACGTCGCCATCGAGACGGCCGCGGGCACCATGACCCTCCCCGCCGAATCGGTGCGGCGAGTGGAGCGCACCGAGACGATGGAGCAGCAGGTCGCCGAGTTCCTTCGCCAGAATCCGGACGCGGGCGCCGACACGCTCTACCGCCTCGGCGTCGAGAGTCGGGACGCCGGCTCCACGACGCTGGCACGCCAGCTGTTCGAGCGCGCGGTCGAGCTCGACCCCCGACACGCCGCCGCGCGCCGCGCTCTCGGCTATCGACAAGGCGCGGACGGAGAATGGCTCACCGAGGAGGAGTGGCACGCGCAGCGCGGCGAGGTCTACTACGAGGGAAAATGGATCCGCAGCGAGGTCCGAGACGAAATCCTGCGGGCCGACGCCGAGAGACGCTCCGCCGACGCACAGGTCCGGCTGGAGCTCGCGCGTCGCGCCGCGACCGAGGCGCAGCGGCAACGCGCAGAGGAAGCGCGCACTCAGCAGTCGAACGGGATCCCCTACTGGTACGTCTGGACTCCCTCCGGGGTACCGATCTATCCGCCGGGGTACGGCCCCAGGCCGGAGCATCCCATCGCCCCTGTCCCTCCGGGACTGCCTGTGGTGAGGCCCCCGGATCCACCGCCGACACCACCGGCGCAAAACCGCAGCACCTTCCGGCCACCGGGCTGATTCGGTTCGAGATCGGGGTCGCGGCCGGCGGCGCTGTGCAGTGCCGCACACCGGGCTCCGAGGGGAGCCGGGTGTCGGAACCGCAGCCGAGGAAACGAAGCGGGAAGACTTCCCGCGCGGGGGGGTCGGAGAAGTGTAGCGAGCCTTCCCGAGCCTGTCATCCATGCTCGCGCCGATTTCCGTCGTATTTCTCTAGAAACTGGTAAAAATCTTCGCTCCCCTCCTTCGAGTCCCTCCCTACATCGGATCAGGGGGAATCGGCTCGGCCCAGGCGGATCACGGGCAGGGACAACGGCTCGAGCTCGGGGCTCACCTCGAAGACCCTGTAGAAGCGATCGGGTTCGACGTCACGGAAGGTCTGCACGGTGCCGCTTCCCGGCCAACGCACCTCGAGCTCCCGGATCCGGTCGGCTCGGCCGAGGCCGATCTCCAGTTGCTGGCTCGAAGAGCCGAACGAGCCTCCGGTGGAAACCACCTGGTGGACCTCGAACAGCCCACCATCCGAAAGCTCTGCCTGGACGCGGACCCGCGCTCCGATGCCGAAACGGTTGGCACGATGTCCGACCAGCCTCAAGACGAGCCATCGCGGAGGCTTCGCAACGCCCTGGTCTGGCGGAATGGAATACGTCGGGTTCTCGAAGAGGGCATTGCCGTACACATCGACGGGATAGAAGCCTCCGATCTGATGGAGGAGATCCTGATCTCCGTCGTTGTCCACGTCTCCGAAGGCGACTCCGTGACCCTTCTGGAGGTGCCCGAAGCCGCCTGCGAACGTCACCTCTTCGAAAGCTCCGCCGGTGTTGCGGTACATCTGGTTGGGCATCAGGCTCGCGAGATCGGGCTCACCGGTACCCAGATAGAAATCGAGCCAGCCGTCGTTGTCGAGATCGCCGAAGTTGGCTCCCATGGGCATCGCGGGTCGGGTCAGCCCGAGAGCGCGACTGACTTCGGTGAACCTGACGCGACCGGTCTCGACCAGCTCGTTCCGATAGAGCAACGGTTGTCCCTCCGAAACGACAGCGCCCATATACGAGGCGGTCACCTGTGCTGCCTGTGACCGGTAGTCCGCCACGAACAGATCGAGGTCGCCGTCGTTGTCGTAGTCGAAGAACCAGGTCGCGAAGCCCTCGACTTCGGGTCGGGTGACGTCGAGCTCGACTGCGACGTCGGTGAATCGCCACCGCCCCTCGCCCTTCGAAGGCGAAGAGGAGGGCGCGGGTCCGTCGTTGCGATAGAGCCGGTTCGGCCCGAAGTTGGAAACGTAGAGATCGGGGTCTCCATCGTTGTCGTAGTCACCCCAGGTAGTCCCCTTGGTGTATCTGAGGTTGGTGACGCCACTCTCCAGTGCAACGTCGACGAAGGTCCCGTCTCCCTCCGATCGAAACAGATTCGACGGATGGGGATGAGCCGCAGTCGCTTCGTTGCCGACGTAGAGATCCAGGTCTCCGTCACCATCGTAGTCGGCCCAGGCCGCCGTTTGAGTGGGGGCCGCCGGGTGCGAAAGCCCTGCCTCGACGGTCACGTCCTCGAACACCGTGCTCCCGTCCATGCCCCGGCGATTGCGCAACAGCACGTTGGGGATCGTCCCCTGCTCGAGTAGCCACGCACCGCGCAACAGCAGGAGATCGGGTCGGCCATCCCCGTCGTAATCTGCATGCACCAGGTTCAACCCCCCGAGGACCCCTGCCAGTCCCCACGGTTCGCTCACGTCCTCGAACCCACCCCGGCCATCGTTGCGATAGGCCTTGATCCCGCCGCACGGATTCCAGGTCGACGTCACGAGATCGAGGAGCCCATCTCCGTCGAGATCCTCGATCACTGCCCCGCCCGCCAGATCCTCGCCTCGGATCCCGACCTCCGGGGCCCGATCGCGCCAGGCTGGAAAGCTCACGGCTCCAGCGAGCTGCGAGTCCGGCAAGCGATATCGAGCGGGAATCCCGTCCGGGAAGTCGCCCGAGAGGCGCCGAGCCAGATTGAGCAGCCACACCGCCTGGATGTTCTTCTCGTGACTCTGGGTGTAGTCGACCAGGAGGTCACCTGCGGCGCGGCTGTGCTCCGGCCTCCCGTGCACAGCCTCGCGGCGAAGCGGAACGATGCACGAAGAGGCGGTCCGATGCTCGACACAGTTCTGCTGTTCGGCGAGGCGAAGGTGAGCGAGCGCGAGATTCCACTCGACGGCGCTGGCGAGGTCATCGTTCCGTCTCTGGGAAACGGCCTCCTGCAGAGCCTCCTCGAGTTGAGCGATCGACTCTTCGAGACGGCCCAGCTTCAGCAGTTCGAAGCCTCGCAGACCGTGCAGGCCCGCCCGTTCGAGGGCGTCCTTCTCGTTACGAGCGAGGCGAACCTCGATCTGACGCAACAGCGAGTCGGAGAAGTAGGCGTTCTCTCCAACGCCGAGCGTCTCGCAAAGTCGGCGTTGCCCTCCTGCCGCGGGCAGTGCCGCGAGACACAGACCGATGCACAGACCCCCCGCCACCCAGGCGGTAGTCCCGAAGCGAAGCCAGCTTGTCGAAATGGACGTGATGGAAAAAGACTAGCAGATTCGCCTCGCTCAGCCCTGTTCCTCGTCCTCCCGACGCTCTTCGTCTTCCCTGGTCTTCTCTTCGCTCTCGGACGGCGCCGGATCGTCCCGCTCGTCGGTCGGAATGGCGTAGCTCGGTTCGAGTCGACCGGGCTCGGAGCCAGAGGGTCCGCCGTAGGGAGGCGGAGGCGGAGGTGGCGGCGCAGCGGTCCGGTTGAACAGCGTCAGCAGGACAGCCCCGACTCCCATCGCCATCGCGACCAGCAGCAGGAGCGCTCCGAACAGATCGAACATCCAGCCAACCGGCCGCAAGAAACGCACGATCGCCAGCGCGCTGCCGATGAACCAAAGCACCTGCAGAACCGCTGCCCCGACCAGGAGCACGACATAGCGGCTTCCCAGCCCGAGACCGAACCGACGACTGACCAGATCGCCCGTGGCCAGGGCGACCGCGGTATAGGCAAAGAGCGACAGGGGCACCAGCGCGATCACCACCGCAGACCAGACGATCGGCACCAGCAGAATCCCGATCAGTGTGATGATCAGCAGAATGGTGAGCACGATCAGGGTAGGTGCGAGCAGGAACGGTGTGGCGATCCCGATCAGCCCCGCTTTGAGCGGCTCGGCGACCAGGCGTGCCCGCACCCGCTCGATCGGTGCCGGAAACAGAAAGACCAGCAGACAACACAGCAGCAGAATGAAAGCCAGCTGAACCAGATCCCAGGAGAGGCCCCAGAATGCGTCCCATCGGAAGAACGAGCGCCTTCGCCGAGGCTCCGGGTCCACGGAGAAACCGGGAATCCAGTCGCTCAGATTGAACTGGAAGTCAGGCCCGAGAGCGACCTCGGAGACGGTGCCGAGCACGACCGCATCGTCATCACGATCGATACTGTTGCCGAAGCTCGTGACATCGCCCAGGATCTCTGCATCCGGACCGAGATCGACACCTCCGGCGACCGCCGTGACGCTGCCGGTCACTCGGCCATCGACTCTCACCGAACCGCCGACTGCGACGATGTCGCCCTGAACTTCGCCGTCGACCTCGACGCTGGAGCCGAGCGCGACCACGTCACTGGCCACCTCGTCTTCACGAACCCAGATGGTGTTTCCGAAACTGATTCGATTGTCGGAGCGTCGGCTCGCCGAACGGCGGCGGGTCTCCTGGCGGCGATCGACATCTTCGAGGCGTTCCTCGGCCTCCTCGAGTCGCTCATCGACACGTAACCGAATCTCCTCGAGGCGCTGCTCGATCTCGTCGAGGGTCGGCTCCTCGGTCGGAGACACCGGCTCGAGTGGCTCGGGAGGCTCGGGTGACTCGGAGGGCTCCTGGAGGTTCACGCCGTCTGGAGTCGCCGCGCTCTCCTGGGCGGCCGCGCTGGCCAGCGGCACGGCGGCCAGGGCCAACAGCACGACTCCGGTCGGAGCGCTACGCAGCAGTCGTTCCCACATCTCTCTTTCTCCTGTTCCCTTCCCCGAGCCCGGAGGAGGTTCCACGGACCAGCGAGTACAACGCCAGGGCGGCGACCGCGGTACAGCCGAGAGCAACGGCGAGAACCGCTGGCGAAGACAGGGCGCGAGCGAGCGTCTGAGCGACTCCGCCCAGGACACCGAGCCAGTCGAGCACGGCTCCGGCCAGACTCATCGCCGACACTCCAGCCTGGGCGGCGAACACCAGAAGACTGTCGAGGCCGTAGTGCTGGCCCAGCACGACTGCAGTGATGCCGAGGGCTCCGAGCATCAGGGTGGTCTGCACCAGGACCAGCAAGGCAGCGGCACGTACCCCCCAGTGCGCCGCGGCCCGATCGATCCAGCTGACCGGACGCAGCGCGGCCACCACCCGATCGGCGAACCCTACGGACGGAGCGGGCACGGGCAAGAGCGCAAACACCTGCAACAGCGCATCTTCGGCCAGCGAGTCGGCCTCCTGGCGCTCGTAGGCACACCAGCGAGCGGCGGCCCTTCGCAGTCGGTGGGAATCTCTGGTGACGTCCGTCATCGTGCGCTCATCATCTCTCAGTTCGGGACCCGCGGGCCAATCGCGACCGGCCCGGGGCCGTGCATCTCGCCCTACGCTTCGTCCCTGTGTCGTGTTTCAGGATCCGCCCCCGAAGCGCCTGGCTCGCCCAGGGCCACGGGATCAATCCTCACCCCCGCTCACTCCGGGGTCCCAGCCCTCGGCCCGAAGGGCTTCCATCAGCTGCTTGCGTGCCCGGTGAAGATGGGTCTTGACCGTACCCATCGCGAGGCCGGTGATCTCCGAGATCTCCTGATAGGCCATCCCCTGCGCAAAGCGCAGCAGGACGACCTCTCGATACTCGGGTCGTAGGGTCCCGACCGCCCGCTCCAACGCCTGCGACAGATCCGCCGCGCTGGCGCGAGATTCAGGAGCGACAGCGCGAGGGTCCGCCAGGATCTCGGCCAGCGAAGCCTCATCTGGCGAGGCAGGCTCGAGGGGGACCGTCGGCAGGGTCTTTCGGCGCAGATGATCGATCGTGGTGTTGTGGGCGATCTTGAACAGCCAACTCGCGAATCGCCGCTGCGGATCGTAGCTGGCCAGTGCCCGATGGGCCTTGATGAAGGTCTCCTGGGCGAGATCTTCCGCGAGCTCGGCGTCACGTACCATGCGCACGATGACCGAGAAGACCGGCTTCTGGAATCGTGAGACCAGCTCCCGGAATGCATCCTCGGAGCCCTCGAGCACCCGGCGGACCAGTTCGGCATCTGTGATGGTGCGACACCCCGTCGGGGCCAGACTCCCGGACCTGAACAGGAGGCGTTCTCGACCGCCCCGCCGGCCGAGACCTCGCGGATCGCGCCCCGTTCGAGACCACGAAGACCCTACCATGCAGAGACTCCGAGGGACGGGAGACCCCGTCCAGGGGAGCCACATCATTTAAACTTCTCGAATACCCGATATTGCTATTTTCCTATTTATGTGACAGTCTCACGGGTGCGGGGAGTTCATCTCCCTCATCCCTCCCATTGGGGCGCTTCGGCGCCCCTTCTTCTTTTGTGGGCTCGGCGGTGGACTCCAGCGCGGCCCCCTCTGGCACCGCCTCCACCCTTCCTCTATCATCGCTGCCGTCTGCCCCCTACCTCCGCGGCCCGGAAGAAGGGCCCCACTCCGTTCGAAAGGTTCCCGGTCCATGTTGTCTCTCGAAGCCGAACGAAACGCCGCCGTCGAAGCGGTGCGCCGAGCGTCCCGCCTCTGCCAGGGCGTGCGCGAGGAAATGGCCGGCGCGGCCATGACGAAGCAAGATCGCTCACCCGTCACGGTTGCCGACTTCGGTGCCCAGGCCGTGGTCTCCCTGGTGCTACAGCAGGCCTTCCCCGAAATTCCGATGGTCGGCGAGGAGGACTCGACGACGCTCCGCTCAGACGAGGGCGAGCGGCTGCGCCCGCTCGTCGTCGAGCACGCCCTGCGCCACCATCCCGAGGCTTCCGGAGAGGAAGAGGTGTTGGCAGCGATCGACTACGGCAACGATGCTGGCGGCGCAACCGGCCGCCGCTGGGTGCTCGACCCCATCGACGGCACCAAGGGCTTCCTTCGCGGCGATCAGTACGCCGTTGCCCTCGCCCTCCTCGACGAGGGCAGACCGGTCCTCGGAGTCCTCGGCTGCCCGGCCCTGCCGTCGAGCGGCGGGGGCCAGGGATGCCTGTTCGTCGCCAGCCGCGGGGGCCAGACAGTGGAATACTCACTGGCCACCGACGAGGCGAGCCAGGCGCGAGTGGCACCGATCGCCGACTCGAGCAAGGCTTCCTTCTGCGAGTCGGTGGAGTCGGCTCACTCCGCCCACAGCACACATGCCGAGATCGCCGAGCGCCTCGGCGTGGCCGTCGAGCCCGTCCGTATCGACAGCCAGTGCAAGTACGCGGTGGTCGCTCGAGGGGAGGCCTGTATCTATCTGCGCCTGCCCAAGTCGGCCACCTACCAGGAGAAGATCTGGGATCACGCCGCAGGAGTCGTGGTCGTCGAGCAGGCCGGCGGCCGTGTGACCGACGCCTTCGGCAAGGAGCTCGACTTCTCGCTCGGACGCGAGCTCACGTCGAACCGCGGCATTGTCGCCACCAACGGCCTGCTCCACGATCAGGTGCTCGACGCCGTGCGGCCGGCGCTCGAGGGCTGAGGGACCAGGGGAGCACGTCGAGGTGAAAAGCGATCAAGGGACCCTTCTCGTCACTGGCGGGGCAGGATTCATCGGCTCGAACTTCGTGCACCTCGCCCTCGAGCAGACCGAAGCGAGCGTGGTGGTGCTCGACAAACTCACCTACGCCGGAAGTCTCGAGAACCTGGCCGACGTTTCCGATCATCCGCGCTTCGTGTTCGTGCGCGGAGACATCGCCGAACGGGCCGATGTCGAAGCGGTCTTTCGCGCCCATCGTCCGACAGCCGTGCTCAACTTCGCGGCAGAATCACACGTCGACCGATCGATCGACGACGCGTCCGACTTCATTCGCACGAACATCCACGGCACCTGGGTGCTGCTCGAGGTCAGCCGGCACTTCCTCGCCCACGAGGCCGAGGACCCGCAAGACTTCCGTTTCCTCCATGTCTCGACCGATGAAGTCTTTGGCTCGCTGGGACCTGACGGCTACTTCCGAGAAGACACTCCGTACGCGCCGAACTCCCCGTACGCGGCTTCGAAGGCCTCTGCGGATCACCTCGTGCGCGCCTACCATCACACTCACTGTCTCCCGACCCTGGTCTCGAACTGCTCGAACAACTACGGCCCGTACCAGTTCCCCGAAAAGTTGATTCCGGTCATGCTGCTGAATGCACTCGACGGGCGGGAGCTGCCGATCTACGGAGACGGTTCGAACATCCGCGATTGGCTCCATGTCGCGGACCACTGCGCAGGGCTGTTGCGAGTCCTCCAGCGGGGCCGACCGGGCGAGAGCTACAACATCGGTGGCAACCAGGAACGAACCAACCTCGAAGTCCTGGACACCCTGTGTGCAGTCCTCGAGGAGTTCCGCCCCGCGCGCGACAACGAAGCACTGAGCGCAGCCGGAGTCACCTCGTATCCCGACCTGCGCCGCTTCGTCACCGATCGGCCCGGTCACGACCAGCGCTACGCCATCGACGCCGCCAGGATGCGCGACGAGCTGGACTGGGCACCCCAGTACGACTTCGAGAGCGGGATTCGCGACACGGTGCGCTGGTACCTGGACCATCTCGATTGGTGCGCCGCGATCGAGCGCGGACAGGGGCGGGAAAGACTCGGTCTGGGTAGCGCCCAGACCGCGGCCCTCGGAGAGCGGACGGAGGAAGGATCGTGAAGGCCATCCTGCTCGCCGGTGGGGCCGGCACCCGGCTCCATCCGATCACCAAGGCCGTCAGTAAGCAGCTGGTGCCGGTCTACGACAAGCCAATGATCTTCTACCCCATCTCGACCCTGATGTTGGCGGGGGTGAGAGAGATCCTGATCATCACGACTCCTGTCGATCAGTCGGGGTTCGAGCGCCTGCTCGGCGATGGCAGCGAGCTGGGACTGCGCATCCAGTACGCGACGCAGGCCGCACCCGAGGGTATCGCTCAGGCGTTCCTCATCGCCGGCGATGCCGGGTTTCTCGGTGCCGAGAGAGTAGCACTGGCTCTGGGCGACAACATCTTCTACGGCTCGGGTCTGCGTGAGATCCTCCGGCGCGCCGCTCGTCGCAAGAGTGGCAGCACGATCTTCGGCTACCGGGTCAAAGATCCCGAGCGCTATGGCGTCGTGACCTTCGACGGCCAGGGCAAGGCCATCGACCTCCAGGAGAAGCCGAAGCACCCCAGCTCACCGTACGCCATTCCCGGGCTCTACTTCTACGATCGGCGGGTCCTCGAGATCGCCTCGTCGCTCGTCCCCTCGGCGCGCGGCGAGCTGGAGATCACTGACGTGAATCGCTCCTACCTGGAGGCCGGCGACCTCCACGTCGAGATCCTGCGCCGTGGAATCGCTTGGCTCGACACCGGCACACACGAGGCCCTACTCCAGGCCTCGAACTTCATCCAGGCGATCGAGGAACGTCAGGGCATCAAGGTGGCCTGTCTCGAGGAGATCGCTTTTCGAATGGGCTTCATCGACGCCGACCAGGTCCGCTCGATCGCCCGCAGTCTGGGCAACAGCGAGTACGGCCGCTATCTGCTCAGCGTCCTTCACGAGCTCGGCGCGGACAGTCCCTGACCCGACTCATTCGGAGCTCTCAGACGCGATGCAGTTTCTTCCGACAGATCTGGATGGAGTGGTGCTGATCGTGCCGGATGTGCACGGGGACGAACGGGGATTCCTCCTCGAGAGCTACCACGCCCAGAGATATCGCGAAGGAGGCATCGAGGCCGACTTCGTCCAGGACAATCACTCCTCGTCGCGTGGCGGCACCCTGCGAGGTCTCCACGCTCAGCGCACTCGTCCCCAGGGCAAGCTGGTGAGAGCGGTGGAGGGCGAGATCTTCGATGTCGCGGTCGATATCCGTCGCAGCTCCCCCAACTTCCTGCGCTGGGTCGGGGTGACACTCTCGGCCGAGAACTTCTACCAACTGTGGATCCCGACTGGATTCGCGCACGGCTTCTGCGTGCTCTCGGATCGCGCCCAGGTCGAGTACAAGTGCACCGACTACTACCTGCCCGGGGACGACATGACGATTCTCTGGAGCGATCCCGCGATCGGAGTCGAGTGGCCGATCCAGGATCCCCTTCTCTCCGTCAAGGATCGAGATGCGGCGCCTGCGGGCTCCCTTCTCGATCGGCTTCCCGAGTAGCCAACCCGCCGTGACAGGATTCGACGACCGAGATCGCCGGGCGCTGGAGGCCCATGGCCTGCCCCTGAAGGAGGCCGAGCGCCAGCTGGCTCTGCTGCTCCACCCTCCTCGGCCTGCTCCACTCGATCGGCCCTGTACTCCGGGTGACGGCATTCGCGGCTTCGAGGTCGACGACCCCGCGCTGCTCGACAGCTGGCAACTCGCCGCTCAAAGCGGCAGGCTGAGCAAGTTCGTCCCCGCTTCCGGTGCTGCGACGCGGATGTTTCGAGACCTCCTGGAAGCCCGCCGACGAGACGACCCGACGACCTCCGAGGAGGCGCGCCTCTTCCGCGACCGGTTCGACGACCTCGCTCTCTCCGAGTGGCTTCCCTCGCCCCACCCCACCGACCTGAAGACGCTGCTCGCGGCGGTGCTCGACTCGGATGGACTCGCGCTCGCGGACCTCCCGAAGGGGCTACTGCCCTTCCACCGCACGGCGAGCGGGGTTCAGACCGCCTTTGAAGAGCATCTCGCGGAGGGAGCTCGCATTCTCTCCTCCGGCGCACCAGGGGCCGCGTGTCGCCTCCACTTCACGGTCTCACAGCAGCACCAGGGCTCCTTCGAGGAGACACTCGCCGTGCTGGGACCCGCGCTCCAGGAGCGCTACGACGTGCAGTTCGACGTCGACTTCTCCCTCCAATCGCCGGCCACCGACACGGTGGCCCTCGATTCCGAGGGCAGCCCGTTTCGCGATTCCGACGGGGTACTGGTGTTTCGCCCGGGAGGCCACGGCGCATTGATCGCCAACCTCCAACAGCTGGCCGACGACGGACACGACTTGATCGTCATCAAGAACATCGACAACATCCTGCCAGCAGAGCGCCAGCAGACCTCGATCGCCACTCAGCGAGCGCTGGTCGGGCTGCTGGCCACCCTGGAAGCGCGGGTCCACTCGCAGCTCGCGGCGTTGGAGTCACCGAGCCCCCGGGATCTGGAGGACGCCGTCGGCCTTCTGGCCGAGCTCGGGCGACCCGAGGCACGGTCCCTTCTCGATCTCGCCCCCGAGGCAAGGCGGACGGCGCTGATCGAGCGCCTCGACCGACCGCTGCGGGTATGCGGTGTCGTCAGGAACGAGGGAGACCCGGGCGGCGGGCCGTTCTGGGTCCGCGAGCGCGGCGAGAGCGGCGCGTCGACGCCCCAGATCGTCGAGACGGCCCAGATCGATCGCGAAGACCCCGAGCAGTCGGCGATCCTGTCGGCGGCCACGCACTTCAACCCGGTCCTCCTGGCCTGCGCACTCCGTACGGCCGACGGCGAGCCCTTCGAGCTCGCTCGATTCGTCGACCCCGACACGGCCTTCCTCGCACAGAAGAGTCACGAGGGCCGGGTCCTCCAGGCACTCGAGCACCCCGGTCTCTGGAACGGAGCGATGGCTCACTGGAATACCGTCTTCGTCGAGGTTCTGACCCAGGTCTTCGCACCGGTGAAGACATTCGCCGACCTGCTCGGAGACGCCCATCGCACCGGTCGATGAACCGACCCCGTCACGCCTTCGTACAAAGCGACACGAGCAGGGAGACGAAGACCGAATGAGCGAAGCGCACGTCGAGACGGCAAACGGTGCCGAGCATGCCCGCCCCCCGGAGGGTGGGGTCCCGGACGCCTCTTCCCGGGGGGCAACGGCCTCTCGATGGCCGCGGCTGGTGATCGGAGTCGTCCTCCTCCTTGCCCTGGTCGTGGTCGCCCGGCAGGCAGGGGGGTATATTCCCCGCTTTGCCGAATGGGTCGACAGCCTCGGCTTCTGGGGACCGTTGGTGTTCATCCTCGGCTACGCAGTGGCCACCGTGGCCTTCGTGCCTGGATCGCTGTTGACCCTCGCTGCGGGAGCCATCTTCGGTATCGCTGGGGGCACGGTCTACGCGTTTACGGGAGCGACCCTCGGAGCCATCGGAGCGTTCCTCGTGGGACGCTACTTCGCCCGCTCGGCGATCGAGCACAAGGTGGCGGAGAATCCCCGGTTCGCTGCCATCGATCAGGCCGTTGGCGAGCAGGGGCTCAAGATCGTCACTCTCCTGCGCCTCTCTCCGGCCTTCCCTTTCATCCTGCTCAACTATGCTCTCGGGCTCACCCGGGTTCGCCTGCGAGACTACGTACTCGGTTGCCTCGGCATGATCCCGGGCACACTGCTCTACGTCTACTACGGCAAGGTGATCGGATCGGTCGCCGCGTTGGCGGCGGGTGACCAACCGGAGGGAGGCACCGGTCGCTGGCTGGTACTCGGCATCGGACTCGTCGCGACTCTCCTGGTCACGGTGCTGGTGACCCGAATGGCCCGACGGGCTCTCCACGAAGTGAAGGGGCTCGAAGACGCTTGACGCGGTTCACTTCGATCCGAGTCTCCAGCGATCCATCCAGACATGACTGATTCCACACACGCCTCCGCTGTCGACGCCAGCAAGCCACCCAGTGATGCTCTCGAGCCCTTCGACGAGCACAATCGCCGGCTGTTGAGCTACGTTCATCCCCCCGACTGGGTGAACCCCGAGCCCAGAAGGCGCTATCACCTGGTCGTGATCGGCGGCGGAACGGCGGGCCTCGTGAGCGCCATCGTGGCGGCGGGACTCGGAGCCCGCGTCGCGCTGATCGAGCGCGACCTGCTCGGCGGCGACTGTCTCAACGTGGGCTGCGTCCCGTCCAAAGGCGTGATCAGCGCCGCCCGCGCCTGGGAGCAGCGACGCCGGGTTCGCTTCGGTGCCCCCGAAGCCCAGGGCCCCGGGGACTTTCCCAAGGCGATGGAGCGAATGCGCCGGTTGCGAGCGGACATCAGTCACATCGATGGCGCGCAGCGTTTCACCGATGCCGGCGTCGACGTCTTCCTCGGCGAGGGTCGTTTCGTCTCCGACGATGCGGTGGAGGTCGCCGGGGCTCGACTGCGTTTTCGCAGGGCAGTGATCTGCACGGGCGCGCGGGCCTCCGCGCCGCCGATTCCCGGTCTCGAAGAGATCGACTACCTCACCAACGAGTCGCTGTTCTCCCTCACTGAACTGCCTCGCCGCTTGACGATCATCGGTGCTGGCCCGATCGGATGCGAAATGGCGCAGTCGTTCGCGCGCTTCGGCAGCGAAGTCACCCTGCTCGACATGGAGTCTCGTGTCCTGCCGAGAGAAGACCCCGACGCAGCGGCCGTCGTGCAGGAGGCTCTCGTGGGGGACGGCGTCCGGCTCGAGCTGGGAGTCGCGATCGAGCGCGTCGAAGCCCGGGGGCCGTCGAAGGTGGTGCACTTCACCCGAGAACGAGACGGTGGAGCGACCGCGCAGGGAGAGGTGATCTGCGACGAACTGCTGGTCGCTGTCGGACGCAAGCCCAACGTCGAGGGCCTCGGCCTCGAAACCGTGGGCGTCGAGTTCGATCGGACCGGAGTGGTCACCGACGACCGCTTGCGTACGACGCACAAGCGCATCTACGCGGCGGGCGACGTGACCCAGGGGCTCAAGTTCACCCATCTCGCCGACGCCCACGCCGGCATCGTGATCCAGAACGCACTCTTCTTCGGCCGCGCAAAGCAGACCAATCTCGTCGTTCCCTGGTGCACCTACACCTCGCCCGAGGTCGCCCACGTCGGGCTGTACGAAAAGGACGCGAGAGCGATGGGTAAAGCGATCGAAACGTTGAAGGTGCCCCTCGACGACGTCGATCGCGCGGTCCTCGACGGCGAGGACGAAGGCTTCCTGAAGCTGGTCCTCGAGCAGGGGAGCGACCGGATCCTCGGTGCCACCCTGGTGGCAGAGCATGCCGGCGACCTGCTGCCGGCCCTCGGCCTGGCGGTCACCCACGGGATCGGCCTGGGTAAGTTCGCGGCCACCATCTTCCCCTACCCCACGCAGGGTGAAGTGCTCAAGAAGGCCGCCAACGCGTGGCGAAAGAGGAAGCTCAGTCCGATGGCCCAGAAGGTCCTCGCAGGGTGGTTCCGACTGTTCGCCTGAGGAGGCGCAACCCGTCTGCCCGGCTTCCCCTGAAGGGGTCTTCTTCGCATTCGAGAGTCGACCACAGCTCTCGACGCTCATCGCGTCTCCAGTCGCTCCCTGAAAGGGACACTAGCGGAGCACCGTGCCGATTCCCATCGTCTCTTCGCGGGCGAAGTCGGGGACGATGCGAGACAAGAAGGGTCTCAGCAGCGGGTAGAAGATGGCGAGCAAGCGCAGCGTCACCAGGTGATCGACTCGTCGGTACCCTCGCTGCTCGCGCAACAGCAGGTCGAGCCCTCGTCCAAGGGCCTTTCGTTTGAGTCGAAGCGGCCGAAAACTGAGATGAATCGAGTATCCACGTCGCCAACGCTGCTCGTACGATTCCTTGAGCTCGACGAGATCGTCGCGGATCCCGTTCTCGAATCGCTGGAAGTAGTAGCGCCTCGCGTGGGCGAGAATCTCGAAGGTGTCGCGCTGAAACAGCAAGTCCTCGATGGGGAGCTGGGCACAGGGGGCCAGTTCCACCATGCGGTCGATCTTGGAAAGCCCGGAGAAGCCCTGCTCGACGGCAAGCTCGCCGTCGCCGACCAGGGTCCGTAGGATCTTCCTCACCGGGTGGTTGATCAGGATGTTGTCCCAATACACGTGAAACAGGGGAGGAAGCCGTAGCCGTCGGAAGAACATCTTTCGCCGAGCCGCCTCGTCGATGTAGAGCAGCTCGCTCATCACCTCGTCGCTGAGCCGCAGAAGCGCAAGGAGTGAGGGGATTCCCGCTCGAATCTCCGAACGGCGGGAGACGAACCTCTCGACCGCAACCTCGGTCGAGTCGCCGCGCCGGAACAGATCGAGAGTCACCTCGGTATTGAGCTCGTTCCAGTACGACGAGCCTTCGAGATAGGTCCGTCGTCCGAACTTCGACCAGCCGCCGGTCTGGCACCACACGGAGATTCCGATCATGTTGCGCGCCGACTCGAGCTGGTCTCGGTACCGCTCGTAGCTCCACCCGACGAAAGATGGGTACTCACCGAATCCTTCGTACTCGCGACGCGCCTGGAGCTCGACGAGCTTCTGGTGATCACTGCGGAAGAAGTGGCGGTTGAGCGGAAGATATCGGAAGAAGTCGCTCTCGCCGTACTTCATCGACAGGCAGAGGTTCGGGCTGTGGATCGACTCGAACACCTGATCGAAGGTGTCGCGATTCCACATCAGATCGCCCAGGGGATACGCGCCCACGCTCCACGTTCGAAAGATCAGGAGGCGGTCACGCAGCTCGAAGCTCGGAAGAAGCGCCGAGAGAAAGGCTCTCGCCTGCCGAGGCGTTCGAAGAGTCAGATCGGATCGAAAGTCACCGCGCACGTCCCGGCCATCGGATTCACCGAAGCGGAAGATGACACCTTCGACTCCCTGACGCTCGCCCAGCAGCCGGTCGACCTGGGAGCGAAACCACTGAAGTCGGAGCTCGCGCGAAGGCAGCTCGCGCTCGATATCGGGATTCAGGTAGAGGATGTCGCTGGTCACGAAGACGGCCAGACCGCTCTGACCGGCCAGGTCGATCAGCTCGTCATACAGATCGCCGTAGAGGGCCAACTTGCGTGCAAGCGCTGGAGAGTAGCCCTCCCACGGCACCATGTGTGCGACGTCATCCAGCGTGACGGCGTTGAAGCCGATCTGAGCGACGCGTTCACAGAGCGTCTGAAAGTCGCGCACGATCGACGATCTGCGGGCCGCAGCCAGACTGCCACCGCACTCGAGGTCGGTGAATGGAACCTTCGACCAGTTCCACCGTCGGAGTGGTTCCTCTCGAGCCCCGGTAGCGTCGAATGACTCGAAGAAGGGTCCGAGGCCGTCGACCAGGAACCACTGCAGACTCATCGGCCACCCCTCTCAGCCGACGCAGAGACGCTCAGCGCGTGGCCCCAGCGCTCACCAACTGCGACGAGCTCGCTGCCAACGCCACACCGGCCATCGGATCGGTCGCGCTCTCTTCGACGCGCTCGAGATCGGAGCAGCTCAGCCAGAGGTCGTCCAGCACCCGGTCCCAGCTGAACGCCGAGGCGCGCTCCCTGGCGGCCACAGACATCGCGCCGAGCAGGTTCCGGTCACGGGCCAGGCCGAGCACGACGTCGGCCAGGGCCCCAGGAGTCCGAGCGTCGATCACCACGCCGGAGCGTTCCGGAGTGATCAGCTCCTGCGGGCCTCCCCGGTCCGAGACGATCGCGGGCAGCCCCGAAGCCTGGGCCTCCAGCACCACGTTGCCAAAGGTGTCGGTGAGGCTCGGGAAGACGAAGAGGTCCGCGCTCGCGTAGGCGATCGCCAACGCCTCGCCTTCGAGGAACCCCGTGAAGGTCACTCGCCGTCCCGCACTCCTTGCCTCCAGAGCGCTCCGGGCCGGACCGTCACCGACGATCATCAGCTCGACTTCGGCCCCCGACTCGAGCCGATCCATCTCGTCGATCAGATAGCTCAGGTTCTTCTCCTCGGAGACCCTTCCCACGTAGAGCAGGCGCAAGGTGCGGCCGCATTCCGAGAATCGACGCCAGAAGGTCTCCGACCGTTTCTCGGGTGTGAAACGTCGGTTGTCGACGCCGCGGCGAAGGGTGGCGAGCCGACTCTCACAGAAGCCCAGCTCGAGCAGGATCTCCTTGTAGGCCCGACTCGGTGTGTAGATCAGATCGAGCTGGTCGTAGAACCAGGACATGTACTGCGTGGTCAGAGAGGCCAGACCGGCATTCTCGGTCATGGCTTCGACGTAGGCCGGAAAATCCGTGTGGTAGATGCCGACACAACGGATGCCGAGGAGCTTGGCGGCCAACACGCCGATCAGACCCATGGGGCCGGGAGTCGAGACGATGATCTCTCGGCAGTTCAGGGTTTCGAGGTGCCGCAGGATGTCCAGAAACGGCGGGAACGAGACCTGCTGCATCTCGTACTCGGGCACCGTGAAGCTGCCGACCGGAGGAAAGTTCTTGCGCCACGGGTAGACCACGCTCTCCTCTTCACAGGTAACGACCTGAAGCTCTCGACCCTTCTCGTGCGCCGTCGCACCGAGAATCTGGATCATCCTCGCCACCCCGTTCACATCCTGAAACGTGTCGGTCAGCCAACAACGACGAGCTCCTCGGTGGCGGAACTCGCGCACCCACTCGAAGTGGTCGCTGATGTCTCTCAGGAACTCTTCGTCCTTGTGCTGCGTGGCGAACGAGGCAAGGTAGGGGGCAATGCCCAGGGCTACGGGACCCAGAGCGGCCAGGGTCTGCAGGGCGTCGACCAGTCGCCCTTCGGACGCAGAGCGCGCGAACTTCTGCATCAGGCCGAAGCCGGCCAGGTGAGCCAACCTTCCCGCCAGGTGGAACGTCTGATCCGCTTCTGACAGCCCGGATCCGGCCGGCTCGCTCGCGTCGCCGCGCGGGCCCTCCTTGGCCAGCTGGGCCAGCTCGGCGAGAATCTGACGCTCCGTCTCGCTGTAGCGTCGACGCAGCGAAACCTGGCCGATCATCCCACGCAGGCGCTGGCCGACCCTGCTTCCGTTGCGCGGGGCCTCGGGGGGAGCCGATCTGCCATCGGACGGCGCGAGGAGATTCTCGAACACTTCGCCCAACAGATCGTGGCTGTAGCGTGAGTTGTTCTCGAAGCGGCTCTTGTAGTACCTGTATCCGATCTCGTAGAAGCTGTGCGCCAATCGTAGGCTCGATCCGGCGTCGCCGCCCAGCTCGTGGCGCCCCAGTCGCAGCTGCTCCAGATAGTCGCCCACGGTCTCCACGGCGCAGGTCGTCGTGAATGCCGAGCCGATGTAGAGACCCGAGTGGTCATCACTGCCACCGGTAAAGACCTTGCGCCACGGCTCTTCCCCGAGGGGGGTGATTCCGTGTCGCTCCGCCGCTCTCTCGATCCACTCCGGCGTCAGGTTCCTGAAGACCGCATTCACCAGGTCACTGGCCCGGCGATCCCGAGATCCGTTCAAGCCTTCGAAGCGATCGAAGAGAAGAAGCAGCTTCTCGACATGGTCCGGGGTGAGCTTTCCGTTCACCGTGAAGAACGGATGAGCTACCGAATAGACGATGTCCTCGCTCACGAAGTAGTCGCGCAGTTCATAGATGTCGGTGCGCAACTCCTCGATCATCCGGAACTGCTCCTCGGTGATTCCGCACACCAGACAGTGGATCTTGCAGCGGTCCTCCGGAAAGTAGGCCGTCACCTCGTTGGAGATGAAGGTCCCTGGAAGATGAGCGATCTCCAGGGCCCCCGAAATACAGTTGTGGTCCGAGATCGTGACGAAGTCCATGCCTGCCGCCCGAGCCTTGCGATAGAGCTCGAGTGGCTCGACGAAGCTCTCCGGCGCGCCGATGCGCCGAAGCAGCCACTCGCTGGGCCGATCCGAGTACTTGCTGTGGACATGAAGGTCGACTCTCGATTGCATGGGCTGGGGCTCCTCGTGCTGCGATGGTCAAGGCACCGTTCAGCACGAGACTTCCAGGCGACGCACGGATCCGAGAGAAGACTGGATCAAGAAACCGTGAAATCTCCGAAAGGAGATCTTCATTCAAATCATCAAAACAAAGGACTTCGCGCCCCGGAAAGACACGAGACGGCGAGCGATCTCAGCCCGAATCAGCCCTTTCGGCGGGGACGCCGTCGGCGACGTCGCGGTCGGCTCTTCGGCCGCTCGGGCGGCGTCCGACGCTTCCCTCCGGAGCGCCGAAACGCCACCGCGGCCTGTCGCCACTCCTCGTAGACGTCCTGGCCGTCACCGGTCGCTTCGACCAGAAGCGAGAACAGATCGAGAGCGTCGTTGAACGAGCTGCGGCGCACGATCTGCGAGCGCAGTCGCTCGCTCTCGACGGGCTCACACAGGCGCTGGAACGTCTCGAGACTCTGGACGAGTCGGTCGCGGCGCTGCGCCGAGAGGGAGTAGCGCTCGGAGAACTCACCCACGACCCGGTCGACCACGCGTGCGAGGCGACCGCGCGAGGCGGAGCCGTTCTTCTCCAGTCGATAGCGCTCCGAGATCACCTTGGGCACGAGCAGCGCCGCGAAGAGAACCGTGTCCGAGAAGGCCCCACCTTCGGCGACCGCACTGTCAATCGCCGGCAGCAGGCGACCGAAGTCGCCGCCCTCGTCTCCGCGGAGGAACCCTTCGACTTCGGGCAGGACGAGCTCGAGAAGGCCGAGGTCGTGCATCCACTGAAACGTGGGTCCGGATGCCCCTGAGCGCAGGATCTGCAACAGCTCCTCGGTGAGTCGTGCCGGCGAAGCCTTCAGAATCTCCCGCCGTGTCCGTTCGATTCCGCGCTGTGTGGCCTCCGAGATGCTGAAGCCCAGTCGACCCGCGAACTCACAGGCGCGCATCATGCGAACCGGATCTTCGTGAAAACGCAGCCGAGGCTCACCAATCACCCGGATGACGCCGCGGTGAAGATCCTCGATTCCGCCGACGTAGTCGATCACCGAGTAATCGTCCACGTTGTAGAACATGGCGTTGACCGTGAAGTCCCGCCGGAAGGCATCCTCGCGCGGGGTACCGAAGGTGTTGTCCGAGGTGACCAACAACTCTCCCGGTCGCCGCTTCTGCTCCTCAGGATCGGGGTTGGCGCGAAACGTGGAGACCTCGACGACCCCGTCTCGGAACATCACATGCACCAGCCGAAAACGCCGGCCGATGATTCGCGAGTTGCGGAACAGGCGTCGAACTTCGGCCGGCGTCGCGTCGGTGGCGATGTCGAAGTCCTTCGGGTGGCGTCCGAGCAACAGATCTCGGACCCCTCCACCCACGAGATAGGCATCGTACCCGGCGTTGTTCAGCCGGTAGAGCACCTTGAGGGCACTGCCCGAGATCTTCTTGCGCGAGATCGGATGCTCGGGACGCGGCAACACGCGCACATCTTCGCCGTAATCCTCCGACGAGGAGTCATCGTTCCGGGCGGGTCTGCCCGAAGTGGAGTCGGAGCGCTTGGTCACAGTCACTGTGCTCGATTATACGCACGCGCTGTGCGTACCCGCGCCGCACGGGCTCGGCTTCTCTCAGTCGAACGCCTCCACGGGGCGAATCGTCGTCTCACTGGTGAGGGTACGGTGGACCGGGCACATCTTGGAGATCTCCAGGAGTCGATCCCTCTGATGCTCGGTCAGATCGTCTCCGATCAACTCGAGATGCTCCTCGATCCGGTCGATCCTTCCTTCTTCACTCTCACACTCTTCACAGTCGGTCGCGTGGATCTTGCTGTGCCGCAACCGGATCCGGACTCCTTCGAGCGGAATCTCCTTTCGGTCTGCGTACATGCGTAGCGTGATCGCCACACAACTGCCCAACGACGACAGCAGCAGCTGGTAGGGAGTCGGGCCGGTGTCACTGCCGCCCAGCGACGCGGGCTCATCGGCTCGCCACAGGTGATCGCCCGCTCGTACACGCTGGGGATAGTGCTCCCGTCCGCCCACCACCTCGACCACTCCCTCGGAGAGCGGCGCGTCTGCCACAGCCGAGGTCGACGCCTCGGGCTCGAGGTAGCGCATCGCCCAGCACGCCAACATCTCCCCGGCCCAACGAGCGTCACCGGGGTTGCCGAGCAGGAGGTGGTCCGCGCCGTCGAGGGAGAGGAAACTCTTGGGATGACGTGCCGCCTCGTAGATGCGCCTGGCGTGATCGATGCTCACCTGCCGGTCCACCGGCGAGTGCATCACCAGCAGAGCCCGATCGAGTCCGGCCACCTTCTCGAGCACCGAATGCTGAGCCAGGTCTTCGAACAGCTCTCGACGGACTCGGAACTTGCGCCCCGCCAGCTCCACTTCGCTCTCGGCCGCCTCGGGGTCGACGTCAGCCAGAGCGGCATCGCGGAGGTGAGAGGGATCACTCGGCGCCCCCAGCGTCGCCACGGCCAACACCTCGGGAATCCGGTCCGCGGCAACCAGCACCGCGGCACCTCCGAGACTGTGACCGACCAGCAACTTCGGCGCCTCGTGGTGCTCGCGCAGGTAGTCCGCAGCAGCAACGAGATCTTCGATGTTCGACGAGAAGTGGGTGTCCGCAAAGTCGCCCTCACTCTCTCCCAGTCCCGTGAAGTCGAAGCGGAGAACCGCGATCCCGCGCTCGACCAGGGACGTACTGAGCCGCACCAGAGACTTGAGGTCCTTGGAGCAGGTGAAACAGTGGGCCAACAGCGCGAAGGCGACCGGGGAAGGGCCGGGATGATCGAGATAGGCGGCCAGTCGATCTCCACGGGCTCCGGGAAAGGTCAGCCGGGTCGATTTTCGGTTCATGAGAGCTCCTTGGAAGAGTCGAGCCGAGCTAGGGCTGCTCGGCGAGGACTTCGAGAAGATAGCGTTGGGTGGCGGGCTCGAGGATCATCTCGAAGTGCTTGCCTCCGACCGAGAACTCTCCCGCGAGTGCGGACAGCTCCGGCGCGGAGAGGAAGCGCTGGCTGCTGCTCGAAGCGTGACCGTCGCCGTCACCCTCGAGGACCGCCTGCAGGTCGGGACGTCGCTTGACCTGTCGATCGTCGGCCATCCAGAGCTGCCAGCCCTCGCCGATCTCGACCAGGGCGGCACGCTGCGGAGTCGGCAGGTCGCGGTTCTGAATCAAGTAGTAGCGCGTAGCGAGCGGCTCACCGGGCCGATGCAGGGCGAGCTGAAGGCGGCGCCCGCGATCGAGGGCCTCGGCGAAGAAGCGCACGAACGCCTCACGCTCCTCGGCCGAGATCTTCGCCGAGTCGCGCAGTACCGACCAACCGTAGCGCTGCCAGCTGGCGACACTCCACAGGTCGACCTCGAGGGGGCGACCCAGCTCGTCCACGAACAGATCTTCGCGATAGGCCGGCAAGTCCTGAAAGAGGGAACGAAAAGTGGACACGGTGCGGGCGCTCCAGCGCCGACCGTAGAAGCCCAGGTAGCGGCGGCCACGATCGAGAAAGCGCAGAATGCGCAGGCTGCCTCCGTTCGCCGTACCCACGAACACGATCTTCTCGACCACGTAGCGCTCGGGGGGGCGGGCCTCGCCCGCCTCGACCTCCTCCAGGGACGCGCCACCGTAGCGCGCGACCCAGCGGCACAGATAGGCGCCGTTGCTCTGGCACAGCAGGACGATGCGCGGCCGCTTCGCCCCCGTGGCCGCTGCCGCTGCGGCGAGGCGACGATCGAGGAGCTGCGCGGAGGCCACGTTGTCCTGCCGCCAGTCGTAGGCGAACTGAAACAACGTGTCCCCGACTGCGGGGTCTTCGAGATCTCCGGAGGTCCAGCCATGGCGCTCCAGCAGCTCGATGACCGGGCCGTAGATCGGCTTGCCCACCAGCCCCGCCAGTCGGATCTCCTGAATCACCTCACCGGGCTCGAGTGGGGAGGGCTCGATCCCATCGACGGTGCCCAGACCCAGCTCGAGCGGCCTTCCACCGTCTCGCGGCCAGAGAAGATTGCGCCCCCCACCCCAGACTCTCTTACCGCCCTCCGCGCACCGCAGCTCCACCCCGGTGATTCCCGGCACCAGGACCACCGTCGGGCGATCCACGGGGAAATCCAGCTCCGGCCTCTCGACTCGGGGCGTGCTCGAGCAACCCGGAGCGAACAGAAGGACCACGAGCACTGCACCGGGGAGCTGGCGAACCGCAGCACGAACAGACATCGGCAGCGGATGGTAACAGGCCAGTGGGCCAGAGTCCCCGAGGAACCTTGCTCCACTCGCGCGGGTCCAATACCGTTAGCAGACCGAGAGGATCCATCTGATGAGCGAATCCAAGCTCTGGCGGCTGCAGCGCGCGGAGGCACCCAAGGCCTCCACCTTCAACGAGTCCGTGCGGTGGATCATCCGTGCCTTCCTGATGGCTGCCATCCTGGCCATGGCGATCTTCAAGGGCTACTCGCAGCGGGGCCTCGTGCTGCTCGGCGTCGCCCTGATCTGGGCCCTGCTGCTGCCGGTGGTCTTCAAGGCGGGAGCGGTGGTGCTGACCAAAGCCGGCATCGAAGGGCGCGCTCGGCGCATGTGGCTCGGTGTCATCGCTGTGCTCCTGCTGGGTGCCTTCGCCATCGGCGCACGGCTCCTGATCACGGGTGGCTGAGCCGGGGCCTATCTGCGATAGCTTGACTGGATGAACGGTCCACTCCAGGGCATTCGGGTACTCGACCTCTCCCGGCTCGCCCCTGGCCCCTACTGCTCGATGATGCTGGCCGACTTCGGAGCCGACGTGGTCCGGGTCGATCGACCGCGCGGCGAGGTTCGCTCCGGCGACATGGTTTCACGCAACAAGCGCTCGATCGCCATCGACCTCAAGATTGCGAGCGGACAGAAGGTGCTGCAGCGCCTGGCCGAAAGAGCCGACGTCTTCCTCGAGGGAAACCGACCCGGAGTCACCCGACGACTGGGCTGCGACTACGACACGATCGCCGCGATCAACCCGCGCATCGTGTACTGCTCGCTCACCGGATTCGGCCAGGACGGACCGATGGCTCCAGCCGCTGGCCACGACATCGACTACATCGCGATTGCCGGGGTCCTGGGCCAGATCGGCGACGGTCACGGCCCGCCGGTTCCACCGCTCAATCTGGTCGCCGACTTCGGCGGTGGTGGTCTGGTCGCCGCCTGGGGCATCGTCTGTGCCTTGTTCGAGCGCGAGCGTTCGGGGAAGGGCCAGTACATCGACGCCGCCATGGTCGACGGCGCGGCTTCACTGATGGCCGTTCACTTCGCGCAGAAAGGCGCGCGCTCGAAGCCCGGTGTCGGCATGCTCGGAGGCGGCGCGCCCTTCTATCGCTGCTATCGATGCAAGGACGGCGGCCACGTGGCGGTGGGGGCCATCGAACCGCAGTTCTTCGCCGCGTTGTGTCAGGGCACCGGCCTCGATTTCGTCGACGAGCAGCTCGACGAAGGGCGTTGGCCCGCCCAGACCGAGGCCTTGCGCGAGAAGTTCCTGAGCAGGACCCGCGACGAGTGGACCGAGATCTTCACCGAGCTGGACGCCTGCGTTGCGCCGGTGCTCGAGCTCGACGAGGCGCAGGACCATCCGCACAACAGGGCACGCAATACCTTTCCAGTGGGCCCCGACGGCGAGCGTCACGTCGCCCCGGTACCCCGACTCTCGCGCACTCCCGGCACGTTGCGCACCGCCGAGCCCGCGAAGGGTCAGAACACGGACGACATCCTGCTCGACGCCGGGCTCACCGCCGCGGAGATCGAGCAGCTCGAGAAGGAAGGAGCGATCGTTCGATGAGCGACAGCACTCAGCCCCACAGGCAGACCATCACAGGATGGCAAGGCCGCCTCTTCGAGGATTTCGAAGCCGGCCAGATCTACAAGCACCCGCAGGCGCGTACCGTCACCCACCAGGACAATCTGTGGATGACCATGATGACGCTCAACCCCAACCCGATCCACTACGACTTCGAGTACGCGTCGGACACCGAGTGGGGGAAGCCGCTCATGAACTCCTGCTTCACCCTGGCTCTGGTCACTGCACTTTCGGTGGCGGACCTGTCGCAGAACGCGGTCAACCTCGGCTGGGACGAGGTCAGGCTTCCCCACCCCGTCTTCGCCGGCGACACGATCTACGCCCAGTCCGAGATCCTCGAGACGAGAGAGTCGAAGTCGCGCCCTCACCAGGGGATCGTCAAGTTCGAGACCACCGGATTCAATCAGGATGGCAAAGCGGTGATCACCTTCCAGCGGACCATCCTGCTCTACAAGAAGGGCCACATGCCGGCGAAGAAGGAACCGCCGACGCTGAACGACTAGATTCCTCGAGGACCAGGAAACCCGACAGGGCATCATCGAGCCATGAGAAACCAACACTCGGGCAGGATCCCCTTTTCTATTGGCTTCCTGGCCGCACTCGCTGCCAACGCATCGCTCGGCGCCGGCCCGAGCGACGATCCGGTCGCCGCTGCCCGCGCGTGGCGGGAGGGGCACGAGGCAGCGATCGTCAGCGAGCTTTCCGACCTCGCTGCAATCCCGAATCACTCCAGCGATGCGCCGAACATCCGCCGCAACGCCGAACACCTGCTCGAGCTCTTGAAGCGCCGGGGAGTCGAGTCTCGTCTGATCGAGGTGGAGGGTGCTCCGCCAACCGTCTTCGGCGAGCTCCCGGTCGCCGCCCCTGATGCGCCCACAGTCGTCTTCTACGCGCACTACGACGGCCAACCGGTGGACCCGACGCAGTGGGCCAGCGACCCCTTCGTCCCACTGATGCGTGACGGCCCCCTCGAGGCTGGAGGGCACGAGATTCCCCGGGACCAGCTCCATCCTCCTTTCGGCCCGGAGTGGCGCCTCTACGCCCGCGCGATCAGCGACGACCGGGCACCGATCATCGCGGTGTTGGCGGCACTCGACGCGTTGGCCGACGCCGGCATCGAGCCCTCCGTCCACCTGAAGTTCTTCTTCGAGGGAGAGGAGGAGGTGGGCTCACCTCATCTCGAGGCGACGCTGCGAGGACACGCGGAGCTGTTGGAGGCCGATCTGTGGCTGTTCTGCGACGGACCGATCCACCAGAGTCGAGCGCAGCAGGTCCTGTTCGGAGTGCGCGGAATGATGGGACTCGAAGCGACGGTCTACGGCCCGTCCCGAGCCCTTCACTCCGGCCACTATGGAAACTGGGCGCCCAACCCGGCTGCACTACTGTCCAACTTGATCGCCTCGATGCGCGACTCCGAGGGACGCATCCGGATCGAAGGCTTCTACGACGACGTACAAGCGCTGACCGACGCCGATCGCACAGCTCTCGAGAGCATCCCCGACGTCGACGATCAACTGCGCCGGGACTTGTCGCTGGCCGAGACCGAAGCCGAGAACGCCAGCCTCGCTCAACGCATTCTGCTGCCGGCCCTCAACGTCCAGGGGCTGCGAGCCGGCAATGTCGGCGAGCTGACACGTAACGCCGTCCCCACCGAGGCCAGCGCCACCTTCGATTTCCGTTTGGTCCCCGACCAGACGCCGGCACGCGTGCGCCAGCTGGTCGAGAGTCATCTCGAGCGTGAGGGATTCACGATCGTCCACGAGGAGCCCGCCCTGGAAACCCGGGGACAGAGTCCGAAACTGGTCTGGCTGAACTGGGGAGACGGCTATCGAGCCCTGCGCACCCCGCTCGATGATCCCACCTCCAGAGCTGTCCTCTCGGTGCTCGACGAAAGCCTGGCGAGCAAGCCGCTGCGCGTACCCATTCTCGGCGGCTCGCTGCCGCTCTACCTTTTCGACGAAGTCCTGGCCACACCGGTGATCGTCGTTCCGATGGTCAACCATGACAACAACCAACACGCACCGAACGAGAATCTTCGCCTACAGAATCTCTGGGACGGAATCGAGCTCTACGCCGCGCTCATCGCGAGACTCGGCGAGGCATGGCCCTGAGACCCCCACTCAGGTGAAGGACTCCCGGCGGAGCCCCTCGAGATCTGCACCAGCCGGCCTCTGGTAGATCCGAAGTCCGAACTCCTTCGCGATTCCCAAGAGGTGGTCGAAGAGATCGGCCTGGATCTGCTCGTACTCGCCCCACGCGGTCGTGGTGGTGAAGCAGTAGATCTCGATCGGGAGTCCGTCGGGTCCCGGGGGCAGCTGACGCACCAGAAGGGTCATTCCCTCGTGGTGGATCTTCGGATGATGGTTGAGGTAGTTGAGGATGTAGGCACGGAAGGTGCCGACGTTGGTGAGCCGACGGTGGTTGACCTCCTCGTCCACTTCGTAGGGGAGACCGGCGTTGAAGTCGGCCAACTCCCGCTCCTTGCGACTGATGTAGTCCTTGAGCAGGGCGAAACGCTTGAAGTGGTCGACCTCTTCATTGGAAAGGAAGCGGATCGATCCCTGGTCGACGTAGAGCGCACGCTTGATGCGACGCCCTCCCGATTCCGACATCCCGCGCCAGTTCTTGAACGACTCCGTGATCAATTTGCGGGTCGGTATGGTCGTGATCGTCTTGTCCCAGTTCTGTACCTTCACGGTGTGCAACGCGATGTCGATCACGTCGCCGTCTGCGTTCTGCTGGGGCATCTCGATCCAGTCGCCGACACGCACCATGTCGTTGGCGGTGAGCTGCACGCTCGCCACCAGGCCGAGGATCGAGTCCTGGAACACGAGCAGCGTCACTGCAGTCATCGCGCCGAGACCCGAGAGCAGGAGCAAGGGGGATCGGTCCAGCAGCGCGGCTACGACCAGGACTCCTCCGAGCACGAAGACAACGATCTGGAGCAGCTGGGCGATTCCCTTGAGGGGCCGGTCCCGCGACACCGGGTAGCTTTCGTAGATCTCGTTGGCGGCGCCAATCGCGGCGGACAGCGTCAGGGTGACCATCAGCACCATGTAACCCACCGTCACGTTGCGCGCCAGCGTCACGAGGTCCGCCGAAAGCCCAGGAACGAACTCGATCCCCGAATAGACGATCACTCCCGGCACCAGCTGAGCGAGGCGACCCGCGACATTGCGCCTGACCAGGGCATCGTCCCAGATCGTGCTCGTATGGCGAGACACCGCCTTGAGACTCGAGACCAGGATCCGCTTCGCCAGCAGATCCGCGATCAACGCGGCCACCAGCAAGGCTACGACGCCGGCCACCGGCGGGAGTAGCGGGTGAAGGTCTTCCAAGCGGTCCAGCACGGCACGACCCTAGCAGGGCGCGTGACGGGCAGCCACGGTGCAGCAAGACGCGACAGTGCGCACCGCGAAAACCGAAGCCGCCCGGCGGATCAGCCCTTCCACTCGTCGATCAGGGGCGCGAGTGCGGTCTCGTCCCAGTGGGCCGCTCGATAGCGTGCGAGGAGCAGGTCCTCGTGCCAGAAGTCGGCCGCCAGCCCGGCCTTCTCCCGGAGCGATTCGAGGAATCGCTCCGGCTCGGGCAGCGATTGCCACACCTGGGGCAGATAGGTCGCGCGATGGTCTCTCCATTCGAGCACCACGCCGTCGATCCCGGGCCGCAGCTGACCGAGGGCCTCTTCCACGGTGAAGAAGGTCATCGGCTCCGGAACCGAGAGCAGAGTGACCTCGATCTCGATCGACTCGAGCTCCGCTGCCTTCACCGCCGGGAAGCGCGGATCTCGGGTGGCGGCCCCGACGGCGTTCTGCCGATGAATGTCGATCAGCGGAGCGAGCGGCTCTACGTTGCCGATACAGCCACGGAGCTGCCCGTTCTCCATGAGAGTCACGAAGGTCGCACCCTTGCCCTGCAGCCACCCGTCGCGGTGCCAGGCCGCTTCGTAAGTCGGGTCTCCTCGCAGCGCTTCCTCCAACGCGACTCGGGCGAGAGCGAGCAGCTGTGCACCCTGTCGATCCTCGATTCCGTCCATCGACCTCGATCCTAACCGGCGACCGGCCTTTCGAGGCTCTCGCCCGGGCCCGATCTCCCCCGAGGGGAGGCCGCCCTTGGCGTCCAGGAGGCCGCCCTTGTCGCCCAGGAGGCCGCCCTTGTGCGCCCAGGAGGCCGCCCTTGGCGGTTCGGGTGCCGAATCTGCGTTGAGGAGAGGGACAGAGCTGGAAGGAGCCAACCCATGATCACCCCGAACACGAAACACCCCAAGACCGACAGCAGCGGTTTTCGCTACTTCAGCGACGGCGAGCCCGGAGAGGCTCACGAGTTGGCCCACCGAATGCTGGATCAGGGCCTCGAGGCCGAGGGCTTTGCACGACTGAGCGCCTGGCTCGCGGAGAACGACCGACCTGCAGGTGAGGAGCTCGATAGCCAGTGGGTGCACCTGCACTGGCACATGGCTGTGTTCGAGATCGCGGTCGGTCGTCCAGAGGACGCCTACCGACGGTATCGGGAGCGCATCCTGCCCGCAGTGCACCGCGGCGAGGCGCTGACCGACGCCCCCTCGCTGCTCTGGCGCCTCAGCCTCGCCGCAGAGGGCTCGATCGACATCGAGTGGAGCGAAGCTCGAGACGCCGCACTGAAGCATCTCGGCCACAGCAACGCCTACGTCGAGATCCACAACCTGCTGGCCCTCGCCGGAGCTCGTGAGCTCGAGTGCATCGATCGCTGGCTCGACCGCCACTATCGAGGAGCCGACCATACACAGGCTCGCATCTCCCTGCAGATCGCCTGGGCGCTACGCACCTTCGCCAACCGAGACTACGAGCCAGCCGCGAAGCTGCTGCGCAGCCTGCGCGAGCTCTCTCGACTCGGAGGAAGCCGAGCCCAGAACACGCTCTGGGCCGAGATCGAAACCGAAGCCGACGTCCGACGCAAGCAGCGTCCAGCGGCATGAGGAGTCCCTCTTTCCCTGGGAGACCCATGCGCCAGCGCTAGGATACCGAGTGCATCCTCGGCGAGTTCCACATCGCCTGAGAGTTGGTTCCGACATGCGCACGCAGTACCACTTCTGGCCCTCCGGATCGACATCGGGTGAAACGCAGCTCCTGGACGCGTGGGAGGTCACTCGCCTCATCGAGCTGAGCCGGGATCTCCCCGTCGAATCGGTCCGGCTGGACTCCCTCTCGGAGATCGACACGGTCTACTGGTTCGACGACCGAGAGCAGCGACCGACGATTCGCCGGGTGGCCGAGCACATGCGACTGGTCGAGCAGGTCGATCCTGGTTATCCGATCATCCTCGGCCCAGACGGCCGCGTCATGGACGGGATGCACCGCATTGCCCGCGCCCTCCTGGCCGACGAGACCGAGATCGTCGCGGTCCGGTTTCCCACCGCCCCCGAGCCCGACTACCGCGACTGTCGGCCCGAGGACCTGCCCTACCTTCGCCGGGGGCTTCCGGAGGACGCCGCGGTGCTGGGCGAGATCGAGCAAGCAGCCGGCGCTGCCTTCGCCGAGGCTGGCCACCCCGAGCTGGCTGCGATGGATGCGATCTCGGCTGCGGAGGCGCGGGCGGCCATCGAAGCGGGCGAGGTCACGGTCGCCGAGGTGCGGGGACGAGCGGTCGGTTGGCTGCTGGTCGATCCGCACGGTGACGAGCGGTTGATCGACGAGCTTGCGGTACTCCCGGAGCTCCAGGGCCGGGGCATCGGCTCGCTCCTGGTCCGAAACGCTGCCCTGGAGGCTCGGCTGGAGGGCTGTGCGACCGTGATCCTCAACACTCAGGTCGACGTCGACTGGAACCGACCCTGGTACGAGCGACGGGGCTTCGAAGTGATCGACACCGCGCAGTGGACTCCGCAAATGGCGGCGATCACCCAGAGCCAAGAGCGCTCCGGGCTCGATTGGCGAACCCGGGTGCACATGCGAAGGCGGCTCTAGGCCTCCTCGGCTCGGGCCAGCACCTTCTGCGCCCACTTGATCACGGGCGGATCGACGAACCGGCCCTGAACGACGAGGGCGCCCCGGCCCTCCGCCACGCCGACGCGAGCCGCTTCGAGGACCTCGCGCGCAAAGGCGACATCCTGAAGGGTGGGCGCGAAGGCACGCTCCACCGGCTCCAGCTGCTCCGGGTGAATCAACAGGCGGCCGCCGTACCCCATTCGACGGGCCTTTCTCGTGTCGATCTCCAGGCCCTCGAGGTCGCGGAGCCGAGGCCAGGGGCCGTCGATCGCGGCGTTGAGCTTTGCCGCCCGAGCCGCAACAGCCACACGCGCTCGGGAGTACAGGGTTTCCTCTCCCTCGGTCGTGAAGGCGCCGCCGAGATCCGCCAGCAGGTCGAGCGGGCCAAAGGCGAGGTAGCGCACCAAGTCGTGACCCCGAGCCAGCTGCGAGACCCGCTCGACTCCGAGTGCGCTCTCGATCAGCAACATCAAGGGACGCCCGAATGCGGCCGCCGCCTCGATGTCCGACAGGGCCTCGGTCTTCGGCACCACGACCACTGCGGGCTCTTCGCCCTCGAGCGCTTCGAGGTCTGCGGGAAACCACTCGCTCCCGGGATGGTTCACCCGCACGCAGAGTCGCTGTCGTGCGACCTCGTCGAGCTCGTGCAGCACTTCGATCGTCAGGCGACGGGCTTCGGGACGTTCCGCGTCAGGGACCGCATCCTCCCAATCGAGAACCACGAAGTCGGCACTCGAGGCCACCGCCTTGCGTACCTTGCGCTCTTCGTGGCCTGGGGCGAACAGCCAGGTGTGCATCGCCTCCGCTACTCGCTCTCGCTCTTCAGACGGTAGCGCTCGAGACCCTTGATCAGGACGCCATTGAGCAGAAGGCAAACCGCTGCCGCCGCGATCCACTGCACCGCCATGTTGCCGATGCCGCTCTGGCCGAACAAGGGCTCCGTGCGCACCTGCCAGATCCACCACACGATCAAGATGATCGCCTCGACAGCCACCAGTCGAATGACCCACTCCCACCACACACCGACCTTGAAGTCCTGGTCCGGAGTGTTGATCAACTCGCGCCGAAATCGCGCCGGTCCGTAGCGAATCACGACAATCGCGAAGAACAGCCCCGAGAACATGAGCGCAACGCTCCAGACGAAGTCCTGGTTGCGAAAGTAGTTCTCGTACAGAGCCGAAGGAGCTCCGAGCACAAAGACCGTCGGCGCGACGATCGCGAGCCCGACCCGACGCGAGATCCCCGCCTCGGTGAGCACGCGCATCACCAGCTCCATCATCGCCACCATGCTCGTCCACGCCGCGAAGACCAGCGCGAGGAAGAAGAGGACCATGAAGAATCCGCCGGCCGGCATCTGGTTGAAGAGCTGGGGGATCCACTCGAAGGTCAGCCCTTCGTTGCCCTGACCGACGATCGTGCTCGCAGCGTCCGGCATGATCGAGAAGATGGTGCACAGCACCATGATGCCCGCCAACAGTGAGATCGAGTTGTTGCCGAAGGCGATCAGGAAGGCGTTGAGGTTGGTGTCCTCCTTGGCGCGCGAGTACACCGCGTAGGTGAGCACCAGCCCCCATCCTGCGCCCGTGTCCCAGGCGTTCTGGGTGAGCGCCTCCAGCCAGATTCGATAGTTCCCCAGATCCGACCAGTGCGGCGTGAACAGAAAGTCGAGGCCGCGACTCGCACCGGGCAACGTCACCGCGCGAATTGCGAGAACCACCACCAACACGATCAAGCTGGGCATCAAGAGTCGCGCAGCTCGCTCGATGCCCTGGACGCCTCCCGCCACCACGACTGTCGCCAACACCACCGCGAGCATGTGAAAAGGCACCACCGCCTGGGAGAAGGAGAACTCCCGCCACAACTGCACCGATTGACCGTCGGCCAACTGTCCGGTCAGCGATGCGAGGAGGAAGCGAATCGTCCAGCCCATGACGACCGCGTAATAGCAGCCGATTGCAGCCGCGACCCAGGCCACCCAGGCACCCATCCAGGCGAAGCGCTCTCCCATCACCTCGGCGAAGACCCCGACCAGACCCCGTCGGTACTTCTTGCCCAGTGCGAATTCGACCAGGATCAGGGGAATCGACCAGAGCAGCAGGAACACGACCCAGGCGACCAGGAAAGAGCCTCCGCCGTTGGAAGCAGCGATGCGGGGGAACCGCCAGATGTTGCCGGTGCCGACGGCCATGCCGAGCATGGCCAACATGAGCCCCCAGCGACTCGAAAACTGTGGAGTTGCCATTGTGGCGAGCATGGTAGCACCGCCCTACAGACCCCGGCATCACCCGAGCGAACATGGATTCGGGCATTGCTACACTTTCGAGACAATGCCCTCCCCGCTCTTGCAGGCGATTGGCGTCGCGAAGCGATTCCCCAACGGGGTGACCGCGCTTCGCGGTGTGAGTCTCGAAGTCCACGCCGGCGAGACGCTGGCATTGATCGGCGAGAGCGGCTGCGGCAAGACGACCCTGCTTCGGCTCTTCAATCGACTCGCCGAGCCCAGCGAAGGCGAGCTGAGGTTCCACGATCGCCCGCTCACGCAGTGCGACCCCATCGACCTACGGCGCCGACTCGGCTACGTGCAGCAGCACCGAGGGCTGCTGCCACACTGGACCGTCGGGCGCAACGTCGAACTGGTACCGGAGCTTCTCGCCTGGCCGCGGGCCCGACGCGAGGCGCGACGCCGGGAGCTGCTCGCACTGGTCGGTCTCGACCCCGAGCTCTACTCGAAGCGTTACCCCAAGGAGCTTTCCGGCGGGCAGCAACAGCGCGTGGCATTCGCACGAGCGCTCGCGGCCGAGCCCGAGGTCGTGCTCCTCGATGAGCCCTTCGGCGCACTCGACGCGATCACCCGCGGCGAACTGCAGCAGGAGTTCCTGCGCCTTCGAGACCACCTGGGCACCACTCTGGTCCTGGTCACCCACGATCTCGACGAGGCGTTCCTGCTCGCCACTCGCATCGCGGTGATGCGCGCAGGAGAGCTGCTGCGCATCGACACTCCGGAGAGACTGCGCTCACCCACCGGTGATCCCGAGGTCGACTCCTACGTCGCCACCCTGCTGGATCGCTTCCCGAGGCTCCAATGAAGCGCCTTCCCTGGCTCTGGATCGCTCTGCTGGCGACGGCTAGCGTCTCGACGGCCCAGGACGCCGGCCGTATCGCCGTCGGTTCGAAGAACTTCGCCGAGAGCCGTCTACTGGGCGAAGTGTTCGCCCAGTTGATCGAGGCCCGGACCGAGCTCGAGGTGGAGCGACGACTCGGGCTGGCGGGCACCGAGTTCTGCTTCGAGGCACTGCGCTCGGGCGCCATCGATCTCTATCCGGAGTACACCGGGACCGGACTGGTAACCCTGCTGGGAGAGCCGCCCGGTGCTGACGCCGCCGAAGCGCTCCGCACGGTGCGTCGAGAGTTTCTTCGGCGCTATGACCTGCAGTGGCTGGGCCCTCTGGGATTCGAGAACGCCTACGAGCTGGCAGTTCCCGAGGCGCTCGCCGAGCGAGAAGGACTCCGCACGATCAGTGATCTGGTTGTCCTCGCCCCAGGACTTCGCGCCGGTTTCGGCAACGAGTTCGTCGAGCGCGACGATGGTCTGCCCGGCCTCGCCGAGACCTACGGCCTCGAGTTCGGCAGCGTGGAGACCCTCCTCGAGGCGCCCAAGTACCAGGCCATCAAAGCCGGTGCGCTCGACGTGCTCGACGTCTACACCACCGACGGGCGCCTGCTGGTCTACGACCTCCGGGTGCTCGAGGACGACCGAAGCTTCTTCCCTCCGTATCAGGCGGCAGCCCTGATTCGCGGCCAGACCCTGCGCCGACATCCCGAGATCGCGACGGCTCTCGCGCTGCTGGCCGGCGCACTCGACGGCGCACGGATGCGACAGCTCAACCTCCGCCTCCAGGAGGAGCACGAGCCGGTCGAGCGCGTGGCCCGAGACCTCCTGCTCGACCTCGGCATTCTTCCCGAGGCATCGGCCGAAGCGATGCGACTGGAGCGCTCCGAGGAGCCCGTCGATGGAGGACTCTTCCTGTACCTCTGGCGGCAGCGCTCCTACCTGTTGCGCCTCACTCTCCAGCACCTCGGGCTGTCCGCGGCGGGTCTCGCCCTGGGGATCCTGGTCGCCCTTCCCCTGGGGCTCTGGCTCGAACGGCGCAGCAGCACCGCTGCCGAATCGGTGATTCGGGTCATCGGCACGTCACAAACCATTCCCTCGCTGGCCCTGCTCGGATTCCTGATCCCCTTCCTCGGCATCGGCGTCACCCCGACCATCGTCGCCCTCTGGCTCTATGCAATCTTCCCGATCCTGCGCAACAGCTACAGCGGCCTGCGCGACGCCAGTCCGGAGGCGGTAGAGGCCGCAACCGCACTCGGAATGACGCCGGGTCAGGTGCTGGCGCGCGTGCGCCTCCCCCTGGCGATTCCCACCATCATGGCCGGTATCCGTACTGCCGCCGTCATCACGGTCGGTACCGCCACTCTGGCCGCCTTCATCGGAGCGGGCGGCCTGGGCGAGCCCATCATCAGCGGAGTTCAACTGGTCGACAGCCGTCGGATACTCTCGGGGGCCTTGCCCGCCGCCCTACTCGCTCTCATCGTCGACGCCGCCCTGGGCGGCGTGGAGCGCCTGCTACGTCCCCGGGGCCTCTGACTGGAGAAGGTATGAATACCACCCACGAACGCATCACCATCGACGTGCGCCTCAGCGAACGCAGCACGGACGACAATCTCGAGGAGCTGCGTCGAGGCCTGACCGGCCATCCCCGTACCCTGCCTACCCATTACTTCTACGACGATCTCGGTTCCCACCTCTTCGAACGCATCTGTGAGCTTCCCGAGTACTACCAGACGCGCACGGAGCACGCCCTGCTCGAGACCGTCGCCACGGAGGTAGCCGAGCTGACCGGCGCCGAGGAGCTGGTCGAGCTCGGATCGGGTGCGGCCACCAAGACCCGAGTCCTGCTCAACGCGTTCCGGAAGGTGGCTTCCCGAAACGAAGGACACTTCCATCGCTACGTGCCGTTCGACGTCAGCGAGGGAATCGTGCGCCGGGTGGCGGAGGAGCTGATCATCGAGTACCCGCATCTCGAGGTCCACGGAGTGATCGGTGACTTTCTGGAGCACCTGGGAGAGATCCCCTACGGTGAGCCGCGACTGGTGGTGTTCCTCGGCGGCACGATCGGCAACCTGAAGCCGTTGCCCCAGGCGCGAGACTTCCTGCGGGAGCTCGCCGGGGAGATGTCGAGTGGAGACTGTCTGTTGCTGGGCACCGATCTGATCAAAGACGTCACCGTGGTCGAACGCGCGTACAACGACGACGCCGGCGTCACCGCCGCGTTCAACCTCAACGCCCTCGCGGTGGTCAATCGGTCGTTTGACGCGGATTTCGACCTCGAGCACTTTCGCCATCTGGCCTTCTACAACTCGCTCGAACATCGCATCGAGATGTGGCTCGTTTCCACCCAGCGCCAGAAGGTGCGGGTGGGCGACGCCTTTTCTTTCGAGCTCACCGCTGGCGAAGGCATCCGCACGGAGATCAGCACGAAGTACGACCAGCCTCGCGTCGAGACCCTGCTCAACAGTGCCGACTTCGACCTGGTGCGCTGGTACACCGATCCCGAGGAGCTCTTTGCGCTCTCGCTGGCCCGACGGAGATAGCGAGAGCTGCCCGAGCCGTGAACGAAGCCGAGATCCCAGCGACTCCGCCTCCAGGACCCATGTCGCCAGAGTCCCGGTCTCCCGGCAACGAGCCCTCGTCCTGGGCCGAGCGACTCTGGAAGGCGATCTGTCGGCTCGCAGTCCGAGTCTTCTATCGACGGGTCGAAGTTCACGGTGAAGAGCACCTCCCGTCGACCGGTGCCGCCGTGCTGTGCGCCAATCACGCCAACGCTCTCGCCGACGTCGTACTCCTGCAAAGCGCTTCTCACCGACTCCTCCACCCCCTGGCACGAAGCGGACTGTTCGAGAATCCCTTTCTACGACCGATCCTGCGACTGATCCAAGCGGTGCCGATCTATCGGCGTGTCGACGGTTCCGACACCAAGGGGAACATCGATTCCTTCGAGCGATGTTACGAGCTGCTCGAGCGGGGCGGCGTCCTCGTGATGTTCCCCGAGGGAGTCAGCCACTCGGCTCCCTCACTTCAACCCCTCAAGACGGGAGCGGCTCGGATCGCCATCGGATCCGCTCAGCGCGGAGGATCGCTCCCTTGCATCGTGCCCGCAGGTCTGACGTACGTCGAGAAGGGACGCTTTCGCAGTCGCGTCCTGATCCAGTTCGGCCCAGCCCTGGAGACCGCTGACGTGGCCGGGAGCCTCAAGGACCCAGACGAGACCGGACTCGGGGTAGCGACCCGGTCAGACCCACCGCCGGAGCTCGTCACCGGGCTGACGGCTCGGATCGAGCTCGCGATTCGCGCTCTCACGCTCAACGTCGATCGTTGGGAGGACCTCGTGCTCATGCGCCAGCTCGAGCGCTTCTTCCACTTTCGTCGTGGGCGCCACCCGCGAGCCTTCTCCCTCGGCCAGCGGTTTCGAACCTTCAAACGGTTGATCCACGCCCAGCGCCAGCTCCGCGCGGACGCCCCTGCCGACCTCGAGCGGTTGCGTCGCAATCTCCAATGGTTCGAGCGACTGCGACGCCTCTACGGCATCGAGGACTACCATCTTCGTCAGCGTTATCGCTGGCCGAGCGTTTTGCGGTGGGTCGTGCGCAACGCTCCGATCCTGGTGCTCGGGCTGGTGCCGCTGTTCTGGGCGCTGCTGACGTCAGGAGTTCCCTACTACCTGGTCGGCTCTCTGACTCCGCGGGTCTCCGAACGCTACGACCAGTGGGATACGCACAAGATGGTCCTCGGCCTCCTGGCCTTCAGCATCTTCTGGGGCACCGAGATCGCCCTCGTCATCTGGGGCTTCGGGTGGAAGGCAGGCATCCCCTTCGCGCTCAGCCTTCCTCTGGCGGGGGCGCTCGCCCTTCTGGCGATACGCCACCGCGATCGAATTCGAGAACAGATCCGCGTCTTCGTCCTCTTCACTCGGCGCCAGGAACTGCACCAATACCTGCTGGAGCGGCGACGAGAGATCGAAGGCGATCTCACGATCCTGATTCGACGGGCGCGAGAGCGCCAGCACACCGTCGAGGACCCGGGCTAGCGACCGGCGATGGCTCGAACGCCCCGCTCGAGGCGATGCACCACCTCTGGCAGGTCGATGGCGTCGACCGAACAGAACGCGATGCGCAGGTACTTCGGCGCAAAGGCGACCAGACCGGTGTCCTCCTTCTCGAGCAGGTACTGACGCACCTCTTCGGGATCGATCCCATCCGCCAACTCGAGCAGAGCGAACGCTCCTGCGTTGCAGGGCAGCGGTCGAAGCAGCTCTCGGTCGACGTCCTCCAGAGCAGCGACCAGCACCTGCCAGCGCTCTCGCAGTTGCGCCACGATCCCGGCAATCTGCTCGCGCACGTCGGGGCGACGAAGGGCACAGAGCAGCACCACCTGGCTGAGCGCCACCGGCGAGCCGATACCGGCACGCAGCAGACACTTCACCTTGCTCTCGAGCGCGTTCATGACCGGCGATTCGCTCGCGAAGGGGAACGTGAGAAAGCCGACCCTGCCACCGAAGAAGGTGAATTCCTTGGTGCTGCCCGAGACACGCACCGGAAGGAGTCGTTCGTGTCGACCGGCCAACTCCCAGAAGAGGGACCCCGCCGGAACTCCGTCCTCGTACACCAACCCTGCGTAGGCATCGTCACAGAGCAACACCACGGGACGATGATCAGCCGCTTGGAGTAGAGAGCGAACGAGCACCTCCCGCTCCTGCGCCGTTGGCATGTAGCCTCCGGGATTGGACGGCAGGTTGAGCACCACCAGAGCGGGCTCCTCCTCCGGCAAGGTGGCCAGGGTCTCGGCCAGGGCCTGCGGCTGATACACGCCGTCGCTGTAGGCCGCGGACTCCACCAGCTCCGCCCCGGTGCGCAAGCCGAACACCTGCCGGTAGTTCCCCCAGAAAGGCTTCGGCACCACCACCTTGCGGCCCGGCCCCCCGAACAGGTCTGCGACCAGCGCCAGCCCATGGGTGAGGCCGGCGGTGACCAGGGGAAGGCTGCTCTCGGGCGCCCCCGGTGGACGCTGGAACTCGTGCCAGCGCTGGCGCAGTTCCGGCAGCCCCTCGAGCGGTGAGTAGAGCAGAGCACGATCGAGATCGTCGCCTTCGAGCGAGCTCAGCGCCTCGGCAATCGCCGGTAGAGCCAGGATCTTGCCCGCCCCGTCAGTGATCTGGCCGATGGTCGCGTTGTACCGCTTGCCGCGGGCCTGGGCTGCCTGAAAGGGAATGTCCGGAGGATAGGCGGCGTCTCGGCCGAGGGAAGACAAACCGGCCCAGAGCTGCGGGACTTCCTTGCGTAGGATCTCGTTGACTCGTTCTCGCTCGTTCATCGTTCGCTCTCTCGAGTGTCCGGTGGCTTCGTTGGTGGTCACGGGGCCTCGTCGGGCTCGCACTCGACGCGATCCCGGTCAGCCCTCAGGTCAATCTACCGGACTCGGATGCGAATCCGAGCCTTCGGAACGAAGATTCTCGACCCCGGAGCCCCGCACCCCGAAACGGGGTGGGAAGGCCCCGCTCACCGGGTCGGCGTGGCCCGGCTGTCGGTCTCCCATGGTGCTAGACTCGTCTGCCCGCGTTCCCTTTCGCTCCCTTCCATCCTCCCTTCCCCGGAACGCCCTTCGCTCAACGGAGTCCACCATGCCAGAGGCAGTCTTCGAGCAATTCGCAGACGAGTACGGTCCCGAGAAAGTCGTCTACATCTATGAGCCCCGAGTCGGGCTCCGCGGCATCGTCGTGATCGACAACACCGCCGCCGGCCCCGCGATAGGCGGAATTCGGATGGCACCCGACGTCACCACCGAAGAGGTCTTCCGGCTGGCTCGCGCCATGACGTGGAAGAACTCTCTCGCCGGCCTCCCCCACGGCGGCGGAAAGTCGGCCATCATCGCCGATCCCAAGGCGCCGAACAAGGAGACTCTCATCCGACAGTTCGCACGCGCCATCCGTAGCCTCGACTCCTACATCCCGGGCCCCGACATGGGTACCGACGAGACCGCGATGGCCTGGGTTCGTGACGAGATCGGCCGTTCGGTCGGGCTCTCCAAGGTGTTGGGCGGGATTCCCCTCGATCAGGTAGGAGCCACCGGCTTCGGTATCGCCATCTGCGGCGAAGTGGCCCAGGAGTTCGCCGACATGAAGCTGGATGGCGCCCGAGTCGCCGTACAGGGATTCGGCAACGTCGGGCAGCACGCGGCTCGTTTCCTCGCGGAGCGAGGATCGATCCTCACCGTCGCCACCGACCTGGACGGGACGATCTACGACCCTCACGGCATCGACATCGAGAAACTCATCGAGCACAAGAACGAGACCGGGAGGGTCACGGGCTACGACGGCGAAGCACAGACTCTCGGTCGCGATGCCTTCATCGACCTGGAGTGCGACATCTTCGTCCCCGCGGCCCGACCCGACGTGATCGACGAGGTCAATGCGCCACGGCTCAAATGCAAGGTAGTGCTCCAAGGTGCAAACATCCCGGTGACTCCCAAGGCGGAGCGGATTCTGCACGACCGCGGCATTCTCTCGATCCCCGACTTCGTCGCCAACGCCGGCGGCGTGATCTGTGCGGCCGTCGAGTATCAAGGGGGTACACAGAAGCAGGCGTTCGAGAACATCGAAGAGAAGATTCGCGAGAACACCCGCGCCGTGCTCGAGCTCTCCCAGAAGCACAGCCTGATGCCCACCGAGGCTGCCCTGGCACTGGCCAAGCAGCGCGTCGCCGAGGCGATGGCCTACCGGCGAGCCAGCTGAGAAGCTCTCGCAGATCGCGACCCCACCCGATGTGGCGAGTGGCTCGAACGACGCGGATCGAGAGACCCTGGGAGGTTCTCTTCGGATTCTTCGCAGCCACACAGCGAGCCCTCCTTTGACACGCCATCGCAACGTCTTTTCCTGGCCCGCACTCGACCGAGTCGCGGAGCGACGACGCGACGAGGACTGGCTCGCGCAGCGGCTCGCCGATCCCACCAGTCGCGTGACCCTGGTCTGGAGACATCGCAGCCTGATCAGACCGGGGGATCCGCCAACGGCGATGCTGACGTCTCTGGAGCAGGCTTCGGGTTGGATCGGGGACGAGACGCCTGTCCTGCTGGGCGTAGAAGACGACCGCGCGCTCTTCAGCTTCGATCTCTCTGCCACAGAGGAGCCCAGGAGGTTGCCGGGTTTCCCCGAGGACGGGGAGTTCGTCGACCTACGCCAGGTCGGTACCCTGCTCAGCGATCGCGAAGGCTCTCTTCTCGCCTACGCCCGAGGCATCTCACACTGGCATCGCCACCACTTGTTCTGCGGCCGCTGCGGAAGCGAGACCGTTGCAGAGCACGCAGGGCACGTGCGCAAGTGCCTGAACGAAGAGTGCGGCAAGGAGACGTTCCCGCGCACCGACCCCGCCGTCATCATGCTCGTTCGCTCGGAGGATCGAGCACTGCTCGGCCGGCAGCCCTCCTGGCCCGCTGGGATCTATTCGACTCTGGCCGGTTTCTGCGAGCCGGGGGAGAGTCTCGAGGACGCGGTGGCGCGAGAGGTGCGTGAGGAGACAGGGATCGTGGTGACCGAGGCGCACTACCACTCCTCGCAGCCATGGCCGTTTCCTTCGTCGCTGATGCTGGGCTTTCTCGCCGACTCCGACGGTGGCGAGCCGGTGGTGGACGGAGAGGAATTGGAGGATGCTCGCTGGTTCGAGCGGGACGAGGTACGAGCGTTGACCGAGCGGCGGGAGTTGCGGTTGCCGGGGCGAATGTCGATTGCTCGGCAGCTGGTCGAGGCCTGGCTGCGGGGTGCGTAGACTGCGAAGTCTCCGGGGCCCCGGTCGGTGACACTAGCCGCCCCGACCTCGTCAGACTGCAGAAAGGCCCCACCGTACTCTTCCTCTGTGTGAGTGAGGCAGGTGTGTGGAGAGAGGCTGGCTAGCGGTTCTCGCGCAATGCGACGAGCTCGTCTTCCAGCGGGTCGCCGGTGCCGAGGATCAGGACGAAGGGCTCGATCTCCTGGTGCTCGGGCTGGGTGGAGAGCTTCCAGTAGAGGACGCCTCGGAGGAGATCGGGATACTCGGCGGCGGCTTCCCGCAGGGCACGCACGGCAAGGGCCCTTTCTCGCTGGTCGCTCGGCCGATTGCGCCAGACCAGCATCTCGGCGTCGCTCTCTTCTCCCACCACTCCGAAGCCGTCCCCGGCCCAGGGCTCGAGTGTCCCTCCGCGCCGACGGGTGTAGCCGAGCTCGGTGAAGACGACGGGGAGGTCGGCAGCACCCACCTCCCGACGCAGCTCTTCGATCTCGCTCAGGTGGAGCTGCCAAGCGGAACGGAACTCTTCGAGAAGAGTACTGTGGTCCTGGACCTCGAGGTCGGCGCGGAGGGGAAAGTAGGCGTTGATCCCGATGACATCGAGACGATCCCAGAAGGCCACCATGCCGTATTGATCGAAGTTGGCGGCGTAGCTGAGATTCCCGGAATAGACCACTCGAACCGACGAGATCAAGGTCCTCCAGTGCTCGGTGAGCTGCCCGCGCCTCTGGTTGATCCAGGCCACGTCGCCATCGCCGGTGACCTGCCTCGCCCAGAATGCATGGGCCCTGGTCCGGTCGTCGAGGAAGCGGCCGAGATCGTCGTACTCTTCTCCCCAGCCGGCCTTCAGCTGGCCATCGAGACTCCCCTGCTCGAGGCCATCTGCCCCGCTGAGGGTTCGCTGGCGCTCTCGGGCCTGCTTTTCCTCGTTCATGTAGTACTCCTCGAGCTCGGGGATCTCGTCCACGGGCCGGGTCGAGGCCAACGCGTTGAGCTCGCTACCGATCCCGAGGAGATCGACTCCTTCAGCCTCTGCAATCTCGGCCCACTGACGAACGAATGAGCCGTAGCGCTCGAACCATCGAGCGAGATCCTCCTCGGTCCTGGGCATGATCATGCCGTGCCAGAGGAAGCGATTCTCGTCCAGAGCGTGCTCGAGGGCTACACGAAGAATGAGCGCGACTCGGAGACCGCGCTCCTTCGCGGCACGGATCTCCGGGATCACCCACTCGGCTTCGGCTCGCTCCTCGATCTCGCTGCCGTCCCAACGCTGGTGCCGCGCATACACCGTCAGTGAGACGGTATTGAACCCCTCCTCCTTCAGCACGTCGAGCCAGTGATTCATGTCGGGCTCGTTGACCTGGATGCCTCCGAGCATGAACTCCCGGGACAGATCGTCCTTCGGCCCGCCAGCGTGGGGAGAAGGCTCTTGCGACGGGCCCGGGGGCTCGGCGCTGCAGCCGGTGAGAGCCAGCCCCAGTGCGAGACTGACTCTGCCCAGTGTGACCGAAGGCCTCGGCCGGGGAGATCGAAGAAGCATGACGAGCCCGGATCGCTTCAGCCGCCCGAAGTCTCGATCGAGATCGGCTCAGATGCCCCTGGGTGGTAGCTGCGGACCGCGTTCTCTTCGACCTCGGAGCGCCGGAACCATGCTGGCTTGTATCGACGCTCGGCGTAGAGACGGGACTGATCGAACCAGTTCGGTGAGCTCGGATCGCTGGACTCACCGAACACCAGGATCGACTCCGCCCGCGGCGTCTCCCCGAACTCGACCACACTGACGAACGAGTGTCCAGCCACACCATATCGACGCTGGGCGCCCTCCTCGGGACGGGTGTAGAAGGCAAACACCATGCCCAACGGCGTACCCGGGCCGCCCGCGATCGGCAGGCTGTCGCGCTCGTCACTGAACGGCTCTGTGCCACTGCTGTGGGCTCGCTGAAGACGGTTGATCTCTCCCCAGGGGACCTTCCAGCTGCCCCAGCTCTCCTCGAGCGACGCGAGGGCGATCTCGAAGGTGTCGACCAGGTCTTCGGAACGTGAGCTGACCATCGTGTCGCGCCAGGTGAAATAGAGGGCCATCTCGGTGGACTCGATCGTGCTCTTCATGTCCCACGACTCGAGGTGGGCGACGGCGTCTCGTAGCGCAGCGGCCCGCGCCCCACCGAGCTCATCGACTGCCGTACGCAGCTTGGGCACCATCGTCTCCGCCTCGAGCACCGAGGTGTCCCAGGTCACCGTCTGCCACTGCTCCCAGCTGAACCGCTCCTGGCCCTCCAGGATACGACGCGAGATGCGGGAGCGGTTGTTATCGTCCTCGGGGGCCATGTAGGGAGGAAACTCTCGAGGGTCCGGATTGCCGCCGTTCGCAGTCGCCATGAAAGGGGTCGCATTGCAGTTCTGGGCGTAGCCCGCCGGAGGATTGGTGATCTGCGGCAGCTCGTCGAGCGTGTGATAGCCCTGCCACTCGGCTCCAGGGTCGCTGCCGTCGACCGGTTCAGACCAGTCGTAGTCGGTGCTGCGTCGCGGGACTGCACCATTGTAGAGGTAGTAGATGTCACCGTGGCGATCGGCATACATGGTGTTGAACATCGGAGTCGCCAACGAGGACATGGCCGTCTTGAACTCGTCGAGGTTGGCGGCCCGGGCCATGGCGAGGCGGGCCGCGGTCTGACCACCCTCCTCGAACTTGGCCATGCGAACCGCCAGGGCCTTGCCGTCACGCTCGCCTACGATCGCCCCATGATGGGTCTTGCGAAAGCGGAACTCGCGGCTCTCGAGCCCGTGGTCGGTTCGAACAGCGATCGTGTCGCTGAACGAGGTGGCCTCGCGATAGCCGTCGCCATAACGGTAGGCCAGGGGGTTGGCCGGATCGTCGAAAGTCTCCGTCCACACGTCGACGATGTCGGGGCGGTTGACCGTATGACTCCAGCCGAGGTTCTCGTTGTGACCGATCGTGGGAATCAGGCTGGCGAAGAAACCGGCTCCCGAGAAATGGAGCCCTTCGTCGCTGTGTAGGTGACCTTCGTACCATTGCCCCGGGCCGAAGAAGGGCTGGTGGGGATTGATGAAGAGCATCGCCTGTCCGCTTTCGGCTCGCTCGGGGCTCACCGCCCAGGTGTTGGAACCGACCACGGACTCGCTGAGCTGAGCAAGCTCGTCGACCTGCCGAAACCAATCCGCATCGGGAAGGCTCACCGCAGCGTCCGCCGCCTGCTCGATCGGCTCGGCCATGGCAGCCATCTCGGCTGCGCGAATCCCAGCGCGGCCGAATACGAAGAGCTGATAGGTGGCAAAGCGAGAGAAAGCCATGAAGTGCCAGGGCTCGAACTCGGAGATCAGGCGGGGTTGCGTGCCGCTGGTGGCGAGATAGAAGTTGAGCCCGTCGGCGGCGGCCCGGGTGAGCTCTTGAATCTCGGCGCTGGAACGCTGCCACTCTTCTTTCGAGAGACGCGGGATCTCGAGCGCACGGTTGAGTAGATCGGCACCCAGGGCCGACTCACCGTTGATCTCTGCGGAGCGCCCGAGCGACTGGATGATCGAGTCCTCGACCTGCCAGAAATTGTCCTCGGCCTGGGCGACCATGTAGCCGAAGATCACCGAGGCGTCGGTCGGGCCGACGACATGGGGCACGCCCCATTGGTCGCGATGGATCGTGACGGCCGCCGCCATCTCTTCCGGAGTCCCCAGCACGAGGTCGGCCGTCTCTCGTAGAGCACAGGCGCTCGCCAACAACAGAAGCACCAGAACCCCACACGACCAACCCGTAGAGCGCAGGTTCACCGCTCACCCCCCACGTCGTGCACCATCGTGGCGACAATCGCAGCATTGTCGTGGGCCTGAAGTGGAATGTCGGTGGAGTATGGGCTCATGCCGGGACCGGTCACGTCGAGGTGCACCGTCTCGGGTGCCGACCAGAGAAGAAACTCGTAGTGCCCATCCTTGGCGGTCTCGAACGTCATCGGATCGCCACCTTCCCAGCTCACCTGAACGGTTGCGCCCTTGATCCCCTTGCCCTTGGCGTTGGCGATCTTGCCGGCCAGAACGCAGTTGATGCCCTCGATCTCGGGGTCTTCTCCCTCCTCGAGGAGCATCACGTCCACCCTCTCGCCCGCGTCACGGGCCACGCCGACGACCACTTCGAAATCGCGATAGCCATCCAGCTCGAAGGTGAGTCGCAGGTCGACACCCCCCAGATCCCGCTCGGTAAAGACTCGATCCAGGTTGCGGGCGTTGAAGGAGCCGGTACCCCTCGTACGCGAGCGCAGTCGATCGGCGGGGGCCACGTTGTTCGCGATCCAGATGTCGACGTCCGGAAGAGGCTTCCCACTCGAGTCGAAGACCGTCCCATAGACGCGGGTGAGGTTGTTTCGGCCGACCGCGCCACCTGTAGCCGCGCCCTGGTTGCTCGGAACGGGGATTCCCTGCTGCGCGTGGCCGGCGAGCGAAGAGCCCACGGCCAGCGCCACGAAGACCAGAAGACCGGAAATCGGCTGGCGCTGGATGAAACGGATCTGGCGGGTCATGAAGGACCTCCTGGCACTCGAGGCATGACAGGGACCTGGCGGGGCCCCACAGGGTCTGGAACGTGCGCCAACCCTACAACGGAGAACGACGATCGGCGAACACGACCGGCTACAATCGGAGCTTCTCTTCTGTAACAACCTCCGGAGATTCACTCCCGATGAACGTCGGCCAGCTCGCTCTCGACAGTCTCGAGAAGTACGGTGAGTACACCTCTCTCCATTTCGCGCAGCACAGCTTCACCAATGTGCAGCAAGCCGGGTGGGCAGCCGCCCTCGCCGCCGTTCTCCGAGAACGCGGCGTCGGCACCGACGATCGGGTGGTGGTGATGATGCCGAACTCGCCTCACGTGACAGGGGCCTTTCAGGCGGTATGGAAGCTCGGTGCGGTGATCGTACCGGTCACGCCTCAGCTCGGGGCAAGAGAGGTGCGCTATCTGCTCGAAGACTCCGCGGCGCCCTGGGTGATCACCTCTCCCCACCTCGCTGAATGCGTCGCTCAGGCGGCCTCGGGAATCGGCTCCGTCAAGGGGCTTCTGGTCACTGGCGAAAGTCCGGTCGCCGGCACCGAGGACCTCACCGCAGAGATCGCCGCCGCTCAGGGCTCGATGCCGATCGAATCGCTGGCCGAGCGTTCGGACGACGACCTCGCTCTGTTGCTCTACACGTCAGGCACCACCGGTCAGCCCAAAGGCGTGATGCTCACGCACGGCAACATGATCAGCAATGCCAGGTCCACGGCAAAGCTCAACCCCGGTGTCGAGCCATTCGAGTCCAACCTGCACGTGCTCCCACTCAGCCACTCCTTCGGAGTGCTGATGATGAACCTGGGCTCGATCTTCGGCTCCGTGTCGGCTTTGCTGCCCCAGTTCGACATTCCGACCGTGTTCGAGACCCTGGAGCGCCACAAGGTGAAGCGCATGGCCGTCGTCCCCACCATGCTCACCTACCTGCTCAGCTATCCGGAACGAGACAGGTACGACACGTCGGCCCTCTCCGAGATCAGCTCCGGCGGTGCCGCGCTTCCCAACGACCTGCGCATGGAGTTCGAGCGAGTGTTCGACTGCCGAGTGCGCGATGGCTACGGGATGTCGGAGTGCGCGCCGACCGCCACCGCCTACTACGAGGACGATGAGTACCGTCCCGGATCCGTAGGTCGCGCCATCCCCGACGTCGATGTCGCGATACTCGACGACGACAACAACGAGCTTCCACGGGGACAGTGGGGCGAGATCTGCATCAAGGGCCCCAACGTGATGAAGGGCTATCTCAACAAGCCCGAGGCCACCGAGGAAGCCCTGCAGGGAGGCTGGCTGCACAGCGGCGACATCGGATTCATGGATGAAGACGGCTTCGTCTACATCACCGATCGAAAGAAGGACCTGGTGATCAAGGGCGGAGAGAACATCTCCCCGCGCGAGATCGAGGAAGCGATCTGGGAGCACCCCGCAGTCGCTGAGTGCGCCGTCATCGGTCTCCCCGACGCGAAGTACGGGGAAGATCTCTGCGCGGTGGTCGTGCTCAAGCCGGGGAAGGAGGCGAGTGAAGACGACATTCGCGTGCAGGCCGCGGAGACCGTCACGAAGTTCAAGGTGCCTACCCGAGTGGTCTTCATGAACGATCTGCCCAAGAGCGGGATCGGAAAGATCCTCAAGCGCGAGCTGCGTGCTCAGCTGAAGGACTAGAGGCCAAAGAGGGGATACGCAACCCGGAGGGATCACACACCGTATCGTTGGAACGAACCGCAGACCGAAGATCGCGAGGGAACGTTCGGGATGAACATCATCGAGAGTCCGGTGCAGTGGCACCCATCGCTCTTCACGGTCGCACGACCGCACCGCTTTCTGGGAGTGCTGCACATGGGGGCACGAGCCACGCTGGTACGCCTCTCTTCGGGCAAGCTCTTCGTGCACTCTCCGGTCGAGCTCTCGGACAAGCTGCGCTCTCGAGTCGACGAGTTGGGCGAGGTCAGCGTGCTCGTGGCTCCCAACCGCTTCCATCACCTCTGGGTCGAAGATTGGCAGCAGGCCTACCCCGATGCCCGCACCTTCGCAGCGCCTGGCCTCACCGAGAAGAAGCCGGGAGTCCGTTTCGACGGCACACTCGGCAGCGAGCCCGATCCGGAGTGGGCCGAGGATCTCGGACAGGTCCTGATCGAAGGTGCGCCCCAGCTGGGAGAGGTCGTGTTCTACCACTTGGAGAGCCAGACACTGATCAGCTGCGATCTTCTGATCAACATTCACAACTCACAGTCGCGACTCACGCGTTTCTACCTGCGAATGATGGGGATCCAGAACCGGCCTGGGTTCAGCAAGGCCCTCAAGGCCGCGTACGAGGACAAACCGAAGGCTCGGGCCTCGATCGACCGGATCCTCGAGTGGCCCTTCGAACGCGCGATCGTCTCTCACGGCCAGGTGATCGAAGAAGGCGGCCACGACATCCTGCGCGACGCCTATCGCTGGCTCGGCTAGGACGTCATCGGAGAGGCCATCAGTCGAGACGAATCTCGAGTCTCGAGTCTCGACTCTCGACCGACAGCTCGAGATCCTTCGGAAGCTCGATCCGGTCGCCGTCGCCCAGCAGACAACGGGCCAGTGCCCAGGGCGCCGAGAGATCCACACGCTTTCCGTCCTCGGGTTCCAGGCGGACCCGGATCTGACCCCCACGACGGCGCAACGTCACTCGATCGCCCCCGTCGTCGAACCGATAGCGAGACCCTTCTCCCCTTCGTTCGAGCTGGCGCAGAGCCTGGTAGACCTCTCCGTCGACCCGGCTGCGGCAACTGAGTCCCTCTTCGAAGAGCCCTGTAGCCAGGCCGCCGATCGCGGTCGATGCGAACGACAGCAGGCCATCGACGGACTCGAGCTCGAAGCTCAGGCGGCGGTCTTCATGGGTACCCGCCAACCCGGCGGAAACACCGAACAAGGTGAAGATGGTGAGTATGAGCATGCAGCGAGAGGTTCTTCCGGTCATGAGATCTGACTCCTTTCCCTCTGCTTGACGCGCCAGACGGCAAAGAGTTGCAGGCTCGTGCCGCCGCCGACTCGATGTGCTCCCTCGCCAGCCCTAGAAGCTCAGCTCTCCCGGCAGGTACTTCTCGATCAATCCCTCGTAGTACGGCCGCAGCTGCGCCAGATCAGGGGCCACCTCCGACTTCGAGTACAGATCGTAGGGATTGAAGCGTCTCACCCACTCGAACATGTCGCGATCATGGTCGTTCATCAGCCGCGCGTACTCTCCTTCACGGTGTGCCGCGTAGAAGGAGTGATAGCGAATCATGTACAGCCCCTCTTCGGGCAGTGAGTCCTTCAGTACGTGGTAGAGGTACTCGTCGTGACCCCACGACATGAGGACCGCGTCGAGACCGCAACCCTCCTCGTAGATGCCGAGAGGTGTCGAGTACTCGGGCACTGAGCTATCCGGATTGGCTTCGAAGTACTCCGGATAGACGATGCGCTCGGAGAAGGCGCAGCCGACCGGGAAGGTGTCGCCCACCACCGCCCATTGAGGCTCTCCCCAGAGGCAGAGGATCTTGCCGAGGTCGTGCACCAGACCCGTGAGCACGAACCAATCGGGGTGCCCGTCGGCCCGAATCGCTTCGGCGGTCTGCAGCAGATGATCGAGCTGCGAGAGGTCGATGTCGGGATCGGAGTCGTCGACCAGCGTATTCAGATACTCCAGCGCCTGCCACACCGTCATCCGGCGATGCTCCCGGCCGACGTACTCCTTCCTCTTGGCCCGAACGAAGTCGAGCGTCTGGTGGCGATGGTTGAGTCGGTAGAACTCCCTCACCGTGTCGCGCGCCGGATTCTCGAAGTCGCGATAGTCCTCGCGCGCCCGGGCACCGGGGCCGGCCTCCTCGGGGTAGACGGCTTCGAGGAAGTCTTCCCACTGGTCGAGGCTCTCGAGCGGCTCAGTGGAATCGGGCGCATCGGATTCGGTCATGGGGTCATCCTCCTGAAAGGCACCTGTCGGCGGTCTCCGTGGTACACACGTCGAGCCCGGTGAACAGTGGATCCTCGGGCTCCTCTCCCGTCTTGACCAGTGCCCGCAGGACCTCCATGGAGCGATAGCCCATCTCGGCGGGGCGCTGACCGATCTGAGCGTGGCTCAGCCCGTCACGCAGCATCTCCATCTGCATCTCCAGCGTGTCAGCCACCACCACGATCGTCTCCCCGGAGGCGAGCCGATCACGATGCTGCTCCGCCACTTGACGATAGGCCTGGCCGGCAAACTGCGGGAACCCGCCCGTGGCGACAAAGGCATCGAGATTCGGGTAGCGCGCCAGAACGTCGGCCATCTGTTGCACTGCAAGCGGAAAGTCGTCGTTCGAGTAGAGCGGACAGCCGTCGGCCTCGCTCCAGCCGCCCTGTCCGTTCAGACGATCTCCCGGAGGCCGCGCGGACTGCTCGCCAGAGAGAGTGTCTCGAATCCCCTGCATCCGCTCGTTGTGGTTGTTGGCGGAGGGCCCACCGGACTGGATGCAGATCACGCCGCCGTCGGGCTTCAATCCCTTCACCACCTTCGCCTGTTCGACCCCGATCTGGTAGTTGTGAGTCCCGATGTAGGTGCGACGCAGCGCGACATCTTCGGGTAGGAGATCGGAGTCCCAGGTGAGGACCGGAATGCCTGCCTCGCGGGCTCTTCCGAGGGCTCGACCGATGGCAGCGGCGTTCGAGGGAGAAATCGCGATCCCGTCGACGCCGCGGGTGATCAGATCCTGCACGATCTGCACCTGCTCCTGTTCACTGTGCTCACCGGGGCCAAGATAGAGGCACTCGACGTCGTTCATCTCCGCTTCGGCCCGCTTGCAGCCGTCGCGGGCCTGGTCGAAGAAGGGGTTGTTCATCGACTTCGGCACGAGTGCGAAGGTAAGGGAAGCTGCGGTCTCGTTCTGCGAGGGAGCCTCGGAGCAGGCCCCGGCTGCCAAAACACAGAGCAGAGCCCCGACTGCTCCGCCAGGAGCGATCCGAGTCGAGAGAGAGCCAGCGCCTTCGGCGTTCATGACGCAGAGCCTATCGCGAGCCCGATCGCACCGGTTTCGTCGACCGCGACGAGGGTAACCACCTCGAGAGCAGCGCCCGGGAGCTCAGCGTCCGCGGCGAGATCTCTTCCAGTCGAGCACCACGGCGAGGATGATGAACGCCCCCACGAACGTGCCCTGCCAGTAGGGATCGACGCCCGCAAGCAGCAGGCTGTTGCGGATCACCTCCACCAGGGCCGCACCCACGACCGCACCCAGTGCTCCCCCCTCACCACCCATCAGGTTCGCACCCCCGATCACCGAGGCCGCAATCACCCGCAACTCGTAGCCCTGACCGAGCGCGTTCGTCACCGAGCCGAGCCAGCCCACCAACAGCACCGCGGTCAGGCCGGCCATCGCGCTCGACGCCACATAGGCGAGGAGCTTGACCCTCGCTACCGGAACACCGGACACCCGCGCCGCCGTCTCGTTGCCGCCGATGGCACGCAGATGAAGCCCCCACCGGGTCCCCCGGAACAGCCACCCGAAGAGCAGGGCGAAGCCCAGGAGGAACCAGACCGGATTGGCCAGGCCCAGAAAGCGGCCGCCGCCGAGAGCGAACAACGCCTCCTGATCGGGACCGAACTCGTAGACCATCCGATTCTGCGACACCACCAACGCGAGAGAGCGCCCGATCGAAAGCGTCCCGAGCGTCACCACGAAGGGGGAGAGACCCACGTAGGCGATCAGGGCGCCGTTGACCAGGCCGCACAGCAGCGCCGTGCCGACACCGGCCGCCACCCCGACCTCGAGGGGATGGCCCGCCCCCAGGGTGAGCCCGATCACGATTCCGGACAGGCCGAGCACCGAGCCCACCGAGAGATCGATGCCGGCCGTCAGGATCACCGCGGTCTGGCCGAGCGCCAGTAGCCCGATGAAGGCGAGGTTCCGAGTCGTGTTGAACACGTTGTCCGGACTGGTGAAGGCCGGCGACACGAAGGTCATCACGACACAGAGCGCGAACAGCGCGAGGCCCACCCAGAACACCTGATGACTCACCACTCCGCGCTGCCGACTGGCGTCGCTCACGGCCCCATCTCCTCACCCGAAGCGACGCCCTCGAGCGCCCCGGTGATCAGGGCGGTAACCTCCTCCGGGCTGGTGTCCGCCACCGGAAGGTCGGCTACCTCCCGGCCCCGCCGTAGCACGACGATCCGGTCGCTCACCGCGAAGACGTCCTGCATGGTGTGACTGACCAGAATCACGGCGATCCCCTGCTCGGCGAGACGACGCACCAGATCGAGGACCTGGTCGACCTGACGAACGCTGATCGCCGCCGTCGGCTCGTCGAGCAGCACCAACCTGGGATGCGACAAACGGGTGCGAGCGATCGCCACCGCCTGGCGCTGCCCTCCGCTCAGCTCGCGCACCAGCCCGTCGGCGGGCGTGTCCGACCGCAGTTCGGCGAAGAGCTCTCGCGAGCGCGCCTCCATCGTTCGGCGATCGAGCACCGGAACGAAGCCGGCGACGCGCCGATAGAGCTCTCGACCGAGGAAGAGGTTCTGGGCCGCAGTCAGGTTGTCGCACAGCGCCAGATCTTGATAAACGATCTCGATACCGCGCCGACGCGCCACGGCCGGGCTGGCGAATCGCACCGGCTCGCCGTCGAGCAGAATCTCACCGAAGCTCGGTCGGTCGCTCCCGGCGATCAGCCGCAACAGGGTCGACTTGCCGGCCCCGTTGTCCCCCATCAGACCCAGGATCTCGCCGGCTTGCAGACGCAGATCTACCCCGTCGAGCGCCCGCACGGCTCCGAAGTGGCGGCCGAGGTGGCGCAGCTCGAGAACGGTCATCGCAGAGAGGTCGTTCCGTGCAGCGGCCCCTACCAATCGACGATGCGCTGCATCATCGCCCCGAGGGTCGCGGGATCCCAGGGGTCGGTCGAGCGCTTGTTCACACCGTGGCTGGTCATCATCTTGTAGACACACAGATGATTGCCATCGGCGCCGAACATCTGGCCGGTGACGTTGGCGGCCTCGTCCGAGGCGAGGTAGCAGACGATCGGCGACATGTACTGGGGACCCATGTTCTCCTCGGTCGCTCCGCCAGCCTGGATGCCGGGCAGATCCTCGGTCATTCGCGTCAGCGCGTTGGGCGCCAGTCCATTGACGGTGATGCCGTGCTTGGCGAACTCCCACGCCGCGATGCGGGTGAGTGCATAGATTCCCGCCTTGGCGGCGCCGTAGTTGCTCTGGCCGAAGTTGCCGAGCAGCCCGGAGCTCGAGCTGGTGTTGATGATGCGGCCTCCTCCGCCCTGCTCGACCATCTGCTTGGCTGCCACCTGCAGGCAATAGAAGGTGCCGTTCAGGTGAACGTCGATCACGCCCTGCCACTCTTCGAGACTCATCTTCAGGATCGTGCGATCGCGTAGGATGCCGGCGTTGTTGACCAGGATGTCGATCCTGCCGAAGGCGTCGACGGCGCTCTTGATGATCTTTTCGGCACTTTCGAGAGTGCCCACCGCGTCCTTGTTGGCCACTGCCTCGCCGCCCATCGCCTGAATCTCGCCGACGACCACGTCGGCGGCGTCGCCGCTGCCGGCGCCGTCGCGCGAACCGCCTGGATCGTTGACCAGGATCCTGGCGCCCTGCTCGGCGAAGAGATGGGCATGCGAGCGTCCGATTCCATTGCCCGACCCGGTGATGACTGCGACCTTGCCGTCGAGAAGACCCATTTCAACCTCCGCTCCTCAGTGATTCCGGCGCAGCTCGATCGCTGCGCGCCGATACCCACCGTCTCTCCTTCGGAAGACGACGGTGAGCGAGTGATTTCTGGAATCTCCTACGCTAGCACCGAAGCGAAGGCTAGAGATCCATCACCGCCTCGATGTCCGCATCGAGCTTCGGCGGGCGCTGCAGCAACGAGATGCCGAAGAAGAGGGTCAGCGAAACGAGCAGCGCGATCGCACCGCCGTCGATTCCGTAGGGCACCGGAATCGGGATCTGCTTGATGGCGAAGTTGACCGCCAGAGACGCGAAGATCGCCACGTTCGCCGCCAACGCCGTGGCCCGCTTCCAGTTGAAGCCGACCGCCACCACCGGCACCAGGGCTGCCGCGAACGTGCCCCAACCGAACGCCCCCAGGATTGCCACCAGATCGCCACTGTAGAGCGCGAAGACAGCAGCCACCACCGCCAGGATCACCGTCGCGATCCGAGCCCACAGCAGCTCGTTGTTCAGAGTCCGGCCGAAGAGGGCCTTCGGTATGTCGTGCACCGCCGCGGCGGCGCCGATGTTGAGAAAGCCGTCGGCGGTCGACATGATGGCCGCGAGCAACCCAGCGAACACGACTCCCGCCAGCAGCGGGTGAGCATAGCTCTGCAGGAACTCGGGGGCCGCCGCGTCGGATCCGGAGAGCTCGGGGTGAGCGCCGCTGACCACCAGCGCACGCATCACGAGACCGATGCTGATCCAGAGCAGGGCAGACACGGCATAGGAACCGATCGAGATCGGTAGGATCTGGCGAGCGTCGCGGATGCGCCTGTTCATCATCATCTTGGTGATCACGTGAGGTTGGCCCGCCAGGCCCAGCGCGAACACGAAGTACCAGGAGAGTGAGCCCATCATGCCGAGGGAGCCCCAGGGGCCGATCGCTTCGGGATCGTCGGCCCGCAGCGCCTCACTCATGCCGGAGAACCCACCGTCGAACGCCATCACTGCGGCAGCCAGCACCAGCACCGCAGCTACCATCATCACCATCCCCTGGATCAGGTCGGTGTAGACCGAGGCAATGATGCCGCCGGTCACGCAGTAGAACACCAGAACCGCCACCGAGCCCGCCACGCAGACTTCGAGACTGAGGGGGCCGAACAGCCGCTGCAGAATGTCCTGGAGCACCGTGGCCATCGCCAGGATCTGGGTCGCCAGGTAGCCCATGACCCCCAACAGGATTGCCACCGCCGTAGCGAAACGGCTGGTCTCACTGTTGTAGCGCGCAGCAACGACGTCGGGAAGGGTGATCGACTCGCGCAGCTCCGCGAACAAGCGCAGCCGCTTGCCGAGCAGGGCGAAGGCGATGATGAAGCCGGTCGACGCGCACACCACCATCCAGATCGAGCTCATTCCCATCCGGTAGACCAGTCCCGGGCCTCCCACGAAACCGAAGCCGGAGAGCGTGCTCGAGAAGATGGCGAGTCCGGTAACCAGGATGCCCAGGTCGCGGCCGGCCATGAAGAAGTCGCGCGTCGAGTGAGTCCGACGCAGCGCCCACAAGCCGACCACGATGCAGACCACGAAGTAGACGGCGACGCAGGCGAGGATGATCCAGTTGCCCGCCTGACTCATCACGAGCTCTCCCCGGACGACGCCCCCGCCTGCTCAGCACGCTTGTGCTGCTCGACCATGCGGTGAAACCTCGCGATCTCGTCACCCGACATCACCCATTCATCGAAGCGCGTGATGTAGAGAATCATGAAGTAGAAGGGAAAGAACCAGATCCCGTAGAGCATCCACGCCGTCGGAGGCGGAAACCCCAGAATCAGGGTCTCGGAGCCCTCCGTCGCATAGCCACGGTAGGTCCACACCAGCGCGACGAAGATCGCCATGAAGAGTCCCCACCCGATGAGCAGGGCCCTGGCACCGGACACGAGTCTTCCGTCACGAGCCAGACCGAGGGCCATCAGAGACACCGTGAGGGTGATCGAGAGCAGCCCGAAGATCGACCCGGGCACCAGGATTCGTTCGTGTCGGGCCCAGCCGTCACCGCCATGCAGCATGGTCGAGAAGCTCGGATGCGGCTCTCCAGCCGCAAAAGGCGGCTGCGGCGTCAGCCACACCCAGGTGAGGCAGGCGCAGAGCGACAGCAGAAGGACGAACACGAGTGGTGCGATTCTCATCGGCGGTCCCTTCCTCGGACGGCTCCGGCTCGGGCGTGATGGGGAAACAGGGGCGTCAGGCTAGCAGATCGGCCCGACCCTCTCGGCGGGCTCACACGGCGAGAGCAACGAAGCGGGTCCCAAGCCGTGGATGGGGCGCCGCCGGCAGCTCGACGTCACCCAGCTCTGCCAACTCGACCCACAGTGGCCGGGCGGGACCGGGTCCGATCTCGATCGCGAGTCGAAGCGGCGAGTCCGGCCAACGAAACACGTGCAGGGGAATCCCGCCCTCGATGCGCTCCTCCCGAGCGCCGCCGAGTAGCGCTTCCCATTGCTTCACCACCGGTGCCAGCTCCGGAGCTCGCATCCGGAGGCCGACGAGACGTACGGTGTGCGCAGCCCTCTCGGGCCCCGGAGGCGGCGTCGGCTGTGGCCGCTCGCCTTCGAGCTCTGGATGAGACTCTGCGAACTGGACCACGATACCGAGCGCCTCCTTGGGGTGGAGAAACGCCTCCTTCCAACTCGGCGAGGAGGCGTCGTAGCCGACCACCCGATAGCCCAGCGACTCGGCACGGGCGCAAATCGCATCGAGGTCGGCTACCTTGAAGGTCACGTGGTGCAGCCCCGGCCCTCGCTGCTCGAGAAAACGGTGCAGAAAGCCCCCAGGCGGGCCCGCCGGCTCGATGACCTCCAGCCGCGCCCCGTCCTGGTAGCTCCACTGCCAGAAGTCGAACGGACCGCTAGGACCGCCCTTCGGATCCGTACCGCCGAGCTCGCCGACCAGAAAATCGGTCACTTCGCCGACCGCCGTCACCCCGATCGCGATGTGGTCAAATAGGATTCTCACGCAGCCAATTCCCGAAGACAGCGCCTTCCACCAGACGCGGATTCATACCACAGCCTCTTGCCCGGAAGCCCTTCTCCACTTCAGAAGGCCGGGCAACAGCTCGCGAGGAGAACCATCCAATGGAGATTCAAGGACATACCTTCCTGGTCAGCGGCGGCGGCAGCGGCCTCGGCGCTGCGACGGCGCGGCTGATCGCCCGAGAGGGTGGCCACGTCGTCATCTTCGATCTCAACGCTCAGGCTGGCGAAGCCGTGACCGAGGAGCTCGGCGACTCGGCACGCTTCGTCCAGGGAGATGTCAGCCAGGAGAAGGACGTTCAGTCGGCCGTCGACGCCGCGACCGACCAGTTCGGCGGGATCCACGGCGCCGTCAGCTGCGCCGGAATCGGAGCTGCGATCAAGACCGTCGGCAAAGAGGGAGCGCACCCCCTCGGGCCCTTCGAGAAAGTGATCGCGGTGAATCTGATCGGCACTTTCAACGTCATCCGACTGACCGCCGAAGCCATCTGCTCTCAGAGCCCCCGGGATGGAAAGGAGCGAGGAGTGCTGATCAACACCGCTTCGGTAGCCGCCTTCGACGGTCAGATCGGCCAGGCCGCATACTCGGCATCGAAGGGCGGCATCGTGGGCATGACTCTGCCGATCGCTCGTGATCTCTCTCGCGAGGGAATCCGCGTGGTCACCATCGCGCCGGGTCTCTTCGACACTCCGCTACTGGCCGGCCTGCCCGAGCCTGCCAGAAAATCGCTAGGGGAGCAGGTTCCGTTTCCCCCGCGCCTCGGCCGCCCCGACGAGTACGCCTCGCTCGCTGGCGAGATCATCCGCAACGAAATGCTCAACGGCGAGGTGATTCGCCTCGACGGAGCGATTCGTATGGCCCCACGGTAGCGCACCCGAGGAGCGAGTGGACCATCAGCTCGAACTTCCCCTCGAGTCTCCCCCTGCTCGACAGGCGACATCGCCGTCGACCGTGCCGGCCCTCGCACAGAGGGTGGCGATGCGACGCGAGAGACTCGAGGCGGAACGACAGCTGCGCACCCGCCTCGAGCGGCTCCTGGGGGGCCGCCTCGGTACGCTCACCCTGACTCAGAATCGCACCACGCTGATCAGCGCCCAATGGTCGAAACGCACACGAGGTGCAATCGACGTCCGGCTGCAGGGGCTGTTCGTTCGGGCCGACGAGGATACCCTTCGCGCGGTGGCGAGAATCTGTCTCGGCGAGGCAGCAGAGTCGGACCATGGAAGAGTGCGGGACTACCACAGCCGGCTTCCCCCCGAAGCTCTCGCGCGAGGATCGGCACGGGCACGTCGACTGGTTCTCCGTGCCCAGGGTCGTCACCATCACCTCGCCGAGATCCAATCGGATCTGCTGACCCAGTTCGACGATCTGGTGCCGGTTGCGATCACCTGGGGCCGAGGTGCGAGAACACGACCGCAACGCCGGCGCACCCCGTCGAGTGTGCTGCTCGGGAGCTACACCCACGAAGACCGCTTGATTCGGATACATCCGGTGCTCGATCGGCGAGAGGTCCCCCACTACGTGGTCGAATCCATCGTGCACCACGAAATGCTGCACGCCGTTCTGCTGCCCGAGGACTGCGGCAACGGGCGCCGGCGGGTGCACACGGCTGCATTTCGACGTCGTGAGCGTCTCTACCCCCACTTCGAGCGGGCGGAGGTGTGGCTCGACGGCAATCTCGGCCGATTGCTTCGACGCTTCCGAGCCTGAGGTTCGGGTCCGGGTCGCCCACGCTCCGAGCGAAGCCATCGTCGCCCGATCCCATCGACGCACCCCAGCCGCACCGGCGGAGTACCCGAACCGGTCGTCGAAGGCGCCACGGGGTGCGCATGAAGCCCTGATCCGCGTGGGCAAACGGTTATCGAGCTACATCGTCGCGATCACGTCCGCCGCAGGATCTTCGAATCCTGGGCGTCGATAGAGCCGAAGGCGAGGAGAGCGAGAGGGCACGGATCCGGCTCAACTCGGCTTGGGGGTGAGGATCATCGTCATCTGACGACCCTCGAGTCGGGAGCGGGTCTCGACGTCACCGACGTCGGCCAGCTGCTCTGTGACTCGGTCGAGGATGTTCACACCGAGCTCGGGTCGACGCAGCTGACGGAAGCGGAAGAAGATCGTGACCTTCACCTTCTTGCCCTTCTCGAGGAAGCGGCGGGCCCTCTTCGTCTTGATGTCGAAGTCATGCTCATCGATCGTGGGCCGATACTTGACTTCCTTGAGCTCGACCGTCTGTGCCTTCTTCTTGGACTCACGAGCCCTCTTGTCGCGGTCGAACTTGACCTTGCCCCAGTCCATGATCCGACATACGGGCGGATCGGCTTCGGCTCCGACTTCGACGAGGTCGAGATCCAACTCCTGGGCGCGTTCCTTGGCCTGCTCCAGTGGCACGACACCGAGCTGGCCACCGTCATGGTCGATCAACCGGACGGGACTCTTGCGGATCCGGTGGTTCACACGCGGTCCGTGATCGTACTTTGCGATCGGAATACTCCTGTTCTTTCTTCGTTACTCATCCAAGAGGAGGCCGAACGACGACCCACCTCTCACTGCTCACCATCGGAGCAACCTCCGAAGGGGAAACCAAAACTCTAGCAGTCCGTGACCCCACTGTCGCGGGTCGGAAAGCCGAGACCTCGTGGCCTCGATGCCCCCAGCTCGCAGAGCGAGTCATCGCTTCGACATCGGGCGCATACTCACGAATACGTCGATCGAGCCACGAGCCTTACCTGGAGCGCGGGCCGGATCTCGCACGGGAAGGCACGGACTCATGCCGAAGCCGCCGCTTCGGCCTCGCCACTCTCGGCGTCGGACGCGCTGTCGTCCTCGCCCAGACTGGCCTTGAGCGCCTGCATCAGATCGATGATCTGAGCCTTGGGAGCCTCCTCCTCGAAGGTGACTTCCTTGCCCTCGACCTTCTGCTGTATCGCGGCTTCGAGCCGAGCCCTGACCTCGTCCTCGTACTGCTCGGGCTCGAACTCCTCGTTGACGATCTGCTCGATCAGCTGGACCGCGAGGTCGACCTCGCCCTCCTTCAGCTCAGCTTCCTCGCCCAACGGCACCTCTCCGAAGTCCTTGATCTCGTCCGCATAGTGGAGCTGCTGCATCAGCAGCCCCTCCTGATACGGACGGATCATCACCAGGTACTGCTTGCCGCGGGCAGCGTACTTGGCGAGGGCGCACTTTCCAGTACGCCGCATCGCCTCTCCGAGAAGCCGATAGGCACGCTCGCCGCCGGTCTCCGGCCCCAGGAAATAGGTGCTGGTGAAGTAGATCGGGTCGACCTCCTCCAGCGGAACGAACTCGCTGATCGCGATCGACGGTGACGCCTTCTCCGATAGCTCCTTGATCTCCTGATCGGTGAAGGTGACGAATTGCCCCTTGGCGAACTCGTATCCCTTGATCATCTCGTCGCGCTTCACCACCTCCCCGGACTGGGGATTGATGTACTGCTGCTTGACCCGGCTGCCGTCGCTGGGGTCGAGCATGTTGAAGCGAATGCTCTTCGAGTGCTGACTCGTCGAATACAGCTTCACCGGGATCGACACGAGGCCGAACGAGATGTTGCCGGTGCCAATGGAGCGCGCAGGCATAGAACACCAATATAGCACGGTCGGGAACCGGCCGAGCCCTCTGGAGACAAGGATCTCGGGGCTTCGCGTCCCATCGAGGAGGACAGCCGCTCGGCCTCGGCTCGGCCACTGGAACGCTACAATCTCAACTACCCGCTACGATCGGAAATTCGGCGGACGGGAAGCGCCTCGGAGTCGCCCTCTTGGAACAACGCATCGGGCAGTGCATCACACCGGACGACGTTCGCATCGCCTATGCGGTGTCGGGAGACGGTCCCGCGCTGGTCAAAGCCGCCAACTGGCTGAACCACCTCGAGTTCGACTGGGAAAGCCCGGTATTTCGGCACTACTTTGCCGAGCTCTCGGCCCGACATCGACTGGTGCGCTATGACGAGCGCGGCAACGGCCTCTCAGAGAGAGACGTCGACGATTTCTCCTTCGAAGCCTTCGTCCGCGACCTCGAGGCGGTGGTCGACGAGCTGGAGTTGGAGGACTTCACCCTCTTCGGCGTCTCTCAGGGCTGCGCGGTGTCGATCGAATACGCCGTACGCCACCCGGAGCGAGTGCGTGAGCTGGTCCTGCTCGGCGGCTACGCTCGCGGATGGGCGGCTCGCGCCACTCCGAGGGAGGTGCAGTTGCGCGAGGCTATGCTCACCCTCACCGCGCAGGGCTGGGGTACCGACAACCCGGCCTTTCGCGAGATGTTTGCTTCGATCTACGTCCCGGATGGAAACCCGGAGCACATCGAGTGGTGGAGCGAGCTGCAGCGCGTCACCACGACCCCCGAAAACGCTGTCGCGATCTTGCGCTCTACCTCCACGATCGACATTCGCGACCACCTGGCGCTCGTTCAGGCACCGACCCTGGTCCTGCACGCTCGAGGTGACAGGGCAGTGCCCTTCAGCGAGGGGGAAACGCTGGCCAGCGGGATTCCCGGAGCACGACTGGTCGCACTCGAGAGCCGCAACCACATCATTCTGGAGCACGAGCCGGCATGGCCGGTCGTCCGCGACCAGATCCGCGCTTTCCTCTCACGGAACGAGCGCGAGAGGGACCCGACCGAAGCCTCTCTCCTCGACCTCGGCGCACCCAGCGGCCTCGGACCCGTGGATGTGAGCGAAGACCTCCTCGCCACCGGGGGCGGCCTCGCTCTGTTCGGCAGCATGATCAGCGGAGACGACTCCGAGAGCATCGATCTCTACAACCATACCGGGCCCACCGACCCACCAGAGGACGACGGACTACTGGGCGAAACCGTCGGTCACTACCGGATCGAAGAGCCCCTCGGCATCGGTGGGATGGGAGTGGTCTACCGAGCGGTGGATCAACGCCTGGAGCGTCCCGTGGCATTGAAATTCCTGCCGGCGCATCTGGTGAAGGATCCGCGAGCACTCGAGCGTTTCGTGCGCGAGGCTCGGGCGGTGTCCGGCCTCGTGCATCCGAACATCTGTGTTCTCCACGAGATCGGTCGCCACCAGGGTCGCCCGTATCTGGTACTCGAGCTCCTTCAAGGAGCGACGCTGGAGTCGACTCTCCGGGAGGGCCCCCTACCCGTGGAACGGGCCCTCGAGATCGGACGAGGCGTTGCGGAGGGCCTGGCCGTTGCGCACGAGGCCGGCATCCTTCATCGCGACATCAAGCCGGCGAACCTCTTCCTGACCCGCCACGGCCACGTCAAGGTGCTCGATTTCGGGATCGCCAAGCTCCTGCCACCGAACGCCGAGCCGCTGGAGGGCCCCGAAGCCGCGACTCGGGCACTCCACACCTCCCTCACCCAGCCCGGAATGACGCCTGGCACCTTCGCCTACATGTCGCCCGAGCAGCTTCGAGGCGAGGAACTGGACCCGCGTAGCGATCTCTTCTCGCTCGGTGCCGTCGTGCTGGAGATGGTGACGGGAAGGCGAGCGTTCCCAGCGCCCTCACCGGGCGCCATCGTCGAGTCGATCTTGCGCCACGATCCTCTCGAGCGGGAGCGAGAGGAGATCGGCCCGGAGCTGAAGGAGCTGCTCAGCATGGCCCTGTCCAAGGACCGCGAAAAGCGCTTTCCCAGTGCGCAGGAGATGGGCCGAGCTCTCGATCGATATCGTCTCGCACTGCTGTCGGGGGCGCACGAGTCGCGTGCGCATCCCGAAGCACGAACATCGAGAAGACCGACCTGGCGCCAGGCCCTGGCGTCTCTCCTCGGGGTTGCCCTCACCCTGGCCTTGCTGGCCTGGCTTCGCGACTGGAGAGACACCGATGCCGGAGGAGCTGGAGCCGCTCCGGTGCGCACCGTTGCGGTGCTCCCCGCCGAGGACCTCTCGCCGATCGCCGTAGACTCCTATCTGGCCCTCTCGATCCCCGACGAGGTGATCAGCGTGCTCGCCCGCTCCCCCGACCTCGCCGTTCGATCCCTGTCCGAGACCCGACACCTCGACCCCTCCGAGGTCGACCCTGCACAGATTCTCGAGGATCTGGGCGCAGACCACCTGATCACCGCCCAGCTCTATGCCAACGAGGGCCAGCTCCGGGTCACTCTCGAGGCGGTCGAGACCGAGCAGGGGCGCATCGTCTGGCGCGACACGATCTCCATGACCGGAACCGATCCTCTTCGGCTGCGCGAGAAACTCTCCGAGCTTCTGTCGGAGGGGCTGCTGCCCTCCTTGAAGATCACCGTCACCGATGGGGGAACGGCGCCCGGCAGCTCCGAGGCCTACCGTCTCTACCTGGACGCCCTCCAGGAGCTCAACGACCCGGACCCCAACCGCGACGCCATCCAGAAACTGGAGCGATCGGTCGAGCTCGATCCGAGCTTCGCGCCAGCGTGGGCCCAGCTCGGGCGCCGTCGCTATGTGTCTGGCTACTACTGGCAGGGAAGCGAGCTGGAGCTGGCACGGGCACGCGAAGAGCTCGAGCGGGCTCTCGAGCTGTCCCCGGGACTGATCGATGCGACGGACAACCTGATCAGTCTTCGAGCCGAAAGCGGCGAGGTCGAAGAGGCCTACCTGGCGGCCCGCGAGGTGGCAGAGCAACGACCTCGGAGCAGCTTTGCCCAATCGATGATCGCCCTGACTCTCCGCTACGCCGGACTGATCGACGAGGCCGTTGCCGCCTGCGAGCGGGGACTGGAGCTCGACCCGTTGGATTCTCGTCTGCGTTCCTGCACCTGGGCCTACATGCTCGCCGGCGACTTCGAACGGGCCGGTGAGTTCGCCTCCAGGACCCAGAGCCTGCTCTGGGAGAACGACATCAACGCCCGGATCGCCTTGACTCAGGGCCGCCCGGGCGAGGCCTTGCGCCTATGGAGCCGCCAGACCCACTCCTCAGCCGGGCGACTTCGACGCGACACGATGGTGGCGTGCCTCAAGGGAGAGTCCTCCCCGGAGAACGAGCTTCGGCTGCGTGAGGAGCTCGAGGATCTGCGGGGGATTCACGATCCCGAATGGAAGTTCCTCTCCGCAGGGCTCTTCGCCTACTGTGGGCAGACGGAGTTCGCGGTCGAGCTGTTGACCCAGGCGACCAACGGCGGCTACTGCGTGGACCCGAGCTCGGCAAGCGATCCGCTGCTGGCCCCGGTCGACGATCTACCCGAGATCGCCCTTCTTCGCGAGCGAGCGAAGCGCTGCCGCGAGCGGGTACGAGCCCTGGTCGAGTCTTCGCCGGGTTCCGGGTAGACTCTACCCGCGACCTCCTCGAGAAATCGGCATGGCCACCTCCCCTGAGCTCACTCAGCTGCTGCACGCCCACAGGGACGGCAACGAGCAGGCCTTCGGTCAACTGCTCGAAGCCGTCTACCCACACCTCAAGCGCATCGCGGGTCGACAGCTCGGCGGCTTCAAGGGGGGAAACACCCTCGACACGACGGCGCTCGTGAACGAGGCCTACCTCAAGCTCGTCGACCACGCCGATCGGACCTGGGAGAACCGGGCGCACTTCTTCGCGGTCACGGCACGAGCGATGCGCCAGATCATCATCGACTACGCTCGGCGCCGTCGTGCCGGCAAGCGCGGCGGCGGCGAAAAGGCGCTCTCCCTCGAGGAGGACAGGGTGCCGATCGACCCCCAGATCGAGCGTCTGCTCGCTCTGGACGAGGCTTTGGAGCGACTCGGCGTCGACAACCCGGTCTTGCTCCAGGTGGTCGAGTGCCGCTTCTATGCCGGTCTTTCGGTCGACGAGACCGCCGAGGCGCTCTCGATCTCGAAACGAAGCGTCGAGCGTCACTGGCAGAACGCCAAGACTGCGCTCAAGACCACCCTGGCCAGCTGAGCCTTCCGAGGCGACGATCTCCAAGATCCGGGAGAGAGCTTGACCCCCAGGCCCCACTCGCTCGACGAGTACCGGCGCAAGCGAACGGCCGACGCCACGCCCGAACCGTTCGGCGGTGAGAAGAGCGGGAGCGATCTCTCGGAGTCGGGTCTGTTCGTGGTGCAGAAGCATGCCGCGCGGCGGACGCACTGGGATCTTCGGCTCGAGCTCGACGGAGTGCTCCTGTCCTGGGCAGTCCCTCGGGGGCCGTCTCTCGACCCGGACGAGAAGCGCCTCGCGGTTCAGACCGAGGACCACCCCTTCGAGTACGGTGACTTCGAGGGTGTCATCCCAGAAGGAAACTACGGCGCCGGGGCCATGATCGTGTGGGACCGGGGGCTGTGGGTTCCACTCGAAGACCCGCGTGTCGGGATGGACAAAGGGAAGCTGCTCTTCGAGCTCCGCGGCTACAAGCTGCACGGCGTCTGGACCCTCTTCCGAACCAAACGACCGGCGATTCACCAGGGCAAGAGCAAGGACGACGATCGGCAGTGGCTCTTGATGAAGAAGCCCGATGGTGCGGCGCGGCGCGAGGGTGAGTACGAGCTGGTCGAAACCTCGGTGCTTTCTGGCCTCACCGTAGAAGAGCTCGCTGAGGGCGCTGCGAGCCGCTCCCAGCTCGAAGCAGAAGTGGCAGAGCTCGGCAGCCCGATCGCTTCGGCCACGGCTCCGCTCGATCCCCTCTCTCTCGAGCTGATGCTCGCTCAGCCAGGGGAGGAGCCCTTCTCGCGGGAAGGTTGGCTCTTCGAGCTCAAGTACGACGGCTACCGACTGCTCGCTTCGGTCGACCATGGTGACGTGTTCCTGCGCTATCGCAACGGCGCTGATGCCACCCATCTGTTTCCCGAACTGACTCGAGCTCTCGGCGCCCAACCGGTACGCTCGATGCTGCTCGACGGCGAGGTCGTCGTCCTACAGCCCGACGGCCGTCCGGCGTTCCAGCGACTGCAGAAACGAGCCATGCTGCGCAGGGCGCTGGACATCGACCAGGCTGCGCTCCAACACCCTGCGACCTACTTCGTCTTCGACCTGCTCGCATTCGCCGGAAGGGACCTTCGCTCGCTGCCGTTGATCGAGCGGAAACGACTCCTGAACCGTGTGCTCCCGTCCGCAGGGCCGGTTCGCTACTGCGATCACGTCGAACGTCGAGGCGAGGACTTCTTTCGCCAGGTGGAAGCGATGGGGCTGGAGGGGATGCTCGCCAAGAAGGCCGACTCGCCTTACGTCGGTGGCCGATCAGACGAGTGGCTCAAATACCGGGTCGAGCGCAGCGGCGACTTCGTGATCGTCGGCTTCACCCGACCGAAGGGGCTACGCAGCGGCTTCGGCGCCCTGCATCTGGCGGCGTGGAAGCTCCCGGAGACCCGCTCGGACGAGGTGACCGAGTCGGTATCGAGTGAGGCGGAGCCCCACCTCACCTACGCGGGAAGGGTGGGCACCGGCTTCGACGACCAGCTGCTGGAGGAACTGCACAGCTTGCTCGAAGAGCGGCAGCGCGAGGAGCCTGCCTTCGTCGGTGAGGTCCCTTCCACCTCACGCTATGGCAAGGCCGCTCAGCACGTCTGGGTCGAGCCCGAGCTGGTGTGTGAGGTGCGCTACAAAGAGTGGACCGAGATCGGCCAGCTGCGCCACCCGGTCTTCGAGCGGTTGCGCGACGACAAGACGGTCGAAGACTGCCGCCGCGAGGCGATCGACCTGTGGAGCTCGTCGACTCCGGCGTCTCACGACCCTCCCCCTCCGGCAGTGGCCGGCATCGAGCGACCTCGGCTCCAGTTCACCAACCTCGACAAGATCTTCTGGCCCGAGGACGGCTTCACCAAGGGAGACATGATCGAGTACTACCGCCAGGTCGCGCCGGTCATGCTCCGCTACCTCGAGGATCGGCCGCTGGTACTCACCCGCTACCCCGACGGGATCAGGGGCAAATCGTTCTTCCAGAAGAACGCCCCCGACTTCGCCCCCGACTGGATACGCACGGAGACGATCCACAGCGAGGGTTCGCAGCGCGACATCGACTACTTCGTCGGCAGCGATACCGACACGCTGCTCTACCTGGCCAATCTCGGAGCGATCGTGCTGCACGTCTGGTCGAGTCGCATGGCGTCGCTCGACCGACCCGACTGGTGCATCCTCGACCTCGACCCCAAGGAAGCCTCCTTCGAGGACGTCATCATCGTGGCGAAACGAATCCGCGAGCTCTGCAGTGAGATCGAGCTCCCCACCTTCGTCAAGACCAGCGGTTCGAGCGGACTCCACGTATTGATTCCTCTGGGACGGGCTTGCAGTTACGAGCAGTCCCGGACGCTCGGCCAGCTGATCGCCACTCTGGTCTCGCAAGAGCTTTCCGAGATCGCGACGGTCGTACGCAATCCGGCCAAACGCGAAGGAAAGGTCTACATCGACTACGTGCAGAACGGCCACGGCCGCTTGTTGGTCGCGCCCTTCAGTCTTCGGCCGCTCGACAAGGCACCGGCTTCGACTCCTCTCTTCTGGTCGGAGGTCGAGCCGGGGCTGACCATCGAACAACACAACCTTTCGACCGTGCCGATGCGGCTCGCCGACCAGGAGCACGACCCGCTCGCCGGCGTCCTCGAGGAGAAGCCCGATCTGGTCGCCGCACTGGCTCGCCTGGCCGAGCTTCTCTGAGCTCGTCCTTGCCGAGATTCTGCGAACTCGTCCTTGCCGAGGTTCTCCGAACTCGTCCTTACCGAGGTTCTCCGAACTCGTCCTTACCGAGGTTCTCCGAACTCGTCCTTACCGAGTTGCTAGGAGACTGTCGCCAGCCGCTCTGCCTCAGCGCTCGACGACGGAAGGAATCCGGCCAGCACTCCCGCCGCGACGCCCACGACGGCGCCACCCTGCAGAACCTGAGCCAATCCCAGCCGGTCTGCCAGCACGCCGATCACCAGGCTGGCCAACGCGCCCGAAGCAAACAGGAAGCCGAGCGCGGCGCCCGAAGCGAGCCCTTTGCGCACCGGCAGCAGACTCTGCGCCATCACCATCAACACCGAATGCGGTGCCCCGAGCAGGGCGCCGCAGAGGATCGCGAGCAGGAGCGCAAGGCCTCCGTCGGCCGTCGGCAGGAACCACAGCACGCTGGATCCCGCAAGGGTGCTCGCCACGACCACCAACCGGCGCCCCCATCGGTCGGCCACCGCACCCGCAGCCACGCCCGTGAGTCCGCCTCCCAACCAGAAGAGACCCGTCACCATCCCCTGCCCCGTCGAGCTCCAACCGCGGCCCTGAAACAGCAACGGGAGGAAGGATGCAGTGCCGATGAACACCCAGGCTCGGCAGGCGAAGACCGCTGCGAGCAGCGTCAGAACCAGCGAGCCCGAACGCCGAGAGATCGGATGTGTTCGGGGAGCTACCTTCTGCGCCGGCTCCGCAAGGGAGAGGCGCTCTGGCGGCGGATTGAAGCGGCGCGAGCCCATCGCCAGGACCATCCCGATCGGCACCACGGACACGATCAGGGCGAGGCCGTAGATACCAGGTGCCCCGAACCGATCGAGAGACAGGCCGGCAAGGAACGGCCCGGAAGCCAGACCCAGTTGGCCGAACAGGAAGAACACGGCGGTCGTGGTGGCGGCGCGCCCGCTTTCCGGGGTGCCGGCATGCATCGTTCCCTGCGGGTGGAAGGCCCCGGAGCCGATCGCTGCGAAGGCGAAGAGCCCGAGAAACAAAGGGAAGCTGCCGGTGCGCAGCGCCATCGCGATGGCCAGACAAATGCAGGTCAGCGTGACGGCCACGCTCAGCGGGCCCAGGAGTCGACTGCCCACGCGGTCCACCAGGGCACCGAAAAGCGGCTGAGTGGAGCCGGCGAGGAACTGGTATAGACCTGCAGCAAGCCCGATCTGTGCCGCATCCAATCCGAGGGGTGACTGGAGGAAGGCAAGCAGCACCGGCCCCATGCTGTTGAAGATATCGATCGCGAAGTGGCCGAGAGTCACGGCCGCGAGCACGCGAAAACGGGTCGAGACAACGCCGAAGGTCATGGTCGCGGCAGTATATGGTCCGCCCCGCGTGGAGCGCTCCACGGCAACGGTAGACTCTCCCCCGGTGCTCCCGCCAGAATCACGACTCCTGCGCCAAGGCCCTGGCTCGGGTTCTTCCAGGCCCATGCGGATAGCCAGAGGACTCGACGAGAGGCCGTGTCGTCCCCACTCGAGAGGAGATCCCAGGGTAGTGAAGCACTCGACACGGAAACCGGAAACGCACCCACGTCCTCGGCCACGGTCGGGCAGGCGCCTGTGCCCGATCTGGGTTGCTGTGACGCTGCTCGTCCCTCTGGGTCTCGACGCTGCCCTCGCCCAGCAAGACCGAGCACTCACCCTGGAGCGCCTCTATTCGCTTCCTCGACTGATCGGGACCGCGCCAACAGGGTTCACATGGTCTGGGGACGGCAGCAAACTCGCCTTCCTCTGGAACGACGAAGGCACTGACTTCCACGACGTCTGGACTCTCGACACGCGATCCGCCGACTCGTCACCGCACCGCGTGACTCGAATGCCCCGGCCCCTTCCCCCTCCGGCGGACCCCGACAGCGATTCCATCCGAACCGCTGAGGCCCAGACCGACTCCGAGCGCGACCCCGGCGTGACTACCGTGCTCTGGCACCCGGACGGCCACAGCCTGTTGATGGGCTTCGGGTCAAGAGTCTGGATCACTTCCCATGGGGAAGAACCGCGGCCGTTCGGCGAGCTGCCCGAGAGTGTGAGTCGTGCAGCCTTCTCTCCGGACGGGCGTAAGCTCGCCTTCCTCCATGCCGGCGACCTCTGGACGACGACGGCCCAAGGAGAGCGCCCGCGCCAGCTGACCGACATCTCCGGGCCGGACGCAGCCGTGCGCAGCTTCCGCTGGTCACCGCAGAGCGATCGACTCGCTCTCGAGGTCGTCGACCAGAGCGAGGTTCCGAAGCGCTCCATCCCCGACTATCTGACCGAGGAGCCCTCTCTGATTCAGCTGCGTCGCGCGTACACCGGAGATCCGTCGCCGCATCAGAAACACGCGGTCGTCTCCTTGACGGGAGCGCTGCAGTGGCTCGAGCTCGACCCTCCCCTTGCGCCGTGGGTCCATTCCTACCGTTGGTCTCCCGGCGGCGAGACCATCGCCTTCGACACCAGCGATCTCTACGTCAAGGACCGACGTCTGGTGCTGGTGCCTGCCAACGGCGAGACGGCGACCTCCCGAACCCTGGTGCGGGAAGCGAATCCGCTCAACGTGTCGTTCCAATGGCAGATGGAATTCTCCCCCGACGGAGCGGGGCTCTTCTTTCTCTCCGATCGCGACGAGGACTACCACGTCTATTACGTCGGCCGGGAAGGGGGCGAGCCGCGACGCATCACCGAGGGGCCCTGGGCCGTCGAACGGTTCAGCGTTCTCCCGGACGGTCTGCTGATCGTTGCGAACCGAGGGAGGCCGGAGGAGCGTCAGCTCTTCGTCACTCAGCTGGACGGAGGAGAGCTGCGCCGAGTGAGTGAGCGTGCCGGCACCCACTCCCCTCTCGTGTCGCCAGACGGCCGCCGGGCTGCAGTCGCCTTCTCGAGTGACGAAATGCCGCCGGAGCTGCTGCTGACTTCGCTTCAGGACCGGGTCTCGAGCTCCGTCACTGCCCGGGAGCGACGCATCACCCATTCTCCTCTCCCCGGCTTCTCCGACTACCGTTGGGTGAAGCCTCGCTACGTGACGTTTCCCAGTCAGGTCGACGGGGTCACGCTGCACGGTCGGCTCACCCTTCCTCCCGACTTCGATCCCACCCGGAGCTACCCCGCCATTCTCGGATCGGTCTACAGCGACACGGTCCGCAACCAATGGGGAGGCCGAACCGCTCACCCCACCTGGGGACTCGATCAATTGCTGGCGCAGGAAGGCTACATCCTCCTCAACGTCGACATTCGCGGCAGCTGGGGACGAGGCCGTGAGTTTCGCCAGGGGATCCGTCTGGACTACGGAGGGATCGACGTCGAGGACCTGGCGAGCGGCGCTCGCTACCTCGGCAGTCTGGGCTACGTCGACGCCGAGCGGATCGGGATCTGGGGCTCGAGCTACGGCGGTCTTCTCACCTGCATGTCTCTCTTCCGCAAGCCCGGCCTCTACGCCGCGGGATTCGCCGGCGCACCCGCGACCAACGTCTGGCACGCCCTCACCGGACAGATGACGGTCATGATGCGTCCCGAAGATCAGCCCGAGGCGTACGCCGACTCTTCGGCGTTCCTGCATGCCGACGGACTCGAAGACCCGTTGATGATCCTCCACGGCATGCGAGACACGGTCGTGCTCTTCAAGGACTCGGTCGTGCTCGTACAGCGTCTGATCCAACTCGGGAAAGACGTCGACTTCGTCGTGCTGCCAGATGCCGGGCACGGCTGGGATCTGGAGGGGCTCGTCCAGACGCGATTCGCCTTCCAGAAGCTCACCTCACATTTCGATCGCCACCTGAAGGCAGCGACGTCCCCCTGACTGGAGAATCCGGATGCTTGTCTCGCGAAGCCCGTGCAGAAAGCGCTTGATCATCGAGACGATCGTGGCTGGGTCGATCACGGTTCTCGCCGCTGGCGCTCCTGGCTGGTCCCTGCAGGAACCCGCCAGCGAGCAGCTTTGGAACGAACTGGAGTCCATCGACGCCGCGGCCTCTGCGCTGGCCACCTGGAAGACGGTCTCGGGATCTCCCGATCTCAGCACCGAGGCCATCGAGGAGCGAGCCACGAGTCTGGATTCCCTTCGCCACCGTCTGGTCGCCATCGACACCTCCGACTGGTCGGTCAGTGGGAGAGTCGACTACCTGTTGGTCTGGGCGCGTATCAACGCGCTGGATTTCGAGCACCGGGTGACCAGACCCTGGGCACGCGACCCGATCTTCTACCTCAACCAGTTTCGACGGATTCCCTATGCGCAGGCGCCGCTGGATGAAGAGGCGCGCGATCGACTCGCCGCAGTGCCCGCAATGGTGCAACAAGCTCGCCACAACCTCCGCGACGCAAGCGGCGAACTGGCCGGACTGGCCCTCTTCCATCTCGAGAATTTCGATGGAGTCGGCCAGGGCGAGCCCTATCGCGACGAACCTCCGGCCGGCACCATCGGATGGTTCGAGGATCTCTGTGCGCGACTCGCGGGCGGCCCTCCCGATGATCTCCACTCCTGCCATGCGGGACTCGACGCAGTGCGAAGCTATCGAGACTGGCTCCGTGAGAAGCGTCCCGAGATGGCCCCTTCCGCAGGAATCGGCAGTGACCAGTTGAACTGGTACCTGAGCCACGTTCGACTACTGCCCTACGACGTCGACGATCTCGTACTTCTCGGCCGCCGGGAGTTCGAGCGCTACCGGTCGGCCTACGAGATCGTGCGTAACCGAAACCGCGCGCTCCCGGAGCTCGAGCTGACTCGAAGCCGGGACGAGCACGAGCAACGAACGCGAGAAGCGGAACGGAGAGTTCGCGAGCTGATCGCCGAGCAGGATCTGCTCACCATCCCCGAAGACATGCCTGCCGAGTTCGAGACCGACACCTTCTGGAGCCCTCGCGCAGTCGCCGACCGTCACTTCTGGGAAGAGCTGCAGTTTCGGAATGCTCTCAACAATCATATTCATGCGTCGATCCCGGGTCATCGTTTCGACGGCCGATTGGCTCGGGGAGTCGAGAATCCGATTCGCAGGCGCTACCAGGACAGCTCGCGCGCCGAGGGCTGGGCGACCTACATCGAGGAGATGTTCCTGCTCGCCGGACTCACTGACGAGATTCCTCGCGCCGAAGAGCTCTTCTATATCGCTTTGATGAAGCGTGCCAGCCGCATCTTCGCCGAGACCAGGATGCACGCGGGAGAGCTCTCTCTCGACGAGGCCAACCGTTACCTGATCGATTCCGTGCCGTTCATGGAACCGGATCTCGGCCGCTACGACCTGGAGGGTTACCTCCGCAGGCCCGGTTCGGGGAGCGGCTACATCATCGGCAAGATCCAGGTCGAAGGGCTGCTCGCAGAGCGCGCCCTCGAGTTGGGGGACGACTTCGAGCTGGGCGCCTTTCACGACGATCTGCTGTCGCGCGGGATGATCCCCCTGACGCTGATTCGGTGGGAGATGACCGGCAGCGACGACGAAGTTCGTGGAGTCTGGGCAGAGATCACCGGACGTGAACCCTGATTCGAGAGAGGGCGCTCGCAAGGGACGGGCACTATAGTCGGCACCGAGAAGTGCCATGACCGAGCCCGAACTCCCTGTTCCGCCCCTGCCCGCAGCGTTCTCCGATCCGGACTCTGCACGCCGGTCGCTCGATCGTCTGCGCGAGGCCGCCGGCGCGGAGTCCGACGCTCACCTGGAGCAGCTGGCGCGCCAGATCGCCCTCACTGCCGACCCCGATGGCGCCCTGCTGCGACTCGAGCGGCTGATCCTGGAGGAGGCTACCCCGACAGAAGCTCTCTCGGAGGGTGCCGCTGCCGACCTAGCGGCACCCGGGGACGGGACGGGAGCGAATCGCGCCGCCGCGCGACTGAAGAGAATCTGCGCCAATCCGCGGGGCCTCGAGACCCTGACCACCCTTTTTGCGGGTAGCGAGTTTCTCAGCAAGATCGTGCTGCGCCAACCGAGGACGCTCGACGCACTCCTCGAGCTGCCGAGACTGACCCAGGCATTCACCCCCGAGGAGTTGAGCGAGCGACTGGACCGGTCGCTCGAGCGCGAAGCGGCTCTCCTCGACTCCGATTTCGAGCCTCTGCTCACGCTGCGTCGTTTCCAGAGACGTCACCTTCTGCGCATCGGCACATGTGACCTGCTGGGGCTGCTCGATCTGCCCACCATCACCCAGCAGATTTCCCTACTCGCCGACCTGCTCGTTGACCGGGCTCTCGAACTGGTGTGGCGCGACGAGGACCCCCCGCTCTCGGACTTCACCGTCCTCGCCTTTGGCAAGCTGGGCGGAAGAGAGCTCAACTACAGCTCTGATATCGATCTCGTCTTCTGTTGTCGTCAGAACGCACCGCAGTTCTGGTCTCTTGCCCGACGCCTGATCGAAGGGCTGTCGAGAACCACGCCCGAGGGGTTCCTGTACCGAGTGGACATGCGACTTCGGCCGTGGGGACGTGACGGCGCGCTGGTCAACAGCGTCGACTCACAGTTGAGCTACCTGCGACGGCACGCCAAGTCCTCCGAGCGCCAGTCGTATCTCAAGGCTCGGGCGATCGCGGGAGACGTCGAGCTCGGTCGCGACCTGCTCGAGCGGGTCCGCCCTCTTCTCTTCGAGACCCCACCGGGTGAAGTTCGCCTCGAAGTCCGTGAGCTCAAGAAGCGAATCGAGGGCCAGCTGAACCGGCAGGAGCGGGAGTGGGGGCATATCAAGTCCGGAATCGGTTCGATCAGGGACGTCGAATTCGCTACCCAGGCGCTCCAGCTGATCGGGGACGGCAGTTCTTCTATCCTGGGAGAGGGGGGCACGCTCGCAGCCCTCGCGGCCCTGCTCGAGGAGGGCACGCTTTCGGCTTCGGACTACCGGACGCTGGTCAGCGGGTACGTGTTCCTGCGCACCATCGAGCACTACCTGCAACTGCAACACAACCTGCAGATCCACGTCCTCCCGATCGATCCTCAGGCGCTCGACTCCCTCGCCCGCCGACTCGGCTTCAGCGGCGACCAGGCCACCGCCCATTTCCTCGAACGCTACGATCAGCACCGCCACGCAGTTCGAGAGGTCTACCTACGCCTCGTCGGGAGCACCGACGAAGCGGCGGCCGAGGAGCCCGAGACCCGGCAGGCTCTCTCCGCCATGCCCGAAGCGTACCGAGACCTCTTCGCGGCCGAAGAGCTCGCCGGACACGGAGACATGGTCGAGCGTTTGAGCCCGGAGAACCTGGTCGAGATCGACGCGGTCTCCGTGGATGCCGACGACGACTCGCTCTGGCGAGTGACGGTCGTCGGCTATGACTTCGTGGGTGAGCTCTCGCTGATCTGCGGACTGCTCTTCGCCCATGGCTTCAACATCGTCGACGGCCACGTCTTCAGTTCAGAGTCCACCGGGGTGCACCCCCCGACTCCCATGGCGGAGCGAGGCAGGCCCAGACCCTCCTCCCCCTTGCTCGAACCCGAGGCGCTGGCCGAGCGAGGGTTGATCGTCGATGTCTTCACCGTGAGGCACCCGGATCCGCAGAGCACGAGCGATACAGGTGGCGCAAGGCTTTGGGCGGCGTTCGAACAGGACCTCGAGGAACTGCTTCTCCAGTTGGTCACCGAGGGTCGACACTCCGCCCAGACCGAGCTGGTCAAGAGAATTGCCCTCGAGCTGTCCTCCGGTCGAAAGACGCACCCCCAGGCAAAGGCGCTTCCGCCCATCTCGATCCACTTCGACAACCAGGTCTCGAGCAACAGCACGGTGCTCGAGATTCGAGCGCCAGACACCGTCGGTTTCCTGTACGAGTTCACCAATGCCCTGGCGCTTCACGACATCAGTGTGCAGCACATGACGGTGGACTCCCAGGGAGATCAGGTCTGCAACCTCTTGTTCGTTACCGATCTCCGCGGCCAGAAGATCCTTTCGGAAGACAAGCTCCAGAGGCTGCGGGTGGCCACGGTCCTCACCAAGCACTTCACCCATCTTCTTCCCTACTCGCCCAATCCGGTCAGCGCACTGCTCCATTTTCGCGACTTTCTCGGTGACCTGTTTCGTCGAGACGAGTGGGCTCTCACCCTCGATCATCTGGAACGTCCCGAAGTGCTGGCCAACCTTGCCCGCTTGATGGGAGTGTCCGACTTCCTATGGCAGGACTTTCTCCGGCTCCAGCACGAGAACCTGTTTCCCATTCTCCGAGGCGGAGAAGAGCTGACACCTCGTCCCGCAACCGACCTCTCGAGAGAACTGAGGTCCGAGCTCGACAGCTGCAGAGACCTCGCAACCGCCCGCACGGTGGTCAACTCATTCAAAGACCGCGAGATGTTTCGAATCGACATGCGGCAGATTCTCGATCGCGCCGACTTCGACACCTTCTCTCGAGAGCTGAGTGAGCTGACCGACGTCGTCTTCTCCGAGCTGATGGATTTTCTGTGGAGCGCCCTCGTGAAGGAACACGGAGTGCCTCGTGACTCGAAGGGTGCGACCGTCGATTGCGCACTTCTCGCACTCGGAAAGTGGGGAGGCCGGGAGCTGGGCTACGCCTCCGATGTCGAGCTCGTGCTGGTCTACGGCGGTGAAGGCGAGTGCGACGGCCCCAAGAAGCTCAGCGCAGCCGAGTTCTTCGACCGCGTCGTCGAAGAACTGAATCGGGCCATCGAAACTCGCCACGAGGGAATCTTCGAGGTCGACCTACGCCTGCGCCCCTATGGAGCCGGCGGTCCGCTGGCCGTTTCGCGTTCGGCCTTCGAGCGCTACTTCGCTCCGGAGGGCGACGCGTGGCCGCATGAGCGTCAGGGGCTCGTGAAGCTCCGCGCGACCGCTGGGAAGAGCGAGCTTCGCAGCGCCCTGGAGGAGCTACGGGATCGCCTCGTCTATCGCCCAGACACCAACGATCCCGGTTCCGTTCTTGCCATGCGCGAGCGTCAGGTTCGACACCTCGTGACGCCCGGAACGATCAACGCGAAGTTTTCACCGGGCGCACTCACCGATCTCGAATACCTGGTCCAGCTTCTCCAGCTCGAGCACGGCGCGGATCACCCATCGGTTCGAACGACGAACACCCTGGAGGCCATTGCCGCTCTCGGTGCCGAAGGTCTGGTCACGGGTGAACAGGCATCGTTGCTCGAACAGGGATATCGCTTCTTTCGACATCTGATCAACGGTCTACGCATGGTCCGGGGCAACGCCCGGGACCTCACGATCCCCGAGCACGGTAGTGACGAGCTGCGATATCTCGCGCGCCGTCTCGGCATCGGCGATGAGCGGACCCTTCTCGATACGCTCGAAGAACGCCTGGGAGCCACCGCCGACCTGTGGCGAGGCCTCACCGGCTCGTTTCTGGGAGCCTAGCTCCGGAGTGCCCGAAGGACTCGGCAGCGATCGGCAACCGGGAGTGTCAACCCTTGGCCTGTGAGGAGGCGATTCCCGCTTTGGCGCCGGGCTCATTCACTCCGAAGCAGACACGGTTCTTGCCTTCGGACTTGGCCCGATACATCGACTGGTCGGCGCCTCGTATCAGAGCATTCTTGCGCGAGATCAGCTTGTCGTCCGGGCCGAAGCCGAGAGAGCGATAGGACGAGACTCCGATGCTCGCCGTGACGACGCCCGCGATCATCAGCGTGCCGCTCGCCTCCGTGTCGTGGTCGATGCGGAACACCGTGTTGGCGATCTTCTCGCGAATCGTTTCAGCCAACTCGACGCCATCTTCCAGACTCGAATCCGGAACGATGATGACGAACTCGTCGCCGCCATAGCGGGCGACGATCGAGCCCTCCGGAGTGACGCCGCCGCCGAGGATCAGGCCGACTTCGCGCAGGGTCTGGCTTCCCACCAGGTGGCCATGCTTGTCGTTGACCTCTTTGAACCGATCCAGATCGAGGAAGATGAGCGAGAGATCGGCACCGGTCTCTTCAGCCAGCTCGATCTGTTCACTCAGCGCGTGGTTGAAGTAGCGGTCATTGTAGAGCCCGCTCAGGTCGTCCCGCTTGGACAGCTCTTTGTATCGATTGGCATCCAACACGTTCTGCAGGGAGGTCGAGATGTACCCCGCGAAAATGAGCAGCAGCTCGAGATCGCTGTCTTCGTAGGAGTCGCCGCTGCGTCGATTCAGGAGCTCGAGCACACCGCAGGTGGCCCTACCGATCTGGATCGGCACACTGATCAGGGACCGGGCTTCGAAGTCACTGACCGAGGGCATCTCCGCCAGTCTGGGATCGCGTCCGGCTTCGGCGATGATGCACGGTTGACCGGTGAGGTAGGTTCGGCCCGCGATTCCGGAGTCCGCAGGAAGGCGCTGGCCCACCAGACTCTCTGCACGCTCGCCATAGCAGGCAACGAAAACGAGCTCGTTGAGCGACGGATTCCACGCGTTGTCGACCTTGAGCGTCGGATCGTCGATCAAGACCGATCCCGCTTCCGAGGGGACGAAGCGATCCGCGATCCGGAGGATCTGTTCGAAGAACTCGTCGACGTGCACCTCGTCAGGTGCAGGTTCGAGACGCTGGGTCCTTCCCAGCAGGCGGGCGATCGATGCAGGATCGAGAGTTGACGTCTTCATGAGGACAAACGGCAGATCCGGACGGAATGCACGGCGCCACCAGATCGGTCTCGCGCGGGCGGCAAAACCGAAGAAACCAATGATAACTCAAATTCACTCAGGTTCGCCCCGATCGGGGGTCGAAGGCAGCGCGGATACGCCTCGTTTCCGCTACCGGTCCGCCGGTCCACTCCCACCGCGAGCTCACGGAGGCGCCGCGGCCGCGCCTTGCCTTCGCGGATCGGCGACGCCTCGCCAGCTCTCCCCGAGGCGCGAGATCGCGGACACGTTGCCACTCATCCCCTCTCTCTCCTCCAGGGTGTGGCCCCACGCCTCGAGCTGCTCGATGGTGTCAGGCGCCAGACCGCCGTGCTCGAAGAACAGGCGGTCCGGCAGCGACTGATGATGCACTCTGGGAGCCTCGACTGCCTGAACCAGCGACATCCCGTGGTCGAGTACGTTGGCCAACACCTGGTAGACCGTGGTGATGATGGTGGCCCCTCCGGGTGAGCCCGCCACGAGCTCGACCCCGTCGTTCCCGACGACGATGACGGGGGTCATCGACGAGAGCATTCGCTTGCCCGGCTCGATTGCATTCGCCTCACCCTGGACGAGACCGAACATGTTGGGCTTTCCCGGCACCGCGGCAAAGTCGTCCATCTCGTTGTTGAGAAGGAATCCGGCTCCCGCCACCGTCACCATGTTGCCGAAGGAGCCATTGATGGTGGTCGTGATCGCCACCGCATTTCCAGCCCCATCGACGATCGAATAGTGGGTGGTCTCGCTGCTCTCCTCGGCAGGCGAAAGCACTGCGACCGTGGGTGTGGCCCGCGTGCGGTCGATGGTCGCCGCCAGGGTGTCCGCATACCCCTGGGAAACGAGCCGCTCGAGCGGCATCTCGACGAAGTCCGGATCTCCGAGGTAGCGGTTGCGGTCGACGAAGGCTCGTCGCATCGCCTCGGCCTCCAGATGAGTCATCTCGGGCGTACCAGCGGCCGGCAGCGGACGAAAGCCCTCCAGGATGTTCAAGATCAAACCGACCGTGATCCCCCCCGAGGACGGGGGTGGCATCGTGTAGAGGGTGTAGTCGTGATACTCGATCTCTATGGGCTCGCGCCAGATTGCACGATAGGAGGACAGGTCTTCACGAGTGATCAGGCCATCTCCCCGCTGCATCTCGGCCACGATCAGCTCGGCGACCTCTCCTTCGTAGAAGCCGTCCTGACCCTGCTCGGCCACGATCTCGAGGGTGCGCGCCAGGTCGGGTTGGCGAAACTCCTCTCCAGCCCTCGGAGCCCGGTCCTCCGGCATGAATTGAGCGGCGCTGGCGGGGAAACGGGCCAGCCGCTCGGCGGCCCCCTGGATATCCTCGCTGCGTACCTGATCGATCCTGTGAGAGCGAGCCAGTTCGATCGCGGGCTCGACGAGCTCTCTCCACGGCAGCGTTCCCAACTCCCGGTGCATCTCCCAGAGTCCGGCGACGGAGCCGGGTACCCCTGCGGCTCGGTGGCCGATGACACTCTGCTCGGTCGGCTCTCCGTCCTCGCCCAGATACATGTCCCGGCTCGCGGCAGCGGGCGCCGTCTCGCGATAGTCGAGCGTCCGGACCTCTCCGTCGCGCCCGCGGTAGACCAGAAATCCACCGCCGCCGATGTTGCCCGCCCGGGGAAGCACGGCTGCGAGGCTGAAGCCCACCGTCACCGCCGCGTCGATCGCGGTACCCCCTCGGGCAAGCACGGCAGCGCCCGCCTGCGAGGCGAGAAGATGACCACTGACGACCATGCCCCGCTCCGACTCGACAGCCTCGGCGCGGCCGGCCATCTCGAAGGTCGCAGGCTCCGCTTCGAGGATCGCCGTATCGGTCGTGGACGTTTCGCGACCGCAGCCCGCGAGGCTGGCAAAGGCCACCGTGGCGGCAAGGCCGATGACCACTCGCCATCGTCTCTCGCGGAGGTCAGCGAGATGAGTAGAAGCGATCATGTGCTGGACTCCGAAAGCAGTAGTGCGAGTCGAAACCAGCACGAGCGTAGCAAAGGACAGTCCCGACGACCTGTGACTCGGCGTGCTAGAGTGACCGGGTTCACGAAAGACCTCGACACCCCTTGCAAGCGCTTTCCGGATTGCCTTCCGACTCGCCATGACTCTGCCCGAGCTCACCCTCGGCATCGAGGAGGAGTACCAGATCATCGACCCTCAGAGTCGAGAGCTGCGCTCCTATATCCAGGAGTTCCTCGAACAGGGGCGGGTCATTCTCAAGGACCAGATCAAGCCTGAACTGATGCAGTCCCAGGTCGAGGTCGGTTCGCACATCTGCCGCAACATCCACGAAGCACGCGAAGAGATCGTGCGTTTGCGCCGGACCGTGTACGACGTCGCGCAGGAGAACGACCTCAAGGTCGTCGCGGCGAGTACCCATCCCTTCTCCGCATGGAGCGACCAGAGCGTCACGGAGGGTGAGCGCTATCTGAAGATGCAGGACCACATGGGCGAGGTCGCCCGTCGCTTGCTGATCTTCGGTATGCACGTGCACATTGGAATCGACGACAAAGAGCTGATGCTGGATGTCATGAACCAGTCGATCTACTTCATGCCGCACATTCTCGCGCTGTCGACGAGCTCGCCCTTCTGGCATGGACGCAACACGGGACTCAAGTCCTATCGCTCGGTGGTCTTCGAGAACCTGCCTCGATCCGGCCTTCCGCCCACCTTCACTTCCTGGGCAGAGTACCAGGCGTTGATCGACATGCTGATCGCAACCAACTGCATCGACGAGCCGACCAAGATCTGGTGGGACGTTCGTCCTCACCCGAAGTTTCCGACTCTCGAGTTTCGGGTGGCCGATATCTGCACTCGCATCGAGGATGCCTTGTGCGTCACGGCACTCTTTCAGGCGGTCGTCGCCAAGCTGATCAAGCTGCGCAGCAACAACCAGTCCTGGCGACGCTACCGCCGGCACCTGATCAGCGAGAACAAGTGGCGAGCCGTTCGGTTCGGCATCGAGGGCCAGATGATCGACTTCGGCAAGCGACGCGAAGTGCCCCTGCGCTTTCTCGTCATGGAGCTCCTCGAGTTCCTCGATGACGTCGTCGATGAACTGGGCAGCCGCCGAGAAGTCGAGCACGTCCACACGATCTTGAAGGACGGCACCAGTGCCGATCGGCAGCTGAGAGTGTTCGAAGAGACCGGTGATCTCAAGGCTGTGGTCGATCATCTCGCCACGGAGACGATCGAAGGCTGCTAGCGACGCTGCGTCACCGCCCCCACGAGGACACACAGTCCGAGGACCAGCAACCACAGACCCGAGCGACCGGGCCACACGAAGATCCGCCCGGGCTGCACCGGACTCACATAGATCTTCGGATCCGGCCGAGGACGCTGAGCATCGACGTTGGCCCGTTGCTCCGGCCCCCACCGATTCGTCGTGGCGGGACCGTTGGTCAGCGAAGAGCGAACCCCGTCGATCACGATCGGCAGGTCGAGCACGGAAGGAAAGTAGAGCTCGAGAATTCGGTTCTCATACCAGGCCGAGAACCAGTCTCCGATCTCGTGACGGTGGTTGCGATGCGAGAGGCGCCACGCGGCTTCGGTCAGGAATCGGTCTTCCAGCTCGAGCGGAGAGAAGGGCGGCCCGGGAGGGGTCTCGGCCCAGAGACCGGCTCGATCGCGGTTCAACTCTTCGAAACGGTCGACTCGCACGTATGAGGAGAACCGTCCGATCTCGGGATTCTCGATGTCGTAGCCGAGGTGGTTGCGATCGTAGAAGGCCGCGAGCAGAAGCAAAGCACCGACCATCAGCTGGCCGAGGCGACGTCGCCCCTTCGACGGCCAATGGGGCGAGGACTCGGGTAGACCGAGAAGTGCGATCCAGAGCAGGGTACCCACGGCCGCCGAGTAGGCATTGAGCCCCACGTCGTAGATCTCGCCGGTTCTGACTGCGACCAGCCCCTGGACCGTCTCGTCCAGAATCCCGACCACGACAGTCGAGGTCCAGACCAGAGCGGGAAGGTACCAGCCAGACGTCTCGGGAGAGCTCCCGAAGGCTCGGTAGAAGAAAAGGGCGACCAGGGAGAAGAGCACCAGATGAACACGCTCGACCGCTTCGGTGAGAAGGCTCTCCCGCTCGACGAGGAATGCTGGCAGCGCCGCCATGGCCAGAGCCGCCGCGACGAGGAGGTAGCGCATGGCGCGGTGGTCGCGGATGCGGCGAACCGCCACGCTCGCAAGGAGCAGGATCGAGGCTCCGAACAACACTCCCAACGCGAGCAAGAGCGCTCGTGGAACGGACGACTGCAACACCGTCTGAGCCCGCCCCCAGAACGGAGCCATCGATACCAACAGAGCACTGGCCGCGAGAGCTGGAGCGAACGCGCGCATCGCATCAGAAACGATAGCAGGGCACCTCGGTGCGAAGTCGACGACGTGGGATCGTCGAGGCGTCCCTCTCGAGGCTCGGAATACAGGACGGCGGACTTCAGACGATCGTCGGGCCGGGTACCGCGTCGAGCGCTCGTCGAACCGCTGAGCCCATCGATTCGCGGGTGTAGGGCTTGGCGACAAACGCGCCCGCACCGATCTCGAGTGCTTCCTTGACTCGACTCCCTTCGGAGTAGCCACTCGCAATGATGCAGCGCTGTGACGGGCGATATCTCAGGATGTGCCGAAAAGTGGTCAGGCCATCGAAGTCCTCTTCCATCGTCATGTCCAGAATGACGAGGTCGACATCGTGCAGCTGAAGGTAGGCCACAGCCTGGCGTCCTGACTCACAGAGAGCAACGCGGTACCCGAGGCTCTCCAGAACTCGCTGAGCGAGATCGCGTTGCAGCGGTTCGTCGTCGACCACCAGAACGGTTTCGTCGCCGTGCAGGTGGATTTCGTCGGTACGCGAGTCCAGAGCTCTGCGCGTTGTCGGGAAGTAGAGCGAGAAGGTCGTGCCCAGGCCTTCCTCCGAGTGGACGTCGAGGTAGCCGCCGAGGTCCTTGACCACGCCCCAGACGACCGCGAGTCCGAGTCCACTGCCGCTGCGACCCATCTTCTTCTTCGAGTAGAAGGGCTCGAAGACACGATCGCGGTCTCCGCTCGGAATCCCTCTCCCGGTATCACTCACCGACAGCACCGTGTAGCGACCGGCCGGGATCTTCTCGTAGGCCGCGGACTCCAGGTCGAGCGTCACTTCGTGGAGACTCACTCCGAGTACGCCGCCGCTCGGCATCGCCTCGAAGGCGTTGAGTACCAGATTCATGACGACCTGAGTCAAGTGAGAGCCCGAGCCGGTGACGGGGAAGGTCGTGTCGTCCAGGTCGAGGCGAATCTCGATAGCCGCATGTTGGCGCAGCTGGGCCTGAAGCTCCTCGCTGTCGAAGATTCCACGCGTGAGTGCCCCCAGATCGATCGGAACGGCGGTGTAGTTTCCTCGGCGGGCGAGAGTGAGAAGATCCTGGATGATCGCCGCGGCTCGCATCGCCGACTCCTGGATCAAGCCCAACTGACGACGCATCGGATCGTCCGCGTCAAGGCCGTCCATCAGCAGGTCGGGGTAGCCAACCATCGGGCCGAGGATGTTGTTGAGGTCGTGAGCGACGCCGCCTGCGAGGATGCCGAGCGACTCCATCTTCTCCGAGCGCGTCAGCCGATCACTGAGCTCGCGCTCTCGGCGCTGGCTGCGCTCGGACTCCTCGATGCGAAGCTCCAGTTCGCCGTGGGTGCGCAGGAGCTCTTCGTCCCTGGACTGGATCTGGGCCAGCATGTCGTTGAATGCGAGCGTCAGATCACCCAGTTCGTCGTTGGACGTCTGCTCGGCACGCAGGGAGTAGTCACGACTCTCCGAGACTGCCTTCGCCATCTCTGAGAGATTGAAGATCGGTTGTGCCAGGATACGGGTCCAGCGTCGAGAGAGGTAGAAGGTCAGTAGCGTGCAAACCGCAAGTGCCGAGAACACGGTCAGAGCCGACCTCGACAGAGCCCGATTCACCTGGTCGAGGGAACCTGCCATCACGATCCGTCCCACGCTGACTCCACCGTGGAGGAGGGGCCGTGTCACTCGCAGCCCTTCGGTTCGAGCCCCCGTCTCCTCGACTCCCCGCGGCGGATCCCCTTCGCGGCTCCAGTTCGCCAGCTCTCGCTGCTCACGGTCCTCGACCCGCGCCCACACGACTCGAGCATCGGCTTCGAGAGCAGCCAGTGTCCGCTGGACGGCCCTCGGCGAGCCCGCCACGATGAGCGAGCCGATCTCCGCCCCGACCAGATCCGCCTGCACCTCGAGCTCGGCTCTCAGCGACTGGCGCTCCCAGCGCCACTGGAAGGCCAACAAGACGAACGCACAAAATTGCAGCGCTGCGACGGTGCTGACGAGAATGACCGTCAGGATCTTGTGTCGCAGTGACAGCTCACGCCAACCCATAGGATCCCCGTGTCCCCATTGAGTCCGGGACGACCAGCGGCCCGAACGGCCGAGGGACTCATCTTCGCACAATAACTACAAAAACTCTACTTTCTTGTATAACCTCCCACGAACCCCGGGGCCCCTATGTCGCCCACTGATGCTGACATTCCAAACCCGACCGATCTCGGGCACTGGCAAGCTCTTCTCGGGCTCACCCTCTGCCTGACGTGCCCGGCCGCTGCGGCTGGCTTCCATCCCGCTCCCCTACCGCCGACGCAGGAGGCTCGCCCCGTCATTGAAGTCGCCTTGTACCTGGAGAGTGGCGCCCGACCGGCCTTCTCCACCCAGGGCGACCGGATCGCTTTCGACCGGGCGGGCACCGATGGCCTCTACGACGTCTACATTCGCGAAGTCGACGGACCGGAGGAGCGTTGTCTGACCTGCGAGGCACGAGAGCTGCGCCATCGCAACAATCTGGGTGCCACGTGGGATTCGTCCGGCGAGCTCGTGATCTTCCTCGGCCAGGCAAAACCGAAGCGCTTCGGCCTGGAGCAGGCCGACCTGCTCACGCCGCTGAGGGGCCTGCGTGCGGAGCTCTTTCTCTTTCGCAGCGACGGCAAGAACTTCTGGCAGCTGACGCGGGCAGCCGAGTCGGAGAGCGCGATCCTCGACGCACGCTTTTCGTTCGAAGCGGGTCGACTCGCGTGGTCTCAACGCGTCTCCACCCGGGGCGGTGAGTCCGGGCGCTGGCGGCTGATGGTGGGCCGCGTCGAGACCTCGCGCGGTGGCGCCCAGATCAAGGGCATTCGTGAGTACGAGCCCCCGGAGCGCCCCTCACTCATCCTGGCGCAGGAGTTCCTACCCGACGAGCATGGGGTCCTGATCAGCGCCAACCTGGAAACGGGGCAGCCGGAAGGCGGGCGTGATCTGTACGAGCTCGAGCTCGACGACGGTTCTGCGACGCGACTCACCCACTCACGATCGCAGATCGACGAGTACGGTCACATATCGCCGAACGGAACGCACATCGTCTGGAGCAGCAACACCGGGATTCGACCCCTCGATGTCCCCGGAGAGCTGCCTTCACACCTGCGACGTGACCTTTGGATCATGGAGCGGGACGGTAGCGAGAAGAGACGCCTCACGTTCTTCAATGGCGGAGGCGAAGAGAGCCTCGGAGAGGCCTACGTGGGCGACTTCGACTGGCATCGAGACGGTGACCGGCTGGTGGTTCACGTAGTCCACCCCGTGGATGGGAAGCTGGTGGAGTCGCTCTGGCAGGTCACGCTCGAGGAGAGCTTCCGCAGGCCATGACGGTAGCGGGCCAGCGAGAGGCGGCGGGATTCTCCCTGATCGAGACGCTGGTCGCGCTTGCACTGTTGCTCTGCACCCTGACACTGGGTCTCGCACTCTTCTGGCAGCACCCCCTGGTCCTGAGCCGCCTCGAGCAGCAGGGCCGAGCCTGGGACACGGTGGAGACGACCCTCGAAGCACTGCGCGCCGGCGACCTTCCCCTGGTCGACACCGAGCTCCCACTCGACTTCGATAGCGCCACGCTGCGCATCGACGTGAAGAAGACTCCCGTGCGTGACCTACTCGAGGTGAGCGTGGAAGTGCGCTACGAGATCCAGGACCGCCTGTTCGTGCGTCGTTCGACGACGCGAGTCTGGACACGTCAGCCATGAATCGGCCAGGAGGGCGCCTGCGGAGCTCTGTCGGGAGAGGCGAGGAGGGGTTCACCCTGGTCGAGCTCACCATCTCCACCCTCCTCCTACTTCTCGGCCTCGCGCTGGCGACGCAGATGCTACTCGAGTCTCAGCGGCTCCTCATTCGCACCGCGGTCGAGAACACCCGACCCTCTACGAGTCTCTTGTTGACCCTTCTGCGCCGGGATGTCCAGCACGCGGTCTCGGCTTCGCGCGGGCCCGAGGGCGGTCTGGTCCTGGAGTTTCCTGACCGGTCGCAGTCTCGCTATCGGCTCGAGAGCGGCTGCCTGGGTCGCAGCGAAGCCCCCAGGGGTGAGGACTTCGGAGCCACACGCTGTCTCCATCCCGGAGTGCAGGCCTGGTCGTGGCAGAGGCCATCGGGTCGGCGGGTCGACTTCGTGATCACCCTCCGAGAGATCGACATCGGCCGTGGGGCCCAGCTCATCTCCGACCTACGCCTTCGTCCTGCTCGCCCGGACACCGAGGTCCTCACTCTCAGCGCTGCGATGAGAGCGAGTGGTCCCCGCAGGGGCCGATGGTGAGCTCGGCCGGCGACCCGATCATCGCAGGGCGCCAGGAAGGGTTCGCTCTGCTGATGGCTCTGGTGGTGCTCCTCCTGGTCAGTGCAGCACTCGCCCTGGCCGCCGGCGCTCTCCAACTCGAGATCCGAGCCATGGATCAGCGAGTCGCTGCCCTACAGCTTCGCTCCGAGTCCGACGCGATCGTGGCCGAGACCCTGGCTCGTCTGTCGCGAGAGCCCGGCTTCGCCGGTATCTCCAGGCGAGCGAACGAGGCTGGCTGGAGCGAGAGCCGCGTCGTGCGCCCAGGAATGGACCACGTGCGGATCTTGACCACCGTCGTCTATCGCGGTCGCCAGCGCCGCCTTCGGGTCGACGCCAAGCTGACCACCGAAGGCCCAGTGGTCACCGCCTATCTGCGGCAATAGAAAAGGGCGGCGCAGCCCTCGACTCCTCAGAGCGAGACCCTCGCGGCGGGCCCGATGGCTAGCGGCGAAAGTCGTCGAGCCGAACCACCTGGGCCTCGCCTGCCGCCACGTCGACGGAGGCCGGCGCGAGCGCCGGTCCTGGATCCTCGCTTCGGCGCAGCTGCAGCCCGAACTCCGAGGACGGATCGGCGAACACGGTCAGTGCCTGCCAGGACACCGATACCCTCTCTTCGACTCCGCCGAAGCGGAGCGTCACCGCGAAGCCGTCGTCGTTCGTGGTCAGGTTCCAGAACTGATGTTGGAGCACCACCGTGATCTCTTCCGGGTAACGTTCTCGCAAGGCGGGCGAGACCCGGACTTCCGGGTGATCGGTCCGAAAGGTCAAGTAGAAGTGATGGTCACCCTGCAACCCGTGGAGGGCGACGTCGGCGAGCACATCGCGAACGACACTGCGCAGCGCCTCGTCGATACGCCGCTCGTAATCATAGGGGCAGTGGTCGCGCAGATCTTTCATTAGCCGATTCCCGGAGAGAAGTGGAGGAAGGGGTGACGCGAGTCTAGCGCGACTCTGGCAGTCGTGGGGACGATCCCGAGGTTCCGCTGACTTTTCCCGAAGCCCAGTCTCTCGCTGCGCCGTCTGGGTCACTTCCGGAAGGAGACGCCGCGAAGGGAAGCTCAGACCGTTGCCAGTAGCGAGGAGCGAAGGCGAGCATAGGCCTGGGCATCCACCTGGCGACGATTCGCCAGGTCACGTTCCATGTCCTGCGCCCAGTGACCCGCCGCCGCAGCGGGGCCGGCAACCAGCGAGATCAGCTCAGAGCCGAACCCGGAACCGTAGGAGAACGCAGCGATCCGCTCTCCTGCCGGAAGACCCTTGAGCGCCTGCGCCACCGAAATCCACAGACTGGCCGTGTAGGAGTTACCACTGATGCGATTCCACAGCATGGTCGGTTCGACCTTTTCCCTGAAGAACTCGTTGACCCGGTCGGCTCCCCAGCCGAACGTCTCACCGAGTCGTCCCACCGCCTTTCTGACCATCTTGGGAAATGGAACGTGAAAGCAGACGGCGGCGAAGGTCTCGAGTGCCTTTTCCGGGTCGCGCTCCTGAATGAGAGCGCGGAAACAGTTTTCCGCAGCCTTCTTGTAGCACTCCAGGCTCAGCTTGCCATCGACCGTCGGGTAGGCGTGACCCACGGGACGAAAGAAGTCGAACTGCGGGTCGCTCCAGGAGTAGGTCGCGGGCTCGATCAGAGCGATGTCCGGTCGCTCGATGATGAAGGCAACAGCACCAGCCCCCTGCGTGGGCTCCCCGGGATCACCCGGTTCGTAGAGCGCCACATCGGCCGCGATCACCAGAGCTGCTTTCTTTCCAGCAACTCCGGAGAGGCGCCACTCTGTCGCCTGTCGCAGGGCCAGTGTGCCCCCGTAACACGCATGCTTCACTTCGTAGGAGCGAACGGCGCCCGAAAGACCCAGCCGATCCGCGACGAAGGCACTCAGGGGACGAGACATGTCCACCGCCGATTCGGTCCCGACCGCGAGAAGCCCGAGATCTTCGAGACCACCGTCCCACCTCGACAACGCTCTGCGGGCCGCTTCCGTCGCCAGATCGACGACGCCATACCCCTCGGGACACAGCGAGATCTCGTCGCAACCGAGACCGACCAGGTACTTCTGTGGATCTTCGCCGCGCAGTGCGGCCAGCTCCTCGACCCGTAGCGCCAGCGGAGGCACGTGAAGACCGATGGAAGTGATTCCTGCTTCGCGACTGGCATTTTCGAACATCGCAGTCCCTCCGACCTCGACGAATCTGATGACTCGTCGGTGGATCCCGGCCTACCCGGCTCGGTTCGATCGAGCCCTTCGCAACGACGGTCGCGTCGCCTCGGCGCGCAAGGAGCCCTGTCTCAGAAAGCAGCGGCGAGTATAACCAAAGCGGCGTCAAGAGGTGTCCACGGTCCACCCGATCGATTCGGGTCGCCTTCACTCTTCCCAGAGGAACAGATCGAGGTCGATGCGATCGCCACGGCCAAAGACGACCCCCTCGCTCTCCAACAGCTGCTTCTGCAGGGGCTCGACGATCCCCGGGCTCGCTCTGGCGCTGATTCTCCCCTGGGCGTTGACGACGCGCTGCCACGGGACGTCCTCGGCGTCCAGCCTCGAAAGAGCCCGCCCTACCTGACGAGCGCCCCCTGGCAGACCCGCGAGCACCGCCACCTGACCGTAGGTCGCGACCTTGCCGCGCGGAATCCTACGCACGACCGAATAGATTCTCTGTTCTCGCCGGTCACGATCTGTTTCTCTCACCTCGGACATCCTCCCACGGCTGCTCGGCATTGGGCGCGGGGGCCACAGTGCGATAGAACTCTGCGGTGAGTCCGCCATCGCCAGATCGCCCTCCGGTCGAGCCGCCTTCGTCCTCGGACAAGGACAGCACCGAGGCAACCGAGGGGCGGCTCACCCGGAACTTCGTGGCTCTGTTCTTTCACGGGATGCTGGGCCAGACGGGGTTTCGCCTCCTGCAGGCGCCGACCTTCCTCCCCACCTACGTCAGTTCCCTGACCGGTGCCGATAGCGCGGCAGCACTGGCGCGCGCAATCCAAAGCATGGGAATGTTCCTGTCGCCCCTGGTCACCGTGCGTCTGGTCGAGCGAAGACCCCGGGTCAAGCGACTCGCCTTCGCGATCGGAGCGGCGATGCGGGTCCAGATTCTGTTGCTCGCGTGCATCGCCCTTTTCCTCCCTCGCGGCGGCGCCCTGTTCCTGCTCTGGCCCATCCTCGGTCTCTGGGGCTTGATGAGTGGCATGCAGGCCGTGGTGTTCAACTTTCTCTTGTCCAAGTCCATTCCGGTCCGTTTTCGTGGACGCCTGCACGGTCTGCGCAATCTCACGTCCGGCCTCACGCTTCTCGCCGTAGCCGCCGTGGCCGGAATCGCACTCGACCGGTTCGATTTTCCTCGTGGCTATGGCATCGCCTTTCTGATCGCCTTCGTTCTGACCTCCCTCGGCCTGCTGAGTCTGTTCTGGGTTCACGAGCCCGAGTCGACATCGCTTCGGCCCGTCTCGATGCGCAGCAGCCTCGGCCAGTTCCGCACCCTGCTGCGCAGCGAGCCGAACTTCCGCGCCTACCTGCGCGGGCGTCTGCTCGCGACGGCGAGCCGCGGCGTCATGCCGCTGTACATTCTGTCGATCATCAGGGGACAAGGGGAAACGGGCCACACGGTCAGCGGGGCTCAACTCGGCGCTCTGACGATCGCCTTCACCCTGGCCCAGGCCGTGAGTGCGATCGTGTGGGGGCCCCTCGCGGATCGGAAGGGCTTCCGGGCCGTGTTCCTCGGCGCTCTCGGCTGCTGGATGGCGGCCAACCTGATCACTCTCCTCGGGCGCGACCTGCTGGCTGCCTATTTCGTCTTCGCGCTGCTCGGTGCCGGCCTGAGTGGATTCATGATGGCCAGCACCAATCTGGTTCTCGAGTTCGGCGTCGAGGGAGATCGGGCGCTCCGGATCGCGGCGACCAACTCTCTGTCAGAGGCCTCGGGCATGCTCGGCTTCCTGGTGGTGGCGGCGGCAGCCACCGTCGTACCGTACTTCCTCCTCTTTTTCGCCGCCGGAGTCATCCAACTGGCCGCGAGCCGCGAAGTATGGAGTATGGAGGAGCCCCGCTGGCCCGGTTCGACGCTGAGCTGAACTCTGCTGCGGTGCACCACGACTGGCCGATTCAGGAGAAGTCCAGGAACCTGGCACCGATCCTGCAGTAAAGTTAGCCAACGTGGAGGATTCGAAGAGGAGGTTCCCCCCTTCAACACTCGTTCGATCCCTTCCCATTTGGTAAAGCCGACCTACGACGATCCCCCAAATCCCCTACTCTTCAACAGGGGTAAACCTCAACCAACCCTACCGATTCCGGGAACCTCCTCTCTTCCATATCCCTTTCCCCGCCTTCGACCCTCCCCCCGACTCTCGACAGAAAAACCGGCGCCTCGGTACCCGCGCCTGAACCAGATCTTTGGTTCCTGTATGCCAAATTGGCATGCTGCAGCGCGTCAAAGCTGGCACTTTCGTCAAAGAAGTGTCACCGTGACACGGTTGCCCTGTCGACACCTCGAAGCGGGCCGAACAGAGTCCCCGGGGTGGCTTCTCTCAGAGGCGCTCCGCGAGGAAAGACGACACGGCGTCGAGGCTGATTCGCTCCTGATTCCCCGTGTCCCGATCCCTGACCGTCAGAGACTGATCGGACAGGGTCTGACCGTCGACCGTGAAGCAGAACGGCGTTCCCGCTTCGTCCATGCGGGCGTACCGCTTTCCGATCGACTGCTTGACGTCGAACTGTGACGTGTAGCGCGAGCGGAGGTCGAGGTAGAGCTTCTCCGCAATCTCGGGCATCCCTTCCTTGGCCACCAGGGGAAAGATCCCCACCTTGATCGGGGCGAGTCGCGGCGAAAAGCGCATGATCTCCGGCGAAGGCCGGGACTCGTCGACGTCGTAGGCCTCGGCCAGCAGCACCAGCACCCCTCGAGTGAGACCCGATGCCGGCTCGATCACATGGGGCATGAAACGCTCCTGGCTCTGGGGATCGAAGTACTCGAGCCTGGTCTTGCTGTGCGCCTGGTGCTGTTCGAGGTCGAAGGAGCCTCGATGAGCGATCCCCTCCAGCTCTCCGAAACCGGGATCCGTGAAGGGGTAGCGATACTCGACGTCATAGGTCCCTTCACCCGTCTTGGCATAGTGCGCCAACTCGTCGGTCTCGTGGCGACGCAGAACCAGGTTCTCTTCCGAAACCCCGAGCGATTTCCACCATTCCAGTCGGGTCTGGGTCCAGTACTCGAACCACTTCGGAGCCTCTTCGGGGGCGCAGAAGAACTCGAGCTCCATCTGCTCGAATTCTCGACTGCGGAAGATGAAGTTGCGGGGAGTGACCTCGTTGCGAAAGGCCTTCCCGATCTGGGCGATACCGAAGGGAACCCGCACTCTCGAGGTATCGAGCACGTTCTTGTAGTTGAGGAAGATCCCCTGCGCGGTCTCTGGCCTCAGATAGGCAACGTTGTCGTCTCCACCCGTCGCACCGATGAAGGTCCGGAACATCAGATTGAACTCCCGAGGCTCGGTCAGCGTGCCGGGCTCCTTGGCGCCGGGCGCCCAGGCCCTGGCTCTTTCCGCCTCGTCCAGCGACGTGAACGTCACTGTGTCGAAGTTCGACTCGTCGAAGGTCTTCTTGAGCACCTTCTTGGCGGTCCTGGCCGCCGCTTCGGGCTCGCCTTCGACGAACACGAAGATCGGCCCCTCGCCGCCCTCCTTCGGTGCCAGCGCGAGCAGGTGATCGGCGCGGTAGCGCGCCTTGGTCTGCCGACAGTCGACCATGGGATCACTGAAACCCGCGACATGCCCGCTGGCCTCCCAGGCTCGGGGGTTCTGGATGATCGACGAATCGACGCCGACGATCGACAGCGGATGACCATCGGGGCCGATCGGCGGGCACTCGACGGTGTCGCGCCACCAGGCATCACGAAGCTCGTTCTTGAGCTGCACACCGAGCGGACCGTAGTCCCAGAACCCATTGATTCCGCCGTAGATCTCCGAAGCCGGAAAGACGAATCCGCGCCGCTTGCACAAGGCAACCAGCTTCTCCATCAACTCGGATCCAGTGGGTTTTGCCATCGTCTGTATCTCCTCGCGATCTCAGTGCATCCATGGGGCATGGCCCCATCCAAGGTGGCCGTGGGAATTGAACGTGCGCAGCAACGGGGCCTCCCCCCAGTCGACCACGGTAATCGTGCCCGGATCGAGGAACCAGCGTCGCACCTGGGAGATCTCGAGGCCCATGGCGTAGGCCAGGAAACTCTTGATCGGTCCCACGTGACTGACCAGAGCCACGGGCCCCGAATCGCCCCGGTCACTCAACTCTTTCACGAACGCGACGACTCGCTCCTGAACCTCCAGCAGCGACTCCCCTCCCGGCGCCGGAACCGAGGGATCCCTGTCGACCTCTCGAAGACGCTCCCGGTCGCGCTCACCGAGCTCCTTCACCTCGGCCCGAGTCAGTCCTTCCCACTCGCCGAAGTCCTGCTCCCGCAGCCGTTCCTCCGTCACCAGCGGCACCGCAGTCACTGCGGCAATCGACTTCCCGGTCTGTCGGGTGCGCAGAAGAGGGCTGCAATAGAGCTCCCGGAGCCCGACCTTCGAAAGCGCGACACCGAGGGCGGCTGCCTGCTCCTCTCCAACCTGGGTGAGCGGCTCCTCGCTGCTTCCGACATAGCGGAACTCGCGATTGGAGGCGACCTGGCCATGACGAACCAGGAAGAGTCTGAGCAAGCGGCGTTGAGTCAAGGAGAGCCTGCCTCGAGGAGAATCGGGCGTTGCGGGCGGAGACTATACACCTGGCCCTCTGCGGACCGCCCTCACCCCTTCGAGAGCCCGAGCTCAGAGAGGAGGTTCGGATCCAGGTGGCTGGAGCTCGCTTTCGAGCTCACTCAGCCGCTTCTCCACCTCTCGCATGCGCAGCTCGATCTCGCTCCAGTCACCGCCTTCGTATCCTTCGAGCGTGCGGCGCCACTCCTCCGACGAAAAGTATTCGTAGACCTTGCGTAACGCCTCTTCCGAAGCCACCGATGGATCCGTGCCGCCTGCCAGCGCCTCCTCGCGCGTCACGAGCTCATAGCTACGGTCTCCGCCAGCACGCACCCGCACCGCTTTGCGAGGCCGCTCTGCCACGGTCACCGCCACCGTTGCTCGGTCTCCGCCGCGATACAGCTCAACCTCGATCGACTCTCCATCGTTGCGCTCCCGTACGACCTTGACGAGGGCGGCGCCACTCGCCACAGGCGTCTTCTCGACCCGGGTGACGATGTCCCCCACGAGAATGCCGGCTCGGTCGGCGGGAGCCCCTTCTTCGACTCGCGAGATCAAGACGCCGACGTCGTCGGGCGCACCGAAGTGGCGGCGCAATTCCGGGCTCAGCCCCGTCGTTTCGACTCCGATATAGCTCCGGCCACCCAGGAGCTCGAGCAACAGGTCATGATGGGCCTCGGGCTCGGTGAAGAAGATCACCTCCGGACCGTCGGTAGCTTCCCCGACGGTGCGTGCGTCCTCGTCTTCGGAGGGGGCTCCGCTCCATTCCACGATACGCCCCTCCTCGTCGACGAAGACCACGCGGCTCCTGACCCGGAGCCCTTCCGGAGCCACGCCCTGCTCCTCGCGCGGCTTCTCCGACTGGCAGAGGACCGCGCCCGGGTCCGCCAGGGTCGCGAGCAGGAGCGCTGCTCCCATTCCCACCGGGATTCTCCAAGCACGAGTGGTCATGGCGACGACTTCCTGCCTCAGTGACGCCGATTCGAGGGCGGCATCGACGCTGGTTGATATCCGCTGGCCTGCGCCGTCAAGACGGGACGCAGATCGATGTAGTAGTCGAACTCTCCGGCCCCGGGCACGACGATCACCGAATCCCGGACCGCCTGTAGCCGGCGAAGACGCTCGAGCTCGGCCTGGAGGGCGAGGTATTCACTCTCCAGAGTCGCCCGCCGTCGAGACTCGACGAAATCGTGAAGCCGCACGGGCTCTCCCGAATCCGGCCGCCCGAGCGCGGCCTCCGGAAGCAGGTCGGCACCAGCCGCCACGGCCGCCAGGTGCTCCTCCCCCGCGGGCTGGCCGGCCTCGGTCAGCCGCTCCCGTAGCTCCGAGTAGGCAAGACCGAGCATCGCCGCGAGGGCAACGCTGGCCAACCCGAGTATCCAGCCCGGAACGCTCGGTGGTCGAACGAATCCCTTTGGAGCCAGCAGACCGAGTCGGGCCCACCGACCCTTCGATGACTCTGGCTCCGATTCGAGGGCTTCGCGTAACACCCTCTGGGTGAAGCCCTCGGAGGCCGCCTCCCTGGGCAGTCTCCTCAGTTCGCGCTCGACCTCTTCGACTGACGGTTTCATGACTCTTCTCCCTGCCAATAGGACTCCAGCTCGACCCTGAGGCGCGCCTTGCCTCGGTTGATTCGCGACTTCACCGTTCCCTCACGGCAGGCGAGCGCCTCCGCGATCTGTGCGTAGGTCCAGCCTTCGATCTCGCGCAACACCAGCGGCGCACGATAGAGGAGCGGCAGCGCGGCAAGCGCCCGGGTCACGCGGTTCGTGGCTTCTTCGCTGAGGAGACGTCGCTCCTGTGCGGAGGGCTCCTTGTCGCGACGCGATGCCGCGTAGAGCGGGGACAAGCCCCGCCAGCGGCCGGCCCGCCGCTCGTCTGAGCGGAGTAGATTGGTGGCGATCCGAAAGAGATAGCCCGACAGTTGACCTTGCTCCCGATAGCGGTCCGCGGTGCGGAACACTCGCACGAAGGTCTCCTGTGCATAGTCCTCGGCACGATCGCGACATCGGGTCATGCGAGTCAGGTAGTTCACCAGGGCATCCTTGTACCGATCGACCAGCTCACAGAACGCGTCGGTGTCTCCTTCCTGGATGCGGCGCATCAGGGCGCCGTCGCTGATGCCCGAGGTCGGCTTCACCGCGCGCAGGCGAGGCGGGCCATCCACCGCAGTCGGCAGCGCGGACGCTTTCGCGGCCAGTCCCTTCATTCGTGTTTCATCCATTCCAGGCCCGTCGCACGAACGGCTCGCGCTCCCGAACCCTCCTTCTCGGAGAATCGATCGCGTCCAGAGCCGCTCTACGACCCTATAACGCTTCAATCGAGCCGGGGTTCCCTCGTTCGTCTCGCACCGCCACCACCTTGACCCCGGGGGGCCACCATGCTGGGATCCCCCGCAGTGGCATCTTCAGACCCCAAGATCCCCACGACGGGCGCCCGAGGCCCCCAGAAACGGGGAAGGCTGAACCGCCAGGGAGGCCCTCCACCGCCAGAGCTGCGCCCGATCGATCGCTTTCTTCGCCTGGGGGGGCGACCGCGGGTCATCGCGCATCGCGGCTTCTCTGCAGCGGCACCGGAGAACACGCTGGCGGCCTTCGAGCTCGCGTTGGCGTTCGGAGACGGAGCGGGGTACGGAGATTCGGTCTCCGAAGCCGTCGTCGACATGATCGAGCTCGACGTGACCTCGAGCCTGGACGGTGAGGTCGTGGTCCTCCATGACGAGCGTCTCGATCGCACGACGGACGGAACGGGCTCGGTCCTGGGAACGACCTTCCGGGAGCTGCGCCGTCTCGACGCCGGGCGCTGGTTCGGCGAGGCGTTCAGGGGTGAGCGTATTCCGACCCTCCTCGAGGCACTCGAACTGCTGGTGCCCCGAGCGCTGGTCAACATAGAGATCAAGAAGGAGGCGGTCGACGTGACGCTCTCGGGCGGCATCGTGGAGCGAGTCGCGGAGCGAATCCGTGAGGGGAACGCCAGGGATCACGTCCTGATCTCCTCGTTCGAGCCCTTGGCGCTCGAGCAGATGCGCCGAGTGGACCCAGAGATCCGCACTGCGTCCCTCTACGAGAGGCAGCTTCACCGCAGGCTCACCCCGCCCGAGATCATGGCAGCGGTGGGAGCCCAAGCCTTTCACGTCAGCCAGCGCCGGATCTCGACCCGCATGGTCGAGCAGTGCCACGCCACAGGACGCCTGATCGCGGCCTACACAGCGAACGAGACCGACGAAATGACGCGGCTTCTCGATCTCGGGGTGGACGCACTGTTCACCGATCGGCCGGATCGGCTGATCGATCTACTGCAGACTCGCCACTAGCGCAGGGCGACAGAGACGTCGCCCTGGGCCGGGCAGCGAGAAAAGAAGGGTCACTGGGAGAAGCGACGTGGATCGATCCCGTGCTTCTTCACTTTGTAGCCCATGATGCGCTGGGTGGTGGAAAGGGAGCGAGCCGCGGCAGACATGTTGCCCCGGGCGCTCTTGAGCGCATCGCGAAGCAAGTCTCTCTCGTACGACTCGACGAGGAACTTGAGACTTCCTGGCGAAGTCGTCCCGGAGGACTCCGCGGTCTGAAGCGTCGGAGGTAGATGGTAGGAGTGGATCACGTCGCTCTCGGCGACGAGCACCGCCCGCTCGACGCAGCTCTCCAGCTCGCGAACGTTGCCGGGCCAGTGATAGCTCATCAGCATGTCGATTGCCGCAGTCGAGAGGCGCCGTACGCTCTTGCCGTTCGCCTTCGAGTACCGCTCTAGAAAATGGTCGGCCAACTGAACAACGTCGGACTTGCGCTTGCGTAGAGACGGAGCGTGGATCGGAAAGACGTTGAGACGATAGAACAAGTCCTCCCGAAAGTTGCCCTGTTGAACGAGCACGGAGAGGTCCCGGTTCGTGGCTGCGATCAGACGCACGTCGATCTTGACCGTACGGGTTCCTCCGACCCGCTCGAACTCGCGCTCCTGCAGTACCCGCAGCAGTTTGATCTGGATACTCGGCGGGATATCTCCCACCTCGTCGAGAAAGAGGGTGCCGCCGTCGGCCAGCTCGAAACGCCCCTTCCGGTCGGCGATGGCCCCGGTGAACGAGCCCTTCGTGTGCCCGAACAACTCGCTCTCGATCACGGTCTCCGGCAGCGCCGCACAGTGCACTTTGATGAAGGGGCGGTCGGCGCGGGCGGAATTGTAGTGGATCGCCTGCGCGATCAGCTCCTTACCGGTGCCGGTCTCCCCGGACACCAGTACGCTCGTATTGCTCTGCGACACCGTCGCGATGTGGTCATAGACCTCCTGCATCTCGTGCGAATTGCCGACGATATTCGAGGGTCGAAATCGGTCTCGCAGTTCCGCTCGAAGCCGCTCGTTCTCACGCTCCAGTCTTTCGCGCTCCTCCTCCGCCTCGCGACGCAGGCGAACGGCCTGAGCGATCATCGAGCCGACGATCGTCAGCAGTCGCGCATCGTCCTCCAGGTCGTGAACGGGATCGTAGGGTCGATCTGCGCTCAACGCGCCGTAGGTTTCGCTCGCAGTCTTGATTGGTACGCATATGAACGACAGCTCGCCTCGACCTCGGCGAGTTCGATTGAGAAAGACCGGCGATTCGCTGATTTTGGGAATCACCGCTGGCTCTCCGCTCAGCACGACCTGCCCGGTCACTCCCTCGCCGAGCCGATAGCGGCTCTTTTCGCCTTGCCGGGAATCCACCCCATGCGCGACGTCGATCGAGATGTCGTTGGTGTCTCGATTCAACAGGGTCAGCGTGCCATGCTGGAGGCCCAGATGCTCGGCCAGTGCCTCCAGGACAGGGCTGACCACGCTGCGCATATCGAGGCTGCGGTCGAGGATTCCACTGACCTCGTTGAGCAGGCGAAGGTCTCTGACTTCACGGGGCTCGCTGACTGTGGGCATCGAGTTCCTTCACCGAGGGACTGGGACGAGTAGGAGCTCTCGGGAGACGGGCACGACTCCGGCCCCTCTCCCGAAAAACGGACCGGCATCAAACGTCGTAGTACAGCTCGAACTCGTGAGGGTGTGGACGCAGCGCGAGCGCCTCGACCTCGTTCTTGCGTTTGTAGCGCAGCTGGGTCTCGATCACGTCGGCGGTGAACACGTCTCCCTTGAGCAGGAACTCGTGATCCGCCTCGAGTGCGTCGAGGGCTGCACCCAGGCTCGACGGCGTGTTCTCGATGGTCGCCGCCTCTTCGGGAGGTAGATCGTAGAGGTCCTTGTCGAGCGGGTCTCCCGGATCGGTTTTGTTCTCGATCCCGTCCAGCGCCGCCATCATCAGCGCTGAGAAGGCGAAGTAGGGATTGGCGCTCGGGTCCGGGCAGCGGAACTCGAGGCGCTTCGCCTTCGGCGAGTCGGAGTACATGGGGATCCGGATCGAGGCGCTGCGATTGCGTCTCGAATAGCGGAGCTTGACCGGAGCCTCGTAGCCGGGCACGAGCCGCTTGTAGCTGTTGGTCGTCGGATTGGTGAAGGCCAGCAGCGCAGGCGCGTGCTTGAGGATGCCCCCGATTGCATGGAGCGCCATCTCGGAGAGACCCGCATAACCGTCGCCGGCGAACAGATTCGTACCGTCCTTCCAGAGCGAGAAATGTGTGTGCATCCCGCTGCCGTTGTCGCCATACAGCGGCTTGGGCATGAAGGTAACCGTCTTTCCGTGCCGCATCGCCGTGTTCTTGACGATGTACTTGTAGAGCATCATCTTGTCGGCCATCTCGAGCAGCGGGGCGAAGCGCACGTCGATCTCGCCCTGCCCGCCGGTTCCCACCTCATGATGCTGCGCCTCCACCTCGATCCCCATCGCCTCCATCGTCAACACCATTTCGCTACGCAGGTCGTGGTGTTTGTCGGTCGGCTGAACCGGAAAGTAGCCTCCCTTCTGGCGAGGCTTGTAGCCGAGGTTCGGCAACTCGTCGGCTCCGCTGTTCCAGACGCCTTCCACGGAATCGACCATGTAGAAGCCGCTGTTGATGTTGGTCTCGAAGCGAACGTCGTCGAAGATGAAGAACTCCGCCTCGGGGCCGAAGTACGCCACATCGGCCAGACCCGTCGCATGCAGGTAGCCCATCGCCTTGTGCGCCACCCCGCGCGGATCGCGAGTGTAGTGCTCGCGAGTGATGGGGTCCTCGATGCTGCAGGTCATGAACAGCGTCTTGTGCTCACAGAACGGATCGAGAAGGGCGCTGGCGGGGTCGGGCAGGATCAACATGTCCGACTCGTTGATCGCCTGCCAGCCCCGAATACTCGAGCCGTCGAAGCCGAGGCCCTCGGTGAAGGTGTCCTCGTCCACCGTCCGAGCCGGAACGGAGGTGTGCTGCCACATCCCCGGGAAATCGGTGAACCGGAAGTCGACGATCTCGACTCCTTCCTTCTTGATCAGATCCAATACATCACTGGCTTTCATGGCAGCGTGGGTCCTCCTTGACCGTCATCGCTTCGAAATGAGAAGTCTGAAGCCGTTCCAAGCCGTCTCCGGAAGATCCGTCAGGATCGAGCCGCGAGGCGGATGAGCCGCACAACAGTTTTGTGGTCCTACGAAGCCGATCTGTCGCAACCCCCGTGCCATCCTCAGCGCAGCGATCGAGGCGGAGAGCACAAAGTCTCAGGCCTCAACGAATTGGCAGTGGGTCCACCAGCTCTTCACTTCTGTCGGAGCTCCGCCGGAATCCTACAATACTGTCGAGACGCCGGAGAGGCCCACGCTACGCGCCCATCCTTCGCGGCTCCGGGGGCGGAAACGTCCCTTCCGACCGCTCCGACAAAATTGTCTAGACCTCGCCGTCGATTCTACATTTCTGTCGAGGATGCGGCCCCGAAGAAACAGCTCGATCGGAAGCTCTCAGACGCCGTAGTACTCGCGATACCAGTCCACGAAGCGCGGAACGCCGGAGTCGATGTGGGTCTTCGGCTGGTAGTCCAGCAGGCGCGCCGCCTTCGAGACATCGGCAGCCGTGCGGATGACATCGCCGGGCTGCATCGGCAGGAACTCCTTCTCCCCTTCGCGTCCACAGGTCCGCTCGATCACCTCCACGAAATCCATCAGGTTCTCGGTCTTGCCCCCTCCGAGATTGATGATCTCGTTGCGGTAGTTCCGATCCAGGGCCGCAGCGACTCCCGCGGTGATGTCGTCCACGTAGGTGAAGTCTCTTTGCATCTCGCCGTGGCCGAAGATCTTCATCGTCTTGCCCTTGAGGATGGCGTCCGTGAAGAGGAAGAGCGCCATATCGGGTCGACCCCAGGGACCGTAGACGGTGAAGAACCGCAGACCCGTGCAATGCATACCGTACAGGTGACTGTGCACAGCCGCCGACAGCTCGTTCGACTTCTTCGTCATGCCGTACAGAGACACCTGGGCATCCGTGTTGCTCTGTTCGCTCAGCAGCTCGTCACGGTTGTTCCCGTACACCGAGCTGGTAGACGCGTAGATCAGACCGCCGATCTCACGATCGCGGCACCGCTGGATCACGTTGTGGAAACCGACCTGGTTGGCCTGAATGAAGACCTCGGGATTCTCGATCGAGTGCCGGACGCCAGCCTGGGCGGCCAGATGGCAGACGCGCGTATCCTCGCCGCTCCCCAGCTCGTCAAAGGCCCTGTCCAGCGACTCCTGGTCGACCAGATCACTCCGATGCACGTGAAAGCCGTCGTGCTTCTCCAGGATCTCGTTGCGTCGCTCCTTCAGTGTCGCGTCGTAGTAGGGGTTGAAGTTGTCGTACCCGATCACTTGATCGCCGCGCTCGAGCAGTCGCAGCGCAGTGTGGAAACCGATGAACCCGGCTGAGCCGGTGAGTAGGACCTTCATCCAGTGGACCTCATGGACAGGAGGCTAGATAGTCGTTTCTTCGGGTCAGACACCGGGACTCGAGACCAGGCGAGAGATCTCCGGACCACGGAGCCGCTCCGCCAGGCCCGTGATCGGGTCGCAGAGCAGTTCCTCCACCGTGATCGTCTCGAGCCTCTCCTCGTCGAAGGAGGGCTCGGTCTCCATCACGGCATCGCGCAGGAGCGAGTACCGATTGCGATAGCCTCGGAGTACCCCGCGGAGCACGGAAACCGGTGCATGTTGTTTGTAGTCGGCATGCAGCAGGACAATCCCTGTCACGACCGACCCTTGAATCTCGGGAACGATGATCACAGTGCGACCGTCACTCCGACCGCGAGCGATGGCCATCCTCCGGTCTCTGGCAACGGTATGCTTGGTCCCGCGCAGGGTCGAGTTCTCGCGCACTCGAGAGCGCATCCCCTTCGCGATACCACCCGAGCCGACGACCCGGATCTCGGCCCCCTCGTCCGGATCGGCGTCGCCCTCGATCCGGTACCGCGTAAAGCCGGTCACCGCCTCGATCACGGGGTCGAGTGCGGCGAGAGCCCTCAGGTCGTCATAGGCGATCGAATCTCTCGGCACTCCCGAGGCGAACAGATCCGCCACCGCCCGCACCGTGAGTAGCGTCTCGTCGGCACGGGAGATCCCCACCGTGACGGTCTTGGCTTGATGCTTGATCGCGTCCACCGGACGGGTCAGTTCCTCGATCGCTCGCGTCAGCGCCTCAGCCAGGTGGTCTGCCACGGCGCCCGGACCGCCGGGGCGACCCGACTGGAGACGATAGGCATCGAGCGGCAAGGCCCCAGTCGCGATCGGCAGCAGCGCCGCGACCTCGTAGGCGGTACTGGCCTCGAGGTGCCCGTTGTAGCGACGCTCCCGAAGTCCATCGAGGAACCGCTGGCCCGGCTCCCGGAGATCAGCGGCCAGCCGCTCGAGCAGAGGAGCCTCCCGCTCCAGCCCCTCCGCCACGATTCGCTCCAGCGAGCTCCGCATCTCGCGCAGTGGGCGCGCAGAGCGGTCGATCGCGAGCGCAGCGTGATAGCCGAAGAGATGCCCAGCCATGACGGCAGGAACGAAAGCCAGCGAAGGATGCAGCGGGGGAACTTCCACGGTCTCCGCGGCCGCAGAAAAACGCGAGCGACCCGGATTGGCAATCACGATCGGAGTCGCCTTGTGTGCGCAGTAGATGGCTACCTCCTTGGCCACGTCGTCCGCAGTCGACCCCTGGAGTCCAGCTGCCATCACGAGAATCAGTGGCTCGGCGGAGAGGTCGATGTGCTTCTTGTCCTCGGTCGTATCGCAAGCGATCGACTTGTAGCAAAGCTCGGAGAGTTTGATCCGCACCTCTTCGGCGGCAATGTGGTTCCACCCGTTGCCCACCAGAGCCCAGTATCGATGCTCCGGCGCGTGACGCTCCGCAATGGCCTCGATCTGCGGCGCGAGCTCGAGCGTCGCTTCGAGTGCCGCCGGAACCTCGAGCAGCCCTTCGAGCAGATGAGATCGTTCTCTGGCGAGGCGAGAGTGCGCCGCGGCGGACTCTGGAAGGATCTCGGAAAGAGCCGCGCCGAGCAGGAACCCGGCCGCGATCTGCGAGTAGAACGCCTTGGTCGAGGCGACGCTCATCTCGACATCGCGCCCGTCGGAGGTGTATAGGACTCCGTCGGCCTTGTCGGTGAGATCGCTGTGACGCCGATTGACGATGGCGATGACGCTGGCACCACGCTGACGGACCAGGTCGACCGTGCGGTTGGTATCGGTCGTGGTTCCGGACTGGCTGACCGCGACGACCAACGCGTCGCTCATGTCCTCGTCCAGGCCAAAGCCGGATAGTTCGGTCGCGGGCAAGGCGCTCACCGCCACGCTGCGAGGAAGCATCGACTCGAGGGCTCTGGCTGCGCCGCGCGCCGCAATCGCCGCGGTTCCCTGGCCGATCGCATAGAGCCGACGGATCTCGCCCGACGCCAGCTTCTCGCACAGCGGCTTGGGCAAGGTATCACCGAGATCGACGCGGTAGCTTCCGTCCCCGGACCGCCGGATCTTGCCTCGAAGGGTCTTTCGAAACGACAAAGGCGCTTCGGAGATCTCCTTCAAGAGGTAGTGCGGATACCCTTTCCGGTCGACATCGCGAGTCGTGATCTCGGCATGGCGAAGCTCGTTCTCGGAGACCGGAAGCAGCGTGCCGTCGTAGGCCCAGCGTGACACTCCTTCGAGCTCGCCCGCCCTCTCCCGATCGAGGACCACGATCTGTCCTCGGCTGGCGTCGGGATTGTGGAGGTTGCCTGGAGTCTCGCCGTCGAGGCGGAGGTAGTTCTGGGTCAGCTCGACCACCCCGTAGGGCTCACTGGCGACGATGAACGCGTCACCGGCCACGCCGACGTACAGTGCCTGCCCGCTGCCTCGCAGTGCGAAGTAGAGCTTGCCCGGGTCTCTCGCCACCGACGCGCCGATGGCAACCGAGCCCTCGAAGCTCGCCACGGTCTCCCGGAACGAGTCGAGAACCGACGCATTGCTGGAGAGCCCACGGGATACCAGCGTAGGAATCACCTTCGCATCGGTGGTGATTCCTTCGGGGAACTCCACTCCGTGTCGCTTCATGAGCGCCGCGTAGTTGTCTACGTCTCCATTCAGAACCGCGACAACCTCGGCACCATCCGCAGTGGAGGAGGCCTCCTCGCCGTTCACCGGATGAGCGTTCGGCTGGTTGATCAAGCCGACGCTCGCCCAGCGGGTGTGACCGAGAACGGTGACCTCGGCTCCCGGCTGAGAGAGCGCCTCTCTGAGCAGCGCATCACTGCGAATCGAAGCCCGAAGGTCTCGCACGTTGTCGCCCAGCTCACCGATCTCCGCGGCCGTCTTGTAGACGAAGCCCAGATGGGCCTCGGGAGTATCGACACACCCTCCGGCTTCCAGCCAACGAACCGACTTGTCCACGAACTGGAGATCAGCGTCAGAGGTCGCACCCCACACCTGCGTGCGCGAGGCGAGCAGCGGCGAAGACCGCGCAACTGCGTGACCGCTGACGAGAAGGTACAACCCGGCAGAGTCTCGGCCTCTCACCTCCAGTCTTCCCAACGCCGAAAGAGCGAGCTCGACGAGGCCGAGAGCATCGATCAAATCGTCGGCAGCAGGGCCCTGGGCCGGAAGCAGGGATCGAACACCGTCGGCCACTGCGATGCGGCCGTAGCGCAGAGACCAGGCACGGTCGAGCAGCGCGCGCACCGCCAAAGAGGCAGCCTCGAGGGTGGGGACATCGAGACTGTCGGCGCTGGCTTCCAGCCACTGCTCGAGCCGTCCGGAGATGCCATCGATCTCGACCAGGGCCTCTTGCACTGCATCCCGGACCGCACCGCCGAGAACCAAAGCTCGCGCTCCTTCGCGCCACGACAGGACCTCATCGACCTGGTCGAGATGCTGGGTGGCCCGCTCCAAGGCCACGAGATCGAGAGCGGCCGGGGACGAGGCCACGGGGGCCTCTCCTGAGGCATCCCCGGTGAGCGCCAGTCCGCGCAGGTCCCCCAGCGCTTCGCTCAGCGACGAGCGAACCGTGTCTTCCAGGGGCGAGCTTCGATTCGAGGCACGCTGCGAAGCGCCGGGCCGGCGCATCAGCGCGATGATTCCACACATTTGAGATCAGGCACCGGACCACTGAAGTTGGGTCCACATAGGGCGACAAGACTAGCACGGCCCGTCTTCGACTGCCCGACCCTTCACACTTTCCAGCGAGGCGCCCGAGCGGGGCAGCAAGTCAGTGGATTCGAGAGGCTCAGCCGAGCTCCGAGAGGGCGGTATCCAGAGTCTCGGCTACCACTGACGGCGCATGATGGTTGATCAACAGCTCCTCACCGGCCTGCGCCAGGCTTCGCCCCAACTCCGGAGATTCGATCAACGACATCACCTGCTCTACCAGTCGCTTGGCGCCTTCTCCGACCAACAGTTCTCGACCATCGACCGCACGAGTCCCGGCCGCCGCGTAGGCCGAAGCGACGACTGGAGTGCGGGTCTTCCACGCCTCCAACACCTTGACCGGCACCCCGGAGCCGGCTCGCATCGGGGCGAGCGCCAATGTCGAGTACCGAAGGACCGTCTCCATGCGTACCGGGGACTCCACGAGCTCGGCATTCGCCGACGAGACCGCCCGTCGTATTGCAAGAGGCACGCGCGAGCCCGCCACCACGAGTCGCAAACCCCGTCGCCGTAGCTGCGGCCAGACGTGCTCGAGAATCCAGAACATCGCGTCACGATTCACGAAGTAGCCGAGGTTGCCGGTAAAGGAGACCACCGGCGAGGTGGACCGGCTCTTCACGGTCGAGCTACTGGGCCGGTTCTGCACCGAAATATCGACGACGCGAAGTCGACGCTCCAGCTTCGCCTGGGAAGCGGCATCGAGTCGCTCGAGAATCGCTCTTCGATCGCGATCACAAACGACCCAGGTGCCTACGCTCCCCTCCAGCAGGACTCGCTCGGCTCTGGCGAGACGCCTCGCCTCCATCCTCCAGAGGGGCCTCAGCCAGACTCGGTCGAAGAGCGCCCGCCGCTCGAAGTTGAGCGCCAGGCTGTCGATCAGATCCGCTACGAAGGGACGGCCGTCGAGGACCGACTGCAGTGACCCGAGACGTGCGAGTTGAAGAATCGTGAGGTCGTGCTTCGGAGCCAGTTCGCGCACCTTGCGAGCCAGATCCGGCTGGCGGTAGAGGCCGGTCTGCAGAGGGCGGGGTGAAGCCACGTTGGAGAGCATCCCCGCCGTACCCGCTCCGCGGTCCTGGCGCCAGGCAGCGAAGCGAATCGGCTTTCCTCTGACGTTGTGCGAACCGATCGAGCCCTCCGGCGCGAGAACGGTCAGTTCGTGGCGTCGCGACAGCAGCTCGATCAACTGGGACGCGCGAAGCTGATCACCGCGGCGCGCGGGCCATGGAAAGCGACTGGTCACGAGAAGGATTTTCATGGGAAAGAGGAAGCGATCCTGAATCGCAGCGGGCCACGGCAGGCGGGCCAGAGCATACCCGCTCCGCGAATAGGAAAGGTCGGCAGCCCGACTGCTATTGTCCGTCCAGAATGCCGAGAACCACGGTTTCTCCTGCCGCCGAAGCGATTCGCGGCTCCGTCTTCTCCTCGCTGGTGCACCGAATGGCCGAGCACACCGGAGAGATCTACCCCCTACACGTCGGCGACACGTGGCTCGAGCCGGCCAAGGGCTGCCGGATGCAGGATCTGGAGGTGGACAGGTTCCCGGGACTGCACCGCTACGCTCCGCCGAGCGGGTTGCCGGAGCTGGTCGAAGCCCTGGTCGCGCAAGGGCGGGACAGTACGGGTTTGCCCCTCGAGCCCAGCAATGTGCAGGTGACAGCTGGGGCCACGGGCGGCCTCGCCGCGCTGATGGGAGCACTGCTCGAGCCCGGCGACGAAGTGATGATCCTGGCTCCCTACTGGCCGCTGATCGAGGGGATCGTGCGGGTGGCACGCGGGGTTCCCGTGATCATCCCGTTTCTGGGCGAGGCCGATGACCCTCTCACCGCCGTGGAGGCCGTCGAGCGCCACCGGACTGACCGCACGGTGGCCCTCTACTTCGGATCGCCGAACAATCCGACCGGGCGAGTCATCCCCGGGGAGTGGATCGAAGACCTGGTCGCGTGGGCGGCTCGCCACGATCTCTGGGTGGTCGCCGACGAGGTCTACTCGAACCACGTGTGGGAAGAACCGGAGTCGGTGAGCCCTCCAACCCTGACACTCGACCCGGAGAGGACATTCAGTGTCCACTCGTTCTCCAAGAGTTTCGGGATGGCTGGCAATCGGGTGGGATGGCTTCTGGGCCCCGATCACGTCATGCCGACCGTGGCGAAGGTCGCGACCCACCTCTTCTATTCCACGCCCACCGCAGGCCAGGTGGCTGCCTTGCGTCTGCTCGATGGACGTGGAGCGCGCTGGCTCGAGGAGAGCCGGAGGCTCTACCGCGATCTCGGCCAGCGAGCCGCCGCTCGTCTCGGGGTTCCCGCGCCGCAAGGCTCGACCTTCCTGTTTCTCGACGTCGCCCACCGAACCGACGAACGTGGACTGATGGGTTTTCTGGAGGACTGTGCCGAAGACGGCCTCTTCCTCGCACCGGGTCCCAGCTTCGGTCCCTATCCCGACCACGTCCGTGTCTGCTATACCGCTACTCTCCCAGAGATCACCATGCGCGGAATCGAAGTGCTGGCACGACACCTCGGAGTGTGAGGCCTGCAACTCTCGATGAAGAGGAAGGAGCCCCGGATGTTCACCGCCGCAGTCGTGCAGCTCTCTTGTTCCTCCGACCAGGAGCGCAATCTGTCGAGCGCCGAATCGCTCATCGAGCGTGCGGCCGCAGCCGGAGCGCGCTTCGTGGCCACGCCCGAGAACACGAACTACCTCGGACCCCACGACGAGAAGGTCCGACGCGCCGAAGCGCTGGACGGGCCCACCTGCAGCCGATTCGCGGAGCTGGCGAGACGACTCGGTATCCACGTTCTCCTCGGGTCCTTCAACGAGAAGGCAGACGAGAAGCTCCGCTGCTACAACACGAGCGTACTCTTCGGCCCCGACGGCGAGCGACTGGCGCTCTATCGCAAGATCCACCTCTTCGACGTGGATGTGTCCGACGAGGTTCGCTTTCGTGAGTCGGACACCATCGTGCCCGGCGAACGGATCTCGGTGACCCCTACCGAGCTCGGGGCCATCGGACTCTCGGTGTGCTACGACCTTCGCTTCCCCGAGCTCTATCGCGCACTGGTCGACGCAGGCGCCGAGATCATCGCCGTGCCGTCCGCCTTCACCCTCACGACAGGGAAAGACCACTGGTATCCCCTGCTCCGCGCTCGAGCGATCGAAACACAGTGCTTCGTTCTGGCACCGGCACAGGTCGGTCGCCACGACGACCAGGGTCTGAGGCACAGCTACGGCCACTCCCTGATCATCGACCCCTGGGGGCAGGTCATCGCCTCGGTCTCGGAGGGCGAAGGAATCGCACTGGCACCGATCGACCTCACGCACGTCACTCGGGTGAGAGCCGCCATCCCCGTCAGCCAGCATCGCCGTCTCTGACGCCACACAGGAGAACTGCACCGTGATCAAGCTCTACGAATACACCCCGACACGATCGGCCCGCGTCCGCTGGACCTTGCAGGAGGTCGGAATGGAGTTCGAGGGCATCGAGGCTCGTTCGATGATCCGCACTCCCGAGCTGCGCGCCCTTCACCCACAGGCCAAACTGCCCGCGGTCGAGATCCAGGGAAGACCTCTGTTCGAGTCCGTGGCGATCTGTAACCACATCGCCGATCTCGCTCCCGAGAAAGGCCTGCTCGGAGCCGCCGGCAGCTGGGAAAGGGCGCTCCACGACCAATGGTGCTACTTCGCGCTCACCGAGATCGAGGCGTGGCTCTGGAGCAACGCCAAGCACACCATGTTCTATCCCGAGGAGCTCCGCGTTGCCGAGGTCGTGGAGTCCAACGATCAGGAGATCTCAGCCGGGCTCACTGTCCTGGACGAAGCCCTGACGGATACGGACCATCTGGTCGCTGATCGGTTCTCACTCACGGACATCGTGGTGAGCTACACCGTCAACTGGGCCCGTCGCGCCGGCCGTCTCGACGGCTTTGCTCACCTCGATCGGTACCTGGAGCGCCTCTACGAGCGCCCGCACTGCGCGCTGACCCGCTAGGCGTCCGCCCTCGAGGACCCATCCTCGAGTGCCGAGCCTCAGTAGCGCGGGAGATCCGGGTCGATCTCGTGACTCCAGCGATCGATGCCACCTGCCAGGTTGTACGACTTTTCGAATCCGGCGCCGCGCATCAGCTGTACCGCTCGCGTCGAGCGCGGCCCGTGATGGCAGTGAACGACAATCAGATCGTTCGCATCGAGCTCGTGCAGGCGATTCTCGAGCTCCTGGACCGGAATCAGAGTCGACCCCTCGATGTGACAGATCGTGCGCTCCTGCTCGGTTCGAACGTCGACCACGGTGACGGACTGGCCTTCATCCATCCACCTCTTCAGGTCCCAGGGAGTCACGTCGATGTCGTCGGTGGCCGGACTCTCCGGCACCGGCGCAATGCCGCAGAACTGTTCATAGTCGATCAACCCGGTTTGGCTGGGCTCGGCCGAGCAGATCGGACAGTCCGGATTCTTGCGCAGACGAAGCTCCCGAAAACTCAGTTTGAGAGCGTCAAAAAGCAACAATCGACCGATCATGGAATCCCCCACCCCCAGAATCAGCTTGAGGACCTCGTTCGCCTGGAGACTTCCGATGATCCCCGGCAGGACACCGAGCACGCCCCCTTCGGCACAGGAGGGCACGAGACCCGGCGGAGGGGGTTCGGGAAAGAGGCACCGGTAGCACGGCCCCTGGGCGCCCCAGAACACCGACACCTGTCCCTCGAAGCGAAAAATGGAGCCGTAGACGTTGGGCTTTCCGGAGAGCACGCACGCATCGTTGACGAGATAGCGCGTCGGAAAGTTGTCGGTGCCGTCGACCACCAGATCGTACTGGGCGACGATGTCGAGCGCGTTCGACGACTCCAAGCGCACCGGATGCCCGGTCAGTTCGACATGAGGATTGATCTCGGAAAGCCTCTCCATCGCCGCTTCGATCTTGGGCCGACCGACGTCGGACTGGCCGTACAACAGCTGCCGCTGCAGGTTGGACTCGTCGACCTCGTCGAACTCCACCAAGCCGATCTTTCCGACTCCAGCCGCAGCCAGATACATGCCGAGCGGCGAGCCCAGGCCTCCAGTCCCCACCATCAGCACTCGAGCGGCCTTCAATCGACGCTGCCCCTCCGTACCCACTTCGGGCAGGATCAGGTGACGGCTGTAGCGCCGGATCTCTGCACTGTCGAGCAACGGCAGTTCTCGCTCTTGCAGAACGGACGGGGGCGCCGGCGCGGGTGACCCCACCCCGCCCGCAATCGAGGGAATGATGGTCAGCTGGTCACCGGACGCCAGAGGAGTCGACTCTTTTTCGAGGTAGCGCACGTCCTCCTCGTTCAGGAAGAGGTTGACGAAGCTGCGCAGCTGGCCGTCTTCGCCGAAGAGGTGAGGGCGAAGATCGGCATGGACTGCGACCAGGCGATCGAGCGCCTCACCGACGCTGGAGGCCTCCACCTCGACTTCCGCGAGGTCCCCCGTGAAATGACGCAGGGGAGAGGGAATCTGGATGATGACGGTCATGCGTTCGTCTCCTCGTTCTGGGTTGCTCTACTCGAATCGGAGCTCTCGAGCGTGGACACCTCGGCCACGACCGCCTCTTCCTCGTAGGACGAGCGGTCATCGCGCAGACGCCAGCTCTTCATCTCCGCGTCCTCTCCCCCCCGTACCGAGACGATCAGATAGCTGGTGGCAGGCCATGCATGCTCGCGATCGAAGTCACTCGGCACTGCGGGGTGGTCGGGGTGTGAGTGGTAGTAGCCGACGATGTCGAGTCCGTTCGCGCGTGCCTCCCGGATCGTCTCCAGAATTACCTGAGGGTCGATCAGGAAACGCCGCGCGCGCGCCGAGGCCTCACGTGTGTTCTCGGCCTCGACCAGCTCCCGGACCTCCACCACGCCGTCGTTCCCTCGAGACAGCCCCACCATCACCCCACAGCACTCCTCCGGATAGGAGCGACGCGCATGAGCCCGGATCTCTCGCATCAGAGCGGCTGGAATCGAGAGTCTCACGGCTCCTCCCAGAACGAATCGGAAAGGTACTTCTCGGCGCCGTCACAGAGCACCGTGACGACCGTGCCACGCTCCAGCTCGGCGGCGACCTCCAGAGCAGCCGCCACGTTCGCCCCGGCGGAGACCCCGACCAGGAGCCCGAGCTCTCGAGCCAACCGCTTTACCATCGAATAGGCTGCCTCCGTGGACTGGAACCTGCGCTCGTGGGCCAGCGTCGGATCGTGGATCGCCGGCACCAACGCTGTCTCCATGTGCTTCATGCCTTCCAGTCCATGGAAGGGCCCGTCGGGCTCGATCGAGATTCGTACGACCTGCGGCGCGCAGTGCTCGAGAAAGCGCGCGACGCCTCCGAAGGTTCCGCTCGTCCCCAGACCCGTGACGAAATGGGTGAGCTGTCCTCGTGTCTGTTCCCATATCTCGGGACCGGTCGTGCGGCAGTGAGAGCGCCAGTTCTCGGGGTTGCTGTACTGGTCGAGATAGACAAAACGCTGGGGATGAGCCGCCGCCAGCCGGCGAGCCTCCAGGATGGCGCCGTCACTCCCTTCGAGCGGATCCGTGAGAACGACCTCGGCATCGTAGGCCCTGAGAATTCGCTGGCGCTCGATGCTCGCGCTTGCAGGTAGACACAGGGTGACCCCGTGGCCCAGGGCCGCACCCAACATGGCATAGGCGATGCCGGTGTTGCCCGAGGTCGCATCGAGAATTCTCCGCTCTCCAGAAAACCGCCCCCGGTCGAGGAGTCCACGCGCCTCGGCGTCCCGAATCATGGCCAGGGCCGGCCGATCCTTGACCGACCCGCCGGGGTTCACCATCTCCGCCTTTGCCAGCAGCTGCACCTCAGTGCCACCCAACAGCTTGGACAGATCGAGCAGCGGGGTGTTGCCGATGCGATCGGCGATTCCGAACGCTTCTACTCGCGGCGGGCAGCAAGTCTCGGGAGTCCTCATCTCAGTACACGACTCGTGTTGGGGACTGGTCGTAGTCAAAACGGGCGGCGGGTCGGTCTCCTCCAAGGTACGGGTTCTACGCACGTCGATGCCCGTCGGTTTCTGGGAACCGGAGACAGCGGCGTCGGAGGCTGGCGAGAGGGGCCAGCTCTACCGACTGGAGCCCAGACAGCGTCTGGCGAAGCGCGACACCTTCCACAGGTATCGAAACCCACCGAAGCGGTAGACGTCGTTGTGCCCCGCATGCGGCACGCTGTACCACTCTTTGGGATCGGCGGCTCGCTCGTAGAGCCGCTCACCGATGTGGTAGGGAACGGTCTCGTCCGCCGTGCCATGAACGAACAACTTGGGCAGCTCGAGCGAGCCCACCTTGTCGATCGAGCGGAAGCGATTGCTCGCCACCAGATGCATCGGCATCGACGGAAACCGGGCTCGCGCCATCTCCCGGAGATTGGTGAATGTGGACTGCGCCACCAATCCGGCTGCTCGCCGGTGGGTAACCATGTCGATCGCAATGGCACCGCCCAGCGAGTGCCCGAAGATCAGCAGGCGCTCCGGCTCCTCCTGTAGCTCGCCGGTGACGAAGTCGTGGGCGGCACGAGCATCGGCGTACACACCTTCTTCGCTCGGCTCGCCTTCGCTGCGGCCGTATCCCCGGTAGTCGAAGGCGAAGACATTCAGACGCAGCCGCTGGAGGTAGCGAAACACTCCGATTCGATTCGTGATGTTGCCGGAGTTCCCATGACAGTAGATCACCGTTCCCCGAGCGCGCCTGACCGGAATCCACCAGCCGTGCAGAGCGGTGCCATCCTCCGACGCGAAGAACTTGTCCTCGTTGATCACGCCGTAGGGCTTCGGATCCCAGATCCCGTTCGGGTATCGGTCGGGGAGAAAGGTCTGAGAGTGCTGGAACCTCTGCCGCACGACCTCGAGTGCTCCCACACCACCTGCCACGGCGATTCCGGGGAGGACTCGACGCAGCCAGCGACCGCCTCGATTCGGCGCCACCTCGGGGCGCACCTCGCCAGGCAGGGCCAACAGCCCATCGCCCTTTCGGGCCTCGACTTCGGGAAGCGTGCGTTCGTTCGGGGACATTGTCTCGGGAGGCCCGTTTCCGTCCGGTTCTTCTCCTTTGGACCCTTCGGCACCCGACGACCCAGCCTCGGAGAGATCGTCGGTTCGTTTGGGTTTCTTCCACAACACCATGGCCAGTACAGAGAATTCCGCGATGGCGGAACCTTCCTTGGGTATCATTCTACGCCTCTCCTCCCCACGCCCCGAGGACATCCCGTTTCCAAGTAGCCGGGTTCCGCCATGGACATCGCCATTCTCGTCGCCATCCTCGTGTTCACCCTCTCGGCATTCGTGCTCGAGTGGTTGCCCATCGACGTGGTCGCCCTGACCTGCCTGGCGCTGCTTCTCCTCTTCGACCTGGTCACCCCTCAGGAGGCGATCGCCGGTTTCAGCAATCCAGCCGTCGTCACGGTGATGATGATGTTCATCCTGAGCTACAGCCTCACCCATACCGGGCTGGTAGCGAAGATCGGCCATCGAATCGCATCCCTCTCCGGACGGTCCTACTGGGTGGCTTCGGCCACGTTTCTCGCCGTGTGCGCCTTCCTCTCCGCGTTCGTGTCCAACACGGCGACGATCGCGATCCTGATGCCGGTGGGAATTCAACTCGCACAGCACTACCGGGTGAGCGCCAGCCGTGTTCTACTCCCGCTCTCCTACATCAGCATCGTGGGAGGTACCTGCACCCTGATCGGGACCTCCACGAACCTGCTGGTCGGCTCCCTGGCACAGGAGCACGGCCTGGGCGCGATCGGAGTCTTCGAGTTCCTCGGACTGGGCTCCATCCTGCTCGTCGTCGGGTTCGTCTACACCTTGTTCGCACCCCGGTTCCTTCTGCCGGACCTCCAGGCGGGCTCGGACCTGACCGGCAAGTACGAGCTCTCTGCATTCCTGACCGAGCTCCAACTGCAGAAGGGTTCACGTCTGCTGGGCCGCACGGTGGTCGAAGAGCAGATCAGCGAGCGCTACCAGCTCAACGTGCTCGAGATTCTCCGCGGCAGCGAACGCATCGCGACCGATATCCGTAGCGTGGCCCTGCGCGAGGGTGACCGGTTGATCGTACGAGGTGCCATGAAGGAGATCCTGGGCTTCCGAGAGCACTACGGACTGCTACTTCCGACCGACGTCAAGTTGAGCGACTCCGATCTGGCAGACGACAACAACATCCTGGCCGAGATCCAGCTGTCGCCGCTGTCACGCCTGACCGGCCAGACGGTCAAGGAGATCGACTTCCGACGCCGCTACGGGTGCTTCGTGCTGGCTCTGAACCGGACCGGAGCGGTGATTCGCGACAAGCTGGGATCGATCGCTCTGCGCCAATGGGACACCCTTCTGGTCTTCGGACCGAGAACGCGCGTCGAGGCCCTGACCCAACAAGAAGACTTCATCGCGCTCGAGGAGCTCTCATTGCGACTCGGACTGGCCCGACGCTGGTGGCTCGGCGCTGCGATCATCCCGATCGTCGTTGCCCTGGCGGCCACCGGTGTGATGTCCATCCTCGAGGCCTCGATTCTGGGAGCCGTCTTCGCAATACTCGCGGGAGTGATTACCAGCCAGCAAGCCTACGACTCGATCAACTGGACCGTGATCTTCCTGCTGGTCGCAATTCTCCCGCTCGGCATTGCCATGGAAAACACCGGGCTGGCCAAGATGCTGGGTGAGTCGATCGCGGGCCTCGCGCAGTCGGCACCGCCGATCGTCGCGCTCTCCTTGATCTACCTCGCGACGGCGATCCTGAGCGAGGTCGTGTCGAATAACTCGACCGCGGTTCTGATGGTTCCGATCGGCATCACCACTGCGACCACGCTCGGACTCGATCCGAAGGCGTTCGTGATGGCGGTCGCCTTCGGCGCTTCGGCCAGCTTCTTGACTCCGATGGGGTACCAGACCAACGCGATGGTGTTCGGTCCGGGCGGCTACCGTTTCATCGACTACCTTCGATTCGGACTCCCGATCAAGGTGATCTTCTGGTTGATCACGGTCACTCTCCTGCCACGGTTCTGGCCGATCAGCGGATGAACGGAGCCGCGCGATGACGGAGTCCACCGCTCCCCTCACCCTCGGTGTCGCAGGGGGCAGCGGTTCGGGCAAGACGACCGTCGCGCGCAAGATCCTCGACCGCGTCGGCCGGTCGCGCATCGCCTTCCTCGTCCAGGACGCCTATTACCGCGACGTCGTGTGGGAGAACGAGGTACAGCTCCTGAACCACAACTTCGACCACCCCGATTCTCTCGACAACGATCTCTTGATCGAGCACCTCACACGGCTGCGTCAGGGACACGCCGTCGAGGTTCCGATCTACGACTTCGTGACCCACCGCCGAACCGAAGAGACCCGCAAGGTCGAGCCGCGACCGGTGATTCTCGTCGAGGGAATCCTGCTGTTTGCCGAACAGAGGCTACGCGAGCTTCTCGACTTCAAGGTGTTCGTCGATACCGACGCGGACATTCGGCTGATTCGCCGACTTCGGCGCGACATCGAACAGCGGGGTCGTACCCTCGATGACGTCCTACGCCAGTACACCGACACCGTTCGCCCGGCTCACCTCGACTTCATCGAGCCGTCCAAGCGCCACGCCGACGTCATCGTCCCCATTGGCGGTCAGAACCGAGTCGCGATGGAGATGGTGGTCGCTCGGCTCGAGCAACTGCTCACCGACAGCGAGCGTAGCTGAGTCGCTCAGCGCTGACAGGAAGGGCAGTAGAAGGTGCTGCGGTTGGCGTGCACCTTCCTACGAACGATCCCAGCGCAACGCGGGCAGGGCTCTCCTTCTTTCCCGTAGACCGCAAGAGACACCTGGAAGTACCCTTCGTCGCCCATCCCATTGGCAAAATCGTTGAGAGTGGTGCCACCCTGGGCAATCGCGTCGCCCAGCACCTCGACCACCGCGCTGGCGAGACGATCGAGCCGAGGCCGAGCGATGCGAGCGATCGAGCGATCCGGGTGGATTCCCGCCCGATGCAGCGCCTCGCACGCGTAGATGTTGCCGACACCCACCACTCGACGTGCGTCCATGAGGAACGTCTTGACCGGCCCCCGGCAACCCCGTCGAAGCTGATCGAGGCGAGCTCCGTCCAGCTCTGGCATTTCCGCCTCGCCGAGCGGCTCCATCCCCAGATGCCGGAAGTGACGATCCTCGAGCAGTCCCTCGGTCGGTAGGAGCAGGACCAACCCGAACCGTCGCGGATCCCGTAAACGAAGCCGCTTCCCCGAGCCGAGCCAGAAGCGAACGTGCTCGTGGGGCTCTGTCGGAGCGTTCCCGGGAACCAGGGTGAGCCGCCCGCTCATCCCCAGGTGGATCACCAGCGTTCGGCCTCCTGTGACCTCGATCAGGAGGTACTTGGCACGACGACCCACTCCCTCGACCCGGACACCCCGCAGCTGGCTCGTCAGCCGCCTCACCGGGACCGGTTCGCGGAGTTGATCGAAGAGGACCTCTGCCCTCTCGATGGTCTCGCCGACCAGCACGGGTACCAGACTTCGGCGGAGGACCTCGATCTCGGGAAGCTCGGGCACTGCTTGGTTTCCAGGATCGACGATTCGACTAGCGGCGGGCTCGTCGGCGGCCGATCACGGCGGCAGCGGCGACCAGCTGCGCCATGGCGGTCTCCGGGTCCCCGCTGTCACCCTTGAGTCGTGTCTCGGTCTCGAGCACCCGCCACAGCAGACGAGTCAAATCCTGGCGTGCCACCCGTGCCGCGGCGCCGTACACGCGAAACAGGCGAAAGGGATGCAGACCCGAGAGCGGATTCGTCGTCCCGTCCGGAAAGGCCTCCTGGAGCTTCGGCGCCACTCCGTCCTTGAACCGGTTGTAGTTGCGCTCACCGAACGCGACGCCCTGCAGCTGCGCCATGCCCTGTACGGCGACCAGCTGCCTCAAGAAGCTGGCGATCAAAGAGAACACGGACAGTCGAGCCGCGACGGGATCTTCAGCCGAGAGCAGAAGCCTCCTCAACCGAGCAAGGGCCTCGTCCGCTCGTCCCTCCCCCAAAGCGTCGAGCAGCTTCCACACGTCCTCCTCTCCCCGGTCCTCGACCACATCCCGAACCAGAGCGACATCGATCGTCTTGCCCTCCGCCAGGGTCGCGAGCTTGCGATACTCGGCTGCGAGCCGCGCGGTGGTCTCGGGGTTCACCTCGCCGCCGGAGCCCCGTTCCGAAGAGCGTCGCAGCGTCCGGCGAGCGAGCTCTCGCAGGGCGGCCGAGTCGATCGAGACCTCGGTTTCCCGCTCGAGCTCTGCGGCGACCGCTTCGAGGCCTCCGAACTCTCCCTTGCGATCGACGTCGACTTGATCGAGCAGGATGATGGCGCCCTGACCCGCGAGCGTCGCAGCCACGGGATGATCCTTGGCCACGCTACTCTCGGCCATCACCAGATGATGACCCTCGGGGAGACCGTCCGTGACCAGGGAGGCCAGCTCCGCCGCATCACTGGCGGCCCAGCCGTGCACGTCCGCCGCTCGACCGGCTTCGAGCAGCACGGCCAGGCCTTCGCGAAGCTCCGCCACTTGCTTCTTGCCTCGTCCCCGGCTGCCGCGCCTACCCCTGGTGGTCTTGCCGCCCTGGTAGACCCAGTCCGGGAGCTGCGAGAGGACGGCCTCGGAGCTGCCCGCACGAGGATCCGAGCCGAAGAGGCGAACCACCTGGAAGAGCCGGCTGGCCGCCCCCAACTGTTTGGAGGAGAGCTCGACTTCCGGATCCACGGGGAGCACCGCGGCGACCTCGTCGATCAGGGATGCCGCTGCGGACCGATCGGCCAGAATTGCCGATTCGATCACCAGGACGACCTTGCCCGAATCGAAGAGCGAGAAGGTCCTGAGGTCCTGGATCACTCCACCGAGATCGGGCGATCGACGAACGGCATGGACTTCGACTCCCACCCGGGCCGCCAGGGCCTCGGCGATCCGTCGGGCACTCGGCTCCGCCACGACCAGGTCGCCTCTCACCAGCAGGATCGGAGGCGCCTTGCCGGCCTCGAGCCCAGCCAGCACTCCGTCGACCGTTGTCTTTGCCGGTGCCAACTCGTCTACACCGTGCCCTGACGGGCACCTCCCCAGGTCGGGACCTCGATCCTGCCGGAAGATACGTCTTCGAGCTGCTCCCGCTCGAGCGCCAGCTCGACGCTGTTCCAGCGACCGCACTCCTCGCATCGATCCTGCCAATCCGGATAAGACGCCGAACAATCGATGCAACGAAACAGGGCGCTCTGGATTCCGGCCTGCCGAGCACAGTTCCGATAGGACTCGGCGGCCAGACGCATCTCCCCTCGCCGTTCCCGAATGCGGCCCAGGAGGTAGTGATACGTCGGCGACGAACCGGCGCGACCGTGCAGCTTGATCAGGGTCTTCTCCGCTTCGTCCAGCATCTCGAGACGATAATAGAGGCGACCGAGGAAGAACCGAGGCAAGATCTCCTGACCTCGATGGCCGATCAACGCATGGAGCGTCTCGATCGCCCGCAGCGGCGCTTCTTGATCGATGAAGTGATCCTCGATCCGCTGAAGAAAGACGGGACTGCCAGTCTCCTCGTAGCCCTGCTCCCACTCGTCGAGGGCCCCGTCCTCGTCCTCGAGTAGCAGACTCGCTTCGCCGAGCATGATCCGGGCAGGCACGAATCCGGGATCCTCGCGCAGCAGGCTCTCGAAGATCACTCGCGCGTCCGCGGGCCGATCCACCTCGAGCAGGGTGACACCACGCTGGTAGACCAGCCCTCGACGAACGGCGAGATCACGAGGCGAGGCAGATTCGTCCGCACCATCGGCGAGCAAGGCATCGATCTCTTCCTGGTCCTGCGTCGCCGATTTCCAGTCGGCTCGGGCAATCGCGCGAGCACGTCGCCATCGACGAACCTGCACACCCCGTTCCGGAAAGTCTCGCAGGATTCGGTTTCGCAGCTCGACGGCGATCTCGGGCTGCTTGCCCTGCTCGTAGTCGTCGATCAACTGATAGATCGCCGCCACGCTGTTCGGGTAGATCCTCTCGGCGCGGCGGTGCACCTCGATCGCCTCTGGAACGCGATTCAAGCGCCGCAACAGCGCCCCGTAGTGGAGCAAGGCCGCGAAGTCTTCGGGACGAGCTTCCAGGTAGGCCTCGAACTCGGCGAGGGCCTTGTCGAGCTGCGTGTCCTGCTCGTAGTCCAACGCTCGACGAAACACCTGGTCCAGACTCACTTCGTGACGAGAGGACCGACGCGCCTGCCGTTCGGCCAGGTCGCTGCGCAGGCGCTGCACGATCAGAATCGAAGCCGGCGGCAGGAAGCCGAGCAGAAAGACGAGTACAGCGACCATCCAGAGCGGCAGCCGCCTCTCCCCCCCGAGTCGAAAGGACTGATCCAGCAGGTCGCGATTTTGCACCGAGAAGAAGGAAACGACCACGACCACAGCCAACGCGGCGAGGTACCCGAGACCGGTCCTGAGCCTCACCGAGGGCCCCTCATCGTGTCCCCTTTGGTCTGCGAAGCGGTACTCACGGCTTTCGTGGTGAGCGTCACCCCTTACCCACCAGGCGCCCCCCTACCATCCGCCGTAGCGTTTCTCCGCGCAGATGGCCCTCGCCCCTGGCGCGCCCTAGTCGAGGAGTCCTTTCTCGTGAAGCTCCTGACACTCGATACAGTAACGCGCCCATGGAACGGCTCGCAAACGCTCCTTGGGAATCTGCACACCCGAGTTCTGGCAGACTCCGAACTCGCCGTTCTCGAGCCGCTTGATAGCCTCGTCGATCTCGATCAGGAGTTGACGTTCGCTCTCCGAGATCGAAACACTGAGCTCCCGGCTATAGGCGTTGTTGGCGCGATCTACGATGTCCTCGCCGCCGTCTTCATCGGTGATCTGGCCGTGCTTCAACTCGGCGCGGTAGAGGTTCGTGATGTCCGTACGTTTTTCGAGCAATCGATCCCGATAGAAGTTCAAGTCCGACTTGCTGTGACGTCCCGTCTTGACCTTCGGAGCCTGAACGGACGAAATCCGCATCACCGGAGTGCTCTTCACCTTCTTCGGAGCGGCGGCCCTCGACTTCTTCTTCGTGGCCTTCTTGGCGGCGGATCTGGCAGCCGTTTTCGAAGGACTCTTCTTGGTGGACTTCTTCGCGGTGACTCTTCTCGCCGTGCTCTTCTTGGCCGTCTTCTTGGCCGCGCCCTTCTTGGCAGTCTTCCGGCTCGAGCTCTTCTTGGTGGCCTTCTTGGCCGTCTTCTTCTTGGTGACCTTCGTCACCTTCTTCTTCGCGGCGGCCTTCTTCGCGCTTCTCGGCCTTCTTCGTAGCGGCTTTCTTGGTGGACTTCTTCCCGGCCTTCTTCGCGGTGGCCTTCTTGGTGGCCTTCGTCACCTTCTTCTTCGCCGCAGCCTTCCTGGCAGTCTTCTTCCCGGCCTTCTTGGCGGTGGCCTTCCTGGACGAAGCCTTCTTGCTCGCCGATTTCCTGGTGGCCTTCTTACTGGTCGTCTTGCGAGGCGACGTCTTCTTGCGCGTGGTCTTCTTCTTTGGAGGCACGATCTTCCCTCTCTCTCGGGCTTCGGTTCTCAGCGCCGCCCCGGGCACTGTCCTCGGGGCGCGAGTTTCGCAGCTCTACTTCCTCAGGGGGCTCAGATCCGAGCCTTCGCTCGATTCTCAGCCAGCGATACCGGCCTCGGCAGAGGCCTCGGACCGGGCGCTTGTCTAGAGCAACCCTAGGTCAACGGCACGCGATGGTAACTTATTCCGGCCTGAATTGTCAGAGCCCGATACAACTGCTCGTAAAGCACCAACCGTGCCAACTCATGGGGAAGCGTCATTTTTCCAAGGGAGAGACGCTGCCTGGCCGCCTCGAGAACACCCGCGTCGAGCCCCAGATCCGAGCCCAGGACGAAGACGATCGCGTGCGGCCACTGCTCGACGGTACCCTGCAGAGAGGCGGCAAAGGAGGTGGAGCTCATCGCGGGCCCCCTCCGATCCAGGGCAACGATCCAGCAGGGGTCTGGCAGTGCCGCCAGCAGCTGCTCCCCCTCGACTTTGAGCTGGGTGCGGGGATCCCGCTCGGAACGAGATCGGACGGGGATCTCGCGGAAGGTCTGGAAACGCGAGATTCTTCGGCCGTATTCGTCGCACAGGCGGTCCCACTCTTTGCGCCGGTGACGCGCGATCCAGGCGACCGCGAGCTCTCGTGCCAAAGCCCTTCCTCCTCGATCCGGCGCGCAACGCCGGTTGTCCGTTCCCAGCCGATCCACCGTCGCGCCGATCTCCCGGGTGCGACGAAGGACATCCCACGGTTTGTTGGTATCCTCCCCATCCTATGGCTTGGACCCCGGAGGAGAAACAGCGACGTGAGCGACGTCGCCAGCTGGCGCGCGGCCTCGTGGTCGGCGGAGCCGCCCTGGGCGTGCCGGCGTTCTACAACATGTTGGTGGCGCGGCGCGCCAAACGTCTTCCCGAGCCGACCTGGGGTGAGCCCGAGTATTTCGGCTGGAAGAACGGCACGATTGCCTTCCGACGTCTGGGGAAGGGGCCTCCCCTTCTCCTGCTGCACTCCTTCGGACCCGGTTACTCGAGCCTGCAGTGGCAGGCCTGTGCCGAGATGCTGGCCACGGAGCACGAGGTCGTTGCGCCCGACCTCCTCGGTTGGGGCGATTCCGACCGACCGTCACGGACCTATGACGGTGAGCTCTACATCGAGTTGATCCAGGATCTGCTCGCTGACGTCCTCGGACGCCGGGCCGTGCTCGTGGCGTCGGGCCTGAGCGCCGCCTATTCGATTCAGGTCGCCGTCGATCAGCCAGAGAGCGTGAGAGCCCTCGGGCTGGTCGTACCCGCGGGCATCGACCTTCACGGTGACGAGCCCGATCTCAAGGATGCGGTTCTCCATCGCCTCCTCAGATTTCCGATTCTCGGCACGTCGGCCATGAATCTCTTCACGTCGCGTGCGGGACTCGCCCACCACCTTCGGCGCGAGGTCTACTCCAACCCCGACGACGTCTCGGAATCGACCCTCGATCAGCACTATCGGACCAGCCATCTCCCCGGTGCTCATTGCGCGCTCGCTGCCTTTCTCGCCGGCTACCTCAACCACAGCGTCAGCCCACTCTTGCCTCGGCTCGAACAGCCGGTGTGGATCGCCTGGGGGCGCCGTGCGGTGAGCCCCGCAGTCGAGTCCGCCGATCTGTGGCTTCGCCAGTTGCCAGAGGCACAACTCGAGGTTTTCGACCATGCCGCCGGGCAGCCGCAGTCCGAAGCGCCCCGAGACTTCAGCGAGTCCCTCCTCGGCTTCCTTCGCGGACTGCGTTCGTAGTGAGTCAGCTTGCCTGACTCAGCCCCTTTCACACCCCCAAGCGATCCACTTCACGAGAGACCCCCAATGGCAGGAATCTTCAAGGCCTACGATGTCCGTGGCCTCTACCCCGAACAGATCAACCCCGAGATTGCACACAAGATCGGCCTCGCCTATCAGCACCTGATCGATCCCGAAGGACCGTGGGGACGCACCGTGGTGGTGAGCCGCGACATGCGCCCCCACTCTCCCGCTCTCGTCGAAGCACTCACGGCGGGGCTCCTCGCCGGTGGATGTGACGTCGTCGATATCGGCCTCGCGACGACGCCGATGAACTACTTCGCCGTCGGCCACCTGCGTGCCGCCGGCGGCATTCAGGTCACGGCCAGCCACAACCCAGCGGCCTACAACGGGTTGAAGTTCTGCCTCCACGAGGCGCGCCCCGTTTCAGGCGATGACGGGATTCCACTGCTCGAGAGCAGTGTCGCCGAGGGGAACCTGCCGCAAGCCTCCACTCCCGGGAAACGAACGGAGACGTCCATCACCGAGGCCTACCGCGACCATGTCCTGAGTCTGCTGCATCGTCCAGGCGACGCGAGACCTCTCCGAGTGGTGGTCGACGCCGCCAACGGGATGGGTGCGATCTACGAATCGTTGCTCGAGGACGCTGGAATCGAGCTCCTGAAACTCTACTTCGAGCTCGATGGCAGCTTCCCGAATCACGAGGCCAATCCGCTCAAGCTGGAGAATCTCGCTGACCTCAGTGACAAGGTCAAGGAAACCGGAGCCGACCTCGGTGTGAGCTTCGACGGCGATGCCGATCGGGCAGCTTTCGTCGACGAGCACGGCGAGCCGATCGGCAGCGACCTCATGACCGCGCTGATCGCCGGGGAGATGCTGAGCCGCAGTCCTGGGGGAATGGTCCTGTATGACGTTCGTTCATCTCGCGCAGTAGCCGAGTACATCGCGGAGCAAGGCGGCATCCCCCGCCGTGAGCGTGTGGGGCACTCTTTCGTGAAGGCCACGATGCGCAAGGAAGGAGCGATCTTCGGCGGGGAGCTCGCCGGGCACTATTACTTCCGCGAGAACTTCTGCGCCGACAGCTCCATTCTGGCCGTCTACCAGGTCTTCGATCTGCTGTGGCACCACGGCAAGACGCTCTCGGAGCTGGTCGCTCCGCTTCGCCGCTACGCCAAGACCCCGGAGATCAACTTCGAGGTGACCGACAAGAACGGAATGATGAAGCACCTCGCCGAGCACTACAGCGAGGGCGAGATCGACTGGCTCGATGGGGTGACCATCGATTTTCCCGACTGGTGGTTCAACGTCCGCCCCTCCAACACCGAGCCGCTCCTTCGGCTCGTGGCGGAAGCCACGACCGAGGAGCTACTCGAGGAGAAGCGGACCGAGCTCGTCTCCATCCTGGGCGAGCCCGTCTGAGCTCGTCAGTCGCGACCTCCGAGGAGGCCGGCGCGGAAGAGGAAGTAGACCAGGGTCAGGATCGACGACACGGCCGCTGCGACATAGGTCAGCGCCGCTGCGTTGAGGACCTTGTCCATGCCCTCACGCTCCTGGGGCAGAATCAAGCCCTGCTCCACCGCCAGCTTCTTGGCCCGGGCTGACGCGTCGAACTCGACCGGCAGGGTCACCAGCTGAAACAGGATCACTCCCGAGAAGAGCACGACACCGATCCCGAAGACTGTGCTGCCGAAGGTGCCCGAGCCACCGGAGAGAAACAGGCCGATCACCATTCCCCAGACGCCCAGGCTCGATCCGATCCGAGCCGTCGGCACCAGAGCAGAGCGAGCCCAGAGCGGGGCATAGTGCTTGGAGTGCTGAATCGCGTGCCCCGCCTCGTGGCAGGCCACGCCGATCGCCGCGATCGAGCTCTGGTCATAGACCGGCTCGGACAGGGCAAGCTTCTTGGACATCGGGTTGTAGTGATCGGACAGGGTCCCCCGCGTGGAGACCACTTCGACATCGGTGATGCCGGCGCTGGCCAGCAGACGTTGCGCGGCCTGGGCTCCGGTCATGCCCGTCGCCGAGCGCACCGCGGAGTACTTCTTGAAGGCGGAGCGCGTACGAAACGCTGCCCACATCGAAAGGGCCATCCCAGGAATCAGAAACAGGAAATAGACAGGATCGAGAATCATGGTCGCAGGGGCTCCCGTGATGAATTGTTCGTGGCGGGTAGGTTCTCAGTCTTTCATCCCACTACGCACGCGAACATCGGGTATTCGAACGCAACGACCCGCAACGTTCCCCGAGCGGCGATGGAAAGCGGAGTTCTGAGACAACCCGATAGTGACAACGCGAACAGCGAGGCCGGAATTCCGACAGTCAGAGCACCACCAGGGACTCGTCGTCGCCGTAGAACACGGTCGGTCCCGTCGGCTGTGACGGCTCGCTCTCCGTCTCCAGGGTGATCAGCACGGCATTGGTGCCGTCGGGCAGATCGTCGGCGGCAATCTCGATCCGTTCCCCCTCTTGCACCTTGAAACTTCCCCCGCTGACCACGCCCTTGTCCGTGCGAAACCAGACGTGGAAGTTCCGCCCCAGGGGACACGGTTCGACGTGATCGGCGGCCAGGACCCAGCCATGCCGAGCCTGCGACATGTAGACCCGAGCGGTGGCCCTGGGTTGTTCGAGCGCCTCGCCGGTGGCACTCAGCGGACAGATCCGCACATCGCTGCTGGTCACCAGGGTAAAGCGCTGCTCCAGCGAAGCCAACTCGGCGCGAATCTCTTGAAGCTGGGCAGTCTCGACGGCTTGCTGGCTGACCTGTTCACGGAGCTCCGCCACGGTGGTCTCTTCGTCGCTGAGTCGCAAGGAGAGCCAACCTCCCCATGCGGCGAGTCCGACGGTAAGCAACGCGAGCGCAGCGGCAATGGCCATCGAAAGACCCACCGGCCGGCGCGGCTCCGAGCTGGGCGCCGACTCGGGGCGTTGAAACGGCACGACCTGAGCAGCACCGCCCTCCCCGCCGAGCCGGGCCAGCAGCTCCGCCTTGACCTCGGGGGCCGGTGACACCGGATCGAGCTCGTGAGCCAACAGCCCCATGAGCTCGAGGTAGCCGCGCTGGAGCTCCCACTCCGCAGAGTCGGCCGGAGCTCTCCGATCGAGCGACTCGAGCACGCGCTCAGCGGCACGCTCCTCGGGACTCGGGCCAGCGTCGTCAGTCGTTTCGTTCTCTTCCCGTTCCATCTCGTGCAATCACTCCATTGCCTTTGCGTCCCGGACACGCCACGTGCTTCTTCACCGTGGCTCCGTCTCGGTCCTCACAACAGCTCCCGGATCTCCTCAGTCAGTGCCGTGCGAAGCTTCTTCATGGCCAGCAAGGTCCGGGTCTTGACGGTGCCCAGGGGAATACCGGTGCTCTGGGCAATCTCGCTCTGGGTCAATCCACTGAAAAAGGCCAGTTCGAGCACCCGGCGCTGCTCCTCGGGCAACCGAGCCAACTCCTCACGGAGCCGGACCTGCCGCTCACTCTGCAGTACGTTCTTGACGCCCTCGGGGGATGTATCCACTCTGGAGTTTTCTCGAAACGAGGCTTCCTTGGTGCGGTCCGCTACCTGGCGAGTGCGCAGACGATCGATCGCTCGACTCCGAGCGATCAGAACCAGCCAGGTCGAGGCCGACGAGCGCTTCGGATCGTAGCGATCTGCCTGGCGCCACACCTGAACGAAGGCCTCCTGCAGCACGTCCTCGGCCTCCAGCTCTCCCAGGATCCGACGAATCAGGGCAAGCAGCATGCTGGAATACCGATCGAAGAGCTCGCTGAGCGCAGCCGAGTCCTGACGAGCGATCCGAGCGATCAGGCCCGCCTCTTCCTCTCGTTTCTCCGCCCTTGCCTGCGCTTCGTTCATCTCTCGATGGACCTCGACGGATCCCCCTGGGGCCGTGGGTGAGTCCTGAGCGAGACGATAGAATAGCAGCCCATGTCCGAAAGATCGCCGGCGATCCGGCTCTCCATGATGCCCAGAGACACCAACTGGCTGGGCACTGTATTCGGGGGCATCATCCTGGCGCAGATCGATCATGCCGGAGCCGTTGCCGCCGAGCAGATCGTTCCCGGACGTTTGGTCACGGTCGCGATGCGAGAGGTCGAGTTCCTGGCACCCGTCTTCGTCGGCGATCTGGTCAGTTTCTACACCGAGGTGATCCGAGTGGGCCGCACGTCGATCACCGTCAGGGTCGACGTGGAGGCTCAGCGCAAGGGGCCCGACCGGGAGGTCGCCAAGGTCACCGAAGCGGAAGTGGTCTATGTGCATGTCGACGAGGATCGGCGTCCCGTGCCGATCGTGGCCACAGCCGAGCCCGATCGCGAGCCCAGGTGAGCTTGCGATCCGACATCTCGGGCCCCTGCGGGCCCCTGGAGTACGAGCTCCTCGGCCCGGACGGACCCGCCCGAGGCGCGGCCGTCGTCTGCCATCCGCATCCGCTCTACGGCGGTACGATGGACAACACGGTGGTTCGCATCGTCCAGCAGCGGTTCGTCGCCAGAGGGCTTCTGACGGTGCGGTTCAACTTCCGCGGCGTCGGCCAGAGCGCCGGCGGGCATGATCAGGGACGCGGCGAGCAGGACGACCTCAGGGCAGTGATCGCGGTGCTCGAGCAGGAGACCGACTCCCGGCCCTGGATAGCGGGCTACTCCTTTGGAGCCGCCGTCGCACTTTCGCTTCTCGAGCGGCCCGATCTCGGGCTCCCGGGTGTCGTGGCCCTCGCGCCTCCTTTGGAGCACTACGACTTTTCCTTCCTCGAGCGCAACGACGTCCCACTCGCAATCGTCTACGGAGACCGCGACGAGCTCACTCCCGAAGCAGCGCTCGCCGCCGCTCGCGAGGGTTGGGCCGGACTGCGTGCCGTGGAATGCATCCCGGGAGCCGGTCACGACCTCTCCAGCTCTGGAAGAGGGGTGCACCGTCTCGAAGAGGCAGTCGATCGGGCGCTCGACCGATTGTGAATCAGGGTCGATCGGTCTCGACCCTGGCTCGGCCCCGGGGGCCTAGGAGCTGGCGGCCTGCGGTTCTTCCGAGGTAAAGGGCACGTAACAACGGCGGCAGCGCGCCTCGTACGACTCCGAATCGCCGACCTGGAGCTGATCGTCACCCCCGGCGATGCGCTGGCTGTAGTGCGCGGGCGCCCCGCAGCGCACACAGATCGCGTGCATCTTGTCGACGAACTCGGCAAGCGCCAGCAGCGCCGGCATCGGTCCGAACGGTCGGCGCAGGTAGTCCTGGTCGAGGCCCGCCACGATGACTCGCACCCCGACGTCGGCCAGCCCCATCACCACATCGACGATCTCGTCGTCGAAAAACTGCGCCTCGTCGATTCCCACCACTTCGACGCCGAGCTGGAGCTTCTCGCGGAGCTCTTTGGTGGAGGCGACGGTCAGGGCATCCAGCTCTCGCTTGTCGCGCGTCACGATGCGCTCCGACGCCGAACGTACGTCGGCAGACGGCTGGAAGACCTGGATTCGCTGGCGTGCGATCAACGCACGACGCAGGCGTCTGACCAGTTCCTCGCTCTTGCCGGAGAACATTCCTCCGGTGATCACCTCGACATAGCCACCGAGCTCGATCCCGTCCCGGGCACGCATCTCTTCTCGGACCTCGTTTCCGTTCGTCTGAACCGATCAGAGTAAGGCTCCGGGCCCCCTCGACGCAACCCCTCACACCTTGACGGTTCGGGTCATGCAGCCATAGATTGTTCGGAGGCGTTTCGCTTCCGGTCGGATCGGGAGGCCGGAATAGCCCAGGCTCATCATCGGTTATCTCTCCCGGAGAAGCACATGGCACAAACCATAGACATCCCAGGTCAGAGCGACGAGACGAGCACTCCAGAGGGACTGGCTCTCACCGACAAGGCCGTGCGCATGATCAAGATCACTCGGGAAGAGGAGCAGCTCGACGAAACGTTCGGCCTTCGTGTCGCGGTGCGTGGCGGAGGCTGCAGTGGCTTCGAGTACGCGCTCGATTTCGAAGACCAGCAGCGCGAAACCGACGAAATCATCGAGTACGACGGTCTGAAGATCTACGTCGACCCGATCAGCCTGCGCTATCTCTCCGGAACGGTGATCGACTACAAGGTGGGGATGTCGGGGACCGGCTTCCGCTTCGAAAATCCCAAGGCCACGGCCTCCTGCGGCTGCGGCTCATCCTTCGCCGTCTAGCGACCCCACGGTTCCCGAGAGCTCTTCGACCTCGACGGTGGTCCCCGGCTCGAAGGCGCGACGCGCGAGCATCGCGATCGCGGCAGTGACCTTCGCCTGGGGATCGACGGCAACGCTGGTCACGGCTCCCGATTCACGGCCCTCGAAGTGAACTGGCGACCCCGGCTCGACTGCGCCGATCCCGGGGATCTGGAGACGACGCAGCTGTCGAGACACCTGTCCGCGATAGTGCAACCGGGCGATGACCTCCTGACCCAGATAGCAGCCCTTGTCATACGCGATGCCGATCTCTTCGAGGCCGGTTTCCTGAGGCAGGCACGAGTCGTCGAAGTCGGCCCCCCACAGCGGTGAGCCCGCTTCGATCCGGACATGCTCCCAGGCGCGATAGCCGACCGGCCGCAGGCCGAGCTCGTCGACCAGCTGGTCCGCGAGGAGGGCGGCGATCGAGGTCGAGACGAAAGCCACCACGGCAGGAATGCCGCAGCGCTCGTACCGACAGAGGTGGACTTCACTGCCTCCGATCGAGAACCGACGGTGACTCCACGGCTCTTCCAGTCCCCCATCATCCACTCCCATCGACTCGAGGCCTCGCGAACCGAGAACGGTGAGCGGTACGAGCTCGTCCAGGGGAAGGATCTCGACCCGATCGGCGACCACGAAACCCTCGAGATGGGAGCGCACGGCCTCCCCTCGGCTCGGAGGCAGGTCGAGGAACAGCCGATCCTCGAGCGCCCACACCGCCATGTCGGCGAGGACGCGCCCTTTGCGGTCTGTGAGAAAGCCGAACCCCCCCTGGCCGACTTCGAGCTTGGTGAGATCGACGGTGACCATTCCGTTCAGGAAACGGGTCCGATCCTCCCCCACCAGCTCCAGTCGGGAGAAAGGGGAACGATCGAGCAGTGCGACACCGGTCGCCAGGAGCTCACGCTCACCCTGCGGGTCGCCATAGTCGAGTGGCGCCCGAAACCCCCTCCAGTCGCCCATGCGCGCACCCCGATCGGAATGCCAGGCGGACAGCGGAAGTGTACGCAGCTGCGTCGTCATTCCATCAGTCTACCGGGTCCGCGCGATCGGTCTCACGGTTCCCCGAGGGGGGTCTCCGCCGGGGTCAACCAGATTGCCAGGCCAGGTCCATCAGCGCATCGGCGGTCAGATTCTCGAGGCTCTCGAGCACCCGATCCGCACCCGCCGCGCGCAGCTCCTCGGCCGGCGTGTATCCGGTCGCCACCGCCAGCACCGCGATGCCGTGGGCGCGAGCGCAAGCAATGTCGTTGCGAGTGTCTCCCACGATCAGTGTCTCATCGGCCGTGAAGCTCCGAGCGTGGAAACGATTCGCCCGCTCCAGCGCCGGCGCAACGAGCTCCGGCCGCTCGACTCCGTCGTCGCCGAAGGCACCGAAAGAGAAGAAGCGGTTGAGGTCGAACGCGGCCAGTTTCGCCCGTGCGCCGGACTCCCAGTTCCCGGTCAGGAGACCCAGTGCGATGTCGGCGCGAGCTTCGAGCTGGCAAAGAAGATCGAGAACGCCGGGAAGCAGCGTCATCTGCTCGGGATCGAAGAACCCCGAGTCGATGCGCCTGCCGTAGGCGGCCTTCATCTCCGGAAGACGCCGTTCGATCTCCGAGCGTTCGAGATCGAGATCGCGCAGCAGGTCGAAGACGATCGAGGTGTCGGTGCGTCCAGCGAAGCGGGTTCCGGCGGTGTCTCCTCGACTGCCGTAGACCTCCTCCAGCGCTTCCAGGAAGGCTCGGCCGGCCTGGCCGCCGCACCGGAGCAGGGTACCGTCGATGTCGAAGAGCAGGAGTCGCATTGGATCTCTGGGGGCTCGAAGCACGGGCCAGGACGTCACACCTGGAAGACGCCCGTACGGAAGGTCTCGACGTCCGCATTGTTGGCGCAGGCCGACAGGGTGATCGACAGCACCTGACGGGTCTTTGCGGGATCGATGATCGCGTCCACCCACAACCGGCTGGCCGCATAGCGGGGATCCATCGCGCGTTCGTAGCGATCGCGTACCTGTGCCAGCAGGGCTCCCTTCTCGTCCTCACTGACGTCTTCGCCCCGGTTCTTGAGCTGGATCGAGAGCAGGGTGCGGCTCGCCTGGTCCGCTCCCATCACCGAGATCTGCGCCGAGGGCCACGAATACACGAAGCGAGGCCCGTAGGCCTTACCACAGAGCGCATAGTTCCCGGCGCCGTAGGAGTTGCCTATGAAGAGCGTGATCTTCGGCACCACAGAGTTCGAGACCGCGTTCACGAGCTTCGCCCCATCCTTGATGATGCCGCCCCGCTCGGCACGACTCCCGACCATGAAGCCAGTGACATCCTGGAGGAACAGGAGGGGGATGCCCTTCTGGTTGCACAGCTCCACGAAGCGTGCCGCCTTGTCCGCCGAGTCGGAGTAGATCACTCCTCCGATCTGAAGCTCTTTCTCCGACGCTCCCGTTCCGGTTCGCTGCTCCACCATCGACCTCTGATTGGCCACCACGCCCACCGCCCAACCGTCGATCCAACCGGTGCCGCAGATCAGGCTTCGGCCGTAGGTCGCCTTGTACTCGTCGAGCTCGCTGCCGTCGAGCAATCGCGCAAGGATGTCGTGCATGTCATACGGACGAGACCGGTCGACCGGCAACAGGCCGTAGAGCTCGTTGGCTCGATAGAGAGGCTCGACCGGTTGCGCGACGCGCAAAGGGCGGAGGCGGAGGGGGCGCCAACTGCTCGATCTGGCGACGGATGGTGGCAAGGCAGGTGGCGTCGTCGGGATGGCGATGGTCGACGACCCCACTGATGTCACACTGCACCTCGGCACCGCCGAGCTCCTGGTTGTCGATCTGCTCACCGATCGCCGCCTTCACGAGATGCGAGCCCGCCAGGAAGATCGAGCTGGTCCCCTCGACGATGTGCGATTCGTCGCTCATGATCGGCAGGTACGCTCCGCCAGCAACGCACGAGCCCATGATCGCTGCGACCTGGAAGACGCCAGCAGCCGACAACCGCGCGTTGTTGTAGAAGGCTCGGCCGAAGTGGTCCCGATCGGCAAAGATCTCGTCCTGCAGGGGCAGGAACACCCCCGCCGAGTCGACCAGGTAGACCACGGGAAGCCGATTCTCGGCCGCGATCTCCTGGGCACGGAGGACCTTCTTGGCGGTCGAGGGAAACCACGCCCCGGCCTTCACCGTCGCGTCGTTGGCGACCACCATCACCTCGCGGTCGTGGACCCGCCCGACACCGATGACGACGCCCCCGGCGGGAGCGCCTCCCCACTCCTCGTACTGCCCCCAGGCCGACCACACTCCCAGCTCGAGGAACGGGGCGCCCTCATCGCACAAGGCCCGGATTCGTTCGCGGGCGGTCATCTTGCCGCGTGAGCGTTGCTTGCGCTGAGCAGTCTCTCCGCCTCCCAGGCGAAGGGTCTTCTCCTCCGCGCGCAGCTCCGCCAGGCGGTCCTGCCAGTGACGGGCGCGGCGAAGATAGGCTTCGTCCCGGGTGAGGCGACTCTCGATGGGCGGCACGGGAGGAGATTATAGGATTCTTGGATGACCATTCGGCTACTCGCCTTCGCGACCGCCAGCGACGCCATCGGTGGAGACCAGATCGAGATCGAGATCACGTCCCCAACGACGGTAGGAAGCCTCAAGAGGGATCTCGAAGAGCGTTATCCCGCTCTGGGGCCGCTCTGGCAGCGTCTCGCCGTCGCGATCAACGGCCAGATCGCCACCGACAGCGACCCCGTCACCGACGGTGACGAGATCGCTCTTCTCCCCCCGGTTTCCGGCGGCACCCACGGAGCCACCCTGACCGGAGAGCTCACCAGCCGGGCTCGCATCGTCGAGTCCGCGATCGATCCAGCCGAAGTAACGCGCAGCGTCAGCGGCCCGGGATCCGGGGCGGTGTTGTTGTTTCTCGGCACGGTTCGCGATCATCATGCGGGTCGATCGGTCGATCGCATCACCTACTTTGCCTATGAGTCGATGGCAGAGACGGTCCTGCGACGGATCGTGAGCGAGCTCGAGCAGGGACAAGAGGGATTGCGACTCGCGATCGTGCATCGCACGGGGACGGTCGAGGTCGGTGAAGCGAGTGTCGCGATCGCCGCAGCGTCACCGCATCGCGAGGCCGCCTACCAGGCGAGCCGCCTGGCGCTCGAGCGACTCAAGGCAGAAGCCCCCATCTGGAAGCGTGAGCACTACGAGGGAGGGGAACAGGCCTGGCGCGAAGAAGAACCGCTCCGCACCGACGGTTCGCACCGGGCGAGGGACTGATCGGAGCGTTCTGATCGGAGTGTTCAGATCCCTGCGCGAGCTCCCTCCGCCGCCAGCCAGGCGCGGAACTCGAGGTCGAGCGCCGACCAGTCGGCATCCAGCTCCCGGCGCAACGACTCTCCGCTCGGAGGCTCCCCCAGAGCAACGGTTGCGAGAAAGCGCCTCAGCCCGTCGGCTCGCCGCGAAACGGACTCGCCGGAGTCCGCCTCGGCATCTGGCGCGAGCAGCCAGTGCAGGAACCAGCCACTCTCGGCATAGCGCAGCGCTACATCCGGGTCGCGCACGAACCCGTCCCAATCTCTGGCCACCAGATCTTCCAGGGGGAGCAATCGACCGACACCTCCCGCACGCAGTAGCTGAGCGAGCGATGCCAGCGGACCGCTCATCTCGTATCCGTCCTTCGTTTCCACGCGAAACTCGGCGAGACGCGAGACCCGCGACTCGCCGCCCTGGAGCGCGAAGCCGAGCTCCGAGAACTCTTCGGCCAGCCCTTCCCCGAGCCAAGGGGGCAGCGCCGGACCGAGCGCCCGACGCTCGAGGAGGTGGGCGATCTCGTGCAGCAGCGTCAACTCCACCTCGGGCGGCGATCGCTCCCCGACCCAGAGCGCGATCAGACCAGCCTCCAGGTATCCACCGCTGTCCAGACCCCGCAGTGGAGCGCTCTGATTCTGGAACCGCAGGTAGTCGCTGCGCCGAGAAAACAGCACGATCTCCGCGGCGGGCTCTCCCACGGGGTTCAACCCGTAGCGGCGTCGATAGCTGACCTCGGCGCGTTCTGCCGCCCGATCGAGGTGATCGAGAAGCTCGCGGCTGGCGGCGTCCTCTGGCAGGTCGTGATGCAGTGGATAAGGGCCCAGGGTACCGCTGCCGGAGTGGCCCAGCAGGGACAGTGCTCGAGACAGGTGCTCGGGGTCGGGCGCCCGCTCCGCCATCGGTCTCGGCGGCACGGCAGCCTCGCCGAACGGCGGGATGCGCTCCCGGGGAGCGTCTAGGTCCACCCATCCGAGGATGGAACCGCTGTCGATCCGGATCGCTACGTGGACCCACGAGCCGCGGCGCTCGAGGACTGTGGCGTGGCGAATCACCCGGGTTCGCCCCCGGATCGGCGCCTCCGGTCGCGGCTCGGCCCGGAGCGAGACCCCGCCCCCGAGGAAAATCGTTTCGGCGGGGGGCCTCGCGGGGGCGGCCGGATCGACTGACCCACGCCGGCTCTTCTCGGCGGCCGCCTCCCTGAGCCAGGGCTCACGCCAACGATCGATCCAGGGCCCGATCGAGGGCGAATCGACCAGCCGATCGAAGAATTCCGCGTCAGGCTCCCGAGTCATCCAGGCGAACAGGGCGAGAACCGCCAGGACCGCGACCACGGCGACCACAGAGACAGCGTCGCGCCACAGTCGCCAAGCTCGTAGTCGGATCCCCGCCCCACGCCCCTTGCTCACGGTGTCTTCGACGGCCTCTTGCGAGGCTTGGCACCCTTCTTCGATCGCCCCCGACGTCGCCGGCCACCTGCAGGCGCCCTCTCCGGCTTCCTCTTCTTGGCCTTCCCCGGTGGCGAGGCCACGGAGCTCTCGCGAGAACTTCCCTTCGAAGCGGCCCTGGATCCGCGCTCGAGGAGCAACAGCGTCCAGTCGTCCTCCGGCCTCTCACCCACTTCCACCGTCAGCCCCTGCAGGAGTCCATCGAGCCTGGCGGCCGGATCCCCGGTCGGGGTCATGCTCTCCAGGCGCTCGAGGAGCCACTCGTAGCCGAGTGGAGATCCATCGGGGAGGATGGCTTCCGGAATCCCGTCGCTCAGCATCAATAGACTGTCTCCTGTGGAGAGCTCCGTTTCCAGGGACTCGTAGGCGACCCGGTCGCGAGCGCCCAATGGCAGCCGCGGCCCCGGCACCTGGAGCGGCTCGACCCCTCGCTTCGTCAGGCGATACGGATCGGGCATCCCGGCGTTACCGATCTCCAGGCGCCCGCTCTGGGGTGAATATCGAGCGAAGGCGAGCGCTACGAACTCCCTGCGATCCAGGTCGCGCGCCAGTCGTCGATTGAGCTCCTCGAGAGTCTCGGACACCGATCGCTCCGCGGCGATGAGGGGCGTCAGCGCCTTCACCGAAGCCACGATCAGGGCGGCGGGGATTCCTTTTCCCGCCACGTCTGCCACCACCAGTCCGAGGTCGCCGTCGCCCAATGGGAACACGTCGTAGAAATCCCCGGCCACGGTCAGCGCGGCGAGGTTCCGGGATTCGATCCGGTATCCGTCACCCGTGACCGACTCGGGGGCCAGGAGCCGACGCTGCAGTGAGCGGGCGAGTTGCAGCTGCCGTTGGGCGAACTCCTGCTCCTTGACCCGGGCCACGCTCTCCGCCAGCCGCTCTCGCAAGGTACCCACCAGATTGAACACCAGCCCCACCCCGATCGCCAGCAAGCCGAAGATCACGACCACGAAGGTCGTACCGTCTTCGATGCGAAAGCCCTTGGCACCGAGCAGCGAAGCTACGCGGTTCCCTGTCAGGAATCCGGCCCCTCCTCCGAAGAAGAAGGCCAGGTTGTTCGCCACCAGCTTCACTCCCTTGGACCGATCGCGGAGTGTCGGAACCAAGGTGTAGAAGAGCGCCTGCGTCAGGATCGCTCCGGCATTGATGAACAGACCGACCACAGCGCCGGAGAAGAAGAGCGCGACCTCGTAGACCTCCGGTCGACCCAAGCCCATGAGCAAGACGACCATCAGGCCGATCACCATCGCGATCAGTGACTGAGTGAAGAACCAACGGCGTGAGGGCAGGCGCCGGAGCAGGCGCTCCCAGAACAACATGTCGGCTATCCTACGTATCTTCCTGGCTTTCGGGAGAAAAAGAGCCCCATGGACGATTCGATACGAGACGGCAAGGACCGAGTTCCGGCCGGGCAATACGTCACGGACAAGTGGCCCGTGCTGACCTACGGCTCGACTCCGGAGGTAGACCTCGGCACGTTTCGACTGCGACTGTTCGGGGCTGTCGAACAGGGTTGCGAGCTCGACTGGACGACGCTCCAGTCGCTGCCCCGGGTCGACGTGATGGCAGACTTTCACTGCGTGACTCGCTTCTCGACTCTCGACAATCGCTGGAGTGGCTTCTCGACCCGGACCGTCCTCTCGCGAATTCGGCCGGTGCCCGACGCGAGCCACGTGTTGATTCGCTGTGTCGGCGGGTACACCACCAACATGCCCCTGGAGGACTTCTTGTCCGAGCGCGCTTTGTTCGCCGATCGTCACGGCGGCCAGCCTCTCGCCACCGAGCACGGCGGGCCGATCCGTCTGGTGATCCCCCACCTCTACGCCTGGAAGAGCGCGAAGTGGGTGTGCGGAGTCGAAGTGCTGACCGAGAACGAACGAGGCTTCTGGGAGGAGAACGGCTATCACACCTACGGCGACCCCTGGCGCGAGCAGCGATTCAGCTCACAGGAAACTCGCGAGGCCCATCAGGTTCGCCGTCGCGCCAAGGAGCTCGGCGTGGCCCCAGGGAAACCTGCCCCGGGGAAACCTGCCCCAGGCAGGCCAGCTCCCGGAGAGCACGCTCCGGGAGAGCGGAATCCGACGGAGAGCTGAGCGCCTCCGGGGAACCGTGACGCACCGCCCCGACCGGACTCCGGAGGGCTCTCGCTCTCTCTAGGAGGTCGCCGGAGAGGAACCGAGCTGCGAATCCTCGCGGCGCCCCTCCATTCGAGCCATGAGCTTCACGAAGCGCTCGGATTCACGGAGCGGATCGAAGTAGGGATCGTTGGCGATCCAGTCGGCTTCCCCCATGCCGGAGTCGATCGCGCGCTCGAGGCATTCCAGCGCGCTCTCGTTCTCTCCCAGCTGGGCATAGACGCAGGCCACGTTGTAGAGCGTGTTGGCATCGTCGGGATCGATCTCGACCGCCCGCGCCACCCACTCCTGGGCCGGCTCCAGATCCCCGAGCTCGACCAGCGCGGCACCTCCGAGATAGAGCGCCCGCGGATCGTCGGCATGGTAGGCCAGGTGCTTCTTCGCCAGGTCCACGACCTTGCGGAAGTTGGCCGCCGCGTGAGCCCGTCGGCCCAGACTCAGGTAGGTCTGAGCGAGGAAGAGCGGTGCCTGGTAGTCGTCGGGCTGCACCTCGCAGGCTCGCTCGAAGGATGCGGCGGCCTCCGCGCTCCGCCCCTGCGAGAAGAGCGAGCGGGCGAAGAAATAGTGGGCTTCGTAGAGCTTCGGGTCGAGCTCGATCGCACGCCGGAACTCGGCCTCGGCCTCGGCGTACTTGCCGCTCACCGAAAGCGCCAGCCCGCGCGAGGCATGGGCCTCCGGATTCTCTGGATCGATGTCGACGGCTTTTCGACTCGCCGTCCGGGCCTCCTGGAGATTCTCCTGCGAGGCGTCGTAGTACATGTAGAGGAAGGAGCAGCAGTCGGCGACTCCAGCATAGGCGCGGGCGTAGTTCTGGTCGATCACGATGGCACGCGCGAACATCTGACGGGCCAACTCGAAGCCCCTCTGGTGGAACTCGTAGAAGAACTTCCGACCCTTGAGGTAGTAGTCGTAGGCCTGGACGTCGGCAGGCATCGCCTTCTCGGCCGCCTGCTTCGCTTTCGGCGTGAGGGTGACCTGGAGGGCCTCCACCACCTTCTGCGCGATCTCGTCCTGAATCGCGAACACGTCCTTGAGCTCGCGGTCGTATCGATTCGACCAGAGTTGATAGCCGTCCGTGACGTTGACCAGCTGCACGCCGATCCGGACCTGGTTGCCTGCCTTACGCACGCTCCCCTCGAGCACCGAGCTCACGTCGAGCCGTCGTCCGATCTCCTTGATGTCGGACTCGGAGTCCTTGAAGCGAAAGGCCGAGGTCCGCGACGCGATCCGCAGATCTTCGACGCGCACCAGAGCATTGATCAGCTCTTCCGCGAGTCCCTCGCAGAAGTAGTCCTGGTCCTTCTCCGGGCTCATATCGACGAACGGCAGCACCGCCACCGACGGTAGCGATTCGCCGCGCGTCTCTCGGACCGACTCGCCGATCTTGCTCAGGGCGGTCCCGATATCTGCCGCCGACTGGTAGCGAAGGTCGGGGTCCTTCTCGAGACAACGCTCGACGATGCGGCCCAGCTGACCCGGCAGATCGGGCCGAGAGTCCGCGATCTCGGCAGGGGAATCTCTCAAGATGGACGAGATCGTGTCGGCATTGCTCTCGCCCTGGAAGGGGCGTTGGCCGGTACACATCTCGTAGAGCATGACTCCCAGAGAGAAGATGTCGGTGCGGGCGTCTACGGCCTTTCCCTGAACCTGTTCTGGGGACATGTAGGGAACCGTACCCATCATGGTACCCAGTTCGGTGAGGGTGCGAGTGGCCGCCTCGGAGGAGCCCGCGCTCTCGAGCGGCTGGAGCTTGGCGAGACCGAAGTCGAGAATCTTCACCGTGCCGTCGTCGGTCACCATGACGTTGGCCGGTTTCAGATCGCGGTGCACGATTCCCGCTGCGTGGGCGGCACTGAGTGCACCTGCAATCGGGACCGCCAGCTCGACCACCCGCTGTGCGGAGAGCCCATCGCCACGGATCAACCGAGACAGATCCTTCCCTCGTACCGCCTCCATGGTCAGGAAGTGACGATCCCCGTCGTCCTCGATCGAGAAGATCGTGACGATGTTGGGATGGCTCAGGGCTGCGATGGCCTGGGCCTCACGGCGAAAGCGCTCCAGATGCTCGGTCTGCGCGGCCAACTCGCTCGGCAGCACCTTGAGAGCCACCGGGCGGTGGAGCCGAGTGTCCTCGGCGAGGAAGACTGCGCCCATGCCCCCTTCGCCGAGCTTCTCCAGGATTTTGTAGTGGGCAAGCGTCTGTCCGATCATCCAGCGATTCTAAGGGCTTCTCGAGGCAAAGGGGGCAACAAGGTGCCGCCGACCTCCACCTTCAGTACCGGGGAAAGTCCTCCTTCCGAGACCCGCATTCTCGATTGTCGCGATCTGTGGAATGTCCAGGCATCGACTCGCCTCATCGCGGCGGCTGGAAGCCGTCGAGCGAAGCCGGCAGCGAAGCGCCGCCGGTACGGAGAAGACCGGCGGCCATCTCGGGGTCCGGTACCCGAGGTCCGGGGTCCGGGCTCCGCGCGTGGTAGGTTCGTCCGTCGAGAACACTTCCCAGGCGAGAATTCATCCACCGTGCTCGGCGCGAGCGATACCCGGTGTTTGGTGAGGGACGAGCAACTATGCTAGAAATTCCACTTATCCATTCGCAAAGACAGAGAGCCGGAGGTCGCAGGTGACATCTCGACACATCGCCTTGAAAAGCCCGATCCGCACTCGTCGCCCCGCGCTGGTCGCAGTTCTGTTGCTCGCGGCAGCGACGATCCTCTCCCCCGCCACGTTCGCGCAGCAGGGTCTCGCCGACCTCATCCCGAATCTGTTCGACCGCGACATCTTTCTCTTCGAGACCGAGCAGTTCGATCACTCGACCCATTTCATCGACGAGGGGGCCCGGCTCAGTGAGGTGGGCAACGCGATCAACCAGTCACTGGTGACGCAGCTCTCGACCTTCCCCCTGGCCTCGCCGTCCGGCGGCTTCACCTTCACCTACGACTCGACGCTGGGGACCTTCACCCGCAACTCCGAGTCGTTCGGCTCGCTGTTCGCCGAGCGCGCGCTCACCAATGGCAAGGGGCGCTGGAGTATCGGGTTCTCCTACCAGTCCGCGCAGTGGGACTCGATCGACAATCTCGACTTCGACGGCGACCTCGCCTTCCAGCTCACCCACGAAGACACCAACAGGGACACCACGACGCAGGACTTCTTCTTCGAAGGAGACATCATCCAGGCGACGACCCTGTTGAGCCTGGAGAGCACGACTTCGGTGCTGTTCGTCAACTACGGCGTGACCGACAACGTGGAAGTCTCGGTGGCGATCCCCTACCTCGATGTCGACCTCAGCGCCACGGCGCGGCTCGATATCGAGCGCCTGGCCACGGGTGCCACGTCACCGATTCACTCCTGGGACGGATCGGGTCGTACCCAGGAGGTTCGTTCCGACAGTGCCAGCTCTTCCGGCATCGGAGACGTGGTGCTGCGCAGCAAGTGGAAGTTCACCGGCGGACCGAGAGGTGGCTGGGCAGCCGCCATCGATCTGCGTCTCCCGACCGGTGACGAGAGGGATCTGCTCGGCACCGGTGCCACCCAGGCGAAGCTCTTCATCATCGGCTCGAAAGAGTACGGCACCTTTTCTCCCCACGTGAATCTCGGCTACACCTTCTCCTCCGGCGGCAACGACTTCGTGGAGAGCTTCCCGGACGAGCTCAACTACACGCTGGGATTCGACTGGGCTGCCACGCCGCGCTTCACCCTCGCGGCCGATCTCCTGGGACGGACCCTGTTCGACGCAGTGCGTCTGGTGTCCAGCGATGACGACTTCCTGTTCTGCACCCAGCCCGGCCAGGGACCCTTCTGCACCGCTGGCGCCACCACGACCGTGCAGCGCCCGGTGGTCGACGCCGAGACCGGCGACCTCAACCTGCTGCTCGGGTCTCTCGGCGTGCGATTCAATCCGGTGGGCAATCTGCTGATCTCGCTCAACGGGCTGTATTCCCTGAGCGACGACGGGCTGCAGGACAACGACATCATTCCGGTCGTCGCGCTCGAGTACACCTTCTGATCGATCGCTGGGAGCACCTCGCTCGTGGGGAGGCTCCCCGAGCGGCTCGAGAGCACTCGATCAGCCGAAGATCTCTTCGAGGCGTCGGCGAAGCGGAGCGCGATCCTCGCGCCTACGCAGCACCAACAGGATCGTGTCGTCTCCCGCCAAGGTGCCCGCGATCTCCGGCAGCCCACAGGCATCGAGCGCCACCGCCACGGCGTTGGCATGACCGATCGGCGTCTTGATCAGCAACAACGCGTCCCCGGTGTCGATGGCCGTCACGGAGTCGGCCAGACCCCGCAGGCGCTCGGTGCCGTCGACGGTGACCCCGGGCTCTTCGGGGGGCGCGTAGCGTGAGCTCCCTCCATCGAGGGGAACCTTGACCAACCCCAGCTGACGGACGTCTCGCGACACCGTGCCCTGGGTCACCGAGAACCCCTGCTCGCCGAGCGCCTCCACCAGCTCGGCCTGACTGTGAATGGCGCGCTGGCGGACCAGGTCGAGAATGGCGCGTTGGCGGGATCGTCGCATGAAAGGTGTCTTCGAAGAATCTGTCAGTCAGAAAGGCAGCGTCTCGTCCAACAAACGACCTTCGCGCCAGGCCCGCAGGACCGGCGGATCCGCCAGCTCGCTCGAGCGACGGCGGCGGGCCTCGAAGCGCTCCCGGGCCAGCTCCAGTTGCTCTGCGACGCGCTCGGGGGCCGGACCGCCGTAGCTCGAGTGCGCCCGCACCGAGCTCTCGGGGCGCAGCTGGGAGGGAAGGTCTTCCGGCGCCTCCGGCCAGTGCTCGCGGAGGCTCTCCAGCGAGAGCTCCCACAGCTCCACCCCGGCCTCCTCCGCAGCCTTCACCACCGAGCCTGCCCGCTCGTGGGCGGTGCGGAAGGGAACGCCCGCACGCACCAGCGCATCGGCCAGATCCGTGGCGGTGATGTAGCCCCCGTGCAGCGCTGCGGCCATCGCCTCGGTGCGATACTGCAGGCCGCCCGCCAGAGCCCGAGCCGCCGCGAGCGAGGTCGCGACGGTGTCGACCGCGTCGAACAGAGCCTCCTTGTCCTCCTGGAGGTCGCTGTTGTACGTCAACGGGAGTCCCTTGAGCTGGACGAGATGAGCAGTGAGCGAGCCGATCGCCCGGCCGCTCTTGCCGCGCAGCACTTCGGCAGGCTCCGGGTTCTTCTTCTGCGGCATCAGGCTCGACCCCTTGGCGACTCGATCGTCGAGCGACGCGAAGCCCACCTCTCGCGAAGTCCAGAGAATCACCTCTTCGGCCCAACGCGACAGGTGCACCATGAGCAGGGCACAAGAGAACGACGTCTCCACCACATAGTCCCGATCGGCCACCGCCCACATGCTGTTGGGGTATGGCTCATCGAAACCGAGCAGCTCGGCACTGCGATGTGGATCGATCGGATGGGGCGAGCCGGCGAGCGCTCCGGCCCCGAGGGGACTGCAGCCGGCCACAGCGTAGACTCTCTCCAGACGTTCTCCGTCGGCATCGAGGGCCCACGAGTGGGCCAGCAGGTGGTGGGCCAGGCTGACCGGCTGTCCCCGCTGAAGATGGGTGTAGCCCGGAAGAAAGGTCTCGAGATGGGCGGAGGCTCGTTCCAGGTGGTGCTCCTGCAGAGCCAACAGACGGGCCAGCAGCTGGCTCGCCGAGTCTCGCACCCAGAGACGTAGCGCCACTGCGGTCTGGTCGTTGCGGCTGCGGCCGGTGTGCAGACGACGTCCGTCGTCGCCCACTCGCTCGATCAGGCTACGCTCGATCCACGAGTGAATGTCCTCGTCGTTACCTTCGATCGAAAGCTCGCCGCTCTCGAGCTCGCGCAGCAGCTCGGACAAGCCCCCGAGAATCGTGACCGCCGCGTCTCGCTCGAGGATGCCGGTGTCGAGCAGCATCCGGGCGTGTGCCAGGCAACCGATCAGGTCGTAGCGGGCCAGCCGGCGATCGAACGAGAAGGAGCGGGTGAATCGATCGATCTCGGGGTCGACTGCTCCCTCGAAGCGACCTCCCCACAGGCGCGTTTCATCGCTCAAGGCTTCTCCCCGACCGATCGAAGCGCCTTCTCGAATCGCTCGAGCCCGAGGTCGATGTCCGCATCGGTGATCACGAGGGGCGGAAGGAAACGAATGGCATGGGGCCTCACCGCATTCACCAGTACTCCCTGCCGGAGACAGGCCGCAGCGACGGGGGCGGCCTCGGTCCTCAGCTGAGCAGCGAGCATCAACCCTTCGCCGCGTACCGATTCGATCGCGCCTGTACGCTCGGCGATCGACTCGAGACCGCTGCGAAGTCGCGCTCCCGCCTCTTCGACCCGCTCGAGCAGTCCGTCTTCCTCGATCACCGAGAGCACGGTCGAAACCGCGGTCGTGGCAAGCGCGTTACCGCCGTAGGTGGAGCCGTGGTCTCCAGGCTGGAGCGCCTGTGCAACCTCGTCGCGCGCCAGAACCGCGCCGACGGGAATGCCGCCGCCGAGTCCCTTGGCCAGCACGAGGACATCGGGCTCGAGCTCCCACTTCTGAAAGGCGAACATGGTGCCACCGAGGCGTCCCATTCCGGTCTGCACCTCGTCCAGCATGAAGAGGGCGCCGTGCTCCCGGCACAGCCGCTGCAGGCCGCGGAGGTAGGAGGGCCGAGCGGGGTTCACTCCTCCCTCGCCCTGGATGGGCTCCACCAGCACCGCGCAGGTGCGCTCGCTCATCGCCGCAGCGGCCGCTTCGAGATCGCCGAACGGCACACACACGAAGCCACCCGGGAGCGGACCGAACCCCTGGTGATAGGCCGGGGTTCCGGTCGCCGCCAACGCCCCGAGGGTGCGCCCGTGGAAGCCGTTCTCGGTGACCACGATCTCGAAGGCCGCACGGCTCTCCGGGGCATTGGACTGGGCCTTCCGCCAGGCGTATTTGCGGGCCAGCTTGATCGCTGCTTCATTGGCTTCCGCTCCGCTGTTGCAGAAGAAGACCCGCTCGAGACGTCGGTGGGCCGGTGCGCTGCTGCGAGCGGCCGCCACCAGAGCCGCGGCCGCAGCCGCCTGCTCGGGAATCTCGAACAGGTTCGATACGTGGTGGTAGCGCTCGAGCTGAGCGCCGAGGGCTTCGAGCAACCGCGGGTGGGCATGCCCGAGGCTCACCGTCGCGATTCCTCCGAGCAGGTCGACATACTCGCGGCCGCTGTCGTCCCACAGGCGGGCACCCTCTCCCCTCACGAAGGCGATCGGGGCCGGTCGGTAGTTGACGAACAGATGGCTCGTGTCGGTGGCTGAGCGCGCAACGGTCATGGTGTCTCCTGGGTGGATCCGCCCGGGCCCCGGTGGAGACCCGTTGGCCACCTCGAGCGGTCGGTGATCATGGTGCCGATTCCCGCCTGGGTGAACAGCTCGACGAGCAGGCCGTGCGGCAGGCTGGCTGCGAGGATGTGAGCCCTCGGAACTCCCGCGGCCACGGCCCCGAGGCACGCCTCGACCTTGGGGATCATCCCCTTGGAGATGATGCCCTCCTCGATCAGGCGGGCAGCCCCCTCGGGAGTGAGCTCCGAGATCAGTACCGTCGACTCTTCCTCGACGCCCGAGCGGTCGGCACGATCCGCGCTCGGAGACGGGTTCTTGCCCAGTGCGACCTTGCGATAGACGCCGCGCACATCGGTCAGCAGCAGGAACTTCTCGGCGCCGAGCGCCGCGGCCAGTGCCGCGGCGGCGGTATCGGCATTCACGTTGTAGGCGTGGCCGTCCGGGCCCCTGCCCAGCGGCGCGAACACCGGCACGACCCCCTCCTCGAGCAGCGCTTCGATCGGGGCAGGGTCGACTCGAGTCACTCGCCCGACGAAGCCGAGCTCACGATTGGGATGCGGCTCGACGAAGAGCGTTCCCTCGTCCTGCGAGCTTCCGTGCCCGGAGAGTCCCCGTGCCGTTCCCCCGGCGTTCTGCAGGAGCTCGACCAGACGACGATTCGCCGATCCCGCGAGCACGTCTTCCACCACCTCCATGGTGGCTGCATCCGTCACCCGGAGGCCATCGACGAACCTCGGCTCGACTCCGCGCTCGGCGAGGCGCTCAGAGATCTCCGGGCCTCCTCCGTGCACCAGGATCGGGAGTACGCCGGCCCGCTGCAGCGCCGCGACGTCCTCGAGCAGGGTGCCCAGGTCACCCGCCGCCATCGCGGCGCCGCCGAACTTGATCAGAACGCGCTTGCCCGTCCAATTCGCGACGTAGCGCATGGCCTGGGCAAGGGAGAGGCCCAGGGCTTCGGCATCCTCGAGGCCCTGGACGGGATGCCCATGGGGCGACTCGTTGTGCGCTTTCGCCTTCTCGCTGGCAGCCGGTTTCGGCGTGAGGGTCATCTCTCGATCCTCAGCTCATGTAGCTGCCGTTGATGCGCACATACTCGGCACTGAGGTCGCACCCCCACACGGTCGCCCGGCCCGCGCCGAGACCGAGATCGATGCGCAGCGAGACCTCCGGCCGCTGGAACTGAAGTGCGATGGGTGAAAGATCCTCGTGCAGGCCGAGTCCTGCCTCGACGATCTGGAGATCACCCGCCCAGATCCGGATTCGGTCGACGTCCATCTCCACCCCGGAACGGCCCACCGCGGGGAGGATACGCCCCCAGTTCGGTTCGCCGCCGTGAATCGCGGTCTTGACCAGGGGAGAGTTGGCGACCGTCTTCGCCGCGCGCCGCGCCTCCTGGTCGGACGCCGCGCCCTCGACATCGATTCGAACGAGCCGCGTCGCTCCCTCCCCGTCGCGCACCACGGCGACGGCCAGCTGTCGAAGCAGCCACTCGAGCCCGAGCGCGAACCGCTCCGCGGCCTCGGCCCCCTCGACGTCGACCTCAGCCGCTCCGTTGGCGAGCAGAAAGATGCAATCGTTGGTGCTGGTGTCGCCGTCGACGGTGATGCAGTTGAAGGTCTTCTCCGTCGCAGCTCGAAGAGCGTGGGCAAGCTGAGGGGACGCCACCGCGGCGTCGGTGGTCACGAAGGCCAGGGTCGTCGCCATGTCGGGCTCGATCATTCCCGAGCCCTTGGCGATCCCTCCCAGGGTGACCCGATTGCCACCGCCACAGTCGACTCGCACTGCTGAACACTTCGCCACGGTGTCCGTCGTCAAGATCGCCGCGGCGGCAGCTCGGCCTCCGGCGTCGCGCGACTCGGTGTCGAGAGGAGCCTCGAGCCTGCGGCCCGCCTCCGCGATCGCGGGTGAGATCTTGTCCATCGCGAGCGGCTGGCCGATCACCCCGGTCGAGGCGACCAGGACCTCGCTCGAAGCCAGGCCCAGAGCCGCAGCGGTTTGCTCGGCCATCGCCTCGGCATCGCGCTCTCCTCGCTCACCGGTGCACGCGTTCGCACTGCCGGCGTTCACCACCACCGCACGCGCTCGTCCATCCTCCAACGCCCGCCTCGAATAGTGCACCGGCGCAGCCTGCACACGGTTGCGGGTGAAGACACCCGCAGCGGTGGCGGCCCGCTCGGAGAGAATCACGGCGAGATCGGGTCGATTCTGCTTGACCCCGGACTCGAGCCCCACCGCTCGGAAGGCACGAGGACTGGCGATGTGCCCATCGAAGGGCTCCAGGAACGAAGGTGTCTCACCGACGGGATCCCGCCTGGTCACTGGGGTCTCGCTCTGCGGCACGTCGATCTCCTCAGGGATAGAGCGCGGGCCGAGCCAGACCGACCGTCTCGTCGAGACCGAACATCAGGTTCATGTTCTGGACGGCCTGGCCGGCGGCACCCTTGACCAGGTTGTCGATCGCCGAGAAACCAGCCACCACACTCCTCTCGGCGTCGACCCGTGCCGCGACGTCACAGTAGTTGGAGCCCCAGGTGGCCTTGGTCTCGGGCAGTCCGTCCACCACTCGGACGAAGGGCTCCGAGCTCCACGTCTCGTGGAGAGCTTCGGTCAACGTAGCCAGCTCTGGCGGATCCGGGCAGGTCAGGTAGGCCGCGCAGGAGATGCCCCGGGTCATCGGGATGAGATGCGGTGCGAAGAAGACCTTCTTGGAGTGCCCGGCGAGGGCGAGTGTCTGCTCGATCTCTGGCCCGTGCCGATGATCGCCCACCTTGTAGGGTCGGACGTTCTCGTTGATCTCGGAGAACAGGATGCCGACGGAAGCCTGGCGTCCGGCCCCGGAGACGCCGGACTTGGCGTCGACCAGCACCGTCGCAGCGCTGGAGTCTCCGACCATGGTGAGCAGCGGAAGCAGTGCCAGGGCGGCCGCGGTCGGGTAGCAACCGGGGTTGGCGACCAATCGTGCCGCCCGGATCGCCGAGCGATGGAGCTCGGGCAGGCCGTACACGGCTTCGGCCAGCAGATCGCGCTGCGAGTGGGGCGCCCCGTACCACCGCTCGTACACCTCGGGGTCCTGCAAACGGTAGTCTGCGCCGAGGTCGATCACGCGTGCGCCGCCCGCGAGAATCTCCGGCACCGCCTCCAGGGCCAGACCGTGAGGCAGCGCCAGGAACACGACATCGCTGTCACGGCCCAGGCGCTGCCAATCGGGATCCGTCAGGGTCAGATCGACATGGCCGAGCAGACTGGGAAAGCTCTCTGCCATCGACCGACCGCTCTGCTGACCCGCCGCCAGATGGGTCAGCTCGACCTCGGGGTGCTGGACCAGCCACCGAACCAGCTCGCCACCGGAATAGCCGGATGCGCCGGCCACGCTTGCTCGAATCATGGTTTGCATAAATTATCACTGCTTTGCATAAATATGCAAACCGCATCTCACCCCGGCCCCTTCAGTACCCGATCGCCGCCCCGTCTTTGCGCGGATCGGAGCCCCCGAAGTAGATCCGCGGATCGTCGCGGCGCCAGATCGCCTGGTACCCGCCGTGGGCGGCCAGCTCGGCACGCACCCGATGTCCCATCTCCGCGAGATCGAGCCGCACCGGGTCGGTGATCCCCTGCTCGAAAGTCAGCTCCCCGCCATCGACCCCGCCCCCTCCCCACGGGTTGGACGACCCGGAGTGGGAGATCCGGGGCTGGTCGCCCGCCTGCTGCGGCGAGAGACCGTAGTCGATCAGGTTCATCACGACCTGGGCGTGTCCCTGAGGTTGGAAGTCGCCCCCCATGACGCCGAAGGACAGCACCGGCCGCGTACCGCGAGTCATGAAAGCGGGAATGATCGTGTGAAAGGGTCGTTTACCCGGCTCGAGCCGATTGCGATGCTCCGGATCGAGGGAAAACGCCTGGCCTCGATTCTGGATCGGAAAGCCGACCCCATCCGGACAGATCGTGGAGCCGAAGGCGGAGTACACGCTCTGGATGAACGAGATCATGTTGCCCTCGCTGTCCGCCGCGCTCAGATAGACGGTGTCCGAGTCGAGCGGCGGATCACCGGGAGTTCGCTTCGTACTGGCGTGTCTCGGATCGATCAACCGTGCCCTCTCGGCTGCATACTCCTTCGAGATCAGCCAGTCGACGGGGACCTCGGCGAAGGCGGGATCGGCGTAGAAGCGAGCTCGATCCTCGAAGGCCAGCTTCTTCGCTTCGACCAACAGGTGCAGCTGCTCTGCCGAGTTGGGCGGCAGGGCGGCGATGTCGAAGTGCTCCAGGAGGTTGAGCATCTGGAGCGCCGCGATGCCCTGGCCACTCGGAGGCAGCTCCCACACGTCCCAACCCCGGTAGGACGTACTGACCGGCTCGACCCAGTCCGCTCGGTGCTCTCGGAGATCTCGCTCCGAGAGGTAGCCGCCCATCTCTCGCGCCTTCGCCGCGATCGCCGAGGCGATCTCGCCCTCGTAGAAGGCCGCGGATCCGCCTTCGGCAATCGAGCGGTAGGAGCGCGCCAGCATCGGGTTGCGAAAGAGCTCTCCGAACTTCGGTGCTCGGCCCTCGGGATGGTAGACCTCGGCCATGTGGGGAGCGTCGCCGTCCTGCCACTCGAAGTGGGTCGAGATGATCGGGGAGAGGGGAAAGCCCTTCTCGGCGTAGTCGATGGCCGCGTCGAGACACTGCGCGAGAGAGAGCTTCCCGAAGCGCTCCGAAAGAAGAGACCAGCCACTGACACAGCCGGGGACGCTCCACGACAGCGAGCTGCGGCGCGGAATCCGCTCCAGCCCCTTCTCCGCGGCACGCTCCAGGGTCCACTCCAACGGTGCTCTCCCACTGGCGTTGAGCCCGTAGAGGCGCCCCTCCTCCTCCACCCAGAGGATGGCGAACAGGTCGCCGCCGATTCCACACATCGCCGGCTCCACCAGACCCAACATCGCATTGGTCGCGATCGCCGCGTCGACGCAGCTGCCCCCGGCCTTGAGAATGTCGATACCGACCTGGGCCGCCAGCGGCTGACTGGCGCACACCATCCCGTTCTGGCTCGCCACGGTCGAGCGATCGCGGTTGCGATGGCGCAAGCGCTCCCGGTCGAGGAACGGCCCCTCGGCACTCGCTCGCGAGCCCTCCTCGGCACTGGGGTGCGTCGATCCCGCTTCGTGTCGGGCGCCGGCAGGGAGAAGGCGCCCCACGGCGACCCCGCCCGCAGCACCGAGGAACTGCCTCCGATTCATACGCTGTCTTCCCTCTTTCGTTGACGAGACGGTTCCCGCAGTCTAGCAACCCGGGTATGCGTCCAGACCGGTAGTCTTGGAGCCCGTGAGCGACTCCCCTTCATGGCCCGGACGACGCCTGGTGGCGATCGCGACGTTCGCAGTCCTGCTCCTGCTCACCGTCCAGGCGCTGCGCATGGCGCGAGTCAAGAGCTACAGCATCGACGAGTTCGACTATTCCCAGGCTGCCTGGCTCGTGGCCCAGGGTGAGGTGCCCTATCGCGACTTCTTCGAGCACCACTTCCCCCTCCTGTACCAACTCCTGTCCCCGGTCTTCCTGGCTACGGGAGACGACCCGACCGCCATCCGGTGGCTGAGGCTGGCCTGCATCCCGTTCTGGCTCGGTGCCCTGCTCGCCCTCTGGCGTCTGGCGTCCGAGCGCGATGGACCGATGGCGGGAGCCTGGGCTCCGATCTTCGCCCTGTCGACACCGCTCTTCGTCGGTTTCGCGATCGAGATCCGACCCGAGGGTCTCGCGGTCGGTCTGCTTCTCCTGGCGGTGTGCCTCCTGCCGAGGAACCCGGGATCCGAGCGCAGCCGGAGCTTCGCCGCCGGCGTCGCCACGGCCCTGGCGATGTGGGCCTCACAGAAGGCGTTGCCCCTCGGTGCACTGGTGGGGTGCGCCTTCCTCCTGCGCGTCTGGCACGACCGACGTCGTGACCGCGAGCCCTGCGGTTCCCCGGTGTGGTTTCTGGGCGGCGGATTCCTGATCGCGGGAGCGGTGGGTCTCTGGCTCTCGGCGACTGACAGCTGGGTCGACTTCGTGCGCTGGACCTTCTACTGGTCGATGGAGCACGAGTCGATCGGGCGGCGCTTCTCTCCCTGGGAGCACCTCGAGCCCTGGCTGCGCAGCGGTTGGTGGCTTTGGCTGCTGGCCGGGACCGGCCTGGCAGGAGCGACTCGACGGCTGGGGACCGGAAGGTCCGAGCGGCCCGAGGCCCTGCTGGCGGTTCTGACCGGTGCCGCCTTCTTCTCGTACTGGGCTCAGTCCGCTCCCTACCCCTACAGCCTGGTGACCTTCGCCGCCTTTCTCGCCCTCTGGGCTCAGCGGGGACTCGTCGATTCGCTCTCCACCCTACGCCGGTTGGGGCGCTTACGGCCCCGAACCGCGGGAGCGCTCTCGGCGACCCTCGTCCTCGTCCTGGCACTCGGTCTGGCCGACTCCGTGCGAACGTTCTCGCGTCATCGACCGAGCAACGAGTATCAGCACGAGGTGCTGGGCCAGCTTTCCCGACTCACTCGCCCCGATGATCCTGTCTATGCCAACTCGGGCTCCGCTGTGGCGCGACCGCCGACCAGCTATTGGTTCTTCACCAATGCCCACATTCGGGTCACCCGAGCCGAGGAGCTCACCGAGGAGATCCCCCGTCGCATCCTCGAAACCGGCACTGTGGCCTGGATCTTCGACGCCCGCACCCCGTCGCTCCCGGTGGACCTGCGCGCCTTCCTCGAATCCCACTTCGTGCCCTACCATACGGATCTGTGGCTCTGGGGGGCCCGCTACGAGGCTTCCGGTCCCGACGAGGTCGCCCAGGAGACCTTCTACGCGGTGCGCAGCGGGAGGTACTTCGTGGAGCCAGCGAGTGCCCTCGACACAGGCTCGCTCGAGATCGACGGAGAGCCGGTCGAGGACGCCGATCTGACCCTCTACGCCGGCCCTCATCAGGTGCGCTATCACGGCAGCGACACGTTCTTCCTGCTCTGGCTCCCGGCCGACGGAGAACGCTATCGGCCCGGTCTCAGTGGTCCGCCTCGCTTCTCGGTTCTCTTCTGACCCGCAGGCGAGCACTCCCCACCCCGAGTCTCATCTCTCGCCGCTGGTCGCCCGCTGCTTGGCCTGGGAGCGGTCCCCCCGGTGGAAGATCCGACGCCACCACTTCCGCTTCTTGTCGACTCCCCCGCCGTGCAGCTCACACTCGAGCTCCGGCAGACGCTCTGGAAGGAAGTACTCCGTCACGACCTGCGGGCATCGTCCAGTGGCTCGCTGCCCGGTGAACGGATCGATCGCAACGCTCACCACCTCGGCCGGGGGGAGGAAGGTCGCATAGCCGCCCGGGGGTCTGCGCGCAGCGGTGAAGCGAGCCCAGATCGGCAGGGCCGCCCTCGACCCCGAGAGCCGGGTCGGATCGCCCTCGTCGTAGCCCACCCACACCAGGGTGGCTCGCTCGGGTGCGTAGCCGACGAACCAGCTGTCACGTCGCTGGTTGGTGGTGCCGGTCTTGCCCGCCAGCCGATCCCGCACCCCTGCGGCGTGGGCTCCACGACCCGTGCCCCGCTCCACGACCCCCTCGAGCAACGAAGTCACCAGGTAGGCCACCCCGGGATCGAGGGCGCGTTGGGGGGCCTCGATCGCCTGTCCTTCGAGTGCTCGGCCGTCGGCATCGAGCACGGCGTCCAGCAGGTGTAGCCGGGGACGTAGCCCCCCGTTGGCGAAAGTGGCATAGCTGGTCAGCAGCTCGAGCGGAGTAACCTCGAAGGCCCCCAGCGCCAGAGAGGGCACGGGCTGCAGCCGGCCCTCGACGCCGAGCGCTCGCGCCTGCTCGACGATCGCCGGCAACCCGGTGCGCAGCGCCAGCTCGACAGTCGGTACGTTGAGGCTCTTCTCGATCGCTTGACGAACGGTCACGGCACCGCGGAACTCGCCATCGTCGTTGCGCGGGCGCCAGCTCTTCCCCGCCTGCGTGACCTCGATCGGGCTGTCCTCGAGCAGGTCGATCGGCGTGACCACGTGGCGAGCCAGCGCGGTCGCGTAGACCAGCGGCTTGAAGGCGCTGCCGGCCTGGCGACGAGCCAGCCTGACGCGGTCGAACTGACTCTCGCCCCAATCGCGGCCACCCACATAGGCCAGGATACGGCCGTCGCTCGGGTCGGCCGAGAGCAGGGCACCCTGAAGCGTCTGATCGCTGCCCCGCTGCCAGTTCTTCTCGAGCGACTCGAGCCCCTCGCTCACCGCCGCTTCGGCTTCGAGCTGATCTTCGAGCGACAGTGAGGACAGCAGCACATAGCCCTTACCCGCCAGATTCTCGACGCCGAATCTCGTCTTCGCCTCGTCGCCAGCTGCCTGCGCCGCGTAGCGAGCGAATCCGAGCTCGATCGGAGGAGGGGCCGAAAGCACGGGCTGATCGGCGAGCGCCAGGGCCCGCGCCTCTTCCAGCCAGCCGAGCTCGACCATCTGAGCGAGCACGAAATCGCGTCTGGTCCGCGCGGCCTCGGGGTGGCGCAGCGGTGACAGCCGGTTGGGAGCCTGGATCATCCCGGCCAGGGTCGCGCTTTCGCCGAGCGTCAGCTGCTCGGGGACCTTTCCGAAGTAGGCAAAGGAGGCGGCCCCCACTCCGCTCAGGTTGATACTTCCCGTTCGACCCCAGTAGATCTCGTTCAGGTAGGCCTCGAGAATCTGTTCCTTCTCGTAGCGCAGCTCGAGGAAACTCGCCAGAACGGCCTCCCGAGCCTTGCGCATCCAGGTTCGATCGTGGGTCAGGTACAGATTCTTGACCAGCTGTTGGGTGAGCGTGCTTCCCCCCTGCTGGACCTCGCCGCCGCGCAGGTTGACCACGGCGGCCCGCGCGATGCCAGAGAGCGAGAGCCCCTGGTGTCGAAAGAAGCGCGCGTCTTCGGCGGCGAGCACCGCCCAGACCAGTTCACGCGGTAGCTCGTCCAGCTTCACGGGGCGACGTTCGCGGAGATCCGACCCATAGTAGGACGTGATCAGCGGGGGCTCGAGGCGCACGCTACGCACCGCTCGATCGTTCACCTCGAGCGCGCGCACCGCGGTGCGCCCGAGTGTCACCGACGCGACGTAACCGCCATCGGTTCCTTCGGGACTCGGGAAGGAGCGCAGATACACCCGCACGGTGCTGCCCGCGCGGCGAAATTCCCCCGGCACCAGCTCTCGATCGTCTCCCGCCTCGCGATAGCCGATGTGCTCGAGATGAGCAACCAGTCGCTGGACCGACCACGGAGCATCCACCGTGAGCCGCTCTGCGCTTCCGTAGAGGCGAGAGGGAAGCATCGGAGCGAGGTCGGCGAACTGGCTGGACAGCTGCCAGAACGGCAAGAGAAGCCAGGCGGCCGCACCCAGCAACACGAGGAGCGCCAGCGTGAGCAATCGCCTCCCGACCCGAAACGGCCAGCGCAGCGGTGGCACGGTGGATCGGCGGGAGCGAGAGCGTCCCCGAGAGCGTCGATTGGAGCGTCGTCGCATCATCAACCTCGAATTCTCGCCGATTCGGACCCGGAAGCCCACCCCCCTCGTCGCGCTATCTCCTTTGGAGAGAAAGAGAAACGAGGAGCAAGACGACCATTTCCCGGACTCGTCGGCCCTGATATCCTCCGGGGTTCCATGCTCGCTGTCTCTGCACTCTCCAAACACTATGGCGACCAGACGCTCTTCGAAGACGTCTCCATCCAGTTCAATCCGGGGGAGCGCTATGGAATCGTCGGCGCCAACGGCTCGGGGAAGTCGACCCTGCTGCGCCTCATCTCCGGAGACGAGATTCCGTCCGGAGGAGAGATCTCGCTGCCCAAGCGGGCCCGATTGGGAGTGCTCAAGCAGGATCACTTCCAGTACGAGAAGAACCGGATCCTCGACGTGGTGATGATGGGACGCCCCGAGCTCTGGTCGGCGATGGTCGAGAAAGAGGAGCTGCTGGCCGGAGCCGGCGAGGAGTTCGACGCCGATCGGTTCGGCGAGCTCGAAGAGACCATCGCACAGCACGACGGCTATTCCATGGAGGCACGGGCCGGAGAGATCCTGGAAGGCCTCGGGATTCCCACCGAGTCGCACGAACAGCCCCTCTCGACGCTGTCGGGCGGCTTCAAGCTCCGGGTTCTCCTCGCACAGGTCCTCGCCGCAGAGCCCGACGTCCTGTTGCTCGACGAGCCGACCAACCACCTGGACATCCTGTCGATCCGGTGGCTCGAGAAGTTTCTGGGGGACTACAAGGGCTGCACTCTGGTGGTGTCCCACGACCATCGGTTCCTGGACAACGTCTGCACGTTCATCGCCGACGTCGACTACGAGACGATCACTCTCTATCGGGGCAACTACAGCGCCTTCGATCGCGCCAAGATCGAGAACCGGGAGCGCCGAGAAAAGGAGATCGAGAAGGCCCAGAAGGAGATCGACCATCACAAGGCGTTCGTCGAGCGCTTCAAGGCCAAAGCAACCAAGGCGCGCCAGGCCCAGAGCAAGGCGAAGCTGATGGACAAGATCGAGATCGAGACGCCGCCCCAGAGCTCACGTCGCTATCCCAGGTTCCGTTTCCAGCAACGACGCCCGAGCGGAAAGGTGGTTCTCACACTCGACGGGATCGAGAAGAGCTACGGCGAGAACCGGGTCCTCGACGGGGTGTCGCTGGAGGTCAACCGGGGTGAGCGGATCGCGATCATCGGCCCCAACGGCATCGGCAAGTCGACCCTGCTGAAGATCGCGATGGGACAGGTCGAGGCGGATGCCGGCACGGTCGAGTGGGGCTACGAGACCCATCCCGGCTACTTCGCCCAGGACCATCACGAGCAGTTGGAGAACAAACGCCAGACGATCGAAGCCTGGCTCTGGGACTTCTGTCCCAGCGAACAGGTCGGCTTCGTCCGCGGCAATCTGGGCGCCGTCCTCTTCACGAAGGACGAGGCCAACAAGAAGCTGGGTTCGCTCTCCGGAGGCGAGGCCGCCCGTCTCATCTTCGCGCGCCAGGTGATCCAGAAACCCAACGTGCTGATCCTCGACGAGCCGACCAACCACCTCGACCTCGAAGCCATCGAATCGCTGGTCAAGGGCCTGCGTGCCTACGACGGCACCCTGATCTTCGTCTCCCACGATCGCTGGTTCGTGGGCGAGCTGGCAGATCGCATCGTGGAGGTCACCTCGGACGGCATCAACGACTTTCAGGGCAGCTACGACGAGTACCTCGAGCGCTGCGGCGACGACCACCTCGACTCCGAAGCGGTGCTGCGCAAAGCGCGCCAGACCAAGCGCAGCAAGGCCAAGGCTGCACCGCCCGACCAGGACCAGCAGAAGGAAGCGCAGCGCCAGCGCAAGAAGCTCAAGAAGCGACTGGACACCGTCACCGAGCAGCTCCAGAAGGCCGAGGCCCGAGTCGGCGAGATCAACGAGCTCTTCTGCGACCCGACCTTCTTCGACCGCAACTCCCACAAGGAAGTGGCCAAGCTCGAGCGCGAGCAGAAGGAGCTCGGCGCGCGGGCCGAGAAACTGATGGCGGAGTGGGAGTCGCTCGAGTCGGAGCTCGAGGACCTCGCCGAACTCGTCTAGCGAGATCCTCGACGCCTTCGGTGTCCAGAGAGTCTCCTGTGGAACCACCGAGCCACTCGAATGAAGCTTCCCCGCAGACTCGGAGCCGAACGAAAACGATCGTCCTCGCGTGCCTCTACTCCTCGCTCTTCACGGAGCCGCCGCCTCGTCGCTCGCCTGGGCCTCCTCGCATCCTCCATCCTCCTTGTGGTCTTGATCCTCGAGTTGGTGGGGCGTTTGATCGTCGAGCCATCGGAGACTTCAGCCGGCAGGCTCTTCAACCTGGAACTGCCGCCCCAACGGCTTTTGGCGACGGCGCCCGTGGAGCGCAACCCCGACGAGTGGTTCCAGAATCTGGTAGTCGGCGAATCGAAGATCACGGTGAGCGATCTCTTCGGCTTCATCAGGGAAGACCCGCTGCTGACCTACGCCCCCGAAGAGAACCGTCGATCCACCAACGGGTGGTGGCAGAGCAACAACCTCGGGGCGCGGCGCCGACAGCATACGGAGCCGGTACCTGACCCTGGCAAGAGGCGAGTGCTGGTCTTCGGTGACTCTTTCGCGCACTCCAGCCGGGTTCCGCAGGAGGACATGTTCACTCGGATCATGGAGGATCTCGACGACCGGCTCGAGGTGATCAACTTCGGGGTGGACGGATACTCGATGGCCCAGTCGTACCTGCGCTTCGGTCACGTGGCGGAGCAGATCGAGTTCGACATCGCCCTGTTGGTCCTGGTGCCCGAGATCGATCTGATCCGCGACGTCAACACCCTACGAAGCCTGATCGGCTGGGATTCCTCCACGATCATGCCTCGCTTCGAGTTGGAGGAGGATCGGCTCCGGCTCGTACCATCTCCCTTTCGAATCGGGACAGAGATCTACGAGAACAAGGACCGACTCACACAAGACAGGCTGCGTCGGCACCTCACGGCGCACGACCGGTTCTTCCAGCCGGCGTTGTACGAGCCGAGCTGGCTGGCGCCAGATCTCATCACTGTTCAGACAGCACAGAGTGCGTGGTACCGTCTCCTCGACTTGAGGCAGAAGGGCGCAATGCTCGAGCCCGGGTCGGAAGCCACCCGCGTCTCGAAGGCGATCTCAGAGTCGATGCGGAGAGATGCGGAGGCACTCGGCGGTCGGTTCGCACTGGTTCTCCTTCCCACGGCGAGAAGTGTGGAGAAGTCCGCGAGCGGTGAGATCGATCGCCGCTCCGAGAATTGGGCATCGTTCTTCTGCGACGGAAGCGTCGTCTGCCTCGACTTGAGCGGATCGCTCTTTCGGCTCGAGGAGGGGGTTTCGGACCGCGGCTTCGACGGAACCCACTTCGGGCCGCGAACCAACCGAATCATCGCAGAGACTCTGTTGCGCGATCTCTTTCGAGTAGAGCTCCTCCCCGCCCCGTCTTTGTCCGCATCCTCGGCGATCCCCTGACAAGGTCTCGTTCTACGCTCGCCGATCACTTAACAACTCCCTCCTGGGGTCGTTGTAGGTACCGAGCAGGGGGAGAGCTCGAGCCCGCGAGGGCAATTCCCCGGCCCAATCATCTTCAAGGAGCCCCCCGTGGAAGAGCTATCCATCTCCGTCACCCTGATCGGCCTCTTCTTGAGTGTCGCCTGGGTTTTCCGGTCGTTTCTTTCCCACCGCCGCTCCCAGAGCTTCCTGCGCCTCCAGAGCGAGCTCCACCACAAGGTGATCGACCGCTTCGGCACCGCCGACGAGGCCCTGGCGTACCTCAATTCCGGTGCCGGCGAGAAGCTGCTCGCCTCCACGCCGGCCCCCGAAAAGGGCAGCGTCTACCGCAAGGTCCTGGCCTCGCTCCAGGCCGGCATCGTGCTGGTCGCCCTCGGCTTCGCCTTCCTGGTCCTCAAGGAGAACATCCGCGACCGCGACGCCGATACGGCCTTCCTCTTCTTCGGCGTCCTCTCCACCTTCCTCGGCCTGGGCTTTCTGGCGGCCAGCGGCGTAGGATACCGGCTGTCGAAGAAGTGGGGACTGCTCGAGGACACCAAGACGGAGTCGCGTCTCAGCATACCGATCGCCGCAACCTCCACCGAGGAGTGAGCGTAGTCAGGAGCGGGATGAAAGAGCGCGAATTCAGGAGCTTCTACGACGAGGTAGCGCCCCCACTGCGGGCCTACCTCGCCCGCGCGTCGGGCGACGGCGCCCTCGCCGACGATCTGTTGCAGGAGAGTCTCTACCGCTTCCTGCGCTCCGGCTTCGAGGGCGACGACGCCGGGCACCGCAAGAACTACCTCTACCGGATCGCCAGCAACCTGCTGCGCGACCACTGGCGCCGGCGGCGCCCCGAGTCGGTGATGCCCGAAATCGCGGCTCCCGACCCCGAGTTCGAGCGCCGGGAATCGCGCCAGCAGCTACTCCGAGGAATGGCCTCGATGACCGCCCGCGAGCGTCAGCTCCTCTGGCTCGCTCACGTCGAACAGTTCAGCCATCGCGAGATCGCCCAGATCCTCGGGGTGGGCGAAGCGAGCGTGAGAGTGCTCGCCTTTCACGCACGCAAGAAGCTCGCGCGAAATCTCGCCAAGGCCGAGGCACGCGCCACCGAGTCCGCCGGGCTCGAGAGCACGAAGCTCGAAGGAGCGCTGTCGTGACCGCCCACCACGCCTGCCCCAACACCCCGGATCTGCTCGAGCGCCTGCGCGGCACCGGTCTCGCCCCGCTCGATCATCGCCACCTCGAGCGCTGCGAGACCTGTCATGAGGCCGTGACGATCGAGGCGCTGCTGGTCGGAGAGGGCGCCCTGGCCCTCGAAGAGGCTCGCGCCGCCCTCCCCACGCCGGAGACCACGCTGCACCGCATGGTCAATCGGGAACGCCAGGCCCGGGAACGCCGCGCCTTCCTGCTGCTGCGCGCCATGCAGGGCACCGCGTTTGCCGCGGGACTGCTCTCCCTCTTCCTGGTCATTCGCTGGTTGGCCCCCGGGCTCACGGCCTCCGCGGTCGAGAGTCTCGCCGCCGAGGAGACCCTCCCTGGCAAGGCGCTGTGGGCCTACCTCGCGGCGGGTGGCCTGGTGGTGTTCGTGCTGGCCTTCTTTCGCGGCTGGTTCAGCGGCGGAGTCGAGGGAGAGTAGCTAGAGGCCGAGGTGCAGACGAAGAGCATCTTCGAGCTCGGCGAGCAGGGACCCTGGGAGTTGACCAATTCGGTTTCCGACTCTCTCCACTGCGACGGAGCGGACCTGCTCTGCTTGGGCTTTGGAGTCCAGTCGAAGACCCGTCTGCTGCGCAGGGAGCCTGACCTGGAACGGATAGATCCGGCTCAGATTGGAAGTCACCGGAACGACAGTGACCACACCGCGGCCGAGGCGTGCCGCGGTGGTATTCGCTCCGTCATTGCTCACAATGACCGCGGGTCGGCGCTTGTTGGCCTCCGATCCACGAACGGGATCGAGGTCGACCATGCAGATCTCCCCTCGCAGCATCAGCGGTCTTTCGCCGTGTCGAGCCCGTCACCGGCGACCGATTCCCAGACCTCGGCATCGCCGCCCGACTCCCACTCTTGCCAGGCCTGAGAGTAGGCAGGCCCCAGCTCCGAAGCTCGAAGAAGTCGGACTGCTCGTTGGACGACGGCGGACCGTGACTGCGCTCCGACGGCCCGCGCGTACTCGTCCAGGAACTCGATGTCTTCTTCGGGCAGACTGATACTGACCTTCATACCCTTATACTACCACTGGTAGCACAAAGGTAGCTCGCCGCCAGTAGAAGGCGCTCTCGGCGGGATCGAAGTCCGGGTCGCTCCACCAGCCAGCGAGCTGAGCCGCGCCGATCGAGTCGTCGTAGGTGGCGTCCTTGGTGATAGCGGGCCCAGGGCGCTCTGGGAGGGAGCATCCTACTTCGCCCGTCAATGGAGACCTGTAGGCTCGACGACACGTGGATCGAGCAGTTCCCCGGTCCATGGTTCCCCGCACTCGTGGCCAGACCTGCCTACGACGCCTCTTCCAGGTGCCGCGCGATCAACATCTTGGTCAGCGACCGGGGAGGGACCCCCAACCGGGACGCTTCGCGGTCGAGGGATTCGATCATCCATACGGGGAAATCGACGTTCACGCGCTTCTGCTCGTGGCCCACCCGCTTGGCCTTCGCCAGGTCGAGATACTTCGTGATGTCTTCGCCGCCGTCGAAACGCTTGTCGAGCTCTTTAGCCTTCATAGAGTGAGATCTCCTCTTCTCGGGACCGACGCAAAGAAATGATCCGAATCCGCCTCTCGCGGTAGGTAATGACGGCAGACCAGCATCTTTCGGCGATCTTTCCAACGACAAGAAGTCGAGGCTCGTCGGTTGTTCGGGCAGGGATCACGAGAACGTCAGGATCGTCCCACAGCGCCTGCGCTTGATCAAAACGGATCCCATGCTTCAGCTCGTTCGAGCGGCTCTTGCGCGGATCGAGCTCGAATCTCACGGGATAGCTTCTATATTCACTGCATACCTTTCTCAAACCCGGCGAAGCCATCGACATCTAGAGGCAAATTGCCTATAGTCAAGTCACCCCTAGAACGAGATGAGGCGCCACTGATGGTTGCAGATCCAAGCCCCCGAGAAGCCGCTGCGTTGCCGCTCAAACCGATCGCCCTGCTGATCCTGCTCGCTGTGGACCGCAGAGAGATGCACGGCTACGCCCTACGGCAGGAGGTGCTGGACCTGTCGGAAGGGACGACCGATCTCGACACGGGCACCCTCTACCGTTGGCTCGCTCGGCTGCTCGACGACGGGTGGGTCCAGCGGCGCGCAGCCGCGCCGGGCGAGGACGAGCGGCGACGCAACTATCGGATCACTCCACTCGGACGGAGGATTCTCGAGCTGGAATGCGCGCGACTGCGACGCCTCGTCGGGGTGTCGAGGCTCGTTCGAGGGCGTGCCTGATGGGACATCGCCGAAACCGCCTACTGAGTCTCTGCCTTCGGACGTGGCCACAGCGCTATCGCGAGGAGCTGACGGACGAAATGCTCGAGGTCTCGAGAGCCGAGCAGCGCGATCGCGGTCAAGAGGGTTGGCTGGGCACCTCGTGGGCTGCGCTGAGGCTCGGCTGGGCAGGGGTGCTCGCCCGCTTCGACCTCTATCGCCGGAATCGAGCCGCGGGTCATCATCACCATCGCCAGCGCCAACACTGGCCCCTTTCCGAGAGGACGAGATCCATGTCCACCGACCTTCGCCTGGCTTTGCGCCAGCTCCTGCGCTCCCCCGGCTACGCGGTGGCCGTTATCGTCTTGCTGGGGCTCGGCCTCGGCAGCACGATGGCCGTGTGGACGACGATCGACACCGTGTTGCTCCGGCCCCTGCCCTACAAAGAGCCCGAGCGCCTCGTTCAGCTGTGGGAGAGCAACCCCGAGAAGGGCTGGGTCCATCAGACGATGTCTCCAGCCAACTTCCTCGACGTCCGCGAACGGCTCACCTCGACCGACGACGTGGCGGCCTGGTCGATGTTCGGAGACACTCCTCTTACGATCAACCAGGGGGACGAGGCATTTCGGCTCTCCTATGCCACCGTCACCGGAAACCTGTTCTCGGTGCTCGGAGTGCGGCCCGCCGAGGGACGCTTCTTCACCTGGGAGGAGACCTGGGACGACTCCGAGCGGGTCGTCGTGCTGAGCCATCGTGCTTTTCAAACACGGTTCGGGGCCGATCCTTCGATCGTCGGCAAGACGCTCGACTTCCCGAGCGGGCAGGCGATGGTGATCGGAGTGGCTCCGCGGGGAATGCGCCTACATGGAGCCGGTGAGGGTCGTAGCGCCGCAATGGGTGATCCCGATCTCTGGATCCCCTACCGGTGGTCGCGAGACAACGTCACGGCACCGTGGTTCCGACGCGCTCACTTCGTGACTCCCGTGGCGAGGGTCGCCGACGGCGCTGACGTCGAAACCCTCCGCGCCGAGATCGACTCGGTCTTCAGTCAGCTGCGCCTCGACTACCCGGAGCTCAATCGAGACATGAGTGCCGGCCTCACTCCTCTCAAGCCCTGGGTGACGAAGTCGTCGCGCGGTCCGCTCTGGGTCCTCTTCGCCGCCGTGCTCGCCATGCTGCTGATCGCCTGCTCCAACGTGATCAGTCTCACATTGGTGCGGATCAACGAACGCCGTAGGGAATGGGCGCTACGCCGTGCCCTGGGCGCCGGCCGCACGGCCCTGATGCGCCTTCAGCTGATCGAGGGTGCGGTGCTGTCGCTGTTGACGGGAGTGGTGGTGGCTCTGGTCGGTGGCTCCGTTGTCCTCGCCCTGCGAAGCGGAGCTCCTACGGACCTGCCGCGCCTCGACGAGCTCGGCTTCTCCGTCCAGGCAGTGTTTCTCGCACTGGCAGCCTCGGCCCTGATCACGCTCGCGTGCACTTCGGTGCCGATGATGGTCTCGAACCGAGAACGAGGTCGCGACGCCAAGAAGAGAGCGCTCAGCACGGGACAGGCTTTGCAGAACAGGAGCCCCGAGCTGGGTTCTCAGCGCGGAGCGGCAGCGCTGATCGTTGGCGAGGTCGCGATGGCCGTCCTGCTGGTCGCGATCGTCGGGCTACTCGCGCGCAGTCTGCTGGGGCTCTACAGCGTCGACACCGGCTTCGATCCCGCCGGAGTGCTCACGGCCACCATCGAGTTCCCCTCGTCGCGCTACGACGCGACTTCCCGAGTGACGGTGCTCGAAGACCTGCTCGACCAGGCACTCGGTTTGCCGGGAGTGACTGCCGCGGGAGCGATCTCGGCCTTGCCGCTCAAGAGCTCCACCTGGACCTTCACGGTCTCTCTCGAGGGGCTGGGAGAGGCCGGCTTCGTGCCCGAGATCCGTCATATGACCGTGGACCCCGGCTACTTCGAAGCGGCGAGGGTCGCGATTCTCGCGGGTCGTGGCTTCACGGAGAGTGACGGAGCCGAGACCGAGGAGTCGCAGCCCGGAGGGGTCGTGGTCGTGAATCGACTCCTGGTCGAGCGCTATCTCGACGGCCGAGACCCGATCGGAATGCGGCTCAAGAGCGGCAGGCCGGACAGTGAAGAACATTGGACCACGATCGTCGGCGTGGTAGAGGACGAGGCCCAGAATCACCTGGCCGCGCCGCTCCTGCCACAACTCTACGTGCCCTATCGCGCAGACCCGAGTCGGGAGATGACGGCCGTGCTGCGAACCGACGTGGATCCGATGAGTGTTGCGCCGTCGCTACGGACCCTGGTCGACGAGGTGGCGCCCGGACTGCCGCTGAATGATCTCGAGAGTCAACTCGACATCGTCGATGCCTCGCTCGAGCGCGAGCGATTCCTGGTCAAGAGCACCGGGGCGCTGGGAGGGCTGGCGCTCCTGTTCGCCGCACTCGGCGTCTACGCCACGCTGGCCTACTGGGTCAGCCGACGCCGCTACGAGCTCGGCGTTCGGCAGGCCCTCGGAGCGCGCTCCAGCGACGTGTTGCAGCTCGTTCTGTGGCGCGGCTTGCTGCCGGTAGCGATCGGAATCGGAGTCGGTGTCGCCCTGGCCCTGGGGCTCGCTCGGCTGACGAGCAGCCTGTGGCGCGATCTCCTGTTCGAGATCGCGCCGTGGGACGTCCCGACACTGGGTGGAGTCGCGGCCGTGCTGATGTCCTCGGCTCTGCTGGCATGCCTCGTTCCCGCCATCCAGGCCGCTCGGGTCGATCCAGGGACGACGCTCCGCGAGGAGTAGCTCAACTCTCCTCGGGCACCACCAACCACTCCCGGTTGCGCTCGAGGAGCTCTTCGCGCGTCCCGGCGTGAAGCACACGGCTGGGCAACGGGCGTTCGAGGAACGATTCGAGCTTCGACGACGAAGCGCGCACCCCGGCGAGGCTCAGCCCGGTGTCGATCCCCGACTCGTGACAGAGGTGCACGAAGTCTTCGGTCGCGATGTTCCCCGAGGCACCCCGCACTACCGGGCATCCCCCAAGGCCCCCGAGGGCCGTATCGAACGAGGCGACCCCCTCCTCGAGCGCCGCCACCGCGTTCGCAATGCCGAGACCTCGCGTATCGTGCAGGTGCATGCGAAGCGCAGTGTCGGGCAGTCGTGCACCGACCGAGCGCACGATTCGCCGGATCAGGACCGGGTGTCCGAGCCCCGCAGAATCGGCCAGGCCGAGCTCGGTGGCACCCGCATCGACCACCCGCGAAGCCAACGCGACGATGTGCTCGGCGGGGAGCTGCCCCTCGATCGGGCAGCCGAAGGTGGCCGCCAGCGTCACCGCGACGGGGACCGTATCGCCGACCTCCCGCACGATCGCTTCGAGTTGGTCAAAGGACTCTCCCACCGACATCCCGACGTTGCGCTGGTTGTAGCTCTCACTGACGCAGATCACCAGATGGATGCCGCCGATCTCGCTCGCCAGGGCCCGCTCGGCACCGCGCAGGTTGGGCACCAGTGCCCAGTACCGCACTCCCGCGCGACGCCGCAGTCCGGCCATGACTTCGGTTGCGTCCCGCATCTGGGGGACGACTTCCGGGTGCACGAAGGAGACCGCTTCGATCTCGCGCAGCCCGGCGTCGGCCAGCGCTTCGATGACCTCGATCTTGAGCTCGGTGGGGATGAAGCGACTCTCCATCTGAAAGCCGTCGCGAGGCCCGACCTCGATGAGCCTCACCTCTCCAGGCACTAGATCACCTCGTCGGCCATCAGAGCTTCGAGCTGCGCTGCGTCGATCCCCAGCTTCCCGTAGACCTCCGCATTGTGCTCCCCCAACGCCGGGCCCGGCCAATCGGTCCGCCCGGGAGTCTCCTCGAGCCGCGGAATGATCGCCGGGATCTTCAGGGGGCCTCCTTCGATCTCGACCGTCTGGAACAGCTCCCGGGCGAGGTACTGCGGATCCTCCATCATCTCGCGCACGCTGTAGATCGGCCCTCCGGGCACCTCGGCCTCGGCGAGCGCCTCGAGTGCCTCGTCGAGAGTGAGCGTCGCCGTCCACTCGGCGAGCGCCTGGTCGAGCTCGGCCTCGTGCTTCACCCGATTCTCGTTGCCGGCGAAGCGCGGATCCTCCGCCATCTCGGGCCGCCCTGCGGCTCGCATCAGGCGCTGGAAGATCGACTCGCCGTTCCCTCCGATGATCACGAACCGGCCATCGCTGCAGCGGTAGGTGTTGGTCGGCACGATGCCCGTGATGGTCGAGCCCGACGGTTCGCGCACCACCCCGGCTCCGTCGTACTCCGGAACCACCGCCTCCATCAGGTTGTAGACCGCTTCGAAGATCCCGACGTCCACGGTCTGGCCGCTTCCCCCCGGCTTGCTCCGCTGCAGGAGACCGAGCAGGACCCCGAAGGCGGCGTGCATTCCGGCCAGGGTGTCGCCGAGACTGAGGTTGGCGCGCACCGGCGGTTCGCCCGGATGGCCATTGACATAACGTAGCCCTCCGAAGCCCTCGCACACCGACGCGTAGCCTGGACGTGAGGCGTAGGGGCCGGTCTGGCCGTAGCCGGAGATGCGGCTGACCACCAGCCCCGGATTCGTCTCGCGCAGCCGCTCGGGGCCGAGTCCCCAGCGCTCGAGAGTGCCAGGGCGAAAGTTCTCCACCAGTACGTCGGCGGTGTCGATCAGTTGGCGCGCGATCTCCTGACCGCGAGGCTGACGAAGGTCGAGCGTGACGCTCTTCTTGTTGCGCCCCAGGCTGTGCCACCAGAGAGAGGTCCCGTTGCGGGTTTCTCGCCAGCCGCGAATGGGATCGCCGCTGCGCGCCTCGACCTTGATCACTTCCGCTCCGTAGTAACCGAGCAAGGTGGCACAGAACGGTCCTGCCAGGAGCTGGCCGAGCTCGATCACCCGGATGCCGTCGAGAGGACGTGGACCGTCAACAGACTCGGCTTCGTGCGTCATGCCACGAAGCGTAGCCGCGAGGGGGGCCTGCCTCAAGGCGTGTACCAAACTGCCTTTCGTAGAGCGGACCCGGCGCAGCGCCCGAACAATCCTTGAAAGTGAACTGGCGCCCTGGTCGACTCCGGGCGTGATCGCCTGTGTCGTGGGTTCCTTCGTGAAGACCGCACAGCATTACGTTTCACTTTACAATAAAGCACCTTCTTCCTCTCGAGCACCACATTACTTTACGATTGCCCCCAACGGCTTTACAATAAGGCTCATGGCAAGGCTCCCTTCGAACCCAGACTTGCTCAAAGACTTGACGATCCAAGAGGAATGGACGTCATCGCAGGTTGCCGACCACTTCGGTGTTTCGCGCCAGGCCGCTCACGCCCGCTTGACGGCTCTGATGAAGGAGGGGTGGATCGAGCGCACCGGTCGCGGCCCCGGAACTCGTTATCGCTTGAAGGATCGCCCCCTCGAGCACCGGACCTTCGAGGTTCGGGGGCTCGAAGAAGACCTTGTCTGGAAAGAGCTTTCCGCTTCCCTTGTCGAGTCCGTGAGTTTCTCGGATACCGGTTTGGTGAGATTCCAATACGCCTTCACAGAGATGTTGAACAACGCGATCGAGCATGCAGAGGCGACGACAGTGGAGATCGAGTTCCGGTCGCAGTCCGAGGGCCAACTACAGTTCGTGATCTCCGACGATGGGCTTGGCATCTTCGAGAAGATTCAGAAGCAACTCGAACTGGATTCGCCTTTCGAAGCGATCGTAGAGCTGTCCAAAGGGAAGTTCACCACCGATCCAGAAGCTCATACCGGTGAAGGGATCTTCTTCACTTCCAAGGTCGCCAGTTCGTTCGAGCTCGAAAGCAACGGTGTGCGTTGGATCGTGGACAACGAAGTCGGAGACAACGCTATCCTGCAATTGACGGGGCAGGGACAAGCGAAAGGGACAACCGTTCGGTTCAGCGACGATCCGACTTCGTCCGAGAGCCTCGAGGACGTGTTCGCTCAGTTCACCGATGGATCTCGTTTCACCCGCACTCAGCCAGTCGTCAAACTGGTCGCCTACGGCACGAATCTGATCTCCCGCTCGGAAGCCCGCCGCCTGGTCGCCAGGCTGGAGGAGTTCGAGCGAGTGACCCTCGACTTCGAGGGCGTCGAAGGGGTTGGCCAGGGCTTCGTCGACGAAGTGTTTCGGGTCTTCACAGCGAGTCATCCGGAGGTGCAGCTCGAGACCATCAACATGAATCGAGCCGTCGAGTTCATGGTGAAGCGATGCCTGACCTCTCATCGAGATCCGGCCTGACTTAGCGCCGTCAACACCCACAGCTCCGCCATGCACTCGTCCCGGCCTCGTTCGTCTACCTCAAGCCGAGCGCGGGATCGCCGAGGATGTTGTAGGTCTCGAACGGTCGCGGGGAAGAGAACTGCCCCGACACTTCGGACAGCGCCTCGATCACCGCATCCCCGAGGGTCGGAGCCCCTCCCCGGAACACCGCGCGGAAGAGCGCCTCGTCGAGTCGCACGGACTGGCGGTTGATCGACAGACCGGTGGGTGAGAAGACGGCCACGGCTCCGCTGTCCGGCGCCAGAACCAGCTCCTCCGCCAACGAGGGATAGCCCGGCACCTCGAATCGCCCGATCACACAGGTCAGCGCCGTGACGATCGAGACGCCTCGGCCGAGCTCCGGAACATCCGCCACGGTGAGCAGTCCGTCGGCCGAGAAGCGATCGAGTCCGCCGTGCCCGAAATAGTTCACCCAGAACAGAGTGGGATCGTCGAGCGCATCGAACAGAGCGCTCCTCGCCTCTGTGATCTCCATGTCGGAGAGGTGAATCCGCTCCGCGAGAAGACCCGCCGGAACCATTCGGGCCAGGCCATCACTGTCGTTCGAGAAGTAGCCGACCTCGTCCGGACGGTCGGCGAGCAGAAGCACCCGACCGCCGGGGCGTCCGTACACGGATTCGGGACCGCGAGTCTCGAAGGCGGACAACTTGTCGACGTAGTCGAGCAGTTCCTGGTTGCTCAGGACCGGAATGCGCCCGATGGCGACCTCGGGCACACCGTCGTCTCCGACCACGTCACCCATGACCAGGTCGGTCGCGAACAGCCCATTGGGCCGAGAACCGGAGAGCAGCGGCGGAATCAGATTCGAGCCGCGATTCCCGTAGTCTCGATAGTCGAAGTGCCCGGCTCCGGCCAGCGCCACGTACCGCGGCGGAATGGACCACTCGTACCAGGCCTCGCGCACGAAGTCTCGAATCGCCAGCGGACTGGCGTTGCCCCCATTGAGCTCGTCGTAGATGTCCTGGAGGTCGATCACCAGGGTGGTGAGACCACGGTCCTCTCGCGTGGCGGCCAGCTCTCGGGCACCTTCGAGCAGCTCCTCGGGCGCGATCACCACGTAGTCGGCACCGCGCTCGTCGAGAAGGGCACTCGGCGAGTCGACCCGGACATCGAGCGGCAGAGAGACCTGGGAGGTCGCCAGCACGAGGTACTCGGCACCGCGCTCGGCATGGAAGCGCACCGTGAAGCCACCCTGGACCTGCGCGGACTCGACGCGCTGCGGCTGGCTGGGGTCGGTGATGTCGAAGAGCAGGAGATCTGGCTGCGAGAAGCCCGACACTTCCACCGACCCACTGCTGTCGGCACGGAAGCGGAGTCGGTTGCTGTGGGCCTCGAGGCGACGTCGGTACTCGAGATCGAAGCCGTCGAGGTACAGCACGCTGTAGGTCACGCCGCTCTCGAGAAGCGCCTCGACCTCGATCTGGTTGGCGCCACCGCTCAGAACTCCAGCCGGCACCAGGAACTCGAGCTCCTCGCGTCCACGCCCGGTCAGGTACGCGTCGCCGATGGGCGTCTGGTTCACGAAGACCTCGACATGATGCTCCTTCAACACCGATGTACTGGTCACACCGGTCACCTGCAGTCGAAGCCGTGCATCGCTCTCCAGGATGACGTCGTCGGGCAGCGTCACCTCCGCCGTTTTGCTGCCCCACGTCGGGTGACCACCCACCAGCACCGCCCAGTACCAGAAGTCGGCCTCCGTCTCCTCACTCACCAGCGTTGCCGCAAAGAGCTGCTCCTCGAAGTGCCGGGACTCGACGAAGTCCAACCCCTGCCGACCCTGGGCGGGAGTGCCGTCGACCTCGGCCATCACGCTGCCGTCGCCCGAGCGCAGCCAGTACACGTTGTCCTCGCTGAAGATGCTCTGGGACGCCTCTCCGAAGAAGTAGAGCCCCCGGAGGGCGGGATCCGGCCACCAGGCAACCGGTCGACCTCGATTGGTCAGCTCGAGCTCTCCACGAGAGAGGGCTCGCTGGGCGAAGCCCGGGCGACTGCCAAAGAGCGGCTGGAGCTGCACGAGCGAGACGAAGTACAGGTTGTCTTCCCGGACACGGAGCCGGAGCTCCTGCTCGGTGAACGTGCCCGTCGAGGTCGAGCCGAGCTCGGTGGGGCCGGTCGTCCGGGGAGCGCGCTTCTCCTCTATGCGACGGGCTTCGACACGCGCTTCCTCGAGGCGTCGCGTCACGGCTGCAGACGGTTGACGGGCCGCTGCGCTCGACCTGGTTTCGAGCACTTCACGGTCGCCCGCGTCGACCCAACGCGCCAGGAAGGGGCCATGCGGACGCTCCCGCCCCGAGGCCTCGACCTCGGTGATCGAGTAGTAGGCACCCTCCTCTTCGGGCCAGGCACGGTCCGCGAATCGGTAAGTACCACCCTGCGCAGCCCCAACGGCCGGCAGCATGTCCTCGTTGAGGATCTGCCAGTCCTGCGAGTCGTAGTCCCAGCGCGCCAGGAAGAAACCCAGGGTGCCGACCTCGGAGGAGGTCGTGAACTCGACGACCGGTACCCCGCCGTCGGCGTAGACCACCACATCCGAGATCAAGGCCATGGTGGTCGATTCGAATCCGAAGTCGTTGCCGGGATCCTCGAAGCCGAGACCGGCGAACACCGCCATCTCGAGGTTGTCGGTGGTCATCGCGGTCGACGCCGGCAGGGTGGCAGCGTCGATGTCGAGCACATAGGGACCCCCGGCCAGCAGATAGAAGCCGAAGAACCCGTTGGCGTCGGTGACGGTGGTCTGGAGCAGCGGATCGGTGGGATCGAGCACCCCGTTGCCAGCCACGTCGAAGTAGATCCGCACCGTCGCGTTGGCCCAGCCCAGCTCGGTAGGATGGAGCAGTCCGTCGGCGTTGTCGTCGAAGAACACCGTCCCCTCGACCGTGTTGTCGCCCGCCCCACTACCGTCGATGATCCGGCAGTCCGATCCCTCGTAGTCACCACCCACGCCGAAGGGGGCGCCGGGCGCGCCGCCGGTCGACGGATGCGTCGCGATCCCGGTCGCCGGGTCGATGATCCAGAGACGGTTGTCGTTGCCGTTGTTCGAGTCGCTGCCGGTGGTCCCCCACATGATCCCGTTCTGATCGAAGCCGGTACCCTCCATGTCCTCGACCCTCAAGCCGTTGACGTCGACCAGATCGACACAGGAGAGAAAGCGACCGGTGGGGATCCCGCTCGCGTCGATCTCGAGCTCGCCGAGCTGCTGGTTGTTGCCCCCGGAGTCGACCTGGACGAACCAACGGCCGTCGTCGGAGATGGCCAGGTCGTCCAGGTCGTTCTCGTCACAGGCCGCGCCACCCAGAGCTCCGTCGAAGTCCATCTCCAGGTAGTCGACGCCGGGGCCCCAGAGATCGGGAACATGGGCACCGGTGCTGTAGTCGATCTTGAGGATCGCGTCTGGACCGCCCTTTCGGAAGGTCGCCCAGAGCTCGAGGGTCTGCGGATGGAAGGCCAACCCGTCGATGTCGGCCATCAAGAGCTCGCCGTCGGCTCCCCCACCCGTGCCGACCGGTCCGATCGGCGTGTAGAGACCGGTGTTGACGTTGATGGTGCCGAGGCTGGCCGTGTCTTCGTCGGCGCCGAAGAGCAGCGGGCCCGAAGGACTCGGTCCGAAGGTGATCGCCTCGACGGCACCGGTCCCGAGGCTGCCCACCGTGTCGACGGTGTGCGGGGCGCTGCGGCCGATCGAGACCAGCAGATCGCCGCTGTCCGACGCTGCCCAGCACAGATCCTCGAGCGTGCTCGGATCGCGGACCGTGGACACGACGCTGACCGAGTTATTGGGCAGATAGGGGTCGGGCTGGGCGCGATTGCCGGTCGTGATCGAGGCCGAGTTGCTGATCGTTCCGGTGTAGCCCGGCGTCGAGACCGTGATCGAGATCTCGGGAGCCACCCCGACGGCGAGGCTGGACCTCGTACAGGTGACGACTCCGGCATTCTCGAGACAGGCCCAACCGGTCCCGATAGCGCTCAGAAAGCCCACGCCGGCCGGCAGCGTGTCGGTGACGATCACGTTGGAGGCCGTGGCCGGACCGTAGTTCGTGACCCGGATCGAGTAGAGCAGGGTGGCACTCATGTCGACCGGCTCCGGTCCGGCGACCATGCCGATGCCGAGGTCGGCGGCGACCGGCGTGCCCACCGTGGTGCCCTCGAAGTCGCTGTTGTTGGCCGAGATCGGATCGGCCTCGTCGGCGCTCACGGCCGCCGTGTTCGTCACCACCTGATCGCTGCCCGGGGCGGTGACCGAGAGGGTGATGGGCGGAGCCACCCCGATGGCCAGAGTGGCACGCGTGCAGGTCACCGTGAGTCCGCTCGGAACACAACTCCAGCCCGTGCCCCCGGCGCTCTGGAAGGTGACCGGGGAAGGCAGGGTGTCGACCACTGTGACGTTGGTCGCCGCCGAGGGACCGAAGTTCTCGACGCTCAGGGTGTAGCTGATCGTGCCGCCGAGGGCTACCGGGTCCACGCTGTCGGTCTTGGTGATTCCGAGATCGGCGTTGGCACCCTCGACCACCGTGGTGTCTTCGGAGTCGTTGTTGTTCGTGCCGACCGGGTCGGTTTCGTCCCCCGTCACCGACGCGCTGTTGTTGAGCGTGGTGGGAGCGCCCGGCGCGGTCACCGTGATGTTGATGACGGGCGCCGTCGACGACTGCCCGAGACTGCCCAGCGTGCAGGTCACCACCCCTCCGGTCGGCTGACCGGAGTGGCTACAGTTCCAGCCCGCGCCGATGGCGCTCTGGAAGGCCACGTCGTTGGGAAGGCTGTCGGTCACGATCAGGTTGTTCGCGGGAATCCCGCTGTTGTTGGTCACCGTGAGGACGTAGCCAAGGGTGCCGTTGACCACGACCGGGTCGACGGTGTCGGCCTTGGTGAGCGAGAGATCGACCTGGCTGCCGAAGTTCACCGTGGTGAACTCGCTGTCGCTGTTGTTGGCCGGATCGGGATCGGGCTCGTCGGCAGTGACCGAAGCCGTGTTGTTGAGCACCGTGGGCGCTCCCGGGGTCGTCACCGTGATGGTGATCGCGGGCGCCGAGCTGCCCGCGGCCAGCGTAGGCCGGGTGCAGGTCACCACGGGAGCCGACCAGCTGCAGCTCCAACCCGTCCCGGACGCGCTGACGAAGGTCACCGCCGCCGTCAGGCTGTCGGTGACCACCAGGTTGTTCGCTGTGGAGGGGCCGTTGTTGCTCACCGACAGCGTGTAGTTGAGCGCGCTCGACACCGCCACCGGGTCGGGAGAATCGACCTTCGAGATCGCGAGATCCGCGCCGAGCAGGCGCGCCTGGCCATAGACCGTGTGGGTGTCGAGAGTCGAGCCCGACGCCGTGTCGTAGAGACGGAAGCAGTAGTCGGCCCCGTCGGTGGCATTGGCGGTCGCCTGGAGCGCGAACTCCATCTCGGTGAAGGTGTCGACGCCAAGGGTGATCGCGCCGGTGGTGTTGCCGGAATCCTTGAACTCACCGGCGACGAAGGTCGCATTCTCGTCCGTGAGGCCGGGAGAGATGTTGGTCGTCGCAGTCGCGTCTGCGAGGAAGGTCGAGTCGACGACCTGCCAGTGACCGCTCGTATCAGTGGGAACCGCACTGTAGGTGCCGGTGGAGCAAGCGGCGGTCTCTGCGACCTGCAGTTGATAGGTGGTCGCTCCCGAAGCCGCGTTGCCCTCGTTCGAGACCTCGAAGCGCAGGCGCCGGGTCGAGCTCTTGGGCAGATCGACGAGCTTGGTGTCCTCGGCAGCGGCAAAGGTGGCGCCGGTGCCTCCCGTTCCCGCGCGCTGCACGACCAGGGTGCGCTCGTGCATGGTGGCCGTACCGCTACCACTGCGGTGCCATCGGATCTCGATCGCTTGCCCTGCGCCGACCCCGGTGACCGACGCGTGGGTGTGGATGTTGAAGTCCGTGTCGATGATGGAGCTCTCCTGGAAGACCTCACGCTCACTCTCGGGAACCTTGACACCGTCGACGTAGATCGACACGCGCTGATAGCTACCAGAATCACTACCGACGACCGAGCCACTGAACCAGACCAGAAAATCGCCGGCGCCTGGCGTCAGGGTCATGCTGTCGAGAGCCGTATCGCTCGAGCTGGTGGTGCTGGTGTCGGCGGTCGCCGTGGCCTGGAGGACATCCGCACCGTTGACCTTGACCAGGGTCAGGGTCCGCTCGTGCATGGTCAGCATGCCGCCGGTCGTTCGCCACCGCACGTCGATCTGCTGCCCGGTGGTCAAACCGGTGAGGAGCGCGTGGGTCGCGTAGGGGAACGACGTGTCGATCACCGAGTCGTCCCAGAGCACTTCCCGTTCGGTGTGGGTCACCTGGGCTCCGTCGAGGAACAGGGAGATCTCGGCGGTGTCTTCGTTTTCCTGATCGTTCTCGATCGAGCCGCTGTAGAAAGGCCAGATAGTCGCCGTTGCTCGGTACGGTGACAGCCGGCAGAGCCGGGCCGCTCGCGGCCGCATTGGTGTAGCTCGCGCTGGTGGTCGTCGAGTCCGAGGCAGTCTTCGACTCGGTGAGGTCGGCCGGGTCGATCGGGACCACGGTCAGGGTGCGCTCGTGCATGGTCGCCGGGCCGCCCTCGGTGCGCCAGCGCGCCTCGATCGACTGCCCATCGCCCAATCCCGAAACCAGCGCATGGCTGGCGAAGGTGAACGAGGTGCTCGGAATCGAGCTCTCGGTCAGGATCTCGCGCTCGCTCTCGGCCTGCTTCGCGCCGTTGGCATAGATCGAGACGTACTGACGCGTCTGCGGGTCGGCGTCCTGGAGCGAGCCGGTGAAGAACACGAGGTAGTCGCCCGCGCCCGGCGTGATCGTCATCCCCGTCACCACGACGTCGCTAGCGCTCGACGTGTCGATATCGGTGGCCGCCGCGACCTCCAGAGGGGGAGCCCCTCCACCGGCGGTCTCGTCGCCGTCGTCGTTGCGCCAGCGATAGTGCGTCTGGTCGAGGTCGGGCACGGGAACGATGACGAGCGTGTTCTCCGAGTCACTGTTGTTGCCTGGCACCGGATCGACCTCGGCGGCGGCGACCGAGGCGCTGCTGGACAGGGATTGGGCCGTCCCCGGAGCGGTCACGGTGATCGTGATGTCCGCCGCGGCCGTGTACGCGGCCAGGGTCGGCAGGGTGCAGGTGACCACCCCGGCCGCCTCGCCGCACGCCCAGCCGGTGCCCGTGGCACCGACGAACGCGACGGCTCCAGGAAGGGTATCCGTCATCACCACGTTGGTGGCAGCGAGAGAGCCACCGTTGGCCACACTCACCGTGTAGGTCAGCGTCTCGTTGATGTTCACCGGATTCGGGGAGTCACTCAGCGTCAACGAGAGCTCGATTCCCGGAGTCGCTACGAACTCGTCGGCCCCGATGTCGGGCGTCGATGCGTCCCGGGGCTCGCCGTCGATGTCCGAGGTGATCGGGAGATCCGGGTCGCTGTCCAGATCGAGCCCGTAGCCTCCCCACAACGTGTTCGAGTCCCCTTTGAGATGGAGGTCTTCACTGCCGTTGGTGGTGTCGATGAAGTAGGAGGTGTAGGCCGTCTGGTTGGTGACGCTTCCCGTACCGCTCGCAGAGGTGTCGGAGGCCACGTTGTAGCTCTGCGTCATCGTGCCGCTGAAACACTGCGCCGTGCCCGGACCGTCCACGTCGAGCACCACGGTGTTCCTCACGGTGGGACTCACGCCGCCGCTGATCGAGATGCCGTAGACCGAGTCGGTGCTGACGTTGTTCTTGACGTTGAACATCGTGACGTTGTGAATGAAGACCTCGCCGCTTGCACTGCTGGCTACGCGAATGCCGTGCTGGAACGAAGACAGATTGTCGTTCTTCTGCTCGAGGTCGTAGAAAAGGCTGTTGCTCAGCCGCAGGCTGCCACCGTTCACCTCGAGGAATCGAAGGCCAGCGCCACTGCTCGCCTGTTCGTAGGGCGAGTTCACGATGTCGTGGACGATCATCCGGTCCATTCGGACATCACTCGTCGCCGAGACCGTGTCGGCTACGGAGATTCCCCGGAAGTTCTTCGCATTCACCACGTTCGAGCCGTCGAGCTCGAGACCCTCGAGTCGAACGTACTCCTCGTGGAGAGCCACGATGATGAAGGAGCTGCCGGCCACGTCGAGCGAGGGAACGAGTCGAAAGCCTGTGCCGGCCGTACCGTCGTGGCGCTGGGAGACCCCGACCTCACTGCTGGTCACCGGCGAGAACACCCGGAGGTAGCTGTCGGGGCCCGTGGTCCACCCGTCGATGTCGACCGAGTCGTTCATCGCACCGTCGTCGTAGCAGGCCAGGTGGAGACGGATGTTGTTCCCGAAGAGATCGGTGGTACCGAGATAGCTCGCCGTACCCGCGTTCGCCTCGGCACCGGAGAGGCTGTTGAAGGCCCGCATGACGGAATCGACACTCACCGCCGTGACGTCGGCGGGTACGGTCCCGGTGGCAGTGGTGACCGAATAGCTGGTCGAGCTCGTGCGTCCGGAGATGTAGACACGAGTGCTGGTGTTGTAGGTGATCTCGTCACCGACGCCGACGTTGTCCGCCTGTGCCACCGAGAAGGTGGCCGAGCCGGCCGTGATCGTGATCGTGGGAGCCCCGGTCTTGAGATCGGTCGCGTCGGTCCCGACCGAGTAGTAGACGTCCCGCGCCGGCAGACCGGTGAACTCGTCGGCCCCGATGTCGGGTGAGGTAGCGTCACGAGCGTCGCCGTCGATGTCGACCGTGATCGGCAGCACCGGGTCGCTGTCGAGGTCGGCTCCGCTCAGACCCCAGAGGGTGGCGGAGTCGGCCAGCAGGTGCAGATTCTCGCTCCCACCGGTGACGCTCAGGAAGTAGGACGCATAAGAGCTCTGATTGGTCGCCCCGGTGGCACTGGCGTCCGAGGAGACGTTGTTGCTCTCGGTGGCAAAGGAGCCGTTGAAGCACGCTTCGGAGCCAGAGGTGGAGTCGACGTCCAGAACCGCGGTGTTCCTGACGGTGACCGTGCCGCCCGCGCCGACCACACCGAAGGCGTTCGCCGTGCTGCCCGTGTTCTTGATGTCGAAGACGGTGTTGTTGTGCAAATGCGCCGTGCCCGAGCTCTGCAGCAGAATGCCGATCGCTGCCGCACTCGAGTTGGCCGTGGCCTGATCCAGGCCGTAGAGGATCGTGTTGCTGATCCGCACATTGCCCTTCTCGACCTGGATTCCGTTGACGTCGGCATCGGAACCGCTGCCGTCCTGGGACACCAGATCGTGCATGAGCAGAGCGTCGAATCGGATGTCGGCATCCGCAGCCACGTCGAAGTCGACTTCGATACCGTCGATCGACCGAGCGTTGGTGACGTTCGAGCCGTCCATCTCGATCCCGGTCATCCGGAAGTGGTCGTCTCGCACGGTCAGGAAGCGGAAGGTCGAGGGAGGCGAGCTGTTGATCGGCGCCAGTCGAAAGCCGGTGCCCGCGACCCCCTGGTGGCGTTGAGAGACGCCCACCTCGCTCGAGGCCACCGGCGCGTAGAGATGGATGTAGTTGTCCGTTCCGGTGGTGTAGCCGTCGAGATCGATCACGTCGTCAAGAGGGGCGTCGTCGTAGCACGGCCAGTTGAGCTGGACGTTGGCGGTGACCAGATCGGCCGTGTTGAGGTGGCTCGCATCGGTCGAGCCGACCACGGCGGCACTCACACTGTTGAAGGCTCGCTGGATCGAGTTGACCGTTGCGTTGGTGACGTCGGCCGGCACCCCGCCGGTCGCGGTAGTCACGTTGTACGTTGTGGCATTCGTACGGCCCGAGATGTAGACCTTGTTGGTCGTGTCATAGGTGATCTCGTCACCGACCCCGACGTTGTCCGCCTGGGCGACGGTCAGGGTCGCCGTGCCGCTCGAGAGTGTGACGTTCGGCGTGCCGGTCTTGAGGTCGGCCGTCGAGCTCCCCACCGAGTAGAAGACGGGCTGCACCGTAATGCAGGTTCCCGTGGCGGTCACCGAAGTGCTGAGCTCCGAGGTGTAGAGCGGATTGCCCGAGCCATCGAGTCGCGTTGCCGTGGTCGTGATCTCGTCGCGACTCGCGTCGCAGCCACTCACCACCCCGTTCAGGGTGGCGTCGCCACTGCCATCGGTGGTCACCGTGAACGAGCCGAGGAAGGACTCGGCCGCTCGCCGTGCCGGCGTGTTGGCATACACGTCGATCCGGAAGTCGGTACTCACGACGTCGGTATCGAGCGTCCCGACGATCGTGGTGCCGAGCCCACGCGTCGCCGAGGTGATTGCGGGATGATTCAGCAGAGTGTTCGCTCCGCTGTCGGAGTCGCCCGCATCGTTGCCGGTGTAGCCATCGTTACCGAGGTCGATCTCGACCACGCCGCCGCTGTTGGCGATGTGGTTCTGAACGATGGCGACGTTCTGCGCCAGGCTCTCGAGGCTGATGCTGTGGTCACCCCCGCCCAGGGCACCGGACTGCGTGGCGTTCAAGCCGATGACGTTCAGGGTGACGAGGCTGCCGGAGCCATCCTGGAAGTCGATCGCGTTGTCGCCCACGGCTCCCGCGGTGATCAGGTTGTCGCGGAGGACGGCGCCGTTCGTACCGGAGATGCGAATCCCGTCGCGAGCGAACCCGAGGTCCGAGTCCCCCGCCACGTTGGTACCGATGTAGTTGAACTCCACGACGGGGTCGGTCGCCCCGGAGAGCTTGACGCCGTAGTTGCCGTTGTTGATGACGAAACCGCGGATCGTGATGTTGGAGGCGCCAGCGTAGAGGCCGCGGTCGGCACCGTTGACGTCGATCTCGACGGTCAGCGTCAAGGGCGTACCGCTGATCAGTCCGCCGCTCGTGCCGCAGACTGCCCCCGGTGCCGTACAGGCATCGATCACCACCTCCTCGGTGATGTCCGGTGGGTCCGAGCCCAGGGTGATCGCACTCGCCCCGTTGCAGGCGACGGAGAAGTCGATGACGTCGGCACCCACATTGCCGTTGGCGTCTGTGATCGCCTGGCGCAACGAGCCCGCGCCGCTGTCGCTGCAGTTGGAGACCGTGTACGTTGCCGCCCCACCCAGAGCAGGGAACCCACCCGAGAGCAGGAGCGTCAGCCACAGAAAGTGCCGCGCACGGCCCCATGGGGGCCTGGGACGATTGCACCGGCTGTGAGGGAGGTTGAACATGATCCTGGGCGGAAGCCGTCCGGCTCGGGGCGACGGCAGAAGAGATGAAATGAGCCGATCTCGATAAATCCTATTCATTTGGAAAATAGGATTTCGACACCGAATCTTTACACCCAGACGAGAAGATTTCAAGTATTATGCGCAATTCTCTCTATTTCTGAGGGTTTCATCACCCCCAAAGCAGGGCCATTCCCTGGGCTCCGGGAGCTTCGCGGCCAGCATTCCTCCCCTGAGGAAGGGCTGCTACGCTCGGCATCGCCGATGGCCGCTCCCGATCCCCTGCGCTTCTACTTCGACTTCATCTCGCACAACGCCTATCTGGCATGGGCGCAGATCACCGAGCTCGCCCACCGGCACGGCAGGCCTCTCGAGCCGATCCCGGTCCTCTTCGCCGGACTCCTGAAGGCCGGCGGTCAGCTGGGCCCGGCCGAGATCCCGGCGAAGGGCCGGTGGATGATTCGCGACGTCGTACGCAAGGCCCTCGAGCTCGGGATCCCCCTGGCTCCCCCGGCCTCCCACCCGTTCCATCCGCTGACCTCCCTGCGCGTCGCGACCCTCGCGCCAGGAGAGCTCGGGTCCGTGGAGCCCGTGCCCGCCGAGGCGAGTCCCCGGGGCACCGCTCCGAGCGACTGGGCCGCGAAGCGGCACGAGTTGATCGACGCCCTGTTTCGCGCGACCTGGGCCGACTCCCGAGATGTGTCCGACGGGGCCGTGGTCGCGGAAGTGGCCAACGAGGTCGGACTCGACGGCCCCACACTCGTCGCTCGCTCAGAGCGACCGGAGATCAAACAACGCCTACGCCAGGCGACCCAGGACGCGGTGTCGATCGGAGTCTTCGGAGTCCCCACCATGGTCACGGACGATCAACTCTTCTGGGGATTCGACGACCTTCCCTTCCTCGAGCGGTTCCTTCGAGGCGAAGATCCGCTACGCTCGTACGACTTCGAGCCCTGGAAGAAGGTACGGCCGAGCGTGCAGCGACCGCGGTAGCGCAACGACCTGGAGACCACGAATGCCCGAACCACGACGAAGCCTGAACCTGGACGTCGGTCTGCTGCTGATCCGCGTCGGTATCGGCCTCAGCATGGCGATCTTCCATGGCTGGGGAAAGATCTCCGGGGGACCCGAGACCTGGGAGCGCATCGGCGGCTCGATGCAGAACCTCGGCATCGACTTCCTGCCGGCGTGGTGGGGGTTCATGGCAGGCTTCGCCGAGTTCTTCGGCTCCCTGCTCCTGATCGTCGGACTCTTCTCCCGCCCCGCCGCGGCGCTCCTCGCCGCGACCATGACCGTGGCAGCCATCCGCCATCTCAGCCTCCCCGCCGACGCCGCCAACGCCGGCTGGGCAGGAGCCTCCCACGCCCTCGAGCTCCTCGTCGTCTATCTGGGGCTGCTACTGACCGGCCCGGGCCGCCTCAGTATCGACTGGAACTGGCGCAAGAAGAGCTAACGCCTTCGGCGCGCTCGGGTTCAGGAGCGAGCGCACCGGACGTCTCGAGGCGGCTGGAACCAGCTAGCACTCTCGAGCCTCGAGGCCGGACCCTCGGTTCGGCTTTCGGGGGTCGAGTGAACGTCGGGGGTCGGCCGGTAAAGCCGGACGACCAGCTAGCACTCTCGAGCCTCGAGGCCGGACCCTCGGTTCGGCTTTCGGGGGTCGAGTGAACGTCGGGGGTCGGCCGGCAAAGCCGGACGACCAGCTAGCACTCTCGAGCCTCGAGGCCGGACCCTCGGTTCGGCTTTCGGGGGTCGAGTGAACGTCGGGGGTCGGCCGGTAAAGCCGGACGACCAGCTAGCACTCTCGAGCCTCGAGGCCGGACCCTCGGTTCGGCTTTCGGGGGTCGAGTGAACGTCGGGGGTCGGCCGGCAAAGCCGGACGACCACCTAGAACGTCCAGCTCACCCCGAACGAGGGCAGGATCGGGAGCCAGTGCACCGTCTCGTAGGTGACCTCGAACCGATCCCCGACGCGGGAGATGTCGGAGATCGACTCGACGTCGAGTCCACGCTCGTTGTCTTCGTCCAGCAGGTTCTGGACATCGAGGAAGAAGGTCAGGCTACCGCGACCGACCCGGCTGCGGCGTGCGATCCGAATGTCGAAGCTCTGGTAGCCGCCGAGACGTTGAGCGTAGAACGGTCCGACCAGCTGCTCGATTCGCCGTCCCTCCGGCTCGAAGAAGGCTTCGGCCACGATCGAGGTGGTGGGCCATCCGCTGTGGTACCGGTAGACACCCGAGTAGCTCCACTTCGAGCCCGGACGGTAGATCAGACTGGCAATCAAAGCATGGCGCTGGTCGATCCAGCGAGGTTGGCTTCGACCGTCCTCGAGCACGTCGTCGACCTGCGCCCAGGTGTAGCCCACCCACCAATCGAGCTTGCCCGCTCTCGGGTCACGCACGTAGAGCTCGATCCCTTCGGACACCACTCGCTCGGGAGCGATGCGAACCAGGTCGACCGCCAGCTCGGGCAGCGGTTCGAACGGATCGAACAGGGTCTCGTAGCGGCGCAGGGGATCGCTCTCTTCGCGCCGATAGAGCTCGGCTCGGAGGATCCCGAATCCAGGCACACTGCCCTCCCAGCCCAGATTCCAGTGCTGCGACCGGGACGCATGCTGGAACTCGGTCTCTCCGAACTGGACATCGAGCTCATGGGGACGCTGCGACTGGAAGAAGTACCCCCATCCGAGTCGCAACCGACCTGCCCGGCCCAGGTCGGCCATCAGGTTGATGCGGGGGCTGACCTGATCGTCTCCGAGCAACGACTGTCGGTCGTAGCGCACCCCGAGCTCTGCCGCGAAGCGCGCCCCCAGCTGGAAGCGGTCGGCGACCCACAGCTCGAGAAGATCCGAGCGGAACTCCCGGTCGAGCTCGACGACTCGGATCGGAGGAGGGAACCTCGGATCGTCGATCGATTCCACTCGCTCGAGATCGCTCGAGTAGTCGTAGACCGAGTCGAACGAGCGCCACTGGAAACCCGCCTTGAGCCATTGCCTGGTCGTGATCTCGAAGCCCCAGTCCTGGCGCAGCCCGAAGATCTCGACGTCGCGCTGATCGTCGAGCAGGAAGAACTCGCCGACGTCGAATGCGCTCACGTCCCGGTACTGGTCGACTTCGCTGTAGGAGAGCACGCTGTCGACGAAGGTGCGCCGACCCAGGATGCCCTGGTGCCCCAGCCACAGGTAGCTGTTGCCGTAGCCGGTGTCGACGTCGGCCGACTCCTCCCCGTCGACTTCCTTGAAATCGAGCGTGTCGTCGGCAAGGAGGGTCGAGAGCGACAGACGGTTTCGGTCACTCAGATCGAAGTCCACCTTGCCGAAACCGTCCCAGTAGCGCAGGTCGGGCTGCTCTTCGTCGGAGCTGTCCCCCTCGGCAATGGCCAGCACGATGTCCAGATAGCCCCGTCGCAGCGAGGTCAGCCAGTGTCCCTTGCCGTTGGCAAAGGCACCGCCTCCGCCCAGCCACGCGTTCGAGAAGCTCACGCCGAGCCGACCCCGAACCGAATCGGGCCGTCGGGTCGTCATGTCGAGCACCCCCGCAGCGCGATCCCCGTACTCCGCGGTGAAGGCGCCCGGGATCAACTCGACCTGATCGATCACCTCCGGGTCGAGCACGCTGAACACCCCCTGGAAGTCCTTCAGGTGGAAGGGCTCGAAGATCTCGAGCCCATCGATGCGCACGAGCACATCCTTGTAGAGCGCTCCTCGCACATTGAAGCCGGCCGCAATGTCGTTGCTGCTGGCTCCCGGAAGCAACCGGATCGCGCGATAGACGTCATCGCCGAAGTGGGGCAGCGCCTCGATCTCCTGGCGATTCACCGAGACTCCAGCGGCCGGCTGATCTCGCGCCAGGGAGATCGAAGAGACGACCACCACGTCTTCGATTCCGATCTCCATCGGTTCCCGCTCCTGGACCTCGGACGCCGACGTCTCCGAGGAAGGCTCCTGCGAGGAAGTCTCCTGCGTGGGTGTGGCCTGTGGCCAGAAGGGGCTCCCGTGCGCAGGGGGCGCACCGAACGGCGCGAGGAGGGCCAGGGAGACGACGAGGGCCACATCGTGGATCGGGCCCGCCGCGTTTCTCGGCAGTCGGCGATGCGGCGTGTTGTCCCTCATGCAGCATTAGAGGGACCCGCCGCGGCGAATCCATCGCACCGAGGCAAACGAGCGGCCTTCTCTCGGAAAGCGCTACGAGCCGGAGAGAATCGCCCGCGCCGCCAGACCGCCCGGAGCGGCGGTCAAGCCCCCGCCAGGATGGCTGCCGCTGCCACAGAGAAACAGACCGGGAAACGGAGTGGCGTAGCGCGCACACTCGGGGGTCGGGCGCACGATCCACTGGTCGAGCGCATGCTCGACGTGGAAGAGCTGTCCGCCGGTGGGACCGAAGCGTTCCTCCAGATCGGCAGGGGTCAGTACCCGCGCCCCGACCACGGTCTCCTCGATTCCCGGGGAGTGTTCGGACAAGAGGCCGACGACGTTGCGATAGAGGCGCTCCTCTTCTTGCGCACTCCAGCCCCCTTCGAGCTCGCAGGGCACGAAGTGCACCGAGATCTCGGCCACGTGGTGACCCGAGGGCGCCAGGCCGGAATCGCGCAGCGAGGGCACTCCGATCTCGAGCATCGGGCGCTCCGGAAAGCGGCGATACTTGACCGGGTCGAACGCCCGTTCGAGATCGTCGATCTTCTCCCCGATGCGCACCCGCTCGGCGGAGAGCTCCGGTCGGCACGACCACCGCGGCGCCCGCGAGAGGGCGAGCTCGATGCGCGCGGTCGTTCCGCGAGTGCGCAGGTGGACGATCTCGTGCTCGAACTTCTCCGACAGGGTCGCCGGAGGAAGCAGGTCGAGAAAGAGGTGCTTCGGATCGCACGACGCCGCGACCGTCTTGCTCCGCAGTGACTCGCCACCGGCGAGTCGGACTCCGACGACCCGGCCGTCCTCGAGCACCAGACCGTCCACCGGTGCGTCGGTGCGGATCTCCACTCCGTTCGACCGGGCCGCGCGCTCGAGGCTCTGCACCAGGGCCCGCGCTCCCCCGTCGATCTCGCGCCAGTGCAAGGTCTCCGCCAGCAGGAGGTTGAAGTTGCTCCCCGGCGACCAGGGTGCGGCGTAGGTGGAGTGGATGGCCGGCGCGGCCAGCGCAGCCCGCAGCGCCTCCTCTTCGAACCACTCGGCGAGCCAGTCCGCTACGCACATCGGGGCGATGCGCATCAACTCCGTCATGTCGGCCGTGCCGAGTCGTCGCAGAGCGAGAGCCGCGCTACCGAGTCGCCAGAAATCGCCCACACCCGAAGGCTCGAGACCGTGGGGCGGCTCATCGAAGACGCGGCGCAGCACCGGTGCGATGCGATCGAGAAAGCCTCGGTACCGCGAGTAGCTCTCCAGATCCGAAGAGCCGATCTCTCCTGCCATCGCCCCCGGGTCTCGCGACAGCAGGATGCCGCGCCCCTGCAGCCGGGAGAGCAGCACCGGCACGCTCTCCGAGCGCACCTTCAGACCGTGCCCCGCGAGTCCGAGCTCGGCGATGACCCACGGTCGCACCGATCCGGTATCCGACAGCACTCCGGTCGAGTGGTAGCCGGGATGAAACTCCTCCCCCACCGCGAGCCCACCGATCCGATCCGAGCGCTCGAGCACCAGCACGCTGCGCCCTCGCTTGGCCAGGAGCGCGGCGGTGGTCAGCCCGTTGTGACCGGCGCCGATGACGATGGTGTCCCACTGACTGTTCATGTCTGGCCCGATTCGAGGATCGCCGAGGCGGCCAGCTGTCCCGACGCACCCATGATTCCGCCACCGGGATGGGTGCCCGAGCCACACATCCACAGCCGATCGATCGGCGTGCTGTAGCGAGACCACCCGGGCGCGGGACGCTGGAAGAGGAGCTGTTCGAGACTGAGCTCACCCTGGAAGATATTGCCCTCGGTGAGACCGAACTCCTGCTCGAGATCCCAGGGGGTGAGCACCTGGCGAAAGAGGATCGACTCTTCGAGCCCGGGGCAGTACTCCGCGAGGGTCTCGACCACCGTGTCGCCGAAGGCCTCGCGGTGCTCGGGCCAGGTATGCGCACCCCCGGCGAGGTGGTACGGCGCGTACTGCACGAAGCAGGAGATGATGTGCTTGCCCGGAGGGGCGACGCTCGGATCCATGACCGAGGGAATCACTACGTTGAGATAGGGGCGCTTCGAATAGGCACCGTACTTCGCCTCGTCGTACGCCCGCTCCAGATAGTCGATGCTCGGCGCGATCGCGATATCGCCCCGCAGGTGCCTGGTGCCGTCGCGGCCGGTGAACTGTGGCAAGCGGTCCACGGCGAGATTGACCTTGCCCGAGCTTCCACGCAGCTTGTAGCGGCGGATCTGCGTGACGAAGTCGTCTTCGAGGTGCTCTTCTCCGACCAGCCGGAGGAAGGTCCGGTTGGGATCGCAGCAGGAGACCACGACCTTGGCCTCGATCTCGTCTCCGTTCTCCAGCACCACACCCCGACTGCGTCCCCCCCGCATCAGCACCCTCGACACCGGGGCCTCGGTCCGGATCTCGGCGCCATGGCTCTCGGCCGCCCGGGCACACGCCATGCTGATCTGACCGGTTCCGCCGCGCGACAGGCCCCAGGAGCGGAACGCTCCGTCGATCTCGCCCATGTAGTGGTGCAGCAGCACGTAGGCGGTGCCCGGCGAGCGCACTCCGAGGTAGGTGCCGATGATGCCGCTCACCGACATCGGGGCCTTGAGCACGTCCGATTCGAACCAGCGATCGAGAAAATCCACCGAGCTCATGGTGAGCAGCTTGGCGTGGAGGTTCATCATGTCCGGCCCCTCGGAGCGCAGCGCGTTGCCGAGCTTGGCCAGCTGCCAGAGCTCCCGGGGGTCGAGCGAGGTCGGGTCCGGAGCCCGCTGATCGATGATGTTGCGCACGAAGCGTGACATGTGGGTCATCGCCAGACTGAACTCGGGATAGATCTCCGCATCGTGGGCACTGAAGCGGGAGATCTCGCGGCGGGTGTCCCCCGCATCCGCCCAGCGACACAGCCCGGGATCGTCGGGCAGCGGCGAGTAGGCCGTCTCGAGGGGAATGATGTCCATCCCGTGCTTGGCGAGCTCCAGCTCGCGAATGATGTGCGGCCGAAAGAGGCTCACCACATAGGAACAGACCGAGAAGTGAAAGCCGGGGTAGAGCTCCTCACTCACCGCGGCGCCACCGAGCACGTGGCGCCTCTCGAGCACGAGCACCTTGCGTCCGGCCTTGGCCAGGTAGGCGGCGCAGACGAGGCCGTTGTGCCCACCTCCGATGATGATCGCGTCGTAGGACTGAGCCATCAGGCACGCTTCCTCGGAGGGTCGTAGAAGGGAGTCGGGGACACGGTCGCCGTGATCGAGTGCCGTCGGTACTCGGCCGTCGCTTCGATCTTGAGCTTCGTCCCGGGCTCCGAGAGCTCGGCCGGCACCAGGGCGAGCGCGAGGTTCTTCTTCAGGATCGGTGACCAACTGCCGCTGGTCGCCTGCCCCACCCATTCGCCGTCGAGGTCGTAGATCGGGCGGCCGTCGCGCCAGGCCGTGCTCGGCAGCTCCGGAGGCAGTCCGTAGCCGTCGAACAGCGACTCCAGCTCCGCCCAGTCGATGTCCAGCCCGACGGTGCAGCGCGCTGGCCCCGTGCGCTTCTCCTCGAGGAGTGCCCGCTGGCCGACGAAGGGATCGCGGTCGAGCTTCACCGTCCAGCCCAGTCCGAGCTCGAAGGGAGACGACTTCCGCTGCTCGGTCAAACAGTGGTGTGCACTGTAGTAGTCGACTCCGTTCATGACGAAGCCGGCCTCGATCCGGGTGACGTCCATCGCGTCGAGTCCGACCGGGAGCATGCCGTAGGCGCGTCCGGCCTCGAGCAGAGCGTCATACACCGCCAGCGCGTTCTCCCGATCGACCCAGATCTCGTAGCCGAGGTCCCCGGTGTACCCGGTCCGGCTGATCAACACCTCCTGGCCGCCGAGCTGACACCCTCGAGTGCCGAAGAAGCGCAGTGTCTCCATGTCGGTATCGGTCACCTCGGAGAGAATGTCGCGCGAGCGAGGTCCCTGGAGCGACAGCGTCCCGATGCGATCGGTGCTGTCCTCGATCTCGACCTCGTAGCCCCGGACGAAGCGGTCGAACCAGGCGAGGGAGGGCTCCGCCGCCGTCAGACGATAGTGGTGCTCGCCCAGGCGCGACACCGTGCCGTCGTCGATCACCTTGCCGGCATCGTCACACCAGCAGAGATAGGAGACCCTTCCCTGCGAGAGCCTGGTGACGTCGCGCACCGTCAAGCGGCTCAAGAAACGAGCCGCATCGGGCCCGGTGATCTCGTACTTGAACAGCGGCGAGACGTCGATCAACCCCGCCGAGTGGCGCAGCGCCATGTACTCCGGCTCGTGGCAGCTCTCGTAGGAGCTGACCGCGTAGTAGCCCGCCCAGTCCTTCCACCGAAGGCTCCGACACAGCTCGAAGGTGCGGGGATGAAAGGGGGTCGGAACAGGCATGACGGGTGCGATCGGGGGAACGGAGTCGGAGACTCGAGCGGGAGGACGGCCCGGGATCCTCCGGATTGTCTCGCACCGCGCGACCTGGCGTCCAGTAGGTGAAAGTCACGCTTCCACGCTTCGGGCGCTCGAGTTGACGGTAACCACCTATCCCCCCCCGCAGACATACGAGGAGATTGCGCCAACCCCTTGCCTGGTGGGCGCTTGGGCGCCTCGACGAGTCCGCTCTGACAATCCGCTGACAGATCGTGGACATTCGGGTGACATTTGCCTCCAGGAGCTTGGGTAGCCTCCCCCCGAAACCAGAAGCGCTCCCCGATGCGACCTCGGCGAGCCTCAACGATACGACAGGGAGAGACGACATGAAGCGCACGAACCATCGAGAGAGCGAGACGAGCGGGTGGTGGCTGATGGTCCTCGTCACGATCATGCTGCTGCTCACCACTGCCCCGACCTGGGCACAGAGCTCCGACCAGGAGCCCAAGACGGACACGGTCTCCGAAGAACCCGCAGAGTCGGACGACACCGACGAGGAGTCCGAACCGGCGGCCTCGTTCTACGGCGTCACCACCGTGACCGTCACCGGCAGCGAGATCGACACCTTCAAAGTGGCCCCTCCGGTCATCGTCATCGATGCCCAGGAGATCGAACAGCAGATGCCCAACAACGCGGCCGATCTGCTGCGCACCCAGCCCGGTGTCGACCTGAACGGCGTCGGACCGAACCAGGCGCGGCCCATCATTCGCGGCCAGCGTGGCCTCCGCGTGCTCTTCCTGGAGAACGGTCTGCGCATGAACAACGCCCGTCGCCAGTCCGACTTCGGTGAGATCACCGGCCTGGTCGACATCGACAACGTGCAGACGATGGAGGTCGTGCGCGGCCCCGCCTCCGTCCTCTACGGCAGCGACGCCATCGGCGGCGTCCTCAACCTGATCACCCAGACCCCCCCGATGGGGCCGGGCTCCGAGTTCCAGTTCGGCTTCGGGGTTCGCGCCAGCACGGCCGACGAGCAGGCAAAGATCACCGCCGGCATCGACGGACACTCTGGCGCGCTCTCGTATCGGCTGTTCGGCAGCTACCGAGACACCTCCGACTACGACGCTCCGGCCGGCAGCTTCGGTGACATCCGGCTCGAGCAGGACACCCCGGTCATCGACACCGGCATCCAGGACGATTCCATCAGCGGTCAGATCGGCTGGCTCTTCCACGACCGTCATTCGATCTACGGCCGCTTCAATCGCTACCGTGCCGGCGAGACGGGCTTCGGTTTCGTTCCCGGGGAAGCGATCGGTGATGACAGCGGCTTCCGCATCCGGATTCGCTATCCCTTCCAGGATTTCGACCGCTTCACCGTCGGCTACGACGCGGCCGACCTCGACACCGCCATCGCCGACACCACCGACGTCAAGGTCTACTACCAGCAGAACCAGCGCGAGCTCCAGAACGACATCTTCATCAACATCGGCCCCGCCTTCGGTCCCGGACCGGACTCGAGTGTGGAGTCCGAGACGCTGAACTTCTCCGACATCTCGACCTGGGGACTGCGCGGCTCGTTCACCAAGAACGCCGGGCAGCGCAATCTGGTCACCTACGGGGTCGAGTACTACGACGACGACTCCTACAACACCGACTTCTCCACCACGACCACCACACTGCGAGCGAACTTCCCGATCTCCTTCATCTGTGGCCCCGCTGGAGCCACACCGCCGCCCCCCTTCGAGTGCGAGTTCGTGGACACCGACGACGTGGCCAACGCCCCGAACGCAGAGAACACCTCCGCCGGGGTGTTCCTTCAGGACGAGTGGTTCGCCACCAACCGCCTCAACCTGACCGGCGGCCTGCGCTACTCGACGGTCGATACCAAGGCGAATCCGACCCCCGGCTGGGACACCACCGGACTGGACTTCTCTGACGACGGCGTGGTCGGTTCGATCAACTTCAGCTTCGCAGCGACCGAGGCTCTTCGCATCGTCGGCGGCTACGGCACGGCGTTCCGCGCGCCGAACATCATCGAACGGCTCTTCAACGGCCTCACGCCCGAAGGCGCCGGCTACCAGATCCTCAATCCGGACCTCAAGTCCGAGACCAGCAAGAACTACGACTTCGGGCTCAAGTACCGACGCGCGCGGGCCTACTTCGAAGCCATCTACTTCAACACCGAGATCGACGACGCGATCATTCAGTACTCACTGACGGACGAAGAGATCGGCATGTTGCCCGAGGACGTCCAGGACGAGATCGACCAGGCCGGCGTGAGCTTCGTCGTCCAACAGCGCAACGCCGAGGTCTACAAGGTCGACGGCTTCGAGATCTCGGGGGGATATCGGTTCGACATGGGAATCGCCCTGGGAGCCAACTACACCACCCTCGACGGACAGGCCGTGTTCGGTGGCCCCGCCGCCAGCCCGGTCGGCGACACCTACTCGTCGAAGATCGCCGGCTTCGTGCGCTACGACCAGCCACGCGGCCGCTTCTGGGCCGAGTACCGGGTGCGCCACAACGGCGAGCAGGACCTGTTCGTCGACGACGGCACCGCGCCCGGCCCTCTCGGTGAAGTGCTGCCCGCCTTCACCGTCCACACGTTGGCTGGGGGAGTGAACCTCTTCGAGAACCAGAGACAGGGCCACGCCCTGACCCTGATGGTCGACAACTTCACCAACGCCCTCTACGCCGAGTTCTCGAACGCGACGTTCTTCCGACCCGAGTCGAAGCGCAACTACATCGCGTCCTATCGGCTGCGCCTCAAGTAGGCGTCGATCCGCCAGAGTCCGTCACGGCGCCCGTGCCATACTGCGGGCGCCGTGACCACACCGCCGGGACCCGACGCGCTCGCCCCTGATCTGGTGCGAGGCTACACACCGGGGCTACTCGCCCGGGTGACCGAGCTCCACATCGAGTACTACCACTCGGCCTGGGGGCTCGGCCTGGCCTTCGAAGCCGACATCGCCCGGGGCCTCGCCGACTTCTTCGTGTCCTACGACGACCGGCGAGACGGCTTCTGGACCGCCCGGGTCGACGGCCGGATCGAGGGCTCGATCGCCATCGACGGCAGCGATGCCGCTGGCGAGGGCGTTCGTCTGCGCTGGTTCGTGCTCTCGGAGCGGGCACGAGGCAGGGGACTCGGGCACGCCCTCATCGAAACCGCGCTGGGATTCTGCCGGGAGAAGAACTACCCCTATCTCTACCTGCTCACCTTCGACGGACTGCGCGCCGCGCGCCATCTCTACGAGAAGTACGGCTTCGTGTTGGAGAAGGAGTGGAAGGAGCAGCTGTGGGGAGTCGAGCTGCTCGAACAGCGGCTCGGGCTCGATCTCACTGCGGGTGGGTGAGGCCTGTTGGTGGACTCGCGTTCGCTCCACCGGGCGATCAGCGAGAGCCCCCGAGACCGGCGCCAGTTTCGGGGGGCACCGCCTCGGTGGTTCTACCTTCCAGCGTTAACGCCACGCGCGGAGAGCGCGTCGTCGGATTCGAGTAGCAATTGTGTCACCTGGCTCTTGATCGTGTTGGCCACGAGGACATGCCCGGCAGGCGACAGGTGTGTATCGACGTGCCCGAAGAAAGGCCCTCCCCCATTCTTGTGAGCTTCGCGGAAGGCCGGTGTGGTGTCGACCACAGTGATGCCGCGTTCGTGAAGAAGCCTCAGCAGCAATCGATTCGGTTGATCCCGATCGATCTCAGAACGACGAATGCCGGATGCTCGGAGAGTCTGTATGAGGACGTCCTCGTCAACTTGGTAGACCCCTGGCAGAAGAACGAAGAGCGCTGGTGCACCTTCAGCTCGAGCAGCAGCATCCAGCTCGGCGAGCGCATCCGCCGTGTTCTGCCACCTCGGCGAGTTCACCTCCGAGAGCAGCAGAACGTCGTGGAAGCGACGAGCGCTCAGACCGAAACGCATCAGAAGATAGGTCAATCGCTCGCGGGCGAACATGAACAGGTGAGATCTCGTCTCGAGGAGATCATTGACCGGGTAGGCGAGTGAATGGAGCACCTCGTCGCGTTCGAGAGAGGCAGGGAGCTTGAGCCGATTGCGAACACGGTTTGAGAGCTTCGGAGGGAATCGGTCTCGCCGCTCAGGCTCCGGATCATTGCCGAGAAACACGAAGACGAGTAGTCCCTCGTACTCGGAGCGGCGGAGCTCTTGGCGTGCCTTGATCAGGTAGTGACTCGGTCCCCAGCCCGCGACTCCAGAGTTGACGATATTGATCCGCTGTCCCACTTCTTCGTGAAGTCGTGCTGCCAGAAGTTCCGGAAAGGTGTCATCGAAATCGACTTGAATCGCGGCGAGAAAGGAGTCACCGATGGCGAGGAGTCGACGCTCCGTGGGTGCGTCCACGTCTCCGATCCGATGCCCTAGCTGATCGGTGCGATACCGCACCGTTCGCTCGCCGGTATTGATGGTGGTGCCGATGGCTGAGGCCTGCTTCCATCCGAGACCATCGTGATCCGCGATCCAGATATCGGAGCGAATCACGATCAGCTGTTGCGGCGCTAGCCACCGTACAACTCCTTCTGCGGCAAGTAACACCATCGCCGACGAAACTGCAAGCAACGCGAGGCGCGCGAACCAAGTCTTGGTCTTTACAAATCTCATGGATAGCTCCAGTTTCTCGCAAATCCAGTATATACTCCACCGCCGATGTGCTTCGATATCGGAATTCTCGATCTAAGCCCCTCGCCGTTGGAGAGGAGACATGTGCCGGGGAATCCCCGCGGTCGCGGTGCCGGTGAACACAAACACATGGCCCGTTCGAACCGATGCCACACGACCAAGGATGAGAGAACCAGCTCCGCGCGCGGAACTAACCAAAGCCCGACAATAAGCCCGGTTGTTCGCCCCGAACTAGAACGATTCGAATCGGGAGCGGAGAACCACCGGCAACCGGATCAGCCAGGTTTCGCGTTCGCGGCGCAACAAACGTCGCCTTGTTCGTCCTTCGGCTTCTTGTCTACCGGTTGCGGCCTGAAGGGCGACGCCAAGTCGAACAATCAGGCTGACCTCTTTCTCGACGGCTACCGGCCTGTCACCCGCCGGGGCGGTACGAGCATCAAGCCGCTAGTCCCGGCGGATGGGCCCACTGCTTAGCGGCGAATAGAGACGAAAGAGACCCATGAACGAACCGAGTCGCCAGTTCCAGAGTCTTCGTCTCAGATACACACGGATTGCCATCGGAGTCCTCAACTGTCTGATCTTGGTCCTCATTCTCAATCTGGGCCTGGGGATCGGATACTCCATTCTCGACTGGAGTCGGCGCCAGGCCAAAGGGAGGACGGCAGACTACCGAAGATACCCGACAGAGCTATTGGATGCCGCCTACCCAGGCTGGGATCCTGAGGAGCGTGACCGACTGCTCTGGGAAACCCGGACACGGCCTTTCGTGTGCAGTTCATTTACCCACTACTTAGAGGCGCCTTTCAAAGGAGTCTATGTTAACGTCCACGAAGCAGGGTTCCGCTGGAACGCAACACAGACTCCTTGGCCGCCTCCAGAGGACTCGCTGACCGTTTTCACGTTCGGGGGTTCTACGACATTTGGATACGGAGTTTCGGATTCCGAGACGATTCCCGCACATCTCGAGCGGATTCTCTCGGAACTACTGGCCAATGGAAGGCGCGTCCATGTCTACAACTTCGGTCAAGGGAGTTTCTATAGCAGCCAGGAGATGATCCTCTTTTCAAATCTCCTACGGGCCGGCTACGTTCCAGATGCCGCTGTCTTCATTGACGGTTGGAATGAGTGGGACCACCCAGATCGCCCTGCCAACATGGGCATATGCAGCCGCCAACAGCAACTCTCGAGCCAAGGCATGGTTGTGAATCTCCCGGTTGTACGATTGGCGCGGTCCCTGCGCTACCGACTGGGCTTCGACGGCCGAGAGAAGGACGATCCCAGGGACTCACGCCAAGACGAAGCAAAGATAGAGGCGGTTGTAGGACGGTGGCCGAGGACAGTTAGCCAGGCCAAAGCAATCGCCGACGAGTTCGGTGTGGAGTCACTCTTCGTCTGGCAGCCTGTTCCGGTATACCGCTACGATCTTGAGAACCACATCTTCGCCAGCGCCCTGAACGAAACACAGCGGATTAGCATTCGTAGAGGGTACGAGCTAATGGCGGAGGTACTAAAGCCACTCGCCAAGGACGCTCGCATACTGGACCTCTCAGACATCCAAGAGGGCGACAACCGGTCGCTGTACATCGATCGGGTTCACTACAACTCTGAATTCGGCAGCGAGATTGCGGATCGAATCGCGCTCCAAGTCGTGCCCATGCTGACTGGAGGCTAGTTCTCTTCCTCAGAAGAACCACTACTCCCTCTGACGGCCCCGGGCCAGGCCGGTATGACTTCGCTCGCCAGGAGGTTTTTTTCTCTCAGCCGATCAAGCGTAGAGACCTGTCGCTCTTGGGGAAAGAAGAGAATGTCTTGCCTGCAGTTGCACTGAGTGGGGTGCCAAGGCCCAATGTAGTCTGTCTCGATTACCCATCCGCGGTATCCGAGGGAACTCAACAACTCCCAGACGATTCTGGGATTCTCAGCGAGTTGGTCGTTCTGAGGGTTCCCGATCTCCACGATCAGTAGTGGGCGTTCAGCCGCAAGGAGCCCAAGGGCCCCTCGGAGGACAGCGGGCTCAGCGCCTTCGACATCGATCTTGATCAAGGTTGGACTGCGGCCGACGGTCTCAAATGCGAAATCAAGTGTCAGGAGCGGAACAGCGACTTCTCGAACGTACCCGTGGTCGTTGTTTACACCGTGGATCGTGGTGTGGCACTCATCCACGAAGGTCTGGTAGAGGCGGACCGTGCCGCAACGGTCACCGACCGCAGCATTGTGGGTTTCGGACTTGCCGGGAATTCCACTCGCGCTGGCTAGGTTTCTGACCAGCTTCCGGTAGTTCCACGCAGCCGGCTCGAAGCATAGGAGCCCCCCCTCGGGACCCACGAGCCGTCCCGCCACGATAGCCAAACCTCCCACACACGCCCCTACGTCCACGAAAAAGTCGCCAGGTGACAACAACGAAGCAAGGACAGCTTGTAGATGCGGCTCGACCGGTGGCGGGTCCCTCCGACGCTGATCTCGCCGCCTCAGCCGCATTATCTCTCGAGTCACGTGGGCCCAGATCCACTGCCGAACACTTCCTGGTACAAGCCATCGATATGCCGACCTGATCGGTTCCATGACTTCCTCGTTCAGAAAATCAAACGCACCTGAGTGCAGAGTTCTGAGAGCCATGCTCCCGAAATCGAGACAACAGCGTGAGCACTCGGCCTCCCACTACTGACCAGTTGAGCTCGCGCTCGTAGCGCTCGCGACTGGACCTGCAGAGCGCAGCGTATCGGCCGGGAGTGTAGATGAGCTCAGAGATGGCACGAACGTAGGCCTCCGCCGGACTGTGGCCCGGCAGCACGATCCCGGACACCCCGTCCTGAACTGTTGTCGCCAAGCCACCCACATCGTTAGTAATGGTCGGAGTGCCGAATGCCGCGGCTTCCCCCGGTACGATACCTGCGGGCTCGAAGCGGGCCGGGTGAAGGAGAAGGTGGGCTCGGTGGTAGAGCGAGAGGTACTGGGAGAGCTGTTCAGGACTCCCTTTTCGAAAAGGCCCGACTGAGCGAAGGTATGTCGACTGACCTGCATCGGAAGCGCACACAGTCAACTCTGCTGGAGTTCCCGCTGCGTTAAGACCCTCCACGATCTTGACGGCCACATCCAGTCCTTTTCGATGAGGCGGGCGCCCGACGAGCAGCAGTCGCAGTGGCAGCTCGAGTACCTTGGCCTCAAGGACATCGGCTGCATTCGGCACGAGGTGTTCAGGAATCGCTGCAGGCATCGCAAGAACCGTAATCGCCTCTGCGGGGATCTTGTATTCCCTCATCATCTCCTTCTTGCACCACTCTGAATGGGTCACAAAGTGGGTACTTCGCTCGAAGGCGCGCTTCTGCACCCAGGCATCGACGCGACCCGGAATCCGACCCAGTCCGTACCCAGGATAGTCACGATTCGCCGCAGAGTAGGTGGAGTCGACCACATAGACAACAGGAATCGAGCCATTGTAGAAGGCCAGAGACGTTGGAAACATGGTGAGAACCACATCGGCTTCTGTCTCGAGAACCGCATTGTTCAACGAGTGGCTAGCTCGGAGCACGAGCGACGGGTGTAACCTGCACCAACGCTTTCTTGCGATTCGGCGATACGCCTGCCCGAGCCCTCTTTCTGCCAGCGTTGCGGGGTTCCTGAAGGGACCCACGATCTGCATCTCGGCACCGGCAGCTTGTACGGAGGTGAAGAGACCGTGATCCACTCCGCTACCCAGATCAGGGTCGAGCGGGTCATGGCGGTACGCTGCATAGATGATCTTCACTGAGCCCTTGCCACTTCCAGGTCGAGGACCGCTCGGACGAGCCGGCTCGCACTAACTTCCCAGTTCACAGTTGACTCGAAGAATCGACGGGCTCCCGCAACGAGGCCTTCGTAGCGCGCCGGCTTCTCTATCCACCCCGCAATGACATCGGCGAAGTCGGCGGCTGAAGATCCTCGGGGCAGAAGGACGCCGCTCTCTCCGTCTCGAACCGAAGTTTCTACACCCATGGTCCGGTAGGCGAGGGACGGTAGCCCAAAGGCCGCGGCCTCCGCGAAGACGATGCCGAAGCCTTCAGCTTGACTCGGAACAACTAGTGCGTCGGAACCTTCATACAAAGCCTCGAGCTTTCCCGGAACCCGCAGCTTGTCGATCATGCCGTGGACCTCGAAGTACTGCGAGTCGAGTTCCTCAGGCGGCAGAGCTCCAACGATGTGCAGCTTGGCCTGAATACCCCTTCCGATCAGGTCCTTTGCCACTTGAATTGCAACGTCACCCCCCTTCAACATCCAGTCTCGGTTTCCCACGAAGAGGAGTTGGACGTGTTCCTTTGAGGGCATTCGAGAGGTACAGCGCGAGGCAGCTATTCCTTGGGACGGTGCCTGGTCCAGATTCGCCCCGAACTCGATAAGTCGGGTCCGTTCGCGTAGGCCAGCCAAGTCGTATTGCAGCGCCTGCTCCACGGCCCACTGAGAAGGAAGAGCGACCAGGGCGGCGCGTCGAAGGGCGCGCTTGACGACGTATTGGGTCGATCGAACGCTGACTCGAAGCATCCCACTGTGCCAGGGGTGCTGGTTCTCGGAATAGCGCGAAGGGAACATCTCATCTGTGAAGAGGATGATGGGCTTCCGAGTCCGTAGGAAGGCCGCTACAGCGTAGTCATTGGTCAACGCAACGTCGCAATCAACCCCAGCCATCGCAGCCTCTGCAGCAGTTGCGATTCGAGAGCCCGAAAAGGGATCTCGGTAGCCCATGTGCTTTCGGCTCAAGGCACGTGCAAACCGCTTGAGGACCCTGGTCCCAAACGGAGGAGCCCACACCAGGTTTCCGACCCGCGTCACTTCGTGCCCCTGCCGGATCAACTCGCGCCCAAGGTGAAACCAGGTACCGGAACCACGAAGGCTATCGCCCGAGTCGTAGAGGGTCAGGAGCGCGATCTTCATGGTAGTCCGGCGCACCGGCCTATTGCGCCCAGCAACCGGCTTTCAGTAGGCCTTTCGGCCCTTTGTTCGACCGCCCGAACTCGCCTCAGAAGATCGTCCACCGCTCTGCCTGAATAGAGGGCGAGGATCGGCACGAAGGGCACGCGGAATCGGTAGTACGCCTCCGGTCCGGCTGATGCTGCCACGAAGTACGCTACGACAAGAAGGCAGACGAGGTCGAATGCTATTCGCTTCTCTCGAACAGACCGCCACCATCCAGACACGAAACCGAGATAGAGGATCGCCGAATGAGAAAGGCACAACAGAAGTCCGAGTGTCTGGATAGGACGCTCGTTGAGCCAGCGCCGAACCCAATCACTCGCCGAAAGCCGGGCCAGGTCACCGAGAGGACCGGTCGAGGGAACCTGTTGGCCACGAAGCTTCATGAGCGCGTGTTCCGGGGTACTGACAGCCAGTTTTAGCAGGCCCACTCCAATCATCTGAAAGGTACCAGCAGGATGTGCGGCGAGAATCTCTACCGCCGATCCAGACAAGCGGGAGGCGTCGGAGAAGGACTCGATCCCCATCTCCTCTCGGGCTCGATCAAGAGACCAGCCCTCTTCGTAGGCAACTGCCTGAGCTGCGCGATAGTAGAGGAGGTTCACACTCTGGATAGTAGAAAACTCTGCCTTGCCGGAGACGACAAAATTGCGGAGACTCCACCCACCTACTGCGACGAGGACGGGCACCAAGAATAGCGCCACAGAGGAGGGCCGAATGCCAAGATTCGGGCGAAACCGTCCCGCCACAAGCAACCCAATCGCAAGAACCGGTGCGAGGTAGAGGCCGATGGGCCGCACTAATACAGCACTCGCGAGAAGAACTCCGGTAAGTAACCATCGTGAGGGGAGCCCTGACTCCAGGGCACGCTGAACGGAAAATAGGAAGAGGACAACGAGGAGCGTGAACAGAGTCTCGGCCAGAAGGGCAAGCGAGAGGCTGAACGAGCCAAGATCCAAGCCGAGAAGCAACAAAGCCAGAGTCGCCGACCGCCCAGAGAAACGGCCTTCGGCAATTAGGAAGAGGATCCATAGAGTCAAGGCACTGAGCGGCACCTGACAGAGGACGGCGGCCGACGGCCGCTCGCCGAACACGGTATAGACCGCGGCAAGAAAGGCTGGGTACCCTGGACTGCGAACGGTGAGGGGCACGTCCGGCGATTCAGGAGATACGGAGAAGCGACCCAACTCGGTGAGCGCTCGCGCACCCTGGTGGTAGCTCACTGAATCCCGCCAGAGTAGCCGTGACCCTTCATGGCGTACTGATCCCTGCCATACCACCACCTGCATCGCTAGCGAGGTGAGAATCAATAGCAGTGACAGCTGCCTCCACCCGACAGACAGTCGGACGAGACCAGGCCCCATCAGAGGCTGCAAAGAAACGCCTCCTAGAATCAGAGGTTTTTCGAAAAGAAGGGTGCGAAAGGGAAATAGCCCCAGGAGCAGGGACTGACCCAGAGGAAACCCCGCTGGGGGGCAACTCTCGATCGAGCGACTCCGAAGCGAAGCCCTCATGATCGAGCAATTCTAGTATAGCTAGAATATGCTTTCGCTTACAACTGGCCCTTCCTAGACCCCGAAGTACTTCGCATCCGGGTGATGAACCACCAACGCCGACACGCTGGCCTCCGGATCCATCATGTCGCCCTCGGTGAGCCGCACCCCGATCTCCTCGGGCTCCAGCGCCGCGAAAAGCGCCTGCTGCCCCGCTAGATCCGGGCAGGCCGGGTAGCCGAAGCTGTAGCGTTTGCCCTGGTAGCGCGCTGAGAAACGGTCCTGCGGACGAAGCTCGGGGGGATCGGGGAAGCCCCAGGCCTCGCGCAGACGCATGTGCACCAGCTCGGCCGCCGCCTCCGCGGTCTCGAGGGCGAGCGCAGCAAAGGTGTGACTCTTCAGGTACTCGCCGGCCTCTTTCCACTGCTCGACCCGCTCGACGACACCCCCTCCCGCCGTCGTCACGAAGAGCGCGACGTGGTCGTCCTCGAGCACGTAGTCGGCAATGCAGAGCCCGTTCTCTCCCGGCTGCCTTGGCAGCTCCCACTGGGCTACTGGACTCCCGCTGTCGGGATCGAAGAGGGTCAGCGTGTTGCCCTCCCCGCGAGCCGGGAAGAAGCGCCACACCGCCCGCACGGTCATGGCACCCTCGCGCCCGAGTTGCTGCAGCTCCTCGACCACGCTCTGGAGCTTCTCCAGCTTCGGATCGCCCTGCTCCAGCGCCTTCCACACCGAGCCCTTGAAGCCGAGGTGCTTGGCGTAGAGCATCTGCGGATTGAGCTGCCGCCAGACTTCGTCGAGATCGAGGGTCTCGACGTGGCGCTCGGTGTCCGGTGGGGGCGGCACCTCCACGTCGGTGCGCACGAGAGCGCTGCGCGTGGTTCCCGCCTCGGCGGTGCCTCGCTTCGCTTTCTCGGTCGCCGACTGGTCTTCCTCGAGCAGGGTGTCGAGCTCCACCATCAGTCCGGGACGGGCCGACTGGTCGGTGAGTCGCTCGACCAGCTCGAGCCCGTGCATGGCGTCCTTGGCGTAGGTGCACAGCCCGTCGTACTCGGGCGCGATCTTCTTGTGGGTGAAGCGCCGGGTGAGCGCCGCTCCTCCAACGATCAGATCGGTCTCGATTCCGGCCGCCTTCATGTCGGCGGCGGTGGTGACCATCTGCTGAGCGCTCTTCACCAGGAGCCCCGACAGTCCCACCACATCCGGCTGGTGCTCCTGCACCGCCAGGATCAGCTGCTCACTCGGCACCTTGATGCCGAGGTTGACGACGTCGAAGCCGTTGTTGCTCAAGATGATGTCGACCAGGTTCTTGCCGATGTCGTGCACGTCGCCTTTCACCGTGGCCAGGATCACCTTGCCCCGGCGGCTGCCTCCATCGGTGCTCTCCATGTGGGGCTCGAGATGGGAGACCGCGGCCTTCATCACCTCGGCGCTCTGCAGCACCTCGGCCACGATCAGCTCGTTGGCGTTGAACAGGCGACCGACCTCCGCCATCCCCGCCATCAGCGGACCGTTGATGATGTCGAGCGGCTCGGGCCAGCTCGGATCGGCCAGCGCCCGATCGAGATCTTCGATCAGCCCCTCCTTCGTGCCCTCGATGATGTTGCGACCCAGTCGCTCACCGAGCGGCAGCGACGCCCGCGGAGTGGCCGACACGCTCGATTGGCGGCCACGGAAGTGCTCGGCAAAGGCGTCGACCGCGGCCTGGGAGGCCTCGACGTCGCCCAGCTCGAGCTCGATCAGCCGATCGGCGAGGGCTCGCTCTTCTTGCGGAATCTCGGCGTAGCGCGCGAGCTTTTCGGTGTTCACGATCGCGGCGTCGAGCCCGGCCTGGGTGCAGCGATAGAGGAACACCGAGTTGAGGACCTCTCGACCGGCATTGGGCAAGCCGAAGCTGACGTTCGAGATGCCCAGGATCGTCCTGGTGCCCGGATGCGCTTCGCGCACGGCCCGCACGCCCTCGATCGTGGCCCCGGCGGAGCCGATGTAGTTCTCGTCTCCGGTACCGCAGGGAAACACCAGCGGATCCCACCAGATGTCCTCGGGCCGGACGCCGAAGTCCTCGGTCAGGATCCGGTAGCTGCGCTCGGCCACCTCGAGCTTGCGCTCGACGCTCACCGCCATCCCCTGCTCGTCGATCAGCCCGACGACGAGGGCCGCGCCGAAACGGCGAGCCAGCGGCACCACGCGACTCGAAGCGCGCCAGGCCGTCTTCGAGGTTGATCGAGTTCAGGATCGACTTGCCCTGGCAGTAGGTCAGCGCTCGCTCCATCACCTCGGCGTCGGTGGAGTCGATCATGAACGGCACCTTGACCATCCGGATGGTGCGCTCGAGGAAGGCCTCCACGTCGGCCAGCTCGTCCCGGTCGGGATCCTGCAGGCAGACGTCGATCACCTGAGCACCACCCCGCACCTGCGCCCGGCCCACCTCGGCCGCCGCCTCGAAGTCGCCCACGGCGACGAGCCGCTTGAACTTGCGACTCCCCAACACATTGGTGCGCTCCCCCACCAGCAGGGGTCGATTGTCTTCGGTGAGCTCGACGGCTTCGAGCCCGGAGACCAGAGCCCGATGATGCTCATGGATCACCCTGGGACGACGACCCCGGACGAGCTCGGCCAGAGCTTGCACGTGCTCGGACGTCGTACCGCAACAGCCCCCTACCAGGTTCAGCCAACCCGAATCGAGAAAGCGACTGAAGATCGCACGAAAGTCCTCGGGGCCCTCTTGATAGAGACCGTCCTCGTCCGGCAGTCCCGCGTTGGGCACGCACGCGATGCGCGTCGGCGAAAGCTCCGAGAGGGTGCGCAGATGATCGCTCATCAGCTCGGGACCGGTGGCACAGTTGAGACCGAGATAGAGCAGATCCCGATGCAACAGCGACACCGCCAGCGCCTCGGCATCCTGGCCTCCCAGCATCGTGCCCATCGTCTCGATGGTCACCGAGACCGCCACGGGCAGGTCGAACCCGATCTGCTCGAAGGCGTGATCGATCCCGATCAGTCCCGCCTTGATGTTGCGCGTGTCCTGGCAGGTCTCGAGCAACAGGTAGTCGGCGCCCCCGGCCAACAGACCGAGGGCCTGGATCCGGTAGTGCTCGATCAACTCCTCGAAGGTCACCCCACCGGTCACCGAGATGGCCTTGGTGGTCGGGCCCATGGAGCCGCACACGAAGCGCAGCTTCCCGGGCTCGTCGGCCTCACGGCAGGCGGCGCGCGCCAACTCCGCCGCCAGGCGGTTGAGCTCGAAGGTCTCGTCGCCGAGGCCGTACTCGTCGAGCACCAGCGGGGTGGCCCCGAAAGTGTTGGTCTCGACGATGTCGGCCCCGGCCTCGAGGTAGCGTCGGTGCACCAGGCTCACCACGTCGGGCCGGGTGCGGCAGAGCACCTCGTTGCAGCCTTCGAGCTCCTCGCCGCCGAAGTCCTCGGCACTCAGATCGGCGTCCTGCATCGCCGTGCCCGTGGCCCCGTCGAGCACGAGAATGCGCTCCTCGAGCGCCTCGAACAGCGCCTGGCGGCGCTCGTCCAGATCAGAGGGCGCAGAGATGCCGGGCGCCCGATAGGCCTGCAGCTTCTCCAATCCGGTCCTGCCGGCTGTCTCACTCATCGCTAACCCTCTTGCGGGAGGCTAGAGATCGAGACGCTCCATCAAACGTCCGATCGCACCGGAATTCTGCATGACGTAGAAGTGCACCGCCGGAACGCCGCGCTCGAGTAGACCCCGGGTCTGCTGGAGCCCCCACTCGACGCCGACCTCCGCCACATCCTTGGCGTCGGCTGCAGTCACTTCGTCCACCAGCGCACTCGGCAGATTGACGAAGAAGTTCGCCGGCAGCGAGCTGAGGTGCTGCTTCGTGGTCACGATCTTGAGCCCTGGAATGATCGGCACGTCGATTCCCGCCGCTCGACATCGCTCCACATAGGCGAAGTAGGCGTCGTTGTCGAAGAACATCTGGGTCACGATGTACTCCGCGCCGGCGTCGATCTTCTCTTTGGTGTGCTTGATGTCCGTTTCGAGATTGGGCGCCTCGAAGTGCTTCTCGGGATAGCCCCCGACCCCGATGCAGAAGTCCGAAGACTCGGTGTCGAGCAGATCTTCCTCGAGATAACGCCCCCGGTTCATGGCGGCGATCTGGCCCACCAGCTCGGAGGCATAGCGGTTGGCGGTGCGGCCGTCCTTGAGCGGCTTGGCGTAGCCCGAGTCGTCGCCGCGCACCGCGAGGACGTTGTCGATGCCCAGGTAGTTGAGCTCGATCAGCATGTCCTCGGTCTCTTCCCGGGTGAAGCCGTGGCAGAGCAGGTGGGGCACCGCATCGATGTTGTACTTGTTCTGGATCAGCGCGCAGAGGCCGAGGGTACCGGGCCGCTTGCGCTTGATGCGCCGCATGATCTCCCCCGAGGGCCGCTCCTCGTAGAGCGCCTCCGCAGCGTGACTGGTGATGTCGATGAAGGGCGGCTTCCACCGCTCCAGGTCGTCGATCAGGGCCAGCAACCCCTTCAGGTTCCCACCGCGCAGCGGAGGGATGATCTCGAAACTGATCAGCGGGCGGCTCGCCTGGGAAAGATGCTCGGTGACCTTCATGGTTCTCGTGGGAGAAGAAAGGAGCAGGGAGAGGGACTTCGAAGCCGACGGCGGATGGCTATTGTACAGATCGCGCGGGCCTTCGGTGCCCGGACTTCGGCGCCCGAGGCCGACTCGCTCGGGATGCGTCCACCCACCGACCCCACGAATATCCACGTTTTGCTATGATTTCCCGCTAGGGCATTTCCCCTGTACCCCTTCGAGGGACTCGAGGAGCGAGCACCGATGAGCCACAGCGATACGTCGAAAGACCCACGACCCGAACCGGGCAAGAGCAACAACGGGCGCAAGCCCTACCGCAAGCCCGAGGTGTTGAGCTCCGAGCACATGGAGATCGTGGCGGCGGTCTGCACCGCGCCAGGCAAGGGCAATCCCGGCGCCTGTCCTTCCGGACCGATCAACTCCTAGCGGCCGGAAACGCTCATTCGACGATCGGGAGCGAGCGGACAGCTGCGGCTGGCTCGTGCTCGGTTCTCCGTTCGCTCGAAGCATCCTCACGGATCTCGGCGAACAGCTCCCGGCGCCGAACCGCCGCCGGGTAGAGCTCGAACGGGGAACCGGTGTTGGTCTCCGCCGAGCCCGGGCAGAACGCCATGCTCGCTCCATCCGCCTGCCCGTCGATCATGCGCTTGACCTCGGCCGTGAGTCCACGCACCTCGGCGAGCGCAGGCGAGCCCGTCCAGAGCTCCCGGATGGAGTGATCGTGCAGACTGCCGATCGGCCGGCGCCACTGCACGCAGGGATAGACGTTCCCGAACGGATCCACCGTCACCGAGGAGGAGCCGGCACCGCAGTGTTTGGCCGGCGAGCTCGACTGCATCAGATCGGAGTCCTGGCGCGCCACCACGACCGGTGCCTGGTCGAGACCGTCCGCCGCTCGCTCCGAGCGCTCCTTCTGGAGCCGGAACAGGCGCGCGATCGCGCCCTTCGAGGCGGTAATCGACAGCGGCTCCCGATCTCCGTCGTCACGCGGAGTCACCTCCGGATCGACCTGCAGCGCGAAGCCGAAGCGGTCCGCGATCTCGAACATCCCTTCGATCTCGTCCTCGTTCCAGCGGGTCAAGGTGCTGTTGAGCTTCACGCGCAGACCGAGACGGTCCATCTCCGCGAGGTTGACCAGGAGTCGCTCGTGACTCCCCTTCACCCGGGTCTGCTGATCGTGGGTCTCCGAGCGGGCCCCGTGTAGGCTCACTTCGATGAGGAAGGGATCGATCTCGTCGCGAATCCGCTGTGCGAGGGCTCCTCTCACGGCGTGGCCGTTCGACTTGATGCGCACCGCGAAGCCCAGCTCGCGCGCCCGGCTGCCCAGGAGAAAGAAGTCGGGGTGGGCCAGAGGCTCGCCGCCGCTGAGGCTGAGGTTGAGCACGCCGAGCTCGGCGAGATCGTCGAGCAGCTGGAGCCACTCCTCGCGCTCCATGACCCTTCCCTGCAGGGAGAGGTCGTTGTAGCAGAAGTAACAGTCGAGGTTGCACTGATAGGTGAGCTCGATCAGCACACTGAACAGATGGTTCTCCGACCAGGTGCGCTCGACGATGTCGCGAAACGCCATCCTTCAGCTCCCGAGCTCGCCTTCGAGGACACCGCGCTCGAGAAGTTCGGTGAGAAACGCCGTCACGTCCTGGGCCAGACGATCCGGTTCGACGTCGTACTCCTGCTCGAGGATCGCCAGCATCTCTTCGACGCTGTGCTCGTCTCCCCGGGTGCCGATCAGCTCGAGCACGCGGCCGCCGAGGTCGTTGAGCACCAGCACTTCGGCCTCCTTCTGACGCAAGACGACGGCCTCGTCGACCACACGACGGAACCGTACGTCCTTCTTCAACTGAAGTGAGCTCAAGTGGACACCTTCTCTTTCTCGCGCGCGTGCGACTTCGGCTCCATCGACGACAGAAGCGGCAGGAAGCCCGGATCCCGACAGAAGGTCAGCTCTCTGACCGGGACCTGGCGCAGCAGTCCGCTCGTGACGTCGAGCAGCCGATCGCCGCGATGGGGATCGCAGTTCAAAAAGGGAGCGCAGCCGGAGATCCGAGCCAGTGCACGACCGTCGGAGAGGGGAACGCTCGCATGCGTCTCTCCCTGGGCGAGCGCCCAGAGGCCACCCAGGGTGTGACCGGGCGAGCGCGCGGGGCCGAGCCGGAGCTCGCCGGCGAAGGGGAGCTTCTCGGCACGCAGCTCTCCGGTGGGAGACGGGAGCAGGGCATTGACGTCGTCACTCAGGACCTCGCGGTCCTCGGCGAGGGCCAGGCGGGCGAGCGTCGTCTTGCCTGCACCCGAGGGGCCGAGAAACAGGTGGGCCACCCCTTGCTCGACGATGCCTGCACTGTGCAGCAGCAGACCTCCCAGGTCGAGCAGCCGATAGGCCACGACCACTCGGAAGAAGTTCTCGACCACCCCGAGCAAGGGCTCCCCGTCCTCTTCCGGAGTCCAGAGAGCCCCACTCAGCCGCCCGTCTTCCCAGTCGAGCCGACCCAGCTGCGAGAGCGCCGCGAACCGCACCGTCGCCGGGGCGTACTCGAAGTCGATCTCGTGGTGCCATCCCGCGAGATCGAACTCGCGAAACTCGGAGCGGGCGACGCGGAACACATCGAGACGGACCTCCGGCTGCGCGTCCCCGACCAGGTCGGCAAAGTGGGCCTCGAGACAGTTCGACTGTGTCGGGGAGAAGCCGCGAAACCGGTAGGGGCCTCCGGCGAATTCGAGCGTGAGCTCCTCGCCACCCCATCGCTCGCCGCTGCGACGCACCGGAAACAGGTCGGGATAGCGCAGGAACTGACTTCCCAGACTTCCCACGGCGCTCATCGCTCCGGCTCCTGCTTCAGGACTCCGACACGGCGCAGCAGGGCCTTCATCGCGAGTCCGCCGAACCGGGCGACCGACCTCAGCCTTTCGACAAACGAAGCACCGAAGCTCTCCTCTCCGTGGGCCGCACCGATGGCACAGACACGACCGAGCACCTGGGACAGCGGCACCGGATGGTCGCTGCCCCCCACGCGATCGGCCGCGGTCACGCAGCACCACACTCCATCGACCGGGCGGTAGCCCAGAAGCCGATGCACCTGCAGGCGACCGTTCCGAGAGAAGAACGCCAGCACGTCGCCCGGCAGGTACGCCCTCCGGGTCTCGAGGCGCACTCGATCTCCTTCCTCGATGCGCGGCGACATGCAGGAGCCCGCGACGGCGAGCCAGGGTGGCTCCGAAGATCGAGTGTCCGCCATCTCGCGGGTGATCGCCGCCAGCGCGTGACGCCGCTGCGCGTGCTCGGCGCTCCCCGCTTCGAGCCAGTTGTTCTGCGCCGGCTTCACGAGCCGTCCTTCCCGGAACGACCCCGAGGCTTCGGACCGGGGCCCTTGTTCGAGCGAGCGAGCCGCGGATCGAGGACCTCCGCCATCTCGCGATAGCGCCGTGCCTCGGCCTCGTCTCCCGCCATGTCGTGGGCTCGCGAGAGGTTGAGGGCGATCTCGGGCCGGATCTCGAGTGACAGTGCCTTCTCGTACCATCGAATCGCGGAAGGCGCGTTCTGGAGAAGCAGGTACTGGCTGCCGATCGCCATCGGAATGGCGAAGTCCGCAGGATCCAGCGGTTGCACCCGCTGCAGGAGGGCAATCTGGGCGCGAAGCTCTCTCGGATCGAGAGTGCCCAGACGCATCTTCGCCGTGACCGAGTTCTCCACCTGAAAGAGCGTGCGGCTCGCGGTGAGTCGGGCCCGGGCACTTCGTGTCTGGTGTACGGAGACGAAGATCAGCACTGCCAGGAGGCCGGCGGTGAGCAGGGCCGCCCCGAGACGCGAGCTCGCGGAGGGGGTCGTCGCAGGCCCGCTCACGTCTGGACTCCGACCGCAGGGGCACGCTCGAGGAAGTCCTCGCTCGCGATCCAGGCCAGCACCACGACCGCAGGGAAAGCGGTGAGCGCAATGCGAAAGGGAAAGTAGACGGTCGAGAGAGTCGTCAACGCGACCATGGCTGCCAGGGCGAACACCGCCTCGAGGTGACGAGACGATCCCGCGTCCGCCTGCGCAAACCGACGCCGCAGGCGTGATCCGAGCCACAGCAGCGCCCAGGCGAGCGCGAGCAGTCCGGGGAGTCCCAACTCCGCACCCACCTCGATGAACTCGTTGTGCGCATTGCCGAAGGTGGGAAAGAGGTGGCGGCGATAGAACTTCGTTCCGGCCTCGTGCATGGCCAGCTTGGTCGCTCCGAAGGACGCGCCGTAGGCCCCGTGACCGACCCCCGTGAGCGGATTCTCACGCAACATCCAAAGACCGGTCCACCAGCCATCGAGACGCCCACTCAGGAGCGCATTCAGCTCGCCCTCCCCTGCCTGCCCAGCCGCCCGTTCCAGGCGGTCAGCGAGCGGGCTCGCCACGGCGACGACGATCGAGGCGACGAGCGCGAGTCCGGCCAGTGCGAACCGGACTCGCCGATCCGCGATCAAGAGCCACCAGAAGAGCAGACTCGACGCGGCCAGCGCGACGATCGCGGCCAGGGTCTGCGAGAGCAGCAGCACGATCAGCGAGAGCACGAGGGTCACCAGGGCAAGCACCAGCAGAGCCTTCTCCCGCCACGTTCCCTTCTGCGACCCAGAGCTCTTCTGCGAACCGGTACCCTTCCGGCGGCGGGCCAGCCACCCACCCGCGAGCGACATCTGAGCCACCAGGCACGGGAGCACCAGAAACGCCGCCAGGTCGCCGACACTCCCCGCTCGCGAAGTCATCTGGACGCGGAACGCACGGCTCGGCGCATCCGTCCCCGAAGTGACCAGACCCAGGTACTGGTACAGGGCGAGGCCGGCCAGCAGGAGCGCCGGAACCAGCATCCATTGGAAAAGGCCGCGAAACCGCTCCAGTCCCAGCGCCCAGGCGACGAGCGCCGCGGCCCCGATCCACAGACTCCACAAGGCCTCGCTCACGGCCTCGGGATGGGTCGTCGAGAGGCGCGTCGCGGTCGCGAGAAGAACCAACGGCAGGACCGCCAGCAAGACACCCCCAGCACCACCAGCGGTCAGCAGTCGCCAACGCGAGCGGTCCGACTCGGAGACGACCGCGCGCGGAGCAACCATGCGGGCGAGGCCCAGAGCGCCCACCAGGGCAAACAGGGCGGCCAACACCAACGTCTCGGACGCCACGAGTTTCGGCAGGCGAAACGGCTCCTTGAGACCCGGCATCACGAGAAGCGGTGGCAGCACGAGGGCCGCCACCGTGAGCCACCACGCCAGACTCGAGAGGGCGCCGCGCGCCCCCGATCGTCGCGCATCTCTGGAGGAAGAAGACTGAGTCATTGCGCGCCCAAACGGTCGGCGGGAGTCCGGTCTCTGCCGGGAGTCGGGGGAGGCCAGCGACAAGGAATCCGAGAACCGGCCGCTCCACCTCAGCGGAGGCGGCCCAGGAATCTCACCAATACTACATAAATCAGGGCCCCGGCCGCATCGGCGACCCCGTCGAAGACGTCCGGCTGGCGATAGCTCCCCAGTCCCTGAAGGACCTCCAGGAGTGCGCCCAGCACCAGAGCGAGACCGAGGACCCACAGATCGGGCGCCCGGACTCCCGCTTCGCGCAGCGATCGGCGCACGGCGGCCGCCCAGAGGAAGAACAGGACGAAGTGCACCACCTTGTCGGAGTGATCGAACCCCACATCCAGGGTCAGGTCCGTATCCGGAATCGGAATCAGCATCAGGAGAGTGATGCCGATGGTCACGAGGGCACTGAGGGCGTGGGGACTCGAGAGTCTCCCACGCCTGTGTAGACCGCCTTCCTCGCTGGAGTGGGCCATCGATCGCACCCTGGGCCTCAGGGGGCGCCGATGTAGCCCTCGCTCTCCAGATGCAGGATGATCTTCTGGGCCGACTCCTCGGGGGAGAGGTCGCTCGTATCGATCACCAGGTCTGCGTCAGCGGGCTCTTCGTAGGGATCCGAGATCCCGGTGAACGACTCGATCACGCCCGCACGGGCCTTGGCGTAGAGCCCCTTGCGATCACGGCCCTCGCACACCTCGATCGGCGTGGCCACGTGCACCAGCACGAAACCACCGAGCGGCTCGATCATCTCGCGCACATCCTGGCGGACCTGGTGATAGGGCGCGATCGGGGCGCACAGCGCGATGCCGCTGTTCTTGGTGATCTCGGACGCCACGTAGCCGATGCGGCGGATATTGATGTCGCGGTGCTCCTTCGAGAAACCGAGCTCGGAGGAGAGGTTCTTGCGCACCAGGTCGCCGTCGAGCAGGGTCACGGGACGGCCGCCCATCTCGAGCAGCTTGACCATGACCGCGTTGGCGATGGTCGACTTCCCCGAGCCGGAGAGCCCGGTGAAGAACACCGTGAAGCCCTGACGACTGCGCGGCGGATGGGTCTTCTGCAGCTCGATGGCAACCTCGGGAAAGGTGAACCACTCCGGAATCTCACGACCGTCCGAGAGGCGGTCGCGCAGTTCCGTGCCGGAGATCGAGAGCGTGCGAACGTCTTTGCCGACGCTGTCGATCGGCTCGTACGAGTCCCGCTCCTCGACGTAGACCATCATCTTGAACGGCACCATCGAAATGCCGAGCTCTTCCTCGTGCTCGCGCAGCAGCTCCTGGGCATCGTAGGGACCGTAGAAGGGGTTGCCCTTGGAGTCGTTGCCCGGGCCTGCATGGTCACGCCCGACGATGAAGTGGGTGCAGCCGAAGTTCTTGCGGATGATGGCGTGCCACACCGCCTCGCGCGGGCCCGCCATGCGCATGGCGAGCGGCAGGAGCGAGAGCATCGCGGTGTTCTTGGGATGGTGCTTGAGCACTTCCTGATAGCAGCGCACGCGCGTGTAGTGATCGAGATCGCCCGGCTTGGTCATCCCGACCACGGGATGAATGAGCAGGTTGGTCTCGAGCTCTTTGGCGGCGCGCAGCGTCAGCTCATAGTGCGCGCGGTGCATCGGGTTCCGGGTCTGGAAGGCGACGACGCTGCGCCAGCCCAGGCGGGTGAAGTCGCGGCGCAGATTGACGAGGGGTCCGGCGCAGTCGCGGGAAGTCGTAGTGCGAAGGGAGCTGCACTCCTTCGATGCGACCACCGACCGAGACGTTGTTGGTGCGCTGGAAGATGTGCGCCACCCCGGGGTGCTCCTGGTTCAGAGTGCCGTACACGGACTGTGCGTCCTTCTCGCGATCGTGCTCCCACTTGTCTTCGACGTGGAGCACCGCCAGCATCACACCCTCGGCGTCGCGCAGCGCGACCGGCGTGCCGACTTCCAGCTTCTCGGCGACCTCCTCGGTGAGATCGAGCGTGATCGGAATCGGCCAGAGCGTGCCGTCGGTCAGTCGCATGGTCTCGCACACGGAGTCGAAGTCGGCCTGGTTCATGAACCCACGCAGCGGCGAGAAGCCGCCCGTCATGAGCAGCTCGAGGTCGCAGATCTGGCGCGGCGTCAGGTCCCAGGAGATCCAGTCGCGGGACTGCTCCTGGATCTCGGCGAGCCGTTCGTCGGAGGCCATCAGGTCTATGAGTTCTCCGCCATGGGGCGTAATCAGATGATCGGTCATTGGGTTGTTCTCACTCGGTCGGAAATCGGTTATCGGGGAGGTTCGGAACAGACTCGTAGCAAAGCCCTGACACGCCAGCAGGGCGCGCCCGGGGATCAGGTCTCGAAAGACCGTGAAGGACTCTCGAAGGAAGCAGCTGTGTAGGCGTTCACGCTCGCCAGCCGTGCCTTCGGCAGGACTCGGCGAAGGAAGGGGGTGGACGGCATACGCCAACACCCGCGGATCGGAACGCTCGGCGGATTCTAGCCGGCCTTGGCGATTAGCTCAATGCCGGAATAGAGACAAGTCGAGTCCGGAACCCACTCTCGACAGAGGGAGCGGCTAGGATTCCCTCGCTATGGGTCGGATTCAACTCGCCACACGCCGCTGGCCCACCAGGCTGGCGCTCACCTCGGCTGCTCTCGGAGTGGCGGCACTGCTCGTACTCGAGGAGCGCGAGCGGCGTCAGACGCTATCGGAGCTCGAGGCGATCCTGGCCACCTACGGGGTCAGCGAGCGGCAGCCGGACGTTCTCCGGAACCTGGAACGAGAACCCGATCCCCACCATGCTGAACTGCTGGCGGGACGAGCGCTGCTCGCGGACGCACTGGAGACGGATGCCTCCCAGGTGCTCTCGCGGTTCGGACAGTTCCCCGCGGCCCAGGAGTTGGCCGAGCGAGCACTTCTCCATCGACCGGCTGCCTGGCAGGGGTTCCTTCTCCTGGGAGGCGCACGCTATCTCGAGCGATCGGTCGCGCAGGAGAGGGCCTTGATCACCGCGGCGACAGAATGGGAGTACCCACTCGAGATTGCAGACCAGCTGGGGCCGGCACAAGCCGAAGCGCGACGCTTCCTGACCATGGCCTATCTCGAGCTGTGGCCCTTCCTTTCCCCGGAGAAGGAGGAGCGCACTCGCGCGTGGTTGAGCGAGAGCTTCCGCGACCCCGCGACGTTCGATCGGACGATCTCTCCCTGGCTGGCCGTCGCCGCGGATCTCGACGAGGCGCTCGACCCGCTGCCCGACGAGGTCTTCGTCTGGCAGCGAGTAGAGTCTCTGCTGGGACAGCAGAAGCTCTGGGACTACTGGGTGGAGGCGTGGGCGCGAGGGCGCGTCGCCCTGCGGCGCCAGCTCGAATCGATGCTCGCCGAAGGCCAGGCCCGGGTCGAGGGCGGGGACCTGAGGCGGGGTCGTCCCCTCGTACTCCTCGCGGCCACCCAGTCGCCCCCCGAAGCCGGTTGGCGGGATCACTTCGAGGCGGCGTTCAGTTCGGTACCTGCAGGGCTCTTCACGCAAGACGCGGCGGGGCAACTGGCCCGCTGGCTCGACTGGGAGCTCGATCGTTGCCTCTACAGCGAGTGCCAGCTTCCACCCAGCACGACCGAGCGCCTCGCCGGTGCGATCAGCGACCTCCCGGCGGCGGTGGAAGCGCGGGTGGCCCTGGTGAAGGGAGACCTGGCCCTGGCCGAGCAGGTCGAGCGAAGACGTGGCGCCGAATCTCCTGCCGACTGGGCTCCCTACTACGTCAAGAAGGCGGAAGCGTTGCTTCAGCGAGGTGAGGTCGCGGCCGCCCGCCGCGCTCTCGGCACGGTCCCCCCGGAGTGGCGAGTCAGCCCACTGTTCACCCGAGCCTCCCGGTCAGTGGCAGAGTTCTCGGCCGACGGTGCGTCCAGCGACCAGGCGGCTCAGGAGTGGTCGGACCACGAGCAGACGCGCTGGCGGCCGGTGCAGTGGCGCACGCAGCGGGGTCCGGCTGGCGGCTACCCCTTCATTCGACTGGAGCTGGTCGCGGCGAAGCGTGCGCCGGGGCTCGAGATCGATCTGGTCGGCGAACCGCGAGATGGAGTCATCCAGGTCCTGCTCGACGGAGCGAGTCTGGGCGCCTTCGCCCTCCCTGCCGAGGGGCCACTGGTGATCAGCCGAGAGTTGACTCCGGGCCTCCACACCCTCGACGTGGTTCCGCTCGGGGGCCGCGCACCCGCCCTCGGCGGAGTCTCACTCCGGTAGCCGCTGCGGGCCGTCAGGTCTTCGTCTCGCCAGGCAACCCGGGGTCGGGGACGCGCGGTGGATCGGAACTGACCACGCTGGCAGAGACGGCGGCCCCGGCAATGACGGCGAGCGTGAACGCGTTGGCGGGAATCGTCAGTCCGAAGTCGAACACCGAGTGAAGGCCGGAAGCAACGACTGTCCCGAGAGCCGCCAGTCCCGCCGCGCGTTCTTCGGAACGTCGACCCTGAAGAAAGACCCTGAGGAGGCGATGCGCCAGGTACACGAAAGCCGCGACGGCGAACAGCAGCGCCAGAGGGCCGCCGGTGATCCAGAGCTCCAGCCAGTCATTGTGGGCGTGCCACCAGCTCCCTTCGAGGCTGGCCGGCTGGACCAGGGGAAAGGCCTCGCGAAAGGTCCCCAGCCCGGTGCCGACCAGGGGGAACTCCCGAACCAACTCGAACGCCGCTCGATAGACCTCGAAGCGCAGGTTCCACCGGATCTCGTAGGGAGAGGTCTCCAGCACCCTTCCGAGGCCCTGCTGAAGAGACACGATCGCGACCACGCCGATCCCCATGGTGGCCAGGACCAGCCCCAGCGGTGCCCGACGGAGCCGTCCCTGCGGCACCCCGATGAGCACTCCCTGCGCGATCACGGCGAAGATCGCAGCGCCCAGCCCTCCACGAGAGCCCGAGAGCGCCAGGGACAAGAAGAGCAAGAGCCAGAGCATCAGCGGCGGTGCCACCAGCCACACCTTCTGATCGACCTGATGGCGCCGCCCCGCCTGGCGAAAGCCCCACCACAGCCAGGCGAAGGCCAAGGGCAGCGCCAGCCCGAGGTAGAAGGCGAAGTGATCCGGGTTCACGAAGGTTCCACGGAAACGCCCCGGGTTCCCCTCGACCACCACGCCCCAGATGCGATCGCCAGTGGTGAGCAGTCGGGTACTGGCGTAGATCGCCTGGAAGAGAGCGCCGCACAGGACACCGCCCCACAGGATCCGACGCAGGTGCCGATCGGCGCCAAGGGCAGAGGAGAGCGCAAAGGCGGCCGCAAAGACGAGAAAGCCCATCGCAACGGCAAGCGAGATCGAGGGCGCGAGACTGAACGGGATCCAGGCTCCCGAGTCCGTCGCGGTGGCTGCGGCGGCCCTATCTGCGATCTCGGAACGCTCTGGTGAGAGGCGGGATACGAGCCCGGTCGGCCAGCGGAAACTCTGGAGCGCCCCGATCGCAGCGACCCCTCCCAGCGCCACGATTCCAGGTCTCGCCATGGATTGAAAAGGTGCTCGAGTCCAGACCAGCGCACCGAACAACACAACGATGCCGAGGAGAAGGACCGTCCTGGCCGTGGGCGTGACGCTTCCGTACGGGAGCGGAGCCCAAAAGGCCAGAACGGCGACCAGAGATGCAAGAATCTGAAGTTGTCGTATCATCGCGAGGAGGGCAGGTTGCCGGGTTCATCTCATCAGATCGGCACCCTGAAGCGATGCAATCCAAGTCAAGCCGAGGGGGGCTGCGACAGTGAGTGGAATGACTGGCAAATCGCGAGGCCAGAGGACTGCCCGAGCGGCCTCTATTCTGCACCAGATCCTGCTTCTGAGCGTAGCGGCCCTACCGGCGGCCGCCCAGTTTCAGCAGTACACCCCGCCAGGACAGTTGTCGGACCACGGTCCCTCCCAGCAGGTCCAGCTCGAAACGGCGCTCGAGGAGGCCCTGTGGAAGGCCGGTGCGTTCCGGATCCAACCGTGGGTTGGTGTAAAAGACGCGGCCTACATCGACAACGTCTATGCCACGAACACCGACGCCGTCTCTGATTTCACAGCGACGGTCGGAGCCGGACTCCGGTTTTTCGTGCCGATCGGGGGCAAAACGATCTTCTCCGTGCACGCGCTCCCGGAGTATGTCTGGTGGGCCGATCTCGCGGACCGCAGGCGCCTCAATGGACGCTACGGTGCCGGGCTCTTCGGCTACTACAACCGGCTCGAGGTCCAGCTCAGCGGATCGAGAAATGACCGCTCGGCGATCGTTACGCCAGAGGTCGAGCAGAGGATCAATAGCCGAACCGATACCGCTTTCCTCGGCCTGGATCTGAACCTCGTCAGGTCACTTCACCTGGTCGCGCAGCTCAGTCACACACAGTACCGGGATCTCGAGGAAGGCGCAGACCGGCCGTTGGCGTCCTACCAACTGAATGACCGAGATGAGGATGTCGGACGGGTCGGGCTCAAGCGTTGAATTGGGGGAGGCGTTCGAAGTCGGTCTGGGAGCGGAGTATTCGGACACGAGCTTCGAATCGATCTTCGATCGCTCCAACTCCGGGACGGCACCCGTCCTGGAACTGCGCTATCGGGGGCCTCTCTTCTACCTCGAGCTCGAGACCGCCTGGAGAGACCTCGAACCTGCGGGCCCGACCTCCACCTTCGTGCCATTCAACGACCTCACCGGCCAGCTCGAGATCGGGCTCGACCAGAGCGAGTCCTGGCGGCTCGGCGTCTACTCTCGCCGAAATCTCGTCTACTCCATACAGAGTCTGGGAGGCTACTTCCTCGAGCAGGTCTACGGCGCCTCGTTCGGTCTTCCGCTGGGACGTCGGTTCACCCTGGGTCTCTACGGCGAGTTTGGTGACCATCAGTACGCGATCGAGCCCGGTACCGATCTCCCGCGCGACGACGAGCTCACCTCCTGGGGCGGATCGCGTGGACTTCTCCCTGGGATATGGCGCTTCCCTGGTGCTCGCCGGAGGGCAGAGAGATCTCGAATCGAATCTCCCTGGATTCGGCACCCAGATCTCCTACCTCGGATTCACCTTCCGCTTCGGCGAGATCGGCTGGCCGTAGCGGAGGCTTCGTGACCCGCCCAAATGTCGGCGGGGACAGCGACTTGGCTCTTTTGTGCAGATTTGTGCACTGTGGCCTTGATTCCTGTTACCCAGTTTTTCTACAATAGCTGGGATGCGAAGAATTCTAGGATTTCTCCTATCCCTTCTCCTGTCCGCGATCTCCCTGGCCGCCCCAATTGCGGCGCAGTCGGATCGTGCCTACCGGATCGGGCCGAAAGATCTCCTCGAGATTCAGGTGTTCGAGGCTCCCGACCTCAACGGCACTCTCCGAGTCTCCGAAGAGGGAAAGATCACGCTGCCTTTGATCGGTCAAGTGCACGTGGCCGGACTGACGCAGAGCGAAGCCCGCGAGATGCTGAAGGATCTGCTGGAATCGAAGTATCTTCAGCGCGGGCGCGCCACCGTCTCTCTCGAGCTGAGTGAGCTCCGTTCGCGCCCGATCAACGTCATCGGCGCCGTCGGCGAGCCGGGTCCTCTCAACCTGTCCGGCTCGTGGACGCTGCTGGAAGCGTTGACCGCTGCCGGAGGACTCAAGGGAAGCCACGGCAATGCTCTCTACGTGATTCGGCGCGCCAACAATGGACTGTCCGATCAGGTCGAGATCGCGCTCGACGAGTTGTTGGTCAAAGGCAACCCCCGGGTCAACATCCCGATCTACGCCGGCGACCTGATCAATGTGCCGCAAACGGTCGACCTGACGATCTCCTGCCTGGGCGAGGTCGAGAATCCCAGCGTGCTCAGCTTCCGCAGCGACGAGCGCATCACCCTGCTCTCCGCCATCGCCAGGGCGGGTGGCCTCACCGAACGTGCGTCCAAGAAGATCCTGATCAAGCGCGAATCAGATGCCGGCGCGACCGACGAGATCGTCGTCGACTACAAGGCGATCATCAGCGGCAGACTTCCAGACTTCGAGCTACGTCGGGGCGACGTGATCGTCGTCAAGCAGTCCTTCTTCTAGTCCCTCTCTCCTCCCGAGGTCTCTCACCTCCGGTGCCCAAAGCCATGCGCGATCCCCATCTCCACCCAGTCTCTGCTCCTCCGCCGTCCGTGTCGTCCGAGGGCGAGAACAGCTTCGACCTGCACGAGTACCTGGAGATGGTGCGACGCCACTGGCGTCTCATCCTTCTCATGAGCCTGCTCGGCTTCGGAGCTGGCCTGGTGCACTTCTTCAACACCACCGAGACCTACACGGCGAGAACACGGATCCTGATCGAGCGACGCGACCCGACCCCCATCAACAGCCAGGCCGCCTTCTACCAGTGGTACAACCCGGAGTTCTACCCCACACAATACGAGATCTTGAAGAGCCGAGGCCTCGCCAAGCAGGTCGTCGAGCTCCTTCGCCTGTGGGAAGACAACCAGTTCAACCCCTCGTCGGAACTGACGGCTCCCGCCGCGGGAGAGGTGGTCACCGCCGCGGACGACGAAGCGTTCAAAGCACGGCTCGCTGGCCGACTGGCCGGGGGCGTCACCGTCCGCGAGGTCAAGGGGACGCAGCTCGTCGACATCACCTACACGGCGAACAAGCCGGAGCTGGCGATGAAGGTCGCCAATGGCTATGCGCTGGCCTTCATCGAGTACGGCAAGGAAGCACGGCGAGAGTTCGCATCGTCGGCCTCCGGGTTTCTCACCGAGGAGATCGATCGGCTCAAAACCGAGATCGAGGACAAGGAGTTCCGACTTCAACAGTACAGCCGCGATGCCGATCTGGTCGCCGTCGACCCAGAGTCGAACGTGACCTTGAAACGACTCGATGCGGTGAACCGCGACTACATCTCGGCTCGCACCAGACGGATCGAGGCCGAATCCCGCTACAACGAAGCACTGATGTCCCCCAAGGAAAGCGTCGCCGACACGCTCTCGGGCGGCGTGGTCAGTGATCTTCGCGGCACCTTGATCCAGAAGGAGCGCGAATACGCCACCAAGTTGAAGACCTTCAAGCCCGACTTCCCGACCATGGTGGAGCTGCGTTCCGACATCGAGGAGACCCGGGGCGAGCTCACCCAGGTGGTCGAGGAGATGGCCAGCCAGGCGATCGAGACCGCTCGGGCCGAGTTCCAGACCGCACGACGGTCGGAACGTAGCCTCGAGCAAGAGCTCGAGGAGCTCAAGACGGAGTCGTTCGAAGTCAGTAGCGCAGCCGTCGAGTTCAACAACCTGCGCTCCGAGATCACGAATCGGCGAGAACTGCTCGAGGAGCTTCTTCGCCGACAGTCCGAGACCGACGTCGCAGGACGCGCCTCCAGCCAATCGACCATCCGTCAGGTCGACGAGGCCACTCTTCCCGGCTCGACCTCCAGCCCGAAGTTCCGCAAGAGCACCGGGATCGGCTTCGCGTTCGGGCTCGCTCTGGGTATCGGACTCGTGCTCCTGATCGAGTACGCCGACCGCTCGATCAAGAACCCGGACGACATCGAGCGCCACCTGTCCCTCGCCAGCCTCGCAGTGATCCCCGATCTGGCCGACGACGGCAGAGGCTACAACTCGGCCCGCTACTACGGCTACTACGGCTACAGCAGCACCCGAAAGCGCCAGAAGAGAGAGAAGAAGGCGCGGCGCAAGCGCGAGAAGAAGGGAGAGGTCAGCGTCGACCTGGTGCCGCACTATCGGCCACGGCTGGCGGTCTCGGAGGCGTACCGTTCTCTTCGCACCGCGTTGTTGCTCTCCACCGCCGACGAGCTCAAGGTCGTGGCCGTCACTTCGGCCACCGCAGGAGAGGGCAAGACCGCCACGGCCTCGAATCTCGCCGCAGTCATGGCTCAGCTCGGGAAACGGGTTCTCCTGATCGATGCCGACGTGCGCAAGCCCCGGACCCACGAGGTGTTCAAGGTCTCCAACCGCACCGGGCTGGTGAACTACCTGGTCGGGCGCTGCGACATGCCCGAGGTGATTCGCGACAACGAGGTCCCGAACCTGATGATGTGCCCCTCGGGACCGACGCCACCGAACCCGTCCGAGCTACTCGCTTCGGATCGCATGCGCTACCTGATCGACGAGTCACGCAAGCGATTCGACTTCGTCGTCATCGACACGCCCCCCACCCTCGCCGTGACCGACTCGACCCTGGTCGGGTCGATGGTGGACGGCGTCGTGTTGTGCGTGCGGGCGGGCCGGATCCCTCGCGACGAGGCCCGAGCCTGCCGCGATCGACTCCAGCTCGCCGGTGTCCGAATCCTGGGGGCGGTCCTCAACTGCCACCGGCCGCTCGCCGGCAAGGGCTATCGGGGCTATAGCTACCACTACGAGGCGTACGGCGAGTACACCCAGCAGCAGGAACAGGATGGAGCGGTCGCCTGATGATCGACATCCACACCCACATCCTGCCGTCGATCGATGACGGCGCCGTCGATCTCGAGACCGCCGTCGAGATGTGTCGCCGGGCCGCCCAGGATGGCTGCACGACCCTGGTCGCCACACCCCACCAACGCCACCCGCTCTGGTGGAACGATCTCTCCGATCTGGAAGACCGACTCACCCTCCTCAGAGAGGCCATCGACGGAGCGATCGAGCTGGCCCTGGGCGCCGAGGTCCACGCACATGCGGGACTGCTGGCCGAGATCGATTCCCTCGACGTGGGCACCCTTCGCACGCTCGCCGGCAGTCGCTACCTGCTGCTCGAGTTCCCTCATGACGGCATCGGCCCGGAGCCCGAGGGGATCCTCCACGAGCTGGCGATCGCCGGCTTCGTCCCGGTGCTGGCCCACCTCGAGCTGCTGCCCTGGCTGGCCCTCGATCTGGATCGAGTCGAGCGACTGCTCGAGCTGGGCGCTCTGGTGCAGATCACCGGAGCGAGCCTTCTCGGTGACTTCGGACGGGGCCCGAGTGAGACCGCCTGGCGCCTGATGCAGCGCGACCTGGTGCACTTCGTCGCCAGCGACTGTCACGACCTCGAGCGTCGCCCACCGGGCCTCGGCGAGACACGCCGACTGATCGAGAGCCAGTGGGGAGCCGACAGAGCCACGAGTCTCCTCGAAAAGAACCCCCGTCTCGTCCTGTCGAATCAACCCCTCGAGACCGCCGCCGCCTGAGTGCACCGCTCGTCATGGAGTCTCCTATGTCTCGAACCGTCCACCTCCTCATCAGCGCCACCCTGGTGTTCTCGGCCCTGCCGAGCACAGCCCAGAAGTCCGACCCCTTCTATCTCGGTCTATCTGCGAGACGGCCAGCTCTCGATGGAGAGAGAAGACGCGGCAGCCGCCATTGGCGACTTCCAGCTCGCGTGCTTCGGCCTGCTCGAAGACACCCACCTTCTCGCGGAATGCCTGACGCGCCTGGCCCTGGCGCAGTCCGCCGCCGGAGATTCGGAAGGCTTCGAGGCCACCTTCCGTCGGGTGCTCGAGATCGAAGACCGCTTCGATGCCTATCGCTTTGCCGAGCTCCCCGAGGAGCTCCGCGAGCAGTTCGAAGAGCAGGTCCGAGCGACCATTCCCGAGAGCTTTCTCGCCTCGACCGGGTTTCCGCCGGTCGCCGGCGAGGCCCGGCCGAGCCTGGAGATTGCCTCGCTCTCGACCATTCTCGCCAGCGCGCAACCCCTGGCCGAGCTGGATTCGGGATCCACCACCCTGCCTCTCGCGACGGTGCCGGAGCCCTTCGAGACGAGTCCGGAGGATCTGCTGACGGAGGCGGACCGGTCGACTCTCGAGCAGCTCGCCCAGCAGATTCGAGAGGTGCGAACCTTCGACGAGCTCCTCGGCATCCTGGAGACGGCTCGCGACGTGGCCGACCGCCACCCGGTGGAGCCCCGCGCTCAGCACATGGTCGCACAGCTCGCCTACCGCGCCTCCCGATGGGAAGACAGTGTCGAGTACTTCCGGCGCGGTGGCGTTCCGAGCGAAGACAATCCGAACCTCCTCTTCTATTACGCCGTGGCCCTCTATGAGACCGGCGAAATCGAAGAGGCGGCCGCAGCGCTCGACCGCTGTGTCACCCAGTTGAAGCGCACCGACTACGTCGATGCCTACGTCCAGAAGATTCTCGGCGATCGCAGCTGAGTCTGAAGAGAGCTCCCAATGCCCATCCTTGCCGCAGAGCCCCAGGCCTACCCGGAGAGCCTGTTTGGAGACGCCGACGACGCCGTCGGTCTGTGGATGGTGGCCTATGTGCGCAGTCGGCAGGAGAAGCGGCTCGCCCGTCATCTGCGGGAGTACTGCGTGGCGCACTTCTTGCCGCAGTGCACCGAGGAGCGCACCTATCGGAACCGTACGGTGCAGTCGCACCTTCCTCTCTTTCCCGGCTACGTCTTCGTTCGAGGCAATCGCGAAGAGAAGAACCTCGCGCTGGCCAGCCGGGTGATCGTGAACTTTCTGCCGGTGGACGATCCCGAGCGGCTGAAAGCCGAGCTCGAGAGCCTCTGGCGCCTCCAACTCTCCGGAACCCCTCTGGTTCCACACCCCTACCTCGCTCCTGGCGATCAGGTTCGTGTCACCGGCGGTCCACTCGCCGGCACGACAGGGACCGTCGTCCGGGAGAGGAATGCTACTCGGCTGATCGTCTCGATCAGCCTTCTCAAGCAGGCCGTGGCCGCCGAAGTCGACCGCGACCTGCTCGAGCCCGCCGACTCCCGTCGGCAAACTGCAACTCGTCCAGGCCTCTACAGAGCTTCCTGATTCCAACCCGGGAAGGACAACACAGACTCTCCTCCGTCGGTTGCAGATGCAACCGAAGGGGGCGAAGCCCGCCTGGTTCATTCCGCATCGGACACCGACATCAGCATGACATCGACCCCTGAGCCCGTCGCCATCACCCTGATCGAGCCCTCGGAGGGCTGGATCTCCCTGAACATCCGTGAGATCTGGGCCTACCGAGAACTCCTCTTCTTCCTAGTCTGGCGCGACATCAAGGTGCGCTACAAGCAGACCGTGCTCGGTGCCAGCTGGGCGGTCATCCAGCCCTTCATGACGATGGTCGTGTTCAGTCTGTTCTTCGGGAAGCTCGGCAAGATCCCTTCGGACGGTGTTCCCTACCCGATCTTCAGCTTCGCCGCACTCGTTCCCTGGACCTTCTTCGCCACCGGTCTCAGCCAATGCAGCAGCTCGCTGGTCGGCAACCAGAGGCTGTTGCGCAAGGTCTACTTTCCCCGACTGATCATCCCGATCGCTGCCGTGGCCTCCGGCTTCGTCGACTTCTTGATCGCCTTCGGGGTGTTGCTCGTGCTGATGCTGTTCTTCTCAATCTCGATAACCGTCAAGATCTTCCTCGTCATCCCACTCGTATGCCTCGCCTTCATCGCGGCTTTGGCTGTTGGAACTTGGCTTTCCGCGCTCAATGTCCAGTTTCGCGACGTTCGGTACACCCTTCCTTTCATGGTGCAGCTTTGGCTCTTCGCGACGCCCATCGCCTACCCGAGCTCTCTTCTGCCGGAGAGTTGGCGAGCCGTCTACGGCCTCAACCCGATGGCTGGCGTCGTCGAAGGATTCCGCTGGGCCCTCCTGGGCACAGAGACCACCCCCGGAGCCATGGTCGCGGTCTCGGCCGCCATGTCGCTGGCCCTCCTGATCGGCGGCCTCTACTACTTCCGTCGACTCGAAAGGACGTTTGCAGATGTCGTCTGAGATCGCAATGAGAGTCGAAGGACTCGGCAAGCGCTTCCACATCGGGGGAACGGAGGCTCGATACCGCACCTTTCGCTCGGCCGTCACAGATGCAGTGGCTTCGCCCTTTCGAAAAGCCGCCCTCCTACTCAAAGGTAACCCTGCAGCGGCGGCCAACATGACCGAGAAACTCTGGGCCCTGCGAGAGGTCTCGTTCGAGCTCGAGCAGGGAGGGCTCCTTGGCATCATCGGTCACAACGGGGCCGGAAAGAGCACCCTGCTCAAGATCCTCTCGCGGATCACTGAGCCCACGGAGGGTCGAGCCGCGATCCACGGTCGGGTCGGTTCGCTCCTCGAAGTCGGGACTGGCTTCCATGCCGAGCTCACAGGCCGCGAGAACATCTACCTGAACGGGGCGATCCTGGGAATGGGCCGCGAAGAGCTCAATCGGAAGCTCGACGCCATCGTTTCGTTCGCCGGCGTCGAGAAGTTCCTCGACACACCGGTCAAGCTCTACTCCACCGGAATGTAGCTCCGGCTCGGCGTTCGCCGTGGCGGCTCATCTGGACCCCGAGGTCCTGCTGGTCGACGAGGTCCTCGCTGTGGGCGACGCCGAGTTCCAGCAACGGTGCCTCACCAAAATGGACGGCATCGGCCAGAGTGGTCGCACCGTCGTACTGGTCAGTCATAACATGGGGGCGATCTCGAAGCTCTGTCGAAAGGTGCTCTGGCTGGACCACGGCACGCTCCGCATGTATGACGAGACGGAGCGCGTCATACGCGCCTATCTGTCTCAAGTCTCCGCTGCAGCAGCCGGCGATCTGCATTCAAAGCCAAGGAGAGGCAGCGGGCCACTACGACTGCAACGGATCGAGACGTTTGACACAGACGGCCGTACTACGGGTTCAATCGCCTCAGGAGCGACTCTCAGACTCCGCCTGCATTTCAACAGCGGCTGTGGGGAGCCCGTCCTGGGTGAGACTCTCTTCACCGTCCGTTGCTATGACCAACTCAAGAACCTGGTCTTCAGCCTAGGCAATCATCTGACCGGGCAGTCCTTCCACGCCGTCCCTTCGACCGGCCACATCGATGTCGAGTTGCCGAACCTTTTGCTCGTGCCGGGAAGCTACAGCTTCGCTGTGCTCATCCACGCGCTAGGCCAGGTATCCGATCACGTCGAGGAGGTCGTCCAGCTCACGGTCACCGACAGCAGCTTCCTCGGCGGCACGGTTCCGATGCGCCCCCACGTCTACGGCCCTATCACTATGCCCCATCAATGGGCACCTCCTGTCGAGCAGGTAGGAAGCTCGCCGGTCGAGGCTTCTAGGGAGAAGAGCCCGGTTGGAGTGAGCCTGAGTTGAGCGGAGAACGGGCCAACCTCACCGTGTTCGTGGATGGCGTCATCTACAGCTATCAAAGGAACGGCGGCATCACTCGGATCCTGAATGAGGTGCTGCCGCGCGTATGCACTCTTCGGGAAGACCTCTCGCTGCAGCTCTGGACCTGGCAACATCTGGCTCAGCCACTGCCCCAGGCAGCCGGGATCGAACGCAGCGTCGTCTGGGATGTCGGTTTTCCTCGCGCCGCCAGACCCGCTGTTCTTTCCAAACTCGCAAGACGGACACGGGGTCTCGTCAACGGAGCCATCCGTCACACGACGGTGGCTCTTCGCCAGTCCCCCCTCTGGCACTCGACGCTCTACTGGAGGCCTCGCTTCTGGAAGGGGAGAACGGTGACCTCCGTCTACGACCTCAAGGAAGAGCTCTTCCCTGACTTATCACGCGGAAAGAACCACGTCGTTCGCTTCAAGCGAGACGCGATCACCAAGGCCGATCGAATCATCTGTATCTCCCAGACCACCAAGAACGACGTCGTCGACTTCTACGACGTACCAGCGGAGAAGATCGACATCGTCTACCCGGCAGTGGATCATCTCTTCTGGAGCCCCGCGGCTCCTCAGAAGAACCACCAAGTCCGGAGTCCACGAGACCCTTCCTGCTCTATGTCGGACGTCGCGACCGGTTCAAGGATTTCGAGTGCGTGCTCGACGCGTTTCGCCGGTGGCCGCAGCATTCCGGTTTCCGGCTACTGGTTGCTGGCCCCGGACTTCACGGCCCAGGAGCACTCGATGTTCCAGCGGTTGGGGCTCACCGACTCAGTGGAATTCGACAGCGCGAGCCGGGACGCGGAGCTGCTGGCCCTGTACCGGAGACGCTGCTGCGCTGGTTTACCCCTCGAAGTACGAAGGGTTCGGGATCCCGATCCTCGAAGCCATGGCCTGCGGCTGCCCCGTTGTTGCGTCCAGGATCCCGACATCGGAGGAAGTGGCGGGCGAGGCAGCCATCTTCTTCGAAACTGGCCAGGCCGAAGACTTCGCCGAGGCGCTCGAGGCCGTCGTTTCCGAGGGCGAGCAGCTCCGAGAGTTCGGCTGGGACTGTCCAGAGCTCAGAGCTACAACTGGGACTCGTCGGCTCTTTCCCTACTCAGCTCCTACCTGACGAACCCTGGATCATGCCGCTTAGATACTCGACCAGACGAACGGTCCAGGAATGGCAGAGAAACTACCGTCACCACTCCGGCCTCGGGGGGATGATGGAAGGTCTCTGGTCCTACGCCCTTCTGTCGGCGGGGTCGACGAAGGCCACTTCCGAACCTAGCTGACATCCTTCAGTCGGTGACCTGCTCGGTGGTTCCTGGACTCACCCGCATCTGGAGTACGCTCTTCCTCCGGGCGACCGAGGATTGGCAGACAGAAGTCATCATGGCGGATTGTTCGGGCGGCACAGCGGCCTGGGCTTCGAGTGAGCCGCGGATCCAGCGTAGTTCCGCTGTTCAACGCTAGCCACGGCGCCAAACTCGATCTGCTTGTGAGCCGCGTGTGCAGCGCCCGTCTGGTGGTGATCTCAGACGACGACATCTTCTGGATGGACGGGAAGGCACTCGGCTGGGCAATCGAGCAACTCGAGAGCCGGCCTACGACTAGCGGCCGTTTCCTTTTACCCAGGGAAGCGACCGAAACCAATCCTGGCCGGCAAGGTCGACCAGCCAATGGGCTCTTTCTGCCTGGTGATCCGTCGCGGAGGTCTTCGTGCGCGAGGGCATCTCGTTTGCCTGCGTCGCGACAGGGGACGGTAGCTATGAGCACACATATGACACCGCTGACCGAGCGCACTCGAGCTCCTGAATCGAGGGTACGAAATCGACCATTGCACCTGAGCCTCGATGCGCCAGTCCTTCTGTGCACCGTCGAGGGTGTGAGCACTTGGAGTCTGAAGCTTCAGAAGCATGGTGTGAAAGTAGTCGACCAGCTTCAGACTTCACTGCGGGCCGAGAAGGCGTTTCGCGTTTACTGCTTCTTCGACCGTCTCGCCGAGCATCTCTCCGGACCACCGCAGCCGAGGAGCTCCGGACGCAGCGTCCCCCTGGCGGAACCTGAGACCAGTCCTCGACCCACTGCCGCTCGCTGATCGATGCGATGCCGGCAATCGCCGATCGAATTCGAAGTCGAGGTCCTTAGCCGGAAAATCGCCGCCAGGTACCCCAATGCAAATCCTGAGACAATTCGCTCGTGCGGTCGGTACGGCCGAAGGCTCGTTATCGGACAGCTCACGTAGCTCCCATCGGCCCGGCGGCAGCACGAGTGGCAAGACGGTCGAATCAGGGCCCCTTCACGGGCCTTCACTTCCTTCTTCCCGTCGACTCCGCCCCCGACGAGCTGGAGCTCAGCGGATAATTCAAAGGCGAGTACGAGCCCAGCATGCTCGCCGTCCTCGAGGACGCTGCCGCTCGAGGCGGCACTCTCTACGACGTCGGAGGCCACGTTGGCTTCTTCGCCTGCGCCTGGTTCCGCCTCGGGGGAGCATTCGTAGAGGTGTTCGAGCCGGTTCCCAGCAGCGTGGATCGGATCCGAAAGACTCTTAGAGAGAAACGGCATGGCCTCCGATCTCACGGGTCCACTCTCTCGCCCTCTCCGACGACGACGGAGAGCCACGCTGGTCTTGAACGAAGGCACCTGGGACTCGTCAGCATGTCCTACCTCGACAACTGCGGCGGGACCCCAAAGATCCGTCGGCAAACGGGCAACGTCAGACTCACGGTTCGTGTCGCCACGCTGGACTACCTCCGTCGCGAGATCGATCTCCAAGGACCTGATCTGATCAAGATCGACGTCGAGGGGGCGGAGGGCGAGGTCGTTCGAGGCATGCCAGAGACCATCGCTCGTTTCCAACCACGACTTATCACGGAGCTTCATGGAGTGCGATGCGGAGTAGAGGTCACGGCGACGCTGAGTGGCCTGGGCTACATTCCGACGCCTGTCGGGAATCGTGACGCCGGGATGCCTATCTTCTCCTGGCGACATGGGGTCAGATGATGAGAATCGGTTTCGGAACTCTGTTCGACCCCAGAGACGAAGCCAGGGGTTCCGGCACGGCCTTCTTCCTTTCCAGAGAGCTCGAGCGCCAAGGACATTTGGTTCACTTCCTGGGGCCGATCGGCCTCGAGCCCGTGCCGCTAAGCACTCGGGTTCTCAAGAAGATGGCCACCATTTCGGGAAAACGATTCCGGTCCTCTCAGAACGTAGCCGTAGCTCGGAGAATTGGCGCGAAGATCCGGGCAAAGATCGCGCCTCTCGACCTCGACGTCGTTCTGACCAACGACTACGCGATCGCTGGATACTCCGGCGTTGAATGCCCGTCGGTTCTCTACACCGACTATGTCTTTCCGCGGCAATACACGCGTGCTCGGCACCCCTGGTGGTTCAACCTCTCTCGGAGCAGCGTCAGGTCATGCCAACAGGTCACCAAGAGGGGCCTCCTGAAGGCAGCGCTCTGTGCATTCCCATCGGACTGGGCTGTCGAATCAGCGATTGAATACTCCCCCGGGCTGATTGGCGCAAAGTGCCAACGCATCGAGTTCGGAGCGAACTTCTTCGCACCTCCCGACAGCTCTCAGATCGAACGGCGCCTGGAGTCGCAAGCCCAACTCAAAGGGGGTCTCGAAATCCTCTTCATAGGCAATCGAGATTGGCAACTCAAGGGCGGAGACGTTGCGGTCGAGGCGACTCGACTCCTCAGGTCACGCGGAATCGCGGCCTCGCTCCACCTAGTGGGTGCAACCCCGCCGTATCCACTCGCAGACCCATGGATCAAGAGCTACGGTGTGCTGCACAAGCGTCGAGACAGTGAGACCCTCGAGCATCTCTTCCGCAATAGCGACGTAATGCTCACACCCACCCGAGCAGAAGGGTTCGGAATTGCCTTCGTCGAAGCCGCAGCCTATGGCATTCCGTCCCTGTCCTTCGACTCGGGAACCGGCACGAACAACGCCGTTCGGCACGAGCAGACTGGCCTGCTGTTGCCTCTAGGCAGCGAACCCGAAGAATTCGCGAGGGTCATTCACTCCTGGCTCGAACGTCCCGACGACTACCACCGCCTCGCCAGAGGCGCTCGAAGCTACTACCAAGGCGAAGCGAACTGGACTGTTGCAGTCGAGCGGCTCGTCTCAGCCATCGATGAGCGCCTTCAGCTCGAGGCAGCGTGAGAGGCCTTTTGAGAATCCTGTACGAGTCGCTCCTGCACGACCCCACTCGCAGAGACAATCTTCGGGGACCTGCCTACGCCATCTACCGTGCTCTCGAGACCGCCGGCACGGATCTCCATGTTCTCGGGCCTCGAGGAGACGTGCCAGCACTCTGGGAGCGAGTCTTCAAACGCACCTACCGACGACTCACTGGCCGCCGCTATCTTCGCTTTCCATTGACTCAGTCGAGGCGCCTCACCCGGCGACTCGAAACCGAGATCTCCAGACTGAATCCCGACGCCGTCATCACCATGTTCCCGGCCGCCATCTCACATCTCACACCCGGCGTTCCAGTGGTGTACCGCCTCGACGCCACCTATCGATCTCTGGTCGAGGAGTATCCACGCTACGGCTACGGACCCACTATGGCCAACGCCGCGTGTCGAATGCAGCGCCGAGCTTGCCAGCGCAGTACCCGGCTGGTCACTCACTCCGAATGGTGTCGAAACTCTCTCGAAAGGGACTATCGAGTTTCTTCTGTGAAGATCAGGGTGTTCGGCAACCCTGGCGCCCTGCCACCCCAGTCAATTCCGACGCAGGTCGAATCGCGGGCCCTCCCGAAGAGTCGGCCACTCCGCCTGCTGTCCGTGGGAATGGACCCGCACCGCAAAGGGTTCGACATTGCCATCGACTGCTTGCTTCGCCTCCGCGAGCGAGGAATCGACGCCGAGCTCGTTCTCTGTGGTGTCGAGGGACAAGACGGGGAGGGGATTCGGTACGTCGGGCCATTCAACAAGGCTCACGAAGAAGAACTTGGCCGATATGTCGACCAATACTCCCGTGCCGATCTGCTCCTCCTACCTACGCGTTGGGACCCCTGGGCCATGGTCATCTCGGAGGCTCGCCGCATTCGGTATCCCCACGATCACGAACGCAGTCGCAGGCAATCTTTCGGCAGTGATCAACGACGAGACAGGCCTTGTCCTAGCTGCTGGAAGCGGCCCCGAGGACTATGCGACAGCCGTTGAGCACCTCCTCTTCGACCCCGAAACCTACCAACGAATGTCGCGTCAGGCACGCATCCGGTACGAGCGAGAGCTCAACTGGAGCGCCTTCGGCGATTCCCTGATCGACACGCCTTGCTGACGCCATCGAACACAAGAGGGCCGAATGAATACGAGCGAATTCCAGATCGACGGGCGGTCGTTGAGAGAGAGACAGGATCGCTGCCAGAGCATCGTCCGAGAGATCGAAGGCCTGCCGACAGAGCGACTGAGCTGCTGCCCGGTGTGCGAGTCCAGCGACTTCCTGGTTCTAGCCGAGACCGACCGCTACGGACTTCCCTTTCAGAGCGCTCTGTGTCTGGAATGCGGTCATATCTTCCAGGTAGATCGCTTCGGCCGAGAAGGTTTCGCCATCTTCTACCGGGACTACTACCGTGATCTGGTCTCCGCCTTCAAGGGCAAGCCGGACAACGATTTGAACAGACTCCAGAAGAAGCAGCGGGTCTACGGCGAAAGCCTCCTGGCCCGCACCCGTAGCCACCTTCAGGAAGCCGAGGTCGGTACCATCTTGGACGTTGGTGGAAGCAGCGGAGTCGTCGCCTCGATCTTCTGCGATCACTACCAGGCCAAGGGCACCATCCTCGACCCAGCGCCCGACGAACTCCGGCTCGCAGACCGGAGATTCGAAGCGATCGAGTCCACGGTCGAAGAGTGGGAGGTCGATCAGGCTCGCTTCGATCTCATTCTTCTGTGTAACACGATCGAACACCTGAGGGACTTTCGACTTGCCTTCGAGAAGATGCGCCGCGCCTTGGCACCGGGCGGGATCCTGGTGCTCGACGTTGCCGACTACGCGATGGCAGCCTCTCAAGAGGGCCCACCCGAGTGTATCTCCAAGGTCGACCACTGCCATTGGCTCACCCTCTCGACCTCGCGCGCGATCTTCTCCCTCCTCGGGTTCGAGTGCCGTGGAGCCTTCATGGGCCGGTTACCCGAACAGGTCGGCTTCGTGCTGAGCGCCGCAGACGCCCCGGGAATCGAGCGAATCGTCAAGCGGCACTCGTCCTGGCCCAACACTTCCTCGACGTCCGAAGCGAGTGGCTCACCTACTCGCGCCATTCCACCAAGGCAAACCTACCGCGAATCCTGAAGAAGGTCGCTGGCGTCTAGACCCGACTGTACTTCATGTCGACTCTCGCCATCATCCCCGCTCGAGGAGGCTCCAAGGGCATCCCCCGAAAGAACCTCATACCAGTCGCGGGGCGCCCCCTCCTCGAGCACAGCTCTCGAAGGCGGCCCTGGCCACCCCCTCGATCGATCGGGTGGTCGTCTCGACCGACGACCTCGCGATCGCGGAGCTGACCGAGTCTCTCGGGTGTGAGGTGGTCTCTGAGACCGGGAAGAACTGAGCGGTGACGCGGCCTCTTCCGAGTCGGCCTTGCTTCACGTTCTGGAGACTCTTCGCGAACAAGAGGGCTACGAGCCCGAGACGGGTCGTCTTCCTCCAGGCCACCTCTCCGTTGCGTCGCGCTACTGACATCGAAGACAGCCTCCAGACTCTCGTTCGAGAGAACGCCGATTCACTCTTTTCTGCCAGCCAGGTCCACGGCTTCGTCTGGAGGACGAAGGGTGAGGACCTACGACCCTTGACCTACGATCCGGCGCAACCGCCCTCGGCGGCAGGAGATCGGCACCGATCTCGTCGAGAACGGATCGATCTACGTCTTTCGACCATGGGTACTGCTCGAGACGGGCAACCGACTCGGGGGCAAGATTGCCGTGCACGCGATGGATCCGTTGGACTCCTTCCAGATCGACGAGCCGAGCGACCTCGAGCTGTTCGAGCGCCTGTTCTCGCTGCGGCAGCAGGCGAAGCGTTCTCTTCCAGCCCTCGAGCGGTGAAGCTCTTCGTGCTCGACTTCGACGGAGTGCTCACCGACAACCGGGTCCTGGTCGGCCAGGACGGACAGGAGTCCGTTCTCTGCCATCGCGGCGACGGCCTCGGGATCGAGAAATTGCGCGGAGCCGGAGTCGCCGTCGTCGTGTTGTCCAAGGAGCGCAATCCCGTGGTCGCCGCCCGATGCAAGAAGCTCGGCATCGAGTGCCTCCAGGGCGAAGACGACAAGCTCCCGACTCTCCAGGCTCTAGCTCGGCGAAAAGGGCTCGAAGCGGCACAGGTCGCCTACGTGGGTAACGACGTCAACGACCTGGAATGCCTCTCCTGGGTCGGCACTCCCATCGCGGTCGCCGATTCCGAGCCCGAAGTCCTTCGGGTCGCCGACTGGGTGACAACGAAGATCGGCGGGCACGGAGCCGTCCGGGAAGTCTGCGACGCCTCGGCGTCGCGCGCGCGAGCCAGCTGCTGAGCAGCCCGAGCTCAGCGCCCTCGCCGTCTCGACCATCAACCTTCTCCTCTTTGCATCTCCATCTGAAAGGTGCACCATGACTCAAGCCAACATCGATTCGCTCGAGCGAACCTACGATCAGTGGTACTCCGAGTCCCCTCACTGGGAGGAGGCTCCGGGCAAGTCGGTCCTGATTGAAGGTCTCACCCGCTGCCTCGATCCGGCAGCCCCGCTTCGGGGGACTCGACATCGGATGTGGCACCGGCTCGTTTCTCAGCCGGATCCATACCGAGATCAGCTCTCGATGGGAACTCTGGGGAATGGACGTTTCTCCGGTCGCGATCGACCTCGCTGAGTCCCGACACCCCGACTTCTCGTTCCGATGCGGTGACGCGACCGAAACCGGAGCTGCCGACATCGAGCTTCGACTTCGTCACCTGCTACGGCTCTTGGGAACACTTCCCCGATCCCGGCGAGGCGATTCGGGAAGCCTCTCGGCTCCTCACTCCGGGCGGCTGGTTCTTCGCCATGATGCCCACTCTCGGCGTCCACAGGACCGACCGCACTGACGAGGGCTGGTACGAGGATCTTCCAGTCGAAGGCTGTGATCGCTGCCAGCTGCAGTGGAACTTCACCCGAGACACCTGGTGCAAGCTGTTCTCTTCGGCCGGCCTACAACTGGCCGCCGATGACCTGAGCACGCGGCTGCGGAGCCCAAAGGCGGGTGTCTTCTACTTCGGCGTCAGGCTTGCCAACGAAGTGGAGCTGGATGAGCCCGCACGGGGTCTCGCCGACCTGGGATTCCTCGCACGTCGACTCGCGGCTCCGCTCGGGGCCGAGATTCGCAGCGCGGCCGAGCTCATCAGAAAGAGCCTAGACAAAGGCGGCAAGATCCTCGCCTGCGGCAATGGCGGCAGCGCCGCCGACGTCCAGCATTTCGTCGCCGAGTTCGTGGGCCGCATGACCCGGGAACGTGAGGCCCTTCCCGCCCTCTCCCTCACCACCGACCCGTCGGTCGTCACAGCTTTGGGTAACGACTACGGCTTCGAGAACGTGTTTGCGCGGCAGATCGACGCCCTCGGGCGAAGCGGGGACGTGCTTGTCGCCATCAGCACCAGCGGGCAGTCGGCCAACGTGCTCCGCGCGATCGAGGCTGCGCAGAAGAGAGGCGTGTCCACCGTCGCGTTGATCGGAGCCAAGGGGAACCCCATCGTCGACAGTTGCGATGTGACGATCGGGATTCCGGACAAGAGCACCGCTCGGGTTCAAGAGCTCCACACAGCCGCGCTCCACGCCATCTGCGAGCACGTGGACACGATCGGCCCGCCTGTCCCCGCCAACATGCCCTGAATCGAAGTCCCTATACGTGCCCCCATTGATCTGAGGAGGAATGAGATGAGTGCCAAAGTGAAGATCGGTGACCGCTGGATCGGCGATGGCGAGCCCTGCTACGTCATCGCAGAGATCGGGATCAACCACAACGGAGACCTGGACCTCGCCCGAAAGTTGATCTCGGCCGCTGTGTTGGCCGACTGCGACGCTGTGAAGTTCCAGAAGCGAACGGTGGACGTCGTCTACACCGCAGAAGAGCTCGCGACGCCGCGTGAGAATCCTTTCGGTAACACCAACGGAGACCTGAAGCGCGGCCTCGAGTTCGGTCGTGAGCAGTTCGAGGTCATCAACGAGTACGCCAGTTCGCACGGCATGACCTGGTTCACATCGTGCTGGGACGAGGCCTCGGTGGACTTCATGGAGCAGTTCTCTCCTCCCTGCTACAAGATCGCCTCGGCCAGTCTCACCGACGACGATCTGCTGCGGCATCATCGTGCCTGCGAGCGTCCGCTGATCCTCTCCACCGGGATGAGCACCATCGAGGAGATCGACCACGCGGTGGAGGTGCTTGGAACCGACGATCTGGTCATCCTGCACTGCACCAGCACCTACCCTGCAAAGGCGGAGGAGCTCAACCTGCGAGGGATCGCCGCCCTGCGCGAACGCTACGGGGTACCGATCGGATACTCGGGCCACGAAGTCGGACTCTCCACGACGGTCGCCGCAGCCGCTCTCGGCGCCTGCGTCGTCGAGAGACACATCACACTCGATCGCGCCATGTGGGGCAGCGACCAGGCAGCATCGGTGGAGCCGCAGGGATTCTCCAGGCTGGTGCGTGACGTTCGGGCGGTCGAAGCCGCGCTCGGTGACGGCACGAAGCGTGTCTACGACAGCGAGGTCCCGATTATCAAGAAACTGCGCAGGGTCGGCGCTTCGGTATGAGCTCTGTTTCGGGGCTGCTCGCCACGCCCGAAGTTCCGACAGAGAGAGTGCTCCCCGAGGGAGCGCCGCACATCGTCCTCGTCGTGCCCCGCGGCGAGGCGGTGCGCAATTTCCTCTACTCGCAGACCCTGCCCCATCTCGCCGAGCGGGCCCGGGTGAGCGTTCTCTCCGTGGTGGACGACGACTCGTTCCTCGAGCGTTTCAGGGATCAGGTCGATGAGATCGTCCCCCTGAAGGAGCATCCTGTTCACCCGCTCGCAGCCCACCTGCGAGTACTCACCGAGAATGCCCACGACCGCTGGCTCTGGAGCGCGGTCGCGCAGAACCACTGGGAGCTGCGCGACGTCCGGGCCGCAGAGAAGGGTCGCCTTTTTCGCCGGCGGCTCATGAAACTGACCTCTCGGGGTCTTGCCAACTCACCGACTCTTCATGCGCTGACCGCCCTCGAGCAGCAGCTCAACTACCGGCTCCGCAGCACCCAGGAGTTCGATCATCTCCTCGAGCGCTGGCAGCCCGATCTCGTCTTCAACGGCTCGCACATCCACGGACTGGCTGGAGAGCTGCCGCTGCGGGTCGCCCAACGAGCAGGGTATCCCCACCGCCGGGTTCATCTTCTCGTGGGACAACCTGACCTCGCGCAGTCGGATCTTCGTTCCCTATGACCACTACCTGGTCTGGCATCGCGGCATGGCGGATCAGCTGCGGGAGATCTACCCCCGGATCGGACGAAGACACGCGTCCATGTCACGGGACACCACAGTTCGACTTCCACTTCGACAGCACGATCGAGCTACCCCGCGCCGAGCTCTGTCGCCGAATCGGCATCGATCCGGCCCGGCCCTTCGTGCTTTACACGACCGGCATCGACAACCACTTCTACGATGAGCACCTCCATGTCGAGCAGGTGATCCGGATTCTGAAGGCTCTCCATCTTGCACGTCCGCAACTCGTCGTCCGCACCTACGTCAAGGGCACCAGCGACGAGATGAAGGCGCTAGCAGAGCGGAACATACCCGGTGTCGTGTTTCCACCCGTTCTTTGGGAGCCTCGCTGGCAGACTCCTAGCTTCGAGGATCTCGAGATCTACTCGAATCTGCTCCGCCACTGCGCTGTCGGCATCAACGCGGCTTCCACCGTTTCGCTCGAGCTGATGCTCTTCGACAAACCGATCATCAATCTGGACTTCGATCCCGACGGCAGCGATCTCCCCTGGCAACCTCGGATACTCGCGGCATATCAACTTCGACCACTATCGCCCGTGGCCGACAGCGGCGCCGTCATGGTCGCCCGCTCGAACGAGGACCTTGCCAAGATGATCGAGGACGGACTCCGGCGACCGGAGGGCTTGGCGCAGGGTCGCAAGGATTTCCTCGACCGGACGTTCGGAACGACCCTCGACGGTCGATGTGGGATTCGCGTGGCAGAGTCCCTGCTCGATCTGGCGAAGCACAGTCGCTCAGCAAGGAGCTCGACATGAGCGGAACGAGCGGGGCCCGGGCACTCAGCGCCGACAAGCCTCCGCTGGCAGGCCGGAGCGATCCCTCCTCGTCGCCCGCCTTCGGCCGAGCTCGACGGGTTCTCTCGACGATCCGGCGGCGGGGACTGTCCTATCTCCTCTACGTGCCCTTCGGCGCGTGGATCCCTCGCTGGTTCTATGAGCGGTTCACAGGCTCCCGAGAGCACCGTCGCCAACTGATCGTTCTCGGACTAGCGACGATGACCGCCGCGGCGCTGATCGTCTCGGTGCTTCTGGCCTTCTTCGGTCCCATAGTGCCGTCCGCTGCGATCACCCTGGTTGTTGTCGGCGGATTCTTCTGGCTTCGTGGTGGCCGCGCCACTCTCGAGGTCGAGACCGAGGACGAGACCGGCTTTCTCGAATGGAAAGAGTGGAACGTCCCGAGCGCCGACGAGATACGCCATCGAGGCGCTCGAACAGGAGGCCGACGCAGAGCTGACGCTGGCCCGACATCGACAACGACGGGAGGGCGCACTGCGTGCACGGCCGACTTCCAGACCTGGTGGACGGTGACCGAGGACGAGTTCGTTCCCCGCCGCCGCTTCTCTCTCGACCTGGTCCTCGTCGAGGGCCGCGTTCTCGTTCGCAAGGACTATCGCGGCGACCGCCAATCGTTCTCCCGGGAGCTCGCTGCGCTGCGCCGTCTTCGCGGGGTCGCCGGCGCTCCTCAGCTCCATGCCGCACATCCCGAGAGGACGACTCTCTACAAGAGCTGGATCCCTGGAGCGACGCTGCGCGACCGACTGGCTGCGAGCCGGTGCTCGGATTCTCACCGTCGACACGGAGCGAGATCCGGAGTTGGCTGCGCTCTCTCCCACCGAGCGGATCGAGGCGGTCTGGGCCAGGGGTCGAGCGGTGCTCGACGAGGTCGCCCCCGAATTGGGCTCACGACTCGGAGAGGCCCTGGACCGCATTCATCGGAAAGGGGTCACGGGAGTCAGTCTCACCTTCGGCAATGTCGTGATCGATTCCGACGGGCAGCCCCACCTCATCGATCTCGACCGGGCCACGACTCATCGTCGCCCTGCCGGCCCCCGGTTTCAACTCGAAAGAGACCGAGATCGGCAGACCCTCAGGTCCATCTATCGAACAGAGCACCTCTGCGAACGGGAGGCTCGAGCGCTCCTGAGAGGAGAACTGGCCACGCCCTACTCACCGATCGACCTGGGGCGAGGCCTCGTGACGCGTGGTTTCTGGTCTGTCGATAGCGGATCGGGGCGCTGGGACACCCTCAACGCTTCCTGCCTGCGCCCGCTGATCGAGGACCGCAGGGTACTCGACCTGGGAGTCCACAACGCCGTGATGTCGCTGCTGATGTTGCGTGACGGAGCCCGTGAGGTGGTGGCCTTCGAGCGCGATCCAGAGGTCGCTCGAACGGCGCGCCGAATGCAGTCCCTTTTCGAGTGGCGCTACATGCGCCCCTTCCCTTTGCAGGTCGTGTGTCGAGACATGCTGGCGATCCTCGAACAAGACTGGGGCACCTTCGACGTCGTCACGGCCTTCTGTTCGCTCTACTACCTCAGCGAGGACGACATGGTGCGAGTCGTCAACAGGGCCCGAGAGCTGGCGCCAATCCTGGTGCTTCAGGCAAAGACGGACACTCGCGCTGAAGCGGCCGACGACAAGGCACGGAAGTCCAACCTCGAATACATGGAGCGTCTGGTCGAAGAGAACGGCTTCTCGATTGTCGAGAGGATCGCGCCCGAGGGAGTCACTCGCCCGCTCCTGATCGCCGAGCGAAGAGGTAGTTCGAAAGGCCGTGCTTGACCTCTCCCCCACTGCTCTCCGTCGTCACTCCGACCCTGGGCCGCCCAGGAGAAGTACGAGACCTGCTGGAGGACCTCTCCCAGCAGGAGTTGCTTCCCGCGGAAGTGATTCTCGTCGACGGTGCGACGGATGAGGATCGACGAACCGAAGAGGTCGTCGAGTCGATGGCCGCCGACTCTCCCGTTCGACTGCCATCACATCCGGCACGGCGGCGGTACGGCTATTCAGCGCAACGTCGGTCTCGATCGGCGCAAAGGGCCAATTCGTCGCGCTGATCGACGACGACATCCGCCTACAGTCCTGACTTCTTCGGCACCGTGCATCAGCGGTTCCAGGACGAGGCCAACCGCGACGTCGGCGGGATCACCGGGTATATCGACAACGTCCATCTGGACCCCACGACATCGAAACGTTGGCAGTGGTATCGCCGTCTGCGGCTCTTCTCGACCTACGAGCCCGGGCGCTACGACTACCGCTCCGGGTATCCGATCAACCGCTACCTTCAGCCCCCCTACCAGGGGGAGCGAGAGATCGATTTCATGGGCGCCGGCTGCGCCGTCTGGCGTCGGGAGGTGCTGGACCAGGGACTTGCGGTTCGCCCCCTTCTTCTCTGGCTACGGCATTCTCGAAGACGCTCACTTTGCTCTTCGCGCTCGTCGCCACTGGCGCCTACTGGAGTGTGGAGATGCGCACTGCGACCATCTCAAGTCACCGAGCTCTCGGGTCGACACTCGAGAGATCGCTCGCAAGAGCGCACTCAACTACCGCTTTGTCTTCCTCGACATCGTAGAGGACCGAGGACTCGCGGAAGAGCTTCGATTCTGGCGCGTGCAGTTGTTCGACCTGCTCCGCTTCATCGCCGCTGCTCTGCGTCCCCTAGCGCGTCCAGCTTCGGCACCATCCTCGGAAAGATCGAGGGAATGTACAGCGCTGCCAGGCTCGAGGCGCCCGCACGCAACGCGACGACTCTCGACTCCCCCGAGAACGACGACACCGGAAACCTGGCGCAGGAGGTGCAATGAAGCTCCTCGTCGTCTCGCACAAGGAGTGCTGGCAGATGCCCGACGGTACCGTGGTCACGGTCGGCGGCTTCCCGGAACAGATGGAAGCTCTCTCGGAGCTCTTCGACGAGACGCATCTGTTCATCTGCCTCCGACGAGGCAAAGCGCCCGAAAGGGCCGCGCCGCTTGGCGGACATTCGATGACCGTCGGAGCCGTGCCGGAGCCCAGCGGACGAGGCCCGCTTCGTAAGCTGCTCCTCCCGTTCTGGAGCCTGCGTCACCTGCCTCGTCTTTGGAAGGAGATGTCGGGGGCCGAGGTCGTCCACGCCGTCGTCCCCGGTGACGTCGGGACTCTCGGTCTGCTCCTGGCTGTGCTGCGCGGTCGACCTCTCTTCGTGCGCCACTGCGGAACCTGGGGAAACCGCTCGACAGCCGCGGATCGGTTCCTCGCCTGGCTGCTGCCGAGCATCGCGGGCAAGAGCCGCATCGTCTTCGCGACCGGAGGTTCGTGGACGCCGCCCTGTCCCGACAACGACGCGGTCCATTGGATTTTCTCGACGACCCTGCGAGCGGCGGAGATGGAGCATCTGCCTCAAGCCCGCCCCTGGACTCCGGAGAGAGCCCTGCGCTTGATCACCACTGCGCGACTGACCAGAGGCAAGAACGTGCAGGCCACCCTGGAGGCACTTCCAGAGATCTTGCGCAGACGCGGCGAAGCCACGTTGGAGATTCTCGGAGAGGGCCCCGAACGCGACACACTGGAGCGACGGGCCGCCGAGCTCGGCATCTCCGAAGCCGTTCGCTTTCGGGGCTACTGCAGTCACGACGAAGTCATCGCGGCGCTGGCGCGGTCCGATCTCTTCCTGTTTCCCACCCGGGTGGCAGAGGGCTTTCCGAAAGCGGTACTGGAGGCGATGGCCTGCGGCCTGCCGGTCGTCGCTACCGCGGTCTCCGCTCTTCCGAAGCTGATCGGCGACAGCGAGGCGGGGGCCCTGCTTCACCAACCGACCCCCGAAGCCGTGGCGGATGCCGTGGTGGCTCTGACGTCGGACCCTGAAACCCTCTCCCGGGCGGGGCAGCCACGCCCGAGGAGCCGCCAGAGCCCACACGCTCGAGCGATGGCGGGACGAAATCGGAGCTCGCCTGGCTCGCCACTGGGGTGAAACCCGCCATCGAGGTCTGGGTCTGACCACCCTCGAAAGCAGCGACGGATGATCTCCCTCCTCCGGCACACGACCACTCGATTGGGCTCTCGGCTGGGGATCTTCGCCCTTCTGAGACACCTGCTCTCGAGTCGGGGAAGCCACGTTCTGGTGTTTCATGGGGTGTGTAGTCGACGGCGTCCCGAGTTGCCGAGTGGGGTCGAGCCGAGCTTCAGCGCCGACGAGTTCGAAACCACCCTCAACTGGCTCTCGACCCGATTCCGCTTTCTCGACCCGAAGCAGTTCCTCGAGGGAGCGACGCCAGGAGTCCTCCTCACGTTCGATGACGGTTTCGCCAACAACGCCCGTGTGGCCCTGCCGATCCTCGAGCGCTTCGGGGCGCCGGCCGTGTTCTTCATCACCCTGCAGCATGTGCTCGATCCGCGGGACTGGCTTCCCGCTACGAAGAGGCAGTGCGCACGGGGCTGGCAATCACCGAGCTGCGTGCCCGAAGAGATCGCAGCAGATCTCTTTGACGGCATGAGTGTCGCCGAGCTTCGAAGTGTCGCGAGTCATCGGCTCGTCACGATCGGATCGCACACTCTCAGTCATCCGTTTCTGACTCGTCTCAGCGATGACGAGGTCCGAGCCGAGCTGGCCGAGTCGAGAGCCCGACTCGAGGCGTTGACCGAAACGACAGTGGACCTGCTGGCCTATCCCACCGGTGACTACGATCGTCGGACCGCAGAAGCAGCTAGCGAGGCCGGCTACCGGGCCGCCTTCGCCGAGAACACTCGATCTGTCGGAGTGCCGAAGATGGAGATCCCGCGCATTGGTCTCTACTCGAGCGACTCGGCTTATCTCGCCGCCAAGCTGAGCGGCTCCATCGAGCGCCGATTCGTGGGCCGATCCTCGGAGAAGCGACTTGACGACGCGACGCGTGATCCACTTGATCGGTCACCTCGGCTACGGCGGAACAGAGAGGCAACTCTTCCTGTCGCTGAAGCACCTCGACTCGGGCATCCAGCGAGAGAGATTCGGAGCATGACGCTCTCGAGCATCGGGTCGTGGTCTTCAATCCGAGTCAGAACGCTGTCTACGATCGAGATCTGGAGACGATGGGCATCGCGGTCGTTCCGTTGCCCCAGGGCCCCATTGCCAGACGTGTCCTGGCGCTGACCCGTGAGATCAGATCCTTCCGGGCGGACATCGTGCATTCCTGGACCGTTCACGACAACGCCTACGCCGCCGTCTGCGGACGCCTCGCCGGCGTCCAGCGTAGGTTGGGGTCTCTGCGAGGCACGATGCACTCGGAAGGGCTTCGCGCTCTCCCCGGCCTCTACACCCACCTGTGCTTTCGCGCGGTCGACGGCCTGGTCGTCAACTCGGAGGCTCTCGCGAGGGAGCTCCTCGAAGACGGGATCGGTGACGAGCGCATTCACATCGTTCCCAACGTGGTCGAGCCCGTCCGGACCCCAGTCATCCCTGCCGATCTCTCGGCCTTCGGCTGCGGGCCCGAGCACTTCGTGGTAGGGATGGTGGCCAATCTGCGTGAGGTCAAGAACCACGAGCTGTTCTTGCGAGCGATCGCCATCGCCCAGCGAGAGCGCCCTGAGCTGCGCGCAGTTCTGGTCGGCCAGCCCGTCGCGAGAGAGCCTGAATACGAGGCCGGACTACGACGCCGAGCCGGCGAACTCGGAATCACCGACGTCGTGAGCTTCGCCGGATTCAGGAGTGACATCCCGGAGCTCCTGGCGGCCTTCCAGGCCGTTGCCCTCAGCTCTCACAGTGAAGGCATGCCGAACTCCCTTCTCGAGGCGATGGCAGCGGGCCTACCGGTGGTCGCGACGGCCGTGGGCGGCGTAGCCGATCTTGTGCGAGATGGCGAGAACGGGTTTCTCTCTGCTCCTGGTGACGCAGAGGAGATGGCGACCTCACTGGTTCGACTGGCTGCCGACCGCAACCTCGCCCGGAGGCTGGGCGAAGGTGGACGCCATCACGTCACCAGCGAGCACGACGGGAAGATGGTGGCTGCCCGCCTTCGCGGAATCTACGGCTTCAACGAGATGAACAAACGAGTGGCCGCATGAACGGTGCCGAGATTCTCACGGCGAGCGACGTGCAGGAGAGCGAGCTCGACGGCTTCCTTCAGCGCTTCTACGGTTCCGCTCGCGCGAACTTCTTGCGTACGAGCGGAAACTGGCGTCATCACTCTGCAAGGAATCGTTGGGTCGTCCGGGAGCGGGATGAGATCGCTGGCTACTGCGCAGTGATTCCAGTAACGGTGCTCGTGGCAGGGAGGCCGAGGAACGCCATTTGGTGGGTCGACCTGATCGTCGCTCCAGAGTACCGAGGCCGCGGCCTCCAGACGCTGTTCGACCAGGAGATCCTGGGCCAGTCGAGTCTGAAGCTCGGGTTTCCCAACGCCCTCGCCGCTCGCATCCACCGTCGGCACGGATGGGGAGTACGCGAGGACCTTCGCTCTCTGCTGCTGCCCCTGCGACCGAAGGAGATTCGAGCCCTTCGCCAGAACGCTATCGGCCGAGTCACCGCCAACCTTCTCCAGCCGGTTTCCGCACTGCTGCGCCGAAGGTACCGAGCTTCCCTCATCAACGGCGAGAAGCACTCCGATCGAATGCACCAGTGAAGCCGAGCCCGAACGCTTGGCGTGCATCGCCCAACAGCTGCCCTCGAGTCGAGCGACGACGCTCCGTAGCGCCGAGCACCTGCAATGGCGCTACGCCGAGGGACCTGGCCATCGCGAGCACCGCTTCTACATCGCCACTACCGGTCGCCGCGACTCTGTCGCCCTGATCACGAGGACTCTCCGAGACGACCTCGGAACATGCGTTCGGATACTGGATCTCTTTGGCGACCTGAACGACAAGGCAGCAGTTCGCACCGCCGTTCGAAAAGCTCTGAGCGATGCTGTAGCCGCCGGCGCAAGGCAAGTGACCCTGCTCACTTCCGACTCCTCTCTTCGCAGACAACTTCAGAAGATGGGGTTTCTTCTCGGAACCCGTGCCCGCTTCTGCTGGCACACCGAAGACGAAGTCCTCTTCGACGCACTGGCCGGGCCCAATCACTGGGTCCTGGGCGATAGCGACAACGATCTACCCGTCTGAGCATCGATGACCCACGCAATCGGCCTTCTCAACACTCCGCCAACGTCACTCACGCGATCCCCTGGTATCAGCAGCCTGGCCACGCGTCGGGTGGTGCTGTTCCTCCTTCTCCACGCTCCCCTGGCGCTGGCGCTGCAACGACTGCCCGCTCTGTCGACTCTCCACGCCCTCGGCGTCTTTGCGATGGGCCTTCTCTACCTCGCCCGAGAGTCCCGGCCCCGCGGTGTGGTCTACGCAGCGGCCTACATCACCGGCTGCGAATTGCTCTGGCGCGGGACCCACGCCACGAGTCTTCTGGGAGTACGGCAAATACAGCGTGAGCCTGCTCCTGATCCTCGCGCTGCTCAAGTACGGAAGGCTCCACCGCGCCGACGTGCGACCGGCTCTCGCCTTCGCCCTGCTCACTCCTTCCATCCTGGCGATGGCCTACTTCGATCGGGAGCTGGTCGCCTTCAACATGTCTGGCCCTTTCGCACTCTCGGCATGCAGCCTGTTCTTCAGCACCGTGTACATCGGCCGGGAGGAACTGGAGAGGATCTACCTGGCGTTGCTCGGACCGATCGTCGGCCTGGCAACCCTGGCCACGGTGTCGACCCTCGAGGCCGACCTGACCAATCTGGTGGTTGGAGGCAAGGCCACCACCGGAGGCATCGGCCCGAATCAGGTCTCTTCGATGCTCGGCCTCGGGATTACCGTGGCCGTGCTCTCGATCTATCTCTGGCGAGACTCCAGCCTGCGTCGCCTGTTCACCGCGCTCGCCCTCTGGCTGAGCGTGCAGGGTGTGCTGAGTCTCTCTCGAGGCGGGGTCTGGACCGCGATCGGTGCACTCGCAGTGGCTGCGCTCTACCTGATCAGAACCCCCCGAGCGCGGCGCAGCTTTGTCTTGTCGGTCTCAGCCATGGTCTTGATCATGCAGTTCGTCTTGTTCCCGCTCCTCAACCGCTCCACAGGAGGCCTGATCGGAGAACGTTTCGCCAGCACCCAGATGACCGGTCGAGACAAGATCATGGAGGCCGACCTCATGGCCTTCCGTGAGAACCCCCTGGTCGGCGTCGGGCCAGGCGGCTCGAAGATCTACCACGCACGGACTTTCCGTGTGTCCAGCTCCCATACCGAGTACACGACGAATCCTGGCAGAGCACGGGTCTCTCGGGTTGATGGCCATTCTGATCTTCGCGTGGATCTCGGTCGAACGCTGGCGGCGACCAGAGGGGAAGCTCGAGAAGGCCTGCGGTCTGGCCGGTGTCATCTGGGCCTTCCTCTTCCTCTGGCACGCCTCCATGCGCCTAGTCGCACCCTCCTTCCTGTTCGGTCTCTCGATGGCCCAGTTCGACTTCGGACGAAGAGCCTGGCCCGCCTCGGAGCGACACACCTGACCGGATCCACCCACGACATCGTGGTGCGTCCTGGGAGGCCGACTGCTCGCCTGGCAGCGGTCGGCGATCTCTCTCTCAACCCCCGTGTGCTCATGGTGCCGAGAGTGGAGATCCGCCAACGACTCTGAAGTCGACCGCATTCTCGAGACAGCCGACCTCGCTTTCGCCAATCTCGAATGTGCCTTCTCCGACGACCGAGCCGGGCATTTTCGTGGCTCCCTCGAGGGCCTGTTCGCTGTTCAAGAGTCGACGGGTTCACTCACGTCCATCTCGCTAACAACCACATCTACGATGCCGGTGCCGGCCGGCCTCCTCCAGACCCTCCAAGAACTCAGGCAATGCGGGACAGAGCCCTTGGGTGCAGGTGACGATCTCGAACAGGCCAGCGCCCTCAAGGTCGACCACTGCAACGGTCTCACCATCGGTTGGCTCGCCGCAGGCCGTACCGGAGTGGACCAGGATCCGGGCGGCCCTCGCTTCTTCGAGCTCGAACGAGACGACCTTCTTCGGCGGGTAGCCAACTCGACAGGCTCAGACCGACGTTCTCATCGTCTCCCTCCACCTCGGCTTCATGTACGTCGACTATCCCGACCCCGACCACCGTGCCTACGCCCATCGACTCGCCGAAGCGGGCGCCGATCTCGTGTTGATGCATCACCCCCACGTACTCCAAGGCATCGAGGTCACCGACGGCGGAACGGTCATCTGCTACAGCCTCGGCAACTTCCTGGTCGACTGGACGGCCGGCCTCCTGCAGCACGACATTCGGACTCAGGAACAGACCGAGGGAGGGATCTTTCTCTTCGATCTCGACGAGCACGGCGTGCAACGAGTCCAGGTCGTTCCCACCCGAATCACGGCCAACTGTACGGTCGAGCTCGCCACAGGTGAGCACGCTGCCGCCATCGTGTCTCGCCTCGAGCGGATCTCTGCTGACCTTTCCGGAGACTACGTGCCGGAGTATCTCAGGCAGCGGGCTGCCTTCAACACGCAACTGGGCCTGCGCAGCCTGCTGAGCCTGGCGAGAGGCGGGCAGTTTCGGGAGCTGTTTCGCATGCTGCGAAGGGCACGACCCGCTCACCTCGGGATGCTGTGGCGCTGGCTGCGGGGAGCGGAGCCGGCGTGACGAGCACCGCCACCGATACGCTGGCGGCCGCCCCGGGAGGGCCGCTCCCTCGGACCGGAGGTTGCGGAGTGCTCGTGGTCGGGAACTTCCTTTCGGCGTCGGGAGGAAGTCGCGGAGTCTGCGAAGATCTCGCACTGCGTCTGCCCGAGGCCGGCTTCTCCGTGACCACGACCTCGTCTCGGCGGGCTCGCTCCTGGCGACTGCTGGACATGATGCGCACGACCTGGCGCGCGCGTGGCAGTTACGAGGTGGCGCAGATCGATGTCTTTTCGGGCACCGCTTTCGTCTGGGCCGAGCTCACGGCTGCCCTGTTGACTCGCCTGGGGACACCGTACGTTCTGACGCTTCACGGCGGCAATCTGCCTCGCTTCTCGAGCCGGTGGCCTTCCCGCACCCGCCGACTGTTGCGAGGCGCGGCAGCAGTCACGACGCCTTCGCCCTTTCTGCAGCGGTCGATGAGCCACCTCTGCAAAGACCTCGTGCTGGTGCCGAATCCGATCGAAGTCGGCCGCTACGAGTATCGGCCCCGCTCCCAGCCAAACCCTCACCTGGTGTGGCTCCGTGCCTTTCATCACGTCTACAACCCGGCTCTCGCTGTGCGATGTCTGGCCCTGCTCGCAGAGGTCCATCCCGACGCGAGGCTGACGATGCTGGGACCCGACAAGGACGACGGCACCCGTGCCCAGGCCCTCACCGAAGCCGAGCGCCTCGGAGTTCTGGCTCGGCTGACCACGCCAGGTCCCGTCCCGAAGTCCGAAGTGCCACGGGCCCTCCAAGAGGGAGACCTGTTTCTCAACACGTCACGGGTCGACAACGCTCCGGTCTCGATCCTCGAGCCGATGGCGTGCGGAATTCCCGTCGTGAGCACCGACGTCGGCGGAATTCCGGATCTGGTTTCTGACGGCGAGGACGCCGTGTTGGTACCGAGCGACGATGCGGCCGCCATGACCCAGGCTCTTGGCTCGTTGATCGAGCAGCCTGGACGAGCCGCCGCTCTCGTCGAGCGAGGCCGTCGGCGTGCCGAAGCTCACGACTGGTCCCGAGTGCTTCCCCTGTGGCGCGAGATCCTGGGCCGTGCAGCCAAGGGGACGGTATGAGCTCCATGCTGAGGCTCTTTCACGCCCTTCCCTACTCCGCACGCTGTGCTGCGGCTTCGGCTCGCGGCCTATGGCTGGATCGATGGCGCTACGGTGCCGAGACCCAGGCACTGGCCGAGGCGGCACTGGAGCGCGACGGCTGGTCCGCGATGCAGTGGCAGCGACACCAGGAGAGGCAGCTCCCTGGCGTCCTGCACCGGGCGGCGACACGAGTGCCCTACTACCGTGCGTTCTGGGCTCCTCACGTAGCCCCTTCGAACCTCACGCCCTGGGACCGGATGGAGAACTGGCCGATCCTCGACAAGGAAACGGTTCGCCGCCAGCCTCGTGCCTTCTTGAGTGAAGCGATCCCTCCGGGGGAGCTCTTCGAGGAGCACACCAGCGGCAGCTCGGGCACGCCTCTGACTCTCTGGATCTCACGACGGGCTCTCCGGCACTGGTTCGCACTGGTCGAGGCCCGACTGCGGCGTTGGCACGGGTTCGATCGCAGCACGCCCTGGGCGATCCTGGGAGGACAGCTGGTCGCGCCTCCAGATCGAAAGCGACCGCCCTTCTGGGTGCACAACCGGGCGATGCGCCAGCTCTATCTGTCGAGCTATCACATCGATTCGGACTCTGCGCCTCACTACCTCGCTGCGATCCAGCGCCACGACGCGCGGTATCTCCTGGGCTACCCCTCCGCTCTCTGTAGCCTGGCGCAGGCCGCGAAGAGCCGCGGTGCCGACACCCCGCCACTCGAAGCGATTCTGTCCAACGCGGAGCCCCTGCTCGATCATCAGCGAGAGGAGCTCGAGCACATCTTCGGCTGCCCTGTCTTCGACACCTACGGGATGGCAGAGATCGTGAGCGCGGGAAGCGAATGCTCCCATCGGGTTCTCCATCGATGGCCCGAAGTGGGGGTCACCGAAGTGCTCGATCTGGAGCACGATGCTCCGGCCCCGGTCGGCTCGACGGGGCGGCTCGTCGCCACGGGTTTGCTCAACGAAGCCATGCCGCTCATCCGCTACGCCGTGGGTGATCTCGCCGAGAGCCCCGGACCGGCTGATCTCTGCGCGTGCGGCCGCCATCTTCCTCGACTCGGCCCGATCCTCGGGCGCCAGGACGACGCGGTGGTCACCCCTTCCGGCCGCCTCGTGGGTCGGCTCGACCCCGTCTTCAAGCGAGAGCTCCCGATCACCGAGGCGCAGATCATCCAGGACTCGCTGGAGCAGATCCGTGTTCGGATCGTTCCCGCCGAGGGCTTCTCGGCCCAGCACGCGTCGTCGTTGGAGCGCGCCCTTCACGATCGCCTGGGCGAAGCGATGAAGATCGAGATCGAAACCGTCAGTCACATTCCCCGCGGCAGCGCCGGCAAGTTCAAGGCCGTCGTCTCGCACGTCACGAGCCCGCCCCCGCCATGAGCCAGGAACGTCCTTTCGTCAGCGTGATCATGCCAGTCCGGAACGAGGGGTCGTTCATCGAGCGAAGCCTCGGTGCGGTCGTCTCGCAAGACTATCCAACAGACCGGTTCGAGGTACTCGTCGTCGATGGCGAGTCCACCGACGACACGGTGGCCTTGATCACGAGGCTTGCCTCGGGCACTTCCATTCCGGTTCGGATCCTGCCCAATCCAAAGCGAATTGCGCCCGCAGCGCTCAATCTCGGCATTGCGGAGGCAAAGGGGGAGATCGTCGTTCGCGTCGACGGCCACTGCGTGGTTCCTGGCGACTTCGTGAGCCGAAATGTGCGCGCGCTCGGCGATTCCGATGTCGGCTGCGTCGGCGGCCCGATCGTCACCCTCGGCGAAGGATGGGTCAGCCGAGCGATCGCAACCGCCATGAGCTCCTCGTTCGGCGTCGGCAACTCGACCTTCCGCACCATGAGCGACGACTCCCTGCCCGAAGCGGGCGACCCTACGGCCGAGGAGGAGCAGATCGAGGTCGACACGGTACCGTTCCCCGCCTTCCGCAGAGCCGTGCTCGAGACGGCCGGGCCTTTCGACGAGGAACTGGTCAGGAACCAGGACGACGAATACAGCTTTCGCCTTCGAAAGCTCGGCTATCGGGTGCTCCTGCTGCCGACGCTTCAGTCTCGGTACTTCGGCCGGGCCTCGATTCGCAAGATGGTTCGGCAGTACTACCAGTATGGCGTCTACAAGGTGCGAGTCCTCCAGCGGCACCCGCGCCAGATGAAGCTGCGTCACTTCGTACCGCCCGCCTTCGCCGCGACGATCGTGGCGGCAAGCCTCTCGGCCTTCGTTTCGTTCTGGCCACTGGCGGCTCTGGCGCTTCTCTATGGCAGCGCGAACCTTGCAGCGAGCCTGCACACGGCTGCTTCGAGACGGGATTGGCTCGCCCTGCCCCTGCTCCCGCTCCTCTTCGCGGGACTGCATCTCTCCTATGGTTTCGGCTTTCTCTGGGGACTGGTCCGCTTCGCCGGCGGCTGGTTCAGGTCACCGATCAGCACCACTCCGGAGGCCCGTCATGCCCGCTAGTGGAGCCGGGCCGGTCAGCAGCCGGGCTCTCGAGCGCGAGCGGATGGTTGCAGAGTACGCACGTCGCGACCGGGACGACGAAGAAGGGCGCTACGCTCCGTGGAATCCCGTCGAGCGCTTCATGCGGCGGGGCCGCTCTCAGAAGGCGGTCGAGATGTTGAAGGGGGTCGGCTGCTTTCCCGAGCGGGGCGATGCCTGTCTCGAGATCGGACACGGTAGGCTCGGCTGGCTGGGCGACCTCCAGAGCTGGGGAGTCGGAGCCTGCGATCTGCACGGAGTCGAGGTCGACCTGCGACGTCTGCGTGAGGCCAGGCGGTCGATCCACGGTGCGAAGCTGGTGCTCGGGGACGGTTCGGTGCTCCCGTGGGCCTCGAACCGATTTCGCCTCGTAGTGCTCTCGACAGTGCTCTCCTCGATCCTCGATCTGGATCTGCGTTTCCAGATCTGTCGCGAAGCGAGCCGAGTGCTCGCTCCCGGCGGCGCGATTCTGGTCTACGACTTCGCGTTCAACAACCCGCGCAACCCCTCGGTCCGGAAGGTCTCTTCCGGGGAGCTGCGCCGCCTCTTTGATCCCCTCCAGGGCGAGATCCGTTCCGTGACCCTCGCGCCTCCCCTGGCACGACGCATCGTTCCGCTCTCCCGCACCCTCGCCGAGGGTCTCGAGCTCTTTGCGCCGCTGCGAACCCATCGCCTTGCCGTGATGAAGAAGGTCCCCTGATCCGATGATGCTGCCAACTGCACCCCCGATCGATCCCTGCTGCGAGACGACGAGAACCCTGGCTCGCGCCCTCGACGGCGACGACGCCGCCCTGAGAGAGCTCGCCGAGACCGGCGTGTCCGACGCGCGTCTCCTCCCCGCTCTCGCCCTCGAAGCAAAACGGCACGGCTTGGCGACTCCTCTCTCCTGGCGCTCCGCCCTGCACCGCGCAACCGTGAGCTGGATGGGCCACGAGGCCACCGTCGAGCGACTGGCGCTCGACCTGACGCGCCTCGGGGTTCCGTGGGTTCCGATCAAGGGGTGGGATCTGGCCGATCGCTTCTACGAGGCACGGGAAGCTCGGCCCATGGCCGACGTGGACCTGCTGATCCCCCGGGAATCGTTCGAGCGTGTCCGCCACGGACTCGAGATCAAGGGATGGGAGCCCGTCTTCCGGGGCGAACGCGCCGATCGCTATCTTCGAGAAGAAGGCTACTGCTGGCCGATCGTGCGTCCGGACACGGGTCTGGCCGAGCTCCATCTACGCCTCTGGGGAATGGTCCCGAAAGGTCTCGAGGCGACCCTTCTCGAGCAGGCCCGACCGCATCCGAAAGGTGGATTTCGAATCAGCCCCTCTCACGCCTGGCTGCTGAGTGCAGTGCACGCCTGGCTGACACCGACGCCGCGCGGGCTTCTTCCCTTCTGGGACCTCGAGCAGATCGCGCGCACGGAGCCCACCAGAGTCCAGCCCGAGCGTCTCGCGGAGATCGCTCGCGGATGGGATCTGCAGTTGCCGGCCCTGCTCTCCGCACAGGTCGCTGCCGCGTTGTGGGGACACTCTTCGCACCGGCGTCTAGCGCGAATCCTCAGCTCGGAGCTGCGACTGCCGGAGCGTCGGGTGGCCAAGACCGTGCGGGTCGATGGGGAATCGATCGGCCTCTCCGAAATCGTTCTCGCGCGCCTGCTCTCCGGTCGACGCAGTCGCGCGGGCTGGCGCTCGGTGGGCCGTCGGCTCTGGGCCCATCCCGGCGTGGTCGAGCGCGAGACCCGGGCCGATCGTTCGTTCTGGCAGCGCCGCGTGCAGCACGTACTGAAGGGGGCGGGGCTGACCACCCACGCTCCGGGCGAGGAAGTCCTATGAAGGTCCCCTATTTCAGACCCGACCTGCGCGAGGCGGAGATCGACGAGGTCGTAGACACCCTGCGCTCGGGCTGGTTGACCTCGGGCCCTCGGGTCTCCCGCTTCGAGGAGGCGTTCGCGGCAGCGGTGGGTGCGGAGCATGCTCTGGCCGTTTGCTCCTGCACCGCGGCCCTTCACCTGGCCGTCGAGGCGCTCGGTCTGTGCCCGGGCCAGGCCGTCCTGGTGCCGACCATGACGTTTGCCGCCACCGCGGAGGTGGTGCGCTATCAGGGGGCGATTCCGATCCTGGTCGATTGCGACCCGGTGACCGGCCACATCGATCTCGCCGACGCGCAGCGCAAGATCGCCCGTCTTCGAGGGGGTGGTCTATCGGGAGCACGAGCAGAGCCAGAGACCACGGTCGTCGGGATGATCGTCGTCCACGTCGGCGGCTCGATGGCCGACCTGGCGGCGGCAAGGCAGCTGTGCGATCGGGAAGGCCTCTGGCTGGTCGAAGACGCGGCCCACGCCTTCCCGGCATCCTGGCGCCCGGACTCGAGCTCTCCGTGGCAGCGGTGCGGGGAGGGCACCGCCGACGTCACCTGCTTCTCCTTCTACGCCAACAAGACGATCACCACCGGCGAAGGGGGCATGGCGGTGACCGACAACGCCGAACTGGCGGCCCGAATGAAGGTCATGTCCCTGCACGGCCTGTCTAAAGACGCCTGGGGTCGATACAGCGAGACCGGGAGTTGGGACTACCGCATCGTCGCGCCGGGATTCAAGTACAACCTCACCGACATCGCGGCAGCGATCGGCCTTCATCAGCTCGATCGAGCCGAGGAGATGCGCCAGGACCGGGCCCGGTTGGCCGAGCGCTACGCCGAAGCCTTCGCGGCCGAAGAGGCCTTCGAGTTGCCCCCTTCGGACCCGGACCGAATCCACTCCTGGCACTTGTTCCCGGTGCGGCTGCGCCTCGACCGACTCCCCGGCGGGCGCGAGGGATTCCTCGAGGATCTGCGAGCGCACGGAATCGGCTTCTCGGTGCACTGGCGCCCCCTTCACCTCCACCCCTACTACGCCGAGACCCTCGGGTGGCCCGCGGAGCTCTTCCCGGGAGCCAACGAGCAGTGGCCCCGGCTGGTCAGCCTGCCGATCTTCCCTTCGATGACCGAAGAGGAACAGGACTACGTCGTCCACGTGGTCCGAACCCTGTGTCGTGACCGCGCCCTCGCCTGATCCGTCTCACCGGCGTGCGCACGGCCGGGGACTTCCTCGCTGGATCGAGGCGATCTCTGCTTTCGGGATCGCGATCGTTCTGTTCCCGGTCTTCGTGCTGGTCGCTGCGGCGGTGCGCCTCACCATGGGTCGGCCGGTCTTCTTCGGCCAGGTGAGGATCGGCGTCGGGGGTGAGCCCTTCCGCCTGACCAAGTTCCGCACCATGACGCTCGGCGAGGAAGGCTCTGCCGTGACGGCCGGCGGCGACGCTCGCATCACCTCGTTGGGAAGGGTGCTGCGCAGCCTCAAGCTCGACGAGCTGCCGCAACTCTGGAACGTCGTGCGCGGCGAGATGTCTCTGGTGGGGCCTCGCCCGGAGGTTCCCCGCTTCGTCGAGCTCGAGGATCCGGTCTGGCGTGAGGTGCTGCGCTACCGACCCGGGATCACCGACCCGGTCAGTCTGCGACTGCGCAACGAAGAGGCGCTGTTGGCCGAGGTCGAGGGCGATGTCGAGGCCTTCTATCGGGAGCAGCTCCTGCCCTACAAGCTCCGCCTGGCGACCGACTATCTGTCTCGTCGCACGCCCGTCTCCGATCTCGGAGTGCTTCTTCGCACCGCCTTCGCCGTGCTGCTTCGAGACGCCACCCCGCCCCCCACTCTGGCCGAGATCCAGGCCGCCCAGGGCTCTCCGAGCCCGACCCACTTTTCATTTTAAAACTAGTTTTTCTGTTATAAGATGGATTCCCCTGGGAGGTGATCCCGATGCCCTTGCTCACTCCGGATAACGACACCGACATCGCCCCGCACCCCTTCTGGACCCGTCATCTGACGCGGCAGGCGCAGTTCCTGCTCGATGTCGGAATCCTGGCAGGCTCGTTCGTCCTGGCCTACCTGCTGCGCTTCGATTTTGCGGTGCCGGCAAACGAAGCTCGGCACGCCGCAGTCCAGCTCCCGGTGGTCGTGCTGGTGCAGTTCGCGGCCCTCTACTTCGTCGGGATCTACAGCTTCATCTGGCGTTATGTCGGCATGGGCGAGCTGGCAGCCTTCGCTCGAGCGGCAGCGGCGGCCACGATTCCCCTGCTCGCCCTTCGATTCGGCCTCGGTGACGCCTTCCAGGAATGGCGCGTGCCCCTCTCCGTGACCTTCATCGACACCGCGCTCTCCTTCGGCGGAGTGCTCGGGATTCGCGTGCTGCGCCGGGTGCTCCACGAGCGCTACGAAGCTCCGGTGAGGCAGTCGACCGGGCCCCGTCGTCAGGTTCTGGTGGTCGGGGCAGGACGGGAAGGCGCACGCTTCGCCCGCGAGGCCCGGTTCCACTCCGATCTCGGTATCGACGTGCTGGGCTTCGTCGACGACGACCCGCAGAAGCACCGGTGCGTGGTCGAGGGCTCGACGGTCCACGGCCCGGTGCGCGAGCTGCCTCGCCTGGCGAAGGAGCTCGGCATCGACCAGATCGTCCTGGCCGTGACCGAGGCGTCTCGCCGTGAGATTCGCCGCATCGTGGGCATCTGCGAGAAGGCCGGGGTGCCTTTCCGCATCGTCCCCAGCTTGCACGAGCTGGTCGATGGTCACGTCAGCATCGTGCGGCTGCGCGAGGTACAGATCGAAGACCTGCTCGGGCGCGAGCCGATCGCGGTCGACGAGAGCGGCCTTCGCGGATTCCTCGGAGAGAAACGGGTTCTGGTGACCGGTGCCGGCGGCTCGATCGGATCGGAGATCGCTTTGCAGATCCTGCGCCACGAGCCCAGCACGCTGCTCCTCGTCGAGCGCTCCGAGCCCGCTCTGTTCGAAGTGCAGCGCAAGCTGCGCGAGGTCGCACCCAGCATCGAGACGGTCCCGCTGCTCGTGGACGTACGGGACGAGAGCGGCATGCGCTCGGTTCTGGCTCAGCACGGCCCCGACGTGATCTTCCATGCCGCAGCGCACAAGCACGTACCCATGCTCGAGGCCAATCCGTCCGAAGCGATCAAGAACAACGTCTGCGCCACGCTTCGACTCGGAGAGTTGGCCGGGGAGTTCGAGGTCGAGTCCTTCGTCCTCATCTCGACCGACAAGGCGGTCAATCCCTCCTCCGTCATGGGCGCGACCAAGCGGATGGCCGAGCTCGCAGTGCAGGAGCTCGACCGTCGGTTCCAGACCCGTTTCGTCGCCGTGCGCTTCGGCAACGTCCTGGGCTCGGCAGGCTCGGTGATTCCGATCTTCCGCGATCAGATCGAGCGCGGCGGCCCGGTCACCGTGACCCACGAGGACATGATTCGCTACTTCATGACCATTCCGGAGGCCTCGCAGCTGGTGCTGCAGGCCGGTGCGCTCGGCCAGGGTGGCGACATCCTCATGCTCGACATGGGCGAGCCGGTGCGCATCCTCGACCTCGCCAAGGACATGATCCAGCTCTCGGGCCTGCGTCCCTACGAAGACATCGACATCTTCATCACGGGGATGCGTCCGGGAGAGAAGCTCTTCGAGGAGCTCCAGCTGGGCGAGGAGGACTTCTCGTCCACCCAGCACCAGAAGATTCATCGTCTGCGCCCGGCCCGCAGAGCCCAGGAGGTGGCAGCCAGAGAGATCGAGGGCCTCGGCGAGCTGGCCTCACTCGGCCTCGACAGCGAGATTCGCAGGCGCCTCCAGCGATTGATTCCCGAGGCGAGGCTGCGCCCCGAGGACGAAGAGCGCCCCATCCTGCTCTTTCGGCCACCCCGAAAGCGCCAGCGCGTGCGAACCACGCCCTGACGCCGAGGTGTCGGACGACCCTAGGAGCCGACCGTCGCCATCGACCCTTCGAGGGCCGCGATGTCGGCGTCGACCATCATCTCGACCAGCTGCTGAAAGCTGGTGCGCGGCTCCCAACCCAGCATCTTGCGCGCGAAGGTCGAGTCGCCGAGCAGGAAGTCCACTTCCGAGGGACGGAAGTACTCGGGGTCGACTTCGATCAGGACTCGGCCGTCCTCCGCGATCCCCTTCTCGGTCAGCCCGCTCCCTTCGAAGTGAACGGGCAGGCCGGCATGCGCGAAGGCCAGCTCGCAGAACTCGCGCACGGTGTGGGTCTCGCCGGTGGCGACGACGTAGTCCCGCGGCTCGTCGGCCTGCAGCATCAGCCACATCGCTTCGACGTAGTCGCCGGCGAATCCCCAGTCGCGGCTCGCGTCCATGTTGCCGAGCACCAGGCGCTTCTGGCGACCCGCCCGGATGGCGGCGAGTGCGCGCGTGATCTTGCGGGTCACGAAGTTCTCGCCGCGCCGCGGCGACTCGTGATTGAACAGGATCCCGTTGACCGCGAAGATACCGTAGGCCTCGCGGTAGTTGCGCGTGATGTCGTGCGCGTAGACCTTGGCCACGGCGTAGGGACTGCGCGGGTGAAACGGGGTCTTCTCACTCTGCGGCGTCTCCTCGACCTTGCCGTACATCTCGGAAGACGACGCCTGGTAGAAGCGCGCCTCCAGACCGAGATCGCGCATCGCCTCGAGCAGCCGCACGCAGCCGAGCGCGGTCACCTCGCCGGTGTAGTCGGGGATGTCGAACGAGATCTTGACGTGCGACTGGGCTCCCAGGTTGTAGATCTCGTGCGGGGTGACGCTCTTGAGAATCCGGTTGAGCGAGCTCGCGTCGTCGAGGTCGCCGTTGACCAGGTGGAATCGCTGCCCCACTTCATCGGCCTTGAGGTGGTCGACCCGCTGGGTGTTGATGCTCGAGGCGCGCCGGACCATGCCCCAGACCTCGTATCCCTTGGCGAGCAGCAGCTCGGCAAGGTAGGAGCCGTCCTGGCCGGTGACCCCGGTGATGAAGGCGCGCTTGGGTTCGTTGTTGCTCACGTCCATAGTCCTCACTGTGCCGCCACCACGTGGCGCGTATCTTCGATGGCCTGTCGGTAGTGACTCTGGAACCACTCGTAGGTCGAGGCCAGACCCTCTTCGAGCTCGGTCTTGTGCCGCCAACCGCTGGCATGCAGCTTCGACACGTCGAGCAGCTTGCGCGGCATCCCGTCGGGCTTGGTGAGGTCGAACTCGAGCGCCACTTCGGGCGCCACGATATCCCGCATGCACTGAGCCAGATCGCGAATGCTCACATCTTCCCCGGTGCCGACATTGACGTGCTCGTCGTCGTCATAGTGCCGCATCAAATGGAGACAGGCGTCTGCGAGGTCGTCGACGTGAAGGAACTCGCGTCGCGGTTGGCCGCTGCCCCAGACCACCATCTCGTCTCGTCCCTCGAGCTTCGCCTCGTGCATCTTGCGCATCAGAGCCGGGATCACGTGCGAGGTGGCGAGGTCGAAGTTGTCCCCCGGACCGTAGAGGTTGGTCGGCATGGCTGAAATGAAGTCGCAGCCGTACTGCTTGCGGTAGGCCTGACACAGCTTGATCCCGGCGATCTTCGCGATGGCGTAGGCTTCGTTTGTCGGCTCGAGCTTCCCGGAGAGCAGGTACTCCTCCTTCATCGGCTGCGGAGCCTGGCGAGGGTAGATGCACGAGCTGCCCAGGTAGAGGAGTTTCTTCACCGGGAAGAGATGCGACGCGTGCACCACCGTCCCGTGGATCATGAGGTTGTCGTAGATGAACTCCGCCGGCCGGGTCGAGTTCGCCATGATGCCGCCGACGGTTCCAGCCACCAGGAACACGTACTCCGGCCGGTTGGCCTGGAACCAATAGTTGACCGCGGCCTGATCCCTCAAATCGAGCTGTTCGCGAGTCGCAGTCAAGATGTTCTCGAAGCCCGCGGCCTCCAGCCGTCGCACGACGGCGGAACCGACGAGGCCCCGATGCCCTGCGACGAAGACCTTCGCCTCTGGTCCGAATTGCACTTCGCTCACGGTGTCCTCACACGGATTTCAGAATGTGACCCAGCTTCTCGCGCTTGGTCTCGAGGTGCTGTCGGCTCTCTTCGCTGGTCGGCGGGATCTCCAGAGCGACCCGGTCGACGATCTCGAGCCCGTAGCCGGACAGCGCGATGTACTTGCTGGGGTTGTTGGTCATGAGGCGCATCTTGCGCACTCCCAGATCCCGCAGGATCTGGGCACCGATACCGTAGTCCCGCTGGTCGGGACTGAAACCCAGCTTCTCGTTGGCCTCGACGCTGTCGTGCCCCTCTTCCTGGAGCTCCATCGCCTTGAGCTTGTTGAACAGGCCGATCCCCATTCCTTCCTGCATCAGATAGAGCACCACGCCCCGCTCTTCGCGTCCGATCCTCTCGAGAGCGATGTGGAGCTGGCTCGCGCTGTCGTTGCGCTCGGAGCCGAAGACGTCGGCCAACAGATCCTGGCTGTGCACCCGCACCAGAATCGGCTCGTCTCGATCGATCTCGCCCCGAACCAGAGCGATGTGCTCTTCGCCCGAGAGCTTGGCCCGGTAGGCATGGACCCGAAACTCACCGTAGTGAGTCTGGAGCCGTGGCGCAGCGACCCGCTCGACGAGGGTCTCCGTTCCCAGCCGATGGCGGATGAGATCCTTGACCGTGATGATCGGTAGACCGTGCTTCTCTGCATAGGGCAGCAGATCGGGCACCCGAGCCATCGTGCCGTCTTCGTTCATGACCTCGCAGATCACCCCGGCAGGCGTGAGCCCGGCGAGAGACGCGAGGTCGACCGAAGCCTCGGTCTGACCGGCTCGCCGAAGCACTCCACCCAGCTTGGCGCGCAACGGAAACACGTGACCCGGGCGGAGCAGATCCTCGGGCCTGGTGGCAGGATCGATCGCCGTCAGGACGGTAGCGGCACGGTCGGCTGCCGAGATCCCCGTGGTCACCTTTCCGCGCGCCTCGATCGACACGGTAAAGGCGGTCTCGAAGGGCGACGTGTTGTCGCGCACCATCAACGGCAGATCGAGCTCGTCGCAGCGCTGCTCGGTCATCGCCAGGCAGATCAGTCCCCGGCCGTGCGTGGCCATGAAGTTGATTGCATCCGGCGAGACCCGATCGGCAGCGATGGCGAGATCACCTTCGTTCTCTCGATCCTCGTCGTCGACGATGATCACCATCTCGCCGCGCCGATAGGCCTCGATCGCCTCTGGAATGGGAGTGAATGAACTGTCCATGGAGATTCCCCTGAAGGGCGGAAAAGCGGCGGGAGCCCGCTTTTGCGGAAGAAGGGTGCCCGGGAGCCGAAAGTATATGTGAGCGGGGCCCGAGCTTGCGAGGCTTCAGCGCTCAGAAGGGATTGCCGATGCTGAGGAAGATGACCTCGCGACTCGCCCCAGGGAGCGGATCGAGCTTCCATCCCACCTCGAGCCGAATCGGCCCGACCGGCGAGTCGTAGCGCAGACCGAGGCCGAGGCCGCTCTCGAGCTCGCCGATCCGTATGTCGCGCCAGTCGGACCACACGTTCCCGGTATCCCCGAACACCACCCCGCCCAGCGATCCGAAGATGGGGAATCGATAGTCGAGATTGAGCAGGGCGAGACCGTTCCCGCCGATCGATACGCCATCGATGACGGTCTCCCCCGGGATACCGAGCCGATCGCGCTCATAGGCGCGATGTGTGGTGGCCCCACCGGCGAAGTAGCGTTCGGCGACCGGGATGCTGTTCTCGACCAGGGGATCCGAAAGGTGGGACTCGATCGCGCCCAGACGCAAGCTGGCGGCCAGTGTCCCGAACGGCCCCACGGGCTGATATCCGGTCACCTGGAAGAACCCCCGCGTGAACCGTTCCTCGGCCGCGAAGAGAGGAAACGCCTCTTCGATCTGGAACGTACTCGAGAAGCCGTCGCGTGGGCTGAACGGGTCGTCGCGGCGATCCCACACCATGGTGCCGGTGAGACTCGAGATCTTCACGGCCAACAGCTCGCGATCGATGTCGAGGCTCGAGCGCTCTCGCTCTTCCTCGCTGCGGCGGTCCTGGAGGTCGACGTCTCGATAGTCGAAGAGCAGCCCGAAGTTGACCCGGTGCACGAAGGTGAGCGCCTCCATCTGTACTCCATAGCGAGTCGAGTCGAACTCCGACACGATCTCGTTGACGTAGTAGAGCGCGTAGGTGAGCGGATCGTTCCGGCGGCCAGGAACGCGGTCGAGGAGCAGCAGTCGAAACCGTTTTTCGCGCTGGCTGGCGCGGCTATCGAGCCGCAGCGTCGACGCGCGTCCGAGCACGTTGGCATAGGCGGCGCTGAAGAGACCCCCGATGCCGTCCTCGGAGTCGTAGCCTGCGCCGTAGCTCAGTCGCCACCGGCTCCCCTCGGAGACGCGGACGACGACATCTCGCCTCTCGACCTCGCCTTCGTCGGTGAGCTCGGTGACTCCTCGCCACCGCCGCGGCGCGGCTTCCACTTCGACGCGCTCGAACACACCGAGCCGATAGAGACGCCGCTGAGCCTCCAGCAGTCGCCCGCGGCTCAGGGGGTCGCCGGGCTCGAGTCCGATGCTGCGGTCCACGACCTGGGATCGGGTGACCAGGTTGCCGCGCACGATCACCCGATCCACCACTGTGCGGCGCCCCTCCACCACTCGAACCCGCACCTCGGCCAGGGACTCATCGGCGCTCCACTCGACTTCGCTGTCGACCAGGGCGCGGTCGAAGCCGCGCTCCTCGTAGGCGGCGCGAAGCTGCCGGGTCAGCTCCTCCAGGTGCTGCGGGTGATAAGGACCACCGGCACGCATCGAGAGCGGCTCCAGGACCCCTGGATCGATGGACTCGACTCCTTCGATGACGAGGTTCGACACCGTTCTTCGCGGCCCCTCGGTGATCGGGACGACCACACTGAGCTCGATCGGAACGGACTGCGTTCCCCCGCTTCGCTCGATCTGCGCAGGACCGATCTCGGCCGAGGCGAACCCCTGGAGGACGTAGAACGATCTCAGGTTCGCCAGATCCGCTTCCAGCACCTCGTCGACCAGCGTCCCTCCGCGCGGCGGTGTGGCCAACAGGGGGGACAGCTCCGCGGTCGAAAAGGCCGCATTCCCCACCAGCTCGAGACTCGCCAGCCGAGCCAGCTCTCCGGGCTCGACGGTAATGCGCAGTCGCTCCCTCGCCTGCCCATCCGGGCTCTCCTCGGCCGTCAGCTGGGTGGTGTCTGCCGTGACCTCCACGTCGTAGTAGCCATTCGACTGGTAGTCCGCCCGAATCTTCTCGAGACTCTGCTCGACCAGCGCATCGTCGAACCCCGCCTCGGAGAGGAAGGGCAGAAGGCCACGCTTGCGCAGTCGCTTCTCCTCGGCACCCTCAATCAGTACCTCGATCCGGGGACCTGCGTCGATCTCGTGTCGTACGGTAACCGAGTCGGTCGCGTCGTCGTAGACCACTTCCGGAGGGTCCACGCGCACCCGGCGAAATCCCTCTTCGACGTAGAACCGACGCAACCGCTGCCGATCTTCCTTCAGCTCCCGTGGCGAATCCCGTCGCTGCGGTCGGACGTTCACCTGCTCCATCAGCTGCGTCGGGTCGAACGGTCCGAGCTGCCCGTCGAACACGACGGCCGCGACCCCGGCGCGCTCCGCGCTGTCGATCCGATAGATCGCCCGAGCCGTCTTGTGACGCTCGTCGAGATCCACCTCGAGCCGCACCGACGCCTCATGATAGCCCTCTTCGCGATACAGGTCCTGCAGCTGGAAGACTCCTCGCACCAGCCGATCTTCGTGCAGCACCGAGCCCGGCCGGGCATCGAGTTGCGAGCGGAGTCTCGAGCGACGCAGCCCGAGGTCACCCTCGAGGTCGACCTCTTCGAGGCGATAGTCGCCCACGATCGATACGACGAGCACCACCCACTCCCCCGCTTCTCTCGCATCGGGGGTCTCCGAAGGCCGAGTCCACGCACTGACATCGGTCGCAATTCCCGTGGCATGAACGTTGAGCAGCGCGTGCCGCACCGCCGCAGGATCGAGCGGCTCTCCGGGCTGGATCTCGATCTGCTCCCAGAGCTGGTCGAGGTCCAGGCCTTCCGTGTCCGAGCGCAGCTCGATCGAAGCGACGCGCGGTCGGTCGACTGCCGCGGCGAGAGTCGCTCCGGCGAGAAGCGCCAGGAACGCCAGACCCGCTGCGGGTGTGACCCGGCTCGATCGCCAGGGATCGCACCTCGTCAAAACGTCTGCTCCCAACGCGCGTCGACCGTGTAGGAACCGTCGGTGTTCTGACTGAACACCAGGACGACACGGTCGGAGATGCGCCATTCGACCTCGACCACCGAATCGTCGGTCGAGGAGGGATCGACCGAGTAGGTGAGGAAGAAATCCTTCGAGATCCGCTTGCCGATCGTCACGCGAGCGCTGGAGAGTCCGTCTCCCGAGCGCAGCGGGTCGAGGCGGAACCGGTCGAGACCGAAGAGGTTTGTCACTCGCCCCTCGACCAGCGACGTCGCCTGGGTGTAGATGAGATCGGACGCGGTGACCGCGCTCGACCCGCCCCCGCCGAGCGGCGTGCCGCTGGCGAGGAGATCGAACACCTCGAGCTGGGGCAGCGGGGGGTCGGAGCTCAGGTTGGCCTGGAGCTCTTCCCGAGTTCCGGAGAGATTCAAGACGATGTCGAAGTCGCGCCGCTTCGTGGTCGCGACCAGATCGATCAGGGGATCGATTCGGTAGGGGTCTGCGAAGGTCAGGGCGCCCCGGCTGATCTCGTACCGATCGCCGCCGTAGTCGATCGTGCTCCCCGCATCGAGCTCCACCCGACCGAAGGCGATCGGTCGAGCCAGGGTCCCCTGGATCAACAGATCGATGTCGCCCTCGAGATCGGCGAGGTTGTTGCGCACCCCGAGCGCATCGGGACCGTTGATATCGAGATCGAGCCGCACCGACTCGAGCACCTCGCTGCGCTCCACCACCTGCAGACGGGATCGCTGTACCAATCCCCGAAACAGCTGAGCGATTCCGAGATCCACCTCGGCCTGGTAGAGCGCTTCGTTCAGGTCGACGGTCCCTACCAGCACACGCCGACCCTCCGCATCCTGGCGATAGGAGAGGTCGAGATCCCCCCGTAGCGTCCACGGCTCCGGCACCCGAAGGGCGAGGCGCTCGCCGCGCGCCTGCAGCTCGATTCGGCTCCTCGGCGGTGCCGCCGGGGGCACCGCCTCCCCGACCGGCCAGATGATGCGTCCCGAGCCGCGCACCCTCCCCTGCGCGAAGTCGGCATCGACGTGGTCGAGCACCACCCGGTCCGGATAGAACAGCGCGGTCGCTTCGACCCGTTCAAAGGAGTGAGGCAACCCGTCGACGGTGACCCGGCCCCCGGTCACACCGGCCTGGCCGCTCAGCTCGGGAGTGAGGGTCGTTCCCCGGACCACGCCGAGGAAGTCCACCTGGCCCTCCGCCCGAACCTCGGGAACGACCTCCTCGATCCAATGGGTCGATACCGTGCCGTCGAGTCGGAGATCCACTTTCGGGGGACTCTCGCCGAACGCCACGTCGCCGAAGACGAAGAGCTCACTGGCGCCTTCCGGCCCGGTCAGAAAGAGCGACTCGACGTGCAGGGTTCGGCCCGTCAGTCGCAGCTCGATGGGCTCGAGGTTTCGTATCTCCCGGCCTCGCAGCGTCGTGACCAGAGTATCGATCACGACCTCGACCGCGAGCGTTCTCCCCAACGAGTCTTCGAGCTCGTACGAGTTCGCCAGATCGGACCACCTGCCGGCCAGCTCCACGCGCCCCTCGAAACGCCCCTCGGTCTCCGCCAGCAGGCGAGTGATCTCGTCGTCGACCCCCTCGCTGTCGGGATCTTCGAAACCACTCTTCTCTGCGGCCAGCCGGGTCACGGCGTCGATCAAGGAGCTGAGATCCTCGTTGCGAAGGTCGAAGGACAGGTCGATCTCGGAGCGATCGAGCCGCCCACCACCACTTACCGCGACGAGTCCCGCCAGCTCGCCCTCGGCCTCGAGCCTCTCCCCATCCCAACGCAGAGTGAAGAGCGTCGGCTCCACGACCTCCGCAGAGGAATCGTTCGGCATCGACTCGACCCGAGCCTCGAGACGCGGCGCGCTCAGGGTCCCGCTGACGGAGGCGCGGACCGCCGCCGAGGCCTCGAGTCCCAGGCCCTCGAACGGGCCTCGCCCGAGATCGAGCCCGTCCCCCAACACTGCCAGGCGTACCTCTTCGGTCGCGAAGTCGACTCCTCCGCTGAAGCCGATCGCCCCTGAATCGGTCTCCAGAAGCCCGTCGTAGATCTCGACTCGCTGTCCGGAAACGGCGAGCTCTCCCTCGAGCGACCCGACCGGCGTCCCGCTCACCAGCGCCTCGGCCAGTCGCACTCGGGCCTGGACCTCGAGCCCATCGGTTCCCTCGCTCGAAGCCTGGCGAAGGTCGACCCGGCCTCGACCATTGAGGCGCCCTGCCCAGCCGTCCGCCCGGCGCAGCATTCCTTCGATCGGCCAGTCCGAGGCTTCGACGTCGAGGGTCGTACGAATCGCCCCCTCGAGCTCGTCGCTCGTCGACCAGTCGACCGCACCCGTGGCACGGAGCAGTCCCCCGTCACGCTCCAGCTCCACCTCGAGGCTCGGGATGCGGGTTCCGAACCAGCGCAGCCGAGCGGTGCCCGTCTCGGCCTTCGCCCGTGCCTGCTCGGTGGCCAACGACAGGTCCTCCAGCCGGGCCGAGACATCCGCGACCACGCCCTCGGGGCGGACACTCAGATCCGCAGCGATCTCACCCCTTCCGCTCAGCACGCCGACCCGCGGCCCTTCACCCGGGTCCCCTTCGGACCAGGGATCTCCGGCGACCACCTCGGGGATCTCGAGCAGCTCCGCCAGCGCGCGAAGATCGGCGGTGCGCACCTCGACGGAGGCCTGACCGGTTCGCTCTTCGAGCCGCCACGAGCCACTCATGAAGAGCGACTGAGAGGGGAGCTCGAAGCTGGCGGCTTCCGTCGACAGCACCCCCTGATCGACCACCAGGGGAATGACGCCGCGCACGGGAGGCCCGCCGGGCTCATCGAGAGCCGCATCGATCTTCAAGTCGGCGAGACCGACACCACCCATCAGGTCGGACCGATCGAATCGGTAGTCGAAGCGACCCGAGAGGAGCCCTCTCACCTCTCCGACCGGAAGCCGGACGAGGTCGAGCAGCGGATCCGCGGAAGCGCCTTTGATCTCGAGCGCCAGACGCCCCTCGGGACGCACCTCGCCGCCTTCGGGGGAAGGGGCGCCGTACGCGAGGTCGAGCTCTCCCACCACGCTCCCGCCGGCGAGCTCTCCCCGGTCGAGGCGCACGACCAATCCGTCGCGCTCCACGATCAACCGGCCGCCGACGTCGCTCAAGACGAGCTCCTCCCAGCCGAGACGCTGCGAGGCGAGAGTGCCCTCGAAGCGCCACGAATCGAAGTCGGGATCTTCGTCCTCGTGAGCCGCGCCGCGCCGCGAGCGCCATTGGAACTGACCGAGCACGCGCAGCTGACCGTCGATCGACGAGTCGAAGTAGCCCAGCCGGCGGGCGAGCTCCGCCTGCGCTCGGGCATCCACCTCGACCCGAACCCGCGGCGGTCCATCGCGCCACTCGACCACCACCCCGACAAGGGACTCCAGATTCGGGCCACTCAACCGTGCCCGCTCGAGTACGACACGATCCGAGTCGATCTGCAGCCGACCGCCGAGGGAGAGAGGCATGGGCTCGGCGCCGGGGAGTGAGATCATGACCTCTTCGATCCCTACCTCACCCCGGACCCGGGTCCCTCCGAGCCCCACCAGGTCGGCCTTGAGAGCCCCGACATCCAGCTCGAAGGGAATTCGCCGCTCCTCGACGATCAGCTCGCCGCCGAGCACCTCCACACCGCCCACCTCGAAGCTGGCGCGGCGCTCACCGGTGCGGGGTCCTCCTCGCGGGATCCACCGGGGCAGGCTCCACGTCCCCTCCTCGTCCCGGCGCAGCTCGATGATCGGACGTTCGACTTCCAGGCGACGCACGGCGATCGCCGGCGGCCAGCTCCACTGCAGCACCAGATCGGCAGCGAGCCGCTCGACCCGGGCAAAGGTCGCCTCTCCCGGCAAGGCTCCGACCACCTCGACACCCCGCAACTCGACCGATGTCGGCAAGAGATCGAGATCGAGACTCTCGATGGTGACCGCACTGCTCAGTCGTGACTCGAGCAGCTCCACGAGCGCGCTCCGAACACGCTCGGAAAACCAGTCGCTCTCGACCAGGAGGAGGAGCTGTACCCCGACCAGGAGGAGGAACGTCGACGCCCAGAGCACGAAACGCCGCACGGCTCGCCAGCGAGAGCGACGGCGTCCAGGAGGTCTTGTCTCCGCAGCCGGGGTCTCGGGAGGATCCCCGTTCTCACGAACGACGTCGGAGCTCCCAGTCTCCTCGGCCACGGCCTATTCACCCCAGCGCAGTTTGCTGCGCAGGGCGTCGTAGAAGGTCCTCCCGCTGACCCGCACCAGGCTGACCGTGTTGTCCGAGCCGAGGACCGAGACACGATCCTGATATCCGAGGCTGGTACCTTCCTGACCATCGAGGGTGAGGTAGACCTCTTCCTGCGCCGTCTCGAGGGTGATCTGCACTTCCGAGGAGTCGGCGACGACCAGCGGCCTCTGGCTGAGGGTGTGTGGACAGATCGGAGTCAGCATCGCCACCGGAAGCACGGGATGCACGATCGGGCCCCCCGCCGAGAGATTGTAGGCGGTCGATCCGGTGGGAGTAGAGACGATCAGACCGTCAGCGCGGTAGGTCGTGACACGGCGTCCGTCGATCTCGACGCTCAAGTGGAGAATGCGGGCGAGCGCGCTCTTGGCGATGACCACGTCGTTGAGTGCGCGATAGGCGACGGTAGAGCCACTCGTGCGGACCAGGTGGACATCGAGCAGGGAGCGCTCTTCGATCTCGTAGTCGCCCTCGAGGACGTTGATCAGACTGGGGTACAGCTCGCTGCGATTGATCTCCGTCATGAACCCGAGACTGCCCATGTTCACTCCCAGAATGGGCACACCGGGAGGCAGTGTCCGGGCCACGGAGAGCAGCGTGCCGTCACCGCCCAGAACGACCACCAGGTCGGCATGATCGCCAGGGCGATAGATGCCGACATCGTCCATGGGGCGTGCGCGCAGGATGTTCTCCTCGAGGAGCACCTGGAGTCCGCGACGTTGCAGCCATTCGACCAGCTCCTGGGCAAGGCTGATGGCGTCGCGGCTCTTCTGCTTGACCGCGATCGCCACGGTGCGAAGGGCCGACTGGGAAGGCTCCGGCGTTTCGACTTGCTCGGTCAACTCTGTTCTCCGTCATTCTGAGCGGCGGCGTCCCGAGGGCTCTCGAACAGAGCAAACGCCTCGCGGTTTCCGCCCATTCCGGTCACCTGGTTATCGGTGCTCCCGACCAGCTCCAGCCCCAGTCGCTCCAGATCCGCGAGACGCTGCGCGATCACACGCACGCGCTCCGCCTCGTCCCGCACAATACCGCCCTTGCCTACCGCGCCTCGCCCGGCCTCGAACTGCGGTTTGATCATCGGCAGCAGATACCCCCCGGGCCTCAGGTGGGCCAGCAGGGCGGGCACCACCTTGACCAAGGATATGAAAGAGACGTCGATCGTGATCAGGTCCATCGGCTCGGGCAGATCCTCCGGTCCGAGGTGCCGCGCGTTGGTCCGATCCCGGACCACCACCCTCTCGTCGCCACGCAGGCGCGCATCGAGCTGGCCGTAGCCGACGTCGAGGGCGTAGACGCGTCGAGCGCCTCGCTGGAGGAGACAGTCGGTGAACCCCCCGGTCGAAGCCCCTACATCGAGGCAGACCCACCCGGAGGGATCGAGCGAGAAGTGGTCGAGCGCATCGGCGAGCTTGCGGCCAGCACGGGAGACGAAGGGCTCGCCCTTGCCGCGCACCTCGAGGAGCGCCTCGGGCGCGATGCCGGTGCCCGGCTTGTCCACTCTCTGACCATCGACATCGACGATTCCCGCCATCACCGCACGTCGGGCCTTCTCCCGGCTGGAAAAGAGACCCCGTTCCACGAGCAGCTGATCGAGTCGCGTTCGGGCCAAAGGGTGAATCCCCGTCCGGTGTTCAGCGATCGCGCTCGGCCAGATAGGTGACCAGGGGAGCCAGGGCTCCTCCACCTTCAGGCAGCGCACGCACGAGATCGAGTGTGCGGTCACGAGCGCAGCCCAACAGCTCTTTGCTTCGCTCGAGGCCGTGAACCCGTGGGTAGGTCAGCTTCTCGACGGCAGCATCCTTGCCTGCGGTCTTGCCCAACGTCTCACTGTCTCCTTCGACGTCGAGGATGTCGTCCGCGATCTGAAACAGCAGACCGATCCCCTCGCCGATCTGCTCGAGCCGGCGATCTTCCTCTTCGCTGACACCCGCGTACAGACCTCCGAGGCGAAGAGACACCGTCAACAGGGCGCCGGTCTTGCGTCGATGGATGTTCTCGAGCGCCGACTCGGGATCCGCTGGCCAACTGTGCTCTGCGGCGAGATCGGCCACCTGCCCCCCGATCATGCCGCGGCTTCCGATGGCCGAGGCGAGAGCCGCCACAGCCGCTGCCCGCACGTCTCCCGAGGCCGAGCTCGGCTCGAGCGCCACGACCTCCAGGCCGAGATTGAGGAGCGCATCGCCGACCAGGATGGCCAACGCCTCGTCGTACTGCTTGTGGACGGTCGGCCGGCCGCGACGAAGATCGTCGTCGTCGAGAGCGGGAAGATCGTCATGGATCAAGCTGAAGGTGTGGACCATCTCGAGCGATGCTGCCGCGGGCAGCAGGGACTCCCGACACGCCCCGAAGATCTCGCCGACCAGAATCGCCAAGGCCGGGCGGACCCGCTTTCCCCCCGCGAAGACCGCATAGCGCATCGCCTCGTGGAGGCGCCGAGGATCGGTATCCGCCGCCGGCAGGAAACGGTCCAGAGCCGCTTCGACGTCGGGACGGACAGAGTCGAGATAGCCGTGGAATTCGCTCATCGCTGCTCTGGTCCGAAGTCGAGGACCGGCTCAGCGGCCGATCGAGGAAGCGGGAAGGGCATCTTCGATCAGCATGATCGGGATGTCCGAGACGATCGGATAGACGAGCTCGGATTCGGCACAGAACAGACCCTGTTCGACGACCGGCTCTTCGTCGCGAAAGTGCTCGCGGTACTTCTCGATCAGCTCGGCGCACACCTCCTCGGGAAGTGCGACCAGCTCCAACTCGCCTTTGCTCTTCGGACAGACCAGAATGTCGAGTAGCTCTTGGTCTACCGCCATGGCAGATTCTCCTTTGATCGGCGCCCCATCGACTCGCTATCGGTTGCCTGCGCCCTTCTTCCTCCTCGGAGGAAGAAGGTAGCGCAGAAGAACAGAGTTGGCACCCGGATTGTGCTGCGACAGGCTCGCATTGGACAAATGGTACGCCGCCAGCCCCCAACGCGCACCGCTGCGCAGTTGATAGTCCAGTTCGAGACCACTTCGAAACTCGACGACATGGCCCAGATCCTTGCCGCTCCCCTGGTCGTACAGACTCACCGCGAAGCTGGGAACCACTCTCCAGTGTCGAGACACGGCCCAATCCCAGCGAATTCCTGCGTACGCATAGATCTCGGCTTTCTCTGTCACGCCGAGGCCCACATGGGGGACGAATCGATACGGCAGCGGCCGCAGCGCATAGTCCGCCCCGATCTCGACGTGGTTGCCCTTGTCGAGGTCGAACAGTCCTGCACTCACTCCGATCCGAGCTCCTTCGGGCGGCGCGTCCTGACCGAAGGCTGCCACGGGCGCCCCCGACAGGAGACCGACGAGCGCGACGAGGCGCCACAGGGAGTGCGAGGGAATCCGGGTCACGGGATCTCGGCAGTGCAACGAGGGAGGGATGAGCCCCGAGAGGGGTAGCCGAGCGCGAGCACGCGGCATTCGACGAACGCGCGCCAGTCTAGCAGCGGACTTCACCCGCGCGCGCCTCTGACTCCGCGCGTCCCGGAACCGGGTACCGAGAGACCTCGCGCGGCGCAGGAGGCGAATCCATGCCAAATTCCCATAGAATGCAGCGTCATACGGTTCGTCCACGAGTGGTCGAGGAACCTCCCCGGAGGCCGGTCCGCGGGGCATCCTCCCTTCATGTGTCCGTGCTGAACAGGAAAGCAGAAATGACTCATCCCAGCGACGGCCCCGCGAACCGAGAGCAAACGGGGCGACCCGCCATCTCGGCGCTCGTGACCACCTTCAACGAAGAGCGTCACATCGGCGAGTGCCTCGCTTCCCTGGACTGGTGCGACGAAGTGCTGGTGGTGGACTCCTATTCGACCGATCGGACCCCCGAAATCGCCCAGTCCTTTCCCAACGTGCGGTTTCTCCAGCGGACCTACTTCGGCTCCGCCTCCCAGAAGAACTGGGCCATGGATCAGGCCATGCACGACTGGATCCTCATTCTCGACGCGGACGAGCGTTGCACGCCCGAGCTTCGAGGCGAGATCGACGAGGTCCTCGGCAGCGGAGCTCGCTACCACGCGTACACCATTCGCCGAAAGGTCTACTTTCTCGGCAAGGTCATCCGCTTCTCGGGCTGGCAGCGTGATCAGGTCGTCCGCCTCCTGCGAAGAGGTTTCGGCCGCTATCCCAACCGTCGGGTGCACGCGGACATGGTCACCAAAGGCCCCGCACCGGTGCTGCGCAACACGATGCCGCACTACATGGTCGAGGACTTTCCGGCCTACGCCAAGCGAATCCAGAAGTACAGCTGGTGGGGTGCCGCACAGGCCTGGCGAGAAGGGAAGCGATCCGGACTACTGCAGGTCGTGGGCCGACCCCTGTGGCGATTCGTGCGAACCTACTTCGTGCAGCTCGGCATCCTCGACGGGATGCGTGGCCTGGTGTTCTGTCTGTTGCAGGCTGCCGGCACCTACATGAAATGGTCTTTCGTCTGGTCGTGGCACGTCGGAGAGAAGTTCGGACTCGAGCCGAACCTGCCCAACTTCGACGACACCGAGGAAACCTGGGAAGGACTCGGGGAGATGGCCGAGCCGGCTCAGCCGGTTCACGTGGAACCCTAGCGGTCCCCAATGTTCTTCGCCCGCGCGCTCGGGCGGCGGGCAAAGGAAGGGCCCGAGGGGTGTCCTACCCCGCGAAGGGGATCAACAGCCCTTCGATGCTGCGCGCATGGCCGCTCGCCTCGTCGACGTCGATCACTGCGGCGGCCAGTCGGATGTCGCCCCTGGCCACCTCGAACGGCGCATGGGTCTGCAACCGAAACCGTTTCAGCACCTTGTCCGCGCGAAACCCGATGATCGATTCGTAGGGACCGGTCATCCCGACATCGGTCTGCAGAGCCGTACCCCCGGCAAGGATCCGAGCATCGGCCGTCGGAACGTGCGTGTGGGTTCCCAGAACGGCCGAGGCGCGTCCGTCGAGATGAAATCCCATTGCCTGTTTCTCGCTCGTCGCCTCGGCATGGAAGTCGACCACCACCACGCGGACCTCGTCGCTCAACTGGGCGATCAATCGATCGGCCGCATCGAAGGGCGAGGGCAGCGACTTCATGAACACCTGGCCCTCCAGGTTGATGGTCGCGACCGCGACCCCGGCGGCCGTGTGGCCGATATGGAGCCCCTTGCCGGGATTCCCGCTCGGGTAGTTGGCCGGACGCAGCAGAGAGGGGTGCCGGTCGAGCAGACCTCGAACCTCTCGCTTGTCCCAGATGTGATTCCCACTGGTGTAGCAGTCGATCCCGAGTGGCTCGAATTGGGTAAGCACTTCCTCGGTGACGCCGAAGCCGCCGGCAGCATTCTCTACGTTGACGATCGTGTAGTCGATCTCGTACTGCTCGATCAGCCGGGGTAGGAGGCCCAGTACCGCACGGCGCCCGGGCTTGCCGATGACGTCTCCGACAAAGAGGATCTTCACGCCCACTCCACCTCAGCGGGCATACTCGACCGAGCGGCTCTCGCGGATCACGGTGACCTTGATCTGACCAGGATAGGTCAGCTCGCTCTCGATCTTGCGCGCCACGTCCTTGGACAACCACAGCGCCTGCTCGTCGCTCAGCTTGGCGCAGTCGACGATGATCCGGATCTCGCGGCCGGCCTGGATGGCGTAGGTCTTCTGTACCCCCTTGAAGTCGGCAGCGATCTCTTCGAGTTTCTCGAGTCGCTTGATGTACGTCTCGAGGACCTCGCGACGGGCACCGGGGCGGGCCGCGGAAAGAGCGTCTGAGGCGGTGACCAGTACCGCCTCGACCGTTTCCGGATCGTAGTCACCGTGGTGACAGGCCATTGCATGAACGACCTCTTCCTTCTCTCCGTACTTGCGCAACAAGTCGATGCCGATCTCGAGATGGGTTCCCTCGACTTCGCGATCGATCGCCTTGCCAATGTCGTGCATCAGACCCGCCCGCTTGGCGACGTGGACGTCGGCTTTCAGCTCGGCAGCCATGTTCGCGGCCAGGAAGGCGACCTCTTTGCTGTGCTGAAGCACGTTCTGCCCATAGGAAGTCCGGAACCGTAGGCGCCCGAGGAGCTTGACCAGCTCCGGGTGGACACTCGAGAGATTGAGCTCGAGCAGGGCGTCGCTGCCCTCCTGCTGGATTCGCTCCTCGAACTCGGACTTGACCTTCTCGGCCACTTCTTCGATGCGCGCCGGGTGGATCCGGCCGTCGCTGATCAGGCGCTCCAACGTAACGCGAGCGATCTCTCGCCGAAACGGATCGAAGCCCGAGAGGATGACCGCCTCCGGCGTGTCGTCGACGATCAGGTCGACTCCCGTCGCCATTTCGATCGCTCGGATGTTTCGCCCCTCGCGCCCGATGATCCGTCCCTTCATTTCGTCGTTGGGCAGCACGACGACCGACACGGTGGTCTCGTTGATGTAGTCCGAGGCCGAGCGCTCGACAGCCATGCCGATGATCCGCTGGGCCTCACGGTTGGCCCGTTCGCGAGCCTCGTCCTCGATTCTCTTGACCAGGTGGGCAGCTTCGACCCGGGCCTCTTCCTCGAGGCCACGAACGAGCTCTTCTCTGGCCTGTTGTGCGGTCAGTCCGGACACCTGTTCCAGACGCCGACGGCCCTCGGCGAGGGTCTCTTCCAGTGCCTTGCGCTCGCCTTCGAGTCCACGCTCGAGCTCCTCCGTACGCCGCTCCCGAGTCGAGAGCTCGGCTTCCTTCCTCGACACCTCGGAGGAGCGGCGATCGAGATCGGCGTGTCGCTCTTCCGCCTTGCGCTCCCGGCTTTCCAGGTCCGAGCGCTGCTGACTGGCCGCCTTGTCGAACTCGGACCGGGCGTGGAGGAGCTTCTCCTTGGCTGCCAGCTCCGCCTCGCGCAGCTTGGCCTCACAGTCGCGCTCGGCACTCTTGGTGATCTGCGCGGCCCTCTCCTCGGCCTCCCGGGTGACGCGCTGCGCCATGCGCCGCACCACCAGCAGCCACACGAGGGGTGCCGCGATCGCCGCCACCACGATGGCGCCGCCCAGGATCACACTGTCGTTCATCACACCCCCTAGAGGAGCGCGGGCGAAGCGACGATCGTGAGCGAAAAGTCCGAACTGGAGTCGACCGAAAAAGGTGGAACGGCATCCCCCGCAGGGCCGTGTGGACCCGCCCCGTCTAGAACCTAAACGGAGCCAGGTGGGTGTCCGCGCTGTGAGCCGTTAGCGTCCCCGTACGAGCGGGGCTGGCACAGGCCACACAGATGTAGGACTCCCTGCGAAATAGTGTTGGTTCTAGGAATGGAAGGTCCATCACCAACCTCACAGGGGATGCGTGTTCCAACACTGACATATCTTTGCAGGCGCGTCAGCACTCGAGAGCCCGTTCGAGCTCTCCGGCCAGACCCGCCACCTTCTCCACCAACTCCGAACTCTGAAGCTCGACGTCGCGCTCTTCCCGACTCCGGACCAATTCGTCCGCAATATTGAGCGCGGCCAGAATCGCGATCTTGGTCGTGTCAACCGTACTGACTCGCGACCCGACGTCGCGCATCTTTCGGTCTACGAGTGTCGCCAGATCTTGAAGCCGAGACGAGTCTTCTTCCCCACGAACTCGGTACGTCGATCCGTAGATCTCGACCTCGACCGTGGCCTCTCGTCTCGCCGCCTCGTTCATCCGATGAGCACTCCAGAATGACCTCGAAAACGACAGGGGCCTCGGAAACACCCGAAACCTCCTAACCCAGCGACTATACCACAGGGGTCGTGGGTAGCTGGGACCCGGAGCACCCCGATCCACACGCCGGTCCCACCACCGAAAGCGTGGCTATTCCGGCATATACAGAGAGAAATACGTACGTTCTCCGTGATACGCTCCGGGAAACTTTGTTGGCTGCCCAATACAAGAATTGAGACACCCGGACTCTCCGGAGAAGTGCTGGCATTGCCACAGCAACGTGTGAACCTAGCGACGGCGCTCGACCCCTCGTTCGAGGAGCACTCTCAGGAGCGCAGCGCCCCTCGCCGTTCGACCCTGGTGCAGGTGAGGGTTCTCGAGGGACCGGACCTCGGAGACGGGGCTCTCGTCTCCGACCTCAGTTCCGGGGGCGCGTTTCTGCGCACTGAGACCCGGGTCGAAGAGGGAGCTCGCCTCCGTCTCCAGCTCGAGCTCCCCACAGACACTCGTCCCCTCGAGGTGGTGGCTCGCGTCGTACGCTCCACCGCCAACGGAGTCGGTGTGCGGTTCGAGGAGATCTCGGCCCGCGACCGCGCACGGCTACGAAGCCATGCCGGCTACGCCGAGATGGACGATGCCATCGTCCGACTCCAGCGTCAGCTCGGAGATCTGATACCGGGCAACCTGCTCCCTCTCGGGGAGCTCTCCGAGATCGAGAACATCCTCCGTCTGGCCGATCTTCGAATGATCGACACCACGGTCCTGATTCCCGGGCGCGGTTTCGAGCCCCGCACCTGTCGGATCGCTCGTGTGGAGCTGGATCCTCTCGACAACGACGACCCGGAGAGCGCCAAGCTCGCGCTCGAAGGCGTCGAGATCAAGTCCGGGTTCGGCAGCAAGGTGGTCTATGTCACCTTCGCCGAAGGCCCGCTCCACTACGCCTTCGAAGCCGTGGTGCTGCGCTACGGGCGCGACCCTGTCCTGGCCCTCCCGCGACGGATCTACGTCACCGAGCGCCGGACCACCAACCGCACGGAGGCACGCGAGGTCTGGTGCGAGTTTCGGGCGAGTCACGCTCCGGGGGGCACCCTGCGGCTGCCCGTGCTCGACCTCGCCGACGGGGGAGCTTCGATCAAGGTAGCCAGCGACACACTCCTGCTGCCGGGGACACACCTGCCGAGTTTCCGCATCTACGGGGGCGGAAACCTCAAGGACGTCACCGGCGCGAGCGTTCGCCATGTCCACCGACTCGATGAGATCCACTGGCGCGCGGGACTCCAGTTCGACGACCACGGATTCGAGCGCCAACCATTCGAGGAGCTGAAGACACATCCCCTGCGTGCTTCGCGCTTCGCCGGACTGAAGCGCGTACTCTCGCTGCTCGAGGGCACGGTTCGCGGATGGTGGCGCACGCCGACGCGCACGAGCGATGGCGTCGAGGTGGTTCGCTATCGCAACCGCATCGGCAACACCGTGGCTGCGATCGTCGATGCGAATTTCGACACCGACGACGAGTCGATTCAGCCCGACGTGGTCGTCGTGATCGCACCCGCCGTGCTCAAGCGCAAAGAGATCTTCGGTCTGATGTCGCGCACGATCATCGACGACCTGTCGCGCGACGAGCGCAAGGTCGTGACGCTGCGCTTCGACGCGTGTCACCTGGTGGGCGAGAGCACGATGGACGCTCGTCTGACCGCGGAAGATCGCCCCTACTACAACTGGGATCTCAGCCAGCTCGAAGCAGATATCGAAGCCTCCCTGCAGTACGTCGAGCGCCGCTTCCGTCCAGCCAAGCGTGTGCTCGCGAGCCTCTCTCTGTCCGCGATTCCGGCCCGACGAGTGGTCGCCAGCGAGAGCGGACCACCGGTGGATCTCTGGATCTCGCCCTTCGGCTGTCCGGACGCCCAGGACATGCTGCGCAACTACCTGGCCGGCCTCGAGTTGTTCGACGAGTACCTCGCCGGCCGGGGCCCCGAGGTGATCCACATTCATGGGCGCCCGATCCGCGGTCGCCACTTCTGCATGAACGCGGTCGAAACGGGTCTGGCTTTTCTCGATCAGGCACGCAAGGACCTCAGTCAGATCACCGCACCGGTCACCTGGATCCTCGGCACCTACGACCACTGGGTCACCCGCTCGAGGGTCAAGGCGATGCTCGAGGCGCCCGGCGGCGGACCGCGCGAAGTCTTCGAGTGCGCCACCGGTCACGTGTTGAAAGAGGGCGCCGAGGCCATCGAGATCTTCAAGCTGGTCAGCGAGTCGATCTCGAAGCACATCTTCGGCAGCGACCGCCCTGCCAGAGATCCCGACATGGCCCACGTGATGCGCCAGAGCCGCGCCGAGTGGTCCCGAGTGAAGCGGCTCAAGATCCCAGACTCCACGGACTTCTGGCGGCGACATCTCTTCGGCGACGATGGGGATCCGGTCGGGTACGACGTGATGCTCGACCATCCCGAGTACCCTCGCTTTCTCAAGCGCCAGGTCGAGCTGCTCGATCCCCGCCCCGGCGATCGCATCGCGGACTTCGGATGCGGCACCGGGAATCTGCTGATGGCGATGCTCTCCTCGTACCCACGAGGCGAGGCGCCCTCCGAGGTCGCCGTGCTCGACCTCGTCCCGGAGGCGCTCGAGAGAACGCGAGAGAAGTACCAGGAGCGCTACGACCGCCTGGGACAGGAGCCACCGCCCATCACCACGCTGGTCGCCGATCTCGAAGTCTCACGTCTGATCGCGATCCGTGATTTCCTCTCCGGAGAGGTGTGGGGAATCGAAGCACTGGTCGATCGAGTCGAGGGATTGCGCGCTCGCACGGCGAACAAGATCGCCGACGCCTACGGCAAGGAGCTGCACGACATCCTCCGCGGAAGAGAAGCCTCGACCGCGCGGGTCATGCAGCTGGCACCCGAGCTCGACGAGACGGAGGCCGAGATCGTTCTCGAGCTCGGGCGCGTCGCGCGCTATCTCGCGGGACGCACGGTCCTGAGCGACCTGCGCTCCGGCGTGGAGCTGGCCAACACGACCGCAGACCTCCGGCTGGTACACCTCAACTTCGGGGCCTCGACCCAACAGTCGCGCCTCGACCTGCCCGACGAGAGCTTCGATCGGATCGGAAGCTCCTTGGTGTTGTCGTACTTGCGCGACCCGATCGTCGCGATGAGAGAGATCTACCGCCTGCTCGAGCCCGGTGGAGTCCTTGTCGCGTCTTCGATTCGGCCGAACTTCGATCCGTCGAAGCTCTATGCCGAAGAAGGTGCCATCCTCCGAGCGAAGTCGGAGGATGGAGATCAGGAGTCGCAGCGAAAGCTCGATGCCCTGCGCGGTTTCGGAAACATGATCAGTCGTTTGATCGAGCTGGAGGAAGACGGACGATTCCGCTTCTTCAGCGGCTCCGAGCTGAGGGCACTCGCCCTCGAGGCCGGCTTCTCGAACATCCACGTCTTCGACTCTCTGGGAAGTCCGACCACGGCTGTGATCATCCGAGCCGAGAAGGCACCTTGAAGCTGCCACCCCGGAGAACGCCTGCCGGCTCGCCCGAGCTGAGGTCGGTGTTCGAAGCTCGCTTCGACGAAGAAATCGCCCGCCTGCTGGTCGAGCGCTCGCGCATCCTGCAGTGGAGCGTTCTGGTGCTCTACCCGGCCTTCTGGTTCCTCGATCTCATTTATCGGAATGAGATCCAGATCTACGAGTTCCTGGCCATCCGGCTCGCCGTGGCGTTGATGTGCCTGGTCGGACTGCTGCTGGTCTCCTCGCGCTACTCACGATTCTTCAGCCAACCGACGATCTTCGTCAACGCGTTCGCTTGTGCCGTCGGCATCTCGTATATGTCGGCCCGACTCGGTGGATTCGACAGCACCTATTTCGTCGGCAACATCATCGTGATCTTTGTCGTCGGGTACTTCATGCCCTGGCGCGTTTCGGTCTCGATGGCACTGTGCGGCCTGATCGTCCTGGCATACGTGCTGATCAACTCACTGCTCGCGACACCGAGCCACTGGAGCGAAGCCGTGCCGCCGGTCTTCTTCATGATCGGTACCGTCGTCTTCACGGCAATCGCGACGTACACCGGTCGACAAACCCAGCGCCGAGACCTCTCTTTTCGAGTTCAGCTCGAGAACGCCAACGAAGAGCTGAAGCAGCTGGACGAAGCCAAGACGCGCTTTTTCGCCAACGTCAGCCACGAGCTGCGCACACCGCTGACGCTACTGCTCGGACCGATCGACAGCCTCAGGGTGAACCGCCAGACCTCCGAGGAGGGACGCCTCCTCGATGCCATGAAGACCAACGCGAATCGACTGCTCCGCCAGGTCGACGCACTTCTGGACATCGCGAAGATCGAGTCGGGCTCGCTTCGTCTCGAAGCCACGGAAGGCAACGTCGGTGAGATGCTCGCGGAGATCGTCCGCTCCGCAGGGCCGCACGCCGAGCAACGAGGGGTCGAGCTCGTCGGCAAAGGACTGGACGACCTCGAGGATTCCTACTTCGACGCCGACAAGGTGTGGATCATCGCCGGGAACCTGATTTCGAACGCCCTCAAGTTCACCGCCAGGGGAAAGGTCGAGGTGCGAGCCGGAGTCGACGGGAACGAGCTCTTCTTCGAGGTCTCGGACACCGGACCCGGAATTCCCGAGACGGAGCAGGAGAAGATCTTCGACCGCTTCTATCAGGTCGACGCGTCGTTCTCTCGGGAGCACCCGGGCACCGGAATCGGTCTCGCTCTGGCCAGAGAGCTCGCTCGCCTCCACGGCGGCGACCTGACCGTCCGCTCCAACGTCGGCGAGGGCTCGACGTTCCGCGCCAGCCTGCCACGCCGGCCACAAGATCTCCCAGACCGGCGCCAGAAGCCTCGTCGCCGAGAGGATCGACTGGCTCAGGCCCGAACCATGGCTCTGACCGCTCGGGAGTATCAGAGGGTGCGCGACGAGACCCTCCTCGCCGATGTCGAGGTACCGAAGATCAGTCCACGGTCTGACGATGCTCCGACCGAGACCGGACCCACGATCCTCCTGGTCGAGGACAACGACGATCTGCGCAACTACCTGGCCCGCTCGCTCTCTTCGCAGTATCGGATGCTGGTCGCGCGCGACGGGCTCGAGGCGCTTTCGACGCTTCACCGAAAGCCGGTCGATCTGGTGGTCTCCGACCTCATGATGCCCCGCATGGACGGGCAGCAACTCTGCGCCGAGATTCGTGCTGACGGTGCCCTTTCGCGGATACCGATCATCATCGTCACGGCTCGCGCCAGCTCGGAGGCCGTGATCGAGGGTCTCAAGCTCGGCGCCGACGACTACGTCACCAAGCCCTTCGTCGTCAACGAGCTCGAGGCCCGTATCGCCGCTCATCTGCGTCGAAAGAGAGCCGAGGACGAGTTGATCGAGCGCGACTCCCGGCTCGCCGCAATCGGCCAGATGTCGAGCGCAGTCGCCCACGATCTTCGCAACGCCCTCACCATCGTCAAAGGCTACGCCGAGCTGGCCGACCAGATCGCCCAGGAAGAGACCCGGTCACAGGCCATCATCACTCCGTTGCAGCAGATCCGGAGCGCAGTCGACCGACTCGGGCGAATGACCGAGGAGATCCTTCACTTCGCCCGGGGCGGCACGCCGACTCTCGACCGGGACCAGATTGCGCTCCTCCCCTTTCTGCGCCGAACTCTGGAACCGATGAGGACAGATCTCGAGCGGCGCGACATCGAACTGCACCTCGATGTCGATTCGGTTGCCGAAGACCTCTGCGTGGACCTCGACCCCGACGCCATGGTGCGAGTCTTCGAGAATCTCCTGGGGAACGCACGCGACGTCCTGGCGCCTCTCGACGCCCCCCGCCGGATTCGAGTCGAGGCGAAGACGAGGGAGGACCGCATCGAGCTCTCGATCAACGACAACGGGCCCGGAATCCCCGACGACCTCGTGGGCTCACTCTTCGAGCCTTTCAAGTCGGGCAAACGAAGCACGGGCCTGGGCCTCGCCACCGTGCGCAACATCGTGAAGGCTCACGACGGCGAGATCGAGGTCCGCCCCAAGGGTCCCGACGGCGGGGCGACCTTCAAGCTGCTGCTCCCCGTGCGCGTGACCAGTGCCGGCGGCCAGGCACTATCGATCGACCACTAGCGCGATGGACCCGATCGAGAGAAGACTCCTCGACCTGCTCTCGCAGGCGATCCGGACCTTTCCCAAGCTGATCGTCGCCGGCTTTCTGGTGGCGGGAGCAGCCGCCGCCTACTACGCGACCCAGGTTCGGCTGGAGCGTGGCCTCGAGTATCTGCTCGCCGAGAACGACCCCGAACGCGAGCGCAACCACCAGATCAAGGAGGAGTTCAGCAATGACGAGATCGTGGTGGTGGCCCTCGAGCTCGGGCGACCGTTCGAGTTCGACGATCTGGTCCTGATTGCGGAGCTGAGCGAACGGTTCGCTGCGATCGAGGGCGTCGAGGAGGTGGTCGACTTCACCACCGCTGAAGACATTCGCGACCGTGAGGGTTTTCTCGACACGTCCATGCTGATCGAGCCCGCGCGACTCGGGGCGGCCGAAACGGCCGCCGAGCAGAAGACGCTGGTGTCAGACATCAAGGAGCGGCTCGGATCGCACCGTCTGTTCGAGCGCAACCTGGTTTCCGAGGACTTCGCGTCGGTCGCCATCCTGGTGATCCCGAAGCTCGTCGACGGCGCCCCCTCTGGACTGGTCAATCTCGGCGTGGTCAATGGTCTGACCCAGGTCCTCTCGGAGTACGACGTGACGGCGTGGATCGGGGGTTACCCGGCCGCCGAGGTCGACTCGACTCGCATCGGGCTCCGAGACCTCACTCTGCTGACCGGAGCCGCGATGATGCTCATCGTGATCATGAGCAGCCTGCTGCTGCGCAGCGGACTGGCCGTATTTCTGCTGCTGGTGCTGGTGGTCTGGGCTGAAGTGTCCGCACTGGGATGGCTGGGCCTGGTCAACGCCCCTCTGACCGTGATCACTGCTCTCTTGCCCACCATCCTCGTCGCGACCTCGGCCACCTATGCGATCTACACCTTCTCCATGCTTCGGGAGGTCTCCCCCACCGATGACCCTGGACCGGCGGTCCTGCGGCGCGTCGCGAGGCCCTGCGTAGTGTCGGCACTCTCGACGGCGGCCGGTTTCTTCGCGATTCGCTTCGTCGGGATCAGCACCTTGCAGGAACTGGGCACGGCCCTCGCCCTGGGCATCTTCGGTTGCCTGCTCGGTTGCCTCCTTCTGCTTCCCGCCCTTCTTCAGATCCTCAGGCCGAACGTCTCGCCTGCTCCAGCCATCGGCGAGCGCTCCCTGTTGACTCTGGGTGTCGACTTCGCCCGCCGCCCCTGGTTGGTGATCGGAGTCACGGCCGTCGTGGCCACGATCGCGATCCTCGGTGTCCTGCGGGTCGAGATCGAGAGCGACCCGATCACCTATTGGAAGAAGAAGAGCTTCCATCGCCAGAGCGACGAGTACCTGCGGGAACACTTCGACGGGTCCCTCTTCGTGAACGTGATCCTGACCACTCCGAGTCCCGACGCTGCCCTCGAATCCGAAGTGCTCGACTTCGCGAGTCAGCTGATCGAGTACGCCGAGCAGTCACCCATCGTCACGCGAACGCTTTCTCTGCTCGATTTCCTCGCCCTGATCGACGACGCGATGGATCCCGAGGCCGCAGAGCTGGGCGATCGCGAGCGTGCGTACCTGAGCGACCCGGGGCTCGGAGCCCAGTACATGCTTCTCTACGAGAACAGCGGAAGCCCAGAGGACTTTCGCCACTATGTCAATTTCGACCGCTCGGCACTGAACATCTTCCTCAAGGTCAACTCTCGTTCCTCGAACGAGATCCTCGCACTTCGCCAGCACATCTACTTCTGGGCCGACCACGTCGCGGGGCGCCCCGAGGATCTCGACGTGGAGATCCTGGGGACATGGCTGCTCTTCCCCAAGGCGATGGACGGCATCACGCGGAACATGATTCGAGGACTCGTGGTCGCCCTGGTCGCGATCCTGATCATCATGACCCTCAGCCTGCGCTCCCTCCCGCTCGGCCTGATCTCGATCATCCCGAACGTGCTCCCAGTGATCGTCTGCATCGGCCTGATGGGCTGGCTCGGCGTTCCCATCTCCTTCATCACGAGCATCTGCGGCTGCCTGGCCCTCGGCCTGGCGGTCGACGACACCGCACACGTGCTGGGACACCTACGTCCCGGAGAGCCCATCAGAGAGGCGTATCGGGCCGTCGGCCCGGCGGTCCTCAGCACCAGCGTGATTCTCGGCACCGGCTTTCTCGTACTCACCCTGAGCGACTTCCTTCCCATCATTCACCTGGGCATCGCGACCGCCATCACGCTGGCCGTCGCCTTCCTCTGCGATATCTTGGTCCTACCCTCTCTGCTCAGACTGCTGGGTTGGCCACTCGACGAGACCGAGGGGCGCGCCTCGAGCGAAGCGAGGGGGAGTTCTCCAGCAGGATGAGTCTCCAGCAACATCTGAAAGTGCCGATGAGAGAGCCGATCCGAAAGTGCCTCGCTGCGCTGGCCCTGTTCCTGCTGGTGAGCCCGGGGGCGCTCGGGGCTGCCGCGGCACCGAAGCGATCGGCCGGAAGCGGGGCAACCCGCTCCGACGAGAAGATCGAGCCGGGCTCCCCCATCGAGGCGAGCGAGGTCGTACGCCGGGTCAACATGCGGGACGATGGCCAGCACCTCAGCCGGAAGGTCACGATCCTCGCGATCGACAAGAAGGGCAACGAGCGCAAGAGAGAAGCCATGGCCTATCGTCGCTATACCGAGGCGGGCAAGCAGAGCCTGATCCGCTACACGGAGCCGGCGAGCATGCGGGGTACCGCGTTTCTCACCTACGACTACTCCGAGCCGGGACGCGCGGACGACCAGTGGCTCTACCTCCCCGCCCAGCGACGCGCCCGCCGCGTCTCCGCAGCCGAGCGGGGCTCCTCCTTTCTGGGCACGGACTTCACCTACGAGAACGTGAAGAACGAGACCAAGATCACCACCGAGGACTACGACTGGTCTACCCTGGGCTGGCAGGCGACTCGAGCCTGTGAGTGCATTCTGATCGAGGGGGTCGCGATCACCCCCAAGATCGCCAAGGAGCTCGGCCACTCACGCACCCTGCGCTGGATCGATTCGGCCACCTGGCTGACCCACAAGATCGAGTACTACGACGAGGCCGGCGAGAAGCTGAAGACCATCACGGCCTCCGACATCACCGAGATCGAGGGCATCTGGACGGCGAGGCGCCTGACCTGCCGGAACCACTCGACCGGCGGCAGCTCTGTCTTCCTCTTCTCCGATCACGACTATGGGACAGAGCTCGGTGGCGACCTGTTCACCCAGGACGCCCTGCGCCGAGCGACACCGTGAACCGTCAATCTCTTCGCTTCGCCGATCTGGCCGGCTCCTCTTCGCTCTCCTCGCTGGCCCTGGTCGGCCTCCTGTTCTGGCTCTCGACCGTACAGGCATCGTGGGCTCAGACCGACTTTCGCAACCGGATCGATCTCGAAACGGTGTACGCCGTCGACCCTGCGGAGTCGATCAAGACGGAGCTGGTGTGGATTCCGACGCTCGAGTCGAAGTTCTCGAAGAGCTGTGACCTTCTCGCCCAGTTGCGACTTCGCACCGATGGCAACGACGTCCTGGAGCCGGGCGTTCCCGACTACCAGAACTACTCGGACATCAACCGGCGTGATTTCTGGGGCACCCAATCCGACGGTGAGCTCCGAGAGCTGTGGGTGCGCTGCTCTTCGGAACGCTTTCACCTCACCCTGGGCAAGCAGCAGGTGGTCTGGGGCAAGGCGGACGGGCTCAAGATTCTCGACGTGGTCAATCCCCAGTCTTTTCGGGAATTCATCCTGAAGGAGTTCGAGGACTCACGGATTCCTCTCTGGACCGTGAACTTCGAAATGACCCTCGGCAACACCAACCTCCAGCTCCTCTACATTCCCGATCCCACCTACCACGAGTTTCCAGAACAGGGCGCGGCCTACGCCTTTACCACTCCCCTGTTGTTCCCACCCGAGACCGACTTGCCGAGCGAGATCCTTCCTTACGACCGCCCGGACGACGTCTTCGAGGGCGCCGACTGGGGCGCTCGCCTCTCGACGTTCGTCGGAGGATGGGAGCTGAGCCTGGCCTACCTCTATCAATTCGACGACACGCCCGTCTTTCGTCAGTTTCTGGTCGAGACCGACCAGGGTGCCCGGGCGCAGGTCGAGCCCACCTACCAGCGCAATCACCTGGTGGGTGGCTCCTTCACCAACGCCTTCGGCGAGCTCACGGTGCGCGGCGAGCTCGGCTACCTGATCGATCGGAGCTTCACCGCCAACGACCCTCCTGCGGGCGCGACCGGGCCAGTGGGCGAGAACGGACTGGTCGAGAGTGACGAGCTCTCCTATGTCCTCGGTCTGGACTGGTACGGCATCCACAACTCCCTGCTCAGCTTCCAGGTCTTCGAGAGTCGGCTCCAGGAGCGTGAGCTTCCGGTACTGCGCCCGGACACCGACACCAACGTGACTGCCCTGTACCGCTGGTGGACCGGTCGCCAGAAGCTCCAGCTCCAGCTGTTCTGGATCCACGGGATCGAGTTCGAAGACGGCCTGGTGCGGCCCGAGCTGCGCTGGTCGTGGAGCGACCACGGTCAGCTCTGGCTCGGCTATGACGCCTTCTACGGCGGAGACGACCCCGTCGAAGGCGAAACGATCGGATACTTCGGTCAGTTCGACCGCCTGAGCGGCGCTCGCTTCGGCCTTCGCTTCGAGTTCTGAGCCGCCACTCGGCTCAGGCCGGTCGGGGATCGGTCTACAGTCCCTCGAGCATGGCCCTGGCGGCCGCGGCTTCGGGATCGTTCGGCGAAAGCTCGAGGAACTTCTGCAGCTCGGCCTTCGCCTCGTCAGGACGACTCAGGGCTGCGTAGATCTTGCCCATGGTGTAGTGGCCCTGGCCGTTGTCGGGCTGCGCAGCCACTACCGCACCCGCAATCTCCTCGGCCGTCTCGAAGTCGTTGGCCTCGAAGAACACGTTCGCCTGCTCGAGTGCCTCCTCGGAGGCCGACGGCTTGGCTGCGAACCACTTGGCGAAGACCGGCGTGGCCTCGTTGGCACGATCGAGATTGACCAGAGAGAAGAACTGCATCCGCAGGACATCGGCGCTGTCGGGAGTGGTTTCGAGTGCTCTCTCGACATAGGGCAACGCACCCGCCCAGTCCTGCTCGTTGAAATGCAACGCGGCGAGGCTTCGGCTCGCCGGGGCGAGGGTCGGGTCCAGAACGAGGGCCTCCTCGAACAAAGCCTTCGCTGCGTCGAGCTCGTCGGTCTTGGTCTTCGCTACGCCGTCGTTGAACACGCGCACGGCGGCCTCGGTGCCCGCTGGCTGACCGGCGATGAGATCCCTGGCGGCCGCAGCAGCCTCGGTGTCCCCGGTGCGCCGATAGGCTTCGTAGGCGATCGGAGCGATCGACGAATCGTCGGGCATCAGCTGCCGGTACTGCTCGAGCGCTTCGACGGCGACCGCAGCATCGCCATCCATCGCCTCGATCGCGGCGATCAGTCGATACGAGTCCGGCAGCGTCGGATCGAGCTGAGTGGCCTCCTGGAACTTCGCGAGCGCCTCGGCGCTCTTGCCACCCTGGAGCAGTCCGACTCCGGCGTTGAACGCGTCGACCGCCTGACCTTTTGCCGCCTTGGCCGCGTCGATCAAGGTGACACTGCCCTCGACGCCACCCTCGCCGATCTCGATGTCGTCCTGCCAGACACCGAAACCTTCCTTCTCGACGCGCACGGTGTAGTTCCCCGGAGCGCCTCCGAAGCTCTCCTTGTAGACACCCTTCTTGTTGGTGGTACCGCTTTGGCTATGGTCCCCGCCCACTTGTTGAATGCTGATTGTGGCTTCCGCGATGCCCTTCTCGCTCTCATCGACGATCTTGAGCTCGATCTGCTGGGCCGTGGCGGTCGCGGCGACGAGCCCGAGCAGGAGAAGGGGGAGGGTCCATCGGAGCAGCGAAGACTTCTTCGTTTCTGGTGCCATGTCGTTCTCTCTTGGTAGCGAGGCTCGGTTCTTGCCTGTTGAGTGGAGTGGTCACTGGCGGCAATCAGAGGTCCTCGAAGGTGAGGATTGCGATGCCGCTGCCTCTTCGATCGCTCCATCACACCTCCCAAAAGGTGCTTCGGGGCGCGAGACCGCTGTGCGGGAACCCTAGTTTATGGGAAAAAGGGCTCTCCGCGGTCGCCGACTCGGGTCTCGGAGAAGCCCCGAGAATTCAGCGACTCGAGCCCGTCATCAGTGCCAACGCCCGTGCGAGATCGACGTTGCCACCGCTGAGCACCACTCCGATCCGTCGCCCACGCGCGGCCACCGCCCCGCAGAGCAGCGCTGCAGCCGCCAGAGCTCCCGTCGGCTCCACCACGAGCTTGGCCCGGGTCCAGAGCATGCGCATCGCCTCGACGATCGCCTCCTCCGAGACCGTGACCACGTCATCGACGTGCTCTCGGATGAGGGGAAAGGTGTAGCGGCCCAGAGAGGGAGTGCGCGCTCCATCCGCAATGGTGTCCGGGTTGTGCACCGTGTGGAGTCGGCCGGTGTGAAATGACCTCGCCGCATCGTCGGCATTGGCCGGTTCGACGCCGATGACCTCACAGCCCGATCGAGCCGCTCGACTCGCCAGGGCACAGCCAGAGAGCAGCCCACCTCCACCGAGGCACACCAGTAGACAGTCCAGGTCTTCGACCTGCTGGTGGAGCTCGTGAGCCACCGTGCCCTGGCCGCTGATCACCGCGGGATGATCGTAGGCCGGAATCACCGTCAGCCCTCGCTGCGCGGCGATGCGAGCCGCGACCTCTTCCCGCTGCTCCGTCTCACGATCGTAGGTGATCACCTCGGCCCCGTAGCCGATCGTGGCCTCGAGCTTCACTCGAGGCGCGTCCTCGGGCATGACCACGGTAGCCTCGACGCTCAACAGCTTCGAAGCCAACGCGATCGCCTGCGCGTGATTGCCCGAGGAAAACGCCACGATCCCTCGCTCTCCGGTGCCCTCGAGCTCGCCCGCCCTGAACCGGCTGACCGCATTGAACGCGCCCCGGAACTTGAACGACCCCGACCTCTGCAGGTTCTCGCACTTGAAGAACACCGTTCCCTGCACGCGGTCGTCGAACGTGCGGGAGGTCATCACCGGAGTGCGGTGAGCCACCCCTTCGAGACGCAACGCAGCGTCGTCCACCTGCGCAGCGGTCGGGAGGTCGGCAGGTGCCGACGGCAAGGCGCTTTCACCGGGCTCTTCTTCGGTCATCGAGTTCCAGGCCTTTCTCGTTGGATTCGATCCGTCGCCGATCCGGCGGCCGCAACGACGAGTCCCATCAGGAACACCGGCACCACATGCAGCAGGAGTCTCGGGAAGTTGGAGGTGACATACATGGCCGGCTCGTGCGGAGACACCAGATAGATGGACAGGTAGACCCCGAGCAAGAGGGCCCCCGGCAAGACCCACCACCGGGAGGAGCGTCTCGCGAGCAGCCACGGTAACAGCAGTACCACCCCGGGGAACGCGAACCAGTCGGGAATCCACAAAAGACGCCAGGCGGTGGCGAGAACGGTGCCGAGTCGACCCGGATCGAACTGCTCCGCGTTGCTCTCCTCGAAGAGGCCATACTGCAAGCAACGCAAGATCCACGGAAGCACCACCAGGGTCACTGGCAGGAGGGCCGCCACCACCGATCGCGAGGCTGCCCGTGCACCCTCCGAGACCAGCGCGTCGCGGCGGCGAAGCACGAAGAGCCCCACCAGCAAGGCGGCGAGCAGCACGCCCTCGAGCTTGCTTGCCGCCGTGAAGGCCGCGACGAAGCCCATCTGCCAGCCTTCCTGCCTCACCTCCCCACTCGGCCGGGAGAGCAGAGACCCCGCGAGAATCACTCCGAGCGCCAGCTGGATGTCCGGACCCCCGGCGAGCGAATAGCGAATCGAGAAGGCCGCTACTGCGCATCCGATCGCCAGAACGGTCAGACGAGCCGTCGGAGTCGAAAGCTCACGGCGTGCGCCGTCGCCCAGCGCGACCAGGGAGAAGACGAAGAAGACGACCGACCACAGCAGGAGCGAAGGCTCCGACTCGATGCCGGCCACCAGTCGATTCACGGCGAAGAGCTCCGAAACCAGCAGGGGATAGTCGGAATGAAAGAGCTCGGCGCTGGCGAGGAGCTCCCAGTCGATTCCCTCCACGAGAGCGAAACGGCGAGCCTTGGCCCCCCAGTGATAGACGAAATCGGCATAGGGAGCGCGCATGGTGACCGCTGCCCAGGCGTAAGCGAGGCTGGGCACGGCGATGCAGAGCCCGTCGACAAGAGAACCGCCCCACTCCCCTCGCGACCTCGACGCGAGCGCGGCCCAGACCACGCCCCCGAGGAGCAGCGATCCCAGAATGGCGACCAGCAGGGACGGACGCCAGCCGACCCCGGCAGCATCGAGACCCTGCCAGAGGAGATGCAGAACGACGAAACCGGTACAGGCCCGCACCGCCCATCCGGCCTGCGGAGCGAGCCGGCACAGCACCGCTGCCCCGAGCACGAGTGCCGCACAGGTCATCCCGAGCAGCACCAGCACACTCATTGCCGATCTCCCGAGGCTGGTCCCCGCGCGGCCGGTTCTCCTCCCTGCGTGGACCGAGGCTCGACGCGCAGCAGGGTCGCCGGTGCTTCGTGCAGCAGGACGGTCTGGCCCGGTGGAGTCGCCACGTCGGCGGGCACGGCGGGCACGACCAATCGGTACCGAGGCGCGACTCCCCTCTCGGTCCCCCCGAGCTGGACGTGCTGCCGTGGCAAGAGATACCGACACCAGGCCAGGAGGAGAATCTGCTCGCTCCCCTGGATGACGTGCGAGTCCACCACCACCGTGGCCCCTTCGGGAAGAAGCCGCTCCACCCTGCCGAGATACTCCCGAAGCGGCTCGACTGCAGGCGCGCCCAACCGCCATCGACTCGGGTAGAGGCGAGGCTCGGGATCGGGACGGGTCGTCGCGGCTTGCCACACCGCCACGGTCAACGCCGAGGCACCCCAGAGGGCGAGAAGGAGCGCGAGCCAGGGACGGCCGACCTCGTTCCTGGGGCGAGCCATGGGATGCCTACTCCTCGTCGGTCAGTCCGAGGACGCGCTTGAGCGAGAACCACCGTCTGCGAAGGCGCCAGAAACGAGAGCTCTCCATCCATTCGATGTGCCGCTCGAGCGCGCGCACCTCGCGGCGCTTGCCGACCCAGTTGTTGCGCGCGGTCTCGTACAGCGCACGCTCCAGCGTGCCGAGGAAGAGCACGACCTCGCAGCCACTGGACGAGCACACGGTCACTTCGACGATCGCACCGCCTCTCTCGAGTGGCACCGGAATCGAGCAACGAAAAGCGAACCCGCTGCGGCGCACCGACTCCGTTTCGAGAATCCGCACCAGGTCGGGACGCTCTTCGAGCCGGTTCGAGCGGTCGAGAACCTGGCCGTCGAGTCGGACGGCGACCTCGTCCACCGCGAAGCGACCTCCGGGATAAGCCGCCCAGCCCGAAACCTCGAGGGTGCCGGGCTGTGGAATCGTGCAGTGCTCGAGCAGGCCCATCGGCCCTGGATCGAGCTCGAGCTCGCTGGCCGGGTGGCGTGGCGAGGTGGACACGACGTACAGGTCCTGGTGACGGCAAACCGCGCGGGGGAATCGTCGCACGGATCGATCCAATCGAGCGGAGGCAGCGGTCAACGCCCGGTCGACATACTCCTGACTCACCCAGGTCGAACCGTACTGTTCGGGATCGAGCCGATCACTCTCGCTTTCGGCCAGAAAGAGCATGCCCCGGTCGTCGAGCCGATGGCCGGGCGGCACCAGGGACGCGTCATGCACCGAGAAGGCGAGCACTCCACCGGGGGAGAGCAGTTCCAGCAGTCGCCCCAGCCACTCACCGAAGGCTCCTTCTGGCAGGTGAGTGAACAGCGAGCCTACCCAGATGAAGTCGAAACGACCCTCGGTTTCCAACTGCTCGGGTCGAGCGCTGGACGCCACCACATGCACTCCGAAGTGCTCGCGTTGAAACGCCGTCGCAGCCGGCTGCAGCTCGGCGGTCCACAGCCGCTCCGGCTCGACCTCCGTCAGCAGGAACCGGGTCAGACGACCGAAACCACCTCCGAAGTCGAGCAGTCGCTCCACTCCTTCGAAGCCACCCCATCGCCAACCCACGATCTGGCGGAGGGTCGCGAAGACCTCGGCTCCCGACAGAAAGTAGGTCGACACGCCCGCGTCGAAGTCGCCCTCGTTCTGGAGGAAGCTGTAGTGCAGCATCTCGTCGTCTTCATGGACGGCGAGATCCAGGTCGTCGAGTCCACGTCGCTGGAGCCAGGGCTGAAGGCTCGCAACAGGCCTCGCCGGATCGAAGGCAAGCGAGACATTCAATTGGGAAACCGAGTCCGAGGAGTGAGGCATCTGCTGCTCAGAACTCTCGGTGAGGGCTCACTCCTCTTCAGCCAGGATGAGCATCTGCTCGAGACCCGACACGATGCCCTCGACTCGCTCCCGAATCTCGGCACGCTCCGTCTGCCACGTCGCCGTTTCCGTGTCCGTCTTCTCGGGACCGTCCGGAGCCGACTCGTCGTCGCGGCGAGCCACCGCCGCCAGATCAGCGACTTCTCCACGCAGCTCCTCGTTGACCCGGCGCAAGCGCTCGATCTCCGCGATGGCGAGTCGAACCTGAGCCTCGAGTCGATCGAACGGATCCACGGCAGCTGCCGTGCCCGTCTTCGAGCTGGTCTTCGACGCCTTCTTCTGGCTCGATTCCTTCGACCCGGGCTCGGCGGAGGAGGGGTTCGACGACTCGGCGACTTCGGCAGCGCTGTCGTCGATCAGGGGGAGACTCGATTCGGGGCTTTGCGAAGAACTCATCGATGGGTACTCATCGCCTCAGTCGGCCATCTGGAAACGCTGTCGCAGCTGCGCTGCGAGGCTCTCGTGCTGAGCGTTGATCTCCTCCTGGGTCAACGATCTCTCCGTGGAACTATAGAGGAACGACATGGTCGTGTTAACCGCCCCTTTCGGCACGCCCTGACCAGTGTATCGGTCCTTGAGCGCAAAGGAGACGAGCTCGGGCGTGTTTCCCTGCGCGCGGATCTCTTCGATCGCCGACTCCAGCTCGCGCCAGGGCAGCTCGAGGGAATGCGTCAACGTGAGATCGGCCGTGATTCCCGGATAGCGAGACGGCGCCTCGATCGCCTGGGTCTTGCCGAGTCGACCGAGCGTTTCGGCCGTCCCCAGCGCGTCGCACCGCAGTTCGGCAACGAAGAGAGGAAACGCCAGCCCGTGGTCGTCCAGCTGACCGATGAGGCCGACCCTGCGAATCGCCTCTCCTCCCCCCTCGACGGTGCTCCAGATCTCCGCGCTCGCGCCGTGGACCAGATTGACGAGCGGGGCCGTCCTCAGCTCGAGCCGCGAGCTCAGGCTCTCGGCCAGATGCTCGACCACTCCCTTGAGGTCGAAGAAGTCGAGGGCGTGACCCTTCTGCCACGGCTCCCCGGGCGCTCCTCCGAGGACCATCCCCACCGCCTCACACTCTTCGCTCCCGAAGACGTGACCGATCTCGAACAGTCGAATGCGAGAGGCACCACGACGGAGGTTGAAGCGGGCACTCTCGATCAGCCCTGGCAACATGGAGCGTCGCATCACTCCGTAGCGCTCGGAGAGGGCATTGGCGATGCGAAGCGGACCGCCGTCCGGGTCTCCTCCGTCGACCAGCGTTGGCACCGAGCGATCGGCATCCAGGTCGTGAAAGGCCCAGTTGATCGCCTCGGCGAAACCGGCCGCCACCAGGTGGGTGCGAATCATCTGGCGCCGCTTCTGCTCCGCGGTCGCGGGCGCATCGGCACCCGCCATGGCGGGAAGCGCGGCCGGAATGTCGTCGTAACCGAACTCCCGCAGCACCTCCTCGAAGAGGTCGGCCCGGCGCTCCACGTCGAGCGCCCGCCAACTGGGGACCTCGACCCTCCACATCGCCCCCCCCGAGGTATCGACGCCGAAGCCGAGCCCTTCCAGCCAGCGGCGCGCGTGGCTCTCCGGCACTTCACAGCCGGCAAACGCAGAGACCGAGGCGGGATCGAGGTCGAGGACCCGGCATTCCGGAAGATCTCGGGCAGAGCACACATCGATCGCTCCCTCGAGGACCCGGCCACCGGTGAGCTCGGCAATGAGGTGACACGCTCGATCGTTCGCGCGTAGCGCCAGGTCGAAGTCGGCGCCGCGCTCGAAGCGGTGGCTGGCATCGGTGTGCATGCCGAGGCGGCGCGCGGTACGCCGCACGCTCTGTGGGTCGAACCACGCGCTCTCGAGCAGAATCGTAGTCGTTCGTTCGGTGACCTCGGTCTCGAGTCCCCCCATCACCCCGGCGATACCGATCGGCCGAGTGGCATCGCAGATCAAGAGCATCCCGTCCTCGAGCTCCCTCTCCTCTCCGTCGAGGGTGGTGATCTTCTCGCCTCCGAGCGCCGGGCGCACGACGATGGTGCGCTCAGCCAGGGTGTCGAGATCGTAGGCATGCTGGGGCTGGCCCCACTCCCAGAGCAGGAAGTTGGTCACGTCGACGACGTTGTTGATCGATCGCAGCCCGATCGCCTCGAGGCGATCGATCATCCACTGGGGACTCGGACCGACCGTCACGCCTTCGATCACTCGAGCAGTGAAGCGTGGGCAGAGATCCGGTGCCTCCACCCGAACCTGCGCCCCTGCCACATCGCCATCGAGGGCACCGGGGGCGCCGCTCTCGGGCAGCTCGAGCTCCCGCCCCAGGGCGACGGCGGCTTCCCGGGCCAGACCCACGTGGTTCATGGCATCCGGACGATTCGTGGTGACGTCGATGTCGAGCACGGAGTCGACACTGCGATCCGCCTTCTCGTGTTCTTCGATCAGCTCGACGCTCATGCCGACCCGAGTCAGTGCATCGGCCGCAGCGCGCGGATCCTCGTCCAGATCGACGTACTCGCGAAGCCATTCGTAGGAGAATTGCATGTTCGCCCCTCAGAGAGAAACCGACTAGAAGCCGATCTGCCGCAGCAGACGCTCGTCGTTGTCGTAGAGGGCCCGGATGTTGGGTAGGCCGTATAGCGCCATCGCCACCCGATCGATTCCGAGTCCGAAGGCCCATCCGGTGTAGCGCTCGGAATCGATGCCGCACTTCTCGAAAACGCGCGGGTCGACCATGCCACAGCCCAGGATCTCCATCCATCCGGTTGCCGAGCACGTACCGCAGGACTCGCCAGACGAGAGTTGTCCGGAGCCCTCGCAGAAGGGGCACGACACGTCGACCTCGGCCGACGGCTCGGTGAAGGGAAAGAAGCTCGGGCGCAAACGAACGTCGACGTGACCGGCAAAGAAACGCTCGAGAAAGACCTGGAGCGTGCCCTTCAGATGACCGAAGGTGACTCCCTCGTCGACACAGAGGCCCTCGATCTGATGAAACATCGGCGAGTGTCGCAGATCGTTGTCGATGCGATAGACCCGGCCTGGAGCGATGATCCGAATGGGAGGCTCCCGCGAGACCATCGTGCGCACCTGCACCGGCGAAGTGTGAGTACGAAGCAGTCGGCCGTCGGTGAGGAAAAAGGTGTCCTGCTCGTCGCGCGCTGGATGGCCTTCGGGGAGGTTGAGGGCTTCGAAGTTGTGGAAGTCGTCTTCGATCTCCGGCCCTTCGGCCACCGAGAATCCGAGCTGCAGGAAGATGCGCTCGATCTCCCGCATGACGTGGGTAATCGGGTGCAGACTGCCCAGATCGGGCAACCGACCCGGAAGGGTCACGTCGATCGCGGCCGACGCCTGCGTCGCTGAGCGCTCGGCCTCTTCGAACGACGCACCCATCTCGGCCAGAGCCGTCTCGACCGTGTTCTTGACGCGATTGAGCCCCTTGCCCCAGCGGGGCTTCTCCTCTCGGGAAACCTCACGCAGCAGTTGCTGCAACTCGCGCAATCGTCCCTGCTTGCGGCCCAGCCACTGCACACGCAGCACATCCCAGGCCTCCCGAGAGTCGACCCCGGCGACACCGCTCTCGAACTCGGCCAACGCTTCGGCCAGCGGCGCGGGAAGCTCAGGGGAGGACGACTCGGTCTTCGCTTCACTCATGGCGGTACTCTCCTCGAGGGGCTCGGCTTCGGTGACCTGGCTGCGCGGCAACGACGGGCTTCTCGAGGGGTACACCCCACCCGTGGACGTCGCGGAGACGAACCGGCAATCTCGACGAGAGGAAGTCGACGAGACGGATCGCCGAAGCGGACATGGCCGTCAGCTCTCTCGAGATGCGGCCAACCAGTCCGCCTCGGCTCAGCTCGCTACGGCGCCTTTGGCGATGTCGACGATGGCCCGAAAGCCATCCTCGTCGGCGACCGCCAGGTCTGCCAACATCTTGCGGTCGACCTCGACCTGCGCAGCCTTGAGTCCAGCGATCAGACGGCTGTAGCTCATTCCGTGCAGGCGGGCACCGGCGTTGATCCGCACGATCCAGAGCTTGCGCATCTCGCGCTTGCGCTGGCGACGATCGCGATAGGCGAACTGCAGCGAGCGATCGACCGCGAGCTTGGCGACGCGGTGCGACTTCGACTTCGCTCCGTAATAGCCCCGCGCGCGCTTGAGAATCTTGCGACGCCGCTGGGCTCTCTTCGTTCCTCTTTTGACTCTCATCGGAGAACCTCGTTTCCAGAATGTCGGGAATAGGACCCTCTACTCGCCGTCGCATGGACAGGTTCGACCCAGGCGGCTCGGCGAAACGTGTGTAGGGGGCGGGGACTAACCGTGGATCATCTCGCGGATCGACCGAGCGAACTTGCCCTCGACGATCGCGGAGTGGCGCAGTTTGCGCTTCCGCTTCTGAGACTTCTTGGTCAGGATGTGGTTCTTCAGGGAGTGCTGGCGCTTCACCTTGCCGCTGGCAGTGATCTTGAAACGCTTGGCCGCACCCTTGTGGGTCTTTTGCTTCGGCATGATTCTGGTCCTTGTGGATCGCTCGTTCGGTCAAAAGGCGGCTGTGGGTCCGGGGACTGCCGGGGAATACCCGCCGAGCACACCGCACCGCACACGCCAGAGCGATCAGAGCCGCCTACTCTAGCAGGCTTGGGGACCCGAGGGAACCCTGAACCGGGAAGCGACTCACGGTTCGGGAAATCGGCCCCAGAGCCTCAGTCTCCGGGCACGGCCCGGTACCAGCCGTCGGTCTTTCCCACCCGCAGAGAGCAGCCGTAGAGTTGGCTCAGGCCTTCGGAAGTCAGGGTCTCGGACGGGGGGCCGTCCGCCAGGACGCGTCCCCCCCGCAGCAGCACGACGCGATGGATCTCGGGCGAGATGTCGCGCAGGTCGTGGGTCACCAGAACGAGCGTGCGGCCCTGGCGCATCAGGCTACGGAGCTGCCCAACGAGGTCGAAGGCGGCTCGCAGATCGAGACTCGCCGTGGGCTCGTCGAAGAGCAGCGCCGGGGGATCGTGGACCAGAGCCCGGGCAAGGAGGCAGCGGCGCTGCTCCCCGGTCGAGAGAGTGGTGAACTCGGCCTCCACCGATCCTCCAGCCCCCAGCGCCTCGAGCAGCTCCCGCGCCCGATCCCGCTGGCTCTCGCTGACCTGGTGATGACGGTAGAGACCGACACTCGAGAAGTATCCGGAGAGCACCACGTCGAGAGCACTGAGGTGTCGCTGGTAGCGCAGCTGCAGATCCGGCGAGATGGTCCCCAGTCGGCTCCGCAGCTCGAAGACGTCCCAGCGCTCGCGGCCGAGAATGCGCACCGAGCTTCCGCGACGGTGCATCGGATAGAGCTCTCGTGCGATCAGTTGGAGCAACGTCGTCTTGCCGGCGCCATTGGGTCCGAGGATCACCGTGTTCTGACCCTGGGCGATCGAAAGGTCGAAGTGGTCGAAGACCCGAGTGCCCCCCCGATAGACCGTGACATCCCGGATTTCGAGCAGGGGCTCGTTCTGGCCGACTCTCGACTCCGCGGGTCTGCTGGACCTCATGGCGGTTAGCGTATCCGCTCTCGGATCGCTATCCTCCTCGCAGTCTGACGACAACGGCCTTGACCATGCCCCATTCGACCCCGAGCCTCTTCCTCACCCTCTGCATGGTCCTTGTCAGCCTGGTGGCGTGCACCCCGGGCGCCGATTCCTCGACGCGACCGGCTCCTGCGGCATCCCTTCTGGCGGCTTGCCCGGAGGGACGCTTCGCAACCGGCGCCCTCTGTGGCCGACTGCCCGTGCTCGAGGACCGCGCCCGGCCGGACGGACGCACTCTCGATCTCGCGATCGTGCTTCTCCCCGCCACCGAGAAGAACGACCCGAAGCTCCGCGAGCCCCTGTTCCTGCTTGCCGGGGGTCCGGGACAAGCAGCCACGGATCTCCTCACCCTGGTACAGGGTCCGCTGGCCCCGGTGCGCGAGCACCGAGACATCGTTCTGGTGGACCAACGCGGGACGGGAGACTCCAATCCGCTGGACTGCCCCAACGGGTCCGCACGGGACCCCCAACGCGCGTTCGGCCAGCTCTTCGATCCCGAGAACGTCCGCACCTGTGCCGAGCGACTCGCCGGGCGGGCCGATGTTCGGCTCTATGCGACCTCTCACGCGGTCGACGATCTCGAGCAGGTGCGCCGAACGCTGGGCTACGAGCGAGTGGTGCTGTGGGGTGGGTCGGGAGGAACTCGAACGGCACAGATCTGGCTGCGACGCCATCCCGAGTCGATCGCAGCCATGCTGCTCGACGGTGTCACCCCGAACGATTTCCGAGCCCCTTCGGGCTACGCCGCGGGAGTCGACCGGAGCTTCGAGCGCATGGCCGAGGACTGCCGATCCCAGCCCTCGTGCCAGGCACGCTACTCCGATCTGACCGGGGATCTGGAGCGGATTCTCCACCGCTTCGACGACGGTCCGGTCATCGCCAACCTCCAGACCAACGAGCGAGGCGTGACACCGGTCGAGATGAGCCGCGACGACTTCGGCTATGCCCTCCGTGGCCAGCTCTACAACGCTCGCTCGATCGCGACCCTTCCGGGCCGGATCGCGGAGGCTGCCTCTTCTGGCAACCTGGATTTCTTCGCGCAGGCTCTCTGGGAGCGTGACGTCGCACTGCGCACAGCCGTAGCGATGGGAGTGCACTGGGCGGTCTTCTGCGCCGAAGACATTCCCTTTCTCGAGCGCGAGCGGATTCCGGAGCTCACCGACGGCACCGTTCTCGGCACGTACCTGATCGACCAGTACAGATCAGCGTGCGAGGCCTGGCCCCACGAGCCGGTCGGACGGGAGTTCCTCGAGCCGGTGCACTCCACGGTGCCGACCCTGCTGATCTCCGGCTACTACGATCCGTCGACGCCGCCCGAGGGCGCCGAACGGGCAGCCGAGCAGCTGAGCCGAAATCGTCACCTGGTGGTGCGCAATCAGAGTCACGGGGCCGAGTTCGGCTGCGCCCGAGAGCTCGTCACCGAGTTCCTCTCGAGCTCCTTCGTGGCGGGCGACCCCTTTGCGCAGCTGCCTGGGGTGTGCGAAGGCGTGGGACCCATCGTCTTTTCGACCGACTGACCGCGCCGCCTACTCATAGCGCAAGACTGTGATCACGTCGGCTCGAGAGGCCTTGCGCGCGGGCATCCACAGCGCGAGCACTCCGACCGCAGCCAACACCAGCGGGACCACCAGGAACGTGACTGCATCCCACGGGCTCACGCCATAGAGCACGCTCTCGAGCAGGCGCCCCAGCCCGGCGGCCGCGAGCAGCCCGAGCACGAGGCCGACGCCCACCAACAGCAGGCCGCCGCGCAGCACCATCCGCCGGAGACGCCCACCGTCGGCACCGAGCGCGAGCCGGATACCGAGCTCGCGGCGCCGCTGCTCGACGGCATGACTCATCACGCCGTAGAGACCGATCGAAGCCATCAGCAGTGCGCAGGCCGCGAACAGCCCCAGCAGGGCCACCAGCAGTCGTTCGGTCGAGATTGCATCGCCGACCACATGATCCATGGTGTCCACTCCTGCGACCGCGAGATTGGAATCGAGCTCCCCGACCGCTGCCCGCAGCGCCGGGACCATGGCCAGAGGATCGCTGTCGGTACGGATCAGGAAATAGGGCGATCCGAAGGGGCTCTGTTTCCAGGGCAGGTACACCGCCGGCCTCTCGGGCTCGGTCACTCCGAAGTGACGGGTGTCGGCAACGACCCCGACCACGTCGCGCCACTGCACATCGCGATTGAAATTGACGCGTTGACCCACGGCACCCGACGGATCGTCGGCGAAGTAGCGTTTGGCCGCCGTCTCGTTGAGCATCACGACGAGCGCGGCTCCGTCCCGGTCCGCCGCAGTGAACCCACGGCCCTCGAGCACACGCACTCCCAACGTGTCGAAGTAGTCCTCGTCTACGACGCGAAGCCACCCCACCGGATCCTTGCCCGGCCCCTGCGCGGCGCGGCCCTCGATGTCGAAGTTGCTGTCGCCGTCGAAACCGAGCAGGGGCGGCGAGTTCGTGTGGCTCACCTTCTCGACTCCGGGAGTCGCGCGCAGGCGCTCGAGCACCGACTCGGCGAAGGCGAACTTGGCCTCGCGCTCCTGGTAGGCCTCGCCACCGAGCCCGACTCGTGCCAGGAGAACGTTGTCGGTCCGGTACCCCAGATCGAGCTGGAAGAGAGCGAGGAGGCTGCGACCGAGCAGCCCGGCACCCACCAGGAGCAGGGTCGCCAGCGCCACCTCCGCCACGACCAGAGCCGACCGGGTTCTCCCTCCCCCGCGCCCGCCGTCTCCCTCCTTGAGCTGGCTGTAGAGATCGAAACGGGCCGCGCGCAACGCCGGCAGGGCTCCGAAGAGGAGTCCGGTGACCAGCGTCACCACCGCCGCGAAGCCGACGGTGCGGTAGTCGAGCGAGGCTTCGGCGAGGCGAGGCGCCGCATCGGCCGCCAGTCGCTTGAGCAGCTGGATTCCCGCCACGGCGACGCCCAGCCCGGCCACGCCCCCGAGCAGAGCGAGCGCGAGGCTCTCCACGAGAAGCTGCTGCACGATCTGGCCGCGGCTCGCGCCCAGCGCGGCTCTCATCGCCAGCTCATCGCGCCGATGCAGTGCCCGGGTCAACTGCAGACTCGCCACGTTGGCGGTCGCGATCAGCAAGACGAGCCCGACGGCTCCCAGGAGCAGCAGGAGCGGCGTGCGAACACGCCCCGTGACGCGGGAGTGAAGCGGCTCGAGATAGGCACCGATCCCCTCGTTGTCTTCGGGGTACTCCTCCTCGAGAGCCCGGGCGAGAGAGGCCAATTCCTCGCGGGCCTGATCGATCGTCACTCCGTCGGCCAGCCGCCCGACGACCCGCAGATTCACACATCCGCGTCCACAGGTGTTGCTCTCGGAGATCGCCAGGGGTGCGAGAACATCGGGGGCTCCCTCGAAGGGCACCTCGAAGCCGGGCGGGAGCACCCCGATCACGCGCCAGGGCTCCCCCTGGAACCGGATCACCCGATCGAGCACGCCCGGGTCGCCACCGAAACGGCGCTGCCAGAACGCGGATCCGAGCAGCACCACGTTCTCCGCCTCGGCTGCGTCCTCGTCCGCCACGAAGGCGCGTCCCAGCACCGGCTCGCGACCCAGTGCCTCGAACAGGGTCCAGGAGGCGCGCGCGCCCAACAGCTGCTCGGCCTCTCCTTCGCCGGTGAGCGTGGGTTGCCAGCCCGAGATTGCCGCCATCGTGGAGAAGCTCTCACTCAGGCGACGGTGGTCGTCGAAGTTCGGCCAGGAGTACCACTCGTCGACCGGGCCTTCGCGCTCGGTGTAGTCCTGCCACAGGGTGACCAGACGTTCGGGCTCCTGGTAGTCCAGGGGGGCGAGCAGGACAGCCTGGATCATCGAGAAGATTGCCGTATTGGCACCGATGCCCAGAGCCAGCGTGACCACAACGATCGCGGTGAGCGTAGGCAGGCGGGCGGCGGAGCGCAGTGCCAGGCGGAGGTCGCGAAAGAGGGTTTCCATGGTTTCTCCAGGGCTGAGGCAGTCGATTCGGGAGTACTCCAGTGTACGAATCTACGGGCGCCGGGTTCGCATGTCCGAGCCCTCGGACCGCAACGGCAACCCCGATCCGCAGTCCCAGCCTGGCTCCGTGCGCGATTCGGGACTCGCACAGAAGATCGCGGCCCAGCCGGAGCGGCTCTACTTGTCCGACCAGACCGCGAGCTCGTTGCCGTGCGGGTCGAGGAAATGGAACCGTCGGCCCCCCGGGAACGAGAAGATGTCCTGTTCGATTCGGCCGCCATGAGACGTGACCCGTTCGCGAGTCGCTTCCAGGTCGTCGGCAAGAAGGACGACGAGCGCGCTCCCGTTCTCTGTTCTCGACTGACTCTTCGAACTACGGAAGCCTCCCTCGAGCCTGGGATCCGTGAACGCGCGACACTCGGGGCCGTAGTCGGTGAAGGTCCAACCGAAGACGCTCGAGTAGAACGCCTCGACGGCATCGAAGCCGTCAGCAGGAAACTCGACGTAGTCGATGGTCTGATCCGTCGCCGTCTCGAATCCTCCTCTGCGTGTCCTGGAGGTGAGAAGAGCGAATGACAGACCGTCGTCAGATGTGTCCACCTACGACCACGCCTCCGGCGTCGATTTCGGTGCTCCCCGGATATTTCTCGCTGATCTTCGAGAGGACCTCGGCACGAATGGCCTCCACGGTTCCCGGCTCCGCCCGGCCCAGCGCGCCGACCACCGGCGCTGCCACCTCGGTCATCACCGTCCAGTACTCTTCGGGATCGCGACACGACATCTTGGTCTCGAGTGTAGTCTCGGAGATGTCGCCGAAGCCTGCGTCCCTCAGGAGCTCACCGAGCATGCCCGGCGCGGCACAGCGGAACATCCCCGGAGCCTCGGGAGGAGGTTTGGGCACGTCCACGTATTGCTGAATCGTGCCCATGATGCAGGTGACCCAGTCGTTCCTCTCCGGAGCTCCCCAGACCGACGTCGCTATTCGCCCACCCGGCTTGACGACGCGCGCCAACTCTCGGGCTGCCTGCGCCAGGTCCGGAAAGAACATGAAGCCGAATCGACAGGACACGGCATCGAACGAGTCGTCATCGAACGGGAGATCGCTGACGTCGCACGCCTGGACCTGGAGGTTCGTGATGCCTCTGCGGGCCGCGTTCTCTCTGGCCACTCCGAGCATTCCCTCGGATAGATCGGTCACCACGACCTCGCCGTGCTCCCCCGCAACCCGTTCGGCAATGGTCAGCCCCGGTTCTCCCGTGCCCGAAGCCACGTCGAGAACGCGCTGTCCTGGCCGCGGATCGAGGAGGCTGACAATCTCCTCACCGTAGGGCCGCAGAAAGTCCATGGTGAACCGATCCCACTTCTTCCAACCGGGGGAGAACTCGTCCCAGGACCTTCTCTGCTGTTCTCGAATCTCGTTGGCGGCACTCATCGCAGTCTCCTGTTGTCGGGCGCTCATCGAAGCGTGGCGCTCGTGCTTGCCCTCCTATATACGCAGAACGCCGGACTTTCCGCCAGGCAGTCTTGCGATCAGCGGCCACTCTGCTACATTCTCACCGGTATCCCACCGAACAGTACGGACCCGCCGGAGGACTCGCCATGCGCTCACTCAGAGCATCGCTTCTCGTCGCCTTTGTCCTCGTCGCCCTCACGCCGGCCATGGCGCAGGACTTCGACCAGGTGGTCGGCGCGCTGGAGATCAACCAGACGTTTCGGCTGGTTCCCGACATCACCTACCTTCGTGCCGACGACCAGGAGTTGAAGCTCGATCTGATCGCACCGAGGGACCCGGCGCAGCCCTTGCCGACGCTGCTCTACTTTCACGGCGGTGGTTGGATGGGTGGCGACAAGGATGCCAGCCTGCTGGCCCTGATGCCGTGGGTCGAGATGGGCTGGGCAGTGGTCAACGTGGAGTACCGGTTCGGAGGCGTGGCGCTGGCACCGGCGGCGGTAGAGGACTGTCGTTGCGCGCTGCGCTGGGTGCTGGGCAACGCGGAGGAGTATGGGCTCGACCCGAACAAGATCGTGACCAGCGGGCATTCGGCTGGGGGACACCTCTCCCTGACCACCGCCATGCTGCCTGCCGCAGCGGGACTGGATCGGCGCTGCCCCGCAGTCGACCCGCAGGGCGGCAGAACCGATGCCGACCTGCCCGAGATGCGGGTGGCCGGCGTGGTCAACTGGTTCGGCATCACCGACGTCGCCGATCTGATCGACGGGCCCGACGCCAAGACCTATGCCGTGGCCTGGCTCGGGAGCCAGCCGGATCGCGAAGCAGTGGCCCGGCGCGTCTCCCCGCTCGAGTACGTACGCACCGACCTGCCGCCGATTCTCACCATCCACGGCGACGCCGATCCCATCGTGCCCTACGCCCACGCACAGCGCCTGCACGCCGCTCTCGAGGAGGCCGGGGTGCCGAACCAACTGCACACGGTCGGCGGTGGGGGCCACGGCGGATTCAGCTACGAGGAGAACATCGAGGCCTTTCGCACGATCGTCGCGTTCCTGGAGCGCTATCTGACCGGGGCTCCGACTGCCTCCTCGGGCGCTCCCTGAGGAGGGCCCACGAGAGGCGAGGCCCGCTACAGCTCCAGACTCCGGGCGCCGATCAGGCCCTTTGCCCGCTCGATAAAGGCCTCGACCGACAGCGCCCCGAGATCTTCCCCACTGCGTGGACGCACCGAGATCGTGCCCTCCTCCGCTTCGCGCCCGCCAACCACGAGCATGTAGGGCACTTTCTGCACCTGCGCCTCGCGGATCTTGTAGCCCAGCTTCTCCGCCCTTCGATCCACCTCGGCGCGGACTCCGGCCGCCGCCAGCGTCTCGTGCACCCCCTCGGCGTAGTCGAGGAACTTGTCGGAGACCGGCAGCACCACCGCCTGAACCGGAGCCAGCCAGAGGGGAAACGCCCCACCGGTGTGCTCGATCAGGATCGCCAGGAAGCGCTCGACCGAGCCGAGCATGGCGCGGTGGATCATCACCGGAGTGTGCTCGTCGCCGTCGGCCCCGACGTATCTCAGACCGAAGCGCTCGGGCATCTGGTAGTCGAGCTGAACGGTCCCGAGCTGCCAGGAGCGACCCAGGGCATCGAGCGCCTGAAAGTCGATCTTCGGGCCATAGAAGGCACCGTCGCCTTCGTTCGTGTCGTACGCGATTCCGGCATTCTGCAGGGCCGCGCGCAGAGACGACTCGGCGCTCTCCCACATTTCGTCGGATCCGATCGACTTCTCGGGTCGGGTCGACAGCTCGATCTGGACCTTCTCGAAACCGAACGTGTCGTAGATCTCCTTGATCGTGTCGATCAACTTGATCACTTCTGACTCGATCTGCTCGTCGGTGCAGAAGATATGCGCGTCGTCCTGACAGAACGTGCGCACCCTCGTCAGCCCGGTGATCACACCCGAGCGCTCGTAGCGGTGCAGCCGGCCGAAGTCGGCATAGCGAATCGGCAGATCACGATAGGAGCGCAATCGTGTCCCGTAGATCAGGCAGTGCGTCGGGCAGTTCATCGGCTTGACCGCGTACTCGCGGTCCTCGATCTCGACGAAGTACATGTTGTCGCGGTAGTTGTCCCAATGGCCGCTCTGGTGCCACAGATCGACGTCGAGAATCTGTGGCGTCAGCACCTCTCCGTAGCCATCGCGCTCGAGCAGACCACGGACGTAATCGACCAGCTGGTTGTAGACCTGGGCACCCTTCGGATGAAAGAACGGCGAGCCCGGAGCGTGCGGACTCATGCTGAACAGGTCGAGCTCGGGACCCAGGCGCCGGTGGTCTCGCTGGCGCGCCAACTCGACCTTCTCCTCGTAGTCCGCGAGCTCTTCCTTGCTCGCGAAGGCCGTGCCATAGATGCGTTGCAGGCGCTCGTTGGCCTCGTCGCCCTTGTAGAACACACCGGAGCTCTCGAGCAGCTTGACGGCGCCGATCTGTTTCAGGTTCTGCGCATGCGGGCCCCGGCACAGGTCCTGGAAGTCGCCGTGCTTGTAGATCGTGATCACGTCGCCCTCGGGGATATCACCCAGACGATCGAGCTTGATGGTCTCTCCCATCGACTCGAACCGTTTGGCGGCCTCTTCGCGGCTCACCTCGATGCGCTCGAGAACATGATTCTCCTTGAGGATCTCGCGCATCTTGGTCTCGATCTTCTCGAGATCTTCGGGCGTGAACGCGCGCGGAAAGCGGAAGTCGTACTGGTACTTCTCGGAATGGTCCTGACGACCGGCGTCGATCTCGGTCTCGGGCCACAAGCGCTTCACCGCGTCGGCCAGGACATGCTCCGCCGTGTGGCGCAGAAACGGGCCCGACTCGGGGTCCCGGCTCGTGAACAGCCGAAAGTCTCCCCCCTTCGTGATCGGTGTGCGCAGGTCGAGCGGAGCCCCGTCGAGCTCGGCACCAATCGCGGCCTTGGCCAGGCCGGGACCGATCGACTTCGCCACGTCGAGCGCAGTCGTGCCGGCCTCGATCTCTCGCGTCGAGCCGTCGGGAAGCGTGAGGACGAGAAGCTCGGTCGTGGCCGTCATGGTGGAGAGTCCTTTCGGGGTGTGGCAGGAAAGCGACGAGGCGACACTCGCGGACACGCCGGAAGGCGTGTGTCCGCGGTCGAGGCTCGCTTCAGGGGGTCTGCGCGACGATGGTAGGCGCTAGCGGACTCGAACCGCTGACCTCTACCGTGTGAAGGTAGCGCTCTAACCAGCTGAGCTAAGCGCCTGTAGTTCCCATCGATTCGCTCCTTCAGGCGGTGGATCTGGTAGGCCCGAGCGGACTCGAACCGCTGACCTCTACGATGTCAACGTAGCGCTCTAACCAGCTGAGCTACGGGCCTTCACCGCCATGCCAAGAGAATACGGCACAGCATCCGCCGAAGAGGCATCAAGCTAGCAAGGCCGGTGGTCACCTGTCAACGCGTACGGGACATAATGCGCCCTCGGTCCAAGCTACGGAGGACACCATGAGCGACATCGATCTCGAGTCCATCATGCAGGCCCGCGAGCGAATTCGCTCTGGAATCCATGAAACCCCCTGCGCACGCTCCGAGTTCTTCAGCGAGGCCACCGGTGCAGGCTGCTATTTCAAGCTCGACAGCCTCCAGCGAACGGGCTCCTTCAAAGAGCGGGGCGCGCTCAACAAGATCCTCCAACTGAGCGAGGAAGAGCGCGGCCGCGGTTTGATCTGTGCCTCGGCGGGGAACCACGCCCAGGCCGTCGCCTACCACGCCTGCGGTCGCGGTATCCCCACCGTGGTGGTGATGCCAAAACGGGCGCCGCTGGTCAAGGTCGAGAACACGAGGCGCTTCGGAGCGGACATCAGACTCGTGGGCGACAACTTCGACGCCGCTGTCGACCACGCTCACGAGCTCGAGCAGGAGCACGGGTACACCTTCATTCACCCGTTCGACGATCCCAAGATCATCTCCGGTCAGGGAACCGTGGCCCTCGAGCTCATGGAGCAGCGCCCCGAGCTGGATGTGGTCGTGGTCCCGATCGGAGGTGGGGGGCTCATCTCGGGAGTCGCCACCGCCTACAAGTCCCTGCGTCCACACGTGCGCATCGTCGGAGTCGAGACCGCCGTTCTGCCCTCGATGAAGGCCAGTCTCGAAGCGGGAACGCGAGTCGAGCTCGAGCCAGCGGCCACCATCGCCGACGGGATCGCGGTCAAGCGCCCCGGAAGGCTGACGCTACCGATCGTCAAACAACGAGTGGACGAGATCGTCACCGTCAACGAGGAAGAGATCGCCAATGCGATCCTGCTGCTGCTCGAGCGGGAAAAGACCGTGGCGGAGGGAGCCGCTGCCGCCACCCTGGCCGCGGTGCACAACGGCCACCTCGGGGACCTCACCGGAAAGCAGGTCTGCATGTTGCTGTGTGGGGGCAACATCGACGTCAACCTGATCAGTCGGATCATCGAACGAGGCCTGGCCAAGGACGGCCGAATGGTCCAGATCGAGGTCACCGTGCAGGACCGACCTGGCAACCTGGCGCGACTGCTCCAGCTCGTCGCGGAAAACGAGGCCAACGTGCTCGAAGTGCATCATCAGCGGGCCTTCGACGAGGTCGCCCTGGGCGACGTGCACATCGAGCTCACCCTCGAAGCGCGAGGACACGAGCATCTGCGCGAGCTGGCACAGGCAATCCGTCAGGCGGGATTCACCCTGCGCCGGGTTTGATCGGGGGACCGGCTGGAAGCGCGCAAGAGCTCCGCGGGACCGTTGGTTGGCCCGGCGTCCGAGGCCGGAGCCGGTGCCGATCGTGGTCGATGGACGATCCGATTCCAGCCTCGAAGCCCTCGGCTACATCGACGACTGACTCGCCGCCTACCCAGGAGCCCACACGATGAGGGTCGCGACCACACTTCCCCAGCAGGATCTCAATCTCGTCCCCGCAGCCGCGCAGCGGCTCGAGGAGATGGGGTACGACGGAGTCGCGACCCAGGAGAACCGATACGGACCCTTCCTCCCGCTTGCCGTCGCTGCCGTCTCGACCCGGAAGCTCGAGCTCGCCACCGGCGTCGCGATCGCCTTCCCGCGCTCGCCCATGGTGACCGCCAGCGCAGCGTGGGATCTGCAGCGCGCCTCGAAAGGGCGTTTTTCTCTCGGCCTCGGTAGCCAGGTCAAAGGACACATCGAGAGGCGCTTCAGCGTGCCGTGGACACCGCCCGCACCGCGTTTGAGCGAGTACGTGCGCTCGGTGCGCGCGATCTGGCGCTGCTGGCAGCTCGGTGAGCGCCTCGACTTCGAGGGAGATCACTACCGCTTCAGCCTGATGACGCCCAACTTCGCACCCGAGCCCCTCGACGTCGCGCCACCCTCGATCACCATTGCTGCAGTCGGTCCCGCGATGCTGCGCCTGGCCGGAAGGCATTGCGACGGCGTTCGCCTGCACGGGTTCTGTACTCGGAAGTACCTCGAACATGTCGCCCTACCGCTGATCGAGCAGGGGATGTCGCAGGCACCGGGTGGACCGAGGGAGCGCCGACACTTCCAGATCAGTGGCGGCGGCTTCGTTGCGACCGGTGCCGACGACGAGACCGTCACGAAGCAGGTCGAGTTCATTCGCCAGCGAATCGGCTTCTACGGCTCGACCCGGAGCTACTGGCCGGTCTTCGAGCAGCACGGCCTCGAGGACCTCGGCGCCAAACTGCACGCGATGTCGAAGGCCGGCCAATGGGACCGGATGGCTGCCGAGGTCTCGGACGACGTCGTGGGACTGTTCTGCGCCGTGGGTCGGCACGACGAGATCGTCGCTGCGATCGAGGAACGGTTCGGGGGCCTGTGCGACGTGGTCGGCTCGAGCGCGTCGACCGACATGCCCGGCGAGATGACGCCCGAGCTGATTCAAGATGTCAAGAGAATTCCGAGCCCCTTCGAGGAGTTCAAGACCGACCTCAGGTCGAGCTAACACTCTTGGGCGGTCGAACTCGACCTGAATGAGTCACGTTCTGGAGCGCCCCGGGTAGCGCACCTACCTTTGTCGAGCGGGCAACCGGCCAAGGGACCCCAGGTACTGGGTACGAACCCGTAACCATGGCCTCCCGGACGACTACCGCCGCCTTTGCGAGATGTGGAAGGACGCCCACATTCGACGCGACTGGGTGAAGACCACTCGCAGCGAGCTGTAGCTCATGGCGCGAGTCGCGATTTCGGTCTCACCTTCGGCTGCTAGGCTGAAGGAATGACACTCGTCGAAGAGACGTATCGTAGCGAGCTCGCGCGGTGGTCTGGCCAGGAACGAGTCCGACGATCCCCCACCCGACGCACTCGACTCCGCCTTGACCGAGGTCACGACCGAGTCGATTGCAGCTCGAGGGCGACCTCATCGCTCGAGAAGGGCCGGTCCTGAAGGCAGACGGCCGTTGAGCTCGATCTTCCTCGAGCTCCTGTCTTTCCTTTTCACCCCTCGGCAGCCACCTCGATCTGCTTGCGCAACCCCGCACGCAGAAAGAAGTACAGCAGCAGGCCCGCAGGCCCGGCCATCAGCGTGAACAACAGACAGGGCACCACCAGGAGATGAGGCAGACCGAGCGCCTGCGCGTCGCGCACTTCCCACGCTCCGACAAACAGGTCGAAGGCCAGATAGTGCACCCAGCCCACCAGCAGGAGCTCGGGCACGGCGAACAGGGTGCCGATCTCCTCCAGCGAACCGAAGCCGCCACCGGGAGCGCGCCCCAGATTGGTCACGAAGAGTCCGACGTAGAGCAGACCCAGCAGGCCCGGGATCACCACCGGACAGATCAGGCGGGTACCCGGCTTCCAGCGCGGGGCGAACACCAGCATCAGCCAACCGGGAACGACCAGGAGGTTGGCGACGGTGAAGATCGTATCGGTGCTCATCTATGCCTCCGCTGCCTGGGCGTGATCTGACTCGATCAGGGTGGCGCGCAGTGACGTGATGCGATTGTGGTCGACTTCACGCACCTCGAGCTGTAGGGGACCTACGCTGATCTTGTCACCGATGCGGGCTCGTCGGCCGATCTCGGAGAGCACGATCCCGGCCACGGTGTCCTCCTCCCGCTCGGTGCCGCCGAGCTCGATCTCGAGCTCGTCTTCCAGGTCCTGGATGAGGGTGGAGCCGAGCACATGGTAGACACCCTCCGAGACTCGGATCACCTCGGGCCGCTCGTAGTCGAACTCGTCCTGGATCTCTCCGACGATCTCCTCGATGATGTTCTCGAGCGTCACGATCCCGCTGATACCGCCGTACTCGTCGAGCACCGCGGCCATGTGGATGCGCGCGCTGCGCATCCGACGCAACAGCTCGTCGAGCGAAAGCGTCTCGGGGACGAAGAACGTGTCACGACGCACCTCCTCGAGCGCCGCGGGAAAGCTGTCGGCCCGGAAGAGGTCCTTGATGTGCACCAAACCGAGCACGTGATCCAGATCGCCCTTGCACAACGGGAATCGGGTGTGGCCCGTCTCGCGGGCGACCTTCAGGTTCTCTTCCATCGACTTCTCTACATCGAGATAGATCACCTCGGAGCGCGGCACCATCACCTGGCGCGCGACCCTGTCGGACAGCTCGAAGACGTTGTCGAGGAGCTCTCGTTTGTCGGCGGGGAGCTTGCTCTCGAGATCAGAGGCCAGGATCGACCGGATCTCTTCTTCGCTCGGCGCCAGCGCGCCCTCCATGACCGGCTTGATTCCCACCAGGCGCAGAAAGCCGTTGGCCATCGAGTTCAGCATCCAGATGGCGGGGTAGGTGAGCTTGTAGAAGATGTAGAGGGGGATGGAGACCGCGAGGGAGGTTCGACTCGGCTTGCGAATCGCCAGCGACTTGGGCGCCTGCTCGCCGATCACGATATGCAGGACGGTGATGGTGGCGAACGCGGCCGCAATGCCGATCGGGCGAATCCAGGGCTCGGGAAAGCCCAGGAAGCGCACCACCGGCGTGACGATGCCGGCGAATGCCGGTTCCCCGATCCAGCCGAGCGCCAGACTCGCCAGGGTAATGCCGAGCTGGCAGGCCGACAGGTAGGCGTCGATGTTCTCGACCATCGAGATGGCCAACCGACCCCGTTGGGTGTCCTTTTTCGGCTCGAGCTGGGTATTGCGGACCTTGACCAGTGCGAACTCAGCGGCCACGAAGAAGCCGTTCAGCGCCACCAGGAACAGGGCGGCGACCAGGCCCCAGGCGCTGAAGGAGTGGGAGAGCGACTCGGTCCCTTCCCCACTCGCGAACAGAGTCGCGACGAGAACCCACCCCTCGGAGCTCATCGACGAACGGTCCGCACCGCAGCGCAGGCGAGCACGCAGCTCGCCGTTGGCCGGTCCTGACGACCGGCACCGATGGCGTAGCTAGATTGAGGGGGTTCGGGGGGTTGGTCCAACACGGGAGCAAAAGTCTAGCCGCTCGCGTGGCGGGTGTCACGCGGCAGCGACGCCTCCAGGCCTGGCAACCGGTGTATGCGCAGGGCTCTGGACGCCTCGTGCCCAGCCGGAGCCCGAGTCCCGAGACGCCTTACCGCCCGCCTTGCGCCACCCTCGAGGTCGGATGCCCCAGCTCAGCCGAGATGCTCCTGCACGACCGGGAGAACCTCACCCACCGGCACCAGTTGACGTTCACGGTCCGAGCGCAGGGAGAGCTCGATCATGCCTTCGGCCAGGGACTTGGAGCCCACGACGACGCGAATCGGGACACCGATCAAGTCCGCGTCCTTGAACTTCACCCCGGGCCGTTCGGGACGGTCGTCGTAGAGCACCTCGATACCGGCGTCCTGCATCTCCTCGTAGAGTCGCTCCGCGGTCTCCACGACCCCTTCGGCGTCGTCCTTACGAGGAAGCCCACTCAGAAGCACCTGGAAGGGCGCCAGCGGCAGCGGCCACGAGATGCCATCCTCGTCGTGATTCTGCTCGATCGCGGCAGCGATGGTTCGCCCGATACCGAGTCCGTAGCAGCCCATCGTCATCGGGCGCTCCTGGCCTTCTTGATCGTTGAACGTGCAGCCCATCGCCTCGGAGTACCGGGTGCCCAGCTTGAAGATGTGACCGACTTCGATGCCTCGGAACAGCTCGAGCGGCTCTCCCGACAACGGGCAGGGATCTCCCTCCTCGACCAACAGCACGTCGCCCCAGATCGCCGGCTCGGCGTCGCGCCCCCACTGCACTCCGCGTAGGTGCGTGTCCGTCTGGTTGGCGCCGCACGCGAAGCTGGCCAGCGGGCGCACCGATTCGTCGGCGACCAGCACGACCTCCTCGGGAAGCCCGACCGGGCCGGCATAGCCGACCGCAGCTCCCGTGAGCGATTCGACCTTCTCGTCTCCAGCCAGATTCAGATGCTGCACGTCGAGGAGGTTGCCCAGCTTGATCTCGTTGACCTCCCGATCGCCTCGAATCGCCACTGCGAAAAGTCCCTTCTCGGTGTCGTAGATCAGGGTCTTGACCAGCTGCGCGGGCTCGATGCCGAGGAACTCGGAAACGGCTGCGACGGTCTTGTGACCGGGAGTCTCGACCGCCTCGGGTGCCGCGGACTCGGGCAGCGCCGCCGGCGCCTCGAGGTTGGTGGTCGCCTTCTCCACGTTGGCTGCATACCCCGAGGAGCGGCACGTCACCACGGCACTCTCTCCGGTCTCGGCCAGCACCATGAACTCGTGCGACGAGGAGCCCCCGATGGTGCCGGTGTCGGCTTCGACGACGATGTAGTCGAGCTCACACGCCTCGAAGATCCGGCAATACGCATCGTGGATCGCCTGATAGGCCTCGTCCAGGCTCTCCTCCGTGGCATGAAACGTATAGGCATCCTTCATCAGGAACTCTCGCCCACGCATGAGTCCGAAGCGCGGCCGGATCTCGTCACGGAACTTGGTCTGGATCTGGTACAGGTTGATCGGCAGCTGACGGTAGCTCGACACGTCGCGCCTGACCATGTCGGTGATGATCTCCTCGTGGGTCGGGCCGAAACAGAAGTCACGCCCGTGCCGGTCCTGGATCCGCAGGAGCTCCTTGCCGTACTTCTCCCAGCGCCCCGACTCCTGCCAGAGCTCTGCCGGCTGCACCGCCGGCATCGCCAGCTCGACGGAGCCCGCGACCTCGAGCTCACGGCGCACGATCTGCATCAACTTGCGCAGGCTGCGCCAGCCGTAGGGTTGGTAGGTATAGATGCCGGCGGCGTGCTTGCGCAGCATTCCAGCGCGTACCATCAGCTGATGACTGATGACCTCGGCATCGCTCGGCACCTCACGGGTAGTGAAGAGATAGAACTGGCTCCAACGCATGGTCTCACCTCGGTCGGGTCGCAACAGCCACTCATCCCGGGTGTCTCGGTCCGGGAGCCCCGGTAAGGCCCTCACGACCGTCATCCCCGTCCGGCAGGCGCTGCGTGTCCCTGGTGGGCTCGGGCCCTTGTGGGTTCTGAAAGGCGGTCTCGGGTCAGTCGCGCGTCTGCGCTTTCTCGAGAATCCGAGCCGAGTCTCTCATGAACTCCATCATCTTCTCTTCCAGCGCCCCGCCGCGGTCGGTCAGACGACGGGCGCGGTCGAGCACGTCCTTGGCCTCGCTCTCGTTGCCGGACGCCAGTAGCGCCATCCCCAGATGGGTCAGGGTGGCGGCGGAAGAGCCCAGCTCGGTCGATCGACTCAGATAATCGATCGCCTCCTGGAACTCCTCGCGCTTGTAGTGCACCCAGCCCAGGACCGCCAACGGGAACTGCTTGAGCTCCTCGGGAGAACATTCCAAGGCTCGCCGAGCCAGGTCGAGGGCACCATCGAGGTCCTCCTGCATCTCGGCCATGTTGTAGGCCATCTCGTAGTAGGCGATCGTCCGAGAGAAGTCCGAACTGCCCTCCTCGAGCAGCTGTTTGCCGATGTGGTTGCCCTCACGAAACTTGCCCTCGCTGCGCAGCACCTCGATCAGGGTCGCATAGGCGGTGGCCTTCAGCATCTCACCGGGACCGAGCTCGAGAACCCTCAGAGTCAGGCTCTTGGTCTCCTGGTTGCGGTTCAAGTGCAGACAGGCAAGAGCGAGCGACATGAGAACGGTCGGGTTCTCCGGCTCGAGCTCCATCGCCTTCGTGTAGTGCGCCAGTGCCTTTTGCGGCTGCTCTTCGGCAAGCAGACGGTCTGCCTGGGTGGTGAAGGCCAGGGCTTCCTCGCCGATCTCGGGCAGCGCCCGACTCTGTCCGGAGAGATACCGAATGAGGTCCTCGTAGCGCATCTTGCGCGGATTCAGCTGCTGGGCCTCGCGCAGGGACTCGAGTGCCTTCTTGTTCCATCGCCGGTCGATGTAGGCCAGGCCCAACAGGTGGTGACACTCTTCGAAAGCGGGATCGAGCTTCACGGCTTCACTCAGGTACTTGATCGCGGGCGTCGACTTTCCCATCTCGTAGTAACAGCGCCCCAGGAGATAGAGGGCGTGGGGAACCGCGTCCTGCTCGACGGCACGTTCGAGGAAGACGACCGCCCGCGAGAGCTGGCCCTGGCCGGCGTACACGGCTCCCAGACTGAACTGGGGAAGAAAGCGGTCGGGGTACAGACCCGTGGCTCGCTTGAGGAGCTCCTCGGCGCGCCCTGCGTCGCCGTCCTGATGGTGGATCACTCCACTGTAGACGAGCCCTTCGTAGTGGTCGGGCTTGACGACGAGTACGCGCTCGAAGAGCAGCAGCGCCCTTTGGACCTCGCCCTGGTTGAAGTAGGTCTCTCCCAGGAAGTGCGCCAGCTCGTAGTTGTCGCGGTCGAGCTTGTAGGCCGCCTCGAGGGCGACGATCGCCTTGTCCAGCTTGAAAGCGTAGAGAGCGTACTCTGCTTCATCGAGCAGCCCGAGGAAGACCTTACGCTTGGAGCCCCGGTGAAGAGCCGCCATCTTGTCCTTGGAGGCGATGAACCGCTCGCGCTTTTCCAGACACAGCATCTGGAAGTCCATTTTCGACTCCCAGAGATCGGTCCATTCGTCGCGAGCAATGAGACTCTTGTCCTCGAGCAGATCCCGCAGCGCCACCAGTCCCGCGTGATTGATCAGGATGTTCTCTTCCTGCTTGTGCAATGCCCCGAGGATGTTGCGCACGGTCTCGCCGGTGCGCTTGAGAACCTCTTCCAGGATCGAGATGCGCTCGAGCAGGTGCTCGTCGAAGGAGAAATTGTCATCCTCCTCGAGCGACTCCTCCTCGATCCGCAAGGGGCCCGAGAGTACCAGCAGCTTGTGCCCACACTTCACGCAGTGCTCGGCGTCGTCTTGCTGGCGAGTACCACAGACCTGACAGAACATAGGAAGGAATCTCCGGACACCAATTGCGCAAGAGGACGGAGCGAACGCTCCGCCGAGAGGGGAGAAGCGGCCGCGTCCTTCAGTTCGAGGCGGGCCGTCGAATCAGAGGGGAACGTCACGCCATCAAGGCCGGTTCGGGAGACCGGCCACGCGACATCCAACCAGAGTAGGGGACAACCCCAGGGCGGTCAAGACGTGGCGCCCCCTGTGGATAATTCGGCTGATCGGCCCGAATCGAGAACCCCCGATGCCGGCCGAGAGCGCCCCCGAGACCTCAGGTCCTGTCGAGCCACGGCTCCATGCGTCCGAACTTGCTGACCAGCGTTGCGCCCACACCGATCAGAGTGATCACCGTCCAGACCCACACTCCGACCCAGGGCACCAACTTCACCGCTCCCAGAACGGAGAGGCCGACCAGGGCAGCCCTCAGCGGTCGTTCGCGCCGACGTCCGAACCACTCGAGCAGCCTCCTTCCGAAGGCCAGAAAAACCGCTGACGTACCCCAGATCTTCAGCAGGAGCGCGAACAAGACCAGAAGCAGCACCATCGGCACGCCGATCACGGCCCCGACGAGGCTGCTGAAGAGCACCAGGAGGAGCACGATCGCCAGCACTCCGGTCAGACCGATGAAGAAACAGCGGAAGGACTCCTGGGTCACCACCCGGGCCGTCTCGCGCAAAGGCTCGCGCGAGGTCGCGAGCAGCCCCAGTACGACCAGGAGCCACGCCGCGATCAGGGCGAGCTTGGCGCCGAGCACGGTCGGCGACATCGGATCGAGCCCCAGGCTCGGCCCATCGAGCAGCATCATCCAGGTGGAAGGTGCAGTGGGATAGGCCACGGACCGGCCTCCGACGACGACCCCCGGAGCCGTCTCGACCGCCCCGCCGAACACGAACACGTCGCCACCGACGCGCGCGCCCGCCTCCAGCCGAGCATCGCCACCGACGACGACGAGATCACCCAGAATGCGACCACTGACCGTGGCTGAGCCTCCCAGCACCGTGGCCCCCTTGCGGCACTCGCCGCGCACGACGAGACTGCGTGAGAGGGCTACGATCTGATCCTGCGCCAGGCTGCCCTCGTCGATCCGGATCGCTTCGCCCACGACGGCACCCTGGGCCCGTACCGCGGTGGGGCAACAGAGCGCAGCGAACAGCACAGCCGACAGGAGGCTCGCTGCGCGCGGGTTGACGGTTCTCACGCCGCTATCTTAGGCGGGAGAAGCGATGTCCTGCCGGTACGAGACCGCCCTTGGCGCCACGAAAACGCCCTTGGCGCCACGAAAACGCCCTTGGCGCCACGAAAACGCCCTTGGCGCCTCCGGCCAGACGTGCGGCGGGCCCCGCAGGGTTCAGCCCTGGTCGGACCTGGTGGCTCGCACGGCGGCCCGACGACGGCGAAGCAGCGAGAAGAACAACACGTTGAGCCCGATCACCAGAGCCGCGAACCCGATCAGATTCAGGACCGACTCTCCAAGCCAGCGACCCAGCGCGGTTCCGAAGCCCTGCCAGGACGCCCCGAGCAAACCGGCGCCGGCCAGCAGCGTGGTGACGAAGAAGTCACCCAGAGCACCCAGGGGGCCACCGGCCGTTTCCGCCACCTCTGCCGGAGCGGACGAGAGTCCGATCAGGAAGACGGTCGCCGTCACCAGTGCCACCAGGACCGCTGCGACCGCGACAAAGCTCCTTCGTTGCTGTGCGGCCCGGCGGGTCTCGAGTGCCGCCATCACGCGATCGACGAATTCGGGATGCACGGAAACGCGGGCCTGCTCGAGGAGCGACTGCAGGGCTTTGAGCGACCCAGCCTCTTCGGCCAACGATTCGGCCAGAGGACCTCCGGCCGCGAGCTTCGCTTCCAGACGCTCTCGCTCGGAAGGAGTCAGGGAACCGTCCTTGTCGAGATCCACGAGCATCATCCACTGATCTCGCTCGCTCAGATTCGCGGTGTCGCTCATGGTTCTCTCCGGCTTCCGTAAGGCTTCGACGTTGGTCTTGAAGATGTTTGGATTTGTGCGCTCGACAGTCTTGTCTTCGCTACAGGGGCTCTCCCGGATTACTACTGGAGATCGGCCCTGAGGGTTTCGTCCAAGATGCGAGAAATCAGGGGCTCTCAGTCGGTCAGGTAGTCCTTCAGCCTGCCCTTGAGCATCTGACGGGCCCGGAACAACTTGTTCTTGACCGTTCCCAGGGGCATGGCTTTGAGTTCTGCAATCTCGTCGTACGAAAGCTCTCCGAAATGACGAAGAACGATCAGTTCCTTGTACTCGTCGGCCAGATCCTCGATCGCGAGACGAATGGCGTCACCGCGCTCCTCGTTGCGAAGGTCTGCGTACGGACTCGGATCGGAGCTGGGGAACTCCCACTCCCCTCCTCCTCCATCGTCCGTGTCGGGGCGGTGGATCGAGACCACTTTGAGACGGCGTTTGCGGATGCGATCGATCGCAGCGTTCTGCGCCACTCGGAAGAGCCAGGTCGAAAAGCGATAGGACGGATCGAAGCGGTCGAGAGCCCGGTAGATGCGCAGAAAGACTTCCTGGGAGAGATCATGGGCCTCTTCCAGATTGCGCAACAACCGGTACAGGTAGTTGACCACTCTGCCCTGATATCGACCGACCAGCTCTCGGAAACTGTCATCGTCCCCTCCGAGGATGGCTTCCACGAGCTGTTCATCGGTCGCGGGCTCCATACCTCTCGTCCGCTTTGTTACGTCATCGGTCCCAGAAGGTTTCAAGGCGAAATCCCCGCTGAGCCCCGTCCTCTGGGGGTTTGCGGCGTCTCGCCGTCTGGATCTCGCCGGGCGCTTCGCGCGGGCGGAGCCACCTCACGCAGGGCCAGGATCCGGTCCTCCTCACCCAGTCGCGCCAGAATGTCCAGGTCGCTGACGATCTCCCCCAGCACGACCTCGTGGCGCGCCAGCTCGGGGAGCGGACCCAGGGTCAGAAAGAACCGGCTGCCTCCCGCGTCGGGGCCGCTTCGCTCCAGGACCAGCATCCCCGGGCGATCGAGCTCGAGGGCCGTAGGCTCGTCGCGCAAGCGGTACCCGGGGCCACCGAAACCGTCGCCGAACGGATCTCCCCCCACGAGCTGGCCTCCGGGGACCAGGCGTGCGAACGCCAGTCCGTCGTAGAAGCCCTGCTCCGCCAGCTGAATGAAGCTGACACAGGTCAGCGGCGCCTGCTCACAGGGCACCCGAAACGTCAGATCGCCCTGGGTGGTCATCATCTGCAGGTAGCGCTCCCCACGGGAGCGGCGATCGATCTCGCCGTAGTAGTCGGCAGTGCGACGGACTTCCGGCCCTCCGATCACGGGTACCGGCCGCCCCAACCGGGCCAGTGTTGCAGCCGCACTGGCGCGTACCGGATAGACCGAAGAGCCGGCCATCTCCTCGAGGGCCACGATGGCTCCGCCCCTCTCCAGGCGATTCTCGTCGGCCAGCGCTTCGATCGCCAGAAGACCCTGCAAACGAAGCTCCAGAGCGTCCGCAGGAAGGTCTTCGAAACTCCTCACGATCTCCTCCAGCCCCAGCACCGGCCGATCCGCCAGCCAGCGCAGGGCCGACGCGCGGACCGAGGCGGACGAATCACCGAGCGCCAGAGTCAATGCCTCGGCAGCCCTCTCCGGATCGACGTCCGCGACTCCCTCCAGGGCGCCCCACCGCACCAGCGGACGTTCGTCTCCCAACAAGGTCTCGAGCACGGCCTCCATCCCGAGGATCGCGGCGGCCCGCGCTGCGGCGGCGACCAGCCGGGAATCCGTCGAGCGGGCGGCCGTCGCCACCAGCTCCGCCGCGCCGGGATCGCGCCCCCCAGCGAGGGCGAGCAGCGCCTCACCGTCGTCCTGCCCGACCTGGGAACGCAACACTCCAGCCAGTCCCTCGTCCAGAAGCCACGCAGAGGCAGCTCTCTGGGCCGCCATCCGAGCTCCGGCGAGAGGGCTCGAGAGCTGGGCCAGCAGCACGCTGCGCCACTCGTCCGAAGGCGCGACGACTCCGCGAAGAACCAGCTGTGCGGCCGCTTCGATCGTCGCAGAGAGCACCGCCGAACGAGCCAGGAGGTCGTCCAGGCCCGCGGCCTGGGTAGCCACTTCATGGAGCCGTTTCAGGTCCTCCCTCTCGCCGACGAAACCCAGGGCCTTACAGCTCCAGGCACGAATCCAGGGGTCGGGGTCGCCACACAGCTGCCGGAACCTGTCCGCGTCGACTGCCTCGAAATCGAGCACGAGAGCTCGCACCGCGCTGCGACGCAGTGACCTCCACTCCGGCGGGTCCGCGGACTTCGATTCCGCATGACCCTCCAGATAGACCCTGGCGGCAGCCTGACGCGCACCCTGGTCGAAGAGGGGCAGAGCCGGCAACAGCCGGCTCCAGAGCTCGGCCTCGGCGCCATCCTCCCCGATCAGCAGCACCAGCGCCTCGCTGACCTCGTCGAGGCTGATCGCTCGCAGCGCCAGCGCCTGAGCGGCCCAGCGGGCGGTCACTACGTCGTCGGATCCCAGAGCCGAAACCAGGGCTCCGGTCACGGGCACGGAGCTGATCGGACGCACCGCACCGACCGAGCCGGACGACAGGATCGCCAGGGAGAGAGCCGCGGCTCTGCGCACCTCGAGCTCGGGGTCGATCAACAGCTCGTCCAGCACCAGCTCGGCGTCGGCCCCACCGATTCTTCCCAGGGCCAGGGCCAGGCGCGCACGCACCGCGGCACCCTCGACCAGCGACCGATCGACCGTGACCGGCTCGTAGATCCGCCGGTCTTCCAACAAGAGGAGCATCTCGCGAGCGCCCGAGCTGTCGTCTTCCTCGACGATCGGGGCGGTCTGGCCGGGCTGCTTCGGAGCTCCCGGAAGGGGGACGCTCGTGACACACCCGAAGAGCCACGCGCAAAGCAACGCCAGGGCACTCCAGCCCGCGGAGGAAGTCCTCGACCGAGCACCTCCCTGGCCGCCACCGACGCTGGCTCCATCACATTTCATCGTGCCACATCGTACCCCGCGCGCGGGTAGCCCGCGCTGTGATAGACAAGCGCCATGCGACTGGCGAATGGTGCCGTACCGGCAGTCCGAGCGCGTGGCCTCGGGCGCCGATTCGGCCAACACTGGGCCCTCGCCCATCTGGATCTGGAAGTGGCGCAGGGAGAATCCCTGCTCCTGATCGGCCCCAACGGGTCGGGCAAGACGACCTTCCTGCGCATGGTCGCCGGACTCTCGCGTCGCACTGTCGGTGAGTTGGAGGTCTTCGGCCTGGACCCGACCAGCGAACGAGCCGAAAGTCGCCGAAACCTCTCGATGGTGTCTCACGAGAACTATCTCTATGACGGCCTGACTGCCACCGAGATGCTTCGCATCTGGTCTCGCCTCCTCGGCCACGGCGGCGACGAGGCCGAGATCGTCCGACTGCTCGAGATGGTGCGGCTCGAGAACCGTCGCGACGTGCCGGTCGGCACGTTCTCCGCGGGCATGCGCAAACGACTCACTCTGCTCCGGACTCACCTCGAGAATCCCCGACTGGTCATGATGGACGAGCCTTTCGCGGCCCTGGATCCCGAAGGGCAGAATCTCGTCGAGGACTGGATGGCCGAGTTCCGGAGCCGCGGCTGCACCATACTCGTCGCCTCTCACGCCGTGCGACGGGCGGCGCACCTGGTCGATCGCGCCGTCATCCTCGAACGGGGCCAGCTGGCCTGGCAGGGTCCTCCCTCGAGGGTGGAAGAGGCGCCCACCCTCAAACGGGTCCTCGAGCGGGCGCCCCCGCCCGTCGGGACCGAGGTGACCTCGGGATGAGTGAATCTGCCCGTCCGTTTTCCCCTGCTCCGTCCGAGGGAGCGGGGTTGGTCAGCCAGGCCCTGACGATCCTGGGCAAGGACCTGAGGCTGGAATGGCGCAGCAAGTCGAGGCTCGTCTCGGTGGTGCTGTTCGGCCTGATCACCCTGATGCTGTTTTCTTTTGCTGTCGGTCCCGACGGCTCCACCCTGCGCGTCACCGCCGGAGGATTCCTCGTCCTGGCGCTGCTGCTCTCGTCGACCCTCGCGCTGTCGGAGAGCTTTCGTCTGGAACAGAGTCGTCGAGCCCTGGAGGGGCTCATCCTCCTGCCCGCCAACGCGGGAGCCGTCTACTACGGCAAGGCGCTGGGGAACGCTCTCTTTCTCACCCTGCTGGGGCCAGTGCTCACCCCCTTTGCCGTGGTTCTCTACTCGCTCGAAATGAACCCACAGCGCTTCTTCGCGCTCTGGTTGCTCTGGGCGTTGGCGGCCTTCGGCCTCTCGGCGCCCGGAACGCTCTACGCCGCAATGACCAGCCGGCTGGAGAGCCAGGACGTGCTGCTGCCTCTGCTACTCTTCCCACTCGTGATTCCGGTTCTTCTCGCCTCGGTCAAGGCGGCCTCCCTCGTCTTGACCGGTGATCCGATGGCGCAGCTGCGCTCCTGGGCGATGCTGCTCGTCAGTTTCAACGTCATCTATTGGGTTCTCTGCGGAATCCTCTTCCCCTACATTTACGAGGAAGGCGTATGACCACGGTAAAACCACTCGCGCCCTGGCAAATCGGCTCCCTTCTCCTGGGAGTGCTCTTGTTGATCGTCGGCTGCACCATGGGTCTGGCCTGGGCGCCGCCGGAAAAACACATGGGAGACGTTTCGCGGATTCTCTTCGTGCACGTTCCCACAGCCTGGAACGCGCTGCTGTTCTGCACCTTCGCCGCCGGCTTCGCCGTGATGTCCCTGTGGACGGGGAAGCCAAAGTGGGATGCACGCATGGTGTCCACCATCGAGGTCAGCTGCGTGCTCACCCTGCTGCTGCTCCTCACCGGCTCGATTTTCGGTCGACCGACCTGGGGTGTCTGGTGGGACTGGGACGTGCGACTGACCTCCTCGCTGGTCGGACTGGTCCTGTTCGCCGGAGTCCTCGCGCTGCGCTCCTTCCTCCCCGATCCCGAGCGCCGAGCGTCCTGGAGCGCGGTCGCCACGATCGTCGCCTGGGTCGACATCCCACTGATCTACTTCTGCGTGCGGTGGTTCCGATCCCTGCACCAGGTGCAGTCCTCCCCCGATACCGTGAACTCCGCCATGGTGCTACCGCTGCGCATCAACGCCTTCGGCATTCTGTTCCTCGCCATCGGTCTGATCGCCGTTCGGATCCGACTCGAGCAGTACCACCGCGAGCAGGAGGAGGTTCCCGAGCCGGCGCGCCTCGATACGGTCACGGTGAGTTGAGGCCCTCGACTCAGGGAAATCCACGAGTGAGCCGCACCAGGAACACCCGAAAACAAGGAATCTCCACAGGAGCAAGGGCATGCCCGAGGGCGTTATAATCGGTGGCTGGAACTATGTGATCGGAGCCTACGCCGTGTTCGCGGTCGGGCTCACGGGTTATGCCCTTTTTCTCGGAGCGCGCTATCGACGCGCCCGAGAACGAGCCCGAGCGGCGCGGTAGGGTCATAGCCCCGGTTGGTGAATCAGGCCGACGGTGGAAGGGGCCTAGGGGATTTCCAGTCCTGGGCTGGCAAGAGCCACCTGCGGCAGCATCGAGGTATCGGGCGGACCCGGCGAGCTCGTGAATTTCGAGCACGGAGGCTCGGTCTCGAATCGCAGTTCGTTCCATCAAAGGAGACACACGCCATGACAACTGCTCACAAGGGACGGCGCCTGCTACTGGTCGTCGCACTCGTTCTCGCGGCGGGCGCCTTCGCCTTCCTCGCCTTCGGCAACATCGGCGAGAACCTGGTCTACTACTGGAGCCCCACTGAACTGATCGACGCCGGCGACGGCGCCTATGCCTCCAACATCCGCCTCGGCGGCCTGGTCGAGCCCGAGTCCATCGTGCAGGGCGCCGACGGCTTGACGATGACCTTCTCGGTCACGGACGGATCCAACTCGATTCCGGTGACCGCCAAGACTCTGCCGCCCGCCATGTTTCGCGAAGGCATCGGCGTGGTGCTCGAGGGCCGATACACCCATGAGGGTCTGTTCGAGACCGATCGGATGATGGTCAAGCACGACAACGAGTATCAGGCCCCCGACGACCACGACGACCGCACGATGGAAGATCTCGTGAAGTCGCTGCAGTTGGAGAACCGGGACACATGAACTCCCTGCTCGGCCAGGGGTTCGTGCTTCTGGCTCTCTTGATCTGCGCGTTCGGGATTCCGGTCGGTTTCGTCGCCGGCAAGCGAAGATCGATGAAGGGGCTGGCGCTGACCCGCCGCCTGGCCATCGCCTTCGCTGCCGCGACCGTGGCTGCGAACGTCGTGATGTGGATCGCGCTGGTCAGTCATGACTTCTCTGTGTCCTACGTGGCGCAGGTGGGCTCCATCGAGACGCCTCTGCACATCACCATCGTCTCGCTGTGGTCTTCCCTCGAAGGGTCGATCCTCTTCTGGGCCATGGTGCTGGGTCTTTTCGTACTCGGCCTCGCCACTCTGCAACGGGAGGGGCACGAGGACTACCTCGCCTACAGCCTGGCCACCACGTTCTGCGTGGGTCTCTTCTTCTGCTTCATGATCGCAGGGCCGGCCAACCCCTTCGCGGCCACGCCGCCTCCGATTCCCACGAACGGGCCCGGACCCAACCCGCTGCTGCAGAACCACGTCCTGATGATCGTGCATCCGCCGATGCTCTACCTCGGGTATGTCGGGATGACCATCCCGTTCGCCATGGCGGTCGCGGCCCTGCTCCGTGGGCAACTCGGTCCGACCTGGCTCCGACCGCTGCGCAACTGGCTGATCGTGCCCACCGCCTTCTTGACCCTGGGCATCATGCTCGGCGGCTGGTGGTCCTACGAGGTGCTGGGCTGGGGCGGCTACTGGGCATGGGACCCGGTCGAGAACGCCTCGTTCCTCCCCTGGCTGACCGCCGTCGCCGCGCTTCACTCGGCCATCGTGCAGCAGCGGCGAGGAACCCTCAAGGCGTGGACCGTGATCCTGATCATGGTCTCCTTCCTGCTCACCATTCTGGGCACCTTCCTGACCCGCTCCGGGGTGGTCAACTCCGTGCATTCCTTTACCCAGAGTCCGATCGGCCCCCTGTTTCTCGGCTTCCTCGGGGTGCTCCTGATCGCCGTCGTCGCCCTCCTGGCCTTGCGCATCGACACGCTCGCTCCCGAGCCAGCGCGCCAGAGCCTGGCCTCGCGCGAAACCGGCTTCTTGATCAACAACCTCTTGCTGGTGGTCGTCATGTTCACCGTTCTGGTCGGGACGCTCTACCCGATCCTGGCGGAATGGCTGCGCGGGGTGAAGGTCAGCGTCGGCGAGCCGTATTTCAATCGAATGTCGGTGCCGATGCTGCTCGGTCTGCTGATGCTCATCGGCATCGGCCCCGCGCTGCCCTGGGGACGCGCCTCTGCGAGCTCCATTCGTCGTGCCCTGCTATGGCCGCTGCCAGCCGCAGCGGCGGGTTTGGCGATCTCCTGGCTCCTGGGAGGACGGAGCTTCCCGGTGATGCTGACCTGTGCCCTGGCAGGCTACGCGTTGTGGGTCAATCTCGACCAGGGTCTGCGCCCGACACGGGCTCGTATGCGACACGGCGAGTCGCCGGCCAAAGCAGCCATCAACTCGACGCGTCTGGTTCCACGGCGAGCCGGTGCCTACCTGTCCCACATCGGCGTGATCACGGTGGCCGTCGCGATCGCCGTCTCCTCGAACTACCAGATCGACAGCGAAGCGACGCTGGCGCCGGGACAAAGTGCGTTGGTGGGCGGCTACGAGTTGACGTTCGGTGGATCCGATGTCGTCGAAGATCCTCACGTGGCACGGCAGCGAGCCAACATCGAGGTGTCCCGAAAGGGCAAGCGCCTCGGCGTGCTTCGACCGTCTCTGAACTACTACGAGACGCGGCGTGAGCCGATCGGCACTCCCGCTGTCCACTCGACTGCCGGGCACGACCTCTACCTGACGTTGATGAGCGTGGATTCCCAAGGCGCGATCGGACTGCGCGCCATCATCACGCCCGGCGTGATGTGGATCTGGATCGGCGTCCTCCTCATGGCCCTCGGCACCATGCTCTGCCTGGTGCCCCCCGCCAGCGCCCTGCACGTCACCCGTAGTGCGCCCGCGACCAGCGAGGGTCAAGACAGGGTAACTGCCACATGAACAACAAGGTACTCATCGTCGGCGCCCTGCTCATCCTGCCGCTCCTCGCAGTGCTGGCGGTTGCCTTCCGGTTCGACCCGCACACCGTCGAGTCGCCACTGGTCGGCAAGAAGGCTCCGGACTTCGCACTCCAGGACATCGACGGCAACCTGTATCGACTCTCCGACCTCCGCGGCAAACCCGTCGTGATCAACTTCTGGGCGACCTTTTGTCCGCCCTGCTATCAGGAGCACCCGGTGTTCCTCTCGGCGTCGGAACGTCACGCGGACGATGTGGTGTTTCTCGGCGTGATCTATCAGGACACACCTCAGAAGATCCGCAGGTGGGAATCGCAACTGGGATCGTGGGGGCCCGCCCTGGTCGACGAGGAGGGCAAGGTCGCGATCGCCTACGGCGTATACGGACCTCCGGAGACGTTCTTCATCGACCGAGAGGGGATGATTGCCGAGAAGGTCATCGGAGCCGTTCCGGAGCCGTTCATGCGGACCGTTCTCGACACCCTGCTGGAGGGATGATGGAGCTGCGTGTGACTCACAGCAGGCTGTTTCTCGCTCTCCTGGTCCTGGGGGTTCTCGCCACAACCCTCCCGAGCGGTGCTCAAGAAGACACTCCCGAGAACCCGACGTCCCCGACCGACACCGAGTTGGGGATCGACCGCTATGCTCTGATCGGTGATCCGGCGGGCCCTCCCCTCAGCGGCGACGAGCTCGAACAAGCCACTCTGGAGCTCTCTCGCCTGCTGCGCTGTCCCGTCTGCCAGGGTCTATCGGTGGCGGACTCCCCGGCTGCTTCCGCCCTCGCCATGCGCGTCGAGGTCCGTGAGCTTCTCTCCCGCGGCTACTCGAAGGAACAGGCTGCCGACTACTTCGAGAGCACCTACGGCGAGTTCGTTCGTCTACAGCCACGGGCGCGTGGCCTCAACTGGCTGGTATGGCTCGCCCCGCTCGCTGCTCTGCTTCTCGGCTTCGGGCTCGTCTTCCGGATGAGCCGCTCTCGCGGTCGCTCCCGCGAGAGCGAAAGCGACATCGATCTCGCCGAGTGGCGCGAAAAGGTTCGCCAGGAAACCGGTTCCTGATCCGTCGCTGGCAGGGAACCCGAGGCGACGGCAGAGCCGCGCTCGAACAGGAGACTGAGTTGTCTATCACCCTCATTCCGATACTGACCATCGTCGCCGGACTCGCGACCGGAGCCATCGTGGCAGCCCGCATCGGGCGCAAGGAGGAGGGCCCCTCCGTCTCCGATCTGCACGACCTCGAGTTGGCGATCTCGGACCTCGAGCGCGAGCGAGACGAGATCTACGATCGCCTCCGCGGCTCCGAGTCGATCGAGCTCACCGAGGAAGACAAAGGCACGCTCGAGGGACGAGCGGCGCGATGCCTGATGCGTCTCGAAGAGCTCCAGCTACAGCGCAGCGAGAAGTTCGGCACCAAGACGTCCCGGCGGCGCGCTCCCGGTCGAGAAGAGAAGAAGGAAACCACCCTCGATGGCGGTTTCGCCCACCGGCACCCGCTGCTAGCAGGCACTCTGCTGGGAGGCGGGCTCGTGGGAGTCGTGGCGCTGCTGATCTTCTGGGCGCAACGGGACGCACAGCCCGCTCCCCGACAATCGAGCGGCCCGATGGCTCAACAGAGCCCTGCGGGAGGAGGCGCCGGTCAGACCGACGAGAGTGGCCAGCCTCCGCTGCCCCCCTTTCTCGCCGGCGAAGTTGAGCGACTCCGGGGTGAGCTCACCGGAGGCGCCGAGGATCTCGAGATCCACCGCGAGCTGGCTGGAATCTACCTCTCGACGCAGCGATTCATGGACGCCTTTTCGAGCTCCGAAGCGATTCTCGCGGTCGACCCGGACGATTCCGAAGGGCTCTACATCCAGGGGATGGTCCGCTACATGATGGGCGAGCCGGGTGAAGCGTTCGACATGCTCGACCGATCCCTGGCCAGCAATCCCGCGAACACCCAGGCCTCCCTGCTCAAGGGGATCTTCCTCCTTCAGATGGAGGATCGCGAGGGCGCCACCGCTACCTGGCGCAAGGGTCTGGAGGCTGCAGGCGGCACCGCTCCACGACTCGAGCACCTGATCAACCTGACCGAGCAAGGACTCAGCACCGATGAGATCCTCAATACACCCCCTCCCGCCGAATCCGGACCTTGAAGCGAGACGCTGCCAACGACAGCGTGCTCGTCAGACCCCGTAGGACAACCGCTCGGCGAGATTGACTGGCAACCCTGCCTCGACGATTCGGCGCTGCGCGCCCGCGATGTCGTAGTCGAGACGGTACCAGTGAACGATCTCGGACCCGCTGTCGTAGATCATGAACGCAGCTCTCGGGTCGCGGTCGCGCGGCTGGCCCACCGACCCCGGATTGATCAGATAGCGGAATCCGGGCTGCACTCGGATCCGACCGCGCTCTCCACTGAGTAAGACCCCCCGGACTCCAGTGGAGTGACCGATGAACACCGACGGCAGGTGAGTGTGGCCGAAGAAGACCAGTCGAGCCTCGGCATCGAAGCCATGGAAGATGCGGTCGGCCTCGGATTCGGCAAAGAGGTAGTCGTCTTCGTTGAGCGGAGTGCCATGGCAGATGACCACACCGTCTCCGACCGCTCGGGGGCCCTCCGGAAGACGCTCGACCGTCCGCAGATTCCTCGAGGTCAAACGTTGACGAGTCCACATCGCAGCCGCCAACGCGGCTTCGTTGAAGGCCTCCCCGTCCTCGATCCCTGCCACCACCTTGTCGTGGTTGCCCCGCACGACATGAACAGGCTTGGGGAGCCGATCGAGAGCCTCCACGATCTGATTCGGTGCACCTCCATAGCCCACCAGATCTCCGAGAACCAGCGACCCGTCGAATCGTTTTCGACGAACGTGGCGAAGCACCGCCCGAAGCGCCTCCCAATTGCCATGCACGTCGGTGAGAATCAGCAGTCGCAAGACTTCGGTACCTTCCTGACGACCGGGACTTCCTCCGATACGGGATCGTCCGCTCGACCTTCTCGAACGACTCGGGCCGCAATGCGTCGAGCGACGAGGCTCGGCGAATCCGAAAGCGCGAGCGGAATTCGCAGATCGGCCTGACGGTAGAAGGGAAGACGTCGGCCGTAGAGTTGCCTGGTCTCTTCTCGAGACTTTGCCAGCGGTCTCACCTGAGCAGAACGCTCTAGACGAGTAGCAATGTCACTGAACGGCAGATCGAGCCAGAGGGAGATGCCGTACTGTCGTACCTCATCGACCGCGGACTGCCCAGTATACGCCCCTCCCCCGGTCGCAACGACCACCTCCTCCTGGCGGAAGGTCTCCGCCAGATGCTTCGACTCGAGCTCGCGAAATCTCGCTTCGCCGTAGCGGGAGAAGATGTCCGAGACGGTCATCCCCTCAGCCGCGGTGATCTCTCGGTCGAGGTCGACGAAGGTCCAGCGCAGCTGTCGGGCCAGCTGTCTACCGATGGTCGTCTTCCCCACCGCCATGAAGCCGACCAGATAGAGCCGCTGCCAGCGAGCGGCCGGAGCCATCATGACCGGTGCTCGTCCGCATCGCCCGCACGAGAACGAACGCGCCGGATCAGCTTCGCCCTCCCTCTTTGCGAAAGGCGAGTGCGAGTAGAGAGAGCAGTCCCCCCCAGACAAAACCACAGATCAGAATCATCACCACTACAGCCGTTGCGCTCACTGCTCATCTCCCTTCGATGAAGGTCCCCGACTCGGTCGAGGCCCCTTCAACTGATCTCCGAGGACCTACAAGAGGTCATTCTTTGTGGACAGGAAGCGCTCCATGAAGCGCGTCGATACATTCCCTGCGATGAAGTCCGGGTCTCGCATCAGCCGAACATGCAGGGGAACCGTCGTGTTGATTCCCTCGATCACGAAGCTGTCGAGGGCACGCCGCATTCGAGCGATTGCCTCGTGCCGCGTCCTTCCCCAGGCGAGCAGCTTGGCCACCAGCGAGTCATAGTTGGGTGGAAACCGATAGTCCTCGTAGGCATGCGTATCGAGTCGAATACCAGGTCCTCCCGGGGCGTGGAAAGTCTCGATTGTACCGGCAGACGGAAGGAAGCTGACAGGATTCTCGGCGTTGATTCGGCATTCGATCGCGTGGCCGCGGGGGCGGAGATCGGCGGGTAGGTCCAGCCGATCCCCGCGTGCCACCTCGATCTGCATCTTGACGAGGTCGAGGCCGGTGATCATCTCGGTGACCGGATGCTCGACCTGAATCCGGGTATTCATCTCCATGAAGTAGAACTCACCACCCTCCACGAGAAACTCGACGGTGCCGGCATTGACATAGCCCACTTCCCGGCAAAGTCTCAGGGCCGAGTCGGCCATCTCGACTCGCAAGGCCTCGGATAGACCCTGTGCAGGCGCCTCTTCGAGCAGCTTCTGGTGACGCCGCTGAATGGAGCACTCACGCTCCCCGAGCTGGTAGACGTTCCCTTCCCGGTCCCCGAACACCTGAAACTCGATGTGGCGGGGCTCGGTGAGGTACTTCTCGAGGTAGATCGAGCCATCGCCGAACGCCGCGCTGGCCTCGTTGGAGGCCGTCTCGAAGAGCGCCGCCAGGTCGTCCTCGGCGGTCACGATTCGCATGCCCTTGCCTCCCCCTCCCGCAGCCGCCTTGAGAATCACCGGGAAGCCGATCCGTGCGGCGAGCGCCTGCGCCTGCTCGGCATCGTCCAGGGCACCCTCGGAACCGTGCAAGACCGGTACTCCCGCTCGCTTGGCCGTCTCGCGGGCGGCGGCCTTGTCGCCCATCAGGCGAATCGTTCTCGGCTCGGGACCGACCCAGGTCAGGCCGCACTCGGCGACCACCTCCGCAAAGTGGGCGCTCTCGGCCAGGAATCCGTAGCCAGGGTGCACCGCATCTGCACCCGTGATCTCCGCGGCCGAAAGCACGCGGGTGATGTCGAGGTAGCTCGAGCTCGCCGGCGGAGGACCGATACAGACTTCTTCGTCCGCGTAGGTCACGTGAAGACTATCGCGGTCGACCGTGCTGTGCACGGCAACGGTCGCGATGTCGAGCTCTCGGCATGCCTGAATGACGCGCAGCGCGATCTCACCCCGATTGGCAATGAGCAGCTTCTTGATCGCGCGCGAGGCCATAGCGAAGATGCCAGCGTGGAGAGCCGGCGAAGTCCTCGATCAGTCGGTGCTGATCGCGAAGAGGCGCTCGCCGAACTCGACCGGTTGAGCGTTCTGCGGAAAGATCTCGAGGACGATCCCGTCGACATCGGATTCGATCTCATTCATCAGCTTCATGGCCTCGACGATGCAGAGCACCTGGCCCTGTTTCACCCGGTCGCCGATTCGCACGTAGGGCTCGGACTCCGGGTTCGGTGCCCCATAGAAGGTGCCCACGATCGGCGACGTGACCAGGTGCCCCTCGGGTGCTGACGACGGGGGCTCCGCCGGCGCACCTCCAGCCGAGTCCTGGACAGTTGGCGAGGTGGTGGCGACCGGGCCCGCATCGGGCGGCGCAACGAGCGGGGGGGGTGCCGTCACGACCGTCGGAGCGGAGCGTCCCACCACTCTCAAACGAAAGCCGGAACGCTCGATCTCGACGCTCTCGATACCGTGCTCTGCGACGGCAGCGATGATCTCCTGGATCTGCTCGAACGTCAGCACCTAGAGTCCTCCGTGCACCGAATCAGGCGGCATGTCATCGCACAAGGTTACACCAACCGCCCCGGCGGTACGCACGGTCGTCGTGATGTGTTCCCTCGCCCCGGGTCGATCCAGAGCGAGATTCAGATCAGATCCGACTCGAAGTCGATCCACGCCCGACGAAGCTCGAAGCGGGCGCGCCCAGCGGGGGTCTCTGGTCCGAGGACCATCAACAGATAGTAGTCCTCGGGAAGGCGACCCAGGACGAGCTTCTGCTTCGCGGTCTCGACGACCAACTGTCGGACCCCACCGAGACTGAACTCCTGGTGATTGTCAGCCATTCCCCTGACCTGGGCCACGGTTTCGGCGGCCAACATCTCGAGATCGTCTTCACGGTCTCTCATGATCGATTCCACCGGGATTCCGTCGGCGCTGACCAGAGCGACCGATCGGCTGCCATCGACACGATCCAGGAGCCCCTGGAGTCGCTCACGAAACATCGCTACACCTCCTCTTCGCGGGAGGACGGCCGAACCCGATGCAGGTAGGCCTCGAGAACGGCGCTCTTTCGCTCGGTGATCCCCTCTGGTGTCGCCTGGTGGCTCCGCAGCAACGTCAATGCATCGAGCGGAGGCGGCGGCTCGAGGGTCTGACCGGATTCCTCCGGGTCGCCCGCGTCGGTCTGGCTGGGTACGGCCTTCCCGGTCATTGCGCCGAGCCCGACTCGGGCGCGCTCGTTCCCGGGGTCACGATCCAGTACCTGCTCGAAGATGCTCTTCGCGTCTTCGGCATGACCCTGATCGAGGTAGAGCTCTCCCAGGGTCGGTGTGGCCACCGGAGGGGCCCCGGTCGCCGGAGCGTCACTTGCCGGAGGCGCCTCCTCAGGCAGAGAAGGAAACTCACCCGTGGAGGACGTGAGCGGTGGTGGAGGCTCGAACGGAGACGGATCCTGGATCAAGGGTTCCGTCCCCTCCCCCGACACCATGATCGGCTCGAGAGGAGAGCGGTGGGCGCCGGCGAGAGTGACCGGATCCGGCGGTCTCGTCGGCTCCGTGTCTACAGGCTCCGCTTCGGCCCCGGGCTCCTCGACGGTGAGGCTCTCCTCCACAGGAGTCTGTTCGAGGGCGCTCTCTCCGATCGAGACCGCTTCGGCGTGACCGGGAAGACCACCCTCCAGAGCACTCAGGGGATTGCGCGTCTCGAGGGTCGGGGCATCTCCTTCTACGAGAGGCGCCGATCCGGGGTCGATCACGATCGGGCTCTGCAGCTGGACGTCCGCTCCGATCGGGGCCGACTCTGCGCTCTCTTCTCGCCCGGGGCTCCCTTCCCCTTCGGGCGAACCCGCTGTGAGGGCCGACTCGGAATCGATCGACGGCGAGTCTGCGAGGGGCGCCTCGTCGAGCGCTGACTCCCGGGCCTCGAGAACGGCATGCGCCGACGGATCGGGAGGTGACTGCCCCGACTCCGGCTGGGGGCCAGGCGGGGTTCGCGGGAGCTCGAGCCCCGCGCCTGCCGAGCCTGGGCGAAAGAGGCGCCGAGGGGGCGCCAACGACGACAGGTCGAGAGTCGGTGAGACCTCTGCGGTCGACTTCGGGAGAGCGAACAACTCCGCGCTGTGTCCAATCGGGCTCGACGACTCCGGTACAAGGGGAGAAAGCGTCGCGGACTCGGTGCGAGGCACGGGGGGCAACGAGGGGAGCACCGCAGCGTTCTCGGGGGGAGGTCCGGACGACTCCGGCGATGGGCTCTGGGTCGTCTCTTCCGCGGCTCTCTCGAGCGCGATCAGGCGCTCCTCCAGTTCGGTGAGATCGTCGTCCTGGGGGTTCAACTCGCGGTACAACTCGAGACGATCCCGCGCCGGCCCGGCTTCTCCCAACCCGAGGTAGCCATCGACCAGCAGCCGATAGGCGACCATCTGGGTCGGATCCTTGCGCACCACGGTCTCCAGCACCAGACACCCGGGCTCGTACCGGCCGAGCTCGATGCGGCATCGACCGAGTGCCACCTGGGCAGCACCCCACTGCGGATGCTGTTCGACCCCCACTTCGAGCACCGCGAGCGCTTCTTCGAAGCGCCCCTCGTGGCGCAGCTCCTCGGCCAGCTGGAGGAAGATCCGCGATGTGCGGTCTTGCTCCCAGCGCGCCCGGAGCTCATCGATGCGCGAGGAGGAGCCCGAGGGAGGCCCCGCGTTCGTATCCGCCATCGTCGTCAGTCCCCCAGAACACTCGCCACCCGGCTTCGGGCGCGGCAAGCGACGAGTATATCAGGATTTTCTCCGGATTCCCCGCTCGATCTCCGGGAATTCACGAACTCGACCGAGCAGGTCTATTGACCGGTCACGGCAACGAACTTCGTCGTGGTGGACTCCCCGAGACTGTTGCGCGCCTGCAGCGTCACGGCATAGGTGCCCGCTTGACCGTAGGCGTGGGCCGGATTCTGCTGGGAGCTCGAGGAGCCGTCACCGAAGGCCCACGTCCAGCTGGTCGGGTTGCCTGTGGTCGTGTCGGTGAAGGCCACCGTCAGGCCGTTCACGGCGGCGAGAAAGTCGGCGCGCGGGAGTCGCTGAACGTTCACGGTGGCATCGTCCGAGAGCTGCCCCGAGGCGCTCCCCGCCTGGACGGAGATCTGGAAACTGTCGCCAGAGATCGTGTCCACGTCGCTGGCCGACACCACCAGAGTGTCCCTGGCCGCGCCGCTCCCGTCGGTGGGCAGGATGTTTCCGCCAGATTCGAGAGAGCCGATCGTGGTCACGAAGTTGACGTTGGCACCGGCGAGCGGTTGCCCCACCTCATCTCGAACGATGGCGGTGAGCTCCAGTCGCCCCCCGGTCTCGGGAACGCTCGACGGAGTCGCCTGCAGCGTCACGGATCCGGCATTCAGTCCGATCTGGACATCCACCGTGACGGACTCTGACGCACCGGTACTGGCAGTGACCGTCGCCGAACCATCCTGACCCGTTCCGGTCAAGACGGCCAGGGCCTCTCCCAGATCGTCCGTCGGCACGTTCCCGGGAATCGTCCCGAGCGTCGTGGTCAGGGTGATCAGGGTGCCCGGGTTGACTGGATTGCCGTTCGCCTTGCGCGCGATCACTCGAATCTGGGACGTCCCGCTCGAAGCGATCCGCGTCGGATTGGCCGAGATCGAGATCGTCGTACCGGACGGCGCCGTCGGCGGCGCCGAATCGCATCCTGGGAGCAGCACGATGGCCAGGAGCCCCACGAGGAGGAGGCCCGCCAGGGGGAGACCCGGAACGGACAAGCCCCTACGCTCGGCGCCGGCCTGCGAGGGGAGCGGAACGCGCACGAAACGCGGGAGAAATCTCGAGAAGTTCACCATCAGAACCAGTATACGAACGACGGCGGTCGTCCGTCTAGAAACGAACGACCGCCGAAGATGAGGCCCGTCTCGAGCCAGGCGATCAGGGCTGCGGAATGTCGACGAACTGAAGGATCTCGTCGGTGCCACCCGGGCCCGTCACCTTCAGACTCACCGTCGCCGTGCACGGACTCCCTGCGTTGCAGCCGGCGTAAGTCACCGGCGGCGGAGTCTTGCCGGTGTGAGTCGCCGGATTGGCGCCCACAGGCGAGAGTCCCGCGTCGAAGTCCCACACCCAGCTGGCCGCGTCGGTCGACGCGTCGGTGAAGATCACCGTCGAGTCGACGGCGCCGGCATTCACCTGGTAGGTGAAGTCGGCAACGGGCGGACTCGCCGGGTCCGTCCCTCCACCACTCGTGTCGACCCGACAGCTCGGATCACTCGGGCTGTAGGCGAAGCCCTCGACCAGCGTGTCGGCACAGGTGGTCGCCTGGCTGCTGACCGCCACGTCGACGAAGGTCGGGATGTAGCGCACGCCAGTCGCGCCACCTCCGGCATCACAGTTCTCGGTAGCGAGACTCTCCGTGGGGAAACCCGGAGTCGTCACGACGATCTGATTCTCGCTGATGCTCTGGATCGTGCCTCGACGCTCGTCGAAAGAGACCACCATCGGTTCGAAGAAATTCGATCCGTTGACGGTGACGGTCGTGCCGCCGCCCTGGGCACCCGAGCTCGGCGTGATGCTCGAGACCCGTGGCGAGTACGCAACCACCTGGTAGGTGAAGGATGGACCCGCACCGCTCGCGCCACTCTCGACGTTGGTCACACTGACCGGCCCGGACACGTCCTGGCACGAGCTCGTGGTGATCGAGGCGGAACGACTCAGGATCTCGGTCCCGGTAACCGAGACGACCTGCTGGGCGTAGCCACCGTACTGAACTGCCACGGGCTCATCGAAGCCCTGGCCGAAGATGGTGACCATCGTGCCGCCATAGTACGGACCCTGGCCTGGACCGAGACTCGTGATCAGGAGCGAAACACCGTAGCGGTAGGCCCCCTGAAGGGTCGCGAGCTGGCCGGAGTTGACGTTGCGCACCTCGATCGACACGTTCTGGTTGAGATTCGGCTGGCCGAAGCCCGTGGCGGCCGGGGCGATGGCCACGATCTGGGTCGAAGACACCGACTCGACCTGTGCCTCCACCTGGGCACCCCCGTTGAAGAACACCTGGACCGGGGCCTGGAAACCGTCCCCTCGAATCGTCACTCGGGTTCCGCCCTCGTTGGGGCCAGAGGTCGGCGCCACAGAGTAGAGCTGCGGCCCGGTGACACTGCCCGTGGTGTAGGTATAGCCGTTGGCCAGGGACACGGTACCCGGGTTCTCGCCCCCAGCGTCCCGCGTCACGTTGACCGCGACCGAACTGACCCCACCGACCGGCACCTGCGCGGGCGGGGTTCGCACTCGGATGATCGAGCTGGTGACGTCGAGGACGTCGGCCGGAAAGCCGCCGAAGGTGACCTGCACCGGAGCGATGAAGCCGCCGCCGCGAATGCGAACCGTGTCTCCTCCGCTCGGGCTACCCGTGCTCGGTGAGATCGACTCGATGAAGAAGTTGGAGGTGCCGGAGATGTTCACACCGGTCGATCCAACGCTCCCCTGCAGTGTGGCTCGGACCGACGCCGTACCGGGCGTTCCTCCGGCGTAGAGCGGCACGTTGACCTGACCATCGAACAACTCGGCGCCACCGTTCTGGACCTGATTGTTCGGGTCGAAGGATCCGAGCGTGGTCGACAAGCCGATGGTCGTGCCGTTGGACGGTTTCGAGTTGTCCGAGGCCCGACGCACGTTGACGGTGACCGTCGCAGGAGCGGTCGCACCCACCTCGAGCGAGCTCGGGTTGGCGGTGACCGTGATGTTCCACGTCGACGAGCTCGGCGGCGGTGGGGTGGTGCCCCCACCCTGGCTGGGCGCGGTGGGCGACTTACTGCAGCCGCTCGCCGCCAGAGCCACGAGAAGGGGAATCAGCAGCAACGCCCCAGGCGTCATCTTTCGATAGCAGTGATTCAACATGTCCTAACCCCTTCCCTCTATTAAGGCACGAAATCAACAGTGAACTGGGCGGTTTGAGAATCGACTTCCTGACCGCTGACCGTGCGGCCAAAGAATCGCAGCCCCAGGTTGAGCGAGATCATCTCGGCACCGGTCTCGCTGTCGAAGCCACCGTTCTCGAACAGCAGATCCGACAGCGGCGGCTGGTCGAACTGATCGGGGCTCAGCACCGGCAGGTTGTCGTAGATCTGGGTACCTCCCACCGGAGTGACTCCAAAGACCTTGCGCACCAACGGAGGAGGCGCCAGAGAGCCGCCATCCACCCGCCGGTAGGACACCTCGTAGGAGTCCATCTCGACGTTCTGGAGATCGCTCGTATTGCCGGTCTGGTCCTTGACGATGCTCTGGATCGTCACCGAAGAGATGGTGACAAAGCCGTTGGCATCGCCATCGTCGGCGTCCGTCGGGGGCGAAGTGGCATCGTTGACGGAGACCACCACGGGCAGACCGTCGAAGTCAGAGATCGACATCGTGACGCCGCCGCCGTCGGTCAGGGCCGTACGGCTGTCGCAACCCACGGTGAACAGCATCGCAACGATGATGAGAAAGAGTGTTCTTCGCATGACCGGCATTCCCTCCCAGCTCAAAGCTGGATCACTCGCGGAGTGATGAAAATGAGGAGCTCCTCGTTCTGGTTGCTCCGACTTCGATTCTTGAACAAGTGTCCGATGATCGGCACATTGGCGAGCCCCGGTACCTTGTCGGTACCGTCGTTGGTCGACACCTGATAGATGCCACCGATCACCGCCGTGCCCCCGTCTCGAACGAGCACGCGAGTCCGTGCCTCGCGAGTCGAGATCGGAGCGTTGGTCGCACCGACCACCGCGAAAGCCAACTGCGGCTCCCGCTTCTGGATATTGATGTCCATCAGGATGGTCCCTTCGGCCGTCACCTGGGGAGTGACGTCGAGCCGCAGGGTGGCATTGACGAACTGCACGCTGACCGTGTTGTTCGCGACAGTCTGGATCGGGATCTGGAGACCCGACTGGATCGACGCCTGGGAGTTGTTCAGGGTCGCAATCTTCGGCGCCGAGATCACGTTGACCAGACCGTCACTCTCGGCAGCCTGGATCGCGATGTCGAGCTGGAAGGTGTTGAGGATGTTCCCCAGGGCCAGATCGATGAAGCCGTTGGCGCCACCCGTCAGCAGCTGGACGCCGGCGTCGACTTCCCCGTTGTTGGGGAAGACCAGCCCCGTCGTGTTGCCCAGCTCGGCGCTCGACTCACCCTGGAGGCCCCACTGAATGCCCAGGGTCTGACTGAACTGCCGTGAGGTCTCGACGATCCGAGCCTCGATCATCACCTGGCGCTCCGGAATGTCGATGTTCTCGATCACCTGGATCACCGTGTCGAGATAATCCGGAAGCTCCTGGATGATCAAGGTGTTGGTGCGATCGTCGACGCTGATCGAGCCCCGTGGGCTCAAGATGCCGCCCGGGTTGGACAGGGCATCGATCGCGCTGCCGATACCGGCACCGCCCACGTTGCGCTGGCCCTGCGTGAGGATCGTCGCGACCTCGCGGGCACGCGAGTAGTTGATCCGACGCATCACTGTGCGCAGCGGCACCGAGAGCGCCCGGGCGTATTCCAGCTGCTGCTGCTCCTGAGCCTCGCGGCGAAGCTGCTCGATCGGAGCGATGCGCAGGATGTTGCCTTCGAGCTGCATCCCCAGGTTGTTGATCTTGAGGATCTGCTCGAGGGCCTGGTCCCAGGGCACACGGTCCAGCTCCACGGTCACCGGACCACCGACTCCAGGCTGGATGACGATATTGAGATTGCTCAGTCGAGCAATCGAGCGCAGCACCTCGGTGACGTCGGCGTCCTTGAGCGACATGCTGATCGGCTCGCCGTAGTACTGCTGCTCCTGACCGATCGTTCGCACGCCGAAGGGATCGTCACTGTCGGTGTCGCGAGTCGTCTGTGGGCTGTCGATCTCGACGGACTGCGCCTCGTAGCTGCGCACGTTGTCGATATCGTCGATCGGCGTCGGCGCCTCGCTCGGAGGGGCCTGAAGCTCGAGCGGCTCGTCGAGTGGCGAAGCTGCAGCGACCTGGAGCTCGGGAGCATCCGCTTCCTCGAAAACGGGAAGCGTCACTTCGTCCGAGACCTCGAGCTCGGAGAGCTCAGGCTCGAAGCCCGGGGCCGTGGCCTCGACGGCGAGGGGAGATGTGGGCTCGTCGGGCTGGAGCTCAGCCGCATCATCGCGAGCCGACCGCGACGTATCCGCGATCGGAGCGCTCTCGACCGGGGTCGAAGCCGCCGCGGAGCGAGCGTCGGACGAAGAGAGAAACCGAACCGTGAGCCCGTCTCCAGAGCGCTCCACCACGGGCAGCATCGCCGGGTCGTTCATGTCGAAAACCACTCGTGAAACCGGATCCGGCTGCGGCTCGAACTGAGCCAGTCGCACCTGAGCGACCGATGCGCTCTCCACCTCCACGACCGATTGAAGCGCCGTGTTGACGACCCCGTCGAGATCGACCACGAACCGGGGCGGGTTCTGCAGCAGGAAGGTCGAGTAGTCGAACTCGCCGTCACCCAGGACGCGCAAGATCGCCTCTCCACCTACCGTGTCTTCAACCACCCCTTCGAGTCGACTCGCCACGACTCCCAGCGGTGGCGGAGCCTGGTAGGGCTCGTCGACCGTTCCGAGGGTCGCTGGGGAGACCGCCATCGGCTCCCGAGCGGCGGGCCTAGCCTGGGCATAGGTCGCTGGCTCCTTCTCCGGAGAGAGATCCTCTGCCGAGATCGGCTCGGGCGCTTCGGCGTCGGCGAAGGTATCTGGAGCGAGGGGCTCTTCGACGATCTCGGAGCCGCCAACGATCTCCTCGGGCAGCTCGGAGCTCGGAGCCTCGAGCTCCGCAACCGCCGGCTCGTTCGGCAAAGGCGTGCCCTGCTGAGCCAGCTCGAGGTGAAGCGACCGATCCTCCACGGTGAGAGTGTGCTCGGCCTCACCCCGGGTCTGGATGACCAGACGAGTGAGGGGCCGCTGACCGTTCTCCTCGATCTCCACCAGAACGGCTGAAACCAACCCCTCTGCCGGGGTGAGGCTCGCGACGTTCTCCGAGACCCGGGTATTGGGCAGCTCCACCACGAGGTTGGAGGACGCATCCCTGTACTGGGTCCAGACGAGAGGCCCGTCTGCGACGAGCTGCAGCGAAGCGCTGCCGTCCTCCTGCTGGAGCTGCAGATCCGCTATCTCTACGGTCTGCGCAAATAGGCCTCCACCGCACAGGAGCAGCAATCCGACGGCCAGAACCGCCGAGTACCGCGAGCCTGATCTCGCTGGAGTCTTGATTGGATACCACATTGACACTCGCCTCCCTCCATACCGACAGGGCATGCCGAGAAATACCTGTCCGGGCTACTGCTCGATCCTGCGAACGACCTCGCGGAATGGCTTGGTCGCAGTCGGGTCGTCCACGATCTGCTTGAAAACGACTTCCGAACCGTCGTAGCGCACATAGTTGATGCGCAACACGTCACCGTCCCACAGCTGGTCACCGGGTCGGATCAGGAAACTCTTCGCCTTGTTGGCCGCCTGGACCTGTGCGACAGGCCCCTCTGGATAGATCCAGACTCCCATCACACTGATCTCGTCGATGGACAGTCCGGCGATCCCCGGCGGCCGAGGCTTGTTGATCCGCTGCTCCGGCTCGCGCGCGATGTCGAGCAGTGAGTGGAACGGATCGCGTCGGCCACCATCGTCGTAGGTGAATCCGGTCTCGAGAACCTCGATCTCGCCCTCCAGCAAGTCGTCGATCGCCTCGAGCTCGTCCTCGGGCTCCTCCCCGAAAGTCTGGTCCAGCCGATCGAGCCCACCATCGTCGTCGAGCGTGATGGCGTCGGAATCCTGTGCAGGCTCGGGCTCTGGCGTAGTCGGCTCCTGCTGTCCTTGGACCCACGTCGGCAGGGCGAGGGACAAGAGAAGCAACACGCCCGAAATCGCCAGTGGCCAGCGCTTCAAACCATTCACGGTGCGCCCCCTCCTCCAGCAAGGTCTTCCTCGACCTCCGGCTCCTTGAAGACGAAGGTCTTGGCAGTGAAGCTGGCATCCAGAATCTTCGTTGCATCGCCCTGGGAGCGGGCCGCCTGGACGCGGAGGTCATCCACGTTGATGATCCGCGAGAAGCGGCTCATGCGATCGAAGAAGCGTGCCAGAGCGTGATAGCTACCCTGCACGTTGAGCTGAATGGGCCATTCGTTGAGAGTCGTGCTGGCGTTCTCGTTCGAGAACTCCCGTTCGGTCTCGCGACGTGGCGCGAACTTGACCAGATCGAAGTCCTCTCGCTCGGCGATCGCGCGAAACTGTCGAATCAGGTCGTGCACGTTGCGCTTGTTCGGCAGAATCCGAAGCAACTTCTCCAGGTCCTGTTCGAGACGGGCCACTCGCGCCTGGAACTCAGGCAGGCGTTGCGCGGCGGCCTCGCCCTCCTGGATCTTGCGCTGGAGCTCCTCGAGGTGGGCCTCCTGGCCCGCGATGCGCCGCTTCATCTCCTTGATGTTGGGCATCGCGTTGTAGCCCACCAGGACCAACACGGCCGCGACCGCAACTCCGACCCCAAGGCCGAAATACCAGGGCTTTCCCTCTAGACCGGTCTGCATGACGACTTCCCTCCGTCCCTCAGCTACCGGACTCGAACTGGACTTCTTCGTCCGAATCCGGTTCCGGAATCACGGGTTGCTGGTTCGCGTTGCCTGCGGCTGGCCGGAAGTCGAACTCCAGGCTGAAGGTGTAGACCTCACCCTGCTTGGTCGTGTCGAGCAGGGCGGGCTCGAAGAACTCGGGCACCTTGTCGAGGTTCTCGGTCAGGCTCGCGACTGCGTTCATGCTGAACGCCCGGCCCGCGATCGTGACTCGTGTCCCCTGCATGCTCAGCCGATCGATCCAGAGGAGCTCGGGCAAGCCCTTGGAGATCTCCTCCATGATCCGGACCGGGCCCTTCTGGTTGTTCTTCAGATCGGTGATGACGGCAATCTTGAGCTCCAGCTCGTCGACCTTGCGCTTGAAGTCCTCGACCTGGTCGAGAATCTCCTGAAGCTCGTCGACCCGACGCTGAGCCTCGCCGATGCGCACGTCGTTGGTCTTGATGGTCCGGTTCAGAATGAACCACCAGCCACCGACCACCAGCGCGCCGACCAGGGCCACCGTGGTGAGCACGACGAGGGCCGTGTTCTCTCCCCCGGCAGCACCGATCGAGGGAAGGGAGGGGCCCTTCTTCGGCTTGGCGGCGGTGACCTTCTTGCCTTCACCGACCAGATTGATCTTGATCATCGAGTCAATCCCCCAACTTGCGACACGCCAGTCCGACCGCGACCGCCATCATCGGGCCAATCGACTGCAGCCAGGTGCTATCGAAGTCGCTTTCCTTGTAGGTCACCCGGCGGAAGGGATTGATCAGCTCGGTCGGGACACCGAAGCGATCGCGAAGCACGGTGGCGAGATTCGGGGTCAGGGCACAGCCTCCGGCCAGGATCAGCTCGTCCACCGAGCCGTCGGTCGAGGTCGCACCGAAGAAATCGAAAGTCTTCTGGATTTCTCCAGCCATCTCTCCGGCCACCGACTCGAGCACTGGCCCGGCGTCGTTCGGGCTGGGGCCCGAGGTCGCCTGACCCTGTTTGAGCGCCTCGGCCTGCTCGTAGGTCAGACCGAATTCCCGCTGGAGCGCCTCGGTGAACTGGTTGCCGCCGAAGGAGATGTCACGCCAGAAAACCGTGGTTCCGCGAGCCAGGATGTTGATGTTGGTCACGGAAGCACCCATGTTGACCAGCGCCACCACCTTCATCGGGTCGACGTCGTAGTTGACCTCGTAGGCGTTCTGCACTGCGAACGCATCGACATCCACCATCGCGGGTACCCGGCCCGATTGACTGATCACCGAGACGTAGTCGTTGACCTTGTCGCGCTTGACCGCCACCAGGAGAACCTCCATCTGGTCGCCGGTCGGGGTCTCGTCCAGCAGCACGTAGTCGAGCCGTACATCGTTGATATCGAACGGGATGTACTGCTCGGCCTCCCACTGGATCGACTCGGCGAGCTCCTCCTGGGTCATCATCGGCAGATCGATCTTCTTGATGATGACGGAGTGGCCGGAGACCGAGGTCGCGAAGTTGTTGTTCTTCACTCCGGTCTCGTCGGCAAGCTTCTGGATCGCGTCGACGACCATGGAGGAGTCCATGATCGAACCGTCCACGATGGCCTCGGGAGAAAGGTGCTCGAAGCCCAGACGGACCAGCTGATACTCGCCCCCCTTGCGCTCTTTGAGCTCGACGAGCTTGACTGTGTGCGAGCCGACATCGAGGCCGACCAGCCCTTTGGAACGTGAAAAGAGTGCCACCCGTTCCGCCTCCCCTTTAGCGTCCGCGACGCCTGATCTCGCTTCGAAACACCAATCCGCCACAACGGCGCATCAGAGCGTTTCTCACGTCAGGCGCCGTTCCTCCCAAATCGCAATCATAATTCCATAGTGAATGATGATGGGCAGTTAAGTAAAAGAATCTAAAGCAGTTTCTACGGTAGCCATTCGCTCTTGCTTATACCAAGAGGTAAATGGGCTTGTCATGGTAGTGGAGAAACACAACTTTTGCAAGCCTAGGAGGTACGAAGATTCGTCAGCCTGCCAACCGTTGCCAGTCGGCGCCAAAAAGAGGTCCCCGGACCATTCCCCAATCTGCCGGACTCGGAGGAACGCCAAATAACCCCACCCCTCGATCCGCCTCCGGAAGAAGCGCCGGGGGACCGGACGTTTCGGTGGCCGAGAGGGCCGGGACTCAGCCCGAACGATTCGAGGAGGAGTCGCCGCCCTCGCCGCTCATGCGGCGCTCGACACTCGAGATCCCGCTCAGTCCCCGCAAGGTCTCGCAGAGCTTGTCCAACTGCTTGCGGTTGCGCAGTTCGACGATGACGTCGACGCTGGCCCGGCCGGTCTCTTCGGTATTGGCGTCGAGGCTCAGGATGTTCGCCTGCTGTTTGGAGATCGATTCCGTGAGTCGCGCCAGGAGTCCGGGAGAATCGCCTCCCCGAATGGTGATCGGGACCCGGTAGGTCCCTCCGCTCTCCTTCTGCCTCGACCACTCGACCTCGATCTCGCGCTCCGGGTGGTAGAGCAGGTTCTTGACGTTCGGGCACTCCGAGGCGTGGACCGCGACGCCACGCCCGCGGGTGACGTAGCCCACGATCGGCTCGCCCGGGAGTGGATTGCAGCACTTGGCGAGGTACGCGAGCAGATCCCCGTGGCCCTTGACCGCCACCGAGCTTTCGCCGAACGGCAGGATCCGATTCACCGCCTTGCGCAGCCGACTCGGAGGCTCGGAGGCCTTCTCCAGTTCCTGCTCGCTGAGGACCCGGCTCGTGACCTGCTTCGTGGACGTCTTGCCGAAACCGATCTTGCTGAACAGATCTTCGATTCCGGAGAGTCCTTCGCTCTTCAGATAGGCGCCCATCTGCTGGCTGTCGATCACCTTCTTCGGAGAGAGGCGGCTGCGGCGCACCTCACGCTCGAAGATCGATCGACCGATCTCGACTGCGCGCTCCCTCTGCTGCGTATTGAGCCAGTGTCGGATCTTGCTCTTGGCCCGAGGGGTGACCGCGAGATTGAGCCAGTCCCGGCTCGGCTCCCGGTTCGGATTGTTCACGATCTCGACGATGTCGCCGTTCGACAGCGTGGTCCGCAAGGGCACCAGCCGTCCGTTGACCCGCGCACCGGCGCAGTGATGTCCGATGTCGGTATGGACGCGGTAGGCAAAGTCGAGTGGAGTCGCGCCGCGCGGGAAGGAGAAGACGTCACCCTTGGGAGTGAAGACGTACACCTCGTCCGGATAGAGATCGATCTTGAGCGTGTTGAGGAAGGTTCTCGGGTCCTTGACCTCTTGCTGCCACTCGAGCAGTTGGCGCAACCAGAGGATGTTCGGATCGCTTTCTGCCTTGGCGCCCTCCTTGTAGCGCCAATGAGCCGCGATCCCTTCCTCCGCCACGCGGTCCATTTGATACGTGCGGATCTGGACCTCGAACGGCTGTCCCTGTTCGCCGACCAGCGTGGTGTGCAGCGACTGGTAGAGGTTGGGCTTGGGAACCGCAATGTAGTCCTTGAAGCGCCCAGGGATCGGCCGCCAGGTCTGATGAGCCACTCCGAGCACGGAGTAGCAGTCCTTCACCTCACTCACCAGGATGCGAAACGCCAGGTAGTCGTACAGCTCGCCGAGATCGATGTCTTGGCGACGGAGCTTCTGGTAGATCGAGTAGTAACCCTTGACGCGATGGCTGATCTCACATTCGACTCCGGCACCATCGAGCACTTCGGCCAACTGCTCGCGGATGCGCCGGGTCGCCCCTCGGCCCAGTTTGACTCTCTGGTCCAGGCTGGCCTGCAGCTCGGCGAACTGGTGCGGGTACAGGTGGAAGAACGCCAGATCCTCCAGCTGCCCCCTGACCATCGACATTCCCAGACGATGCGCGATCGGGGCGTAGATCTCGAGCGTCTCGCGCGCAATGCGCCGCTTCTTGTCGGTGGGCATCGGACCGAGGGTCTGCATGTTGTGCAGCCGATCGGCGAGTTTGACGACGATGACGCGGATGTCCTTGGCAGAGGCAAGGATCAGTTTTCGGAACGTCTCGGCCTGAGCTTCATCGCGCCGAACATAGGAGTGCCGACCGATCTTCGACACGCCGTCGACCAGGTGTGCGATCTCGTCACCGAACGAATCCGCGAGCGCAGCCCGCTCGACTCCGGTGTCTTCGAGCACGTCGTGCAACAGTCCCACTGCCACACAGGTCTCGTCGAAGTCCAGGTCGGCGAGCAGATAGGCGACCGCCAACGGGTGGGTGATGTAGGGCTCACCCGAACGGCGGAGCTGGTCACGGTGCTGCGACTCCGCGAACTGGTAGACCTTTGTCAGCCACTCCTCGTCGAAAGGGCGCTCGTGGGACGACAAGCGATCGAACACGTCGCTCAGCTCGAGACCGGGCTTCGACTCCACCGGCGGTCGCAGCTGTTTGGCTTTCGAGGGCATGACCGGGACTCTTGGGAACCGGGAGACCGAGTGGCCGTGCTTCGCGTCCACGAGCTACCGGCCGCTCGGGGCCACGCTTCGCTCGAACGGGTGGACTCTAGGCCGCGACCGGCTTCTCTTTGCGCCCACGCTGGCGCTCGCCGCCGAACAGGTTCTCCCAGGCCAGCACGACAGGGCTGGCGATGAAGATCGAGGAATAGGTACCGACAACCACACCGATCAACAAGACGAAGGCGAAGCCACGGATGACCTCTCCGCCAAAGACGTAGAGGGAGCCGACGGCCAGCAGGGTGGTGCCCGAGGTCAGAAGCGTGCGCGACAACGTCTGATTCAGACTGGTGTTGAGCACCTGAGTCAGCGGTTCGCGCCGGGTGCGCCTGAGATTCTCCCGGACCCGATCGAACACCACGACGGTGTCGTTCACCGAGTAGCCGACCACGGTCAGGAACGCGGCGATGGTCGTGAGGTTGAATTCATAGCCGGCGAGAGCGTAGAGGCCGAGGCTGATGATGACGTCGTGAAAGATCGCTGCCACGGCACCGATGCCGAAGCGCAGCTCGAACCGCCACCAGATATAGGCCAGCATGCCGAGCATCGACATCACCACCGCCAGGATGCCCTTCATACGGAGTTCCTGACCGATGAGTGGGCCCACGGTGTCGACCGCGAGCACCGCGTACGGACCGGTGGACGTCTTCTGCTCGAGCACGGCCCGCACTTCCGGGGAAACCTCGCTCACCCTGTCGAGCTGAGCCAGATCCGTGATCATGCCGTCGCTCTGGCGAACCGCCATGATCGCTTCCGCCACCTCGTCGTAGCGGCTCGCGGCCGCGGCGTCGTCTTCGGCGCGTAGGCCCTCCGGGTCGTCTCCGTAGAGCAGCGACGCCAGCGCTTCCGTGCCTCGTCGATTGAGGTCGAAGTTCGTAGGGGCACCGAGGTAGGAGTCCAACGCCTGCTCGATCTGAATCCGACTGCCCTCTTCGTTGCCCTCGACGATCGGGGTCTTGATCATCACCTCGTGGAGCTCGGGGGCGCCGAAGTTCTGGATCAGGGCGTCTCCCAGTCCGCTGGCGGCCAGCGAACCACGCAGGTCGTCGATCGACGGTTCGTCCTTGAACTTGACGATCAGCTGCGTTCCGCCCTCGAAGTCGATTCCGATGTTGAGATGACCGATCAGAACGACTGACAGACAGGCCACGACCAGAACCGCGGAGACCGCCAGCCAGATACGCCGCGCCCCCATGAAATCGATATTGGTATCGCGAAAGAACTCCATCTCGAAGACTCCTGATCTGAAAAACCCTGGTCTCTACTGGCCAGTGGCCGTCAGATCGACAGATGCTCTACGCGGCTGCGGCGAGAGACCCAGAGGTCGAACAGCCAGCGACTGTTGAAAACGGCGGTGAACACCGAAGCGAGGATTCCGATCGAGAGTGTCACGGCGAAGCCCCGGATCGGCCCGGTACCGAAGTTGAAGAGAAAGAGAGCGGCAATCAGCGTCGTGACGTTGGCATCGAGAATGGAAGAAAACGCCTTGGCGAAGCCGGACTGAATAGCCGACTTGACGGTCCGTCCGTTGTGGAGCTCCTCGCGGATGCGCTCGAACACCAGCACGTTCGCGTCGACCGCCATACCGATCGTGAGAATGATGCCGGCGATGCCGGGCAGGGTCAGGGTCGCACCGAAATAGGCGAGAGCCCCGAACACGATCAGGAAGTTCATCGCCAGTGCGACCACCGCGTTGATGCCAGCGCCTCGGTACACGATCAGCATCGCCAGCACGACCAGGGCTACACCGATCATGAAAGCCCGCAGACCCTGGTCGATCGAGTCCTGACCGAGGGAGGGCCCGACGGTGCGTTCCTCGAGATAGTTGATGCTGGCCGGCAGGGCACCACTCTTGAGGACCGTGACCATGTCCTCGACCTGCTGCTGGGTGTATCCACCGGTGATCTGGCCGCTGTCGGTGATCCGCCCGTTGATGCGCGGCGCGGTCTGGACCTTACCGTCCAGGACGATCGCGAGACCTCGGCCGATGTTCTCCCCGGTCGCCTTGCCGAACCGCTGGGCGCCATCGGCGTTGAAGCTGAAACCGACCACGGGCTCGTTGAACTCTCCCAGAGTCGGGTAGGCATCTCGGAGGTCACGGCCGGTCACGACCTGCGCGCGCTCCAGAGCGAAGTAGTAGCTGTCGGTGAGGTTGCCCTCATCGTCGCGCACCTCTTGCTCGAAGATCTCGAGATGATCGGGCAGCCGGCCTCCGTAGTTCGCCAACACGTCCTGCTCGGAGAACACCACCTGCCCGGCCGGGGGGAAGTCGACCAGGCGAAACTCGAGGAATGCCGTGTTCTTGATCAGACCCTTGACGCGCTCGGGATCGTCCACACCCGGAAGCTGCACGACAATGCGATTGGTGCCGAGACCCTGGCGCTGGATGACCGGCTCAGCCACACCGAAGGCGTCGATCCGGTTGCGAATCGTGGTCAGGGCCTGGCGAATCGCCTGCTCGCGAATCTGGGTGTCCTGATCGGCGCGGCGGCGGAAATTCAATGCGTCGCCAGTCCGACTCCAGTCCCAACCGACGAGGTAGTCGTCGGCGACCTGCTTCACGGTGTCGTCCGCACTGGCGGGCACACCGTTGACCACGAATCGGCTGTCGCCGTCTCGGACCCCCTGAGCTCCCGCGACACCCTCCTCGGCCAGCCGCTCTCTCAGCACCTGGATGTCCTTCTCGGTTTCGGCACGCAGCGCGTCGTCGGTCTGCACTTCGAGCACCAGGTGGATACCGCCGCGCAGATCGAGCCCGAGATGGATCCGCTCACTGGGCGGGGTCACGGAGACGATGGCCGCAGTGATGACGGCAAGAATGACCAGGCCGCGCCACAATAGAGAGTTCTTCATCCGCTCGTGTCTCCTTGGGTCAGGATTTCGCGCTATCGCCTTCGTTGACGAGAGCGGCGATCCCGGTCTTCGAGACGCGCACCTTGACGCCGTCCGCAATCTTGAGGAGTACATTGGCCGGCTCGACACTGGCGACTTCGCCGTGCAGCCCGCCGTGGGTGATGACTTTGTCACCGCGCTTGAGTTGGTCCACTGCGGACTGCAGTTCCTTCTGCCGCTTCCGGGTGGGCCCGATGACCAGGAACCAGAAGATCAAGAACACCAGCACCAGCGGAACGAAGCTGATCAATCCGGCGGTCGGATCGCCTTGCTGCAACACCGCGAGAATTGGCATGGACGTCGCCATATCGTGTCTCTCCGTTCCGGACCGCTTCGAGAGTCTGGGCGGCGGAACCTGCAATCTTGGTATCTAGAGAATTCCGAAACCGCTCCAACAGGCCCCGCGCCGTCAGAGTGTCTCCTCGAGGTCGACGACGGTCCCTGAGGCGATCCCCTGCTCCCAGATGAGGGGGACGGTCGCGCCTATCCCATGGTCTCGCGACGCACGACTGCTGCCGCCAGATCCGCCAGGGTTCCGGATTGGAGAGCTTGTCGGACTTCACCCATGAAGTCAAGGTAGAAGCGGACGTTGTGCAGCGTTGCCAGGACCTTGGCCGTGATCTCGCCGGTCTTGAAGAGATGATGCAGAAAGGCCCGGCTGACGCCGATCTCCGAGCCTTCCGGACCCGCTGGATCGATCGGGAGCGGGTCGTCGCGGTAGCGCGAGTTCTTGATCTTCAAGATGCCCTCGCGGGTGTACAGATTCCCGTGACGAGCGTTTCGAGTCGGCAGAACGCAATCGAACAGGTCCACACCGTGAGACACCGCGTGCAGGATGTCTCCCGGATGGCCCAAGCCCATGAGATAGCGCGGCTTCTCGGAGGGCAGCAAGGCCGCGGTCAGCTCGGTCATCTCGCGCCCGAGAGCGCGGTCCTCGCCGACACTCACTCCGCCGATGGCATATCCATCGAAGTCGAGGGGCACGAGCTGCTCGACGGCGACCCGCCTGAGCTCCGGATAGAAACTCCCCTGGACGATGCCGAACAGCCCGCCGGCTCCATGCGAGCGGACCCGACGCGACTTCTCGGCCCATCGCTGGGTACGCTCGAGCGAGAGTCCAGCGTCCACCTCGCTGACCGGCCAGGGAGGACACTCATCGAGCACCATCGCGATGTCCACGCCGATGCGCTCCTGCATCTCGACGACGCTCTCCGGAGTGAACCGCCACTGGCTCCCGTCGTGGTGCGAACGGAAGGTCACCCCCTCGTCGTCGACCTGACGAAGCGCGGCGAGACTGAAGACCTGGTATCCGCCAGAATCCGTCAAGATCGGCCCCTGCCAGCCGGTAAACGAATGGACCCCTCCCAAACGCTCGACCCGCTCGATCCCCGGGCGCACCGCCAGGTGATACAGGTTCGAAAGCATGATCTGGGCACCGGAAGCCGCCAGTTCGTTGGGTCCGACTCCCTTGACCGCACCCAGGGTCCCCACGGGCATGAACGCTGGCGTGTCGATCGATCCGTGGGCCGTTGCGAGACGGCCGAGTCGTCCCCGATCTCCGAAAGGGGGTTCGGGGGAGCGGACCGCGGCGGAGTCGTCCCGAGGGAGAACCTCGAAACGCAGACTCACGGTGCGCTCGAGTTGCCGCGGCTCACTCGCTCGACCACCACGTCGGGGGGGAGATCCACCTCGAACTGACCCTCGGGAAGACCCAGATTGATCTTCATGTCCTTGAAGCGGTAGTCGGTGTAGTCCCCGTTGGCTTCGACGTACTTCAAGCGAATCGGCAGGAAGGTCTTCTCGTCGACCCACAGCTCGATGGACTCGACGCGCCTAGAAATCCGGCTGAAGCGGGGATCGAGAAGGAGGCGATAGGGCCCGCCCGATTCACCCGGAAAGTTCACGGTCAGGAAGAAGTACTTCATCATGGACTCGAGCGAGCCGCCGGCCCCGAGATACTTGAAGACCTGGTCCGCGTAGCGCTTCACCGTCACGGTCTCGGCCCGACCGAGGTCCTTGTACCAGGTGAGCATCTTCGTGTCGTCGATGAGCATGACGATCGGATCCGGTGTCAGGTACTCCCAACGAATCTGCTCCGGAGCCCGATAGGTGAACACCCCAGTCGAAGTCTCGGGCTCCACGAACAGCGCGCTGACCTTCTCCTGTTCGAACTCGGCCTCCATGGTTTCGACGAGGCTCTGTTCGAGCTTGATGCGCTCCACCAGGAGATCCAGTCGCTCCCTCAAGGATCGACTCTTGTCGGTCGGGTCCGGCTTCGCGGCTTCCCCCTGGGGCATCGCCGCCAGCGGCGCCGCCGCGAGCGCTGCCAGCAGAATCGAGATCGGAAGCAGCCAGCGGCCGCCAATGCCTTTCATTGCCATGTCTTCTCCGCGGTGGCCGTGGGGACCTGAGGGTTTGCGACGGGAACGAACACGGGCGGTGTGGGGAGAGGGGATTGCAGGACCGTGAGGGGACCAGTTCACTCACGACCCCGTGAGCAGATTCCGGGTCGAGGCCGCGACGCCATGCTAGCAGTCCCTCTCGCCCCAGGGGTGCGAACGGGCCCTCTTGTTGACACTCTCGCGAGGGCAATGCTAGCTTCTCGCCGCTTTCGCAGAACGCCGAAAGCACCTAGAGAGCCGTCCCATTCTCGAAGCGAAGGACCTTATCCCATGGTCGAGCTCGGATCGAAACACGAGTGTTTCTCCTGTGGAGTCAAGTTCTACGATCTCGGAAAGTCGCCGGTGATCTGCCCGAAGTGCGAAACCGATCAGAATCAAAAGGCAGGCACGGAGGAAGAGCCACTCGAAGCCGCCGAGGCTGAGGAAGAGACGGTCGAAGAAACCGACGCGGTCGAGACCGATTCCGTCGACGAAGAAGTCGACGGCGACGACGGCGACGGCGACGACGACGACGACGACGATCTGGACGTGGACGTGGACGACGACGACCTCGACGACGAGGAGGAGTGAGCGCCAGCGGGCCGACGCCAATGCTCATCGCGGCCATTTGTCTCGGTCTGATCACCCTCGGCAGCCACACAGTCATCCCCTTCCTCTTGTCGAAGGAGCGCTCGACCCGCCAGCAGCAGGTTGGAAGGTCGTGGTCCCTGCTCGCCGTCCCTCTCACCCTGTTCGCGTCCCTGCCCTGGCTGCTGCTCGTGTCCAGGTCCGCGCTCGCTACCGTCCACGGCGTGCTCCCCGAGGTGAGATTGGCCTTGGTGCTGACGCTCGGACTCGTCTCTTGCGACCTTGTCGTCTTGGCGCTCTATCGCCGATTCGACCGCACGAGTTGGCTTCTGGCCGCCCTGCTTGGGCTGGTCGTGGGTCTAGGGCTCGGCCATGCCTTCTTCTCCCTCGGCCTCGGCTTCGAGGAGACGGAGCTCGGCCCGGTCCTGGCTGAGCTCGGGGAAGAGGGCTGGGTGGAGAATGTCCCGGCAACGCTCTCGGTCAGGCCCCCCGCTCTCGCCAGCGCCCTCAGGGCTCTCGTTCTTCTGCCCGTCGCGTTCGCGGCAGCAGCACCGGTGGTCGCGCTCTGCGGTGCGAACACCTTCAAGCCGAGTCATGCAAGGGGGCTCGGACTCGTCGCAGCCGCGGGCCTCGTCCTCCTTTTCTTGACGCTGCCAGTGCCCCTTCGTGCGCTCCTGATCCAGAACCGAGATCCTCTCACTCTGCTGTCTGCCGCCCTGCTCACACTCGCGGCTCCCTGGCTCCCGAAGGGGATGCGCCATTCCGTGTCGATCCTCGCAACCGCGGTTACTGCGGTCTTTCTCTCCCGTCTGGTCGGCTGAGTGGGAGCAGGCGATTCGTGACGCGTAGCCGGGACGCTAGACTCGGTGTTCCATGTCCCAGCGTCTGGCGATTCCCCTCTTCCCACTCCCCAACGTCGTGCACTTTCCGGCGACCGAGCTTCGCCTTCACGTGTTCGAGCCCCGGTACCGCCAACTGGTCTCCGATCTCGGCGAACGCGACGAAGACCACCGCTGGATAGGGATGGTCCTACTCAAAGGTGGCCGCAGTACTTCGGGCCTGCCACCGATCCACCCGCACGGCACCGTGGGCCGCTTGCGAGACGTCGAGTACCTGTCCGACGGACGCTCGAACATCCTGCTCGAAGGGGGCTTCCGATTTCACATCGACCGAGAGCTCCCCTCGAGCCATCCCTACCGTCAGGCGTTGGTCCGGCTACTCGAGGAACCGGAGATGCTCGAGGAGGCACCCGGGGTGGTGGCATTGCGCCGGGAGCTTCAGGAGGTGGCAATCGCCCTCGCGAGCGAATCCAGGATGGCCGGGTCGCTCGAAGGGGGCGAAGTCTCGACAGTCCAGCCATCCCTGGAGGTTCTGGTCAACCGCCTCTGCGCCGCGATCGACCTTCCGGTCCAGCGCAAATTGGAGCTTCTGAGCGACCCGCTGCCCCAACGCGCCCTCAACCTGCTCACCGTGCTGCGCGGCCGCAAGCACACCCTCGATCTTCTGCGGCCCTTTCGACACCTTCAGGGCGGCGCCTCCAACAACTGACTTCTTCTTGCCGCCGACATCTCTTCCCGACAACGGAGCATCCATGGCTGACCTCTATCGGCTCTCGGTTCGTGACCCCGTACATGGGTTCATTCGTGCCGATGCCCTGGAAACGGCGCTGATCGAGAGCCGCCCCATGCAGCGGCTGCGCAACGTGCGTCAGCTCGGCCTCACCAACCTGGTCTTTCCCGGAGCGGAGCACAGTCGCTTCGCCCACGCCCTGGGGGTCATGCACCTGGCGGGTCGACTCTACGACTCGCTCGCCCGCGCCGACGGGCCGCTCGATCCTGACCTGCGATCGCGCCAACGCCGCACGCTGCGCGCCGCTGCGCTCCTGCACGACATCGGCCACGCTCCCTTCAGTCATACCGCTGAGGATCTCTTCGATCGGCCCATCGACCACGAGGAGATGACTCGCCGGCTGCTGCTCGAAAGTGACCTCTCGAGCATCTTCGAGGCTCACGGCGACGGCATCTCTCCCGAAGAGGTGCAGCTACTTCTAGAAGGCACCGGCAGCGACCCCGACCAGCAGGTGCTGAGCCGGGTCATCTCCGGGGAGCTCGACGTCGACAAGATGGACTACCTGATGCGTGACAGCCTCTTTTGCGGCGTGCACTACGGCACCTTCGACCTCGAGCGCATCCTCGACACCGTGGTTCCGATCGAAGATCCGGAGGACGGTCGCTGGGGCATCGGACTGGAGGAGGGCGGACTTCACGCTGCCGAGGCGCTCGTACTGGCGCGCTACTACATGTTCACCCAGGTCTATTTCAACGTCACCGGAAAGGTGCTCGAGCTGCATCTGAACGCATGGCTGCGCGAGGAAGGCATCCAGTGGCACTCCGACCCCGAGGAGTTTCTCGACCAGGACGACGTCTGGGTGCTCTCCCGAATGCGTCGTTCGAGCAGCCGACACGCGGACGCGCTCCTGCGGCGCCGTCGCTATGTGCTGGCTCACGAGACCCGGGAGCACCTGCGCAGCGAGGAGAAGGAACGGTTCGTGGCTCGACTCGAGCCTCTCGCCGCCAGTCACGGCAGCCGAATGCTGGTCTCCAACTCGGCCAAGGACCCGCACCGGTTGGGGCGAAGCCGCGTCATGGTTCGACGCAGCAACGGTCATCTCGAGCCGATGGAGGAAGCGAGCGACTTCATCCGCCATCTCAGCCGAATCGACTGCTACCGGGTCTACTGCGAGCCGGAGCTACGCTCCGAGCTGGCTTCCGCACTCGCGGTCTGAGTCGAGTTTTCACCCGACTCCCGACCGCGATCGCCCCCGGGCGAAGGGCCGACCGAGATCCCGACCACGCCTCCAGGATGCACCAGGCGATCGGGATCCGACGGTCCATGGCCGTCTCGGAACTGCACCACGAGCCGCTGGATCGGACGGCCCTCGGCAACGTACTTGGCTTCGTAGTTGGTGCGCGGACCTTCGGGCCACACCTCGAGAGCCTCTACCACCACCTCGGGATGCGAATCGAGAATCGAGTGGACCTCACTTCCGTACTCGAGAAAATCGGTCGCAAAGAAGAGTCGCCCACCCGGTGCCAGCGTACCCAGGAGCAGATCGACCGTCTCGGGATCGAAGAGACGCCGCTTGTGATGGCGGGCCTTGGGCCAGGGGTCGGGGAAGTAGACATGCATCGCGCGGGCGAAGCCACGGGGCAGGCAAACGCTCAGCAGATAGAGCGCCTCGCCTCGGAGCAGCAGGAGGTTGTGAAGATCCCTGTGGGCCGCCCGACTGGCAGCCAGTCGGAAGTACTTGCTGACGATCTCGATCCCCAGGAATCCCGTATTCGGCTCTCGCGCAGCGCGATCGAGCAGGAAGCGACCCTTGCCGAAACCGATCTCGATCTCCCAGGCACGAGCCTCCTCTCCACCGCCCGAGAAAGCCAGCGGGCCGAGGTCGAGCGGAAGAGCGTAGGACTCGACCAGCCTCTCGTCACCCGGCGGTAACACTCCGCCGGTCAGCCGCGCCGGCTGACCCGGATGTCGTCTCACAGCCACGAGTGTAGCGGCGAGATCGGGCGCCCGCTGGCACAGCACTGAGAGGAGCAAGACACGGCCTCCGACCCTCGATCGCTCACAGCAGCCGATCGATTCCGCGCCGCTTCAGCTCTGCCACGACGTGGCGAACGTCCTGCGCGCGCTCTCGGGGCATGACCAGTGTGGCGTCTCCCGTGCGAATCACTGCCAGTCCCTCGACCCCGATGACCGCGGTCAAGCCCTCGTCACTGATGACCAGGTTGTCTCTGGCATCGACCAGGATCGTCTCGCCCCGACACCGATTGCCGGCTTCATCTGCGTGAATCAGCTCCGACATCGCCTCCCAGGAGCCCAGGTCGCTCCACTCGCAGTCGAGCGGCACGGTGGCGATGTCCTCCACGTGCTCCATGACGCCGTGGTCGATCGAGATCGCTGCCAGATTCTCGTAGAGCGCGCTTCGCTGCTCCGGCTCTGCGGCGATCACCGAGTCGATACCTGCCGCAATCTCTGGCTGGTGACGCACCAGCTCTCGCCACAAGACCTTCGCCGGACACACGAAGATGCCTCCGTTCCAGAGATGGCGTCCACCCTCGACGAAACGCGCCGCGGCCTCGGCACTCGGCTTCTCGACGAAGCGGCGGACCGCGGTAGCGACCGGCTCCTCAGGCGCCGGTGCTTCGAGCTCGAGATAACCGAAGCCGCTCTCTGCCCATCGGGGCCTCACACCGAGAGTGAGAATCCGGTCCCGATCGAGGGCGTCGCGAGCGGCGACTTCGAGCGCTCGACGAAATGCGGCGGGATTGCCGACCCAATGATCCGAGGGCAGCACCGCAACGACGCCGTCGACCCCGGCCTGCATCATCGTTCGCACGGCCCAGCCGATCGCCGGCGCCGTGTTACGACCCATCGGCTCCGCCAGGATCTGCTCGGACGGCACCGACTCCAGCTCGTCGTCCACCGCGGCAGCAAGACGCTCGGTAGTACAGACCCAGATCTGCTCGGGCGGAACCAGAGGCGCCAGACGGGTGACGGTTTCGGCGAGCAGACTCTTGCCATCGGCAAACGGAAGCAGCTGCTTCGGACGGTCTCGACGAGAGGCGGGCCAGAAGCGCGTGCCACTGCCACCGGCGAGAATGAGCGCGTGGATGGGGGGAGTGGTCATGACTAGGCTCTTTCGATGGCGAGGCGATCCGGCAGCCGCTCAGCCGAGCTCCGGGTTCCAGAGACTGATCTCTTCGAGCGACTTGCGCTCCAGATCGGGAACCTCGACTCCGGGCGCAGGATAGCCCACCGGAAACAAGATGTAGGCCTTCTCGTTGCGCGGTCGCCCGAGGATCTCACCGAGGAATCGCATCGGGCTCGGCGTATGCGTGAGTGTGGCCAACCCCATCTGATGCAAAGCTGCAATGAAGATCCCGCAGGCGATACCGACACTCTCTTTGACGTAGTAGTTCTTCCGCTTGTTGCCGTCGGGGAGATAGCCGAACAGCTCCTCGAAGACGACCACGAGCCAGGGCGCGGTCTCGAGGTAGGGCTTGTGGGAGGTCGTGCCGAGCGGCTCGAGGGCCTCGCGCCAGGCCGGAGGCATCCGGCCTCCTTCGTAGTTCTCGCGCTCCTCTCGTTCGGCGGCGAGTCGAATCTGCTTCTTGATCGCTGGATCATCCACTGCCACGAACAGCCAGGGCTGGCGGTGAGCCCCCGAGGGAGCCGTCGAAGCCGTCTGGATCGCCAGCTCGATCAGCTCCCGGTCCACCGGCTGGTCGGAGAACTCACGCACGCTCCGGCGGCGATCCATCTGTCGATAGAACGTCCGCGCTCGGCGACGCATCTCTTCCGGATCGAGACGTTCGAAGTCATAGGGCTTGGTCGGCAGCATGACGGTCTCAACCTCACTGAGGGTGTTCAGACCCACGGCCGGGTCGACGGCTACCGACTCCCCGTTACTCGGTGCGCTCGACCCCGAGGCGCTCGAGCTCGCTCTCGATCACTTCGGACATCTGCTCGAAGGGAACCGCACCCGACATCGGTCGACCGTTGACGAAGATCGCTGGGGTTCCCGTTACGCCAGCCAGGGTTCCGGCCCGCACGTCCTCTTCCACCGCCGCGGCCTTGCGCCCGCTGGTCAGACAGATCGAGAACTCGGCCTCATCGAGCCCCAGGCGAGTGGCCTTCTCCTGCAGCGATGCCACCGACAGCTGCTTCTGCTCGGCGAACATCAGGTCGTGCATCTCCCAGAACTTGCCCTGGTCGTCGGCACACAGCGAAGCCTCGGCAGCCTTGCGAGCGTTGGCGTGGATGCTGTCGAGAGGAAACTGGCGAAACACGATCTGCACGACGTCGCCGTACTCCTCGATCACGCGCTCCATCGTGGGGTTCACCCGCTGACAGAACGGGCACTCGAAGTCCGAGAACTCGACGATGGTGACTGGCGCACTCTCCGCGCCCTTGGTCGGCCCCCCGGCAGCCTCGACACTCACTCGATAGGGCTCGAGCATCACCTCGACCGCGGTCGACTCTCGTAGCGAGGCGTTGAGCTTCTCGGTGGCGAGAAACTGCTTGATCTGGTCCGCCACCTGCTCCTGGGTCGCGCCCCGCAGCCGACTCTGATTCCTGTTGTACCAATCGGTCACCTCCTGCTCGGAGATGGACTCCAGGTTCTGTTCGATCTGAGCAGCCTCCCAGGCCGACACGTCGAGGCCCGAGTCGGCCGCCGCCGCAGTGAGAAGGCGATTCCGCACCAGCTCGTCGATCGCCAGCTCCATCGCGCGGTGACGATTCTGATTCGCCTGGGACTCGCATTGGAGTCGCTGCATCTCGACCGCTTTCAGGTTCTCGGCGGCAGCCTCCTCGACCTCGGCACGGGTGACGATCTCTTCACCGATGGTGACCATGGGGTCGTCGGAGTCCGGGGTCTGAACGCTGGAGCCCGGCTCGCCACCGAGACAGGCGACGGCGCCGAGGAGGAAGCCGACGGCGGCAATCGAGGGGATGAGCTTGAGCTGAGGGATCATGGTCGTCTCCGGAGAGGAAGTCTCACAGGGCAAGGGTCGTGGCGCCGCGACCTGTCGCGGCCCCTTCCCGACCGGCCTGCGCGAAAAGGGGGGTTGGTTGGAGCGGTCTTCTGGAGGTGGGAGCGGACAGGAGCTCGGCGGCCACAGGTCGTCGAGCGCACGGAGGATACGAGTCTATCAGCGGGTGCGGTTCTACGAAACGCCGGAATGACCCATTTTCCGGCTCGAACCGGCCGCCGCAGCCTCGGACCGGCTCCCCACAGGTCACCCGTCGGCTCGGGGAACCCGCGAAAAGCTGCGCGCGACCCAGCCCTCGAGGATCCTCTGCGCAGTAATGCCTCGCGAGCGCAGATCGGGGCCCTCGAGCAGCTCCTCGGCCAGCCCGAGCAGGGAGCGTCGCATCTCGGAGTGCTCGCAGCGTCGAGCCGCAGCGAGCACCGTCGCGCTGGCCCGAGCCCAGGGCTCGCCCGAACGAGGGTCCTCCCAGCCGCCTAGGTCCAGGAGACTGGCGGCATAGGAAAGAACGAAGACCGACGAGCGCAGCCGAAGCCAGTCCTCGACTGCCGAGACCAGGCGGTCGACGACTTCCTCGTTCGCCTCACCCGTCACGCTCTGTCCCAGGAAAATGGACAGACAACGACTGCGCAGCGTCGGCAGCAGATCGGTGGCAGAGGGGGCGAGCAGAAGGAAGTGGCGCGGCGCCGAGTCTGGCGGCTCCTCGAGACTCTTGAGCAGAGCGTTGGCGGCGCCCCCCGTGAGGGATTCCGCGCTGGTGATCATCAACACCTGGCCCCGGGCCTCGAAGGGACTCTGCTGAATGCTCCGCAGCAGACCACGGGTGGCATCGGCCGACGTGGAGGTCTTGAGGTCGCGCTCCAGCACCAGGAAGTCAGGATGAAAATGATCTCCGTCTCCGGGGCCTTCGATCCTGCGACAGTGCCGGCAGGTACCGCAGGGTCGCTCGTCGGGGGCCAGCTCGCAGAGCAGCGTTCGAGCCAGTTCGACACCCGCCGCAATCCGCCCCTCGCGGCTCCCACCGTGCAAGATCACGCCCGGATAGAGAGCCCCTTCGCGCGCCTTCTCCAATGCTGGATCGATTGCCATGTCTGCGCTCAGTGCTCCAACCAGCGCTGCATCCAGGCACGAACCTGTTCCCGGGTGCCATCGCGCGGGCCCTCGGAAGAGACGACCGCGATGCGCTCGGGCTCTTGCTCGGCCAGTGCCAGGAAGCCGGTTCTCACCCGGCGGTAGAAGTCGAGCTGCTCGTCGTCGAGCCGGTCCACGCTGCCCTGTCGCCTGCGACCCCGCGAACGCCCTCGGCTTCTCGCCGCCTCGGCCGAGAGATCGAGCAGCAGGGTATGGTCCGGCCGCCGACCGCCCGTCGCCACGCTCTCGATCGTCTCGATGTCATCCAACGACACACCGCGACCGTATCCCTGGTAGGCCATGGTCGAATCGGTGAAGCGATCGCACAGTACCCATTGCCCTCGCGCCAACGCCGGCTCGATGACCTCCATCAGATGCTGACGTCGGCTCGCGAAGACCAACAGGAGCTCGACACGACCGTCGAGCTTCCCCCAACGCGAATCGAGAAAGAGGGAACGAATCTCCTGTCCGAGCGGTGTACCGCCCGGCTCATGGGTCACACAACAAGGCTGACCCTGCTCTTCGAGCCACTCGGCCGCCCAACGAAGTTGGGTCGACTTCCCGCTGCCGTCGAGCCCTTCGAAAGTCACGAAACGCGCAGACATGCGTCGGTCAAGATAGCACGCGGGAGATAATGAAAGCAGACGCACTCCGTGCCGAGCGACTCCTCGAAACACGGGGACGCGAGATCGAGACCCCTGGGAAATGAGCGAAGTTCGCGAACACCCCGACCTACTGTTCTTCGACGGCGCATGCGGTCTCTGTCACGGCTCGGTGCGATTCGCTGTTCACCGTGATCGCGATGGGGCGATTCGCTATGCGCCGATCGGAGGGCCGACCTGGCAGCAACACCTGACACCGAAGCAGCGCGAGACCGCGCCGGACTCGGTGCTCGTCTTGACCGCCGAAGGCGAGCTCCTCGAGCGCAGCGATGCAGCACTTCGCGTCCTGCGAAGGCTCCCTTGGCCCTGGAGCTGGCTCGGTGGGGCTCTGGGGTGGATCCCGCGGCCGCTGCGCGACGCCACCTACGACTGGGTGGCACGCCGGCGCCGGCGCTGGTTTCGCACGCCCAGCGAGAGCTGTCCACTGGTTCCGGCCGAGCTGCGGCCACGCTTCGATCCCTAGCTGCGATCGCTCAGTGCTCGACTGGTTTCGAGAAGCTCGAGCGGCGGGTCGGGGGCGACTGACGGCGAGTGGCGTCAGGCCCCGGTCCCCTTCTCTGTCCGCTCGTTCGCTGCACAGTCGGCTCGATCGCCAGACCGAAGAGGCTACAGGTCCACTTCCTCGATCCATGCCGAGACCGAGGCCGCAAGCATCGGGAGAGTGATCGAACCGCTGCCGAGCACCCGATCGTGAAAGGCGCGGAGCTCGAAGTCCCCCTGAAGCGAATTCTCGGCCAGGGATCGCAGTCGCCGAATCTCGAGCATGCCCAACATGTAGCTGGTGGCCTGCCCTGGCCAGGCGATGTAGCGGTTGATCTCCGACTCGATGTCACCGGGCGGCCAGGCGGTGTTGGAGAGCATGAAGTCCACGGCTTGCTCGCGCGTCCAGCCTTTGGTGTGGAGGCCACTGTCGACCACCAGCCGCGCAGCCCGGGCCGCCTGGTCCGACAGCATGCCCATGCGATCGAGCGGCCCGCTGTAGAGACCCAGCTCATCGGCCAGCCTCTCGGAGTACAGTCCCCAGCCCTCGACATAGCCGGAGTTCCAGGTGTAGCGAGCCAACGGATGGACACGATCCCCGAGCTCGAGCGCGATGGCACCCTGCAGGTGATGTCCCGGATAGGTCTCGTGGTAGAGCACCGACTGCTGAATGGCACGCGACCGATTCTCCGGCCGGACGACCGCAATGAAGTAGATGCCGGGCCTCGATCCGTCCTCCGAGGAATACACGTACTCACCGGTACCGCTCGCTCGGTGCGGGGGATACGGCTCGATCAGGACCTCGGCTCGAGGCAACCGCCCGAAGGCCTCGGGCATCGTGTCGCGGGCGGCATCCAGGGCCTCCACCGAGTACTCGAGAACCTCGGCTTCGGTTCGAAAGGTGAACCGAGGGTCGAGATTGAGACTCTGCAGAAAGGACTCGATCTCTCCTCCGCCGAAGTGTTCGTCGACGAGGGTCTGCATCTCGGCGCGGACGGTGGCGATTTGCTCCAGGCCGATGCGATGGATCTCATCGGCGGCCGGACTGATGGTGGCAAAGGAGCGCACGAGCAGCGGGTAACAAGCGTCGCCGTCGGGATGGGCGCTCAGTGCGATCTCCTCGCGAGCTGCCGGCAGGTATTCGTTCTCCATGAAGTCGGCGAAATGCTCGATCGCGGGTCTCGTGCTCTCGTTGAAGACCTTTGCTACGGCCTGGCCGAAGACCGGGTCGTCGCTCCTGGCAGCCATTCCGAGAAAGGGATTCTCGCTCTCGAGCAGGGAACGGACCTCACCGGGAACGTTGAGAGCCGTGACTCGGGGCGCGCTGTAGCCGAGCTCAAGGCCACGCCTGAGATTCTCGACCTCCCTTTCGAGGTAGCCCGCGACCTTGCCGAGTCGAGCCACCGCCTGATCACGGAGCTCGGGTGTCTCGAGAGGCTGCAGTTCGAAGACCTGCGGCAGGCTGGTGTGCCACGCCGTGATGTCGGCGGCAGCCCACAGCTCGCTACGACATGAGCGAGTCGCGATCGAGCCGGCCAGTTGCTCGTGCAGGATGCCGAAGGTCACCCAGTCGCGGCTCCCGATGTCGCCGGGCGCACCGATGTCCTCGAGCTCGCGAAGCCATGCATCCTCCCGGGCCTGCCAGGTAGCCCGTGCCTCTGGCGAGTTGTCGAAGAGCTCATCGTGACTCCTGCCTGGCAGCGAATAGGAGGTCGCCATTTCGGGGAAACGCTCGATCATGGCTTCCAGGTATTCGTCCGCCACCTCTTCGATGCTGCGCCGTGCGGCCTCCGACTGATCCGCTGGCTGGCCGCAGCCCGTGATCAGGGCACAAGCTGGAATGAGCAGAGAGAGCAGTTTCAGTCCAGTCGGCCTTTTCATGGAGATCCTTTCGTCGGCTCCTTCGGGAGTCAGATCGGGATCCTATAGAAGTCGTTGTCTGATCGACCTCGACCGCCCTCTTCGATCCGATCGCGCCAGCCGAGGCCGTGCTCCGGAGCGAGGGCTAGCCGACGGTCCTCACGGGCCCCTGCGATTCCAGGCCGTCGTTGGAAGCGGGTGGTTGCCGCGCTCCGGCTCTATCCGGCAACCACTCGCCAGCTGTGCGTCTTGGCCACGAGCCAGACCGCCTTCCCGGGCATCAGGCCGAGCGCGCGCACGGCCGCGGGGGTGAGATGAACCCACCACTCGCCGACCCGCAGGAAGACATCGGCGCCCTCCACGACCCACTCGCCGATCGAGCCCGACAAGACATTGCGGGCCGAGAGTCCACGCGGCGGCTCGGTCGAGAGCATCAGCTCCTCGGCATCGATGCCCAGCACCAGCTCGGTGCCGGGAGCGTGCAGGAAGGCCGGCGGGATCGAGATCTCTTCGCCGCTCGCCAGCTCGACCCGGGTCACGCCACCCTCTCGGTCGTGCGCTCGGACCCGAACCGAAACGAGATTCTCCCAGCGCTCGCCCCCGAAGCGAGAGGTGGCTTCGGCGCCGAGCAGCAGCCGGCGGGCTGGCCCTCGGGCCTCGAGTCGTCCTCGTTCGAGCAGGAGAACTTCATCGGCGAGTGCCAGCGCCTCTTCTCGCCGGTGGGTCACCACCAGGTATCGGTGCCGGGGACGGAGTCGGCGCAGAAGACCGAGGACCCGCCTCGCGCTTGCCGGGTCGAGTCCCTGGGTCGGCTCATCGAGCAGAAGCCAGCGCGGCTGCGCCAGGAGCGCCCGGCCGAGCGCCACCCTCCTGCGCTCTCCGCCAGAGAGATGACGCGGAGACCGATCGAGAAGCTCACCGAGCTCCAGCTCACCGACCACCGATTCGAAGCCCGCTCGTTCGAGCGGCCGCGGCGTGGCGAAGCCCAGATTCTGGCGCACGCTCAGGTGGGGAAAGAGCAGTGCGTCTTGCGGCACCCATCCGAAACGTCGTCGGTGGGGAGGCAAGAAGGCGTGCTCGTCCTGAAGCGCCTCTCCATCGATCACCACCCGACCTTTCGCCCTCCGCAGTCCGAGAATCGACTCGAGCAGAGAGGACTTGCCCGCGCCGGAGGGCCCCAGCACCGCCGCGTGCGACGCCACGACCGCGCTCACCTCGAGACGAAATCGATCGAGAGGCAACTCGAGGGAGAGCTCCAGCGTCATCCGGACGACTCCCTTCGTCCATCGTCGAGGCGACGCTCGCGATAGCCGACCAACAACTCGGTCACCCAGAGTGCGAGAACCGCGAGAACCACCGCGACGCTCGCCAGACGCCACGCACCGACGTCGTCGCCCACCTGGGCCCGTTGGAAGAGGCCGAGCGCCAGGGTCTGCGTACGCCCGGGAATGTTCCCCGCGACCAGGATCGTGGCACCGAACTCGCCGAGCGCCCGACTGAACGCCATCAACGCACCCGCTGCGATCCCTCGCCAGGCCAGCGGGAGCTCGATGTCACGAAAACTCTGCCAGCCGTTGCGCCCCAGGGTGCGTGCCATCTGCACCAGCCTCGGATCCACCTCGTCGAGCGCGCCCCGCACCCCGCGCACCAGGAGCGGGAAGGAGACCACCCCAGCAGCGAGCGTAGCCGCCCACCAGGTGAACACGACCCGCACCCCGAGCCATCGATCGAGCGGCCCGCCGAGCGGCCCGTCGGGCGAGAAGAGATAGAGCAGCAAGAGGCCAACCGCCGTGGGAGGAAGCACCAGGGGTAGAGTGACCAGGGTGTCGAGCACCGCTCTCCCCCGCCACCGTCGACGGCTGAGCAACCAGGCGGTGGCCACCCCCGGAATCAGGATCAACAGGGTCGACGCGGTCGCCACCCGCAGCGAGAGTGCGACCACCTCGAGCAGGTCGACGCCACCGCTCATGGCGCGTCCCCACCGTGAAATCCATGACGCTCGAAGATCTCACGAGCCGTTGCGCTGGTCAGAGCGTCCATGAACTCGCGGACCTCGGGAGCGATCGATCCATCGGCAGCCGGCAGCGGTGCCGCCACGTAGTGAACCGCTGGGCCCTCTGCTTCGCCCACCTGGTGGATCACCGTGACCCTGTCGGTGGTGCGCGCGTCGGTGGCATAGACGATCCCGATGTCGACCGCACCGCTCGCCACCGCATGCAGCGCCGAGCGCACATCGAGCGCGACCACGAGCCGGTCCTCCAGCAGGGGCCAGAGGCCTTCTCGATCGAGCCATTGCCGAGCGTAGACCCCTGCGGGGACCCCCTCGGGATCGGCCACGGCTACTCGAGCCGCCTCGAGCAGAGCTTGACGCCAGGGGGGCCGACCACTCCGGGCAGCAGGCTCCGGAACGATCACCACGAGGCGGTTGGCCGCAACGGAAACCACCGAGGCCGGATCGACTCGTCCGGCATCGATCAGCCGATCCATCTGTTCGAGGTTCGCCGAGACGAAGAGCTGAGCCGGCGCCGCGGAGAGAATCTGACGGGCGAGCGTGTTGGAGCCGGCAAAGTGGAAGTCGACGTCCAGACCGGCTTCTCGCTCGACCTCCTCGAGCGCGTCGGCGAGCGAGGCCGCTGCGAAAACCAGGGGAGCCCGCTCCGAATGCGTGCAGGAGAGGAGCGTGATCTCGATGGCCGCTACGAGGACCACCATCGCACTTCGGGAGCCACAGATCGGCCTCACCCCGGCCTGCCCTCCGGAGCGAAGGACGCCGGACTGCGCAGCCTGGGTAGCCGTTCTTCGACTTCGGCAGGGGTGAGCCCGAGCCGATCGGCATGCTCGACCAGCGGAGCGAAATCCACCGGATACAGGTTCAGGCGCTCGGGATCGTCGAGGCCAGCCACATTGCGCGGCTCCAGCTCTCGACGCAGCGAATCCAGGAGATCGGATCGCTCCGCGCTCGGAGCCGTGCCGGCCAGCGTAGCGACTCGGGAGGCGAAGTACTCGACCGCCGGTGCGATGACCTCGTCCTCCGCACCGAGAAAGCCCTGCCATGCCCAGGCTCCGCGCGACGCCTCCTCGGGCTCGAACAGTCGCTGCACCGTCTCGGCATGACTCGCGGCGCGGAAGTACACGTGACTCCAGGCGACGAAGAGCTCGAAGTCGTCGAGGGTGGCCTGAGCCGTGTGAATCAAGCGCTCCGTGTGTTCCGCCTCGAGCCTCAGCAAGTCCCCGTACCGCTCGAGAGCTTCCCAGCCACTCGTCCCCCGATCGGAGGGCACCGACTCCGTCAGGATGTCAACGAGTCGCTCGACTCCGAGCAGGCTCCACGCGATCCCGGTCGAGAAGAGCGGATCGAAAAAGGCGTAGGCATGAGGTAACAGGGCCCATCGCCGACCAAAGGCGACCCGAGCCCTCCCGGCTGGCCGAGCGAGGGCGATCGGCCGCACCGGGCGGGCATCTTCGAACTGCCGTCCGAGAGACGGGTACCCCGAGATCCATCGGTGGAACGCACCCTCCGGATCGAGCAGGTCGATCTTCGGGTCGTCCACCAGGACGCCGACGCTGGTCAGACCGTCGTCGAAGCGCAGCTGATACATCCAGCCCTGGGAGGTGAGATGGTGGACCGCGGACCATTCCTCCGGATAGGGATCTCGACTGCAATCGAGTCCGGCCGCGAGACGAAAGGGCGCCACGCCCTCGAAATGCGCGTAGAGCAATGGCCGGACGCACTCGGACTCCTCGACCCCTTCTCCCAGGGCCTCGGCAAGGACACTTCCCCTGCCTCCCGCGTCGATCGCGAACTCGGCCCTGATCTCGAGCTCTGCGGTCTCGTCTTCACCGGCTGCGCGACCCGCGGCGTGCCCGGCGACGCAGCGAAGTGCGATGCCCCCCGGAGTCTCTCGGACCGCCACGACCTCATGGTGCGGAAGGTATCGAACGCCCGCTGCAACGGCCCGTCGGAGTAGATGGTGATCGACGTCACTACGCAGCCAATGGGTGTCCGCGATCGCGTCATCGGGAGAGGCGGCCACCATCAGCCGGCGACTGTTCACCGAATCCCCCCGAAACTCCTGATCCTTCTGATGATGGTAGAAGGTGAACCCTCGTTTGAGACCTCGGCCCAGGGACGGCAGGTCACGAAGCCAGCGGCCATGGGCCGCCAGGGAATAGAGGTCGCTCTGGCCATAGCGAGTCGCCAGGCGCTCCAGCACGAGGTTGCCGAGCGGCGTCGTAGACTCGCCCAGCGCGAACCGAGGATGGTCGCCGCGCTCGAGCAGCACCACGTCCCGGCCGGAGTGAGCGAGAAGACGGGCGAGCAGTGAGCCGGCGAAACCGGATCCGATGATCGCGATCTCGTGCTCCGTGCTCACGGTCGCCCCCCCGGCTCGAGACCCCGATCGCCGAGCTCGCAAAGGCGAGCCAATCGATCCTGGTCCTCGACCGACCGATACTGCTCCGGACCCGCGAGTCGTTCCAGGTCCCAGGGATCGAGCAGCAGCAACGGACCTCTGGTCCCCTCCGCTCGCACCTGCCCCAGCTCCTGCGCCGCCGCCTCGCAGAGCTCCTCGACGAGACTCAGGGTCGGCACTTGGAAGAGACCGTCTCGTTCCAGCTTCTCGAGGCTCCCGTTGCCGCCTCGCACCGGAATCAAGGTCACCACCGAGGCGCCCAACTCGACCGCCAGCCGGATCGATCGTCGCAGCCATGGCTCCTGCTTTCCAGGGCTCAAGAAGGGAACCCCGAGCAGGAGGAACACCCGCAGGCCGACGCCCGCTGCTTCGAGGCGAGACGAGGCCTGGCGGAAGTCGTCCACGGTCGCCTCCTTGCCGATGGCGTGCAGCACCTCGGGATTCGCCGTCTCGAGACCGAGTGCCACCTCGAGCCGGGCCGATCCCAGCCAGGCCCGGCTCTCGGTCAACACGGAGTCGCGAATCAGACGTGGATGACACTCGACGGTCACTTGCCGTGCCTCTCTCAAACGGTGCAACAGCCGCTGCCGGTCCTCGGCCGGGACCGCACGGTCCTCGAAGAAATTGCTCGCGTTGTAGAGCTTGACCTGGGTCTCGTGAAGTGGGATTGCACGCGCCTCGAGCTCGCCCAGCGCCAGCTCGAGCTGGGCAGGCAGTGCTCCGAGTGGAGTCGGGAAGCTCGAGGTGTACTTCCACAAGTCACAGAAGACACAACTGAACGGACACTCGGCACCGGCCAGGAAGACCGTCATCGCCGGCCGCGCAGGGCCTGCGAGCGAGGGCTCCTCCTCGATACTGACCCCGATCGGCCTCCAGAGGTCCGGCTCTACGCGCCCGGGACGCATCGAGCGCACCGACGCCGGGTCGAAGGTCCGGCCGACCCGGGGCGAGCCCTCGCAAGCCCGTGGATCGCTGTTCGGCCCGCGAGGAACCGATCGAGGCGAGGTCATCCTCAGCGATTGACCCGCGAGAGGAAGTACTCCCGATAGCGCTCCGGGGGCACGTCGAACAATTGCTCGAAGACCGCCCGGTCCGAAGCGCCATGTTGGAACCTGCGCTTCGGAAACACGGGGAAGTCGACGCCCATGACTCGGGCCACGCCACGACGCACCACTTCTCCCTTGAGATCGTAGAGGCGCTCGTGCGATCCCTCGGTCAGCTGGGCAAAGGGGATCGCCTCGGCCACTGCGATCACAGAAGGCCGAGTCAGGGGACTGAAGCCCTCGAACCCGAGCAGGCTCGCCGGCGCGTAGGTACGCACGGTACCGCGGCTCAGACCACCGCTGTAGGTCAGTGAGTGCTTGATCGCCTCGACTCCCCAACCCTCCTGATAGAGCATCTGATTCGATACCACGGAGCGAATCGTGAGCTCGTCGTTCTCCTCGATCGGGTAGTCCTTGAGATTCTCGTCTCCGCCGTCGCCATCGACCAGGAATCGCCACTCCGGATAGCGCTCACGAATCCCCTCGAGCAGTGAGATCGCCACCGTCGCGCACTCGACATCGAGCGGCTTGTAGTCCTCGATGACCTCGACCGCGCGCAGCGGATCGAGCCGCTCCGGAGCCACCTCGATCACCTCGCCCAGCATCTCCAACTCGGTGCGCCGCAAGAATTCGAGGGCCTGGTCGGCATCCGCACCGCCGTCACCCACACGCAAGGTAAAGGCCTTGAGCCGGGTCGGCGCCTGCCCGGACTGGAGCATCGCATGATGCAGCGCGAGCGTGACCAGGCCGCTGTCGATCCCACCCGAGAAGCAGACACCGATCGGCTCGGCGCGCTCCTTCTCGGACTGGCCTTCGAGCCAACGACGCACCTCGTCGACGACGGCGGCCACATAGCGCTCACCGATCACGTCGAGGTCCGCGGGGAGAGACGCCAGCGGCGGATCGAAGAACCGCGTCTGGGTCGGATTCGGATCCGGGCAGCCGATCAGACGAAGGGTCGTGACATGGTGAGCGGGAACCATCCTCGTGTAGGTCGGATGGAACTGCGAGCCATACCCTTCCTCCTCGAGGCGCTGCGCGATCGTGTCGATCCGATCCGAGACGATCAGGAACGGCCCGGCCTCCTCCTTGGCAAGAAAGTAGCGCAGCGGTCGATCGAGGGAGCGGGCCAGAAAGACCCGCTCTGCGTCCCGGGCCACCAGGGCATAGGAGCCCTCCACTTCGAGCATGCGCTCCGGATGGCGTCGCAGCAGCTCCCGAGCATCTTCGAGACTCATGTTCTGAAGCCGTTGACACGAGGGCGGAGTCAAATCGACCAGCCGGTGGATGGGCAGCGGACCACGGGTAGCGGGCGTCGTCATCGGGGAGTACTCCAGAGACGGCCAGGCAGGAGACCTGACCGGAGGGATCGACAGGGCGATGCGACGATTATAGTGAGGCTCTTCGCTGACCACCTATCGAACGAGGCCTCTGGCCCACAGTCCCTGTGATCGAGGAGATTCGCATGACCGCCATCCCACACCACCCGCGTACACTAAACGGCAGACCATCGGCGCTCTGCCTCTGGCTCGGCCTGAGCGTCACCCTTCTCGCCTGCGGCAGCGAGCCCGAACCGCAGACCCAACCGGTCGCCGAGTCCGTGACCAGCCCCGCCACCGGGGTGACCTTCTCGGTGCTGCCCGAGGGATTCGAAGTGGCGCGCAACGACGCCGATGGCTTCGAGCTCCGCTCCAGCTCCCCGGAACGCCCCGGTGTGATGTGGGTCGAGGCAGGCGAGGTGAGCGACTTCGGAATCGAGCTCGATTCCTTCGTCTGGCAGGACCGCGAGAGCTACGCCGAGCGGCCCGGAGGCGAGTATCTCGGCGGCAACAAGCTCGTTTCCCAGCTCGGCGACGCGTACTACTCCCGGGGGCGCTTCGACGGCGAGGGACGCGAGGAGGAGGTGGCCGTGTTCGCCCTGCACCCGAGCGTCAACCGGCTGCTCACGCTGCGCTATCGCTATCCGGCCGGAGAGGACAGCGCGCAGCGGCTGCCGGAGCTCCTCGAATTGCTGGGAGCGATCGAGGCCGCAGCGGTCGAGCCGGAAGCGCCCCCGGAGCAGTGACATTGGGGGTCAGTCTTGGGAAAAAGTGGTATCCGGGTGACGTTTTTGGTCCGCTCAGCGAGAGCGTCGACACAGTTTCCTGAGCTTCTCCACTTTTCGTAGGCAGAATGTTCGTGTAAACTTCGCGATGCCCTGCAGGGGAGGCCCGCAAGGGGAGGGATCATGCCGCCGAGTTTGAACGCACTCTTGAAGACCATGGTGGAGCAGGGAGGCTCCGATCTCCACCTGACGATCAATTCACCGCCCCAGGTCCGGGTGGACGGCAAGCTGCGGCCCCTGAATCTGCCGCCGCTCTCCCCCACCGAGACCAAGCAGATCGCCTACTCGATCCTGACCGACAACCAGAAACACCGGTTGGAAGAGGACCTCGAGATCGATTTCTCCTTCGGGATCCGAGGACTGGCACGCTTCCGCGCCAACGTCTTCCATCAACGAGGCGCCATTGCAGCGGTCTTCCGACAGATCCCCTACGAGATCCTGAGCTTCTCTCAGCTCGGCCTCCCGGCGGTGATCGAGAAGATCAGCGACAAGCCCCGCGGGCTGGTCCTCGTGACCGGACCGACCGGCTCGGGAAAGTCCACGACGCTGGCCGCGATGATCGACAAGGTCAATCGCGAGCGCCACGAGCACATCCTCACCATCGAGGATCCGGTCGAGTACCTGCACGAGCACAAGGCCTGCCTGATCAACCAGCGCGAGCTCGGGGCCGATACCCACGGATTCAGCAATTCGCTGCGCTCGGCGCTGCGACAGGACCCCGATGTCGTGCTCATCGGTGAGATGCGAGACCACGAAACGATCGAGGCCGCCCTGCGCATTGCCGAGACCGGACATCTCACCTTCGCCACGCTGCACACCAATTCGGCGGCCCAGTCGATCAACCGCATCATCGACGTCTTCCCGGCCCACCAGCAGTCTCAGATTCGCACCCAGCTCTCGTTCGTGCTGGAGGGCATCATCTGTCAGAGCCTGATTCCCAAGGCAAGCGGCAAGGGGCGTGCGCTCGCCCTCGAAGTGCTGGTCCCCAGCTCGGCAATTCGTAACCTGATCCGGGAAGACAAGGTGCATCAGATCTACGGAATGATGCAGTCCGGCCAGGCGAAGCACGGCATGCTGACCTTCAACCAGTCCCTCGCCAGCCTGTACTTCCGCCGCCTGATCACGCTTCAAACTGCAATGAACCGGTCGTCGATCCCGGACGAGCTCCAGGAGATCATCAGCCGGGGCCCCGCCGCCGTTGGCCTGACGGTTCCTAACGAAGGACGGAGATAGAAAACGATGCCCAATTTCACCTGGAAAGGGAAGACTCGCGCCGGCCAGGCGCAAGAAGGAACCCTGCTGGCCGACAGCAAAGACGCGGCCGTCGCGGCACTCCGACGCCAGCAGATTCAGGTCACGAGCATTCGCGAGAAGGGCAAGTCGATCCCTCTCATTCCCCGATTGCCGAGGCGGGTCACCCCCAAGCAGCTCGCGATCTTCACCCGCCAGTTCTCCGTGATGCTCGACGCGGGCCTTCCTCTCGTCCAGTGTCTCGAGATCCTCGGCAACCAGGAAGAGAATCGCACCTTCAAGGAGATCCTGATCACGGTGCGCACCGACGTCGAGCAGGGCAACTCGCTCGCCGAGGCCATGCGCAAGCACCCCAAGGCCTTCGACGATCTCTACGTCAACATGATCGCGGCCGGCGAGGCGGGCGGTATCCTCGACATCATTCTGCAGCGCCTGTCGACCTACATCGAAAAGGCCGTCAAGCTGCGCAATCAGGTCACCTCGGCGATGATGTATCCGACTTCGATCGTCGTGATTGCCTCGGGTGTCGTCTTCCTCATCTTGTGGAAGGTGATCCCGGTCTTCGCAGCGATGTTCGCCGGCCTCGGTGGCGAGCTGCCTTTCCTCACTCGAGTGGTGGTCGGAGCGAGCAACTTCCTGGGCCGCTATGCCATTTTCATCTTCATCGGCATCGGCCTCTCGATCTGGGGAATTCGCCGATACCACAAGACGCACTCTGGCCGACGCGTTCTCGACGGACTCATCCTCAAGATTCCCGTCCTCGGCATGCTCATGATGAAGATCTCGGTGGCTCGCTTCTGCCGAACTCTCGCCACTCTGACCTCCTCCGGTGTGCCGATCCTCGACGGCCTCGAGATCACGGCCAAGACCTCTGGCAACGCCATCATCGAAGACTCGATCATGAGTGTGCGTAAGTCGGTCGAGGAAGGTAAGACGATCAGTGAGCCGCTCTCGGAGACCGGCATCTTCCCCGCCATGGTCTGCCAGATGATCAACGTCGGCGAACAGACGGGTGCTCTCGATCAGATGCTCTCCAAGATCGCGGACTTCTACGAGGACGAAGTCGACACCGCCGTCGAGGGTCTCATGAAGCTCCTCGAACCGATCATGATCACCGTTCTGGGCGGCATCATCGGAACCATCGTCACCGCGATGTATCTGCCGATGTACTCGATCCTGAACAAGATCGGCTGAGGTGAATCCCGGGAGGGCGCTGGTATCCTGGCCGACGCTCCTCCGTCGTCCGGGAGCCCGTTCGCCCGGCTCCCTTCTCCACCAACGGAGCCTTCGAGGCAGCGATGAAACCGCTCGCTAATCAGCTCAAGTGGATCATCGGCCTTCGGCTCGTCGTCGTGACGAGCGCAGTGCTCCTGCAGCTGCTGCTGCGGCTCTTCGCCGTCGACGTGGACCTGAGGGCGGGCTACCTCTACCTGGTGGCGGCAGGCGTCTACGTCGCCAGCTTCATCTACATGACGCTGCTCCGCCTGTTCCCCGAGCGACTGTTCGCGCAGGCGTACCTCCAGTTCATCGTCGATCTCCTGATCATCACGGGTCTGGTCAGCGTGACCGGTGGCATCTCGAGCCCCTTCTCGATGCTCTACCTGGTGATCATCTCCGTAGCCGCCGCACTGCTGCGACGGCGCGCCGGAATGGTCATCGCCCAGATCGCGTGGTTGCTCTACGCCGGACTCCTCGTCGTCCTCTACTCCCAGGACCCGAACTCCGAAACCGTTCCTCTGCTGATCTACAACCTCTTCTCCACCCTGCTCGGCTTTGCCGGGGTCGCCGTTCTCACCTCGTACCTGGCAAGAAACATCGCCCGGGCCGAAGAGGAGTTGGTGGCCGCGACGACCAGCCTCGAGGAGCTCGAGGTGATGCACCGCGACGTGATCGAGTCGATCGCGTCCGGGATCATCACCACCGACCTCGAAGGGCGAATCGTGAGCATCAATCGTGCGGGAAGGGAGATTCTCGATCGCTCGGAGGGGGACCTTCTCGGATCTGCCGTGTACAAGACCGGCCTCATGACGCAGGAGCAGTGGAGCCAGCTGTCCACAGCCAGCTCGATCCCGGAGCGCGTCCGGGACGAAGGCGAAGTCCGGCGAGGAGGTGAGGTCCTGTATGTCGGCTTCTCGGTCAATGACCTCAGTGACGCGGACGGAGAGCGGCGCGGCTACATCATCATCTTCCAGGACCTCACCGACTGGAGAAAGCTCCAGGAGGAAGTCCAGCTCAAGGACCGAATGGCCGCCGTCGGCGAGCTGGCTGCAGGAATCGCCCACGAGATCGGGAACCCACTGGCAGCGATCTCGGGATCGGTACAGATGCTCTCCCACTCGGCGAGTCCCGAGGGGTCGACCGAGAAGCTTCTGGGCATCATTCTGCAGGAGAGTCGACGGCTCGACCGCACGATCAAGAGCTTCCTACGCTTCGCCCGTCCGCGCGAACGAACGGCGATCGAGTTCGACATCGCCCAGCTCCTGGCCGAGAACCTCACCCTCCTCCGAAACAGCGAAGAGGTGCTGACCGGACACCTGATCGAGCTCGACCTCGACCCGCCGTCGGCACTTCTCCAGGGCGACCCCGACCAGATCAGTCAGATCTTCTGGAATGTGACCCGCAATGCCTTGCGCGCCATGCCCGAAGGCGGCACGTTGCGCATCGGGGGGCGTATGGCTCAAGACAGCTACCTCATTCGATTTGCCGACACCGGGCGGGGAATGTCCGAGCGCGAACGAGCCAACCTGTTTCACCCGTACCACACCTTCTTCGACGGCGGCGTCGGAATCGGAATGGCGATCGTCTATCGAATCGTCGAGGAGCACGGCGGCCGTATCTCCGTCCACAGCGCCCCCGACGCCGGAACCATCGTGGAAGTCCGCCTCCCGGTTTCTCGAGCCCAGGCCATTCCGTCCATCGAGGCCACCGCATGAGTGCACACATTCTTGTCATTGACGACGAGGCCAGCCTTCTGGAGTTCATCCGTCTCCTGTTCGAGGAACAGGGCTACCGGGTGACGACAGCGAACTCGGTCACGGACGCTCGAGCGAAGCTGGCTGGCGAGAGTTATGACCTGGTTCTCTGCGACATCATGATGCCCGACGGCAGTGGACTCGATCTCCTCCGTGAGATCAAGGATGTGGCGCATCGCACATCGGTCATCATGATGACCGCGTACACCTCGACGAAGTCGGCCATCGAAGCGATGAAGCTCGGCGCCTACGACTACGTCTCCAAGCCCTTCGACGTCGACGAGATGAAGGTGCTGGTCGAGAAGGCGCTGGAGAAGACCGAGCTCGTCGACGAAAACGTCTACCTCCGCCGCGAGCTTCAGCAGAAGTACACCTTCTCCAACATCATCGGAAGAAGCCGCAAGATGCAGGCCATCTTCTCCCTGATCGAGAAGGTCGCTCGGACCAACTCCACCATCCTGATTCACGGAGAAAGCGGCACCGGCAAGGAGCTCATCGCTCGTGCCGTTCACTTCAACAGCCCACGCGCCAAACGTCGCTTCCTGTCGATCAACTGCGGCGCGCTGCCGGAGAACCTGCTCGAGAGCGAGTTGTTCGGCCACGAGCGCGGTGCATTCACGGGTGCCGTTCGCGAGAAGAAGGGACTCTTCCAGGAGGCCGACGGTGGAACGCTGTTCCTCGACGAGATCGGGGAAATGAGTCCGACCATGCAGGTCAAGCTCCTGCGCGCTCTACAGGACAAGACCGTTCGCAAGGTCGGAGGGAATCGCGAAGAGCGCGTCGACGTGCGCATCATCGCTGCGACCAATCGCGATCTTCTCGAAGCGATTTCGCAGAACGAGTTCCGAGAGGACTTGTTCTATCGCATCAACGTGATCCCGATCCAGCTTCCGCCGCTTCGCGAACGGCGAGAGGACATTCCGCTCCTCATCGACCATTTCGCCGCCCAGTACAGCGCCGAGATGCACGGGTCCGATCCCCCGGGTGAGAACCGGGCGCCGGCACCCCGCTTTTCCCACGACGCCATGCGCTCCCTGGAGAACTACGATTGGCCCGGCAACGTGCGTGAGCTGGAGAATCTGGTGGAGCGCTCGATCGCCCTCTCTTCGTCCGAAGTGCTGGAGAACGCGGATCTACCGGGGCATCTGCAGGGAGTCGAGGCCGGAACTCCGGACGGCATCTCCCTGCCGACCGACGGACTCGACCTCGAGCAGTACCTCGAAGGCATCCGATCGCATCTCATGTCCGAGGCCCTCGAGCGCACGAACTGGGTCCAGACCCAAGCGGCTGAGTTGCTGGGAATGAGCTTTCGCTCGTTCCGCTACTACGCCAAGAAGGCCGGGCTCACCGGGCGCAAGGAGAAGGCCGACGGAAACGGCCAGGAGGGCGACACCGACCCGGCGAACAACGGCGAGAACGAAAGGGCCGTGAGCGGCGGCTAGTGCCCCACGGTCCGCGATTCCGGTGGCTACTCGGACTTCTTGCTCTCTGAGGACTTCGACGGAGAGCTCGTGTCCTTGCTGCTCGAGTCTTTACTAGTCGAGTCCTTGCTGCTCGAGTCCTTACTGCTCGAGTCCTTGCTGTCGCTCTCCTTCTTGGAGCTCTTGCTGTCGCCGCTCGAGCTCTCCGCGCTCTTTCCCTTGTCTTTGTCCTTGCGTGCATAGTCGGTCACGTACCAGCCCGATCCCTTGAACTGAAACGCCGGTGCCGAGAGCTGCTTCTCCAGTCTCCGACGAGCGCCGCACTGCGGGCACTTGCGCGGCGGAGGGTCGTTCACACCGTGGATGACCTCCACGATGGATTCACAGGCGGGACAACGGTATTCGTACGTCGGCATGGCCGGTTTGCTCCTTGTGATCGTCGCCTCTGGAGCTCTCCTCGAGGAAAGGCTCCGGGCTGAAAAATGCATCTCTGCGAGTGAATGGGAGGGTCGGGATTCCGCGCGGCGAGGCGTCAAACGGCACGCAGGCCCCCTGAGCCCTGGATCGACGGAGGCACTCAATCGGTGAAGCGGTCGCCGTCGGTCTTGATCTGGATTCGGAGTCCGGTCTGCCGTCCTGTCTCCCCGACCGAGGCACCCTGCTCACTCGCTGCGAGGCTGTCTAGATGCTCCTGCGTCGGCTCGATGTTGACCAGTTGCAAGACCGAGAATCCATACAGCAACCGAACCCCGTTCTCCAGGCCAAGGCTACTCGAACTACAGAGCTCTTCGAGTGAGGTCTCCTCGTCGATTTCCTTGAGCAGGGAGATCTCCTCTTCTCTCAGCGCCAGATCGATCAGATCGATCGGCTCGTACTGCTTCTCCACCTTCGAAGAAGACCCCAGCAGCTCGAGCAGCTCCTGTGGCAGCGGATAATACCGGGCTCCTTCCTTGATCGCATAGCGAATCGGGATCGCCAGTCCCTCCTCGGCCCGGTCGCCCACGTTTCTCTCTCCAGGCTCACCGATACTGAAGGTGACGGTGCCTCGACTCCACCCGAAGAGGCTCCAGACGATCCGCTCGATCTGGTCTCGCCGGGCCTCGGAGAACTCGGCCGCGGTCATCAATCCCTCCTCGATCAGGAGGGGACCGAGAGAGCCTTCCCCGCGTCGCGAGCGACGGACCCGGCGCAGCTGCTCGCCGCCAACCAATCCGCATCGCATCAGGTGAGCGCTCAGCGAGTCCTCGGGGCTCGATGAAGTGGCATGAACGATCTGACCGTCTCTCAGGTAGATTCGCTTGACCACATCGTCACAGATCGCCTCGAGCACCCCAGGCACTCCGAAGCGATCGATCGTGTTCAGCATTTCGGGCAGCGGCCGTTCCGCGAGCTCGCCCCGATAGTGGTATCGCTCCAAGAAACCCTCCGCCCAGGCTCGGGCCGTTGCTCCCTCCATCGGCCGGAGGGCGAGGGACCCGGAGAGAGCACGATGAGAGAAAGGACACGACTCAGGAGGGCTTCCATCCACCGAAGGCCGGGAAGTCCTCCTTCGAATGCCCAGCGCGCAATTCTATCGCAACTGTACGGGCGCGACGGGGTAGCATCTGGCCAATGATCAGCCCGGAAACAGCGTGGGAGGCTCTCGAGCCTCAGCTCGAGCCTCTCGAGAGCGAACAGGTGCGGCGCTCAGAGGCTGCAGGCCGCGTGCTGACGGCTCCCCTCCGGGCCACGTTGGATGTCCCGGCGGCAGACCTCTCGGCCATGGACGGCTACGCGGTCGGTCCTCGGATCGAAGTCGGTTCGCGACTCGAGGTGGCCGGCATCGTCGCGGCAGGGGATCCTCCCGGAGCCCAGCTGGAGGCCGGCAAGGCGCTGCGCATCATGACCGGAGCCCCGACGCCCACGGGTACCGATCGAATCGTGCCGATCGAGCTCACCGACGGCGGGCGCGACCGCGTGACCCTGCGAGAGGTCCCGCCGAGCGAAGCACACATCCGACGACGCGGCGAGATCGTGCGTGTCGGCGAGACCCTTTTCGAGGCAGACACCCTGCTGACCCACGGAGCTCTCGGTGTGTTGGCCACGCACGGACTCGACCGCGTTCCGGTCTACCGCCGTCCCACCGTGGCGATCCTCACCACCGGCGACGAGGTGGTGCCTCCCGAAACCGTCCCGGGCCCCGGTCAACTGCGCGATTCGCACGGAGATTTCCTCGCCAGTGCAGCAGCCGGACTGAGCCACGTCGAGCGCCTCGGCATCGCGCCTGACGAGCCTGGGGCGCTCACCCAACTGGTCGAGCGTGGCCTGCGCTCGGACGTGCTCCTTCTGACCGGTGGAGTCTCGATGGGCGAGTTCGATCTGGTCGAGGACGTGCTGGAGGCGCTCGGCTGCGAGCTTCTCTTCGACGCAGTGGCCATCCAACCGGGAAAGCCACTGGTCGCCGCCAGGCACGACGGCGGCCTCGTCTTCGGCCTGCCGGGCAACCCGGCCTCGGCAATGGTCACCTACTGGCTCTTCGTCCGACCGACTCTGCATCGACTGCAGGGCATCCCCGATCGGTTCTGGGGCGATGCCCTCAACGGCGTGCTCGCCGCTGCCTGCGTCGGTGCGAAGGGACGGGACCGCTTCCTGCCCGCCCAGGTCGGCTTCACGAATGGCGAGATTCGGGTCCACCCGAGACCCCCTGCCGGGTCCCACGATCTCGGCGCCTACGGAGCCGGCACGGCATTGCTGCGAGTCCCCGCCGGCTCGGCGCCCGCCGAGGCCTCGGCGCCCTGCCAGATCCTTCCGCTCGGAGAGTGGCGTCCCACGGTTCACTCCACGGAGACTCAGCGATGACCTTCGACCCCGACCTCGACGTCGAGCGCTACATCAGTCTCGCGACCTATCGAAAGAGCGGCAAGGAGGTCGCCACGCCCGTCTGGTTCGCCCAGGACGGGAATCGCCTGTTGGTCGTCACCGGCGGGGACTCGGGCAAGGTGAAGCGACTGCGCAACTCGAGTCGCTCTCGCATTGCCGTGTGTGACCTGCGAGGCAAGATCCTGGGAAAGTGGATGCCGACCGATACCCGCATCGTCACAGACGAGAGGGAGATCGCCACCGCACTGCGTTTGCTGCGGGGCAAGTACGGCGTCCAGTTCAAGATCCTGGACCTCTCGGCCTGGTTCGGGAGACGGCTCGACCAGCGGGTCTTTCTCGAGATCCGCCCTGGCGCGGAGGGCGGTTCGGGGTAACATGCTTCGCCTGCGGAAGCGCTCGGGGGCTGGTGCCTCCTGCGGTCTTCAAAACCGTTTTGTCGTATGGGATGCCATGCGATGGGTGGGTTCGATTCCCATGCGCTTCCGCCACTTCCCCCGCCTTCGGCGGGGAAGGGCGAAGCGCTTGGGTCTCGGTGGTCGCACTGTCCTTCCCTGAAGGGAAGGGCAGTGCTCTGCAACGATTCCCATGCCGTGCCCTGGCGAACGTTGGAGCTCGCGCCTTGCGGCGCATCGCGCTAGTGAGGGGGCTCGCGCTTTTCGCGCATCGCGGAAGAGATGGATGTGCATGCACGAGCTCGCGCCTTGCGGCGCATCGCGCTAGTGAGGGGGCTCGCGCTTTTCGCGCATCGCGGAAGAGAGCGTCGGGGAAGCGCTCAACCGGTCTGTATGAGCTTTAGGAGCTGGCCCACCTGGGCATGCTGCTCGAGAGGGTGCCGAAGGGGCACCCGGGGGTTGATCTCGTAGTGGTTCTTGCGTCCGACACGCGTCCGATCGAGCACGCCCTCTTCGACCAGCTCGGCGACGATTCGGTGCGCTGCGCGCTCGGTGATTCCTACTCGTTCCGCGACCTCACGAAGCGTCAGGTCGGGATCCTGCGCGAGACAGAGCAGGACGTGTGCATGGTTCGTCAGAAAGGTCCAGGTGCCTTGCATCTCCCTGATCGTAGCAGTTCAAGAAAACTAATACACGAAATGTAAAAGTGGACTGAGAATTCATGAATCGACTACCATTGTCGCTCCTGCCGTCGGGCTCGGATCAGCGAACCTTCCTTCGAGCCCCGCCGTGCATCGCTTCATGAGGAGGACCCTTTCCGTGCAACTCGATCTGCGCAAGCGCTTCTTCGGCAACATTCAAGGGGATCTCTTCGGCGGAGTGACGGCGGGCATCGTCGCCCTGCCACTGGCTCTCGGATTCGGCGTGGCCTCCGGACTGGAGAATGGCGCTGCCGCCGGCCTCTACGGTGCCATCGCCGTGGGACTCTTCGCTTCTTTGTTCGGAGGCACACCGACCCAGATCTCCGGGCCGACGGGGCCGATGACGGTCATCGTTGCCGGTCTGGTGGGCAGTATGACCGGTGACGCACGGTGGATCTTTGCCGCGGTCATCCTCGCCGGGCTCTTCCAGATCGTTCTCGGACTGCTGCGCTTCGGCCGATACATCAACTACATCCCGTATCCGGTGATCTCCGGATTCATGAGTGGCATCGGCGTGATCATCATCATTCTGCAGATGGCTCAGATCGTCGGCCATCGGCCAGCCGCCGGAACGGTCGAGGCGATCCGAAGGATTCCCGAGGACTTCACCAACGTCAATTTCGCTGCCTTGGCGCTCGGTCTCGCCACGATTGCCGTGATCTACCTCACCCCCCGGTTCACCAAGGCGGTGCCCGGAGCGCTGATGGCCCTCGGCCTGGTGACCGCGGCGTCGCTCCTGCTGCCGTTCGAGATCCCGAGGATCGGAGCGATCCCCCGCGGGCTGCCGGCGATGTCCCTGCCGCCTTTCGATGTAGAGATGCTGCGCGTGATCCTCCTCCCGGCATTCCTGCTCGGCGCAATCGCCAGCATCGACTCCCTCTTGACCTCCCTGGTCGCCGACGCCATGACGAAGACCCGACACGACAGCGAGCGGGAGCTCTTCGGCCAGGGCCTCGGTAACGTGGTGGCGGGTCTGTTCGGCGGGCTGCCCGGAGCCGGCGCCACGATGCGCACCGTGGTGAACATCAAATCCGGGGGCACCGGACACCTGTCGGGTGTGATCCACTCGCTGTTCCTGGTCCTGACACTGCTGGTGGTCGCGCCGATCGCCGAACGGATTCCGATGGCGGTGTTGGCCGGGATCCTGATCACCGTGGGGCTCGGCATCGTCGACATGAAGGGCCTGCGCCACGTGCTGAGAGCGCCCCGCGGCGATGCCGCAGTCATGCTCGTAGTGCTGGGTCTGACCGTGTTCGTCGACCTGATGTGGGCTGTGGCCGTAGGCATGGTGATGGCCGCCATGATCCTGCTCAAGCGCCTCAGCGACCTCGACCCGGCCACGCACTCTCCGTTGGTCGATATCGCGGCACACCGCCCCTGGATTCCACCGCTCGAGGTGCCCGACGAGGTCCTCGAAGGGGTCTTCGTGGTCGAAGTGCACGGCTCGCTGTTCTTCGGCAATGCCGGGCCGCTGCAGAGAAAACTCTCCGGCGCGAAGGACGCCGACGCCATCGTCCTGCACATGGGAGACGTGCCCTATCTCGATCAGTCAGGGGTCTACGCGCTCGCCGACCTGGCCGACGATCTCACGGCACACGGCACCCGGGTCTACGTCGCGGAGCTCCAGAGCGAGCCGCGGGAGATTCTCGGTCTGCTGGGCGTGATTCCGGACAAGATCCCCGAGGAACGGGTCTTCGACTCCGTTCAGAAGGCGATCACGGAGGCCACCGACAAGGCCCACCGACTCAAGAGCGAGGCTTCGTAGACGCAGCGCGCCATCGCCCAGGAGCACTCGCCGAGGACTTCTAGGCGGGTGCGCCCCGCTCCACCTCGGCGGCACCTCCCGCCCATCCTCTCGACCGTCGAACTCGCTCCATCAGACCCGTGGTGCTGACGTACACCACCGGGATCAGCACGAGGGTGACCAGCGTCGAGGCGAACAGTCCGCCGATGACGACTCGCGCGAGCGCGGCCTGAATCTCGGCACCGGGGCCGAGCCCGACCGCCAGCGGCGCGAGACCGAGAATGGTCGTGGTGGTGGTCATGAGAATCGGGCGCAGTCGAAGTCGTCCCGCTTCCACCACGGCCTCGACCACCCCCAGGCCGCGGTCCCGACGCAAGAGATTGATCGTGTCGACCAGCACGATGGCGTTGTTGACCACGATGCCGATCAGCATGACCAGCCCCATCACGCTCTGAAGATTGAGCGTCGTGCCGGTCAACAGCAGCGTGGGGACGACCCCGATGAGCGCCATCGGCACCGAGACCATCACGATCAGCGGATCGAGAAAGCGCTCGAACTGCGCTGCCATGAGCATGTAGACCAGCGCCAGTGCCATCAAGATGGCGACCAGGAAGTCGCGCTTGGCTTTCTGCTGCTCTTCGTACTCGCCCCCGAAGTAGATCGAGAAGCCCTCGGGGATCGGCATGTCGGCCAGCGCGATCCGCACCTCTTCGACGGCGTCTCCGAGGGCCACGCCGCTCTCCAGATCGGCGCTGATGTAGGTCACGCGCTGGCCGTCCGTGCGCGAGATCGATGTCGGACCGCGACCCCGTCGCCGCTCGACCACCGTCGAGAGCGGAATCGCCGCGCCGGAGGGTGTGCGTAGAGACACGTTTCGAAGATCCTGCCCGGTGAGTCGGTCCTCGGCGCGTAGCCGGACCACGATCGGATACTCATCGCCACCGTCGCGAAGACGGCCTGCTTCACTGCCTCCGACGTTGGCCTGGATCGTCCGCGCCACATCGCGCACGGTCAGCCCCAGCTCGGCAATGCGCTCTCGGTCGAACACCAGGTCTTCCTGGGGCTGACCCTCACGCCGACGAACGCGGGCACTGATCACTCCGGGGACCTGCTCCATCCGGCGCATGATCTCCTGGGCCATCCGATCCGCCTGTTCGAGATCCCAGCCGCGAAGCTCCAGCTGCACTGCCTCGTCGCCGTCTCCGGAACTGAACACGCGTCTCAGGATCCACATCCCCGGGTAGGCGCCGACTCGAAGCCGGGCACCGGGCAGCTGACCGTCGATCGCCTCGCGGAGCTCGTCCGCCATCTGACTGCTCGACATCGAGCGCTCGTCCTCCGGCACCAGCTTGAGCTCGATCTCGGCGTCTCCACCCCGCACTTCGGTCGAGACGAAGGCGACGTTCTCGGCGGGAAGAACCCGGCGCACCATCTCTTCGAGCTCCTGGATGTAGGCGCGCACCACGGTGATGTTCGTGCCCTGCGCCATCTCGATGTCGATGCCGATCTCGTCGGCGTCGGTCTGGGGAGCCAGCTCGACCGGAATCCGCGGCCACAGCAACAACACACCGCCCAGCAGTGCGAAGGTGACGAGGATCACTCGGTACCGATGAGACAGTGACGACTCGAGGAGTCGGGAGTAGCGCGCTTCGAGACGCCCGAACAGCGTCTCCTTCCTCTCCTCCTCGGGGCGAGGCGGTGTGCGGGCCATTCGCGCCGCCAACATCGGCACCAGGGTCAAGGCCACCAGGAGCGAGCAGACCAGAGCGAACACGACCACCAGCGCCAACGCCTGGAAAAGCGCTCCACTCGTGGTGCGCGCGAAGACGACCGGCAGGAAGATCACGCAGGTGGTCAGGGTCGAGGCGACAATGGCACCGGCCACCTCGGTCGTTCCCACCAGCGCCGCCTCGTGCCGTCCCAGGCCCCCTTCCTCGCGCTTGCGCACGATGCTCTCGAGCACCACGATCGCGTTGTCCACGATCAGACCGACCCCCAGGGCCAGCCCACCGAAGGTCATCTGATTGAGGGTCAGTCCACCGAAATAGAGCAGGGCGAAGGTCGAAATGACCGAGATCGGAATCGAGAGAGCAATGATGGCCGTACTCGAGCGATTGCGCAGAAACGCGTAGAGCACCAGCACCGCGAGCAGCGATCCCCAGATCGCGGAACTGCGCACGCTCGAGATCGACTGCCGGATGAAATCGCTCTGATCCGAGACCACGGTGAGATGAACATCCGAGCGGTCCATATTGATTCGCTCGACCTCTTCACGCACACGGTCGGCCACCGTCACCGTGTTGGCGCCGCTCTGCTTCTGGATCCCGAGGCTCACCGACGGCATCCCGTTGACTTCGACCAGCCAGCGCACATCTTCGTAGTCGTCACGCACGTTGGCGACGTCGCGCACGCGAACGGGAAGTCCGCCGATGTTCGTGATCACCGTATTGGCGATCTCCTCGACGCTCTTGTACTCACCGAGTGCCCGCACGTAGAGGTCGGTATAGCCGCTCTTGACGTTGCCGCCGGGCACGGTCAGGTTCTCTTGCGCGAGGCTCTCTCGAACATCCAAAGCGGTCAAGCCCGCCGCGCGCAGGCGATCGCGCGCCAGCTCGACGCGGATCTGGCGATTGATGCCACCGCGAACTTCGATCGTGCCCACTCCCGGAATCTGCTCGAACCGACGCGACACGTCATCCTCGAGGATCCGTGTCAGCTCCTCGAGAGGACGGGTCGACGTCGCTGCCAGAGAGACGACCTCGGCGCGATCGAGATCGAGCTTCCAGATCTGCGGCTGCTCGGCCTCGAGAGGCAGGTCGTCACGCAGGCGATCGAGCGCTGCCCGAAGGTCGTTGGCCGCCTCGTCGATATTCGTCCCGCGGCCGAACTGCAAGCTCACCCGGCTCGAGCCCTCCTCGGATCTCGAGGTGATGCGTTCGAGATTGGGCAACCCCGAGACGGCGTTCTCCACCGGGTCCGTGATGATCTGCTCGATCTCTTCCGGTCCGACGTTGGGGTAGGAGGTCCAGACCGTCAAACGAGTGAATTCGATCTTCGGCAACAAGTCGACCGGAAGGCTGCGCAGTGAAACGATGCCCAGCACGACCAGAATGAGGAAGACCATCGCGGTCGCGACCGGGCGACCGACAGAGATCCGAGTCAGATTGGACACGTTCTCGCCTCCTCCTCAGAGGGTCGAAGCCGGCACCGGACCGCGCGGGACTGGTGTCTGGACACTCTTGCCGAGGAACTCTTCGTTGGTCGGGGGGGTCGCCCCACGCTCACGGGCGAGACGCTGCTGCTTCTCGAGGAATCCGCGCAGCAGATCTTCTCGCTGAAGTCCCTGCAGCGCGACGACCTTCTCCCAGCTCGACTCTCGCACATGCGCCTCGAGTGTCTCCTCCTCGGAGGAAAAAAGGTGTTGGCCAAGCGTCACTACCCACTCGCCGGGCTCGACACCCGTGATACCCACGCTCTGGCGCCCCTCGGCGAGAACCTCGACGGGGCGAAACTCGATCGGAAAGGCCTCCTCCGAGAGCTCGGCCGTTGCCACCGAGCCCAGATCCGCGGAGGTCACATCCGACGTCGGTGCCAAGCCAGAGACCGGACGACCCGACTCGGAGTAGCCCGCCGCCACGAAGACCCCGATCAATCCTGTCCTGGGGTCTTCCCAGAGAGCACTGGTCGGGACCAGGGTGGCTCGCTCGCTCTCGCCGTAGAGCACGTCGACCGTCACGAACATCCCGGGTCGGAGCGGACCATCGGTGTTCGCGACGTCGACCTCTCCGATGGTGCTGAAGCTGGTGGACTCGAGAAACGGCGAGATGCGTGACAACACTGCGCGCACACTGCCCTCGCCGAGAGACGAGGAGGAGATCTCGACTGGCAGCCCTTCGTCGATGTAGGCCAGCATTCCTTCGGTCAGGGGTACCTCGACGATGAGGGAGTTCAGATTGCCGATCTGGAAGAGCAGCGTGCCCGGGTCGACCAGCATGCCGACCTCCACGTTGCGCTGCCCCACGCTGCCGGAGATCGGCGCGCGAACCAGGGTATCGGCGAGCTGAGAGCGCCGCTCCTGCACCGTTGCCTCGGCCTGCTGGACGCGAGCGCGGGCCGCCGCGGCAGACGCCTGGGTGGCCTGCAGCCGAGCTTCCTGGGTCTCGAGATCGACCTCACTGACCAGGTCCTGCTCCGCCAGAGCTCGGGTGCGCGTCACCTGGGCTTCGATTTCCGCCACTCGCGCCACGGCTTCCGCAGCGGAGGCTTCGGCCAATGCGACAGCCGCTTCGGCCTGACGAAGCTGATCCTGGAGGGCATCGTCTTCGAGGCGCACCAGCGGCTGGCCAAACTCGACCAGCTGTCCGCTTCGAACCATGACCTCGAGCACGGGAGCACTGATCTCCGGATAGATCGCCACCTGGTTCTCTGCCCGGACGACACCACTGAGGCGCTCCTGTAGCGGGAGTGCTCCGACCCTGGCCTGTACGATCTCGACAGCGGGAATCGGACCCTGCTCGCGGTCTTCGAACGCTTCCTCAGACTCTCCGGAGCCGCAAGCCACCGTGCTCATGGCGATCGCTGCGACTGCGAGTGCCCAGCGCCTTTTCCAGAGCCGGCCCCCCGTCGTTTGACCCCGCATCGAACTCACCTCCTCGAAATCAGACCGAGCGATCCTCCTCTGGGGGAAGGCCCGCTCCTGGGAACTTCTCCTATTTCTTCGATCCGGTACGCCGATCGGATGCCGGCGTACCCTTGAACCTACGCGATTTCCCAAAGGGCGGATGCAAGAAGCGTGTAAAACAGGTCCTGAGAGGGAGGCGCGAGCCGCCCGAGGCGGCCTCTAGCGGCAGCGACGGGCATGGGCCGCCGCGTGGCACGACGCACACTCTAGTAGTCTGCCCACCGGAGTTGCCCGTGGCCAGATTCAAGAAGAAGCGCGCCCAGAGCGCGTCTAGAAAGCGCAGCCCCTCCCCGAAGGCGCCCGAGCGCGCGACCGAGCCCGAACGGCCCTCGGAGCCCTCGCCGAACCCGTGGCTCGCGGCCCTCGGTGTAGCGGCTCTCGTCGCCCTTCTCGTCCTGTCGACCGTCTGGCTCTCCCTCCGAGAAACCGGAGGCGCACAAGACCCATCGGAGCCGGCCGGCGCCGAGCCCCCGACCGAGGCGATCCGCGCCGAGGACCCGGCACGCGACTCCCACGAGCGCATGCTGGCCGCGCTTCAGGAGATCCAACGCCGCACCGACACGGAGAACCCCTATCAGGGCACCTATCTCGCTCAACAAGCGCGCGCCGCCCTCGCGGCACTGCCCCCGGACGCCCCTGCCGGGTCTCGATTCAGGGCGCTGCGCGAGGCGGGGGACCACGAGCTTCGCCTGGGCAACGAGGCCGAAGCGATTGCTCGCTTCACCGAGGCCTACGAGCTGCTGCCCACCGCCGCTCCCGAGCTGTCGCGAGAGGAAGGACTCCGCCTCGTGTTCCGCCTGGGCCTCGCCCACCTGCGTTTCGGGGAAACCCGCAACTGCGCCCTCGATCACTCCGGCGAGAGCTGCATCCTGCCGCTCCGCGGCGGCGGCCTGCACCGCGAGCCCGAGGGCTCCCGCGAGGCGATGCGCTACTTCACCCAGGTCGCCGAGCTGGCGCCATCGGGCCATCCGATCTTCCTCAAGGCGATCTGGCTGCTCAACCTCGCCGCGATGACCCTGGGCGAGCACCCCGATGGAGTGCCGCCCGAGCTGCTCATCCCACTGCCTCTGTATGGCTCCGACGCTGAACTGGTCCGCTTCGACAACGTGGCGCCGCATCTGGGGCTCGACACCTTCAACCTGTTCGGCGGCATGGTGGTAGATGACTTCACGGGCGACGACCTTCTCGACGTCGTCACCACGACCTTCGAGACCTCCGGACAGATGCGCTTCTTTCGCAACGACGGGGACGGCACCTTCACCGACAGGACTCGCGAAGCCGGCCTCGAGGGGCTCTACGGCGGGCTCAACGTCCTGCAGGCCGACTACGACAACGACGGCGATCTCGACCTGTATGTGCTCCGTGGCGCCTGGCTCGAAGACGTCGGCCGACATCCCAATTCCCTGCTGCGCAACGAGGGGGAGGGCCGTTTCGTCGATGTGACCTTCGCCGTGGGGCTGGGCCAGGAGCACTACCCGACCCAGACCGCCTCGTGGGCCGACATCGACAACGACGGCGATGTCGATCTGTTCGTCGGCAACGAATCGAACGTCAAGCTGCCGGACGCACCCAGCCAGCTGTTTCGCAACGACGGCGAGAGCTCCGAAGATCGACACTTCACCGAGATCTCGCTGTCCGCTGGGATCGACCACCGGAGTTTCGTCAAGGGAGTGGTCTGGGGAGACTACGACGGCGACCGCTTCCCTGACCTCTACATCTCGACCCTGGGCGGCCCCAACCGACTGCTGCGCAACGACGCGAACGGACCGGGCGCCGATGCCACCTTCACCGACGTCACCGCCGAGCTCGGTGTCTCCGAGCCTCTCGATTCCTTCCCGGTCTGGTTCTGGGACTTCGACAACGACGGCTCCCTCGACCTCTACGTACCGAGCTACCGAGGCATCACCGATGCGGTCAGTGCGGTGGTGGCGAGCTACCTGGGACTCGAGCCGATTCTCGAGCTACCGCGCCTCTACCGTGGAAACGGCGAGGGCGGATTCGAGGAGGTCGCTGCTCGGAGCGGTCTCACGCGCATCCACATGCCGATGGGAGCCAACTTCGGCGACCTCGACAACGACGGCTTTCTCGACTTCTATCTCGGCACCGGCTACCCCGACTACGAGTCGCTCATGCCCAACGTCATGTACCGCAACGCCCAGGGACGACGCTTCGAGGACGTAACGCTCGCTGGGGGATTCGGCCACCTGCAGAAAGGCCACGCGGTGGCGTTCGCCGACTTCGATCAGGACGGCGACCAGGACGTCTTCGAGCAGATGGGAGGCGCCTTTCCCGGCGACCGATTTCACGACGCCCTGTTCGAGAACCCGGGATTCGGGAACCACTGGCTGAGCCTGCACCTCGTCGGAGAGCAGTCGAATCGCGCCGCGATCGGAGCCCGGATTCACGTCCGAATCGAGGAAGCCGGCCGGGAGCGTTCCATCTACAAGCACGTCAACAGCGGTGGCAGCTTCGGCTCCAACCCCCTGCGCCAGACTCTCGGCCTCGGCCAGGCCTCTCGGATCCTCGAGCTCGAGATCTACTGGCCGACCAGCAATCTGACGCAGAGCTTCGAGGGAATCGAGCCAAATCGGCTCTATCGGGTCGTCGAAGGTCGAGACGGACTTCAGGAGCTGGCCTCGCTTCGATAGCATCGGCTCTCTGAACCACGAATCTCGACGACCTCCACCGCACGGAGGATCAATCAGGAGTCACCGATGCGAACTGCCTCATTCCCTCGCCTTCTCGCCGTCGTCGGCGCGAGCGCGCTCCTCCTACTCTCTTTCGCCTGTAGCGACATGGAGTCGGCAAACTCCGAGACCCCGGCACCAGCGCCCGAGCTTCCGGCCAATCACCCGGCGCCCGGCGCTTCGTCGGTCATCGCCGCCGGACTCGTCTTCGACCTCCCTGCGGGCTTTCGCTCCGTTCCCCCGGAGTCCCAGATGCGGGCGGCTCAGCTCGCTATCGACGGTAGTGGCGGCGAGGGCCAGGTGGCCGTCTTCCACTTCGGCGTGGGCGGTGGCGGCGAGATCGACGCCAACCTGCAGCGCTGGATCGGGCAGATGGGCGACGCCGGAACACCACAGCGCGACTCCTTCACCGTCGGAGACCTCGAGGTCGTATGGATCGACGTCAGCGGCACGCTGCTGCGCAGCACGATCGGCTCGTTCCCGCCCGAGGACATGCCCGACTATCGAATGTTCGGAGCCGTCGTCACGGGAGGCTCCGGTCCCTGGTTCTTTCGCGCCGTCGGTCCGGAGCAGACCATGGAACAACAGCGCAGCGCCTTCATCGCCATGTTACGCACCGCTCGCGAAGCCGCCTGACGCGCAGGAGCCCGCTCGATGCACAACGCCCCGGCGATGCCGGGGCATGTGGGTCGCTCTTCGGACCCGACTTTCCGAACCCGACTTTCCGGGCCGGGGGTCGACCTACGGCAGAGCCATGGCGAGCGCACGATCGCCGATGCGTGAAGCGGCTCGTGCGGGCATGCTCACGCGAACCTTGGCATCGGGCGTGTCGACGCGCACATAGAGCTTGCCGCGCCGCTTGCCCACCTTGACTTCTTCCGTAGCGCTGCGCACGTGCACGTAGTCACCTGCCGGCATCTCACGCAGGGCGTGCATGACGTCGTGCAGCGTCTCTGCCAGATCGTCGTCTTCGAATGCCCTCTCGAGCTCGCGGTGAAGCTCTTGCTGGAACCTGCGGCGCTCTTCGACCGGCAGGGCGAGCTCGGTGGCGTCGAGGCCCAGATCCACGAACCGAGTCGGAATCGGTACGAAGAAGTCGACCTCTTCGGTGTCGACCGACACCATCGCGATCCCGCCGCTGACCAGCCAGACCGTGCCGGCTGCGCCCCCGAAGAGAATCGTGGAGAGCCCAACGGCGGTAGTGGCGAGGAGCATCTTCAGCATGGGCGTTTCCCCTCTGGCGACTCAGTCGGAGGTGTTGGAGTCGTCGACCCAGACTCGAACCGTGGTTTCGTCATCGCGCACGGTGACCATATCGCCGTCGCCGTGCTCGGCCAGAGCCCGCACCGCAGCCGCCAGATCGAGCCTCCCGTTCTCACCCGAGAACAGCGCATCGATCACCGCGAGCGGGAACCGCACGTTGACCTCGGCTCCGTCGCCCCCGCGCTCGACGGTCTGGGCAACGAAGTAGTCACCCTCTTTGCGCACCTCGACGGTGTCATCGTGCTCACGCACGGTGACATAGGTCGCATCGGGACCGTTGCGCATCTCCTCCCAGAGCTGCCGAAGGTCCTCGACATCGATGTCGGAGTCGTTGAGCCCGAGTCGGACTTCCTCTTCGACTTCCGCTGGAATGAGGCGCAGAGCGGACTCGATCAGATCGAGCGGCAGATTGACCATCACCTCCGCACCGTCGATCTCGTCGACGCGGACGTGGAACCAGCGCTCGGCTGCGGGCGCCGCCGCCGCGACGAGCCCGAGCATCAAGGTGAAGGCCAGGGACAGGATCAGGGTTCGGCTCTTTCTTTGGGTCATCGCGTGGCTCCGGCTGTTTTTCACTCCCTCCAGGGATACGCAGCAACGGTGGAGGGAATTCGCAAAGGATGAGGGCCTGCTGGGGACCTCGTTGCTTCACACACAAAGACGAAGCAGCAGGGGAAAATGTTTCGTCCGGTTCTCCGTCATCTCACAGAAAGAGGCGATTCCGCTCCGAGGCGCCCCCGCCGGGGAGCGGCGAGCACGGCTCCTCTACCTCGAGGAGCCTCGAACCCGGGGGACGATATGACAGACTCCGGCTACACCCCGCCGCCCCTCTCCACTCGCCGATCGGAGACCAGCGATGATCCCTCTCTCCCGACACACCACGGCCTTGCTCGGAGCCGCGCTCGCCACCTTCCTCAGCACCTCCGTGGCCCTGGCTCAGGACAGCCGCAAAGATCTCAAGCAGGAAACGAAACGCCTCGCCCTCGACGAGATGTCGAACGAGACCCTCGAGAAAGTGCTCTCGACCGACGAGCGGGCCAGACTCCTGTACGACAACTCCTATGGCTGGGCCGCCTTCGACAATGTGAAGGTCCAGTTCGCGATCGCCGGCGGCGGCGGTCAGGGAGTCGCGGTGGTCAAGGAGACGGGAGAGCGAACCTACATGAACATGGGCACCGCCGGCATCGGGCTCGGCATCGGCATGAAGCAGTACCAGGTGCTGTTCCTGTTCGAAACCGCTTCCGCCCTCGACAACTTCATCAATGCCGGCTGGGAGGCCGAGGCCTCTGCCAGCGCTACCGCCGATGAGCGGGGGGTCGGCGCCGCGACCAGCTTCAACGATGGCGTGGCGTACTACATGCTCACGGACAACGGCTTGATGGCCGGGGCCGATATTTCCGGCACCAAGTACTGGAAGGACGGCAAGCTCAACTGAGTATCGGCACGGAGGAGGCCGCGCAGCGCCGGCGCTACTGGATGGTAGTGCTCGCCTTGATGGCGGTGCACGCCGCGGTTGCGCTCGCCTTTCCGATCTCCGGGGACGAGGCGTACTACTGGGACTGTGCCCGACATCTCGACTGGAGCACCTTCGATCAGCCACCCCTGGCAATCTGGACGATCGCCGCAGCCCGCTGGGTGCTGGGCGACAGCCAGCTGGCGGTCCGGGCTCCGGCCTTGCTCGCGGGGTTGATCATCGCGGTGACCCTTCTTCCCCTGGTTCGAAGGCTCGGGGGTAGCGTCCGCGACACCACCCGCGTCTGGCTCTGGCTGCACGTGCTGCCCCTGTTCGCGCTCGGTCTCTCCTACGCCTCGACCGACGTCGCGATGGCGGCCGCGTACGTCGTCGCGATTCTGGCCATCGTGGCCATCGTGCAGGGTCGGCGCGCGGCCTGGTGGGGTCTCGGCATCGCGCTCGGTCTCGGGTTTCTCGCCAAGTATCCGATCATCACGGCCCTCCTGCCCGCCTCGGTCGCGCTGCTCTCCCCTCGGGTGCGAGCGGACCTGCGCACCCCCGTACCCTGGCTGGCGGCGCTGCTCTCGTTTCTCCTGACCCTGCCGGTGTGGATCTGGGGGGCGCGCAACCAGTGGGACAATCTGGCCTTCCAGTTGAGTTGGCGACACTCTCCCCGCGGGCTCACCTCGAAGTATCTGCTCGAGTTCATCGGCGCCAACATCGGGCTCGCGTCTCCGGTGCTGGCGGTGCTCCTGATCGGCGGCCTCTGGCGGGCACTCGGACACCGCGAGGTGGAGTGGCGCGTCCTGGTCGCCGCCGCTCTCGCCCCCTTCCTCTTCTTCGGCTTCGTCGCCCTGCGCACCCGGGTCGGGGCGCATTGGGGAGCCCCGGGCCTCGTCATCCTGGTCGTGCTCTTCGTTCTGACCGGCTTCGGGGGCCCGCGGGTCCGACGGATCGCCGCCGCGGTGGGCGTGGTGCTCTCCGCGAGTGTCCTCACGCTGCTCGCGGCACCGGGACTGGCGGCCGGCTTCGACTGGGCCTACGAAGAGCGCTCCGACAAGATCCGCACGTCGAAACTGGTGCGCATCGTCGGCAACGAGGCAATCGCAGCCGCCGTCGAAGCCCGACGCGATGCATGGGCCGAGGAGCTCGGTGTGCCAAACCGTGAGATCTACATCGGCTCGGAGAGCTACTCCGCTGTGCACCTTCTCGCCTTCTACTCCGGTGGCCGCCTCGACACCCGCCTGGTCCGCCTCACTGCCGGACAGCACGGCCTCGCTTCGCTGTACTGGTACGAGGAGGACGAGTTCCGCGAACGGCGATTTCTGATGGTGAGCGAGAAGAGCGACTGGCGACTGCCGCTACTGGTGGACGAGATCCACGAGCACTTCGGCCAGGTCGAAGAGGCTCCTCCCATCGTGGTCGACACCGGGAAACTCGGCTCCCGCACCCTGAGGGTGTGGCACTGCTCGGAGCCCCTCGATCCGGCGCTGATGTTCACCCGCGAAGCGGTGCGCGCCGAGCAGGCCTTTTGATTCCGACGGATCCGAATCGCCGAGGCCACTGACCCCGAAGTCCGTGCTCGGGCGGAGCCCGGGCGGCGCAACGGCGCTACACTGAGCTCTGGGGAGGCCAATCCCATGTCAGAGCTCGCCATCGACCCGTCCTACCAGTACTTCGCCCTGGCCCTCGGCCTCGGACTGCTGGTCGGACTGCAGCGCGAGCGCAGGGGCTCGAGACTGGCCGGTGTGCGCACCTTTCCGCTGGTTACCATCCTCGGCACCCTCACCGGAACCCTGGCCGAGGCGCTGGGAAACGGCATGGTCTACTGGGCGCTGGGGTCGCTCGCGGTACTGATCGCCATCGCCGATGTCACCGACCTCCGGGTCCGTGGCAAAGAAGCCGACCCGGGGATGACGACCGAGGTGGCCCTCCTGGTGATGTTCGGGGTCGGGGTGCTGACCTCTCAGGGCTCGCTGGCGCTCGCCGCCGTGATCGGCGGCACGACGGCGGTGTTGCTCTACGTCAAGGACCAGCTGCATGGCTTCGCCGCTCGCCTCGGACCGCGCGACGCCCGTGCCATCATGCAGTTCGTCGTCGTGACGCTGGTCGTGCTCCCGATCCTTCCCAACCGGACCTTTGGCCCGTACGACGTGCTCAATCCGCGCCAGATCTGGTGGATGGTGGTGTTGATCGTCAGTCTCAGCCTGGCCGGCTACGTCGCCACACGGCTGTCCGGTGAGCGCACGGGAAGTCTGCTGGGCGGCGCACTGGGAGGACTCATCTCGAGCACGGCCACCACGGTCAGCTTCGCTCGGCGAAGCGCTGGCTCGAGCGCAGCCGTGCCCCTGGCAGCGATCGCCATCCTGATCGCGAGCGCCGTCATGATGCTCCGGGTGCTGATCGAAGTGGCCGTCGTCGCCCCGCAGCAATTCCTGGAGATGGCCTGGCCGATCGCGATCTCGGGAGGGGTTCTGGCGCTACTCGGCATGATCACCTGGCGGAGGACTCGAGACGAGGCCATCGAAGTCGCCGAGCCGCGCAACCCGGCCGAGCTCGGCTCGGCGCTCATCTTCGGCGGTCTCTACGCTCTCGTGATCTTCCTGATTGCCGCGATGCAGGACCGCTTCGGCTCCTCCGGTCTGTACGCCGTGGCCGCCTTTTCGGGACTGACCGACATGGACGCCATCACCCTCTCCTCCGCTCAGATGGTGCGGGCGGACCGGCTCGATCCCTCGACCGCCTGGCGTCTGGTACTGGTGGCTGCCTCGGCCAACATGCTCTTCAAGGGAGCCATCGTGGCCTTGCTCGGCAGCAGACAGCTGACCGCGAGGATCGCGGGGCTCTTCACCGTGTTCGTGATCGGAAACGCCCTGCTGCTGTGGCTGTGGTGAGGGCTCTCAGCCGATCCCGCCGCCCGGACCGCCGCCCTCGAGGACTGCGGCCGACACCACGTTCTGGAACAGATCGGAGTCGGTGGGAGCCCGCTCCGCTCGGCTCGCGACTCGACTCCCGCTGCCCTCTTCCCCCAGCCAGACACCGAGCAGATCGACGGCTGGATCCACCCAGAAGAGGAACTTCTGCTCGCTCTGCGAGCAGCCGTCGAGGAAGCGCGCGAACTGACCCGAGTTGCCGCTGGGCAGCTCGAGAAATCGCATCGACTGACCCACGTGGAGCTTCGACCAGTCCTCCTCGCGAGTCGATGGCCCTCTTCGAGCAGGGCTTTGAGAATCCAGGTCGAACCGATCGAGAGGGGGGCCGCCTGCGCTGCTATCAGCCCCAGTCGCTCTTCGCTCAGCTCGGGCGACGGCTCGAGTCGCAACAAAAGAGCCTCGAGCACAGCCGTGTCCTTTCCGTCGAACTCTGACAGGCGGCCTCCGATCTGCATCTTCTTCGCGGGCTTCGGCACCAGACGATAGTAACGGCCGACCGACGAGCTCCCGACGGCCACTGACGGTTGGCTACACTCGGTGTATGTCCACCTGCAAGAAGCTCGTCATGTGGGCGACGGTCGCATCGCTCGCTCTCTCCCCACTCGCGGTTCTCGCCGCCGAGACCGAAAGCGAGACCTCCCCCTCGCCGAACCTGAGCCCGGAGGCCTGGCGAGCGGACTACGACCGTTTCATGGAGGCACAGCTGGTCGAGCGCAGCAAGGCCGGCGTGGCCTCGGGGCGCAACGGCGCCGTGACCGTGGCCTATAACGGCCTCGCCGCGCGCGCCGGACTCGCGGCGCTCGAGCAGGGCGGCAACGCCATGGATGCGCTCCTCACCGCTGCGGTGGCTCAAGTCGCGCTCACCGCCGGCGCACCGATCAGCTACTTCGGGATCCTGTCCCTCGTCTACTACGACGCAGAGACGAAGTCCGTGCACACCATGAACGCCGAGTGGAACACCGTGATCGGAGAGACGAGCCCGATGACGATCCCGGGCGGCATCGACATGGCGAGTGAGGAAGGGATCCTGGGAGCGAATCCGAGCGGCCGCACGGCTCTCGTGGGCGGATTCATGAAGGGGGTTGGCGCGGCGCACGAGCGCTTCGGCAAGCTCCCCTTCGTACAGATCTTCGCCCCAGCGATCTACGTCGCCGAGGAGGGAATGCCAATCTCGAAGAAGATGGCCGGCTACTGGGAGATGCGGACCCCAGACCTGGCGCGCCTGCCCGAGACCAGGGCCACCCTGCTCAAACCCGACGGTTCCCCCTACACCGCCGGCGACACATTCCGGCAACCCGCTCTGGCCAAGACTCTTCGCGCCGTGGCCGAAGAGGGGGTCGACTACATGTACACCGGCCCGTGGGCGAGGAAACTCGTCGACGCGGTGCAGGCGGACGGCGGCAAGATGACGCTCGAGGACCTCGCCTCTTACGAGGTAGCCTGGGACGACCCGTTGGTCGCCGACCTCGGTGACGGCTACCGCGTCTACACGAACCCCTCACCCAACAACGGCGGCGTCGCCCTGATCGAAGCACAGCGACTGGCGCGGGCCTCGGGCATGCTCAAGGACGGACACTGGACCGAGTCGGGGGAGGGTCTGCGCAAAGCCCTCGACATCACCCAGCTCTACGTCCTCGATTTCCTCCCCAACGCCACTCTCGCGCAGTTGTACCCAGATGTGGAGTTCACCCCAGAAGCGCGCGTCACGGAGGAGAACGCCGCGAAGCTGTGGCAGCACGTCGAATCGGGAAAACGCCTCATGCAATGGAACATCACCCGGGACAGCCCCCCCAAACACTCCGACGACGTGGTCGCCATCGACCAGTGGGGCAACATCGCCGCGATCACGCAGAGCATCAATTGTGTGATCTGGGGCAAGACTGGGATCGTGGTCGACGGCATCACGATCGGCGACCCGGCCTCCTTCCAGCAGATGCAGATCCAACGCGCCGGCCCCGGTCAGCGTCTCGAGTCCCCCACCGAGACCGGCATCCTGTTCAGGGGCAACGACCCCGTGCTCGGGTTCGCCTCGATGGGATCGGGGCTCCACCAGCGGACCTTCCAGGGGCTGCTCAACTTCATGCACTACGGCATGACCGTCGATGAGGCGATCGACACCGCCGACTTCTACATGCCGCTCTCCGATCCCGCGACCCTCAAGCTCACATTGCGCGTGCCGAAGGGTCGCTTCCCGAAGGAAGTGCTCGACGGCACGGGTCTCGCCTACGAGGAGCTCGATCCCACGAGCGCTCGCTTCGGGGGAGAGGGCATCTGGATCGCGATCAGTCGAGACCCGGTCACGGGAGAGCTGCGCGCCGCCTCGCACAACCGTAACAACAGCGCTGCCGTCGCCTTCTGACGGCTCGAGATCCACGCTCAAGACCCGTGTCGTGGAGCTGCCAGAGATTCAGCGCGTCCCCCCCGACATCGACGTGGCGGCGTCGATGGAACAGGGAGCCTCGCCATCAGCAGGTGCGGGTTCACTCGTTCAGAAGTCGACCGTGCTCTGGCAGCAGCGGTAACCGCCGGTCGGCAGAATCGGATAGGAGATCGAGAACGGCAGGCCCGGTGGGATGGAGAGCAGGGGGCTCAGGTCGATGGAGATCGGAGGCCACGGGGTGTCGAAGACCTGCCGGGTCGGGCTATTGGCCGAGGCGATGACGCCGCCTCCCTGAAGCCAGTCTCCCTGCTGGCAGCCGAGGCTCGAGGGGGGCGCACCATTCGCCAACTGGAAGATCTCGGGGGCCGAGCAGACGTGCCCTCCGAGCCCGGCACACACCGTTTCCGCGACGGCGTAGTCGAAGGTCTGATCGATTCCTGCGAAGACGGGGGGCATCGTCTCGATCGTGTGCTCCACATACTCTTCTCTCAGCTCGGGCAGATTGCACATGATCGAGAGCGAGTCGGGATTCTCGACGATCACTTCCGCCAGGTCGACCACGTTGGCGAAGGGGGCGAAGTCGAGGTTGCTCCAGCTGTTCGGGAGGTTGAGATTCCCGATGTTGACCGGGTTGGTCGGCCAGCAGTCGCCCGGACAGGCCTCGCCGTCGATGGTGTTGAACATCGGGTTGACGCCATCTTCGACGAAGTTGTCGAAGCTGTTGAACAGGCTGTCGATCGCGCCGAAGGCCGAGCCCAGCGTGTTCTCCATCAGTACCTCGACGTCCGTGAGGGCCTTCTTGATCGGTGCCGTGTTGACGTCGATCGGTCCGCGCTCGAAGTACGCGGGGGAGCTCTTCGGCATGTTGGCCCACATGTCGCAGAGGGCCTGGACCTGATCGGCGACCATCTGCTGGAAGTAGACCGTCTTCACGGTCTGGATCTTGCGTCCCGTGGCGCAGATTCTCTGCGTCTTGCCGTTCTGCTCGGGGAAGACCCGCTCGACGACGTCGAAGGGGGCCTCGCACTGCTCGAGCCCTCCGACCTCGGTGGCGAGATCGGCGAGGTCCGAAGACAGGGCCGCGAGATCGACCTGTGAAGCGGCACCGAGCTTGGTGCGTGCCGCCGCCGCGTTGACGGCACCGGTGCCGCCCTTGCCCACGCCCAGAGTCGTGCTCAGCGTCGCGGCGGAGCCGGCGATGTCGATGCCAGCCGTGCCGCTTGCCAGCTTTCCGGGGTCGAGGTCGGTGAGCAGGGAACCGTCGCCGGCGTATCCCTGGGCACTGATCAGCCCCTCGACGCTGAAGGTAGCGCCCGGCGCTCCTCGCACGCCCGATCTGGCACTCTTGCGGACGGTCCCGCGGTCGGGCGCCGTCTGGGAACGGGCCGTCCGGGTCCCTTCGCGTGGTTCTGCGTCTTTCGCTTCGAGGTATCGCTGGACGACTGCGACAGCCGTCTCCAGATCGGGCTCGCTCGTCGCAGAGGCGACCCGAAAGAGGCTGGGCTCGGACCAGTCGGAAGAATCCAGCGAGCCCCCGGCCTCGGGGCGCAGAGCACGAATCGACCAGGCGTAGTCGGCCTCGTCGAGACAGCGCTCGAGCGACGGCGTCCACGATCGGGCCTGACCGGGAAGCCGCTGCGCGAGCACGCGCTGCGCCCTGCCGTCCTCTTCGTCGCTGAAGCGGTAGACCACCAGCTCGTAGCTGTCGGCCTGCTCGACCGCACCCCAGCTGAAGGTCGGGCAGGCCGCGGCCGTAGCTGCTCCGCTGGCCCGCCCCGGAGAGACCGCCAGGGGGACCTCGGAAGCCGCCACCAGGTTGCCGAAGGTGAACGACACGAAGACACAGAAGAGCAGGGTGTTGCGGAGCACGGTGGGCGTCCTTTCGTGGGGGGAGCTCATTTCAGGGGGCCGGTGGGGCCGCGGCCGACGACGCTCGACCATGCGGACGTCGTTCCCGCATCGAAACCATCGGCGAAGATCTCGCTGCACACGAGTGTCGGGTCTTTCTCGAGATGCACGTTCGTCGCGCTCACCTGCGAGGCTCCGAGGACAGCCATCGCCTCCCCGACGCAGGCGGTCTTCATGTCAAAGTTCCTCAGCACCACCGGACCGCCTTCCGATTCGATCCGGAGCGAGCCGGCGATGATGGTCGTGTCCTCCGCAGGACCGGCCAGAGTGAGACCTCGACCGACGGTGATCGCTTCGGTGTAGGTACCGGCCGAGAGCTGGACCGTGGTGCACGATCCGTCGAGCACGGCACTCTGAATGGTCGCGTGGGAGCCGGGCACACTGCAGATCTCTGCAGCGTGTGCAGCTGGGGCCGTCGCAGCCAGAGCGACCATCGATAGCCGAGCAAGACGTGAGTTTCTGAGCATCAGGCCTCCTGACAAAGCGGTAGAGAAGCTCGCTGGTCCAGAAAGCGTCGTTGTTCGGCGAAAAGGATCACCCGGCGCTATCTCGAGAAGACCAAGCGCTCGAGACGACCAACGTCATGGGCAACAAGGAGGCGCGAAGTGGAGCCCCGAATCGAGGTTCTGGTGGCCAAGAAGCTGGTCGGCATGCGAGCCGAGATGTCCCTCGCCGTGGACCGACCCCTCAGCTCCGGCGGGCGTTCATGCCTGTGGGCGTGGTCGCCGATGTGCGCCACGGCGCGCTCTCGGAGGACCCCGGATCCCCGATGTACTACCGCACGCGCAGTTTCGACATTGGGCCAGCGGCCGTGCGATGTCGACTCTGGAGCTGGTGGTGCGCTCCCCACTCGAGCCGAATCGCTACTCAGTCGTCCGACAGTCGGCTCACCCGCGATCGCCGTTTGAACCTGTGGCGAAACACCGCAGCTCCCCTGGCGGTTTCTCCCCGCCAATCCGTATAGGAGGGCGAAGAGGAGGTGTCTCATGCAGAGGAAAACCACGACATTCGCCGCAATCACGCTCCTGGGCGCCCTCTGGGCCGCCACCGGCCAGGCCGAAGATCCGTCAGATCACCCGATGATCGGGTCTCCGGCGCCCCCCTTCGAGCTCGAGTCCGTCAACGGCCACCCGCCGCTCTCGCTCGGAGAGCTGCGCGGCGGCTACGTCGTGGTGCACTTCGCAGCCAGCTGGTGACCGTTCTGTAATGCGGAGGCTCCGCATTTAGAAGCAGTGTCCCAGAAGTACCGGAACCGGAATGTCCGGGTCCTGATCATCGACGTGATGGAGGACTCGAAGGTGGCCTCCGACTGGGCGAAGCACCACGGTTTCAGCTTCCCGGTACTGCACGATGCCGAGGGCGAGGTCAGCACCCGTTACGCCCCCGAGGAAGTGCTCCCCGATCTGCCTCGGGACCAGGTCCCCATCGCCTCGAATCTGATCATCGATTCAGAAGGCAAGATCCAGTTCTACACGCTCCTCGACAGCCGGAACTTCGACGCCAAGCTGATTGCGCTACAGGCTCGACTGGACGAGCTGCTGGCACAGGACTGAGGTCGGCGCGGGGCGCCCTAGTGCCAGACACGGGTAGCCTGACTCGCGCGGTGGCGACCCCGGTCGCCTCGCCCACCTCGATCGGTGACTCGAAGCTCCTGCCTGCGTCGCGGGAGAGCGCCGCCCGGATCCGCGGCACCCCCTCGACTTTGCAGGCCCTTCGCGATCCTGTGGCGGTCTCTCGCGCCGGATCGCGTTCTTCATCAGATAGATGCACAATGAATCTTCCAACTGGAAGGAGGCGTCCAATGAGCACCTCGCCGAAGAGCCCTCTACTCGCCCTTTCGATCCTCGCCGCTGCCTGCGCTCCGGCCGAAGACACGGCCATCGGCACCGACACGGGTGAGACCACGACCGCGATCGAGGTGATCTCCGACCAGGGAGAAGCTCTGGGATTCGTTGCCTTCCCTACCTCCTGCACGGAGGCTGCGCAGGTGGAGATCGAGCGCGGACTCGCCCTCCTCCACCACATGAACTACGTCAACGCCGAGCCCGTATTCCTGCGGGCTGCCGAGCTCGATCCCGAGTGCGCAATCGCCTACTGGGGTGCCGCGATGACCTACGTCCACCCGCTCTGGCCCGACACCATCTCTCCCGAGAATCGCGAAGCGGGCGAAGCCCTGCTCGCGCGCGCCGAGACCGCGGCGAACAAGAGCTCCCGAGAGGCCAAGTACGTGGCCGCACTCCAGGGCTACTACGAGGGAGCCGAGCGCAGCGAGCGCGAGCGCCTGGCGAGCTACCTCGCCGGCTACATGGTGCTGCACGCCGAGTACCCCGACGATCCGGAAGCGGCAGCATTCCACGCGCTGGGGCTGCTGGCGAATGCGCCGGCCGAAGACAAGACGTACGCGCTGCAGTCGGAAGCGGGTGAGATCCTCGAAGGTCTGCTCGCCCAGGTGCCGAAACACCCGGGCGGCCACCACTACACGATTCACGCCTACGACTTTCCGCCGCTCGCCGAACGCGCCCTCGACATTGCCCGCCGCTACGATGATCTGGCTCCGGAGAACACGCACGCGCTCCACATGACGAGTCACATCTTCACGCGCCTCGGGCTGTGGCCAGAGTCGATCGAGTTCAACCTCCGTGCCGCCGAGGCCTCGAAGAAGCGCACCGCCTCGGGTCAGGTCTCGCTGCATCACCTGCACGCCTACGACTACCTGGCATACGCCTACCTGCAGCAGGCGCGCGACAACGCGGCCAACGAAGTGCTCGCCAAGCTCGAGGCACTCGAGCCACCCTTCCAGAATCACTCCGCCACCGCCTACACGTTTGCCGCGGTTCCCGCTCGGCTGGCACTCGAACGTCACGACTGGGCGAAGGCCGCGCAGGTCGAGACTCGGTGGCCGAGCGAGCTCGAGTGGGACCAGTACCCCTATCTCGACGCGATCCCGTACTTCGCCCGCGCCATGGGCGCAGCCCGCACCGGCAAACCCGACGCAGCTCGCCTGGCGATCGCCGAGCTCGGCCGACTCGAAGAAGCCGCCGGCAGTCTCGATATCGCCTACGACTGGGCGATCCAGGTGGCGATCCAGAAGACCGCGGCGCAGGCGTGGCTGGCCTACGAGTCGGGCGACGTCGAAGGCGGACTCGAGTTGGCGCGCAAGGCGGCGGCGATGGAAGGCTCGACCGAGAAGAACCCGGTGACGCCGGGCGAGGTCCTGCCCGCCCGCGAGCTCTACGGAGACATGCTGCTCGAGGCCGGACGGTACGAGGAGGCGGTGGCCGCCTACGAGCGGTCCCTCGAGCGCTCGCCCAACCGATTCAACAGCCTCTACGGCGCCGGCCGGGCCGCCGAGCTGGACGGCAACGTTGAAGGGGCGGCGCAGTTCTACGCTCAGTTGATCGAGGTTGCCGCCACGTCGGACAGCGACCGCGAAGAGCTCGAGCACGCGCATCAGTTTGTCGAGACCGCGTCGGCGGCCTGAGCGAGCGGCCCGTCGGGCGAGGGGTGCCGGCATCGGTTTCAGATCCGAGCCGTCGAGTCTGCAAACTCTTCAGGTGGCGCATCGCCCAAGCAGCTGTGTGGGCGGACGTGGTTATCGTCGGCATGTAGCCCACTCGTCGAGTGGGTGCTACCTCATGGCATCTGCCCGAGCAGGCCATCGACATCCTCTCTGATCGCCTCCGCCCACAGCTCGTAGCCGCGCTCGTTGAGGTGGAGGTAGTCGGGCATGAGGTCGGGGGAGGTGGTGCCGCCCTCGGTCAAGAAGACCTCACCGATGTCGAGGTAGTGAACCATCGATCCGTCTGCGAGCTCGACGAGCAATCGATTCGCGGCCTCGTTGTTGTGACGGAAGGGATCATCGCGCTCGCGGCCTCGCGGAAAGATGCCCAGAAGCAGGATCTTCGTTCCCGGGAGTCGCTCGCGCAGCTCACGCACGATCGCTTCGACCCCGTCCGCGATCTCCTGTGGTCCGTCCTTGCCGTGCTCGGAGTCGTTGGTGCCGATCAGCAGGACGATCAGCTTCGGCTCCAGACCGTCGAGGTGGCCCTGCTGGAGGCGCCACAGGACGTTCTCCGTCTGTTCCCAACCGACGCCGAGATTGAGCGCGCGGAGATGCCCGTAGTGCCGCTGCCACACCCGCTGACCGGCGGTTTCCCATTGGGCTGTGATCGAGTCGCCGAGAAACACGAGATCGGCCTCGGCCCCGCGAGCCCTCTCGACGAGCGCTTCGACTCGCTCCGGCTCGTGGCGGTTCGGCGCCGGCACTCCCGCACCGGGATCGGACGGGCGCTGACAGCCTCCGGCCATCAGGAGGATCGTCACGACCGTCGGCACCAGAGTGAGGCGACACGGCAAGAGCTTCTTCACTCTCGCGAGACTATGGCACCGGTCGCCGTCAGGGCAGCAAGGCGAACACGCCGGTGCACGGGAGTCTTCCGCCGGAACGCTGATTCTCTTCAACAATGCCATGCTCCACTTCGGTGGGAGAGTCGAGCCGGGAAGAGACCGACTGGTCGCGCGGGTCAGCTACCTCGAGTGACCTCGCTCACCTTTCTTTGGCCCCGCGAGGACGACGAGGCGAGCGCAGGGGCGGGCGGGCGGGCTCGCTCGCTCTCGAGCTCGTTGCCGAGATCCTCGGTGATGACGCGGCCATCGGTGAAAAGGCCGATGTCTCCGAGCATCGCCCTGCGGCGATCACCGAAGCCGGGAGCCGTGACCGCGACGACCTGCAGGATGCCACGCAGCCTGTTTGACCACGAGGGTGGCGAGAGCCTCGCCCTCAACGTCCTCGGCGAGGATCGCGACGGGACAACCCTGCTTGGCGACCTGCTCGCCTGATGCGCAACGAGCCGTGGTACGCGCAGCGAGCGGGGCAAGATCCGGCCAGGAGATGGGTGAGTCTCCGCTCGAGAGGATCCGACGCACGGGTCCCGCTAAAAGGTATACGAATCCGGTGGTCTGAGCTCCAATCCATGGATTCTCGTCTGCGATCTCGGGCGCGCGGGATGAAGATGGCCTGCTTCCTCATCCAGACCGCCGAGATCCGAATCCGGCTCGGGGCTAGGCCCGTCCGACACTCTTTGTTTGGTGCCCATGTCACTCGATCAGACAGCCGCCGGCGCGAGCGGCCGCGAACCCGCTACGAAAACGAGCTTTCCCCGATACCTGGCGCTGGGCTTCCAGCTCGGGTTGTTTCTGATCCTGGTCTATCGATTCAACATCGACAGCCGGGCATTTCTGCATGTCGGGATCCTCGCCTTCTTCGGCTTCGCGGTTCACTACTTGCTTCCCTTCCGATTTCGGCTCCCGTTCTTCCTCTTTCTCTCGCTGATCTCGATCGAGCTGGTGCTGGGGTTTCAAGGGGAGAGATGGTCGCTCCCTGGGCTCGTGCAGGGGGCTTGGATCATCGGGATCGGTCTCGCTCTGATCGGTCTGGCTCACCTGCCGATCGCGTTCTCCATCCGAGTCGGATTGGTAGCGGCAGTGGCGGTCGTCCTCGCTTTTCTGCGCGCCAGCGACCTGGCCCTGCCATGGTCGACATCGATCTGGCCGATTCTGGCCTCGATGTTCATGTTCCGGCTGATCGTCTACATGTACGACCTCCGCCACGAGAAGTCGCCGGCGTCGTGGTCGACGCGCCTGTCGTACTTCTTCATGCTGCCCAACGTCTGCTTCCCGCTCTACCCGGTGGTCGACTATCAGGCATTTCGGCGCACCTACTACGACAAAGCGGACCGACACCAGATCTACCAGGTCGGAGTGAAGTGGATGGTGCGCGGAGTCGTGCACCTGTTGCTCTATCGGCTGGTCTACCAGAATCTGGTCCTCGATGCCGACGACGTGAAAACCGCGGGAGATCTCCTGCAGTATCTGTTCTGGCCCTTCCTGCTGTACCTCCGGGTCTCGGGCTACTTCCACATCATTGTCGGGATGCTGCACCTGTTCGGCTTCAATCTGGCCGAGACCCACCATCTCTACTATCTGGCTTCGAGCTTCACCGACTTCTGGCGCCGCATCAACATTCCGTGGAAGGACTTCATGATGAAGATCTTCTACTACCCGGTGTACTTGAGGATCAAGAGTTGGGGAAGCACGACCGCCCTCGTGGTCACCACTCTGTTCGTCTTTCTGATGACGTGGATCCTCCATGCCTATCAGTGGTTCTGGATCCGCGGCACGTTCCTGCTCACCTGGAACGATGGGCTGTTCTGGGCTGCTCTGGGACTGTTGGTCGTAGGGGCATCTCTGTACGAGGTGAAGTACGGTCGCAAACGCCGACTCGCGGGAAGCTCGATGTCGTGGCGTGAGGCGATGCCGATCGCACTGGGCGCGATCGTGGTGTATTGCACCATCTCCTTGCTGTGGTCCTTCTGGAGCGCTCACTCGGTCGGAGAGTGGTTGTCGGCATGGCGAGCTCTAGGGCATTGGGAGCTGTCCGATCTTCCGGCCGTCGTCATCGGTCTGGCCGTTCTCACGGCGATCGGAGTCGGCTCCGCGATGGATGCGCGGGGGGTCATCGAGCGCCCTTTCAGCTTTTCGAGGTCCTTCGCCGGAGTGGTCGCGGGGGCCGCGATCCTGCTCGGGATGACGCTGCCCGTGGTGACGGAGGGACTGTCTCCCCGCGGCCGAGAGATCGTTACCGATCTCAGGGCCTCAGAGCTCAACTCGCGAGATTTCGAGAAGCTCGAGCGCGGCTACTACGAGAACCTGATCGATGTCGGGAGCTTCAATCCGGAGCTCTGGGAGGTGTATCGGACGCGGCCCGCTGATTGGCGCAATCTCCGCGACACGGACGCCGTGTTCTACACGGACGGATTTCCGTGGTACGAACTGCGGCCCGATAGCGAGACCCGCCACAACGGCGCCCTGGTGCGGACCAATCGGTGGGGGATGCGCGATCGCGACTACGAGAAGGTGCCCGCGGAAGGGGTCACGCGAATCGCTATCGTCGGAAGCTCGTTCGTGTTCGGCTCGGGGGTCGAGAACGAAGAGATCTTCGAGAGTCTGCTCGAGACGCGTCTGAACTCCTCCCGCAGCTCGAGTGAGGTTGCCTACGAAGTGCTCAACTTCGGTGTTGCCGGCTACGCTCCCCTCGAGCATCTGGAGGTGATCAAGGAGCGAGCCCTCGAGTTCGAGCCGGAGGTCCTCCTGTACGTGGAGCATGCCGATAGCGGGAACAACGTCGTGATCCAACTGGTCGCGACGATGCAACGGGGGATCCGGCCCGCCTACGACTATCTCGACGACATCATTGCCCGGGCCGGGATCGACGAAACGACGATCGATCAATCGAGCGATCCGAACGTTCTCAAGGCGAAGTTGGGCCCCTACCAGGAGGAGTTGCTTGCCGGGCTCTATCAGCGGATGGTCGAGGCCTGTCGCGAAGACGGTGTCACCCCCGTGTGGGTCTACCTCCCTCGACCGGAAGAGACCGAGCGGGGCGGACCGCCCGAGCCCGAGACGCGGCTCGCTCGCGAGGCTGGATTCGAGTTGCTCGACCTGACGGGTGTCTACGGGGAGGGAGATCTCGGGGAGCTCTGGATCGCCCGCTGGGATCACCATCCGAATGCCGAGGGTCACCGGCGGATCGCCGAGGGTCTCTACCGAATGCTCGAGGAGAGGGAGCTGCTCGATTCGGTCGAGCAGTGAGGACTTGGTTCGTACCTGAGCGAAGCAGAACGTTCGAATTCAAAACGCAGCGAAGGAGTCAGAATGTCAAATGCGCAGACGACCGTTCACCAGAAGGTGAAAGACTTCATCCTCAAGGAGTTCCTCCCCGGTGAGAGCCCCGAGAACCTGACCGACGATACTCCGCTGGTTACCGGGGGGATTCTCGATTCTCTCGCGACCCTCAAACTGGTCGCGTTTCTCGAGGAGACCCAGGGGATCAAGGTCGAAGCTCACGAGATGGGCGCCGACAACTTCGATTCCGTGAACACGATCGCCGCGTACGTGGGCTCCAAGTCCGAGGCCGCTGGGTAAACCTCCATCGTGCCGAAGAACGGACTTCATCGCCCGCTTTCGCTGTCTGCGCAGCGTGTTCCCGACCGGCTGGCTGTCTCGGATCCGAGTCGGGGCCGGACGATCAGCTACAAGGAGTTGGACTCTCTCTCCGATCGTCTGCGCGACCGGCTGCGGGCGATCGGCGTCGTGCCTGGGGACCGGGTCGGAATCTGCCTGGGCAAATCGATCAGCAGCGTCGCCTCGGTGTTCGGAATCCTCAAGGCCGGCGGCGGCTATGTGCCGGTCGACTCCACGGCTCCGCCAGAGCGCAACGCGTTCGTCTTCAGCAACTGCGAGGTCGCGGCGGTGCTCGTGGAGGAGCGTTTCGAGGAGGCACTACGGCAGGAGCTTTCGACAGCGGGGAGCACGCCTCCGTTGTTGGTGCTTCAGACCGAGACGGAAGAGGACCCCCTGCGGGCAGCTCTCGACCGGGCGGACCAGGAGAGTGCGGCCGAGCCCGTGCCTACGTTCGAGGCCGAGCCCGGCGACCTGGCCTACATCCTCTATACCTCGGGTTCGACGGGAAAGCCGAAGGGCGTGACTCTGTCGCATGAGAACGCGACCTCTTTCGTCGAATGGTGCTCAGAGGTCTTCTCGCCTCGTGAAGACGATCGGTTTTCCTCGCATGCGCCTTTTCACTTCGACCTCTCGATCCTCGATCTCTACCTTCCGATTCGACACGGCGCCTCCATCCACCTGATCGGCGAGCAGCTCGGAAAGAACCCGGCGGGCATGGTGCAGCTCCTGTCAGAGGCCGACCTGACGGTCTGGTACTCGACCCCTTCCGTGCTCAGATTGATGCTCGAGCATGGAGGTCTGGCGGATCTCGAGAGCCACTCTCTTCGCTACGTGCTCTACGCTGGCGAGGTCTTTCCGGTCAAGCACCTCAGAGAGCTGGCGAGAGTCGTCACGGGGCCTCGCTATTTCAACCTCTACGGCCCGACGGAGACCAACGTCTGTACCTATCACGAGACACCTGCGATCGTGCCTGATGAGCGTTCGAAGCCCTATCCGATCGGCAGGGTTTGCTCCCACCTGCGGGCGCGAGTGGCCGACGAGGACGGGAAGCCCGTTGCCGTTGGCGAAGAGGGAGAGCTCCAGATCTCGGGCCCAGCGGTCTTGCAGGGGTACTGGAACCAGCCGGAACGGACCGCCGCCGCTTTCATCGAGGACGACACGGGAAGGTGGTACCGGACGGGTGACCTCGTCATCGAAGACGAAGAGCGGGTCTACACCTTCGTGGGGCGACGGGATCGTATGGTGAAGCGGCGCGGGTACCGCATCGAATTGGGCGAGATCGAGGCCGCCTTCTACCGGCATCCCGAGATCTCCGAGGCCGCAGCGGTGGCGGTGTCGGATCAAGAGGGGGTCACCATCAAGACCTTCTACTCGACCCGCGAGGGCACACCGCTCTCGATGATCGAGCTCAAGCGTTTCTGCGCGGCGCGTCTGCCGATGTACATGATCCCGGACCGGTTTACGCACCTGGAGGTTCTCCCAAAGACCTCGACCGACAAGATCGACTATCAGCTTTTGAAAGAGGTCGAATAAATGAACCTGGACTTGACCAAAGAACAAGTCGCCCTTGCGGGCGAGATTCGTCGTTTTGCTCGCGAAAGGCTCAATGAGGGTGTCCTCGAGCGCGATCGAGAGCAGACTTTCTCCCGAGAGCTCTGGAAGGAGTGCGGTGAGATGGGTTTGACCGGCCTTCCCGTTCCGATCGAGTACGGGGGGACCGGGTTGGATCCGCTGTCGACTGCCGTTGCGCTGGAGGCCTTGGGTCACGGTTGCGAGGACTCCGGACTGGTCTTCTCCATCTGCGCCCATTTGCTCGCCTGCGCGGTGCCAATCTGGAAGTACGGGACCGACGAGCAGAAGGGCAGATACCTTCCGGGGCTTTGCGACGGAACCCTCATCGCGGCCAACGCGATGACCGAGCCCGACTCGGGCTCCGACGCCTTTGCACTCCGAACTCGTGCCGAGCGAGACGGCGACGGCTACCGGCTCAACGGCACCAAGATCTTCGTGACCAATGGCCCGGTGGCCGATCTGGCTCTGGTGTTCGCGGTGACGGACCCCGAGAAGGGTTATCACGGAGGCATCACTGCCTTCGTGGTGGATGCCGACACCGAGGGTTATCGCAAGGGCCAGCAGTTCGAGAAGCTCGGTCTGCGAACTTCTCCCAACGGAGAGCTGTTCTTCGAAGACATGTATCTTCCCCCGACGGCGGTGCTCGGTGGCGAGGGAGGAGGATCCCAGGTCTTCGTCAGCGCGATGGAGTGGGAGCGAGGTTGCCTGTTCGCCAGCCACGTGGGCACCATGGAGCGGCTGCTCGAGAAGGCCATCGAGTATGCACGCACTCGGAAGCAGCAGGGCCAGACCATCTCGAAGTTCCAGGCCGTCTCCCACAAGATCTCGGACATGAAGATCCAACTCGAAGCGGCGCGACTGCTCACCTACAAGTCCGCATGGAACCTCGAGCGGTCGAGGAGGGTGTCTTTGGACGCTGCCATCTCGAAGACCTTCGTCAGCGAATCGTTGGTACGGAGCGCGCTCGACACCATTCAAGTGTTCGGGGGCTACGGGTTTCTCGCCGAATACGAGATCGAGCGCACCCTGCGCGACTCGGTGGGAAGCACGCTGTACTCGGGCACTTCGGAGATCCAACGCAACATCATTGCCGGCTGGCTCGGGCTGTAGGGGGTGGCAGGCAGGTAACTGGCCCCTGGTGCGATGTTGCGACGGTTCCAGATCGCCGGCGAAACGCTCGTCATATCTCGGTGGCCGAAGTCCGCTGGATGTCCGTCGGCAGGCGCACCGAATGGTGGCCGAGCTCGGCTAGTTCGGGGACCGACGGCTCAGAGCCCGCCGGCCTCCAACATGCCGAGCTCCTTCACCTCGGCGCGCCCGAGGTCACCTGCCACTGGTTGAGTCTTCCGGACTCGAAGTTGTCGCCGAACACGGTCGCCCTCGATCTGAACCAGTCCCGTGACGTGGCGTCTGTCTTCAGGAAGTCCATCAACATTCCCGCGACCTTCGCTCGCCCGATCATCGACGGGTGCGTGCCATCGGCTCCGAGATCGCTGCAGGCGTACTCCAGGCCGTCCGAACGACCCGGTTGACCGCCCGGCTGTCCGTCCGGGCCGAGACCGTCCGCCCAGAGATACGGGCCCCACGCCAGCCAGGGAGCTCGAACCGTTCCGGCGGCGGGATTGAAGTTCAGACCCGGGTCGCCGGCCAGTTGATCCTCGATCAGCCACTTCACCGCGAACCCACCCTGATAGGCAAACGGTTCGGGGTTGAGCGGCAGATTGGCATAGCCGGCGTAGATGCGGCTGCTCAAGTAGGCGATCTCGAGGTTCGGAAAGCGCTCCTTGAGGGTCTGAACGGTGGTGCGCAGGAGGTCGCGCAGCCAGAGGCTCCGTTCCGGAAACGTCTGCGGTGAAAAGGGGCCGGCGGAGGCGGCGAGCTTGATCCAGGCGACCTGGACCTGCATCGGCGTGAGGCCGGCCGCGCTCAGCTTCGAATCGAGAAGGCTCCAGGCCAGACTCCCCGGGTCGGCCCACGAGACGGCGTCCATGCTTCCCTCCGCCCCGTTGACGGGAACGATGTGCGGCTTGATATCCGGGTCGTCGCTGGCCATCGAGATGAAGGTGTCGAACTCACCCTCTGTGTTCGACATCCCAACGGACAGCAGTCCGATCTTCCCCGAGGTGGGGGCCGCCTGTCCTTGCGGATCCAAGGGTCTGAGCGAGCGAGCGAAATACAGGCCGGCCGACTCGTGCGCTCCCGGCCGCGTGTTGGACCCGCCCGGATAGAGTCCGCCCTCTTCTCCCTGGTAGGTACCCCTGCCCAGGTCGGTGAGGGGGACCAGTCCAACGGAGGTGTTGCTGCACGCTCCCCCGGCTCCTCCGGTCGAGCTCGATCCGAACCAGTCCCGTGACGTGGTGTCCGTCTTCAGGAAGTCCATCAACATTCCCGCGACCTTCGCTCGCCCGATCATCGACGGGTGCGTGCCATCGGCTCCGAGATCGCTGCAGGCGTACTCCAGGCCGTCCGAGCGGCCCGGTTGACCGCCCGGCTGTCCGTCCGGGCCGAGACCGTCCGCCCAGAGATACGGGCCCCACGCCAGCCAGGGAGCTCGAACCGTTCCGGCGGCGGGATTGAAGTTCAGACCCGGGTCGCCGGCCAGTTGATCCTCGATCAGCCACTTCACCGCGAACCCACCCTGATAGGCAAACGGTTCGGGGTTGAGCGGCAGATTGGCATAGCCGGCGTAGATGCGGCTGCTCAAGTAGGCGATCTCGAGGTTCGGAAAGCGCTCCTTGAGGGTCTGAACGGTGGTGCGCAGGAGGTCGCGCAGCCAGAGGCTCCGTTCTGGAAACGTCTGGGGGGGAAGACGGGCCGCCCGAGGCGGCGAGCTTGATCCAGGCGACCTGGACCTGCATCGGCGTGAGGCCGGCCGCGCTCAGCTTCGAATCGAGAAGTCTCCAGGCCCGACTCCCCGGGTCGGCCCACGAAACGGCGTCCATGCTTCCCTCCGCACCGTTGACGGGAACGATGTGCGGCCCGATATCCGGGTCGTCGCTGGCCATCGAGATGAAGGTGTCGAACTCACCCTTCGTGTTCGACATCCCGACCGACAGCAGTCCGATCTTCCCCGAGGTGGGGGCCGCCTGTCCCTGCGGATCCAAGGGTCTGAGCGAGCGAGCGAGATCGAGGCCGGCCGACTCGTGCGCTCCCGGCCGGGTGTTGGACCCGCCCGGGTAGAGTCCGCCCTCCTCTCCCTGGTAGCTACCGCTGCCCAGGTCGGTGAGCGGGATCAATCCAACGGAGGTGCTGCTGCACACTCCCCCCCGGTGCACGAGGTGGGACTCGGCGCCCGCAGGGCCGGCGAGCACCATGAGTGCAACGAGGACCGTGGGCGCCAGCCCGAGCCCGAGCCTCTCCGGGCGTACTCTGAATCTCATTATAGGACTCTCCAAAAATCGACAAATGCAAGATAGATCACAACCAGATCTCCCATTGTTGCCGATCTGGCGGCCCGATAGCCAGCCCCGGGGAGGGAGACCGCCGGGGGACCACTGCGGGAACGGCCCGGTTCTCGAGGGCGTCGCGCTACGGAAGCGGCTCGTATGCAGGTACCTTCGAGGCTCGCGCCGAAGTGGATTCCGATCGATTCTGTCGGAGTTCTAGGAGCACAGTGCTCCGTGCGGCGTGACGAGCGGGAGCGTCCCGGCGAGCTGCTGCACCTGGGCACCAAGAAGCTCGCCCGGATCCCGAAGGGCCCGGGGCCCATCGGCATCCATGGGGATCGCTCTCGGCGGGTCAAGGGGGCTGGGAGCACGCCCACGCGGCCGTGGACGACCACACTCGCCTCGCTCTCATCGAGGTCCTACCGGACGAGTCGGTGACGCGCTTCCTGCGCCGTTGCGTGGCGGGTACGCCGAGCTGGATCTGCTACTGCAAATCTCGAGAGGTCTCCCCCATGGCACAGACTCCGAGCCGCCGCCTGAACAACCTCATGAGACGTAACATCTAGAGAGAGAGAGAGAGAGAGAGAGAGAGAGAGAGAGGGAGGGAGCCCTTCCATCGAGCCCCCATGTACTGGCAGCGAAGCCGCAGGCGGGCTCGACCATCCCGCTTGGAGTTGGAAACCCGACGCGACGAACGGGAGGTCACCCTTGGGTGCTCCCGCTCGTCGCGAGGGATCAGGGCAGGGTGTAGGTCACCACCAGCTCGGGATAGTTCGCCGAACTGGGAGTCTCTCCGGAGTAGTAACCGAACGCGTCGTTGGCTTCGTCGTCGTCGTCGTCGAGCTCGAAGTACACCCGCATCTGGGTGATGCCGGTGGGGTCGATGGCCGCCAGGCCAGCGCTGTCGAGCGTGCCTTCGGACCAGTCGCGAATGTTCGGGGCCCCTGACAGGGTCGCCGACTGCGTCACCGTCGCCGGGCTCTCGAAGTCGCTCGGCTGCAAGGCCGGATTGCCGCTGAAGCCACCGGTCTGCACGTCGACGTGACAGGCTCCGAGTGCCAAGAACGGATTTCCCCCGAATTGAGGACCGCGCCGAATCCTGAGGGTCGCCATCTCGATCACCGCGCCCTCGGGTAGCAGCGACGTGTCGAAAGAGAAGATCGCCTTGATCTGCTTGTCCAACCCGTCGTCGCCGATCCGCACGGCCGGCCCCTGACTGATGACACCACCGACGTTGCTGTCCTCGCTCGACTCGAACACGGTACCGTCGTCGGCGCCGATGGAATAGAGGATCATCTCCTGCACTCCGCCAGCGGGACCGACGACCAGCGAGATCGAGTCGACGTTGACGTTGCCGTCGGCATCGGTCGCGGTAGCCGTGATCAGGTGCGAGCCCTCCGAAAGAGCGGCGGAGAACGAGCCTCCGGTGCCGATGGCGCCGTCGAGGCTCGACTCCCAGGCCAGACTTGCCGTGACGTCACCGTCCTTCGCGTCGTTCGCCGACCCGAGGAAGGCGATGAGCTCGCCCGCATCGAAGGGCTCGCCGTCCGTCGGTGCGCCGATGGTCACCACCGGTGCCGCCGTGCCCTCGAAATAGCTCAGCGCGTGATCGAACGCTTCCGGACCGATGGCGTAGCCCATGAGGCGCCCGGGAATGTCGTCCGCCGGCGGATGGATGCCGCCCCAGATGCGCGAGAGGCTCGTCTGGTCCGACGCGTCGTGGTAGGTCGCCCACTGCAGCGTCGATCGTCCACGCTCGGGCCGTCCTCGAACACGAGGAACTCGTTCTGCGGCGCCGGGAACTCGCCGAGCCCGCCCGGGAAGTACGTCGAGCCCGTGAGCAGCGTCATGCACCTCGGCGGCCGCGCGGCTGTAGGTGCTGTGCCCGGAGACGTAGCCGGCGAAGGGCGGCGTCACGAAGGTCGGCCGCTGATAGGGCCACCAGTCCTCGGCGAGGATCCAGCCGACGCCGGCGACGTCGGTCGTCCGGGTCTGCGATGAAGTCGGGGCCGCGCCAGGCGCGGATCGCGATCTTGCCGACGTCGCGCGGCGAGGTGCTCGTGGCGCTCGCCCGGCGCGCTGCTCGTCGGCCGTGACGACCTCGATCGAAGCCCGGACGCAGCGCGATGCCGTCCGGGTCGTAGCGACGGGACCTGGCGGATCGGAGCACTGGCCGCGCTCGGCCATGGTAGCGGATCGCGGAGATCGGACGGATGTAGTCGTACCAGCCCTTGATGCCCCAGGCGGCGATCGCCACGTCGTGCATCGCGCCGCCGAGCATGAGGTAGACCTTCACGTCCCACTCGAGGTCGTCGAGCGATCGGCCCCGTCCCGCCGATGCGCTTCTCGACGAGCGGATGATCGGTGACGTAGTTGGCGATCGTGAACCAGTGCCCGGGCGGCGTCTCGGAGTCCGGGCCGTCGGCCCAGAACTCGGCGAGCACGCGCGCGTAGTCGCCGCGCGGGCACGATCTGCGGCGTGTAGGGCTGGCCGGTCACCGGGTTCACGGGTAGCCCGTGCCCCAGTCGCCGCCGTCCTCGAAGTCGTAGTAGGCCGCCAGTCGCCCGGATCCGGCAGCGGGCGTTGCCGATCGAGGCGGGCGAGATGTCGATCATCACGCCGTCGGTCGGGTCGAGGTGGCCGACTCCAGACGACGCCGACCATGCTCGAAGCCGTCCAGGTAGTCGTCGCCGTCGGCGGCCGAGCAGCGGCGGCGGCCCCGGATCGTGGTAGACCCAGTAGTCGAAGCCGTCGCGCGTGGTAGATCGTCAGGTCGTCGGGCGTCGAGCGCGAACGGCGTCGACCTGGCCCCACTCCGGGACTCAGGAATGGCGGGAAGCCGCCGGGGATCGGGTTGCCGCACTGGTCGATGAAGAAGTCGAGCGCGAGCGGCTGCCAGCGGTTCGGATCGACCAGGTCCGGGTTGCCGGGCAGCGCCGGCGAGCAGCGGCGGGTTGACCGGCTCGTAGTACAGGTTCGCGTAGCCGTTCGGCCTCGTTCGAGCCGTCGGCGAGGCCGAACGCGATGCACGGCCGCGGCGATGCGGTTGCCGAGCGCCGCGGGCGGTCGCGTCGCCCGCGGTCGTCGTGAATCGCGTGTCGTAGCCGAGCTCGGCCATCCGATCGTCGCACGAGACGGCAGTGATACGCGCGCCCGGCGAGCTCGCGAAGCGGCAGCTCAGGATGCGGTAGGCCGCGTAGCTGATCGCCTCTTCGCGGGCCGCCGGCACGTCCGCCGCCGTGGCGCTCTCGTCGTGGAGGATCGTGGTCGGCCGTGCCGTCGTAGGCCGCCCAGGCGTCCCACATCGCCACCGAGACGTGGAAGAGGTTGCGCGCGTGCACCGTCGGCCGCGCGAAGTCGCGGCGGATCGCCGTCGAGCAGCTCCTCGTTCCACTGCCGGGCGACGGAACCCTCGGTCTCGACGGCGAAGTACGACACGACCAGCTGAGGTCGGGACGCGGAATCGGCGGCCTCGCCAGGATAGTAGCTGACGAAGTCGGTGAGGTTGTCGTCATCGTCATCGATCTCGAAGTAGACCCGCATCTGGGTCGTGCCGGTGCGACTGATGGCGGACAGACCGAGAAGATCGAGCGTGGCTTCGGACCAATCACCGTTGGCCGAGGCCGAGGAGAGAACCGCCGCTCGCGGCGCATCCGCAGCAGCCTGGAAGTCGGAGGCCTGAAGGGCCGGATTCCCGCTGAAGCCGCCCGTCTTCACGTCGACATAGGCAGTGCCATGCGTAGTGAACGGATCGGACCCCCCGGATCCGCCGCGCTGGATTCGCAGGACCGCAGACTCGATCACCGCTCCTGCGGGTAGCACGGACGTGTCGAACGAGAACACGGCGACGGTCTGACGGTCCTCGTTGTCGTCGCCGATCCGAATCGCGCCACCGCCCGACAGGCTCTGGTTGAAGACCCCTCCGACGCCGCTGTCCTCGCTCGACTCGAAGACCCTTCCGTCCTCGGTACCGATCGACAGCAACGTCTTCTCGATCGTCTCACCCGTCGGAACGGTCACGTCGATGATCACGGAGTCCTCGGCCAGATTGCCGTCGCCATCGACCACCGATGCGGTGATCTCGTGCGTGCCTTCGGTCAGCGACACGGAGAGGTTGCCCCCGATGCCGAGATCGCCGTCGCGATCGGAGGTCCAAAGAATGCTCCCCGCCAGATTACCGTCCTCTGTATCGCTGGCAGTGCCGGCGAAGTCGATGAGCGTGCCGGTCGTGGAGGTCGAACCATCCGCAGGGGAGGTGATCGTCACCGTGGGAGGAAAGCCCCCCGCCGGAGTGACCACGAGATTGACCGCGGCCTGCCCGACATTGCCGTCGATGTCGGTGACGGAGGCGAGGATCACATGCGCGCCCTCCGACAGCACCGCCGAAAAGCTGCCTCCCGAACCGATGGCTCCGTCGAGGCTCGACGTCCACGTGAGATCGCTCGAAAGATCGCCCTCGTCGGGGTCGTCGGCACTGCCCTCGAAGTCGATCAGATCGCCCGCCATGAACAGCGCACCCTGGCTCGGCTGGACGATGGTGACCACCGGCAGCTCGGCAACCTCCTGCACCGTGTAGACCTGGTTCACTGCGACGCCGACCAGCGAGGTGTCCACCAATCCGCTCGGCCAGAAGACCTCGACCAGATCGACCACTGCCGCATCGCCGAGGCCGAACGACAGCCGCAGGCTGTCCTGGGAGTGCGCGCTGCTGCCACCCAGCACCTGCCGCACGTATTGATTGCCACCGGCAGTGACGCGGACCAGAGCGCCAATGGCGCTCCTGTTCGAAGCGCCCGGAGTCCCAGCGCCCTGGAGATCGAACTGCACCCAGTTGTTGGTCGGCGCGGTGTCGTTGCGCAGAAGCTGAACCGTTCTTCCATGTTGCACGACGATGATGTCGACATCTCCGTCCCGGTCGTAGTCGGCAATCGCGCTTCCTCGACCCTGGCTCCCGCTTCGACTGGGAATCCCGACCTTGGTGAACGTACCGTCACCATTGTTCCGGAACAGGTCGTTGGACCCTGAAGCGATCCGCGACACGAAGAGGTCCTCGTACCCGTCGCTGTCCACATCCACGAAGTTCGCCCCCCACGACTTGGCGGACGCGATCCCACGATCACAGGCCGAGTCGTCCGCGAAAAGGATGCTGGCGCCACCGAGATTCTCGTACAAGGCGTTCGTGCCGCCGCAGGAGTTCAGCGGCTCCCAATCCGTGACGTAGACATCGAAGTCGCCGTCGAGGTCGATGTCCCCGATGGTGAGCCCCATCGCGAAGCGGGAGTCGTTACCGACGCCTAGCGAGTCGCCGGCCACGTCCAGGAATCCTGTTCCGTTCTGGTTCTCGAAGATCTGGTCCTGATCCTGGGGCGTGATGTTGCCCACGTAGACATCGGGCCAAAGGTCGGAGTTCAGGTGGCCCGCGATCGTCACCAGAGCATCCCGGATGATCAAATCGAGACCGACCTGCGTCGAGACATCCTCGAACTGGCCGTTGCCGAGATTGCGAAAGAGTCGGTCCTGCACCCAGGGACTGTTGTTGCCCTCATTCCAGTGCCCGACGTAAAGGTCGACGTAGCCGTCGCGATCGTAGTCGAGCCAGTTGGCGCTGACCGAGACGTACGACGGGCCATCCGGCAACGGGGACGGCAACAGATCATCGACCCCGGCCGCCGCGGCGACCTCCTCGAACAGGGGCTCCCCCGGGATCACCTGATGTCCGTTTTCCACCCAGAGGTTGCGCAGCAGCTGATTCGGAGGCGAGCCGTTGCCCTTTTTGGTCCCTTGGACGGGCACCGCAACGTAGATGTAGATGTCCTGATCACCGTCGTTGTCGTAGTCGGCAAAGACAGAGCCCATCATCTCGATCGCGGGGTCCAGCGGCAGCAGCTCGTCCACATTGGTGAAGGTGCCGCCGTCGTTGCGGAACAGGTGATACGGCATATTCGTGGTGCGTCCATGCCGTTGACCGCGAACAGGTCGTCCCAGCCGTCGTTGTTGAAGTCGATCCAGTTCAATCCGAGGCCGTGGAAGGACTCGGCGACGAACACGTATCCATTCAGACCCTGTGCGGCGGTCTGATCCGTCAGGACGATCGCGGGGCTTTGCGCCGCGAGCGGGGCCACGAGCCCGACGGTAAGGATCAGAATCAGCAACGGCTCGATCATCTCTCTCTGCGATCTCATGGGCGTCCTCTCACGAATCCGCGGCTGCGGACACTGAAGAAATGAACTGATTCGGAACAGCTCATATCGATACTGCAAGGAACATGCCCAACGAGCACGGCTGGCCGCCCCTCCAGAGATGGCCGGGGGCTCCTGAGAGGAGAGCCGGATCGAGCGCACCGAACCGTGGCGAGCTCGGCTACTGCGGGACGGCTCAGTGCCCGCGGACCTCGAGCATGCCGAGCTCCCTCACGGAGAGCGCGCCCGAGGTCACCTGCCACTGGTTGAGGTTTCCGGACTCGAAGTCGTCGCCGAACACGGTCGAGCTCGATCCGAACCAGTCCCGTGACGTGGCGTCTGTCTTCAGGAAGTCCATCAACATTCCCGCGACCTTCGCTCGCCCGATCATCGACGGGTGCGTGCCATCGGCTCCGAGATCGCTGCAGGCGTACTCCAGGCCGTCCGAACGACCCGGTTGACCGCCCGGCTGTCCGTCCGGGCCGAGACCGTCCGCCCAGAGATACGGGCCCCACGCCAGCCAGGGAGCTCGAACCGTTCCGGCGGCGGGATTGAAGTTCAGACCCGGGTCGCCGGCCAGTTGATCCTCGATCAGCCACTTCACCGCGAACCCACCCTGATAGGCAAACGGTTCGGGGTTGAGCGGCAGATTGGCATAGCCGGCGTAGATGCGGCTGCTCAAGTAGGCGATCTCGAGGTTCGGAAAGCGCTCCTTGAGGGTCTGAACGGTGGTGCGCAGGAGGTCGCGCAGCCAGACGCTCCGTTCTGGAAACGTCTGGGGGGAAGACGGGCCGCCCGAGGCGGCGAGCTTGATCCAGGCGACCTGGACCTGCATCGACGTGAGGCCGGCCGCGCTCAGCTTCGAATCGAGAAGGCTCCAGGCCCGACTTCCCGGGTCGGCCCACGAGACGGCGTCCATGCTTCCCTCCGCCCCGTTGACGGGAACGATGTGCGGCTCGATATCCGGGTCGTCGCTGGCCATCGAGATGAAGGTGTCGAACTCACCCTTCGTGTTCGACATCCCGACCGACAGCAGTCCGATCCTCCCCGAGGTGGGGGCCGCCTGTCCCTGCGGATCCAAGGGTCTGAGCGAGCGAGCGAGATCGAGGCCGGCCGACTCGTGCGCTCCCGGCCGGGTGTTGGACCCGCCCGGGTAGAGTCCGCCCTCCTCTCCCTGGTAGCTACCGCTGCCCAGGTCGGTGAGCGGGATCAATCCAACGGAGGTGCTGCTGCACACTCCCCCCCGGTGCACGAGGTGGGACTCGGCGCCCGCAGGGCCGGCGAGCGCCATGAGCGCAACGAGGGCGATGGGCGCCAGCCCGAGCCCGAGCGTCTGCGGGCGTACTCTGAGTTTCATTGTGGGACTCTCCTGAAATCGACAAATGCAAGATAGATCACGTCTAGATGTCCCATTGTTGCCGATCCGGCGACCCGATAGCCAGCCGCCGGGAGGGAGACCGGTGGGGACCACCTCCGGGGCTCGCGCCGAGGTGGATTCCGATCGATTCTGTCGGAAATCTGGACCGGAAGCGATTGGACTCATCGCTCCTGCCCCGAGGAAGAGCGTGCGGCCCTCCCACCGAGCCCCACGTGCTGGCAGCGGAGCCCCAGGCGGGCTCGGCTGACAGTCCCGCTTGGAGTTGGAAACCCGACGCGACGAACGGGAGGTCACCCTTGGGTGCTCTGGCGCGTCGCGAGGGATCAGGGTAGGGAGCCAGTCACCACCAGCTGAGGATAGTTCGCCGAAGTGGGAGTCTCTCCGGAGTAGTAACTCGCCCCACGCCGGAGGATCGCCATCGGCACCTGGTGCTCGAAGACTCCGACGGTCTCTCTCGCCATCGTGGACCTGCGCGAGGGCCGCGGCCATCGGATGCAGGTCGCATTGCCAGTCATGGGCTTCCCCCAGACAGAACGAGACCCGAGACAACCTCGTAGGTGTGATGTAGCATTCTCACCCTGGAGTCGCCTGTCAGTCCGCGTCACCACTTTTCTATCGTGCCCTCGATTTGCCAACTCATCTGTTCGGTTCGCGGTGCCGTAGCACTACCGCTGCCCTGCTCAGGAAATCGAAGCTCCTCACTGCTCCGGATCCCAACGCCGCCGGGCCGTAGAGCCCCCGATTCTGGGCCCAGGAGCCGACACTCCCACGGATGTGCCGAGCAAGCACTCCCACGGATGTGCCGTGCGAGCTCGTAGGCCTGCCAGGACCGCTGCGCCCGCAACTGACGACTCGAAGAGGTTCTCTTGACTGCCTACGCCCAGCAGAACTCCACGCCCCAGACGAACAGCGAAAACTCCTCCGGCTCCGGCCCTCGGAGATTCGACTTTCGAGCCTTCGCGGCTCTCCTTGCACCTCTTGCCCTGATCCTGCTCGTCGCCTATCGGTATCAGCTCGAGAGTCCCGCCTTCCTGAAGGTCCTGGCCCTGGCGGTCGGCGGCTTCGCCGTCCACTATTTCCTTCCATTGCGCCACCGCTTGCCCTTCTTTCTCGTTCTCTCCTTCATCGGCATCGCGGTGACCCTGGGGCCGGGGCTCGGGGCGTCGGTGATCGGCATCGGCCTCGGGCTCATCGGCATCTGCCACCTCCCGGTTTCCTATCGGGCTCGTGTCGCCACCCTCGTGGTGGTGACCGGAGGACTCGCCCTGATACGCGCCGGGGTGGTCACCACCCCCTGGCCCGTCGAAATCTGGCCGGTGCTCGGCGCGATCTTCATGTTTCGTCTCGTGGTCTACCTGCTCGAGATCCGTCACGAGAAACAGCCCGCACCGATCTCGCAGAGGCTTGCCTACTTCTTCCTGTTGCCAAACCCGGTCTTTCCGCTGTTTCCCGTCGTCGACTACACGACCTTCCGTCACACCTACGCCGAAGCAGGCAAGCGACTCGACACCTACGCCGTCGGAGTCACCTGGATCGTGCGCGGCTTCGTGCACCTCCTGTTGTATCGAGTGGTGTACTACTACCTGCTGATGCCGGTCACCTCCGTTCAGGACCTCGGCGACCTGATCCGCTACGTGACCTCCGGATACCTGGCCTACCTCCGGATCTCCGGTCAGTTCCACGTCATCGTTGGAATCCTGCACCTGTTCGGCTTCAATCTCCCCCGCACCAATCGCAACTACTTCATGGCCACCAGCTTCACCGACTTCTGGAGGCGCATCAATATCTACTGGAAGGACTTCATGATGAAGTTCTTCTTCAACCCTCTCTTCATGCGTCTGCGCAAGCTCGGCACCACCCAGGGACTCGTCGTGGCCACGATGGCCACCCTCATCATCAGCTGGCTGCTCCACTCCTACCAGTGGTTCTGGCTCAGGGGGACCTTCCCCCTCACGGTTCAGGACGCCGTCTTCTGGGGAACTTTCGGCATCGCCATGGCTGCCAGCACGGTCTACGAGATGAAGTTCGGCCGCCAGCGGAGTCTGACCAAACCGAAGATCACCTGGCAGACCATCGCGGCCCGTGCCCTGAAAGCCGGAGTGATGTTCGCCACGATCAGCACCCTCTGGTCGTTCTGGACGACCGAGGACGTTCCAGCTTGGTTCGATATGTGGCAGGCTGCAGGCAACGTCAACGTCGACAGCAAGACCCTGGCCCTCCTGGTCGGCGGCGGCCTCTTCTTCGTCGTGGCTGTGGCCATTACATCCATCCGGGAGGGCGCCGCCAACGAGGAGCTCCCCTTCGCGTTCTATGGAACCATGGCGGCTGCAGCTCTGTTGCTGACTGGTCTTTGCGTCTTGTCTGTACCGGCTGTTCAAGTCTCCCTCGGCCCGACCCTGGGAACGGTGATCGGAAACTTGCGGCTCACGAAACTGAACCGCCTGGACACTCAGAACATGGAACGCGGCTACTACGAGAATCTCCTCGCGGTCGACAACTTCAACTCCAGGCTCTGGGAGATCTACCAGAAGCGCCCGGGAGACTGGCTGGATCAGGTCGTCGGATCCGCCCGGAACACGGGGGACTTCGTCCTGCGCGAGCTCAACCCCTCGGCCGAGTACTGGGGTGGCCGCGTCCTCGTTCGAACCAACAGTTGGGGCATGCGCGATCGAGAGTACGAGAAGACACCTCCAGACGGCACCTACCGAATGGCCATCATGGGAACGTCTTATGTCATGGGGAAGGGTGTGGAGAAGGAGAAGATCTTCGAGTCCCTGATCGAGGCCCGACTGAACTCGGAACGGCCCTTCGGAACGTACGAGAACTACGAGGTGCTGAACTTCGGCGCCAGCGGCTTCAAGCCGCTTCAGCAACTCTTCATGCTGGAGAACAAGGTCCTCGAGTTCGAACCGGATATCGTCCTCTATGTCGCACACTCGGCAGACCCACACTCCGCAGCGCGGCACCTGGTCGAGGTCGTGAGGGCCGGGATCGAGATCCCCTACCCTTACCTTCGCGACCTCCTCACGAGGGCACGGATCGATGCGACCACCTCCGAGACCGTTGCGCTCCGGCGACTCGAGCCCTACTACGACGAACTGATCGAGTGGACCTATGTCCGCTTCGCGGAGATCTGCAGGCAGGGGAACGCGGTGCCCGTGTGGGTCTTCCTGCCGACCACCAAAGACGATCTTCGGGAGGACCTGGTCCCGACGCTCGAGCTAGTCGCGACCGAGGCGGGTTTTGTCACCATCACACTGTCTGACGTCTACGGCGACCACGACCAGAGTGAGGTCACACTCGAGGAGTGGGATTTCCATCCCAACGATCTGGGGCACCGACTGATCGCTGAACGCCTGTACCAGGCGATCGTCGAGAACGAGGTGCTCGAGACATCGCCGCGGCCGTAGCGCAGGTCGTCGCGGGACAATGAATCACTCGGAGAGCCGTCTGGCATGACTCTGCCCGACGACTCGACCCGAACAGATCGACTCGAATGGCTCCCAACGAGAGCGTGACGAGCTCGAGAGCGGGAGCCTGCCGCCCGTCTACACCAGTCCGTCGACCAGGAACAGATCGGAGAGAATCCGGTGATAGCTGTAGGCGTAGGAGCTGCCGTCCGGGGTGAGCTGGATCGACACGATCTCGACCACGCCCGCTGGATCCTGGGGACGCAGCTCTTTGAAACTCTCCTTCTTGCCAGAGGAGAGATCGATGCGGAAAATCTTGCCTGGAAGCTCGCCGCGTCGGTATCCGAACAACGCTTCACCGTCTTCAGACCAACGGATCGGCCGATCATCTTCTCCCAGACCCGGAAGGGCCTTCGACTCGTCGTCCTGGGTGGAGAAGAGGCGAAAGGTGTCGTCGGCCGTTTGTGCCACGACCCACTTGCCGTCGGGTGACACGGGAAAGAAGCCGGGGGCGATCCCCTCGGGCGTGATCGCCCGCGGGTCGGTCGATCCGTCGAGCGGCACCAGGAAGAGGCGAAGGCCACCGCCCGGCTGGTTGGCAGCGACGACGAGCGACTCGCCGTTCGGCATGAAGCGGTGGAACTGATGGCAGTTCAGCGTTCCGGTCTCGACGACTCGAATCTCGCCGGCGCGCACCGGGAGCAGCATGAGGCGCCGCGGCGAGGTCGCCGTCGAGCTCACGGCCGAGCGCCCGTCGGGAGACAGTGCCGTCGCGAGACCGTTGCCGAGCTTCACGGCGGGCGAGCCGTCGGTGCGGCGCACGTAGACCGCGTGGTGCTCGCCACCGCCCTCCCCCGTTTCGTCGAAGAGCAGTAGTTTGCCGTCGCTCGACACGTCGCGCACCAGCGACCAGTCGAGCAGAGAGAGGTCACGCTCTTCCTCTTCGCCCGGTGGCACGCCGATCAGGCCGACCTGGCCGTTGTCGCTGGTCATCAACGTACGACCGTCCGGCGCCACATCCTGGATCGTCAGCTCCGCCGTGGTGCGCGTGAGGAGTCTCTGCTCGCCACCCAGCGACACCGACCAGATCGCGCGAGCGACTCCACTCTTCGTGGCCGTGAACCAGATCTCGTCAGCGTTGGCCCAGGCGAGTCCGTAGGCGGTGATCCACCCTTCCGAGTGGGTCTCGACGTTGCCTTCGAGGTCGACACTCGACACCGTGCCGCTGTCGTCGCCGAGCGTCGGGTGATGCAGGAAGGCGATGCGGTCGCCGGAGGGAGAAACGCGCGGATGACTGATCCAGCCCGCGGTCTCGAAGAGGGTCGTGCCGATCGGGAGCTCGAGCCGGGTCTTGCCCGAGACGTTGCGCACGATCGCGAGACTCGTACCGCCGGGATCCCAGTCCGCCCACTGCACGTCTTCGAGGATCTCGCGTGGCGCGCCGCCCATGATCGGCGCCTGGGCCAGGGTGCCGCTCCAGATGAAGCGACCCGCCCAGCGTCGGTCAAGCGACAGTGCAAGCTGGCCGGTCGACGAGATCGCCAGGATCTCGGCGTTGGGGAGCATCAGCGGGCTCGATTCGGGACTCTCGGGCCGGGCCGAGAAAAGGCGGCACGGATCGCCGTCCCAGGCCGCACCGTAGATCACGGTCTGGCCGTCGGGCGCGAAGCGCGCCGAGAGAATGGAGCCACGGCGAAACGACAGGCGATGGAACGTCGGGTGCGCCGTGGTGCTGGCCCCGGCGTCGGTGATCGCCGCCACTTCGCCCGACCGGGTGAGCTCCGGCAGGTGGCGCTGCAGCGACTCGAGCTCGCGAGCGAGGTCGAGGGTCGAGGAGTAGCGCTCCGCAGGCTCCTTGGCCAGGCAACGCTCGATCAACCAGCGCAGCGGACCGGGCACTCGGTCCTCCTGCAGGGGAATCGGCGCCGGCTCCTCCCGAATGATGGCGGTCATCGTTTCGGCGGTGGTCTGACGCGCGAAGGGCCGCTGGCCGGTCGCCATCTCGTAGAGCAGGACACCCAACGAGAACTGATCGGATCGGTAGTCGACCGGACGTCCGCTCGCTTGCTCGGGTGACATGTACATCGCAGTGCCGAGTACCGTTCCCGGGAGCGTGGCGCCCCCGGCGGCGGTCGCGAGCCCGGAGTCCTGCTGCAGCTGGTACTCGACCAGCTTCGCCAGCCCGAAGTCGAGGATCTTGAGGAAGCCGTCACGCGAGATCATCAGATTCTCGGGCTTCAGGTCGCGGTGCACGATGCCGGCGTCATGCGCTTTAGCGAGCCCGCTCGCCGTTTGGACCGCGAGGTCGAGAAGCCGCTTGAGCGGTAGCGGCTCTCCTTCGAGGAGTTCGCGGAGCGTGCGGCCCTCCACCAGCTCCATGGCGATGTAGAGCGTCGAGTCGGACGTACCGATGTCGTAGATCGTAACGATGTTGGGGTGGTTGAGCGCGGAGGCAGACTGCGCTTCCTGCTCGAAGCGGCGTCTTCGATCGGGGTTCGAGGCGAGCTCGGGCAGCAGCAGCTTGACTGCCACTTCACGGCCGAGACGGCTGTCACGCGCTCGGTAGACAGCGCCCATGCCACCCGTGCCCAGAGGAGCAACGACCTCGTAGGGTCCCAGCCGGACCCCTTGGCCGAGGTGGCTCGTGAGGTCGCTGTCTTCGGGCGTGGGCATCTCGGAGTCCGGGGAGAACGGAGGGCAAAGCTACCACGCCCGACTACCGGTAGGTGCTCCCGCGCCGCGCCACTCGCCGCTCGGTCCTCTATGATCGGCGTCATGACTTTCGTCCCAGGGAGCCGGCTCGGCGACTACGAAATCCTCGGCACGCTCGGTGCCGGCGGCATGGGAGAGGTCTATCGCGCCCACGACCAGAATCTGGGACGACACGTCGCCATCAAGGTCCTCCATCCACAACTGGCCGCCGACCCCGATCTGCTGTCCCGCTTCGAGCGCGAAGCCAGGACGCTCGCGGCCCTCAACGGCTTGCCAGAAGAGGTCGCGGTCGAGAGACTCACCGCGCCCCCAGACGAGCCTGGTGGCATCCGGGGTCCAGATCGGATAGCTGTCGATGCCCTCGAAGAAGGTCCGTCGGGTCGTCGTTTGGTTTTCGAGATCGATCAGCCACACGTCTCGTCGCGTGTCCTCGGTGATCTCGATCGCTGCCGAGCGACCGTCGGGCGAGATGTCCAATACGTAGTACGACGCCGGCTCCAGACCGAGGGGCCTCTGCCTGCCGGCGCGATCGACCCAGTTCAAGGATCTCGTAGGGCCCGAGACGCGTCCCGTTCTGCCAGGTCATGAGGGAACGGAGTAGAGGTGAAGCACCCGGATCGCCAGGCGGAGGTCGACTCCGCCTCGACAATCGACACCGAAGCCTGCTGCTGACGAGGCTCTGGCAGGGGATCGAGAACGCGAGCCTGAAAGCTCAGCACATCAAGGCGCTCCGACTCCCCGAAAGGCCCACCCCGCCGAGACGCACGCGGGTGAACCACCCCCTCTCCCCGTCCCCCATCCCACTCCATACGGTCTCTTCTTCCCACGACGCGTAGAGTGGCGGTGAACAAGGACAGGAGGCCTCTCGTGCAGCAGCTTCACGATGATCTGTGGATCGCCGACTCGCCGCTTCGTTTCGGCGGGCTCGAAGTGGGAACCCGCATGACGGTGGTACGCCTCCCGGGCCCCCGAATGCTCCTTCACTCGCCGATCGCCGCGAGCGAAGCTCTACTCCGGGAAGTGCAGACCCTCGGGCCGGTGAGCTACCTGATCGCGCCCAATCGTTTGCATCATCTCTTCGTCGGCGAGTGGAAGGAGGCCTGCCCCGAGGCCGAGATTCATGCCGCCCCCGGGCTCGAATCCAAGCGACCCGATCTCACGATCGACGGTGTGCTCGGCGAGGCGCCCGATCCTGGCTGGGCGGAAGAGCTCGACCAGACGCTTCTCCACGGCTTCCCGTTCGCGAACGAGGTGGTCTTCTTCCACCGCCCGAGCGCCACGCTGATCGCGAGCGATCTGGCCTTCAACATCGGCCACCAGAGTCCGCTGCCGACCCGCCTGTTCTTTCGCCTTGCTGGAGGCTACGGCCGACTCGCTCCCAGCGTGCTCGAGCGCCTGATGATCCGCGACCGCGCAGCCTTCCGGGGCTCTCTGGAGCGCATCTTCGAATGGCCCTTCGAGCGAGTCGTGGTGGCCCACGGCGAGGTGTCGGAGACCGGCGGGCGAGAGGAGTTGATGCGCAGCTACGAGTGGATCCTGAAACGGAGGCAACCCGCCTGAACCCATAGCCCGGACTCAGCCCTCGGAACCATCGAAACCGTCGAGGCTCAGGATCAGCCGGATACCGAACAGGACGTCGGAGCCTCCGCTCTTGCGGTCGACGTATTCGACGTAGGGCCCGGCCGGCGAATGCCAGAGGTTCACGGCCGGCCACTTCTTCTCGGGCAGCACCATCGAGCTGCTCCACGAGCCGGCCGGCGGTTCGTATCGCTTGACCCCTTAGGCCCAGTCGTCGGTCGTCGCAGTAGAACACCACCGAGGCATCCAGGATCATCGGGTCGGTGTAGAGATGGCGAATCGACTCGACGGAGGCTCTCCATGCCGTCTGACGCTCGATCAGAGGAGCCGGGTCTTCCGGCAGGCTGAGTACGCAGTCCTCCGGAGTGTGTTCTTCGGCGAGTCTCCAGAGCGCTTCGATCTGCGGAGCGAATCGACTCTGGATGACCTCGACGTTGACGTGCTCCGGTACGGTCTGGTTGAAGCGCTCGACGAACCTCGCGAGGAAAAGGGCGGCGAGCACGAGGACCACGACGACTGCCGCGACGATCACGCCGGTCTCGAGTTGCCTCATGAAGCGAAGGGCGAGACGGGGCCTCTCGCTACTCGACCGGGCCGAGATACTCGTCGAGCCAATCGAGGATCTCGCGGATCATCTCGTTGGCCGGCAGGTCTCCGTGGCCGGCCTCGTAGATCACGTGACGCTTGTGCTCGGGGGGCGTTCCTGCGAGCTCGAAGTACGGAATCTGCTCCGTCTCCAGGGGGATGACGTGGTCGTAGCGGCCGTTGAGCATCAGGAAGGGAAGCTCGACTCGACGGATCTCCGCGACGCGACGCGGTGCCCCCTCTTCGTGATCGCTGAGGCCGCCGCTCACCAGAACTGCGGTGGCGAGCCGTGGCTCGAGATCCTCGCGCAGCAGCGGGGGTACCGAAGCCCCGTAGCTCAAGCCCAGCCAGGCGATGCGCTCGGCATCGAAGTCGTCGCGAGTCTCCAGGTAGTCGATCGTGCGCCTGAGGTCCTGGATCCACAGCTCCGTGTACCCCGATCCCCCACTCCGAAGGCGTTGCCGGGTGCGTCCGTCGTTGCGCTCGAAGGTTCCCGCCCAGAGCGGCTGCACGAGGACCCGGCCGCTGTGCACCAGGAAGTCGAACAAGCCGAGCTCGGGAGCCTCGGCAGCGCGACTCATCTGGAAGATCTCGGAGCCTCCGAACAGGATGAGGCTCTGATAGGGCGGCTCGACCCCCTCGGGGATGTGCAGGCGGACATCCACTCGCTCCCCACCGTAGAGCGCGTCGAACGTCACCCGCTCGGTAGTCCACCCCCGCGGGTTCGGTTCGGTGCCGTGTTCGGTGACGTTCAAGGGCAGGGCGCCACGGACCGCTCGGAGCAGTCGATCCCGCTCGGCATCGAGCACCGCCTCCGGAAAAGGCTCGACGGCAAAGAGATCGGCGGGTGGAGGGCTTTCGATCGCGGCGAAAAGCTCCGAGGTCGCGTCCCGGCTCGGATAGTGCGCGCACCGGAAGCCGTTCTGGCGATCGCGCTCCCAGACGGAGTGCGACTGGAAGTTGCTGAGCTGGTAGGCCGGATCGGCCCAGCCGCCCCCGAGAAGGAAACGGCCGTTGCGGCCGGCCGTCGAGGTCCACTCACGAACGTTGCCGCCTATGTCTCGCGCTCCGCCGAGGCTCCATGCGGGGTAGGTGCCGACCGGCGCCGTGCCCTTCCCGGCGTAGTTGCTCTGGGGAATCATCTCCGAGGTCAACCCGAGCAGGATCTCCATCGACGGCAGTGCCACCCGCGTCCAGTGATAGACAGTCGGAAGACTCCAGCCGCGGAACTCGCAGTAGGCGGTGGCCTCGAACCAGCTCACGCCGCTCACCGGATGATCTCCCATCTCCTCGGGGTATCTGCCGAGCGACCAGGTGGCCGGTCCGGCGCGTCCGGTCGAGTCGACGAAGAGGTCGATCGCCTCTTCGAAGGAGAGCTCTTGCCCGTCACGCACGAAGGGCTCCTTCCAGAGCTCGGGGCGCTCGTAGCCACCCTCGTCCACGAACTCCTGGAACTCGCGGTTCGTGACCTCGTGTTTGCCGATGTGGAATCGCGGGATCTCTACGGTGTCCCCGGGGCCGTAGCCCGGAAGGGCCAGAGAGGTCAGGGTGCCGCCCTCGATCGCGACCATCCCTTCAGGCAGTGATCCCGCTTCGGCGAGCTCGAAGTCGAGGGTCACCGACGGATCCTCCCCGTAGCCCGCCTCGGCCAGCGGGCCGATACCCAGGAAGTCTGAGGTCACGTGCTGCGGCGAAGTGGTCTTGCGTGCCACCTCGACGGTCTCCCAGCCCTCGAGCTCGAGTCGCCAGCGCAGCGCGCCGCGCGGGACCCTCAGTCCCTCGAGCGGGGTCACCCCAACCGTTCGCCATGGCTCGTCGGGCCGTTCGTAGCGCTGGAAGGACACCCCGGCTCCGGGAGGCTCGCTCTTCACGTCGATCCGGGTGCTCAAGATCTCCCACATCGGTTCGAGCAGTGGTGTTTCCGGAAGGGCCGCCTCGGCTTCTTCAGCGAGGTCGTAGGCCTCGATGTAGCTGCGCTCCTCGATCAGGCGAGCCACTTCCGGGATCGCCTCGTCGCGCGCCCATCGCTCTCGCTCGAGCCGCTGCTGCCAACGCAGCGCGAGATACGCCCGCGAGCAGCAGGATCGCGACCAGTGGAAGGGCCACCAGGGGACGGCGCAGGCTCGACAGGAGACCGGGCGTCGTCGCGGCGCTCGACGTCAGTGCGTCGTGGACCTCGCGGAGCTCGGCGGTGAGCTGACCGGCGTCGGCGGTGCGCTCGGCCGGGTCCTTGGTCAGAGCGCGGCGCAGGACGGCGTCGAGCTTCGAGCCGGCGGCGCCCGAGGGTCGGCTGATCCCGGGGGGCTCGTCGCGCAGCACCGCAGCCAGGGTCTCGGTCTTGCTCTCCTTGGCGAACAGCCGATCCCCGGTGAGCATCTCGTGCAGAACGCAGGCCAGGGAGAACACGTCGCTCTGGGGGCCGGCCGTTTCGCCACGCGCCTGTTCGGGCGACATGTAGGCCAGGGTGCCGATCACCGTACCGGGGGTGGTGGCCATCTCCATGGTCTCGGCTTCCGTGCCTCCCGAAGCACGACCGATCGTGGGCCGGGCCAGCCCGAAGTCGAGGATCTTGACCTGTCCGGCCGAGGTCAGAAAGAGGTTCTCGGGCTTGATGTCCCGATGGACGATGCCCTTCTCGTGTGCAGCCGCAAGGCCTTCGGCGACGGCCACTCCGATGTCGAGGGCTCGCTCGGGCTCGAGGTGGCCCTGCTCGTTGAGCAGCTCGCGCAGGTTCTGGCCTTCGAGCAGCTCGGTGACGGCGTAGGCCGTCGTGCCCTCGGTACCGAAGTCGAAGATCGTGAGGATATTCGGATGCGACAGCGCCGCCACCGCCTTGGCTTCACGCTCGAAGCGCTGGCGCGCCGTCTCGTCGCTGGCCAGGCGATCGGGCAGCACCTTGATCGCGACGTCGCGGTCGAGCTCCTCGTCGCGGGCACGATAGACCTCCCCCATGCCACCCGCGCCGAGCGGTGCGACGATTCGGTAGCGACCGAGTGAGGTGCCCTGTTGGAGAGTCATCGAACTGAGAGGCACACTACAGCAATCCTGCGGTCGTCCCGCAAGATGCGATCAGGCCGCTCCAGCTGCAACGAGTGTCGCGAATGAGCATTGATCCATTTGTCACGACGTCGCCTACTCGACCGGGCCGACGTAGCGGTCGAGCCAGTCGAGGGTCTCGCGGATGACCTCGTTGCGGGGAATGTCCCCGTGACCGGCATCGAAGACGGCGTGGCGCTTGTGCTCCGGGGGGGTTCGGACGAGCTCGAAGTAGGGTCTCTGCGAGGTGGCGAGCGGAAAGATGTAGTCGAAGCGACCGTTGATCATCAGGAAGGGCAGCTCGACGCGACGGGCCTCCGCTACACGCCGTGAGGCTCCGTTCTCTCCGGCATTCATCCCTCCGGCCAGCTGGACGGCCGCCACCAGGCGAGGCTCCACGTCTTCGCGCAGGAGCGTGGGCAGAGCGGCTCCGAGACTCACCCCGATCCAGCCGATCCGCTGCGAGTCGAAGTCCGGTCTCGTTTCCAGATAGTCGATCGTCCGGCGCAGATCCTGGACCCACTTCTCGACGAAAGACCCGGCGCCACCGGGGCGCCCCCAGAGCTCCAGGGTGCGGCCGTCGTTGCGTTCGTAGGTGCCTGCCCACAGCGGTTGCACCAGCACGCGTCCACTGCGCATGATGAAGTCGAGGTAGTCGGCCTCCGGGGCCTCCTCGGAGCGGCGCATACGGAGCGTGTTCGAGCCACCGAACACGATGACGCTCTGGAACGGAGGCTCGACGTTCTCGGGGATGTGGAGCCGAACCTCGACGCGCTCCCCTCCGTAGAGGGCATCGAAGCTCACTCGCTCGGTGATCCAGCCGCGAGAGCTCTCCTCGCTGCCGTGGCTCGTCGCGTTGAGCGGAGTCGGACCATAGTCGAGGCGCCGGAGGTCGGCCTCCATGACCTCCTCGGGAAACGGCTCGACCGAGAGAAGATCGATCGGAGGTGGCCGAACGATCGCCTCGAAGAGTGCCGGGGCGCTTCGGGGCTCCACGTACTGGGCGAGACGAAGACCGTTCTGGCGATCGCGCTCCCAAGGCGAGTGGGCCTCGAAGGTGTGGAACTGATAGGCGGGATCGGCCCAGCCACCGCCCAGGAGATAGCGCCTTCCACTCTCGCTGCCATTGCCGGTCGAGACCCATTCACGAACGTTGCCTCCCATGTCGCGGGCGCCCGTTGCACTGACCGCTGGTGTGGTGCCGACCGCCGCGGCCCCCTCGCCCCGATAGTTGCTCTGGGGGAGGATCTCCGAGCTGAGGCTGAGCATGCGCTCGAGCGAGGAAACGGCCCCTCGTCTCCAATGGAAGGCCGTGGGCAGGCTCAGGCCGCGAAACTCGGCATAGGCCGTGGCCTCGAACCAGCTGACTCCTCCCACCGGATGATCGGCCTTGCCCTCGGGAAACTCACCGAGCGACCAGGCTGCCGGACCGGGGCGTCCGGTGGTGTCGACGAATCGAGCCATCGCCTCCTCGAAGGTGAGCTCTCGGCCGTCCAGCACGAACGGCTCCTTCCACAGCTCCGGCCGCTCGTAGCCTCCCTGGTCGACGAACTCCTGGTACTCCCGGTTGGTGACCTCGTACTTGCCCAGGTGGAACCGAGGGATCTCGATCGGCTGCGGAACGGCGAACCCCGGGAGAGAGAGGGAGACCAGTCGACCGCCCTCCACCGGGACCATTCCCTCCGGAATCGAGCCCTCCGGGGCGAGCTCGAAGTCGAGCTGGAGGGACGGGTCCTCCTCGCTGCCGGCTTCGACGAGGTAGTCGCTCTCTTCGTAGCCGGCCATCTCGGCAGGCGTGGTCTTGCGAGCCACCTCCACGGTGTGCCATCCCTCGAGCTCGAGTCGCCAACGCAGAGCGCCGCGCGGCACACGAAGTCCCTCGATCGGGGTAACTCCGACCGCTCGCCAGGGCTCGTCGGGTCGCTCGTACGGCAGGTAGGAGACTCGAGCTCCCGGAGGCTCCGTGGTGACGTCGATCTCGGTGCTCAGCACCTGCCATGCCGGGTCGAGCAGCGGCGTCCCGGGCAGGACCGCCTCCGCTTCCTCGGCGAGATCGAAGGCGGCGATGAGGCGTCCTTCCTCGATCAGCCGAGTCACCTCGGGAATGGCCTCGTCGCGGGCCCACCGCTCGCGCTCGGCCTTGTTGCGAAAGCGAACAGCCAAGATCGTCAGCAGAGTCAGGGCGACGAGGAGGGGGAGCGCGACCCACGGCTTCCGCAGCGTGCTCAGCAGGCTCGGCGCCGCTGGGGCCGGGGTCAGCTCGTCGAGCACCGCTCCAAGGTCACGGGCCATCTCGCCTGCGTCGGCGTAACGCTCAGCGGGATCTTTGGCGAGCGAGCGGCGCAGCGTTCGCTCCAGCTGGGAACCGGCCGAGCCGCTGGGAGCCGGCAACGGCTCCGGGTCGTCGCGAAGGATCGAGGCGAGCGTTTCCGTTTTGGTCGGTTTCCCGAAGGTCGGTTTGCCGTCGATCATCTCGTGGATCACGCAGCCCAGCGAGAAGACGTCGCTCTGCGGCCCGACCTCTTCTCCACGCGACTGCTCGGGCGACATGTAGGCCAGGGTTCCGATCACTGTTCCAGGAGTGGTCGCCATCTCCCGGGTCACCATCTCCCGGGTCTGGGCTTCGGTGTCGCCGGCGGCCGACTCGTCGACATGAGATCTGGCCAGCCCGAAGTCGAGGATCTTGATCTCGTTGCGGCTCGTGACGAACAGGTTGGCCGGCTTGATGTCGCGATGGACGATGCCCTTCTCGTGTGCAGCCGCAAGCCCTTCGGCGACGGCCACTCCGATGGCGAGGGCTCGCTCGGGCTCGAGGTGGCCCTGCTCGTTGAGCAGCTCGCGGAGGTTCTGGCCCTCGAGCAGCTCGGTGACGGCGTAGGCCGTCGTGCCCTCGGTGCCGAAGTCGTGGATCGTGAGGATGTTCGGGTGGGAGAGCGCCGCCACCGCCTTGACCTCGCGCACGAAGCGCTGCTGCGCGGCCGACTCCTGCGCCAGCCGATCGGGCAGCACCTTGATGGCGACATCGCGATCGAGGTCCTGGTCGTGCGCCCGGTACACCTCACCCATGCCACCCGCGCCGAGGGGCTCGAGGATCCGGTACCGGCCGAGAGAAGTGCCGCTCTGCAGGGTCATGGTTCTGCGCAACCCTACAACAGCCCTGAAGTACCGAGACCGCTGGGGGTCGGAAGCCGCAGGGGTAGACTCCGGGACTCCGGTAGACAGCCTTCGCTGCGATAGACTAGGGGTGTGAATCCCAGCGATACCAGCGACCGCCAACTCGCTGAGCGGAGTCGACGGCGCCGCGCCCGAATGATCGTCCATCGCGCGTCCAGCTACGAGGAGGCGGAGACCTGGGACCTCGACTTCTGGCAGTCGTGCACGCCGGAAGAACGACTGTCCGCTCTTGTCGCCATTCGCTGCGAGGTGGAGCTCGTCGAGGCCGCCAGCCTTCTCGTCCACCCGCACCCCAGTGACGCGTGCACCGAGAGAACCGCTGTGGCGGGGCTCAGCCGGAGCAACGGCACACCAGCAGCTCTACAGCGTCATCGTGCGCCGCCTCGGTGTGGCAGGTGAGCCGGTCACCGTCTCCGGGGCCGATCGGCAGCAGGTCGTGCGGCTTCTCCCACCCGTGAATGAACACCAGGGGGCGCTCCGGGCGGCAGCGCTCGAGAATGGCCGGCAGCTCTTCCTCGAGCAGCGGGTGCGGCTCGAAGTAGGGATGACGCACGATGCGATCGGTCCAGCTGAGATCGCGGTAGCCGTAGAGCGACAGACCCGGGCGCTTCTCTCCATAGAGCACGATCTGGGTGTCCGGGCCGAAGCCGCGCTCTTCGAGCGTCGCCGCCAGAGCCGTGGTGTCGCGCTCGTTGATCACGAAGTGCGAACCGGCCTTCACCATCAGGAGAAACGCGGCCGCGCAAGCGATTGCCCAGCGCAGGCGCCGCGCGGTCGCAGCCGGATCGCGATGCAGAGCCGGTGTCGCGAGCGCCGTGGCGATCACCAGCGGTGCTACAAGGGGCAGCACGTAGAGCTCGAGCCGCGAGCTCGCTGCCAGGAGCGCCGCAAGGGGCAGGACGACCCACAGCAGCAGCAGCGAGGTGGCCTCCTGCCGCCACCAGGTGACGACGCCGCCACCCCGTCTCGCTCCGGCCATCGCGGCGGGCCAGAACAGGCAACCGGGAAGAAGACCCGCGAGCAGCACCGGGAAGTAGCGCCGCAGGCCTTCCCACCACTCCTGGTTGCGAGCGTAGTCGTCTTGCCACAGCCGACCGGAGACCTGGTTGTGGAAGAGATAGTCGGCCGCGCCCGGAAGCTCACGCACGATGTAGAGCGTCCAGGCACTGCCGAGCAGAGCGGCCAGCAGCGCGCCCACGAGCAGCTCCGGCGCGAACCAGGCGCGCGCACCGCGATGCCACAGAAGATGCAGTGCGATCGGTGGGCCGAACAGCAGGATCGCCGGACCCTTGATCCACGCCCCCAGGGCGAAGGCCGCTGCGAGCAGGAGCGCCGCCCACCAACGCTCCCCGGATACCTGCGCGGCGAAGTAGCGCCAATAGGCATACAGGGCCGCGGTGGACGCGAACGTCAACGGCGTATCGGGGGTGATCACGTTGGCCGCCACCACCGGCAGCAGACTCACCGAGTAGAGCGCCAACGCGCGCACTCCGGGCCGGCTCCCTGTCGTAGGGCTGTCGTGGGGGCTGTCGAAGGGGCTTCGGACATGCGCCGAGCGATCGCCCCCACCAGCAGCGCCGTGGCGAAGAACCATAGCGCCTGGGGCACACGCGCTCCCCAACGGTTCTGACCGAAGAGCGCCATCCCCGAGGCCACGCTCCAGTAGTGCACGGGCGGCTTGTCGAGGTAGACGTGCCCATGCAGATGAGGCACCAGCCAGTCTCCCTGCTCGAGCATCGACTGGGCCGCGTGGGCGTAGCGCCCCTCGTCAGGCGCCCACAACCCTCGCGAGCCCTGGAAGGCCACAGCCATCACGGCGGCCAGCAAGACGGCGACGAGCAGTGGGCGCTTCCCGGACAAGGGTCGAGTGCCTCTCACTCGGAGCGCAGCGATTCCACCGGATCGGTGCGAGCCGCCTGGGTCGCCGGGCCCAGTGTCGCGATCAGCCAACCGAGCGCCAGCGCGACTCCTGCCCCGGCCAGGACGATCGGATCCCACGGCTCGACCTCGTAAAGGAAGCCCCGGATCGAACCCGCCACCAGCACGGCGAACAGCCCGCCGGCCGCCAGACCCCAGAGCAGCGTGTGGACCCCCTCCGACAGGACCCGCCGGCGAAGATCTCGGGGCACGGCACCCAACGCGAGACGAATCCCCAATTCGCGCCGGCGTCGCGCCACGGAGAGCGCCACCATGCCGTAGAGACCGACCGTGGCCAGGGCGAGGGCCGTGAGCCCATATAGCGAGAACAACTGCGAGAGACGACGCTCGACCCAACTGGCCTCCGCTTGCGACTGGTCGAAGCTCTGGTGATCGATGGTGGCCATGCGCGGATCGACGCGCGTGATCTCGCGATCGATCGCCGCGAGAACGTCACCACCACGGCCCCGCGTGATCAGCCACCCGCCTCCCGCCGAAAAGGAGTACGGAGTGAAGACCACATCCTCCGAGTAGGGTCGGTCGCTGCGTCCGGTGCCCCGGTCGGCCACCACGCCCACGACCTGCGCCAGGGTCGGCTCGCGGCGCCCGAATCGAGAGTGGATCTCGAATCGCTTCTCGAGGGGAGAGCCCTCCCAGTGTCGCTCGGCGAAGCTCGCGCTGACCAGGGCGGGCGTGGGCAGCGTAGGTGACTCCTGTGCCCGGACGACGAGATCCGCGAACTCGAACGAGCGCCCGGAGAGCAGGGGCAGACCGAGCACGTCGAGGAATCCGGGCAGGGCGCGGATGACCGCTGCCCGGGGGAGATCCTCGACCACTGCCACGTCCTGCGAATCGACCCGAATCGACTCGTTCGCCCCCTGAAGCCAGGGCGTCACCCCGAAGAGTCCCACACTCTCGATCTCCGGCGAGCTCTCGAGCGCCGGCAGCACCTGCTCCCAGAAGCCGCGATACTCGGCTTCGCTTCGTCGCTCCGACTGGTAGGAGCTGACCAGGGTCGTCGAAAGCCGTCGCGAGTCGAACCCGGGGCCTTCACCGACCAGCGAAGAGGCCGTGCGCACGAGAAGGCCTGCGCCGAGGAGCAGCGCGAAACTGGTCGCGATCTGGAGCACCACCAGACCCCTCACCACCCGCTGTCGACTCGGGCTGGAACCGCTGCGAGGATCGATTCCGAATCGCTCTCGCCACAGGGTCCAGCAGGCCGGCAGCAGGCCGCCCAGCGCGAGCGCCGCCGCGGCGGCCACGCAGGCGAAGACGACGGCTCGCGAGTCGAGGCGGACATCGATCCAGAACTGGCGCACCAGCATGCTGCCCTGGAGCAACAGGGTGTCCGCGAGACGGACCAGCAACGCCGCCAGGGCCAGCCCGGCGACGAGCCCCGCACCGACGACGAGGGCCGACTCCGCCAACAGCTGACGCAGGAGGGTGGGCAGCCCGGCACCGAGGGCGCGGCGCAGCGCCAGCTCGCTGCTGCGCGTGAGCGCGTCGGCCAGGCGCAGGTGGCCGGCGTTGGCACAACCCACCAGCAGGAGGGCGAGCACTCCGGCGAGCAGCACCCGCAGCGCCTTCTGGGTCTCTCTCGGTAGCATCGCCTCCACGTAGTCCGTGACCCAGATGTCTCGCGACTCGACGCCCAGCGCCTGAGCCTTCTCGGCCTCCGAGAGCGGGTGTTCGGCTTCCAGTGCCGCAATCCAGGGCTCGAGCTCGCGCTGCGCACCGGCGGCGTCGAGCCCGGGGCGCAAACGGCCGACCGCAAAGAGGCCGGAGTCGGACCAGGAACGGCCTTCCCAGTGCAGGGCGGCCCACGCTTCCTGGCGAATGGGAAATCGAAAGCCCTCGGCCATCACGCCGATGATCGTCATCGGCTCGCGATTGACGATCGCGGTGCGCCCCAGAACTCCGGGGTCTCCTCCGAACTGCCCCTGCCAGGTCTGGTGGCTCAAGATGACCACCGCGGGCGCATCGGTGGCCTCGTCCGCCGGCGTGAAGCTTCGACCGAGTACCGGAGCGACACCGAGCATCTCGAACAGGTTGCCCGTCACGTAGGACGCGGTGAACCCCTTCGAGCCCCCTTCGGGTCGAGTGACCACGGTGTTGAAGGTGCGAAACCCTGCCAGATCGGTAAAGGCGGGGACGTCGCGCAGCGCGTGAAAGTCGGTTACCGAGACGGGCCAGTCGTACCCGGCGCGTGTCGCCACGGCGACGATGCGGTCGCCCTCGGGGAAGGGCAGCCCGCGCAGCATCACCCCGTCGATCACGCTCCACATCGCCGTCGAAAGACCGATCCCGAGGGCCAGCACCGCGACCGCCGGCAGGGTCACCCGGCGGCGACGCCACAATCCACGCAGATGTCGAATCACCAGCTCCGCCCTCCTCGCGCGGAAGTATAGGTCGCCGCCCCTGAGCCCCATGGGTCTTCGAGTCTCCGACAGTCACCCGAGAGGCTAAGCTGGTGAGCCGTATGGCCCTATCTTCCCAGGCACCGTTGTCTCGCGCCGCGAATCTCTTCTCTCGCCTGGTCGGTTGGCGGGGGCTCCTCTGCCTCGCGCTCGTCGGGGCGGGCTCGGTGTCCGCCGGCCTGAAGCCAGCCGCTGCCCAGGCTCTCGAGGCCCCTCAGGCGGCCCTCTACTTCACGGAGCTGCGCGAGGCTTGCGATCGGCGCGACGGCGGCCGCTTGTGGGGCGTCGAAGTGTGCGGTCCCGTCATGCTGGTCGATCCGAGAAGCCGCGCCATTCTCGCCAACGCGTCGGACCGCGAGGGACTCCTGAGCCCCGGCGAGGACGGGGTGCTCGTCGGCACCCTGCCGTCAGACCAGCCGCTCGCCAATGCTCCGATCGAATGGGGCGGGGTGCGCTGGGCGATGGTGTTGACGCTCTTCCTCAGTGACGACGCCCTGAGTCGTGTGACCCTGCTCGCTCACGAGTCGTTTCATCGCATCCAGCCGCAGCTCGGGCTGATGGTGATGGGCCGCGAGAACGATCACCTCGACACCCTCGACGGCCGCTACTGGCTGCAGCTCGAGTGGCGAGCGCTCGAAGCCGCGCTCGGCTCGCCTCCGGACGGACGAGAGCAGGCGATGGCAGATGCGCTCTCGTTTCGCGCCGCGCGGCGTCGAGGTCTCCCGGACGCCGCCCAGCGCGAGAACGCCGTCGAGCTGCGCGAAGGACTCGCCCAGTACACCGGTCTGCGCATCGCGGGGCGCTCGGCGGCAGACGTAGTCGAGATCGGCGTCTCGAGGAGGGCGCGCGAGGACAGCTTCGTGCGCGGCTTCGGCTACTCGAGCGGACCGCTCTACGGGTACCTGCTCGACTCTCTTCTCGGCAACCAGGCGCCCGACTGGCGAAGTCAGCTCTCGGCCGAGTCCGATCTCGGCGCCCTGCTGGCCGCGGCAGCCGACCTCGAGCCCGAGAGCCTCCACTCCCGCCGTCCCGACTTCGAGAACAGCCGGCTCGAAGAGCGTGCCGCCCTCTACGGCGGCCCGGCCCTGCGCGAGAGCGAGGAGACCCGGGAACGGGAGCGTCAACGGCGTCTGTCTGCGTTTCGGGAGCGCCTGATCGAAGGCCCGGTTCTGATGCTCGATCTTTCGCTGGTGCGCTCCGCAACGATGGACACTCGCGAAGTCCACCCGCTCGACGAGAACCGAATCGTGTTCACCAGGAGAAGCCTGATCGCCGAGTGGGGCAAGCTCGAGGTCAGCGACGGCGGAGCCATCCTCGAGAACCGAGCGAGCCGAACCGGTTCCGTATCACTGCTCGGAGCAGACGAAGGCTCGCTGAGCGGACCGGGTTGGACGTTGACGCCAAACGACGGCTGGGGGGTCGAGCCCGGCGAGCGCGAGGGCGATCGGGTGCTGCGCAGGATCGACTGAGATCGCCGGCGCAGTCAGTGCTCGCAGAGAGTGGGGATGCTCGAGCGCTCCGACACGACAACTCCTCGAAGAGGATCCCCTCGAGCTCCGACTCGGGTCGCGAGCCCATTCGGTTCACCGTCGCAAGGGGGAGCGGCCCTCGGCGCCAGAGTCCGCATCGGTCCCGAGCGCTACGAGGTTCCGATGCCGTGATCTACGGCCGCTGACCGTATAGCCCTCACGCCCAGTCCTCGCTACGCCTTCTTCTTCCTGGCCGCCTTGAGCTCGAAGGTGATCTTCATGATCACCCGATACTGCTTCACCTTGCCATTCTGCACGTCGACCTTCATCTCCTCGACCCATGCACCGCGGATGTTGTCGAGGGTCTCGTTGGCGCGAGCGATCCCTTTCTGAATGGCGTCTTCGAAACTCTTCGTCGACGAGGCGGACACTTCGCTGATCTTCGCTACGGACATCGGGATCTCCTTTCACTCGTGTTACGGGGGGTAAGGGTCAAGCCTGCGTCGGAATGCGCAGTACCTGGCCCGGATAGATCTTGTCTGGGTCACTCAGCATCGGCTTGTTTGCCTCGAAGATGACGGGATACTTGTTGGCGTCTCCGTAGTACTGCTTCGCGATCTTCGACAGGTTGTCGCCCGGCTCGACGGTGTAGAACTGTGCCTCGGGCTCGGGCTTCTCGACCTCGAGCCGATCGTCTACGACAGCGATTCCCTCGACGTTCCCGGCGCTCAGAATCACCTTCTCTCGGATCTCCTGCGAGTCGACCTTGCCACGAACGGTGGCGCGATCACCCGAGACCGAGACACCGAGATCGGCGACCTCCAGGTGATTGTCGCGGAGGATCTTCTCGATCTTGAGCCCGCGGATCTCGTCCCAGTTCACATCTTCGGGCGCCGTCTGCTTCGGCGGCTCCACCTTCTCGCCTGCGTCCTTCTTGAAAAAGTCGAAAAGTCCCATCTTCGTGTCTCCTTGTGTCGATGAACGGAACGTCGCACCGTGGTCCGAGGACCGGCGAATGTCCAGATGTTTCGCGAAACTGCAAAGAGGCGTGCCGCAACCAGAGCGGCTCAGCCCTGCCAGGGGGGGTGCTCTACTAGAGCCTCAGACTCGCTGCCCGGCTCGTAGAAGTCATGAATCGATTCGTCGGTGAAGTAGCGCCAGAACTCCGGTTCGAAGTCCTGGTTCTGGATCTCGAAGGCGCCCGAGTCTCGTCGCTCTTCGAGAAAGGCGCGGTAGGCGTCGAGAGGCTCGGGACCTCCCTGCTGGTAGATGACCCGACCGCCGTACTCGCGGTGGAGTGAACGGTTCAGCTTCCACTGCCGAATGGCCGACTGCGCCATTCCCCGTCGCAGGGAGTGCACTTCGGCAGCGTCTTCGGGCGTCAGATCCTGGTCGGCCTCGAGGCTTGCCAGCTGCTCGGCTTCCTGCGTGCGCTTCTCCTCGAGCGACTGACGGTCGGCTGCGGAGAGGGATTCCGAGCCCAATCGCCGGTCGAGCTCCACCAGGCGGGCCCTCCGTTCAGCAAAGTCCTCGCTGCGGACCTCGTCGAGATGCTCGAGGTACCCTTCGATCTCGGCCTCGGAGACCTCGATCGCCTGCTCCTGCGCATAGCGATCGAACAAACGCGTGAGGATGACGGCCTGCATCTCACCGGCGTCCGAGGTGCGCACCTCTTCACCGAGCACGATCGCGGCGATCGGCTCCGCCGACTCGAGGTCCTCGCCGGAGTGGCTCTGGCTGGAGGACTCGAGCTGTGAGCTCGAGTCCTCCCTCTCCGGCGGATCAGGGCTGCAGCCCATCGCCGCAGACAGGGTCACAACCGCGACCAATGCAGCGATCAGCCGAGTCTCCATCGATCCAGGCTTTCAGCTCAAGAAGCTCTTCACGCGGTCGCTCAGGCCCTGCCAGCCGTCCTCGAGCTGGTTGCTGACCTTGTGCCAGGCGTCTTTGGTGCCGGCCCAGAGCTCGTCGAACTCGTCGTCGGCGGCGTCAGCGAGCTGAGACAGCTTGGCTTTGCCCTTGTCGACCACGCCTTCGGCCGTGTGGATCGCGGAGGAGATCTCCTCCTTCATGTCGTCGTCGGCCTCTGCCAACTTCGCCTTGAGCTGCTCGATCTTCGATTCGCCCTCGGCGATCTTCTTCTCCATCTCGGTCTCAATGGTCTTTCGATCGGTCATGGATGCGTGCCTCCGTTGTTCGTTGGTGTGGTCACTTTGAGCGTTCAACCCTTCATCAGCTCACTGAAGAGCTTTCCGCCGATCGACATCAGATCGTCGGAGAAATCCCCGTCGTGATTCTGGTCGAGCATGCTGGTAATCATGTCCATGGCCTGGGGGTTGGCCTTCTCCAGCACCTCTCGCTCGCGACCCAGCGTGTGCGCGAGACCCGCCGTGTCGAGATGCTGGTTGCGCTGCACGCGGCCCAGATACCCCATCACCACCGGCGCCAGCATGGCGAGAAGCGAGCCGACCTGACGCATGTCGAGGCCACTCATCTGGCTCACGGAGCGCTCGGCGTTGGAGCGGCCGCCACCGAGGACGTGGCCCAGGATGTCGGCGCCGCCTCGGGTGTCGCTACCGCTGAAGAAGCCGCCCAGATCGTCGAGCACGCTGCCGTCATGATCTCGATCGAGCGCACCCAGAAGGCTGCCGGCTCCTCCCGAGTCGCTGGCGTTGTGGGCGAGAGCACCCATCAGAATCGGCAGCGCCCCCGCCACCGCCTTCTCGACGGATCCCTTGTCTGCGCCGATCGCCTCGGCGAGCTGCGACAGGTCAGCGCCTCCGATCTGAGAGGCGAGGTCTTCGAGAATCGAGGTCATTTGGTCTTTCTCCTTAGAACGTACGTGTGATCTTCGATGTCGACGTGCTCTTCGATGTCGAGGCCGGCCCCCGCTCCGGGCGGGGTTGAACTCGAATGTCGCTGTCTGCACCGCCTTGCCTGCTTTTCGACGGTGGCGAGCCGTTGGATGAGCTTGCCACAGAGAACCGTGACGACCGCATAGCGATGCTCGACTCCGGAGATCCGCTTCGCGAGGCCGACCATGCACGGCGAGCCGCCAGGCCCACTCCGGAGACATCGGGAACACCTCCGCGAAGACCCCCCTCGCGTTTCCCGCGGGAGCGGGCAAATCCGATAGTCGCAGAGTCCTGCTTTGCGTAGAGTAGTCTGGTTCGTTCTGACCGAAGATATCGACAGCGTCGGCGCCGCCACCGCGGAGCCGGATCGAGGAAGATCTACCGATGTCTCATCATCCCAGGACCTGGAAGCTCACACCGCGTGTCTTCCTGTTGGCCGACGACGACGCGGCACGCGAGGAGTGGCAGCACCTCGTCGAGGCTCTCGAGGAAAAGTCGATGCTCTCGAGGAAAAGCAGAACGACACCGTGGACGAGCTCACCGAGATCTGAAGACGCCGGTCGCTGCTTATGAAGATCCGTACGCTCGGTCTGGGGGCGCTGCTCGTTGGGCATATTCTGTGCCCCACCTCCCAGGCGCGGGCGCAGTCCTGCGTGCCGGAGGGCCATCCCCGCATCGCCCTCGTCCTGGGTGGCGGCGGGGCCAAGGGGATCGCCCACGTCGGCGTCTTGCAGGTGCTAGAGCGAGAGCGGGTTCCGGCCGAGGTCGTGCTCGGTACGAGCATGGGGGCGATCGTCGGTGGTCTCTACGCCGGCGGCCTGCCGCTCGAGGACCTGGAGGCTGCCGTCTCGGGCATCGACTGGGTCTCGGCCTTCAGTGACGCTGCCGAGCGCAAGTCCAAGTCGTATCGCCGCAAGCAGGACGATCAGGAATTCCTGATCAAGGCACGACTGCGACTCAAGAACGGGCGGATCCAGATTCCCCCGGGAGCGCTCACCGGCAGGCGCGTCGTCTACATCATGCGCGAGCTCCTCGGCCCGATGAACTCGGTCGAGGACTTCGACGACCTGCCCCTGCCCTTTCGAGCCATTGCCACAGACCTCGAGTCCGGCGATACGGTCGTACTCGACTCGGGCGACGTGGCGCTCGCGATGCGGGCCAGCATGTCGGTCCCGGGCGCCTTCGTGCCCCTCGAACTCGGCGACCGTACGCTGATCGACGGGGGGATCGCCCAGAACCTGCCAGTCTCGGTCGCGCAGACCTTCGACCCGGACGTGGTGATCGCGGTCGACGTCGGAACAGCGCTGCAGAAGGCGGAAGACGTCGAGTCGGCCTTCGGCGTGCTCAACCAGATGCTGAACATCTTGATGCGTCGCCAGACCGGCCGCGACATCGAGCTGCTCGGGCCCGACGATCTCCTCATCAGCCCCGACATGGGCGACGTCGGCACCGGCAGCTTTGAAGCGGCACAAGAGGCGATCGATCCAGGGGTCGCCGCCACCGAGCGCTGGGTCGAGCGACTGCGCGAGCTGGCTCTCGGGGAGGACGACTGGCGGCGGTACACGAGCTGCCGTACTTCGAGACGAGAAGTCGATCCGCCCGTGATTGCGGCGCTCGAGGTCCAGACCGACGAGCTCGATCAGCGTTTCGTCACGCAACGCCTCTCAGCAGAGGTCGGTGAGCCTCTCGACGTCGCTCGTCTCGACAAAGAGCTCGACCGGATCTTCGGCCTCGACCATTTCGAGACCGTGGACTACGACCTCATCGAGCGTGACGGCGAGACCGTGCTCGCCATCGACGCCCCCCGCCGCCAGTGGGGGACGAACTACATCCGCCTCGGTATGGACCTGGCCGACGACTTCGAAGGCACCACGGGCTGGGACCTGGGCGGACGATTCACCGCCACCCAGCTCAACCGCTGGGGTCTCGAACTGCGGGCCGACGGCCGCATCGGCGAGAACCAGCTCGCCCTCGGAGAGCTGTACCAGCCGATTCGCGGCGGGCACTGGTTCGTCGCGCCGCGGGCCGGCTGGCGTGCCGAGACCGAGCGTCTCTTCGTCGACGGCGACGAGATCGCGCGCTACCGGTCGGGTCAGTGGGAGGCGGCACTGGACGTCGGACGCGCCTTGGGATCGTGGGGAGAGGTTCGCCTCGGCTACCAGTGGAACGACGGACGTGCCTCGCTCCGGGTCGGTCCCCCCGAGCTCGATAGCTTCGACTACCGAGGGCAGCAGGTGTACCTGCACATGGGCGTCGACACTCTCGACAGCCCCAACTTCCCGAGCTCCGGACAACGTGCCTTCGTCGAGGCCGTGCGTCTCTTCGAGGACGTGTTCGAAGAGGCGGACACGGACGTGCTGTTCGCCGACTGGTCGGGCTTCGGCCGCTTCGGGCGCTGGAGCTACGGCGGAGGCCTCACCGGCGGCACGATTCTCCAGGACGAGAACCTGGTCTTTCCCTTCACGCTCGGCGGCTTTCTCCGCCTCTCGGGGCTGGCCCGCGACGAGCTCTTCGGACGCCACCTCGCGTTGGCACGGGTTCTGGCCTACCGCACCCTCGTCCAGGACAGCCTCATCGGGATGCCGATCTACGCCGGGTTCAGTCTCGAGACGGGCAACACCTGGTTCTCCGAGGACGACATCTCGGCCTCCGATCTGATCTACAGCGGCAGCCTCTTCCTGGGCGTCGACTCGTTCCTCGGGCCGATCGTCGCGGGCGCCGGCATCACCGACGACGGGCGAAGCAACTACTACTTTCTGGTCGGCCGACGCTTCTGAGTCGACGAGCGTTCCGTCGGCTCTTTCAACTTCAGGTGGAGCGGAGGCTCCAGGGACGACTCGGCCTCGGTGGCCGAACGAAGACGGCACTGCCGAACCCGGCTTCGCTCGGGCGTCCGTATTGGGCGGCCAGATCGGTAACGAAGGCGGTGTGGAGCTCGAGTCGTTCTCGGTGCCAGGTTGAAATTCGCTCATGCCGTAGTGTGTTCACCAGAAGGTCGGGTGTGGCCGAGCCGTGCCGCCCAAAGGCGTGGCCCCGGAGGGAAGCTGCGAAACCGAGACCGCCAAGAGATCGACGCATGAACCTGCTCTCCCACCGTTTCACCGCGACCCCGCTGATCGCCTGCGCGGCACTCGCCGCCCTGGTTCTGCCGGCGCAGGCACAGAGGGAGGAGGAGCCGGAACCCTGCGAGGGCACTCCCGCTGAGCTCTCCCCGGCCCACCAGGCCTGGCTCGACGACTACGCCCTGCTCATCACCGAAAAGGAGCTCGCGGTCTTTCTCTGCCTCAGCGCCGACTACGAGCGCGACAGCTTCATCGAGGAGTTCTGGAAAGTCCGCGACCCGACGCCCCGCGACGCCTACAACGAGTTGCGCGAGGACTGGACCGCTCGACTGATCACGGCGCGCGAGCTGTTCGAGGATCCCAAAGGGGAGCGACGCCGCTTCTTCCTGCTCAACGGCCGGCCGTCGATGCACGTGCCGATCTGTCCGCCCCAGAGCCAGACCAAGATCGAGGCCTGGTTCTACGGCTTTCCCGACATGCACTCCGTGTACAGCGCTCTGGCGCGAAACCGTCTGGAACGCGACCAGTTCGCCATCATCTTCCATCGGAAATGGGGACAGGCACCGTGGAAAGCCTGGCTGCCGGGCGAAGGGGAGACGCTGGTCGACAACCAGTTCGACGTCGGCGGGAGCGGACTCGGTGCCGGCTGCAAGCGTGACGAGCTCGAAGGAGCGGTGGGAGTGATCGCTCTGCTCAGCGCCAGGGGAGGGGCTCTGGGCTTCGAGTACGAGAAGATGGTGGCGCGCAAACGTCAGACTCCCGAGCTCCCCTCCGACGAGTGGCTGCTCACTTTCGCCTCCTACTCGACGGCCGTTGCCGACGATGCACCCCGGCTCGACGTCGACCTCGAGCTTTCCTTTCCAGGCGTACGCTCGGTGCGAGCGATCACCCAGATCGCGGCGACGATCGACGCAGCGTCCGCGCAACCGGGCTCCCTGCTCGACTCGGACTCCTACGCCTTCGACACGGTCGGCCGGATCCTGCGACCGGACGGCTTCGAGGGCGAGAGCCTGTTCGACAGCTTCCGCTACCGCTTCGAGATGCCGGCCGACCGCCTCGCTGACGGCAAGGCCCCTCTCGCCTTCCAGCGCTACCTGCGCCCCGGCCCCTATCGCCTGGTGCTGTTGATCGTCGACCTCAACGGGGAAGCGGTGTTTCGGCGCGAGCAGGATTTCGAAGTCCCACCGCTCGAAGAGATTCGCCGGATCGCCGAGAAGGATCTACCGCCAAGGGTCGAAGAGCTCGTCGCTACAGGCGAGATCGAGCTCTGGGACGAAGGCAACCAGGGACTCGATTCCGAAGAGCCGAGCATCCACATCATCGAGCCGATGGGAGACCTGGTCACCGGATTCGTGCGCTTCACCACCGAGACCACGGGTGCGATCGAGCAGGTCACCTTTTCGCTCGACGAGGAACCGATTCTGACCAAGCGCCGCCCACCCTGGAGTGTCGACCTCTCGGTCGGAGAGCTGCCCCAGAGCCATCTGCTACGCGCCACCGCTTTCGACGGCGAGGGCAACGAGATTGCCAACGACGCCTACCTGCTCAACGGTAGTCCCCACCGATTCGCCGTGCGGTTCATCGATCCGGTCTCAGGGAAACGCTACGAGAAGAGCGCCCGCGTTCGTGTCCAGGTCACCGTGCCCGAGGGTCGCGAGCTCGACAAGCTCGAGCTGTTTCGCAACGACGAGCTGGTGGCGACTCTCTTCCAGGAGCCCTTCGTCCAACCGATCGAGGTGTTCGGTTCGCGCCAGATCGTCGTACTGCGGGCGCTCGGCACCCTCGACGGCACGGTCACTGCCGAGGACACCGTGATCATCAACGGCCCTGCCGATCTCGAGCAGGTGCGGGTCGATCTGGTCGAGCTCTACACCACGGTGACCGACAAGGATCGCCGTCCCCTGGTGGACCTCGGGCAGGGATCCTTCCAGGTGGCGGAGGACGGCGTGCCGCAAGAGATCCTTCGCTTCGAGAAGGTGGAGAACACACCGATCCGCGGCACCATCCTGCTCGACGTCTCGGCTTCGATGAAGGAACGACTCGATCCGGCGATCCAGGCCGCCGCGCGCTTCTTCGAGCGCGTCGTCACCGAGCGCGACGAGCTGTCGGTGGTGAGCTTCAACGATCGCCCACAGCTGAGCGCCCCCTTTACGAACCGGCCAGAGGTCTTCGCCGAAGGGCTGCTCGGGCTCGAAGCCGAGCGGGGGACGGCGCTCTACGACAGTCTGATCTTCTCGCTCTTCCACCTCAACGGACTCCCGGGTCAGCGCGTCGTCCTGCTGCTCTCGGACGGGCACGACGAGCACTCGAGCTACTCGTTCGAAGACACCCTGGAATACGCCCGCCGCTCCCAGGCCGCCATCTACACGATCAGCATCGGCCTGACCAAGAAGGACAAGGACAAGTCGCGCAAGCCGCTCACCCAGCTGTCGGGCGAGACCGGCGGACGCAGCTTCTTCCTGGACAGCCTCGACGAGCTCGACGGCGTCTACGACGACATCGCTCGCGAGCTGCGCTCCAAGTACCTGATCGCCTATCAGTCCTCGAACCAGGAGGACGACGGCTCGTTTCGCTCGGTGGAGATCCGAGTCGAAGGGGGCGAAGCCCACACCATCCGCGGCTACTATCCGTAGCCCGCAAGACGCCTGCCCTTCCGGAGATCCTCGCGAGGTCCAGGCCGGCCCCTTTTTGACGGCGCCGCCGCTTCTGGGTAGAGTCGATCATCTTTTCCTGATCTGGAGACTCTGCGTCGGGCGTGCCTCTTGCCGAGGTGACGAGACCTGCCGTTCAGGATGTGCCTTCTTCGGCTTGGCCTCCTCCCGCCTCTCGAAGGCATTGGTGCCTCGGCGCAACACCAGAGGAGGCCACTCATGCTCTCGTCGCACGACCTGCGTCCCCGTCACGTCGCTCTGATCGTCGCCGGTGCGCTGCTGCTCGGCGATCTCGTCGCCGCCGCGACCGCCCAGGAGTCTGCTGCTTCTGGGCCGACTCCGGCAAACCCGATCGTCGGCGATCTCCAAGACCCCACAGCCGCCACCCTGCCGGAGCTCCGCTCCCCTGACGCTTCGCCAGAGCTGGACCTGGCACGGCTGCTCCGAACAGCGCCGGTCTGCCAAGCGCCCCCCGCTGCGCTGCACTCCACCGTGACTCTCGGCGGTGCTCTCGAGCTCGGAGTCGACGAACAGGCGATCAACCAGCTCGAGATCCTGCGCGAGCAATCGCTGCGCTTCCGACGCGGCGCGATCGAGACGGGCGCCGACGGTGTGGACACGTCCCTCGGCATGTGGTGGGAACCGACGATCGCGATCGACCCGAACGACCCACGCGTGGTCGCGGTCTCTCAATTCACCACCGTTCGACTCTCCTTCGACGGCGGTGCGAACTTCACCCAGAACTTGACGGGACGAAACGTCGACGGCACCACCAACAACCTGGGTGGAGACCCGTCCCTCGCCTTCGACAGTCAGGGGCGCCTCTTCCTGACCTATCTCTGCTCCCAGGCCTCGGGCCGCGACGTCTGCATCGCGGGCTGGCAGTGCGACGCCGACAACGCCACCTGCACCTCCCTCGGCGGCGCGGTCAATCTTGCCGCCGCTGCAGGCCAGGGCGGCAACAATGCCGACAAGGAGTGGCTGGCTGCCGACGCCACTCCGGGCAGTCCGTACGTCGATCGCCTGTACGTCGTGTGGTCGCGGCTCGACACCGATCCGTGGCGCGTCTACGCCACCTGGTCCGACGACCAGGGCGCGACCTGGAGCACCGCACAGCAACTCTCCCAGGCCGACGAAGAGAAGGTGTGGCCGAGCCACATCGGCGTCGGTCCCGACGGCGTGGTCTACGCGGCCTGGCACTCCCAGACCGGGTTCCTCGACGGAGCCGCCGAGCGCGTGCCCGATGGGGTCTCCGGCCAGATCGTGCTGCGTCGTTCCGACGACGGTGGAGCGAACTGGGAGGCGCGAAGCTTTCCCTTCGGGCCGGCCGAAGCGGACATGACCTGGAACATCCAGCATGGAGCCAACGGAGTGATCTCGGGATCGAGCTTCTGGCTGTTCGGCTCCAGCCAGCCCTGGGTCCTGCCCGACCCGCTGAGCCCGGGCTGGCTGTACATCGTGGCCAACGACGATCCCGACGACGACATCGACACCGGCGACCCGGGGGACGTCTTCATCGTCTCCTCGAGCGACTCCGGGGTGACCTGGAGCGCACCGATTCGAGTCGACAATGGCCCGGTCAACACCATGCAGGTGATGCCCACGGCCGCGATCGATCCGGTCACCGGAGCGATTGCGGTGGCCTGGTACGACGACCGCAACGACGGAGATCTGACCAACCGAGACCTCGATCTGATGATGGCGTTGAGCACCGACGGCGGCCTCAACTGGAGCGCCGAAGTCGACTTCAACGATGGCATGTTCAACGCCGAGAACGCCTCCTTCTGCAGGTTCTGCGGCAATCCCGTTTCGAACAACAACACCTTCTGTAACACGAGCTGCCCCGCTCCGCGCACCACCCGCATCGGTGAGTACAACGGCGTGGCCTTTGGCCAGTGCACCCCCTACGCCGCGTGGGCGGACAACGGTGTGAGCGACGACATCGACACCTATATCGACCTCGATCCGCTGCTCACCGGTGACGTCGACGAGCCGGACCTGACTTGTCCTGCGCCCGCGGTCCTGTCCTGCACTGAAGCCCAGGATCCGAGCGTCACCGGCGAGCCCACGGTGAGCGATCAGTGCGATCTCGACCCGACGGTGGGCTTCGCCGACACCGCGGGCAGCCCGGTCTGCCCTCAGCTCGAGCTGTTCACGCGGACCTGGACGGCGACCGACGCAGCCACCAACCAGGCGACCTGCGACCAGCAGATCAGCGTCGTCGACCTCGATCCGCCGGTGGTCACGGCCCCCGACCCGATCGCACTCGAGTGCAACGCCGAGGGAGGGGTGCCGATCACCGACCCCGTGATCGTCGACTGGCTCGACGACGCCACCGCGGTCGACGAGTGCACCGAGGCTGACCTCAGTAACGATGCGCCGGCGCTCTTCCCCGTGGGCTGCGGACTGGGCCAGGCGACTCCGGTCACCTTCACCGGCACCGACCAGTGCGGCGCGAGCGACTTCGACATTTCCACCGTCACGGTGGTCGACACCACGCCGCCCACCGTCGAGTGCGACGTGGAGCTGACCGAGCTATGGCCTGTGAACCACGCTTTCGTCGACGTCGGATTCACCTTCAGCGAGGCGGACGTCTGCTCTCCCGGACAGAGCAGCGTGGTGATCTCGGTGACCAGCGACGAGGCCACCGGCCCGAGCGGCGTCGGCGACGGCTCACCTGACTTCTGTGGCGACGCCATCGTGACTCCGGACGATCGAGTGCTGCTGCGCAGCGAGCGCAGTGGGACCGCCGACGGGCGGGTCTACCAGATCACCGTGACGGCCACCGATCCGTGCGGCAACGTGGCACAGTGCCAGAAGACGATCTCGGTTCCCATGAGCCAGGGAGGAAACGGAGCCGCCGTCGATTCGGGGCAGAACTTCGACGCCCTGCAGTGCAATTGAGTCTCCGGCTTCGCCGTTGACACGCGAGCGGCCCCAGGACCCCTGAGGTCGCTCGCATGAAACTCCTCGGGCGAGACTCCGTAGAGGTCAATCGACACTGAGTCAATTGACTCTTATCGAATTGACCCTGATTCACAGCCCGAGGACCCCGTGCATCGTCCACCGATTCACTTCCTGCCCCTGGCTCCGCGCGACCTGCTCATTCTCACCGCCATGCGCAGCCAGTCGTTGCACGGCTACGGCCTGGTCAAGGAGGCGGAACGACTGAGCGAAGGGAAGGTCCGCATGGACCCGGCCCGGCCAACCTCTATCGGGCTCTGCATCGCCTGCTGCGAGACGGCCTGGTCATCGAGTGTGACGAGCCGGACCTCGACGATTCCCGACGACGCATCTACTCGCTGAGCGATCTGGGAGGACGGGTTCTCGAGGAAGAGGCGCGTCGGCTCGAACGCCTGACCAGGACCGTGCTGAGAACCGAGATGCTGTCGGACGGCGAGGGACGGTCTTGAAGACCCCGCGTCTCTTTCGAGCGTCGCTTCTCCTGTTGCCCGAGGAGCTGCGCCACCGTCACGGGGACGACATGATCTCCCTCTACGGGCGTCTCGAAGCGGACGCCCGCAGCCGCGGAGCGATGGCTCTGCTCGGGTTCCGGCTTCATGTGCTGTGGGGCGTCCTTCGCTGCGCCGTCACGGCATGGTCCGAGGAGTCTGCGCCCTCTGCCGCGGCTCACCGAAGTCACTCCTTTTCCAAGTTCGAGGAGATTCATCTCATGTGGCTCGATATTCGAACGGCTCTGCGCTCTTTCATCCGCACCCCTGGCTTTTCTGTCGTGACGGTACTCCTGGTCGCGCTCGGAGTCGGCGCGACCACGGCCATCTTCAGCGTCGTGGACGGAGTGATGTTGCGGCCGCTGCCGTACCCCGACCCCGACGGCATCGTCTACTTCGACCGATCTGCCCACTCGCTGCCACTGTTTCGGGAATGGCAGGAGGGAACCGGCGCCTTCGAGCTGTTGGCGGCTGCCGAGACCGAGACGATTCCGTTGGTCGAGGACTCGCTCCCGGAGAACGTGCAGGCCGGCATCGTGACCGGGGACTTCTTCGAGCTCTTCGGCGCCTGGGCCCTGCACGGACGCCTCCTGGCAGAGGACGACTATCGCGAGCGACGCGACGTAGTCGTGCTGTCGCATTCGCTCTGGCAGCGACGCTGGGGTGGCGATCCCACGGTCGTCGGGACCACCATCGACCTGAGGGGGGGGCCGCGTCTGGTCGTGGGGATCACGAACCCGGGACTTCGATCCCCGGAAGCCGTCACCGGGCCCGACATCGACGTCTGGCTACCCTTCCATGGCGACTCGGAGCTGATCCAGAAGCGCAACGTGCACACCCTCGAAGTGGCAGCGCGTCTGCGAACGGGAACCGCACTCGAGACCGCTCAGGCCGAGCTCGACCGCATCGCCGAGGTGAACGCGGAGCGCTACCCGGAAACCGATCGCACCTGGGAGGGGACCGCTCAGATCGTGCCACTCGTTCCCCTCCATGAAGCGACGGTGGGCGACGTAGGTCCGACGCTCCTCATGCTGCTGGGATCCGTCGTACTGCTCCTGCTCATTGCCTGTGCGAACGTGGCGAGCCTCTTTCTGGCACGCGCGACCTCCCGTGAGCGAGAGATCGCGGTACGCGCCGCCCTGGGGGCCGGGCGCGGACGACTCGCTCGCCAGCTCCTGACCGAGAGCCTGCTCTTTTCGGTGATGGGTGGCCTCCTCGGCACGGGGTTGGCGTGGCTGGCCGTGGGAGCACTCCGGCTCACCCTGCCCGATCGATTGCCCCGTACGGCCGACCTCGGAGTCGACCTTCGGGTGCTCGGCTTCGCGGCCTTCGCCTCGGTGCTCACCGGAGTGCTGTTCGGGACCGTGCCGGCCCTGCGAATGGCCCGGCGCGACGTGCACGACGCGGTGCGCCACACCAGTACCACCGCCAGCTCACAGACCCAGCGGCTCCGGAGCCTCCTGGTGGTCGCAGAGATCGCGATGGCTCTTGTCCTGCTCGTCGGTGCCGGACTGCTCTTTCACAGCTTCGTCAGGATTCGCAGTGTCGATCCCGGCTTCGACACCGAGCGTCTGGTGCGCTTGACGCTGCGCCGCGGAGGGTTCGAAGACGGCAGCGACACCGAGCGCCTCGAGTTCGCTCGCGATGCGCTCGAGCGAATCGAAGCGCTTCCCGACGTGACCCGTGCCGCGGCTGGATGGACGATCCCCTTCGACTTCATCGGAGGCGGCCGCTGCTGCTGGCGAGGTCCCTTTCGAAGCGCTGCAGATCCGGACGCCGACGGCGTTCCCACCACCGTCCATCCGATCACCCCTGGCTACTTTCAGGTGCTCAACGCACCGCTCGTCGCCGGACGAGAGTTGGGCTGGGACGATACGAAGGCACACGAGGCGGCGGTTGTCGTCAATCGGGAAATGGCCCGCCGCCTGTTCGGCGAAGTCGACCCCACCGAGGTGCTCGACCAGGTCGTCGCGATGGGCGAGAACCGCTTCACCGTGGTCGGAATCGTCGGCAACTACCAGCACTACGACTTGCGCGACGAGAGCGAGCCCTACGCCTACGTGTCCTACCCTGCGTTCGGCGGCGGAATCCCGATGCTCTCGTTCGCCATTCGGACGTCGGCTCCGCTCGGTCGACTCGCCCCGGCGCTGCGCGAGACGATCTGGGCAATCGACCCACGCCAGCCCATCGGCGACCTGGCCGAAGTCGACTCACGCATTCGGAGCTCGGTCGCCGAACCGCGTTTCCTTTCCCTCCTGCTCGGACTGTTCGCAGGAACGTCGCTACTCATCGCCGCGGGCGGGATCTATGCCTCTCTCCTCTACAGCGTCAACCAGCGGCGGCGCGAGCTCGGCGTCCGCCTGGCACTCGGCGCCAGTCGAGACGACGTCGTGCGGCTGGTGCTGAGCCAGGGCGCGCGCCTCGCCGCTGCCGGCATCGGAATCGGCCTGATCGGTGCCTGGCTGGCCTCGCGGGCGCTCGACTCGATGCTCTTCGGCGTCGGCCGGTTCGACCCGACCACGCTCGCGACCGTATCGATCGTGTTGGTCTGCGCGGTACTGCTCGCGTGCTGGGTACCTGCCCGACGAGCGGCGGCGGTCGACCCGGCGTCGACTCTGCGCTCCGACTGATTCGCTCCCGCTCGGCGCATCTTCAGCGGTTCGGGCAAGCTCTTCACCTACACTGCTCGGGCGCATCTGCTAGCCTTCCGCCGCTTTCCGAGGCAGCGATTCATGATGGCCGAGACCCCTTCTTCGACAAGCGAGACGTCCCCTGGTGGCTGTCGGCGGCACTCGCCGCCATGCTGTTCGTCAGCTTGTTCAACCATGGTCTTCGAGGAGCAGGGAGCGCTGATCGAGAGTGAGCCGCCCCCGCTGCACTTCGACGGTGAGAAGCAACTGCGTGCCATCGACACTTCGGTCGACTAGACCGCGAGCAGAAGAGGATGACGACAATGAGTCCGATCAGTTTCATTCGGTTGGGGACCCTGTGCCTGGCGTTGGTCGGCTCGCCGATCCTCGCCGAAGAGCCGACCCTGGCCGGCCACTGGAACGGCACCGTGGAGCTCCCCGGGCAGGAGCTGGAGTTCGAGGTCGACCTGACGGAGTCGGCGAGCGGCTGGACCGGCTTCATCTCGATCCCGGCTCAGGGGGCCAAGAACCTGCCGCTCGACGCGATCGAAGTCGGTGGCAGGCAGGTGAGCTTCGTGATCGGGGGTATCCCGGGTGAGCCTACGTTCTCCGGGGAGCTCGGCGACGGTGAGCTGAGCGGCGATTTCACCCAGGCAGGGCAAACCTTCCCCTTCCGAATGAAGGCGGGGGACGATTTCGCGAAGAGGGCTCGCGCGGCGCTCGAAGGGATCGACGAGGTGATCGGGGGGGTTCCGGCGCAGTTCGACATTCCGGGGATGGCCGTCGCCGTCGTGGCCGACGGGGAGGTCGTCCTCGCGCGCGGCTACGGGCTGCGCGACGTCGAGGAGAAGCTTCCCGTCGACGAAGACACCCTGTTCGCGATCGGCTCGACCTCCAAGGCGTTCACGGCGTTCGTGTTGGGGACCCTGGTCGACGAAGGCAAGCTCGATTGGGACACTCCGCTGATCGAGTATCTGCCGGACTTTCGTCTCTACGACGATCACGCGACGAAGCGCTTGAAAGTGAGGGATCTGCTGATCCATACCTCCGGCCTGCCCCGTCACGATCTGGTTTGGTACAACAACCTCGAGGCGACGCGCGAGAGCCTCTTCAGGAGCCTCGCGTATCTCGAGCCGACTCGTGATCTGGGCGAAGAGTTTCAGTACCAGAACCTGATGTTCATGACCGCCGGCTATCTGGCGGAACGCATCACCGGCCAGGGTTGGGAAGAGCTGGTCGAAGAGCGGATCTTTGCTCCCCTCGGGATGAAGCGCTCGAACTTCTCGGTCGAAGAGTCGAGGAACGATCCGGATCACGCCGAGCCCTACCTGGTCGAGGATCAGGAGGCTCGCCACATTCCCTTCCGCAACATCGACGTCATCGGCCCGGCTGGCTCGATCAACTCGAGTGTGGCGGAGATGACTCAGTGGCTGCGCATGCAGCTCGCGGGCGGCGAGATCGACGGCAAGCGGTTGATCGAGGAAGGCACCTTGCGCGAGATGCACACTCCCCAGAACGCGATCGCGAGCTATCCATCGGATCAGAACGTTTTGCCGCTCGGCTACGGCTTTGGCTGGAGCATCGACTCGTACCAGGGACGGTACATGGTGTCGCACGGGGGTGGTATCGACGGATTCATCTCGTGGGTGGCGATGCTTCCGCTCGAGAGGCTCGGCGTGGTGGTCTACACCAACGGCTCCGGGGCGAACCCGGTGCCGACCGTGGTGGCCCGGACCGTGATCGACCGCGTGCTGGGCCTCGAAGGGGTGGATTGGGTCGAGCGCGCACGCGAGCAGTTCGAGGAGGCCCAGAAGTCCCAGACCGAAGCCGAGGCGAACAAGGAGGCCCGGCGCAAGCAGGGCACTTCGCCTAGTCACCCGATCGCCGACTACGCCGGTGAATACGAGCATCCGGGGTACGGTATCGTCACGGTGGAGCTGCTCGCGGGAGACGCGCTGCGCGCCGACTACCACGGCATGCCGGCCGATCTCGAACATTGGCACTTCGACACTTTCAACGGGCAGACCGTCGGCGAGGGTGACCCTTCACTGGAAGACACGAAGTTCCACTTCCGGACGGACGTCGACGGCGAGATCACCGAGCTCCTGTTGCCGTTCGAGCCCAACGTCGACCCGATCCTCTTCACACGCATGGCCGATCGGCGGCTCAGCGATCCCGCCTATCTCGAGCGCTTCACGGGAAGTTACGAGATGTCGGACCAGACCGCGAGAGTCTCTCTCGCAGGAGATGAGCTCAGCGTGCACGTGGAGGGACAGGCCACCTTCCGGCTGCTTCCCAAGCAAGGCACGGAGTTCGCTTTGCAGGGGATGAAGGGCTTCATCCTCGAGTTCGTTCTCGAGGGCGAGAAGGTGACCGGAGCGCGCTTCCACCAACCCAACGGTACGTTCGACGCGAGGCGAGTCGAGTAGTGGCTCTACGGTCTGATCCGCTTCTCGTCGCGAAAGGAAGACCGATGAACTGGAGAAGAGCTGTCTTCGTTCTGTCCTTTGCCCTGGTGTCCTGTTCGGCTCCGTCGGAAAAGACGCTGGAGGCGGCAGGCCCGGGCCTGGAGGGGGTCTGGCGAACGGAAGGCTACGGCAACCTGCTCGAGGTAACGGGGGAAGCGGCGCGCCTGTGGGAGTACACCGACCTGCATTGTGTCGTCTCTGACGAACTGGGTATCGTCGAGTCCGATCACACGGACGCAGAGGCGGCGTTGGCCATGGGGGCGAACCTGATCGATGTCCTCCCGGGGAGCTCTGCCGACGAGAGGTGGCTGCGACCGGAAGGTACGGCGTCGCAACGTCGCCTCATGCGTGCCTCAGGCTTGCTGGAACACTGCGGCGCAGAAGTGCCCGAGGGCCCCCAGTCGGTTCTCGACGTCTTCTGGCAGACGTTCGCCGAGCACTACCCCTTCTTCGAGATGAAGGGCATCGACTGGGAGGCGGCTGGGGCGGCGGCGCGGGCGAGCCTGATCGACGAGACGACGCCCGAGGAGCTCTTCGAAGTGTTGAAGGGGATGATCGAGCCACTCGAAGACAGCCACACCTACCTCTTTTCCCCTGAGCTCGATCGGGGTTTCGGGGGAAGGCGGCCCGACCCTCATCCGCTGGACGACGAGACTCGAGCTCGTGCCTTCGAGATCGTCGACGAGACGTATCTGACCGAGCCTCCGCAGAGGCGCTGCAACGATCAGATCGTGGTGGGAGCACTCGATGGCGATCTGCGCTATCTGCGACTGAGATCGTTCTCGAACTACGGCGACAGCTATCGCGCGGGACTGGCCTGCCTCGAGGAGTCGCTCGACGTCCTTCTGGCTCCGCCGTCACCAGCAGGGCTGATCATCGATGTCCGCATCAATGGAGGCGGAGCCGATCCGTACGGATTAGCGATCGCGAGTCGCCTCGCCACGGCCGAGTATCTCGCGTACACGAAAGAGGCGAGGATCGATGTCGAGGATCCGAGTCGCTGGAGCGAAGGCCAGCCGAGCACCGTGCGCCCGACCGAGTTGGCGGGCTTCACCGGCCCGGTCGTTCTGCTCACCGGACGTGACAGCGTGAGCGCTGCCGAGACCTTCACCATGGCGTTGATGGGGCGTAGGCCCAGAGTGACGCGAATTGGCGAGAACACGCAGGGCGTCTTCTCCGACGTCATGTCGCGGAAGCTGCCCAACGGATGGAGCTTCGGTCTGCCCAATGAACGCTTCCTGACCGAGGACGGCCTCTCCTTCGACGGCCCCGGGATCGCGCCGCACATCGAAGCTCCGGTTTTCACCCCCGCCGAGCTGAGCGGCGGCTTCGACACGGCCCTGGAGCGCGCGATCGAGGAGCTCACTCTGACGAGGTGACGGCGCCGCCGAGTGGGACTGGACGGGGACTGGACGGAGCAGGGCTACTCGGCACGTCGGGGACTGGACGGGGACTGGACGGTGCAGGGCTACTCGGCACGTCGGGACACGTCGCGTCGCGGCACGTCGTGCGCGTGCTGGGCACCTGCCCGACGAGCGGCGGCGGTCGACCTGACTCTCGGAGGCAGGTTCTCGGGCCAAGTGAACGTCGGGGGCTAGCGACGAAGTCGACAGGCCGCTAGAGCGCTCGGATGGGACGAGGATCGGGAGGAAGTGGTGGTGCACCCGCAGCCGTGTGAACCGGGGGCGGCGGGAGTCGGCGACAGTCGCCGTCTATCTCTGCGATGAGGGCTGTCCCGTTTTCCCACTCCAACCCGTCGCTCGCTCGAGCGCCGCGCGGGCGCGTCGCGTGGGCGCTGCCGCGGAGCCGAGCTGCTCCGTGAGTCGAGCGAGCGCCGCGGTCAGCTCGGAGGCGCCCTCGGTCCGTTGGCCCAGATCGAGGAGAGCGATGGCGTGTCCCGAGCGCGCAATCTGAATCGACGGGTGGCTCGGAGGGAGCGCTTCCTCGTAGAGCCGGAGCGCCTCGGCGAAGCTCTGGGCTGCGTCCGCCGGACGTTTCCGGGCCAACCACAGCCAGCCCGAGTCCACCCACCCGCGCGCGATCTGAGGATGCGAGGCGGGAAGCGACGTTTCTCGGATCGACGCCGCCTGCGCCAGTGACTCTTGCGCAGCGTCGAGGTCGCCGCGCTCGAGCTGCCGCCGGCCGATCTCGCCGAGCGCGACCGCGACCTCGGGGCTCTCCGGCCCGAGTGCCTCGCGACGAATCTCCAGTGACTCGCGAAACATCGTCTCGGCCTCATCGAAACGCCCCAAGGCCTGGAGGGCGCCCGCCACACCCGCGAGGCTCCCTGCCGTGTAGTGATGCCGTTCACCGAGCAGCTGTCGATCCAGCCTCAAGACCTCACGCAGGAGTGGCTCGGCTTCTTCCACCCGCCCGAGCTCCAGTAGAAGACGCCCGAGATTGTCGAGACTGTCGTAGATGTCGGGGTGATCCGAGTCGAAGATCCGGCGTCGCATCTCCAATGCCTGGCGTTGGAGAGACTCTGCCTCGGCGTACTCCCCCAGGGCCTGAAGGGCGCTGGCAAGCGCGTCCATCGAGTCCGCCACGTGCTCTACCACAGCTTTTTCGAGCGCGGCTTCTGGTCGCTCGATCGAGACAGCGGAGAGACGACTCGAATCGAGAGCCAGGCACCTGTCGACTCCGCGCGGCCTTTCATCCATCCGGCGAATGGATCGCCTACGCCGGCCAGTCGATCGACGGCGGTGGAATCTGGATTCTGCCCACTCGACAATCAGGGCAGGCTCTTCGCCTCACAGAGAATCCAGAGGGTCGAAATGGCGAGGTTCGGTTCTCGCCCCTCGGGGACGAGATCTACTACTGAAGTGAAACTCACGTCATGAGCATCCCGGTGGAGATCAACAGCGAGAGTCTCGACACCGGTCGTCCCGTTGCGCTGTTCGAGGACCGCTTCGCGCGCTCTCCCTTCCGAGGGATGACGAACTGGGCGGTGCATCCCGATGGTCGCATTCTGTTCTTCGAGGCGGTCGAGTCGGACGGGGCGCGCGAAGGTGGGAAGGTCGTGTACGTACAGAACTGGGCGGCCACGGTCGAGTCGGTCTTCGCCGGGCTCGAGGCCGATTCGAAGTAGGGGTAGCGGGGTCCCGTGCCCAGGTAGCACGGTCACCAGGTAGCGTTCCCCCCGCCAAGCGCCGCAAGCGGCGCGGGTCCTCTAGTGCGGCTCAGGCCTGCCGACGTCGTCCCCAGCCCCCCGGCGCTTCTCGCTATCGAGCAGCCAGGACACGCGCGAGAAGCCTCTCGCTGTGACCCTCGAACTTGTTGTACTCGCCCGCCATCACCGTGACCACCAGACGCTCCTCGGGGAGGACGTAGAGGCGCTGGTTGCCGTTGCCAACCCCGGCAGCGACACGCTCTCCGGTTGTCAGTGCGCCCACCCACCACTGATAGCCGTACCCCCAGACGCCGTCGTCACTCCAGTCCCCGATCTCCGGAACGAATCGGGTCATCGAGAGATCGACCCACTCCGCGGGAACGACCTGGCGTCCTGCGAAGCGGCCGCCGTGAAGGAAGACCGAGCCGATCTTGGCTAGATCTCGTGCCCGCAAGCGAAGGCCCGACATCGCCGCCGGGTTGTCGGGAGTCCAGCTGCCCGGGCCCAGCCACTCGAAGTCGGTGATGCCGAGGGGCTCGAACAGATGGACGCGGGCGTAGTCGTCGAGCCTCTCTCCGGTCAGCTCGGTGACGACGGAGGCCAACACCTGTGACAGGCCCCCGCTGTAGTACCAGGTGGTCCCCGGCTCCGACTCCATCGGCCGCGAAAGCACGTACTGCGCAGGGTCGACCGCATCGTAGGTGCGAATCTCGTCGTTGGACGGATCGGTATAGGGCACGGTCATCTCGTTCCACTCGAGCCCGGCGGTCATGGTCAGTGCGTCGTGCAGTGTGATCGCCCGGTGCGCCTCGTCCAGCTCGAGATGGGGCAGATAGTCGCCCAGCGGTCGCTCGACCGCAGCCGCGAAGTCGGATCCGAGCGCCATACCGACGAGCGCCGAGGTCACACTCTTCGAGATCGAGCGCAGATCGTGGAGACTGTCTGGGCCGAGCTCGCGCTCACCGAGAGGCTCTCCCCAGCGCTCGTCGGTGCCCGAGAAGTAGCGCTCGAAGACCAGGACGCCATCGTGCTCGATCAGCAGCGCGTGCGTGTTCGGGAACTCGCCCGCTGCGATGTCGGCGACCAACTGGTCGAGCTCGGTCTCGTCGAATCCGACCGCCCCAGCAGCCCCGAAATCCCAGTCGGTCGACGAGGGGGACGCCTCGGGTGCCTCGGCCTCGGCTTCGACGGCAACGGGGTGAGACTGGCAGGCGCCGACCGTCAGCGCTCCCGCGATCAGAACCAGCAAGCTCACGTAGGGCCAACGGGCTCGGTTCATTGGTCGATCACTCCTCTCAGGGCTGGCAGGGAAGGGGCGACCAGTCTACTCGCCCCTCGAGCGGCCTGCGTACCGAGACGCTACTCAGACTCTGGCGCGAACGCCGCGGCCACCATCGCTCGCCAGTTCTGGATGAAGATCAGGTCGCCGGGACCGGACTCCACTTCGAGCATCGCCAGGAAGCGGCCGTCGGAGGTGACGTTGTAGGTAGTCCAGCCCGGCGCGGGGGCTCGGGCGAAACGGTCCTCGAACAGGGGTACGGCCTGACCCCTCTCGAATCGAGCCCCGTCGATCTTCACGGGCAGAGCGACGAAATGCCGACCGTCCCGGAAGTAGAGCTCGGTGCCATCCCGCGACCGGCGGACTTCGCTGTGGGTCGGGTGGTCGGTCTATCGCACCGGGGGCGGATCGACCGTAGGGTCGCGCCCAGATCCCCGGCTCGGCATACGTGGATCGGGATAGACGATCCACTCTCCCGACGGGTGGAACCGGGCGGAGGCGATGTAGCGACCCTCGATCAACGTAGTCGATTCGCCAGACTCCATATCGTAGGAAAAAGGGCCCTGACCCTGCTCGGCGTAGAGCAGGCATCGGCCGTCCGGCGAGGGATCGAGCAGCGACACAGACCGCTCGTTCTCGAACAGCAGCTCGGCTGAAGAGCTCAGGTCAGCCGGCTGGATGTAGAGGAGCATCTCCAGGCCTCCCGTGCGATTCGAGCCGTAGACCACCTCAGCTCCGTCAGGAGGGAGCCCGAAAGCGTATGGTTGACCGAGCCGTGCGAGCGGACGAGTGGACGGAGTGGACGGTGCGAGTGGACGGAGTGGACGGTGCAGGGCTATTCGGCACGTCGCGGCCCGTCGTGGCCCGTCGTGGGGAAGGGGGGTCCTGCGATCTTCAGCTGACAGGTCGGCAGCGGGTCTTCCGTCTATCAGGAGTAGATGGCTAGAAAACCCCGCTGTATTCAACCGGACCACCTCTATATGAGGTGACCCTCGCGACCTTTCAGTCGCGCTACTTCTTCATACCGTCCAGACTCCTGAATCGACTCATCATCGGTGTGCTCGCCTACTCCCAGCACCGGTACGGACTTCGCCTCTGCTTCACCGTCTTCCTCAGCAACCATGGACATCTGCTCATCCGCGCTGATTCCGCCCAGCAGGTCGCCGACTTCCTGTGTCTCTCCAAATCTCAGATCGCCAAGGAGGTGCAGCGACTCTGTGGCTGGACCGGAGGCGTCTTCGAAGCGAACTGCACGATCACTCCTGTCACAAACGAGCCCCAGGCCCAGATCGCTCGCCTGCGCTACCTGCTCTCGCAGGGCCTGAAGGAAGGCCTGGTTCCCCATCCGTCGAAGTGGCCCGGAGTGCACTCGGTCAAGGCTCTGCTGACCGGAGCGATGCGGATGAGGGGGATCTGGATCCGTCGCTCCGAGAGGTATGAGGTCGACCGGAGCCGGAGGAGAGCCAAAGGCCCCAGGGCACGCCGACGGCATATGAATCCCCGCGACTTCGAGGACACGGTCTATCTCGAGCTGTCACCTCTGCCTTGCTGGGACGATCTCGAGCCGAAGGAGATCGCGCGGCTCATCCGGGAGCTGGTCCAGGAGCTGATGGTCGAGTACGCGCAGACGCGCAAGCAGGTGCGCCGAGACTACCGACGGCACCTGGCCGACCGGTCTCAGTTCTGCCGTCGGCCGCGGTCGGTGCCTCGCAGCGAGCGCCCGAAGGTCCATGCGGCCACGGTCCAAGAGTGGAAGCGCTGGGTGGACGACCTGGAGTGAGCTTTCCTCCTCCGAACACCCCTGCACCTCTTTCCACCCCCCGAACACCCCTGCACCCCTTTCCCGCCCTTCCCCTCCCGCCCCCCCTGCACCCTTTCCCCACCCTTTCCCGCGTGCGCCGCGCCAGGGCGAGACCAGGTCTCGCGTGCGCCGCAGGGGCGACGGCGAGCCAACGGCTCCGGTATTCGAAGGAAGGAGCGTCGAATGCGAAGACATCGGCAGGCATTCGATTCGTGGACTGGCACGCGACGACCAGCCCTGGACCCCTTTCGCGGCACCCTTTGGCCAACTTCCGCCGCAGATTCGCAGCGACCGACCGAAACCGACCTGACCATGAAGAGCTCCTCAGGGAGAGCGCCACCGGCCTGCGCACCCTCGACTCGATCGATTGGCATCAGTAGGCGCGCGGTAGATTTCTCGAACCCGAGCGTTCCTGCTCGGACTGTTCGCAGGAACGTCGCTGCTCATCGCGGCGGAGGGGGATCTATGCCTCTCTGCTGTATGGCGTCAACCAACGACGGCGCGAGCTCGGCGTCTGCCTGGCGCTCGGTGCCAGTCGAGACGACGTCGTCCGGCTCGTGCTGAGGCAGGCGCGCGTCTCGAGCACTTCGGCGAAGACGGATGGAAGTGCGGGCTGGGCTCCAAGGGCATGGCTGCTCCGGAGGTGCATCTGCTAGCCTTCCGCCGCTTTCCGACGCAGTGACCGCGATGGCGAATATCCCCTTCTTCGACAAACGAGATGTCCCGTGGTGGCTGCTCGCGGCGCTGGCCGTCGTGCTGGGCGCCAGCCTGTTCAATCACGCTCCGATCCCGTCGAGCGAGCCGCGCTTCGCGGCCATGGTCAAGAACATGGCCGAGAGCGGCAACTATGTGATTCCCACCAAGCGCGGCAGCGATCCCTACGCTGTCTACCCACCGCTCTACGCCTGGTTGGCCGTCACCGGTGAGCGACTGGGGCTACCGATCGTCGCCGCCATCCGCCTGCCCGCCTATGTCGCCTTGTTGCTCTGGGTGCTGTGGCTGGGTCGGCTCCAACGTTTCCTCACCCCGCCCAGCTCGGCTCCTCCCCCTGGGCGGCTCAGTTGGCCGCGAGGGCTACTGCCGATCGTCTGCGCGACGCTGCCCGGGATCTTCTACGAGTTCTTCCTGGCGCAGGTCGACGGTCTCCTCGCTCTCGGAGTGCTGATCGCATTCGTGGGCTTCTACCGCGTTCGTTTCACCGACACCGTTCGCGGCTTTCCATGGGAAATGTGGATCGGCATCACGCTGGCAGTGCTGACCAAGGGGCCGATCGGACTCATGCTCACCGTTCCGGCGATGGCCGCTGAAGTCACGCTGGCCCATCTGCTCGAGCCCGCGAGCCAGCCCGTCTCTCAGCGAATCCGGCGATGGTGGGTGGACGCCCTTCGGCTCTACCCCTTTCGCGGGCTGCTGCTCGTCGTCGTGGCGAGCGTGCCCGGCTATCTGGCGGTGGGGCTCGCCCACAGCTGGGAGCTGGTGCGCGCACTGCTGGTGTACCAGAACTTCACGCGATTCACGACCGGGTTCCACCATCACCAGCCCTGGTGGTACTACCTGGAAACGGTCGCGACGGACCTGCTCCCGATCTCTCTTCTGCTCCCCTTCGGCCTGTGGGCGGCCGCACGACATCTGCGCGAGCCCAGGCTGCGCTTCTCGTTGTGCTGGGCCACCCTCGGGCTGGTGATTCTCTCGGCCTCCGCCGCAAAACAGAGCAAGTACATCGTGCCCCTGGCGCCCGCCTTCGTGCTGCTGGCGCTGCTCGGCGTCGAGCTGCTGGCCACCGAACACCGGCGCGACCGCGTCTATCTGCTGCTGCGCCGTTGGTCGATCGCCATCCTCGCCGTGCTGGGAGTCGCGATCGTGGCCGTGCTGCCCTTCTTCTCCGACCAGGCCAGCCGTCAGGACCAGTATCGGGAGGTCCGACGGATCCTGGAGCAAGAGCCCGCCCGTCTGGTGACCTTTCCCTTCCCTCGCTCGATGATGCTCTACGAGCTCGGATCGGACCTCGAGTTCATCGGCAGCTCGCGCGAGCTCTATCGCCAGATCGCCAGCGGAGAGCTCGCACCGGGCACCTACGTTCTGACCGAAGACCGAACGCTGCGCGAGCCCGAGCCCGGCAAGCCCTCGGACGCTCTATGGCCACCGCCCGAGCCGCCCTGGCTCGAGACGGTCTACGAAGGACACCGCCTCCTGCTCTTTCGTGTGATGGCAGGCGCTCGGGGGCTGACCCCTCCGGTGACACCGGAGCCGGTCCCGGTCGAGTGGTGGAGTCGCTTCGACACCGACTGAGCCTCCCTGCTGGCGACCGGACCACGACCCGCCAGCCCCCTCGCGGCGTGGCCTGGGTGTGATCCGAGGTATGAAAGACTGCTCCCTGAAGCGATATGTATGGATTCTCTTGACCTCGTCCGGCCGGACCGGTGCATCGCCACAGGTCTCTCTACGCCCGTCGATCGTCCAACCCTCAGGAGTACCTCCCCGATGAAGTCCTACACCCTTTGCCTGGCCATCGTGACAGCAGCTCTGCTGGCACCCTCCGCTCACGCCCAGCAAGACTGGAAAGATCTGAAGCGCGAAGCGAAGCGCGAGCAACTCGACGAGGTCGCGAACGAGACCCTCGCCTTCGTCCTCGGCGAGAGCGAGAAGGCCCGCCTGCTCTATGACAACTCGTACGGCTGGGCAGCCTTCGACAACCTCAAGATCCAGTTCGGCCTCGCCGGCGGCGGGGGACGCGGCGTGGCGGTGGTCAAGGAGCCGGAAGACCGCACCTATATGGCGATGGGAAGCGCCGGCGTCGGGCTCGGCATCGGCGGCCAGAAGTACCAGGTGCTGTTTCTCTTCCAGGACAAGGTGACGTTCGACAGGTTCGTCAACGAGGGGTGGAAGGCCGAGGCCTCGGCCAGCGCAACGGCCGGCCAGGACGGGGTCGCAGCCGGATCGAGCTTCACCAACGGCATGGCCTACTACCAGGTCACCGACAAAGGTCTGATGGCAGGAGCGGACATCTCGGGCACCAAGTACTGGAAGGACAAGAAACTGAACAAGTGAGTCGGGGAGTCCCGAGCCCCTCCTCGAGCCCTTCGACCATGTGTGGACTTGCAGGCATTCTGAGCCTCAGCGGGAGCGCATCCGAGCGAGCGCAAACCGAACGGGCAGAGATCGTTCGCCGCATGACCGCCACGATGATCCACCGCGGACCCGACGGTGAGGGCTACGTGTCGCGTCCGGGGTGTGCTCTGGGATTCCGCCGCCTCGCCATCGTCGACCTGGCCGCTGCATCGCCACCCTTCGCCAACGAAGACCGCTCGATCTGGAGCGTCTGCAACGGCGAGATCTACAACGCCCCGGCGCTCTTCGACTCACTCAGGGCTCGCGACCACCGTCTGGAGACGGGGGTCGACACCGAGGTGATCCCCCATCTGTACGAGGAGTTCGGCTCCGACCTGGTGGACCACCTCAACGGCATGTTCGCGTTCGCGCTCTGGGACGAAAGACGCAGCGTACTGCTTCTCGGCCGAGACCGCGCCGGGGAAAAGCCCCTCTTCTACTGGCAGGACGACGAGGAGTTGGTGTTCGCCTCGGAGCTGCGCGCGCTGGTCGCCCACCCGCGCGTGCGTTGCGAGATCGACCCCGCAGCTCTGCAGCGTTTTCTCCTGCACGGCTACTTCCCAGCCCCCTGTTCACCCCTCGCCAGAGTGCGCAAGCTGGGAGCTGGTGAGCTCATGGAGGTGCGCGACGGTCTCCCGACGATCCGGCGCTACTGGGACCTGGCCGACTACTTTCCAACGGGTCCCGGTGACCGACGAGACCCGGATCAGATCGCCGAGGAGCTGGACGGCCGCATTGGGCTGGCCGTCGAGCGACGCCGGCGCAGCGACGTACCCGTGGGGCTCTATCTTTCGAGTGGACTCGACTCGTCGACCCTGCTTGCCCACATGGCGGAACAGATCGGACCGGGAGTTCCGGTCTTCGCGCTCGGCCACGAGGATCCCTCCTTCGACGAGACGAACCTGGCCCGGGAGACCGCGCGCCACTTCGACGCAGAGTTCCACGAGCTCGTCCTCGGAGAAGCCGATCTCGCCACCGGACTCCAGCAGGTCGTCGAAGGGTTCGACGAGCCGCTCGGTGATGCGTCGACCATCCCCACACTTCTCCTCTCTCGGTTCGCTGTCGAGCGAGTCAAGGTCGTACTCTCGGGAGAGGGAGCCGACGAGCTCTTTGCCGGGTACCCCACCTACATCGGGCACAAGGTGGCACAATGGCTGTCTCCCGTTCCCTCGTTCCTTCGGCGGTCTCTTCTGCTCGGCGCCGCGCGAGCGGTACCCGTCTCGATGGGCAACGTCGGACTCGACTACCTCCTGGAACGCTTCGCCGTGGCCAGCGACCTGGAGCCGATCGAGCGCCACCACATCTGGTTCGGCACCCTGGAGCCGCACAGGCACAGAGAGGTCCTCTCCCCGGAGGTTCTCGCCGCTCTCGGGAGCGAGAGCCCGCTGGCTTCGGCCCACCAGATCCTCGACGGTCGCCGACTCCCCGACACCCTCTCTCGAGTGCTCTACAGCGACTTCTCGCTGTACCTTCCCGACGACCTGCTCACCAAGGTCGACCGCGCCACGATGCTGGCATCCCTGGAGGCTCGAGCTCCCTTCCTCGACCACGAGCTGGCCGAGTTCGTGGCGGGGCTCCCTTCGAATCTCAAGCTGCAGCGGCTCACGACCAAGGCGATCATGCGCCGCGCTGCCGCGCGGCGGCTACCAGCCGAGGTGCTCGGGCGGCGCAAACGCGGGTTCAACATCCCCTTCTCTCGGTGGCTGCTGCACGGCCTCGGTCAGCAGATGCTGGAGCGATTCTCTCCGGAGCGCACGCAAGCCCGCGGTCTGTTCTCCTCCGCTGGGGTCACCGCTTTGATCGAAGAGCACCTCGAGCGACGCGCCGATCACCGCAAGCCGCTCTTCGCCCTGCTGGTGTTCGATCTGTGGTGCGATCGTCTGTTCGGAGAGAGCTCGACTGCGCCGATTGCCATGACCGACGCTGGCGAGAGCCTCGAGCCCGTCGCAGCCATGAAGGCGGTCTCCTAGCCTAGCCGCGACACCATGATCTCGTCCCGGATGTCGCCACCCCTCCGACTCCTTCTGCCGTGGGCTCTGGTGATGCTGGCCGGCCTGACTGCCGGCCTCGGTTCTCAGGCGCTGCGCGAGCCAGACGAGGGGCGCAATGCAGAAGTCGCGCGCGAAATGGCCGAGAGCAACGACTACGCCTTGCCGCGGCTGAACGGGCAGCCTTATCTCGACAAGCCGGTGTTCTTCTTCGCCGCGGCGGCGCTCTCGATCGAGTTGTTCGGTGCGAGCGTGCTGGCGGTCCGAGCAACGACCTTCCTGTTCTTCCTGGCGACGGTGCTTCTGATCGGCTGGTTCGGCCGCCGACAGTTCGGCCCGGCAGGCGGGTGGATCGCCATGTTGACTTCGGCCACGATGCCCTTGATGGTCGCCTTCTCGCGTACCGTGATCATGGACAGCACGTTGTGCTTCTTCGTCGTGCTGTCGCTGATCTGCTTCTACTACGCCGTCGAAGGACGCCGGCGAGTGATCGAGCGACGGCTCGAGGGACCCGTTCATGCTCATCTCGACTGGCGGATCTACAGTGCCGTCGCCTGGGCAGCGATCGCGATCGGCATCCTGGTCAAGGGTCCGGTCGCCCTCATCGTTCCACTCATGGTGGCGCTTCCGTACTCTCTGTGGCGCCGCGCCGCCTTTGCCCTCTGGCACCCGGCCGGGCCGGCCTTGGCCGTGTTGATCGCGGGCCCATGGGTATGGATGGTGGAGAGAGAGCTGCCGGGATTCCTGCGCTACGTCGCCCTGACCGAGACCGTCAGTCGCATGGCCAGCGACGAGCTCAAGCGTAGCGAGCCCTTCTGGTACTTCGGACCGGTCCTCCTGGCAGGAGCGTTCCCCTGGTCACTGGTCGCGCTCTCCTTCCTGTGGCCGAGGCCCCGGCCGGCACGCGACTCGCAACCCGCCGGCCTGCGCCACAGCCCCGAGATCGTCTACCTGCTGCTGTGGCTCTGCGTGCCGGTACTCTTCTTCACGCTCTCGAAGGGGAAGATGCCGCAGTACATCCTGCCGCTTCTCCCCTCCATCGGCCTGTTGATCGCCGCCCAATGGTCTCGCTTCGAGCGACCGATCGGGACGAGACTCGCGGCGTTGGGCTGGGCGCTCTTCGGAGTCGCCCTGTTGGTCGCGCTCCTGCTGCGCGATCGTTTCGACATCTCGCCCGAGCTCGCTCCCCACATCGTTCCTGTCGCTGTCCTCGCAGGGGTCGGATGCCTCGTCGCGGGTCTGGTCGCCTGGCGTGTCCGCAAGAGCCCCTGGTGGACCCTGGTGGCACTCTCGATTCCGATGACCGGGGCCCCCCTCGTGCTCCTGCCGATCCTCCAGGCCATGGCCAACGAACGGTCCGGCCGGCTCATCGCGGACACCATCGAGACCGACCTCGAAACCGGTGCTGAGCTGTTCGGTGCCAACGAGTACTCCGGCTCCCTCTCCTTCTACCTGGAGCGCACCTACCCCGTGTGGACCCACAACTGCGAAGAGCTGCGCAGCAACTATCTACGCCACGAATGTGATCAGTACGTGATCCCCGGGGGTCAGTTTCGGCCCGACTCCGAGCTGAGCGCCGAGTTGGAGCGCTGCGAGGGCACAAGGATTTTCATCACAGACGAGCACGAACACGACCTTCGCCGGTCACTCCTCGACGGCGGGCTCGAAGAGATCATCGACACCGGAGACCTGGTGGCCTACCGTCAGAGCTGTCCGGCTTCCCCTTGACCCGTCAGGTGCAGCATGACCGAGCTCGAGCACTCCTTCGACGCGTTGAGCTTCGACTGTTACGGAACGCTGATCGACTGGGAAACCGGCATCGGTGACGCACTCGCGCACTGGGCAGCAGCGGCGGGGTGCAGCGCTCGACTCGGCGACCTGATGGCGGCCTTCGCTCGGCACGAAACGGCAGTGCAGAGCGAGCAACCGACTCTGGTCTATCCCGCCGTCTTGATGGAGACCCTGCGTCGTATCGGCGAGGATCACTCCGTAGAAGTCACTGCCGAGCAAGCCGCAGAGTTCGGCAGCTCGGTGGGACGCTGGCCCGCCTTCCCCGACTCGGCGCCAGCGCTGACGCGGCTGAAGGAACGCTTTGCACTGATCATCCTCTCCAATGTCGACCGGGGATCCTTCGCCACGAGCAACGCGCGACTCGAGGTCGAGTTCGACCTGATCGTGACCGCACAGGACGTCGGCAGCTACAAGCCGGATCCGAAGAACTTCGAAGCGCTCTTCGAGAGTCTCGGTCAGATCGGAATCACCCGCGCCCGACTCCTGCACGTCGCGCAGTCGCTCTACCACGACCACGATCCTGCCCGAGCCCTTGGCCTACCTTCGGTGTGGATCGATCGCCGGCAGGGGCGTCCCGGAAGCGGCGCAACGCCTCCGCCGAAATCGAACTCGAGGGAGATCGAGTGGCGATTCCCCTCGATGGCAGCCTTTGCCGACGCGATACTCGGCTAGCGGTCACCAGTGGGAGCGGAAGCGAAGCGACCCGATCTCACGATTGGAAGCGAAGCGATCCGATCTCAACACGAGCGGAAGCGAAGCGACCGCGAGAAAGACACTCCTTTCTCCGCGCCCCCCTCGAGCCTCAGCGCAGGGATCGTGACCAGAGCACTGACGCCATAGGCGTCCTTGCGACGTCCCAGACTCTCCCACTTGTCCTGGCCCGAAACCAGGTCACCGCAGGGATCGTGACCAGAGCACTGACGCCATAGGCGTCCTTGCGACGTCCCAGACTCTCCCACTTGTCCTGGCCCGAAACCAGGTCACCGCAGGGATCGTGACCAGAGCACTGACGCCATAGGCGTCCTTGCGACGTCCCAGACTCTCCCACTTGTCCTGGCCCGAAACCAGGTCACCGCAGGGATCGTGACCAGAGCACTGACGCCATAGGCGTCCTTGCGACGTCCAGACTCTCCCACTTGTCCTGGCCCGAAACCAGGTCACCGCAGGGATCGTGACCAGAGCACTGACGCCATAGGCGTCCTTGCGACGTCCCAGATCCCGATCGGCTCCGCAACAGCGAGCCGAAGGCGAGCGTTGGTGGAGCCGATCGGGATCGAACCGACGACCTCTTGAATGCCATTCAAGCGCTCTCCCAACTGAGCTACGGCCCCACGAATCTCGGAAGGGCGGAAGTCTAGCCACCCCCACCCGGCAGTGTCAACGACAGGGACGCATCAACACCGCCCTCAGAACCGATAGGCCACTCCGACCAGAGCGTTCCCGAACAACTGCACACCTCTCAGGTCTACCCAGTGTCCCGCCAGCTCCACGATCACCGAGTAGTGCGGATTGATCCTGAAGTCGCCGGTGAATCCCAGGACACCCCCGATCGCGGTCTGATCCTCACTCGAACCGTCGTACCGCTTTCCGCCCAGAGAGTAGGCACCCAATCCCAGGTAGATACCCGAGTCGTAGTAGTTGTCGCGAAACCGGTATTCCCCGGCGATCGTGAGGTAGGTGAGACCGTCCGCCTCGGCAAGATCCTCGAGTGGCTCGCTCGAGAAGTCCATGCGCCCGAGCCGAACCCCGACCAATCGCTTGATTCCGGTCACCCACGAGAAGCCTGCCTGGAGATTCAGATTCCCCAGACCGACATCGGGATCCGCATCCAGCGCGCCAGAGATTCCGCCGGCGAGGCTGGCCGTGAAGCTGTAGAGCTCTTGCGCGCCCGCCCGCGAGCTGCCGCTCGCGGCGAAGAAGACGACCATGACGGGGACGACGAGAACGAGAAGAGACCGGGTGAGACAGCGCATTTCGACAGTATACCTGTGGCAAAGACGTCTAGAGGTGTGAGGGAGGCAAGCAACGACCGTGAGCCGGGAGGTCGGGCACGACGCTTTTCCCTCGTACGATTCTGGCCTTGCGCGCGTCCAAGGGCCAGCGATCCGATCCAGTTCACGAAGACCGCCGAGCGAGATGACCCATCCGATCCATCGAGCCACAACCCGCTCGAGTCCGGAGCCCTCCGCGCCACGAGCTCGTGTCGCCGACTCGAGCCAGGGCTCAGGCCCGGCGCTTCGGCGTGAAAGGCCCCTGGTGCCACCGCGTCTCCCTCGTTACTCGCTTCCGGTCGAGAGGGCTCTCGGCTGGATGTGGCCGCGTCCGTGCCTCGGCTGTGGGGATCGCGCCGCCCAGACTCGGCTGGATCTCTGCTTCAACTGCGCTGCGCGCCTGATCCCGAGTCCCCGCCCGGCCTGCCGCTGGTGCGCCCGCCGTCTCGACAGCTCACCGCCGCCAGGCGATGGTCTCTGCGGGTCCTGCCGCGTCAGCCCGAGAGCCGGTCGCACTCTCGGATTCTCCCGACTCCTCACTCTGCTCGACTACCGCACGCCGTTCGATCGGGTGATGTTGGCCTTCAAGTTCGGACAGCGAGACTATCTGGGCGAGCCGCTGGCCCGATGGTGCGCCGATCAGCTCTCGGAGGAACTGCGGCTGGCCGGTCCGTTTCAACTCGTCGTACCGGTTCCGCTGGCACTCGGACGACGCTGGCAACGGGGCTACAACCAGTCCCTGCTGCTCGCGCGAGGATTCGCACGACGACTGGGGTTGCCTTGCCGCCGTCTCCTTCGACGCCGGGCTCGACCGCCCCAATCGCTGCTTCCGCTCAAAGAGCGTCGACGCAACGTTCGTGGGACCTTCACTCTGAAACGCACTCTGAAAGATCCAGAACCGCTCGGTCAACGGGTGCTCCTGGTCGATGACGTCGTGACCTCCGGCGCGACCCTGTGGGAGGCGGCCAGATGCCTGCGCCGCGGCGGCGCCTCTCGAGTCGTAGCGGTCGCCCTCGCTCGGACCCCGGACGCAGAGCTCGGGCCCCCGAGGTGAGGCGCCCGAGAGGACGAGAGAGGGCGAACGACAGCTCATCCCACCCGAGCGTCGATCCGACCCACTTAGCGCCCCGATTACGCCTGACGATCTCCCGATCCGCCACCGGAAGCAGTTGACGGCGCCTCGGTGCGACTCGCTATACTCTGCTATCGGCTTTCTTCACGGCGACTGTCTGCTGGAACGATCGCCGGGTCCCCGTCAGGTCATCTGTCGTGCATGGAAGACTCTCATCGCTGAACCCTTCGCTGCTGAGCTCGAGCTTCGCGCTGGTGGGTCTCTTCCTCGCCGCATTGAGCCCGGCTCAGTCGAGTCCGGCGGCGACCCCGGCTGGCCCGGTCAACGGAAGCGATGACGCTCCGATCGCCGTGGCCGCCCTGCTCGGGCCCGACCTCGACATTCCGCGTGGCGGAGATCGCAACGGACTGCTCACCGGTCGAGTCTCGGTCGATCGGTCTCCGCTCACTGCCGTGCGCGTGTATGCGTACCAGCTGACCGACCTGACGCTGAGCAAGGCCACCACCAATCGCGCCGGCCACTTCGCCTTTGCCAATCTCCCTGCCGGTCTGTACAAAGTCATCGCGCACAAGGTCGGCTTCGTACCCGCCGTCGTGATGGTGACGCGAACCACGGCCAACGCGTATCAGTACCTCGACCTCGAGCTGGCGCAGGACGCCGACAGCCAGGCACAGGAAGCGGCCGACTTCTGGACCATTCGCTCGCGCATTCCGACCGACGTGTTGCATGAGATCGTGATGGCCGAGTCCCAGGAGCTCGCACCCGAAGGTCCTCCGGTCAACAACGACTTCTCGGCCGTGATGAGCGCCCTGACCGGCATCGAGGATCTGGCGCAGCTCGGAGAGGCGCACCTCACCGGTGGGGCTGTCGATCTGCAGGGTCAAATGGGCAGCCTCCAGTTCGGCATGAACGGCGACTTCCAGCGTCTACAGGGGAATGCCGGGCTCACCACCTTCGGCGAGGCCAATCGCGTGAGCTTCGACATCGAGGCCGAGTCGGCGAAGGTCAACGTCAGCGGACGCCAGAGCAGCTTTGTCGGCGCGGACCGCGGTGCCGAATCGATGATGCCCAGTGATCTCGAGCACTACGGTGTCGCCTGGCGACAGCAGATCGGGGGCGGCGAATCGACCTTCCGGGCTGGCTACGTACAGGAGTCCAACTTCTACCAAGATGCCGGGTTGACGCCCGCCGGCGTGCCGGAGGCCTCCACCACCTGGACGGTCGAGGGCGCCTACGAGAGACAGATCACCAGCCGGAACTCGCTACGTAGCGGCCTGACGTACCGTCAGATGGAAGCGAGCTACGCCCTCGATCCGACCGCGGCGATTCCGCGCGAGCGGGTCGATCTGTTCAGCCTCGGTGATTGGGCCCTGCGAGACACGCTGGTCGTTCAGTACGGCATGTTCACGACCCTGTCCGATGGCACGCTCTCCTTCAGCCCGCAGGCCGGTGTGGTCGTGGGATTGGGGCAGGACTGGCAAGTCGAAGGCTCGGTGCGGCACCGATTCGATCAGGATGTCGCCGAGTTCGTTCCGCAGTTCATGCCGACCTACTTCGACAACAGCAATGACTGCGGCACCGCGGAGCAGTTCTGCTACAAAGCCAAGCTCACCCGACTGCTGGCTGACGGCGGAGAGTGGAGCGTGGGTGCCCTGCACCGCGAGTACTCCGAGACGCTTCGAGTGTTCTTCAGCGAGAGCTTCTTCGACCGTTTCGACAGCCTCTTCTTCGTCCCGGGAGACCGGCTCCCAGAGCTTCAGTTCGCTTTGCAGCGCAACCTCGGCAGTCATGTGGAGGCCCGCTTCGAGTCGAACATCGGCTCCGGCGGTGGGGGCCAGTTCGTGACTTCCGACGGTGGGCGGTTCGAGAATCAGATCGGCTACCTGGTGACCTCGATCGACACGCAGATCAAGCCGACCTCCACCGGAGTCCTGGTCGCATTCCATCGTATGGAGCAGAACCTCCAGTCCCAGGATTCCTCGGACCGCGGTCTGGCGGCTCCCAAGGTCGACCTCGATCGACTTCAGATCCTGCTCCGACAGGACCTGCAGCGGCTCCTGGGCTGGGCTTCGGACTGGGCCGTGACCCTCGACATGCAGCTGAGCCGAGGAGTCCTGCCCTACACCGCCTCCACAGACGACGTCCACAAGCGGGTCGTCGGCGGCCTCGCGGTACGCTTCTGACGCCCGAGGGACCGCAAGAGCGGCCCCGCCGGTGGATCTGTCGCGGCGCTACGCACAGATTCAATAAACCGTGCCAGAATCAAAATCCTGAACCGGCGGCTGTTGAGCGCCCGGATCGCGGGGCTTCCGAAGTCCAATGGATGTTCTCTCACGGCTCGAAAGCAGCAATGGCATGGAAAGTGCTTTCAAATTCTTGAAGTGATCTGATCGTTTCCCGACGGCGGAGACGCCGCCTCGGGACGCTGCCGTTTTCCCCGAACGGCCGAGTAGCCATGCGACGCCTGATCCTCCTCATCCTGCTCACCTCGACCGCCGCCGTGATCGCTCTCGGCGCCATCTCGTTCACCCAGAAGGTCCGCTCGTTCCAGCCGCTGGGATTCGAGGTGCAACCGCGGGGCGAGGTCTGGCAGGTGAGCGCCATCGAGTCTCCCGAGACCGGGCTCGAAGCTGGCGACCTCATGCTGCTCGTCAACGGCGGCGACGTGGCCAACCGAGAGGAGCTCGAGCGCGCCCTGGCCCGTCGCTCCGGCAGCCAGATCCTGGTCCAGCGAGGCGAAGCTCTTCAGGAGATCGATTACCGCAGGCCACCGCTGCGCATCGACTTCGCGTACTTGATGCTGGCCCTGATCGGGGTGGTCTATCTCCTCGTCGGAACCTACACCTTGCTGCGTGGGATTTCGGCGCAGGTAGTCCTGTTTCATCTCTGGTGCTCCAGCTCCGCTGCGGTCTACCTGCTGACAGAAACCCCTCCCTACGACAGTACCGAGCGGATCCTGTACCTGGTGGAGGTGCTGGCGCGCCTGGCTCTTCCGGCCCTGACGCTGCACTTCTTCCTCACCTTTCCGCGGCGTCTCTCCGAGGCTCGCTGGTTCTCGGCCTCGATTCCCTTCCTCTATCTTCCCAGCGCGGTGCTCGCCGCCCTTCACCTCGACCTCGCGCTGAACGACGGAGCCTGGATTGCCGGGCCGCCGAGCGACGCCCTGGTTCAGCGACTCGACCGATCCTGGCTGGTTCTGCTCGGACTCTACGTGCTGGTATCCATCCTGAGCCTGGTCCTGCAGCTGCTTCGATCGTGGCGCAGCGAGGAGGGCCGCCAGTTGCTCTGGATCACGATCGGAATGGGTGTGGGCTACGCCCCATTCCTCCTGCTCTATCTCCTTCCTCGAGCGGTCGGTCTCGAAGCGTCTTCGTGGGTGCAGGCTGTCGCGGTGGCCCCGCTGGCGCTGGTCCCCCTCGGCTTTGCGTACGCCATTCTGCGCTACCGCCTGTGGGACATCGCGATCATCGTACGCGATCTCATGACCTACACCTTGACGGTGCTGCTCGGGATCTTCGCGTTCTCGCTGCTCAACCTCGCCATCGACCGCGGGATACCGGAAGACCTGTCGCTCGCTCGTTACCTGCTCACCTTCCTCGCCGGGTTGGTGGTCGCAGGCCTCGCGATTCCGACTCGGCAAGGCATCAATTCCACACTGCAACGCTTTCACTACCGCGGAACCTTTTCTCGGCGCCGGGCCCTCTCGAAGTTCGGACGCGATCTTCTACACGAGAGGGACCTCCGCTCCTTGAGCACGGGGTTGCTCCACGAACTGCAAGACGGACTGGATCTCGAGCAGGCGAATCTCTATCTGGCAGACGGCGGCCGACTGGTGCCGGTTCTCCCGGTCGACGGCGAAGGCCCTCTCCCGCTCGACGGAATGCCTGACGAGCTCTGGGAGCGTGACTTCGAGAGCCTGACCGGTATCGCCCTACCCGACTCGAGCTTGGAAAGCGCTCAGCGTCTCTTCCTTCAGGGTTACCGCTACGCCTTCCCACTCAGCGTGCGCGGCCGTCGAATCGGAGTCGCCGTCACCGGCTACAAGGTGGAGCAGGTCCCTCTCAACAGTGACGACGTGCTCCTGGTGCGCCAGCTCCTCAATCAGGCGTCACTCGCCATCGAGAACGCTCAACTGCTCGAGCAACTGCAGCGTCAGCTCACCGAAGTTCTCGAGCTCAAGCAGTTCAACGAAGAGATCATCGAGTCTTCGCCGGCCGGTATCGCCGTTCTGGACGCGGACGACCGAGTCGTCACTGCCAATCTCGCTTTCGCCGCACTCGTCGGACAGGATCGCGAAGCGATCCGCCGTCAGGCGCTGCTCGATCTTCTGCCGTTGGACAGACTTCCCACGCCGGACCAGGGAGTGCAGGCGATCGAGATGACGGACTACCTGGGACACCAGCGCTATGTGCAGCTGAGCGTCGCCTCTTTCCTGGGCAGCTCCAGCCGAGGCCTCAACGTCCTCGTCGCCCATGACGTCACGGAGCGCGTCCAGATGGAGCGCAGGCTCGAGGAACAAGAGCGTCTTGCCGCCATCGGAGTCATGGCCGCGGGAGTCGCTCACGAGGTCAACACGCCACTGACCGGCATCTCGAGCTATGCACAGATGCTGCTCGCCCGCACACCCGAGAGCGACGACCGGTACGAGATGCTGCGCAAGGTCGAGCGCCAGACATTCCGAGCCGCTCGTATCGTCAACACGTTGCTCCGGGCCGCCCGGCAGGGCATCGACGAACCGGAGAGGGTCGATCTCGGGGCAGTAGTGGACGAGTGCTGTGACCTGCTCGGGGATCGAATGCTCGACGCCAACGTGAGCATTCAACGAGATGGCTGGCCGGAAGGCCATTTCTGGGTCTGGGGAAACGAAGGCGAGTACCATCAGGTAATCTCCAATCTGGTGGTCAACGCGATCGACGCCATGCGCGAACAGGGGGGCGGGACTCTGACCTTCGGGCTGAAGCTGGTCGAGAATCGGGCACGGCTGACGGTCTCGGACACCGGCCCGGGCATTCCCCCGACGGACCTGCCCTACATCTTCCAACCCTTCTTTTCGACCAAGTCCGGATCCGGCGGCACCGGGCTCGGCCTCTCGATCAGTCACTCGATCGTTCGTCGCTACGGTGGTGACTTGAGCGTGAAGAACCAGCCCGACGGTGGCTGCCAGTTCGTGGCCGAGCTGCCGATCGAGAGCCCGGCCTCGAAGGAAGGCTCAGAACGGCCTCAGGGGGAGAGCGTATGAACATTCTGATCATCGACGACGAAGAGGTCCTTCAGGACGTCCTGATCTCCCTGATTCGCGAAGAGGGTCATCACGCCTTCGGCTGCCAGACAGCCAGCGAGGGTCTGGCCACCCTGGAGCGTGAGGAGATCGACCTGGTGCTGCTCGACCTCATGCTTCCGGATATGCACGGCCTGGAGGTACTGAAGCGGATTCGTGATAGCGACCCGGATCAGGTCGTGGTGATCATCACTGCCTTCTCGTCGATCGAGGGCGCAATCGAGGCGATGCGGGAAGGGGCCTTTCACTACATCCCCAAGCCGTTCAAGAACGAAGAGGTTCGGCTCACCCTGCGCAAGGGCCTGGAGCGGCGCCGGCTGACCACCGAGAACCGCGCCCTCAAGCAACAACTCAAGCACCTGTACGGCTTCGACAGCATCATCGGAAAGAGCAAGCCGATTCAACAGGTCTTCGAACTGATTCGCCTGGCCGCCCCCTCGAAGAGCAATATCCTCATCCTCGGCGAGAGCGGCACCGGCAAGGAGCTGGTGGCAAAGTCGATCCACAACAACTCCAAGCGCAAGGACGGCCCCTTCGTCACGGTCAACTCGGGATCGATGCCGCCAGATCTACTCGAGAGCAACCTGTTCGGGCACGTCAAGGGCTCCTTCACCGGCGCCATCTCGAACAAGAAGGGTCTGTTCGAGATGGCTCATGACGGCACCATCTTCTTCGATGAGATCGGCAACATTCCCCTCGACACCCAGGCCAAGTTGTTGCGGGTGATCCAGGAGAAGGAGTTCATGCGTCTCGGCGGAGTCGAGACGTTGAAGGCCGAGGTGAGGATCGTGGCTGCGACCAACGCCGACCTGATCGAGCTGGTGGAGAAGGGCGAGTTTCGAGAAGACCTCTACTACCGACTCAACGTGATCACGATCAACCTTCCACCGCTGCGCAAACGTACCGAAGATATTCCTCTCATCGGCGAGCACTTCCTGGCCACCTACGCCGAGGAGAACGAGAAAGAGATCGACACGATCAGCCCGGCTGTGATGGAGCTGTTGCTCGACTACCACTGGCCAGGAAACGTCCGTGAGTTGGAGAACGTCATCGAGCGAGCCGTCGTTCTTTCGACCAGCAACGAGCTCGGGGTCGATCTGCTGCCGATCAACGTGCGTCAACCCAATCCCCTCAGTGTGCCCCAGGCCTCCCTCCCAGCCAACGGCCTCTCGTTCAAAGAGGCGGTCAGCGCCTACGAGCGTCAGCTCATCATCAAGGCACTTCAGGCGTCGGGAGGCGTGCAGAAGAAGGCCGCAGAGCTGCTCAAGGTGAAGCCCACGACGCTCCACGAGATGATGAAGCGCCTCAACGTCTCGGCGGAGAGCCTGGCCAGCTGATCATCGATCGAGGCCGGAACAATGCCATGACGGTCCAAGTCCAGAAGCTAGAGGAGCTCGAGCGCACCCACGAGGAGTTGACCACGCGGCTCTCCGATCCCGAGATCTTCGCCGACCAGGCATCCTACCGGGAAACCAGCAAGGCGCTGGCCGAGATCACTCCCACAGTGGATCTGTTCCGGAAGTGGCAGCGACTCCGCACAGAGCTGAGTGAGGCCGAGCAGATGCTCGAGGAGCTGTCAGCCGGCGACGAGCTGCGCGAGGTCGTCAACGAAGAGAAGACCTCTCTGGCGGCACAGCTCGAGACAGTGGAGGAGCAGCTACGCCACGAGCTGCGCCCCCGCGATCCCAACGATCAACGCAACGTCGTCCTCGAGATTCGGGCGGGTACGGGGGGAGACGAAGCCACGCTCTTCGCCGCTGAGCTCTTTCGGATGTACTCCCGCTATGCCGAGACCCAGGGCTGGCGGGTCGAGATCATCGACCTCTCGGAGTCCGAGGTGGGAGGCATCAAGGACGTGTCCGCCATCATCGAGGGCTCCGGCGCCTTCAGCCGGCTCAAGTACGAGGGAGGGGTCCACCGTGTTCAGCGAGTGCCCCAGACCGAAGCCTCCGGCAGGATCCACACCTCCGCCGTCACGGTCGCAGTGCTCCCGGAAGCAGAGGACGTAGAGATCAGCATCGACGAGAAGGAGCTGCGGGTGGACACCTTCTGCGCCTCCGGCCCCGGCGGCCAGGGCGTCAACACCACCTACTCGGCGGTCCGGTTGACCCATCTACCGAGCGGACTGGTCGTCTCCTGCCAGGACGAGCGCAGTCAGATCAAGAACAAGGCGAAGGCTCTTCGCGTGCTGAAGAGTCGACTCCTCGAGATCGAGCTGGCGAGAGCGCATGCCGAGCTGAGCGAAGAGCGCCGCCGCATGGTGGGCTCGGGGGATCGCTCCGAGAAGATCCGGACCTACAACTTTCCCCAGAACCGCGTCACCGACCATCGGATCGGTTTGACCATCCACCAGCTGCCCGCTCTGCTCGAAGGCAATCTCGACCCGTTGATCGAGCCCCTGACGGCGCACTACCAGGCCGAGCAGATGCAGGCCTCAGCCGGGGGAGCGACCTGACTCGGCACACCGTGGGTGCTGATCGGAGCCTCCCGCCCGCACCGAACTCGATCGAAGCGGTCCTCGCTCGAGCACGCAATCGACTCGGAGAGTCCTCCTTCTCGCCTTCGCTACGCGAGGCACGCCTTCTCCTGGCCAAGGCTCTCGGCTGGCCGGAAGCGCGAGTCCTCTCGTATCCGGAGCAGGTCGTGGACGAATCCACAGTGGGCCGTTTCGAAGCCTGGATCGAGCGGCGTCTTCGGGGGGAGCCAGTGGCTTACCTGGTCGGCGAGCGCGAGTTCTTCGGCCGAGCCTTCGGTGTCGATTCACGAGGCCTCGTTCCGCGCCCCGAGACCGAGCATCTGGTCGAGCGAGCGCTGGACCTTCCTCTCCCCGAGTTCGCTCGGATCCTCGACATCGGCACGGGATCCGGGTGCATCGCGGCGACCCTCGCTCTCGAACGGCATTCGTGGCGTCTCTTTGCCAGCGATGTCTCTCCGGCGGCCCTCGCTCTGGCAGCCGAGAACTTCCGGCGTCACCACCTGGATCGGCGCATACGGCTCCTCGCGAGCGACCTTCTCGAAGCCATCGACAGCCGAGCCTTCGACCTGCTGGTCTGCAATCCCCCCTATATCGACCGAGCCGCGAGAGACTCTGTGTCCCTCGAGGTCCGAGAGTTCGAGCCTCACCTGGCACTGTTCGCGGAACTTGGGCGGCCTGGACTTCTATCAGCGACTCTTCCAAGCGCTGGCCACCGCGGGCGTCGACGGTCCCCTACTGGTCGAGATCGGCTACGACCAGCTCGAGGCCATCCGCGATCTGGCCACCGCTCGCGGTCTGCAGGTGCGCTGGATCGGAAAAGACCTCGCGGGGCACAGTCGGATTCTCCAGGTGGGCGGCCCGGGCTAGCGTTCTGCGTTCGGCGGAGCGGGATCATTGCCGCAAGCCGATACATCTGGAACCGAAATTGCACCCTAGAGGTACCGGGGTCCGGGTCACGCTGTGGCTGGCGCAGTCGGGACCGGGGCTGTCCAAAAATTCGCAACGAGCGACGCCAAATTGACACTTCCTATCGCCCCGGGAACGAAGCCCCAACCCTTGTTCGATCGTGCCAGGACTGTTCTCGGTGCGGTTCCACTCTGGCTCGGTGCGCTCGGTTCACTGGTTCTACTGTGCGACTCCATGGCCGCAGCTCAGACCAGCGCGAGCGGAGCCCGAGAGAGATCCGTCCCGGAACCCCCGGAGATCGATTTTCGCATCGAACTGGTTCGCCTGCAGAGCGAAGGCAACCTCGAGGGGGCACTGGAGGCAACCCTGCGCATTGAAGGGGAGCAGCCTGAACGAGCCCACGCTGCGGGTGTTCCCTATCTTCGCGGCCACCTGCTCGACCAGATGGGAAGACCGAGGGAGGCAGCGGAGGCCTTCGCGCGCTCGATGGCGACCGGAGATCGTCTGGATTCTCATGCGCGCCTCCGAATCGCGTACGACCAGCTCGCGCTCGGCCATCCCGAGGTGGCAGCTGGGCTGACGGCGACGGTGCTCGGCAGTCGACCCCCTCAGTCCCTGGTGGACAGCGCCTCACGGCTCCTGGCACGGACCCTGGCCGAAGGCGGCGACTGCCGCCTGCTTCGGGACCTCTCCGGTCGGGGGTTCGCCACGGAGGCTCGGCGTCGCATTCAGTTGATGCGAGCGGACTGCTCCCTTCGAGCCGGCGACGCCCGGACGGCAACCGAGCTCTTGCGGCAGCTTCTTCAGGAGAGCGTCACGGACCTCTCCGCACACCAGGCGTCCGAGCGCCTCGAACAGCTCGAGAAGCCCCCCTTCGACAAAGAGCTCCTGGAGCTCCTGGGACAAACGTACTATCACCATCGAGAGTTCGGGCGATCCTCTCAGCTGCTCGAGCGCCTGGTGATCGAGTTCCCGGAGACACTGAGCAGTCAAGCATTCCGGACCTACTACGATCTGGCGAGAAGCAACTTCTGGATGGGGCAGTTCGAAACCGCGGCTCGACGCTACGGTGACATGGCAGAGAGGACCCAGTCCACGACCGAACGGGCTCGAAGCCTCTACCAGCAGGGGCGCTCCCTGGAGCTTGCTGGGGACTGGCAGAAGGCCATCGACAGCTACCTCCGGTCGCTCGAAACGAGGACCACCGGCGATCTCTCCGGGTCCGCGCTGATCGGTGCGATGAGGCTCCACTACCGAAGAGAGGAGCACGCAGCCGCACAGCAGCTCTATGTGCGACTCGGCGAGCGCAAACAGTGGCGCTACGAGCTGTCCCGCGCCGCCCTCTTTCTGGCTGTCTCCGATCTGGTCAGGGGACACACCGAGCGCGCGGAGGGTTTCCTCGACCAGGCCGATCGAGCCAGCCCAGCTGCGGCTCTGGAAGTCAACTACTGGCGCGGGCGACTCGCAGAATCTCAGGGGCGCACTGCCGATGCGGTCGCCTACTACGGCACGGTCCTGCGCACGGACGAATTCCATCCGCTGGCCCTGAGCGCTCGCGAAAGACTCGTGGCACCTGCGCTCGCCGCCGCAGCACGCGCCCTTGGCCTCGAGCTCGCCTCCTCCGAGGCACTCGTGGACCTCCATACCGCCTGGCTGTTGCTGGGGGGTCAAGACCCACGGGGCGCGCGAGCCCGACTCGACCTCCTTCGCGGACTCGCAGCCGACAGCCGCGCCGCTCGCTTTCTCACCGTCGCTCCGGTGGCGGTGGAGGAGTGGCCGCTTTGGCAGAGCGAGCTGCACCAGCCCGAGGAACAGCTCCTCGCCTTGGGCATCTGGCGAGAAGCAGAGACGGTCGCGATGCGCTATTTCCCGCCGTCCAGGCCCGACCTCGCTCTGACCGCATCTCGCTCGCTCGCTCGGGCCGAGGCCCACCGCCAAGCCCTCCTGATCGCCGAGATCCTGCTCAAGCGCCTGCCACCGTCCGTGCCTCAACGACTCCTACCATCCGACTACCGGGAGCAGCTGTTCCCCCTCGCCTACCTCGACCTGGTGGAGCGGGCCGGCCTGCGCTACGGCGTCGACCCTCATCTGGTCGCCTCGGTAATTCGACAAGAGAGCCACTTCGAGCCGAAGGCCGTCTCCGCTGTCGCGGCACGGGGCCTCACCCAGTTCGTTCTCCCGACGGCGTACCGACTGGCGCCCCTCGCCGGCCTCGCCCCGCTCGAGCCCGCCGACCTCGAGAACCCGGAGGTCTCGATCGCTCTCGGAAGCCTCTACCTGCGTGAGCTACTGAGACGATACGAGGGGCGGGAGCATGTGGCCGTGGCAGCCTACAACGCCGGCGAATCGCAGGCAGAGCTGTGGCAGAGTCACTGCTATACGGCAGAGCCGGACGAGTACTTCACCAAGGTCACCTTTCAAGAGACTCGCAACTACGTCGCGCATGTGCTCGCGGCGAGAGCCCAGTACGACGACATCTACGGACAGAGCAACTTCGGGCATCGAGCCGATCTCCTCAGCAGCCGCTAGCCCGGACGAACCCCTTATCCAGCAGCCGCCCGGCTCAGCGCAAGGGCTCCGCTGGAGGCTTACCCCTCGAGTCCTCGATCCCGCGACGATCGAGCAGCGGTAGCTGCGAATCGTCCTGCTCCAGGAGGTCGACGACGTCGGCATCCCGACGCAGCTCAGCGGTCCATTTCTCGAGCTCCCGGTCCAGTCCTCTCTGATAGAGCAGGGCGCGAATCTCCTCTCGAACCTCCTCGACCGGTGGTACCTGGGGACGGCTGTCGGAATCCGGATCTGGATCCGGGTCGACCTGCTCTGCCAGCATCGGCAGCAGCTCCTCGTCGTAGTATTCCCGGATCTCCTCCAGCGAAACCGAGACTCGAGGGCCCAGCCGCTGCTCGATGAAGGCGAGCAGCTGCAGTTGCAGTGCGAGCTGAGCTCGCAGATCGACGAGGGTCATTCCCGACTCTGCCAAGGAGTCGGCAAGAGCCTCTGGCCCCCCGGCTCTCTCGGTCACGAGCTGCAGCTGGCGATCGAGCTCATCGACCGGAGTCTCCACGGTTCCGAACCGATCGATCTGATGAAGGCGAAGACGCTCATCGATGAGACGATCGAGGACTCGCCTCTCGAGCGATCTCCTCGATTCCCCTACCTCCGGCTCGATCAGGCCGAGCCCGGTTACCCGATCGATCTCGGAGTAGAGGATCGGATCGCCGTCGACGACAGCCACGATCCGATCGACCAGTTGAGCCTTCGCGGCTTCCGGGAGAAGAAGCACCAGAAGGAGTCCGCACAGAAGGACGGGTCGAGGGAATGGCGGTGGCATGTGATGCAAGGGATGACGACGGCATCAGGAGGCAGCTGCGGCGCCCACCATCGTAGCAATCCACTACCGCCTGCTACCATTGGGAACTTGAGCGGCAAGTTGGAGATCGTAGCGACCCCGATCGGCAACCTCGCCGACCTGAGCGACCGAGCGCGCGAGGCCCTGGCGAGCGCGGATCTGATCGCCTGCGAAGACACGCGACGAACCGGACGTCTGATGGCCTCTCTTGGCCTGCACAAGCGCCTGTTGTCCGTCCACGAGCACAACGAGCGGCAACGGCTGCCCTCCCTGATCGATGCTCTCGAACGAGGAGATCGCATCGCGCTGGTGAGCGATGCCGGAACTCCGCTGCTGTCCGACCCGGGCTTCCTCCTGGTGCGCGAAGCGGTCGCACGCGGCATTGCGGTGCAGGCGCTGCCAGGACCGTCAGCCGCGTTGTGCGCATTGGTCGTCTCCGGATTGCCCCCGCTTCCATTCACCTTTGCCGGCTTCGTCCCACCCAAGAGCGGCAAGCGGAAGCGCTTCTATGGCCGTTTCGGTGAGCTCGACCATACCTTTGTCGTCTTCGAGTCTCCCCACCGGATCGTCGCCAGTCTGGAGGATGCACACGGCGTCCTGGGAGCTCGTCCGGCTGCCCTGGCCCGAGAACTGACCAAACTGCACGAGGAGGTCGTTCGCGGAAGCCTCGGAGAGATCCTCGAGGAGATGCGCGCACGATCTTCGATCAAAGGAGAGATCGTGCTGGTCGTCGGCTCGGCAGTGGCGGGGATCGACTAGCTGCCGACCTCGCAGACCCGCTCTTCGATCCGGTGCCCCGCCGCCTCGAGCGCGGTCCGCGCCTCGGTCAGGGTCGCCGCTTTGACCAGGAGGTAGTCGGTGTCGAAGGTAGAAAGAGTGAACACCGAGATGCCCGCCCGAGCCAGGGGCCCGACCAGCGAGGCCAGAACTCCGGTCAAGGAGAACTCGAGCGGTCCAGCGACCTCGAGCACTCGCCAACCGGTCTCGAGCCGCACCGTCAGGGCGGCCTCGTCAGAGACCGTCGGAGCCATCAGATTCGCGAGGAGGAGCTCCTCGGGAGCGACGACCGAAAGCTCGTGACCGACCTGGGTCACCGAGACGAGGGGCCCGGACTCGACGCCGGGAATGGCAGCGGAAAGCTCCGAGAGGGGAGGCAGCGGGGTGGTCGCGGGCAACCGCGACACCGTATACCTCCCCTGGAACAGCCGCAGATGAAGTCCTACGCCGGCCCCGCTCATGGGTCGAGCGGAGACTTGACCGAGGCCACCTCGGGGCGCAAACCCGAGAGGAAGACTCGAATCATGTCCCCGAGATAGGCGCGGTCGGCGACTTCGCCCTGGGTCCCGACTCCCGCACCCTCTCGGTAGAAGCCTCTCGAGGTGAACCAGTAGGTGTTGAGCCCCAGGAACATCGCGAGGATGTGCTTCGGCTCCACATCGGAGCGCAACCCTCCGCGGGCCTGCTCCCGGGCGATTCGATCGATGGCGAGCGCGATGAGGTCCGGGTGAACCGGTTCGCTCAGACGAGGATCCTCGAGGCTCATCCAGGACGCGAGGCGGACGAAAGAAGGGTGCTGTGCGAGAAACGCGAAATAGCTCTCGATCGAGCGTTTCATCAAGAGGCTGCCGTCCTCGCTGGTCAGAATCTCCTTCTGGAGCTCGGCCCATTGGGAGACGAGGCGACGCTTGACCTCCGTCCAGAGCTCCTCCTTGCTACCGAAGTGGTGGTGAATCAGGCTCTTGGTCACCTCCGCATCGCGAGCGACGTCGTTCATCGACGTACCGGCAAAGCCACGCTCGACGAAGAGCCTTTCCGCGGCTTCGAGAATCGAGTGCCGAGTCGCTTCGGGATCCCGCTTCCTGCCATCACCGACGGTCATGAGACCACCACTTCCGAGGAGACGGCGCGAGGACCTGCCTGGGTTTCCATCGCCTCCTCGATCCAACAGCCACCCAACACGCGGCTGCCGCGATAGAAGACCGCGGCCTGCCCCGGAGCCACTCCCAACTGGGGAGTCTCGAACTCGACTTCCGCACGGCCTCCCTCGAGACCTCTGACTCGTGCTTTGACACCCGAGTGCCGGGATCGGATCTGTACGGTGACCTCGGTCTCTTCGCTCGGTGGGTGCGGACCGATCCAGTGCAGTTCACGCCCGCGAAGACCGGCTGCAAGAAGCTCCGACTCCTCCCCCACGGTCACCCGATTGCGAGCCGGGTCGACCCCGAGCACGTAGAGTCGGCGCCCCGCTGAAATGCCCAGCCCCCGCCGCTGGCCGACCGTATAGCGATAGTACGGTGCGGCCCGACCCAGAGTGCGCCCAGCGGTATCGACCACCTCTGCAGGGCGTCCTGACGCATCTGCGGCCTCGCGACCGAAACGCGCCGTGAACCTCTCTGGACGCGAAGCGATCTGCTTCTCGACGAAGTCCTGAACTCCTCCCGCCACGAAGCAGATGTCCATGCTCTCACCCTTCTCGGCAACTGCAAGGCCTGCCCGACGAGCCAGTTCTCGAACCTCACCTTTGCTCATCTCTCCCAGCGGAAACATCGAGCGGGCCAGCTGATCGGCGGTCAACTCGAAGAGAAAGTAGCTCTGGTCCTTCTCGGAATCGAGGGCCCGGTGCAACTCCGGGCCCTCGGGCCCCTCGAGGATGCGAGCGTAGTGACCGGTGGCCACACGGGACGCACCCAGAGACTCGGCTCGCTCGAGAAGAGCATCGAACTTGATCAGGGTGTTGCATCTCACACACGGACTCGGTGTTCGCCCTGACAGGTAGTCGTCGACGAAGGGGTCGACCACCTGGTCGCGAAACTCCTCGTCCATTCGGAGAGTGTAGTGGGGAATCCCGATCTGCCCCGACACCAGACGGGCGTCTCCCAGATCGAGCGCTCCGCAACAGCGGCCATGAGCCCGCTCGCCCGAGTAGTCCCACAGCAACATCGAAAGCCCGACGACTCGGAGCTCCGCGCGAGAAGCGAGCAGATGGGCAACGACGGAGGAGTCGAGGCCGCCTGACATCGCCACGGCAACGACTTCGGTCGCAGGCGCTCGCTTCATGCCGCTCGTCGAGTCCGTCATGACGCTCGGACCGCCCCGGGGGTCGCACCGCGAAGAGCCCGGATCTCTCGCTCGAGTGCCGGCACGAAAGCATCGACTTCTTCCAACGTATTGAACATACCGAAGCTGACTCGCAGCGAGGCGAGAGCCTCGGCCGGATCCGTGCCCAGAGCCAACACCACGCGACTCGGCTCGACGGCTCCAGAAGCGCAGGCAGCACCCATCGAAACCGCGAATCCAGCCATGTCGAGGCGTATGACCAGATCCTGGGCCACCGTGCCGAGGGCCGCAATGTGAGAGGTATGGGGCAACCGAGGCGAGTCCTGGCAGTGGACCTCGACGCCCTCGATTCGGGTGGCGGCCTGCTCGAAACATCGCCGCAAGGCACCCAGCAGTCGGGCGCGATCATCGAGCTCCAGACGCGCCAGCTCGCAGGTCCTTCCCAGGCCGACGAGCGCAGCCACATTCTCCGTCCCCGCCCGCCGCTGCCGCTCCTGCCCTCCGCCCCGGAGCAACGGCTTCAGCTGAACACCCCCACGCACTCTCAGCGCGGCGGCCCCGAGAGGTCCGTGGAACTTGTGCGCAGCCAGAACGACGAAATCGGCGCCCAGCTCGGAGCACGAGACGGTGATCTTTCCCGCCGCCTGCACCGCATCGCAGAGCAGCGGCACCCCACGCTCGCGACACTGTGCCGCGACCTGCGGGACTGGCTGCACCGTGCCCAGCTCGTTGTTGGCGAGCATCAAGACGGCCAACCGCGTATCCTCGCGCAGCGCCGCCACGAAACGATCGGGGTCGACAGTCCCGTCACTACCCGGCGGAATCCGAGATACCGTCACCCCTCTACCCTCGAGCCACTCAGCTGTCGACAGGATCGACGGATGCTCGAGCTCCGAGACAACCAGGTGTCCGCCATCCGCAAGGCAGCTCTCGAGAACCGTCACGTTGGCCTCGGTGCCGGAGGCGGTGAACACGATCTCGAGCGGCTCCGCTCCGATCAGCTCAGCCACCTGGGCTCGTGCCAACTCCACCGCGGTCCTCGCCTGCTGCCCGAATATGTGCACCGAAGACGGGTTGCCGTGTTGGCCCTGGAGCCACGGCCGCATGGCCTCGAACACTCTGGGATCGAGCGGCGAGGTCGCGTTGTTGTCGAAGTAGACGTGCGGGGAATTCATGGCCGGTGAGATCGACGAGGGCTCCGGTGAAACCGGAACCGGACTCCGATTCGTTCTTCGAGACCGCACACCGAGGCACGGAGCTCGGTCGGTGCCGGCGTTCGAACCGTGGACAAACCCCGAGTCTAGCAAGGCGGATGCCCAAAGGGTCAGAGAGCGCTCAGACCCCCTCTTCACAGGGAAACCGACCCCGGGGCCCGGAAAGCGGAATAGGGAAGGGACCGAGATTCGTTGCACAATATCGGCGAAGTCACGAATGTTCGGGCTCTCCCACCGGAGGAAGCACGCAGACCATGGTCGAGATCCACCAGGAGCCGGGGTACGCCCTGCTGGCACCGCGTCGGGCTCCGAAGCCCATCTGTTCGAGCCCGTTGCGACTTCGAGCGGCCCTCTTCTGCACAGCCTTGCTTCTCGGCCCCCTCGCCGCACCGATCGCCGTGCTCTCCCAGCAGGATCCCGAGCCGGGCTCCCCGCCGGTGTCGGAAGGCTCTACCCTCGAAGGCCAGGAGCCTGAGTCGCCGACGGAGCCGGAAGCTCTTTCCGAAGCCGAAGACGAGCAGAAGAAGGGGAAACCCAGAAAGCTCAAGCGCAAGGAGATCCGACAGCTGACCGAGGCGCTCCCACCCGCCTATCAGCAGTGGCTCGAGGAAGTGAACTTCCTGATCACAGACGAGGAGCGTGCCGCCTTCCTGTCGATCGAGAAGGACTATCAACGCGACGCCTTCATCGAGCGATTCTGGAAGATCCGGGATTTCTATCCCGATTCCCCGCGCAACGAGTTCAAGGAGCAGTGGTACCAGCGCCTGGAGTTCGCCAGACAGGAGTTCGGCACCGACGGCCACGACGACCGCGCTCGGCTGATGATGCTCAATGGCCCGCCGACCGGCCGGATCGTGTTTCGGTGCACCGGCGTCGTCTTCCCACTCGAGATCTGGTTCTTCGATGGCAGCGATCAGGTGGGCTACGAGTTCTTCCTCATCTTCTATCGCAAGTGGGGCGGCCAACGCTACTACCTGTGGCGGCCGTCCGACGGGCTCGAGGAGCTCATCGACAACGCCAGCGCCGCGACCAGCGGCGACGGCATCCAGGGCATCTGGCAGAACATCTATACCTGTAAGGACGGCGACGCCGTGGTCGGCATCATTCGGGCCATGACGCATCCCTCGAGGGTCATGGAGCAGGAGATGATGCTCGCCAAGATCGAGCGCCCGAGGGCGAATCCCGACGGGGAGTGGGTCTCGACCTTCGCCTCCTACACCACCGACGTCCCCGAAGGCGCCCAGACCTTCGACGGGGAGCTCGAGATCGTCTATCCGGAGCGCTACAAGGGGCGCACCGTGATCCAGGGGACTCTGGAGATCCCGAGCGAGGATGTCGGACGCGCCCAGCTGGCAGGCTACAGCGGGTTCAACTTCTTTCTCACCGGCGAGATCCTGAAAGAGGAGCGGCTGTTCGATCAGTTCCGGATCAAGTACGACCTCACGGACGCCGAGGTCCAGGGGGACGTGATCCCGCTGGTCTTCGAGCGGCGGCTGCGTCCTGGCGACTACAAGCTGGTTCTGCGCCTCGAAGACCTCAACGGCGAAGGCTTCTTTCGCATTCAGCGTGACCTGGAGGTTCCACTGATCGAGACCGACGTCGCCGCCCTCTCGGAGGACCCCGAGACCCGACGCATCCTGGAACAGGCTGCGATCGCCATCGGCTCCGACATCCCCACGCTAGCGATCGTCGAGCCGCATGGCACCATGCAGACCGGCATGGTTCGCTTCGACACTCTCACCACGGGCAAGGGGATCGACGAGGTCCGATTCCTCCTCAATGACCGGGTCCTTCTGGAGAAGACACGTCCGCCCTACTCGGTAGAGTTCGACCTCGGTCGAGTACCCCAGGTCCACACTCTTCGCGCGTCGGCACACGACCGTGACGGCAACGAACTGACCAGCGACGAGATCACGATCAATGCGGGCGAGCACCAGTTCCAGGTACGCCTCATCGAACCTCGGCCGGGCATCCGCTACGACGAGTTCGTGGACGCCGAAGCCTCGGTGCTCACCCCCGAGGGCCGACCCGTCGAACGGGTCGAGCTCTTCCACAACGAGACGCTGGTGGCAACGCTGTACCAGGAGCCCTGGGTCCAGCGGATCCACATCCCCAACCCCGAGATCCTTTCCTATGTGCGCGCGGTCGCCTATCTCCCCGACGGCAACTCCACGGACCACATGGTGTTCATCAACGCTCCCGAGTACATGGAGAACATCGACATCGAGTTCGTCGAGCTCTACGCACTGGTGGTGGACAAGGACGGCCGACCCCAGCTCGGTCTCGAGGCCGACAACTTCACCGTCCTCGAAGACGGTGTCGAGCAGACCATTGCGCGCTTCGAGAGAGTGGACAACCTGCCCATCCACGTTCAGGTGATGATCGATGTCTCGGCTTCCATGGATCCGCAGATCGAGACCACCCAGAGGGCGGCTCTCAGCTTCTTCCAGCAGGCGATCACCCCGAAGGACCGAGGCTCGTTGGTGACTTTCAACGACCATCCGCACATGGCCGTCAAGTTCACCAACGAAGTGGACGAGCTCGCGGGCGGCCTCGCGGGCCTCAAGGCGGAGCGCGGTACCGCGCTGTACGACGCGGTGATCTTCGGCCTCTACTACATGAACGGGCTGAAGGGGCAGCGAGCGATGCTGATCCTCTCCGACGGTAAGGATGAAGCCAGTCGCTTCAGCTTCGACAACACACTCGAGTACGCTCGACGAGCGGGGGTGGCGATCTACACCATCGGCCTGGGGATCGACGGAAAGGGCACCAAGCCCGCACGCAAGTCACTGACGCAGATCGCCGAGGAAACAGGAGGCCGGAGCTACTTCATCGACGACGCCACCGAGCTCGGCCAGATCTACGAAGCCATCCTCGAAGAGCTTCGATCCCGCTACCTGATCGCCTACCAGTCGACCAACGCCGACACCTCTGGTCCATTCCGAACCATCGAGCTGCGCTCCAAGGCCCCCGGCACCACCGCCAAGACGATGCACGGCTACTATCCGTAGGCCCTTGCGCGGCCGTCTCTCCCGGAGACTCGCCCGCTGGTAGCATGAGTGGATGACCCCGCTGCGCCGCCGTGATCGGTCGCTCTGGCTGGTGATCGCTTTCTTGTTCCATGCCTCCGGGCATGCTCAGGAGCCGACACCTCCCCAGGCAGAGACCGCGCGGGATCCGGGACTGCAGTCCGATTCCCAGCAACGGCGACCCGAGCGCCGCCGCGGCACGGTTCTGGAGCGCGTCGCCGAGGTGCACCCGTCTCTCTCCGAGCGCGATCGAGACTTCCTCGACCAGGTGGCGTTGATCCTGCGCCATGACGAGCTCGACGTGTTCCTTCAACTCGACGAGGAGTATCAGAGAGCCGCCTTCATCCGCGCCTTCTGGCGCGCCCGCGACCCGTTTCCGGAAACGGCGCGCAACGAGCTCCTCGAAGCGGTCGAAGGGGGCGCCGACTCGGCCGACGATCGTTTCGGGGACACCAACGACGACCGACGGCGTTGGATGTCGCTCCACGGAACGCCAACGCGTACCTTCACCGCACGCTGCGACGTCCTCCGGCCGCTCGAGATCTGGTACTACCAGGAGAGCGTACTGGTGCGCGCCGAGTACTATCTGGTCTTCGTCCGCTACGGCGCCCGCTACCGCCTGTGGTCGCCGGCCGAGGGCCTCTACGCGCTGATGGATCGACAACCCGGTTTCGACGAACGGGCCGCTGCTCAGTCCGTGCGCGAACAGTGCGGTCAGAGCGACCAGATTCTCGAGGCCCTGGCGCTCTCACTCGACTGGGAGCGATTCTCCGAACAGACGCCGCTGCTGCGACGCTCGAACCCCGAGTGGGCGCAGAGCTTTCTGGCGAGATCCACCGACGTCCCCGAGGCAGCTGCGCGACTGAGCGCCCAGATGTCCGTCGACTATCCCGGTCGTTATCGGAGTCGGACGGTGATGCAGGCGGTCATCGAGGTTCCCCGCAGCGAGTTCTCCGACCCCACACCCCAGAGCTCGGCGCACTTCCTGCTCGATGGCGAGATCCTGCGGGCGGGAGAGCTCTTCGAGAGCTTTCGATATCGCTTCGATGTCCCCTTCGGAGAAGCAGGCGATGTCCCACTGGTTCTCCAGCGCTACCTGAGAGCCGGCGACTACGACCTGCTCGTTCGGGTTCGCGAGATCGAGACCGAGCGCTACTTTCGCGAGCAGGTGAAGCTGGAGGTTCCTTCTCTTCCGGCACGCACGGCTCGAACTCGCCACCACGAGCTGGCGCTGGACGAAACCGATCTGCCCGAGGACCTGCTTCTGGAGGCCAACGCGCAACTCGACTCGACCCTCATCCCGGGAATCGACGAAGAGCAGCCCTCGGGCCACACGCTGCGACTCTCCGCGCCGTCGGACGAGCTCCAGACCGGTCGACTTCGGGTCAGCGCCGAAGTGGTGGGCGAAGGGGTCGATCGGGTGGCGTTCTTTCTGGACGACCGACCACTCCTCTCGAAGAGTCGGGCACCGTACAGCGTCGAGATCGACCTCGGGCGTGCACCTCGGATGCACCGGCTTCGCGGGGAGGCACTCGACGACGCGGGCCAACGACTCGCCGAGGACGAATTGGTACTGAACCAGGGACCGCATCGCTTCGACGTTCGGCTGATCGCTCCTCAACGAGGTCACCAGTTCCGCCGAAGTGTCCGAGCAGTGGCCGAGATCGAGGTTCCCGAGTTGGAGCGCTTCGATCGACTCGAGTTCTACCTGAACGAGACGCTCCTGGCCACGGTCTTTCAGCCACCCTGGGTTCAACCGATCCTGGTGCCACCCGATCTCGCGCTCGCCTACGTGCGGGCCGTGGGCTATCTGAAAGACGGCACATCGTCAGAGGACGTCGTGTTCGTCAACGCACCTGATCTGATCGACGAGATCGACGTCGACATGGTCGAGCTCTACACCACGGTGGTGGACCGGCGAGGAAATCTCGCCAGGGAACTGGGCCGAGACGACTTCGTCGTCCGGGAGGACGGCGAGAAGATGCCCATCCGTCGTTTCGAGCGGGTCGAGAATCTGCCGATCTACGCAGGAATCCTTCTCGACACTTCGCTTTCGATGGAGGAGCGACTGAGCGAGGCTGAGGAAGCGGCCCTCTACTTCTTCCAGAGAGTGCTCGAGGAGGACGACCGTGCCTGTCTCATCACCTTCAACGATCAACCCTATCTTGCCGTGCCATTCACCGGCAGCGTCGAGATCCTGGCGGGGGGGCTCTCCGGCCTGATTGCCGACGGAGAGACCGCACTCTGGGACAGCCTGATCTACGCTCTCTACTACTTCGGAGGCACCAAGGGGAAGCGGGCGCTGATCGTCCTCTCCGACGGAGAGGATAGCCAGAGTGAGTACGAGTTCGAGGAGGCCCTCGAGTTTTCACAGCGAGCCGGCGTAGCCATCTATACGATCGGCCTCGCCATATCCACCCGCGACATGAACGCACGCTCCCGGCTGTCGCGGCTCGCCCGGGAGACGGGCGGTGAAAGCTTCTTCATCGAGACCGCCGCCGGACTCAAGCGCGTCTACGAGCAGATCGAGGAGGAGGTGCGCTCCCAGTACCTACTCACCTATCAGTCGGTCTCGAGCGGGGAACGCGATCGGTTTCGCGAAGTCGAGGTCGAGGTCTCGACCAGGGGACTGAAGGCGAAGACGATGCGTGGCTACTACCCATGAATGAAGAGCCCGACCCCCAGGGTCACACGAGGCTGGTCCTGGCGTCTGGCTCGCCTCGGCGCCGCGAGCTGCTCGGTTCGCTGGGACTCGACTTCGACGTCCGCCCGGTGGACCTCGACGAGTCCACTCGGCCCGATGAAACGCCGCGAGACTACGTGCTGCGTCTCGCCCGTGAGAAGGCCGGCTACGAGGTCGCCGCGAGAGAGGTGGTCCTGGCAGCGGACACCGCGGTCGTCATCGACGGCGATATTCTCGGCAAGCCCGAAGACGACGCGCACTCTCGAGAGATGCTCAAGCGACTGGCTGGACGTGAGCACCAGGTCTTGACCGGAGTCGCCGTGGCGCGACGAAGCGGGGACCGGGTCGACGTGCGAGCACGGTCCTCTGAATCGACAGTGTGGTTCACGGCAATGGAGGAGTCTGAGCTCGACTGGTACGTGGCGACCGGAGAGGGTCTCGACAAGGCCGGTGCGTATGCCATTCAGGGACTGGGCGCCTGGTTCGTAGACAAGATCCAGGGGAACTACAGCAATATCGTCGGCCTGCCACTGCCCGTCGTCTATCGTCTATTGCTCAGTGCAGGACTCGCCCCGTTGCAGGCTGAGCTCAGTCCCCGACCTTGACTGGCTCGCCCAGTTGGGACAGATCGAAGTTCGCCATGATCTGGTGGCCGTTGAAGTCGAGCACTCGAATGTCCTCGACCGAGCCCAGTTCGGTGACGGCCCGGTCGAACGCGTCACCATAGCGCGACCGTACGGTGTCCGATTCGATCTCGTAGGCAATGAACTTCGCGATTCCCTTGGCGCGCAGAGCCGCCTTCAGATGGGGGTCACTCGCTTCCGGATAGCTCGACAGGATGAGCAATGGGCCGCTTCCACCGAACACCAGGAACGAGTGGCACGATGCGCTCTCATCGGTCATGATGCAAATGATACACTCGCGCCCGCTACCCGCGCAGGCTCAGATGCTGAATCGACCGGATCGACCTGACAACGACCTCCACCGTGCGGTCAGTGAGTCCGTGACACGGGCCCCGATCACGGCGGTCGTGCGAACCTCCTCCGACGACGAGGCTCTTCGCCAGGCCAGGGCATTCATGGCTTCGGGATTGGAGCTGATCGAGATCACCTTCTCGGTGCCTGGATCGACGGCAGTCGTTCGCCAGCTCCTGCACGAGCGCGGCGGGTCCCCGGGACCGCCCTACATCGGCATGGGAACGGTCACGAACCGCGCACGAGCAGAGCGGGCCGTGGTCGCCGGGAGCGAATTCCTGGTCACACCCAATGTCACCGAGGACGTGGCCCAGATGGCACACCAGGAGGGTCTCTACCTCGTGATGGGCGGGCTCACTGCAACCGAGATCGTCCGTGCATGGGAACTTGGATCCGACCTGGTGAAGGTCTACCCTCTGCCCCCGGTCGGCGGACCGCACTATCTGTCGGTCGTGCGCCAGCCTCTCGGAGACATACCGATGCTCGCCGGAGGCGGCTTCGACATCGAAGACATTCCGGCCTATCGGGAAGCCGGAGCCCGTGCGTTCGGCATCGGTGCACCACTGCTGGGCGCTGACGAGAACGAGACGCGTGCCCGAGTCACGCGCGCGCTCGAGCTGGCCCGTGGCGAGGACACTGCATGAGACCTCGCGGCACGGCGGGGCCCCAGCAGTACGTCTTCGACGCCACTCCCGAGATCTTCGCCACCGACAGCCAGGGTTGTTTCTCCTTCGCGCTGCAGCAGGGTCGGCGGCGGTTCCTCGATACCGCGTCCTACGACGAGCTGCGCCTCGTGACATCCATCTGGCACCCTTCGGACCAGAAGTCGATCGATCTGGATCGAGCCTATGTGGAGCTTCGAGCCTCCTTCGATCCCGAGGAGGACCATTGGACCAAGATCGCCGAGATCGAGCCGGTGGTGCCGCCCTACAACAGTGGTGACTCGTTCGACGGCTGGATCGTGCTCCCGGTGCTCGCGCAGAGTACGGCCTACTGTCTGGTAGGCAACGGCTTCGAGCCACGCTCGCGGCTCCAGGTCCGCGCCAACGCCTACTTCGTCGCCTGAAGGACTCACACTCTCCGACGGTCCGGCCCTGCTAGCATCTCGGCATGGACCGACATGCCCTTCTCTCGCGTCTCGCGCGCCCCACCGATTCACGAATCGTCTTGTTGGTGCTCGACGGTGTCGGAGATCTGCGTACCGAGAGCCAGCCCCGCACCGCACTCGAAGTGGCCAGAACTCCAAACCTCGACGCGCTCGCCCGCGTCTCCGCGCTGGGTCGCTTGGACCCGGTGGCGCCGGGGGTGACACCGGGAAGCGGTCCCGGACACCTCGGCCTTTTCGGCTACGAGCCAACGGATCCGGAAGCCGATATCGGCCGCGGCGTCCTCGAGGCGCTGGGTCTGGGACTCGAGATCCCTCCCGGAGCCGTCGTTGCACGCGGCAATTTCGCGACCGTCGACGACCAGGGCAAGCTCACCGACCGTCGGGCCGGGCGAATCCCGACCGAGGAAGGTCGGCGCCTGTGCGCGCGCCTCGCTCCGGCTCTCGCCGAGCAAACAGAGGCTTCGGCCAACGGCGTGCGGGCCCGAATCTTCGCCGGCGAGGGCTACCGCTTCGTCGTGATCTTCGAGACCGAAGGCGAGCCCGCACTCGACGCACAGCTCGCGGATACCGACCCGCAGCAGATCGGAGTCGCGCCGCTCCCCCTCAGTCCCGCCGAAACGGCACCGAAAGAAGCTGCCACCACGGCCCGCCGACTGCGCCCCTTCATCGAGAAGATGCAGAGGACCCTCGCTTCCGAGGAGAGAGCCAACTCCTTCCTCCTACGAGGCTTCTCCCGCATGCCGAGCCTGGCTTCGTTCTCCGACCTCTACGAGCTCCGTGCTGGAGCTTTCGCAGGCTATCCCCTCTACCGGGGAGTCGCTTCCGCCTGCGGAATGTCGGTGGTGGAGTGCGGCAAGTCCTTTTCCGAGGTTCTGGACAGCGTTACCGAGCGATGGTCGGACTTCGAGTACTTCTTCCTGCACGTGAAACAAACCGATATGGCCGGTGAGGACGGAGACCTGGCCGCCAAGGTCGAAGTCCTCGAGCAGGTCGACCGCGACCTCCCACGCCTGCGCGAGCTGGGACCGGACGTGATCGCCATCACCGGAGATCACTCCACACCGGCCCCGATGAAGGCCCACAGCTGGCACCCGGTTCCCCTCCTGTTGCACGGCCCCCACTGCTTCATCGACGACACCGACGCCTTCGACGAACTGGCGGCACGCCTCGGCCATGTCGGCACCATACCCTCGTGTGACCTGATGGGGCTGCTCCTCGGCAATGCCGGGAAGCTCCTCAAGTTCGGCGCTTGACCTCTGTGCGACCCGACATCGACGCAGCGGCGTCGAATCAGCGGAAGCCGCGCCGCAGCTCTTGACGGAAGGTCTTGTAGTCCGACTCACCGCTGAGGCAGACAATCACTCGCTCGAGCTTGGTGCCTCCCTGCAGATACCGATGCACCTCGGTGAGGAGGATCCGTGCACAGCGGTCGACCGGAAATCCGAAGTTCCCCGTCGAGATCGCCGGAATCGCGATGGAGCGCAACCCGTTGCGGTCGGCCAGAGCAAGCGAGGATCGCACAGCGGAGGCGAGCTTGCGATCCTCGTCTCCTTCACCCATCTTCGGACCCACCGCGTGGATCACCTGCTTCATCGGCAGCTCGCCGGCGCCGGTCATGACGGCCGTACCGACTGGGGTCCCACCTATGCGGTCGCATTCCTTCTGGATCGACGCTCCGCCCTTCTTCTTGATCATTCCGGCAACACCCGTGCCCATCTTGAGCTCCGAGTTCGCGGGATTCACTATTGCTTCCACCTCGAGGTCGGTGATGTCCGCATCGACCAACTCGAGGAGGGTGCCATTCATCTTGACAGCCAGGGCTCCACTCCTTCTCGTCTGCAAAAAGGTGACTCTGCATTGTATCGCATCTATGGGTTCCTCGGTGAAAGATGAGCGTGCCCGAGGGCTGGACGACGACCTCAACTCTGGGATTCCTAGGGGGCGAGTGGCCCGCTCGCCCATCGGCTCGGGCCCCGGGAGCGGTGGTACACTCCCGCGCCATGCTGCTCAGCCAGAAGGCGCTCATCGTCTCCGCCATCCGGGAGGCCCTGCGCCAGACCTTCGATATCGAACATGATCCCGTGATCGAGACCCCGCCGCGGCGGGAGTTGGGGGATCTCGCTTCTCCGGCCCCGCTCCACCTCGCACGGGAGCTGAAGCGGGCGCCTCGCCAGATCGCCGAACAGGTCCTCGGCGAGCTGGGACCGATCGAAGGGGTCGATCGTGTGACGATCGAAGGTCCGGGCTATCTCAACTTCTTCCTCGATCGACCGACGTTTGCTGCGACTCTGCTCGAAGAGCCCGTGATCGCTCCTCTCGAAGGGAGTCTGCCGAAGGTGGTGGTGGAGCACACCAACATCAACCCCAACAAGGCCGCCCATATCGGCCATCTGCGCAACGCAGTGTTGGGGGACACCCTGGTGTCCTGCCTGAAGGCACTCGGCTACCCCACGGAGGTCCAGAACTATATCGACGACACGGGGGTCCAGGTCGCCGACGTCGTTGTGGGATTCCTCGACCTGCGAGGCCTCGACCGAGCGTCGGTCGAGGCCATCGATGAGCCTTTCGACTATTACTGCTGGGATCTCTACAGTGAGGTTGGACGCTGGTTCGAGGAAGACCCCGAGCGTCAATCTCTGCGTCGCGAGACGCTGCATCAGCTCGAGAGCGGGGAAGGGGAGCGAGCCGAGCTCGGGCGCCTGGTGGCCCGACGCGTCGTGTCCCGCCACCTCGCCACCATGGCACGCCTCGACATCGGATATGACCTGCTCACCCGAGAGAGCGAGATTCTGCGCCTTCACTTCTTCGACAGCGCCTTCGAGCTGCTCGAGTCGTCCGGCGCCGTTCGCCTCGAAGAAGAGGGCAAGAACGCCGGTTGTTGGGTCATGCCCCTCTCCGAGTCGGAAGAGTTCCAGGGACTCGAAGACCCGGACAAGGTGATCGTGCGCTCCGACGGGACCATCACCTATGTCGGTAAGGACATCGCCTACCAGCTGTGGAAGTTCGGCCTCCTCGGACGCGACTTCGAGTACCGTCTCTTCGGAGAGCCCTGGCGAGACACTTCAGGGGGGCCGCTCTGGGAGACGCTCGGCCCACCCAAGGGCGGAGGACACCCGGCCTTCGGCGGGGCGGATCGGGTGGTCAACGTGATCGATGCCCGCCAGAGCTATCTTCAAAAGATCGTCCGGGCTGGACTCGAAGCGCTCGGCCACCCCGAGGAGGCCGCTCAGAGCATCCACTTCGCGTACGAAATGGTCTCTCTGTCGGAGAGCACCGCGCGCCAGTTCGGATTCCTCGACGAGGACAGCGACGGAGAGGAGAAGAAGTCCCTCGAGATGTCGGGCCGCAAGGGGATCGGCGTCAAGGCGGACGACCTGATCGATCGGCTGATCGAGCGAAGCCGCGACGAAATCTCCTCCCGGAATCGAGAGCTCGGAGAGGAGGAGCTCGACCTGCTGTCGCGCCAGATCGCGGTGGCCGCTCTGCGCTACTTCATGACCAAGGCCACGACCACTCGCGTCATCGCCTTCGATCTGGATGAGGCTCTCAGCTTCGAGGGGGACTCGGGCCCCTACCTCCAGTACTCCCTCGTCCGCTGCCGAAACATCCAGCGCAAGCTCGACCAGGCGGGCATCGCCACCACGGTGGATCCGTCCGCGCTGGCGGCGGGCCCCGCCGAGCCCTGGAGTGATGATCTGTGGGACCTCGTGCTCTCGGCCGGCCAGGTCCAGGAAGTCGTGGCGCGCGCCGCAGAGACACTCGAGCTCTCGCTGGTGGCGCGGGCAGCGATCGATCTGGCCGCCAAGTTCCATTCGGTCTATCACCACCATCCGATCCTGCGCGAAGAAGACGAAGAGCTGCGTACCGTACGGCTGGCTGCCGTACTCGTCTTCGAACGTGCGCTGCTGGCGCTCACGGCGCTACTGGGGATTCCCGTACCCGAGAAGATGTAGCCGCGAGCCGACGCGACTACTGCCATTGACTCGCCAGATCGCTCGCTGCCCGCTCGAGCGCCACTGCCAGCGCCTCCACCACCGCGAGCACGGTCTGCTCGGCCACTGGCTCACTGACGACGAGGACGGTCTGGCTCGACGCCAGGCCTCCGCTCCCCGGCGACCAGGTCACCTCGAGCTCGATCTCGGCCAGGATCTCCGTCGCCAGGTCGACCTCTTCGACTCGCAGCAGCCGGCCTTCGATCTCCAGATCGGCTGCTTCGAGCGAACCGACCTTTGCCTCGACCCCCGACTGGCGGTCGAGCGCCGCGGCGAGAGCCAGAGGAATGGCCTGCTCCAGGGGCATCGCCCAACGGTGGAACTGGTAGAAGCCGATCTCGGCACCACGCCCGTTGGGCCGATAGGCCACACCCTCCTGGTCGTAGGGCGGCGCCACTTCGAACGACCCCACGGCAATTCGCAGCGCCGACGCCGACGTGGAAGGCGCCGCAGCCAGTGCCGGATTCTCGAGAAGATAGTAACGGGGACTGACCGTCGAGCCACAGCCCAGACTCGCAATCACGGCCCCCGACAGCAATACGAAAAGCCCGAATCCGGAGACCATCCTACGTTCTCGATTCACGGTCGATTCCTCCTGGAGCCGGTGGGCGCCGGCTTGCGATCCCGTTCGCCCCGCAGACCGACCAGACTGCCTGGCCGCTCGCTCAGGGTCTCGGCGAGGGTCCGCACACTGGCCAGTGTGGCCTCGAGCTCTCCGATCAGCTCCGCGGTGGCCCCCTTTTCCGCGTCGAGCGACTCGAGCGTGGCCTGTGCGGTCTCGAGCACGGCAGTCAGTCTCGCGCCGTCTTCTCCCAGACCGGTGCGCAGGTCCTGGGTCAGACCGAGAACCTCTTCCGAAAGCGCAGGAAATCCCTCGACTCCAGACTGGAGCTCGACGACCAGGGCATCGGCTCTGTCCAGCACCGTATTCAGGCGAGGACGCATCTCGCCCAGGGTCAGCTCGGTCTCGGAGAGCACTCTTGAGATGGCGTCGATATTCTGCTCGGATGCCAGCTGTCCCATTCCATCGAGAATCGGCTGCAGACCGCTCTCGAGGTTGGCCGCGAGGCTCGAGATCTGCTTCAGGGCATCGTTCGCCGTCGCCGCCAGAGTGTCGAGCTGCGCATACACCCCTTCCAGGGAGCCCCGCTGGTCCCCGAGAAGCGTCGATCCCGGATCGATGGGGCCAGCGGCAGGATCGCCCGGATCGACCTCGACATAGCTGGAGCCGAGCAGGCCATCACTCGCCAGGTGTGCACTGGCGTCCCGGTGGAGAATCAAGTCGCGGTCGAGGGAGATGTCGAGCACCACCGAGCGCTCGGCGCCCGGATCCAGTCGGAGCGACTCGATGCGACCCGAGGCCACGCCCGCAATGCGCACCTTGTCGCCTGCACGCACGCCGCCAGAGGAGTAGAGCCTCACTTCATAGCGATTCGGAGTACTGGCAAACGGACCGGTGCCGAGAATCCAGAAAGACACCACGATCGCTGCGGCTAGAGCCAGCAGAACGAACACACCGACACGGATCTCTTCAAACCGAGTCACGACGCTCCCTCCGTTCCCGCTCCAACGTGGGGAGATGCTCTCCCACCAACTCCTCGAAGCGACTGATGTTCTCCTCGGTCTCGTCGGGACGACGATCGAGAAAGCGGGTCACGACTTCGTCCGTCGAAGAGCGTAGCTCATCCGCAGTGCCGAGAGCGCGGATGACACCCTGATGAAGCAGCGCGAACCGATCGCCGACGAGAAAGGCGCTCTCCAGCTCGTGCGTCACCACGACCAGGGTGACGGCAAAGACCTCCTTCAGTCGCAGCAGCAATCTGTCGATGCCGGCTGCGGTCACGGGATCGAGGCCGGCCGACGGTTCGTCGCAGAACAACAACTGAGGATCGAGTGCCATCGCCCGTGCCAGCGCGGCCCGCTTGCGCATCCCACCCGAGAGCTCCGACGGGTAGCGGTCTTCGGCGCCCCCGAGTCCCACCAGCGAGAGCTTGATCCGAGTGACGATCGATCGAGTGGACGGCGGCAGTGAGGTGTGCTCACTGAGCGGCAGGTCGAGATTTCCAGCGACCGTCAGCGAGCCGAACAGGGCTGAGCTCTGAAACGCCACCCCGATCCGCTCGCGGAGCTCCTGGAGCTCGTCCCCCTTGGCACGGTGGACATCGATGCCGTCGATCCGCACGACTCCGGCATCTGGAACCTCGAGGCCCAGGGCACAGCGCATCAGCGTGCTCTTTCCGCTGCCGCTCCCACCGAGAATGATCATCGCCTCCCCGTCCTCGACGCTGAGATCGATGCCGGCAAGCACGACGTGATCCCCGTAGCGCTTCTCCAGTCCTTCGATCTCGAGCAGCGCCATCTCGGGGTCATCCTACGTACAGCGCCGCCGTCACGACCAGATCGACGATCAAGATCATCACGATCGATCGCACGACGGCGCTCGTCGTCGAGCGACCCACCTGCTCGGCACCTCCCTGTGTCGTGAGACCGCGCTCACAGCAGATGAGGCCGACCACGACGGCGAAGAGCGCCGCCTTCAGCAGACCTCCCCAGAGGTCCTCCATGGCCAGAGAGTCGAGGCAGTCGCGTAGATAGGCCCCTGCGGGGAGATCGAGTAGCGAGACTGCGACGACCATCCCCCCCGCGATTCCGAGCAGATCGGCAAAGACCGTGAGGCAAGGCAAGGCGACGAGCAGGCCGACCAGACGGGGAAGCACGAGCAGGGAACCGGGATCGATACCCATCACGGTCAGGGCGTCGATCTCCTCCGAGACCTTCATGGTGCCCAGTTCCGCCGCCATCGCAGAACCCACCCGCCCCGCCACCAGGATCGCAGTGATCAGGGGGGCCAACTCTCGCGTCACCGAGATCGACACCAGATCGGCGACCAGCTCGACCGCCCCGAAGCGTTTCAGCTGCTCCGCAGACTGCAGGGCCAGGATCATGCCGATCAACGCAGCGAGTAGACCGACCAGCGGAAGGGACCGATTGCCAGCCTGGAGCGCCTGGTGGACCGACTCCTTCCAGCGGACCTTTTCCCGCCGCAGCAAGCCACCGATCAAGTGCCCCGCGGCATTCCCCGCCATCACCGAGATGCGACCGACCGACGCCAGTGCGTCGCCGCCCGCCTCCACCAGGACACCAGCCAGGGTCAAGCGCGGTCTCCGTGGTTCCTTTCGCCAGTCTTCCCGTTGCCTTTGGGTAGCCGTGGCCACAGCTCTTCCATGCAGGAGAAGCAGCGGTTGAGCGCCTCTTCCAGCCCTGCCAGCTCGAAGACCCGGCGCACCGAATCACTGGGAGCGCACAGCAGTACATTGCCGCCGTCCTGGAGCGACCGTCCGAGACCCTCGATCAAGACGGCCACTCCCGAGGTGTCCATGCGATGCACGGCCGCCAGGTCGACCACCAGGGGGGCACCGTGTGCCTTCTCGATGGCTTCGAGTAACCTTCGACGTAGGCGCGGGGCCTCGCGGTGGGTGACGTCACCGACGACACGCAGCATCGATCCCGGCCGCTCCCCGAGACGGCTCTCTTCCACTTCGAAGCGCTCCTGCGTCTGCATGACACCCTCCTGGACCATGACCCTGCTGCATCGAGGTGCGCCCGAGCCCGCTGCCCGATGGCAAGCTGCTGAACAGGCAGTCAGTCTAGCAGTGCCATCCGGCCAGCGCTTCGACACGCCGCTCGGACAAACGATTCAGAACGCCAGCACTTCCCTGGCCACGTCCAGCACGCGCTCTCGATCGGGCAGGAGAGCCCGCTCGAGGGCCTTCACGTAGGGTACCGGGGAGTCTGGATACGTGACCCGACGAACCGGCGCATCGAGCCAGGCGAAGGCGCCGTCGGCGATCCGGGCGGCCACTTCGCCACCGAAGCCACCGGTCAGCTGCGCCTCGTGAACGACCACGGCACGACCCGTCTTCTTCACCGATTCGAGCACCGTGCTCTCGTCAAAGGGAACGAGCGTGCGCAAGTCGATCACCTCGGCGTCGACCCCTTCCGATTCGAGCGTCTCCGCCACCTCGAGAGCCGTCCAGGTGGAGGCCCCGTAACCGATCAAAGAGAGATCAGCACCCGCTCGAGCGACTCGGGCCCGCCCGATCTGAGCAGGGCAGGCGCCCGGCGGCAGACGCTCCTTGACGCGTCGATAGAGGAACTTGTGCTCGCAGAAGATCACCGGATCTGGATCCTGGATCGCGGCTCTCATCAGGGCCCAGGCATCGAAGGCCGTCGCCGGACACACGACCTTCAGTCCCGCCGTGTGAGCGAACCACGCCTCCGGATTCTGAGAATGGAAGGCACCGGCACCGACCCCTCCACCGGAGGGCAAGCGGATCACGACCGGACAGGAACGCTCCATTCGATAGTAGAGCTTGGCCATGACGTTGGTGATCTGGTTGAACCCACAGCTGACGAAGTCCGCGAACTGCATCTCGACGACCGGCCGAAGACCCATCAGGGCAGCTCCGGCGGCAATTCCAAGCGTTCCGCTCTCGGAGATCGGCGTATCGAGGACTCGGTCGGGCCAGCGCGTCCACATTCCCCGGGTGACCCGAAAGGCGCCTTCGAAAACCCCGATGTCCTGCCCCATCAGCACCACGCTCGGGTCAGCCTCCAGCTCCTCGCGCAGCGCGCGGCTGATGGCATCCACGTAGCTGGTTTCTTCTTCCTCCAACTCCGTCGAGTCGGGCACGGTGGCGGCAGGCTGCGCGACCCCAGACGCGAACACGGGACGCCGAGCGACCGAGGGGTCGGGGGGCGGCGCCTCGAGCGCATGCTCCAAAGCCCCCTCCACCAGCAGGTCGATGCGTGAGTGGAGACTCGCCAGCGTCTCACGGGTGAACGCTCTCTCCGCCAGCAGGCGCTCGGCGTACTGCGGCACCGGATCCTCGGCCCGATAGCGCGCCAGATCCTCCTCCGGCACGACTTTCAACGAATCATCACCCTCTGCATGACCGCGCATCCGGCCGAGCAGGGCTTCGATCAGGGTGGGACCCTCACCCGCACGAGCGCGAGACACCGCAGTGGCCATGGCTGCCGCCACGGCCTCCGGATCGTTGCCATCCACGCACACTCCCGGAATGCCATAACCGATCGCCCGGTCGCTCAAGCGGTCGACCACGAACTGCTGATCGGTGGGAGTCGAGAAGGCGTACCGATTGTTCTCGATCACGAGGATCATCGGCAGCTTCCAGACCGCCGCCATGTTGAGCCCCTCGTGGAAATCGCCGGTCGAAGTACCGCCATCGCCGATGAAGTTGATCGCGATTCGATCCGTGCCCTGGAGGCGACGGGCGAAGGCACAGCCGGCAGCGACGGGGATCATCGAGCCCAGGTGAGAGATCATGCCGACGTGGTGAAGACCGGCATCGGGCTCGAAGTAGCCGTAGTGGAACGAGCGCTCGATGCCCTGACTGAACCCCTCTCCGCGCCCCAGGAGCTGTGCGGCCAGACGGCGTAGCAGAAGCTCTGGATCCGAATTACCCGGGCGGCCTGCGCCGGCTCCAGTGAGGTCGAGGTCGGGAAAGGTCCGCACGGGATCGAGATACACCGAGAGGATCGCCCCGAGGTCCCGATGGAGCGAGCACAACACGTCATCGGGCTCGAGGGCGAGGCCGGCCGGCACCGAGGTCGCCTCGTGACCGATGGCGCTGTACCACTTGGCGACGCGCCCCCCGAGTCGCAACGCCTCGAATCGGGCGTCGAGGGTGCGCGACAGCTTCATCATCGCGTAGTGGAGGCGCTTCTGGCCGGCTGAGAGCCCGGCGCCTCGCGATTGACTCTCGGCGGTAGTTCCGATCACGGTCAAGGGTCCTTGGTTGGGGCAGAGTTCGCTGCCGCCCAAAGGAGCCGCAGCGGCGAAGGGGGACTCCGCGACTCGATTTTCTTCGCTCGAGGCTCGCGGGGTCAAGCGACGCCGGGTCGAATCGTCCCGAGGTCGCAGAGCTTCAGGTCGACTCCTCGTCGAGCAAGGGAGATCGGCGATTCGCACGAGCGTCGCGCAGGCGCTCCAGCGCTGCTGCAAACCGATCCGCCGCGGGGTGATCGGGAGCCATACGCCGCAAGACCTCCAGGGCACGCTCGGCTTCGAACAGCTGCTGGCGGCCGAGGAAGCTCTCGACCGCGCGGGCTCCCTGCTCGATCGCCTGGCGCCGCATGGCTTCGTCCTGCGCACGACTCACCTCGGCGAACATGCCCGAGGCGAGCTCGCTCCCCGGATCGAGCTGCCCCAGTTCGAGAGCGGCCTCCCGAGCCGCATCCCACTGCTCCTGTTCCAGGAGACGCGGAAATCGCATCTCCAGGAGTCTGGCCTGCCATCGCTTACGGGTGGCTTGCCGGAGCTCCCCGATCCGGCCCCGATAGAGATCGACCACCGCCTTGGGCACCCCCAGACCAGACAGCTGGTCGACCTCTCTCTCCGCGGCCTCCAGTCGCCCTGCCTGGATCAGCTCCTCGAGCTTCTCCTTGACCCTCGAGGCACGGGACTCGAGCTCGCTCTGGGCCTCCTCCTCATCGGCCTCTCGTCGCAGCAGTGCCACGCTCGATTTGGTCGAACCGAGTGTCTCCAGGCGATCGATTCGATCTCGTGCGAGCTCCAGGTCACCGGCGAGGATCGCCTGGCGAGCCGCACGCCGGACCAGCTCGCGGTCGTGGTTTTCCGGATCGGGCCCTTCGAGTCCCACGATGCGCTGTTGAAACTCCGCCAATCGCGGATGATCCGGCTCGAGCTCGACCAGGACTCCGATCGCCATCTCGGCCAGGCCCTTCTTGCGCGCCAGCAGATACTGCTCCATGAGTTCCTCGGTTTGCAACACCTGCATCTGCCGCCGCCGCTCCGACGTCTGGTCGAGCACCTCTCGTAGCTCGCTCGTACCCTCGGGCACCGGGTCGAGCGCTTCGAGTCGGACGAGTATGGCTTCGGCTTCGTCGAGCCGAACCTCACGAATCGCCTCGTCGACGCGGGCCAGAAGGGTGACGCCGTCTACCTCGTCGATGGGCTGCGGCTCCTCGGCGGCTGCGTCTCGCACCCCGGTCTGGCGCAACTCCAGCTCATCCTGAACGAGCTCCAGCTCGGCGAGCATGCGTGCTGCGTCTGGCCATCGCTGCGCCGGATCGAGGGCGAGTCCCTTCATGACGAGCCGATCGATCGAGGCAGGGATCTCGGGGTCTCGTTGAGCGAGGGGAGTCGGATCGCGCCGAAATCGCGCCTGGAGGCCACCGCTCAAATCGTCGAAGGGTGAGGTACGGGTCAGCATCTCGTACAAGACCAGGGAGAAGCTGTAGAGATCGCTTCGCGGGCCGATCTCTGCATCGGGCGGAACTCCGGCCTGTTCGGGCGAGCAGTACAAAAACTTCCCTCCGAGACTGATCCCCGAGTCGTCGCTCATCGAGCGCGCCAGGCCCAGATCGATGATCTTGAGCCAGGGGCGACTCTCGAGATCGTGGCTGACGAGCAGATTGTCGGGACTGATATCGCGGTGGAGCACTCCCGCCGCATGAATCGCGCTCAGGCCCTCGAGCGCCTGCTTGCCGAGATCGAGGCACAGGCCGAGGGCCAGGCGACCCTGCCGATCGAGTAGCGTCGCCAGGGTTTCTCCCTTGATGTACTCCCACACCATGTAGAAGGTCCCGTCGGCCAACTGGGAGAAGTCGTAGAGCGTCGCGACATGGGGATGCTCTACCCGGGTCGCGGTGCGCGCCTCCCTGCGGAAACGACGAAGCATGCGGGGGTCGCTGGCGAGATCGCCGCTGAGCAGCTTGATCACGCGCATCGCCTGAAGATGCACGTGGCGCACCAGGTACAAATCTCCCATGGAGCCCCCGTGCAGGTGCTCCAGAATCTCGTACTTGTCGTCGAGGCAAATGCCTGGCTCGAGAGCCGTCAAGCAAGGGTCCCCCGCCGCTCTTGAGAAGCCGAGGCAACAGCCTATCAGGCAGCGAAAGCGGCGCGAGGGGACCGCTGAACGCGGGACCGACCGGCGGCGGTATCACCCACGCCGGGTTCGTCAGTCCATCTGTTTGCGCAACACCGTCGGAATGTCGTAGTCGTCGACATCGCGCCAGTTCGGACCGAATCCACCCGGGTCGTCCCCCTGGGGAGTGTGAGCCAGAACCTTACGGTAGAACGGCACGTCGTCGCCGTCTTCCTGGTCTCCCTCGGCATCGGACCCCTCCGGGGGCGTCTGGCGGAGCGCCGGCTCCTGATAGGCGTCCTCGTCTCGAGTCGCCCCCCATCTGTACTCGCCCTCGGGCTCGTCTCCGAGCGCCGGTTCTGCGTACTCGGACGGACCGGCCTGGGACTCGTACCCGGGCTGCTCGACCGTGGCGAACCCTGCACCTTCGTTCTCGATCGTTTCGGGCTGGCGCTTCCACACCGGCTCGGGAGGGATCACGCGACGCGAGGCGTTCTCGAACGCCGTCAAGTCGATTCCCTGCTCCGGCTGGTAGTTGAATCCCGTGGCGATGACGGTCACCTTCATCTCGTCTTCCAGTTCGGGGTCGATCACCAGTCCTGAAATGATGTTGGCGTCGCTGTCCACGCACTCGGAGATCGCCCGCGCGGCCTCCGCGACCTCATGCAGGGTCAGATCCGGACCACCCGTGATGTTCACGAGCACGCCCTGCGCCCCCTGGATCGAGGTGTCCTCGAGCAGCGGTGAGGCGATGGCGCGCTGAGCAGCCTCCAGGGCACGGTTCTCTCCTCGGGCCAGCCCGGTTCCCATCAGCGCCATTCCCATTCCAGACATGATCGCCCGCACGTCCGCAAAATCACAGTTGACCTCGCCCGGGACCGTGATCAGATCACTGATTCCCTGTACCGCCTGACGCAGCACGTCGTCGGCAATCAGGAAAGCCTCGTTGAGAGGAGTCCCCCGATCGACAAAGCTCAAGAGGCGCTCGTTCGGAATCGTAATCACGGTATCGACGGCACTTCGCAGCTCGACGATCCCCTGCTCGGCCAACTGCATCCGACGCTTTCCCTCGAAGCTGAAGGGCTTGGTCACTACGGCCACGGTAAGCGCTCCGATCTCGGCAGCCAGGGAGGCGATGATCGGGGCAGCACCGGTGCCCGTGCCACCACCGAGACCCGCAGTGAGAAACACCATGTCGGCCCCATCGAGGAACTCCAGCAGACTCTCGGTGTCCTCGAGTGCCGACTTGCGCCCGATCTCTGGATCGGCGCCGGCGCCCAGACCTCGGGTGATCTGTTTGCCCAGCTGCAGTTTGACCGGTGCCCGACACTTCGCCAACGCTTGGAGATCGGTGTTGCAGGCCATGAACTCGATGCCTCGTAAGCGAGCATCGAGCATCCGATTCACGGCATTGCCGCCACCGCCACCGACTCCCAGCACCTTGATTCGTGCCGGAGTCACCGCGTCTCCGTCCATCGTGATCGGGAGATTGCCTTCAGCTTCGTGATCGTCAAAAAGAATCATGTTTGGGTCCCTTCGCTGCTCAGACAAACGGTTTGTTCCACTCAGGGTAGTCGATCCTCGCCACCCGGGTCGTGTGTATTTTCAAATGACTGATCATCGGTCACTGCCAGCCTCAGAGGAGGTCCTGGAACATCCCCCGCAGGCTGCCGACAACGGTACGCATGCTGAAGCCGGGTCGTGCGATGTTGCGAGCCCGCGCCTCGTCGCGAGCCTGGGCGTAGGACAGCAGTCCTGCGGCCGTCGCCCAGGCGGGTGAGTTGATGACATCGGTCAGTCCACCGAGCCCCCGTGGGAGGCCGTAGCGCACGCTCGAATCGAAGACCTGCTCGGCCAGCTCGAGCAGCCCGTCCAACTGCGCGCCACCTCCCGTGAGAATGACTCCCCCTCGAATCGGTCCGTCGACACCGCTGCGCGAGAGATCCTCGCGGATCAGCTGAAAGAGCTCCTCGGCCCTCGGCTGGAGAATGTCGCACAGTTCCTGACGGGGGACCACTCGAGCGCCACCGCCGCCGACGCTGGGCACCGAGATTCCCTCGTCCTCGCCTACGAGACTGGACAGGCAACAGCCCCGCTTGATCTTGATCTTCTCCGCCTCCGCGAAGGGAGTGCGCAGGACCTGCGCCAGATCGTTGGTGAAATGGGTGGCTCCGACCGGAAGCACGGAACTGTACTGGATCTCACCTTCAGCGAAGAGGGCATGCCCCGACGTGCCGCAACCGATGTCGATCAAAAGGGAGCCGAGCTCGCGCTCGTCGTCGGTGAGGAGCGACTCCGCAGCGGCCAGCGGCTCGAAGACCAGCTCGACCACTTCGATCCCTGCACGATTGACGCACGTGAGGAGCGTACGGTTGCGGGTCACCTGCCCCGTAACCAGGTGCACAGCGACCTCGAGCCGGCTACCGAGCATTCCTCTCGGCTCGGCGATCCCCCCCTGCTCGTCGACGATGAACTCCTGGGGAATCGCATGCAGGATCTCCCGATCGGAGGGGAGGGCTGCCGATTGAGCTGCGTCGAGCACGCGCTGAATATCCTGACGCGTGATCTCGCGGTCCTTCCGAGACACATAGACCATGCCCCGGCTGTTCACGGAGCGCACATCGCCGCCTGCGACTCCGACGTAGGCACGGGAGACTTCGACGCCCGCCATCACCTCGGCCTCTTCCGTGGCTTGCTTGAGCGCCTCCACAGTGGCGTCGATGTTGACCACGTTGCCTCGGCGGGTTCCTCGGTTGGGAGCCATTCCCATACCGACGACCTCGATGCCACCCTGCTCGTCGCGCTGACCGATCAGCACGCCGACCTTGGACGACCCGACGTCCACCCCAACGAAGTACTTTTCCGGTTTGGCCATAGTTCTTTCAGCCTCTCGTTGCGTCGAAACCAGTCTGCGACTCCGAACTCCCGCTCGCGAAGGGCGTCTCCGGGGTCGTGCCTTGTTGTTGGGTTCTCTCCAGGGGACTCGAAAAGCGCTCGCCCAACGGCTTGAGCACGATTCTTCGAGAGAAACGAAGATCGACCACGCCGAGTCCTTCGTATCGCTCGACGATCTGTGGAAGCAGTCGATCGAAGGTCTCGAGCTCACGTTCGCCGGTCGAGCCGGTCACTCGCACTACGAACGGTTTGTCCGATAGACGCAGCTCGAAGTCGTCGCGACCGAGGATAGCCACGGCAGACAGGCGGCGGTCGAGGCCACCAGGAGCACCCTCGAGTCTCGAGACCACCTCCAGAGCGGCACTCACGGAAGCGGGCGTGGTCCCGAGCCACTCGGCGGTCTCGATCCAGTCTGCGGGGGCGATCACCGTCACCGCCGGCTCGGCAGAGAGGAACGGCTCCTCCTGAAGGGTGGACACTGGAGAGATCACGTAGCCGCGATCGGTCAGCCAGAACTCACCTTCGTTGCTCAGCAATCGAGCCGAGGGCCGATACTCGACGACCTCGACCGACAGACGAGACGGAAGGCCCTTGCGCAATTGGACACCGCGAATCCAGGCATGTTCGGCGAGATCGTCCCGCACCCGATCCAGCGGCAGGGTGATCAAGTTCATTCCCCGATAGACGTCCAGGCGCTCGTCGAGCCATCCCTGGGGCACGCGGTCGAGCCCTGCATACTCGACCTCGTTGAGACCGAACACCGGAGAAGTGAGGGCCCACACGGCAAGAGTGACCGGGACCGCCATCACCACGACGATGCGAAGCGTGCGACGGAGGAAGGCGAGCATGGGGCGACGGCGCCGTCGCCGCGGTGCGTCCGGACGACGTCGAAAGAACGCCTCCTGCATCTCTGCATGAAGCTCCTGTCCTCGGCGGCGTCGGGTGACGGCCGGTACGTCCTGCCTCATGTCGCGGCCTCCACAGGAGCCGTCAACCGCTCAGACAACCGGTAGATGTCGCCTGCACCGAGGGTGAGGATGGCGTCCCCTTCGGCAACCCGACCTCGCAGCCGCTCCGGCATCTCTTGCCAGAGAGGGCAGTAGTCCACCCTTCGGTGGCCGCTCCGGCGCGCCGCGTCGACCACGAGCTGTGCAGTGACCCCTTCGATCGGCGCCTCTCGCGACGGGTAGATGTCCGTGACCCATGCTTCGTCGGCCAGCAGCAGGGCGCGCCCGAATCCGTCGGCCTGGTCACGCGTGCGACTGTAGAGGTGTGGCTGGAACACGGCGTGCAAGCGAGCCTTCGGAAAGACTCCACGGGCAGCCTTCAGGGTCGCCGACACCTCGGCGGGGTGATGGGCATAGTCGTCGATCACCTCGGCACCGAGGTACGTGCCCCGGCGCTCGAACCGTCGGTGAACTCCCTTGAAACCCCGGAGCGCATCGGCAATCACCGGGAACTCGAGACCGAGCGCGAGACCGACCGCGACCGCCGCGAGGGCGTTTTGTACGTTGTGGTCACCGGGAAGCGGAAGCTCGATGCGTCCCAGCTCACCCGAGCGAGCGTCGGTCACTGAGAAGGAGGAGCCCTCCTGGGTCCGCTCCGGGGTGCTCGCCGAGATCTCCGCCTGCGGAGAGAGCCCGTAGGTGACGACGCGACGCTCCGAGAGGCGAGGCAGAAGCTGCTGCACCCGAGGGTCGTCGAGGCAGAGGATCACCCGGCCGAAGAACGGCACCCGGCTCGCGAAGTCCACGAACGCGTCCTGGATCTCTTCGATCGACGCATAGGTGTCGAGATGGTCCAGGTCGACCGTGGTGATCACCGCCACGATGGGCGCGAGACGAAGAAAGCTCCGATCGAACTCGTCAGCCTCAGCCACCAGGAAGTCGCTCTTCCCGTGTCGCGCACCCGTACCAGTGACCCTCAGGCGGCCGCCGACGATTACCGTCGGATCGAGGCCAGCCTCGGTCAACAAAGTGCCGATCAGCGACGTCGTCGTCGTCTTGCCGTGAGTGCCCGCAACGGCGATGCCGTACTTGAGACGCATCAGCTCGCCCAGCATCTCGGCACGTCGCACCACCGTGATGCCCGCCGCCCGCGCGGCCCGGACCTCCGGGTTGCCCTCGTCGATCGCCGAAGAGATCACGACCAGGTCGGTATCGGCGACGTGAGCTTCGTCGTGTCCGATGAACACCTCGACACCGAGTCGAGCCAGCCGATCGGTCGCCTCGCTGCGCACCAGATCGGAGCCGCTCACTGCCAGGTCGTAGTCGAGCAGAATCTCGGCGATGCCGCTCATTCCTGCACCGCCGACTCCGACGAAGTGAACCCGTTCGAGACCCGCGAGAAGTTGGAACATCATGACCCGCTCCTCCCAGCCACCAGGGACTCGAGCCGATCGGCGATCTGCGGGGCAGCGTCAGCCCGGGACAGTCGATGCGCTGCAAGGGCCATTTCAGATCGCCGAGCGTGTGACCCCAGAAGCCGTCCGAGCGCTGAGCTCAGTCCGTCCTCGGCGACTTCGGCTCGATCGCCACGGCCGTCCAGAGAAGCTGCCTCGAGGTTCGCTTCGTCCACGATCAACGCAGCGCCGCTCTCGACCAGCGCCAGGGCGTTGTCGCGCTGATGCCCTCCCGCGAGCGTCAGTGGCACCAGAATCGACGCACGACCCACGGCGCAGATCTCCGCCACGGTGATCGCGCCGGCTCGGGACAGGATCAGATCGCTCTCCGCCATCGCCAGAGCGGGATCGTCGACGAACGGCACCAGTTCGAGGTCGACCCCCCGACTCGAAAGCTCCTCGAGAGGACCACCGAAGGCGTCTCGGTAGGCCTGCTCGGCCTCCGCCACCCGCTCGCGGCCCGTCTGGTGAACGACTCGGACGGGCTGCTCGGGAAGCTCCGCCAACGCCCGCGGCACCGAGCGATTGAGAACCGCAGAGCCCTGGCTCCCACCGAGCACCAGAAGTGTCGGAATCGCCAACTCGTTTCGACTGGCTTGCTGCTCGAAGAAGGCCCGGCGTACCGGCACTCCCGTGCGCCAGGTCGGGCACTTCAATTGACGAGCGGCACTCTCGAAGGCAATGGCCGCGCCCTGGCTCACTCGACTCAGCCAGCGATTGGCGAAACCGACCGCGGCATTGGGTTCCACGAGCAATACCGGACGCCCCGCCAGCCGAGCACCCAGCACGGTGGGCGCCGAGACGAAACTACCGGTGCCCAGCACCACGGCGGCACCGAGTCGCCGAACCAGCCCGCGAGCCGAGAGACTCGAGGAGAGGAGGACGGCAAGAGCTCGCAACCGAGCCGCGATCCCGCGACCCACCAACGGTAGGGCCGAAATGGCGAAGAACGGAACGCCTCGCTCTTGCGCCAGGCGAGCCTCGATCCCCGTGGCGGTGCCGACGAACCCGACCCACCAGCCGCGCAGCGCGAGCTCCTCCGCGACGGCCAGGGCCGGAAACACGTGACCGCCGCTCATTCCCCCGGCCATCAGCGCCCGTCTCTTCGGAGGCGTCGACTCGAAGCTCACGCCCAGAGTGGGCGGAGCCGAAGGATCGATGGTGGGACGCAGGGACATCATGTGTGCTGAGAGATATTGAGCAGGAGTCCGCAGGAGGCCAGGGTCACGAAGAGAGACGATCCGCCGTAGGAGAGAAAGGGCAAGGTCATCCCGGTGACCGGAACGAGTCCAATCGTGATCGAGATGTTCAGAAGGGCCTGCATGCTCAGGTAGGCGGTCAGGCCCCACGCCAGGTACCGACCGAAGTCGTCCGGTGCACGGTCTCCCGCCAGGAGTCCCCGCCACAGGAAGACCCCGAACAGCATGACCACCGAGACCGCACCCAGGAACCCCAGCTCCTCACACAGGATTGCGTAGATGAAGTCACTGTTCGCCATCGGAAGGAAGTCGAGCTTCTGACCGCCCTGACCGAGCCCCCTTCCCAGGAGCCCACCGGACCCCACGGCGATCAACGACTGATGCAACTGATAGCCCTGGCCGAGGGGATCTCGCTCCGGATCGATGAAGGCAGTCAATCGGGCCAACCGATAGGAAGAAGTCGCGACCACGATGCCGAGCGCGGGTGCCAGGAGCAGCCCCGCCAGAAACACGAAGCGAAACGCCAGACCCCCGAGAAAGAGCATCACCCCGGCCAGTGCAATCAAGACCAGCGCGGTTCCGAAGTCGGGCTCGAGAATGATCAGGACGCTGATCACACTCAAGGCCAACACACTGGGAATCAAAACGAACGGGGTGTTGATGCGGTCCCACTTGCGATCGATCTGATAGGCCAGGAAGATCACCAGCGCCGGTTTCGCGAACTCCGAGGGTTGGATCGAGAACCCGGCAACGAACAGCCAGCGCTGGACTCCGTTCAGGGCAGGCGCACGCAGAACCAGCACCAGCAGCGCAGCCACTGCCGCCATCAGCCCATAGACGACGACCGGGCGGCGCAACACGCGATAGTCGATCCACATCGCTCCGATCATGGCGGCGACTCCGGCGACCAGAGCGACGAGCTGCTTGGTGAGAGCACTGAGCCCGAGCACCGGAGCGTCACCGATGGCGCTCCCGCCGACGCTGGCCGAGTACACGATCACGATCCCGAGGCCGGTCAGCAGCACGATGCTGGCGAACAGCACCCGGTCGAAGGAGAGCCGTCTAGCCATGCTGACCCTCCCCATATGAAACACGCAGGGCATGAACCAGTTGCTGAAACGTTTCGCCCCGATCCACGAAGTCACGAAACTGGTCGAAGCTCGCGCAAGCGGGAGAGAGCAGCACGACGTCGCCGGGCTGGGCGGCGCTGGCAGCCCATTGCACCGCACGCTCGAGCGTCTCTGCCATGCGAGTCGGCGCCACCGAGCCGAGGACTCGCTCGAACTCCGGGGCGGCCTCTCCGATCAGATAGAGGCATCTGACCTTGCTCTCCACCGCTGACCGAAGCTCGGCGATCTCCGTGTCCTTGCTGCGGCCACCCAGAATGAGATGGACCGTGCCGTCCTCGAAGCCTTCGAGCGCACGCTCGGTCGCAGCGACGTTGGTCCCCTTGGAATCGTCGATCCAGGACACACCCGCATACTCGATCACCCGCTGCATACGGTGGGGAAGCCCCCGGAACGAGGCGAGGGCCGAGCTCAGCTCGGAGGCTTCGCACCGGAAAGCCTCGAGCCCAGGCACGAGCGCGAGGGACCGAGCCGTCAGGACCGCAGCCATGGCGTTCTCGAGGTTGTGCTGACCGACCAACGGGACACTCGATACCCGAAACAGCTCGGTGGGTGTCCCCTCTCCCACCTCGAGCACACGATCGGCAGCGAGATAGCAGCCGTCCTCGACCTCCTGCTCGAGTGAGAAGTTCCGTCGCCGTACGGCAGGAAGCTCGGCCCGGGGCGGATCTGCTGCGTTGAGCACGGCGAGGTCTCCGTCACCCTGCCGCTGGAAGATCCGTTCTTTCGCTCGGCGATACTCCTCGAGTCCGTCATAGCGATCGAGGTGATCGGGCGCCACGTTCAGCAGGACGGAGACGTCGGGTCGGAATGAATCGACACTCTCGAGCTGGAAGCTCGACAGCTCGAGCACGAACACCCTCCCGGGATCGCCGTCGACACGGTCGCACATCGGCACTCCGATGTTGCCGCAGACCTCGACCCTGTGACCCGCAGCTGCCAGCAGATGGCCGGTCAGTGCGGTCGTGGTGCTCTTGCCATTGCTGCCGGTGATCGCGATCAAGGCACCGAAGTCGTCTCCGAGTGCGCGGTAGGCCAGCTCCACCTCGGCCAGCACCTCCACGCCGCGATCCAGGGCATCCTGAATCAGGGGACGCTTGCGGGGCACCCCGGGGCTGAGCACGACGGCGTCGACACCTTCTGGCACGCGCCGCAGGGTCTCGCCCGAGCGAAGCTCGAACGATGCCTCGCCCCGAGACCCGGCGAGCTCCTCGAGATCGCGGTGCATCCCGATCGCACCCTCATCGTGCGCGATCACCGAGACTCCCCGAGAGAGCAAGAGGCGGGCCGCGGCCCGACCCGAGCGCCCCAGTCCATAAACCAGAACGCAGTGCCAGCCCTCTCGATCGAGCCGAGGACGATCGGATCGAGTGCGAGATGTCGAGGATCGGGCAAAAGCGGGAACGGGCAAGAGAAACTACCTCAGCTTCAGAGTCGAGAGACTGATCAAGGCAAAGACCAGGGCCACGATCCAGAGACGGACCGTCACCTTCGGCTCACTCCACCCGGCGAGCTCGAAGTGGTGGTGGAGCGGAGCCATGCGCAGCACTCGGCGCCCAGTGAGCTTGAACGAGGTCACCTGAACGATCACCGAGATCGCCTCGAGAACGAACAGCCCACCCACCAGGACGAGAAGGATCTCCTGTTTGGAGACTACCGCGATCGTGCCGAGAGCGCCTCCGATGCCGAGCGAGCCGACGTCGCCCATGAACACCTCTGCTGGATGGCAGTTGTACCAGAGGAACCCGACACTGGCACCGACCAGGGCACCGCAGAAGATCGCCACCTCTCCGACACCAGGCACGTAGGCCACCTGGAGGTAGCCGGAAACCACGGAATTGCCGGCAATGTACGTCAGGGCCGTATACGCGGTCGCCGCGATCAAGGTAGCGCCGATCGCGAGACCGTCGAGGCCGTCGGTGAAGTTCACTGCGTTCGAGGTCCCGGTCAGCACGAGCACCACGAAGGGAACATAGAAGACACCGAGGTCTGCCACCAGATTCTTGAAGAAGGGAAAGGTGAGACGGGGGTCGATCTCGGTGAACATCAGCAACCCGACTCCGAGACCCGACGCAACCAGCACGAGCAGCCCGAACTTGGCCCGGATACTCAAACCGTCATGAGACCTGCGGCTGACCTTCAGGTAGTCGTCCGCGAACCCGACTGCGGCAAAGCCGGTCGTAGCGGCCAGCGTCAGCCACACATAGACGTTGGTGAGATCTGCCCAGAGCAGGGTCGGCACCACGACCGAGATGACGATGAGCACACCCCCCATGGTGGGCGTCCCCTGCTTCTCGAGATGGCTCTCGGGACCCACGTCCCGAATGTTCTGGCCCACCGACAGGTGACGAAGCCAACGAATGGTGGCCGGTCCGAGAATCAGGGACAAGACCATGGCGAAGAGGGCAGCCAGCGCGGTGCGGAAGGTGATGTATTGAAAGACGTTGAATACACCGAAACGCTCACTGAGAGGGTAGAGAAGGTGATAGAGCACTACGCGCCCTCCTGCCCGGCAGGAGCCGAATCCGCGGTCAGCGCTTCGACGACCCGCTCCAGACCGACACCGCGGGAGCCCTTCACCAGCACCACATCACCGGCCTCGAGGCGGGGAGCGAGCCACGCGCGCGCTGCATCGGCATCTGCGACCCAATGGGTCTCGCCGGCGCCTTCGGCGCCCTCGGCCGCCTCGACCAGATGCCGAGCCAGCTCGCCGACTCCCAGCACCAGCTCGTAGCCCAGACCCGCGGCTACGGCTCCGACCTCGCGGTGCAGGGAGGCGGCATCGCGGCCGAGCTCGAGCATCTCTCCCAGCACGCAGAGGTGACGGTTTCCCGCAAGGTTCAGTGCGGCCTCGAGCGCTCGCACGGTGGCATCGGGATTGGCGTTGTAGCTGTCATCGATCACCGTCAGCCCACTCGCGGTGGTGACGATCTCGCCTCTCCCCGACGAGGGCGCCAACGAGCCGGCGCGCGCTACGACCTCGTCGAGCCCCAGACCCAGTACCCGGGCACAGGCGGCCGCTGCCACGAAGTTCTCGACATTGACTGAGCCGTGTACCGGTAACTCGACCGGGATCTGGACGGGCTCTGCGTCGATGCAATCCGTGAGCAGGAGGCGACTTCCCGCTCGACCGTCATGCAGGGGCTCGATTCGCGAAGCGGCGAGGCCGAGCTCTCGCTGCGCGGGCGCACCTGACTCCTCGGCCGCAAACCAGACGACGGTTACGGTCGGGTCACGCTCGATGCGATGCCGCTCCGTCACGCGGACCACCTCCGGATCGGCAGCGTTGGCGACGATGACGCCCCCCTTTGCCAGTCCGGCGAAGAGACCCGCCTTGGCCTCAGCAATCGCCTCCAGACCTGCAGACTCGTCTTCCCTCTGAAATCCCTCGAGATGGGCCAGTCGCACGTTGAGCAGCACGGCGATGTCGGGACGACCGAGCTCGCTCACTCCGGCGAGCTCTCCCGGGGTCGACATCCCCATCTCCGCGATCATCCATTCGGTGTCATCGGGAATCCCCAGCAGTGCCATGGGGAATCCGTAGAGGTTGTTCAGGTTCCCTGGGCTCCCGGCAACGTGCGGCCGTGGGGCCAGCAGGTGAACCAGGTACTCCTTGGTCGTGGTCTTCCCGGCAGAGCCGGAGATCCCCACCAGTACCTGCGGCACCTGCGTCCTCACCCATCGGGTCAGCTCGTGCAACGCCTGGAAGGCATCCTCCACACGGATCAGTGAACCGGAGGAGACCTGCTCGAACTGGGCGCCGACCTCGATCACGGCGCCGGCCGCTCCGCGCTCGAATGCCGAGGCGACGAAGCGATGTCCGTCGGTCTGCTCGCCCGAGAGCGCAAAGAACAATTCGCCTCCGAGCACGCGGCGGGAATCGAGCGCGGCACCGTCGAAAACGGCGTCGGGGGGGCCCTGGATCAGCTCACCTGACATTGCTTTCGCAGCCTCATCCATGCGCCGTCGTACCAAGGACTTCCTCCAGAGCGGCCACGAGCTCCGCCCGATCGGAGAACGGCAAGACCTGATCTCCGATGATTTGCATCTCCTCGTGACCCTTCCCGGCCACCACTACACACCAGTCGCCACGACGGCTGGCGACCCCAACGGCACGACGAATGGCTTCACGACGATCCGGGATCACCTTGTACTTGCGATTGCCGCTCTCGCGTAGACCCTCTTCGACGGCGGCGATGATCGCCTGCGGATCCTCCGAGCGGGGATTGTCCGAGGTGACGATCGGAAGGTCGGCGAGCTCACCCGCGACCCGCCCCATCAACGGACGCTTTCCCGGATCGCGATCACCGCCACAGCCGAACACGACGGCGATCTTGCGTGCAGTCAAACGACGTACGGAGCGTAGAGCTGCCTCGAGCCCACCATCGGTGTGGGCGAAATCGATCAAGACAGGAAACTCCTGCCCGGCCTCGACGCGTTCGAGGCGGCCGTTGACCGGCCCCCGCCTGGCGATTGCGGCCGCCATGGCTTCGTGAGGCAGCTCGCGTGCCTCGCCGATCGCGATCGCGCCACACAGATTCTCAAGGTTGTAGCTTCCGAGCAGCGGACTCTCGATCGAGAGGTCGCCGCGCGGGGTCGAGATCCGGGCCCGAATGCCCTGCTCGTCGAGATCGGCATCGACGACCTTCACCTGCCCCCCTTTACCGACCGTGATCGGCTCGTCGAGCTCGGCCGCGAGCTTGCGCCCCCAGGCGTCGTCGATGTTGACCACACTGCGGCCACCGGGGCGGAGCTTGTCGAACAGACGGCGCTTGCTGGCGAAGTAGTGATCGAAGTCTGGATGAAAGTCGAAGTGGTCGCGGGTCAGGTTGGTGAATGCGGCCACGTCGAAGGCCATCCCTTCCACTCTCTTCTGAGCCAGGGCATGAGAAGAGACTTCCATGACGACGGCACCCGCGCCCGCATCTCGCATCTCGGCCAGGCAGCGAAACAGGTCGTTGCCTTCGGGGGTCGTGCGCTCACCCCCGAGATCGAGATCGCCGAAGAAGTACCCGAGGGTGCCGATCGTGCCTGCCGGAATCCCGGCCACGTCGAACATCTCCCCGACAACCAGGGTCGTGGTGGTCTTGCCGTTGGTGCCGGTGATTCCGACACTCACCAGCGCCTCCTGCGGCTGACCATAGAGACGAGCCGCCATGGGACCGAGCAGGGACCGCGGATCCTCGGCCACCAGCCATGGGACGCTCACCGCAGGAGGCTCCTCCAGAGGCGGGCCACCGGCCAGTACGGCCACAGCGCCGAGCCCGAGCGCCTGTTGAGCGAACCTGCGGCCATCGGTCTTCTCGCCCGACCAGGCCACGAAGAGGTCGCCAGGAACCACACCACGCGAGTCGTAGCAGATCCCGCGGACGTCAATCTCGCTGACCACGCCGGCCCTCGCATCGCCAGTCGCCGAAGCCGAAAGGGGCGTGACCCCGAGCCCGTGCACCAGCTCGGTGAGATCCATCTAGCGAGACCCTCCGATCGGCACCCGCGAGGGTGACATTTCGGTCACTCGAACCGGCTCGACCTCGCGCGGCTCGAGCGGAATCCAGGCCACCGAGGCCTCGAGCGGATCGGGTTGCGGCGCGATCCCGAGATAGACCAGGGCCTCGCTCACGATCTTTCGAAACACGGGTGCCGCGACATCGCCTCCGTGGGTGCGACCGACCGGGTCCTTGATCGCCACCAGGACCACCAGGCGCGGCTCGCGGGCCGGAGCCACACCGACGAAGCTCGCCACCCGCCTGGTTCTCGAGTAGCCGGATGAGTCCGACACCTGCGCCGTGCCGGTCTTGCCTCCGACTCGATATCCCGCGATTGCGGCGGCCTTTCCAGTACCCTCGACGACCACCCCCTCCATCATTCGCATGACCGTCTGTGCGGTTGCCGGCGATATCGGCCGGCCGATCAGCTCTCCGGGTCCCCAGCGCGACTCGCGGCCGAGCGCCTGATCGTTGGCCGGCTGCCGTTGCCCGTTCTTGCCGATGTGAGAGACGATGTAGGGGCGATGCAGGCGGCCTCCGTTGGCGATCGCGGCCACAGCGTTCGCCATCTGCAATGGGGTCACGTTGATCCCCTGCCCGAAGGAGGCGTAGGCCACCATGTCGTTGCGCTGCCACTCGGAGCGAAATCGGATCCCCCCGGCGTTCTCTCCTGGAAGATCGACTCCGGTCTTCTCGCCGAGGTGGAAGTCCTCCAGCGTGTCCAGAAACCGATCGCCGCCGAGCCGGAGCGCGGCCTTCATCACCCCGACATTGCTCGACTTCGCGATCACTTCACGGAAGGTGAGCACATCGAAGGGCTTGTGGTCGCGAATGTACGCCTTGTCGACCTGGAGGCCACCTCGTTCGCAGTCGATTCGGTCATCGGGATAGAGAACCATGTTCTCCAGCACGGAGGCGGCCGTGAGGACCTTGAAGGTCGAGCCCGGCTCGTACGCGTCGGAGACGGCCAGGTTCTTTCGCTCTTCCCGCCGCGTACCTTCGATCCGATTGGGATCGAAGGTCGGCCACGACGCCATGGCGAGGATCGCCGAATCTCGAGGATCGAGGATGACCACCGAGCCACTCTTCGCGTTCACCTCCTCGATGGCACGAGCCAGCTCGCGCTCGGCCAGAAACTGAAGAGTGGCATCGAGTGTCAGATAGAGATCGGCCCCCGGCTCCGCGAGCGCCGCCATCGCGTCGGGGTCCAGCACATAGCCTCGGCCCGGATGTTTGATCACCGTGCGCTCGACATCTCGCCCCGCGACCACGGAGTTGAAGTACACCTCGAGACCTTCGAGACCCTGATGGTCGATACCGGCGATCCCGATCACGTTGGCCGCGAGGGATCCCTTGGGGTAGTAGCGTTTGCTCTCACGCTGGAAGTACACCCCGGGCAGATCGAGCTCACGGACCCGGGCTGCGATCTCCGGCTCGAGTCGACGCGCAACGACGACACCGGTGCGCTCGACGCTGGCGAGATTGCGCTCGAGGCGCTGCAGCTGTGTCCGTCCGAGCCCGAGCGCTTTGCCGAGCGCCGCAGCTACGTCTGCAGGGTTCTCGATCTCCCGAGGATCGGCATAGGCAGACTCGACGTCGACCGAGACTGCGAGCTCACGCCCCCGACTATCGTAGATCGTGCCGCGGGGCGCCGCGATCCGAACCGTCCACTCCTGCTGCTTGTTCGCCTTCTCGACCCACTCCTCGTGACGCTCGATCTGAAGCTGCCATAGCTGCGCGACGACCAGCCCGGACCAGACCATCAGACCACCGAAGAGAAGCAGACGGCGGCGACGGGGCGAACCCGGTGGCAAGGACCGCGCCTCGCGCACTCGAGTCGGACTCCTCCCCGCGGAGACCTTCTGTGAGCTCCGTCGATCCGAGCGCTCACCGCCATCGCCGCGCCGAATGCGCACCCTCACGGGAGATCCTCCGGCTCGACGAAGACGAGCTGGTCCAGTTCCGCTGGGCGCATGCCGAGGCGACGCTCTGCCTCCTCGGCCACGCGAGCGGGACTGGTCAGCCGGGCGGCCTCGAGCTCGAGTCGCAGCTCTCTCTGATTGAGCTCTTGCAGGAGCTGCTCCTGACGCTCGATCCGTGCGCCGGCGCGCAGCACCTCGAGGTGAATCCAGGTGTAGGACAAGAGGCCCAGGCCGAGCGGCAGGACCATCAAGGTCAATACCCCGAGATCTCGCCAGCGACGGCGATCCCGTTCGCGCACCAGGTAGGTGTTGACCACCGGTTTGGGTATCGCGTAGCTGGTCTTCAAGACCTCACCCCATTGCTCAACTGAGTCCCTCGATTACAGCCCTCGCGCTGCTCGCAGACGAGCCGACCGGGAGCGCGGATTCAGATTCACCTCTTCTTGCGCAGGACGCACCGGCTTTCGGGTCAGCACCTCGATCAACTGGGTCTCGGAGCGGGGTCGTCCGGTAATCGGGTCCACCTCGCCCAGTGCCGAGATCCGCATCGCGTTCTTGACGATGCGATCTTCGAGGCTGTGATACGAGATCACGACCAGACGACCGTCGGTGTCGAGCATTCGCATCGCCTGATCGAGCAGACGCTTCAAGCCGGACAGCTCCTGGTTCACCTCGATACGCAACGCCTGAAACGCACGAGTCGCCGGATCGATACGCTGAGTCGTTCGACCTTGCCGCCTGTGCCGGGGCGGCTTGACCGATGCGATCAGCTCACGCAGCTCGGCCGTGGTCCCGATCGGTGAGACCCGTCGACGCTCCACGATGGCCCGTGCCATCCGACGTGCGCTCCTCTCTTCGCCGTACTCTCTGAGAATCCTTTGCAATTCCTCCTCCGAATACTCATTGACGACATCTGCCGCCGTTAGGTCACCTTCGGTATCCATCCGCATGTCGAGCGGCCCGTCGAACCGAAAACTGAATCCACGTTCCCCCCGATCCAGCTGCAGGGAGGAGACTCCGAGATCCGCCAGAATCCCGGCCAGGGGTGGGACACCCCGCTCCTCCTCCAGTTCGCCGAGCAGCTGCTCGAGCTGAGAGAACTCTCCTCGCAGGAGCCGAACCCGGCTGCCGTAGGGCTCGAGCCGCTGCCTCGCGATCTCGAGCGCCTGTGGGTCTCTGTCGATGCCGACCAGCTGCGCCTCCGGCCCCGTCTCGAGAATCGCCGCCGCATGCCCTGCCAGTCCGAGAGTGCAGTCCACGAACAAGCCGCCCCTCTCCGGGGCCAGGAATCGGATCGACTCCTCGAGTAAGACCGGAATGTGCTCCGCTGGAGGCATGTCCACCCCACGAGCGCGTTCCGGCTCAGATCCCTTGCTCTGTGAGTGCCTTGAAATCGTCGTCGGTAAAGGGCTCCTCTATCAGTTTCTGGTCGAACCTCTCCTTGTTCCACACCTCGAGGTGATCGAGCGCACCACACACAACGACCTCACCCTCCATGCGCGCGGTCTCACGAAGAATCGGCGGCGCCACGATGCGCCCCTGCGAATCGAGTCGGCCCTGCTGACCGAAGTAGTTGACCCGGGCGAGATAGCGTCGCTTATGGCGATCTGTCGAAGGCAGCGCAGCCAATCGCTGTTCGATGCTCTCCCAGACCGAGAGCGGGTAGAGCAGCGCGTGCTCCCCTTCGACCGAGGTCATGAAGACCTCGGGCCCCCAGGTCTCCTCGACGATGCGACGGAACTCGGAGGGCATCTTGAGCCTCCCCTTGTCGTCGATCTTCGCGCTGTAGCTGCCCCGGAACATCTGCCGTGGGACCCCTCCGCCTCCGGACGTAGAAAGCCGCAACCGCCCAGAGACGGGCGGTTTCAGGGATCAAAAGTAGCATTTCGATCCAAATTTGTCCATTTATCTCCACTCTGGTCCACCAGGGGCCACACACAGCCCCGCCCTCCGCCGTCCAGAGGGGCAGGACTCACCCCAGGCCCGCGAGAAACGCACGCCGTCGGAGTACCGGGGAACCGCGCTTCCTCGAGGTGTGGCTACTGGCCGTCGGGCCCGTCGCTCTGACCTTCTGACTCGCCGTCGTCGGAGTCCTTCTCCGCCGGCGTGTCCGCGTTGGGAGCGAACAGTCGATCGACGTCGTCGAGGCCGAATGTCCCGTCAAAGGAGTCGGTGGTCGCCAGCGTGCCAGCGAGCTTCTGCTGGCAGAAGTCCTCCGCCGGTCCGCGGCACTGGAAGAATGCTTTGTCCTGGAGCTCGAGCAGGTACTCCTCGTACTCTTCCAGCATCTGCCGATTGAACTCCGCGCGGTACACCTGCTCCTGGACCTCCTCGTAGGGCCGAACGCTGGCGTCTTCACGCTCCACGAGTTGCGCAAGGTGCAGCCCACCCCGTGCCGACACCGGATCGGCAATCTGCTCTTCATCGAGCTCCCAGACCGCGTCTTCGATGGCCGGATCGAGGTCTCCCCGGGAGACCCAGCCGATGTCGAGCACGCCGCTGAGCTGGTCCCCGTGGCGCTCCTTGACCTCCTCGAATGTCGCTCCGGAACGAAGCTCTGCGACTACCGTCTCCGCGAGATCCTGGGCTTGCGGTGAATCGAGCACGACGATCTCGCGAACCTTGACTCGCTCGGGAACTCGAAAGTCCTCGATCCGCTCGTCGTAGATGCGCCGCACTTCCTCCTCGGTGACGTCGACTCTCGGGCGTACTTCCTGCTGCACGATGCCCATCCGGGACTGCTCCACCGTGAACCGCTGGTTGAGATCCTCCAGGGTCAGGCCCTCCCTCGCCAGGGCGGCTTCGAGTGCCTGCGGATCTTCGAGCCCGTTCTCACGTCGAAGCTGGTCGAGATACTGATCGAACTCGAACTGGGTCGTGGTGACCCCGAGCTGACGAGCCCGTGACATCACCAGCAGCCGGTTGAACATCTCTCCCATCACGGTCTGGGGCAGGTCGGCTCGAATGCGCTCGCGCTCCGCATTGTCGAGGTCCGGAGCGGAGTTCAACAGACGCGTCTGCTCGGCGAGCTCGCGCTGATAGTCGTAGAGGGTGGCAATGTGATCGTTGACCCGCAAGACGATCTGATTCTCGACCGGCGAATCAGCCCTCAGGGGCTGAGATGCGGCCGGTCGCGGGGACATCCAGCCGAATGCCAGAAGCACGGCGGCGAAGCCAGTCGGTGTCCAGATCGCTTTCATGAGCTTGGGGTTTCCAGATGGCTGAGGAGAAGAATAGGGACGAATCGACGGTGGGACCTCGGGGCTCTCGGTGGCCGAGAACAGGGGCCCTAGGCATCCCTGGGACGGTAGGAAAACGCGAGATTGCCTTCCACGATCCGGAGATCATATCGCTCTCGGGCCTCGCGCAGCAGCTCCTCGAAACGCTGATCGGCCAGGAGGGCGACCAGCCGCTCCCTGATGAGCGGCTCCGCCGCCTCCAGATCGAGCTGCTCCGCCGGAAGCCGTCGTGCGACGTAGAAGATGTGAAAGCGAAAGTCCGCCTCCACGATCTCGCTCGGCGTTCCCACCTCCAGATCGAAGATCGTGTCGGCGAGCGCTGTGGGCAGCTCGTTCCGAGCCAGCTCCCCCTGGAATCCCCCGGAAGGAGCGCTCGGATCGACGGACAAGCGACGTGCCACCTCGGTAAAATCCGCGCCGGAGTCCAATGCTGTCCGTGCCTGCTCAGCCGCCTCGCGGCTCTCCACCAGAACCTGGAAGAGCTCGACTCGCTCGGGGAGGGCGAACTCCTCTCTGTGATCGCGGTAGTAGCTTTCGATCTCTGCGGCCCCCGGAACGGAGTGATCCTGATCGTCGAGCAGAGCTACCAGTGCGGCTCTCGAATCGGCTCCACGCTCGACGACTCGACGATCGAGCGCCAGCTGCAGGAGGAGACGCTCTTCCAGGTACTGATCCAGGAGGGCAGAGAGCGCTTCGGATTGGAGCCCGGCTGCCTCCGATCCGACGCTGCGAGCCAGGAACTCCTGGAATTCCTCCCTCAGAACCGGAACGGAGTCGATGTAGGCCACGGCCTCCGGATGAGACGGGCTGCAGGCGACGGCGAAGAGCGAGAGACACACGATGGAAACGAGTCGACCCTCGCGGACTCGACGGCGGCCATTCTCGATCCTGTTCCCCATCTCAGTTCACCGAGTCGGAGACCAGGGGCGGCCCCTCCGGAGAGATCAGTTCGAGAGTGCGCCGCGCCATCGCCAACGAGTCGGAGCCCGACACCCCGCGCAGGGTCAGCACGCCGCTCGGTGAAAAGCTCAGGTCGTCTCGCGCCGAGACCATTCGAATCAGGACCTCGACATCGATGCGAGCATCCTGACGGAGCCGAATCGATAGATCGCGTCCCCGCGAAACGATCGATTGCACTCGCAACGTTTCCGCCAGCGCCTTCAACTCGGCCACCCGAACCAGCGTCTCGACACTCTCGGGCGGCGGCCCGAACCGATCGCGCAGCTCGGCCATCACGTCCGAGATCGGCTCGTCGCCGGCGGCCAGCCTTCGGTAGATCTCCATGCGTAGGTTGGTGTCTCCGATGTATTGCTCGGGAATCGCCGCCGCGACCGGCAGGTCGATACTCGCCGCCGGAGCCTCCATGGGCTCTTCGCCCTTGAGCTCGCGCACGGTGTCCTCGAGCATTCGCAGATACGTCTCGATTCCCAGCTCCGCGATGTGCCCGCTCTGCTCGGCACCGAGCAGATTCCCCGCGCCGCGAATCTCGAGATCACGCGCTGCCACTCGAAACCCCGCGCCCAACTCGGTGAATTCCCGGATGGCCTGAAGGCGCTTGCGAGCGATCTCGGGAAGCACCCGATCCCCCGGCACCAGCAGATAGCAGAAGGCGAGTTGATCGGAGCGCCCGACCCTGCCACGAAGCTGATAGAGCTGGGCCAAACCGAAGCGGTCCGCCCGATGGACCAGCATCGTGTTGACATTCGGGATGTCGATCCCGCTTTCGATGATCGTCGTCGCGACCAGTACATCGAACTCGCCCCGAGTGAAGGCATGCATTCGCTCACTGAGCTCGTGCTCGTCCATCTGACCGTGACCGACGGTAACCCTCAAATCCGGCACGAGGCCGCGAAGGAAAGACGCGATCTCTTCGATCCCCTCGACCCTGTTATAGACGAAATAGATCTGACCCCCTCGCTCGAGCTCGAACTCGATCGCCTCGCGAATCAAGTCCGAGGAGTAGGGGAGGATCCGAGTCTCGATGGCCATGCGATCTTTGGGGGGCGACTCGATCACCGAAAGGTTTCTCACTCCGGCCAGCGAGAGCTGTAGAGTCCGCGGCACCGGGGTCGCCGACATCGCGAGCACATGGACTTCCCGCTTCAGCTCCTTGAGCTTCTCTTTCTGGCCGACTCCGAAACGCTGCTCCTCGTCCACGACGAGCAGCCCCAGACGGGATAACTCGATGTCCTTGGCGAGCAGCCGATGAGTGCCGATGAGGATGTCGATCTCGCCCTTCGCCAACCGCTCACGGATCTTGCGCACCTCGGCTGCGGAGCGAAAGCGCGACACCATCTCGACAGTCACCGGGAAGCCGTCGAAACGCCGACGAAAGGTCTCGAGGTGTTGGTCGGCAAGGATGGTGGTCGGTGCGAGAACCGCGACCTGATAGCCCGAGTCGACGACCTTGAAGGCCGCCCGCATCGCCACTTCGGTCTTGCCGAATCCAACGTCGCCACAAAGGAGCCGATCCATCGGCTCGTCCTTTTGCAGATCCTCCTTGATCGCCGCCGAAGCCTCCAGCTGGTCTTCTGTCTCCTCGTACTCGAAGGCGGCTTCGAACTGTGCCTGCAGGTCGCTGTCGGCGGCCATCGCCGGCGCATTCGCCAGCTGGCGCTCCGCGTACAGTCGGAGCAGGTCGGTGGCCAGCTTGCGCAGGCTCGAGCGCACCTTGCTCTTCTTCCTGGCCCAGCTCGAGCCTCCCAGGCGGTCGAGCCGCGGCGCAGCTCCCTCGATGCCGCTGTACTTCTGGATCTGGTGAATGCGGGACAGAGGCAAGAGGAGGCTTCGGTCGCCCGAGTACTCGATCTCCATCACCTCGACATCTGACGCCGCAGCCCCTCCGGAAGAGTCACCGGGAAGTGGCTCGGGGCTGGCCTCGGTCTCGGGCTGGAGCACGCGAATCCCGGTGAAGCGACCGATGCCGTGATCCTCGTGCACCACGTACTCACCGACCCTCAGGTCGCGTAGACCGGAGAGGAACGGACCGAAGCGAGCGGCGGCCCGCTGGCGCGGCGCCCGGCGTACGAAGAGCTGTTCCTCGGCAAACAGGGTCAGTTGCAGGTCCGGCACGCGGAAACCACGCTCCAGCTGGCCGGCCGCGAGCTCCACACCTCGGAGCTGCAGATCGCCTTGCAGCCACTCCCTCAAACGAGCGTGGTGCTCCTCGGGCGCCACTACGAGCAGGCTCTCGCGGCGGGCGCGGGCGGTCTCGACCTCGCGGGGGAACCGCGCCAGTTGGTGATGGAGACGCTCCGTGGAGGCGGAGTGGAGGTCGACCTCGGCGATTCCTCGCGTGTCGTCATCGAGACGAAGGGTCGCCGACTCGAGAACCCGTAGCGCCTCTGAGGCGGGGAACTCGACTCGTTCGGGATCCACCGCCATGCGTTTGTCCTCGCGGCGCGCGGCAAACTCTCCCGCCAGCAACTCGGAGTGATGGCGGACCTCTGCGCCGAGAGTCTCTGGCTCACAGATCACCACCAGAGGACTGCCGAGCAGGGCATGAAGCGAGGTCGTCTCGTTCAGCAACGGCAGGTAGTTCTGCCAACCGGGAAACTCCTCTCCCCTCGAGAGCCGTTCGATCCGCTCGATTGCCTCGACCCCCGGGTCGTCTCCCAGTGCTTCCTCGAGGCGGGAGGCCAAGCCCATGGCCTCCACCTCCCCGGCTCGAAACAAGGACAGCGGCCGAACCCGGAGCCGGTCGAGGGTTCCCTCGGATCGCTGGCTGACCGGATCGAATCGGCGAATCGACTCCACCGTATCGCCGAAGAGATCGAGACGGACTGGCATCACCTCGCCGGGTGGAAAGAGGTCGAAGACTCCTCCCCTCACGGCATAGACCCCGACTTCGGCCACCAGGTCGCTGCGCCGATAGCCCACTGCATCGAGATACTGGACGAGTTCTTCGACTGGATGGTCATTCCCCGGAACGAGATCCAACACGATGCTGCGGAAGTCGTCGCCGAGAGGCAGACGCTGGAAGAGGGAGCGCGGCGTGCACACCACGGTAGGTCGGCGAGCAGACAACACTCGATCCAAGGCCCGCGCTTCCAGCGATCGCACCAGAAGGGAAGTCGATGTCTCCTGAAATGGGCTCAAGGAGGGCGACGGAAAGTCCGTCAGGCTCCACTCCTGCGAAGAGTCTTCTGCAAAGAGTCGGCCGGCCTCGACCCAACTCAGGGCCTGGGACTCTCGGGGCACCACGATCAGCGCGGATCGATCGAGATCTCGACGCAGAAGCTCCACCAACCAGGCAGCCAGAGGCAGTGGGGTCCCGACCAGGCGCATCGGCCGGTGCCCCTGGAGCTGATCCAACAGCTCACGAAACTGAGGCAGCTCGCGCAGCCGAGAGGAGTAGAGCCGCCAGATCTCGGAGCCGGGGATCTCGGCGTCCGACTCCCCCTTCATCGGAGTCCGGCTGTGGAGATCATCGTGCACGTGCCTGTGGCGAGGGCCAACAGGGCTCTCAGTCCCGCGCCGCCTCGGGAAGAACGATCACGATGTCCTCGGGGCTGGCCAGCCCGAGATCCTCTCGCGCCAGGCGCTCGAGCGCGATCGGATCATCATGCAGATCCTGGATCCGGGTACGCAGTACTTCGACCCGCGATTCGGTTTCGGCAATCTCGGAGCTCAATTCGTCTTCCCGCGCATTGGCTCGCGCCAGATCGCGAAAGCTCTTGGTGGCCGCTGCTGCAAGGATCACGACCAGGAGGAGAATGGTCGCCCCCGCGACGGAGGTCAGTTTCTCCGGTCGCCGCTGGGGGTGAGCGGCCCCTCGGTCCGGACCCAGACCGGCCCGATCTCTGACTTCCTGACGAAGCGGTTCCACACGGGTCTCCCTTGACCTGTGCCTCTCCGCGAAGGGGAGAGCCACTGGGTCAAGCCTAGCAGCACCAGAACGAACCCCCGAGCCCGCGTTCGACCGGCTGGAGTTACGAGTACAGGGACTCTCTACCCTTGACAGCTCCGGCGACAGATCGGTAATCTGCTCTTTCGCTCCTACAGGGAGGCGTGACGCGGGGTGGAGCAGTCTGGTAGCTCGTTGGGCTCATAACCCAAAGGTCGCAGGTTCAAATCCTGCCCCCGCTACCACCGCAATCGAGCGAAGGGACTTCCGCGAGGAGGTCCCTTCTTTCGTTCCGGCCAGCCAGATCGGGCTACGACGGTGTCGCGCCCTCTCGAATCCCCAGGGCCCACGCCGTGGCGATCACCATCAAGCCTCCCGCGAGCCAGAAGGGGCTGGCAACGCCGAGCCCCTGGAACATCGCTCCCGCGACGATCGGGCCGACGATGCGACTGACGCCTCCGAAGGCTTGCTGCACACCGAGCAGCTGTCCCATGCCGCCACGCGCTCCGCTCTGGCGCGAGATCAGCGCGGTCGTGCTCGGGAAGAGCAGTGCCGTGGCGATCGGGATCAGTGCCACGACCAGCGCCAGTGGGAACAGAGCGCTCGGAAAGGGCAGGAGGAAGAGGCCCAGCGCCAGCAGGGCCGATCCCCAGCGCAACACCCGCAGCTCGCCGAAGCGTCGCACCGTCGGACCCAGCACGATCAGCCGCATCACGATCGAGAGGCCACCGATGTAGGTGAAGAGGATCCAGATGTTGCCCTCGGTCACACCGAAGCGTCGCTCGAGGTAGAGGGCGATGACCGCCGTCAGAGCGTTGAAGCCGAACATGCCCAGCGCATAGACCCAGATCAGTGCATGAGCCGTCTGTCGGGGAGCTCGAATCACTCCGAGTAGCGAGCCGACCAGCGACTCTGGTGGCTCGGAAGAGCGCCGCTGCTCGGGGGTCCTCGACTCCGGCAACCACCGCCACACCAGCACGAGGGTGCCCAGGCTCAGTCCCGCCGGAACCAACCCGGGTGCCCGAGACCCGAGCAGAGCCGCCCAGGACCCGATCGCGGGTCCGATCATGGCGGCAAGGCTCGTAGCCGAGGTCAGCCAGCCGATCCCCAGTGCCCGGCGCTCGGGCTCCAGAGCATCGCTCAGATAGGCGAACACGACCGAAACCGTGCCGCCGCCCACGCCCTGCGCCAGCCGGCACACGAACAGGAGGGGCACCGAATCGGCAAAGGCGAACGCCAGGTAGGCGAGAACCGAGATCGCGAGACCGCTTACGATGACCGGGCGCCGCCCCAGCCGGTCGGAGAGTCTGCCCCAGAGAGGTGCCGTGACGGTCTGTGCAAGGGCAAAGGCCGCGACCAGCAAGCCGACCGTCGTGGGAGTGGCGCCGTAGCGCTCGGCCCAGAACGGAAGCAATGCGAGCACCAGAAAGGAGCCCAGGGTTTCGACGAAGGCAGCGCCCATCAGGACGCCGAGCTGGGTGCGTGCGGCCATACCCCTCAGGGAGGCGTCTCTCGACCCCAGACGAGGAAGGCACCAGCGCTGATGAACATCAGCAGCACTCCGTACGCCGAGGCCACTCCGGTCTCGCCGAGACGCAGACTCGACAGAATCTCGATCGAGATCGGACGGGTCTCGTAGGTGTAGAGCACGATCGACGTGACGAAGTCACCCAGAACCGTTACGAACGCAAGACCTCCGCCAGCGATCAGTGCCGGTCGCAACATGGGCAGTACGACTCGCGTGAACGTGCGCCACGGTCCAGCACCGAGTGAAGCCGCAGCGTCTTCCAAGGTCGGGTCGAGTTGCCGAAGGCCGGCCAGCGCGGAACGACTGGTGAGCGGCAGACTGCGCACCAGGTAGGCCAGAGGAAGGATCCACAGGGTACCGACCAGCACGAAACGCAGCGCGGCGGGCCGATGCACGCTGAAAGCGGCACCGAGCGCGATGGCGAAGACGGTTCCGGGAATCGCCCAGGGAAGCGCGAGGAAACTCCTCAAGAGACGACCGAGAGCCGGACCGACTCGAAGCGAGAGTCGCGACCCGACCATCCCCAGCGCAAGAGCCCCCAGCGTCGCGGCCGCAGCCATCCAGAGCGAGTTGACCATCGGTCGAAGCCGCTCGGCCTCGGAAAGCAGCGTGACGTAGTTGCCGAGACTCAACTCGGGAGGGAGCGGCTCCGTGGTCCAACTGTTGGCCGGTACCAACGACATGAGAATCAAGGTGAGATGCGGCATCAACAGGAAGAAGGCCAGCCCCCAACCCAGGACACCGGCCACGAGTCTGCCACCGCGGCTGCGCACCGGGCGCCGATCGGGAGCCGTGCCACGCTCACCGCCGGTCAGTTGCTCGCCGCGATCGATGCCGCTGAACGCCCACAGGCCGAGCAGCGCAAGCAGGGCGAGCATCACTGTCTCGACCCGAGCCGTCTCGAGTTGACCGTTGAGCTTCGAAGCGACGATCTGCGTCGTCATCACCCGGAAACCGCCGCCGAAGATGTAGGGCGCGGAGAAAGAGGCGAGGGCCGTCATGAAAACCAGCAGAGTCGCCCCCGCGAGCGCAGGGCGCAACAACGGAAGTACCACGCGCTGCAGTCTCTGACGCATTCCCGCGCCCAGGGAGGCCGCCGCTTCCACCAACGCGACATCGAGACGAGCCAATGCCGCCCGGGTGAGCAGGTAGTAGTAGACGTACATGGAGTAGGCGTGAACGACCAGAATCGCCACGGCACCGTTGAAGCTCCAGCGAATGTCCCATCCGGCCGATCGCAGCAGCCGCGCCACGATGCCGCTCTCGCCCCAGAGAAAGAGGAACGCGATCACTCCGACGAGCGGAGGTAGAGCGACCGGCAGCGCGACCAGCGCACCCAGAATGCGCCGACCGGGGAACTCCGTACGCTCGAACACGAAACCGAGCGGAACCCCGATCAGCGCCGACAGTGCAACGGAGAGCAGAGAAATCCAGGTGCTGCGCCACAGCGCCCGCCACTCGTCCGGCCGGCTGAAGAAGTCGGTGAAGTAGCGAAACACGGGCGGCCAGCGACCACCGAACGCCTCCCAGAGAGTCAGCAGGAGGGGATAGCCGACCAACCAGACCAGGACCACGGCCGTGAGAATCCCGAGAATGCGCGTGCGCGAGCGCCGCTCGTCGGTCTGGCTCCCGTGGATCTGGCGTGCACGGTGCTTGCCCAAACTCACTCTCCTCGCTGCCGGGGAAAGGCACGCGGCAGGGGACGGGGGCGGGGCACGACCCAGACTCGATCTCCCGGATGGCCGGCGTGAGCCGGCCCCAGCAGTTCCACCTCGGCTCCCAGATCGAGAGCGACGGTGTAGTAGGTGAAGGCCCCTGTGTAGCGGCGGACTTCGACCGTGCCGGTCAGGGCACCCGGATCGCCCTCTCCACCGAAACGCACTCCTTCCGGTCGGATCGAGACGACCACGGGATCTCCCGACTCGAGCGCGGAAGCCGAGGAGGCCCACCAATCGGCCAGTCCCCGGGTCTGGTCTCCGCCCAGGATGCGGACGCGCACGAGTCCTCCGTCAAAGCCCTCCGCCACGCCCTGCAGTTCGGTCGTACGACCCACGAAGGAGGCGACGAATCGAGTCGCAGGCCGCTCGTACAACTCGTCGGGAGTCGCCAGTTGATCGAGCCGCCCCAGGTTGAGGACCCCGACCCGGTCTCCAAGCTCGAACGCCTCGTCTTGCTCGTGGGTCACCAGGACCGTGGTGATTCCGGTCTCCTTGAGTGCTCGTCGCAAGACCCTGCGCGTGCGCTCGCGCAGGGCAGGATCGAGGTTGGACAAGGGCTCGTCGAGCAGGAGAACCCGCGGCTCGATGGCGAGCGCCCGCGCCAATGCGACTCGTTGTTGTTGGCCCCCGGAGATCTCGCTGACGCGCCGCTCCTCGAAGCCTTCGAGCTCCACCAACTCGAGCAACTCAGCGGTCCGCACTCGGACCGACGAGGCATCCCTTCCCATCACCTCGAGACCGAAGCCGACGTTGCGAGCGACACTCAGGTGGGGAAAGAGGGCATAGCTCTGAAACACCATGCCGAATCCACGCTTCTCGGGCGGTAGCTCGTGGACTTCTTCTCCGTCGACCAGGATTCGTCCCAGGTCGGGCCGCTCGAATCCCGCCAGCAGGCGCAGCACCGTTGTCTTGCCGCTGCCACTCGGCCCGAGCAGAGCCACGGTCTCACCCCGTTGCGCGGACAGGTCGAAATCGTGAATGACATGGTTCGATCCGAAGAACTTGTTCAGCCCCTCGAGCACGAGGTAGCCGGCGTGGTGGGCCAGGGGCACTTCCTGCGACATGGGCAACCTCGCCCCGCTACTTGCCGCTGGCCCGGATCGCACGATCCCAATGAGCCATCCACTCGGGGCCGCTGGCCTCGATCGCCGTCCAGTCCACTTCCGCGGGCACCAGAGTCTCCCTCACCTCCAGGGTCCACGGCGGGAGCCGGGCCGGCTCGATCCCGCTGGGCGCCGGAAGTCGGAAGGCCCGCTCGGCGGCCAGTACCAACGCGTCTTCACTCCCCAGCCACTCGATGAAGCGCTCGGCCTCTTCTCTTCGCCGTGCCCCCTCGACCAGGGCAACCGCATCGGCGATCACCGGTGTGCCGCTGCTCGGAAAGCGATACGCCATGGGTGCACCGCCGTCGATACGAGTCAGGATGTCCGTCATCTCCCAGAGCGTCACCAACCCCTCCTGACGAATGATCTTCTCGTGCAGCAGGGCCGGGCTGTGGACGTACTCCTTGGTCTGCTGGTCGAGCTGCTTCAGGTAGGCGAACCCCTCGTCGGCACTCCCGGTGCGAGAAAGAGAGTCGGCGACCAGGAAGCCGAAGATCGTTCTCATGGTGCCGCTGGCGAGAGGATCTCGAATGATGATCCGATCCCGCCACCGTTCGTCCAGCAGGTCAGGCCAGTCACTCGGCGCCTCCTGCGCGGTGACGGCATCGGAGTTGTAGACAATCAGGGTGGGGGTCCGATAGAGCGCGCAGAATCGACCCTCGGCATCACAGTCCGAGGGGCCGAGACGAGCCGCCCAGGTAGGGCGGAAGCTCGCCAGCAAGCCATCCGAGGCCGCCCGGGCGAAGATCGTGTGAGGTCCACCGAACCAGACATCGGCCTGGGGGTTGGCTCGCTCGGAGCGAATGCGGTCGTAGACCTCCTGCGAGCCCATGTCGAGCCAGCGAACGTCGATCTCCGGGTAGAGCCGTTCGTACTCCTCTTCGACCACCGTGAGGAGATCGCGCCCGTGAGGGGAATAGACGACCAGCGGAGTGCGGCCATCACCGCATTGCACGCAGCAAAGAGCAGCGAGCACGCTCCAGAGATAGAGCCGTCTCGTGGGAGAGACCAGGTTGCCAAGCATGACGCGCCGCATTATGCACCAATCCGCGATTGGCACCTCGACGCGACTCTCCGCTCGCGCACTCCTCGGGATCGGTGCTCAGGCTTCCTCGAGCCGGAACATCCGACGCTGGAAGAACACCCATAGCACCTCGAGGAGCCGAGCCTCTGCCATCCGCCCGCCCGAGACCTCGTTGATCCCGTCCAGGTCGTCTGCCTTGGCCAACCAGTCGCTGATCTGGATGTCGATTCGATTGACCAGATCGACCTTGCCAAACCGGTCGGTGCGATGAAAGCGGGCTCCCTCCAGGAGAAGTCGCTGGAACTCGTCCTGGCGGTCGAGATCCTCGATCCCGATCGTCTGCGCGTGAACGGGCGCCTCGTCCTCGAGCTCGAGGACGATCTCCTCTTCGATCGGTTCGGGGTCGGAGGCGACCGCAGCGATCAGGGGCAGCTCGACGGGAGGCGGGGTCGCGTCTACTTCCGGAGGTGCCGAGTCGTCCTCGGGAGGCGTGACGTCTTCTTCGGAGTACAGCTCCCTCGTCGGCTCTTCGTCGGGACTTTCCTCGACCAGGATCTCGTCGATCCCGGAGTCCTCCGCGCTCGGCTTCGTCAGGCTCTCACCCGAGGATTCGGTGTCCGAATCGGCAACGAACGACGCGACCTGCTCGCTCGTCTCGCGATCGATGGGCTTCTTCCCGAGGGTCTCGATCGTGCCGGTCGCTGGCCCGGGATCGATCGGCCCCGAGACTGGATCCGGGTCGCCCGCCCGCGGGTTGCCTCTCTCCGACTCCCACGGGGCATCGCCGTCGACGGTGCCCTCGCCACCGAGAATCGCCATCAGGCGGTTCGGGTCCGGAGCTTCGATCTCCCGGGCAGCGGTGGGCACCTCCTCGCGTCGGGTGGACTCGCGCCGCCTCTGCTCTGCCAAGGCAATCTCTCGAAGCTCCTCGGGCACCTCGATGGGATCATCCCCTACCAGCTCGGCGGTGTCTTTCATCATCTCCCTCGGATCCACGAAGCCCTCTCCGGTCTCCTCGAACGGGGGCCGGCCCCGGGTGGGCTCGAGCTCTCCGGTGCCGTCGACCAGCTGGCTCAGGTCACCACCTCGGATCTGCGCCCCCTCCTGCTCGGGAGAGTCGTCGTTCGAAGGCACTCGCCCGGAGCCTTCCCGCTCCGTCCCTTCCTCTCCTCGAGGATCCTCTGGCTCCATGCTGGGGTGTCCACCGGTAACCCGCTGCCACAGCTCGTCCGCCCTCTTCCTCGAGCGTTGCACCTCCGTGTTGGCGTCGAGCACCAGACCTTCTAGATCGCGATTCTGCTGCCGCAGCAGCCTCAGCTCCTCCTCGAGGGCCGCCACCTGGCTCAGCAGGTTCTGTCTCTCGGCATCGCGTCCTTCGAACGAGCGCAGTCGCTCGCGCAACTCCTCGGTCTCGCGTGCGCGGTCGCGTGCCACGGTTCGTGCCACGTCGAGCTCTGTACGGAGTCTCGCGCCTTCCTCGCGCAACCGCTCGAGCTCTGCACCGAAGGGGTCGGCAGAGCGAGGCGTTTCCAGGTCCGCCTCGAGCTCCGAAATCTGATGCAGGAGATCGTCTCGCTCGCGCTTGACCTGTTCGAGCCGGGATTCTGCGAGTTGCAGCTGGCGCGCACCGAGCTTCTGCTCCTTCGTGCGCTCCCGCAGTGCCGCCTCGAGCTCAGCCATGCGCGAATCGCTGGGCTGCGCCGCGTCGACATCGCGATCACGGGTCTCCTGGGTCATATCGATCGGCTCAATTCGAGCTGGGGAGCAGGTGGCTGCGGCGCAGCCGCGCCACAACGGCTACGACGACTCGCCAGCGGCCCCGGACTCCGGATTCGGGCACCCGGCACTTCCACACTCTCGGGAGCGCCGGACAAGGAAAGATGATTATGCCAGCTTTGCCAGAATCGGTCGACTGAATGTTCGCGCCCGGCCTCTTCGAGCGGACGCTCGGACGAGAGAGCCCCGGCGGGCTGGTCGTCGTCCCTCGGATGGCCGCAGTTCGTCCTGAAAAGAAAGATACGCTGAGAGGCGATGACGCACAAGCGAACCCAGCAAGAAGTCGAGCTCACGACTCGGTCCGAGACCCGGACCGAGCGCCCCCGGCGCTTCCGCGTCCTGCTCCACAACGACGACTACACGACGATGGAGTTCGTGGTGGAGGTGCTGCTGCGTTACTTCGACAAGTCGCCCGAGGAAGCCACCCGCCTGATGCTGCAGGTGCATCAGCAGGGGGTCGCTGTGGCCGGCGTCTACCCCAGAGAAATCGCCGAGACGAAGGTCGCCGAGGTGACCGACGAGGCACGCCAGCACGAGATGCCTCTCCTGGTGACGGCGGAGCCCGAGTAGCTCGACGCGCTCGCGAACTCGCAGGGACGAATCACGTACTCTGAGGCAGGACCCTGTCCTTCCTGACGGAAGGAAACAGGGCTCGCGGTCCCGGTCCTCATTCCAGTGCAGGAGAGCTTCTCATGGCTCGAAACCGGAGCGTGTTCAGCGCTCGATTGATCATCGGTCTGGCCATCATCAGCCTGGGGGTGTTGTTCACTCTCGATAATCTCGGCTGGGTCGACCCCGCCCCGATCCTGAGATTCTGGCCGTTGCTGCTTCTCCTGATCGCCCTGGCCAAACTGCTGCACGGGCGCTTCTTCGCCGCCCTGGCCTGGGCCGCATTCGGCGTGCTCTTTCTCCTGCGCAGTCTCGAGGTGATCGGGTTCGACCCGCTCGAGTTGTGGCCCCTGGTGCTGGTCATCATCGGCTTCAACCTGGTCCGACGAGCCGTCTTCCCCGGCGCCTCGAGGAGTGACGGAGGTGAGCAGGACTCGCTCTCGGGGTTCGCCATGTTCACCGGCCAGAAGTATCGCAGCGCGAGCCAGAACTTCCTCTCCGGCGACTTCACCGCCATCATGGGGGGCTGCAACGTCGATCTGCGCTCTGCCGATCTGGCTCCCGGCGCCGTGATCGACGTCTTCACCTTCTGGGGGGGTATCGACATTGCGGTACCGACCGACTGGACGGTCGAGCCCAGTATCGCGATCCTCGCTGGTGGACTCGACGACCGGACCGACCCCGACCGAGCCGACCCCAACAAGCGTCTGCTGGTCCGAGGCACATGCCTGATGGGCGGCGTTCGCCTGAAGAACTAGCGCGTCGCGTGATGAAGATCGAGCCCCGCACCGGGCGTGCTCTCTCGGACGTGCGACTCGGGGGCCTCTGCGCTCCCAGGCAGACCTAGCGGCGATGCACCCGATTCTCGAGCAGCGCCGCCTCTGGCTCTACCTCCTCGCATGGCTCCCTGGCGGAACCCTGCTGGCGGTCTTGATTGCGCTCTCGAGCACGGTGTCATGGACGCGGGCTCTGGCACTCGCCGTCCCGCTCTCTGTGGCCTACGGTTTCATCTGCCTCGCCTCGTGGTACCCCTGCTCGGTGGCACCGGCCACCGCGAGTAACGCGGGTCGCCTGCTCGGGATCCACTCGGTGGGCGCACTCCTGTCGAGCTCTCTGTGGATCTTCGTCGGCTCGCTGTGGTCGCGGATACTCGAAGAGCTCGGCCAGATGGCGAAGAACCAGGCCAACGGACTCGGCCACCTGTCTGGCTGCGCGGACGACTTCCGCCGTCTGGCACCGATCTTCTTCGTGGTCGGTCTGCTGCTCTACGTACTCGCAGTGCTGGTCAACTACCTGCTGATCGCCTTCGCGGAGTCGCGAGAGGCGGAGGCCCGGGCCCTCGAGCTCCAGTTTCAGGCCCGGCAGTCGGAGCGCGAAGCCGAGCGCGAGCGCGAAGCCTCCGACCGGGAGCGACAGTTGGCGCGCGACATCCAACGTCGGCTGATGCCACCGGCTGAGCTGGTCGGCTCCGGATACCGCATCGCTGCTCGGCTGCGTGCCGCCCAGTACGTCGGAGGCGACTTCTACGACTTCTTCCGCCTCTCCGACGGCAATCTCGGACTGGTGGTGGCCGACGTATCGGGCAAGGGAATCGGTGCCAGCCTGATCATGGCATCGGTGAATGCAGCTCTTCGTACCCTCGCCTCAGAGCTCGACCCGCTCGACACCCTCGACCGACTGAATCGGCGACTGCTCGCAGAGCTCGGCCCGCGCGAATTCGTGGCGCTCACCCTGTGCCGTTTCGAGCCTCGCCTGGGCCGACTCGAGATCGCGAACTGCGGCCTTCCCGACCCCTATCTACTGCGCGCCGACCATCCTCCGCGGCTGCTCGAAGTCCCGGGTCCGAGGCTACCCCTGGGAGTGCGCCCCGAAACCGTCTACCAATCCCTCGTGGTCGATCTCCAGCCCGGAGACCGCGTGTTGCTGCTGAGCGACGGTCTCCCCGAGGCACCCGACACGGCGGGGGAGCCGATCGGCTACGAAGCCCTCGTGGACCTGATGGACCACCCGCCGAGCGAGCCTCTTCCCTGGCTCGATCGCTTGATCGAACGGGTGTGCCAGGAGGGCGAGCCCAACGACGATCTGACCACCTTGATGCTCAGTTGGGGTTGACCCGTCGGCGGCTCTTCGTGAGGCCTGACACCCTCGAGAGAGAGCGCCGGAGTCACTCCACCCCGTAGCTCTTCCTCCGCGATCAAAAGCCCACGTCGAGGCCCTTCTCGGCGAGCCAGGCGCGATTGAGCTTCGACAGATAGCGCTCGCCCGAGTCGGGCAACAGGGTGACGACCAGCCCTTCGGGCCCCAGAGGCTCCGCCACCCGACACGCTCCAACGGCAGCCGCCGCACCCGAGGTGCCCGTGAAGATCGCCTCCTTGCGCGTCAGATCGAAGACGGCCCGATAGGCGGTGGGATCGTCAACCGTGACGATCTCATCGATGTAGTCCCACCAGACGGTGCCCGGCATGAAGTCCTCGCCGATGCCGTCGATCAGGTAGGGGTGGATCTGATCGTCGGGCGGCAGTTCGCGGTGCTCGTGGTAGTAGGCGTAGACGCTTCCTTCGACATCGACGCCCACCACCCGCACCTCGGCGTTCTGCTCCTTCAGATAACGCGCCACGCCGCTGATCGTGCCGCCGGTACCCATGCCGGCGACCCAGTGGGTGATCTTGCCGTCCGTCTGACGCCAGATTTCGGGTCCTGTGGAGTCGTAGTGAGCTCGGGGGTTGGCCTCGTTGTGGTACTGGTAGGGAAGAAAGGCACCGCGCTCGTCTCGAATGCGCTCGGCCACCTTGTAGTAGGAGCGTGAATCTTCCGCCTCCACGGCCGTCGGACAGGTGATCACTTCCACACCGAACGCCTCGAGCAACGCGATCTTCTCGGCCGGAATCTTGTCGGGAGCCGTACAGACCAGCCGGTAGCCCTTGAGAATCGCCGCCATCGCCAGCCCCACGCCGGTGTTTCCGGAGGTCGGTTCGACGATGGTGCCGCCGGGCTCGAGCTTCCCTTCGCGCTCACCCTGCTCGATCATGGCGATACCGATACGATCCTTGACGCTCTGGCCCGGATTGAACGACTCGATCTTCGCCACCACGGTCGCCGCACCCTCGAAGTAGCGGTCGAGTCGTACCAACGGCGTATTGCCGAGCGTTTGAAGGATGTCGTCGTAGATCTCCATCACCGTCTCCACAAAGAAAATATGAGCGGCTCGGCACAGGAGCCGAAGCGATCTGGCTGCAAGAGGAAAGGCCGCAACGACCCGGGAGCATACCCGATCGACCCGGGTCGCTCGGTGCCGCAGGGTCCTCGAAATCCGGGCTCGTCGGTGCCATGAGCCCCTTGACCCGCTCCGGCCGAAGGCGGAACTGGTCGCTGCAATCCGCAACCGCGTGAGGAACACTTGGGCGGGGCCGCACGATCGGCTAGCATCGCATCCCCTCGTCCCTCACCTCCTTCGAGCGCTGCGGCCTGCCGCGATCTTCCCTGCCATGCGACAACTTCTCGAGATCGACGACCGAAAGATTCATCTCGTCGGCACCGCCCATGTCTCGGCGCAGAGCGTCGAAGACGTTCGGCACGTCCTCGCCGAGGTCGATCCCGAGTGTGTGGCGGTCGAGCTTTGTCCGGCCCGCCTCCAGACCCTCACCCAACGCGAGGCCTGGCTGCAGCTCGACGTCCTCCAGGTGCTGCGCGATGGCAAGGCGATGCTGCTGCTCAGCTCGCTGGTCATGACCTCGTTCCAGCGTCGGATCGCCGACAAGCTGGGCGTGGTTCCCGGGGCCGAGATGCTGGCTGCCGTCGAATGGGCGAAGGAGCACGACCGCGAGCTCTTGCTGATCGACCGAGATATCCAGGCAACACTCAAACGAACCTGGGCCGGTCTCGGTTTCTTCACCCGCCTCAAGACCCTCTTCCAGATGATCGGCGGCCTCTTCGTGGGTGACGACCTCTCCCAGGAGGACATCGAGCAGCTGAAGCAAGAGGGGCAGCTCACGGACATGCTCGAGTCGTTGGCTCGTGCTCTTCCAGCGGTCAAGGAGACGCTGATCGACGAGCGCGACCGCTACATGGCCGAAAAGCTGCGCCGCGGTGCCAGACCCCTCACCGTTGCGGTCGTGGGGGCGGGTCACGGCCCCGGCATCCGCGAGCAGCTCCAGCATGAGCACGACCTCGAGGCCCTCGAACGGATTCCCGATCCGCCCTGGTGGCCCCGCCTCCTGCAGTGGGGCATTCCGATCGCCATCGTGGGGCTTCTCGCGTATGGCTTCGTGCAGGGAGGGATCGGCGAGTCGGCCCGTTCGCTCGGCGTGTGGTTCGGGGTCAATGGCACCCTGTCCGCGCTCGGCGCCGCGGCGGCGTTCGGCCATCCCCTCACCGTCGTCTCGGCGTTTCTGGCCGCGCCGCTCACCAGTCTCAACCCGATGGTGGCTGCCGGCTGGGTCGCAGGGCTGGTGCAAGCCTGGGTCAAACGCCCCACGATCCGCGACCTCGAGAACCTGCCCAACGAGATCACCACGGTGCGGGGCTTCTGGCACAACCCGGTCAGCCGAGTCCTGCTGGTGGTCGCCCTGGCCAATCTGGGCAGCATGCTGGGCACGTGGATCGCCGGCAGCTGGATTCTGGCCCGGACCCTCTGAGGGGAGTCGGACCGCCCGAGACCTGCTCACCCTCCTCGTTGACAGGCGGAAAATGCTGCAATAGCATCACCATTCGCGAATCCGCCACTTCGAGACATCGACCCGAGCCCGAGCAGCGGAGCGAACCCCTGAACATGCCAGAGCGCAAAATCCGACAAGTCCAGCTGGTGGGCGGCAAGATCCGTCAACTACGCAAGGAGCACCGGCTCACGCAGAACGAGCTGGCGTCGCGCATCGGTGTGCAGCAGTCCGACCTGTCGCGCATGGAAAAGGGCGAATATCGAGTCAGTCTGGACACGCTCTTTCGAATCCTGTCCGAGTTCGATATGGGCATCGGCGAGTTCTTCGACGAATATGCTCGCCACACCTTCAGTCCCCACGACATCGAGCTGGTGCGCAGATTCCGCACCCTGCCCAAGGACGACCAGAACGATGTCGAGGAATTCATAGGCTTCAAGCGCGCCAAGCTGGGGCCACGTAGGGAAGACGACGAACGAGACGGCACCGACGAGCGCTGAGTGGAGGCGGCCCTTTCGTCGCCTCGAGGGGGAGATCCGAGTGTCCGAGCCATCAGTGTCGGGTCCCTGTTGCCGGGACGAATCGAGTATTGGGGCACAACGCCTGCGCGCAGGAATCGAGAGCTTCGCCCAGGGTGACCTCGAACCGGCGCTGGTCCACCTCGAGGCGGCCATCGAGTGGGGTCGCTCCCGAGGCGATGAAGAGCTCGCCGATCGCGCGTTGTGCAATCGCAGCGCGATCGAGCTCGAACTGGGTCGACCGGTCGCGGTGGCTGAGCTACAACGAGCCCTGATGCGCAGCCGCGACCCCGAGACTGCCTATCTCGCGGCCTACAACTCCGCCCGCGCCTATGAGCTGAACAAGGAGCACGGCCACGCCCTGCGATACGCGCGCATCGCGCTGGACCGCAGTCTCAAGACGGGACGACGGGACTGGCTGGCCTTCAGTCAGAATCTGGTTGCCAACATCCTGCTCGCAGAAAGCGACTTCGACGAAGCCTGCTCGAGCTACGAGATCGCACTCAAGTTGATGGACCTCGAGCCCAGCGTGTCGCGAGCCTTGATCCTCGACAACCTCGGCTACTGCCGGTTCGTCCAGGGTCGCTATCGCGATGGTTTTGAGCATCTCTTCGAATGTATGAGGACCCTGATCCGCCACCGCAGTGAACGCTACCAGGCTCGGCCACGCCTCTCCCTGTGCTACGGATACCTCGAGATCGGCCGCATGCGCAGTGCCCTTCGCCATGGCCACCGGGCACTCGAGCAGGCCGAGCACTTCGGTGACGACGACTCGATCAAAAATGCTCATTTCCTGCTCGGCGAAACCCGCAGTCAGCTCGGCCACGAAGAGCAGGCACGGAAGCACTTTCAGTATCTTCAGCGACGCTACTACCCCGATGCGCCCCACATTCCCGATCTGCTTCTCGCCATCGACGTGCGGCAGCTGGTGAACCTCAAGGCCTGAGACGATGCTGCGTCCCTACCACCCGATGGCACTGCCGCTGCGTACACTGGTGCTCGTCCTCGGCCTCGTGGTCGCGGTTCTGGGCACGTCGAGCGCTCCCGCCCTCGGCCAGACGGCTGCCATCAGTTCGGACGGCACTCTCTATCAGGTACGTCGAGGCAAGTACCGCGACCTCTTTCCGGAGCTCGAGCACTCGGTCCCGGGACGCTTTCGGGTGCTGGCTCTCGATGTCGTCAGCGGCGAGCAACGGGTCCGCTGGCTGGTACCGGGCAGCGAAGACGAGGATCCGGAGACCACACCCGCCGTCGTGGTCGAGCCCGACTCCGGTGCCGCCTACCTCCTGTGGGCGAGCGAAGACGAGTGGGGCAACGGCGCCTTCCATCTGGTCGGTTTCGACGGAGAACAGTGGGGCGAGCCCTTCGAGGTGTCTGGCAACACCGGTGCCGTCAAGGGCGCTCCCCAGCTTGCCGTCACCCGTGACGAGTACAGCGAAGGGACAGTTCGCACCGTGGTTCACCTCTTGTGGTGGGAGAAGACCGCGGAGCAGGACGAAGAGGTCTTCTATTCGCCCATCGTGCTCCTGGGAGGCGAGTACCTCGGCTGGAATCCCGTGCTCCTCCTCGACGCCATGGCCGACGAGAGCGCGACCCCGAGCGGTGACCAGCTCGGTCTGTTCCGAGCGCCTTCGCTCGAGTCGGGAACCGACGGACGAACCGTCGTGGTCGGGCTCCCGGAGCGCACGGCGTCCCAGCTGCTCACGATGCGTATCCGGGTGCTGCCCCGGGTGCTGCTCGACCTGGCCGACGAGGCACGCTCCCACATCACGGTGGTCGGCGCTCGCACGACCGAAGGCACGATTCTGAGCCTCGCCGAGCAGGCGCGTTCGCATGTCACGGTGGTCGGGCTCCGTCTACACGAGGGCTTGATCGACTACATCGCCTCGCGGGTCTACATGAAGATCCTCGCTTTCGGGGCCACCTACACCTCCGAGGACATCGGAGAGATCGGGCAACGAGTGCACGACGAAGTGATCGCCGCGGGCGCTTCGATTCTCGGCAACGAGCTCAGTGACGAGGAGCTTCCCTGTCGTATCTTCGATCTGGGCGCGTCTCCCGAACAGGCGGAGCCCGAGCATCAGGTCGAGCTGTGCGTGGTCACCCGCCGCAACGTGCCCGAAACGGGCGGTCCCGTGCGCCTCTACGTCTCGGAGGACGCGACCCGCACCCTGGTCACCTGGCGAACCGACAACGGAGAGCTGCACTACCGCCAGAGCGAGGGTGACACTTGGAGTGAGGAGTCGGTCGCACCGACCGAAGACGGCGACATCGAGCGTGCCCTCGAGATTCTGCGAGCCGTGATCCGGCCCGAGTAGCCAGAGGATCCCGGCGTCTCGCTGACGACTCGTTCGTTCAGGCCAGCGCTTCGCGCACCGCATCCTCGAGCCGAGCGAGCGCCACCGAGGTGTCCTCGCCGAGCCGCACGCGCACGACGCGCCGCTCCCGCTCCACCAGCACGGCCACGTCGCCGAGTGCCTGTGCGTTGCGCACCTGAGAGAAGTCGAGAGCTCGCCCCGGCACGGCCACCTCGGTTCGAGCTTCATCGGTGAGCACCAGGAAGACCCCGCTGTTGGGGCCGCCCTTGTGCAACTGACCGGTGGAGTGAAGGTAGCGCGGGCCGTAGCCGAGGGTGGTCGCACACCCGGTCGAGGACAACACCCGCCGACGGATGCTCTGCAGACGGCAATCGTGCTCCGCGAGGGGATCGAGGAAGGCGAGTAGCGCGAAGTAGTCGCCCTCGGCGAGCGTGGCGAAGTGCGATCGCAGGATCTCGGCCACGGTAGCCCCTTCGAGAGGCTGAGAGTCCGAGACAAACAGCGACACGCTGCCCTCCTCGACCCGGGGCGGCTCGACGTCGAGGCTTCCCCCCGCCTCGACTCGATCGGTCAACTCTCGCGCACGGATCTTGGCGGCCTCGACATCGGGCTGCGTGAAGGGATCGACTCCGAGCAGGGAGCCTGCCACCGCGGTGGCGATCTGCCAGCGAAAGAACTCCGCCGCCAGCTGCCAGGGGGACTCCATCAGAAGCTCCACCGAGGGCACCTGCGCCGACACGGACACGGAGTCCGATTCCGTGGGGTGCCCGACTCGGGTACCGACCCGGACGCGGTCACGCGACGTCCTCGGGGCCGGAGGCTCGAGATCGATCGGAATCAGGCCCTGGCCATCCTTTCCGGTCGACTCGGCCAGCAGTTGCTCGAGCCACGCGCCCAGACCACGCATGGGATCCGACGCCTCCAGGGTGACCTTGTCCCGACCCGCGCCTGCCGCAACCGCGAGCATCAGGCCGAGTGCGACACCGGGATTGCTCTGGGCCGGCAGGTCTCGACAGGCCACCGTCATCGGCTCGAGCGACGCGAGAAACGATTCGAGGTCGACTCCGATGGCTGCGGCAGGAACGATGCCGAAGGGGGAGAGCACCGAGAACCGACCTCCGATCGTTGGTTCGCCAGCGATCACATCGCGAAACCCGTGCTCGCGAGCCCTGGTCTCGAGAGCGGAGCCGGGGTCGGTCACTGCCACCAGCCTCTGTCCAGCCGCCTCCCCGAGGGACTGGCGTAACCACTGTTCGAACAGATCGAGCAGCAGGGCCGTTTCGAGAGTGCCACCCGACTTGCTGGAGACGACGACCAGGGTTCGTCGAGGATCGAGGCTCTCGCGCATGCGGAGGATCGCTCCCGGATCGGTGCTGTCGAGCATGGCGAGTCGCGGGGCGTCGCGGTCCAGCTCCGACGAGAGGACGTCGGCAATCACTTCGGGACCGAGACTGGAGCCACCCATGCCGAGGAGGAGAATGTGATCGAGCTCTTCGAACGGAAGGCCTCTCTGCCATTCGAGCCACTCCGGCAATCGTGTCGTTTCTCGCACCGCGGCATCGAGCCATCCAAGCCAGCGATCTTCACCCGCGTCCGTCCACACCGTCGGGTCACGGGCGAACAGGCGCTCGGTCCGCCGCTCCTCGTCCCAGCGGCGGGCAGCGTGCCGCCACTCGCTCTCGAGGGCCGCCGGCGCGAGCCGCATCGAAGCGCCAACCGGAATGATCGACTGGGTCATGGGCACCTCTCTCGGGAACGTCCTACAGGCCCTGCAGCATATCTCCGCAGCCGAGACGCTCAGCACGAATCGGCTCGCGGTCGCGGCTGTGCTAGCGTTTTCGTCCTACAGTTCTTGGCATGCTGAGGCGACGAACCGTGGTTGACCAGTACCGACCGTTGAGCCCTCCGTCGAGTGAGCCTTCGTCCGCGATTCCCTCACCGGGCGGTTCGGGACGCGCGCTGCTTCGGGCCGCAGCCTGGATCGCTGTGCTGGTCTTCGCGTTCCTGGTCGGCGCCCGCTGGAATCGCCCCGCCTCCGAGGGCCCTGGCTCCGAGGGCCCTGGCTCCGGGGAACGTGCGGCGTCGTCGCCGATCGGTATCGAGGCCACTGGCTCACCCCAGCCACCTCGGGTCGCACGAGAGGCCTCGCACCAGCCCACGACCACCCCGCAGGTCCCTGCCGAGAACGAGGAGCTGGACGACTACACGGCCAACGAACGGCGTACGATCGAGCTCTTCCGAGGAGCTTCGCCGGCGGTCGTCAACATCGACGCCGTGGTCCAGACCGTGGACTACTTCCGTCGACGGGTGTTCGAGGTGCCGGAGGGACGTGGATCGGGCTTCGTCTGGGACGACCAGGGGCACATCGTCACCAACTACCACGTGGTTTCCGATCGGCGCGGTCGCTTCCTGAAGGCTCGAGTCACGCTGTGGGATCAGTCGGTCTGGGATGCGGAGGTCGTCGGAGGAGCGATCGACAAGGATCTGGCGGTGATCAAGATCGACGCTCCCAAAGAGAAGCTCCGGGCCATACCGGTCGGCCGATCGAGCGGCCTCGTGGTCGGTCAATCGGTATACGCCATCGGCAACCCCTTCGGACTCGACTACACCCTGACCACGGGGGTGGTGAGTGCGCTCGGCCGGGAGATCGATTCACTGGTGAGGGTACCGATTCGCGACGTCGTGCAGACCGACGCGGCGATCAACCCCGGCAACTCCGGGGGTCCCCTGCTCAACAGCAGCGGCGAGTTGATCGGGGTCAACACCCAGATCTACAGTCCCAGCGGAGCCTCCGCCGGCATCGGCTTCGCGATTCCCGTCGATACCGTGAGCTGGGTGGTTTCGGACCTGATCCGCTTCGGAGAGATCCGGCGCCCCGAGATCGGCCTCACCCTCGCCACCGACGACATCCTCTACCGGGCCCGTCTCTCGGGAGCCCTGGTCATGGAGGTCTTCCCCGGTAGCGCTGCCGAGAGAGCCGGGATCCGCCCGACGAGGCGAACCCGTCAACGCACCGTGCTCGGCGACATCATCGTCGCCATCGACGGCCGCCGAGTCCGCTCGCGCTCCGAGTTGGAGGAGAGGGTTCTCAGCTACCAGGTCGGAGACCAGGTCGAGCTGACCCTCATCCGAGACGGCGAGGAGATCACCGTTCCCCTGAGACTTGGCCTGATGGAGTCCAGACGGCCGGGTTGACCTTTGGGCCTCGACCCGAAAGAAGGGGGGAGAACTGGCTGGGACGCAGGGATTCGAACCCCGATTCTACGGTCCAGAGCCGCATGTCCTACCGTTAGACGACGTCCCAGCAGAGGTCGCAGCGGATGAGAGTAGCCCGTCCACCCAGCCCTGGTCAACCGCAAGCCAGCCGGCGCTCAGCTCAACTCCCACCCAACCGAGAGCCAGCCCACCTCGAGCAATGCGAGAGGGGCTCCGGCCAACCAACCCACCTCGAGCAAAGCGAGAGGGGCTCCAGCCACCAACCAACCCACCTCGAGCAAAGCGAGAGGGGCTCCAGCCACTAACCTACTCACCACCCCAGAGCAAGGTGGGATTCGTTGCCTCATCGCAGGAGCCGCCAGGCCCTGCGATGATCCACCGAGTCACTCCCTCTCGCCAGTCAGCGACCGAAGGGAGCAAACTGGCGGAGAGGGAGGGATTCGAACCCTCGGTCCAGGTTACCCCGGACAACTGCTTAGCAGGCAGCCCCGTTCGACCACTCCGGCACCTCTCCACAGGCGGGTCATTGTATGCCCGCAGGCCGCACCATCTCAACCCGAGGACGCTACTCGGCACTCACGTCGAGAAGAGCCTCATAAGCCAGCTTCTTGCTCATCATCCGTGCCTTGCCGGCTCCCTGCCCCCCCAGTAGCTGAATCATGCCGACCACCACCAGGTCGTGCTCCGGATGCACACCGAACCAGGCTCCGCCAACGCCGAACCAGTAGAACTCACCCTTGGCCAGGGGGCTCTCCATCTGGGGATTCGGGGTGTTGATGATCGCGAAGTCGAGACCCCACTGATTCCCCGGAAAGAACGAGATCCCGTCCACGCCTTCGGGGAGCTGATTGGTGCGCATCAGCTTCACGGTCTCCGGTTTCAGGATCCGCGTACCGTCGAGCTCGCCCTCGTTGGCCAACATCAGGGCGAAGCGCAGGTAATCCGGTCCCGTCGACAGCAGACCGCCACCGCCGTTGAGAAACCTCGGCTTGCTCGTCGCGTCGGAATAGAAGGGATTGTTCGGATCTGCGGCCTGCGGCTCGAGGTTTCCCTCTCGATCTGACACGTAGAGTGTGGCCACGCGATCTGCCTTGCTCTCCTCCACCCAGAAGCCGGTGTCGGCCATGCCGAGCGGATCGAAAATGCGCTCTTCGAGCACTTGATCGAGAGGCTTGCCAGTCAGGACCTCGATCAGATAGCCCTGCACATCGGACGAGATGCTGTACTGCCAGCGGGTGCCCGGTTGGTACATGAGCGGAATCTTCGAGAGCTTCTGGATCATGTCCGCGAGCGTCGAATCGCGGTCGAAGACATCGGCCTTCTGGTACATCAGATCGACCTGGGTGCGCGAGAACAGCCCGTAGGTGAGGCCACCGGTGTGGCTCATCAGCTCGCGGATGGTCATCGGATGGTCGGCGTCCTCGACGATCGGGACGCCGTCGGGTCCGTCCTCCTTCGCGACCTTCAGGTCGGCGAACTCCGGAATGTACTTGGCCACAGGCTCGTCGAGCTCGAACTTGCCCTCTTCGTAGAGGGTCATGAGGGCGACCCCGACGATCGGCTTGGTCATCGAGTGGATCCGATAGATCGTGTCGAGCTCGACGGGAGCGCCGGAGGCCAGGTCTCGTTTGCCCGCCATCTCCACGTGAACCAGCTTGCCGCGGCGCGCGACCATGGTGAGCACTCCGGCCAACTCGCCGTCCTCGACCATCTGGCCCATGGCTTCGTCGAGCTTCTCCAGCCCGGCCGAGCTCATCCCGACCTCTTCGGGTTTGACGAGGGTCAGATCCGCCTCGGCGACCCCCTGGGCCCCGGCAACCGTGGCGCAGAAGAGCAAGGCGGCAGCGAGCACGAAGGCGAGTCCAGGTCGCGTATGAAGCATCGAGAAGCGTAGAGACGTGGAAGTGGTGAGAGCCGTCATGCAGAGGAACCTCCGTAGAAATCTGGATCGAGACTACCGCGAACCTCTCAGGAGAGCCACGCACGAGATGGCCCGCTGACTCGAGCTCTTTGCTTGACCCCGGGGGAAGCGGGCTGGAAGACTGCGATCACCGACGATCACCTCACGCAGCGAAAGGCCTCGGATGACCTCGCAAAGCGCTTCGCCTCACGATCGCGTCGCGATCGATACCCTCCGTTTTCTTGCGGTCGACATGGTCGAGCGTGCCAACAGTGGACACCCGGGAGCCCCCATGGGACAGGCCCCGGTGGCTTATCTCGTGTGGAGCCGCCTGTTGCGCTTCAACCCGGCCGATCCTCGCTGGCCGAATCGTGATCGCTTCGTTCTTTCGTGCGGTCATGCATCGGCACTCCTCTACGGCTTGCTCCATCTCGCCGGCTACGAGGACATGACCGTCGAGGAGCTCGAGAACTTTCGCCAGTTGCACTCGCGCACCCCGGGGCATCCGGAGTACGGCCACGCGGCGGGTGTGGAGACCACCACCGGCCCGCTCGGTCAGGGGATCGGGAATGCGGTCGGAATGGCGATCGCGGAGCGCCTGCTGGCGGAGCGTTTCAATCGAGACGGGTATCCGCTGTTCGACCATCGCTGCTGGGTCCTGGCGAGCGACGGCGACCTGATGGAGGGAGTCGCTGCCGAAGCGAGCTCGCTGGCCGGTCACCTGGCACTGGGCAAACTCAACGTGATCTACGACGCCAACCAGATCACCATCGAGGGGGACGCCGAGCTCTCCATGAGCGAGGACGTGGCCAAGCGCTACGACGCATACGGTTGGCATGTTCTGCACGTAGAGGACGGCAACGATCTCGACGAGATGGAGCAAGCCTTGATCGCGGCCCGCGACGAAGTAGAGCGCCCCAGTCTGATCGTCTTGCGCACCCACATCGGCTTCGGCAGTCCCAACAAGCAGGACAGCGCCTCCTCGCACGGCTCCCCGCTGGGCCCCGAGGAGGTGACCCTGACCAAGCAGAACCTGGGCTGGCCCCTCGAGCCCACCCTGCGCATTCCCGCCGAGGCTCGGGAACCGTTCCGCGAAGCCGCGCAGCGAGGAGCAGAGCAGGAGGCCGCCTGGGATGCGATGCGCTCCGAGTGGAGCCAGCGACACCCAGAGCTGGCAGCCGAGCTCGCGGCTCGCGAGAGTGGAGAACTGCCTTCGGACTGGGAGGAGAGCCTGCCGGTCTACTCTCCAGAGGACGGCAAGATCGCCACGCGCAAAGCCTCGGGAAAGGCCCTCAACGCCATTCAGGAGCGTCTCCCGGAACTGGTCGGAGGATCGGCCGATCTCGCTGGCTCCAACAACACCTGGCTCGACGGGGAGTCGGTGATGAGCGCCGAGACGACCGGACGGAACTTCCATTTCGGTGTTCGCGAGCACGGCATGGGCGCGGCGCTCAACGGAATGGCCCTCTCCGGGTTGATCCGACCCTATGGTGGTACCTTCCTGATCTTCTCGGACTATCTACGGCCGTCGCTGCGGCTCTCTGCCCTCATGGGGCTCCCGGTCATCTGGATCTTCACCCACGACTCCATCTTTCTCGGCGAAGACGGCCCCACCCATCAGCCGATCGCCCAGCTGGCCGCGCTGCGTGCCATTCCCAACTTGACCGTCGTCCGCCCGGCGGACGCCAACGAGACTTCTGCGGCCTGGCGGCTCGCGATCGAGAACCGCGAGGGACCGACAGCGCTGATTCTGACGCGGCAGGGCCTCCCCGTCCTCGAGGGAACGGCCGAGATGGCTCGAAGCGGCGTCGAGCGCGGCGCCTACGTGCTCGAGGACTGCCAGGGGAAGGCAGAGCTGATTCTGATCGCGACCGGCTCCGAAGTCGCTCTCGCCGTCGACACGCGCGAGGAGCTCGCAGCCGAAGGGGTGACGGCTCGGGTGGTGAGCATGCCCTCCTGGGAACGGTTCCAGCAACAGGACGCCGAGTACCGCAACCACGTGCTGCCTCCTGGTTGCCGGGTCCGACTGGCCATCGAGGCGGCTTCGACCTTCGGTTGGGAACGCTGGGTCGGCCTCGACGGAGGGATCGTCGGCATCGACCGGTTCGGCGCGTCGGCTCCCGCCCCGGCGCTGGCCGAGGAATACGGCTTCACGCCGGTCAAGGTGGCACAGCGGGCCCGGGAACTGCTGGCCCGCTGAGCCCTTCCACTCGCGCTCCGCCAAAACCGGTCGTGCGTTCACGGGTGTAGCGCAGATCGAGCAGGTGCACCACTGCTCCGGACGGGGTCGAGTCGACCTCGGCCGTGGGAAAACGCATCCAGCCCACGAAGCCCGCGATACAGGGATCGGCGAGTGTCGCGGCCAGCGACGCTGCCTCGGGACCGGACGACGCCAGAGTGGCAGCGAGGGGAGTCCAGCGGCGATCACTCAGCTCGACTCTCTCCTCACGCCACCAGTGGAAGGTGCCGAAGCGCAGTTCTTGCGGCGTCGCGGCGACGATCTCCCGCCGCCACACCGTCCCCGGCAGCGGTCCCACCATCAGCGCCTCGATCGGAGCGACGCCCATGCGGATCAACTCGGAGCGGGTCGCATTGCGTGCAGCGACGGCCCCGAGCCCCATGGCCGCGAGGTAGAGACCGAACAGCAGGAGCAGCCCGGTCGCGACGCGCTCTCGGGTCCGTGCCTCGGGGATCCCGCGCCGGTGGATCCAGGCGACCGCCGCCATCGATGCGAGCCAGAGTACCCGCGCGGCCCAGGGCAAGAGCCACAGCACCGGCATACTGACCGACAGGGCGACGAGCAGCCAGGCGCGCCGCCCGCGCGAAACGACACCGGGCCCGGTGGGAACGGGCGATCCGAGGAAGGCCGCAGCACCGAGGAGTAGCCACATCCACGGGTCGACGATGAACAGCACATCGCCGTAGAACCAGCGCCGATCGAAGGGCATTGCCAGGCGGACGCCATAGGTGTTCATCCAGTCCAGCGCCGGATGACTGAGGACACCGAGGTAGGCCAGCGCGACCAGAGACCCCGACAACGCCTGAGGCTCGCGAGTTCCCTCGGCTGAGAAAGGACCCGAGCCCGCCCGACTCCAGCGACGAAGGAGCCAGAGGCCACCGAGCCAGACCCACGGCAGCACCAGCAGACCGACGGGGCCGTGAGTCCAGCCCCGGCGCAGAAACAGGGCGGCATCCCCACCCAGGAGGTAGGCCGCCGCATCGATGTCGGGAAGATTGGCCGTGACCATCAGGGTGATCCCCGCCGCGGGCACGTCACGCCCCAGCCGACTGCGAGCCAGGGTTGCCCCGAACAGGGTGTGAGCCAGCGGGTCCACGTCGCGCAGGCTACCGCAACGAGCCCGTCGGAGAGGTTGCAGCGCTTCAGGTCCACTCTCCGAACCCCCCTGAAACCGGGAGGAATTCCAGATTTGGCGCAAAATGGCAAGCCAAGTCCGGCCCTTTCGAGCCAGAGTTCATCCGAGTCCACATCTTCGTCGAACTTCCCCCTGTACCCCCTTCCCGGGCCAGGCGTAGGAGTTCGTACGCGAGGACCATGCAACCCCAGGCGCTCTGCGCCTTCTGTAGGAGACAGAGAATGAAGAAAAAGAACCTGCTCGTATTTGGAATGGCCCTCGGGCTGATCCTGGCCCTCGGCCAGGTGTCCGTGGCCAAGGACAAGAAGGCGATCGACGCCGACGTCGCCGCCGCCCTCGGTCAGCTGGACAAGGAGAACCTGGACGCTGCCCAGCTGATCAAGGACGCCAAGGGCACGCTCATTTGCCCGAAGCTCACCAAGGTCGGGTTCGGTATCGGAGTGAGTGGCGGCGCCTGCGCCCTGATGATCAACGGTGAGACCGTCGACTACTACCGGAGCACCGGTGCCTCCTTCGGCCTCACGGCCGGCTATGACGCTCGCGGACTGGCCCTGCTGTTCAACGACCAGGCCACTCTCGACGAGTTTCGCAAGAGCAAGAAGAAGTGGGACGCGGGTGCCAGCGCCTCGGTGTCCATGGCCAAGAAGGGAGCTGGCGTCGGCATCGACACGACGGGCCTGAAGGACGCCCCCGTGGTGGCGATTCCCTTCGACGAGAAGGGCCTCATGGCGGACGCTTCGGTCTCGGGATCGAGCTTCGTGAAGATCGACCCCAGGGACTTCGACGGCCTGCTCTACACCTTCGTGGCCACTGCCGACGTGGACGATTCCACCAACCGCGACACCACGGCCAACCTGAGAATCGCCATCGACCGCTGGAACACCGACGCCGAGCGCCAGGCGAGCATCCAGGCGCTGCGTACCGGCGGTGCGGCGGACATGGTCGCTCAGGTGAGTCAGTATGAGCCCGTCGGTCGCGTCAGCCAGCCCGGCGACAAGCCGATTCCGCTCCTCTACGCCTACCAGACGGAGCTGCCCGACGGCACCTTCAAGGTTCTTCTCGGCACCACCGAGCCGATGGGCTTCGGTGTCCAGCGCCAGCAGGCGGAGAAGATGGAGAACAACGTCACGCTGATCGAGCTGGATCTCAACGCCAAGGGTGCCGGCACCGGTGTCATGAGCATGGGAGCGGAGTACAGCTTCGACGAGAAGCGCGACATGGTTTCCATCGACAAGGTCACTCTCGCCCCGGTCCGGCTGACCTCGGTCAGCGCCAAGGCCAACTGAGGCAACTGACCTACTGCGCTCCAAGAGGAGCCAGCTTGCTGCGCTCCAAGAGGAGCCAGCTTGCTGCGCTCCAAGAGGAGCCAGCTTGTCAGGCCAGTCAAAGGGACTTCGCCGTTCGGCGGAGTCCCTTTTCTTTGTGTCCAGTCGCGAAGGATGAGAGCGCCGACTCAGGCGGCCACCCGGCGTCGATACTCGCCTGGGGACACGCCGGCCCATCGCCGAAAGGCGCGGTTGAAGTGCGCCTGATCCGAGTAGCCGGCCTCGAGCGCCACATCGATCAGCCGACGCTCCGGGTCCTGAAGAAGATCCGTGACCAGATCGATGCGTGCCGCCTGCACGAGGTCGCGGTAGCTCTCTCCAGCCTCTCCCAGGCGCCGCTGCAGGGTTCGGCAGCTCATGCCACAGATCTCGGACATTCGAGCCAGAGTGGGAGCGCCCTCGGAAAGGTATGGGCGGATGGCGAGTCGAAGGCGTGAAGGAAGATTCAGCGAACGGATCGAGTCGAGCGCTCGGTTCTGGTTCTGCTTCGGAGTCACTCGAGACGTCCACCGTGCATCTCGTCTCCAGGTGGACCATGGGACCGAAATCGCGGTGACCGACTCGCCAGGGTAGATCAGCGACTGGGCCAGCACCGCCGACTGGCGCAAGACCGTCGGGTCATTTCCCTGCACCCAGACCTCGGGAGGACACCACTGCGGGCCTGTGCAGGCCCGGATCGCTCGGAGCATCAGACCGAGCTCGTAGAGCTCGCGCTGCCAGGCTCCGACGTCGATCGAGGAAGCCTCCTCCCGGCGAAATCGCAGCCCGCCGTGCCACAGGCTGAACGCGAATCGCGCCTCGGAGCTCACCAGGTCTGCCTCCTGGCAGAACCCCTTCAGGACCTCGGCCACTGTCGGACACTCGGCCGCGCTCCGCAGACCGGGGATCTCCTCTGGGCTCGCGTGAAGGCCGAGCTCGAGTCCCAGGGACTCCCTGCCTTCTCGCACGGCGATGCGATCGAGCAAGGCCCACAGCGGAGCCGCAGGAAGCCATCGAGAGGGACCTCGTCCGCACCGAGCAGGAAGTCCCACCTCGGACCGAACCGATGAGTCGGCGAGACCCAGTCCCTCGAGTCCGTCGATCACGGACATCACCTGGCTTTCGAGGATCATGGGAAGACTCATCGAGCTGCGCTCCTCGTAGAGCGGTTTCCAGCGAGAGTGCTCGTCCAGAAGACCAGCCTCACGGAAAGGGGTGCGACAGAAAGTGGACCCTTTGGATGCTACCGCCGAACCTCGATCGGTGCCAGACAACCCGAACCCGAGACGCAGCGCGCCGAGCGGCCTCCGGGTCGTTCGGCGAGGGCGCGAGCCCCGATCGACACGGGTCTGTAGGATGGGGGCTCGGTAGGATTCCCTTCGCCGTGAAGACCATGCGCCGTGACGACCATGCGCCGTGAAGACCGTGCGCCGATTCTCGCCACCCTCACCGAGCGGGTCGTCGCGCGCCAACTGGAGAAAAACGAGGATTCTGACGAGCTCCGAGCACGGATCGCGAGCAGCGCCGCTCTCGAACTGGCGAGGGTGCGCCAGAGCAAGCGCTCGCCGCGAGACGATAGCGACCTGGGGTTCTGGCGAGGGGTGCAATTACGCCTCGGCTTCACCTCTGATCTCGGACTGCCTGGCCTGCTGGGAGACATCGTGTCTCGCTACGCAGAGGAAGTCGGGGGCAGCTTCGACCCCACCTTGTACAAGGTGGCGACGCGACTGCTTCCACCCGCCCTTGCGCTCCTGCTCACCGGCGTCTATCCCACTCGGCTGCTGCGCCGGCTTCCCAGGGTGCCCGACTTCTCGGACCGGGTTCGGGTGGGTGGCGAGATCGAGCAGCTCCGCGCGCTGCGCGAGAAGGGCACCCTGGTTCTGTGTCCCACCCACGCCAGCAATCTGGATTCGATCGTTCTGGGAGTCGCTGCCCACCGTATCGAGGTGCCCCCCCTGGTCTACGGAGCGGGCATCAATCTGCTGTCGAATCCGCTGATGAGCCTCTTCATGCACAACTTCGGCGCCTACACGGTCGACCGCGACAAGAAGGATCCTCTCTACAAGGAAGTCCTCAAGGAGTACACCACCCTGACTCTCGAGCACGGCTACGCGAACCTGTTCTTTCCGGGGGGCACGCGCAGCCGCAGTGGGGCCATCGAACAGAGTCTCAAGCTCGGTCTGCTCGGCACCACCGTGCCCGCTCTACGCAACAACCTCCGCAGCGCCAATCCCCGCCCCGGGATCTTCGTCGTCCCGATCACGCTCTCTTTCGAGCTGGTGCTGGAGGCGGAGAGTCTGATCGCCGGGTTCCTCGCTCGCGAGCTCGAAGAAGAGGAGCCCGCCGGGGCCCGCGCCACCGAGCGAGACGACGCTCGGGTCGCGGGCCGCATCGCCGAGTTCATCGATTCCCTGATCGCTCTCGACTCGCGAATCGACGTGGTGGTCGGTCCGGCTCTCGATCCGCTCGGCAATCCGGTCGACACCGAGGGAACCAGTCTCACTGAGAACGCCACTGCGATCGACCTCGCGGCTGTCCTGGAGGACGGGGATTTCGAGGCGGTCGCGCGCGAAGGGACCCGTCGTCTGGGAGAGACCCTGGCCCGGTCCTATCTTCGCGACAACGTGGTCAAGACGACCCACCTCCTCGCCAAGGCGGTCGTGCTCGAGCTCCGCGCCGAGGCGGCCGACGGAGGGATCGAAGCGCTGCTGCTCGCACGGGGCCGAACGAGACTGGCCGGGGCCGCGGTACTCACACGGCTGGAGCGCGTCCTCGATCAGCTTCGACAGCGCTGCGACCAGGGAAGGCTGCGCCTGGCTCCCCCCCTGCTCGACACGATGGCCAGCCCGGAGTCCCTCGCAGAAAAGGCGACCGAGACCTTCGACAGCTACTACCGAAGCCGGCCCGTGCTGGAGCGCCGGGGAGAGAGCTTCGAGCTGTCTGACCGCAGCCTGCTCTTCTACTACCAGAACCGCCTGGAGGGATACGGCATCGATCGCGAGCACGGCATGCCTGCGCTTCTCTCGGAAAGCCACGAGAGGCTACGGCTCGACGATCGGGCAGACACCGAGGCATGATCGCCCACGACCCCTTTCGAGGATCCCTCCCAGGGTCCCTTCAGACGACCCACCCGATCCGCCTCGGCCAACGGCAGGAGGCAACAGGAGGACGAGAGCCATGCACGAGAACACACTCAATCGCAGACAGATCCTGGCCGGCTCAATCGCAGCGGGGGCCGCGACCGCCCTCTCGGGGGGCGCCGTCGCGCAGAAGAAGGAGCACGTCCACTCCGATCCACACCATCCCGAGCTGAGCGAGGCTGCGCACCACTGCATTCGAACCGCAGAGGACTGTCTCGACCACTGCCTGCAACAGCTCAAATCAGGCGATCCGTCGCTCGCCGATTGTGCCGAGCGCGTGACCGAGACCGCGGCCATGTGCCGCACCCTCGCTACCTTCGCCGCCCTCGACTCGGAGCGCTTGAAAGAGGCAGCGACTCTGACGGAGAAGGTCTGCCGCGACTGTGAAGCCGAGTGCCGCAAGCACGACCATCACATGTCCTGCATGCTGTGTGCCGAGTCGTGTGCCGCCTGCGCCGAGGAGTGCCGTAAGCTGGCCTGAGATGGAACGGACCAGCAAGGTCGAGGTCACGACCACCCATCTCGAGATTCTCGACCCTGCCGATCTGAGCCCGGCGCGAGCCACCGCACTCGAGGTGCGCCTCGCCGAGATCCCGTCCCCCGAGCTCAACCGATTCCTGTACACGGCCGTCGGGGGTGACTGGTACTGGCTCGACCGGCTGGAGTGGAACTACGGCCAGTGGCTCGAGTGGCTCGACCGCCCCGAGCTCTACACCTGGATCGCCTGGGATCGAGGCACCCCCGCCGGCTACTTCGAGCTCGAGCAGCAGGGACGCTCGGTCGAGATCGCCTACTTCGGCCTGCTGCCTGCGTTCGCGGGGCGAGGTCACGGAGGTCATCTACTCACCAGAGCGCTCGAGGAGGGGTTCGCCCTGGCAGAGCGCGTCTGGGTCCACACCTGCACCCTCGACGGCCCCCACGCCCTGGCGAACTATCGCAAGCGGGGCATGGTGACCTTCAAGGTCGAGACCCGCAAAGAGACGCTGCCTCTGGTGCCCCCGGGCCCCTGGCCCGGGGCGCGCTGAGGCCCGAGAAGTGGGTCCGTCCGCGCCGAGCTTCCCGCGAGGCGGGGACGCTACCGGGTCTGGCGCACGTTCTCGAGTCGGGCCGGCTGGGAGTCGATGACGACGGGCTCGAGCTGCTGCTTCTGCTCGTTCCAACGAATCTCGGTCGCTACGGAAAGCACTCCCGATCCCTTGCCTTCGGCATCGAGCTCGAGGACGATCATCGACACGTTGTAGTCCATCGACATCGAGGAGCGCCCCGCTTCAGAGAACGCGATCTGTCGATTGGTTGCGAGGACCACCGTGGTCCTCTCGCCCTGCTCGAACCGGGCCGCGTAACGCAGCGGGTATCCGAGGCCGCCACTGACCGAGACCAGCCCGGTCTTCTTCAGATCGCGGAGGGCGTCCGGCACCTCTCTCGTCTGGGCCCGAGTCTTGGCGTCCGCAGACGTCTTGATCGCGTCGAGTAGCTCCTGGCGCTCGTCTTCCGTCGACCAGCGATCGATTCGAATCGTGAGTACCGTGCCCCGCGCTCCGCCACCCGTGACATTCATGACGTTCGCCTGGAAGGTGGCGAGCCCCTTCGCCTTGTTAGCGGCGAAGCCGCCCGATACCAGCGACACGACGATCGAGCAGGCCAGAGACATCACCAGCCACACTCTCGGTGGGCGATTCGCCTGGCTCCTCTTCATAACAGTCTCCTTTGCACTTCGAAGGATCACGAGCCTACTCCAAAGCGAGCGCCGGTGCCGTCACTCTCGAGCATGACCCAAACGCCGCCAGGCCACCTCCGCGGGACCGCCACGCCTGAGGCTATTCGTCTCGAAAGTGGAGCGGATCCCTGAGGTTCTGCAGTGCGCGGTAGTAGTAGAGCTTGGTCGGACGGCGGCCGAGAAATCGCTGGCTGCGCAGGAGCCGCAACTCGTCGTCGCTGATGTCGGAGCCGAGGATCGGGTCCTCCAGCAACTCGGCCAGCGCGGGGTCCGGATCCGAGTCCGAAGGCGCCGGCCCCTCCACGAAGGCCACCGTCCGGTGCGGGTCGTCGACCAACTGGCGGTTGAGCGTGATGTCGAGCCGCAGGCTGTCCAGATCGACACTCCAGGAGTCGACCAGCGGGTCGAGAAACGCCAGGCAGCTCTCATGAGAAACAGTGAAGACATCGCTGTCCAGGAATTCCAGCACCATCACGCGCAGCTCTTCATGGCTCAGACCCTTCACGTGGTCCGCCAGACGGATCCAGTTCTCGTCGTCCAACTCCTGACGAGCTACGACTTGAACGATCTCGAGGAGCTTTCGGGTGACGAGCCGCTCGAGCGAGCCAAAGGGGTGGGCTTCGAACTCGATCCGAACCTCTTTGTGCTTCTCGGGTGAGCATTTCCTCAGGACGAGATCGCGAAACTCCCGAAACAGAGGCTCTGGCGGCTGCTCGAGCCGACGCCGGATCTCCTCGGTACGCTCGATCTCCACGAGTTTCTCCAACTCCCCGGGACGGAGCTCGAGGAAGGCCTCCATCTTGGGATAGATGTCGGTTCGTGCCCGGTCCGGTGGAACCTTGCGTCGCGTGAGGAGCTGCGAAATGTAGGAGTCCGTCACCTGAACGGCGCGGGCCAGATCCTTCTGCTCCCGACCGAGAGCCTGGAGCCTCGATCGGACAAGAGTCGCGAAATCCATCAGTTTCCCGGTCCCCGGTCTGGATTGAGCAACATTGTTCAATAAGTGGACCTTTGTCAATGGCCAGATTGACAAACATGGTAAATCGCCGTATCCTTACGCTCTCGACCCGACGACCGACGAGGTCGGATGCGTGGTTCGAGAATCGGACTCGGTCCGAGCGGTGACGTCTCACCTCTCCCGAAAGCGATACCCAGCAAGTATTGCTTCCCGAGCGGCGACGGCTCGCAAGGTGCCCGCCAGAGTGTCTGAAAGCGTTTTCCACACTCTTGTCGGACGCAGTCCCAGAGGAACCCGCAGTCGCGGGAAGAAAGCAAGCCCATCCTTCAGCGAATCCATCTCGTCCGTTTCCTCTTCGGTCGCTCCGACCTAGGCCGCTGGCGACGGATTCCCACTTTCACGCCACCTCGAGCGCAGTCGACTCGGCGCCATCGCCGGAGAGTGAGCTCGGGGGGGAAATCGCCCGGTCCCCACACTTCCCAAGGAGGAAGACCTCAGATGTCCATCGCCAGACTCAGACCGAAACGCCAGGGTGGTTTCACCCTCATCGAGCTTCTCATCGTGGTCGCGATCATCGGGATCATCGCTGCGATTCTGATCCCGAACCTGATCGACGCCCTGCAGAAAGCCAAGCAGAAGCGAACCGTTGCCGACATTCGCAACACCGGAACAGCCATGATGTCCTGGCTCACCGACCAGATCTCGGCCTCGGCCGCCGGCGCCGGGTCCTCCTACACCTGGCCCACCGCGGGATCCCTCGGGTACGACCAGGTCTCCCTCCTGTTGCGACCGTCGGACACCTTCTTCTACATGCAGGAGGTCCCGGAGGTCGACGGCTGGAAGGGCTCCTACGGTTACATCATCAACACGGCCAACCTCCTGGCTCCGACAGGCGTGATCGCCATTCGCTCTCCGGGCCGTGACAAGAGCTTCGAGTCGTCCTACAGCTCGGGGCCCTTCGTGGCCACCGACTACGACCGAGACATCGTCTGGGCCGACGGCTTCTTCGTCAAGTGGCCGGGTAGCGTTCAGACCAACTGAGCCGCCCTCGAGAGGACCCGTCCGTGGCGGCGCGCTGTGCGACCCCTGCGGACGGGAGCCCGGACCTCTGCCCGAGCGCTCGGAAGGCACGCGTGCTCCGCCCCGAAATCGTCCACCTGGCCGAGACTCCCTGGCCGCCGATGGGATCGATCTGAGCCCCCTGACCAGCCTCCTTCCCGGAATTCCCCGGTCGATCAGCCAGCCGGTGCTTCCACCCGGCGGTTCCCGCTGCCGCACCCGCACGATCGACATCTGAGCATCGCTGGCGCCGCCCACGGCCCGCCCGAGGGAACGGATCCGGCGGCGCAGCCATCGATCTAGGAGCCCGGTCCCCAGCCCCTGTATATTGTGCCGATGGACTCTCAGGCATACCAGGTCAAGATCTGCGACGTCTCTCTGCGAGACGGCATGCAGGTGATGAATCGCCACGCGGTCATCCCGCTCGAAGCGCGTCTCCAGCTGGTCGATGCCTTGATTCGAGCCAATGTGCCGTACATCGAGGTCGGCTCGTTCGTGAACCCTCACGTGGTGCCGGCCATGGCCGACACCCGAGAGTTGCTGCACCGAATGCCTCCCTACGACGGTCAGGTGGCGTGCCTGGTGCCGAACCTGAAGTACTACCAGGAGCTCAAGCGAGCAGCGCGGGTCAACACCGTGGCACTCTTCGTTTCGGCCTCGGAAGCGTATGCGCGCAAGAACACCCACATGACGGTCGACGAAGCGGTGGAAGCCGCCCGCACCGTCGCCGAGGCCGCCGTTGCCGACGGCTACCGCCTGCGCGGCTACCTCTCCTTCGCCTTTCGAGATCCCTCCTTGCCGGGCGGCCAGATGCCGGTCAATCAGGTCGAGCGCATCACTCGGCGGCTGATCGACATGGGCTGCGAGACGGTCGCCCTTTCGGACACCGACGGAATGGCCTCCCCTTCGGATTTGCAGCGCGTGATCGGACATGTCAAGGAGCGCATCGGCCTCGAGCACATCGGAGTTCATCTCCACGATCGCCGGGGGCTCGGCATCACCAATGCCTACACCGCCTACCTCGAAGGCGTGCGGGTCTTCGATGCCTCGATCGGCGGAATCGGCGGCGCGATCACGGTGCGACATTCCATCGGCAACATCTCGACCGAAGAGCTGGTCTGCATGTTCGACTCCCTCGACGTCGAGACCGGGGTCGACGTCGAACGACTGATCGAGGCCGGCTGCCACATCTCCCAGATGGCCGACTTCGTCGGCGACCCACCACCTCCGAGTCGGATCATCCTCGACGAGTTGACCAAGCGAAGGGCAGAGGCCGAGGAGACGGAGGGCATCGAGGCGGAGCTCAGTCTCAGGGACCTGGCCAGCTCGCTGCTGCGGATCGTCGGCAGCCGACCGGCCCGGCTCTCGGTCGAGTCGGTGAGCCACACCCTCACCGACGCGACGAAACAGGTCCATCGCTACCTCGTGGCTCCCACCAACCGGGGTGCGATCCTGTTCAGCTTCGCGATCATGATCCTCGTCTCGGGCGTCGGCGCGCTGTTCGTCCGTCTCCTGCCGAACGACTGGGTCGCCCGCAGCGAGGTCATCGCCATCACTCTGTTCAGCCTCCTGATGGTGCTCGGCCTGGGAGGGATCATCACACTCATCCTGGTGCGGGGCCTGCGGCTGCCGCGCAAGATGACCCTCGAAGAGCGCGAGATCGTGCGCGAAGCGGTGAGCGGCATCCTCACCGATCTCGACGAGCGCACCGGCAGGATCGCTTCATGAGCGACGAACGGATCACTCGAGCCGCGAGCGAGGAGAGCCTCGAGGGCAGGGAGCTTCCCTTCCACGAGCACGCGCGCGACCAGCTCACCCACCAGATCCGCAGTTACGCCCAGCAGCTGATTCGCGAGTCGGTCGACGCCGCCCGCGCCCGCAAGCACCCGATCGTCCAGCAGCGCGACGTGAAATTCGCGGCGCGCGGGCTGCACAGTGCGTTTCGCAACCGCACCAACGTGCTCCTCCAGATCATCGGCGCCGGACTGATCGGCGTGTTCGTCCAGGGCTTCACGATCGAGATGCTGGCCGAGACCCCCCATCCCTGGGCCGTAGTGGTCTACGTGGTGGTGGGCTTCGCGGGGCTGTTCGGAGTGTTCTGGTCGCTCATCCGCTGACCCGGATTCCCGATCACTCCACCAGGACTGGGCACCCTCACGATCCGCGGATCCCGGGGGTCAGAGTCTCTTTTGAACCCCGTGGGGATTCGGACGGGCCAGGCGGTGCTGTAGTCTCGGACCAGAACCCAACGCACGCTGAATGACCGAGGCGTCGCGGCAGCGATCGATGATCTGCTCCCGCCTCGTCGGTCGATGGCAGAACACCGAGGTGGCTCCGATGCGCAACTTCGTGATCCTGACCTTCGCCTTGGCCTTCGCCCTGGCGTCCGCGACCGCGGCCCTCGAGCTGCCACCCGGGCTCGGTGAACGCGTCGAGCAGCTCCTCGCCGACATCGAGAGTGATCCGACCACGGCAGAGACCCTGGTGGACCGCTCGAGGGTGTTGTGGGAGTGGGCGAACCATCTCTCCCTTCAGGGAACCTACGTTCCCAAGATGCTACCGGTCATCGTCGCTCGAGCCCCGGCCCCTCGTCCCGGCACCGAGGTGCCCGCCAGCTACGCAGAATCTGTGGACCAGTGGGCCCGGCAGTTGGCTGCGCTGCAGCGCGACCCGAGGGCCTTCGGCCATGCCGAGATCGAAGATGCCGGGCCGTTCGGGGTCGACTCCTTCCAGACCCTGACCACCACACTCGAGGTCGGGTCACTCGGCATCCAGGAGGGCGGTGGCATTCTCGTCTCCCAACACATCGGAACTTCCATGGGACGCCTACAGACGAGCGACCCCAGAGCCTCGCACTATCTGAGTGTCGAGACCAGTCGCGCGGGAGCCCGCCTCGAGCGTTCACAGGCCCCCGTGGTCGGTCCCTACGGGGGCTTTCGCGGTGCGGTGATGTTTCCCAAGTGGATCGTTCGAGGGACACCGCTGCGGCCTGGCGACACCGTGACCATCACCTACGGTGACGTTCGTGGGGGGGGCCCCGGCGTGCAGATGGGAACCTACTCGAACGACGCGCTCGCCCTACCACTGTTCGTCGATCCCGGCGACGGGGTCGACTACGAGCTCGAAGCCCCGACCTTCGCCATCGAGGGAGGTCCGGTGTCCGGGGTGCACGGATTCGCGCCCTCGGTAGTGGCCGTCGGTGAGACCGTCGAGATCTCGGTGCGCAGCGAAGATCTCTACTACAACCGCGCCACGGGGGATATTCCGGCCTACGAAGTGACCCTCGACGGCCTTCCCTACGGCGAGATCGAGGCAAGTCCCGCGTCGAGCAACGGAGCGATTCACCTGCTGCGAGCCACCCTCGATCGCCCAGGGGTCCATCGCTTCCGCTTCGAGAGCAGGGACGGCCGCGTCGCGGGAGTGGCCAATCCGATCTGGGTGAGGGAGAACGCGCAACATCGGATCTACTGGGGGGAGACGCACGGCCATTGTGGCTTCGCCGAAGGCTCGGGCACCCCCGAGGGCTATTACCGATTTGCCTCAGAGGACGCGCGACTCGACTTCGCCACCCTCTCCGAGCACGACATCTGGATGACCGATGCCGAGTGGAAGGTCCTCAACGACGTGTCGGGCGACTTCCGCGAGCAAGGAAACCTCATCACCTACCCCGGGTACGAATGGACCACCGATCGGGCTCGCGGCGGACATCACAACGTGCTGTTTCGCCGGATCGGGATGGAGCGCGTACCGACCCAGGTGGCTCCCGACCTGAGCGATCTCTATCGCGTGCTGCACCAGACGCACCCGCCCGAGGACGTGCTGGTCATTCCGCACGCGCATCAGGCGGGCGACTGGCGACTCGGCGATCTGCCGATGGAGCGGCTGATCGAGATCATGTCCGGTCACGGCACCTTCGAGTGGTTCGGCAATCAGTACCTGCAGAACGGGTGGCGAGTCGGCTTCATCGGAGCCTCGGACGACCACCTGGGTCACCCGGGCTACGCCGCAGGAGCCCAGCGGCGCGATGCACGCAACCGCGGCAACATCTTCCAGTTCGGCGGTCTTGCCGGCGTCTGGGCTTCCGAGCGCAGCCCAGACGCCCTGTTCGAGGCGATGCGGGCACGCAGCGCCTACGCCGTGACCGGCTCGCAGCGCATCTTGCTCGAGGCGACGCTCAATGGAGCGGAGATGGGGACCGAGGTCTCGGAAGACCCGGCAGGGGAAAGACGACGAGAGCTCCAGGGTCGAGTGATCGGCACCGCACCGATCCAGACCATCGATCTGGTGAAGAACGGCAACACCGTGGCGAACGTCGCCGGATTCGAGGCCGGCAGCGTCGACCCTGCGACAGAGACCGTCCGCCTCGTGGTGAGCTTCTTCTCCGATTCGGTGGTCTTCTTTCGCGACAACCCGAGGGGCCATCGTCCGTGGCAGGGCACGATGACCGTCGACGGTGCCACGGTCGAAGCCGTCCAGATGCTCGGCACCCTGAGTCCGTTGCACGACCAGGCGGAGCTCGAGGACGGGGTCGTCACCTTCTCGGTGGCGACCCGGGGCAGCGCCCGCACCCTCCTGCTCGAGCTCAGCGGCGTGACTCCGAACGCCCGTCTCGGCTTCGCATTGCAGGCAAGCCAGGAGCGGGGACGCGCTCCGACCGTCGTGAGACCCTCCGCGAAGTTCGACCCTGCGTCCTTCAGCCTTCCCGTACCGAGCGATGCCAACGAGGGCCGGCACGAGCTGATCGAGGGGAGGTACCTGGATGTGGTGTCCGTGCAGCGCGCCGATCGACCCAGGGACGACATCGAGTTCCACTTCGAGGACGTGGGTGAGCCCGGCGACTACTACTACCTGCGCATCGTGCAGATCGACGGCCACCGGGCCTGGTCGAGTCCCTGGTGGGTCGGCGGGGAGGCGCCCCGATAGGAAGCCGGCGAGGCGCCGATCGGCCGTATCGAGGGGGCGACCTCCGCCAGGGTCGCGCCAGCGAGGATTCACAACTGGGCTTCGACGGGAAGCACGCTCGCAATCCACGCCTGCAAACGGCGCCCCAACGTCGCCTCCGGCTCGCTGTCCCAGCTCTCCTCGCCGTCGCTCCAGTGAAGCGACCCCTGGTCCTCGAGGGTCACCTTCCACGCGCGCGCACCCGAGGACTGCCGCGCGAAGATCTCCTCGAGTTGACAGGCCAGCACCGGGCTCTCGGCCACGATGCCCTGCTCACAGTTCAGGAAATGCGAGCGCGGATCGAGATTGTAGCTGCCAACGAAGAGGACGCGGCCGTCGACCGTTACCGCCTTGGTATGCAGGCTGGCACCCTTCGATCCGAACATACTGGCGCGCACATGGCTGCCCACGAGCGGCCTGAGCTCCCACAACTCCACTCCTCCTTCGAGAAGCGGTTTGCGATAGCGCGAATAGCCCCCGTGAACCGCCGCGACGTCGTTGGCGACCAGAGAGTTGGTCAAGACCCTGACCCGCTTGCCGGTCCGGGACACACCCAGGAGAACCTCGGTGCCCACGTCACCGGGGACGAAGTAGGGCGAGATCAGGGTCAGACTCTCGCGGGCCCTCTCGGCCGCCGGTTGCAGCACGGTGAGCACGCGCGAGGCTTCGAGAGTCTCCTTGGTCATCGAGACCTTTCGCGGATCGTCCGAGACGAAGCGGTACGTGTCTGTCCACTCCATCGGCCAGTCGGCCTCGAGCAGACGTCGTACGGCATCGTCACCGCGCACCTCGGCTGCGTAGTGGCTCGCTTCGGCCTCCTCGGCCTGTTCGGCGAGGGTAGCCCGTACCTCCTCGAGGGCCTCGGCGTTGACGGATTCCGGATCGAGAACGCACATTCGACGCGTGACCGGCGAGTTCCAGTACTCGTCGAACGATGCCGAGGCATCCCTCACGATCGGCCCCACCATGGCAAAGTCGAGGTCGACGAAGTTGACGTCCTCGCTGGCACCGAAGTACTCGTCCCCGAGGTTGCGCCCCCCCACGACGGCGATCCGGTTGTCGGCGATCCAGGTCTTGTTGTGCATGCGCCGGTTGAGGCGGGGGAAACGCCGCACGAGCTCGAGCGCCCGGTTCGCCCAACCCGTCCGCGACTCGAAGGGATTGAACATTCTCACCTCGATCAGCGGATGAGCGTCGAGAGCGGCGAAACCGGCATTCTTCGCACGAGCGTCCATGTCGTCGACCAGAATGCGCACCCGAACTCCGCGATCCGCTGCCTCGAGCAGACGATGGGCGAGGTAGATGCCGGTCAGGTCGGCGTGCCAGATATAGGTCTGTACGTCGACGCTACGGCCAGCGAGCTGCGCCGACCGGACACGGATCGCCAGGGCTTCGGGCCCTTCGTTCACGAGCCGAAAGCCCGACTGACCGGGATGGCGCGCCTCCGGCTCCGCGATCAGCCGATCGAGCTCGGTGCCTTCCCCCGGCGGGAGGGCCGCGACGAACGGATCGTCGAACTTCTGGTGGGAACTGGAGGACATGAGTGAGGATATCGGATCGCCAGCCGGATGGCAGTCGACCCTTGTTCGGAGAGATCAGATGGCGAACCGGCCCGAGTGCTTCGATCTCGCTGACCAGCTCCGGGTCGAGACCTGAAGGGGACCAGACCCAGAGGGACCCATCGTCCAGACGGGCGAGCGCCAGGCGCGTGGGGTTGGGGGAAGCCGTAGAAGGAGACCTCCGGTCCTTCTGCAATCCACAGCTCTTCGCCGAACCTCTGCAGTGCCACAGCGGCACTGTAGCGCCTCACCAGTCCCCGCGGGCGCGCGCCCCGCCAGATCGACCCTCGCCAGCGCTCCGCGACAAATCCCTCCTCGGCGAAGGATTCGCGCCCCTCGTGCATCCTACTCCCGCGAGAGGACGTCACCCGGCGTCGAGAGTCCACTCACCACCGAATGGAGTCACCTGGTGACCACTTCACCGGACGTCCCGTACGATCGTCCTCGAGCTCGGCTCTCCGACCCGCACGGGAACCTCATGCACCCAGACGACAACGCCTTCGGCATCGACGAGCGAAGGCTCGTGAAGCGACTGACTCGTGGTGACGAGGAGGCGTTCGACCAGTTCAGTGCCACCTACCTCCCCGCACTGCTGCGCTTCGCGCGCTCTCGCCTCCGCGATCCCGAGCTCGCCCGGGACATGATGCAGGCGACAGTGGTCAAGATCCTGCCGAAACTCGGTGCATTCCGCTTCGAGTCGTCACTCTTCTCCTGGCTTTGCGCTTGCTGTCGAAACGAGATCGCCATGCACTTCCGAGCGCAGGCCCGTCGACCCAGAGCCATCGGTCTGGAGGAGCTGAGCGAACCTCGAACGGAGGCGGCACTCGCCTCGCCTCCCGAAATCGAGAAGGCCCTGGAAGAGGCAGACAATACCGAGATCGTGCATCTCACCCTCGACCTGTTGCCCGATCACTATTCCAGAGCGCTGAGCTGGAAGTACTTCGACGGGCTGTCCGTCGCGCAGATCGCCAGCCGACTGGAGCTCAGCCCGAAAGCCGCCGAGTCGACATTGACGCGAGCCCGGAGGGCCTTCCTCGGCTCGTTCGAGAAGCTGTCCCGGGACGCGAGTCTCACCGCCACCGAAAAGCAGAGGCGAGGGGATCCGAGTCGATCGACCGTGCCGGCTCCCACCCGGAGGAACCCATGATGGAGCGCCACGACGATCTTGAACGAAACGGCGACGAGGCGCGCACCGCGAAACTCCTCGGGGACGCGGGTCGACCCGTTGATCTCTCTGCGGCCGAGCTGGAGGCCGTCAAAGAGGAGCTGCGCGCGGAATGGCGTTCTCTCTACGCTGAGCACCGATCCCGGCCCCGCTGGAGAACACCGGCAACCTTCGCCCTGGCTGCATCGATCGTCCTGGTCGCGGCGCTGGGCGCCTGGAGGGCGCTCCGGTCACCGATCGACTCGACGGTGCCGACATCGCTGGTCGTCGAAGCCGGCACCGCCACCGCGAGCCGAGCCGGCGAGACCACTCGCCTCGAGCCCGGTGATCCCGTTTCGCTCGGAGTGGAACTGTCCACAGAGGCCGACGAGGAGCGGGGCAGGATCGCCCTACGAACCTCGAGCGGAGCTTCGATCCGACTCGATTCCGGGAGTCGGGTCCGGCTCGCTTCGACCGATCGAGTCGAGCTCCTCCAGGGCGCAGTGTATGTCGATTCGTCTGGCGGGGTCGGTGACCTGACGGTTCACACCGCCTTCGGCATCGCCCGCGAGATCGGCACCCAGTTCGAAGTGAGAATCATCGGGGAGGCGGCACGCCTCCGCGTGCGTGAGGGATCGGTGTCGCTGCAGGCGACCGCGCCCGGCGCCGATCCCGAGCAGCAGCTCGCCGGCCGAGGCGATGAATGGACCGCGACCGCCAGCGGATCCTGGCAGCAGGGCCACATCGCTCCCTACGACCCCTCGTGGCAGTGGGTGATCGAGGCCGGCCCGACCTTCTCGACGGAAGGCCGCACCGTCGCGGAGCTGCTCGAGTGGGCCGGACGCGAGGCGGGATGGGAGGTGCGCTACGTCGACAGCGACGTCGAAGCGACCGCGGCTCGCATCACCTATAGCGGTGCCTTTCAGCGGCTTCGCCCCCACGATGCGATCGAGATCGCTCTTCCGGCAGCGCTCCTCGAAGGCTCGCTGCGCGACGGGGTCCTCGAGGTCCGCCACAGCGGTGCGCGGACCGAGCGGTGAGAGTCGTGTGAAGCTCGGCTGCGGCACTCAGAAGTCCCACTTCACGCCGAGCGAGGGGAAGAGCCCCGGCCACTCCTCCGCTTCACCGATCAGTTCGCCCGTCTCTTCGTCGGAGGAGTAGTCGTATCCCGCCTGGTTGCGCCGGTTGTAGAGATTCTGGACGTCGGCGAAGAAGGAGAGGCGGCCACGACCCACCCGCCAGCTACGGCTGGCCCTGAGATCCAGCCGGTGGTACGGACCGAGCCGCTTCGCGTTGTAGGGGCCGAGAAGAAGCACCGGCTCTCCCGGGCCCTCTTCGTCGGTCCAGAAGCCGAGCTCGACCGGGGTGATCGGCCAACCCGTATGGAAGCGCCACGCCAGATCGACCCGCCAGTGCTCCCCGATCGGAAGCCCCACGATGGCGCTCAGGCTGTGCGGCTGATCGACCCGGCGGCGATACCACGCACGGTCGATCCGATCCTCCACCGTGGCCCATGCGTAGCTGAAGCGCCACAGGGCGCGCTGGCCGAGCCGACCGTTCAGGGAGAGCTCGACGCCGCTGGCGTAGCCCGTCTCGGGCACCAGGCGAACCCGGTCGGGCTCGACCTCCGGAAACAGGTTGAAGGCCTCGAAGAGATTCTCGTATCGGGGTCTCGGACTCGAGATGTCGCGGTGATAGAGCTCGACGCGAAGACCCTCGAGCGAGCGGATCGAAGCGGACTCCAACCGCAGCCACTCGTAGCCGAGGAGCCAATGGGTCGAGCGCTCGGCACGCGAGAAGGTGTGCTCCGCGTCTTGCACCTCGAGCTCGTAGCTGCGCTGGCTCTGGTAGAAGTGCCCCCAGGAGCCTCGCAGCACGCTGCCCTTCGACAAACTCCACGCCAGATTCACGCGCGGGCTGAGCAGCGAATCCTCGGTGAGAGAGTGATGGTCGTAGCGGATCCCGATCTCGGCGCTCAGAGGTCCCTGCAGGCGCGTGCGGCCACTCACCCAGCCGGCGAAATGATCGTTCTCGAACCTGCCGAGAAAGCGGGTGACCCGGGCTGTCGGCTCGGCCGGAAAATCGGGAGGCACGAAGACCGGTAGGCCGGCGCTGCGATCGGCGGCGTGCGCGTAGTCGAACGACGTCTCGTAGAGCCGACCCTCGACGCCCAGACGCAGCGTCATTGCGGGTAGTCCATACAGACTCCAGCTCTGCTCGAGCTCCGGAACCGTGGTCCGCCGATGATCAGACACCCGGAACTCGCCTTCCTCCTCGAGCTCCGAGCCGAGGCGATCCCGGGCGATCTCACTCCAGGCGAGTCGCGTTTCGACCAGGGTGTTGTCCCCGATGGTCCCTTGATGCGTCAGCCAGAGATAGGCGTTCTCGTACTCGGTGTCGCGCACCTTGAACCCCTCGTCCGTCGTCTCGTCGAAGCGCAGCCCGTCCGAGGTCAACAGTGCGTTTCCGCGCAATGCATGCCGAGCCCCCGGCCGGATCGAGAGCCTCCCGAAGAGATCGGCATAGGACGGATCCTCCTGGCGAAAGAGCCGGCTCGCCAGGTCGATCGAGCCGATCCGGGCCTGGGCCAGCCAGTCTCCCCGGCCCCGCTGGAGAAGGCCCGAGCCCGACGCGGCAAAGGCGAGCAGGCTCGCTGAGATGGCTCCTTGCAGAGAGCTCTCGGGCAGTCGGGTCCGCATGTCGAGAACACCGCTCATCCGATCGCCCTCGGAGGCCGCATAGCCGCCGGTCGACAGAGTCAGCCCAGCCAGGGTGTCGGCCGAGACCACGCTCAAGGCGTCGTCGTAGTCCTTGAGGTGAAACGCCTCGTAGAGCTCCTGGCCGTCGAGCTCGATCTTCACCTCATCGGGGCGACCGCCGTGCACCCAGAAGTGCGCCGTGATGTCGTTGGCCGACACTCCAGGAGCCAAGGACATGGCGCGGAAGATGTCGTTGCCGAGATGGGGGAGCGCTTCGATCTCCCGGCGCCCGACGGCGATCGCCGCGGCCGGCTCTTCCCAGGTCAGCTGCAGCCGAGCCGGACGGATGACCAGCTCCTCCTGGACCAGGGGCACTTCGAGAAGCTGGAGCGACACCTCTACACCTCGCTCCCGTTCTTCGACCCGGACGGACTGGACCGCACCGGGCAGAAAGCCGGGAGCCGTGGCCTGCACCGTGTAGGTCCCAGCGGGAATGCCGGGCCTCTCGTACCGGCCGTCGGCACCACACACCAGCTCGAGCTCCACGCTGGCGGCGTCTGCCTTCGAGTCGCTGGACCGGCGGCGGGCGAGCACCCGGGCCCCGGGGATACCCCGCCCCGACAACGTCGCCCGCACCGAGCCGACCAGTCGCCCCTCCTCTCGTCGTCCCTCCTCTCCCGGGACCACCACGAGAGTCCCGTCACTGGTCACCCGAATCGAAAGCCCCCACGGAGCCAGCAGCTCTTCGAGAACCCCTCGCGGCGTCTCACCGGTCGGCTCCGCCACCACTCGCATCGAAGAGTCGACGAGCTGATCGGTGAACACCAGGGGCAGACCGTCTCGCTGCAGGTCTCGTAGAGCCTCGGCGAGGGGACGGCCCTGAAGGGGGCGCGATTCTCTTGGCTGCGCGGTAGCTCCAGCGGCGTAGAAGAGCACCAGGAAGAGGAGCCAACGCTGCCTTCGTCCGGACCACGACCTCGGAGTGGTGCCCATGGCCAGGAAGCCTAGCGAACTTCGAGGCCGTTTCCTCGCGACCTCGCTCGGGCGAAGGATTCCCCGCCGTCCGGCATCCAACGCCTTGAAGCTCAGTTCACTCTCGACAGTAAGGGGATCCACGACATGTCGACCCGAAGAGAAGCCTGCCTGACGCTGCCCATCGGCGGACTCGCCGTCACACTCCTGTTGGGATTCGCCCCCGCCATCGCCGCGCAGGGCGAGCTCGAGATGGCCTCGGGTAGTGGCGCCTGCTCGAACCACGCCCTCCAGTTGAGGTCGGCTTGTTTTGCCGACCGTCGAGACGACTATCTGATCCATCTCGCCGACTGTTCCTACGTCTTCGGCCGAGAAGACCAGGCCACCTGCCGCGACGCCGCCGGTTTCGAGCGGGCGGAGAAGACCGACGAGTGCGAAGAGATCTACGAAGCGCGGCTGGACATCTGCGAGGCGATCGGAGAGCAGCGTTTCGACCTCGAGCCGGACCCCGAGGAGATGGTCGATCCCGACGACATCGGTGACACCATCGAGCCGAACCCCTATTGGCCCCTGACCGCCGGTCACACGCAGGTGATTCGCACCGAGGAGGAGGTCACGGTCGTGACCGCCACCGAGGAGGTTCGCGAGATCGGCGGTCTGCCCTGTCGAGTGGTCCGCGATCTGGTCTTCGAAGTCGGTGAAGACGACGAAGGCGACGTCGAGTACGAGGCCATCGAGGTGACCCAGGACTGGTATGCGCAGCACACCAACGGCGACGTGATCTACTGCGGCGAGAACACCTACGAGGTGGTCGACGGTCTGATCGACAATACCGATGGCTCCTTCGCCCACCGCACGAATCGGGCGAGGGCGGGAGTCCTGGTGCGGAGATTCCCGGTCGTCGGCGAAGGAGATCGCCAGGAGCTGGCCACCGACGAGGCCGAAGACTACGTGGTCTACGTGAGCCTGGCCTCGTCCCCTGGCGAAGCCGAGGGTGGCGACGATGGCGCCTTCCCCTGTGACGGTCGCTGCCTCCAGACCTTCGAGGTCAACCCCAACAACCCCGGCGACGCCGAGTACAAGTACTACCTCGCGGGCACCGGCTTCGTGGTCGCCACCAAGCTCGTCGACGGCGAGGCCACCGGCGAGCGGGAAGAGGTCACCTGCATGGGAGACTCCCTCGAGGTCCTCCGAGACCCGATGTGCGGCATCGAAGACGTCGATGCCCTGATCGACGAGCTCTGCCGGTGGGGAGGGGAGGAGGTCTGTCTGGAGAGCTGAGGCTCCGCTGTCCGCAGCCGAGAATCCGGCGCAGCAAGGGGACCGGGTTCTCGGCCCGATGCCCCTGTCTTCGAGGCCGAAAGGCCCAGCGGTCTGGGCCTTCGGCGTCCTGTTCACTGGGTCCGGAGCCTCGCGGAACGGCCCTGACCGCACCCGGGCCGCTTGTTTTTTGTATAGTGAACCGGCCAATCCCGGTACAACTCGAGTTGTCATGAACGGCGGACCCGGCCGGGCCGTCGGCGTTGCCTCGCGTGCGAGGAGAGCCGAGCGTGACCGCTACCCAGCTGTTCAGACCTCAAGGAGGAGTCGACATGAAGAGCGCAGCCATTCTCGTGATCGCCCTGCTAGCCTTCACTGCCCCGATTGCCGCCGAAGAGACCGCCACAGTGGGGGAGGCGTTCCTGTGCACCTTCCACGAGGGCAAGGGCTGGGACGATCTCGGCATCGCGATCGACGTCTACAACGACGCCGTCGCCCGTTCCGGAATCCAGACACCGGCCAACGAGTTCATCTGGCGTCCACTGCGATCGCAGGTCGAGTTCGACTTCCTGTGGGCCGCCTACACCGAGAACATGAGCGCCTGGGGCCGCAACATGGCCGCCTACCTGGAATCCGAAGGGGGCTCGCTGGCCGATGCGGTGTTCGACTCCGTGATCGAGTGCGAGTCGGCGATGGCATTCGTCGAGCTCATCTACGACTCGGACGGGCACCAGCAGGCTTCCCGCGACAGCCGAAACCCAAACGCCCTCGAGTCCTACGCCTGCAGCCTCAACGAGGGAAAGACCTGGGCAGATCTGATGGCAGCCACCGAGCTCTGGCATGGCTATGTGACCAAGCTGGGGATCCCGATGGACACGTATCGGAGAACCCCCCTGATCGGCAACACTCCGGAGATCGACGTCTTGTACTTCGCAGTGCACCCGAACCTCCAGTCCTTTGCCGACAGCACGACGAAGTACCAGACGGGCGCAGGTATGGCTGAAGTCGAGGAGGCGCTCGCTGCCGTGCAGACGTGCCGTTCGTCACTGTGGACGAGTTGGCAGGTTTCGCCCCGGGCCGACTGAAGAGGACAGAGATCGCGGTATGGCGGGGGCTGGAACCGAGGACAGGCCTCACTGTCTCTCGAGGCCGCGGCGTTCGCGTAGACTCGCGCCATGCTCTCGACCACAGCCCTCGATTCTCTGCATCGTCACCTCGTCGGGTTCGCGCGCCGACTCGTCGGCGCGTCGGCCCTCGCCCTGCTCCTACCCGCCGCGGCCTCCGCCATCGAGTGCGGATGGCTCGCGACGAGCGAGCTCGACCGGCTCTTTCCGCAGAACGCACCGTGGCGCGTGACGGCGGGCGGTGAGATCGGCAGCTGCCAGTTTCTCAGCCGTCAGGATCAGCCGCCGAACGTCTTCGGCGCGAATCAGATGATTCACGAGACGGAGGCGGCGGCGGTGGAATCCGCGACCGGGATCCGCACCGAGACCGAGAAGAACTTCGAGACGACCGACCGGCGCAGCCTCGGCCCGCACGGATTCTCGTACGCACCGGGGCCAGCGGCGGCCTCCGGGCCGCGGTCGATGATGTTCGTCGGCCAACGCGGCCGAGTCGTCGTACTGGCGACGGTGAGCTTTCAGGAGGGTATCTCCGAGGCGACTCTTCCGTCGCTCGAGGAGCTCGTCGCGGCGGCACTCTCGGTAGCAGACGACCCCGGCGCTCTCGCCGCCGGCACGGATTGCCCCTGGTTCGAGGCCTCGCTCCTCGACTCCGTCTTGCCCGGCGGGGGGGTCACCCAGCAGCGTTTCGGCGACACGAGCTGCATGGCTCAGGACGCGGCGAGCGCGGTGCTGCTCGTCACGGCGATGGACGCGTCACCGGCCATGCTGGGACGGCGAGACGGCAGCTGCAGCTGGGAAGACCTGCCCGCCCTCGGCGCCGACGCTGCGCTCAGCCACTCGTGCTCGTCCGGCAACCCGCGCGCGACGGTTCGCGTCGTGGCCGGCGGCAAGCTGCTCGACTACTCACTGACGCCAGGCCACGAGCCCTCCACCGAGCAGCGCCAGGCGCTCGTCGAGCTCGTAGCGGCCGTGGCCAAGCCGAACAGGCGCTGAGGGATCGACGACAAACAGGGTAGATCCGACGACGCTGCGGGATCGTCACCCACCCCCCTGAGGGTCGGGCGGGGCGAAACCGAAGGCGCACAGCGCAGGGGATAGGACTTACGACCTGAGCACTCCGGACCGCAAGGCCGGAGTGAGCGCCTGCTCACCAGACACTCTTCGAAACCGTTCGCAGAAAGACCCGGAGGGGGTGGGATTCGTGACCTGAACACTCCGGGCCGCAGGGCCGGAGTGAGACGTCCCAGAATCACGCCCACTCCCGCCAGCCGCGCCTCCGGTGCGGAATGGCGGAGGGGGTGGGATTCGAACCCACGGTCCCCGTGAAGGGACGCCGGTTTTCAAGACCGGTGCATTCGACCACTCTGCCACCCCTCCGCGAGGCGACAGCTTAACCCGCCTTCCGGACCGCCCGCTACGCGTCGGGCGCAGCGCTGGCGCGCCAGGTCACCAGCGCCGCCAGCGTCCACGCGCCACCCAGGACCAGTTGGGTCGCGGCCGCCAGCCAACCGTACTTCTCGCTGGCACTCAGGATTGCACCGCTGGAGAAGCACACCAGCGCGAGCACGGCATAGAACGCAGCCCGCATTCGTTGGCGCCGACGGGCTCGCCGCTGTGCGTCTTCCACCACCGCGGCCTCAGCTCTCGGGCTCCAGTCGCTCGAGGCCGGCCATGTAGGGCCAGAGCACCTCGGGGAGAACCACGCTGCCGTCCGCTTGCTGATAGTTCTCGAGCACCGCAATGAGGGTGCGCCCCACCGCGAGACCGGAGCCGTTGAGGGTGTGGACCCACCTCGGCTTGCCTCCCTCCGTGGGCCGGTAGCGCAGATTGGCGCGTCGCGCCTGGAAGTCGGTGCAGTTGCTGCACGAGGAGATCTCACGATAGGCGCCCTGGCCCGGCAGCCACACCTCGAGATCGTAGGTCTTGGCGGAGTTGAACCCCATATCGCCGGTCGAGAGGCAGACCTTGCGGTAGGCCAGACCCAGACGCTGCAGCACGGTCTCTGCCTGGCTGGTGATCTCCTCGAGCGCCTCCGCGCTCCGGTCGGGATGGGTCAGCTGCACCAGCTCGACCTTCTGGAACTGGTGCTGGCGAATCAGGCCGCGCACGTCTCGACCGTAGGAGCCCGCCTCGGCGCGATAGCACGGCGTCCACGCCGTGTAGCGCACCGGAAGATCCGCTTCGTCGATCACCTCGTCGCGGTGCAGATTGACCAGCGGCACCTCCGCCGTGGGAATCAGGTAGTAGCCCAGGGGCTGGACCTTGAACAGGTCTTCCTCGAACTTGGGCAACTGACCCGAGGCATACATGGTGTCTTCGTTGGCCAGGGTCGGCGGAAGCATCTCGGTATAGCCGTGCTCCGAGGTGTGCAGATCGAGCATGAAGTTCGCGAGCGCCCGCTCGAGACGGGCTCCGGCGCCGCGATAGGCCGTGAACCTGGCCCCGGCCAACTTGCTACCCCGCTCGAAGTCGAGGATGCCCAGGCTCGGCCCCAGGTCCCAGTGGTTCACTGGCTCGAAGTCGAAGGTGGGGATCTCGCCGACCTCGCTCTCGACCCGATTCGAGCCCTCGTCCGGGCCGACCGGTACCGATGGATCGGGCAGATTCGGTAGCCCACGCTCGATCTCGACCAGCTCGCTCTCCACCGTCTCGACCTCGGACTCGAGAGCCTCGATTCGGCTCTTGATCTCGGAGACGGCGGCGATCTGCGCGTCGGCGTCGCCGCCTTCCTGCTTGAGGCGACCGATCTCCTTGCTCGCCTCGTTGCGCTGGCGCTTCAGCTCTTCGACATCGACGATCACCGCACGGCGGCGCTGGTCGAGCTCCTGCCAGCGCGCCAGGAGGCCCGGCTGGATTCCTCGATGTTCGAGGCCGAGAGCGACCGAATCGCCTCCCTGGCGTAGCATTTCCCGTGACAACATGACGTTTCTGTTCCTCGCTGCGTTGACCCGACGAGACGCCGAGAGAGGCCCAGGCTCAGGCCCGCGGGGCCTCAGGGGAGACACGCTGTCGGTGGAAACTCTCTGACTCGCGAGTCTCGATGGGTCGATCCGGCTTCTGTCGGAACTGGCATTGTGTCGCCTCCGGGGGCGACCCCGCAAGCGGTGACAACTCCCGGACCATTCACCATCCTTCGTTCGCCAACCGCCTCCATCGAACCCGTGTCTCGAAGCCCTTCCCACGCACCGGCAGTGCGCGCCTCCCGGAGCCCTTCCGGAGAGAGTGCCTCACGGCTCGCTCTGGGCGCACTCACCATCGCGTCCGCGATCGCACTCGCGCTGCTCGCCGACGCTCCGCCGTTTCGACAGGAGGGGATCTTTCTCTCGCTGTTGATGGTCGCGCCCCTCCTGGCCACCCTGCTCTTGATGCCCCACGGGCGAACCCTGGCGGTACCGGTGGCGGCTCTCCCTCTCCTGCTGCTGCTCGCTCTCGCCGCGCTCCCACCGGGGCCGCCCCGTGGGGCAGCGCTCGGCCTGCTCCTCGCCCTGGCCTTGGCGATCTCCGCGAGCCTGGCTCTCACCGCCGGCCCCTCCCTGGCACGCTGGAGTCTCTTCGCCCTGGGCTCGAGCGGTCTCTTCCAGGCTCGCCGACTGCTGGCTCCGGAGCTCGATCCTGCGCTGGCGGCACACCTCCTGGTGCTCCCTCTGCTGGGCGCTCTCGCGGCCGCGATCCTGAGCCGCCGACACGGAGGTGCAGTCGCTCTCACCCTGGTCACCCTGGGACTGCTGGCGACGGGGGGCTGGAGTCCGACTCTGGTCGCCGGTCTGTGGGCGGTCGCAGCCATCCTCGAGCTGGTGGCGGGGCCGATGGCCGACCCGCCCCGCATCGCACCGGTACCGCTGCTGGCCGCTGCTTCGATCCAGCCGCCGCTGTGGGGGTTCGGAGCGGGGGTGGCCGTCACCCTGGGCGCGCTCGCACCGCTGCTGGGCCGCCTCTGGCCCGCCCTCCTCCTGGTGGCCGGAGCCCTTCTGGTGCTGCTCGGTGAGCCCCTACCGTGGCGCACCGTCCTCCCGCTGGCGGGCCTGGTGGTGGTTGGCTCTGCCTGCCTCTGGCTGCTCCCCGCCGATTCGCTACGCCCCTTCGGGCGAGCGCGCGGACTCGCCTCCGCGCTGGCCCTGCTCGGCGTCACCGCTCGAACCCTGCCCGTCGAGCAGACCTTGACGGCAGTCGTTCTGGTGCTCCTTGCCGCCGCCGTGAAGCCCGGGGGGAGAGCGGGCACCCCGAACGGGCGAGCTCTCGCGACGCCTCGCCAGGCCCTTCTTCTGGCTTTCCACACCGTGCTGCTCACCCTCGCTCTCGCTCACGCCACCTACCCCTGGCTGCGCACCGAGAGCGCCCTCGGCCGGCTGGTGCACAACGGCCTCCCCGCCGTGGCCCCGGTCAGCGCTCGCCTCCTGTCGTGGCCGCCCGTGACCCTCCATCGGGGCGAGCCCACCTGGACGGCCGACTTTCCCGAGGAAAGCTCGAGCTCCGATGTGACGGTCTTCGTCGATTCCACTCTGACCAACGCCGCCGCGCTCGAGACCGGTACCGTGGTGGCGAGGGTGGCCCTCGAGGGAGAGTCGGAAGGAAGCTCGATTCCACAGGAGTGGCTCCTGCGCGCCGGGATCGAGACCAGCGAGTGGGCCGCGGCGCGACGCGATCTCCGGGAGCGTCCTGGTGCCGAGCCATGGCTGTCGTGGGTCGATTCGTCGGGCGACTTCTTCGGGCAACGCTATCGAGCACGGCTCGACGCTCCCCCTGTCGACGTCCCCGGGGCGGCCCGGCTGAGAGTCACTCTCGAGCCGGGCCTGCCCGAAGATTGCCAGCTGACCCTCTTTTCGGTCTTCGCGACCTCTCGCTGAAGCGTCATGTCGTCTCCATCCACCTCCCAGCCGGGTCGCGCCGCCACCTTGAGCGCGGTGGTCCCGACGCTGGGCCGGAGTCCCTGGCTTCAACGATCCATCGACGCGCTGCGCGCCGACGTGCGGGAAGCCCTCGGCAGCGACCGTCGGCACTTCCAGCTGATTCTCGTGGCCCAGGAGTGCGATCCGACGAGGTCCCTTGCCGGGGTCGATCGGCGCCTGGACCTGCGGCACCGGGCCGGATTCGCCGTGGCCTGCAATCTCGGGATCGGCGCCTCGCAGGGGCCGTATCTCGCCCTCTGCAACGACGACGCGATCGTCCAGCCCGGATGGGCGTCTCGATTGCTCGAGGCCCTGGGGAGCCGGAACGAGATCGCCAGCGTGCAGGGACTGAACCTCCTCGGCACTCCGCAAACAGACGGATCCCCGGGGTCGCTCGAGCCGAGAATCGACGGCGCCGGCCTGGCGTGGAACCGCCGCTGGCAGGCGGTCCAGCCGGGGCACGGACAGAGACTCCAGGGAGCCCGTCGGAAGATGCCGCTCGAGGAGGTCCACGAGGTGTTCGGGGTGTCGGCCACCGCCGCGCTCTACCGACGCGCAGCGCTGGATCGGGTAGCCACCATGCGCAGGCAACGCGGCGACCGGGGTGGACCGTTCGCCGAGCGACTGGTGGCCTACTACGAAGATGTCGAGCTGGCCGGACGACTGCGCAGTCTCGGCTATCGCAGCCTGGTCGACCCCACCGCCATCGCCTACCACGCCGGCAGTGTCACCGGCGCCACGTTGGGGGCGGAGCGCTGGCGCTGGATCTACGGCAATCGCTACCTCGCCCTCGCCGATCTCCTCGGCCGCGGCTTCTGGCCACGCGTCCCGGCTCTCGTGGGAAGAGACGCTCTGGAGCTCGCACGGGCTTTCTTCTCGGGGCCCCCCGGCTGTGCGCGCGGCATCGCGTCCGGCTGGCAACGCGCCCTCACCCTGCTGCCAGCCTTCTCCCACCTGGGGCCGGCCCGGGTCACGCTTCCTCGCCGCGAGAGATCCCCGGCCCGGAGCTCGCCGTGACCCGGGCACCCTTCGTTCTGGTCGGACTGGTGGTGCACTGGGGAGCTCCCGAAGCGCTGGCCCGCCTGCTCGAGCACTGGCCGGCGGGAGACCCGCAGCGACCGCTGGTGGTCGTGGACAACGATCCTTCGCCAGCGACCGCTTCGCTCGCCCGCGAGCGACCCGACGTGCGCTGGATCACCCCTGAGCGCAATCTCGGCTTCGGCGGCGGACTCGATCGGGCCTTCGAGGAAGCCCTGCGCAGGGTGCCCGAGCCGGGCGGAGTGCTGGTGCTCAATCCCGACGTCCTTCCCGAGCCGGACGCGCTCGATCAGATCGAGGAGGGCCTGAGGACCCATCCGGAGGCCGCCGGGATCGCGCCTCGGCTGATCGGCGACGACGGGGTCGAGCAGTGCGCCTGGCAGCTACGACCGTTGCCACGGCTGCGCCACCTCCTCGTGCAGTGTCTCTATCGCCCCGGTGTCCACGGTCCCGAGGAGCCACCCTCGCCCGGCACCCCGGTCGAGCAGCCCGCCGCCGCCGCTCTCGCGTTGCACGTCGAGACGATGAAACGCCTCGGGGGCTTCGACACGCGGTTCTTTCCAGCCTGGTTCGAGGACGTCGACTTCGCACGCCGCGTGCAGGAAGCCGGGCTCGAGTTCCGCTACTGGCCGCAAGCCTTGTTTCGTCACAGTCAGGGCAGCTCGGTGCCCGCCCTCGGATACGGCACCTTTCTCTGGGTCTACTTTCGCAATCTCGACCGCTACGTCGCACTCCATCACGGCGGGCTCGCTCAGGGGTTGGCCCGCGCGGTACTCGGGCTGTCGAGCACCGCACGGCTCTTGCTGGTACCCGCTCATCGTCCCCGGAGGGCTCGCAGCCGTCTCGACGCCGCGAGCGCCTTCGCCACGGTGGCGCTGGGCGTCCTCACCGGGTTCCGCGCTCCGGCAGCCCTGGCGCAACGCTTTGCGGACCCTCCGACGCGAGCCGCTGTCTCCCCCGAAGTCCATCTCCGCGGGGGGCAGGGAACATGAGCGACGCACCCGTCGCTGTCTGCACGGTGACGTACAACGCGGCGCCGGACATCGGAGCGTATCTCGACGGCATCGAGCGACTCGACCCGCAACCGCGAGAGCTCGTCGTGGTCGACTGCGCCAGCCAGGACGGAACCGTCGCGCGACTCCGCTCGGCTGGCGAACGGTCTGCCTCGACCCTCGAGATCGAGGCGCTCGAGGAGAATCTCGGCTTTGCCGGTGGCATGAATCGAGCGCTCGAGCGAACCACGGCACCCTGGATCCTCTGCCTGAACGCCGACGCTCGTCCCGCGCCCGACTACCTGGCGCAGCTGCTCGCCGCGGCCGAGACCGACTCCCGCGTCGGTGCGGTCACCGGGCGCTTGACCCGGCCCCCCGACGGACCCAGCCCAGGACGACCGGGACGACCCGGCGCCGATGTGACACTCGATGCCTGCGGGATGGTTCTGAGCTGGAGCTGGCGGCACTTCGATCGCGGATCGGAGAAGGTGGATCACGGGCAGTACCTCCACGCGGCCGAGGTCTTCGGAGCGACTGGCGCGGCCTCTCTCTTTCGCCGCACGGCACTCGAGGATGTCGCGCTGGAGGGCCAGGTGTTCGACGAGAGCTTCCACTCCTTCCGAGAAGACGCCGAGCTGGCGTTTCGCTTCCACGAGCGCAACTGGCGGGTCCTCTACACTCCCGAGGCGCGGTGCGTTCATCGACGCAGCAACACGCCGGGCCGGCGCGCGAAGATGACCCCCACGGTCAACATGCACACACTCAAGAACCGCTATCTCCTGCGCGCCTACCACCAGAGCGCCATGAACTTCGTGCTCACCCTGCCGGCCACGGCGACGCGGGATCTCGGGATCCTGGGCTACGTGCTCGCGCGCGAGCGCAGCTCGCTCGAGGCCTACCGCTGGCTGTGGCGCCACCGAAGCGAGATTCGAAGGCGACGCAAGCTCCTGCGCGAGCGTCGGACGGCAGACCGCTTCGCCATCGAACGCTGGTTCCTGACCTCGGAGCGCCCGATTTGACTCCCACTCCCCAAGACGGCGAGGCACAGGGCCCGAGCGCAGGCCTGCGGATCGCACTGATCGGGAGCCGAGGGGTCCCGGCCAACTATGGAGGCTACGAGACCTTCATGGAGGAGTTGTCCACGCGCCTGGTGGGAGCCGGACACCGCGTGACGGTCTACTGCCGCTCCCACCACACTCCGCGCAGCACGCGTCACCATCGTGGTGTCGAGTTGGTGGTGCTGCCAACGATTCGTACCAAGCACCTCGACACCCCGGTGCACACGCTGCTCGCCAGCCTGCACGTCGCGCTGCGACAGCTCCAGCGTAGGGGATTCGACGCCGCTCTCATGGTCAACGGCGCCAATGCGCTCTTCGTTCCCCTGCTGCGCGCCGTCGGCGTGCCCACCGCGTTGCACGTCGACGGCATCGAGCGACGGCGTGCGAAGTGGGGAGCTCTCGGTCGGGCCGTCTATGCACTCTCGGAGCGACTGGCCTGCATCGTCCCTGATGCCCTGATCACCGATGCCGACGTGATCGAGCGCCACTACCTCGACCTGTACGACGCGCCTTCGACGGTGATCGCCTACGGAGTCGAGCCCGACCCCCTGCCGCCGGGAGAGTGGCACCGGCGCCTCGGCCTGGAGCCGGCTCGGTACTTCCTCTATGTGTCCCGGTTCGAGCCGGAGAACAACCCACACAGGGTCGCGCAGGCCTACCGGGCCGTCGGCGGAGAGCTGCCCCTGGTGATGGTCGGAGGCGCCCCCTACGCCAACGACTTCATCGAGAGCTTCACCCGGGATGCCGACCCGCGGATCCGGTTCCCGGGAGCCATCTACGGCGAGGGGTACCGCGAGCTGCTGTCGAGCGCCCTGGCCTACATCCATGCCACCGAGGTGGGAGGCACCCATCCGGCCCTGGTCGAGGCGATGGGCTACGGGAACTGCCCGGTGGTCAACGACACGCCGGAAAACCGTGAGGTGGCGGGCGATCACGCGCTGTACTTCGACGCCGAGCAGCCCGAGACCCTGGCCGCACAGCTGGAACGACTCCGCCTCGACCCGGCGGCGGCCCGCGGCCCCGCCGAGTCTGCGCGCGCGAGGGCGCAGCAGCTCTTCTCCTGGCCAGCGGTCTGCAGTCGCTACGAGGCGCTCTTCGTGTCCCTTTCGCGCGGTTCGCGGCGCGCCTGAGGGCAGGTGCCCCCGTAGGCGGAAGTGGGTGGAGAAGGTGCTATCATTCACCAGGTCTTTACATTCCGCTGTGCTCCGCTGGTTCGTGCCTCGTTTCACCCGCCCGGCAGTCGGTGTAAGTCGTTGACTCAGAAGAACTTCTGCGCCCAGAATCGGCGAGGCCGGTGGATGCACGAGGGAACGGGCTGGACGCAGACGGCTAGCATCCCGTATCTCCTCGAAAGAGAACCCCTCAGGCGATGCTCAAGCAACAAGCGCGACTCTTCCACCTGCTGGTCCTGATCCTCGATCTGCTGCTGGTCGCGGCGGCATTCGTGCTGGCGCATTGGATTCGGAGCTCGTGGCTCCCGGCCGTGCGCCCCGAAGCGTTTCCGGCTGGTCTGTACCCGCTGACGGACTACCTGCCCCTGCTGCCGGTGGCGCTCGCGATCTGGGGACTCACCCTGGTGACGACCGGTCGGTACCATTCGCAGCGCACCGTGCCCCTGGTCGCCGAGGCGGCAGCGCTGATTCGCGCGTCGATCAGCGCGGCGGTGATCTTCGCGCTGGTGATCTTCCTGTTCCGGCTCGATGCGGTTCTGCTGGAGGACGACCGCTTCTCGCGCAGCTGGATCTTCCTCTTCGTCGCGCTCTCGGCGCTCCTCTTGATCACCGAGAAGTTGACGCTGCGCATGGTGTCGCGCTACCTGCGCTATCGCGGCCTCAACTACCGCACCGTCTTGATCGTGGGTACCAACGAAGCCGCCTGCAACCTGGCCGAAGCGATCGAGTCTCACGGCTACTGGGGCTACAAGATCATGGGCTTCGTACACGGCGACCAGGAGCCGGCCGATCCGGAGCTGCCGCAACACATTCCCATCCTGGGCAGTCTCGACGACCTCCAGCAGATCATCGAGACCACGGTGATCGACGACGCCTTCTTCGCACTCCCGAGGCGCGACCTGGGGCGCTTGGAAGATCTCTTCCTGCGTCTGCACGAGCAGGGGATTCGTTCTCGGTTCGCGCTCAATCTCCTTCCTCACGGGTCGACGCGGGTCGAGATCGAGGAGCTCGACGGCATGCCGCTGCTGAGCATCTCACCCACTCCGACCAGTCTGCCGAAGCTGGCGCTCAAGAGACTGCTCGATGTCGGCCTCGCAGCGCTGCTCCTCCTGCTCGGCCTGCCGATCGCCGTCGTCATCGCCCTGGCGATCAAGGCGACTTCGCGCGGTGGATCGGTTCTGTTCCGTCAGACCCGGTGCGGCCTCAATGGACGGCGCTTCACGCTCTATAAGTTCCGCACCATGGTGGAAGACGCCCACGGGATGCGTGCCCGCTTGCACCATCTCAACGAGATGACTGGCCCCGCCTTCAAACTGCGCAACGACCCGCGGGTCACCAAGCTCGGACGGGTGCTGCGAAAGTTCAGCCTCGACGAGGTCCCTCAGCTGTGGAACGTCCTGCGAGGCGATATGAGTCTGGTCGGCCCGCGCCCACCGATTCCGGAAGAGGTGGCGCAGTACAGCCGTTGGCAGCGTCGACGCCTTTCGATGAAGCCGGGCCTGACCTGTCTCTGGCAGATCAGCGGCCGCAACCACATCGGCTACGACAAGGGAATCGAGCTCGATCTCGAATACATCGACTCCTGGTCACCGAGCCTGGATCTCAAGATCCTGCTCAAGACCATCCCGGTGGTCCTGACTGGCCGCGGGGCCTTCTGACCGACTGCCTATCTCACGCGCCGCTCGGCGATCAGCTCCAGCGTCGTCTCCACCACCGCCCGTAGCGGCCCTTCGTCCGCCACGCCACGCCCCGCGATGTCGTGCGCGGTGCCGTGGTCGACCGAGGTCCGAAGGAACGGCAGACCCAGGGTCCAGTTGGTCGAGCGACCGAATGCCGCCGTCTTGACCGCGATCAACCCCTGGTCGTGGTAGAGCGCCAGCACCCAGTCGAACTCGCCCTCGAGAGCTCGCGCGAAGACCGTGTCCGGGCTGAGCGGGCCGGTGATCCTGGCACCCTGGGCTCGCGCCCTCTCGATCGCCGGCACCAGAAGGCGCTCTTCCTCGGTACCGAGAAGTCCTCCCTCTCCGGCGTGGGGATTGAGGCCGGCCAGCGCGATGTGCCCCTGGGTGTGACGCGCGAGGCAGAGCAGCGCATCGCACACACTCTCCACCGCGATGCTCTCGAGGGCAGCGCGGAGAGGAAGGTGGGTATTGAGCAGCGCCACCCGCAGACCGGGTGCCAGGAAGGCCATCAGGTAGTCGCGGCCGTAACGCTCGAGACCACAGCGCTGGGCAATGTAGTCCGTGTGGCCGCGGAAGCTCCCATCCACGTGGCTCGCAATCGAGAGTTTGTGCACCGGCAGGGTGACCAGGGCGTCGACGACGCCGTCGCGTGCCAGCCGAATGCCGAGGTCCAGGGCACGAAGGGCAGAGCGTGCATCGGCCTCCCCGGGTCGACCGAAATGGATCTCGCGGCGACTGCTTCTTGGGCCCTCTCGATCGCTCGGATCGTAGACCAGAAGCGCATCCGACGCTCCTTCGAGGCAGGCGCGATCGGGCTCGCGATCGAGGAAGCGCAGTCGCTCCCAGGGCACTCCTGACACCACCGTGCGTAGCGCCTCCAGGGCGGAGTGCTCACAGACCAGCAGCGGTTGGAAGCGCTGCAGAAGAGACCGGCGGGTGGTGTCGCGCAACAACTTGAGGGCGATTTCCGGCCCCACACCCGTCGGGTCTCCCTGGGTGAGCACCAGGGTCGGCCGCTTGGCCATGTCGACGTCCTAGTCGTCGTCGGAGGAGGTCTCGGTGTCGTCATCGACATCGATATCGGGCACCGATTTGCGCCGGCCGCGACGGCGCAGTTCCTCCTCCTTGAACATGTAGCGAATGTTGTGCTTCGGAATGAGCAGGTTGGGGCCCTTGTTGCGGTTGAGCTTGATCGCGCCCTTGTCGTACCACTCGATCCAACCGCTCAACTCTTCGTCGTTGTTGAGCACCACGACCATCGCGGTCTTCGCCCCCATCTGCTTGAGGTAGTAGTATTCCTCGGCGTTGGTCTGCTCGGGGGGGTTCTGCTTGCGGCGAATGACGCGCGAAGCATTGTCCTTCTTGAGATCGTGATCGGGACGAATCAGTTTTCGATTGGCCATCGGTCTGGTGACTTACGCTCACCCTGCATCGGGGAGCGAGCCCTCCGGTCTTCGTCGGGTTTTTGTGTACTGGTCGTCTTCGTAGGCGAGACAGCAGAGGAGCCGGCCACACTGGCCCGAGATCTTGGACGGGTTCAGGCTCAGATTCTGCCGCTTCGCCATCTGGATCGAGATCGGCTTGAACTCGGGTAGCCAGGTCGAACAACACAACGTCTGGCCGCAGATTCCAATTCCCCCGAGCAGCTTGGCCTCGTCACGAGCGCCCACCTGCACCATTCGCACACGGGTGGAGAAACGCTTTGCGAGGTCACGAACCAACTGACGGAAGTCGATCCTCCCGTCCGCGGTGAAGAAGAACGTCGCGTGTCGGCCATTCAGGCTGAAATCGACCCGCGAAATCTTCATCTCCAGCCCGAGCTCTCTCGAGCGCTCTTGGCAGAAGCGTCTGGCTCTCACCTGGTTGCTCAGCTGCCGATCCCTCCGAGACAGGTCTTCCGCACTCGCAGGGCGCAGAATCCGCCGCGCCGAGGATTTCTGACACGGCTTGAACACCGGCATCGGTGACTTCTCGACCCGTCCGATGGAGGGTCCGTGTCGAAGCTCGACCACGACCTCGGCGCCACTGCCATAGAGCTCCCCGGCCGTGGCGCAGAGCGTGAGGTTGGTCTCCTCGGCGAAGCGCACTCCGACGAAGGTGTCTTCGACCCGTGTCGAGTGACCTCGGTACGAACAACCGTCGCAGCCTCCCAAGTCAGGCACCTCGCGTTCTGAAGAATTCCGAGAAAGTGGGCTTCATTATCTCAAGGGCCGCCGTCGGTGGTCAAGACGATCGGCTCCGAGAGGCCTCTCAACGGTCCTTCTTCTCCGCCTCTCTGGCCATCGCCTCCCGAACCTTCTTCAGCGAGAGCTCGTGGGTCGGCACCCCTCGCCCGCCTTCGACCACTCGACGCCCGATGTCGGTGCGCATGACCTTTCCGGGCCAATGAATCTCGGCTGCGGCCTGATAGGCGCTGCGCAGGGCGTCCCGAAGCAACGGGCCGGTGGCGCACACGTTCAGCACGCGCCCACCCGCGGTCACGATCTGACCGTCCTTCTCGTCCGTTCCGGCGTGAAACACCACCGCGCCTTCATGGCGAGCCGCCGCCTCGAGTCCCTCGATTGGCTGCCCCTTGACCGGGGACTCCGGATATCCCTCACTCGCCAGCACGATACAAGCGGCGGCTTCCTTGCGGAAGTTCAGTCGATCTCTCCCGAAGTTGCCGGTGGCACCGGCTGCCATGGACTCGAGCAGTCCGTCCTCCATCCGAAGCAGCAACGACTGCGCCTCGGGGTCGCCGAAGCGCACGTTGAACTCGAGCACTCGTGGCCCGTCCATGGTCAGCATCAGCCCGGCGTAGAGCACACCGACGAACGGCGCGCCTTCTTCGGCCATCCCCTCCACCGTCGGCTGCATGACTCGTTCGATGATCTCGCGCGCAGCACTCTGCGGCAGCACTCCCGAGGGTGTGTGAGAGCCCATGCCTCCAGTATTGGGGCCCGTGTCGTCGTTGCCGATGCGCTTGTAGTCCTTCGCGGTGGCAAGGGGTAGCACGCGGCGGCCGTCACAGAGCCCCATGAAGGAGACCTCTTCCCCTTCGAGGAACGGCTCGACCAGAATCCGCTCGCCGCTGGAGCCGAAGCGACGCTGCTGGAAGAAGACCTCCAGGGCCGAGGCCAGCTCCTTCTGATCATGGATGATCAGGACCCCTTTGCCCGCAGCGAGACCGTCTGCCTTGAGGACCAGCGGGAGGCCGATCTTCTTGGCGGCCTTCTTCGCTTCGGCAGCATCGAAAACGACCTCGGACGGCGCCGTAGGAATCCCGTGGCGCAGCATGAACTCCTTGGCGAAGACCTTGCTCGACTCGAGCTGCGCGGCATCGCGACCCGGGCCGAACACCGGCAGGCCACGCCTCTGAAACTCGTCGACCACACCCAGGGAGAGGGGCAGCTCTGGCCCGATCACCGTCAGATCGATACTGAGCTCGCTCGCGAAATCGGCCAGCTGCTGAATCTCCTCGGGAGCGATCGGCACCCGATCCGCGAGTGCCGCGATCCCGGGATTCCCCGGCGCACAGTACAGCTCGACCTCTGGGTCTTCCTGCTTGATCTTCCAGACCAGCGCGTGCTCGCGCCCCCCTCCGCCGACGACCAGGACCTTCATCTCAAATCACTCCTCCCCGAACGGCCTACCCTCCGCAAGGCACGCACCGGGATTCTCCTTGGCAGGAAGGATTCCGGCAGTTCCAGCGGCGGGGCTCACGCTCGGGCTTTTGGGTCTTTCGGCGCATCATACGTCTTTCGGGCAAACCGGGGGGAACGGCAGGCACCTCGGCAAGGCCCGCATGAACACTGTATCGCCAGAAGCTATCGCCAGCTGCGCCGGCCGCGAGAGAGCTCAAGGCTGCGGTCGGGAGTCCAGGAACTGATCGACCACGACGACCAGGGCATCGCTGCGCAAACCCTGCTGGCGCGCCTGATCGAGGGCCTCCTCTCGCTCGAGCCCCTGCTCAGCCACCAGATAGGCATAGTAGAGAGCACCCACGCGGTTGCCCGAGGCACAGTGGACGAGCAGGGGCCGCTCAGCCTCTCGATACAACTCGAAGAAGCGCTCGAAGGTCACGGGATCCTGAAGCGTGTCGGAGCCCACCGGCAGCGCCAGATACTCCAGCCCCGCATCCGCTACCAGCCTGGCCTCGTCGAATCCGCGCGGCTCTTCTTCGCGCCGAAGATCCAACACGGTACGAAAGCCCGCCCGGGCCATGGCCTCGATCTGTCCGGAATCGGGTTGGCCTCCGAACAGCACGTCCTCGGAGGGAGTCTTGGCGTTGAGCAGGCCGAAACCGCTCACGCCCGGTTCCGCGACCTGGGCGAACGTGACGGCGGTAGTGAACAGGAACGACAGGCCAAGCGCGATTTTCTTCATGGTCCCTGGAATCTAGCACTCCCCGAGGACCCCGCGTCTCGCACCGCAGCCCGAGAAGACCCGGGCCGCCGCTCAGAACATGCCGAGCTCGAGCCGTGCCGCCTCGCTCATCATCCCGGGATTCCACGCCGGGTCCCAAACGACTTCGACGTCGACCCGCCCGACCCCCGGGACCGCCGCGGCGGTGTCGCGCACCTCTCCGGGAAGGGTCTCGGCAACCGGACAGTGAGGTGACGTCAGGGTCATCTTGATTCCGACGTCCGACTGCGCATCGACAGCGACGTCGTAGATGAGTCCCAGCTCGTAGATGTTGACGGGAATCTCGGGATCGAACACCGTGCGCAGGGCATCGACGATCCGTTCGGCCAGAACGTCGGGGTTCTCCTCGGTGGATTCGGGTGCGCTCGCAGGCGCGCCAGTGTCTTCGCTCACGTCATTGTCCTGTTCTCGATCTCATTCCGCTCGGCCATCACTCGGTCGTGACGCTGTCCTGATCTTCTTCCAGGGCGGCCTTCAGTGCATGCCATGCGAGTGTGGCGCACTTGATGCGCACCGGGTATTCCCGGACTCCAGAGAGCGCCTCGAGTTTTCCGAGCTCTCCTTCGAGCATTTCGGAGTCGCCAGAGGGCGATGGCTCTTCAGAGGCTGCATCGGGGCTCGGTCCCGTGAACAGGGTGTGGACCTTCTCCAGCAGAGCCGAGACCTCCTCGACGGACTTGCCCTTGACCGCTTCGGTCATCATCGAGGCAGACGCTGTCGAGATGGCGCAGCCGACTCCTTCGAAGGCGACATCGACCACTCGACCGTCTTTTACCTCGACGAACAGCGACACCTGATCGCCGCACAGCGGGTTGTAGCCTTCGACCTTGCGGGCCTCGTCATCGAGAGAGCCGAAGTTGCGAGGCTTGTGGTAGTGGTCCAGGATCACTTCCTGGTAGAGGTCTCTGAGTTCCGACACGAGTTCACTTCCTCTTGAAGATGGCGTTGACCTGGTGCAGCGCAGAGACCAGTCGGTCGACCTCTTCTTCCGTGTTGTAGAGCGCGAAGGAGGCGCGTGCGGTGGAGGAATGGCCGAGACGCTTGAGCAGCGGCTGGGCGCAGTGGTGACCTGCACGCACGGCGACCCCTTCTCCATCGACGATGGTACCGATGTCGTGGGCATGGATGCCCTCGAGCACGAAGGACACGACGCTGGCCTTGCCGGGAGCGGTCCCGACGATCGAGAGTCCAGGCACCTCGAGCAGTCGCTCGGTCGCGAGCTCGAGGAGACGATGCTCGTGGGCCCCGATCGCGTCGAAGCCGAGATCGGTCACGTAGTCGCAGGCAACACCCAGCCCGATCGCCCCGGCGATGTTCGGGGTACCCGCTTCGAACTTGTGGGGCAGCTCTGCATACACGGTCTCCTCGAAGCTCACCCTCGCGATCATCTCGCCGCCGCCTTGCCACGGAGGCATCTCCTCGAGCAGGGACTCCCGTCCCCAGACCACCCCGATGCCGGACGGGCCAAACGCCTTGTGACCGGAGAACGCATAGAAGTCGCAGTCCAGCTCCTGCACATCGATGCGCAGATGAGGCGCGGCCTGGGCTCCGTCGACCAGCACCACGGCACCGGCCCGATGAGCCAGCTCGGTCATCTGCTTCACCGGATTGACCGTGCCGAGAGCGTTCGAGACATGTCCGAACGCCACGAGTCTCGTGCGCTCGCTCAGCAACGACTCGAACTCGTCGAGCAAGAGCACGCCGCGATCGTCGATGGGCGCCACCTTGAGAATCGCGCCTCGCTCTCGACACAGCATCTGCCAGGGCACGATATTCGAGTGGTGCTCGAGGGTCGTGATCAAGACCTCGTCACCGGGTCCGACCTGACTCCGACCCCAGCTTTGCGCGACCAGATTGATCCCCTCGGTGGTACCGCGAACGAAGACGACCTCACGCACCGACGGCGCGTTGAGAAAACGGCGGGCGCTCGCGCGCGCTGCCTCGTAGGCGTCGGTGCTCTCCTGAGAGAGGGTGTGGACGCCGCGATGGACATTCGCGTAGTAGCGCGAATAGCAATCCACCATCGCGTCCATGACCGCCCGCGGACGCTGGGCGCTGGCCGCACTGTCGAGATAGACCAGGGGCCTACCGCCGATCTGGCGCTCGAGAATCGGAAAGTCGCGGCGTACCGCTTCGACGTCGTAGGCCCCGGCGGAACCCGGCGAGGAAGCGGCTCGGAGAGGTGGAGTGACTGCGGTCATTGGCGTCTCACGAACGGTCCTCTCAGAGGGCCCCTTCCCGAATGGCCTGGCGCACGACCTCGCCGCCCGGGAGTCGCTCGAAGAGGAACTCCTTGAGATCGGTCTGGAGCACGCCGAGCTTGACCCGATCGACCACTTCACTGGCGAACGCATAGGTCAAGAGGCTGCGCGCGGCCTCGACCCCGATCCCTCGGGAACGCAGGTAGAAGAGCGCCTCGTCGTCGATGTGGCCCGTGGTGGAGCCATGCGTGCAGCGCACGTCGTCGGCAAAGATCTCGAGTTGCGGATTGCTGTTCGAGATCGCGTCGGGAGAGAGAATCAGGTTGCGGTTGGTCTGCTTGGCATCGGTCTTCTGGGCGCCGGGATGGACGTAGATCCTGCCACTGAACACCGCCCGGGCTCGCCCGTCGAGAATCCCCTTGTAGAGCTCATGCGAGTTGCAGTGCGGCTTCACGTGCTCTACGCGCATGTGGTTGTCCACCACCTGGCTCCCCGAGACCACATAGAGGCCGTTCAGCGTGCACTCGATCCCCTCGGCGTCGAGAACCGCACCGTTGTCGGTCCGGACCAACCCTCCTCCGTGCGTGATCGTGTGCGAGGAGAAGTCAGCGGCGCGATCGAGCCAGACCTGCTGCAGGGCGATGTGAGCAGCGGACAGCGATTCCTTTTGCACTCGATAGTGATCGACCACCGAGCCGTCTTCACCGAAGATCTCCGTGACCGGACAGGAGAAGTACGGCGTTGCACCGTCGCTCTGGTCGAGGCCGACATAGGTCTCGACCAGGGTGACCTGGCTGGCCGAACCGGCCACGATCAGGTTGCGGGGGAAGTTCGCCCGCTCTCCACCGGCACCGCCGCGAGCCAGGAAGAGAAGGTGGATCGGCTCCTCGACGATGGCTCGGGGGTCGACCCGGAGAACCACGCCGTCTCGAAAGAAAGCGGAGTTGAGGTCGAGGAACCCGTTGTGGTCGAGCCGGGTGTACCGACCCAGTCGCTCGAGCTCGGCAGCGACGTGGGTCGCGCCCTTGCCCGACAGGGCCGCGGCCATCGACGTGATCGTGACCCCGGCGGGGGCTTCATCGGAGAGCTCGGCGACGTACCGACCGTCGACGAATACGACGTGACGACAGCCGGCATAGCGGAGGGCGTCGATCTCGGCTCTGGAGGGGGGAGCCTCGAGATCGTCGGCATTCCAGCGACTCTTCGTGACCGGGGCGACATTGGTCTGGCGCCACTCTTCGTCTCGCAGTGTGGGGAACCCGGTGGCCTCGAAACGCTCGATCGCCTTGCGTCGAAGCGCGGTCACCGCTTCGGGCTCACCGGCAGGTATCTCGAAGCGCTCGATCCAGGCCGCCTCTTGCGTCCCCTTGTGGATCTCTTTCTCGGTCTTGCTGGTCATCGTGAGCGTTCCTTCAGGCTGCGCCTTCTTCGAGCCAGCCGTAGCCCTTCTCTTCGAGCTCGAGGGCCAGTTCCTTGCCGCCGGACTGGACGATCTTCCCGTCGACCAGCACGTGAACGTAGTCGGGGACGATGTAGTTGAGCAGACGTTGATAGTGGGTGATCACCAGAAAGCCCCGGCCTTCGTCGCGCAGACTGTTCACTCCGGTCGCAACGGTCTTGAGAGCGTCGATGTCGAGGCCCGAATCCGTCTCGTCGAGAATGGCCAGCTTCGGATCCAGAACCGACATGTGGAAGATCTCGTTGCGCTTCTTCTCGCCGCCCGAAAAGCCGTCGTTCACCGGGCGCTTCATGAGCGACTCGTCGAGATCCACCAGCTTCACCTTCTCGCGTACGAGCCGCAGGAACTCGACGGCATCGAGCTCCGCTTCTCCTCGTGCCTTGCGCACGGAGTTGAGCGCGGCCTTGAGGAAGTAGGTGTTGCTCACACCCGGAATCTCGACCGGATACTGGAACGCGAGAAAGATCCCGGCCTGGGCGCGCTCCTCCGGCGACAATTCGAGCAGGTCTTCCCCTTCGAAGAGCACTTCACCCTCGGTGACTTCGTACTCTTCGCGCCCGGCCAGGACCTGAGCAAGAGTGCTCTTGCCCGAGCCATTGGGGCCCATGACGGCGTGGACTTCTCCGGCGCCGACGTGAAGGTCGATGCCGCGAAGGATCTCGTTGCCTTCGACACTGGCGTGCAGATTCTTGATATCGAGCATGGATCTGTAATCTCCGAACTGGGTTCTCGTGGGAACAGGACAGGTTGAGGTTGGTACAGGGTGCCTTGGCGGGGCCGTCTAGCCCACACTGCCCTCGAGGGTGACTTCGAGCAGCTTCTGAGCCTCGACCGCGAACTCCATCGGCAACTCGCGGAAGACTTCCTTACAGAAGCCGTTGACGATCATGTTGACCGCGTCCTCGGTGTCGATCCCGCGCGAGTTGCAGTAGAACAGCTGGTCCTCGCCGATCTTCGAGGTCGAAGCCTCGTGCTCCATCTGGGCGCTCGGGTTCTGGACATCGATGTAGGGAAAGGTGTGCGCACCGCAGTCCTCACCGATCAGCATCGAGTCACACTGCGAGAAGTTGCGCGCGCCCTCCGCGGACTTGAGGATCTTGACCATCCCGCGATAGGTGTTCTGACCGTGCCCGGCTGAAATTCCCTTGGAGACGATGGTGCTCTTGGTGTCTTTGCCCACGTGGATCATCTTCGTGCCGGTATCGGCCTGCTGGCGACGATTCGAAACCGCGACCGAGTAGAACTCACCGACCGAGTGGTCTCCCTTGAGGATGCAACTCGGGTACTTCCAGGTGATCGCCGAGCCCGTTTCGACCTGGGTCCAGCGAATCTTCGAGTGAGCGCCTTCGCACAGGCCCCGCTTGGTGACGAAGTTGTAGATCCCGCCGACCCCCTCGTCATTGCCGGGGTACCAGTTCTGCACCGTGGAGTACTTGATCTCAGCCCGCTCGTGCGCCACCAGCTCGACCACGGCCGCGTGTAACTGGTTCTCGTCGCGCATCGGAGCGGTGCACCCCTCGAGATAGCTGACGTAGCTCCCCTCTTCGGCAATGATCAGGGTGCGCTCGAACTGACCGGTGTTCAGGGCGTTGATGCGAAAGTAGGTCGAGAGCTCCATCGGACAGCGCACTCCCTCGGGAATGTAGACGAAGGAGCCGTCACTGAAGACCGCGGAATTGAGAGCGGCGAAAAAGTTGTCGCTGCGCGGAACGACCGAGCCGAGGTACTTCTTGACCAGCTCGGGATGTTCTTTCACCGCTTCCGAGAAGGAACAGAAGATGATGCCGAGGTCGCCGAGCTTCTCGCGGAAGGTCGTTGCGACCGAAACGCTGTCGAAGACGGCGTCGACGGCGACACCGGCGAGGAACTCCTGTTCGCGCAGCGGAATGCCGAGCTTTTCATAGGTAGCCAACAGCTCGGGATCCACCTCGTCGAGGCTCTTGGGACCATCCGCCATCGACTTCGGCGCCGAGTAGTAGACCATGTCCTGATAGTCGATCGGCTCGTAGTGGAGGTTGGCCCAGTGCGGCTCTTCCATCTTCTGCCACTGACGGAAGGCCTCGAGGCGCCACTCGAGCAACCACTCGGGCTCTCCCTTCTTGCTCGAGATCAGGCGAACCGTGTCCTCGTCGAGACCCGGGGCGACCTGGTCTTGTTCGACGTCGGTCGTGAACCCGAACTCGTAGTCCCGCTTCGCCAGGCGTTCAATCGTTTCGCTTGCTGTGGCCATCACTGTCCTCGCTATCATCCCGTCTGCGACGGGGGTCTTTCATTCGATCGATCTCTCTAGTGCCCACTCCCGAGGGAGACCAGGCGCTGCGGCTGCCTCGACGCACTCCGCTGGCTGCCGAAGTCGAGAGGCGGCCCCACCATGTCCGAAAGGGTGACCCGGTCGAGGGCGTCGCGCACCGCGCCGTTGATGATCTGCCACTGTGCACGAATCCGGCACGAAGCCTCCAGGGAACACTCCGACGGCCCTTCGGGGATGCAGTCGGTCACCGCGATCGGCCCTTCGAGTGCGGTCACCACGTCTCCCACGGTGATCTCCTCAGGCGACCGCGAGAGCCGGTAGCCCCCCTTGGCGCCCCGTAGCGAGTCGAGTAGGCCCTCTCGAGACAGGGTCTTGAGGATCTTGCTCACCATGGGCTGCGGCAGATGGGTGCGGGCCGCCAACACCGTGGCGTTGAAGCGCTGTGCTGGATCGACCGCCAGACTCGCCAGCAGCAGCATCGCGTAGTCGGTCTGACGGGTGAGACGAATCATGGTCTTCGAGGTCTTCGGGCGACGAGGCGCGGGACCCTCCCGTCCGCCGCCGACAAATAGGACTGAATCGGTACTATTATCTCAGCGCACCCTCTTCTCAGTCAAGAGGTTCGACGATTCGAGCCCTCGAGATTCGGTCGCCCGAGGGACGGGATCAGGGACTGGGGCGTCTCTTGGGCGTTGGGCCGGGCTCCGGTGTGGGCCCGAGCAGCACCGCCAGAGGCCGCAGGTCCTCGGAGTTCTCGAGCATGATCTTGACGATCATGGTCAGCGGAACGGAGAGGAACATGCCCACCGGTCCCCATACCCAGCCCCAGAAGACGAGAGAGAGGAACACCACCAGGGTCGACAGACCGAGCTGGCGCCCGAGCAGCGTCGGCTCGATCAGGTTTCCGATCAAGAAGTTGACCAGGAGATATCCGACCGCGAGCAGCAGAGCCGGTCCGAGTCCGAGCTGGATCAGGGCCAGGCTGCACGCCGGCAGCGCGGCCAGGATCGAGCCGAGATTGGGGATGAAGTTGAACAGGAAGGCGATCAACCCCCAGAGCATGGCGAAATCGACCCCGAGCAGCGCCGCCCAGGAGCCGAGCAGCACACCCGTGACGGCGCTGATCAAACTCTTCAGCACCAGGTAGCGCTGGATCTCTGCGGTCATCTTGCCAAAGCGGGCTTTGGCGTCGCGCCGCCCCAGGGCGTAGCGTAGCTTGTCGGGAAAGGTCGATGCCTCGAACAGGATGAAGACCGTGATCAGGATGACCATCAACGTGTTCGAGAGCACCGCGGCAACGCCACGCAGCGACGTCTGAGCGAGATCGGTGATCGCCTCGGCATCGATCACTTCACTCACCACCTTCCTGGGAGTCGGGAGATCTCGTTCCTCCAGCCAGGTCCGAGCAGTCTCCGGCAACTGAGGGAACTGCGTACCGATGTTCTCGATTCGGGTGCGGTACTCCGGAATGGCCGCCGTGAGCTCGTTGACCGAGCCACCGACCAGGGCCGAAGCACCGAACAAAACCAGCATGTCGACCACGATGGCCGTGGCAACCGCCATCCAGTTGCGAGCCCCGAGCGACTTGAGCCAGAAGACGATCGGCAGCGAGAGGATGGCGATGAAGAGCCCGATCAGAAACGGGACCAGGATCTGCCCCGCCGCACGAAGACCGGCCACGACGACGACGAAACAGGCGGAGATGAACAGAAAACGCGCCCCCCGGCCGAGTAGCGGAAGAGGGTCTTGCTCCTTCATGGGGTTCTTCGCCACGATCGCCTCGCCAGGAGTCCACCACCGATAGCCATCAAGAGTACCAATCCGCGCTCCGCAACGGTGAGAATCAGGTGAGCAGGGCTTCTTCTTCGCGGGCTCGCCGACGACCCTCTTCGACATCGACCCGACTCAGCAGGGCTCCACCGACGAGGAAGAAGACCACGATCGAGACCACGGCGTAGCGACTGGTCCCTGTCGCGGCGGTGACCGCGGCAAAGACCAATGGTCCGAGAACGGCAGAAAAGCGCTCTGCCACACCAAAGAACCCGAAGAACTCGGACGACTTGTGCTTGGGCACCATGCTCGCGAAAAGGCCCCGGCTCAGGGCCTGGACCCCGCCCTGCACCATGCCGACCATGAAGGCCATGACGAAGAAGTGGGTCGCCGAGGTCACGAAGTAGCCGAGAACGCTCACCAGCAGATAGACCCCGAGACCCATGAGAATCGCCCGCTTCGTTCCGAGCCAGCCCGCCAGCGAGCCAAAGAGAAAGGCGAATGGAACACCGACGAACTGCACCATCAGGATCGCCAGGATGAGCTGGTTCTGGGGGAGTCCGATCTCGGTGCCATAGGTCGTGGCGAGTCGGTAGATGGTCGTGATGCCGTCGTTGTAGATCAGCACGGCGAGCAGGAGCAGGAACGTCTGGCGATAGCGGCGGAGCTCACCGAGGGTCTCGCCCAGGCGAACGAATGCCGTTCTCACCGACGACTGCTGCGGGGACTCATCCGGCTCGAGTCGCTTCGGAGGCTCCGGGACCCGGAGCAGGACCGGAAAGGAGAAGGCCAGCCACCAGAGTGCGACCAGAAGGAACCCGACCCGTACCGCGACGCCTCCGTCGGCCAGACCGAAGGCCCGGGGGTTGAGAGTGAGTGCGATGCAGACCAGAAGGAGCAGCCCGCCGCCCAGATATCCCAGCGCGTACCCGGCAGTGGAGACCCGATCGATCTCGTCGTCGGCCGCGATGTGCGGGAGGAGTGAATCGTAGAAGACCAGACTCAGCAGCACACCGACATTGCCGAGAGCGAAGAGCACCGCTCCCAGTTGCCAATCGCCGTCGCGTACGAACCAGAGAAGCAAGGTCGAGACGAGACCCAACCCCAGGGCGGCAGCGAGGAACTGTTTGCGCCGACCCGAGACGTCGGCGACCGCGCCGAGAATCGGCGACAGCACAGCCACCACGATGAGCGCGGCCGAGGTGACCAACGCAAAGCGTGAGGTGGCTGCCGCAGGAGAGAGCTGTGACGCTGCGACGGTCTGAAAGTAGATCGGGTAGACCGCCGTGACGATCACGGTGATGAACGCCGAGTTGCCCCAGTCGTACATCGCCCACGCACGAAGCTCGGGGCGATCGAGGCCGAGGCGCGAGAGCAATCCTTGCGAGCGGTGGCTGGTCAGAGGCGGCGTCTCCGAGGTCCGTGGGCGAAGCTTGGTCTCTGGAGCCGAGCTTGTGTCAGAACGCCTTCAAAAGGCAATCCGGATCCGGCGAGCCTCGGGCCGCGGAGCGAGCCTCAGGAATCGTCCGCCTTGCGGTCGTTCACCAGCTTCTCGACCACGCTCGGGTCCGCCAACGTGGTGGTGTCTCCGAGGTCCTCGTAGCTGCCGGCAGCGATCTTTCGCAGAATCCGACGCATGATCTTGCCCGACCTCGTCTTGGGCAATCCGAGGGTGATCTGGATCTGGTCGGGGGTCGCGATCGGTCCGATCACGGAGCGCACCTGTTGGCGCAGCTGACCGACCAGCTCGGCAGGGTCCGCCGACTCGTACTCGTGGCTCGGAATCACGTAGGCGAAGATCCCCTCACCCTTGATCTCGTGTGGGAATCCAACCACCGCGGCTTCCGCCACGCCCGGATGTGCCACCAGCGCGCTCTCGACCTCGGCGGTGCCCATGCGATGCCCCGACACGTTCAACACGTCGTCGACACGCCCGGTGATCCAGTAGTAGCCGTCGGCGTCGCGGTGACAGCCGTCCCCGGTAAAGTAGAGGCCGGGGTAGGTGGAGAAGTAGGTCTCGCCAAACCGAGCGTGATCGCCGTAGATCGTGCGCGCCTGGCCGGGCCAGGATCGCTTGATCGCGAGGTTGCCGGAGACATCGTTGCCCTGGATCTCCTTGCCGTCCTCGTCGACCAGGACGGGCTCGACCCCCGGAAAGGGAAGCGTCGCCGAGCCGGGCTTGAGCGGCGTTGCCCCGGGAAGCGGTGTGATCAGGATGCCTCCGGTCTCTGTCTGCCACCACGTGTCGACGATCGGGCACCGCCCTTCGCCGACCACTTCGTGGTACCAGTCCCAGATCTCCGGGTTGATCGGCTCACCCACGGTGCCGAGCACGCGCAGCGAAGTGCGCTCGTACTTCTTCACCCACTCGTCACCCTCCCTGGCGATGGCACGCAGCGCAGTCGGAGCGGTGTAGAAGATCGTCGCGCCGAGGTCGTCGACCACCTGCCAATAGCGTCCGGGGTCCGGGTAGGTCGGAACCGACTCGAACATCACCGAGGTGGCCCCATTGGCCAGGGGACCGTAGACGATGTAGCTGTGACCGGTAATCCAGCCGATATCGGCAGCACAGAAGTGAACGTCCCGGCCGGGACGGTGGTCGAAGACCAGCTCGTGGGTCAAGCTGGCGTAGACCAGGTAGCCTCCCGTGGTGTGCATCACGCCCTTGGGGTTCCCCGTCGAACCGCTGGTGTAGAGGATGAAGAGGGGATCCTCGGCGTCCATCCACTCGACCGGAGCGGTGGCGCGATGAGCCGCCATCTCCTCGTGAAGCCAGGAGTCGCGGCCGTCCTTCATCGGAACCTCGAGATCGGTGCGCTCGACGACCAGAACACGCTCGATCACATCGACACCTTCGAGAGCCTCGTCTGCAATCGCCTTGAGCGGGATCGTCTTGCCCCCGCGCAGCCCTTCGTTTGCGGTGACCAACACCTTGCAGCCGGCATCGACGATTCGTTGCCGTAGGCTGGCCGCCGAGAAGCCGGCGAAAACCACCGAGTGCACTGCTCCGATGCGAGCGCAGGCGAGGAGGGTGTAGGCGAGCTCGGGCACCATCGGCAGATAGGTACAGACTCGATCGCCCCGCTCTACCCCGTGAGCCCGCAGCGCATTGGCGACCCGACAAACGTTCTCCCGCAGCTCGCGGTAGCTGATATGCACGTACTCTCCGGGCTCGTCACGGACCCAGATCAGTGCCGTTCGATCCGGAGTCGCGTCGGCATGGCGATCGACACAGTTGTGACAAGCGTTGAGCTTGCCGCCCTCGAACCACGCGAAATCGACGCTCTCGAAGTTCCATCGTCCCGCGTGCCGGGGCTCGACGAACCAGTCGAGACGCTCCGCCTGCTCCAGCCAGAAGTCGTCCGAATGCTCGATCGAGTGGCGATAGAGATCGTTGTAGCTCTCGAGATCCGGAACGAGGGAACCGGCGGAGAATTCTGGTTTGGTCGGTATCGTCACTTCATTCTCCTCTTGCTTCAGGCTGCTGTGCCGGTCTCGTTCGGCCCCCTGAGGGCTCTCTGCGCGGGACCGGCTTCCCTCAAACCCGCGGACCGGCTTGCTTCACCTCGGCGCTCACCGAGCTGGCGAAAGCCCTGAAGTTCTGCTCGAACATCTCGGCCAGCTTCTTCGCCTGACGGTCGTAGGCGTCTGGATCGGACCAGGTCTCGCTCGGATTCAGCAAACGAGACGAGATGCCCTCCACCGACTGCGGCATCGCCAGACCGAAGACGGGGTGCTCCTGCGTGTCCGCGTCGTCGAGCTCGCCGCTGAGAGCCGCCGAAACCAGGCGCCGCGTGTCCCCGAGGGAGATTCGTTTGCCGACGCCGAAGGGCCCTCCGGTCCATCCCGTGTTGACCAGGTACACCCGCGAGCCATGGCGCTCGAGCCGATCCCCCAGCATCGCTGCGTAGACACCGGGGTGCATCGGCATGAAGGGTGCACCGAAACAGGCGCTGAACGTGGCACTCGGCTCGGTGACCCCGCGCTCGGTTCCCGCGACCTTGGCGGTATAGCCACTGAGGAAGTGATACATCGCCTGCTCCGCGGTCAGCCGGCTGATCGGCGGCAAGACTCCGAAGGCGTCGCAGGTCAAGAAGATCACGGTCTGCGCATGACCGGCGACGCCACCCAGGTCGACCCGCTCGAGCTGGGTGAGTGGATAGGAGGACCGCGTATTCTCTGTCAGGGAGTCGTCGTTCAGGTCGAGCTGGCGGTTGCGTGGGTCGTAGACCACGTTCTCGAGAATGGTGCCGAACCGCCGCGTGGTGGCGTAGATCTCGGGCTCGCCTTCGGGATCGAGTCGAATCACCTTCGCGTAGCAGCCACCCTCGATGTTGAAAACGCCTTTGTCGCCCCAACCGTGCTCGTCGTCGCCGATCAGAGTGCGGTCGGGCGAAGAACTGAGCGTCGTCTTGCCGGTGCCGCTCAAGCCGAAGAAGAGGGCGACGTCGTCACGGTCGACTCCGTAGTTGGCGCTGCAGTGCATGCTGAGTACACCCTGCTTCGGCAGGATGTAGTTCATCACCGAAAAGATGCTCTTCTTGATCTCGCCGGCGTACTCCGTCCCACCGATCAACACTCCACGCCGCTCGAGGTCGAGCATGATGAAGGTGGCACTGTGAGTCCCGTCGCGCTTCGGGTCTGAATGCAGGGTAGGCAAGTCGACCACGGTGAAGTCCGGCTCGAAACCCTCCAGCTTGGAGGGATCGCTCTCGCGCAGAAACATGTTGTAGGCGAAGAGGCTGTGCCACGCACGCTCGGTGACGACCCGCACCCGGATGCGCGACCCCGAGTCCGCTCCGGCGTAGCCTTCGAACACGTAGACCTTGCGATCAGCGATGACCCCCCGGGCCTCCTCGAGGAGCCGATCGAAGGTCTGCGCCGAGATCGGTTGATTGACCTTTCCCCAGTCGATGTCCTCGGAGCCCTCTCGCCGGACGACGAACCTGTCCTTGGGAGAGCGCCCGGTGTGCTCTCCCGTGGACGCGACCAGAGGTCCATGCGCAGCCAGAGCGGCCTCACCGTTTCGAATCGCTTCTTCGTAGAGCTCCGCCGGCGACAGGTTGCGCGCCACCCGCCCGGGATCGTCCCACCGCAGAGGCAAATCGAGGGGTTCAAGGGCGTTGAGATCGTTGGTCATCCGTCCGCGAGCTCCTGGCTCCCGGTTTCGCCCCGGGAAGCGGTATTCGTGAGAAGCGACGCGGTCAAGACGAACGAATCACGAAGCGAGCGGCGGGATCTCGAGGCAGACTTCGAGGGCGCCTTTCAACCAGAGTCCGGATTCACTCGCAGCGCGACGCCGCCGGAGAGAGCGGGAGTTTGGCTCCTCGGGAGGGACTTGAACCCCCAACATTTCGGTTAACAGCCGAACGCTCTACCATTGAGCTACCGAGGATCAAAACTACCTTCGAACGAAAGACCTGTCACCGCCCTTCGAGGCGGCTCGATCCGCCGGGGCAAATGCCCCAGACGAGCCGACGACCGATCTATCGAACGTCAATCGTAGGTCGGCGCTCCGAGCCTTGTCAACGCCTGAAGGCGCAGCAATCCCAAGGAATCGCAGACCCGGGCGGCACCCGACTACACGCTGTCCAGAAAGGGCTTGAGCCGCCCCGACCGACTCGGATGGCGGAGCTTGCGCAGGGCCTTGGACTCGATCTGACGGATGCGCTCCCGCGTGACGTTGAAGGAGCGCCCGACCTCTTCCAGCGTGTGCTCTGAGCCCTCTCCTACACCGAACCGCATGCGCAGAACCAGTTCCTCGCGAGCGGTCAAAGACCCCAGGACCTTGCCGGTCTGGTCCTTGAGATTCGAGGACACCACGGCGTCCATCGGAGAGGTCGCATTCTTGTCCTCGATGAAGTCACCGAGGTGCGAGTCTTCCTCCTCACCGATCGGCGTCTCGAGCGAGATCGGCTCTTGAGCGATCTTCATGATCTTGCGCACCTTGGTGGCATCGAGATCCATGCGCTCTCCGATCTCGGCGGCGGTGGGCTCGCGCCCCAGTTCCTGGACCAGCGAGCGACTGGTGCGGGTGAGCTTGTTGATCGTCTCGATCATGTGGACCGGAATGCGAATGGTGCGTGCCTGATCGGCGATCGCCCGGGTGATCGCCTGACGAATCCACCAGGTCGCGTAGGTCGAGAACTTGTACCCACGGCGGTACTCGAACTTCTCCACTGCCTTCATCAGGCCGATGTTGCCCTCCTGGATCAGATCCAGGAACTGCAAGCCCCGGTTCGTGTACTTCTTGGCGATGGAGACCACCAGGCGTAGGTTCGCCACGACCAGCTCTTCCTTCGCTCGATCGCACACCCTCTCGCCCTGGCGAATCTTCTTGAGGGTCGCCGAAATCTGCGCCCGGGTCGTCCCGTAGCGCTCCTCGAGCTCACGCATCTTCTTACGGTAGCGCTCGATTCGGCGCCGATGCAGGGAGCGCAGCTCTTTGTTCGTTTCCTTGTCCAGAGCCGTCTTGGCCCGTCGCACGTCGCGGTCGTAGCGCGAGAATTCGCGATCGATCTCCCGCAGGAAGACCGTCAATCGATTGCGGGTCTGCACGTTCAGGTCGATCGAGCGGATCTGTTTCGTGACCTTGCCCACCTCGCGATCGATCTCACGCTCGACTTCCGCGTAGCGCGTTCCCCGCGGGCTGTAGCGTTTCTGCTTCTTCTTCAGACTCTCGATCTTCTTGTCGTGCCGTGCGAGTGCCCGGAAGATGCGCTCGTTGTTCTTGAGTCGATCGTTGGCTCGCGCGTCGAGCTCGATATCGTCGCCCGAGTCTCCGACCAGCTCACGGGCACCCCGCTTGCTCTGCTGGGCCATCTCGTTGAGGCGCAGGATCTCGCGCAGGACCACGCGGTTCTCGCACAGCGCTTCGTAAATCGCCCACTCGCCATTCTCGATGCGCTGAGCGATCTCCACCTCACCTTCGCGATCGAGCAACGGCACCGTTCCCATCTCGCGCAGGTACATGCGCACCGGGTCATTGGTCTTCTCACGATCAGAGAGCGTGAACTCCGGCGTTTCGTTCTGGGGGCGCTCGAACTCCTCGGTGGTGGTCTCGACCTCGGTTCGATTGGTATGCCGGGTGGGACGCTCGATCAGCTCGATTCCCAGTTCAGAGAAGCGCGCAAAGACCTCGTCGAGCTCCTGAGGGACGCTGACCACGTCGTCGGGCAGGTGGTCGTGGACCTCGTCGTAGAGGAGGTACCCCTTGTCCCGACCGATCTCGATCAGTTGCCGAACGGAGCTGTATCGTTGTTCTACCTTGGGTGCTGTCGCAGCGATTGTTGCCAACGTCGAAATCTCCTAAATGGGCATTTCCGGAAACGCCCCCTGTCGAAGGTCGCACCCTTATAACCACAGAACCGGGCGAGTTATTGCATGACAGCGACTCACACTGTGTCCTACGGATCGGCGCAAACCGATGAATTCAATCGGCTTTCGGACCCTGATGCATTCGACGGCTGATGACCGCCTTCTCGTCGAGCAACTCACGCAGGAGCTTCTCGTCGCCCTGTCGCTCGGCCTCCGCCAGTTCCCGCGCCAGTTGACGCGAGCGCTGTCGATTCCAACGCTGCGTGAGTCGTTCCAACCCGTCGGTCAAGTCACCGTCTCTGTCGAGAGCCGTTTCTTCTAGCAGAAGGTAGGCCAGTCGGTCAATAGCTTGCCCCCCTTCGGGCTCCCTCACGAGGCGCTCCTGGAGGCGTCGATCGAGGCTGCTCGAAGCGTCTCCTTCCTCCCGTAACTCCAGGTAGATACGGTAGATGCGCCGATTGGAGTCATCCAGGAAGGCGCCCTCGGGTGGGAGCCGATCGCGGTCCTGGCTCGCCTCTCCGAGAATCAGGAGTTGAAGCACCCGTTCCTCGAGACCGGCGAGCCTGCGCGACCCGGAGTCGACGGCGCTCGGAGAGCGTGTCGCGCCGAGGCCCCTGGGCGGCGGGCCCTCCTCGGTCGACGCTGCCCGGGTCGTATCCTCCTGGATTCGCTGCCAAAGCACGTCTTCCGGGAGTCCGAGGCGCTCCGCGGCTCGCCGAGAGTAGGCGTAGCGCAGCACCGAGTCCGGAATCCGGCCCAAGACGGCCGCGACCCGGTCGGCGGCGCGCGCCTGGCGGTGGGGACTCTGGGCCAACGTCGGTGGCAAGCGCTCGATCGAGAGTTCGACCGCATCGGGCGCTTCGGCGATCACTCTCCGGATCGCCTCCTCGCCCTCCTCGAGGCGCAGCGAGTCGGGATCCTGTCCGGCAGGGAAGCAGGCTCGACGCACTTCGAGCCCGGCCCCGAGCAGCAGGGGGAGCGCCTTCCGGCTGGCCTGCTCCCCGGCCCGGTCCCCGTCGTACCCGACAATCACACGATCTGCATAGCGCGCCAGCAGTTTGACCTGCTGGGGGGTCAGCGACGTTCCCATACTGGCGACCGCTTCCTCCACTCCACTCAGCACCGCCGCGATGACGTCGAAGTAACCCTCCACCAGGAGCACGCGATCGCGCTGCCGAATGGCGTTGCGCGCCAGGTGGAGTCCGTAGAGCAGGTGCTTCTTCTGAAAGGCCGTCGTCTCGGCAGTGTTGATGTATTTGGCCCTGTCCTCGCCGAGGGTGCGGCCACCGAAACCGACCAGACGTCCGGTGGGGGAGTGGATCGGAAAGATCAATCTGTGGCGAAAGCGATCGTAGACCCGCTGTGACTTCGGAGAACGTGCCACCAGACCTGCGCTCTCGAGCGCTTCGACGGGAAAGCGCGCCGACAGTGCACCGGTCAGCTGCTGCCAGTCGTCAGGCGCATAGCCGAGCCCGAATCTCTCGATCGCTTCCGCTCCCACGCGACGCTGCTCGAGATAGCGCTGGGCAAAGCTGGAGGTGGTGAGTTGGTCGCGGAAGAAGCCGGCGGCAGCCTCGAGAGCTTCCTCCAGACGGCGCTCCTTGTCGCTGACGTGTCGTTGCTTGGGAAGGGGAATGCCATAGCGCGCGGCCAGCGATTCGAGCGCGGTGGGGAAGTCTTCTCCGGTGGTCTCCATGTAGAACTTGATGGCGTCGCCTCCGACGCCGCAACCGAAGCAGTGGTACAGGCCACGCTCGGGGTCGATCGAGAAGGACGGGGTCTTCTCGTCGTGGAAGGGACACAAACCGACCCAGCGCTTGCCTCGCTGCTCGAGACGACCGTGCTCGGAGGCGATCTCGATCAGATCCACGGCGTCGCGAACCGCCTGTTTGAATCGCTCGTGCTCGGCGGAGGGCGTCATGCTCATCCCAGCTCGACGATGGTTGCGCCGTCGCCCCCCTCGGAGCGCTCCGCCGCGGCGAACGAAGCGACGCTCGGATGCGATCTCAGATGATCCCGCACCGCGCTGCGCAGCCGACCGCTGCCGTGGCCATGAATCACCCGAAGGCGATCGGTACCCGCGACCAGGGCGCGATCCAGGTAGCGATCGAGGGCCTCGAGGGCCGGCTCCACTCGCTGTCCGACCAGATTCAGCTCGGCCGTCACGGACGGCTCCTCTGCGTCGTGGCGAGACGCGCCACCGTCCGTTCGGCTGGCGACCCGCGGGGCCCGACCGCCGAAGGAGCGGCTGCTGCGGGGCTCCTGCTCGACTCGGACGAGCTCTCCGGCCGGCCAAACCAGTCGTTTCCCTCGCACCCGCACCGCGGCCCGTCCGCGCTCGAGCTCCTCGACCACGCCCTCGAACGAGAGACCCTGATGGCGAACTCGATCCCCCACCCGGACCGGCCCCCGTGACGGCTCCGGGGGCTCTGGCGCGAGGGCCGAGGGCGGTTCTTCGAACAGCCGGGCGGTCGCCTCGGCGGACAGATTCCGCCGACGACCGGACTCGATCTCTCCGCGCAGTCGTGCGACCTCGTCGTCGAACCGGTCTCGTACCTCGCGCCGGAACTGCTCGAACTGCCCGGTCATGGTCTTCCTCAGCGCGCGGCGCTCGGCCACCAACCCTTCCAACTCCTGAGCTCGGCGCTGATCGAGGCGCTTCTGGTCGAGTAGACGGCGCTCCATCTCCCGCTGCTGCTCGGCAAGGGCGGCCTCTCTCGCCTCGAGTTCTCGCAGCAGCCGACGCAGCTCGCGCTGTTCGTCGCCCAACAGACTCTCCGCACGACGAAGCCAACGGTCGGACAACCCCAGCCGACGCGCCAGGGCAACCGCCTCACTTCCTCCGGGGGGACCGACCCGCAGGCGAAATGTCGGCTCGAGCGCCGTCGCATCGAACTCCATCGCGGCACAGCCGGCACCCTCGATCTCGAGAGCGGCGAGCGCAACCTGCGTGAGATGAGTCACCAGGATGCCCTGGGTTCGCTGTCCGGACAGCTCCTCGAGCAAGGCAACGGAGAGCGCGGCGCCCTCTTCCGGCGCCGTACCCGAGCCGATCTCGTCGAGCAGCACGAGCGCGCGAGGACCGGCGGCTCGCCACGCTTCGTCCAGCCGCAGGAGGCGACCACTGAAGGTCGAACGATCCGCCAGGAGATCCTGCTCGTCCCCGACGACCGCCACCAGGTCCTTCAGGAGGGGGATCCGGCTCGATGGCCCCGCTGGGATGGGCAGACCACAGTGGGCACTGGCTGCCAACAGGCCGACGGTCTTGAGCGCGACGGTCTTGCCTCCCGCGTTGGGACCGGTCACGACCAGGATGCGCTCGTCCTGAAGGGTGAGATCGAGCGGAACCACGTCGCCTTCGTGTCCCGAAGTGCCGAGCGCTGCCTCACGCTGCCGACGTAGCGCAGGATCCAGCAACGGATGACGCGCGCCCTCCAGAGACAAGACCCCGTCTTCCTCGAGCTCGGGCACGCTGGCCTCGAGCGTCTGCCCGTAGTCCCACGCCGCGCTCAACACATCGAGCTCGACGAGCAGATCGATGTGCCCGAGGATCGAGGCACGCAGACCTCGACACGCTGTGACCAGTTCGTCGAAGAGCCGCCTTCGCTCCTGCAGTTCCTCACCAGTGGCTCGCTGAAGCTCATTGTTGTCGTCGACCGCCTCGAGCGGCTCGAAGTAGAAGCTCCGTCCGCTCGCCGAGCGAGCGTGAACCAGACCCTCCAGTCGACCCCGATGGCCCGAAGGCAAGAGGACCGTCAAGCGACCGTCTCGAATCGAGACCGTCTCCTCGGCCAGCTGCTCGCGATTGTCTCGAACGTAGTTTCCGAGGCGGTGATAGAGACCGTCTCTGCGTTGGCGAACCGTCTGGCGGAGCTCACTCAACCGCGGCGATGCATCCTCTCGAACCTCTCCGTCGTCGTCGAGGACTCGGGCGATCCTTCGGGCGAGCTCGGACACTGCCACGGCCTCGGTGATGCGCTTCGACGCCCGGGCATCGAGACAGGGACTTCGATCGGCTCCGGACGCGATGCGGTCGGCCGCTGCTCGAGCTGCCGACAGCACTCGCCCCAGTCGAACCAGCTCCTTGCCGTCCGGAGCAGTCGCACCGTGGAGCCGGGAAAGGAGCGGAGCCAGGGGCTCGCCCAGCGAAGGCACCAGGCGTCCCTGCTCGAGAAGAGCCCCGACCTCGAGGAGTGCCGCTCGCCGTTCGCGAAGCAGCTCCGGGGACGTCACGGGCCGCAGCAGCAGGAGCTCTCGCTCTCCCAGATCGGTCGCAGCGAAACGCGTCAGTACCCGCAGCAGCCCGGGCAGCTCGAGTGCGGCCTCACTGGCTCGGGAGCACAGCAAAGGGTGTTCGGTCATCGCGACAACAGTACCGAAGACAGGGAGGCCCCACACTCTCTCCCGGGGTGCCGACAGAAAAGAAAAAACGGGAGCGGCCTGAGCCACTCCCGTTCCTGCTATCGAGCTCGATTCGGTCGCTCAGGCGAGACCGAGTCGACGCTCTTCGACGAGCTTGCGCATCATCTTCTTGCGAGCCTGCATCGTCTTTCGCTTGCGCTTGACGGAGGGCTTCTCGAAATGCTGTCTCTTCTTCAGCTCTGTGAGGATTCCCTCTTTCTCGCACTTGCGCTTGAAGCGTCGAAGTGCGTTCTCGAAACTCTCTTCGTCACGCACGTGAACAACGGGCATGAATCAAATCACCTCACTTCCGAAAGGGCTTTCGTGAGCTCTGACGATCGGCCAGATTCACGAGGGGTTCGATACCGATGGAAATTCTGAAGTACCTTCTGGCACGCGGATTCGATACACATTCAACCCAACATTCTGAAGGAACTGGCCGATCGGGTCAACTCGACAGGGTCGTCTCCGCGAACGATCCCGGCTCCGGGTCCACCTAGCCGGTTCGAGACTCGACCGCCTCCCAATCGATTTGATAAACGGCCCAGTCGCCATCGCGCTTGCGAAAGAAGACGGCGGACGCCGCACCGGATCCAGCATCCTCGGGGTCCTTCGGGTAGAACCACGCGAGCGCTCCCTGGGCTTCGTACTCGCGGACGTTGCCGTGGTACACCTGACCCATGATCTCGCGCACCTCGGCCTGCGACATTCCTTCCTCGAGCTGATCGAACCGCTCTCGACGCGCATACCGATAGTCCGTGAACTTCTCGATGGTCTCGTTGAGCTCCGCAAAGTCGGGATCGGCTTCTGCCGTGCGACTCAGGATGTCGAGGGCACGACGATAGTCGCCGCCCTCCGAGACGTACTCCTGAGCCAACAGGATGTCCTCCTCCGACTTGAGTCGAATTGCAGCCTGCTGGCGCTCCGTCGGTTCCTCGCCGACGACCATCGGGTCGCTGTTGATGAAGTTGACGATCTCCTGATTGAAGGCGTCCGCTTTGCTGTTGATCTGCTCCTTGAGCGCCGCGGCCTCGCTCTCGAGAGTCGCGAGCGCATCATCGGCCGCGTCCTCCGCGCCCGCGGCGGTCGCGATCTCTTCGAGCAGGTCGCTGTATTGGCCGCGAGCTTCGCTCAGCTCGGCTTTGGCCTCTTGCAGCTCGGCCCATTTGGTCACGCGCTCCTGCTCGGCGAGCTCTTCCTCGCTCGGACCGCACCCGATCGCCAGGAACACGAGTGCCAGTGCACCCACCAGGACGGGAAGCCAACCTCTCCGATACATACGAAAACCTCCTGATATCGGCGAACCTGATATCTGCAAATCTGCGATCTGCCGGGGGCGAGCCCGGGCGACCGGTCCACCTTTTGTAGGCGAAGCCTGGAAACTATACCAGTCAGCCGACCCGATCTTTGCCGCGAGAGTCGAAGCAGGTGGACTAAACCTTGTTGATCGTTCAGTTTTTCCCCTCCTTACGCCTTGACAGCGCCCCACGAGTTTTTCCAGAATACGGATCTTCTGGACCTGCCATCGAGCGGGGGACCCATGTCTGACGAAACCAACCAGCCTCTCGACATCGAAACCAGGGCTCAGGCCTACCGCAAAGCGCTGAAGAAGTCCCTCGAGGAACTGCGCACCGAAGTCGACGCGCGGCTCTCGGCGAGTCGCGACGATCTCAGCCGTTTGATCGGCGAGTTCGAAGCCTCGCTGCCCGAGCCTCCCAGGCCCGAGCCACCGCAGATCGAACCGGCTGCTGCGGTTGTGGCCGAGGCGCCACGAGATCCCGAGGGGCCCACCCTCGAGGACGTCGCATCGAGTCTGCGCGAGATCGAGGGCGCGGACAGCCAGCCCGAGTTGCTGGCACGCCTGGTCGAGCAGGCCTCCCTGTTCGCTTCTCGAACGCTGCTCCTTCTTCCTGCCGCTGGCGACACCTTGCGCTGCTGGGCCAGCCTCGGTTTCGGCGGCGCCGGGACCATGCTCGAGAACCTCGACCTGACCCGTCCACAGAACGCGGCGTGGGCCGAGTTCGAGCGAGGCTCTCGCCCGCTCGACTCACAGCATTGTCGCGCGCTGTCCGATGCCGTGTCGGTCGATCCTCCAACCCGAGGCGCACTGATCCCCCTCGAGCTCCGTGGTCAGGTCCTGGCCGTCTTGTACGCAGACCAACTCGGTGACGATCGCTTTTCCATGACGGCCCTGCAGCTGCTCACCTACGGCGCCGCTCGCGGGCTCGACACGCTGGGCAGCGGCGGCCCCTCGGTCCCCGCGGCCCTGCGCGAGGCCGACCTGAAGGAGATGGCGGCCGCCTTCACGGCACCGGAGGAGATCGCAGTACCGACCGTGCCGAGCGTCGAGTCGCCCGCGCCCGAGGAGGGCCCGGACGGCGACGGGACGGCGACCGGCGCTTCGTTCGCCGAGGTATCCGTCGCTCAGCCTCCGGTCGAGGAGCCCCTTCCGGTCTCGCCGTCCGACTCGGCGGAGCCACGGATCCCCGATCCGATCGTGGCGCCACCCCCTCCGCCGCCGCCGGAGACCAGCGACTTCGGAGCCGTCGAAGCCGCCGACGCGCCGCCGTTCGCCGCTGCCGAAGACGAGGCCGACGATCTCGACAGCCAGCGGGCAGCGGGCTTCACCATGGAAGGCAGCGCCGCAGCGTCGCGCAGCGAGCCCAACTTCCATGTCGTCGACGCTCCCGCAGTCACTCAGAGCGCGCCTCCTGCGCCCTCCGTGTTCGAGGACCTCGAAGGGGAGGCACCCGCCGCCATCGACGCCGCTGAGGACTCTCTCGAGGCGACCGAGGAGCTGACCACCTCGAAGCTCCCCGGGTTCGAGACCTCGGATGCTCCTCCACCGCTTTCCGTGCCCGAGCCGTCCGCAACGCCCCCGGTACCCGAGCCTCCCGCGGCGCCGACTCAGCCCCCCCCTGCCGTCGAGGACACCTGGGAGCTCGCCTCCGAGGAGCCGGAGGAGGTCCCGCCACCGTCTCCGCCGCCCATTCCCCAGGAGCCAGCCGAAGCTCTGGCCACTCAGGTGATCCAGCACGATCAGGTAGAGGCGATGGTCAACGCGGCGAAGGCGCCGTCGGCACCCCCTCCGACGATCGGCGGCCAGGTCGCTCCGCCCGCAGACCTCGACGGTCCAGGCAGCGCCTTCGCCGACCGGACGGCTCCGGACGACCCGGCCCACGACGAGGCTCGCCGACTGGCCAGACTCCTGGTCAGTGAGATCAAGCTGTACAACGAGGACGCGATCGAGGCCGGCCGAAAGGAAGGCAACGTCTACGCGCGCATGCGCGAAGACATCGATCGCTCCAGACTCATGTACGAAGAGCGCGTCGACGTGACGGTACGGGCGACCAGCGACTATTTCAAGGACGAGCTGATCCGGACCCTGGCCGGGGGAGACGCCGCCATCATGGGGCTCTGAACGGCAGTCCCGTGACCGCCCGCGTCACCCGAGGGAAGACGACGAGGAGACGGGCCTCCACCCCCTTGACAGGCCAGCTATACTGTCTGCCGCTTCAGACGGGTCCATAGCTCAGCGGTTAGAGCAACCGGCTCATAACCGGCAGGTCCCTGGTTCGAACCCAGGTGGACCCATTCCGGCGGGCTGGAAAAAAGTCCGGAAAGATAAGCGCCGACCCTGGGGATCTGCAAAGCCCCAGGCCGATCGATCTACCTCCAGGCACCTTGTCGATCATGACCAAACCGCTAGAGACATTGGTAGAGCTGCAGCGAGTGATGCGCGAGCTCCGCGAGCTGAGGACTCAGCTCGCGGACGTGCCCGACTCCATGAAGGAGTTGCACGACAAGCACCGGCAACTCTCCACTGAGATCGAAGAACAGGAAGAAGCGTCACGGCTCGCCGAGAGCCAGCGACGCATCGCAGAAGGAGCTGCGGAAGAGGCGCAGACCAAGGTCGATCATTTCCAGGAACAGATCAACAAGGTCACGACGCAGCGTGAGTATGGTGCTCTGCTGAGCGAGATCGATCAGGCCAAGGAGCGTAAGCGCGCTAGCGAAGAAGAAGCACTCGCAGAGCTGGAAAAGAACGAGGAAGCCGTAACGCGTCTCAAAGAGCTGCGCGAGGAGTTCGAACAGGTAGACACCGAGTACCAGATCGGGATCGAGAAGTGGGAAGAGGGCAAGCCCTCGATTGCCAAGCGCATCGATGATCTCGAAGGAGAGGAAGAGGTGCTCCGCGAGCGACTCCCTGACGCCAGTCTCCGCCTCTGGGAGAAGCTCTACGAGCGCCACGACGGAGAGCCGATGGCGCTGATCGAGCGCATGCAGAAGCCCGGCGAGAGTCAGGTGAACTACCGCTGCAGCGTCTGCAACTATCAGGTTCGACCCCAGGTCGTCGTCCAGATCCGTAGCCAGGGCAAGCTGGTTTCGTGCGAGTGTGGACGGCAGCGGATCTTCTATATCGAGGATCCGGACTGACTCCTGTCCCTCCCGAGGACCTCGGCTCGGTGAGCGAGAGCCCCACAGGCGACGCAGAGCGAAGCGGCACTGTGGCCGCTCGTCTGAAGGAAATCCGTGAGCGCATCGCAGCGGCCTGCTCACGGGTCGATCGACCCGCCGGAGGTGTGGTGCTGATCGGAGCGAGCAAGCGCCAGCCGGTGGCACGCATCGAGGAAGCCTGCGCTGCCGGTCTGCGCGACCTGGGGGAGAATCGGGTGCAGGAGGCGTCGGCGAAGAGACCGCTGCTTCCGAGTGGACTGCAATGGCATCTCATCGGTCCTCTCCAATCCAACAAGGCACGCCTGGCCGCTGAGCTGTTCGATGTGGTCCACTCCGTGGACCGGTCGAAGATCGCGCGGGCACTCGACCGAGAAGCTGGGCGCATCGAGCGGGCTCTGCCCTGCTTTCTCGAAGTCAACCTGGGAGCCGAGCCTTCGAAGCACGGCTTTGCCCCAGCTGATCTCCCGACCGCCCTCGACGAGATCCTGCGCCTCGAACATCTCGAACCGGTCGGGCTGATGGCGATACCGCCGCACAGCGACGAGGTCGAAGGAAGTCGGCCCTGGTTTCGAGCGCTTCGCGAGCTGCGGGACCGATCCAGGGAGCGACACCCAGAGTTCCCGGGTCTCCTCTCGATGGGAATGAGCGGCGACTTCGAGGTCGCGATCGAAGAAGGAGCTACCCACGTGCGAGTCGGCACGGCCCTCTTCGGGCCGAGGCCGGACTGACGAGCGGCCTCGGCCGCCACCCCATTTTTCTGGGATTGCTGTTATACTTGGCGACTCTTCTGTTGGTCGCCCTCGTCTCGGCGCGACATTCCCTTGAGCCCCTTTCGTGCACCGCCCGAGAATGGAGAGTCCACCATGTCGCTGACCCCCATCGACCTGCAGAAGATCTCGTTCAAACGCAGCCTTTCCGGCTACGACCGAAACGAGGTGGAGAATCTGCTCCAGGCCCTCACCGAGGAACTGGCCGACCACCTCAACGAGATCGACAAACTCGAGCGCGAGAACCGCTACTACAAGCAGCGGTTGCAGGACGCCCAGCGGCGAGAGGGGCAGCTCCAGGAGGCGCTGGTCCAGGTGCACAAAGTGGCGGACCAGGTCCGTACCAACGCCGAGAAAGAGGGCGAACTGGTGGTGGCTGAAGCGCACCGCCAAGCAGACCAGATCGTGGCCCGAGCCCTGGAGGAGGCCTCCCGGGTCGAAGGGCGGGTGCACGAGCTGCGCAGTGCACGCAGCGAGCTCGAGCTGCGCTTCCGCCAAACGCTGGAGTACTTCCAACGGGTCGTCGATGCCGAGCAGCAGCGAGAAATGGGTGCCACCGTTCATACTCTGCCCCGCCGAGGAACGGCACAGAGCGAAACCGCCTGAGTTCGCTTAGAATCCCCTTTCATTCCCCCTGAACCGCTCCGACGGATTCTCGACCGAATCTGTCGAATTGCGCACGAGGACTGAAATGGGTGTCGCAACGCTGTCTGATCTGGTGCTTTGGATCCGAGACCACTCGGCCGGGCGCCCGGAGCTGCTCTCGATCGAGCGCGGCGGCCGTAGGGAGACGCTCTCCACTTCGGAGTTTCTCACCCAGATCCACTCCCTGGCGCTGGCCCTCGAGGCCCGCGGCGTCGAGAAGGGAGATCGGATCGCGATCTTCTCGGAGAACCGTCCGGAATGGCACGTGGTGGATTTTGCCTGCCATCTGCTGGGCGCCGTTTCCGTACCGATCTATCCGACTCTGGGTCGTGATCAGGTCGGCTACCTCCTGCGCAACAGCGGCACCAGCTGGGTCTTCTACTCGAACCCCGGGAAGCGCGACATGCTCACCGAGCTGCTGCCTTCGCTCACTCGATCACCGGTCCTGGTCGCGATCGATGACGACGCGCGCTCGCCCCAGGGGGACTCGTTGGTGCGTCTGCAGGGCGAGGGTGCCGAACCGGCAGGGGCCAGTCCTCTCGACAAGCTCGCGGGGCGCGTCCAACCCGAAGACTCCGCGAGCATCATCTATACGAGTGGTACCACGGGCGAGCCGAAGGGTGTCGTGCTCACGCACGGCAACTTCGTTTCGAACTTCCTCGCCTGCAGCGACCTCTTCCCCGTCGGTCCCGAGGATCTGGCACTCTCGTTTCTCCCGCTCTCCCACGTGTTCGAGCGCACGGTCGATCACTTCTTCTTCTACAAAGGCGTGGCGATCCACTACTCGCCATCGATCGAGCGGGTGCCGGGGCTACTCGGAAAGGTACGGCCCACCGTCATGACTTCGGTGCCCCGACTCTACGAGCGCGCCTTTCTGAAGGTCACCTCCGGCCTCGCCAAGGAAACGCCCCGCAAACAGAAGCTCTTTGCCTGGGCTCTGCGAGTCGGGCAACGCCACGCAGGGGCCGGTCGACTGATGCGGCCGGGCCTCTCCGCCCAGAGGGCCATCGCGGACCGCCTCGTCTACAGCAGGATCAAGGAACGTTTCGGGGGACGCCTCCGCTTCGCCATTGCGGGAGGGGCCCCACTCGGAGACCAGGTGGCCGAGTTCTTTGACGCCATCGGTCTGCCGCTCTATCAGGGCTACGGAATGACCGAGGCATCGCCGGTGATCAGCGCCAACGCCCCCGGGCGCAATCGACGGGGCTCCGTTGGCCAGGCCATCCAGGGGGTCGAAGTCCGACTCGCCGAGGACGGAGAGATCCTGGTCCGGGGACCAGGAGTGATGCGAGGCTACTGGGACGATCCTGAAGCCACGGCCGAGACGATCGATCCCGAGGGCTGGCTGAAGACCGGCGACATCGGCACGATGGACCAGGACGGCTACCTGTTCATCACGGACCGCAAGAAGGACCTGCTCGTGACGAGCGGGGGAAAGAACGTCGCGCCGCAACCGATCGAGCAGCTGCTGACCGCTCACTGGAGCATCGCCCAGGCCCTGGTCGCCGGAGACAACTACCCCTACCTGACCGCTCTTCTCGTGCCCCGCTTCGAGGAGCTCCCCGAAGAGCTGCGAGAGATCGAGCCGAAGAAGCTGGTACGCCATCCGAAAATGCTCGAGATCGTCAAGGAGGCCGTGGGAGGAATCAACCGCAGGCTCTCGGAGCACGAACGGATTCGGCGCTGGACCCTGCTCGATCACGAGCTTTCGGAGGAGGCCGGAGAGATCACCCCGACGCTGAAACTGCGTCGCCGCGTGGTCCTCGAGCGCTACGGAGACCTTGTAGACTCGATGTACCTCAAGACCCAGAAGGTGGGCTGAGGGGTCTACCTCGGCACCACCCGGACTCGACCAAGGAGACTCCAGTGTTTCGGTCCGCCCTCTTCCCCTCGCTATCGCTCATGCTCGCGGCAGCTCTGCTCTGCCTACTCTCTGCGGCAGACGTATCTGCCCAGGAGAGCGACGAAGTCACCCTGAAGTCAGGACTCAAGTACGTCGACCTCGAGATGGGTGACGGCCCCGAAGCGAAGCGCGGCAAGCTCGTGTCGGTCTACTACACCGGAAAGCTGGACGATGGCACGGTGTTCGACAGCAACGAAGGCAAGGCCGCCTACATGTTCAAGCTGGGAGAGGGTCAGGTCATCAAGGGCTGGGACCAAGGCCTGGTCGGCATGAAGAGCGGCGGCAAGCGGCGCTTGATCGTGCCCGCCAAGCTCGGCTACGGCCGGCGCGGCGTGCCCCCGCGCATCCCCGCGAACGCCACACTGACCTTCGAGGTCGAGCTCGTTTCCGTTCAATAAAAACGAGAACGAAGAAGACGCTGTCCGAGCGGCTCGATCCGCTACAGCTCTTCGAGCTGCTCGATCATTTCGGCCACCACAGCGAAGCCTCCACTCCAGAAGTCCCGGTCGCGGACGTCGACCCCGACCTCGGCGAGAACCTCCTCGGGGCGCTTCGAGCCACCCTGGGCGAGAAGGCGGAGATAGCCCGGTTTGAAGGCCTCCCCCTCTTCCTGGAAGCGCCGGTAGAGAGCCAGAACCAGCAGCTGTCCGAAGCTGTAGGCGTAGCAATAGAACGGAGTCGAGTAGATGTGGGGAATGCTCAACCACTCGAGCCGGAACTCCTGCGACAGCTCGACCGCGTCACCGAACTGCTCGCGGAGATTCTGCAGGTACATCTCGTGCAGCTCCTCGGGCCCTTTGCCCTCGAGGATCGCTGCATGAGCAGCCTTCTCGAAGAGCACGAAATAGGTCTGCCGCAGCACGGTCGCATACATGTCGTCCACCGCCGACGCCAGCAGCTCTCGCTTGGCCAGAGGATCCGTCTGTTCGTCGAGCAATCGGTCGGTCATCAAGATCTCGGCGAAGACCGAGGCCGTCTCCGCCAGCGGAAGCGATGGTTGCTGAGTGAGCAACGAGTGGTCTTGCGCCAGCATGCTGTGCACCGCATGCCCCATCTCGTGGGCCAGGGTCGCGACGTCGCGGAGTCGTCCGTTCCAGTTGACCAGCACCCAGGGGGTCATTTCCGGGAGCACCGTGGCGCAAAACGCCCCGCCCTTCTTACCGGCGCGAGGCTCGCTATCGATGTGGCGCTCGACGAAGACGCGACGCGCCTGGGCGCCGAGACCCGCATCGAAGCGACCGAAGGTCTCGAGCACACGATCGACCGCTTCAGAGTACCCGACGGTTTGCCGAGACGCCGCCAATGGTGCGTAGATGTCATAGCGACGGAGCTTCTCGACCCCGAGCCACGAAGCCTTCAGGCGAAAGTAGCGCTGAAACAGCGCCGAATGCTCCCGGACTACCTCGAGCAACGTCTCGACCGCTTCGTCCGGGATGTCGTTGGCGAGATTGCGAACGGCAATCGGAGACTCGTAGCCCCTCAGCTCGACGTTCTCGTTGTGCCAGTCCCGCACGCGGTGCACGTACATCTGGGCCAGCACCTTCGCATGCTCTGCGTAGACGCGGTAGAGCTCGCGATAGGCGGCGGCACGGTGCTCCGGTCGGTCTGAGTAGGCGTAGGACATCAGGCCGTCCCGGGTGAGCGGACCCACCGTCTCGGCCTTTCCCTCGGTCTCCAGCTCGACGTGGAACTCGAACGCGTTGGTGATCATGGAGTAGAGCGTCAGCACACCGCGAATCCCGTCGGCGTCCTTGAGATTGACGACCTTCTCGGAGTCTTCACTCAGCCGATGGGGCCGAAAGCGACGCAGATCGGCCAGATAGAAGCGGTAGTCGTCGAGCTCTTCGTGGCTGCCCGAGCCCATGGCATCGATCAGTTCGCTGGCGGTGGCGTCCTCGAGCTCCTGCCACCAGAGGCGGAAGAACAGAACCCGGTTCTCGACCCCGGTGAGCACTTGTTCGATTCGATTGCGATAGGTCAGCGCCTCCTCGTCCTGGGTGTCGGCGGCAAACCAGAGCGAGCCGTACGCCGAGAGTCGGAAGGCACGACTGAGCAGAGATTCGTAGTCCCGCACCATCTCGAGCAAACGCGCCGCCTTCGGCCGATCACTCGACAGCTCCGAGCGACAGCTCTCGAAGCGGACCACAGCTTCTTCCAGTTGGTCTAGCTCGGCGGCGAGTGTCTCCGGTGAAGCGTCGGGCAAGAGACGACCGAGGTCCCAACCCGATAGTTGCCACTGATCGGAGTCCGGGGAAGGGGGGGTCTCGGAGGGAACTTCTGTCGTGGTCACCGTGTTGCACTCCTCTTGGATGGCGATCTCTGCACGAAGCAGCCATTCGCCTATCGTAACTTCTGCTTGCCTGGTCGGGGAGACGTTTCTTCCCACACCCCTTCACCTCGAACGGTCATCATCGGCACGACCCTCGAGAGACCTGGCGCAGCTCATTCGCGCGAGGGGCCTGTCAGACTAGTTGATCCGGCCGTTCACCGGGTCTGCCGCTTCTTCGACCACGCCATGGGCCTCCTCCCAGCGCGTCAGGTTGGTCTGTAGCGCTCGGATGATCCGCTTCAGGTGACCGGGGCTGGTCACCAGTCGAGCCGTCACCACGCCCTGGGGAGGAACCAGGTTGATGAAGTCGAGAATGAACTCCTCACGGGTGTGAGCGATGCGAAGCAGGTTGCTGTAGCGCCCCTTGAGCTCTTCGTCGGCAATCTTGATGTTGATCTCACCCTGACGGGCCGGACTCTCGGTGCGGGAGGGGTCTTCGGGCGGTTCGCTCATCGGTCACTCCTCATTGGGTTCATTCGCGTAGTTTTCCGCCGTCGGGATCGACATCGTCGGCAGAAGAGTCGGAGGTGGAGCCACTACCCTGACCCAGGGGGAAAGGAGTCCGCCATTCAATCGCGCCCTCGCTGCTCCAGCTGTGCTCGGGGAAGTAGAGCCCCACGCCGCGCTCGGGCGAGGAAACCAGGAGCCGGAAACAGCGACGACGGTAGTCGTACGGCGAACCGTCGCGAGCGTGCACGGCGACATCGACTTCGTACTCTCCTGGTGCCAAACGCAGGGAAGGGCAGTGCAAGCGGACCGACCCTTCACCTTCGAAGAGCGCCGGCGCGAGCCCGGCGAGGTCCGTGTTGGTGCCCCAGCATTCCACTCCGCGCGGCGTCGCGATCGCCACTCCGAAGACGAAGTCTTCGAGCGGTTCGCGCGTGCGTGCGATGATTTCGAAGGTCACCGGAGAGCCGCTCTCGAACGAGTAGCGCTCCTCCTCTTCGCCCGCCGATCCGACCAGGGGACGTGCGCTCGTGATCTCCGCTTTCCCCGAGCCCCAGCGCAGATCGGACTCGTTCTCCAGCGAGCCAGCCAACGAAGCCGACTCGAGCCGATCGTGCTCGGCGCGATGGCCGCGCTCTTCCTCTTCGGTCACCGATTGGCGGTAGGCATCGATGACCCGACGCGGGTCGCCGAGACCCCGACTGTGACCATCCTGGAGCCACAGCGCTCTCGAGCACAATCCCTGGACGAGATCGAGCGAGTGACTCACCACCAGGAGGGTGCGACCCTGTGCGAGGTGTTCCTCGATGCGTCGAAGGCACTTGCGACCGAACGCTTCATCGCCCACCGACAGCACCTCGTCGACCAGCAAGACGTCGGGATCGGTGTGAATCGCCACGGCGAATCCCAGCCTCACATACATGCCCGACGAGTAGTTCTTCACGGGCTCGTCGATGTAGGGGCCGAGCCCGGAGAACTCGACGATCGAATCGAAGCGCTCTTCGATCATGCGCCGACTCAGCCCCAGTACCGATCCGTTGATGAACACGTTCTCACGCCCCGAGATCTCGGGATGAAAGCCGGCGCCGAGCTCGATCAGAGCCGCCACCCGGCCCTCGACATCGATCGACCCCGAGGTCGGGCGCAGCAGCCCGGCAACCAGCTTGAGCAGTGTCGACTTTCCCGAACCGTTGCCACCGATCACCCCGAAGGCCTCACCGGGAGCCACTTCGAACGAGACGTCCTGGAGCGCCCGAATCGACTGACTGTCGTCGAGGCCTGCCGTCAGGGAGCGGCCCAGGAGGGCACTCTTGAGGGTCCGCAGCTGATAGCCGGCGGACACTCGCTTGTAGAGCTTGGTCAGATTCTGGGCACGGATGGCCGGCGTTCCTCCTGCGGCGCTCATACCGCCTCCGCCACCGTCTCGCTCAGTCGAGCGAAGATCCAGGTGCCGACCAGCCAGAAGAAGAGGGCGAACGCCACCATGAAGATCCAGACCTCGACATCGGGGAGCTCGCCCCGGAACAACAGATCCTGGTAGCCGATCGTGAACGGAGTGAAGGGATTCCAGGACACCACGACGCGCAACCAACGGCCCAGGGCATCGAGAGGGTAGAGAATCGGCGCCAGGAAGAAGAGCAGGGTCAGGAGATTGGCGAGGAGATCGCGCACGTCCTTGAAATGAACATTGAGAGCGGCGAGACCCAGCGCCATACCGGTCAGCATCACGAACTGAAGCAGGATCACGGCCGGTGTCAGCAGGGCTGTCCAACCCCCGACAGGCTGTCCGAGCCAACGGCCGATGCCCAGTCCGATCAAAACGATCGGCAAAGCCAGCACGAAGTGGACCAGGTTCGCCAGCACCGACACCACTGGCAACAGCTCGATGGGGAAGACCGCCTTCTTGATCAGCCCGGCATTGCCCGTCAGGCTGACGACCCCTTCCAGCAGCGCACTGGATGACCAGATCCAGGGAAAAAGGCCCGTAATCAAGAACAGCGAATACGCCTCGATCTCACCGAATCGTCCCCCACGCAGTACCGTTCCGAAGACCAACGTATAGACACTGGCCAGCAGCAGCGGGTTCACCAACGACCACAGGAACCCGAGCACGCTGCCTCGGTAGCGGGCCTTGAGCTCGCGGACCGTGAGCGTCAAGAGCAGCGATCGATAGCGGGTCAGAGAGCGCATCGCTGGTGAAGGTTGAGTGGGGCTCGCCAAGGAGTGGGGGAGGCGCTCGCCGAGAGCCTCGGTGATCAGACGTCGAGCGCATTGTAGCGACCGGAGCGCTGCGAGTGCGCCCGTGCCCGCCACGCTCGCTGCACGATCGGAGCCCGCTTCGGGTTGAAGCGGCTAAGATCCCCCCATGGCGGACCTCGACAAGCTCACCGTGAACTGCCCCGACTGCGGCTCCGAGATGGTCATCGACCGCAAGACCGGAAAGATCCTCCTGCACAAGGAGGCGAAGCGAGAGCTCAAGGACTTCGACTCGCTGCTCAAGGGCCTGGACGAGCAGAAAGAGAAGGCGGAGAGTGTCTTCGAACGGGAGAAGGCGGCCCTCGACGATCACGATCGGCTGATGGAAGAGAAGTTCAAAGAGGCGCTCAAGCGGGCGGAAGAGAACCCCGACGAGAAGATTCACAGACCCTTTGACCTCGACTGATCCCTCGACCTGGGCCGCGCGGGTCGAGGCTCGCCCGGACTCCGGGCTCACTCTCCATTCGCAAGCAGCTCGAAGTAGGTCGGGCTGGGGCCGAGCTCTACACGAACCCGACTCTGAGGCCACTCCTGACGCTCGCCGTCCCGGGAGATCCGAGCGATCGCAGGACGCGGTAGCTCCTCGAGCGTGGGCGATTCGAGGGTGGTCCATGCGACCACGAGGTCTGCTTTGCCAGCTCGTCGCAGCTCCACGATGCGCGTCCCGGCCGATCTCGGACCCACGCCCTGCTGAACGGGGTTACGCACCACGGCCCCATGACTCTGGTCGATCAGTACCCGCAACGCCTCGAACGCCGGACGGCGACGCAGAGCACCCTCTCCCAGTGGGTCGATCAAGCCGTACCCCTTGGCGATCAGCTGCCACCAGTAAGCCCGCTCGAGACGTCCACTGGCCAGCGTCAGCAAGAAGTAGCGCACCAGGTAATCCGCCTGGGTCTGTTCGTCGACTGCCACGTCCTTCCCGGCCGGCGAGTGCGGTCCCTCACGCAGAGGCCAGTTGAACTCGGTCACCCAGGAGCGACCACTGGGGCAGTTGCGCGACGTCTGTGCCAGAGCCTCGAGCAGGGTCACCTTTCCGACCGTGTCGAGACCGAACTGTGTCCCCTCGGGCGCCCCCCTCCGATCGACGTAGAGCAGACTTGCCAGGGCGTCGAAGCGCAGCCCGTCACGATCGAGGTTGAGGAGGGCCGCAGTAGCGAGCGGCTCGAAGTCGATCACGGCAGGACCGAGGAGCTGGACATCTTTCCGAACCGCGCGGAGGGCCGTTGCCGCGCGGCGAAACAGCTCCACGTACTCCGAGTCGTTCCAGACCCCCCACTTGCTGCGATTGATCGCCTGTCCGATCTGGAAATGGCGGCCCAACGGAGCGAACCGGCCCGCCAGGGTCTCGATCGCTGCTTGCCACCGATCGGGCTCACGCACGAGCTCGCGATTCTGCGGGAGTGCGAAGGCGATCTCGACGTCGCGCGCTGTCAGCGCCTGCGCCAGGAGCTCCTCCTCTTCGTGATCGTCCTGCCAGGGATGAAGACGCAGCAGCGCTCGACGCACGCCGAGCGCATCAATGGCTTCGAGGAGTCCCCGACGATTCTCGGGCCAGGGGCGAATACAGAGACCGATCCCGTCGAATCCGACCTCCTGACTCGGCGCCTCTCGGGACAACTCGCGCACGTAGCGACGCGCCTTCGACAAGGCGCGGGCCCCGACCCACAGAGACGTGGCATGCCCGGGAGCGTCGGCGAGTCGCACCCGCAGTTTCTCGAGACGGCTTGCGTGCTGGTGCGGCTGATCGGAGAGAGGGTCCCAGACGATCTTGTCTCGTGCGCCCGCCTGAGGATCAGGAGCCGGGATGTGCACATGGGGCCGCAGCCGTGGCAGGAACAGGTCCTTCAGGCGACGCAGCGTGCCACGCACCCCTTGCTTGGACCGATTTCGTGCCAGGAAGACTCCGTGGTGAAAGCGATACCGCTGTCGAAAGAGCGCCGTCACGGACTCGGGCTCGCAATAGCCGCGCAAGTATGTTTCCTGATCCGCGGCCCGCTCGATCGGCATGCGACCGAGCTCCACGGCCTTCTGATGGCTCGAGAGCCGACCTACATCACGCGCGCGGTTGAGGTCGACCAGATAGAGATCGTAGTCCGAGGCCGGGGTCTCGTGCTCCGTCTTGGGTGCGATCAGGACGTTGCCGCTGGTCATGTCTCGATGCCAGATTCCGTTGTCGTGGAGCCGCCTGACCAGGCCTCCCATCCGATACAGCAGTCTCTCGGGGTCGAGTTGGGGGAAGTCCTCCTCGACCGTGCCGGCATTGATCGCCCGAATCGGATAGCGAGCCTCCAGGGCTCCTTCGAGACAACGACACAGGTAATACGACGCCCCGGAGATCTCTTCGGAGTCGACCACGAGCAGAGGCTCCGGGGTCGCGATGCCGCACTCTCCCAGGCGTCGAGCCATGCGAAAGCTGAGCATGGCCTTGCTGCCTCGGATTCTTCGCTTCGCGCGCGCCTGCCAGGAGTGGTTGCGAAACTGCTTCACCACCACCGGAAGCGTCTGGGAATCGAGCTCCAGGGTGGCCTTGTAGAGATAGTTTCGCCCCCAGTGGATCGTCTGGGTCGCGCTCGCCGGATCGATCAGTCGCGCGATCTCGCGCTCGATCACCGCCACGGGCTCCGCCGAGAGCCGCTCAGCCACCTCGTAGCGCCAACCACCGAGGCGCGTAGCCACCACTTCCGCTCAGACCTCGGTCAAGTCGTACTGATTGTGGTGCAGATCGGGGTCGCTCTGAACCAGGAGCATCGAGCCGATGCGTCCCTGCAACTCGTCGAGGAGGCCACGCTCCTGCGTTTGAAGTGCCTCGGCGACCTCGGGATGAACCCGGAGCAAGAGCTCACGAACGGGACCCTTCCGTGTCTGGCGGAGCACTTCACGGCGGAGCTCCTGGAGAACGGTCGACGTGGTCTTGATGCGACCACTGCCCTTGCAATAGGGGCACGGTCGCGTGAGCAGGCGCTCGAGATTGGCGTGGCTGCGCTTGCGTGTCACTTCGACCAGCCCGAACTCCGAAATGCTGGTCAGCTTGCTCTTCGCGCGGTCCTTCTCCAGCTCCTCTTCGAGCGCAGCGAACACCTGGTCCCGATGCTCCTGGCGGGTCATGTCGATCAGATCGATGATCAGGATTCCGCTCAGATCCCGCAGTCGGATCTGACGCACGATCTCGCCGACCGCCTCGAGGTTGGTCTTGAGCACCGTGTCTTCCAGATCCTGCTTACCGACGAAGCGGCCCGTGTTGACGTCGATCGCGACCAGCGCCTCTGTCTGGTTGATCACCAGGTGACCACCCGACTTGAGCCACACCTTGCTCGCCAAGGCTGCTTCGATCGCCGACTCGATGTCGAACCGATCGAACAGAGCCGCCTCCTGATGATCGAGACGGACCCGGCTGACCAGCGCCGGCTGCACCTGGTCGAGAAATTCGACGATGCGCTGATAGGTCTCGTCACCGTCGACCCACAGAACGCTGAAGTCCTCGTTGAAGATGTCACGCACGGTGCGCAGCGCGATGTCGAGATCTCGGTGTACCAGTGCGGGCGCCCGTACCTTCTCCCCGGCCGCAACGATGCGTCGCCAGAGCGCTTCCAGGTAGTCGCGGTCCGCGTCGAACGCCTCGGCACTGTGTCCCTCACCGGCAGTGCGAACGATCCACCCGCCTCGGGAGGTCCCGAACTGCTCGAGAATGCCCGCCAACCGACTGCGCTCCTCTTCGTCGACGATGCGCCTCGAGATTCCCAGATGCTGGACCGAGGGGAGCCGCACCAGGCTGCGACCGGGCAACGTGACGTTGGTGGTCACGCGTGCCCCCTTGTTGGGCAGGGCGTCCTTGGTGACCTGTACGAGCAGCTGCTGGCCTTCCTCGAGCAGCTCTTCGATCGGTCGGCTGGAGGTCTCGGCACCACGATTGCCGTCCTCGGCCGGGACCTCCCGGGAGGGATCGTCCGCAGCGTCCAGCGCTGCCAGCTCTTCGATCGAGCTGCCGAAGGAGGCATCCCCTTCATCCCACGCCGAGCCGCCGACGTCGCTCACGTAGAGAAAGGCATCTCGCTCCAGCCCGATATCGACGAAGGCAGCCTGCATCCCCGGCAGAACCCGAGTGACCCGCCCCTTGTAGACATTTCCGACGATGCTGTGGTGATGCTTGCGTTCGATGAAGATCTCGACCAACCGGTCGGACTCGAGCACCGCAACGCGGGTCTGTTGCGGGTCTGACTCGACCAGCATCTTGCGATTCAAGGCGCGGTGCCCTCTAGCGGTTGACGTAGCGTCTGAGATCGACGCCCGCGATGATGCCCGTAGCGAAGAAGCAGAACAGCGTGAAGGAACCGCCGTAGCTGAGGAAGGGCAGAGGAATCCCGGTAATGGGCACGAGACCGATCATCATCCCCGTATTGTAGATAACGTAGGCACCGAGGACACTGAGCAGTCCGCAGACCACCAGGATGCCGGACCGGTCCCGCGATCGACAGGCGGCGCGAACCCCGCTCCACAGGAAGAGCCCGTAGAGTCCGAGCACGGCAACGACTCCCAGGAACCCGCGCTCCTCGGCCAGTACGGCAAAGATGAAGTCGGTATGGCGTGCGGGCAGGAACCGGAGCTGACTCTGGGTGCCCTGTTGGTACCCTCGGCCGAGCAGCTGGCCGGATCCGACCGCGATCTTGCTCTGACGCAGTTGGTAGCCGGCGCCGAGGGGGTCGGACTCCTGCGACACGAAGCTCAGAATCCGGTCGCGCTGATACTCGCGCATACCGAACATCCACAGCCCCGCTCCGATGATCGCGAGAACGACGGCGGTGATCACGACCGTGCGCATGCGTACGCCGCTCACCACGACCATTCCGATCAGGATCGGCACGAACATCATGGCGCCCCCCAGGTCGGGCTGCAGGGCAATGAGCCCCATCGGCAAGGCCACGATGCCGCAGGCCACGAGGATCTCGCGATGACGCAGCAACGGCGAGCGAATGGTCGAGAAGTAGCGACCCATCAACAACACGGTCGCCAGCTTCATGAAATCGGACGGCTGGCCTCCCAACCCTGCGAGTCCTACCCACGAACGCGCTCCGCCGGCCTCGTGCCCGAACAGAGAGACCATCAAGACAGCCAGCAGACCCAGTCCGTAGAGCTGCGGGGATACTCGCAACAGCCAGTGATAGTCGATCAGCATCCCGGCGATGAAGGCCAACAGCCCGAGAGCGATCCAGACGGCCTGCCGTGGCAGGTAGTCGACACCCATTTCGAGACTTGCGCTGCGGATCGTGGCGGCACCGATGAAGGACAGCAGCGCCGCAGACGTCAACATCACCCACGCGACGTTGCTCTTGGCGCCGAGCGCTCGATCCTCCCGCAGGAAGCGCAGAGCGTTAGTCGAGCTCGAAATACTTCTCATAGAGAGCCTTGGCTTTGGGGGCGGCAGCACGGGAACCATGACCTCCGTGCTCTACGAAGACCACGATCACCAGCTCCGGAGATTCGTACGGAGCGAAGGCGCCGAACCAGGCGTGATCCCGATGCTGGTACGGAAGATCGTCATTCTTGGTCCAATTGAGCTGCTCGATCACCTGAGCCGTTCCGGTCTTGCCGGCGATCTCGACCCCTGGCAGGCGTGCGGATGCACCCGTACCTCGCTCGTTGACCACCGCCTTGAGCCCCGAGCGCACCTGCTCCAGGGCGTCGGGATCGAGACCGAGTGGAACCGGCGGCTCCCCCTGGCCTTCCACCAGGAACGGACGGACGAGATTCCCGCCGTTGGCCGCCACGGCCACACTCACAGCGACCTGGAGCGGCGTCGTGAGGATGGGTCCCTGACCGATCGCGACCGAAACGGTTTCGCCGGGGTACCACGGCGTGTTGCGGGCCTCCAGGCTCCAACGGAGCCCGGGAACGAGCCCGGCTCGCTCTCCCGGCAGCGGGAGGCCCGTGCGAGACCCGAGGCCGAACCGGCGAGCGTAATCGCCAATGGGCTCGATCCCGAGGTCGTTGCCCATGACATAGAAATAGACATCGCAGGAAACGCGCAGCGCCTCGTGAAGATTCACCCAGCCGTGACCCCCGGCCAGATGGCAACGCCGTCGCCGATCATGGAGACGAATGGACCCGTTGCAGAAAACCGTCCTGGACCGATCGGTCACTCCCTCACTCAACGCGGCGACGCCCATCACGATCTTGAAGAGCGAGCCGGGAGCGTAGGTATTCTGGATCGCCCGGTTCTGCAGCGGCTGCGCCGGCGATACCAGAATCTGGCGCCACTCGTCCTGATCGAGCCGGCGTACGAAGGAATTCGGATCGTAGGAGGGGGACGACACGAGGGCCCGGACCGCACCGTCTCGCGGATCGATGGCGACGATCGACCCCACCTCGTCGGCCATCAGGTGGGCGGCCTCCTTCTGCAGCTCGAGGTCCAGGGTCAGCCTCAAGGGTTCCCCGTCGACGGCCCCCTTGCGTCGATACTCCTCGACGATCCGGCCGCGGCTATCGACGATGACCTCGCGTTCCCCCGCTACGCCGCGCAAGGTGTCGTCGTAGGCCTGCTCTACTCCTTCGCGTCCCACCAACTCTCCCGCGGGGAGGTCTCGGGTCGCCAGCTCCCGCTCGTCGACCTCACCTAGGTAGCCCAGAAGGTGCGCAATCTGGGGGCCGTATCGATACAGACGTCGTTGTCGGACTTCGATCCGGAACTCGGGATGCTCCAGGGCGGCCACCTCGAAGCGAGCCACCTGGTTGAGGCTCAGGTCCTCCGCCATCAGGATCGGGCGAAACTTGGGCACGTTCGCGTAGCGACCCTGCACCTCTTCCAACGAGACACGCGACCGACCCAGGGCCACCGCCGCGAACTCCAGACTCTCGGACTCGTCCTGGGCCCGGCTGCGGTCGAGAAGGAGGTTGTAGCTCGGCACGTTTTCGACCAGCAGCACGCCATTGCGATCGCTGATGACACCCCGCGGGGCTTCGACCGGGCTGCGCCGCAGCCGATTGTTGTCGGCCAGCGAGCGATAGTACGAACCGCGCGCCAGCTGCACGTACCAGTATCCCGCTGCCACTGCCACGAACGCCAGCGACGCGAGCAGGGCGAGTCGTCGCACTCGAGCCACGATGACCTCGAGATGCTCTCCGGCCTTGACGTCGACGATGGTCATCTCGACTGCCTCGTCGAGGTCCGGTGGGGATCGGGAGAGGGCGACGTGGTCATGGACTCTGCAGGGGTCTCGGGGTTCTGTGGCGAGGCTGTTCGCAATCGTGGTGTGGGCGGCGGATGCATCTCGTTACTGCAACTGTACCTTCCGTCGGCGACCAGGGCGCTTGCGACGCCGACGAAAGGCGGCCCGGACTCGGTAGGCGAGGACGCCGAGAAGGCCCGAAACCGAGGACTTGATCACCAGGGCGAGGGGATCGGGGATGGGAGGCTCCACCGTGAGGAGCAGGAGAAGACCACCCATCAGCGCTTCCTGAAGAGCGGTAGCGACAAAGAAGACCAGACCGAGGATCAGAGAGCGTTGGATGACTACCTGTCGAGCCAGTAGAGACGTCCCGAAGCCGATGATCGTACCCACCATCCCGTGTAAACCGTAGAGCGATCCGGCGACGGCATCGTGACTCAACCCGACCAGCGTTCCCCCCACCATGGCCGGGACGGGCTCGCTGTCGAGACCATGGAGCACCATCATGACCAGGAAGAGGTCGACGTACTGCGCGAACCCGGGCAGCAGACGGAGCCCGACGAGGTGGAGCACCACCACCAGCAGCAGTGTGACGACGAACCTAAGGAAGCGCATCGGCCTCCTCCTCGGAGAGGGTCTCGGGCGGCGGCGCGGGTGTCTCGGGCTCGTCGAGGCCTTCGATGTCGGGGCGACGCAAATGGTCGGGCATTCCCTCGGTGCTCAGGACGTACGCCTGGTCCAAGCGCCCGAAGTCGACCGTCGGTGCGACCCGGATCCTGTAGAAGAGGTCGTCGCCCGAGTCCACCTCGACTACGGTACCGACCTCGATGCCGCGCGGATAGACACCGTCGATCCCTGCGGTAACCACCCGGTCTCCGACTCTCACTTCCGCTTGACGGGGCACATAGTCGAGGGCCAGCAGTCCGCCATCGGCGCCTCGAACGATCCCTTGACGGCGGGTGCGGTCGAGCATCGCGCCCACACTCGAGGCCCGATCGGTGATCATCTGCACTCTGAGGAAATCTCCGGAGATGCCGACGACGCGGCCAACCAGCCCGTCGGGAGCGCACACCGGGGACGAGAGTCCGATCCCCGCGCCTTCGCGACGCGCCGCGGGCAGGCGCAAGACCAAGGTGCGCAACCAGGAGACATGATCGACGTACGTCACGTCCGCCACCGCGATCGAGGCCCCACCGGGAGGCTCATACTCCAGCGCTTCGGAGAGGCGCTCCATCTCCGACTCGAGGCCCTGGAGCTGGAACAGCCGCTGATCGAGCTCTCGATTCTCCTTCTCCAGGCGCGCCACTTCCTGCTCGAGCCGGCCATGGCTCCGCAGCGACCGGCGCAGGGTGACTCCGCCGTCAAAGACCAGCGCCACACCGTGAGCCACCGGAGCGAGCGCAGCCAACGCCACCGACTCGAGGACACTGTTACCCCCGGGATCGGACCGGTCGGGAACCTGGGCGGCCAACAGGGTGAGCTGGCCCAGGAGCAGAACCGCGAGCAGAACCAGGGTGCGCCGCTCGTTCACGAATCGGGCCCCCGTTCGATCATCGGTCGGTGGCTCGCGCAGGGACCTTTCCGCCGGGTACCGCGAGGCGGCGCGGCCGAGGGGCAGCTGTCACGAAGCCTGACTCCATTCCACAGTCGACTCGTTGGACAACATGGCTTCGGCCTAAGGGTACCTCTAGCGAATCGAGACCTTCCGTAGGAGGTCCATGTCCTCGAGCACTCGTCCCGTTCCCAGCACGACAGAGGCCAGGGGATCCTCAGCCAGAACGACGGGCAATCCCGTCTCCTCGCGCAGCCGCTGATCGAGGCAGCGCAGCAGCGCACCCCCTCCCGAGAGAACGATGCCCTTGTCCATGATGTCTGCCGAGAGCTCGGGCGGCGTGCGCTCGAGCGCCTGGCGCACGGCCTCGACGATCGTGGACACCGGTTCGGCGAGTGCTTCGCGAATTTCTTCGTCGGTGATCACCAGCGTGCGGGGTACACCCTCTACCAGATCGCGTCCCTTGATCTCGATCTTCATCTCCTCCTTGAGGGGATACGCAGAGCCGAGATCGATCTTGATCTGCTCGGCGGTTCGCTCGCCGATCAGGAGGTTGTACCGTCGCTTGAGTGCCTGGATGATGGCGTCGTCCATCTCGTTGCCGGCCACGCGCACCGAGCGGCTGTACACGGTGCCTGAAAGCGAGATCACGGCCACATCGGTCGTGCCTCCGCCGATGTCGACGACCATGTTGCCCGAGGGCTCCGTGATGGGGAGGCCGGCACCGATCGCAGCCATCATGGCCTGCTCGACCAGGAAGACCTCAGCGGCTCCCGCGCTCATTGCAGACTCTCGCACCGCACGCTTCTCGACCGGTGTGATCTCCGACGGAACTCCGATGACGATTCGCGGGCGCGCAAACCGGCGACCTCCGTGGGCCTTCCGGATGAAGTACTTCAGCATCTGCTCGGTGACCTCGAAGTCGGCGATCACTCCGTCCTTCATCGGTCTCACCGACTCGACGTTGCCAGGAGTTCGCCCGAGCATCTCCTTGGCTTCCTTGCCCACCGCTTCGATGCGGTTGGTCAGCTTGTTGATGACGACGACCGAGGGCTCTCGGACCACGATCCCGTTCCCACGGGTGAAAACCAGCGTATTGGCCGTTCCCAGGTCGATCGCGAGATCGTTCGAGAGCCAGCCGAGCAGCGAAAATGCCATCGCGCCCCTTCGTTCAGACTAAAGAGAGTTGTGCAGGGAGGAGGAGGGACTGGGGGCAATCACAAATCAGAAGAAGACTGCGCTAGTCCGGCAGCCGGACTCGCTTCTTCACCTCGGTGAAGTTTCCGACCGAATCGATAGCTCGAAATCGAAGGGTCTTGGCTCCGAAACCGTAGACCGATGCCGAGGTCGAAAAGGACCCGTCGGCGGCCACCGGCAACGGGTCCCCGTCCAACTCGACACGAGCCCCGGGCTCTGTACGCCCGCGCAGGATAGCAATATTGCCGTTCATGATCACTGTGACTTCCAACGGTGGCGCCGTATCGTCTCTCTCGAGGGCCAGTCCCCGGAACGAGGCCACGTGAAAATTGCGGGGGCCGCTCCAGGTTCCGATCTCCCCTTGATCGTCGACGGCTGCCACTCTCCAGACATAGGAGCCTTCATCGAGAAGACCGAGGGTCGCCGTCAATCCACGACGCTGACTCGTGTCGATGATGGTATCGCCAAACAAGCGGCTGCGAGAAACCTGCAGCGCGTAGCGATTGGCGCCCGACACCTCCGACCAGGAGAGCGAGACCTTCTTCGTGGTGTCCAGATCGATGTTGAGGTTGTCGAGCGGCTCGAGGGGATCCGGCGCCGGAAGCACGTCCTGCACCTGGCCAACCGCCTGCGCGGTCGAAACGACCTGCTGCTGACTCTGCAATTCGCGCGACTCGCCGCTTTCGACCGCGACGATCTTGGCGCTGCCCTTGTCGACCCTCACCGTCTCGGTTTCCGAGCCTTCCTCCTTGGCCACGGAGGCGCTGGTGTTGCCAAACACCTCGATCTCGCTGAAGGCCGTCGTGACACCGCTGGGGTTGTCCGCCGTGTCCAGGTCGACCCAGCCGTACTCCATGTGTCCGATCGAGCGCTGATCTCTGCGACGCCCACTGGAGACTCGAAAGTAGGTTCCGGGACGGATGGTGAACCGGGTCTCGTCGTAGTGAAAGAAGATCTGGGCGGAAGCACTGCTCGAGGTCCGGACGGCATCGCCCTCGTACAGGAAATCTCGTGGGTGAGCCTGGCGAAAGACCCCACTCTCTCCTCGCCGATACTCGACCTGACCATCGACGGTCACGAACCAGGCGATCCCCGCCTGTCCGCGGTTGAGGATCTGGTCCAGGATGTCGCTGAGCAGCTGATAGCTCTCCTCACCGGCTTCCGCGGCACCGGGATAGTCCTCCTGGTCGAGCAGTGATTCCGCTTCGCTGAGCCTCTGCACCGCCCGCTCGAACGCCGGCTTGTGCTGTTTCGACTCCTCCTGCTTGCTCAGCTGCCCACTCAAGCTCCGAGCGCTCGCCACGATGTCTGCCGCCCGATGCTCCGTGAGGGAGCCTCGGACATAGCGCAGACCGAAGGTCACGCCTCCGCCGGCGGCGAGCAGGAGAAAGATCGCGATCGTCACTCGCAGGGTCGAGATCTGAACGCTGTACCAGTCGCGCTTCTTTTCTTTGGCCATCGTTGAATACGAGTTCGCCGCGATCGTCGTCGATCACGGGCGAACCAAGATACCACAATTCCTCTTTATACCGGGATTTAATGTATCTGGTCCCGCCCCTGCCGGACCCTGTTCCTGGCCCTGGAAATCAGCCCCGATGTGGTAGATTGGGGGTTCTGCTCCGAGTCAGACACTTCTCTCGTACTCCCCCTTTTTCCGAGGTCCGAGGAATGCTCAAGACCTTCCGCGACAATCTGAAACGGCTCACCTGGGTCCTCTGGGTGGTGATCGCCGCATTCATCCTGATCGAATACAACCTCTTCAGCCAGAATCAGGCCACCAATCCGTCCACCCAGGCGGCGGCACGCGTCGGCTCCGACGAGATCACCTTCACCGAGTTCCAGAGGACCTATAGTGCGCTCGAGCAGCAGTACCGTAGCTCCTTCGGAGAGAACTACACGCCGCAGCTGGCCCGACAGCTGGGACTCCATCGCCAGGCGATCGATCAACTCATCCAGAGCCGGATCCTGCTGCGCGAGGCAGAGCGGCTCGGCCTCGAAGTCACCGATCGCGAACTGCAGGAGCGAATCCTGGAGGTCCCGGTCTTCCAGACTGCGGATGGCGGTTGGGTCGGAGGCGAGCAATACGAGGGCATCCTGCGCGCCAACAACCTGTCGAAGGACGACTTCGAACAAGACATGCGCGAGGACATGCTGCTGCGCAAACTGACCACGGTCCTTCTCGACTCGGTATTCATCTCCGACAAGGATGTCGAGAAGCAAGCGCGCGAAGACGCCGAGCGAGCCAGCATCCGGTTCGTGAACCTGCCTGGAAGTCAGCTCGCGACCGAGGTCGAGATCAGCGACGACGAGGTGGCCGCCCACTTCGAGGAGAACGCTCTCGACTACCAGCTCCCCGAACAGCGACGAGCCGGCTATCTCTCCGTTTCGGTCAACCAGGTCCGGGCGGATCTCGAGATTCCGGAAGTCGATCTGCGCACCTACTACGACTCGAACCAGGCCGAGTTCGAACAGCAGGAGCAGGTCAAGGCCAGACACATTCTGCTCTTCGCCAACGAAGAGCGCTCCGCCGAACAGGCGCGCCAGGCTCTCGAGGACGCGCGTGCGCGCATCGAGGCCGGTGACAACTTCGCGGCCGTCGCCACGGAGCTCAGCGAGGATTCGGCGACTGCACCGCAGGGAGGCGATCTGGGCTTCTTCGGCCGCGGGGAAATGACTCCGCAGTTCGAGGGTGCGGCATTCGCGGCGACCGTTGGAACGGTCGTGGGGCCGATCGAGAACGACCTCGGCGGCCGAATCGGATACCACCTGATTCTGGTCGAAGACAAGCGCCCCGGTGGGGTCACGCCCTTCGAAGAAGTGGAAAACCGGATTCGAGTGCGTCTCACCAACGAACGGGCACGAGATCGCGCCGAGGAGCTCGCGCGCGAGATCCATGCCGCAGTCGAGCAGGAGATCGGCCTCGACGAAGCGGCTGCACGGGACCTGGCGGAGCAGCAGGGAGTGGGCTTCGAAACGGTCGAGCCGTTCGGAATCGACGACAACGTAGCGGGGATCGGTCGGCGGACTCCGTTCTCGCAGTCCGTCTTCGAGCTCGAAGCAGGCACCGTCGGAGAACCCGTACGCATCGCGACCGGCTGGGCTCTTCCGGTGGTGCTCGAGGTGATCGAGCCACGGGTCCCCGAGCTGACCGAGGTCGAGGATCAGGTGCGCGCGCAGCTCGTGAGCGAGCGTCAAGAGGCGATGGCTCTCGCGCGTCTGAATGATGCGCGAGAGTCGATTGCATCCGGCGAGCAGACCCTCGACGATCTGGCAACGGAGCTGGGACTCACCGTGCAGGAAGCCAACGACCTTCGACGCGGCGCCAACGTGCCGGGACTGGGAGCCGCCTCCGACGTCATCGACGCAGCGCTCGCTCTCGAGGTCGACGACCTCGGAGGCCCCCTGCCTCGAGGAGAGGGAGCGGTGCTCTTCCAGGTCAGCGGGCGTCAACACTTCGATCCGATCGCGTTCGCCGAGACCCGAGAGGACACTCGCGCGCAGCTACGTGCCGAGCGACTCAACCAGATGCTGGGCTCTCTCATTGCGCAGCGTCGGACCGAGTTGGACGTGTCCTACACCCAGCAGTTCGTCGACAACTTCGAAAGCGAAGCGCAGGCTGGCGGCTAGCTCTCGGAACCGAGGCAGGGTGCACATGGCCTCTCATCCTGGCGGCACCCCAGCACGCCACCACGGAGGCCACCGATGATCGCGCTGCTTCGAGGCACACTGCACTCGGTAGAGCCCGACCGGGTGGTGCTCGACGTCTCCGGGGTGGGCTATCTGGTTCGTGTGCCGCTCTCGACGTACTGGTCGCTCGAAGGTCTGGGGGAGGGCGCTCAAGCCGAGTTGCTCATTCACACCCACGTGCGCGAGGACAGCTTCGAGCTGTTCGGCTTCCTGGAGCCACAGGAGAAGGCATTGTTCGAGAAGCTCATCGCAGTGAACGGGATCGGCCCGCGTCTCGCCCAGGGGGTCCTCTCCGGAATGCCCGCCGGAGACCTGATCGCAGCGCTTTCGGCGGGGGACCTGGGGCGTTTGACCCGGATTCCCGGAGTCGGCAAGAAGACGGCCGAGCGGATGGTCCTCGAGCTCCGCGATGCAGCGACGAAACTGGCGGAGGCCGGCGGAGCGGCTCCCGCCCCGGCGGCACCGCGCGATGACGACGTCACGGCCGCCCTGGTCAATCTCGGCTACAAGGCTGCCGCGGCCGAACGGGCTGTCACCGCCGTAGCCGCGGAGAATCCGGACGCTGAGTTCCAGGAGATCCTGCGTCTCGCGCTCCGTCAACTGGCCCGCATCTGACCCTTCCTGGCTCGCAAAGGTCCCCTGGAAACGGGTGTGGAAGAATCACGCCATGAGTGATGAGGCCTCGATCGGAAGGGTGGAAGGCGAGATCCTCTCCGCGGTGGCCGACCCGGAGGACCAGGGACTCGAGCCCTCGCTGCGCCCGCGCCGGTTTTCCGAGTACATCGGACAGCAGAAGCTGGTGGAGAACCTGAAGGTCTTCATTCGGGCAGCTCTCGAGCGCGGAGAGCCTCTCGATCACGTGCTGCTGTTCGGCCCCCCCGGTCTGGGCAAGACGACGCTGGCCCACATCATCGCCCAGGAGATGCAGGCACCGTTCCGCTCCACTTCGGGCCCAGTGCTGGAACGAGCCGGCGACCTGGCCGCGATCTTGACCAACCTCGAGCCGGGAGAGGTCCTGTTCATCGACGAGATCCACAGGCTCGGACCCACGGTGGAAGAGATTCTCTATCCCGCACTCGAGGACTACCAGCTCGACCTGGTGATCGGCCAGGGACCGGCGGCCCGAACGATCAAGATCGATCTGCCTCGGTTCACCCTGGTCGGAGCGACCACCCGAGCCGGGCTGATCACCGGCCCCCTCCGTGCGCGCTTCGGCATCGTCGATCGGCTCGATTTCTACTCCCCCGATCACCTGGCCACGATCGCCGAGCGCTCCGCAAGGCTCCTGGACATCGAGATCGATCGACCTGGGGCCCTCGAGATCGCGGGCCGCAGCCGAGGCACCCCCCGCATCTGCAATCGACTCCTGCGCCGCGTCAGGGACTTCGCACAGGTCGACGGAGCCTCCGGAATCGACCGAGAGTCCGCTCGCGGAGCACTCGATCAGCTGGAAGTCGACGAGCACGGCTTCGACGAGGTCGATCGCAAGATCCTCAGTGTCTTGATCGAGCACTACGGCGGGGGGCCCGCGGGCGTGAAGGCGATCGCGGCTGCGGTGGGCGAAGATCAGGGCACGCTGGAGGATCTCTACGAGCCCTACCTGATCCAGGAAGGCTTCCTCCAGCGCACTCCTCGCGGTAGGGTCGCCACTCCGCGCGCCTACGCACATCTGGGGCACGCGCCGCCAGCGGATTCGGGTCAGCTTCGGCTTTGAGTGTCGCGTGGCGGCGCCGGGAAGCTCAGGTCTCCCAGCCGTGAGAGCAGGGCGTGAATTCGAGACAGCGCAAGGAGCGCCAAACCATGAAGATCCTCAAGTTCGGCGGAAGCTCTCTCGCCGAGCCCGAGCGCATCCGGGCCGTGGCAGAGATCGTGGCCTCGGAGGCCGCGCTCGAGCCCGTCGCCGTGGTCGTCTCGGCGCTCGGAGGCGTGACCGACCTGTTGCTGGAAGCGGCCCGGGTCGGGGCTCGCGAGGATTCGGCCAGCGAGATGATCGACCAGGTCGAAGAGCGACACCTTGCCGTCATTGACGAGCTGCTCGACCCCGACGAGCAGCGGGTGGCTCGACGGCGCGTCGGCGAAGCCATCGCCGAGCTGCGAGATCTGGTGCGTGGCGTCGCACTGGTGGGCGAGTGCACGCCCCGGACTCTCGACCGGATTGCCAGCTACGGCGAGAGACTCTCCGCCCTTCTGGTAGCGGCGGCGTTGCGCCGCATCGGCTGTAATGCCGAGGACTGCGACGCCCGAGAGTTGATCCGAACCGACGAGGGCTACGGAGCGGCACTGGTCGAGCCCGACGAAACCTACCGGCGTATTCAAGAGCACTTCGAGTCGGCCGATCGCCTGCAGGTCGTCACCGGCTTCATTGCCTCGAGCTCGAGCGGCGAAACCACCACTCTCGGACGCAGTGGCTCCGATCTGACCGCAGCCTTGCTGGGCGCGGGGCTGGGCGCCGGTGTGATCGAGATCTGGACCGATGTCGACGGCGTGATGAGCTGCGATCCCCGGCGAGTGCCCGAGGCGTTCTCGCTCCCGCGGCTGAGTTATGAAGAGCTGATGGAGCTGTCGCACTTCGGGGCCAAGGTGGTCTTTCCCCCCACGGTCGTGCCGGCTCGGAGGCGCGGTATCCCACTTCTGATCAAGAACACGTTCAATCCCGAGTTCCCGGGTACGAGAGTCGACCAGGGCCCGCAGGGGATCCCGTCGGACACCGAGCGCATGCATCCGATCACGGGTATCGCCTCGGTGAACCATGTCGCCCTGCTACGCCTCGAAGGCGAGGGAATGATGGGGGTCCCCGGCATCGCGCGACGTTTGTTCGATGCACTCGCCGAGGCCGAGGTGCACATCATCCTGATCTCGCAGGCCTCCAGCGAACACTCGATTTGTTTTGCCATCGACCCGAAGGCGACGGCCCGCGCTCGCACCGCCGTCGAGCGCGAGTTCTCTCTCGAGCTCGCGACCGGCCTGCTGGAGCCGCTGGTGGTCGAGGACGAGCAGTGTGTCGTGGCGATCGTGGGTGAAGGAATGCGCGAGCGCCCAGGCATCGCCGCGCGCCTCTTCCGCGTGCTCGGCCGCAGAGGCATCAGCGTTCGGGCGATTGCCCAGGGCTCCTCGGAGCTCAATATCTCGATCGTGCTCGCTCGCGGCCATGAGACCCGTGCCCTGCGGGCGATCCACGAGTCCTTCTTTCGCGGCGAGGACGACACCCTCAAGCTCGTCCTGATCGGAGTCGGCGGCGTCGGCGAAGAGCTGCTTCGCCAGCTCCGTCACCGCAAGGAGCACAGCGGGCACGACCGATCCGAGCTTCGCCTGTGCGGCGTGGCGTCTTCACGGCTCATGGCTCTGGATCGCAACGGGCTCGATCCCGACACCCCCGACGCTCGCGGCTGGTTGGAGGGCCGAGGGGAAGTGATGAGCCTCGAGCTGGTGGCCGGGTTCCTCGAGCAGCTCTCCGGTCCGCGAGCCCTGGTCGACTGCACGGCCAGCCCAGAGGTCCAGGCGCTGTATCCACGACTGCTGCGCCAGGGGATCGGCGTCGTCGCAGCCAACAAGTTGGCCTTCGCCGGCCCGGTGGCCGCCGACCCGCGCCGCGCACTGCGCCCCGACGGACGCGGTCTGTACTACGAAGCGACGGTCGGGGCCGGAATACCCGTGGTCTCGACAGTCTCGGCGTGGACTCGATGTGGCGATTCCGTGCGACGGATCGAGGGCATGTTCTCGGGGACCCTCGGGTATCTCACCACGGAGCTCTCGCTCGGACGAGACTTCGACGAAGTGGTTCGGGAGGCACACCGGTTGGGCTACACCGAGCCCGACCCTCGGCAGGACCTGAGCGGCATGGACGTGGCTCGCAAGTTGATCATCCTCGCTCGCGAGGCTGGTGCCGAGATCGAGCTCACAGAAGTCGACGTCGAGGGCCTGCTCGGCGACGGCTACGCAAGTCTCGACCTCGAGGCCTTCTGGGGGCTTCTCGGAAGCGAGAACGAGCGCTACGCAGAGCTGACGCGGAGTGCACAGGCGCAAGGAAAGCGACTCGTCTACCTTGCACAACTGGATCTCGGCGACCCGGACGCTTCCGGAAGGCGCCCCGCGAGGGCTTCGGTCCGGCTCGTGGCTCTCGGGCTCGGCCACCCGGCCGCCGAAGCCAAGGGCACCGCCAACGTCTTCTTACTCACCAGCGATCACTACGACGAGGAACCCCTGGTGCTGCGGGGGCCGGGGGCTGGCACTCGGGTCACGGCGGCTGGCATGCTGGCTGATATCCTCAAAGCCCACGCCGAGCTGGTTCGCGATCCCCTGGTCGAGATCCCTCCGGTGCCGCGACTGCCCGATCCCTAGTTCGCTTCAGTTTCTGCAACCCAACTGAATTCGGAGCCCTTCCGCATGGTCTCGCACTCCGCCGATCGACTCGGAGTCGCGGGCCGCATCCCGGTCACCGTCCTCGGGGCGACCGGAACCGTCGGCCAGCGCTTCCTCTCTCTTCTCGACGCCCACCCCTGGTTCGAGGTGGCCCTGGTCGCGGCTTCCGAGCGCAGCGCCGGGCGCCCATATGCCGAGACGACGACATGGATCCAGGATCGCCCGATCCCGACTGCGGTGCATGGTCTCGAGGTCGTGTCCGCGAGCGAGCTCGCCCGCGAGGGGCACTCTCGACTCGAGGACTGCCCCCTCGTCTTCTCTGCCCTGGACGCCTCGGTGGCGGGTGAGCTCGAGGCCGGCTTTCGAGATCGCGGTCACGTGGTGGTGTCCAATGCCAGCTCCCACCGAATGGCGTCCGACGTTCCGCTGCTGGTCCCGGAGGTCAACGCGGACCACCTCGATCTTGCCTTCGGCGGCAGTGCCCGGGGGGCAATCCTGACCAACCCCAACTGCTCGACGATCGGCCTGGTCCTCGCCTTGAAACCGCTTTGGGATGCCTTCGGCATCGAGGCGGTCTCCGTGGTCACGATGCAGGCGATTTCCGGTGCCGGGCTTCCCGGAATCTCTTCCTATGTCATCTCCGACAACGTCGTTCCCCACATCGGAGGAGAAGAGGAGAAGCTCGAGCGCGAGCCTCACAAGATTCTCGGCCGACTGACCGCGCAAGGGATCGAGCCGGCGCAGCTCACGGTCAGTGCGCAGTGCAATCGTGTTCCGGTGGTGGACGGACATACCCTCTCCGTGTCGGTGAAGCTGCGCCGCAACCCCCGAGAGGCGGGCGCTCTCATAGCGGCGTGGCAGGACTTCCGGGGCCTCCCACAGCAGCTCGGGCTACCCACGGCACCCCTCCGACCCGTTCACTATCTCGAGGACGCGGCCGCACCCCAGCCGCGGCTCCATCGTCTGATCGAGAGCGGAATGGCCGCGAGCGTCGGCCAGCTCAAACCATGCGGGGTGCTCGACTGGCGCTTCGTCACCCTCTCGCACAACACGGTGCGCGGCGCAGCTGGTGGGGCCCTGCTCGTCGCCGAGCTGGCCGCCGCGCGAGGGCTCGTTCCCGGTGTGCCCGGCCTGGAGTCTCATCGGTGAGCGCGACGGCGAGCCAGCGGACCCCTCCTGACACAGCAAGTGCCTTCGCGCCGGCATCGGTGTCGAACGTGGCCTGCGGGTTCGATGTCTTCGGCTTCGCCGTCGAGCACCTCGGAGATGAAGTCGCCGCCCGCCGGACCGAGGAGCCCGGCGTCGTGTTCTCCGAGATTTCCGGCGACGACGGACGTCTTCCGAGAGAGGCAAGCCGCAATACCGCTGGAGTTGCGGCTCAGGCGACTCTGGATCGCCTCGCCCACCACCTCGACACCGCTCCGTCGGGGGTCGAGCTCTCGCTGCGCAAGCGGATGCCACTGTCGAGCGGACTCGGCTCCAGCGCCGCCAGCGCCGTTGCGGCTGCGGTAGCTGTCGACGCACTCTTCGGCAAAGTACTGACTTGCGCCGAGCTGCTGCACTGCGCACTGGCCGGGGAGCGCCTGGCGAGCGGCTCAGAGCACGGAGACAATCTCGCTCCCTCACTCTTCGGCGGCTTCGTCCTGGTAAGAGCGCTACGCCCGGTGCCAGACGTCGTCAGACTGCCGGTCCCCGAAGGGCTCTATTGCGCCCTGGTGCGTCCGGAGATCGAGGTCGAGACCCACGCGGCCCGCGACCTGCTCGGGCATCAGGTGGAGCTCTCCCGAGCGGTGCGGCAGTGGGCGAACACAGGCGCCCTGGTTTCCGCGCTCTACAGTAACGACTGGGCACTGCTCGGGCGCTCGCTCGAGGATTCGATCGCCGAGCCGATCCGGGGCGGCCTGGTGCCGGGGTTTCGAGAGATCAAGGATGCCGCGCTCGAGTCCGGTGCGCTCGGATCGAGCCTTTCGGGAAGTGGCCCGACGATCTTCGCCCTGTGTCGGGGTCGCGACAGTGCCGAGCAGGTTCGAGCCGCGATGGCGGAGGCGGCTCACGGAACGAGCGGACTGCCCTGTGATTCCTGGATCAGCGTGGTCGGTGCCCGGGGTGCCCACGAGCTGAGCCCCGAAGCTGTCGCCGGGCAGGGCACCCCGATGACGCAATGAGGTTGCTCAGCACCAGCGGCGAGGCCGAAGCGACCGACTTCGCCCACGCCGTGTTCGCCGGGCCCGCCCCCGACGGTGGATTGTGGGTGCCCGAGCGAATCGAACCGCTCTCTCGAGACACCCTCGATCGGCTCACGCGACTCGATCGCATCGGAGTCGCGCAGGTCGTGCTGCGCCACCTCATCGGTGACGAGATCGAGCCCGCCGCATTGGACCGTCTGGTCGCCGATGCTCTGGACTTTCCGATTCCGTTGAGCAGGCTCGGGCCCGACTCCGATCTGCTCGAGCTGTTCCATGGACCCACACTCGCGTTCAAGGACGTCGGCGCGCGCTTCCTGGCGCGGATCCTGAGCCACCTTCTCACTCGGGACGCGCCGCCGGATTCGACCGGCGACCCTCTGACGGTCCTGGTCGCCACCAGTGGCGACACGGGAAGCGCGGTTGCCCACGCCTTCTTCGGCGTGCGGGGCGTTCGGGTCGTGGTGCTCTTTCCTTCCGGACAGATCAGCGAAGGCCAGCGCCGCCTGTTCACGACCCTCGGGGGCAACGTGATCTCGGCCGAGGTGGCGGGGACCTTCGACGATTGCCAACGAATGGTCAAAGCGAGCTTTGCCGATAGGGATCTGGCTGCTCGTCACCACCTCGCGTCGGCGAACTCGATCAACATCGGCCGACTGTTGCCGCAGGTGACCTACTACTTCCACGCCTGGGCCAGGCTCTGTCAGAGCGGACGGGCCAGGCGACCGCTACTGATCTCGACGCCGTCTGGGAATTTCGGCAATCTGACCGCCGGCCTCCTCGCCAAGCGGCTCGGACTGCCGGTCGAGCGCTTCGTTGCCGCCACGAACGTCAACGACGTGGTGCCGCGCTATCTCCAGGACGGAGAGGTCGACCCGCGCGTCTCTCTCCGCACGCTGTCGAACGCGATGGACGTCGGGAACCCCAGCAATCTGGCTCGAATTCGATATCTCTATGACGACCGGGTCGACCGGCTGCGCGACGATCTGGTCGGCTTCGGATTCACCGACGAGCAAACGACCGAAGAGATGCGGCGTTGCGATCGAGAGCTCGGCTGGATCCTCGATCCCCACACTGCGGTCGGCCACCTCGGGCTTCGCCGCGCCCTCGGGGAGCATCCCGGCCACCAGGGCATCGTTCTGGGCACCGCTCATCCGGCCAAGTTCGTCGAGACCGTCGAGTTGGCCCTGGGTCGGACGATCGACCGCCCCGCCCCGCTGTCGCGCTGTTTCGAGCTCACGGAGCACGTCGTCCGGATCGCCGACGATCCCAGCGCACTGGCCTCGCTGCTCGACGAGGCCAGCAAATAAGCAAACGCCATGCTTTCGGGTTTGCTATAAGTTCCTCTAATGGTAGCATCGCTCCCCCGATGCACCCCCTGCGCCTCTTCTGCGAGGTCGCCGAGCTCCGGAGCTTCTCGCGAGCGGCGGCCAAGCACTCGATCACCCAGCCCGCCGTCTCGCAGCGCGTTCGCCAACTGGAACAGAGTCTGGGGACCCAGCTGCTCGACCGCTCGGTGCGCCCGTTCGCCCTGACCCCCGCGGGTGAGCTGCTGGCTCGCGAGGGACGCGACTTGATCAAGCGCTACGACGATCTGCTCTCCAGAGTCGCCGACCTCGAGCCGTCCCCGAGCGGTGAGGTTCGCGTCGATGCGATCTACTCGGCCGGAATCGGAGACCTGCTCGCGATTCGGGATCGCTTCGCCGACCTCGTTCCCGAAATCAGCGTACGGCTCGACTTCAAGCGACCCGAGGAGGTCGCAGACGCGGTCCGCCGTGGTGAGTGCGATTTCGGGATCCTCTCCTTCCCTCGGACCTGGGGAGACGTGCGCGTGCAACCCTTGCGGGAGGAGCGGATGGTCGTCGCGTGTCACCCGAAACACCCGTTGGTCACTGCGGGAACGGTCCGGGCGAGCCAATTGCGAGATGTCCAGCTGGTCGGTTTCGAGGACGATCTCCCGGTCGGGCGCTCGATCCGACGCTACCTGCGGGCGAACGGCGTGGAGCCGGTCTTCTGCCAGGTGGTGGACAACATCGACACGATGAAGAGCCTGCTCCGGGTCGGTGCCAACGTCGCGATCCTCCCCCTGCCCACCGTTGCGGCAGAGGTGGGGTCCGAGGCGTTGGCCGCGCTGCCTCTGGAGCCACCGCTGAGCCGGCCGCTGGGGATCATCCGATCACCCTCGCACAACCTCTCCGCCGCTGCTGGAGCGTTTCGCGACTATCTCCTGGCCCAGAGTGACCTCCGCCACGAGGTCAGCCCCACCTCAGCCACAGGAGTCCGTCGATGAACCGACAGCTACCCGAGCCCGGTGGTCTCTACCGGCGCGAAGACGAACGCGATGCGTGTGGAGTCGGATTCGTCGCCACGATCTCGGGCCAACCGACCCATGCCATCCTGAGTCAGGCGTTGGGGGCCCTCGGCAACCTGGCACACCGAGGCGCCGTAGCGGCGGATGGTCTCTCGGGAGACGGCGCCGGAATCTTGACCCAGATTCCCCATGGCTTCTTTCGCCGCTCTCTTTCGAACCGCGACATCGAGCTGGAGAGCATCGAGGATCTGGCGGTCGGGGTCTTCTTCCTCCCGCAGGACGAGAAGGGCTTTCAGCAATCCCTGGAGCTGGTGGAGAGCACCGTGCTCGAGGGCGGCCTGCGTATGCTGTGTTGGCGCAGCGTGCCGGTCGACGAGGACACGCTCGGAGAGCGTGCTCGCCGAGCGGTTCCCGAGATCAGACACTTGCTGGTCGCTCGGGCTCCGGGAGACGACGATGAGACCTTCGAGCGGCGCCTGTATCTGGTGCGTCGGCGGATCGAGCGGCGCGCCTGGGCGCAGAAGCTCGACCTCTACGTTCCCTCCTTCTCCCATCGCACCCTGGTCTACAAGGGACTGATGGTCGGGCACCAGCTCGATCGCTTCTATCCCGACCTCGCAGATCCCAACTACCTCACCGCGATCGCCCTCTTTCACCAGCGTTACAGCACGAACACGTTTCCTGTCTGGCCGCTGGCGCAACCGTTCCGAACCCTGGGGCACAACGGTGAGATCAATACGCTGCTGGGCAACACGAACTGGATGCGAGCCCGGGAGCGAGAGTTGGAGAGTGAGGTCTGGGGCGAACAGGTCGAGGCGCTGCGTCCAGTGATTCAGGAGGGCGGCTCCGACTCGGCGGCGCTCGACAACGTCTTCGAGCTGCTGGTGGTCTCGGGGAGAGACCCCCTCCACGCAATGATGATGCTGCTTCCGGACGCCTACGAGAGCCGCAACGATCTCGACCCCGACCTGACTGCCTTCTACGAGTTTCAATCCTGCTTGATGGAGCCGTGGGACGGTCCGGCCGCCGTCGTGTTCTCTGATGGCCGTTACGCTGCGGCGGCCCTCGACCGCAATGGTCTGCGGCCGCAACGCTACTGGGTCACGGAGGACGGACTCGTGATCACCGGGTCCGAGGCCGGTGTCGTGCCCCAACCCGAAGAGCGAATCGTGGAGAAGGGTCGCCTCGGCCCCGGCCAGATGATCGCCGTCGACACCCTCGAAAAGAGGCTGCTCAAGGACGCGACGATCAAGCAACAGCTGTCTCGCCGTCGACCCTATCGCCAGTGGATCGACAACCACATGGTGCGAGCGCCCCGCATGCCGATGGCGGAGACCGAGGTGCGCAGCGAAACCGAGCTGACGATCTGGCAGCGTCTGTTCGGCTACGGAAAAGAGAGTCTCACGACCGTCCTCGCACCGATGATGAAGACGGGAAAGGTGCCGATCGGCTCGATGGGCGATGACACGCCCCTGGCAGCCCTCTCCGCCAAACCGCAGAAACTCTATCGCTACTTTCGACAGCGTTTCGCTCAGGTGACCAACCCGCCGATCGACCCGCTCCGCGAGCGCACCGCCATGTCGCTGACCATTGCCGCCGGGCCGTGGGGCTCACTCCTGGAGGAACGGGAAGAGTCGGCCCGGCTGATCGAGTTCGCCTCGCCGATTCTCGGCCCGGGCGAGCTCTCCTGGCTGGAAGAGACCGGAGCCCCTGCGCAGGGTTATGAGACCAGGAGACTGGACGTCAGCTTCCCCGTCTCGGAGGGCCCCGCGGCCCTCGAGGGTTCCCTCGAAGAGCTGTGCCGGGCGGGAGAACGAGCCGTCGACCAGGGGGCCTCTCTCCTCGTCCTGACCGATCGCGACTGTGGCCCCGATCGGGCTCCGATTCCCATGCTGCTGGCGGTCTCTGCTCTGCACCACTCCCTGACAGAGGCCCGCAAGCGCATGCGGGCCACGATCATCTGCGACACTGCGGAGGCCCGCGAGGATCACCAGTTCGCTTGTCTCATCGGCTTCGGCGCAACACTGGTCTACCCGTACCTGGCCTACGAGACCGTTCAGCATCTCGTGCAGAAGGGCGAGGCCGGCGACATCGATCCGGCAACGGCTCTGTCGAACTATCGTGCCGCGATCGAGATGGGCCTGCTCAAGATCATGTCCAAGATGGGCATCGGTCCCGTGGCCAGCTACCAGGGAGCACAGATTTTCGAGGCGATCGGTCTCGACCAGGAGCTCGTCGACCGGTACTTTCGCGGCACGGCTTCTCGCATTGGCGGAATCGGACTGGAAGAGATCGCCCGCGACGGCCTGGCGTTCCACCAAGAAGTCTTCGGAGCGCAAACCGCGGACGGCCCAGACCGTCGCGGGAGCTTGGAGCTTCTGGACGAAGGGATCTACCGTTTCCGCAAAGACGGCGAGTACCACGCCCTCAATCCCCTGGTCTTCAAGGCTCTGCACAAGGCGGTACGCACCGAGAGCCGTGAGGCGTTCGAGTCGTATGCTGCGCTGGTCGACGAGCGCCCCCCCTGCAGCCTTCGGGATCTGCTCGACTGGCGATCGATGGGGCCGGCTCTCGAGCTCACCGAGGTCGAGCCCGCCAGCGACATCGCGAAGCGCTTCGTGACCCAGGCGATGAGTCACGGTGCCATCTCCAGCGAGGCCCACGAGACGCTGGCCGTGGCAATGAATCGACTCGGCGCCAAGAGCAACTCCGGCGAGGGTGGCGAAGCTCGGAGCCGCTTCAAACCCTTCGTCCATGATCAAGAGGAGCGCGGCTTCGCTCCCTGGAAACCCGCGCGGGGAGACTGGGCGAACAGTCGCATCAAACAGGTGGCGTCGGGAAGATTCGGGGTGACACCGGAGTACCTGGTGTCGGCCGACGAGCTCGAGATCAAGATGGCGCAGGGAGCGAAGCCGGGAGAGGGCGGCCAGATACCGGGCCACAAGGTCTCCCACGAAATCGCCTCGATCCGGCGATCGGTTCCCGGCGTCACGCTGATCTCACCTCCGCCGCATCACGACATCTACTCGATCGAAGATCTGGCTCAGCTGATCTACGACCTCAAGAGGGTGAATCCTCGCGCACGCGTCGGGGTCAAACTGGTCTCCGGAGCCGGTGTCGGCACGGTCGCCGCTGGGGTCGCCAAGGGCTATGCCGACACCATCATGATTGCCGGACACGACGGCGGCACCGGAGCCTCGCCGGTCGGTTCGATCAAGCACGCGGGTCTCCCCTGGGAGGTCGGCCTGGCCGAATGCCAACAGGTTCTGATCCACAACGATCTGCGCGAACGCGTCAAGCTGCGCGTCGACGGTGGAATCAAGACCGGGCGCGACGTGGTCATGGCGGCGCTGTTGGGCGCCGACGAATTCGGGTTCGGTACCGTGGCGCTCGTCGCGCTGGGCTGCATCATGGCCCGTCAGTGCCACTTGAATACCTGCCCGGTCGGGATTGCCACTCAGCGCGAGGAACTGAGGAGCAAGTACCCGGGACGCCCCGAGCAGGTGATCTCCTTCATGCTCTTCGTCGCCGAGCAGGTCCGCCACATCCTCGCCCAGATGGGAGTCTCCCGGCTCGAAGAGGTCATCGGCCGCACGGAGCTGCTCAAGGTCAAGTCCGGTCGCCTGGCCAAGGGAACCCGGCTCGACCTCGAGGATCTCATCTACACCGCGGACCCCTCCTCGGTGCGCGCCAGGCGCCAGCTGTGGGAGCGCAACGATCGAAGCGGAGCGCGTCAGACCCTCGACGAGCGCGTGTGGAAAGACTGCCACGCCGTCATCGGCAGCGGCGCGCGGCTGCGCCAGCACTACGAGATCAACAATCGAGACCGCAGTGTCGGTGCCCGTCTCTCAGGAGAGATCGCCTGGCACACGGGCGATGTCGGTCTCGAGCCGGGAGCACTGGATCTGCACTTTCGTGGAACGGCGGGTCAGTCGTTCGGGGCGTTCTGCAATCGAGGGATGCGGCTCACCCTCACCGGGGAGGTGCAGGATTACGTCGGAAAGTCCATGTACGGTGGGGAGATCGTGATCAAGCCGCCCCCGGAATCGCGATTCGAAGCCCACCGCAACACCATTCTCGGGAACACGGCCCTCTACGGCGCCACGGGAGGGTCTCTCTTTGCCGCCGGGCGCGCGGGCGAGCGTCTCTGTGTGCGCAACTCAGGGGCCCGTGCCGTCGTCGAAGGGTGCGGCGATCACGGCTGCGAGTACATGACCAACGGCGTCGCCGTCGTGCTGGGCGAGACCGGTCGTAACTTCGCCGCTGGAATGAGCGGCGGGGTCGCCTATGTGCTGGACCTCGAGCACAGGCTCGAGACAAGACTGAACCCGGCGATGGCCAGCATCGAGCCTCTCCGGGACGAAACCGATCTCGCCCTCTTGCGCACCCTCCTCGAGCGCCACTGTGATCTGACGGACTCGACGCGAGCCAACTGGGTCCTGGAGCGGTGGGACTCCTGCCTGGAAGATTTTCGACGAGTCGTTGCCCATCCGGGCCTGGAAGAGGAGGGGGAGCGCGACCAGGAGAGCAGCGGTCTCAAGATGGCCGCAATCGATGCCGTCCTCGCCGAGAAGCGGGCGTCGGGAAGCAGCGCGACCTAGGGGTTCCGGGTCACGGTCGAGACGCCTCGAGCGGATCCACGTCCCGCGGGCGCATCAGCTCGGCTGCAAAGCCCAGCGTCGCGCCGATCCCGATACCGCGCACCGGCCTCTGTCGTGCGTGAACCGCGAGAAGCCGATCGAAGTAGCTCGGACACATAGCCAGCGCCCGCAAGGCACGGCGGCGCAGCCGCGGCCTTCGTGCCAGCAGCAGCGTCAGTTCGGTCAGCGCGCCCGGAAGACGCTCATGGCGGCGAGCGACCGCATCGTAGCGACGTGCCGTCTCGTCCTCGGGGCTGTGTGACAGAACCCGCGCCAGTGCATGCGCCTCGGAGAAGGCAAGGGCCATTCCTTCGCCGGTGATGGCGTCGCGATAGCCTGCGGCGTCACCGACCAGGAACAGGTTGCGCCGGGCTCGCGCCCTTGCCACCTGGCGCAGCGGCCCGAGGCCGCGAGCAGGGGTCACCGCAGCCTCGGTCGGCAACCGCCCGACCAGCGTCGGGAAGTTCGAGAGCAGGCACTCGAAGCGGGCCGAAGCTGAGCGTGCCTGCCGTGGCTCCGAGCTACCGGGCCGCCAGAGAATCGCGACACCGACGAGGCGCTCTGCCAAGGGAGTCACATAGGCTTCTGCACCGACGGCCCAGTGAACTTCGACCAGATCGCTCCAGGGCTCGACCGCGAAATGACGGCGAATCCCGAACCGCGGCTGAGCCTCCCGCGGCGGTCGCTCCAGTCCGGCCGCCCGTCGCAATCCGGATCGGAGTCCGTCTGCGGCCACAAGGATTCGCGGGCGCAGCGACTCACCATCACTTTCCACCAGGTAGGCCTCGCTCCGCTGGTCCGGGTGCAGAGCGTCGACGGCCCGGCCCCATTCGATCGAAACACCCTGGGACTGCGCACGATCGACCAGCGCCCGATGAAGGGTCGTGCGGCGCACACCCAGCCCGCAACCCTCGGGGAAGTGCCCTTCGGCGCTCAGACCCTCGGCCACCAGAGCCTCGTCGAGATAGCGAATGCCGAAGAAGGGTCGAGCCAGCAGCTCGGTGGTGTCGACCCCCAAGCGCTCGAGGTCCAGCACGGCATCGGGCATCAGCCCCTCTCCACAGACCTTGTCGAGCGCTCCGTCGACCGGCCGGCGGCGCTCGAGGACACGGATCTCCAGATCGAGCTTACGCAGGGCCAGGGCGCAGGCCAGTCCAGCGGGTCCGGCACCCACGATGACGACGTCGATCACGACTGCGCGCTCCTCGAGATCGTCGGCTCGAAGCGGACCACCTCGGCCGGCGCGGGCCATCGACACTCCAGGTAGCGCCGCATTGCTTCGCCTCGCCGGAGCTTGCCCGACGAGGTGCGCGGCAGGCACCCCGGCTCGAGCAAGACCACCGTCATCGCCAAGAGGCCGCTACTGGTCAGCGCAGCCTCTCGGCACCGCTGCGCCAGCTCGAGGTCTCCTGGCCGCGAACCGCCCTCTCCACGACGGCGCTCGGCCAGGACGACCAGGTGCTCGCTCCCGTCTGCATCCTCGGCGCACGAGCCCGCGACCACGGCACCGACTCCCTCGATCCCTCCGAGTGAATCCTCGATGGGCTCTGGCGAGTAGTTCCGTCCACGGATGACCAGAACGTCGTTGGCCCGCCCGGTGAGAAACAACTCGCCTTCGTGCAGGAAGCCCAGGTCTCCGGTATCGAGCCAGCCGCCACGCAGGACCTGAGCCGTGGCCGCCGACTGCCCGAGGTACCCCTCCATCAGCGACGGGCCGCGGCACACGACTCGACCCACCCTTCCGGGAGAAAGGGGCCGAAGGGTCGACCAGTCGGCTCCCTGTTCGGCGGAGCGGATCTCGACCTCGAAGTCCGGAAGCGGACGGCCGAGCGAAGCCACTTCGAGACAGGGTCTATCTGGGGGTCCCACAACGGCTCGGCCCTCCTCGGTCAGCACTCGTCGATCGAGCTTCATCGTGCGAACCGGCCGCTCGATCGGTGTGGTGGTCACCGCGAGGGCGGCCTCCGCCAGGCCGTACACCGGAGTCAGCGCCCGGGACTCGAAGCCGAAGCGGGCGAAGCGCTCTGCAAAGCGGCGCAAGATCGAAGGCACCACCGTCTCGGCGCCAACCAGGGCCGCCCGCCAGGCCGAGAGATCGACCCCATCGCGATCGAGCGGATCGACGTCGATGCGCTCGAGGCACAACTCGAAGGCGAAGTTCGGGGCAGGCGAGACCGTGGCTCGATAGCGAGAGAGGGTCTGCAGCCACAGTGAAGGCCGAGCCACGAACACCTCGGGGGCGAGAAGGGTCAGATCGGCCGGACGCCGCAGTGCCGGCAAGACGCAGCCGATGAGGCCCATGTCGTGGTAGAGCGGCAACCAGCTGACACCGGAATGGCGCAAACCCCTCGAGGGGTCGTCGGGAAGCAGCTCCAGGATGCGCTCCGCCTGGGCCAGCAACGCTCGATGAGTCAGCCCCACGGGGCGCGGATCGCCGGTGCTCCCGGAGGAGAACTGGACCAGGCCCAGTGACTCTGGATCGAGGAACATCGGAGCCGAGCCGGTGCTCCCGTCCACCCGGCTCTCCGGAGCGCTGTCGAAAGCGCCGGAGTCTTCGTGCGCGAGCACAGCCACCCGCGCGTTCGCTGCCCGAGCAATCGAGCCCATCCGTTCTCGCAGAGTCGGTGCCACGAGGACGAGGCGCGCCTGCGCCGCCGCGATCATCCGCGTGGTCCGCGCTGCGTAGTCGTCCAGGCGTCCGAAACGCAGCGGCGGGTAGATCGGAACAGGCACGGCCCCCGCCAGCGTCACGCCGAAGAACGCATCGAAGAACTCGGGGCCGGTGCCGAACACCAGCACCACCGTGTGCCCCGCCTCGACGCCGAAACGGCCCAGCCAGTCGGCCGCACGCCGAGCCCGAGAAGCCACCTCGGTCCACGGCAGGTGCCGCGTCGCTTCCCGGCGATCCACGAAGCGCAGACCCTCTCGGCGACCCCGCGCATGCTCCGCAGCTGCGAGGAGCGCCGCGCCCACGGTTCGTGGTCGAGCGCTCGGGCTCATGGTTTGGCCACTCCTTCGGCGGAACACTCCTTCTGGATCAGCTTCTCGTGGATCATCCGGGCCAGATCCTCCACCGTCTCGATCGGCTGTTCTTCTTCGTCGAGACAGACCCGAAAGTGGTTCTCGATCTCGACGGCCAGGGTGAGAAGCTGGACCGAGTCGAGCTCCAGATCTTCGACCAGGCGTGCGCCGAGGGGGAGCTCACCCTGGTGCCCGAGATGGTCTCGAGCAACCTCGCAGAGGCCTTCGATTACGGCGCGGGGAACGGGCTCGGTCATCCGCCGGGGTCCTCCGAAGCGTCAGTGAAGACCCTCGACCAGTCGGTGTGCTCACGCAACGCAGACTCCTCGACCTCGATGCGCCGACGCAGGAGAAGGGCGTTGGCGCCCGTGAAGACGCCCGCTGTGAGCCAGGCACCGTGCACCATGGGGAGCGCGAGGATCTCGAGAGCCACGGCGAGATAGTTCGGATGGCGGAGGAAGCGAAACGGGCCACGTTTTACCGCGTGGTCGCCAGGCACCACGAGCACTCGAGTCGTCCAGCGTGCTCCCAGCGTTGCCATGGTCCAGTAACGCAGAGACACCGCGAGGAGCAAGAGCAGCAAGGCGGGGACGCCCACCGCGGGCCGGAATCCGCGCCGCAACAACCAGACCTCTGCGAGGCAAGACACCAGGAAGGCAACATGAAGCCCGACCATCAAGGGATAGTGTGCGGCACCGTACTCGCGACCTCCGCGTGCAAGGGCGTCGCGCACATGGCGATGGGAGACGACGAGCTCCACCCCACGACCCACCGCCACCAGGGCGACCAGCCCCGTGTAGAGCAACGCCGAGTGGAACCCAGGGCTTTCGGTGAACGGAGCCGTCACATCAACTCCAACGCAGCAGGACCAACTCCGAGCAGAACCCCGGTCCCATCGCCAGCATCATCCCCCAACTGCCGGACGACGGCTCCGCGTCGCCCATCACCTCGGAGAGGACCAACAGCACCGAGGTGGAGGAGAGGTTGCCGACTTCGCGAAGGCTTCGCCAGGTTCGAGCGAGCGCCTCGTCGGGAAGCTCGAGCGATTCCGCCATGGCGTCGAGAACTCTGGGGCCTCCGGGGTGACAGATCCAGTGCTCGATCTCGGAGCGGCGGAGTCCGTGCTCGTCGAGCATCTCGTCGACGTCACGCCGGAGGTTCTCCTGCACCATTCTCGGTACGTCGGCGGAGAGCACCACCTGGAAACCCTTCTCCGAGATGCGCCATCCCATGACGTCCTCGCTGTCGCGGTAGAACACGGAGCGGCTCGCGACGACCTCCGGGGTGGCGGAAGCCGGCCCATCGACGCTTGGGCTTCTCGCACTTCCCACGACCACAGCAGCAGCCGCACCGTCGCCGAAGAGGCCGCTCGCGATCAGATTCGGAATCGACAGGTCGTCTCGCTGCAGGGTCAACGAGCACAGCTCGACACTCAGCAATACGGCGACCTGTTCGGGGTAGGCGCGCACGTAGTCCGCACACCTGGCGATGCCCGCGGCTCCCGCAACGCACCCGAGTCCGAAGAGCGGCATCCGCTTGAGCCGAGAGGGAAGCGCCACCCGGTTCATCAGTCGGGCATCGATCGAAGGGGTCGCCACTCCCGTCACGGACGTGAAGATCAGCGCATCGACTTCCTCGGCTGCCAGGCCTGCCTCCGCCAGCGCCTTGTTCAGGGCTTGCTCACCCAGCTCTACAGCGACCTCGATCCAGGCGTCATTGCTGCGGGCGAACGTGTCGAGCCGATCGTAGTCCTCGAGCCGGAGCGCCAGATGTCGTCCGCCCACCAGGACGTTCTCGTGCAGCCGGCGCAGACGATCGAGGTTGTAGTGCCGCGTCGACCACTCACGCTCGAGACGGGAGAGCAGGGTCTGCTGGTCGTAGTAGTGACGTGGAAGCGCCCGTTCGACAGCGGCGATTCTCATGTTTGAGCGTTACCCTTTCCTGCCCTCTCCCGTGTTCGCCTCGTGCAGACTACACGAAGACGCATCTCGGTCGACTCGAGTGCTCTCAGCCGAGCAGGCCCAGCAGGTCGACGGTTCGTTCCAGGCAGGCCCGGGGCTCGAGCTCCTCGAGCTGGCTCCGGGAGTGGGCCCCGCAGCAGACGGCCACCGCAGCGACTCCGGCCGCCCGGGCCATCAGCAGGTCATGGCTCGTGTCACCGATCACCCAGGTGCCACTGGCCTCGGCTCCGAGCTCTTCCATCAGCTCGAGCACCATCGCCGGACTGGGTTTCGCCGCCGACTCATCGGCGGTTCGAACGCCGTGAAAGTGGCTTCGCACTTCATGGAGACCGAAGTCCCTTTCGAGTCCCACCCGGCTCTTTCCCGTCGCAACGGCAAGCAGGAAGCCGCGCTGCCCGAGCTCGACCAGCATCTCTTCGATTCCCGAAAACAATGAGCCGTGCCGATGCCAGCGAGAGATCCAGAGATCTCGATAGCTCCGCATCACGCGCTCTCGCTCAGCCGAGTCGGAATTCGGGCACCAGCGTTCGATCGAATCCTTCATGTCGAGCCCCACGGTCGCCCGCACAGCCGCTTCTGTGGTGCTCAGTCCCGCCTCGGCGAGCGCCGCGCGGGCACACCCCACGATCCCCGCGATCGAATCGCGCAGGGTGCCGTCCCAGTCGAAGATCAGGAGTTTCGGCTTCATCCCTGGGCCTCGAGCCAAGACCGATCTCAACCTCGGCCCAACGGTGTGTAGACCAGATCGCCGACGACCGAGTCGTTGGCACCGGGAGCCCGCCCCGACTTGAGGGGTGTGACCAACCGTCCACTGAGCCGGGTGCGGGGCGACAGGAGCACTCCCGGAGCGACGATCGAATGCTCGATTCGGCTGCCTGCGCCGACCGTGGATCCCCCCAGCACGAGACTGTCTTCGATGCGGCTGCCGCGCTCCAGTACCGCGCCCGCCTCGACCACCGAGCGAAGGATTCGAACGTGCTTCTCGAGCTGCGCCTCGACGGACACGAAGCGCCGGCGACCCAGTCCGAGAAGACGCCCCGTTCGCGACCACTCCCTGACGGCATCCAGATAGCGCACCGGGGTCGGCAGCTCGAAGACCGGCCGACGCGTCCCAACGCCGAGCAGGGGTCGACCCTGAGCGAGCCAGCCCCGCAAGAGTCCCAGGAGGGTGGCACCGTTCCCACAACCAGCCACGCCATGGGAGGAACGAGACGCCACCGGGTCGAGGGTGGTCTCGAGCAACGCTGTCGCGTCGAGAAGACACGCGCCGAGAAATCCCGTCGGAACTTCGCCCCGTGGCTCGATCGCGGTGCTGCGCCCGCGCAGCTCCGACACTTTGCCCTTCTTCTCCAGCTCGACCCAGGTGATCGCCGGAGCCCACGGCCGATCCTTTCCGACGAGAAGCGTGGCAGCGGCGCCGCCCTTGATGTGGCGCTTGACCAGTCGCTTGAGGGGCCAGCGACACACCCGATTCGCGGGCAGCAGGGCCGCCACCTCGGCGCCCGCGAGAAAGTCCTTCAGCTGCCTCAGAGGGCCCGCCCCTTCTTCTTCGCCTCCGGAGGGGTGTGACTCCGGGTCACCGCCTCGCACTCGGGAGGAGCCGGGCGAGGGTGCCGAGCAGTAGTGCAACTCCATTGCACCGAGACTCGTACCGAACCGATTCTCGATCGTACTCCCGAGTGGGCCCACACGAACGAGTGCCGCCTCGCAACCGGCCTGGGCGAGGGCGCTGAGCGCCAGATGGAGCAGCGGCTCACCCGTGATCGGAAGTAGCGCCTTGGGTAGGGCTCCGGTCAGCGGTCGCATCCGCAGACCGGGATCGTCGGCCAGGACCAGGGCTCTCACGCGTGGCTGTGAGGTCGTCAATTCTCTCCCTGACCCTGCCGCTTCGAGGCCTCGGCCAGAGGCGGATCGAAGACCATGTCCCCCGGGAGCTCGGGGTTCTCACGCCGAAGTGCTTCCCATAGGTCGAGGTAGCTTCCGCGCTCCGCCTGCTCGGTCTCGAGACCGAATCGGCGCGCGCACTCCCGCGTGCCGCCACCCTCGAACTCGGCGAAGGAGCCCATCGGGGTCTGATCCAGGGTGACCAGCGTCTCGCCGAGCCTCCACTCTTCACGCACCTTCTGATAGCGCCGCGACAGCTCGAAGCCGAGCAGCTCGAGCACCGCCGCCAGGGTGTCACCGGACCCGACCGGGGTTTCGTACTCAAGGCGTTCTTTGACGCCATCCACGAAGCGGGCCGGCCCCTTGAAGGTCAGTCGGTCCCCACGACCGTCGCGGCGCAGCCGAAGCACACACCCTCGCTCTCGGAGCTCGCCCCCACGATCCCAGACCCGGTTGTCTTCGAATGCACGCGGGGTGACCAGCGTGGCGCCCGCGGTCTCGAGCGCCTCGCGCAGCTCTTCGAGATCGTCGATCCGGAACTTGAGCTCCCGCTCGATCGGTCCGACCATCGGCCTTGCCTGCCTACCCAGCCACTTCCGCCGCCCGATCGAGGAAGGCGGCGATCGTGTGAATGCCCTGATGAAAATGTTCGATGTTCATCTTCTCGTTGGGGGAGTGGAGTCGATCGTCGGGCAGGCCGAAGCCCATGAGCAGGACCGGTGTACTCAGAACCCTCGAGAACGTCGACACGATGGGGATCGATCCGCCTTCTCGGATCAGGACGGGCCTCTTGCCCCAGACCTGCTCGAGGGCATCCATCGCGGCTTCGGGAAAGGGACCCGAAGTGTCGATCACAACGGGAGCGCCGCCGTTGAGAATGCGAACCGTCGCCTGAACCCCCGAAGGGGCGATTGACGCCACATAGCTCTGGAGGCGTCGGCCGATCTCGGCCGGGTCCTGATCGGGAACCAGACGCATCGACACCTTCGCGCCGCCCTGTGCCGCAATCACCGTCTTCGCGCCGGGCCCCTGGTAGCCGCCCCAGATCCCGTTGACATCGCAGGTCGGGCGACCCCACACCCGCTCGAGAGTGGTGTAGCCCTGCTCACCGAACAGGGCCGGCACCTCGAGTGAGTCACGGTATGCCTGTTCGTCGAACGGGAGAGCCGCGAAGGCCTCACGCTCGGTGGGCTCGAGCGGCCGCACGGAGTCGTAGAACCCCGGAATCAAGACCTTCCCGGTGTCGACGTCACGCAGACGCGCGAGAATCTGGGACAGGGCATTCAACGGGTTGCGTACGGCTCCTCCGAAGCTACCCGAGTGCAGGTCTCGACAGGGGCCGGTGACCAGGATCTCGGTATAGAGCATTCCTCTCAGACCATAGAGGAGCGAGGGTTGGCCAGGGCCGAACATCGAGGTATCCGAAACCACGACGCAATCCGCAGCCAGGCGATCTCCTCGATCCTGTTCGACGAAGGCCTCTATGGTCTCGCCGCCACTCTCCTCTTCCCCTTCGACCAGGAACTTGACGTTGACCGGGAGCGAGCCCCTCTCGGCGAGCATCGTCTCGACCGCGAGGAGGTGGGTCAGGGACTGGCCCTTGTCGTCCGTGGCCCCCCGGGCGACCAGATCGGTCCCCTCCACGGTGGGCTCGAACGGAGGGCTTCGCCACAGCTCCAGGGGATCGGGGGGTTGCACGTCGTAATGCCCATAGAACAGCACCGTGGGCCTTCCCGGCGCCCCGAGCCACTCCCCGTAGACGAGGGGATGGCCCCTCTCTCGACCGACCGCGGACGCCTCGATGCACTCGGTGACGAGTCCGGCCTCCACCATTCGGTCGCGCAGGAACTCCGCACAGCGGCGAACGTCGCCGTCGTGGGCCGGATCGGTGGACACCGACGGGATCCTCAGGTACTCCTTCAGTGTTTCGAGGTGGGCATCACGTTGCCGGTCGATGCGCTCTGGGAGGCTGTCCTCGGTATGGGTCATCTCTGGGGGTCCTTCGTCAATCTGGCTGGACAAACGCCGGATCAGTCTACCAGCGAAGCGGGCTCGTCCTCCGGAGCCGAGGGACCCGGCCCGTGACCAGAAGTGAGACGAAGCAGAGAGACGGCATTGACCAGCGCGTGGCCCACGATCGGGGCCAGAAGGGTCCCCCGCCAGAGGACCAGACCACCGAAGAGGAGCCCCGCAAGGAGAGCGAAGACGGTCCACAGTCTCAGCGCCGGCTCGCGGCCCGTGTGAAGCAGGGCGAACAGGAGCGTGGCCCACAGCAGGCCCCAGGACCCTTGCACCGCGCCACGGAAGAAGAACTCCTCCGCAAATCCCGAGAGCAGGGCCAGGGCCACGGCCTCGCCCCTGTCCAGAGGTCCGATTCGCCGCGTGAGCATCGCGGTCAACTCACGGGCGAGGGGCAGCAGCCGCTCTGCGAGCCACCAGAATCCGAGCAGCAGGGCAGCGCTGAGAGATCCGAGGAGAACGTCGACAGCCCAATCTTCACCGACGAAGAGCGAAAGGCTGATCGTGCCCTCGCGCCACCCGACCCAAGCCACTCCGCCAAAGGCGAGGAGGAGGTAGAACACCCAGGCCAGGCGGTAGAGCTGCCCCGGGGGCAACGACGCTTCGATCTCCGCCAGCGGGTCTTTACCGGGCGTGTCGATGGCGAGCTTCCGTAACCCGGGTCAGTCGTCGAAGCTACGCCCGGTCTTCTCCCAATCGGAGAGGAAGCGCTCCAGGCCGAGGTCGGTCAGGGTGTGCTTGTAGAGCTGCTGCAGGACCTTGAAGGGGATCGTCACGACGTCGGCGCCGAGCAAAGCGGAGGTGTGGACATGGATCGGATTTCGCACGGAAGCGACCAGCACCTGGGTCTGGAACCCGTAGTTGCCGTACACCGTCACCACGTCTCGGATCAGCTCCATGCCGTCCTGTCCGATGTCATCGAGCCGACCGACGAAGGGTGAAATGAAGGTGGCTCCTGCCTTGGCAGCCAACAGCGCCTGGTTCGTGGAGAAACAGAGCGTCACGTTGGTCGCGATGCCCTCTTCGGAGAGAGTCTGGACGGCGCGCAGACCGACCGGGTCGAGCGGTAGCTTGACCACGACGTTCTCGGCGAGATCGGCGAGTCGGCGCCCCTGATCGAGCATCCCGTCGAAGTCCGTGGCGAGAACCTCGCCACTGACCGGGCCTTCGACGCGCTCCGCGATCTCCTTGACGGTCGGAAGGTAGGACTTGCCTTGCTTCGCGATCAGGCTCGGGTTGGTGGTCACTCCGTCGACCATGCCCCACTCGAGGCCGGTCTCGATCTCCTGGACGTCCGCAGTATCGAGAAAAAAGAGCACGAATCCTCCCTGTCGTTCGCTATCGATTCAGGACCCGATCAGTTGATCGGCTCGCCTTCGTCTCGGGTCGACGACTCATCAGACGTCTCCTCGGCCAGGGGATCCCCGCTCTCGGCGTCGGTAGGCGTGTCGTCTTCGTCCGAGTCTTCCGCTTCGTCCTCGACGATCTTGGCCATCGCCACCAGGCGATCGTCCCCGTCGAGGTCCATGACCTTGACCCCCTGTGTGGCTCGACCGATCCGCGACACGGAGCCCGCGCTGATCCGAATGATCTTGCCCTCGACAGTGATCAGCATCACCCCTTGCGTCTCAACCACCTGGCGCAAGCCGACCACCTCGCCGGTCTTGTCGCTGACCTTGAGATTGATGATCCCCATCCCGCCACGGCCCTGTCGTCGATACTCGTCCGGATCAGTCCGCTTACCGTAGCCGTTCTCGGTGACCGTGAGCAGATCGCCATGGCCTGTCGACCCGAGCTCCGGCAGCACCTCCATCGAGACCACCTGATCCCCTTCCCGAAGTGCGATTCCTCGTACGCCTCGCGTCGCTCGACCCATGGAACGAACATCCGTCTCCGGAAAGCGTACCGAGTACCCCTTGGCGGTCGCCATGACGATGTCGTGGTTGCCGTCGGTCACGCGGACACCGAGCAACCGATCCCCCTCGTCGATCCGAATCGCGATGATGCCGCCCGCACGAGGGTTGGCAAACGCCGACAGCTCGGTCTTCTTGATGGTCCCGCCGCGCGTGGCGAAGGTGAGGAACTGGTCCTCGGGAAAGTCGCGAACGACGACCGTGGTAGCCACCCTCTCGTCCGGCTCGAGCTGCAGGAGATTGACGATGGCCTTCCCTCGAGCTGCGGGTCCGAGCTCCGGGATTCGATGCACCTTGAGCCAATGCAGGTAGCCACTCTCGGTGATCACCAGCACGTACGAGTGCGCCGAGGCAACGAAGAGATGCTCGACGAAGTCGCCCTCCTTGGTCACCATGCCCAGGCGTCCCTTGCCGCCACGCCCCTGGGCGCGGTACAGGGTGAGCGGAGAGCGCTTGATGTAGCCCGAGTTGGTGACGGTCACCACCATGTCTTCGTCGGCGATCATGTCCTCGATACCGATTTCGCCTTCGTAGGGAATCAGTTCGGTGCGACGCGGATCGCCGTAGGTTTCACGGATCTCCTCGAGCTCGCCGCGGACTTCTTCGAGCACCAACGCGTCCGAGTTCAGGATGGCGCGCAGCCTCTCGACCGTGGCCATCAACTGCCGGTACTCCTCGACCACTTTCTCGCGTTCGAGCCCGGTCAAGCGCTGCAAGCGCATCTCCAGAATCGCCTGAGACTGGGGATCGCTGAGCGCGAAGTCCGCCATCAAGCGCTCTTTCGCTTCCGCGGGTGTCTGGCTCGAACGGATGGTCGTGATGATCTCGTCGATGTGATCCAGCGCCTTGAGAATGCCCTCGAGGATGTGCGCTCGCTCTTCGGCCTTGCGCAAATCGAAACGGCTGCGCCGGATCACTACCGTCTTGCGATGGTTGAGGAAGTGGCGCAGCATCTCCGGCAGGCTGAGCACCTGCGGCTGGTTGTCGACGATGGCAAGCGTGTTGATGCCGAAGGTGACCTGCATCTGGGTCATCTTGTAGAGATTGTTGAGCACGATCTCCGAGATTTCCCCGCGCTTGAGCTCCACCACGACCCGAAGTCCTCGCCGGTCGGACTCGTCACGGAGGTCCGAGATCCCTTCGATCTTCTTCTCTCGCACCAGCTCGGCGATTCGCTCCAGCAGCCGGGCCTTGTTGACCTGGTACGGAATCTCGGTCACCACGATCCGTTCGCGATCGCCCTTCATCTCCTCGACGTGCGCGCGGGCACGCACCTGGATCGTGCCTCGACCGGTGGCGTAGGCCGAATGCACCCCTGACTGACCCAGAATGAAACCACCGGTCGGGAAATCCGGCCCCGGGAGGACCTCCATCAACTCCGGCAGGGAGACCTCGGGGTGCTCGATCACCAGCATCAAGGCTGCAATGACTTCCGAGAGGTTGTGTGGCGGGATATTGGTCGCCATTCCCACCGCGATTCCCGCAGAGCCGTTGATCAACAGATTGGGAAGCCGCGCCGGAAGCACCGACGGCTCCTGCTCGGATCCATCGTAGTTGGGAGTCCAGTCGACCGTCTCCTTGTCGATGTCCTCGCGCAGCATCTCCTGAGCGAGGCGCGTCATCCGGATCTCGGTGTAGCGCATCGCTGCCGCATTGTCGCCGTCGATCGATCCGAAGTTCCCCTGTCCGTCGACCAGCGGATAGCGCAGAGCGAAGTCCTGGGCCATGCGCACTACGGTGTCGTAGATCGCCGAGTCCCCGTGGGGGTGGTACTTACCCATCACGTCGCCGACGATGCGAGCCGACTTCTTGTAGGGCCGGTTGGCCAGATTCCCCGACTCCCACATGCCGTACAGCACGCGGCGGTGGACGGGCTTGAGGCCGTCCCTCACGTCCGGCAAGGCGCGCCCGATGATCACACTCATTGCGTAATCGAGATAGCTTCGCCGCATCTCGTCTTCGAGATCGACCGGCGTGGTGCGCTCCGGAGGCAGTTCGCCTGGTGGGGCGTCGTCTTGTTCGTGCTCGCTCATGTGATGTCAGCCCTTGCCCTCTCGCTCGACCTGGAACTCAGACGTCCAGATTGGCCGCGAGAGCATTCTCGGTGATAAACACGCGCCGCGGCTCGACCTGATCGCCCATCAGTGTGGTGAAGATCTCGTCGGCGCTGTACTCGTCTTCGATTCGAACCTGGAGGAGATTTCGGCGCCCGGGATCCATGGTCGTTTCCCAGAGCTGATCTGGATTCATCTCGCCCAGACCCTTGTATCGCTGGACGCTGATGCCTTTCTTGGCAGCGGCAAAGAGGGTCTCCAGAAGATCGTCGAGGGTCGCGACTTCGAAGACCTCGCGGCTCTCACCAACACCGTGCGCGACCGTGAAGGAGGTGGCGCTCCACGCCTGCAGAGCGGCTTCGGAGTGGGCAAGCGCGCGGTACTCGGCGCTCGAGACCAGATCGAGATCGATGCTCAGCGAGCGTACGACCCCATCCCGACGGCTCTTGAAGAGAATCGAGGGAGTCCCTTCTTGCGGACGCACGATCTGGACCTCGTGAAATCCCGAAGCCTCGATGATCTGAGCCACCCGCTCGAGCCGCTCCTGGTCCTCGAGCTGACGCCGATCGTGGAGTCCCTCCAGCAGTGCGATGCGCAAGGCGTCCGATGGATAGCCCCTCGAGGTGAGGCGGTCCAGCCTCTCCCGGAAGGTTTCGAGCTGGTGAAGCAATCGGCCGAGAGGGGCTCCCGACACCACGGACTCGGCATCGGAGCCGTTGCCACCCGTTGGAAAGTGCATCGTCAGCTGGTAGCTATCGCGGATCCGCGAGACCAGGAACTCCCGGTACTCCGTGTTGTCTTTGAGGTACTGGCTCTTTCGTCCCTCGCTGACCTTGTACAACGGCGGTTGCGCGATGTAGAGATAGCCGCGCTCGATGATCTCTCTCATCTGACGATAGAAAAACGTGAGGATCAGAGTGCGGATGTGGCTGCCGTCGACATCGGCATCACACATGATGATGAGCTTGTGATAGCGCAGCCGCGAAATGTCGAAGTCTTCTTTGCCGATCCCGGTACCGAGTGCCGAAATCAGGGTCTTGATCTCGTCGGAGGAGAGCATCTTGTCGAAACGCGCCTTTTCGACGTTCAGGATCTTGCCCTTGAGAGGCAGGATCGCCTGGAACTGACGGTCTCGTCCCTGTTTGGCGGATCCTCCCGCGGAGTCGCCCTCGACCAGAAAGAGCTCGGAGAGCTCAGGCGACTTCTCACTGCAGTCCGCGAGCTTGCCGGGCAGGCTCGAGTTGTCGAGAGCCCCCTTGCGACGCGTCAGTTCGCGGGCCTTGCGGGCCGCTTCGCGAGCCCGTGCTGCGTCGAGGCCCTTTTCGATGACTCGCTTGGCGTCGCGGGGGTTCTCTTCGAAGTAGTTCGAGAGCTGCTCGTTGATGACCTGCTCGACCCAGCCCTTGACCTCCGAGGAGACGAGTTTCTCCTTGGTCTGGCTGGAGAATTTCGGATCCTTGATCCTGACCGAGACGATCGCGGTGAGCCCCTCGCGAACATCATCGCCGCTCAGATTGTCCTTTCCCTTGTTGATTCCGGAGGATGCAGCGTAGGCATTGATCGTGCGCGTCAGCGCGGCGCGAAAGCCGGAGAGGTGTGCCCCCCCGTCGCGATTGTTGATCGTGTTGGTGAAGCAATAGATCTGTTCCTGGTAGCCGTCGTTCCACTGCAGGGCCACCTCGACCGTTTCTCCTCCGGTTCCGTCGTCGCGCTCCTGGGTGAGAAAGATCGGCTCCGAATGCAGCGTCGTTCGATTGCGATTGAGGTGTTCGACGAAGGTCTTGATCCCGCCTTCATAGGCAAAGGACGAGTGCTTGCCAGTACGCTCGTCGAGCAGGTCGATCTGGATGCCCCGATTGAGGAACGAGAGCTCGCGCAAGCGCTGCGAAAGCGTGTCGTAGTCGAAATCGAGCACCGAGAAGATCTCGCGATCCGGAACGAAGCGGATGACGGTTCCACTTTCAGTGGTTTCTCCGATCGACTCGATGGGAGCAACCGGTACACCCCGCTGGTAGCTCTGGTGCCAGGCCTTGCCATCCCGACGAATGTCGAGCTCCAGCTGCTCGGAGAGGGCGTTCACGACAGAGACCCCGACGCCGTGTAACCCTCCGGACACCTTGTAGGAGTTCTGATCGAACTTCCCGCCCGAGTGCAGCTCGGTCATGATGACCTCCGCCGCAGAGCGGTTCTCTCCCTTGTGGGTATCGACCGGAATTCCGCGGCCGTCGTCGCTGACGCTGACCGAACCGTCCGCGTGGATCACGACTTCGACACGAGAGGCATGGCCCGCCTGTGCCTCGTCGATCGAGTTGTCGACCAACTCGAAAACCATGTGGTGGAGACCCGTGGCATCATCGGTGTCACCGATGTACATCCCCGGACGCTTCCGGACCGCCTCGAGCCCTTTGAGGACCTTGATGCTCTCGGCGTTGTAGAGATTCTCGCCTCGCGGCGCTCCGGTGTCGGGACTCACCGGCACCGTCTCCGCGTCTGGACTCGGGCTCTCGGGGCTCTGCGTCTCAGGGTCTTCTGTCTCAGGCACCACATCCTCCTCCGGACTGCCTCCGGGGCACCCGGCAGGGCGCTCGTTTCCCTTGTCGTCTCTGGCGCAAACCACGGGCTCCCGCCCCTAGAGTGCGACTCATCCACAGCGGTGATTGAGGTGTGCGGATCGCTGGATCAGACCAGCGCTTCGGAAAGGGGAAAACTGCATTTGCGAACAACAATGAAGATATCACAGGAACAAGTTGTTTACAAGTATCTAAACCCTTTGTTTTCAGTGGTTTAGATTAAATTCTATGGCTCTTTTACGCGACCCGCGACCACCCGCCACTGATGGTCCATGCCGAGCCCCGCGAAGACCTCTGGACGATTGGAGCTGACGAAGGTCTGAGGGGCCCCGATCTGCGTCCTCCACAGTGCGCCCAGAGTCGGCCTATCGAGCTCGGTATCGAGGTCGTCGAGCAGCAGCAGAGGGTCACGGCCGGCCTCACGCAGGACACTGGCCTGCGCTGCGAGCAGGAGAAGTCCGAAGGCTTTTCGCTCACCGGCGGACGCGACCTGGCGGACTTCGAGGTCTCCCCATAGGCACCGGACCCGATCGAGATGGGGACCGATCAAGGCGCGACGAGACTCCCTCTCACTCTTGGAGATCGAGTTCATTCGCTCCAGCAGCGCCTCGGGACCGTCCAATACTTCCGGAGGGGAAGGTCGATACTCGATTCGAAGATCGGGATAGGGCAGCCCAGAGGCCTCCAACGCCTGGTCGAGCGCTCGATCGAGCGCCACCGCCTGTCGATGTCGCTCCCCGGCCACGACCGCAGCCGCCGGCGCGAGCACTTCGTTCCAGGCCTCCAGCCCCGCGAGCCCTTCCCGGAGGAGTCGACGCTTGTGGTGCAACGCCTGATGGAAGCGGGAGAATTGTTCCCACGTCTCCGCTTTCCGGTTGAGGATGCCGCGATCGAGGAGCCTTCGGCGCAAGTCCGGACCTCCGATGAGCGTCTCGACTTCGGCACTCGACCAGGCCAGGAGCGGGAGCTTCTCGAGATGTTCAGCGATCGGCCCTGGCTTCTGGTTGACCGCCCGTCGCGGACCTTCTCGACTGTCCCAGCCGACCTCCAGCCGCGTGCGCTCGGCACCGGAGAGATTCGCTGCGACAAAGAAGCCGCTCGCTTCCGGAGCAGACTCCCCTGCTCGATCGGCCCCCTCCCTGGCGACGGGCTCGTTCAGAGCGTCACGACGGAGACAATCGCCAAGCTGCCTGGTGCGAAAACTACGCGTCGTCGAGACCAGGTAGATCGATTCGAGCAGCGAGGTCTTACCCGCACCGGTACCACCCACAAGAAGATGACAGCCAGGCTCCAGGGACCACTCCAGGTCCTCGAGGTTTCGAAACCCTCGAGCGACCAGCTCGGCAATCAAGGTCTAGATCTCCGCAGGCGGATCGGTGGACGCCCGTTGACCGGCTGCAGTTCTCGGCAGGGAGACGGGGTGACCGATCAAATCCGCATCGGCATGATCACGCACAGATAGCGTGCATCCGGGCCATCGACCGGAGCGCCGACACACTGACTGTTCTCGTCTTTGAGAAACAGTTGAACCGAATCGGTTCCCACTGCCTGCAAGAACTGACTGAGATAGTCGGGGTTGATTCCCAGCTCGATCTCGGGCCCCTCGTAGTTGCAGTCGACCTCCTCCACCGCCTCTCCGAGGTCCGGGTTGGCAGCAGAAACCACCATTTGTCCATCGCTCAACCGCAGTCGAACAGCACGCGCCCGGTCACCAGTCAGCAGAGCGACTCGATGCACGACATCGACGAGCTCCTTGCGCTCGAAGGCGGCCTTCTTGTCGTTGTCCTTGGAGATGACCTTTTCGTAGTCGGGAAAGGTCCCTTCGAGAATGCGGCAGATCAACTCGCGACGACCCAGTCGAAACGACAGATGGTGCTCACCACGACAAAAACGAAGCTCTTCACTGGCCTCGAACCGCTGCAGCTCCTGAAGTGCCTTTCGCGGCACCAGCACACCCTCGGCAGCGCTGGCTCCCTCCTGGGCAGTCTCGACGAGAGCTAGACGATGTCCGTCCGTCGCGACCATCTCCAACGCACCGTCCTTGAGCTTCAACAACGCTCCGTTCAACTGGAAGCGCGACTCTTCGGCAGAGACGGCGAAGAATACCTTGCCGATCATCGTCTTCACGTCGGCATAGGGGAGAGTGATCCCTTCGTCATCCGCGACCTCGGGGAGGCTGGGAAAATCTTCTGCCGACAGTCCGTGGATCTTGAAACGGGAGCGCCCGGAAGCGATCCGTAGTTGGGATCCCTCTTCCAGATCGAGCTCGACCTCGTCTCCGACCATCGCTCGGATGATCTCGAGGAACTTGCGTGCTTGGACCGCCAAAGCTCCTTCGTCCTTGACTTCGGCCTCGCACCACGAAGTGAGGGAAACATCGAGGTCGGTTGCTGCAAGATGGAGCTTGCCATCGCGGGCACGAAGCAGCAGGTGAGACAGCACTGGAATTGTCGATTTTCGTTCGACGATTCCCTGCATGGGCGCGAGCTCGGTCAGAAGTTCGGCGCGATTGATCCGAAGATGCATTCGACCCCTCCGTCTATCTTAGAAAGGGAATATAACAACACAGTAGCAGTCGTAGAAGTGGCGGTGGAAAAGTGGAATCCATGGTCCCGGACTCGGGTCGGCGGGAACGTTTGGCGTCTGCGAGCTGTGCATCGTGCTGTGGAATCGATGTGGAGGAAGTCTTCGTTTTCCGTGGATGAGTCAGTGTAGTCGGAATGGACTCGAATCTTCCGCATTTCGTAGACAGGTGCGTGCACAGGGATATCCGCGGGAATCCAGTAGCTTTTTCCACTGCTTCGGGCTCGAGATCCAGGGGGGAGCGACGCGTGCTTCGAGCTCCACCGAAGCGGGATCGGGTGCCAGCAGAGAAAGGGGACCAGGTCGATCCGGGCTTCAGCCCAGCTCGTCGAGAAAGCGATCGAGAAGGCGGTTGAGGTCGGCGTCCTTGTGGCGGAGCTGTTCGATCTTGTCGACCGAGTACATCACCGTCGAGTGATGTTTGTCGTTGAACTGCTTTCCGATCTCGGGGTAGGAGAGATCGGTCAACCGCTTGCAGAGGAACATCGCGACCTGGCGAGGAAAGGCGATCTGTTTCGAGTTCGTGCGACTCTTGATCTCGCGCACTTTCAAACCGTAGTGCTGGGAAACCGACTTGATGATGTCGGGAGCACTGATGCGTTGACTCGAATCAGGAAGGATGTCCTTGAGCGTCTCCCGAGCCAGTTCGATGTCGAGTGGGCGACCGGTGAGAGAGGAGAACGCGATGACTCGATTGAGCAGGCCCTCGAGCTCTCGAATATTCGATTTGACCTGTTGAGCGATGAACAGGGCGACATCGTCTTGGAGGGGGACTCGTTCGAGCTCGGCCTTGCGCCTCAAGATGGCAATCCGGGTTTCGAGATCGGGCGACTGGATGTCGGCGATCAGTCCCCACTCGAACCGACTTCGCAGGCGTTCCTCGAGGGTGGGAATGTTGCGTGGTGACGAATCGGAAGAAAGGATGATCTGTTTCTGTGCGCTGTAGAGAGCATTGAAGGTGTGAAAGAACTCCTCCTGAGTTCGCTCCTTGTTCGCGAGAAACTGGATGTCGTCGACCAGCAGAACATCGATCGTTCGATAGCGCTCGCGAAAGGCGGGCATTCGATCGAAACGGATCGAGTTGATCAATTCGTTGACGAACTGCTCCGCGGTCAGGTAGAGGATCTTCGAGCTCGGATACCCTCTCAACACCTCATGTGCAGCGGCATGAAGCAGATGGGTCTTGCCAAGCCCGACGCCGCCGTACAGGAAGAGCGGGTTGTAGCTGTGTCCAGGACTCTCCGCGACGGCACGTGCGGCCGCATGCGCAAACTGGTTGGAGCTTCCCACGACGAAGGACTCGAAGCGGTAGCGCGCGTTGAACGGGCGCGAACCGACGACGGCTTCGGCGTGGGAACTGGAACCGTTCTCGTCTTCGCGTTGCACGGGACTCGCTTGGGAGCTTCGTTGATCTTCGACAGAGAACAGGACTTCGTAGTCCGGGCCACGAAGGCCCGCCATCGCTCGGTTCACCATCGGACGGTAGCCCTCTTCGAGCGCGTTCACGAAGCGATTGCTGGGCGCGACCAGTACCAGCTTGGACCCGTCCTCAGCGCCGAGTCGAAGCGGGCTGAACCAGGTTCGAAACTCCTCGGGAGGGAGCTCGTCCCGAAGACGTTTCTGGAGGCTAAACCAAAGAGAATCCGTCATTTAGAGCCAGTTGGATCGTTGCGTTTTCCACACGCTTTTCAACAGCTGAGGAAAACGCACGGCCAGCCCTCTGGGAGCACATGAAAGTCGCTGTAAGGGGGGAGCCGAGTGAAGGAGAACGATAGCATAGCTGAGCGACGAAACAAGAGATCTTCACGTTCGAATTCGACTCGAATCGAGGACGAGATCGCTAAGGATTTGACTGTGTTTGAGTTGCGCTCAGAAACTTTTTTCAGGAGTGGTGCCCCGAAGAGGAGTCGTCACCGATGAAGTCCGTGAGGGAGGCTGTCGGAGCGGACGAAGAGACGCTGCGAGCTTCACTGCTCGTGTGGTTCGGGCGTCGTCGTCGGGAGCTGCCCTGGCGAAAGACGAGTGATCCCTATGCCATCGTCGTGTCGGAGTTCATGCTGCAGCAGACGCGCGTGGAGACCGTCCTTCGCTACTACTCTCGGTTTCTCCAGCGATTCGGTTCCTTCGACGAGTTGGCTCGGGCCGGGATCGATGACGTCCTCGCTCAGTGGTCGGGGCTCGGCTACTACCGTCGAGCTCGTTTCCTCCATGCTGCCGCGCAGGCCGTCGTCGGGCGTGGAGGTCTTCCCGAGACGGCCCGGGAGCTGCAATCGCTGCCGGGGTTCGGAAGCTATACGGCAGCGGCCGTGGCCAGTATCGCATTCTCGGAGGTGGTTCCCGTTCTCGACGGGAACGTCGAGCGAGTCCTGGCGCGAAGGCTCGCTCTCGAGGAGAATCCGAAACAGAAGATCGGCCGCGCAGCTCTCGAGGAGGCGGCCATGAGTCTGCTCGATCGTGATCGTCCCGGGGATAGCAATCAGGCACTGATGGAGATCGGGGCGACCGTATGCCGGCCTCGGAGACCACGGTGCGGAGAGTGTGTGCTACGACCGGGTTGTGTCGCATCGGAGACGGCGACGCAGGAGGTCTATCCTCTGCGGCGTACCCGCAGGGACCTCGTTCGTGAACGTCGAGTGGTGGCGCTTGTGGAGCAGGAGGGGAGACTGCTCCTCGTCAAACGCGCGCACGACAGCGAGCAGTTGGCCGGACTCTGGGAACTGCCCTGGGTGCCGGTTGGCGAGACCCAGGGCGTCGGCGAGTGGGCAGCCGGGTTCTCTCGTCGCTACGGTGGGGCCTGGTCCTTGGAAGAGACGGGACACACGGTTCGCCACACGATTACTCACCGGGCCCTCGAGGTCGAGGTGCGCGCGGCTCGAATGGAGATCGGAGGCGAGACGATCGGGGAAGGCGATGCCGGCGAGGCGGGTTGGTGGCGGCTCGAGCAGCTCGACGATCTACCGCTCGGTGCGCTGGTGCGCAAGTGCTTGGCAGATTCGCGTGACCGACCTTCGGCAGCGATCTAGCTGCATCGGGAGCTCGATTGGCTCCTGCGCTGGTGTCATGTGGGGACCTGCGTGCCCGTGCCGCCCGAGAGGATGAACCAGCCGATGATCTTCTCGTGGGCGTCGCGGAGCCTTCGTGCGATGAGATGGCAGAGGACGCTGAGCAGGCGCGAACTGGAGACCTTCTCTACATTGAGGATCTTCTCGAGAACGTCGCGGTGGATCGAGAGCACGATGGCGCCGTCTTTGTCGGCCTTGGCATCCGCCGAGCGCGGTTGGTTGTCGATCAGTGCCATCTCCCCGAGGATCTCGCCCCGCTCGAGAAAGGCCAGGGCTTCCTCGCCAGCGCCGGGGATGTCTTTGCTGATCATGATCCTGCCGTTGACCACGACGTAGAGTCGGTCGCCTTCGTCCCCCTCTCGAAACAGCATTTCGTTGGGGTTCAGCCGTTTCGCCTTGGAGAGTGAAGCCAGGAAGTTGATCTCCATGTTGGAGAGCTTCTGCTCGCGAAAGACTTCCCGCTTGGTCTCGATATCGATCTTGAACTCACCCGACGGCTCGTTGTGCAGAGCCCTCTGATCACGGGGCTGTGGACTCTGCGCGAAGAATCGCATCAGGCGGTCGTTGCAGTCGCGCAGCTTGCCGGAGAGGCTCTTCCACACCGACCAGTACAGGGCCACCCTGAAACCGCGATTCGACTCGAGCAACGGACGCAGCTTCTCGGGATCCAGAACCAGGGCATCGACGTCGGTCTCCGCGCTGACTTCGATGGCGAGCAAGGTCGGGTCGATCAGGATCACTTCACCGACCAGGTTGCCGGCGTCGAGGGTGGAGAGGGTGAATGGACCATAGGGAGTGTCGCGGTGCTGGCGCACCTTCCCCTTGAGGATGATCGCCGGCTTGCACTCCATATCGGGACCCAGCAAGGCGCTTCCTTCGGGGAAGTGCTTCTTCATTCCACAGGTACCCAGCAGAACCAATTGGTCCCGCGAGAAGTGTGAGAACAGTGGGGCCTGGCGAAGGTCCATCGAAATTGAAGTCTAGCGGGTTTCGCGCAGCCTGTACCACGCTCCTCTTGCCGGACACCGGGTCCCTGCCTCGGAGAAGTGCTCAGGCGCTCCAGACCTACAGGGCCCTCGCCGGCTTCAATGGCGGCGTGTCCCTTTCTCGAAAGACCTCCGTGCTGCACCCCTCGAGTGCAGATCGGACAAGGCAGCCAGATGGCCGCGCAGCAGGGAGCGCAGGGCCCGAGCGCGATCGGGGCGACGGGAGAGCAGCAGGCTCAGCGACCGCCCGGTGACCAGGAGGGTGTGCAGTCCAGCCAGCCAGATCCGATGAAGGAGCGAGGGCCAGGGCAGCAGCCGGGTGCGGGCCATCTGCTCGAGGTAGAACGGACTTCGTGCTTCGGACTCTGTGCTGGCGCCGAGATCGTGGAGACACTCGAGAGCGGGCTCGAAACGAAGGCGCCAGCCCCGCTCGCGGAGGCGTAGACAGAAATCGAGATCCTCGTGGTAGAGAAAGAAGCGCGGGTCGAAGCCGCCGGTTTGCTGCCAGGCCTCGTCGAGTACGACCATGCACGCACCAGGGAGGAAGCTCACTTCACGGGGCCTTCGTGCGTCCTCGGGGTCTCGACTCTGACGAACCGTTCCCAGCCAGGGAACGACCGAACCGCCAGCGAACCAGAGACGCTGCTTTTGAGCGTCCAGATACTGGGGCCCCGAGGCGGCTCCCCACGGAGGCGCCAGCAGCCCGCGGGCACACTCGAGGAAGCCGGGCAAGAGCTCGACGTCATGGTTGAGAACGATCCACGCCGAGGCACGGGCCGTTCGCGCCAGAGCCTCCACGCCGCGGTTGGCCCCCGTTCCATAACCGGGATTGTCCGGACAGTCGAGCCGCTCGATCCGGGGATCGAGCGGATGCCGGGAGAGCTCGGACGAAACGGTGTTGTCGACCACGATCAGGCGGTCGCCAGCGACCAGCTGGCGCGACGCGGCATCGAGACAGCGGAGTGTCGGAGCCGGATCCCCGAAGTGAACCACGACGATGCCGAGGGTGGCGTCCTCTGGCCGGCCGCCGCCGCTCGCTTCGCGCCCGGCGATTGCGCTCACCAGAGCCCCTCGCAGAGCGCTCCGAAGGCGCTCCGCGTCGACGAAGAGAGCCGACTCCCCAACGCGATGCGCTCCTGCTCCGACTCTTCGAGCGCGCGTGCTGCGGCGGTGAGGATGCCGAGGCAAGGCACGGGTGCGCGCTCATCCTCACACCAGGTCTCGAGAAAGCGAGCGAGCTTGTCGACCTTACCGATCGCCACCCAGGGTACGTGGTAGGCCATCGCGGTCAGAGTGCCATGGAGCGACGATCCAAGGAAGATCTTCGCGCCGGAGATAACGGCGACGGCGAGGAAGAGGGACCGTTCGTGAATCAAGAGTAGATCGCGAATCTCGGGTCGCAACCGTTGCTCGAGCGCCTCGAGCGCGGTCTGATCTTCATGCCGCGCGGCCCGCCCGAGGGGAAGCAGGACGACGGCACAGTCGAGCTGGGCCGCGAGTTGGGTGACAGCTTGCGCGATCTCGACCAGGTGATCGCGCGACTGTCGCCGGTTGATCTGGAACGTGAGCCAGCCCTTGGGAAAGCGATCGCGCAGGCGCCGCAGGTGAGGCTCGAGCTCGTTCTCCGTGAGCAGCGACGGCGCATCGGAGACCAGATCGGGCGCGAGCCAGGTCTCCCCACCCACGTCCTCGAGCGTGACGCGGTCGCGCACGCATCGAAACGAGGCCGCCATCAGATTCTCTCGCACCAGGGCTTGCGAGCGTGCTCGGAGTCGCCCTGGCGGGCCGCCGACGGCGAAGTAGGCGGTTTCGATGTGCCGCCCCCACCGAGCGGGATCATGGACCCAGGGCAGAAGAAGAGACCCCTCTCCTCGCGGGGCAGAGAGCCCGCGCCCGATGGCGTGCTCGAGCACCGCGCGAAGCAACGGGAGTTGAGCGCTCGCCTTGAGCCACCAGGCAGCCCGCGGCGACAACAGACTGGCCATCGTGTCGATCCAGTTGGCGTTGAGGACCTCCCCGCCCGGGATCAGATGCAGAGCGGCGCCGCGCGCGCGTCGTGTGCGTGCGAACGAGGCGGTCGGGATCGCCTCCGGAACTCCTCGGGCTCGCAGGTCCAGGCTGCGAGTCGAGACGGCTTCGATGCGTCCGTCGAATCCGGCACGGCGCAGTGCGCGCTCGGTGACGAGAGGAAGAAGCAGGTCGCCATAGTTGTATCGGTCGAAGGCGCCGATCAGTCGGATGTGATCAGTGGGCATGAGAGTGCAATCCGATGGGCCTCGGCCGGCCAGGGTCGCTCGCATCGAGCTCGGTCAACTCGAGCTCCCTTCCGAGCCACGGGCGAGCAGGTGCTGGACTGCGTCGAGCGCGTGGCCGAGCTGCTCCTCGGTGATGACGAGAGGTGGCGCGATCTGGAGTACCGTTCCCTGCGCTCCTCCCGCGAGAGCGAGGACGCCGCAACGAAGAAGGCCTTGGACGAGGCGCTTGGCGCGGCCCGGATGATCCAGCTCGATACCCCAGATCAGGCCACGTCCCCTGAGCTCGACGACTCCGGTGTGACTCTCGATGTCGGACCTTCGTTGGGCGATCTGCTTCCCCATGACCTGGGCTCGCTCTGTGAGTCGTTCCTGTTCGAGTACGTCGAGCGTCGCGAGGGCGGCCGCGCAGGCCAGGGGATGTCCCACGAAGGTGGCGGTGTGGAGCGCTTCACCTTCGGTGTGCCACGACGCCATTGTCTCGGCGTTCCCGATCACTGCTGCGATCGGCAGTCCGCCGCCCAGCGCCTTGCCACAACAGAGCAGGTCTGGAATGACACCTTCGGAGTCGACGGCGAAGCGATGACCGGTGCGTCCGAATCCGGTGAAGATCTCGTCGGCGATCCATGGGACTCGGTGACGGGTGCAGACGTGCGCGATCTCCGCGAGCCAACCCCGAGGGGGAAGGCAGACTCCCTCGCGGCCGACGACGGGCTCGACGATCACCGCGCCATGGTCGCCCGAGCGCAGCACGCCATCCAAAGTGGCTGGAGAACAGCCGAACGGGATGCGCTCGACACGCTGGTGAAGCTGGCGGTCGAACGGCGCGCGAAAGGCACGCCTGGAGCTCACGGCAAGGGCGCCCAGGGTAGTGCCGTGGTAGCCGGGATCGAAGGCGACGATGCCGGCTCGTCCGGAGTGGAGCAGAGCTGTCTTGAGAGAGATCTCGACGGCGTCTGCTCCGGAGATCGCGAAGTACACGCGCGGGTCTCGGATCGGCGACCACTCTCCCAGTCTCTCTGCCAACTCGACTCGGGTGGGATGGGCGTGGACGTCGCCGAGACCGTGGACGAGTCGGCTCGCCTGGTGCGCGATCGCGGCGACGACGCGAGCGTGACGATGGCCGATGGCTGCCACGCCGAATCCCGCGGTGAGGTCGACGAAGACGTTGCCATCGACGTCGAGGATGTTGGCGCCCAGCGCCTCGCTCCACAGGAGACTGGGGGCGTCGCCGACCAGGGTATTGATCCCAGGAGCCTCGGCAGCAGCCAGACGCTCGCTGTAGCGACGGGAATGCGGGCCAGGAGGCAGGGTCACGATCTCCGGCAACAGGTCGCCACGCTCGAGACGGATCATCTCGTGGCTGGCTTCGCAGTGCGGGGCGATCTCAGATCTCCAGGCGTCCGACCAGAGACCGCGCGAGCGTCACCTCGTCGATGTACTCGAGATCTCCCCCGACGGGAAGGCCGAAGGCGAGTCGGGTGACTTTGATCGAGCGGGCGTGGAGCAGCCGGGCCAGATAGAGCGCCGTGGCCTCTCCCTCGACGTTCGGGTTGGTTGCGATTACCGCCTCTTCTACGCCATCCAGGCGCCGCAGGAGAGGGTCGATCGAGAGCTGGTCCGGGCCGATGCCGCGCTGCGGAGAGAGGGCTCCGAGAAGCACGTGGTAACGCCCACGAAACTCCCCGGTGCGCTCGATCGGGTCGATATTGAACGGTTCCTCGACGACACAGAGTCGCGTCGGATCGCGCTGCGGATCGGTGCACAGGTGGCAGGGATCGACATCGGTGATGGCGTTGCACGTCGAACAGTAGAACAGGCGTTGCTTGACGTCGAGAATGGCCCGCGACAACTCTTCGGCTTCGATCTTGCCGGCTCGCAGGATGTGGTGGGCCAGGCGCGACGCGGTTTTCGGTCCGATGCCCGGAAGCCGACCGAGCTCGCCGATCAGCTTCTGCAGAGGTTCCAGGGTGCTCGAAGTCATGCACGCGCCCGCGTCACCCGAGACCGGGGAGGCCTCCCAGTCCGCCGGCCATGCCGCCGAGCTTGCTCTGCAACTGCTCGTCGATCTGAGAGGCGGCCTGATTGAAGGCCGCCAGCACGAGGTCCTGGACCATCGCGGGATCTTCGGGGTCGAGAACCTCGGGGTCGATCCGCACCTCGGTCACGGTCTTGCTGCCGTCCATCTTGACGGCGACCATGCCTCCGCCGACCGAGGCCTCGACCACGAGCCCGGCCATCTGCTCCTGCATCTGGCGCTGCATCTCCTCGGCTTGCTTCATCAGCTTTCGAATATTCATGTCCTCTCCTCGGGGCTCTCGGGTGACCCTCCGGTGAGGGCACTGTCGGAGTTGGTTTCGATCGAGCGCACTTCGCCGCCGAAGATCTCGAGTACGGCCTGGACCGTGGGGTGATTGGCGATTTCGGGATCGATCTCGGGGTGGGTGTCCTCGGGCTCCTGGGCAGCGATCGCCGGCTCCGAGGCCTCGGCGGCGGGCACTTCGACCTCGAGCAGCTTCCAGCGTGCCCCGGGCCCGCGGGCGATCTCGGCGGCTCGATCGAGGATCTCTCGATTGCTGTCTCGGGCGAAGGCGTCGCGCAGGAGCGTGTCGCCGGCAGGGATCGAGATCACCATCCCGCTGCCGTTCGAGTGCAGACTCAATGCGGCATCGAGGTGGGCGGCCAGGGGTTGACGTTGACGGGCGACGTACTCGCGGAAGGCCGCTCGCGCCGCCTCCGGCGACGGTTCGTGGGTTCGCGGGGGTGGCGGCTCGGGCTCGGGTTTCGCCGACTCTTCAGTGGCGCCGGCTGCTGGTCTCGGGCTCGTCGAGGACGCCTTGGCGTGGTGGCCGCCGCTGCCCGTCGAGGAGGCGGGAGAACCGCCGGTCTGACCCGAGCCGGAGCCCTGGGCGCCGGGTGCGGGGCCGCGCGCCAGGACTCGCTCCACCTGAATGAGTCTCGGTAGCTCGGCTGCCCGAAGCCAGGCCACTTCGAGCGCCAGGACTCCGGCCTCGGAGCGCCGAACCGCGAGCTCGCTTCCCAGCAGCTGATGGAGCAGGCGGAGCAGGTTCTCGTAGCCGGCCGCGCCAGCGGTCTCCTGAAGTTGCATCGCCTGATCGGTCGGGAGGTCGACATCCTTGGCCTGGGTGCCGAGTGCGAGGTGCAGGGCGTCTCGGCAGAACGCGAGGAACTGCGAAAAGACGGTTCGCGGATCCCACCCTTGTCCTTCCACCTCGCCGACCACCGAGCTGACCTCGCGCGTGTCACCCGCGATCATGGCGGTGAGGAGGCGTTGGAAGAGGGCGGTATCCAGACCGCCGAGTAGACGCACGGCATCGGCGTCTTCGATCGAGCCCGAGCCGAAGGTCGCCAGCTGGTCGAGGAGTGCGACCGAGTCGCGAACGCTCCCTTCACCGGCGCGGGTGATGAGGCGCAGGGCCGTGTCGCTGACTTCGATCGACTCGGCGTCGCTGATGCGCCGGAGGTGTTTGACCAGGATCTCGCCCGGTACACGCCGGAAGTGAAACTCCTGGCAACGCGACAAGATGGTGGCGGGAACCGCCTCGATCTCGGTGGTCGCGAAGATGAACACCAGATGGTCGGGAGGCTCCTCGACGATCTTGAGCAGTGCGTCGAATGCCTGACGAGACAGCCGGTGAATCTCGTCGATGATGACGACCTTGTAGCGTCGGCCCGCGGGCTTGTATTGCAGGCTCTCCGTCAGCTCGCGGACCTGCTCGACCTTCGAGTAGGTGGCTGCGTCGACTTCGATGACGTCGAAGTCGGCACCGGAAGTGATGTCGGGGCCGGCCTCGGAGCCGTCATCGTTGAGCGCCTTGGCCAGGAGTCGGGCTGCGGTGGTTTTACCGACCCCGCGGATTCCGGAGAAGAGATAGGCCTGCGCCACGCGATCATCGCGCAGCGCATTCTGGAGCGCGGTAACGATCGACTCCTGGCCGATCAGCTCGGCGAAGTCCTGGGGGCGCCACTTGCGGGCGAGGACCTGGTAACTCATGTCGCCTTGCGAGAGCGGTCTACGAAGGGCTCCGGCGGAACTGCGGCACTCGGTGCGTGCACCTTATCGCTGCTCCCTTCCGGGCCTGACGAGGTTCGGAGACGACCGATGCACAGGGCCCGAACCCTTCGTGGATCGCTCGCGCGGGTAGACCGTCATCGTACGGAGCCTGGGGCCCGTTGTAAAGGTCTGTGGGGATCGCTACAATCCGCCGGTCGGGCGTCTCGACCTCTGGGTGTGCTCGAGCTTCTGGGTCAACCAATGGAAGACGAGGCGTGGATGCGGGAGGCGATCGCGGAGGCCAGGAAGGCCGAAGCGATCGGCGAGGTACCGGTAGGAGCGGTGATCGTCCACCAGGAACGGATCATCGCCCGGGCCCACAACCTGCGGGAAAGCACGCAGGATCCGCTGGCTCACGCGGAAGCTTTGGCGCTTCGAGAGGCTGCCCGACAGCGGTCTGGTTGGCGACTCGATGGGTGCACGATCTTCGTGACCCTGGAGCCTTGCCCGATGTGTGCGGGGGCCCTGGTCAACAGCCGGATCGATCGACTGGTTTTCGGTGCCTGGGATCCGAAGGCCGGTTATTGCGGCTCGCTCGAGAACCTTCTCGCGGATTCACGGCTCAATCACAGGGTCGAGATTCGTGAGGGAGTGCTCGAGAGAGAATGTGCCGAGATCCTGAAAGCGTTCTTCTCGCGCTTGCGCGAGGCCCGGGACGGCGGCACGGCTCTTTGAAGAACTGGTTTGGAAGGTATGGAGAGGTGACCGAGTGGCCGAAGGTGCACGACTGGAAATCGTGTGTAGGGGAAACTCTACCGTGGGTTCGAATCCCACCCTCTCCGCCAACCTCCACACCGCAGCAGTGAGCTGGAAAAGCGGAGTCGAGAATCATGGAGAGGTGCCGGAGTGGTCGAACGGGGCGGTCTCGAAAACCGTTGACCGTGCAAGCGGTCCGTGGGTTCGAATCCCACCCTCTCCGCCAGCTCGCTCGGTTCTTCTGTCCGGGGGGCGGCCCCTGCTCGCTAGCCCGATTCCTGCGAGGGTGAGCCCTCGAGCCCTTGACGGGTGCTAAGATGAGAGGCTATCCTCCGGCGTTCGCCGCGCCAGCGTCGCTGTCCTGTTTTCGCTTGCTCTGAGAAGAGTGATGCGTAATCCACTCCAGGGATGACGGCCCCGCGGAATGACGCGAGTTGAACCCAGTTTTCGAGGACACGAATCGTGAAACGTACATATCAGCCGAACAATCGGCGCCGCAAGAAGAAGCACGGCTTCCGGTCGCGCATGAAGACCCGGCACGGCCGTGCTGTCTTGTCGCGACGCCGTCGCAAGGGCCGCAAGCGCCTCGCCGTTTGATGCCGGTGAGCGGTCCGGGCGATTTCGGACCCGAGCCCTGCCTACGACCGGATCCTGACGAGCGTCTGCGACCCAAAGAGCGACTGACCCGTCGCGCGGAGTATCAGTCTTGTTATCGCCATGGCCGCCGGCGACACGGTCGCTACCTGACCGTGTTCGTCCAGCCCAACGAGGTCGGTACGGCACGGCTCGGGATCACTGCGAGCCGCAAGGTCGGAAAGGCGATCGTGCGCCAACGGCTCCGCCGCCGCGTCCGAGAGATCTTTCGTCGCTCCCCGCAGCGCTCCGCCCTGCCTGCCCTCGACTACGTCGTGCACTTGAAGCCGAGTGCAGCCGAGGCGGAGTTCGCAGAGCTGCAAAGAGAGCTGACACGTTTGCTGGTGAGTCGGCCGAGGAGACGCAGGTGAAGCGATTGGTGTCGAGTCTGTTGCGTGCCTACAAACGCTGGCTCTCGCCCCTGCTGCCGCCGAGCTGTCGCTACGCTCCGACCTGCTCCGAGTACGCTCTTTTGGCGGTAGATCGGTACGGGACGGCGCGCGGTCTGTGGCTGGCGGTGAAACGGGTCTCGCGGTGCCATCCGCTGTCGCCCGGAGGGGTCGACCTGCCATGAGCCGGGCCGTGGGAGCTGGAACCAGAGGAACCTCTCTTGGATAATCGACGCCTTTTCATCGCAGCTCTGCTGTCACTCGGAGTCCTCCTGCTGTGGCAACTCCTCTTCGTCGAGCCTCCGGTGCAGACACCGATCGAGGAACCCGCGCCGATCGTGCGCGAGGAGCCGGCGGTCGTCCTTCCGAGCCCGACCTCGCAGCCGGGAGCGGAGCAACCCGAGAGTGTTGCCGATCCCGTCGCGGCGACACAAGCGCTCGAGCCGATTCGGGCCGAAGTCGAGGAAGTCGTCGAAGTCCGTTTCGAGGGAGTTGTCGCCCGGCTGAGCAATCGCGGCGGGCAGATGCTCTCCTTCGAGCGTCAGATCCGCGCGGGAAGCGAGGACTGGGTCAACATGGTCCGCGAGCGCACCAGCGCGCCCTATCCACTCGCCTGGGTCGACCGCACTGCACAGCCCCTGGCGATCAACGATGCCTTGCACCGCGTCGAGCGTCGCGAGGACGGCGGGAGCGTCGAGGTGACGTTCCGCTATCGTGGCAACGAGGGTGATGCTCACAAGCGGTACCGCTTTCATCCGGACGGGCAGTTCGACATCGAGGTATCGCTCGAGGGAGTCGACGAGGACTGGGGCCTACTGCTCGGACCGGGGCTGCGAAACCCGGGCTACGCATTTCTCGACGATCGTTTCCAGGCGCGGGGGGCGGCATTCGGCACCGGGGACGATGTCGACAACGTGGTGGCACGCAAGACTGACGAGGCGCTCTCGCGCTCGGCACTGGGCTATCGGTGGGTGGGTCTCGAGGACACCTACTTCCTGACCGCCATCCTCCCAGAGCGGCCGATCGAGACCGTCGAGATCGTTCCGCTCGTCGTCCTGGGATCGGAGGAAGACGGAGTCACCGGCTATTCCGTACCGGGCGAGAACGTGGATGGACCCATCGACTTCGAGATGGTCGTCATCCCGGGGCGGGGGGAGATGAAGGCAAGGGCCTTCTGGGGCTCCAAGACATACGACCAGCTGGTTGCCCTGGACGCGGGTCTCGAGCGCTCGGTGCGCTGGGGGTTTCTGCGTCCGCTCGCTCGGGTTCTGCAGATCGGCATCAACTGGGTCTATGCCAATGTGGTTGCCAACTATGGCTGGGCCATCGTGCTGATGACCCTGATCATCAACATCGTTCTGCTTCCGCTGCGCCACAAGAGCCAGACGTCGATGCAGAAGATGCAGAAGCTCAATCCCGAGATGGAGGCGATTCGCAAACGCTATCGACCCAAGCTCAAAGACAAGCAGGGCAAGCCCAATCTCGAGATGCAGCGCAAGATGAACGAAGAGATGCAGGAGCTGTTTCGGCGTGAAGGGGTCAACCCGGCAGGCGGCTGTCTCCCCTTGCTCTTGCAGATGCCCGTCTTCTTCTCGTTCTACTATCTGTTGCGTGGGGCGGTCGAGCTCTGGCATGCCCCCTGGATCTTGTGGATCCACGATCTCTCCGCGCCCGATCCATACTGGGTGCTTCCCATCGTGATGGGGGCGACCCAGCTCTTGCAGCAGAAGCTGATGCCCCCCGCGCAGAACCCTGCGCAGCGGTTCATCATGACGACTTTCCCCATCTGGTTCACGGTCATCGCGATCGGGTTTCCGGCTGGATTGGTTCTCTACTGGCTGACCAACAATGTGTTGACGATCATCCAGCAAGGGGGCTATAACCAGCTCAAGAAGGCTGGCTACTTCGGCGGTGTCGAAGAGCCCGCGACCAGTGGCCGTGGACAACAGTCCTGACAATCTCGAGCGAGGCCACCAAGAAAATCATGGCAGAGCGTGTGTACTTCTCCGGGCGAACTCTCGAACAGGCGATCCGGTCGGCGGCTCGTCACCACCAGCTCGATCCCGAGGAGCTGGACTTCCAGCAGATCGAAAAGCGTCATGGCTTCGTGAAGCAGCCACGAGGGGTGGTGATCCGGGTGGATCCGGTTCAGCCGCGTCTCGACGCATCGACTTCACAGGGACCGAGCGAACCGTCGGAGGTGACGGCGAAGCCTCCGCGGCGCGACCCTGCTCCGAGCGAGCCGCGCGAAGAGGTTCCCGAGGTCCAGACCCAGGCCCTCGCAGAGGCGGAGGAGATGGTCCGATCTCCTCGTCCCCGTCGCGCGGAGCTCGAGTCGGCGCGCGACGAGCGCCCTGCCCCTGCGCGAGAGCAGCGCTCCGAGTCGGTGGCCTCCCCGCAAACCGAGAACGGTTCGGTGGCGACCGAAGATGCGATCGAGGATGCCGCCGTTCGCTGGTTGGACGCGCTGCTCGATCTGGGCTCTCTCGATCTCGACTTCGAATTGGAGTTCGGCGAAGAGGGACTGGAGATCGATCTCGAAGGTCCGGACGAGGACGTCGTTCTCGACGAGGATGGGGAGCTCTTGAGGGCGTTTCAACATCTGCTCCCGAGACTGATCCAGAATGACGTCGGAGAGCTCGTGCATTGCCGGGTGGACTGTGACGACTTCCAGGCCAAGCGCGAGAAACGCCTCCGTGATCTGGCGCGCAGGACCGCCGACGAGGTGGTCGAAGCCGGTCGTCCGAAAACGCTGCGCCCGATGCATCCGGCCGACCGGCGCATCGTGCACCTCGAGCTCGCAGACGATCCGGACGTCTTCACCGAGAGCGTCGGGACCGGCTACTTCAAGCGGGTCATGGTGCGCAGCTAGTCTGGTCGCGGTGGATACCAAGGCCGCGGCTCCCCCTCTTCGCCTTCGCTCGACGCGCTTCGGGTCGGGACCGGCGACCGAGGCGGCCGGCGAGATGTTTCACGTGAAACACCACGCCGTGAAAGGGGGCTACCCCGAGCATGGCGGGTGAGCTGCCGGATCTGTCCCGGGAGGAATTCGGCGCTCGGCTGCCGGAGGAGGCCAGCGCGCCGGTGCTGGAGTCGCTCTACCAGCACTTTCGGGTGCTCCGACGGTGGAATCGGACCCACGCCCTGGTCGCTCCGGGAGAGGCGGACACGCTGGTGGAGCGACACTACGGGGAATCCCTGCTGGGCGCGCGGCTGGTCTCGTCCGGCGTTCTCCTCGATGTCGGCAGTGGAGCGGGCTTCCCCGGCTTCGTACTCGCCGCCGCGGTTCCGGGGCTGGAAACCCTTCTGCTCGAGCCTCGGGGCAAGAAGGTCTCCTTTCTCCGAGCGGCGGCTCGCCGTAGCGGCGTGCGGGTCGAAGTGATTGCGGATCGTCTGCCGCTTCCCGTCGCGCAGGGAGGCCAGCGTTGCTCGGCGCTACCCGACTCGCTAGACTTCGTCAGCTTACGCGCCCTGAAACTGTCTGCGAAGGCGTGGCTGTCCGTGCGGGACCGTCTGGCGCCAGAAGGACGGGTCCTCTTGTGGTGTGGCGCTGAGCTACCGTCTCTTCCTGAAGGCCTTGCGGTCGTCGACGAGCTGCGGGTGCCGGACAGCGATGTGCGCCGAATCGTCGTGGTCGGCCACTCTTCGATTTCGTGAAGCGGGATCGGTCATGGGGGCGGGAACGAACGGTCGTCGGGTCTGGCAGGACCTCCAGAGCAGCAAACTCGAGCGGGAGGTAGAGATGGGGCATCCAACATGATCCTGGCCATCGCCAATCAGAAGGGCGGGGTGGGCAAGACGACCACCGCGATCAACCTGGCTGCGGCGTTGGGAGCGCTCGAGCAGCGAGTTCTGTTGATCGACTGCGATCCCCAGGGCAATGCCTCACGCGGTCTCGGCCACACCGCCGATACCCCCAACCTCTATGACGTGTTGACCGGTGAGGCCTCGATGCGCGAAGCGATCCGCGCGAGCGGCTTCCCGTATCTCGATCTGGTGCCTGCGGATCGCGATCTGGTGGGCGTCGAGGTCGAGTTCGTCGGCACAGAGGCATGGCAGACCCGGCTCTCGGCGGCACTCGAGCCCATCGTCGGTGACTATCGGGTGGTGCTGCTCGATTGTCCTCCTTCGCTGGGTCATCTGACCATCAACGCGTTGACGGCGGCGGATCGTGTCCTGGTTCCACTGCAATGCGAGTACTTCGCCCTGGAGGGCATCACGGAGTTGATGGCCACGGTGTCGCGGGTGCAGCAGTCGCTCAACGCCGAGCTCGAGCTCGGCGGGATTCTGCTCACCATGTATGACGACCGAACGAACCTCTCCAAGGACGTCACCGAGGAGATCCGAAGTCACTTCGCTGGCACCGTCTACGAGACCGTCGTGCCGCGCAATGTGCGCCTGGCGGAGGCGCCCAGTCATGGTCTGCCGGTGATCCAGTACGACATCAAGAGCCGCGGCGCACAGGCATATCTCGAGCTGGCCCGCGAGTTCCTCGGGAGGGCGGCGGCGTGAGCAAACGACGCGGATTGGGTCGCGGTCTCGATGCCCTTCTGGAGAGCCGACCGGAGGCGGCGAAGGTCAAGGCGAAGTCGCGAGCGAAAGGGCGGGCGACCGGCGCGGGAGTTCGGATGGTCTCGGTCGAGAGCCTGACGGCGAACCGACTCCAGCCGCGCCACGACTTCGACGAAGGCCAGCTCGCGGAGTTGGCAGAGTCGATTCGCAACCAGGGCATCATCCAGCCGCTGATCGTGGTGGAGGAGGAAGGAGGCCTGAGCCTGGTCGCCGGTGAGCGTCGTCTGCGAGCGGCCCAACTGGCAGGCCTGAAGGAAGTGCCGGTCTTCGTGCGCGAGGTGGACGGGGACCAACAGCTGCTCGAGCTGGCGTTGGTCGAGAACCTCCAGCGGGCGGATCTCAACCCGCTGGAGGAAGCCGAGGCTTACCAGGCGCTTCGTGACGGCTTTTCCCTGTCGCAGGACGAGATTGCAAAACGGGTGGGCAAAAATCGGAGTACGGTCACCAATACCCTTCGCCTGCTTCGGTTGCCCGAGGACGTGCTGACTCTGCTGCGCGAAGGCAAGCTCAGTGCCGGCCAGGCTCGCCCACTCCTGTCGCTGCGCTCACAGGCAGAGCAGGTCTCGATGGCTCGAAGGGTGGCTCGGGAACAGCTGCCGGTCAGGGTGGTCGAGGCTCTCGTGGCGTCGCCGGGGAGCAAGAAGAAATCAGCCAGCAAGGCGAGTCCCGATGTACACACTCGCGCAGCGGTCGAGCGGCTCACCCGCGCGCTCCAGACCAAGGTCGACATTCGACGTCGCGGCAAGGGGGGGGTCCTGCAGGTACACTTCCACTCCGAAGAAGAGTTGATGCGGCTCTACGATCTCATGATGGGAGAAAACTGATGTTTCGCGGCGATGGCTCTTCAGGTGAGCTCAACGGGTTCCTCGACGCCGGAAGTCACATTAAGGGAGAGCTCCATTTCGACGACACCTTTCGGGTGGACGGGAAGATCACCGGTCAGGTGCACTCGAAGGGAGACCTCGTGGTCGGCGAAGGTGGCGTCGTCGAAGGCGAAGTTTCGGCGGGTCGGGTCTTCGTCTCCGGTACGGTTCGCGGCAAGATGTCCGCTCATCAAAGGGTGGAGATTTGTGCTGGGGGAAAGGTCTTCGCCGAAGTGAGCACTGCGGCCCTGGTGATCGAAGACGGGGCCGTGTTCGAGGGGCAGTGCTCGATGGGCGCACAAGGCGAGGGAGAGGACTCGGCTGTCCGGAGCCCGCGGGTCGAGCGACCCCCGGTCAAGGAGGCGAAGAGCTAGCGGGTTCGCGTGATGAGTATCACGCTCCCCCTAAGGTGTTTCCCGCCAAGCGCGGCTGCGCCGCGCGGCTCAGAAGTCTTGGCCTCTGAAACTTGACGCATTTGCCTACAACTCGTCGGGGCCAAGACTTCTAGCGGGAATCCGCGCGGGCTCTGGGCGGAGGGTCGAGCGCGAGCGTCTCGTAGGAGGGCACGAAGACCAGGGGTGCCTGCTCGAGAAACGCCGTGTCGAAGACCTCGGTGCGCAGTTGCCCCGGGAGATCCTGGGCCAGCGGTAGGCCGAGCGAGTAGAGGAGTGTCGGGGCGATGTCGGCCAGTTCGAGCTCCGGGACGAAGGTCCCCGCCCTCACGCCGTCCCCCCGCAAGAGAAAGAGCCCGTCCGGGGCTCCCGACCGGAAGCCTTCGAGGGCGCTGCCGCCCGAGAGGCGATGGAAGATCGACGCGAGGCCCTCCTTGGCGTGGGTTCCGAAGGCGGACACGATCCAAAGCTGGCGGGGCTCGGGGAGATCCTCCCAAAGCTCCGAGAGCAGCTGATCGAGGTGAGCGTAGTAGGAAGCCAGGTGGCGACTCGCTTCGAGGCGGTCTCCACCCTGTGCGCCGTTGAACTGAACAGCCGCGTAGCCGCCGTAGTAGAGGTGGGACACGGTTTCGAGTCCTGGCAGAACCAGGAACCCGGCTCGCTGAGCCGACTCGGGGTCCGCGGTCGGGAGGAGGCGCTCGGTCAGTTGAAGGCGGCGAAGGTCCCGGGTCAGGGCGACTCGCAGGGCCACGGGGGTATCGGGATCGAGCTGGGTCAGTCGCCGTGCCAGGTTCGCCGCCTGACCGGCCGGCCCGGCATTGATCTGAAAGAACCGATCGGAGTACGCCGCGACCGGTCCGGCGGCGAGGGGAGCCGAAGCGGGCCACCCGACGACGGTGGTCTCCAGACCGAGCCGGGTACAGATTTCCCACAGTGCCAGGGTGCGACGAGTCGCGCCGGACGGACGACGCACCTCGGGCCCGACTCCCCAACGACGAAACCCCAGACCGAGAGGGAGCAGCCGTAGCTCGGCGCCCGGAGCGATGAAGTCTGCTCGGTAGGAGCGATCGTCCACGACCCCGTGCTCGTACGGGTTCCTTCCGGTGGCGAGCGTGGTCCATGCGGGAAACCGTCGGGTCGGCCGGAGCGTGCGCAGCCGGCCGTAGGCACCCTGCTCGAGAGTCTGGGCGAAGAAGGGTAACTGCCCCTGTTGAGCGAGGGGGAGCACCGCGTCCAGGGTGGCTCCTTCGAGCCCGATCACCAGGACGTTCGGTCGTTCGATCGACTCGACGATCGAGGGGCGCGGTGAGACCGGGGGAGGCGGGCGAAAGGCCTCGCGGCGCTCGAGCGTGGCGTAGATGGTCCCGGCCACCAGCAGGCTCAGACCGAGGCGGCTCCGGAGCCCATAGGAGCGGCCGTGGAGGCTGTGCAGCAGAGCGGTGTAGAACGCGACCACGCCGGCGAGCGAGAGCCACATTGCGGCTCGGATCAGCCGCCGGTTGATCCCCGGGGGAAGATAGAAGTCGAAGACGGAGGCGTGGACCCAGTCGAAGGCCGCCGCCAACACGAACACGATGACGAGCGCCCAGGGCAGTGCGCGCTCGGCCCGGGTGCGGATACCGCGGGCCCAGGATAGCTGCACGACGACTCCTGCCAGACCCAGGACAGCGGCGTAGTAGACCAGGGCTCTGAGGAACGGCTCGGGCCGAAAGGGAAGGTGCGGGTTGAGGAAGAAGAGCAGCCCGGTGAGTTGGAAGCCCGCGAAGAGGCCAGGCAGCAGCGCCAACAAAAAGCAGCGCAGCCATTCCTTGCGCGGTGCCTCAGAGGCTTCGCTCGTCTCGAAGGCCTCGATTCCCTCGCTGGCGGTTTCTTCCATCGTGGTGGAATTATCGCGTAACTCGCAGCAAGGGAGGGGTCCAGTCGATCCGTGCGATCGACTCTACGGACTGCTAGTGTCACCGCCCGGAGGGGAACAAGACGATGACCGAAAGAATCGCTCACCTGGCGGTGGCTCTCGATACCGGCGATTGGGCTACCTTCCGAGGCTGGTGCGAGCTCTTCGGGGGGAGGGTCGAAGTGCTCAAGGTCGGCCTCGAGGCGTTCACCAGCTTCGGCCCCAGAGCGCTCGAGGTTGCGGCGAGTTCCGGCAGCGAGGTCTTTCTCGATCTCAAGCTGCACGATATTCCCAACACGGTCGAGGGTGCGGTGCGCTCGATTCGAAACCAGGGCGTTCGCTACCTGACCGTTCACTCCTCAGGGGGAGCCGAGATGATGCGCGCGGCCAGTAGCGCCGCTGGTGGAGAGCTCTCCATTCTCGCCGTTACGGTGTTGACTCACCTCGATCGAGCTGCCCTGGAGGAGCTCCGGATCGATGGGGATCCCGAGGAGCGTGTCGTGACGTGGTCGAGAGTGGCGACTGCCTCAGGGGCCGATGGAGTGGTGTGCTCACCGCTCGAAGCGCGCTCCGTTCGAACCGCTCTGGGTGAGGGCTCCGTAATCGTGACCCCAGGGATCCGGCTTCCGAAGTCGAGTGTCGATGGTCCGGGAGGAGGAGACGACCAACGTCGAGTGGCGACTCCGCAAAGAGCCCGGGCCGACGGCGCGAATCTCATCGTCGTGGGCCGTCCGCTGACCCGGGCTCCCAACACCGAACAGGCGTTGGCAGACTTCGCTCGAGCCCTTTCCGAAGCCGAGTAGCGATCGGTTTCGAGGAGGACGCCGGCCGATCGGCGCAGCCCCCTCGTCAGAACAGGAAGATCGGTCTCTCCGTCTCTTCGTCGACGTGATAGTCGTACGTGTAGCCCGGAAAATCGAGCGGGACCATGTAGTCGACCTTGACGCGGATCTTCCCGCCCGCCTTGACGACCTGAATCTTCTTGAGCTCCAGCGGCAGATTCAGTTCGACGGCTTTGTCATAGATGTTCTTCTGGATCTGCTTTGCCGAAAGGCGGGTCGCGAACTTCGTCTGCTCGGTGATGAAGTCGGTCAACTCGGCCCGGGCGACCCGAACGGGGATGTACTCCCAGGCGATCATGCCGCCAAGGATCAGGACGGCCACGGACACCAAGAAACCGAATCGACCCTCACCGAGTTGTGATCTGCGCTGCATGGTTGCTCTCCCGGTTCGCGCCGGTCTTGTTCACGAGTCCCGCAAAGACCAGAGCCGGCGCCTGGCCTGGCTCGCGTCGAGCCAGGCTAGAAAGCCAAGTTTCACTTGCTATCTTACCAAATGGAACACGCGCCTCCAACGCGAGGGCCGAACCGGGCTCGACGGTGCGGAGGTGCCTGCCCTCGGGGAGGACTCGGCGAGTCCGGTGGTAGCGACCGCGGAGAGCTCGTTTGCGGGCTCCGGGGGCGTCCACCAGTAGACCATGAGTGCTCGCCCCCGCACCCGAGTGACGGGAACGGTACCCCAGAAGCGCGAGTCATGGGAGAAGTCCCGATTGTCTCCAAGGCAGAAGAGATGCTCGTCGGGGACCCGGAAGGGGCCGAAGTTGTCGCGGTGCCGCAGCTCGTCGCGCAGGAAGCGCGACTCGGGGTAGACGTTCCGATCGAGGTAGGCGGCATAGCTCTCCTCGATCGGTCGTTGGTTGATCCAAAGAGTCTTGTCGGTGATCCGCACCTCGTCGCCGCCCGTTGCCACACAGCGCTTGACCAGATCGCGGGTGGGTTCCTCGGGATGGCGAAAGACCACCACGTCTCCGCGACGGACCTTCCTCTGGGGTAGAAGCCAACGCTCGAGCGCGGTGGGCGCCGGGCCGAAGATCATCTTGTTGACCAGCAGATGGTCGCCCACCATGAGGTTGGGCTCCATCGAACCGGATGGAATCTCGAAGGCTTGGACCAGAAAGGTCCGTGCGAACACAGCGAGCAGAATCGAGAGGATGAGTACTTCGATGTACTCGCGCAGCAAACCGCGCTGCGGCCTGGAGGGGCGATGCCTGATGCGATCAGGGCTGCTTCGCTCGAGGCTGACGATCGGGCTGCGCTCGGCCATGCGTCGAGGCGTCTAGCGGATGAGTCTCAGCGTTCGAGACCAGCGGGTCTTGGTGACGAACCCCAGAGCGGTGTTGGCCAACTGACGCAGTCGGGGCCCCCAGCCCTGCCAGCTCCCGTCAGGGGTCTCGCCGCCGAACGACCAGTAGATGAGAAAGGCGCGACCTTTGACGTAGTGCTGCGGCACGAATCCCCAGTAGCGAGAGTCATAGGAGAAATCCCGATTGTCGCCCATGCAGAAGAGGTGATCCTCGGGCACCTTCAGCGGGCCGAAGTTGTCTCGTGCGCGGGCCTCTCGATAGGGACTGTTGGAAGGAAAGACGCGAGGATCGCGATGAATGGCGAAGTCGTCGTCGATCACCGGCTGCTGGTTGACGTAGAGCTCTTTGTCCACGACCGTCACTTCGTCTCCGCCGATCGCGATGCAACGTTTCACCAGGTCGATGGTCGGCTCCTCGACCGAGCGGAAGATCACGATGTCGCCCCGTCGAACGTCGCGACTCGGAAGCACGGCCTCCTCGACCGAGGTCGAAGACGAGCCGTAGATGAACCGATTGACGAAAAGATGGTCGCCGACCAGGAGGGTGTTCTCCATGGAGCCACTCGGGATGTAGAACGTCTTGAGCACGAACGTGTTCGAGAAGCCGAGGAAGATCGCGGCGACGAGTAGGGCTTCCAGGTACTCCCGAACGACCGTGCGCTGAGGCGTTGGCTCTGGCTGCGAGTCCGACATCATCGGGACAATGTACACGACTTGGGGGTTCGAGAGGAACGTCCTGTCGTCAGCTCGGGGAGCACGCAGAGGGGGCCCCCGGATCGCCTTCCGCCGGGAGTGGGGGGTCGGTTCTCCGAGAAGAGACGCATTCCTCGTGTCAACGGATCGTTCTGGCGTCACGCTCGCTTGACTCGTGGGCAGAGGCGCTCCCCCGATGGCCTGGGTGTGTGCGCCCCGCGCTGCGTTGCGCTCGCTCGACAAGCACGCTTGACGGGCGGGGTCTCGGCGCGGGTCGGTGAGAACTGCACAAGCACCATGTTCGTCAGGGGCTTACGCAGATTTCACGCGGCTGGCACGAATCCGGAACTACTCCTCGGCACACCACAACCGGGGAAAGGAGGTGCCGAGACACGACTGAGGACACCTGAGATCGGAAAGGGAAACCGAAGAGACATCGAACCAACGAACACAGTGAACAAGGAGTACGAAGATGCGAAACCGAATCACCCTGCGAATCGCCCCCGCCCTGCTCGTGGTGGGATTGCTCGTCGCCGGCATGGCGATGGCCGCGGATGGCGTCGTCAACATCAACACGGCCGGCGTGGAGGAGCTCACGCTGCTTCCCCGCGTCGGTCCCGCCGTTGCACAGCGCATTGTCGACCATCGAGGTGACAATGGTCCCTTCTCCTCGATCGAGGACCTGCTTCTGGTCCAAGGCATCGGAGAGAAGACGTTCGAGCTGATTCGTCCTTTCGTGGTCCTGGAGGGGGCGACCACGCTGCAGGAGAAGGTGCGGACCTCCGATCAGGGAGACGAGGGTCGGTGAGCACCCTCGGGTGCAGAGGGCGAAGCCACGGCTTCGCCCTCTTTCTTCCTCGCTCGTTGGAGGGCTCCGCGTGCGACCACGAAGTCGGTTGGACGCTGACCGAACTGTTGATCAGTGCATCGGTGCTCGCGCTGATTCTGACTTTCGGGCTTCCCCGACTCGACCGGCTGAGCTCGCGATTGAGGGTCGAGTTGGCCGCGTTCGAACTGGCGGGGACCCTGCGACTGGCCCGCACCGAGGCGTTGCGGTACGGATGCCACGTCGGAGTCAAGTTCCTCACTTCGACCACGAATGGGGGGGTTCGCTATGTCCTCCATCGGGATGGAGACGGTGACGGTGTGCGCACCGAGGACATCTCGAGCGGCGTCGACGAGGCGATCGGGCCGGAGCGAAGTCTCCGTCATCTGGGAGGTCGGATCGGCCTGTCCATCCCCGCGGAGCTGGAGCCGTCCGATCCGGGCGATCCGCGCAGGAGACTCCGCCAGCTCGACGACCCGATTCGTTTCAATCGCTCCGATATCGCTGCCTTCGGTCCGCTCGGAACCTCGACGCCGGGCTCCCTGTACGTCAGCGATGGCGCGCGCCACCTGGCGGTGGTCCGGGTGTTCAATCGCTCCGGCAAGGTCAAGGTGCTGCGCTGGGATGCGGCTCAGGGACGTTGGCGCCGGCTCTGAGAGCCGAGTTGACCCCCGATCCGGGCTGGCCGTACCCTTCACCCATGACGAAGCCTCACCGGAATGCGCGGATCGCTCTGTCGACCGTCGATAGTGAGGAGGAAGCCCGTAAGCTCGCGACTCTCCTGGTCGAGGCCGGTCTGGCCGCCTGCGTCAACATCGTTCCCGGGGTCGTCTCGGTCTATCGCTGGCGGGGCCGGCTTTGTCAGGATGCCGAGTGGCTGCTCGTGATCAAGACCCGGGAGTCGCGCCTTGCCGAGCTCGAGTCGCGCCTGCGTGCGGTGCACAGCTACGAGACCCCCGAACTGATCGTCCTCGAGATCGTCGCGGGCTCGTCGCCCTACCTCGAATGGCTCAACGAGATGGTCGAAGAGGGCTGAGAGGCTCGCTTGCGGTTTGGCTCGATCAGGTCACCGCGAGTGCCTGATCGAGGTCCTCGGTGAGATCGTCGAGGTCTTCGATGCCCACCGAGATGCGCACGAGGCCATCCGTGATTCCCAGGGCGTCGCGACGTGCCTTGGGTACAGAGGCGTGAGTCATCGATGCGGGATGGCTGATCAGGGTCTCGACTCCGCCGAGACTCTCCGCCAGGCTCATCACCTCGACCCGGTCGAGCAGTGCCCGCGCTCGTTCGAGGCCGCCGACCTCAAACGAGATCATGGCACCGAAACCGCTCGCCTGCCGCTTCTGCAGCTCGTGCCCCGGGAAGTCGGGCAGGCCCGGATAGAGCACCCGCTCCACCCTGGGATGGTCGTCGAGAAAGGACGCCAGGGCTCGGGCGTTGCGCTCGTGGCGCTCCATGCGCACCGGCAGCGTTTTGATCCCACGCAGGGTGAGAAACGAGTCGAAGGGAGAGAGAATGGCGCCCTCGGACTTCTGTACGAAAGCGAACCACTCCGCGTCTTCTTCCGTGCCCGAGATCAACGCTCCGCCAATGGAGTCACTGTGCCCATTGAGGAACTTGGTCGTCGAGTGCATCACGATGTCGGCGCCGAGCTCGAGAGGGCGTTGTAGAAAGGGGGAGAGAAACGTGTTGTCGACGGCGACGCGAGCTCCCACCTTGTGGGCGAGATCAGCGATCGCGGCGATGTCGGCGATTTCCATCATCGGATTGGTTGGCGACTCGATGAACACCAGGCGCGTGTCGGGACGCAGTGCGCGTTCGACGGCACCGAGATCACTGGTGTCGACCCAGTCGGCATCGATGCGATAGCGGTCGAGGACCTGGGTGACGAAGCGGAAGGTGCCGCCATACACGTTGCGAGAGAACACGGCATGCTCGTCGGAACGGACCAAGGTGAGCAGCGTGGCAATGGCGGCCATCCCCGAGGCGAAGGCGTGGCCGGCCACGCCTCCTTCGAGAGCCGCGAGGTTCTCCTCGAGCGCGCTGCGTGTCGGATTCCGCGACCGCGCGTAGTCGTAGCCCTTGTTGCTGCCGAAGGCGTCGAACACGTAGGTGGACGTCTGATAGATGGGCATGGCCACCGCTCCGGTCGTGGGATCGGGTGGCTGACCGGCATGGACCGCGCGGGTGGAGAAGCCGCGCCGAGTGGGATCGCCTTTCAATGTCTTGCCTCTTTGATCGTCGTTTTGCCTCAGGGGACGAAGGGCTCCGCGGGGTGGCAGGCTATCAATCCGCGGCTCCCTTTGGGCGCGCTTCCTGCTGGCAGGTACGACGCCGCGCTTCGGCCGGTTGCGAGGCGGCGGCTCCACCGGTAGCGTCGAGACTCCCGAGAGTCTCTCCACCGAGGTAACCAGCGATGACCGAGGACACGTTTTCCCCCATGCGCTGGCAGGACGACCACCTGCTCATGCTCGATCAGACCGTCTTGCCTCATGAGGAGCTTTGGATCGAATGTCGAGATCCGGAGACCGTGGCCGATGCGATTCGTCGGCTGGCGGTTCGGGGGGCACCCGCGATCGGCGTCGCGGCGGCCTATGGGCTGGTCCTGGCGGCACTTCGTCCCGAGCCGCTCAGGGACTTCGATCGGGACTGGCAACTCCTGGCCGAGACCCGGCCGACCGCGGTGAATCTCCGCTGGGCGCTCGATCAGGGGAAGGCGCTGTGGCAGCGCGAGGGCAAAGCCGCCGGGGACGGCGCCGCGGCACTGCTGCGCTGGGCGCTGCGGCTGCATCGCGAGGACGTGGCGTCGAATCGGCGCATGGGCGCTCACGGTGCCGCGCTCTTCGAGTCCGGGGACCGGGTGCTCACCCACTGCAACACCGGCGCGCTCGCCACGGCCGGCTACGGGACCGCCCTCGGCGTCATCCAGGCCGCGTGGGCTGCCGGCCGCCTGGCCTCGGTATGGGTCGACGAGACCCGTCCCCTCCTCCAGGGTGCTCGGCTCACGACCTGGGAGCTCGAGCGCCTCGGGGTGCCCCATCGCCTGGTCACCGATTCCAGTGTGGGAGCCCTGATGTCGAAAGGGCTGGTCGATCGCGTGGTAGTAGGCGCCGACCGCATCGCTGCCAACGGCGACACGGCGAACAAGATCGGCACCTACACCGTCGCCGTGGTCGCGTCTCGGCACGGGGTACCCTTCTACGTCGCCGCGCCGCTCTCCACGATCGATTCCGCCACTCCGAACGGAGACGGGATTCCGATCGAGGAGCGAGCCTCGGAGGAGGTCACTTCCGTCTTCGGCACCGACTTGAGCCCGAAGGGCACCGAGGCCTTCAATCTGGCCTTCGACGTCACCCCCGCCGAACTGATCGCGGCGATCATCACCGATGCGGGCGTCTTGGAGCCTCCGTTCGAGGAATCGATCGCGAGAGCCAAGGCTGACTCGGCCTGACCCCTGCAGCCGGGCCGAACGGCCCATCAGATAGGCCAGGGTCCACTGGGCCTTCGTACGGAGGCCCTTCCGGTGGCGCCACTCCACTGTACAGCGACCTGGGGTAGCTCGAACGTACGGGAGGGCCGTGTTTCACGTGCAACGGCCCGCTGCCACCCGAGGCCGAAAGCCGGAACTGGCCGCTGGCATCCCAGGAATAGCCGAAGGGAGCGCATCAGCGCTGTCCATGGTCCACCGGACGCCCCGCTCTTGAGCACACAACCCCACCCCGCTCCACCAGGGAGTCTGGTGTCCGCACACGCGAAGAGGTCCTGGCCAGGAACCTGGCTGGCCGTGCTCTGGCGAGCCTCCGCCCTGCTGACATCGAAGGGTTACTCCACTCGGGGGTCAATAGTCCGCGCGTTCAGCTGCTCAGGTCCACCGACTGTCCTTGGGGCTCCCGGGGATGAAGAGTTAGTGATCTGGGCCGTTGAGAGCGAAACTCAGCCGTGAGGCCGCCTTTCGTCCACTCGCGACCCAGGAATCCGTTCAGCGAACGGTCTCTGGTCCACCGGATCCACCCATTGATCCCGGGGGCGGCGATCTGCCGGGAGGCAGGCCAGGGAACGGCGACTCACGGTCCCTGTCGCGTGGCGAGAGTCGTCGTCTTCTGCAGCGTTCGCTGGGGCACGGAAGGGAATTGTTCGCGCGCAGCGCGCCTTCCAGGCGCGAGCAAGCGTCCAGGGAACGGCGACTGCACGGTCCCTGTCGCGTGGCGAGAGTCGTCGTCTTCTGCAGCGTTCGCTGGGGCACGGAAGGGAATTGTTCGCGCGCAGCGCGCCTTCCAGGCGCAGCAAGCCGCCAAGGCACGGCGACTCACCATCCCTCTCGCAAAGCGAGAGGAGATGGTGGAGGCGGCGGGAATTGAACCCGCGTCCGGAGAACACGAACCGAAGGTATCTACGTGCGTAGCCTTCGTTGGAATGTCTCACCGTCACCGAGTAGGAAGAAGGCCTCCCCCGAGACGGCCAGCCTCACTGGGTATCCGGCGCGAGGAGCGAGGCCACCCTCGAGCCATTGACCCGCTAGTCGTCGCTCTTTCCGGGGTCGCGAGTCATACACCCGGAAGAACGTCACGGCTTAAGCCGCGAGAGCCAAGTTTTCGTTGGCAGGTATCAATTTCCGTTTTTACGAGTGGAACTCGACACGCCGCCCCCGGTTCGCATAGTTCCCCGTCGAAGCCAGGACGCCCCCACGAGAGACTGCGATCGTATAGAGACCGCAGTCGCTCATGATAACAGACGGGTCGCGCCCCGGTATTCCGCGCGCGACGCCGTGCTCCGTGAGAGGGGAAGGCGAAGCTCAGGAGCTCGGGGATGAGCCGTCGACCGCTGCAGTTGCGACCGATGCTGCGCGGTGTTCCAGCTCGCGGAGGAAGTCCTGGGCGTCGTGATGCTTGACCTTGGAGGCCACCATGAACCAGGCGAGAACGAGGAGCAGACCAGCGAGGGGGAGAAGCTCGAAGAGCTGTGGGAACAGCGGCATGATCAGCATCGACAGTCCCCCGAGGCCACCGAGCAGAAGCACCATCACGGCCGAGGTGTGAAGGTGATAGTGACTGTCCTCGACCTGAAGCACGATCCGGCAGCTTGAGCCCGTGTGATGCGTGCTGAGATAGGCATCGATCCATCCGTAGCGCAGCCCGGCACTCACGGGAAGCTGAACCTTCAGAGGGCCTTGGCGATTCGACAGCCCGGCCGGGTCGACTTCACCGCCCCAATCCTGAACGGCCTCCACGGCGAGATCGAACGCCACGTCCGGCGGTAGATCCACGGAGGTCTCGAGGATCGCCGTCGCGTTGGCGGCCACCCTCAGGCAGCCTCGAGCCGCTGAATCTCATCGAAGAAGTCACACACCGCGGCCAGGAAACGGTCCACGTCGGGAAGGGACTGGATCCTCTGGCGTAGCTTCTTTCCGTGCGGTAGCCCATGGGTGTACCACCCGGTGAACTTCCGGAGCTTGTGCAGTGCATAGGTCGAGTGCTCACGTGCGGCGACCATCTCGAAGTGACCGAGAATCAGGTCGCGGCGATCCTGGAGCGTCGGATCGGTGACCTCAGCGCCGGTCATGCGAGAGGCGATCTGACGAAACAGCCAGGGATTCCTGGTGGCGCCACGTCCGACCATGACCCCGTCACAGCCGGTCTCGGCCATCATTCGCAGGGCGTCTGCCGGCTCGCGCACATCCCCGTTGCCGAGTACGGGAATGGAAAGCGACTCCTTGAGTCGAGCAATCTGGGACCAGTCGGCTTCGCCCGAGAACATCTGTCGTGCCGTGCGACCGTGCATGGCGACTGCGTCTACGCCGTTGGCTTCACACATCCGGCCGAGATCGAGGAAGTTCATCCGCGGCTCGTCGAGACCGAGCCGGAACTTCACCGTCAGCGGGATCGTGAGGACCTCCCTGCAGCGTGAGACGATGCGCTCTGCGAGGCCGAGGTCGCCCATCAATGCCGCACCGGCGCAGCCCTTCAGCACTTTGTTGGCCGGGCACCCCATGTTGATGTCGCAGATGTCTGCCCCGCTCTCCTCGACGACCCGCGCGGCTTCGGCCATGGTGTCCGCGTCGGAGCCATAGATCTGGATGGCGAGGGGACGCTCTTCTTGTGCGAACTCCATCAGCTGCCGGGTCTTCTTGTTCCCGGACACGATGGCTCGCGACGACACGAACTCCATGGAAACCACACCGACGCCACCGATCCGTCGGACGATCAGTCGGAAGTCGCGGTCCGTGACACCGGCCATCGGTGCCAGGAAGAGTGGAGGATCGACCCGAACCGGGCCTACGTGGAGCATCCGCGCATTCTACCGAAGGGGGCGCACGGGATGAAGGTCTGTCCGGGAGGTACCCAAGTGCTCCCCGGTGGTCACTCTACAGCTCTTGCGGTCTCGAACCGCGGGAAGTTGTCTCTGGAACCGAGACCGAAGTACCAGAGCCGAACTGGGTATGATGCCGGCCGTGAGCGTTCGACCTCGCCCTCTGTCCCTGGTTTCTTCCGAGACCGGTACGGCACTTCTACCCCCTCTACCCAGAGCGCTTCTCACTGGAGAGGCGGCCTCGCTTCTGGAGCCCGCGAAGCTCCTCCGATTTCCGGAGACGCTCGGCGAGCCGCGCGCGGAGCTGTCCTCCGATCGGTTGGCCTCGCGCCGCGAAGTGGCGGCAGCCCTCGCCGAGGACAATCGACGATGGGGTCACCCCGACGCAGACTCTCTCGCCCAACGGCTGGCCGATCCTGACTGTCGAGTCGTGGTCACCGGCCAGCAGCCGGGGCTCTTCGGCGGCCCCCTCTACGCACTGAGCAAGATGATTGCGTCCGTGCGGTGGGCAGAACAGATTCAGCACAACGGTCGGCCTGCCGTTGCGGTGTTCTGGAGTGCGACCGAGGACCACGACTACCGCGAGGTCACGGCAGTCGAGGTGCTCTGCCGAGGGGAACCGCGGCGCTTCGGCCTGGGGGCCGACCCGGAGCCTCTTCGTCCCGTGGGTGAGCGGCGTGTCGACGAGAAGATGCCGGCGCTGATCGAGGAGTTGCGTGGAGTCGACGATCGACTCGCGTGGCATCGTGCACTCGATCTGGCGGCCGACTGCTACTCACCGGGAGTGACCCTCGGCGAGGGCTTTGCACGCCTCATGATTGCCCTCCTGGGGGAGAAGGCGCCGCTGATCCTCGATGCTCGTCAGCCAACGCTCAAGCGTGCGCAGGTCCCTTACCTCCGGCGCGTGGTCGAGCGGCGTCACGAGATTACCGAGGCCTGTGCGGCCCGCGACAACGCCATCACCAGCGCCGGCTTCTCGCTACAGGTGATTCCGCAGCCCGACTCCTCCCCACTGTTCGTGGTCGAGGACGGGGAACGCCGCAGGGTGCTGTGGACGGACTCCGATTCGTGGTCGCTGCGCGGGCTCGAGGACCAGCAGCCGATCTCGACCCTGCTCGATCGCATCGCGGACGACCCGGAGAGTGTCAGCCCGGGGGTGTTGTGCCGGCCGGTCGTACAGGATGGTGTGCTCGGCACCGACCTTCTGCTGCTCGGTCCTGGGGAGCTCTCCTATTTCACGCAGGTGGCCCCCCTCTATCCATGGCTCGAGGTGGAGCCTCCGCGGGTGGCACTGCGTCCGCAGGTCGCCGTGCTCGCGCCCCGTCATCTGGCCTGGATGCACGATCTTGCCGTCGAAGGGATCGATCCGGAGTGGCTCGTGGCCAGCGAAGCCGCGCTGGAGCGTCGTTTGGCGCAATCCCACGGCGAGGACCTGGTCGGGACCTGCCATCAGGATCTTCGACAGCGCTTCGATGAGATCTCCGCGGCGGTCCTGGCCCTCGATGGCAACCTCGAGCGACCGCTGGCCAAGACGCGTCAACAGATCCAACGAGCGATGGCCACGCTGGCAGGCAAGGTCTCCGCCGCGGCCGCCCGCCAGGATGAAGTGAGGCATCGCCGCATCGAAACCGTGCGTGAGTCGTTGCTCCCGGGGGGTCGCCTGCAGGAGCGCCGGCTCAACAGCCTCTGGCTTCTCGGGCGCTTCGGAGCCGAGCTGGCACCGGCGATCGCTGCGCAACTCGGCTTGGAGGACGACGTACTCCACATCGTCGGTGTGGAGCCCAGCCCCTAGCCGATCGTGAGAGGGTGCCCGCCGAGGCGCCCGACCGTACGAAGGAGAGTTCCCCCGTTTTGAAACCCAAGAGATCGAAGGCTCCAGCCCTGCAGTCAACCCGTCCGAAAGGGCTCGCGATTTGAGTGCCGAGCAGCCCTCGGGCACCGTCGAAGTCCTGGCGGTCGGCGCTCATCCCGACGATATCGAGATCGGCTGTGGGGCTACCTTGGCCGGATTGCGTCGTCGAGGTTCCACCATCGGACTTCTGCACCTGACCCGAGGAGAGGCGGGCACTCGAGGCTCCGCCGCCCTGCGTGAGCAAGAGGCCGAGCGGGCCGCCGAGATCTTGCAGGCCAAGACTCTGGACTTTCTCGACTGCGGCGACGGCTCCCTTCGAACCGGTCGTGCCGAGGAGGACTCGGTCATCCGAGTTCTTCGGCTTCGGCGCCCCGCGGTGGTGCTCTTTCCTCCGGTCCGGGACCGACACCCCGATCATGGCCGTGCTCACCGATTGGTCCACGACGCCTGCTACTACGCGGGCCTGCGCAGCCGTCAGCCCGAAGGCCCGCTCGAGCTGGAGCCCCATCGGCCAGCCCTGCTGCTGAGCTACATGCTCCACGATGCCTTCGAGCCGACGATCGTGGTGGATGTGAGCCGTGACTTCGACACAAAGCTCGAAGTGTTGGCTGCGTACCGCAGTCAGCTTTGGAATCCGGCCCGGTCCTGCGCCGGGAGCACCTCGGAGCTCTCCGCTCCCGACACCCACATTTCCTCACGTCGGTTCTATGAGGCGCTGGTCGGTCGCGCACGCCATTTCGGCCTCTCGATCGGTGCCGACTATGGAGAGCCCTTTGCGACGATGGGGCCGGTAGGGGTCACAGACCTGCGGGCGTTGGGGCGCAGCGCGCCGGAGGCGATCCGACCGGGTCTGGAGCGCGTAGGCACTACCGATGAGCAGCGGTGAAGGAACAAACGGAGCGAGGACTTCCGGCGCCCGGGACCCGAATCCCGGCGAGCCCGAATCGGACGAAGCCGAGTCCGGCGGACCAGAGCTCAGGGACCTCAGCGAGCTGCGTCTCGGGATCAGCTGCTATCCGACCTATGGCGGTAGCGGAGTGGTGGCGAGCGAGCTGGCCAAGGCCCTGGCTTCGCGCGGTGCCGAAGTGCACGTGCTGAGCTATGCCCTTCCGTCTCGGCTCGCCACCGCGCCGGAGGGCGTCTTCTTTCATCAGGTCGAGGTGCGACCCTACCCGCTCTTCGACTATCCACCCTACTCGCTCGCCCTGGCCACCAAGATGGTCGAGGTTGCACGTCGCCACGATCTACCCCTCATGCACGTGCACTACGCGGTACCCAACGCCGTCTCGGCGGTCCTCGCGCGACAGATCCTGGCCCCGCGGCGGCTCTACGTCGTGACGACCCTGCATGGCACCGACGTGACCCTGGTGGGGAACGACCCCTCCTACCTCGAGACGACCCGCTTCGGTGTGCTGCAGAGCGATGCGGTCACCGCCGTATCCGAGTCTCTTCGGCTGACCACCCTGGAGCAACTCGAATTGGAGAGAGACATCGACGTGGTACCCAACTTCGTCGACCTCGAACAGCTGGAGCGTCCAGAGGCCGGCCACGACGCCACCCGCTGGCGGAGAAACGGCGAACGCCTCCTGGTCCATGTTTCGAACTTCCGGCGCGTCAAGCGGGTCATGGACACCGTGGAGATCCTGGATCGAGTGCGCCAGCGGCTCCCCTGTCGGCTTTTGATGGTGGGTGATGGTCCCGACCGGGCCAAGGTCGAGCAGGAGGCGCGCAAGAGGGGCCTGGATGATGCGATCACCTTCCTGGGACAGCTGCCCCACGTCGAGGAGGTGCTCTGGGGGGCCGATGTCTTTCTTCTCCCCTCGGAGCGGGAGTCCTTCGGACTGGCCGCTCTCGAGGCACTGGCCTGTAGCGTTCCCGTGGTCGGCACCCGTGTCGGAGGCCTGCCCGACGTCGTGCAGGATGGTCAGAACGGCTACCTCTACGAGGTGGGAGCGACCGATCAGATGGCGGCGGGAGTGCTCGACCTGCTCGAGGACGGCGAGCTGCATCGACGGTTCGCACAGCACGCGCGTCGATGGGCCCTGGGCAATTTCGATCGAGACCCGGTGGTCGATCGCTATGTCGAGGTCTACCGGCGAACCCTCGCAGACGGGTGACCGCGTTTTCTGGTGGGGTTCGGCCCACTGCTAGACTGGGGATGCCTTTCTTCTCGCGAGACCGAAACCCGGACCCTCGCTTTGACGTCAGGGGGAGTAGAGCGCCGGGCCCGGCCTGGTGCCCTCGTTTTTCTGAAGGGAGCGATCGATGAGTGAGACCCAACCTCCGCATCCGCCCGAGCCTCCTGAGCCCGCGGACGACTCGAAGGAACCGGCGAGAGCGGCTGCCGGGGGATCGGCTCCGTCCGAGTCGCCGCCCACTCCACCGCCACCTCCAGCCAGCGGCGGCGCTGGGGCTGGACCCGAGAGCTCGGGAGGGGGTGGAGGCAGTGCAGGGGACAACACGCTCATGCTCGTGCTGTCGTACCTGGGCCCCTTCGCGCTGATCCCCTTCCTGGTGGAGAAGGACAACGTGGAAGTCCAGTGGCATGCCAAGAACGGTCTGGTGCTGTTGGCCGCCGAGATCGGGTTCGGTGTCTTGGTAGCGATGGCCAACTGGATCGTGCCCTGTCTGCCGTGCCTGCTCGCCATGGTGGTGGGGCTCGGTCTGCTCGTTCTTCATGTCGTCTGCATCGTCAAGGCCCTGAACGGAGAACGGTTCGAGATTCCGGGTTTGAGCCCGCTGATCGAGAAGTTCTAGAAGAGTGACGACCTCGGGTCGTCACTCTTCGACGTTCGTTCGAATCCCTCCGAGCTCCGACTCGGGGGCGAATCGGGTCTGGCCCACGAGTGCTAGCCTCTGGATGCGATGACCGACGCTTCTCCTGCTGCAGCGCAGACGCCGGGGATGGAACCCGGCGAGGTGGGCCGTCGGCGTCGCTGGCGCCGCTGGTTGGTGGTTGCGGTGATCCTGGTGGCCATCGACCTGGCGCAAGAGCCGTCACGACAGCCGAGCGCCCGTCTGCTTGCCGGCTCGATCGGCCTCTATCAACGGACCCTGTCGAAGGTGATGCCTCGTCTGGGCGTGCGGTGTCGGTTCGAGCCGTCCTGCAGTCACTATGGAAAGGCGTCGATCGAGAAGTACGGCACGCTGAAGGGAAGCTACCGGACGGCACGACGTGTGCTGCGGTGCAATCCCTGGACCCCGCTCGGCACAGTGGATCCGCCCTAGCGGTCGGTGCGACCTTCGAGCAGAAGTCTCGACGCGACGTAGGTTGCGGCGGCAACGAGGAGCGTCGGCACGGTGGCGCCGAAGGACCACAGCTCAGCGAGAACACCCGCACCGAGGACTCGGTGGATCAGCACTCCCGCTGCCCACGCCACGACTGCCGAGAGGCGCACTCGGGGAGGAGCCTCGCCCCGGGTGTCACTCTCGTCGTTCCTGCCGCGCGGCGAGAGCCGGGGCAGCAGGAAGAAGTGCACCAGCGTTACTGCGACGATCGGCAAGAGCAGTGTGCCCAGGAGTCCCATGAACGAGGCGTAGGAATCGAGCAGTCGCGGCGAGAGCAGGCTGAAGGTCGTTCCGATGGCACCGATCGCGAGCACTGTCGGGAGAGCCGGGGCGCGCGGCCACAGGCTCTTGACCGCGAGCGACGACAGGTAGAGATTCACGAAGTTGGTGGTCACCGTCGAAAGAACGACAACGGCCAGGGCGGCAAGGGGCAGGCCCAGACCGAGGATCATTCCGGAGGGATCGCTTCCACCCCCGATCTGGGCGCTGCGTGCCCCGACCAGCATCAGCCAGGCACTCGACAGCGTCAGACCGAGAAGAACGGCGAGACTGGCGCGACTTTCGCGCTTCTGGTAGCGGGTGTAGTCGGCAAACATCAGACTCCAACTGACCTGGTAGCCCACCACCACATCCAGGGCACGCCACGGCGAGAGAGCTGCCGCCGCGGCGGCACCGGAAGGTCCGGGGGCGCCGATCTGCAGCAGGCGTACGGTCAGCCACACTCCGATCACCGCCATCAGCGGTACCGCGACCCGGTCGAACACAGCCATCGCCCGCGGGCCGGTGGCGGCTACGATGACTGCGAGAAGCCCCACCGCCAGTGACCAGAGCTGGGCGGATCCTCCGGTGAGACGCTCGAGGGCGCTGGCCGCGATCACATTGTTGAGGGCAATCCAGGCGAAATTCGTCAAGACCAGGATGGCCGCGACTCCGCCCGCTCCCCGCTCGCCGAACACTTCGCGCAGCAGAACCATGCTCGGGAGGCCGAAGCGCGGGCCCAGACGAGCCAGGAGTGCGATCGGGATCGTTCCGAGGAGCACTCCGCCCAGTACGGCGATGAGAATCGTCGACCAGGGGGCAGCCACTCCCAGCGAGCCTCCGGTGACCAGCGTCGTGCTGACGACGTTGGCGCCGGCGAAGAGGAGGGCCACGTCTGTCCATCGTGCTCGACGCTGGTCGAGCGGCACGGGTCGAAGGTCGAGTCCTGTGTCCATTCCTGGTGTCGCGTGCGGTTCTCGACTCTACAATCGAGTGCCACTGCTTCCGGTCGTGCGGTGTTGCTCGGTGCTCACCGATTCTCGATCGGTACGCCCCCTCGTGCCTGTGTTCGGAGGGTCGGCTCGCGCGGCCGGCACCGCGTCGCGTGCTAGGATTTCCGCACCACCCTGGAGGCCCGATCTCGGGCTTCCGTTCGATCCCGACCCCAGTCTGATCTCTTCCGGAGGCTTCCGATGTCGATGTTCGAGAACAACCCCACCGCAAACAAGAATCGTGCGGCCCGACGAGGCTTCACGCTCGTCGTCCTGGCGTTCTTCTCCCTCGGCCTTGTGGCACTCGTTCCCAGCGTGCCGACTTTCGCGCAGGAGCCGACCAAAGTCCAGATCGACACGACTATGGGCTCGTTCGTGCTGGAGCTCTACCCCGACAAAGCGCCGGCCACGGTGGAGAACTTCCTCGCCTACGTGAGCTCGGGCTTTTACGAAGGGACCATTTTCCATCGAGTGATCGATGGCTTCATGATCCAGGGTGGAGGCTTCGACGCGAGCTTGACCAAGAAGCCCACCCAGGACCCGATCAAGAACGAAGCGGAGAACGGTTTGAGCAACGAGCGGGGAACCATCTCGATGGCTCGCACCTCCGATCCCCACAGCGCCACAGCACAGTTCTTCGTCAATCTGGTCGACAACGGAGGCGGATTGGACCAGGGCAAGACGGGCGACGGCTGGGGCTATGCGGTGTTCGGCAAGGTGATCAGCGGGATGGAGGTCGTCGACGAGATCGGCAAGACGCAGACCCAGCTCAAGAACGGCATGCGCGATGTGCCGTCAGAGACCGTCGTGATCGAGAAGATCAGCGTCGTCGACTGACCGTCCAGCGTCGAGCCGCGTCGATCGAAGCGTCAGGGTCCCGGAAGATCCATGAGCGTGGGCGCTCGCTCGCGGCTGGATCGCTCTCAGACGAGAATTCTCTGATCGGGCCCGGTCGCCGCCGGGTCGATCCTTCGCGGTGACTCCCTCACCGAGCGGCCTTCCTCTCGAAGAGGAAGGAGGCTCTCGAAGGGAGAGAGGAGGAGATGGTGCCGAAGGCCGGACTCGAACCGGCACGGGTCGCCCCACACGGCCCTCAACCGTGCGCGTCTACCAATTCCGCCACTTCGGCATCGATCGATCTCTGTCGGTCTGGCTCTTTGTCCATTCAGCTGGTTTCGAGGTGTGCAAACCGGCGTCTTCCTGGCGACCAGATCCCACAATGTAGCTGCTCACAAGAAGGCGGTCAAGGGACGACGACCGGCAATTCGCCTCGAAGCGTGGCGCTGCTGCGTCCTTGCTCGAGCAGCTCGAGGGGTCGAGCCTTCCGAGAGCTGTCTACTGCCCGGAAGGGGGCTCCTCATCGGCGCCCCCGTCCTCGGCGGGAGGAGGCTCCTGATCTTCGTCGACTGCGATGTCGGGCGCCGTGGAGCCCTCCCCTTCTTCGACGATGTCGGGAGGCGCGCTCGAGCCTTCGGCTTCGCCGGCGGGCTCCGTCGCTGCGACCCCGGACATCACCGAGTCGTCCTGCCCCTGGAACAGTCCGATGGACAGCGTGGTGAGAATGAAGAGAACGAAGCAGACCACGGTGAGCCGCTGAAAGATGTTCGCGGCGCCGCGGGCGCCAAAGGCCGCCTGGCTGCCGCCGCCACCGAAGACCGAGAGATCCGCGCCCTTGCCCTGCTGGAGAAGCACCACCAGGATGAGAAAGAGCGAGACGACGACGTGAATCGTATAGAGAACGTAGATCACAAGGGTAAACCTCTGGAGTTGTCAAGAACTGCGACTGGGGTCGCAACGCCGAATGATATCGAGGAACGAGATCGGATCAAGGCCTGCACCGCCAATCAGGAACCCGTCGATGTCGGGATGCACGATCAGCCCCTGGCAATTCTCCGGTTTGGCCGAGCCACCATAGAGAATTCGGGTCTCCTCGGCGGTTGACGAGCCCCAGCGCTCCGCGATCTGAGTGCGTACGAACAGATGGGCGCTCTGGGCCTGCTCGGGGGTAGCGGTGCGCCCCGTACCGATGGCCCAGACCGGTTCGTAGGCGATGGCCAGTCCCGGTGGCGGGCTCTCCGGGAGGATCTCGAGCTGGGCACTGAGCACCGCCTCGGTGCTCCCTGCCTCTCGCTCTTCGAGCGTTTCGCCGATGCAGAGCATCGGCGCCAGGCCAGCCTCGGTGGCGGCCGCGAGCTTTTCCCCCACCAGTGCACTGCTCTCGTGGTGGTCGCGGCGGCGCTCGCTGTGCCCGCAGAGCGCCCACCGACACCCCGCGTCGGCCAGCATGACTCCGGACACGTCGCCGGTGTGGGCGCCTGAGGGACGGGGGTGGAGGTCCTGTCCCCCGACGGCTGCCACGGCCTCCCCTTCTGTCCCCAGGGCTTCCGCCAGGGGGACGAGTAGGGGAAAAGGAGGAAACACCACGGCCTCGACCCCGAACGGGCGATCTCGGGCGCTTTCGACCAGTGCCTGAGCGTAGCCCAGGGCATCGGAGCGCAGATGGTTCATCTTCCAGTTGGCCGAGATCAGGAGTCGTCTCATCAGGTCTCCTCTCCCGAATCGCCGGGGCGCCGCAGCACTTCCAGACCCGGAAGAGGGGTCTCGGCCAGAAACTGGAGCGAGGCGCCTCCGCCCGTGGAGACGTGGTCGATCTGATCGGCGACACCTGCCAGATGGGCTACGGCTCCCGTCTCCCCGCCGCCAATGACCGTGAAGCCATCGCACTCGGCGACCGCTCGAGCGATCTCGAGGCTGCCCTGGTCGAAGGGCGGCTTTTCGAAGACTCCCATCGGACCGTTCCAGAACAGGGTCTTCGACTTGGTGATCGCAGCGCAGTAACGACTGATCGTCTCGGGGCCGAGATCGACCGCCATCGCCCAGTCCGGCAGCCGATCGATCGCGACCACTTCGTGACGCGGCGAGGGCGCGCCCAGGTCGTCCGTCACCACGACGTCGCGCGGCAAGAGGACCTCGACTCCTCGGCCCTCTGCACGCTCCAGGATGCGGCGGGCGAGATCCAAACGGTCTTCTTCCACCAGGGATCTGGCGAGATCGTGATCGCGAGCGGCGAGGAACGTGTTGGCCATCCCTCCGCCCAGCAGCAGGAGATCCACGCGTTCCACCAGGCTCTCCAGCGTGTCGATCTTGCCGCTGATCTTGGCTCCGCCCAGGAGTGCGGCCATCGGTCGTTGGGGTGACTCGATCAAACGAGAGAGGGCGTCGACCTCCCGCACGACGAGTCGCCCTGCGCAGCTCTGCGGGACGCAGGCCACCACGGCGTCGACCGATGCGTGGGCACGGTGAACACAGCCGAACGCATCGTCCACGTATGCAGCGCATCCGGAGGCGAGGGCGGCGGCGAACCCGGCGTCGTTCTCCTTCTCTCGTGGGTCGAAGCGAAGGTTCTCCAGGAGAAGCACGTGGCCTTGCTGGAGTGTCTGCTGAGCTTCCCGACGCGCGGGTCCGACCGCGTCCTCTGCGAACTGCACCACGCCTTCCCCGAGCAGTTCGCCGAGACGCCGCGCGATCGGCTTCAGGGTGAGCGCAGGATCCGGCTTTCCTCGAGGGCGCCCACGGTGAGAGGCGACCACCAGGCGTGCGTTGCGCGACAGCAGCTCTCGAAGGGTCGGCAGAGCCTCTAGAATGCGCGTGTCGTCGGTGATCACATCGTCTTGGATGGGTACGTTGAAATCGACGCGCACGAGCACGGGCGAATCGCCGAAGTCCGACGGCAGATCCTCGAGCGTGTAGAGACGAAGCGGAAGCATGCGTGAATTCCGTGTATTCCGTGATGGGGAGCCGTGATGGGCAACGGTCATCTTACCGTGGACCTGTGCCAGAATCCCGGCTCTCCCATGAGCGAAGCTCCGTCACAGACTTCCATGCCTCCTCGTTCTCCGGTCAGACCCGTGGTGCTCGGCGTGGAAAGCTCGTGTGACGACACGGCTTGTGCGCTCCTCGACGGCGAAGGCCGGGTGCTTTCCTCCGTAGTGTCGAGCCAGTTGGAGGCGCATCGGATCTACGGAGGAGTCGTTCCGGAGATCGCCTCTCGGGAGCACCTGCGGAACTGGCCGTGGGTCAGCGCGGCCGCCCTCGCGAGCGCGGGGCTGGAGTTCCGCGATGTCGACCTGGTCGCCGCAACCAAGGGACCGGGGCTGGTCGGGTCCCTGTTGGTGGGACTTTCGCTGGGCAAGGCGATCGCATTCGCACTGAAGCGGCCCTTTCATGCGGTGCATCACCTCGAGGGGCATCTGTACTCTCCCTTTCTCGCGCCGGGAGTGCAGAGCGGCGAGGGAGCTGCCGCAGGGGAAGTCCCGGATCGCTTCGTTGCCCTCGTGGTGTCCGGAGGGCACACGACCCTGTTCCGGGTCGAGCGGGGTGTCCTGGAGACCCTGGGTGCGACTCGCGACGACGCCATGGGAGAGTGCTTCGACAAGGTGGGGAAGCGTGTCGGATTACCCTTCCCCGGAGGCCCGTGGGTCGATGCCCTGGCCGAGGCCGGGGACCCCGCTCGTCACCCGTTTCGCGTTCCACGTTGCGGGGACAGTCTGGATTTTTCCTACTCGGGATTGAAGACACAGAGCCAGGTCGATCTGGAGGCGCTCGAGGGTCACGGACACCGTGCCAGCGTCGATGCGGAGCGATGGCGGGAGGGACTGGATTCTCTGATCGAGCATCTCGATCCCAGGGCACTCGACCTGTTGGCCGGATTTCGTGCGGCCGCCGTGGCCCAGTTGATCGACCGCTTGGAACGGCTCCGCCGCCGAGAAGGTATCGATCGACTCGTGGTCTCCGGAGGGGCGGCGGCCAACCGGCTTCTGAGAAGGGAGCTTTCCAGCTGGGCCGAGCACCATGACACGCGTCTCGATCTGGTGCCGCTCGAGTACTCGGGGGACAACGCGGCAATGATTGCCTGGGCGGCTCTGCTTCGCGACCGCCGCGGAGAAGGAGGGGACCCGTTGAGCGTCGAGGCCGCGAGCCGGCTACCGATCTAGGAAGCTCCGAGAGTCAGAGTGTCGTACCGAGAGCCCCGAGGACGAAGACAGCCGGTGGGATGCCCTGGAGGGGAACGACTAGCCGAGGGTTGGATCGGTGTCGGGAACGTCGTCCCGGGCAGCTGCCTCGCCCAGAGCAACCCAGTCCAGACCGGTGCGCTCATCGGTAATGACGCTCCGGCCCGGCTGCTCCGCGGCGCGCAGCATGTCTCCGAAGCAGTCGTAGCCCAGAGCATGTTCATTGAAGTCCGGCCGGTGACGCCGAATCCATTGTTGCAGCTCGGTGCTCGAGATCCGGTCGTGGGTGCCGTCGGCCAACGCCTCGACACCCTGCGCGATCCAGACCAGAGGGTCCGAGCCCTCGAGGGACTCTGAGGCCCGCTCCTCTCTCGCCGGCGACGAATTCCGAGTGGGCCTGTTGCGGGGACTTGCCAGTAGACGGCGTGGCGGTTCGGGGCTCTGCTCCATGGCCATGGCATCGGCCGGTGGCTCGGCGGCAGCGGTCTCTTCGCCGGCAGGGGAGCTTCGGCGGCGCCGGGAGCGCCTGCGTCGCGGTCGGCCTTGGGTCGCATCGGGAGTCTCTTCCGACGGAACGACGGAGGTGGGAGGTTCCGAGGCGGGGAGCTCGGACGTCGGGGCTCCCGAGGCCGAGGTGTCCTCGGGCGGCTCGCTGAAGGACCCGTCCGTGTGCCGCTCCTCGTGGGGAGACGCCTTTGTGGGGGCCGCTTCCTCTCGGGCCGGCTCGTCGGCGGAGGGGTCGAGACTGTAGAAGGCGTCGCAGTTCGAGAGGAGACTTTCGTCGGTGTCCGAAGCGCCGAGGATCACGACCCGGCGCCCGAGATCTCGGAGTTTCGCCACCAGGGGCACGAGATCGGAATTGGATGAGACGAGGGCGATGGTGTTGAGCGCCGGCTGCTCGAGACTGAGCTCGATCGCGTCTGCGGTCAACTGTACGAGCATGGCCGCCCGACCTCCTGCGTCGACGTCGATCAGCTCGGTACCGCGTCCCGTCAGTCGGCGCAACTCGTTGCGGTAGGTATCCCGGCGCCCTCCGTCGTCTACGGCCCTATAGGCGCGTTTCGCTTCGACCTGAGGTGTGCCGAGCCACTGCTCGAGTCGTCCGAGGCGCCCGTTTGTCGGCTCGGCGTCGGAGAGATCGATTCCGCCCAGGTCGACGAAGACAGCCACCCTCGAGTCGCTGCTGCGTTCACCCGATCGGCGCCGCCCACGACGACTGCGTGGGCGAGAGGTCGAGGCGCCGGAATCCTCTTGCGGAGTCTCCGAGGGTTTCGCGACTTCGCTGCGTGCCACGCTCTCGGTCTCTGCTGCGGCCCCCTCCGCCTTCGAGGGGCGCCGGCGTCTTCTCCTCCTGCGCCTGGGACGGCCGGTCGAAGAGGCCTCTTGCGAGTCAGCCGACGGTTCGTCGTCCCGTTCCGGCGTAGATTCGGCCTCCAGCAGTGCCGAAGCGACTACGTCGCTCGAGGAAACGACCTCTGCGGGGCGGTCATCTCGTCTCTGAGTCTGACGGCCTCGAGAGCGAGAGCGTCCTCTCGAACCCGGACGCTCGGGCTCGTGGTCGCCCTCGCTCGGTCGATGCGCGTCGTCGGCTGTTTCGGAAGGGGAGGGTCGGCGCCACCAGGGGTTCATCGAGACACCTCGCGGTGGGGAAGAGAGATCATGGATGCGTCTCCGTACTGAGCAGAATGCGGTCAGTCGTGCGTAAGAGTTTTGGGTGCGCAGCCGGAGCTGCCGTCGCCTGGTGGCGACGGGTTGCCGTTGCGGGTGGAGGGAGATCAGGGAGTGGCGATGGCGGGGCCTGCATGGGCATATCGAGTGTAGCACCGGCGCGCTCGGAACCCATCGATCGAGGCTCGTCGCGACGCCAGCGGCGCTGCCTCTCGAAACGTCTGGGTGTGCCGAGCGCGTGCCGGAGGCACGGGATCTGGGGCCCAACGCGTGTCGGGTCCGGTGAACTTTGGACTACCGGAAGGGCCCTGTATAGTGCCAGCGTCGTGTCAAAGTCGAGTCAGTCAGGGCTCTGCGGGTCCGGCTTCCGGGAGTGGAGGCGCTGGCTGCGACCGCTTCCGGTTCGCTCACTGTCTGGTGGATCGACCACTCTGGCTCGAAGCCTGGTACGGGGGTGCGTTGAGTAGTTCCGAGCTTCCCTTCAACTATCTCGCGGTTGATGGACCGATCGGGGTCGGAAAGACGACACTCGTCGAAATGCTCGCGCGACGCTTCGAGGGTGTGAAGGTCCTCGAGGATGCGGAGAATCCCTTCCTCGCCGACTTCTATCGCGACCGGCCCGGGGCCTCGTTCCAGACGGAGCTGTACTTCCTGCTGACTCGCTACAAGCAGCAGCTGGACGTCGTGCAGCAGGAGTTGTTTCAGCGACTGTTGTTGGCCGACTACACCTTCCCCAAGAACCGGATCTTCGCGTATCTGAACCTCACGGACGATGAGCTCATGCTCTTTGACAAGCTCTTCACGATGCTCGAGCCTCAGATCCCCGCCCCAGATCTGGTCTTGTACCTCGCGGCTGACGTCGACACGTGCATGGCTCGGATCAAGAAGCGCCAGCGCTCGGTGGAGAAGGAGATGTCCGAGGAGTACATCGCTCAGCTCATCGATGCCTACAACCACTACTATTACTACTACAGCCGCACTCCGCTCCTGGTGGTCGACACCCGCCACCTCGACTTCGAGCACCGAGAAGACGATTTCCACGAGTTGATCCACCAGCTGAAACGGCCGATCCGGGGTACGGAGTACTTCGTTCCCGTGCGCTCGGCCTGAGCGAATTCCCCAGCATTCGAGGGGCGACCAGAGCCGCCGAGCGGTGGGGCTCTGCGCCGCTTGCGCCCTTGCGCCGCCGGCGAGTTTTGCAATACAGTCTCAAGCTCACTGCAGCTCGTGCACCCTTAGCTCAACTGGATAGAGCGTCGGACTACGGATCCGGAGGTTGGGGGTTCGACTCCTCCAGGGTGCACCATTTCCCTCTCGTCCTGACCGGACCCGGCTCATCGGAACTGGGGCTCATCGGGACTGGAGGAGGCTCACGGGGTCAGAGACGGTTCTCGCGAGGCGGCGACGCCTCGACGTCGCGTTGGTCCCGTCCCGGGGACAGTCCGTGGCGGAGGCGACCAGGGAGTCTATTGGCCGACCGGTAGCAGCTGCTCGGCCAGGCGGATCGCGTCCGTAGCCCGTTTTCCGTAGCCGTCGGCCCCCACTCGATCCCACAGATCGGGGAAGGCGTCGAAAGCGCGTCCCCCGACCAGGACCTTCAACTGCTCCTGCGGGTACTCACGGCGGATGACCTCCAGCGTGGCTTTGACGCTCGCGAGGTGAACCCCCAGGCTGGCCGAGACCAGCAGCAGATCGGCATCGAATGCGGAGAGTGCTGCCAGCAGATCAGCGATCGGTACCTGGGCTCCGACACTGATGGCTCGCCAGCCGGCCTGCTCGAACAGATCGGTGACGATCCGCACCCCGATGGAATGAGGGTTGTCTCCCACGGCCGCGGCAACCACGGTATGGCCGTTCGGAGGCCTCGGCACGGCTTTCTGGGAGAGCACGGCCATCGCCTGCTGGGTCGTCGAGGAGGCGAAGTGTTCCTCGGAAACCAGAATCTCGTCGCGCTGCCACATCTCGCCGATCTCGCGCTGCACCGGGACCAGTACGTCCTCGTAGATGTCCGAAAGCGGGGTGCCTGCGTCGAGAACCGCCACGAGCCCGGCAATAGCCGCGCGCCGATCGCCTTCGAGCACCGTCTCCAGGTAGGTCAGCGCGACGGTGCCAAGGGGTCGGGCGGGGTCGAGAGCAACGCCATCGGAGGGCGCTTCGTCCGATGGGGCCGAATCCGGTTCAGAGCTCGAGCCCGCCAGAAGATAGGCCTGAACGGTCTCGAATGCCGGGCCGGGCAGCTCGTCTCGCAGCACTTCCTCGAGTGCCTTTCGAGAACGCTTCAGTTCCTCTACCGGCACCCCTCGCGCACGCCAGGCGGACTCGGTCCAGGCCGACTGTTGACGAAAGAGAAGCGGCTCTTCCAGGAGCAGCGCCGCGATCAGTTCTTCGATGCGCTGACGCAGCTGAGAGCGCCATGGTCCCAGCGAATGAGCGGGACTGGAGGAGTCACCCGCGAGCAACTGACGAGCGGCGCGGCCTGCGATGAGGTCGGCAGAGGTCTCCAGCAGGCGGGCGGCGAATGTGGGGTCGGAGTGCACTGTGGGCAAGGCTATCGTAGTTGAGTGAACACGGGTACGTAGTCGAGTGGGCACGGGGACTGACTCGGATCGAAAGTGGGCCTCCAAATCCTACTTCGGGCGATTGGCCGGAATGGATGCAGCGCGTCAGGGTCGGGCGATCTAGACGATCGAGGTGCCTCCGTCAGGGGGCAAGGGACGCCGTTCGAGGTGCTGTCGAAGGAGGGCGGATGCCGGCCGCGCGCAGCGCCTCGAGTCCTCGGATGGTGACGTCGGTCTCGAACGCCTTCTCGAAACGGACATCGATGACATAGCCCTTGGCTCGCAGGCGGACCCCCACCGTGGGACCGAGCGGCATGACGTTCGCGGCCACGGACCAGGTCTTCTCGAGCAGGACGTACACGCTGGTGGTCAGCGCTTCGCTCACGATCCGTCGAGCTGTCTCCAGGTCCTGATCGATGCCGACCCAGAAGTCGATCTCGATCATCATGTTGACCGCTCCCGCGTTTCCGGAGGCCACCGATTCCGTGAGAAAACGGTTGTTGGGGATCGTTACCTGCGTGTCGTCGAGCGTGACCAGCTGCACCGAGCGCAGTCCGATTGCACGGATCTCGCCATAGTTCCCCTCGAAGGTCACACGGTCTCCAACCTGAAACGGACGATCGGCCAGGATGACCAGCCCCGCGAGAATCGATGCGGCCAGATCCTTGGTGGCGAAGCCGACGGCGACCGCTGCCGTGCCGCCGAGCGCGAGCAGCAGCTGTTCACTCATCTGGAAGAGTGACAGGACGCAGGCGCTGATTCCCGCCAGATAGATGACGAAGCGAGTGATGGCCCCGAACTGCTGGATGAGCAACCGTCGGTCGGTGAAGCGGATGCTGAGGTCGTTCGCTACCCGGGTCACCACGCGGGAGAGAAACGCCGTCCCCAGGAGAATGAGCAGGGCGAAGGGCAGGTTACCTGCCCTGAAGAACTGGAACACGGTGCCGGGGGTTGCTCCTTCCATCGTCAGACTCCGATTCGCGTTTCGCGCAGATTCAGCTTCGGGCGAGGTTGCGCCGGCGAAGCAGCCGCAACACGGTCGCCTGCCAGCGGGTAGTGATGCGATAGCGCTCGGTCTCGCCCTGCTCGATCTCGGCGACACCGAGCTGATGGAGCCGATCGAGGCCCAGGCAGGCCGCGACATGGCCCACGCCCGTTGTGAGGTTCAGCTCCTCGGGAGTGAGGGCGCCGTGCACCCGGAGCCTGGCCAGGGCGATCAAGATGCCCTCGTCGAGATCCTCGAGAGCGGCCGGATCAGGGATGGCAAACATCTTCACTCGGACCCGGCTGTCTGGAGCGACGCCGATCGAGTGCCGAAAGAAATGGAGGGCGATCGTCGGGTTCCCCTCGGCGTGATCCCAGAGAAGACGGAAATAGGCCTCCCGGGCATCCTCCTCGAGTCTGGCGCGACGCTGCTCGGTGCCCGCCTTTCGGGTCACCAGTTCCGAGAAGTCGAGTCGGTAGCCGGCATCGACGACACGCCGCTCGATCAGGCGCCCGATCTGCTCCTCGCTCCACGCAGGAAGCCGGTCCGAGGAGAACAGGAGCGCTTCACGACGAACCGAGCTGAGATGGTTGAAGGCCGCCTCGCTGCAACAGGAGATCCAGAAGACGGCATTGGTGGTCTTCTGGATCAGTGTGTCGAGGGCGTCGAAACCGACGTAACCGCCGATCTGCGACAAGAACAGATTCTCCAGTCGCTCGAGCACGACGACGAGCGGTCCGTTGCGATTCAGTTGAGCGGCCACGGTCTCGATGGACGGGTTCTCTTCTCGCTCGAGTGCGAGCTCGCTACCGAGGGCCGCGGCAAGTTCCTGCGCGCTCGCAACACGCCTCGAAAGGCGAACACGCGAGACCGGCGGGGAGACTTGCGGTTCGAGGGCGTCGAGCCAGGCTCGCTTTCCGCCACCGGGTGGGCCGACGAGGACGTAGCCCCCTGCCACGACCCGGTTCTCGTTCCATGAGCGAATCCGGTCACGGACCTCGGCGACTCCAGGGGGAAGCTCGGCCTCCGGCCAGTCCGTGGCGTCGAGGCTCTCGTGCAGCGCTTCGTGAAGTGCGGAAGGGAGCTCGAGCTCCGGCTCCGCGGAGCCCTTGGCCAGGGCATCGTGAGCCAGGCGTCGGCGACTGACGAAGGCCGAGGCGCGGCGGGCCTCTTCGAAGAGGAGAACGACGTCCCGGAGTAGCAACATGGCACCTCGAACGAGTGCCCAGATGGCCAGGAACGGCGAGAGCACGGCAGCCCGCAAACCAGGCGAACGGCGGCTCGCCCAGGACACCAGAGCGTGCCCCGGGTGCTCCTCCGCGAAAAGGCCGATCAGCTCGCGACGCCAGGCCAGGCCGATGCCGAACAGCGTCAGGCCGATCGCGACGCTACCGACAAAGCTGACCGTGCGGTAGAGCAGGCCGCCCTCGAGACGCATTCCGACGAAGAATTGAACCAGAAAGACGGATGCGGCTACGCGGGCGAGCCAGCGCACACTGCCGAGCAGTTTCGCGCGCAGCTCCGGTGTCGGGCGAAGCCGCCGATGGATCATCAAGGCCTCCAGGCCGCCGACGACAGTCGCGATCGTCACCCGATAGGCAGCCCACACCAGGGCACAGAGCAGGAGCAGGCGAACGGTGAGACCGGCTCTAGCGCCCAGCGCCCAGCGAAGCGCGAACAAGCCGGTCAGGGTGACGAGTCCAGGTATGACTCGCGAGAGAAGCTCGGATCGCGCCTGGCGCGAGCGTCGACCCCGGGGATCCATGACGATGGGGGCCCGCTGGCGGGTGCGCTCGATGAGACTCGGCAGCCAGGTTCGGAGCCAGATCCAGCCGACCAGCACCAGGGCAAGCCGGGCCAGGATCGAAGCGAGAGTGCCGAACGAGGTGAGGTTTCCTCGAGTGGCCAGCTCCAGGACTTCGTGGCGACGGGTTTCGAAGGCGCCCCAGATCCAGAGTCTGAGTGCGCGCAGCTCCAGTCGGAGACCTTCGAGGAACTCACTGGTGCGAAGCGACTCCTTTCGGCGGTCCTGGGAGAGTTCACCGAGGGAACGGACGCGCAGATCGAACAGTCTCCCGGCTCGGACCCCGACCCGTTCCGCCGCCTCCCAGCGAAAATCCCACTCGAGAGCTCTCAGTTGCCGGACTCGCTTGCGGATCTGCTGAAGTACCTCGGCGACGGGCTCGGGCTCGTTCTGGTCGGCCAACATCCCGCGGGATGCGGGCCGCTCTGTTCGCAACAGCCGGTCTGCCGAATCGATCTGGGAGGGTTGTCCGAGTCGCGAGAGCGCCGCCTCGAACTCGCTGAATGCCATACCGAGCGCCGCGTTGACCTCGTCGAACACTCGGTCTACCTCAGGGTCACCCGGCTCGGCCGCGTCGAGGGAAGCCTCCCACGCAGCGATCGTGTCACCGAAGGAGAGCTCCCTCTGGCGGTGCTCCCGGTCCGCTTGCCGCCACTGTTCCTCGATGGAGTCGAGCTGCTGGTTGGCCCTGTCGGCGGCATGGGCCCGCGCGGTCGCTTCCGCCTCGATGGGCTCTTGTGCGAACAGGGCAGAGCGAGCAGAGCACAGCACACCGGCCGCGACCATCAGTAGCAGCAGGCGAGGCAGACGAGGATGTGCAGGAACCACGAGTCAACGATAGGGTAGTGAGGAGCTAGCGACAAGCAAGCTGCAGCGATTCACAGCACTCGTCTCCCTCGCCTCGGCACCGGGCCGCGGGTAGGGCACCCAGGGACAAGGTGGGTGCCCGTCTCGCTCACTCGGCGGACAGTCTCGAGTATCCGGCGATCGATTCGAGTCGAACGATCTCCGGCGGGCCGGTGAACACGCCCTGTTGAAACGACAGCCCCATCTTTGCCAGGTGGGGCTGTTGGCCATGCGCTTTCAACACGTCCTCGTTCTCGTAGATCTCGAAGAAGAAGACTCGTCCCGGGGTGCCCCCCGTGCGATACGCGGAGTACACCAACACGCCTGGCTCGTTGGCCTCGACAGCAGCGACCAGCTCCGCGATCGCCGCGGCCGCTTCCTCTTCCTTGCCCTCGCCGATGCCAAAGGAAGCGGTCTGGGTGACTCGTGCGCTCGCGTCGCCCTGAGCCCGGGCCAGTCGATTGAAGCCGATCGCCCCTGCACCCAAGGCGAGAGCGCCGAGCAGCTGGCGGCGGTTCGGGGTACCGGTGCTCTCGGGAGTCGTGGCGGCGTGGGAATCCTGGTCCTGCTTCATCTCTGAGGCTCCTTGGCTGTGCGATCCCCCAGGCGCAGCCCGCCGTCACGCGCTCGGCGGTTCCTTCCCCGGCTCGGGACTCGCTGTTTCGGAGCTCGAAGACTACATCCGTTCGGTGACAAGAGGGGGCCGTTGCCCGGAGGAAGGGTGCGATGCAACCCCGCCTCCTCATGTGACCGGCGAGGTCGAGACGACCTTGCCCGGTTTCGGGCCCAGCTCGGTGGGTCACTCGAACGGTGACTTCTTCTTTTTGTAGTTCGAGGGAATGTCGAACGCATCAGAGGGCAGCGGCCCGACCTTGACCTCAGTGACCCGCGTCGTCGTGTCCATCGAGCGGCCCATCATCGTGATGTGGCTCACCGTCTCCAGCGCCATCCCGTCGATCTCCGACATCTCCTCGTACATCTTCTCGAAGCGCTTCGCCATCGGCCCCATCATCGCGGTCATCGCCTGGCGCGCCTGGTAGTAGGAAACCGGCGGTGCGAGATCTTCGGAGACGCACATCTCGGTGGTGAAGGTCTCACCCATCTTCATCACCATCATCTTGCAGCCGTGACCGGCGATCGTCTTGCTCTCACCCATCTCATCGACCGTCACGTCTCCGATCTCGCCGAGCAGGCCGTCGGCCACCGGGTTGTTCTCGAGGATGTTTGCCATCTGTTCCATCTGGGCTCGAATCTGGGCGAGGGTGGCTTGCCAGTAGTTCTTCTTCTTGTGGTCGATGGTGGTGAGGGTGCCGGTGTCGTAGTCGAAGATCATGTCCGACCCGGCGCCGTCATTGATGCGCATCTTCTTCTCGCCGAGCAGTTGCGTCCCCGTAGTGGTCTTCCCCATCGCCGTGCTGGTGGTGACGAGAGTGAGATCTTCAGCGGTGGCTCCGGAGAGACCGGTCAGAATCAGGAACGAGAGGACAAGAAGAGGGCGTTTCATCGGATCTGGGCTCCTCGAATTGTTGCCGAGAGGAGCGAGCCGGCAAGGCCTTGCCCTTCTCTGGATTTCTATATGGGTAAAGAATCACCCGAGAGGGCCGTTCTGGCAAGTGCTCCCAGACTTCTTCACGCGAAGGGATCGTGGTCCCGATCTCGCTTCCCTTCCTGGTTCGCGCAGCTTCAAGCGAAGCGTGAAGGGATCGTCATCCCCCCTCCCGCTTCCCTTCCTGGTTCGCGCAGAGCAAGGAAGAGGGATTCGTCCCAGACGTCTTCACGCGAAGCGTGAAGACGGACCGCCGTAGTCCCGTGCGGGCTCCCGAATCTGGAGCGGCAGCGGAAGATTGGTAGCCCGTACGGGATTCGAACCCGTGTTACCGGCGTGAGAGGCCGGCGTCCTAGACCCCTAGACGAACGGGCCACGAGGTGCGAGGTTTCGCTCCTGGGAGCGGGCAAGCTAGCATAATCAAGAATCGGGTTCAATCTCGGCGCCGCACCGATTCCCTCCCCTGGAGAGCCTTCCCACCGTGACCCCTCTCGTTCATCGCCTCGCTCGCTCTGTCGCGGCCCTCTCACTGCTGGCCGGTGCGCTCGGTGTCGGAGCGCTCTTCGCTCAGGAACGCCAGGAGGGAGACACTCCGTCTTCGATTCTGACCAGCGGTTTCGGCACGCTCGAATATGCGGGCCGTGAGCTTGCCGTGCCCATGGCGCTCACCTATCTCGGGCCGCTCATTCCGCTTCAGCCGGTGGTAGACCTGCTCGGTGGGGAGTACGAGGTCGGCCCCCTCGGACAGAGTCACACGCTTCGTCTGGGAGACGACGTGATGATCCTCGGTCCCGATAGCGGCGTCATGACGATGGGTCAGCAGATCATTCCCATCGGGCACCCTCCCATGGCCTCGATCGACGGCCTGCAGGTTCCGGTCGAGTTCCTGATGCGCAGCTATGGGGACCTCTTGGGGTTCCGCTTCGAGTGGGACCCGCAAAGCCGCCACCTGCGCATCAGTCGTCGAGAGGGCGCCGCCGTCGACGTGGCCATCGATTGGGTTCACACACAGGGAATCACGATGTTGCTGGTCAAGTTTCCTCGCCAGCCCCGCTATCGGGTGGACAGCGAGGGAAACGAACTCAGACTCTCGCTCCTGGATGGTCGAATCGAGAGCGCGACACCGCCGCGAAGAGTCGACGATCCGCTGCTCGAAGCCGTGCGCGTCGAGGGCGACCAGATTCGACTCCGACTTGCCGAAGGAGCGACGGCCGCCGAGCCCTATGGAGTCGATCGCGGGAGTCACTACGAGCTGGTCTTCGACATCTCACGCTCGGCTCGGGTGGAGCCCCAGCTGCAGCCCCAATGGCGCCAGAACGTACCCGGCAGTGGAGGATTCAAGATCGTCATCGATCCTGGCCATGGCGGTCCCGAGCATGGGGCGATCGGTAAGAGCGGCGCCGAGGAAAAGGAGCTGACGCTGGTTCTCGCGCGACGCCTCAAGGCGCGCCTCGAGCAACGTCTTCCGGTGAAGGCGGTGCTGACGCGGGACGCCGACGTCGACCTTCCTCACGAGATGCGTACTTCGTTGGCGAATCAGAACCAGGCCGACCTGTTCCTTTCGCTGCATCTGAACTCGGAACCCTGGGGCAGCAGTGCGCGTGGGGCCGAGACCTACTTCTTGAGCATGGAGGCGAGCGACGAGCTGGCGGCGGCTGCGGCGGAGACGGAGAACCGCGGTGCCTCGGCGGGCGGCCCGGAAACCGGGCTCGATCCGACGACTCCCGACGAGGATCTGGGGCTGCAGCTGGTGCTCTGGGATCTGGCTCAGAATCACCATCTCGCGCAGAGTCAGCGGTTTGCCGGGATGATCCAGCAGGAGCTCAATGAGGCACTCGATCTGCGCAACCGCGGAGTGAAACAGGCGCCCTTTCGTGTGCTGATGGGGGCCACGATGCCGGCGGTCCTGGTTGAGCTCGGCTTCCTCAGCAATCCCGAGGAGGAACAGCGACTCCGGGATCCGGCCTATCGACAACGCCTGGTCGACGCGCTCGTCCGCGCCGTTCAGCGATACATGTCGATGGTTCGTGCCGGAGCCGTGGACGGGGAGAGCGGGTCTGCCCCGGCCTCGGAGCGCCCGCGCCCGTGAGTCGTTCCGCGGTCGCCCTGCTCGTCTTCGCTGCACTCGTGGCGATGGCTGTGGCGTTTGTCCTGGTGGGCTCGGATCGGGGCACAGCACCCGAGGAGCCGGGCATTTCCGCAGAGCCGGGTGCGGTCGAGCAGCCAGAACTCGCCGAGAAGTCCTCCGAGCCCGAAGAAGGATGGCAGGTGACGCTCTACTTTCCGGGCCAGGATGGTCTTCTCCATCCGGAGGAGCGGCGTTTTGCGACGGAGTCGGCCCTGCCGCCCGACGATCCTGCGCAACAGGTCGAGCTCGTGGTCGCGGCATTGCTGGCCGGTCCGAACGACCCCGCTTTGCGCTCTCCTCTTCCCGCGGATACCGAGCTCCTGGGAGTCGAAGTGCAGGCCGCCGAGAAGATCGCATGGATCGACCTCGGACCTCGAAGGGCGGAGGTCTCCGAGGTCGAGAGCCCGACCACTAGTGTGTTGGAGCCTGGCGAGCCGAGATCACTCCAGGGAGGATCCAAGCAGGAGCTGCTCACGGTGTACAGCCTGGTTTCGAGCTTGACTCTGAGCTTGGAGGCGGTCGAGCGCGTCGGATTGCTCTGGAACGGCAATCAGGCCAGCACCTTCGCAGGCCATGTCGACACCACGCGTCCTTTGCGGGCGAACGAACGCTACCTGGCGCAGCGCTGATCTCGCGCGAGGCTCGGTTGCGCGGGTTCGGTTACGCTAGGGCTGCCCGGGAAGTCGCGATCCGCCGGGTCCAATGATCCCTCCGAAGGAGCCCGAGAGTGAGTGACGAGTTGAGACGAAGTGGAGGGCGAGGCGCCCGAGAGCTACGCCCGGTCCGTCTGGACATCGGCGTGCTCAAGTTTGCGGAAGGCTCGGCGCACGTTGCGTTCGGTGACACCGAAGTGCTGGTCGCCGCGACGGTCGAATCGCGAGTGCCGCCCTTTCGATCGGACAGTGGGCTCGGCTGGGTGACGGCCGAGTACTCGATGCTGCCGCGGGCAACGCTGACCCGGTCGACGAGGGAAGTCTCTCGCGGCCGTCCCTCCGGCCGGACTTCCGAGATCCAACGCCTGATCGGACGCTCGTTGCGGGCGGTCGTGGACATGAAGCGGATGGGAGAGATCACCGTCACTCTGGACTGCGATGTTCTCCAGGCAGACGGGGGAACGCGAACGGCGTCGATCACGGGTGCGTACGTGGCGCTGGTCGAGGCCATGGGCAAGATGTTCGTGGCGGGCGATCTGGCTCACTGGCCGCTGATGGATCCCTTGGCGGCGGTCTCCGTCGGCTATTGCCGTGACACGCTGCTGCTCGATCTCGACTACCGCGAGGATAGCGAGGCGCAGGTCGATCTCAACGTCGTGGCTGCTGGCGAGCATCGACTGGTCGAGGTCCAGGGTACTGCCGAGAGAGGCACGTTCGAGCGCTCCGAGCTCGACTCGATGCTCGATGTTGCGCTCGAGGGAATCGACCGTCTACAAGCCCTCCAACGGGAGTCACTCGCTCCAATCATGGCCGAGGTCGAAGCTCGCCGCGATCGCGCGGGCCGCCCGCGAGCGACACCGAAGGACGAGGGGCAGCTGTGGGGAGAACCCAAGTGAGCGCGGCGCCCCCCTGACGGCGCTGACTCTGGGAGTCGGATTCGCCGCGGAGAGCTCGCCCGATGTGGTGGCCTCGATCGACCGAAGGTCGTCGGCAGCGACAGGAACGGCGCTCTTGTGACCGGGAATCGCGATCAACGCACCGTGCCGGAAATCGGGATCTCGATCACGGGTTTACGCGGCGAGTCGGTGAGCACCTTCACCTTGCCCGCGAACGGGCCTTTGGGCATCGAGGGGTCGAGAAGCAGGTGCAGGAAGTAGATCCGACCCTCTTCTTTGGCCTCGATCGCCGCGGTGATTCCCGGGACGTCGACCTCGGTGTCCGTGACGGCGATGGGCTCGGTCGCGAAGTTTCGAATCTGGATGCTGCCGCGCATCTCGGCGTCCGGCTCGAACACGACGTCGCCGAAGCTGGCCTTCGTCGGTGTCATCGCGAAGACGGGGCGCACGAAGCCGGAAGCGGGAATGGCGAGGGCCGGCTGCTCCGGGTGACTCAGCTTGACGTTGATATGGCCGGTGATCGGACCCACCTCGGCGTCGGGGCGGATTCGGGTCTCGACGATCCACTGCTGGCCCAGAATGTCGGGATTGCGCTCCTGGGGAGCCGCTTCGTGAAACGAAGCCTCGATGAAGGGAATCTCGGACTCTACGGAAACGACTTCGAAGTCGGCGTTCTCTCGCGCATAGAGCGTCTGTTTCAGGGTGGAGTCGTTCTTCGTGTCGTCGAATCCCTGCACGATGATGTAGCGCACGTAGCCCGGAGCCGCGTTGACCCAGGGAGTCGATTCCACTTCCAACGTCAGCGTCACACGGGGGTTGTTCGGGTCGTTGGTGAAGACGTAGATCTGTCGGCTCGCGGGTCCGACCAGGGTCGTGGTGTCGAGCTCGACGTGGAGACTCGCTTTGGAGTTGGGTGGAATGACGTCGATCGGCTTCACTACGGTGCAGGCACAAGGTGCTCGGATGTCGCGAATCTCGAGTGGGGCGTCGCCCCGGTTCTCGATCACGAACTCGTGACTGACTGACTTACCGCGTCCCACCTCACCGAAGTCGAAGACGAGCTCGGCGACCGAGACTTCGGGGGCTGCCTGGGCCCAGATGCCGACCGGGAGAAGGATCGCGAAGACTGCCAGAAGCAGCGTGCGGTAGGAAAGGCGAGCACGAGGATGGTGCATCGGAGTCGACCTCTTTGGCTTGGGAGTAGTGGCCCCTCGAACTGCGGGGAGGGCAGGGATGACGGGCGGTCCGCACCAGACGCTCGGTGTGTTCTGTCTGGCTTTGCTTGTCCACACGGTGGATCAAGACCCACGCAGCAGGAGTCGCGCCTATCCTACAACGCGCTCGCGAGTGCCTGCTATAGTCCCGGCGCTGTGCAGGGGCCACTCGACATCTACATGGTGGCGATCGGGGGTACCGGAATGGCGCCCTTGGCCTGCCTGCTTGCCGCGCAGGGACACCGGGTGACGGGCTCCGACGGGCCACTGTATCCACCCATGAGCGACCTTCTTTCCGAGGCGGGAATCGAGCCACTCGTCGGTTTCGATCCGGCTCATCTCGATCGCTCGGTCGACCTCGTGATCATCGGGAACGCGGTGCCCCGTGACAATGCCGAAGCCTTGCGTGTGGAGGCTCTCGGTGTGGAGCGCATCTCGATGCCGCAGGCAGTGGCGCGGTTTCTGCTCGACGGTCGACGACCGCTCGTGGTGGCGGGGACTCACGGCAAGACGACGACGTCGTCGATGGCGGCCTGGGTCTATTCGGAGCTCGGATTCGAGCCTGGCTACCTGATCGGTGGTGTGCCTGCCGACCTCCCGTCGAGCTTCGCCCAGGGTCGCGGTGAGCGTTTCGTGATCGAAGGCGATGAGTACAACGCGGCCTATTTCGACCGTGGCCCCAAGTTCTTGCACTACAAGGCCGAGACCCTGATTCTGACCAGTGCGGAGTACGATCATGCGGATCTCTATCCAGATCACGCTGCGCTGCTGGCGGCCTATCGATCGGTGATCGAGCGTTTGCCGTCCGGGGGCCGTTTGATTGCCTGTGGGGACAGCCCCGAGGTCCGCGCCCTTTGTGACGCAGCCTCGTGTGCCGTGACGCGCTTCGGCTTCGAGCCGGACAACGACGTGGTCGTCGAAGCGCTTTGCGCGGGGAGGGAGGGCGCGCGCTTTCGGTTGCGAGACAAACAGAAGGACTGGGTCGAGCTGCCGCTCGGGGTGTGGGGGGCGCACAACGGACTCAACGCGACGGCCGTTTGGCTCGCGGCTCGGGAGGATGTCGGGGCCTCCGAGCCCGTGGTCGCTGCGCTGGCGCGTTTCCATGGAGTCAAGCGGCGCCTCGAAGAGCTGGGGCGGCCCGGAGACGTAGTCGTGGTGGACGACTTCGCTCATCATCCGACCGAGGTTCGTGCGTCGATCGGAGGGCTGCGTGAGCGCTACCCGGATCGACCGATTTGCGTTGTCTTGGAGCCGCGCAGTCTCACTGCCGGTCGCGAGCTCTTCTTCCAGGATTGGGTGGTGTCGCTCAGCCCGGCGGATCGGGTCGTCCTGGCTCCGGTCTTCCACGCCGAACGACTCGGCTCCGAGGGTCTCGACCCCTCAGCGCTGGCGCGCGCATTGCGCGAGCGGGGCGTCGCCGCGACCGCCTGTGAGGGCAACGACGAGGTGTTGGAGACTGCGTTGCTCGAAGCGAAGCCCGGGGACGTGATCGCGACGATGTCTTCGGGATCCTTCGACGGGATGCCCAGGCGCTTGTTGGCGGCCCTCTCCGATCGCGCGGGAGAATGACCGGGCTCACGACGCGGCCCGCCCCGCGGTTGTCCGAAGAAAGTGCGATTGCTACAATAACTGGGCTTCTCGGGCGTCTCGTGTGCCTTCGAGAGGTGCCTCCCTCTCTGTGCCCCACCATCTCTCTCAGCGGCGTCGCTGCGGAAACACAGATATCAGCTTCATGAGTTACCCAGGCAATCCCTCGCTCGGACAGGAAACGAAGGCTCGGATCCTCGACACGTTTCATCAGACACTCGAGCTCGCGACGCGAGGTCGGACCCAGGAGGCGGCGCTGGGTTGTGACTTCATCTTGAAGATGGACCCGTTGTTCAAACCCGCGGCAAAACTCCAGTCTCGTCTGCAGGGAGCGAGCGGACCCATCGATGTGGCCGATCTGGCGCTCGAAAGTGCCGCGTCGGAGGCGCTTCCCGTCGAAGAGGCAGTGGTGGCGGCAGAGGCGACCATCGTCGAAGCGGCCACCGAGTCGGCGCCGGCAGCGATTGCGGCTCCTCCGGAAGCGGTTCCGGTGATCGAAGCGATACCGATATCCGACGATGGAATGGCGGAGCTCCCCCTGGTCGACGCGGTGGGCGCGACCCAGGCCCCGAACACCGAGAGCCAGGACCGAATCGGCGAGTTGCTCGAGGAAGGTCAGTCTCGGTACGACGATGGCGACTTCCAAGCCGCGATCGATGCCTGGTCACGGATCTTCCTGATCGATATCGAGAATCAGGAAGCGGCTCGCCGCATCGAGCTCGCCCGCAAGCTCAAGGATGAACAGGAACGGCGAGTCGACGAGTTGTTCCATGAGGCCGTCGGGCATCGCGAGGCCGGGCGTACCGCCGAGGCTCGTGCGACCCTGGAGAAGGTGCTGGAGCTCAATCCTCAACATCTTTCCGCTCGCGAAGTCCTCGATCAGCTCGGTGACCCGAGCGCAATCGAAGCTCCGCCGATGCCCTTGGCCGAGGGCGTCTCGGCGGAAGAGGCGGAGGCCGCTGGAGGGTTGGAGGCTCTGGAGGCGCCCGCCCCCAGTGGCGCGCAGGTCGGCGAGCCTGCGCCGCCCGAGGAGTCCACGGGACTCGAGGAAGAGGCGGGGCTGTTCGATCCCGGAGATTTCGAAGAGGGCGGTGAGGACGTTGTCTCCCCGCCGTCGAGAGGAGGCGGCATCGCCGTGGCGAAGCCGCAACGCTCCTTCCGAGCCATTGCAGCGATCGGGCTGGTGGTGATTCTGGGCGGCGGCTATCTTCTCTACAGCAATCGTGATCGGTTGTTCCCCAACGCGAGCGAGGAGGTCCCGGCGGCTGCCGCTCCGGCGGCTCCCGATCCGATCAAGGTGGCGACCCGGCTTCATCTCGATGGCGACACGCAGGGAGCGATCGATCAGCTGAGCGAGCTGACCGAGGACCACCCGTCCTACGCTCGAGCACAGCAGCAGATCGCGCTGTGGCGCCAGAGCCTTCCTCCGGAGGAGGAGAGTGCCGAGGTCCCGGAAGAGAGTCCCGACGAGGGGGTCGATCTGGAACTCCGCGAGGAACTGCTCGAAGAGGCGAGGGCGCTCTACGGAAGACGTGAGTACCTTCGCGCGGCGAAGGCCTTCCGGAGGGCAGAGCGCATCCAGCCTCTGGACGGCGCGGCTTCGGATTTGTTCCAGGACACGAAGCGCCAGCTGCTCCCGATCGCGAGCCAGATCGACCTGTTTCAGCAGCGAGAGTGGGAACGCCTGCTGCCCACCCTGTGGCGTATGCTCGAGGCCGAGCCGGCAAACCGAGACATCCGTCTGCTGCTCGCCGACTCCTACTTCAACCTCGGGGTGATGGACTTGCGGCGCAACTCGCCTTCCAAGGCTCTCGAAAAGTTCAAGGAAACGACCCAGCTCATACCCGACGACCAGGACGGAGCTCGTCTGCTGAAATTCGCGGAGGCGTATACCGGTCGCGAGATCGACGCGCTCTACCGGGTGTTCGTCAAGAATTTGGAGTTCCGGCGGTGACTCGCCGTCGCCGGGATCCAGGTGAGGACGAAGGCCTCCTGGACCTTCCCCTGGAGCCACCGTCAGGAGCAGAGGCCGGCTCCCCGTCGATCCGGGAGTCCGATCCGGCTCCGTCGAGGCCCGAAGACGGAGGCGTGCCCGAGAATCTGTCCCTCTTCGACGCCGATCGCGAGCCCGACAGCGACTTCGCAACCGCGTACGACCTTCCATCCTCTTCCGCTCCGGGTGGGGACCCGGCAAACGGGGAAGAGGATCTGAACGGAGAGACCTACCGCACGGGGGACCCCACTGGCGAAGGGCGGATCACCTTCCTCGACCGAATCGTTTCGGGGGGCGCCGATGTCGTGCTGCTGGCGGGTGTTGTCGCCGTCATCCTCGTCGCCATGGTGTTTCTCGGGGTCACTCCACGGCTCGCCCATTGGCCCGGGCTGCTCGGGTTTGTGCTCAGTTTCTCCTTCCTGTACGTGACCTTGCCGCTTGCCTTCTGGGGGCAGACTCCGGGAATGGCCTGGGCACGCCTGCAGGCCCGAGACGTCGACGAGCGACCCTTGGCGTTCACCCAGACCGTCTTGCGTTGGCTTGCCGGGGTGCTCACCGTTGCGGGTGTCGGGCTTCCCGCTCTTCTCGGGCTCGGGGGTCGGTCGCTCGGAGATCTCTTGAGCGGCTCACTCACCCATCGTCTGGAGCCGGAGAGCAGCTCCGTCTGATCAGAGGTTCGCAGGGGGTCCCGCGGGATCCCGACGCGGTTGACCCTACCGGGGGCGCGTGCTAGCTTCTCGGTGCTCTCTGACCCCGCGAACTCTCGCCGGGAATCCTCAGCAAGCCTTGTTTCAAGTGAGGCCACGGTGGATTTTGACGCCAGTCTCCTGGTGGTCATGGGTGCCTTTTGGGTTGCCTACTTGATCATCCGGATTTTCTACATCAAACCGATGACAGAATTGCTCGAGGGGAGGCGCCAGGAGGTGGTGTCTGCCCGCGAGGTCTATGACCGTGCGCTCGAAACGAGCGAACGGCAGCTGGAAGAACAGCGCATGCGCCTCGCCGAGGCACGACTCACGGCTCGAAAGAGTCGGGAGGAGACGCGGCGTGACGCGATGGCGCAGCGCCAGGCACTTCTGGGCGAAACCAAGAAGGTCGCGAGCCAGGAGCTGGCGCGCGCCGGGTCCGAGTTGGATGCTCAGGTGCAGGAGCAGCGTGCCCTGCTGGATCAGCGAGCCCGAGAGCTCGCTGACCAGGTGACCCAGCGCCTCCTGGGGAGGGCCGTATGAGCCATCGTGCCGCAGGTCGCTGGGGGCGCATCCTGGGTCCCTTCCTGCTGGCCTTGGCGGCCACTCCGGCGGCACACGCTTCCGCAGGGGGTCCTCCGCTGACGGACACCTGGCTGGGACTCCCGCGTTGGCTTTGGCTGACCTTCAATCTGATCATCTTCTGGGGCGCTCTGATCTACTATGCAGGCCCCCCGCTTCGGCGTTTCCTGACCCAGCGCTCGGAGCGCATCTCGACCGAATTGGACGAGGCACGCCAGCAGCGGGTCGAGGCCGAGCAGATGGCGAGCACGCTCGAAGGCAAGCTGGACCAGCTGCGCGCCGAGATGGATGAGTTGATCGAGCGAGGTGCCGCCTCGGCCGAGCGCGAGCGCCAGGAGATTCTCGAGCGCGCCGAGCTCGACAAGGAGCGGCTGCTCGAGCAAACGCGCGACGAGATCACCCATCGCGTGGCGGTGGCGAAACAAGAGCTGCGGCGCGATGCAGCGCACCTGGCAGCCAAGCTCGCGACGGATCGGCTGAGCGCCGAGCTCGGTCCCGAGGATCGCCGCAGACTCTTCGACGAGAGTCTCGTGCGCTTCGATCGGGAGTCGGCGTCATGAACCTTCGTTTTGCCCGGCCCTACGCACAAGCGTTGGCGAACACCGCTTCCAGCGACGAGGCTCTGGCAACGACTCGTGACGAGCTGCGCCGTTTCTCCCAGGCTCTCGAAGAGGTGCCGGCTCTCGCCAGTATGGCCAAGAACCCTGGCATACCGATGGAGAAGAAGAAGGAAGTCACCACGGAAGTCGCTCGGACCCTGGGGCTCGGAGAGAGTGCCCGCCGGTTCGTCGATCTGCTGCTCGACAACTACCGATTGGTTCATCTTTCGGGGATCCTCGAAGTCGTCGACGAGTTGATCGATCGCCGTCTCGGTGTCGTTCGTGCGAAAGTCACCAGCGCGGCACCGTTGGATGCCGACCAGGAGCGTCGACTCGCGGCCGCGCTGGGGCACAAACTGGGTCAGGATGTCGATCTCCGGGTCACGCTGGACGAGGACCTCCTGGGCGGGTTCGTGGCGCTGGTCGGAAGCGAGCGCTACGACGCCAGCGTACGCGGACAGCTCGAACGGCTCGGACTCGCCCTGGCCGAGGGCGGCGAGGCGTAGTTTCGCGCTCGTGGCTCACTCCGCTACCGTAATCGATCACAACAGCACCTGGAGCTAGGAAATGGATATCAGAGCCGACGAGATTGCGGCGATTCTCGAGCGTCAGCTCGCCGGATTCGAGGGCGACGTGGACGTCGCCGAGGTCGGGACCGTACTGAGCGTGGGTGACGGCATCGCACGGATCTACGGCCTCGACAAGGTCATGGCCGGTGAGATGCTGGCATTCCCCAACGAGGTCTTCGGTCTCGCGCTGAACCTGGAGGAAGATCAGGTCGGCGCGGTCTTGATGGGCGAGTCGCGCCTGGTCGAAGAGGGCGACGAGGTGCGCCGCACCGGTCGCGTCATGCAGGTGCCGGTGGGTCCCGGTCTGATCGGCCGAGTGGTGGATCCTCTCGGCCTCCCGGTCGATGGCAAGGGCCCGATCGAGTCTTCGGACAACTACCCGATCGAGCGTCTGGCGCCCGGCGTGATCGACCGCCAACCGGTGAGCGAGCCGATGCAGACCGGTATCAAGGCGATCGACTCGATGATCCCGATCGGCCGAGGCCAACGTGAGCTGATCATCGGCGATCGACAGACGGGAAAGACTGCGGTGGCGGTCGACACGATCATCAACCAGAAGGGCGGAGACGTCACCTGCGTCTACGTCGCCATCGGTCAGAAGCGTTCGACGATCGCTCAGGTCGTCAAGAAGCTGGAGGATGCTGGGGCGATGGAACACACCATCGTGGTCTCGGCTTCCGCCTCCGAACCGGCGCCTCTGCAGTTCATCGCACCCTACTCCGGTTGTGCGATGGGTGAGTACTTCATGTACAACGGGCAGCATGCCCTGGTGATCTACGACGATCTCTCCAAGCAGGCGGCGTCCTACCGAGAGGTCTCACTGCTTCTTCGCCGTCCTCCGGGTCGCGAGGCCTATCCCGGTGACGTGTTCTATCTGCACTCTCGTTTGCTCGAGCGTGCTGCCAAGCTCTCCCAGGCCAACGGTGGCGGCTCGCTCACCGCTCTACCGGTGATCGAGACGCAAGCTGGCGACGTGTCGGCATACATTCCCACCAACGTCATTTCGATCACGGACGGACAGATCTACCTCGAAGGCGAATTGTTCAACCAGGGTGTTCGTCCCGCGGTCAACGTCGGCATCTCGGTGAGTCGAGTCGGCGGCAACGCCCAGATCCCCGCCATGCGCAAGAACTCCGGTACCCTTCGTCTGGAGTTGGCTCAGTACCGCAATCTGGCCGCGTTCGCTCAGCTCGGTTCCGACCTCGACAAGGTGACCCAGCGGCAGCTGTCTCGCGGCGAACGTTGGGTCGAGGCGCTGAAGCAGGATCAGTACTCCCCACTCACCATCGAGGACCAGGTCCTGACGATTCTGGCTGGTGGCGGGGGAACGTTCGATCGGATCAAGCCGGCGCACGTGCGGCCGTTCGAGGCGGAGATGCATCGCTACTTCGCCGAAGAGGCCAAGGATCTGCGCGATGAGCTCGGCGAGGCCAAGAAGGTCTCCGACGAGCTGGGCGAGAAGATCCAGGCCGCCATGGGCAAGATCCTGGAGCGCTATCTCGTGGAGAACCCGGAAGCGGCGGTAGAGGCCTAGGATCGTGGTAGCCATGGCGCGAGCCTTCAGGAACGACAGTGCGCTCATGACAGCGCTCCCATGACGGGGCGGAGATAGAAGGAAATGGCCAATCTCATCGACCTGCGGAGGCGAATCCGCTCGGTCAAGAACATGCAGCAGATCTTCCGCGCGATGAAGATGATCTCTGCTGCCCGGCTGCGCCGCAGTCAGGATCGGATCCTGGCCACTCGACCCTATGCGCTCGAACTGCGCAAGGTCACGGGGAATCTGGCATCGCAATCCTCCGGGGAGGTGGCGCATCCGCTACTCGAGGTGCGCGACGTCAAGCGTGTTCTGCTCGCGGTCGTGACCGGCGACAAGGGGCTGTGTGGCTCCTTCAATGCCAGCGTGCTCCGTGCGTCGGAGATCGAGATCAAGAAGCTGGACAGCGAGTACGAGCTGTTGCTTCTGGGCAAACGGGGTGCCGACTATCACGAGCGCCGCAAGCGCCCGGTACGCGCTGCCTATCGTTCCTTGTTCCGCAATGTGACCTACGAGCAGGCCCAGGAGATCGCCGATGACCTCTCAGCGGCCTTTCTGGAGGGTACCTACGACGCGGTCTACGTCGTATACAACCAGTTCATCTCCGTGATGACACAGAAGCTCGCGGTCGAGCAGATCCTGCCGCTGACCCCTCCCGCAGCCGAGGGCGTCGAGGACGAAGGCGTCTCGTCCTCCGACTACGTCTACGAGCCGTCGACCGACGAGCTCCTGGAGGCTCTCTTGCCCCGCTTTGTCACCTTCCAGATCTACCGGGTGTTGCTCGAGTCGCAGGCCGCCGAGCACGCGGCGCGCATGACCGCGATGGAAGCGGCGACCAAGAACTCCGGCGAGCTGATCGATCGGCTGACCCTGGTCATGAACCGGGCCCGTCAGGCAGCCATTACCACCGAGCTGATCGAGGTGGTCTCGGGCGCGACCGCCCTCGAGGGCTGATTCGAGCAGCTCCTGCAACCGTTCTCAGAATACCAATCGGAAAGGGCCGAAACCGTGAGTGATAGCAACAAGGTCGGAAAGGTCGTCCAGATCATCGGAGCGGTGCTCGACATCGAGTTCCCAGAGGGGCAGCTCCCCGAGATCCTGAATGCCGTCGTGATCAAGCAGGATGCCTCTGCCGGCGTCGAGCTCGATCTGACGGTCGAGGTAGCGCAGCATCTCGGCGGCGGGGTCGTGCGCTGCATTTCCATGGCTCCTACCGAGGGACTCGTGCGGGGTGCTGAAGCACGCGACCTGGGACAGCCGATTTCGGTGCCGGTCGGAGAAGCGACCCTCGGCCGTGTCACCAACGTTCTCGGAGGCGCAGTCGACGAGCTCGGCCCGGTCGATACCCAGGAGCACTGGCCGATTCATCGTGAGGCCCCGTCCTTCGAAGACCAGGCGACTTCGACGGAGATGTTCGAGACGGGAATCAAGGTCGTCGATCTGTTGGCGCCCTATACCCGTGGTGGCAAGACCGGGCTGTTCGGTGGCGCCGGAGTGGGCAAGACCGTGCTGATTCAGGAGCTGATCAACAACGTCGCGATCCAGGCAGGTGGTTTCTCCGTCTTCGCCGGTGTCGGCGAGCGAACCCGTGAGGGGAACGATCTGCTCCGCGAAATGGTCGAGGCCGGAGTGATCGACTACGGCGAGAAGTTCAAAGAGCACTTCGAGAAGACCGGCGAATTCGATCTCGAAAGGGTCGACAAGAACGCACTCAAGAACAGCAAGGCGGCGTTGATCTATGGTCAGATGACCGAGCCTCCTGGAGCCCGTCTTCGAGTCGGTCTGGCGGGCCTGACCGCGGCCGAGTACTTTCGCGACGTCGAAGGGCGCGACGTGCTGCTCTTCATCGACAACATCTTTCGCTTCACGCAGGCGGGATCCGAGGTCTCTGCGCTGCTCGGTCGCATGCCGAGTGCAGTGGGATACCAGCCCAACCTCGCCAGTGAGATGGGCGCGCTTCAGGAGCGGATCACCACCACCAAGAAGGGCTCGATCACATCGGTTCAGGCGATCTACGTGCCTGCAGATGACTTGACCGATCCGGCGCCGGCCACGGCGTTCGCGCACCTCGATGCGACCACGGTGCTCAGCCGAGACATCGCGGCGAAGGGTATCTATCCTGCTGTCGATCCGCTCGACTCGAGCTCGAACATTCTCGATCCCCGGATCCTGGGCGACGAGCATTACACGGTGGCACGTCGGATCCAGGAGGTCCTCCAGGAGTACAAGAACCTCCAGGACATCATCGCCATCCTGGGTGTAGACGAGCTCAGTGACGACCAGAAGCTCGTTGTGGCACGCGCTCGCAAGATCGAGCGATTCTTGTCGCAGCCCTTCTTCGTCGCAGAGCAGTTCACCGGCCTGGAAGGTCGCTACGTCAAGATCGCGGACTCGGTCGAAGGCTTCAAGCGGATTCTCGACGGCGAGTTCGACGAGCTCCCGGAGCAGGCCTTCCTGCTCGTGGGGACGATCGATGAGGCGGCTGAGCGTGGCAAGAAGATGCTCGAAGGCGCCGCGGCCTAGTTCGACATCTAGAAGAGGAACTGGAAATGGCCGAGCAGCTGACCCTGGTGTTGGTGACCCACGAGCGCAAGATCCTCGAGGAGCAGTGCGACAGCGTGACGATTCCGGGGAGCGGGGGCTACCTCGGAGTGCTCCCTGGCCACACCCCGCTGATCAGTACCCTGAGTCCGGGTACCCTGACCTACGAGAGCGGAGGGAAGTCTCATCGTTGGGTGCTCGATGCCGGGTTCTGCGAGGTCTCGAATGACGTCGTCACGGTGCTGGCCGATGCGGCAAGACTCCCCGCCGACGTCGATCTTGCCGAGGCCGAGGCGATGCGCGACGAGGCACAGCAGGGCCTGGTGGCGGCCGAAGTGGAAAAGGTCGAGGCTGCCCTGGAGCGTCTCGCGCTCGCTGAGGCGTGGCTCGACGCGGCCTCGAGGAAGCAGTAAGGCCTAGCGATAGGCGATTCTCAAGAGAGACTCCCCCTCGTTCTCACCCTGGGACACCGTGGCTTCGATCCGGCGCTCTCCGCGCTGCCAGGCACCGTCGACGTCGCGCCAGCCCGCTCCACGCCATCGTCGCTCGAGGAAGCTCTGGAGCGCGCTATGCGAACGGGGAACGCTCAACTCCACCCAGCGATCCTGTTCGTCGCCGAAGCCGAGCACACTGGCCGGAAGAGGTAGAGGCAGGTCCTTCGGGAATCCCCCGGGGAGAACGCCCGCCAGTTGACTCTCCCCCCGCAGATCGCTTCGCGAGGCTTTGCGGTCCTCTTCGTGGGAGATGCCCGACGTCGCTCCCGCTTCGACCTCGACCGTATCCAGAATCCGCTCTCCGTGCTCGTCGACCGGCGGTTGGCACCCGGGCAGGAGGCCGGTGGCGCCGAGCAGCACAAGGACACGAAACCAGGCCGCGAGGCCAGGAGCCTGCTGAGGGCAGAGACGCCTCGCCCCTGAGTCCCGATAGCTCGTCATGGGGTCTCCGTTTCGATCGGTCTGGGCTCTGCGAGGCGGGTCGAGCGCAGAGACGCCGCGATGGGCCGGGCCAGGAACAGCCGATCCAGAAGGCCCGAGAGAGTGCGCAGGTCGCTATGCTCCCCTGCCCGGTCGAGCAAGACAGCGCGACAGCCCGCGGCGATCGCCCCTTCGAAGTCTTCGATCTGGCTGTCTCCGACGTGGAGCAGATGAGCGGGCTCGACGCCGAGAGCCCGGACCGCCTGATGGAACATCGCACGCGACGGCTTGGCACAGCCACAGCCCTGGGAGGTCAGAACGGGGTCGATGTCCAGGCCGAGCGCAGCGAGGACCCGGGGTAGGCGCTCGTCCCAGTTGCTGAGCACCGCGATGGCGAAGCCGCGCTCTCGAAGCCCGGCCAGCACGGACGGGACCTCGGGGAAGAGCTCCCAGGCATCGGCGCGAGTGAACCGCTCGTACAACTCGTGGGCCGCGAACCGCGACGGGCGCTCGAGTCCAAGATGCAGCGAGAGGCGCTCCAGCAGCTCTCGCCAGAAGCCGGGGGCACCCTCCCGATGCATGCCGAAGCGATCGGCGCCGGCCGGCACTCGGCACGCGAGCTCGCTCCAAGCCAGCCGAAGAGCCGTCATTACCGCCTCAGGCCGAGGCTCCGCAAGGCTGGACCTGCTGTCATGTCGGCCGAGAACCTCGGCGTAGATCTCCCCGAGTCGGGGTGCATGGAGCAGGGTCCCCGTAGCGTCGAAAGACACCGCTCGAATCGCGAAACGCTGGGATGGGCTCATCGCTGGCTACCGAACAGCTGGAACGCCGCCACCACGAGTGAGTGACGGATCGAACCTCCGGCGATCAGTCGTCCGATCTCTTCGAGAGGCCTCCTGAGTACCTCGATCTCCTCGTCTCCGTCGCCCTGCGGTTCCTGCTGCCAGACCGCTCCCCGGGCGACCCAGGTGTGGCATCGGTTGTTCTGGATTGCGGGATTGGGCTCTACCCAACCCAGGTGTCGCCAATCCTCTGCCCGGTAGCCCGTCTCTTCGAGCAATTCCCGCTGCGCCGCGATGCCATGCTCCTCCCCGTTCTCCACCAGGCCGCCCGGAATCTCCAGGGTGAAGTCGCCCGTTCCGAATCGCCACTGGCGTACGAGAATCACTTCCTCTCCCGCCAAGGCGATCACGTTCACCCAGTCCGGGACATCGAGCACCAACACCTCTCGCTCACGGCCGTCCTGCGCCCGCACGCTGTGACTTCCTACATCGAGCAGCCGGTGCTCGAACTCGAGACGCCGCTCCCGAGTGGTCCAGGATGAGATGGAGGCCATGGTGGTGGGAATGGTGGTGTGAGGAGTCTGCTAGTGTTTTCCCGTGAGCCCCGAGAACGAAACGGCGGGAGCGACTCCATCGTCTCACGAATCGCACCCACCTCCCGAACGGATAGGTGCAATCTCTCCCCGCCGCCGACTCTACCTGGCGGTCGTGTGCCTGGTGGCGTGGATGATCCTGCTCTTTGCCGGCGTGTCGCTGGGCGGCGGCACGCACCTGCTTCTCCTGGTCGCCCTGGTCGGCTTTCCATGGCGCTGATTTCCCCAGGGTCCGAGCAGCCGCAGGGAAGCCCTACTCGTCTGGATCGATCAGCGAGCTCTCGACTTTGAACGACGGTCCTCTCACCTGTTGCAGCAGTCTCGCGAAGGACAGCACCGAAACAAAGGCGAGCAGCGCGACCGCGCCACCGCTCACTGTAGCCAGGAGCCAGGGGAAGCCTCGTCCCCAGACCAGCAACAGGCCCGTGGCGATCCCGATCGGGATCGCTACGGCGGTCGCACGAGCGATCAGTTGTTGACGCCGCCGAGCGGCGGGGTGACCGTGTTCACGAAGCCGACCGGAATTCCGCCACCCGAGTTCGGCTCGGCGAACTGGGGGGTCGTGAAGTTCTGCGGCGGTGGCGTCAGCATTCGCTCCATTGCCATCGTGCGCTGCATCTGCTGCAACTGCTCGACCCCCGGTGGAAGCTCTCCGTCGGGCCCGAGCTCCTGATTGGTCATATTGGCACTGTAGCCGACCTCGATCGTGGTGGTGTCGATCACCCGTCCGAAACCCTGGACTTCCAGGTCGTGAACGACTTCTGCGATGTCCGCATCGTCGAGAGCGATCAGGTTTCCCTGCTCCGTGAGCAAGAGGAGCTTGCTCGGATCCCATTCCGCATGCACTGGCTTGTAGGCACTGAGGAACTCGTTGCCGTTGTGCATCTTGATCCGATAGGCCGAGGCCAGAGTCGTGCTCGCCCCTGCGACGCACAGCATCGAACCGGCCAGTGTGGCAAGTAGCAGAAAACGGAGAGAGGAGCTCATCGACGGTCGATTCATGGGGGGCCTCCCGGGCGGTTCGTCCAATCCGCAATGATAGCACGCGTTGTGCGAGATTGCCCAGTCTTCGGAGTTCGCTGTGCGGGGTTCGAGCAACTCCCAGGCTGGCGGAAACAGAGCGGTACCGGAAAGCGAGCAAAGAAAAAGGCCCCGCCGCCGAAGCGTGCGGGGCCTCTCTACCGGCTCTCGCGAGCCGGATCCAGGTCGATCGCTGATCAGAAGCGGTAGCCCGCGCCGACCGCGAAGATGAACGTGTCGAGACCCAGCGAGAAGTCCCGCTGTTCGAGGCTGAACGGTGTCGCCACGGGACCCTCCGGATCGAGGTTGTAGTTCATGTACTTCAGCTTCGTGGAGAAGTGAAAGCACCGTCCCACCGGACACACCGGGATATCGAGCCCCAGCTGAGCTCCCCAGCCAAAGGAATTCCCGACGTCATAGTTGTAGCCGAAGCCCTGGTCGGTGAACTCCAGGTCGTCGAACGTACCGTAGGCGAGGACCGGTCCGGCGTAGACGTCGGCCCTGCGGCCCTGGGTGAAGTGATAGTTCGGAGCGACCAGGAAGGAGACGTACTCCAGATCGTCGTGGTCCATGCCCCAGACGGTGTCCGTATCCCAGACGAACATGGCGTCGTAGCCGCTTCCCAGCTCGATTCCGAACTCGAGTCCGAACTTGCTGCGGATCATGTACTCCGCGGTCGCACCGAAGAGGGTCCCGTTGCCGATGGACATCTCGCGGTTCTCGAACGAGCTCACCTCCCTGGGCGTGGCAATCGGTCCCAGCTGCTGGAACTCACTGTCATCGTTGCTGGACCATCCGCCGTAGGCGCGCACGATCCACTTGGCGGGCTGGCCGTTCACCAGCAGGCGCTCCGTGACGGTGTCGGATGCCAGGGCCCGAGCCCCGGCCGCCGGGTCGCAGCGGAAGGTGATGGTGGACTGACCCGCGCTCTTGAACGGCTGGGCACCGGTCCAGGTGTAGGGAGCCTCGAGGGTGGTCTCGAGCGTGGTCTTGTCGTCGGGATTGGTCGCCGTCAGGTAGCCGGTTCCTGCCCGATCACTCGGCGTGCAGCCGGCCTGAATGGTGACCTCGTCACCGTACTCGGCGGGGTTGGGCGTCACGTTGAGTGAGGCCTTCAGCTTGGGCGGAGCGCATGCGTCGCGCTGGGTCTGCTCGCTGCACGCCAGCGCGCCAGATCCCGCTTCCACCTTGAAGGTCCACTGGCCGTCTTCCATCGGTTCGAACGGGCCGTCGTAGGTGCCCGTCTTGCCCGAGGGAGAGGTGTAGGTCACCTGGGCGCCGCGAGAGCTGCCTCCGGTGTCGACCACGAACTTCTCAGCCTGACAAGAGGCCGAGATGTTGCAGGTCGCCGCTTGCGGAGCTGCCGCCGGCGCCAGCTTCTCTGCGTCGATCAGGGCCACGTTGCCGCAGACCTTCGGCACGGCGAAGTGCCAACGATAGCCGTTGGACTCGAAGTTGACCGTGTAGGCCTCAAAGGGCTGCTTACCGCCCCAGCAGGTATTGCTCTTGGCGACCGGCTCACCCTTCTTGCGAACCGCCATCCAGCGAATGGTCGTTCCGCTTTCGTAGGTGCCCTGGGGAATCGGGCCATCGAGCGCCTCGAAGAAGTCGTTGGCGTCGCCGAGCCAGCCAACGGAGCGCATGACCGTCTCGAGATCTGCGCGCTTGGCCGTCAACGCCGAGCGCAGTTCGTCCACGGTGTCGATGTTCTGGTCGTGGAACCTGTTCGGGCCACCGAGGCGACGAATGTCACAAGCGCTGTCCTGTGCAACAGCGAGGCCGGGGCCGACGAGCAGTGCGAAGAGGACGAAAAGGATCGAGAATCTTGTCTTCAGACTCACCGTTGAGCTCCTCCGAGCAGAAGTGGACTACTAGAAAAAAGGTCAAGGCCATTCGTGGCCCCAACTGTCAAGTCTCATGAATACCCAAAATAGCTCAACATGGCCGTTCCGGCAAGGGGAGAAGGCCTCTGCTAGGTACAAGTACGGCCCTGTCGTCCCGAGGCCAGGATGCAGCGACGGCGCCGAACTGGCGTGCCGGCGGGGAGGTGGTGCGCCCGAGAGGACTCGAACCTCTGACCTACAGCTCCGGAGGCTGTCGCTCTATCCAGCTGAGCTACGGGCGCGTGACCTGCCTACCGCGTGAGCGAGGCGCAAGGCCTCGAGAAGATACTGGGGTGGGCGAGGGGAATTGAACCCCCAGCCTCTGGAACCACAATCCAGCGCTCTAACCAATTGAGCTACGCCCACCATCGATCGGATCGCGAATCGTAACCCACGTTGACGATTCGCGCGAGACCGAAATCGTATCTCGTTCCGTCTCCCGCCGCGTCCCACGGGATGGAGCTGAACACACCTCGGGAGACCGTGTGTCCCGGTGTCGGTCGCTTGGCAGCCCGGCCTCAGCTGGCCTGCCTGGAGGGACTCGAACCCCCGACCCGCGGCTTAGAAGGCCGCCGCTCTATCCAGCTGAGCTACAGGCAGTAGGTCGGGATGTCGGGGCGCCCAGATTCGAACTGAGGACCCCCTGCGCCCAAGGCAGGTGCGCTACCAGACTGCGCCACGCCCCGACAGGACACGCGCGGGAGTGTACGGTAGCGTGATTCGGGAAGTCAATTTCCACGGTTCCCGGTGGGCTTCTCCGCTCGGCGTGACGACCGAAAAACTCCAAAAACTCTGTTTCAAGTCTTTTCTAAGGGCGCTGAATCCCGTACACTCGGGGCTTGATCGTCTCGCGTCCCGCGAGAACGCGGTCAAACCAGGAAGCGAACTCGAATGACAGCAGGCAATCTGGTTCTGTTCCAGGAGGAGTTTCAGAAACTGGAGGAGGTCCTCCGGCGACTGAGGACCGACTCGAACGCACGCGCGGTGTTTCTGATCGACAAGACCGGTCAGCAGATCGCTGCAGCCGGCGAGATCGACCAGTTCGATACCACCTCGCTCGCCTCGCTGACGGCGGGCAACGTGGCCGCGACAGACGGGTTGGCCAAACTGATCGGCGAGCGTGAGTTCTCCGTGCTGTTCCACGAGGGGCAGCAGGATCATATCCACATCTCGATCGTCGCCGAGCGCGCCATCCTCCTGGTGATTTTCGACGAGCGCTCGTCTCTGGGCCTCGTCCGGCTGCGTGTCAAACGTGCCAGTGGCGAGATGACGGGATTGTTCGAGGACATGGCGAAGGGCGCGGCGACTGCGACCGAGACTCAGCCCAGCCCGTTCGCCGAGATCACGGACGAGGATATCGACGCCCTTTTCAGCGAGTAGTAGCGCCCAGACAGGAAACAGGATCAGGATCCCCTCGCACCGGCCGATACGACGGTATCGGTCAACCGCCGAGCGGTCGAGGGCGGTCTTCGAGTCCTGCGATGTGCAATGACGTTCATCAACTACGCCAGCAAAGAGATCAACTGCAAGATCGTCTACTACGGCCCCGGCCTCGGCGGCAAGACGACCAATCTGCAGTACATCTATGCAAAGACGGCGCCGGACGCGAAGGGCAAGATGATCTCCCTCGCAACGGAGGCCGATCGCACCCTGTTCTTCGATTTCTTGCCTCTCGATCTGGGTACGGTGCGGGGATTCACGACCCGTTTTCATTTGTACACGGTACCGGGACAGGTCTTCTACGATGCCAGTCGTAAGCTGATTCTCAAGGGCGTGGACGGGGTCGTCTTCGTCGCAGACTCCCAGGAGGAGCGAGCCGAGGCGAACATCGAGTCGATTCGCAATCTCGAAGAGAACCTGCGCGAGCACGGACTGGATCTCAAGACCATTCCGTATGCGTTGCAGTTCAACAAGCGGGACCTTCCCAACGCGATGCCGGTCGAGGACCTCTATCGCAGCCTCAACTACAAGCGAGAGCCCACCTTCGAGGGAGTCGCGACCACCGGGGTCGGCGTGTTCGACACATTGAAGTCGGTGGCGAAGCTGGTCCTGATGGACCTGAAGAAGCGCTAGCGGCTCGGGTCGAGCCGACGGCGCCTCGACGCTCGGTTCATCTCGAGTCGCTGGGCTGCTAGACTGGGCGATCTCCGCAAGATTCCCCCGTTTCTCCCGGGGGACGCCGAGCAGACAGCTTCCGGGAGTCGTCTCCCGGCCCCGGGGTCGACGACAAGTCGTCTATCGTCTCCTACGTCGACCTGGAAATACCAAACCCGAGAGAAGTACGAAGAGAGCACGAGGCACAGCACATGGCGAATTGGAAGAAGGAAGATCAGACCTACATCAAACGGTATGCGCCGAGTCGGACGCTCGCCGAACTGGTGGAGCGCTTCGAGCGTCCGGAGTCGGACGTCGTCGCCAAACTGCTCGAGATGAAGATCGCGTCCAAGGACGGTCACGGATTCAAGGCCCGGTTCGTCGACCCCTCGGTAGAGCACTACGAGAAGGGGCTCGAGCCGTTCCACAAGGGACAGTGGGGTGAAGCCAAAAAGCACTTCGAGAAGGTGGTCGAACAGAGTGAGCAGAACGACCTGACGGCTCGGGCTCGTCTCTTCATCTCGATGTGCGACGAGAACCTCGCGGGACCAGAAAAGCTCGATGATCCGTTTCTCGAAGCGGTCATCGCCAAGAACGAGGGCAACCTCGAAGCGGCGAGCGAGCTGTGCAACCTGAACGACCGTCGGAGCAGCGACGATCGGTTCGCTTACCTGGCCGCCTCGGTCAAAGCACTCGAGGGGGCTCATCAAGCCGCGATGGATCTTCTCAAGAACGCGATCGCTCTGAATCCGACCAATCGAATCCAGGCCTTTCACGATCCGGACTTCGAGTCGATGCGAGATTCGAGTGAATTCCGGGAGCTCTTCGAGTCCGCCTGAGGGTCGTCTCGAACGCTGCGGTCTCCATGACGCAATGAGCTCTGCCGAACGGTCCGCCAACGGCCCTGTCGCACTGATTCACGTGGCGGCGGCTCCGGAGTCGTTGCAATCGGCGAAGCCCGCAGCGTGCCACTGCTCGGCCGGACGGAGCCTTCTCGGCTGGGTGGCGTCGGCCGCTCGAGAGGCCGGCTGCGAACACCTCTGTGTGATTGCCGCCAAGGGAACATTGAGCGACGACCAGCAAGACCTACTCGCGAGTGAGCCCGAGCTCGCTGGTGCCGAGTGGTTGATTGCGCCGGACGAGTCTTCGGTGTGCGCGGTCGTCGCCGACGCCTTGGCCGCTCGAGGGCCCTCTCTCGACCAACTGTACGTAGTGCTTTCGGCGGAGGCGCCGTGTCTCGAAGCCGACCTCCTGGGTCGTCTCATCGAGGCGGCGAGGCGAGGTGGCGACCCGGTGGTGTGCACGGGTCCCGAGGTCGGTGATGCGGTGGTCGTTCTCGGATCCTCCTACCTGAACGACGTACTGGCGTCGTCTACGACCCCTGCGACTCCGGCCGTGACCGCGACGGCGACTCCTTCCACCGGCTCGTTCGAGATCGACACCGACGAGCTCGATCAGCTCACGCGGGTGGCGGACCGCTCAGCCCTTGCCCAGGTGCAGGCACGGTTGCGTCGTCGCGTCCTCGATCGCATCCTGGCCGAAGGCGTGACGATGATCGATCCGGCCAGAGTCGTCGTCGATGCGGGGGTCCGAGTCGCCGCCGACGTGATTCTCCATCCCGACGTCTCGCTGCTTGCAGGAACCGTGGTGGGGCGCGGCTGTGAGCTGCACCAGGGCGCGTGGCTGCGAGCTTGCGAGCTCGGTGAGAACGTGACGGTCCACCCCTACAGCGTGCTCGACGGAGCTCGAGTATCCGACGGCTGTCAGGTGGGACCGTTCGCACGTCTACGGCCGGGGACCGTGCTCGGAGAGGGAGCCCGTATCGGCAACTTCGTGGAGGTGAAGGCGTCGACCCTCGGCGAGGGAAGCAAGGCCAACCATCTGGCCTACATCGGAGATGCCCAGGTCGGGAAGGGCGTCAATATCGGCGCTGGAGCGGTGACCTGCAACTACGACGGTGCAGACAAACATCGCACCGAGATCGCAGACGACGCCTTCGTCGGGAGCGACACCATGCTGATCGCTCCGGTCCGAGTGGGCCGTGGCGCTTTGACCGCTGCCGGCTCGGTGATTCATATGGACGTGCCGGACGGGGCCCTTGCTGTGGGCCGAGCCCGCCAGCGCAACGTGGAGGGCTGGGCGGCCCGCAAGGGGCCCCAGGTCAAGAAGCGCGCGCGGGAGAAAGACAAAGGCGGCGGCTCCTGAGAGAGGGCGTCCGCTCTTGCATTCAGCTTGGCTGGCGGGGAGACTGAGCGGATGCTGGACATCGAGCGGGCGCTGAATCCCGAACAGATCGAGGCCGTGACCCATGGCGACGGCCCTCAGCTGGTGATCGCCGGCGCAGGATCGGGCAAGACCCGGGTGATCACCTATCGGATCGCCTGGTTGATCGAGGAGCGAAAGGTGGAGCCCTGGCGCATCGCGGCGGTGACCTTCACCAACAAGGCCGCCTCGGAAATGCGCGAGCGCGTCGGTGGTCTGGCCCGCGACGGGGAAGCCGTCTTCGTCGGCACGTTCCACCGCTTCGCTCTGCGCTTGTTGCGGCGCTACGGAGATCGCGTCGGCCTGATCCGTGATTTCGTGATTCTCGATACTCCCGACCAGCGCAGCCTGGTCAAGGAGGCCCTCGCTGCAGAGGGGCTGAGTGACAGTGCCTTCCCTCCCAGGGCGGTGCTCGGTCGGATCAGCGCGGCCAAGAACCGCCTCCTTTCACCGTCGGACTTCAGCGAGCAGGCCGACGGCTTCTTCGATCGGAAGATCTCACCGGTGTACCTGCGCTACGACGGTCTGCTGCGAAAGGCCGGAGGCGTCGACTTCGACGATCTCATCGTCAAGGCCGTGGAGTTGCTCAAGGTGGAAGAGGAGCTGGGTGAGCGAATGCGCTACCGGCTGCGCTACCTGCTGGTCGATGAGTATCAGGACACCAACTTCGCTCAACACGAGCTGATTCAGATGCTGTCGGGACCGGCAGGCAACCTGACCGCGGTCGGAGACGAAGATCAGAGCATCTACCGATGGCGCGGCGCCGAGCTGGAGAACATTCTTCGCTTCGAAGAGAGCTTTCCCGGCGCGACCGTGCGAAAGCTCGAGCGCAACTATCGGTCGACCCAGGTGATCCTCGACGCGGCCAGCGCTTTGGTGGCGCACAACGAGCATCGGAGAGGGAAGACTCTCTGGACGGAACGCGACGGGGGCGACTCGATCGAGCTCTATCGGGCTTCGGACGAAGGTGACGAAGCGCGCTGGCTCGTGGGGACCTTCGAGCAGCTTCGCAACCGCTATCGCTACCGGGACATGGCGGTCCTGGTACGCACCAACGCCCAGACCCGAGTCCTCGAAGAGGAGCTCGGTCGGCGAAAGGTTCCTTACTGCCTGATCGCCGGAGTTCGCTTCTACGATCGGGCCGAGATCAAGGACCTGGTCGCCTACTTGCGAGTGTTGCGCAACCCTCAGGACAACCTGTCGATGCGACGAATTCTCAATCGTCCGACTCGGGGCATCGGCAAGGGGACCGAACAAGCACTCCTCGAGGAGGCTGAAGAGCTCGGCGGGTCCATCTGGGATGCTCTGCGCATCGGTCGACTGGCTGGCGTGGCGAAGCGTGGGCGCACGGCCTTGGAGACGTTTCGGCAGCTGATTCTCGCCCTTCGTGAGTCGGCCCGTGCCTTGCCGTTGCCTCGTCTGATCGAAGAGGTGTTGGAGCGCTCCGGCTATGCCGCCCAGTTCAGCGCGGAGGACGAGGAGGCCAGGGCTCGACTCGAGAACCTGCGGGAGCTGCTTTCCGCGGCCCAGGACTTTGTCGAGGAGTTCGGACGCACGGGTGAGCCAGCCATCGGCGCGATGAACCGCATCGAAGGAGATTCGCCTCAGCACAATCTCGGCCTGGGCGTCGAGTCCGCATCGCCGTCCGGGGACCGTCCCGAGACACCGAGTTTCGAGGTGCTCGAGGACGGCGAGTCGCAGGCTGACGAGGTCGATTCGCTCACAGCCTTTCTCGACTACGTGGCCCTGGTCAGTGACACCGATTCACTCGACAGCGAGGTCGGGGTCGCCTTGATGACCTTTCACAGTGCCAAGGGCCTGGAGTTTCCCGTGGTTGCGGTGACGGGTCTCGAAGAGGGCCTGCTGCCCCATTTCAATTCCCAGGACAGCCCGGAGGACATCGAGGAGGAGCGCCGACTTCTCTATGTCGGCATGACCCGCGCCGAGGAGCGACTGCTCCTGTCCACCTGTCGACGACGTAGGATCGCGGGACGGTACCAGGACCAGCTGGAGTCACCGTTTCTCTCGGAGATTCCAGCGGAGGGAATGGTGGTGCACGAAAGCCCTTCACTCTTCGCAGGTGCCCGTACCGACGGTGTCTATCGGTTCTTCGATCGCAAGAATCCGCGTCCCTTCGTCGAAGACCCCGATCAAGGGAAGCTTCGCAAGGGATGTCGCGTACGACACGCGACCCTCGGTGTGGGAGTCGTGCTCGACCTGGAGGGCAGCGGCGACGATGCCAAGCTCACCGTGTTCTTCGACCGCTCGGGCAAACGCAAGCTGATCGCTCGCTATGCCGCGCTCGAGGTGGTGTAGACCGTTCCCCAGCTCGCGCCAGGTCTCTGCGACGCCTCCCCAGAGGGAAGGAGAGAACGGAGTAAGGAGTGAACGCTACCGGGGCAGGAAGTCGCGCCGGAGCAGAGAGTACAAGTAGTGGTCGACTCGCTCACCGTGGAGTAGGAAGTAGTCGCGCAGCACCCCCTCCCGGAAGAAACCGAGACGTTCGAGCACGCGCTGTGAGGCGTCGTTCCCTTCGGCGCACCGAGCTTCGATGCGAGCGATCCCGGCTCTCAGGAAGAGCTCGGGCAAGAGTAGGCTGAGGGCTTGCACCATGATGCCGCGACCCTGGAACCCGGTGCTCAGGGCGTAGCCGATCTCGGCCAATCCATGTTCCCAGTTGTTGACCACCAGTGTGACCCAGCCTGCGGGACAGCGATCGGCCTCGATGATCCAGAGAAATCGCTCTCCTCTGTTCCGGGCCAGGTCGTTGCGTTGTTGAGCTGCGAGGTCGGCCCGCAACTGTGCTGTCGAGACGTCGTGCAGCGGCTGAAAGCGACGCACGCTCTGTTCGGCGCGCCAGCGGCGCAGAAGCGTCGCGTCGTCGGTGCGAGCCGGTCGTAGATCGACCCGCAACTCGCTCGACGGGTACCCGGAATCTGGAGCGAGGTGTTGCACGATGGACCTATTCTTAGCCGAAGTGCCCGGTCTTGGCCACGCGGTCGCCGGCTACGCCGGATGGTGCAAGGCCAGGTCCTCGGTTCCCCGAGGATCCCAGCGCGGTCCCCTCGCGGTGAGTCCCAGCACGGCGATCAGTGCGTAGCCGTGCAGGAAGAGCCACAGGAACGGCAGGGACCACCACATCTGCAGGTAGATCGCCACACCGAAACAGGTCGCAAAGTAGAGCGCGAAGAACCACTCCACCGGACGGGTCATACCGCTCTGGGACCGATAGGGAGAACTTCTCGGCAGCCCATCTCTCCCCCCCGCCGCTTCCACCCGGTACTTCGGAGTCCGCTCGAACGTCCCGCCCATTCTTCGTAGGCCGCGCAGGACGGCAGTCCCGTTGTTCAGGCTCAGGCCGATGCCGAGAGCCATCGCGGTGGGGAGGGCGGCGAGGGTACGGAGGCCCCTTCTCCCGATTCGGTATTGACTCACCGCGTAGAAGAGAGTCACTGCGGCGGTGGCCGCCAGAAACAGCGGGAGGTCGATGACCAGCAGCTTCCAGCTCTCGGTTCCGCGGCGCGCCACCATGGCCGGAAACACCAACACCGACAGCAGCACCATCAGCACGTAGCAGAAGTTGTTGCTCAGGTGGACCAGCGCTTCGAGTCTCACCGGCCAGGGCAGGGGAGCCGTGAGGATGGGACGTAGCAGCTTGCGGCAGGTCTGGGCCGCTCCCTGGGCCCAGCGTCGCTGCTGGCTCTTGAACGCGCCGAGATCGGATGGAAGCTCGGCCGGGGCGACGACCTCGGGGAGGTAGACGAATCGCCAACCCAGGAGCTGGGCGCGGTAGGAGAGGTCGAGATCTTCGGTCAGAGTGTCATGCTGCCAACCGCCCGCTTCCTCGATGGTACGGCGGCGCCACACGCCCGCAGTCCCGTTGAAGTTGAAGAAGCGGCCGCTCCTGGCGCGGGCGGCGTGCTCCACCACGAAGTGACCGTCGAGCAGTACCGCTTGCAGCCGAGTCAACAGAGAGTGATCGCGGTTCAGATGCTCCCAACGGACCTGCACCATTCCGACGTCGTCGTGCTGGAAATGAGGCATCGTGCGACGAAGAAAGTCGCGGGGCGGCACGAAGTCGGCGTCGAACACGGCGAGAAACTCTCCGCGAGCGACCTTCTGTCCCGCCTCCAGGGCTCCGGCCTTGAAGCCGATTCGGTCGGCTCTGCGAAGGTGATGGATGTCGAAGCCGAGAGCTCGGTAGTGCTCGACCTGCCGGGCCAGGAGCTCGGTGGTGCCGTCGGTCGAGTCGTCCAGGACCTGGATCTCGAGAAGACTCTCTGGATAGTCGAGGCGGCACACCGCTTCGATCAGTCGCGGTCCGACATGGATTTCGTTGAACAGCGGAAGCTGGACCGTCACTCGGGGCCACTGTGGTGGAGCTTCGGGAGTCTGGACGGAAACTGCGTCCCGGTAGAGCAGGCGGACCAGCACAGCACGATGGACGCCGTACAGGGCCAGAAGCCCCAGCGTCGCGTAGTACGCTGTGAGAATCGGCAGGCTTGCCGAGTCGATCAAGGTCTGCAGTTCGTGCATAGGGAATGAGTCTCCGACGCGAAAGACAGCCCCGGAGAGGCGAGGCTGTTTCGCTCTCGGGGACGGTTCCGTGGGCCGCCGCGCCTCTGCTGCTGGGCTGCCTGGCAGTGAGCCTGGTGAGGGACCCGGGTGCGCGCCCGCTACTGTTCTACTGCTCGATGGCGGTGGCTTTCCTGTCGTTCGTCGGGTGCCTTTGGTGGTGGTCGAGAACCGGAGTGTGCCCGACCTGGCGTCAGATGTTGTTCGTGGCCGTGGTAGCCCGACTGTTCTTCCTTTCGCTGCCGCCGACTCTCTCGGATGACATCTATCGCTACCTCTGGGACGGCAGGGTCACGGTGGCTGGTATCAATCCCTACGCACATTCTCCCGATTCGGATCGACTGGCTTCGCTGCGCGAGGGTCCATGGGAACGAGTCTGGCAACAGACAGCCCATCGCGACGTGGAAACCGTCTATCCCCCCGTGGCGCTGGGAGTCTTCAGTATAGCCGCCCTCCTCCCCGCGCCGCTGCTGTCGTACAAGTTGATTCTGGTGGCGCTGGACCTCCTCGGCTGTGTCTTGTTGATTCGACTGGCGGAGCGGATCGGCGTGAGCTCTTCCGGCACTGCGGGGCGCACGGCGGGACGACTCGCGGCCCTGGCCTACGTGTGGAATCCCCTGGTGCTGCTCGAAGTGGCAGGAATGGGGCATATCGACGGCGCTGGGCTCGCTCCCGTTGCCTTGGCGGTGAGCTGGCTCGTGCCCTCGACAGAGGGGCCCCGGGGGAGCCGGGGGTGGCTGGCGAGCGCCGTGGCCGCCGCGGTGGCGGTTCTGGTCAAGTTGGTTCCGCTGGTCGCGCTGGGATTCTGGGCGCTCCGTAGCGGCCGGGCCTGGCGCTACCTGGGCGTGGTCGCGCTCCTGCTCGTGGTCTGTGTGGGGCCGCTGTTGGTGGCGCTCGGAGGGGCTCCCCCCGGACTGGTGACCTACGGCATGCACTGGGAATTCAATGGTCCACTGTACGAGCCTCTGTGGCGCCTGATCGACGGGCTCGATGTCGAGGCGCTGACCAAGCGGGGTTTCGATCGACTGAAGGAGGCCACCGGCGCTCATGAGTTCTGGAACGGGTTCTACTCCTATATCTACCCTCAGTTCCTCGCAAAGGTCGCTCTGGCGGGTGGACTGGGGTTGTGGCTGCTGGGCGTACTCCTACGTACCGAGCGAGATCCGGTGCGGGGCACCGCTCGGATCTTCGCTGCCACCTTGATGGCCATCGCGACGGTGTACCCCTGGTACCTCCTGTGGCTCTTGCCGTGGTCCGCGCTCGAGCGCTCTCGAGCGGTCCTGCTGCTCTCGGCGACCCTCCTGCTGGCGTATCTGCCCCTACTGTCTGGTGTGGACTATTTTCCGTGGGTGTGGCTGGTGGTGTGGGGCCCCCCCGGGCTGGTGGCCCTCGTTTGCACTTGGCAGAGAAGAACGCCGGCGAACGGCAGGAGCGAGCGGGAGGTGAGCTCGTGACGACGTACGCACTCGTGCTGTCGTATCGCGGCACCGACTATGCTGGATGGCAGCGCCAGCCCAATGCGGTGACCGTGCAGGAAGTGGTCGAGACGGCGCTCGCGGAGGTGCTCGGGGAACCGGTCAGAGTGGTCGGATCGGGCCGAACCGATGCGGGGGTTCATGCTCGCGGGCAGGTGGCTCATCTTCGTTTGGGAAGGGACTTTCCCGAGTCCGCACTCACCCACGCCACCAACAAGGTGCTTCCGGAGGCGGTGCGAGTCCTGAGCACGCATCGAATGATCGAGGAGTTCCATGCACAGCGTGATGCTTTGGCCAAGGAATATCGTTACCGGCTCCGCAGCGAGCCCGTGCTGTCTCCGATCGACTCCCCGTTCTGCGTTCGGCTGGCTTCGTCGGTGGACATCGAGGCGCTCGAGCGCTGCGCCGATCGGTTGGTGGGTCGCCACGACTGGAGCGCTTTCGCCAAGAGCGGAGGCTCTCACGATGATCCCTGGCGGCGGGTCGACACGGCTGCCTGGCACAGTTGCGGTCCCGAGATCCAGTTTCGCATTCGGGGGGAGGGCTTCCTGCGGGGCATGGTGCGTGCTCTGGTCGGCACCATGCTGGAAGTGGGCCGCGGTCGGCGAAGTCTGGCCTCCTTCGAGTCGCTCGTGGGGGGCTCCGAGCGCTCGAGCGCGGGTCCCAACGCGCCAGCCAGAGGTCTGGTCCTGCACCGCGTCGACTACGCGCCTTCGAGCTTCGCCGACCCGGTCCCGGGCTCATCGGAGCGGGAATGACCCGTGCGGCGAGGCCGAAGGGCGCGGGTGAGGCTTGTGATACCTTCCCCCGGCGCTGATGTCTGGGTCTCTACAACGGCTCGTCACGGGAGTGGTCGGTGCAGCGATTGCGGTGGCTGCGATCTTCACGCTCCCCTCCTGGCTCTTCCTGGCACTGATGGCAGGGGTGGCGCTGGTCGGTGTGCGCGAATACGCCCAGTTCGTCCGCGCGATTGCATCGAAGGCACCGACGATCGTGCTCTACCCGATCGTGGGCGCGGGTGTAGTGACGTTTGGCTGGCTCCTCTCGGCGCTGGTCACCAACGACGCCGGGAGCCCCGGGCCTCTGGCGTCGGCGCTAGCGATTCTCGCGGCTTTGGCGCTGGCCATGGTCTGCGGATTGGCAGTGCTGCTGGTGAGCACTCCGATGGATCAGGCCTTCGCTGCCATTGGCCTGCTTTCGCTGGGTGCCGGATACCTGATCGCCCCGACAGTCAGCCTGTACGCTCTGCGTGAGATCGATGCCTGGCTCTTGTTCCTGTTGGCCGCGATCATCTGGATGGGAGACAGCGCGGCCTACTATGGCGGAAAGACGATGGGGCGCCACAAGTTGGCGCCGGTGGTCAGCCCCAAGAAGACCTGGGAAGGGGCGGCATTCGGGCTGGCGGGCAGTCTCGTGGTGGTCGTTACTTGGAGCCAGCTTCGGCTCGGAGTGGTCTCACCGGCCGTGATGCTCGCCGGGACCCTGACGGCCATCGGCGGTCAGCTCGGGGATCTGGTCGAGTCCGTGATGAAGCGCAGCAGCGGCATCAAGGACTCCGGTACGATCCTTCCCGGTCATGGCGGAATCCTCGACCGCATGGATGCGTTGTTCTACGGTGCGGTGGTGCTGCTGACCGCAGTTCTACTGGCCGGGCCGACGCGTTTCACTCCCTCCCCCTGAAGGCCCGGGCTCCCCTTGGAGGGCCCTGATTCGCCCTGAAGACGGGGTGCTGTACGCGGGGGCCGCGCCGGGTCTTCGCCATCGGGAAGCCGACCCCCTGGGTCATAATACGAGAATTGTTCTGCGCTCCCCCCCTCTGCCTCTCTCGAGATCATGCTGCAACAAATCCTGAGCAATACCCTGGCCTTCCTCTTCGCGGTCGGGATCATCATCTTCGTCCACGAGGCAGGCCATTACGTGGTGGCGAAGCTCTGCGGCGTACGAGTCCTGACCTTCTCGCTCGGTTTCGGCCGACGTCTCTGGGGGTTCCGGCGAGGTGACACCGACTATCGCGTGTCCCTGATTCCTCTCGGTGGGTATGTCGCGTTCGCGGGGCAGGATCCGACCGAGCCGAATCATCGAGCCGACGACTACCTGGCGCAGCCGCGCTGGCAGCGAGTGTTGATTCTGCTGGCAGGCCCGATGATGAATCTCCTCCTGGCCGTGGGGCTCGTGGCGGCGGTCTACATGGCGGGGACACAGATCGTCAATCAGCGGGATCTCGATACGGAGATCGGTTTCGTGGCGGAAGGATCCCCCGCCGAGCAGGCCGGTCTCGTGGCAGGCGATCGGATCGTATCGATCGACGGGGAGAGCGTCTCGGATTGGCAGCAGGTCTCGATGACGATCATCACGTCGCCCGGACGTGAGTTGAACGTGGCCTACGAGCGGGACGGGGCCATCGTCGAGACCCGCTTCACACCGATCGTTCTCCCGAAGTACGAACTGGGAGAAGCGGGAATTCGTCCGGCATCGCTGCCTCGAATTGCCGCGGTGGTCGAGGACACGCCCGCTGAACGGGCCGGTTTCCAGTATGCGGACGCGCTGCTGAGAGTGGACGGGCGAGCGATTGTGGGGGTGGAGGACTTCACTGCCTATGTGGGACCGCGGGCGGGCCAGACCCTGGAGGTCGAAGTCGAGCGCGACGGAGAACCGCTGAGGCTCGAGGTGACCCCCGAGGACATTGACGGCAAGGGGACCATCGGGGTCTACATCAGCCGTTTCGAGTTCCAGAAGCTGGGGCCGGTAGAGGCCCTGCGCGAGTCGGTGCGCTACAACATCGACACGACCAAGGAGATCGGAGCCTTTCTTGGAAAGATCTTCGAGCGCCGGATCTCGGCCCAGAGCGCGATCGGGGGACCGATTCAGATCGCGTCCTTCAGCGGTGCCGCGGCGAGATCCGGAATGCGCGAGCTGGCCTTCTTCATGGCGATGATCAGCTTGAATCTGGCCCTGCTCAACATGTTGCCGATCCCGATCCTCGACGGTGGCCAGATTCTGATTCTGCTGGTCGAGAGCACACTGCGGCGCGACCTCTCGCTGCAGATGAAGGAGCGACTGATGCAGGTCGGGCTCGTGGTGATCGTGTCTTTGATGGCGATGGCGATCTATTTCGATCTCTCCAAGAGCCTCGCGCCCGTGCAAGAGATGCCGTCGGGCGAGCTCCCCGGCGGGGAGGCTCAGGAGCCCTAGCAGGCTCGACCGCGGAGCTCGATTTCGGGTGGGTCGAGGCCTCCGACCGAGGCGCTCGGTTGCACCTGCGCTCAGCACACCAGCACGAAGACCGCTAGCGTCTGCGCGCCAGAGCGCGGCGCAGGATCCTCAGGTCCGCCCGGTACCCCTCGAGTCGCTCGCCCTGGGGTGTCTCCAGAATCACCGGCAGGTTCACCAGCGACGGGTCGCGAATCAGATGACACAGTGCGCGGGTGCCGATCTTGCCCCGGCCCAGGTTGGCATGCCGGTCGCGTCGAGAGGCCAGCTCGCCAAGGGAGTCGTTCATGTGCACGGCGCCAAGCCGATCGATGCCGATGTCGGCCTTCACCCGGTCGAGAAAGTCATGCCACCCGGCTCGACGGTGGATCGGGTAGCCGGCAGCGTAGGCATGACAGGTATCGATGCAGATTCCCAGTCGATCGCTCGGTAGTTGACACCCCGAGAGAAGAGCGGCGAGGTCGCCGAGCGAGCCGCCGAGGAGAGACCCCTGGCCTGCGGTGTTCTCGAGCAGTAGGCGCACACCCGGGACTCGCTCCAGCGATCGCTCGATCACCTTCGCCGCTGCGGCGATGGCCCGGTCGGGCTCGGTGGAGTGACGGGCCCCCGGATGGAGCACCAGAGCGTCGATGCCGAGCGCCGCACAACGCTCGAGCTCGTCGACCAGCGCTCGCTCTGAGCGCTTGCGCAGCGCTCGGTCCGGAGACGCTACGTTGATCAGGTAGGAGGCGTGGGCCAGTACCGGGTCGATTCCCCGGTGGGTTCGTCGTTCTCGGAAGGACTCGACCTCTTCGGCCGTGAGTGGACGTTGCTGCCAGCGATTGGCGTTCTTGACGAAGATCTGCATGGTGTCGAGGCCGAGCTCGGAGGCTCGTTCGCAGGCGCGGCTCGGACCTCCGGCGACAGAGACGTGCGCTCCCAATCGGGGTCGTTTGCAGGGCTGTGTGATCAACGGAGGATCCTCGTCTCGAAGTTCGACGTGTTGTGGGAGGCGATCGGTCCCGAGTCGGGTACGCAGGGGAGAACGGGGCGCCCACCGGTGACCGGCACCCTGTTAGTATGGCGCCGCATGTGGAGCAAACTCGGGCGCCTGGCGCTCTACCTCGGCTATGCCGCGGCCCTGGTGGTGGTGTTCGCGCTCAGCGCGTACTTCGCCTTCAATCAATTCGTTCGCCGCGGAGCGATGCCTGCGCCTGACTTGATCGGGCTGCCGCTGGCGGACGCGGAGACCCTCCTTCTCGACCAGGGGCTGGAGATGCGGTGGCTGGAACGGGAGGATCGCTTCGATGAGTCGGTGCCCGCGGGCCTGGTGCTCCAGCAGTCGCCCTCGCCCGGCGGAGTGGTCAAGAGAGGCTCCAGGGTCAAGGTGATTCTCTCTCGGGGGCAGCAATTGGTGGAGGTTCCGGAGCTGGGTGGGCTTGCGGCTCAAGCGGCGCAGGTGAACCTGGCCGCGGTCGGACTGACCCTCGGGAGGCGGGGCAATGTCTTCCATGACCGGGGGACTCCCGGCACGGTGATCTTCCAGAGCCCGCCACCGGGTTCCGAGGTCGATCGCTCGACAGCCGTTGACGTACTCGTCTCCGTGGACAATCCGACCCAGGTCTATGTGATGCCCGATCTGGTCTACCGGCGGGACATCGAGGTGCGACAGTTCTTCCGAGAGCGCGGATTCCGGCTCGGCAGCATCAAGTACGAGCCCTACGAAGGAGTCGCGGAGGGTGTGATCCTGCGTCAGTATCCTCAAGCCGGCCATCCGCTGCATCGTGACGAACCGATTTCACTCGTGGTGGCAGCCAACGTCGAAGACGAGATTTGAGTCGAATCATGAGACTTGCGCCTTCCATCCTGGCCTCCGATCTGGCCGATTTCGCCGGCGCGCTCGAGTGCTGCGAGCGCGGCGGCGCAGAGCTGGTGCACGTGGACGTCATGGACGGGCATTTCGTTCCCAATCTGACCTTCGGGCCGCCCGTCATCGAGGCGCTGAAAAGACGGACCCAGCTCCCGCTCGATGTGCACCTGATGGTCGCCGAGCCGGAGCGGCTCCTCGAGCCGACGCTGGACGCAGGGGCGGCCTGGGTCTCGATACACTGGGAGGCGACCTGTCATCTGGATCGGGCCATCCGCTACATCCAAGAGCGCGGTGCAAGGGCCGGAGTCGTCCTCAATCCGGCGACTCCGGTGGAGGTTCTGACCGATATCCTCCCCTCTCTGGACTTCGTGCTCCTGATGTCGGTCAATCCCGGCTTCGCCGGGCAGCCGTTTCTGCCCTACGTGCTCGACAAGGTCCGTCGGCTCAGGCGCTGGTTGGCCGAGCGCGAACTCACCGTCGACATCGAGCTGGACGGAGGTGTCAGCGGCGAGAACCTGGAGCGGGTCATGGCGGCCGGCGTCGATGTCGCAGTGATCGGTTCGGGGATTTTCGCCAAGACCGATCCGCAAGCAACCCTGACCGAGCTGGTGGCTCGCGCGTCGTCTCCGGCGACCCCGGCTCGTCGCTGATTCGTCCCTCATCCCCCCGAATGGACTCATGATTCGATTTCTTCCTTCTCGTTGCTCCCTGGTCCTCCTTTGCGCTGCGAGCGTCCTGCTCGCTGCCTGTGGCGGCAGCCGAGACGATCCGATTCTGCGGTTGTCAGCTTCGGAGGCCCTCGAGGAGGGGCGCCGCTTGATGGCGGAGAAGAAGTACTCACAGGCAAGGGAGTACCTGATCCATGCCTTCGAGGTGGAGCCCAACTCGGCCGAGGGGCGCGAGGGCCTCCTATTGGCAGCAGATGCTCTCTTCTTCGCTGGAGGATCCGACAGCCTGATCGAAGCCGAGACACGGTATCGCGACTACCTGAATCGGTTCCCGACCAGTCCCAAATCCGCCCACGCGCAGTACCAGATTGCCGCGACCCTGGCACGTCGCATGGAGAAACCGGATCGAGATCAGGCGACGACGCGCAAGGCGCTGAGCTCCTACGAGGACCTGATGCGCCTCTATCCGACAAGCCCCGAGGCAGGGCTCGCGCGTGAAGAGATCTCGGCAGTGTACGACCGTCTCGCTCAGCACGAGGTGGTGGTCGCCCGCTTCTACATGCGGTACGCCTGCAGTCGTGGAGCGTCGCGTGTCTGCGTGGCTGGCGCCGATCGCCTCGAAGGCGTTTTGGAGGACTACCCGAACTTCAGCGAGAAGGACCGCGTGTATTTCCTGCTCTGCCGCGTGTACTCGTACCTGGATCGTCCGGAGGATCAGGCCGACGCCTGTGGTCGTTTGCGTGAGGAATTTCCGGAGAGCCGCTATGTCTCGAAGATACCCAAGAAGTCCGAACGAAAGGCGCGTGATGCCGATGAAGAGGGTGGTTCCAGCGAGGATTCTTCTGCTTCTGGGCCTGATTCCGATCCTGGGCTGTAGTGGCGCCACGCTGTCGAGCAGTAGCGATCTCGAGCAGGAGATCCGTGAGCTCAAGGCTCGGGTGATCGAACTGCAGAGAAAGGCGGCGGTGAGTGAGGTCGAGATGACTCGGCTGCGCTCCCAGTTGATGGACCTCGAGGCCCGGACGGGTGGCTCCGCGGGCTCGACATCCGCGGGAGCGAGCCGGTCCGAAGTGTCGCCGCGAGTGGAAGAGCCGCGTCCGGCCGAGGACTCTCCTCCACCCACGCTACCCGTGGCGGTCGCGGTCGTGGAAGAGACCGATCTCGACGACGATTCGCCCACGGTTTCGACGGTGGACCTCTTCGAGGAGGCACCGGCAGCGTCCCCGTCCGGCGACCCGCCGGCGGCAGAGCTCCCTGACGCCGGCCAGGCGCTCTACGATCGGGGCTACACCCTCTACCATCAGGGAGAGTATCTCGATGCGGAGGCGGCGTTCCTGAGGTTCCTGGAGAGCTTCGCGGACAGCGATCTGGCCGACAACGCTCAGTACTGGATCGGGGAGTGCCGTTTCTCGCGCCAGGACCTGCGGGGAGCGCTGTCGGCCTTTCGGGAAACGATCAATCGCTATCCCGAGGGCAACAAGGTACCGGATGCGCTCCTCAAGTCAGGGCAGGTGCTCGAAGAGTTGGGAGACGAGAGCAGTGCCCGCGCCAGCTATCGAGAGGTCCAGCGTCGCTTTCCCCAGAGCGCTGCTGCCGTAGTGGCCAGCGAGCGCCTGAAGACGCTCTGAGGCCCCTCTCCCGGGCTCTGAGCTCCGGGTGAAAGGTCGAACGGGGGCGGTTCTTCCGGGAGCCCAAGGCGGCCGAACCGAGATTCTGTGCCGCGAGGGCTTCGCTAAAAGGCGAAGAATCTGTAGAATCGGGCTTCCGGGAGCCCGGGGGCTCGGAATCCCTCTCCCGGAGCGGAGCTCGCTTGGCGTAAGTATCGACCTTCGTTGAGCTTTCGCCGATTCGTTTCTTGACAGTGCCGAGGTCGGTGGCTACTGTGGCTGGATGCCCATTAGCCTCTTGCGCATGGGCGAAATTCATTTGCGTGTGAAATGCACGCACCCCTGGGGGAGGAATCCTGGGATGAGAACCGTACGATCGATCTGGTCCGCCATTTTTCTGACCAGCGTTCTCTCGAGCGCGGTAGTGACCGCGGGGTTCGCGCAGAGCCCACCCAAGGATCTCAAGCTGGTCAACGACCACTGGACCGCGTGGGACCCGCCGGCCGTGATCGAGGAGGGCGCCGAGGTCCACATCATCGTGCGCGGCGACACGCTCTGGGATCTGGCTGAGCGATTCTACGGAGATCCCTACCTGTGGCCGCAGATCTGGGAGCGCAACCAGTACATTCTCGATTCTCATTGGATCTACCCGGGCGATCCCCTGGTGCTGGGACTCCGGGTCGAGACGGCCGAGGACGTTCTGGGTGAGCCCGGAGAGCTGGGTGGGGGTGAAGGGCAGGACGACGAGCGCTCGGCGATCTTCGGCCCGGGTGGCCAAAGTCGTTTCGTGCAGTTGGGGACCCCAGACGACATCTACTGCAGCGGATTCGTGGGCGCCCGAGAGGAGGAGTTCAGCTTCCAGATCACGGGCTCCGAATACCAGGCCCTGGGGCCGACCTTGCGACCCAACAACCGGGGTCGAGTGGTTGCATCCTTCCACAAGAGTGAGCCGGTCAAGGTCGGGATGAGCAATGGCGATCTCGTCTACGTCAACGGAGGTCGCTCCGCGGGAATCGCTCCCGGTGACACTTTCACGGCCGTCGATCCCGGAGCCCTGGTGACCCATCCGATTTCAGGGCAGATTTCGGGCCGAATGTACGAGTACCTCGGCTGGCTGAGAGTCCTCTCCGTGCAGGACGAAGGCGCCATCGCAGAGGTCGTCATGACCTGCTTGCCGATTCCCGTGGGCTCGGCCCTGATGCCCTTCGAAGAAGAGCCGATTCCGTCCGAGCGACGGACGCCACTTCGGCCGGTCAATCTTCCGGCTCCGGCAGAGGCACTGCAGGACGCGCCTGTCATCGTTCATGCCAAGTCGGGGCTGGTCACTCTCGGAGAGGACCACGTCGTGTTCGTCGATCTCTCGGAGGCGGACGACGTGATTCCCGGAGATCAGTTCACGATCTATCGCATGAACAAACCGGGCAATCCTCCGATCATTCTCGGAGAGTTGGCTATTCTGTCCGTGCACGCACAGAGCTCGGTCGCCAAGATCACGGAGTCGCGCTATCACATCTTCCCCGGGGATCGACTCCTACCGAAGTAGAGCGACGCGACCGACGACCGCAGGACCCGACGCGGCGGACTCCGGATGGAGCCGCCGCGTTCTTTCTGGGAAGATCTTTGCCGAGCCCCTGTGGTATCGTCGTCGTCTTGTTCCCAACGACGACGGTGTGTGCAGGTGGAGAAGGAAAGCCTCAACGGACAGATGACCCGGATCGTCTCGACGTTGGTGAAGTCGGGCGTATCGCTCGAGCTCGCCCGTCGAGAGTTCGAGCGGCAGTTCATCGTCGAAGCGCTGCGTGAGAGCGAAGGCAACTTCACTCATGCGGCGCGCGGTATCGGCGTCCATCGCAACACCTTGCACAACAAAGTGGGCGCCCTGGGGATTGTCGCAGCGGACTACGCGCCCAGGCCGAAGCGCCGGAGCACACGGCGGCGGCCCTGACGGCACAGCCGCGACGGCCTCGGCCTCTTGAGAGAAGAGGCCGGTTTCAGCACCGGTCGGGCCTCCGGGGGCCCGGGGGAGCGAACCGAGAGGCATGGTGAAATAGCCGCCTGTGGCTATTCGCCAGATCCTGGCACGGCGATTGCTACTCCAATCCCTGTTGATTCACATCGCTGCCACGTAGACGCGCGCCTGAGGGCGCCGGTTCTCGAACTCCCGGATTCCGCTGCGCAGCGACGTCCCATTCCGGCTCATGAAATGACACGTCAATACCACTGGTTGTGTGCCATTCTGGCAGCAACCCTACTCATAGCGGTCAGCCCGGAGTCGAGCGAGTCCGTGCGGACGTCCCGTGTCCGGGGGCCGGTTCCGCATCCCTCCGAGGTCGCCCTCTTCGAGGAGCTGTCGAACTGGCGCGCCGCGCCCGAGTGGTCTCTCGATCCCACCCCGGAGCTGGTGATCGAGTCGGAGATGTATCGCCGACGCAGCAGTGCGAAGACCCAGCGGCGGTTTCTCGAGACCCTCCCGTTCGGGGCCGATATCGCGCGGGTTGCCGACGAGGCTCACATCGACGGTCTCCTGATCGCCGCCATGGTCGAGGCTGAGTCGCAGTTCGACCCGGGCGCGGTCTCGCCACGAGGAGCACTCGGCTTGATGCAGGTGATGCCCTCCACGGCCCTCGATGCAGACCTCTCGGTGCCGACGGAGAATCTGCGTGCCGGCGCGCAGTACGTTGCCAAGCTGCTGGATCGGTACGACGGCGATCTCCGTCTCTCACTGGCCGCCTACAACGCGGGTCCAGGCAACGTCCGACGCTTCGGCGGCGTTCCCCCGTACCGTGAGACCCTGAACTATGTCGAACGAGTCGTCGTGCGCTACCACGATCATCTTCGACAGGTCTGGCAGGCGGAGGGATTCCACCTACCCGCTGAGAGCGGACAGGTGCTTACGGGAGGCGGCTGAGTCCAACGACGCGGCCCTGTTGAGATTCGCTTCGGTCGTCAATCGAGATCAGCCGAGGCCACTCAGCCTCGCTGAGCGGAACTCGACCTCGACCGAACGGGCTGATGAAGCCCGACCAGACGACGAGAGGCATCGGCCGCCGCGGGAGTCTTCACGGTCGCGGCGAGGGAGGCCTATTCTTCGGCCTTGGCGTCCTCGAGCTCTCCCTTGGAGTCGTCTCCCGAGCGCAGGCCCTTCTTGAAGTTGTTGATCCCTTCACCCAGCCCCTTGCCGAGCTGAGGCAGTTTGGAGGCTCCGAAGATCAACACGAAGATCGCGAAGATGAGGAGAAGCTCCGGCAGCCCGAGGGGACCCAGGACGAGGGCAGCAAAAGTGAGCTGAGTCAACATGTTCGCCTCCGTTAGTGAACCCCCATTCTATCAGACCGCACCCGCTGGCGGGCTGCTCGGACCCTCAGGTGCCAGGACCCTCGGGAGGGAGTCGCTTGCGCAGTTCGACTTCGAGGGACTTCCCCACTCTGCGCCCATCCACCTCGACCTGGCCCACGGACGAGAGAAAGCGGTCGAGCGACTGTGGAATCAGGCTGCGGTAGCGAACTCCGCCGCGACGTGCAAAGCGCTCGAACGTGCCGATGATCTTGAGCGTCCGCTGCACCACCGCAGCGTGATAGATCGAAGAGGGCTCGCTCGGATGCTTCGCAGTCGCTCGAAGCCGGCCCGCGAGTACTGGATCCGGATAGAGACTGTCGTTGAGCAGCGACGCGATGTCATAGGTGGGCGCGCCGAGTCGCAGATCTTGATGGTCGAGCACCGCGACGTCGTCTTCTCCGATCGGGACCAGGTTGCGGGCCATGAAATCCCTGTGAGCTGGAACCCACGAGACTCGATCGAGCTGCCGACAGACCTCCCTCAGAAGCCCCTCCAACTCGGATCCCACTCCCTGCTCGCGGACGATCCCGTGAGGCTCGAGGAACAAACGCCAGCCGACCTCGAGCTCGCGCTCCAGCAATGCCTCGTCCAGGGGCGGATTGAGAGTCTCGACCTCGCCCGGTGGCAGCCGTGCGATGCGAGAGAGGATCTCTGCCGCTCGCATGAGGAAGGGCTCGAGCGCCTTCCAGCCGCGATCGCGCAGGTCGTAGAGCGTCGACGTTCCGAGATCCTCGACCCAGACCAGAGCTCGCTGTGAGTCCCAGGCACGCACCTCGGGAACCCGAATGTCGAACGCCTCGAGCAACCGCGTCGTTGCCAGGAAGCGATCCAGAGCCGGATCGTTCGGCTCGGGGTAGACCGCGAGAATCGTCGTGCGATCATCGTGCAGCCACACCCGTAGATATCGCCTCATGGAAACGTCGCCTGGAAGCGACTCGATCGCCGAGACCCGCTCCCCCATTCCCTCCAGCCACTCGCGCGCTTCGCGATGCAGCCCCTGGTCGTCGTCTTCCACCCGCGCACGCTACCAAGACCTGGTCGAGTCCACCAGGTGTCCTCTCGTTCGATTGACACCTCGAAGGAGCGACCTCCATAATCAGCGGCAGTCGGCGAGAACCGACACCGGTCGGTCAACGCGTGCCGATCGGCCGCCCTGGAAACCCGAATCGCGAATTGCAGAGTTGCTCCCCGAACGGAACTTCACCTTGAACGAACGACTTCGAGAAATGCTCGAACTTCTGAGCCGGAGCCTCTTCGAGGCCATCTCGGACTCGGAGGACGTGCACGAGCATCTCCGGCAGCTGCGCGAGGAGGGCTATTCGCTGAATCTGCTTCTCGATTGCCAGCCCGATTCAGAAGACGAAGAGGAGTCGGACGCCTTCGCTGCACGATACCCCGACGGGGATGAGACCTCGGAAGTCTCCTCCGGAGCGATCCCGGCCCAGGCTCTCCCTCGCAGTGGCGTTCCCCCAGTTTTCCGCATCGACGGCAAGGATCTCGCCTTTCTGCGGGACCTCGGCATCGACCCCACCCGTCGGTGCAAGAGTCGCAGTCGGCAGCGGCGCCTCCCCGCCGAGCGACTCCCGGACGACTCTTGAACGGCGCCGGGACGGGCAGGGCGCTGCTCGGTCTCGACCGCGAGCAGCTGAAGGCCGAGCTCGAGGGACGAGTCGACCGCGAGTTTCGGCTCGATCAGATCTACCACGCTCTCTACGTCAGACGGGTCGAGTCCTTCGAGGCCATGACCGATCTTGCCCGTTCTCTGCGCGAGGATCTGGCAGGCCACTACGAGGTCGGCCTGCCCGAAGTCCGGGAACGCGAGAGGGCCGAGGATGGTACCCGCAAGTTCTTGTTCGAGCTTTCGGACGGTGCCACGGTCGAGGCCGTCGACATTCCTGATGGTGAGCGCAGGACGATCTGCGTGTCGTCCCAGGCGGGCTGTGCTCTGGCCTGCACCTTCTGTGTGACGGGCTATTGGGGCGCCGGCCGCAACCTCACTCCTGGAGAGATCGTCGGGCAGGTTCACCGGATCCGGAACAGTTCTGACGGTTCTACCGACGAGCGTGGAGTGAACCTGGTGTTCATGGGAATGGGGGAGCCGCTGCTCAACCTGGGGGCCGTCAAGCAGTCACTCGATCTGCTCAACGAGACCGTCTCCCTTCGCCGGATCACGGTTTCGACTGCCGGTGTGGTGCCCGGAATCGAAGAGATGGCCCGCTGGGAACGACGACCGAATCTGGCCATTTCGCTTCATGCCGCCGATGACGAGCGCCGGTCGCGGATCATGCCGATCAACCGAAAGTATCCGCTGGACACCCTGATGGCGGCGCTGCGTCGCTATCCTCTCGAAAGAGGACGCAGGATCACTTTCGAGTACACCCTGATCGAGGGGTTCAACGACGATCCGAAGGAGGCGGTGGCTCTGGCCCGGCGTCTCGACGGAGTTCGCTCGAAGGTCAATCTGATCCCGATGAACCCGGATCCCGTGCTCGGTGACCTGAGGCCGCCTCCGCCGGAGCGGATCGACGCGTTCCAGGAAGCCGTGCTCGAGCGTGGCCTGGCGTGTAGCGTTCGGCGGCCGCGTGGAGACGATGTGGGAGCCGCCTGCGGTCAGCTGCGGGCCTTCGGCAGAGCGCCCCGGTCGAAAGCTGCCCGACAGCGGACGCAGGTAGGCTTCGGCGAATCGTGATCTTCACCGCGAGACCGCCAGAGCTCCCTGGACGGTCTTCTCAGCGTCGCCAGATGAGGGCCCGGTTCCGCCCCGCTCCCCGACCGTCCCGTCGATAGCTGCTCCAGCCCTGGAGTGGGCCGCAATAGGTGCAGTGACGCAGCAGGCGCACGTCACGGAGGCCCTCCCTCTCCAGTTGCCTACGTGCGGCCAGCTGAAGATCGAGGTGGGGACGTCCTCGCGCCGCTCCCGGCGGGGGAAGCACGCATTCGGCCCCGGAGAGCTGCGCGACGGCCTGGGCTACCGGTTCGCCCACCTCATAGCAGCACGGGCCGATGGCCGGTCCGATCCATGCGGACATCGACTCGGGCGCAGAGTCGAGGCGTGCAATCGCCTGGGCGAGGATCCCACCGGCAAGTCCGCGCCAGCCGGCGTGGACCGCAGCGATCGACCGTGGCGTCGCGATCAGGACCGGCACGCAGTCGGCCGTCACTACCTCGAGGCAGAGATCCTTCGCCCGAGTGACCAATCCGTCGGCTTCCCGGGTCACCCCCGGCGTCGCATCGACCACCCGGCTCGAGTGGATCTGACGATTGTTGACAGAGGTGGCCGGTCGGGCAGCCCAGGCGTGCTCGGCATCGACCCCCCGAGCTGCCGAGTCCGACAGGAAAAGGACCTCGGCAAAGGAAGTCTGTTGGTGGATCATCTCGGGGGTTGCTGCGGTACACTCGGCCGGGCGATGGAATACGAACCGGCGATCGGCTTGGAAGTCCATGTCCAGCTGAAGACCCGAACCAAGATCTTCTGCCGCTGTGAGAACCGCTTCGGCGCAGAAGCCAACTCTCTCGTCTGCGGCGTCTGCCTCGGATATCCCGGGACCCTCCCGGTGGTGAATCGAGAGGCGGTCGACCTGGCGGTCCGTCTCGCCCTGGCACTCGGTTGCACCGTGCACTCGAGATCTGTGTTTGCGCGAAAGAACTACTTCTATCCGGACCTCCCCAAAGGCTACCAGATCAGCCAGTACGATCAGCCCCTGGCCGAACACGGACGTCTGCCACTCTCGGAGTCTGTGGGAGAAGTGCTGATCGAGCGCCTCCATCTCGAGGAGGACGCGGGAAAGCTGATGCATGAGCTGCCGGGGGGGGCGCCGCTGCCGGGAGAAAGCCTGGCCGACTTCAATCGATGCGGCGTCCCGCTGGTGGAAATCGTCACGACTCCGGATATCGAGAATGCAGCGCAGGCACAGGACTATCTCCAGACGCTCCATCAAGTGCTGCTCTATACGGAGACCAGTGATGGCAACATGGAAGAGGGTTCGCTGCGCTGCGACGCCAATGTTTCGGTGAGACCTCCGGGTGCGGAGCTCGGTACCAAGGCGGAGGTCAAGAACCTGAACTCCTTTCGCAATGTCGGTCGTGCGATCGAGTTCGAGATCGATCGACAGATACACCTGCTCGAGTCGGGCGAGCGGGTAGTCCAGGAAACGCGGTCCTTCGATGCGGCCACCGGCAAGACCCGTTCGATGCGAAGCAAGGAGGAGGCGCACGACTATCGGTATTTTCCCGAGCCCGACCTTCCGCCACTGATCCTGACCCCGGAGCGCCTCGAAGCCCAGCGCGCGGCGCTACCCGAACTGCCGTGGGCTCGCAGACAGCGCTTCGTCGAGGCACTCCAACTGACGCCGGAAGATGCTCGCCTTCTGGCTTCGAGTCGCCGCCTGGCGGACTACTTCGAAGAGGTCCTGGCGGCGCGCGAGAATCGTCCCAAGATGGTGGCGAACTGGGTGACGACCGAGATCCTCCGTCTGCTCAAGGAAGAACGAATCGAGGCTCCAGAGGCTCGCCTTGCTCCCGAGCGGCTGGCCGAGTTGATCGGACTGGTCGCGGACGCAGAGCTGTCGAACAGTGCGGCGAAGGAGGTGCTGGGTGCGATCTGGGGCGGCGACGAAACGGCCCGCGCGGCGATGGACCGACTCGGCCTGGGGCAAGTCCGAGACGAAACCATGCTGGTTCGGTGGGTTGCCGAGGTCCTCGAGGAGAATCCAGGGCCCGTCGCTCAGTTTCACGACGGACGATCCCAGGTCGTGGGTTTTCTGGTTGGCCAGGTGATGCAGCGTTCCGCTCGACGAGCCAAGCCGGATCGCGTGCGAGAGCTGCTGCTGACAGCGCTGGCTGCCGAGCGGCAGGCCCCTGACGCGAGAGCGTGAGCACGGAGCTCGCTGTGACCCCAGCCAACCGGAAGCCAGCACGAGAGGGTGACCGCCCGTGATTCACTTCTTTCACGTCTCCAAGCGCTATGCGGGTGGGCAGATGGCACTCTCGGATGTGTCGTTCCAGATCCCGAAGGGGGAGTTCGTCTTCCTCACCGGGGCGAGCGGCGCCGGGAAGACGACTCTGCTCAAGCTGATCTACCGCGAGGAGGTTCCGAGCGACGGCCAGATTCTCGTCAATGGACGGAATGTGGCCAATCTCCCGGCCGGCAAGATTCCCTATCTGCGCCGCACGATCGGTGTGGTGTTTCAGGACTTCCGCTTGATTTCTCGAAAGACCGTCTTCGAGAACGTGACCTACCTCCCCCGTCTGCTCGGGTTGTCGCAGCGTCGACAGAAGGCACTGGCGTTCCAGGCGCTACGACGAGTGGGGCTGGCCCATCGGATGAACGCGTTTCCCCTCGAGTTGTCCGGAGGCGAGCAGCAGAGAGTCGCCATGGCGCGGGCATTGATCAACGAGCCCGAGATCCTGATTGCGGACGAGCCTACCGGCAACCTGGATCCGGAGCTCTCGACCGAGATCCTGCGCCTTCTTCTCGCGATTCAGCGACGTGGAACGACAATTCTGCTCGCGACTCACGACCACGCCACGATCCGGCGCCTCGGGGGCCGTGTCTTGACCCTCGAGTCCGGACGTCTACTGTCCGATCAGGAGTTGGAGGGGGACGAGCGTCCCGATATCGATGAGTTGCTACTGTGGGAGGACGAAGCCGAGGCTGATTCCTCTGTGATGAGCCCCGACGGGACAGGGCTCTCTGCCGCGGAGGCCAGGACTCCGTGAGCTTCTGGCAGGCGATCCTCTACTTCCTCCGCGAAGCGGGTCTCAGTCTCGCCCGGAGCTGGAAGATCAGCCTGGTGGCCGTGGCCACGATCGCCCTGAGCCTCTTTCTGTGCGGATTCTTCGTGCTCGTGACCGGGAATGTGTCGAGCTCGATCTCGCGATTCAGCGACCAGGCAAAAGTGGTCGTATACCTGCTGCCGTCGACCGGGCAAGACACCGTGGATCAGCTGCTTCGAGAGATCGAAGCGGCGCCATGGATCCGCTCCGCCCGTCACGTCGGCATCGTCGAAGCGAGGCAGCGGTTCGAGTCCCAGTTCCCAGATCTGGCGGATCTGCTCGCAGACGGCGCCGAGGCACCGCTGCCCGCATCGATCGAGGCGACCCTGGGCAAGGTCGGCGAACAGGAAGCCTTCGATCGCTGGCTGGAGGCTCTCCGAACGCACCCCGGAGTCGATCTGGTCGACGACGACCGCGAATGGCTCTCCCAGTTGACGACGATGGTCGCGCTGGCTCGAGGAGTGGGGCTGACCCTGGGGGCAGCGCTTCTCGCGGCTGCCGTCTTCACGACGGCCAGCGTCGTCCGGTTGATCGCCTACATGTACCTGGAGGAGATCGCCGTGATGCGCCTGGTCGGGGCGACCGAGTTCTACATTCGCGGTCCCTTCTGGGCAGAGGGACTGCTGCAGGGCCTTCTCGGGGGCCTCGCGGCCCTATCGACCCTACACCTGACCCTCTGGGCGCTGCGAGAGCGGACCGACGGAGGGATCTGGCTCTCGACGCTGACGACCGACTCGCTTCCGTGGCAGCAGCAGCTCCTCCTGGTCTCGATCGGAGGAGCCGCGGGTCTTCTGGGGGCAGTTCTCTCTTTGCGGCGCGAGCAGTTGAGTGTCGACCCGATCGAGTAGAGCGAGAGGCCCCGCGAAGATCGGGAGGCCTGGAAGACAAAGAGGCCTTCCCGCCAAGGGAAGGCCTCCCGTCGGACTGCCGGCTCGAGCTCGGGATCAGCGCGGCGGATCTCCTGCGCCGGGAAGAGCCTCGGCTTCGCGACGGAGACGCTCCTGCTCCGCCTTGAGCTGCTCGATCTCGGCATTGTGGCGGTCGGCCTCGGCATTCTCCGCGGCGATCCTCTTGTTCTCGGCGACTCGTCCCGATTCGTTGGAGTTGCCGGCGGCGTTATAGGCCGCGATCGCTTCGTCGTACTTGTTCTGCTTTGCGAACACGTACCCCAGCTGGTTCTGGACCTGCTTCTTGGCGTCCGGGGCGCTGGCGAGTCCGAGAGCCTTCTGGAGGGGCGCTTCGGCCTCGACAAACCGACCGGAGGCGGCGTAGCTTTGACCGACGTAGAACAACGGCAAGAAGTCGCTCGCCTTCATCCCCGCAGCCTTGTTGAAGTTGCTGATCGCCTGATCGTACATCTTGGCGCCCATCTGAACTTCGCCGAGCTGAAGAACGTTGTCGAAGTTGGCCTGCACCGAAGCCAGCTTCTGTGCCGGCTGGAGAGCCTTCTTGTAGGCATCGACCTTTCCGGCACCGCGGGTCGATCGGGCCTGCCGCTTCAGGGCATTGACATAGGTATCGAGGTATTGCGGGTTGCTGCCGTCGAGCGCCACCGCCTTGGCGAGTGCTGGAATTGCCGCTGCCATATCTTCGTTCTGGAGCGAGGAGGCTCCGTAGGCGTACTGCGCTGCCGCGTCGTCGGGCTTCATCTGAGCGACCTTCTTCAGCTCCTCAGAGGCGTCGCCGCCGCTCTTGTTGGCGCACGCACCCTTGATCTGGTAGGCGGCTGTCTGCAGCGCCTTGGGCATGCCCGCGACGTTGGCCTTGCCGAGGACGCTGTAGCAGTCGGAGTAGTTGCCCGACTGCAGCAAAGCCTGGCCGAGCAGAACGGTCGTCTGGGCATCGCCCTGATTGAGCTCGAGGGCCTTCTGCAGCTGTGGCACCGCCTGCTTGGGTTGTTTCGCCTTGAGGTAGGCGTTGCCGAGCATCAGGTGCCCGCCTGCGAACTCGGGTTGGGCCTCGACGACTGTCTTGAACTGAGTGACGGCTTCCGCGTAGTTGCCGGCCTTGAAGGCAGCGACTCCGGCGTCCCAGTCCGCCTGAGCGGCGCCGGCGATCAGCAGTGCTACCAACGAGAGGGTCGTGGTGAGCTTGCGCATGGGGGTCTCCTTTCTCCCTCCGGAGGTTGCAGTGACTACCGAGGGTCATGCCTGAAGACCGAGGATTCGGTCACAGACGCGTCGTTTCCAGTTTCTCGCCCGAGAGCAGGTAAGTCTATCGCATCAATTGGCTTCATACTGACTTTCGACCGGTCAAAAGAGTGCTCCGATCTGGTCGAGAAAGTTGTTCGCGCTCTCGGGGCCCCGAGTCGCGCTCAGAGCACGCTCACCCGCGCGGACCAGATCGAGGAGCACGTCCGCGCTTCGACCCGAGGCGAGCTGGGATCTCGTGACGGTCAGAGCCTTGTCGAGGCGCCCCAGTGTCTCGCTCGGGGGCGCCGTGGGCCCGCTGCCTTCGGGCCCGAAGCGCAGAGACTCCAGCGCGAGCTGGTGAATCTCTCCCGCCAGGGCTCCGGCTCGGGTGATCTCGAGTGCGCGCAGGGCCTCGCCGAAGCGCTGGCTGAGGCCCGGGCGTAGGCCAACGAGGCCGGCCGTGATCAACCCGTAGAGCTGCTTGCAGGCCTCGAACGGGCTCAGGCCGAGCGTGATCGCGATCTCTTCAATGGTGCGTTGCTCGTCGATGCGGCAGATCAGTGCCCACTCCTGGGGAGTGAACGACACCGAGGTGTTGATCGACTCCTCGGTGAACACCGGAACCAGGCGGGTCGAGGCGATCCGTTTGGACAACACCTGCCACTCGTCGATCCGTCGCGCCGCCTCCATCAGCAGGTTGGTGTTCGACTTGTCGATCGTGGTCTGGCTGGGGACTCCCTCGGGAACGAAGACGAAGTCGCCGGCAGACCAGATGGCCAGCTCGTACACCGCCTCCTCCCCCCGGAGCGAGCGAGTTGCTGCATGCACGATCTGTCCGTCGCGCAAATAGATGTGGCCGGTCTCGCTCTCGTGAGAGAGGTCGAACCGGCCAGTCTTCCCCGACACCGAAACCAGTTGGATGATGTCGGGGAGTGGGAGTTCGGCGAGTGATCCCTGGAAGGCCATGACCTCTCGCTTGAACCCAGGTCTCCCGAACCCAGGTGCTACTGCAGCTGGAAGTTCACCGTCAGGTTGAAATAGACGGCGACCGGCTTGCCACCGAGCATGGCCGGTTTGAACTTCCACTGCCGAACTGCCTTCTCTGCCTCTTCGGTCAGGCCCATCGGCAGACCTTTGAGCACGGTGACGTTGTCAACGTCGCCCTGCTCGTTGATGATCGCTTGCAGAATCACGACCCCTTGAATGCGGGCCTTGCGGGCGATCTCGGTGTACTGGGGAGGTGGCGAAGAGACCTTTTCCGGTTTCTGCACGTCGCCCGTCACGTAGATCGGCCCGGTGGGCTCCGGCTCCGGGGGAGCTTCCGGAATGCCGATGACGAGGTCATCGACGATCGGGATGTCGATTTCCTCCGGCTCGTCGATCCGGATCGGCTCAGGCTCGTCGGGAGTCGGATCGGGAATCGGTACCTTCTTCGACTTCTGCTTCGGGATCTGCTGCTCCTGCTTCGGCGGGGGCGGTTTGAAGCGCACCTGCTGAACCACGTACACCTTTGGCTTCTCGGCCGCAGCCGTGGGCTCGGAGTAGAAGCTCGGGATATTGATCACCAGCAGGATCAGGTGGAGGATCACTGCCGGAACGAAAGCCCATCCCAGGATCTTGTTGTCCTCGGTATTCTCGAGCAACAACATCTGCGCCGCGGTCATTTCGGGCTCTGCCTGCGACTGCGTTCCCTTCGGTGTCGGCTTGGTCTCTGCCATCTTTTACTCCCCGCTCGACGGTTTCTGAAGGCCCATGGTTCTCAGAACCAGAAACTCTCGATTTCGCGCTGCGTCGGAATCGAGATCCGGATCTCTTCCTTGAAGCCCTTATCCTGGGCCTGGCGCAGTTCGTCCAGCACTTCGACCATGAAGTGATAGGGCGAAGACGGGTCGGGCCGAATGATGACGGGCTTCTTGGGATTCACGTCGAGCTTCGGCTTGAGGTAGTTCAGCACCTCTTCCAGGCGCATCGGATTCTGGTCCACCGAAAGGTCTCCGGAGGGGAGGATCTCGATCAGGACCGAATCCTCCTTCTCGATCACCGGAGGTGTGTCGTCCTCCTCCGGCAGAGCGAAATCCAGACCACGAGTCGCCGCGAAACTGGTCGTCACCATGAAGTAGATGACGAGCAGGAATGCGATGTCGGCCATCGACGAAGTCGGAATCTCGTCACTGACCTTGGGGCGATTCATCTTCATCGATCTAGCCTCCCGCCTCTTCGATGGTTAGCTGATTCGACAGCAGGTAGATGATGCGGACCTTTGCCCGCTTCAGAGCGTCGATGACTTCGTCCACGTCCCGGTAGGCGACGTTCGAGTCGGCCTTGAGCACGAACTCCTTGCCCGGATCGCCCGCCACCACATTCTGGGCGAAGGACTGAACCTCGGCTGGCCCGGGAATCGACACGCTCATCTCCTCGCCGTTGCTCACCTTGATCTGACCGGCTTTGTCGATCGAGACGTAGGCGGCCTTCTTCGGAATCTCGAGACGAATCGCCGTCTTGGGCAACTCGACCTGTGTCTTGTCGACCTCGAACGTGATCGTCAGCATGAAGAAGACGATGAGCAGGAAGGCGATATCCGCCATCGAAGCGGTCGGAATCTGCGGCTCGTGCTTTCTTTGTGCGACTAGTTTCATGTCTTGGTCCCCGAGACGGACGAGGCAGGCTGGTTCTGGTAAGCCGTGCCTCGTTCGTCATGTACCGTCACTTCGTGGGCTTCGCGGCAGGGGTAGGAGCTGGAGCGCCTGCGCCCTCGGGCTCGATTCCGCTGCGCTCCATCTCGCCGAAGGTCTCGAGCAGCATGTTCGCCGAGGTCTCGATGTCTCGGACGAACCGGTTGATGCGGCTCATGAAGTAGTTGTAGACGATCTGTGTCGGAATCGCGATGAACAGACCGGCGGCAGTCGTGGTCAGCGCCTCTTTGATACCGATCGCGACCAGCGCGGGGTTGGAGAGGCCCGCGGCAGCGAGGGCGTCGAACGACTTGATCATTCCGGTCACTGTTCCCAGGAAGCCCAGGAGCGGCGCCACGTTGGCGGTGGTCGCGAGGACCACGAGGCCGCGTTCCAGTCGGCCCATCTCGAAGAGTGCCGCATTCTCGATCGTTTTTTCGACGTCTTCCTTGGGCTGACCGTACTTGAGGAGGCCGGCCTTCATGATCGAGGCGACGGGTCCACGGTACTGCTCGCAGACCTTGACGGCCTCGCGCAGTGACCGATTCACGATCAATGCCTTTCGGATCTTGGCCAGGAATTCGTTCACGTTGATCTTGGCCCGTCGGAGGGCGATGAAGCGTTCGATAGCGAATGCCAGAGCGATGATCGAGAAGGCGGCCAGGAAGTACATGACCAGCCCTCCTTGCCTGAAGTACTCCGTGAGAGTTCCGCCTAGATTCTCCACCTTCTACCTCCTCTGACCTTTGTTTATAGACCCGGAAGACGCGAACTGAGTTCCCGAAAAAGGCCGAGCCCGAACCTGCCCACTCGGGGCGGAGTCGAACCACGGCCACCGCGTCCTCTGCCGGTGAAACTTGCTCTCGCAAGAGCGTGAAATCACCCTGTAAATGAGGCACGCATGGTAGCAGAGGCACCGATACCGGTCAAGAAACGCGCAGCCCCGTTGAAGTCCCTCGGAATCACAGACTTACGGGCTCTCGATGTGCACGGTGAGACGGTCGGTTCTCAGTCTCTGCGAGCAACAGATGGCTGCCGCCAGAGCGTCCGTCGCGTCTTCGGCGAGGTTGTGCTCGCCCAGGGCCAGCAGCAGGGAGACCATGCGCGCGACTTGCTGCTTGTCGGCTCTTCCGTTGCCTGTGATCGCTTGCTTGATCTCCGCGGGGGAGTACTCCACGATGGGAAGTCGGCGTCCGGCGAGCTGGGCGAGGAGCGCCCCCCGCGTCTGGGCCAGCACGATGAGCGAGCGTGAGTTGATTCCGTGAAACAGGCTCTCGAGAGCGACGGCGTCCGGCCTCATTCGTACGAGCAGATCGTCGAGCTGTGCGCACAACGACGCCAGGCGCGTTGCGAGCTCGGAATCGGCCTCGAGGCGAATCCGACCGGCTTCGAGTGCGCGGATGTGCGACCCCTGGCGCTCCACCAGACCGAATCCCGTGAAGCGGCTGCCGGGATCGAGACCGAGGATACGGACGGCCCTCTTCGCGGAGGCGGAGTGGTTGCGTTGCGAAGCCATGACGCAGGTCGGTCGAATGCCCGTTTGCCGAGCTCTCGGCGGGGCTCGCGCCGAATCTCGTCGCCTGTCTATCACGTCTGCGCGGGCGCAGCACCCGAGCAGACCGGGATCTGCGCTAGCAGGGTACCCGCGGCGCGTTGTCGCAAGGCGCCTGTCGGACCCTCCGACCCCCTCGTGGGACCGGGATCGTTAGGCCGAGATCCGCTCGAGAACCTCGTCATCGATCTCGAAGTTCGACCAGACCTGCTGGATATCGTCGTGATCCTCGAGCGCGTCGATGAGGCGAACCATCTTCCCGGCGTCGGACTCGTCGAGCTGGACCTGGTTCTGCGGAATCATGGCGAACTGCTTGATCTGCACCTCGATGTCCTCGCGACCCTCCAGTGCCTCGACCACGGAGAGGTAGTCCTCTGCCGACGTGAAGAGCTGATAGCCGTCTTCGTCGATGGAGAAATCCTCTGCTCCCAGTTCGACTGCCAACTCCATGAATTCCTCTTCCTCGAGGCTTTCGGTCGAGATGAGGAAGAACCCCCGGCGATCGAACATCCAAGCGACACATCCGTTCTCGCCCATGTTGCCACCCAGCTTGCTGAACAGGTTGCGAATCTCTCCGACGGTCCGATTCCGATTGTCGGTCATCGCCTCGATCAGGACGGCCACGCCACCGGGGCCATAGCCCTCGTAGGAGACCTCCTCGTAGTTGACCCCTTCGAGTTCGCCCGTGCCCTTCTTGATGGCACGATCGACCGTGTCGTTGGGAATGTTGTTGCTCCTGGCTTCCTGAAGGGCTTGACGCAGACGTGGGTTGCCGGCCGGATCGCCGCCCCCGAGGCGAGCGGCAATGGTCACCTCCTTGAGGATCTTGGTGAAGATCTTGCCTCGCTTGGCATCGACTCGTGCCTTGCGGTGCTTGGTATTGGCCCACTTGCTGTGACCCGCCATGCTGAAGCTCCTGAAGCTCCTGAAACTCGTGAAGTAGTGGTCCGAGCGGCCGAGGCGCGGGTGGCTGCGCGCAAGACTGGAATGCGCGAAATCCAGAAGCGTCGGTCCGGACGAGAGAGTCGATTCTACCCCCGATGGCAGACGAAGACGCGCCTGCGCACCTCGGGTGGTCCTCGTCGGTGGGCTTCAGACCGGGACAGCGGGAACCGGGCCCGGGATCGTCGATTTCGAAGCTCTTTCGTGCCGCCCGGCGCACCGGGGCTGCTATTGTGCTGCCCACGAGACCTCCGCTCCGGAGGCACGGTCTTCTTGCCCGGTGCCGAGCGATCGACTCCACGACATCTCCCTCTCCGATGGCCTGGTTCAAGAAGACCCGAAAACCCAAACCGGTGCGCGACCGGGAGCCCCGAAGCACGGTCCCCGAAGGCCTGTGGGTGCGCTGCGACGGGTGTCGTGAGATCGTGTACTCCAAGGAGCTGGCGCGCAATCAGCGGATTTGCCCCAAGTGCGGACATCACTTCCGTATTGACGTCGAGAGCCGGCTGGAGCTCCTGCTCGATGCTCCGGGAGAGCTCCTGTTCGAGGAGATCGAGCCAGCGGATCCTCTCGGTTTCGTGGACACGGTGCCCTACACCGAGCGCCTGAAGCGCTATCAGAAGAAGCTGCGTCGCTCCGAGGCGTTGGTGGTGGTCCAGGGCAAGCTCGAAGGGCACGAGGTGATCCTGGCGGTGATGGACTTCCGATTCATGGGCGGGTCGATGGGCTCAGTCGTCGGCGAAAGGCTCGTGCGTGCGGTGGAGCGCGCCCTCGCACTGGGAGTACCCCTGATCGTAGTCGCCGCCTCCGGTGGCGCACGGATGCAGGAAGGAGCGCTGTCGCTCATGCAGATGGCAAAGGTCTCGGCGGCTCTGGCGCGGTTGCGTGAGGCCGGTGTGCCCTATCTCTCCGTCTTGACCGATCCGACCACCGGTGGGGTGTCCGCGTCCTTTGCCATGTTGGGCGATCTGAACGTGGCTGAGCCGGGCGCGACCATCGGGTTCGCGGGGGCCCGGGTCATCGAGCAGACGATTCACGAGACCCTCCCTGACGGTTTCCAGAAGAGCGAGTTCCTCCTCGAGCGGGGCTTTCTGGACATGGTGGTGCACCGCACCCAATTGAAGGAAACGCTGGCTCGCTGCATCGAACACCTGTCGGGATGACGACTTCGAGCTCCCTCGTCGACCAGATCCTGGATGATCTCGATCAGTTCGGGGGCAAGCTCGGACTGGAGGCGATCACCCGGCTGCTCGATGTGCTTGGAGACCCGCAGGACGACGTACCCTCCGTGGTGGTGGCGGGAACCAACGGCAAGGGCTCGACCTGTGCTCTGCTGGCGGCCATGGGCCACTGCGCGGGGTATCGAACGGGGTTGTACACGTCGCCTCATCTGGAGCGACCGGAGGAGCGGATTCGAATCGATGGTCGCGCCATCGAGAGCGACGATCTGGCGCCCCTGCTCGAGGAGGTCGTCGAGCGAAACCACGAAATCTTCGGAGTCCGGCCGAGCTACTTCGAGGCGATGACGGCGGCGGCGCGGCTTCACTTCTCTCGCAGCCGATGTGACCTGGCGGTGGTCGAGGTCGGGCTCGGAGGGCGGCTCGACGCGACCAACGTCGGGACTCCTCTGGTGGCCGTGGTCACTCCGGTTTCGCTCGATCACCAGCTTCAACTGGGCGATACGCTCGAGCGCATCGCGACAGAGAAGGCCGGCATCTTTCGCCCCGGAGTTCCGGTCGTTGCGTGGTGTCGACCGTCGCAGGTGGGCGCCACGCTCAGGGCTCGTGCCGAGGTGCTCTCGAGCGAGTTGATCGACGCGTCTGAGCGGGCCGAGGTCTTGCCACTTGCCGGCGTCGGGGAGTTTCCGGCTCCGGTCGAAGTGACGACATCGAGTCGGAGATACTCCATCGAGCTGCATCTGCTCGGCCGCCACCAGCTCCCCAACCTGGCCCTTGCGGTGCTCACCGCAGAGGTCCTCGGTCGCGGCGGCTTCCCGGCCCTCGATGGGCAGGCGATCGAGCGTGGAGCACAACGCTGTCGGTGGCCGGGCCGGCTCGAAGAGGTGCAGCTCCCTGACGGGCCCACGGTGCTCCTCGACGGCGCGCACAACGAAGCAGGGGCGAACGCTCTCGCAGCCCTGCTCGATGGACTCGAGAGCGACGTCGATCTGCTCTTCGGATGCCTGGCGACGAAAGACGTGGGCCGGATTCTTCCGCCGCTGGCCGAGCGAGCCCGACGGGTGATCCTGACGATGCCGCGCAGTGGGACTCCCCACGAGCCCGCGAGTCTGGCAGCCATGCTGCAAGAGCAGGGCGTCTCTGCGCAACTGCGAGTCGAGCCGGATCTCGATGCCGCACTCGATCTCGCCCTGTCCGGAGGTCCGGGAGGACGCACGAATCGGCTGCTGGTGGCAGGCTCCCTGTATCTGGTCGGCGACGTGCGGCAGTGGCTGCACGATCGCTGGGGTGTGCCACCGCGCGCTTCCCAGGTCGACACGGGCTAGACGGTCACGATTCCGGATCGTCTTCGATCTTCGCTATGCGGTCTGCGTGCCGGCCTCCCTCGAAGGGACCTTCGAGAAAGGCCTGGAGCAGCGCTTCGGCCAGGCCGGATCCCACCACCCGAGCACCCAGGCAGAGCACGTTGGCGTCATTGTGCGCGCGGGCCATTCGGACCGTGTAGAGATCCGTGCAGTTCACGGCGCGGACGTTGCGATGTCGGTTGGCGGACATCGCCATCCCGACCCCGGTGCCACAGACCAGCAGGCCGCGCTCGGCCTGGCCGTTGGAGACGCGCTCGGCGACCTGGTGTGCGAAGTCGGGGTAATCGACGCTCGAGGTCTCGGTGGTCCCGAGATCGATCACCTCATGGCCGTGCTCGGTCAGCCAGCTGGACAGGAGGCTCTTGAGGGTCACGCCGGCATGATCGGCGCCGAGGGCGAATCTCACAGTGGTTGTTCCTTGCGTGGGAGTGCTCGAGAACGGTCAGTTCATGAGGCGGACTCGTCTCGGATGCGCTGGTCGGCGGCCAGGACGCGCTCGGCCATGCCGCGGCGAAAGTCCTCCAGACCGCGAGCGACGTCTTCGTTACCGAGGGCCAGGATCCTCATGGCGAGCAGCGCCGCGTTGTCGGCCCGCCCGATGCCCACCGTCGCGACCGGGATTCCCTTCGGCATCTGGACAATGGCCAGCAGGGCATCGACCCCCTTGAGAGGACCGTTGGCAATGGGGACGCCAATCACCGGAAGCGGGGTGCAGGCGGCGACCACACCGGGAAGGTGCGCTGCGCCTCCGGCACCGGCGATGAGGACGTTGAGACCGCGCGCAGCTGCAGATTCGGCCCACTGCGTGGTCTGGGCCGGGGTGCGGTGAGCGGAAAGGACTCTGGCTTCGGCGAAGACTCCGAACTGATCGAGGATCTTCTGCGCATCGCGCATGACCGGCCAGTCGGAATCACTTCCCATGACGATACCGACGAGAGGGGAGTCGGAAGGCACGGCTTTGGTCTCCGGGGTTCAGACGTCAAAGGGGGATGTTGCCGTGCTTCTTTGCCGGCATCGTGGCGCGCTTACTGCCCAGCTGGCGCAGGGCTCGAACGATTTCGGGTCGAGTGCGGTGGGGCTCGATCACGGCGTCGACGAAGCCGCGCTCGGCCGCGACATACGGATTGGAGAACTTGGCCCGGTACTCCTCGACCTTCTTCAGACGAAGTTCTTCCGTGTCGTCTCCAGCTGCGGAGAGCTCGCGACGATAGAGAATGTTGACTGCGCCACTCGGGCCCATGACGGCGATCTCAGCCGAAGGATAGGCGAGGTTGACGTCGGTGCGCAGGTGCTTGCTCGCCATCACGCAGTAGGCTCCGCCGTAGGCCTTGCGTGTGATGCAGGTGATCTTCGGAACCGTCGCTTCAGCGAACGCATAGAGGAGCTTGGCGCCGTGCTTGATGATGCCGCCGAACTCCTGCTGAGTGCCCGGGAGGAACCCGGGAACGTCTTCGAAGACCACGAGGGGAATGTTGAAGGCATCGCAGAATCGCACGAAGCGGGCGCCCTTGAGAGACGCATCGATGTCGAGCACCCCGGCAAGAAACGCTGGCTGATTGGCAACGATACCGACGCTCTGACCCCCGATACGGGCGAAGCCGACCACGAGATTGCGAGCGTAGTCCGCTTGGACTTCCAGCAGGGTTCCGTGGTCGACCACCAGGCGGATCACGCCCTTGATGTCGTAGGGCTTGTTCGGATCCTTGGGAACCAGGGTGTCGAGCTCGGGGGACTCGCGCTCGGGGTCGTCGTCGAGTGGTCCGTGGGGGGCGTCGTCGAGATTGTTGCTCGGAAGGTAGGAGAGAAGCTCCCGGATTCGTAGCAGGCAGGCCGCATCGCTGGGGACCGTGAAGTGACTGACTCCGCTCTTGCTGGCATGGGTATGGGCTCCGCCCAGATCCTCCATCGTGACCTCTTCGTGAGTCACGGTCTTGATCACGTCGGGACCCGTGACGAACATGTAGCTGGTGTCCTCCACCATCAGCACGAAGTCGGTGATCGCGGGTGAGTAGACTGCGCCGCCAGCGCAGGGACCCATGATGGCACTGATCTGGGGGACCACTCCGCTGGCCAGCGTGTTGCGCAGGAAGATGTCGGCGTAGCCGCCGAGAGAGGCGACACCCTCCTGGATTCGAGCGCCGCCCGAGTCGTTGAGTCCGACCACCGGCGCCCCGTTCTCGACCGCGAGGTCCATGATCTTGCAGATCTTCCGGGCGTTGGTCTCGGAGAGTGAGCCGCCGAAGACGGTGAAATCCTGGGCAAAGGCGTAGACCAGGCGTCCGTCGATGCTGCCGTAGGCACAAACCACTCCGTCGCCCGGAACCTTCTGCTCGGCCATTCCGAAGTCGGTGCAACGATGGGTCACCAAGGCGTCCACTTCGACGGTCGATCCCGGGTCGAAGAGGGACTCGATTCGTTCCCGAGCGGTCATCTTTCCGGCAGCGTGCTGGCGCTCGATACGCTCCAGGCCGCCGCCCTGGCGCGATCGCTCGAGTCGATCGTGGAGCTCCTTCAGGCGCTCGTCACTGCCTGAAGACGCGGTTTCGGGTGTGGCCATGCAGAACTCCTCGGGCGGGAAGGGGTACAGGGTGATCGAGACGGACACCCTCGAAACGGTGCGCGGAAGATGCCCGGGAGATTTATCACGAGATCGATGCATCAGACAATCGGAGCCGGGGCGTAGAATCGCTCTGGTGAGCTTCCTCTCGGCCGACGTTTCTGGCCTGGCCCGTGCTCTCGGTCAGATCGCGGATTCGTCGACGGAACACGTAGAGTTGTTTCTCGAGCGCTCAGAGCGCCTCGAGCTGCCTTCAGGCGAGTCGCGTCGCGCGCGCACGCTGTGCGAAGAGGGCTTCGCCGTGCGTATGGTGGACCGCACGGGCCGATGCTGGGGAGCCTCGAGCGATCGCCTCGAGACCGAGGCCTTGCGTCAGGCGCTCCGGCGAACGGCTCGAGGTCTGTCGACCGAGCCGGTCATCCCGGGTGGTCTGGCCGCTGGGCCCTGGCCGGGTCACGAAGCCGGAGAGCTGGTGCGATTCGCACCCGCGGTCCGCGACTACGTCGAGAGCCTGAGGGTCGGCTTTCGACTGCGTCTCTCGCTCGAGCGTCATCGGCGCTGGCTGCAGGTGGTCACTCCGGAGCTCGTGCCGGCCCCTCAGCAGGAGAGCTTCTACGCGTGTCTGGTCGAGACCGAGCGCGGACGCTTCGGGAGTCTGCTACCCGATCTGGAGGTCGGCAACGTGCAGCGGGTGGCGGATCGAGCGGTGGCCGGATTCCTGGCTCGGGGAGCGACGTCGCCGCCCAGCGGCCGGGCCACGGTAGTCCTGGGCTCGGACGCCGCGGCAGTGCTGCTGCACGAGGTGATCGGACATGGTCTGGAGGCGGATCTGCTCGCCCGCACGGGCCGTCCCGAGGCCGCCATCGGTGTGCAGCTCGCGAACCCCAGCCTGAGCGTGCTCGATGATCCCACCTCGGCACCGCTTTCCTGCCGGCGTAGCGTCGATGACGAAGGCACTCCTGTCACGCGCCGATGGCTGCTGCGCCGCGGCCAGGTCGAGCAGCCTCTGGCGGATCGGCGCTGGGCGTCGGCGCAACTCCTGGCCGGTGCCGGCCGTCGTTCCGATCGGCATCACCCGCCGTTGCCTCGCTCGAGCCATCTCGACCTGTTGGCCGGTGAAGCCTCTATGGCGGATCTCATGGCGGGCGAGGGTTGGTTTGCTCAGTTCGCGAGCCGCGGGAGCTTCGACCCGATACGGGGCCACTTCTCGATCGAGTTGTCGCACGGCAGGAGGTTTGCTGCGGGAGATCTCGGGTCTCGCGTCGGTGGGTTTCGGTTGGTGGGAACCGTGGCCGAGCTTCTCGCTTCGGTGGAGGCGGTGGGCGATCTGCCTGTCCCCTGTGGAGCCGGCTGGTGCGCCAAGGGAGGGCAGAAGCTGCCGGTCTGGGCAACGGCGCCGGCTTTGCGGATCGAAGGGGTTCAGGTGGTCTCGCCGTGAGCGCGCGCGAGGTGCTGGACACGCTGCGCTCGGCGGGGTTGGAGCGCGTCGAGGTCTATCGAAAGCGTGGACGGACCCGTCGCGTGGAGCGATCGCTCGGGGGCTGTAGCGTCTCGATGGCGGAAGAAGTGGGGTGGTCGGTACGGGCCGGGAACGACACGGTGAGCCTGTTCTTCGGCGCCACCGGTGAGCCGACCAGCGAAGTGCCCTGGCCCGAGCCCCTGATCGGGGGACTTCGGCTGCCGGGTGCGACCCCGGCTCCGGCCTGGCGCTGGCCGCCGGAGCTCGAGACCCCGCTGATCGGTGAACGGGAGGCATTGCGTCTGGTTGCCGGCATCGAGTCGGCGCTAGACGAGGAAATGAAGGGCGCTCGGCTGCTCGACGTGACACTCGATGATGGAGCCAGCGAGTCTTGGATCGAGAGCACGACCGGCCTCGAGGCGTACAGCCGATACCGTTTGGCCACCATTCGGCTCTCGGCCATGCGACGATCCGATGGTCCTGCAAGCGTGTCGATGGCCCTCATCGCACGCTCCGCGGCCGGGTTCGTCCCCGTGACGCTGGCTCGTCGGCTGGCGGACCTCATGACTGTTCACGAAGATCGGGATCAGGGTGTCGTGCCGGCTCGTCGGGGCGCCCTGTTGGCGCCCGAAGTCGCGGCCCGAGTCCTCGCGGCGCTGCAGCCAGCGTTGATGGGTGCGCAGGCATGGCGACATCTCCGCGCCTTGCAGGGTGAAGATGGTCGATTCGCCAGTCCGATGGTCACGCTGGTAGACAACGGAAGGCTCGAGGGCGGCTTGCTGGCTTCGCCCGTCGACGGCGAAGGGGTTCCGACTCGGGAGGTCGTCCTGGTCGATGCAGGCATCGTGCTTCAGCCGCTCTTGCCCTGGTGGCAAGAGGACGCAGGAGCGGTGATCTCCGGCTGTTGTGGCCGGGCCTCCTGGCGCGAGCCGCCCGCGTTGGGAGCGACGCACCTGTATCTGGCTCCCCGCGCCGGCGTAGCGGTTGCGTCTCTGCTCGAGCGTCTTGGAAAGGGGGTGTACATGATCGACGCCGAGAGGCCCAGAGTCGACCTTGAGAACGATCGGTTCGAGCTGTCTGGATCCGGCTTCGTGATCGAGCGGGGTCGTCCGGTGGCGACACTCGCCCAGGTGCGTTTCGGTGGGAGTGTTCAGTCGCTCCTGCGTGGAATCGTGGGTGTCGGGCGTGATCTGCGTTTTGTGCCCGAAGGAGGCCTGATCGGCGCACCGAGTACGCTGGTCGAAGGACTCGAGTGGTTCTAGCCACTGGGGCTCGCGTCGGCGGACCGCTGCCCTCCGGCGGCGGCCGGGCTAGGGAGCCGGCCGGCTGCTCGGTGGCGCGCTCGAGCCGGTGCCCGGTTCACTCGGAAGGAGCTCGAGGTCGAGCTGGGCGCTACTCCGTCGGCCGGGTCGAAAACGACTTCCGGTCGCGGGCGGCGGAGGGGTCGAACGGGTGTCCACGCCCGGAGTGCTCGGGGTCGGCCTCGGGCGCGGAGCGGTGCGCACCGTACCCGCACTGCTGCTAGGGCTTGGCGTGCCGGCCGCGCTCGACCCGGCCGGCGTATCGGCTCGGTTGGCTCGGCCGAGATCCCGCAGATCTTCCGGTCCCAGTCGAGTCGTACCCCCGGGAGGTGGGGATTCGGAGCCGGCGTCCCGTGAATCGAGATCCGGTTCCGTGATCGACGACTCGGAAACGCCTTCGGCGGGCGAGCTGTCTGGCGAACTGTAGCGCGTCTTGACGGGTCCGGATCCGGGACTGGGCAGCGTGGAGACCTCCCCACCGGCCGTCGAATCTTCGTCGCTCAGCGAGTCGCCTTCGGCAGTGTCCTCGCTCTCCTCCGTGCTCTCGTCGACGGCGGCGAGGAGTTGGGCGATGCGATGACCCTCCACATAGCTCCTGGGAGCGCTCTGGGACTCGAGAACGGTCGAGTTCGATCGCAGGAGTGCCTCCGTAGCCAACGAGTTCTCCAGCACGTGCGGATTGACGTCCGGAAAGGCGAGCTCCGGGTTGAGCGAGAAGGCGCGGATATAGGCATCGAGGGCCAGTGCCTTCTCTCCCTTCCGCTCATGAATCCGGCCGATCTGGTAGTGGCTCCACGCGGTGTCCGGGGCGGACTGAATCACCAGCTCATGGAGCTCCAGGGCTTCCTGAGCACGTCCGGTCTCCTGGAGGAGCAAAGCGAGGTTGTAGGCGGCATCGACTGCGGACGGATCGCTCGCGAGCACGCGCCGGTACACGGCCTCGGCCTCTTCGCCGCGGTGCGCGAGCACCAGGAGATTTCCCAGATCGACCAGCAACCCCGAGTCGCCGGGCGAGGCCTCGATCAACTCCACCTGACTACGGATGGTCTCGTCGAGTCGCATCGAATCCGATAGGGGGCTCTGCGCCCCGAAGGCCCGGAGACCCGGCACCAGCAGGACAAGGAGGAGGGAGAAGAGGGTCGCGCGCACAGAGGGGCGCTGAATGGCACAGTCGGGGGGAGCAACGGGTTGCATCACGATCGGGACCCTCATGGGGTGGGCTGGGGGGGTGGTGGGCGGAATGCCGCTCGAAGGTCGGCCGTAGACGAGGCCGCCCAGGGGGGCACGAGCAGGGCGAGGGAGTCAGGGCGCCTTGCCGAGAGGCTTGGCCTTGAGTTTGAAACGACCCCCCTCCCGCTGGAGTCGAAACTGAACCTGGGAGCACCCGGTCTTTTGCCGAATGCGTCGGGTCTGCTGGTTGAGATAGCCACGAAACTTGTCCAGATCGATCTTCCCGCCCTGGCTGGAGTCGCCGTAGAGCGCCTGGTAGAACACTGCCGCAGCGCTGTCATCGATGCGCCCCGACACCATCACACCCTGTTCTACGTTCACGCGATGGGAAGTGTCACGGTTGCGGATCTTGACCCGGCCTTCCTCGACGTCGCGCAGGCGGCGGTTGAACATCTCGTTGTAGCTGTTGTATTTCGCCTCGAGGCTGTTGAGCCGGAAGTTGTCGACCGAGCTGCGCGTCTTGTTTCGGAGATCGCGGATCTTCACCCCGACGGAGTTCTGCAGTTCGATCGGTGGGAGATCGAGGGCTCCGTTGAAGTAGCGCTCGAACTCCACCCTGAGCTGCTGCAGGAGGCGATCGACCGCGTCGATTTCCGAGTTGCTTTTCATGATGGGTGAAGAGAGGAGAAAGGGTAGAATCCGTAGGATGCTGACGACTTCGCCATCCCCGGACTCGGCGCCGCGCGACCCGCGGAGAGACCTGCCAGCGGTGGGCCAGTTGCTGGCGCGACCGGATGTCGCGCGAATCGCCCAATTATATGGAAGAGAACGGGTCCTGAGCCATCTTCGAGCCGAGATCGAGCGTTGGCGGGGCGAGCTCTCCGAGGGAACCGCCGCCGGGAGTGGTTGGTTGGAGCACGAACTGGACGGACTCGGCGCACGGCTGCGCCGCATCCTCGAGGGTGAGCTCGGAGCCCCGCTGGAGCGGATTCTCAACGCGACGGGGATCTTCTTGCACACGAATCTGGGGCGCTCTCCGTTGCCGCGCCGCGTCGCGGAGTCCCTGGTCTCATCGAGCGACGCGTACTGCGATCTGGAGTTCGATCGCGAAACCGGTCGGCGAGGGCAGCGCAATCAGCGTACGGAGGCGCTCCTTCGAGCGCTGACCGGTGCCGAGGCGGCGGTGGCGGTGAACAACAATGCGGCTGCCCTCTACTTGACGCTGCACGTCATCGCCCAGCGGCGAGCGGTACCGGTGTCTCGGGGCGAGCTCGTGGAGATCGGTGGCTCGTTTCGGATCCCCGAGATCATGACTGCAGCGGGGGCGAAGCTGATCGAAGTGGGCACCACGAACCGGACTCGCCTCGAGGACTATCGGCGCGCCATCGGGCCGGACAGTGCGCTGTTGCTCAAGGTCTATCCGAGCAACTACCGCATCGGCGGTTTCGTGGAGGAGACGTCCCCGGCCGAGCTGGTTGCACTCGGAAAGGAAGTCGGCGTGCCCGTTCTGGTCGATGAAGGCAGCGGTCTACTGCGTCCTCACCCCGCGCCTCAGCTGCGCCAGCATCCGAGCGTCGGGGAACTTCTGGGCATGGGGGTCGATCTGGTGTGCTCGAGTGCCGACAAGCTGTTGGGAGGCCCGCAGGCGGGACTTCTCTTCGGGCGCCGCGAGTTGATCGAGGAGTGCCGACGCAGCCCTCTCTATCGAGCCTTGCGGCCCAGCCGATTGACGCTCGCGGCTCTGGACGGAGTGCTTCGAATGCACCTGGCCGGCGAGCCCCTACCCGTGGATCGGCTGTGGCCGGAGCCTGCGGCCCACGAGGAGAGGGTTCGAGCACTGGCAGGCCGCATGGGGGCGGAGGTGATTCGTGCCGAGGCGTTCCTGGGCGGTGGCTCGGCTCCCGAGCGGCCGGTAGAGGGCCTGGCGCTGGCACTGGCGGGCGATCCTGCGCTCCTCGAGCGCTTGCGACGGGGGCGGCCGCCGGTGGTGGGTTACCTTCGCGAGGAGCGCCTGGTGCTGGATCTGCGAACCATCGACCCTGCAGACGATGAGGCCCTGGTCGAGGCCGTCGAGACCGCGCTCAGGTCGGAGCGGCCGTGACCGGCGCGGCTGTCCTGATCGTCGAGGACCGCGACTCGCTGCGCCGCTTGTTCGAGCGCGCGCTCGAACAAGCGGGGTATACGGTGACAGCGGTGGGGACTGCGGCGAGGGCGTTCGAAGCTCTGACCGATTCGCCGTTCGACGCGGTGGTGAGCGATCTGAAGCTTCCCGACGGATCCGGCATCGAGGTTCTCAAGGTGGCGCGAGAACGACAGCCCGATACGCCGGTGGTGGTCATGACCGCCTATGGAAGTGTCTCGACGGCCGTCGAGGCGATGAAGTTGGGAGCCGTTGACTTTCTCGAAAAGCCGGTAGAGATCGATGATCTGACCGAGCTGTTGGGTGGTCTGCTGCGCCCGGACGACGGTGAAGACGGTAGTGCGATTCCGGCGCTGGAGATCCCCGGCGGTCCGCCGATCGTCGGGCGCCATCCGCGCCTGAAGGCGTCGCTGCGCTTGCTCCAACGAGTGGCCCCGACCGACAGTACGGTGCTCCTGACCGGAGAGTCCGGTACGGGGAAGGAGCTGTTCGCCCGAGCGATCCACGGGTTCTCGCCGCGTGCAAAGGGACCCTTCGTGGCACTCAATTGCGCTGCCATCCCGGAGACCCTGATCGAGAATGAGCTGTTCGGGCATGAGAAAGGCGCGTTTACGGGCGCGAGCGGGCGACAGTCGGGACATTTCGAGCAGGCAGGGGGCGGAACCCTTCTGCTCGACGAGATCGGAGAGCTCGGTCTGGCCGTGCAGGCCAAGGTGCTCCGGGTACTCGAGGATCGCAAATTCCAGAGAGTCGGGGGTGGAGCGCCGATCGAGGCGGACGTGCGGCTGATCGCGGCGACGAACAGGGATCTCAAATCCATGGTGGATGCTGGTGAATTCCGCTCGGATCTCTTCTATCGACTCGACGTCTTTCCGCTCGAGTTGGCGCCGCTCCGCGAGCGGGCGAGCGACGTACCGATACTCGCCCGACACCTGCTCCGTCTCGCGGCGCGGCGCCACGGGCTCGATCCGTTGGCCCTGAGCGAGGACGCGGCGGAGTTTCTCAGTGAGCAGGAGTGGCCCGGCAACGTGAGACAGTTGGCCAACGTACTCGAGCGAGCCTTGATCCTCCGACCAGGAGAGACGCTCGACCGCGCGTCGCTGGAGACCCTGCTCCAGCCGCTCGAGACCCACGACGACACCCGGCGTGAGCTGGAACGCGCTCTGGAAGAGAGCGACGGCGACAAGAAGCGAGCCGCCTCACTCCTGGGAGTGAGCTATCGGACGTTGCTCCGCCGGGTGAAGGAGTACGATCTCGAAGGCTTCCCGCACTATCGAGGCTGATCGTGCCGCTCGCGTGCTCTCAGGGGCTGCCGATCGCGTCCTCGCCTTCGTCTGCGTCCGAGGGCTCGACCGGAGCGATCGTGAGTGGATCGAAGCTGACCTCGAAGTTGGCATCCTGGAACAGGTATACCGCCGGGAACTCGACCTCGAACGTCGCCGAGCCGCCCATGCGCAGGGAGCGCTTGGCCAGCTCTGCCGGCTGTCGGCCGACCAGCCCGCCGTTCTCGTCGAAGATCGAAACGACCACCTGGATATTGGCCGCCAACGATTGGGTTCCGTTGGTGATCTGGCCTGCAATCCGTACCGAGCGGCCAGGGGTCGACACCTCTTGCCACGTGACGACACTCACTTGACCGTTGCGATCGGCGGGGGGAGGAGCAAACTCCTCCGAAGTCTCTACGGCCTGCGTTCTCGCGGCGGGAGTGTTGGTCTGGTCGAGCACGAGGGCCGCGGACTGCGGCGAGCTCGCTTTCGCTCTCGTCGTGGAATCGGGCTCCACCGGCTGGGCTGCTTCGAGAGTGGCCTGATCGCTCTTGTCCAGGTCGACCTCGGTGAGCCGCACCGCGGTGAGAGTGCCGTTGGGGAGGTGGAACAGGACACGCTTGCCTTCGATCCTCCAGGGCCCCGCCGTCTCGATCTTGCCTCCGTCGGTGAGCACCAGCCAGTCGGCCGCGACGGGGGCTCCGAGCAGGGCGAAGCTTGCGACCACTAGCGTGAGAATCACGATTCGATGCATGGCTGGCTCACTCCATTCGCTTTGTCGGCTGACTCCTGGAACCACAGACGTGCTCAGTACCATTTCCACAGGGGACCGTCAGCGCCTCTGCCCTTGGGGTAGTACTTCTCTTTCACGTGGTCGTACTTGAGGACCTGCACCCGCGCCGTCGCAGCGGGCTCGACACGGATCTCGAAACAGTTGCCACAGGTCCCTGTGGCCGGATCTCCCGGGCTGCGAAAATCACCGAAACGGAAACCACCGATGTCTCGGGCGGAGCCGTTGGGGTTCAGGACCAGGACCTGGCGATCGTCGACGGTCGTGAATCCGTCGAGGACTTCGGTCGATCCGTTGGGTGCCGCGAAGCGGATCGAGGCACTCGGGCTATTGCCGCCGGGGAGCTGCCAGCGACCGATCGACCAGTCGGCTGTGCGGAAGGTCGCGGACTCGTTGGGTGTGTAGGTGAGGTCCGGGTCGGTGCCTGCCGGGGCGACGTCGGCGAAGGCGAACAGCTCCTGGGTGGTCTGGTCGAACTCGACCACCACCGGCACGCTGTGCTTGATCGCTTCCTGACGGGCCTGCTGAATGAGAATGGCCGCCTCGCGACTGAAGCCGTTGACCTTGCTACGCAGAATCGCCTGCTGTAGCGCCGGGAGTCCGATCAGTGCGGCGATCGCGAGGATCAGCATGACGACCAGCAGCTCCAGGAGACTGAAGCCACGCTGGCCCCATCGGGGGAGGGATCGTGGAAAAGGTCTCAACTTCGTTCTCCTTGATATCCCGTCCACATCGGCGAGTCAGGGGTGGTGGTCGCCCGTCGTGATCGCCTCATGTGGTCCCTTCTATCAGAAAGTCAACGCTCGAATAGGGAATGAATTCGCCAAAGCGTGCCTGGAAGTTCGAGGTCTCCCCCGGTGCCAGACGTCCCTTGACCAGTCTTGCCGGGAGAGAGCGGATCTCTTCTCCTCGCTCGTCGCGGAGGATGACCTGAACCTTGATCTGGCGGACGCTGCGTCGAGAGGGATTGCGAACGGTACCGTGAATCACGACCCGATCGATCTGGTCGCCGAGGGCCTTCCATGACACCACTTCGAGTCCACCGGTGCCCTGGGGCCGAGGCGCACTCGAGTCCCCTGCCGAGTCGGCCCCGTCTCCAGGGGCGGACCCCGGAGCGGGATCCACGGTGGCCGTGCTGTCCCATCGCTCGACATCGCCGTCATCGATGACGAGGGCCGGAGCTCTGGACACCGCCCGGGATGACTCGGGGGCCGACTCGGGTGCGGGAGCCGGCACCTGGTGGGGCTGCAGACTGCGCCCGAGGTCGACGTGAGATGCGCGGATCGAGGCCAGCTGCCCCTGCGCGTCCGTGTAGATGATCCGGCGCCCGTCGAGGCGCCATGAGCCCTGCGTCGGGATCGAGACTCCTCCGGTGGTGATCAGACGTCCCGGAGCCTCCGGGCTCGGGTCCTGTCCGGCTTCACTGCGCGGCGAAGTCCCGAGAAGCAGGATCGACAACAGGACCACGCCGAGGCCGCTTCGCGACCGCGGTCGGCTCGAGCGTGGGGGTTGATAGGGAAGGGAGATCATCGAGAATCCAGACGTTGGATACCGGGCAGAAGCCGTCGCCCCGCCGCGTAACCGACGATTTTATCCCAAAATAGCGATATCAGCACGCTTCCGACGGTTCGAGGCTCCTCCCGCGGGTCAATTCCTGGGGAACTTGTAGGTGCTCCCGGTTCGCTCGATATACGAGACGGCATCGGGCGGCATGTTGATCGGTTGGGTCTCGATCTCGGCGTACACGGTCCTGCGTGCAAGAGGAATCCGATCGCTGTCGTCGGCGTTCTGTCCGGACCGAGTGGCAGAGGAGCTGACGAGATGGGAGGCTCGCACATAGCGCTGGCCGTTGTTCACCTGGCAGCCGTTGCAGGGTGCCACCAGGACCGGGAGGAGAGGTGTGACCTCGACCCGGTCCTCGATCTGTAGAACCTGGCGATTGAAGGGGCCGTCGCCCAGGGTCTCGCGAGAGTCCCCGACCACCACGGTGATCGGCTCGTAGTGCAAATAGCGGATCGAGCGTGCCGTTGCCACGGAGATTCCGCTATCGGCGGAGTAGTACACGCGCTGCATGGTGCGCTGCTGCGAGCCCACCATCATCTCGGTCTGGGTGATGACGGTCAACGAAAGGCCGATCAGGGTGAGGACCAGGAGGACCATGAGGGTGATGATGTAGGCACTGCCCTGCTCGGCTTCGAGAGGGCCCGGTCGACAGCGACGGGCCAAGGCATGGGGTTGACGATGGGTGGGTGTCATCTCTGAGCTCCTGGTTCGAACATCTCCGGCCTCACAGGTTGCGCAGGTCCACCGTGGAGCGCAGGAAGCGACGGCGATGGAGACGCTCGAGACGATTGGTGTCGGAACTGGGGATCTCTGTCTCTGCGTAGGCGCGGTCTTCGATACTCCCCTCGATCTTCGGCGCAACGTACTGCGGATCCTGGCCCTGGGACCGTGCAACCGTGGAGATCCGTGCCCAGAAGGCCGGTCCGGTCAACATGTTGAACTCTTCTCCGGCGATCGTCTGATCGATCCGGGACTCGCCGGGTTCGTTGTAGAGCCACTCGTCCGGATCGTCGTCCTCGTCTTCTTGAATCGTCCCGTCACCGTTGGCGTCGATCGCCAGAGCGACCTGGAGATCGATGATGTTGTCTGCCACGTCCACCTGCAGATTCAGGTCGTCGAGCCAGGGCGTGTCGGTGTTGGGGTAGAACTGAGCCCGAGTGAGACGCGGGACCATCTCGGTGGTGTCATCGCCTGCGACGGCTCTCGCTTCGCGAATGTAGTAGCGGAACTCTTCGAGGATTCCGACGAAAGCGATCGGCTGGTCGAGCGGAATCGGGAAGCCCCCACCGCAGCACGAGAGGGCGAGGTAGCTCGCGGTGCGCTCGTCGGAACCGTCGAACGAGAACCTGATCTGGATACTCTCCGAGTTACCTGTGACCTCGACGATCCGGGTGACCGCGAAGATCCCGTCGGACACGGCGCTGACCATGATGAGTGCGTCTCCGGTCTGGCTCTCCTCGATCATCCGTGTGAGCCGATCGAGCGGCTGCTCGATGCGCGTGATGGTCTCCCGGTTGATCGTCACCCGCCCCTCGGTGGGGCCCAGAGTGGAGTCGTCCGCCTGGTACTGCAGATTGCCGGGGTTCTGATAGTCGACCAGGAAGATCGGGGAGCGAAAGGCGCCTCGTACGGTCAGGACGTCCGTGTCCTTGCTCACCAGAGGGGAGTCGCTGTCACCGATGTGGGTCCCGTCTGGAACCTGCGTCTCGACGGCAATCGAGCGGGCCGAGTCGAGTCCGCCCCGGCCGGCAACGCTGATCAGTCGCACGATCTCGTATTGGGCGATCCGCTGGGACTGTTGCATCTCGGCATTCTGTGTCTGCACCCGAGAGAGCTCGCTGTTCACATCGAACAGCAGCAGGATCACCAGAATGACCTCGGTCATGACGGCTAGCCCGACGACCATTTCGACCAGCGTGAAGCCGGACTCTCGGGAGTGTCGGTCTCTGCCATCGGGGCGAGCGCTCGTCCGACCACCGGGTGCACGGGAAACGAAGGGGGTGTTCATGGCTATCGCTCCTCGCACGCTCAGAAGGCCTTCAGAAAGCGGAGAGTCAGCTGACGCGAGGGCCCGAAGACCGTGTCGTCGGCGTTGGTCACGGCGACCTGGACTTCCTTGACATCGGCTCCGCCGTCCGTGGGCTGGAGAACGACCGCATCGGGGTCCAGATCGGACTGCACGATCATCAGATGGCGCACCCGGACGGCCCTGCGGAACTCCGGGACCTGGTCGGTGGGAAAATCCGCCTCCGGGTACCAGATCTGGTCTTCGCTGCTGTACAGGTCGATGGTCTCGGTGCCGGGCCCGGGCGGGGTGCCGAACGTGTCACCGGGCTGGACGTCGAATCGCTGGTCGTTGTAGTCGTCCTGAATGATGCGCTCGAGCGACGAATTGGAACGGTGGACCAGTTCCGTCAAGCGCTGACCCTGGACGTTGTTGTTGATCGAGCGAACGAACATCGGCAGTAGACCGACGGTCACGATCAGCAAGATCGCTGAAGCGACCAGTACCTCGACGACGGAGAAGCCGGCGGATCGGTCGGTTCCCTCGAATGGCTTCGTCATGACGGGCCTTCCCCTCGGCGAGAGTTGCATCAGAAGTCCACCCAGTTCTTCTGGATGAAGCAGATCGGCACCGGAGCGAGGAACTCACGGCCCGTGTCCTGGCGACGACCGAGGATGTTGATGGTGGCGTCGGTGAACCGGCAGTTGTCCGGCATCTGGTCCATGAGGGTGTCGCGAATCGACACCAGGTCGTCGATTTCCTCCGGGGTGAGCTCCTCTTCGCTTTCCAGCTCGGTCTGATCGAACACGCCCGACTCCGCCCACGGCGCCGCAGCGACGCCGCTCACCGAAGTGAAGCGATCCCGTGAGCCGAGAGCGTTGCCGCTCAAGGCGAAGAAGGTATAGAGGTTGCTGATTCCTTCGGTGATGCAGACACTCGATTCCACCCGGATGTCCGCCGGGATGAAGGTCGAGAAGGCGGTCACCCCCGAAAGTGTGAGCGCTGCCGAGACGACTCGCTCGTCAGAGGCCAGCGGAAAGAAGTACCCGGGGATCTTGCCCACGTCGAGACCGTTGAGCAACAGGAAGTCGACCTCTGACTGCGCAGCGTCCACCTCGACGCGCTCGAGAGCCGTCTCCTTCGGGATCAGTTCGAGATCCAGCGGGGTCTCCGGCCGGGTGAAGCCCGGATCGAGGAAGACGTAGAAACGCTGCGACACGGCCTCGCTCTTGAAGATGTCTTCGCGGTTTCCGGTTCCGAAAGCGAGGGCATAGCGTCCCCTCTCCGCGACGAAGAACACCGAGGGCTCGTGGTAGATCGGTCGTCCTTCGGTGTCGAAGATGGGGAACGGATCCCAGCGCGGATCGTCGATGCGCGGTGGCAGGTCGAAGTCGTCGTCGACCAGCTCCACCGGAGTGCGCACGTCGACCTTGTACAGGAAGCCGTTCTCGGTGCCGATGTAGATCACGTCGGTGAGGCCGTCGCCGTTCTCGTCGACCACGGAGGGAGAGGCTGGCGCCGGCCCCATGAGCTGTCGCTTGTAGAGAGCCTTGCCGGTCTCGACATCGACCATGTAGAGCCAGTCACCGGTAGCCTTGGTCACCCCCAGGTCACGCTCGAGACCGCCACCGAAGATGGCCACGAACCGGTCCACCACGTCGGGGTCGCTGTCCTCGTCGTCGCCGTCGGGCACCAGGACCTGAATGACCCCGAACTGGGGCTGAGACCAGGTGAAGGCCAGGTCGGCCAGCCCGTTGCCGCCGTCCGGGTCGTCATCGCGCGGCATTCCCGATTCGTCGAGGTCCGCGAACTCCCAGAGCACGCTGCCATAGGGCACCGGGCCGCAGTCATCGGTGGAAGGGTCCATGCAGGCGGGGATGTAGGTGCCCTCACTGTCCTCGAGCGGCACGACGCGTGGGATCAATGCCGTCTTGTCGATCGTCTCGATCGGCCAGGGCTGGGTCAGGTCGAGCGCGTAGAGGCTCCGGCCGCCTCGACGCAGTCCCGCGATCGCCACCGTGCGCCATTCCCGATGCTCGTCCGTGGGCTCTCCCACATGGAGCGGGTCGATGAAGACGTCGCCCAGCGTGATGCGACCGTCGACGCTGTACTCGTGCTTGGCGTTCGGCTCGAGCACGTCGTTGAGCCTCGAAAAGGCATCGCGGGGGCTATAGGCGAACACCTCCCGTCCGGTGCCGGTCGAGAACTCTCGCTCCTCGCGGTAGTAGCTGCCCGCGTCGAAGAGATGGAACAGGCCATCGTTGGCGCCCGCCAACACCATGCGCTGACGAAAGCGGTGCTTGTTGAAGAAACAGCGGTAGCCGCTGCTGTCCTCGTCGAAAGCGCCCTCCGCGTCGAAACAGTTGCCGGGTCGCACGTCGTTCTTGAAATCGCGCACCAGGAACTCGATGCGGCTCGGTGCCCCGAGCACCTGGGGCTGGGCGTGAAAGATGTCCCCGAGGACCCACTCGAGCTCCGGACCGTCTGGCTCCAGAGGGTCGGGGGCGGTGCGCACGCGCAGGGTCTCCGCGATGACCTCTTCGGTGCGCAGCGCCGCCGCGGCTTCGGAGGCCTCGTCGTCGACCACGTAGCCGATTCCGAGACCATCCCAGAGGTTGTAGCGCAGCTCCAGAGCGGCGTCGGTCCCATCGTCCTCCGGGAGCGCGAGGAGCTGCAGATCCTGGGGAATCGCGTCGGGCTCGAGCTCTCGCGACCAGTAGATGCGACGCATGTCCTCGCCGCTGCCGATGCCGTCCAGCTGGCCCAGCATCTCTTCGCCCGCTTCCCAGGCGAAGCACTCCTCGATCGGCTCGTCCTCGGTCACCGCGGGACAGTCGTCGAGCGTCTCGATGCCGCTCAGCGGAATCGGTCGAACCGCATGGACCAGGGTTCCCGGCCAGGTGGGCTCTTTGGAGAGCGGCAGGAAGCTGGCCAGGAAGACCGAGTCGAGCGTGCCGCTCTGGGCGGAGGGCAACGAGGCCGCGCTGAAGGTGGTCGGCTCCTCGGTGATCGAGCCCACGATCAGGGTCAGGGCACGCACCAGGTCGTCGCGGTTCTCGGCCATGATCGGGCCAGCGCATTTGAGGCCCGTGTCCGGATCGACGTCACCAATGGGAACGCCGGCCGAGTCCCGCTCGAGGAACCGCTCACAGTCCGCGTTGAAAGGATCCGAGTCGTTGACGAAGAAGGTCCCGGTACCCGTGCCACCCGCGTCGGCGATCGCCTGCAGATCTCCCGATTCCACTCCGGGACCGAAGCCCACCACGATGGTCTGTACTTCGAGCTCTCGCAGCTCGGCGGCTCTGGTTGCCGGGTCGCTGTCACAGACCTCGGAGCCGTCGGTCAAGAGGAGAACGTAGCGGGCGCGGCACTTGTACGACGCTTCGGTGAACTTCTCGATCGCCAGCGGCTCGAACTGCTGGTACCACTCCTTGAAATCCAGCAGGGCGTTGCCAATCGGAGTGGAGCCGTCGAAGGCGATCGGTGGCGTGTTCACGTACTCCGACTTGATCTCCAGGAGGCCGTCTACCTTCGTGTTCTCGAAGTACCGAGCGATCCGGAAGTCGGGGATCGGGCGGCCCTGGGAATCGAGATCGTGGTCTCCCTCCACGGCGATGTTCGGCGCCAGTCGGCGAAGGAATTCGTCGCGGTTGCTGAGCTCGAAGCCGGTCGGGGGAGGGTCGGCGCTGGAGTGATCCTCCCAGTCCCAGGGGATCAGGTTTCCGCGGGCGAAGATGTCGGTTCCTTCGCTGATCCGAGCCTTTGGGTCGGGATAGGTCGGGTAGGCCAGCTGGTTTCCGGCCGTCGACTCGAAGTTCGACTGCCAGCCGGTGCAGGTGTCGCCGCCTGCCGAGTGGTCGTCGATGTCGAAGGAGCTTCCGATCATTCCGAGAGCCAGCCAGTCCTGCGCGAGAACCTCAGTGGGACCGTTGAGCGGCAAGGGCTGGCCGTCGATCTCGAAGCCGGGATCGCTCTGCTGATACGGCACGAAGTCGAGCTCCTGATCGCCAATCAACTCATTGGTGATGCACTCTCGAATCTCGACCCTGACCCGGAGGGTCTCGTCTCCGACGGTGCCAGAGGTCAGGGGATGAAACATGACCTCGAAATCGATCGGAGTCGGATTGACGCCCTGATAGCGGATCGCTGCCGTCGTCAGGGTGCCGGCTCCATACCCGAGCTTCGGCTGGTGCTGCAGGCGCATGATCCGAATCTCGTCGTCCGTGCGGCCGTCGTTGTAGGGCGAGGCTATCGTGCCGGTGTCCACACCGCCGGAACAGGACCTCCACATGATGTGGGGCGGTCCGAACCGCACGGGCTTTCCGGGCTCGGGAAAGGGAAGATACTTCTTGTCGAGGTCGAGCAGTTCGCCGGGCTCGGGTACCCAGTCGGGCCAGTTCTCATAGGTCCCGTCGCCGTTCGCGCCCGGATCGACCGTGTAGAGCCAGTGCTTGTTGTAGACCGTGTGGGTCGGTTGGCTGAAGTGGGCGAATCCGATATTCGCGTTGGGTCCGACCCGATCGCGGATCACCTCGTAGATCGCGGACTTCGCCTGGTAGCCGCGCGCGAGCGGATCGTCACCCGCTCCCGGAGGGATGGATCCGTACGGTAGGGACTGGACGCTGGTGGAGGGATAGTTGCCGTTGGTCAGCGCCCAGTTCATGGACCCCGAGGTGTCGAGAATCACGAAGAGGAAGGGGCTCTCTCCCGAGTTGAGAACCAGATCGCGGTCGTCGGCACGGGTCGGAGCGATGTCCCCCGCGACCAGGCATCCGAGCAAGAGGCAGAAGAACGCCCCACGCAACGCGTATCTGGCGGCGGGTCTCGGACGGTTCGAAGTGCGGGGTCGTCGCATCGCGGTCACCTCGGTCTGCTCTTTGAGGGACCGCGACACGCTTCGCGCTTTGCAGGAACGCAACGCACGACCGTGCAGGTCCCGGAGAACGGATCTCCCTCGAAGGGAGACCATCGTCGGGATTGTCGGGATCAGAAAAAGGGCACGAACACGCGACGAGAGAAGCAAGATCGGGACCAGCCCGGTGCTCGACCGAGGGCTCCGCCGACGCGCCTTACCCTGTCGAGGTCAGCGGCTTTCTGGCCGCCCCGGGTCCGCGGGCCGACGCGGGTCGAAGTCGTTCCCTTCGGTAGCAATCGAGCCAGAATTGTGGTCGGCGGAGGGGCTGTCCCGAGCTCCGGCCAGAGGGATTTCGACGGTGGCTCGGGCGCCAGCAGGCTGGCGATTGTCGAGCCGGAGCCGACCGCCGTGCAGTTCGAGGATGCGCAGACTGAGCGCCAGCCCGAGGCCGACTCCGTCGACCGCTGCGCTGGCGAACGGGACGAACAGACGCTCGGCGAGCTCGTCCGGGATCCCACCGCCCGTGTCATCGATCCAGACCACGGCTCGCTGGTCGAAGGTCTCGCCGGTCTCGCTGCGCAGCACTTGAACCCGGACGGATTCTTCCGGGTGCTCGCCCGCCAACTGCGCACGCGCCGCATTGTGCAAGAGGTTGCGAAAGGCTCGCTCCAGCAGCTGAGGGTCACCCAGGACAGGAAGGTCGACCCCCTCCCCGCGGACCTCGATGCCGACTCCGAGCAGGGAGAGGCTGGGATCCGCAGCGGCACGGCCGACCAGTCTGCGCAGGTCCAACTCCTCGAGTCGTACCGAACCCGGCCGGGCGAAGGTCAGGAAGTCCTCCAGGACGCGCTGCAGATGATCGGCTTCGTGCCGCATCTCGACCAGGTACTCCCCCACCTCGCTCTCGTCGGGTTTGCGCTCGATCAGCGTCAGGTAGCCGCGCAGACTGGCCAGACTGTTGCGCAGCTCGTGGGCGACTCCGGCCGCCAGCTCACCGATCTGGCCGAGGCTCTCCGCCAACCGGCGCTCGCGAGCCTGGCGCTGGGCCTGGGTGAGGTCAGCGAAGAGAACCAGCCAACCCCGAGGCTCTCCTCCCGGCCGGCGCAGCGGGTGCACGGTCAACCCCAGGGTCAGCGTTCGATCCTCGAGCTGGACCACGCTCTCCTGTCGGTTGACCGCCCGTCCCGTGCCGATCACCTGCTGCAGCGTTTGCAGCAGCTGTGGCTGATCCAGGAGAAGGTCCTCGATCGGCGTGCCGGCCGGTGGCGGGTCGAGTCCCAGCAATTCTGCGCCGACTCCGTTGAGGGCCAGGCTGTGCCCCTCGGGGTCGAGCAGGAGCAGTCCGCTCTCGAGACTGGAGGCGAGGGTCCGTTGGAGTGCCTGGATGTCGTCCTCTACGCTCCCGGCGTGGTCTTCGGTCATGGCGGAGAGGGCCCGGTCGAAGGTGCTGACCAGAAACGCGACTTCGTCGGGCTCCATCGAGGGGTCGTCGCGAGAGAGCTCGCGGGCGCGCTGCAGCATGCTTTCGAAGGGCTCGAGCCAGTGTCGCAGGAAGAGCAAGAGCAGCAGCATGAGTCCCCCGTCGACCGTGAGGACCACGACGGTCAGGATGGGCAGGGAGCGACTCTGCGTGGCGAGCGTCGGTGCCGGCAGATCGAGTCTCAGGATGCTCGCCGGGCCGCCTTCGGCCATCGGCACGAGAGCCACCACAGCGTCTCCGGTCTCGCGGTCGGGTCCGAAGGTCTCGAGCGAGCGCAGGGGCGGTTCTCTGAGGCTACGCAGCAGGTTGCCCTCGGGGAAGCTGCCGGCCTCGACCAGGGGCAGTCCGGAGTCGTCGAGCAGTGCGATTCCCTGTGCGTCGGGAGCGTGACTGCGGAGCTGCGCCGCGTCAAAGGCCAGGTTGCCCGGTTGTCCGATCGTGCTGGCCAGACGCTGCGCCCGCCGCAGCGTCTGCTCGTGGGCCTCGTCGATCAAGCGCGAGATGGCGCTGCGATAGGAGACCAACGTGAAGAACGAGACCGCGATCAGGGCCAGCATCGAGACCGGGAGGAGAATCAGTCCTTCTCGCCGCAGTCCGAGACGGCGCCTCGGAGCGGGGGACGATGAGGGTAGCCCCGTGGCCGTGCCGGTGTCGTCGCCTTCTCCCTGCTCGGTCACTGGTGTCTCTCCCGGACCGGTCCGTCAGTCGTGAAAGGGATCAGAAGAAAGTCAGATAGTAGGAGATCATCGCCTGGCCGAAGAAGAGGGCCACCCCGGCGCCGATCGACAGAAAGACGCCGAAGGGGAGCCGCGTCTTCAGTCCGTCGCCCGAGCGCAAGAGAGCGACTCCGACCAGCGCTCCCGCGGTGGTCGAGAGAAACAGCGTAGCGAACATGCCCCAGATTCCCAGGAAGGCTCCGACCATGGCCAGCATCTTGACGTCTCCCAAACCCATTCCCCATTCGCGTCGCACCAGGAGCCAGATCCCGATCATGAGCAGCAGGATTCCGGCACCGAGCAGTGCGCCCAGCACGGAGGTCACCGGACTCGTCCAGCTCACTCCGAACGAGCCGAGCAGCCCGAGGACGATGCCCGGGTAGGTGAGGCGATCCGGCAGGAGGAAGAACTCGACGTCGATCAGGGCGAGGGCCAGGAGCAGGGCACAGAAGCAAGCCGCGACGAGCGTGTCGAGCGTGAGGCCGAAGCGCAACAGACACGCAGCGAACAGGAGCCCCGTGCTCGCTTCCACGACCGGGTAGCGCGGCGAGATCTTCGCTCGACAGCTTCGGCAACGTCCGTGCAGGAGGAGGTAGCTGAGCACCGGCAGATTGTCGCGGGCTCGGATCGGCTCTTCACAGCTGGGGCAACGAGAGCGCGGCGTGACGGTCGAGAGGCCGCGGGGCACTCGATACACCACGACGTTGAGGTAGCTGCCGACGAGCAGTCCGACGACGGCGAACCAGATCAAGACCAGAATCCAGGGCCAGTCGAGCCATGCGGTCAGAGCGAGAGGGAGGTTCAGGGTGGAGGTCTCCGGGATCGGGGTCGAAAGCGAGCGAGGCCGTCGAGGACACGCCTGCGGCGAGCGTCATCGTACTGCGGTTGCCGCCGCCGCCGCGGGTCGAGGGTCTGAGCGTCCGGGGTGGGGTCAGGACAAAGAAAAACGGCACCGCTCGAAAGCGGTGCCGTGTATCGAATCAGATTCGATGACCGTGGGGTCGGAGCTCAGTTGCTCTGAACGCCGCCCGGCCACTTGATGAAGAAACCGTCGGCCCAGACGATGTCTCGGTCGTAGTCGGTCGCCACGAAGGGCCCCGTGGAATAGGTGCCAGACTCGAAGCTCTTGTCCCGACCGGGGGAGCGCATGGCGATGACACCGGTCGGTGCCAGCAGGTTGGCCGTGTTGAGGATGAAGCAGTAGGTGCCCTTCCAGCCGTCGACCTCCGGAACCTCCTGCATGTAGAAGAAGGTGTCGGACGGTCTCAACAGTGCGAAGACCTGTGCGTACGAGGCTGAGCCGCTGGTGGGCCAGGTGTAGGTACCCGCGGCGCCGGCCGCGGAGGCCGAGATCTGGTCGGTCAGCCAGGACATCATGGACGTGCCGGTGTTGCGAATGTCGGCAACGGTTCGCTTCTGCTTGGCTTTCTGCAGGGCGTCGATCAGGTTCGGGATCAGAATTGCAGCAATGATCCCGATGATCGCCACCACGATGAGAAGCTCGATCAGGGTGAAACCACCCTGCCGCTTCTGCCTGAGTTTGGTGATCATCAGTCGCTTTCCTCCTCGGAGTTCTTGTGGGCCGGCGGTTCATCCACCGACTTTCCTCGGGATGAGTCAAAGCAGGATCTGTGCCATGAATCGAAGCCCAGTATTGACGGGGGTTTCCAGCGTCGGGTCGGGCGGCGCCGACAAAATTTGACGGCCCCGATCGAAGTGTTTCGTCAATCCCTTTCACCCCGTGGGCCGTTCGTGGCTCTCGCGGGCTCCGCGTCGACGGGCAGGCCGAGGAGCCGGGAGACGGTCCGGCGATACAGGAACACGCCCTCCAGGAACTCCGGCAGGGAGATGCGCTCGTTGGGATGCCCGACAGACAAGGTGTCACTGGCAAAGATGGCAAACGGCGAGAACCCGTAGTAGGGGATCCCGCGAGATCGCCAGAATCGTCCATCGTTCGCGTAATACGAGAGAAAGTAGGGGCCTTGCTCCACAGGACCGTGCAGCTCGTCGATGCTCTCCACAACGGCCGCGAACGCGGGGTGGTCGGTCGGGCTCCCGTGTCGGGCTGCAGCCGGTTCTTCGATCGAGAGCGACAGGCCGTGGGTCACCCAGTCGGGCAGCAACCGCCTGAGCGAATCCTCTGTGGAGGATCCGGGGAGGAGATGGACGAACACCTTGAGGCTGTAGCCTCCGCTGTTCTCGTCCGCCACCAGGGGAAAGGGATGGGATTCGTCTCGGAAGAGCGAGCGTAGATAGGGCGGGAGGAACTCGAAGGCGCGACGGTCGTTCGCCAGTCGCTCGGGATGCTGGAGGAGCCACCGGATGTAGGGCTCGTCTCGGGTCTGGGCGTAGCTCTCCAGGAAGGTCGACACCTCGGGAGTGATTCGCAGTTCGAAGTTCGAGGCGGTGACCTCGCGGACGTCTTCGAGAAACGCCTCCAGTCGTTCTCGACTGGAGCTGCAGGCCGTGACCTTCACGAAGTGCTTCTGTGCGAAGGAGGTTCCCCAGTACTTGATCAATCCCCGGTCCATGATCTCGACCACTCCGCCTTCGCCCAGAACCGCCCAGAAGCGCTCGACCAGCTCCGGGTGCTGCCACAGGATCCACTGGGTCCCCAGCTCACTCCCCGACTCTTCGCTGCTGGTGGCGAGAAAGAGGAGGGAATACTCCGGCCGGTCCCCGGTTGCATCGAGGTGGCGCTTCACCGAGAGCATGGTCTCGAGCTGGGCAATGGCAACACTCTTCATGTCGAAGGCGCCCCTGCCGAACATCCAGGGTGGATCGATCACTCCTGCGAAAGGCGGGTGTTTCCAGGCCGATTCCTCGAGAACCGGCTCCACATCCAGATGGTTGTGCAGCACGAGTGCCTCGCGTCGCTTCCCCTCGATGACGGCCCACAGATTGGCTCGGTCGTTCCCGAGCGGCTCGATCACAGGCTCGATTCCGACGCTGCTCAGCAGCTGAGCCAGATAGCGTGCGCCCTCGAGCTCGCTCCCGGTTTCGTGGCTGGTGTCTACGCGCAGAAAGCCTTGCAGTCGCTGGACTTCAGGAATGGAGCCCCAGTCCTCGTCGTACCAGGACAGGTCGACCGCGGCGCGGACCGCTCGGCGGGTCGAGAACAGTGCCACTCCTCCCAGGGCGATCGCGAGCATGAGACTGCCATAGAGAGCGATGCGCGAGGCCACCCTCAAGCGCCGTTCGAATGGAGTGTGGGGTGCCATTGGCTTCGTAGATGAGGTGTTCCGACCGGAGGGACGGAGGCGAGAGTCTAGCAATACTACGATTTCTCTGTCATTCTCTCCGCCGTGACGATGCTGGAGCCCCCCGTGGCAGTGCCCCGCCGATCCCCCCATGGCTCCATCGATCGGTCGGTTCTGTTGGGAATCGCCGCCGTCGGGGTTGCCGTACTCGCCTACTATGCATGGACCGAGTGGAGCCGTGCCGGAGGGCCTGGCTTTCCGCTGGACGACTCCTACATTCACCTCCAGTTTGCCCGCAATCTCGCCGCCGGCAATGGCCTGAGCTATCAAGACGGGATTCTGATGCCCGGGTCTACGGGGCCGCTGTGGACGGCGTTGCTCTCGGTCGGGGCGACGTGGGGAATCGCTGGAGCGTGGGCCAAGGCCCTCGGTGCAGGCCTCTTTCTCGCGGCGGCCTGGGGTTGCTTTCGAGTCTGTCGCGAGCTCGCCGTGGGGACCGCGCTCTCGGTCCTGGCTTCGGTTCTCTTCTGTGTCACGGACTGGATGGCGTGGTCCGCCCTTTCGGGCATGGAGATCTCCCTCTTCGTGGCGCTCTGGCTTTGGGGACTGGTGTGGCATCTGCGCGAGCGCAGAGACCGATCGCGTGTGCCTCGCTCGACCGTGTTCTTCGCCGCGGCCGCGTTGGCGCGCCCGGAAGGCCTTCTGCTCCTGCTGCTGGCGGCCGTGGATCGCCTTGCATTCTTCCCCGCCTCGCAAGCCGAGCGAGGGCGCGTCTCGGGTGACCGATGGGCCCTGGCCGCCATGGTCTTGGTTCCGGTCGGGCTCTTCTTCCAGCTGGTCAGCGGCAGCGTCCTGCCCACGACCTTCGCGGTCAAAGCGGGAGGGAGCCACGCGCTGTGGCCGAACCTGCGCCATCTCTTCACGTCGGTCGAGATTCTCTTTCGTCCCCAACCCTGGATGCTCCTCCTCGCTGGCGGAGGAGGGCTGGTGTTGGCCGAGCGCCTCGGCACCGAGAAGGATCGCGGTCTCCTGCTTCCTCTCTGGGTGCTCGCCCTGCCGATGGCCTACGCCACTCTCTCGGCGCCCGATCGTCCGATGATCGTGGGCAACTTCGGACGCTACCTCTTTCCGATCCTGCCGGGAGTCGTCGTGCTCGGCGTCGTGGCGCTCGATCCGCTGGCTCGGCGGTTGCGGCACCTGACTCCGGCGGTGCTCCGCACCGCTATTGTGGGTGGGTTCGCCGTGGCCTTACTCTGGCCCTCGGCTCGGGGCACTCTCGTCGGCGCGTCTCGCTATGCCCTGAACGTGCGCAACGTCGATCAGAGCGACGTTGCAGCGGGGCGATGGGTTGCCGAGAACCTACCTGCCGATGAGCTGATCGGTGTTCAGGACATCGGGGCGATCAAGTACCTCGCTCCCAATCCGGTCCTCGACCTGGTGGGGCTGGTCAACCCGGAGATCCTGCCCTACCTGCGGGGCGAGCAGTCGAGCGGTTTGGGAGGGCTGTTCGAGTTCCTGCGCCTCGAGGAGCCGGCCTGGTTGATTCTGTTCCCGGAATCCTATGGCGGGCTCGGAGCGCTGCTCGAAATGGAGCCGGGCCTGGAGCCGGTGCACGAGTTCAGGGTCGAGCGCAACATCACGATGGCCGGCAGCCGGCTCGTGGTGCTGCGTACCCCCTGGGGCCGGCCTCCTCGCTGAGGAGGCTCAGCCAGTACCCGAGACGTAGAGGATGAAGATGACCACGGCAGCCCAGAGAACGAGGTTGAAGACGAATGGGCCGTCCGAGAGCATGCTCTCGGTGGGATTGCGCTCGTCGGTTGCTCGATGAATGAGAAAGAGGTAGCGGAAAATCCCGAACAACACGAATGGCACGGTGTAGATCAGGTCTTCGGTTCCGAACTTCGCGATCGTGTTCGGATCCATCGTGTACAGGACGTAGCAGATCAGAGTCGAGGCCGTAACCACGTTGATCATCTGATCGAGGAACTCGAGGCTGTAGTCCCCGAGCACCTCGCGAGTGGAAGTGGCTCCCTCGACCAGCGTACTCAACTCGTGGCGGCGCTTGGAGAACGCCAGGAAGAGAGCGAGCAGCACGGTGCACAGCAGCAACCACCTCGACACATCGACGTCGATCGCCACCGCCCCCGCCATGACCCGCAGCACGTAGCAGAAGCTCACTGCCATGACATCGAGGATCACGATCTTCTTGAGCGAGAACGTGTACAGCAGATTCAGCAGCAGATACGACACGAGCAGCAGGACGAAGTTCACACCCAGCGTGCTGCCGAGCACGATCGATAGGACGATCAGCGCGAGTGCCGTGAGGATGGCGGTACGGGTACCGATCGCTCCCGAGGCGATCGGGCGATTCCGTTTGAGCGGATGCAACCGATCGCGCTCTCGATCCCGCAGATCGTTGATCAGGTACACCGCGCTTGCGAGGGCACAGAACGCGACGAAGGCAACCAGGCTGCGTGCCAGCATTCCCGGGCGCTCGAGACCCAGGGCGAACACGAGCGGCGCGAGCACGAAGAGATTCTTGACCCACTGCCGAGGACGGAGTGAGCGGATGATCGATCTCAGCATGGCCGCAGATGTATACGCGGGCACTCCGGGGTCACTCGAAGGGCGGAGACCTCCGGTGAGTCGCCACCAGCCCGCGGTCATTGCGCCCGTCTATGCTGCTGCTTCTGGTGGTGGTGCTACCGCTGATCGTCGGAAGTCACACGCTCTATCTGCGCGACGTGCTCAACTCTCATCTGCCGATGAAGGTCTCCCATGCCGAGGCTTTCGGAGAGGGCACGATTCCGCTGGTGGATCCCTATCGAGCGGGTGGGCAGGCGGCTCTGGGAAACCCGAATGGCGTCCTGCTCTATCCGGACAATCTCCTGTACCGGATCGCTGACCCCCTCTGGGCGCTCAATGCGCACTTCTGGCTGCACCTTCTGCTCGCGCCGCTGGCCTTCTACGTTCTCGGCCGCGCCTGGGGACTGCAAAGCCGGGCCAGCTGGGTGTCGGCGGCAGGCTTCACGCTCTCGGGCTACTTCTTCTCTCAGCTGAACTTCTACAACCTGGTCGCTGGCGTGACCTTGACGCCCCTGCTCGTCGGGCTGTGCCTCTTCGGTACCGACATGGGATTGACCTCGCGAGCCCGTTGTCGAGTCAGTGGCGGTGTCGCTGTGACCTGGGCGCTCTTGCTTCTCTCGGGGGATCCGGCGATCGCGGTCGAGGCTCTCGGGCTGTCCGGGGTGGCCGTACTGGTCGCTCGCGGGCCGCGGGTGCTGGTCGGCACCGGCGAGGGGCGCCGCTCGCTGGTGCTGCCGACCCTGGGTGGCCTGTTCGGGACGCTGCTGGCAGCACCGCAGTGGGTCGAGTTCCTGCGCATCCTCGATCTCTCCTTCCGGGGACATTGGGGATTCTCCCGACGATGGGCCCTGCTCGGCAGCTGGGATCCTCGCACTCTGTTCGAGTGGTTCATTCCCTTGGCCTTCGGGCGCCCCGAGTTGACGTACTGGGGGCAGGCGCTGCACGACAACGCGTTGCCGCTGTTCTTCAGTCTCTACCCTGGATTGCTGGTTCTGGTCCTGATGCTCTTCTCGGGTGCTCCGGTGAGGCCCCGACACGGGCGAATCAGAGACGAAGCAGACGCGCCGACGACCGAGGCTTCGCTGGCACGACTTCGCTGGTTTGCCTGGATCTCGGTCGCTGGCGGGATCTTCCTGGTGCTGGGGCGACACAATCCGATCGTGTCGGCACTGGCCGATCTTCCGGGGGCGCAGCTGCTGCGCTTCCCCATCAAGTTCTGGCTGCCGGTCGCGGTGGGGATGGCCCTTCTCGCAGGGATCGGGTACCAGAGAACGATCGCATCGGGAAGGGTGCTGCGTCTGCTCGCGGCGTTGCTCGCCACCGCCTCCGTCTTCGCAGTCTTCCTGCTCTGCCTGCGAGCCTTCCCTCAGTTCTTCACCGGAGTCATGAATGACCTCGCACCGTCGGGTCTGTCCGGTGGGCTGCTCGAGCACGAGCTGGCTCGGTGGGCAGGTCTGAGCTCGTTCTCGGCCCTGGGGCTGGTTCTTCTCGGGCTCTCTGTCTGGCTTTCGGGACGACGTCCAGGGCTCGGGACCGCGCTCCTGCTGACGGTCCACGCCGGATTTCAGCTGTTCTTTCTGGGCTCACTGGTGGCTCAGGACCTGGCGGCGGTCTACCGTCAGCCACCGCCCATTCTTCGACTGGTAGGTGAACACGAGTTGGTGGTGCAGTCGGGCTCGGGTCCCCAATTGTTCGGCGCCGCAGGTGAGAAGCCGGGTTTCCCTGACTCGAGTCTGATGTGGGTGGAGCGCCGCGGGCACTTCGAGCTCTATCCCTACTCCGGCGTCCAGTTCGGACGTGCCTATGAGCTGAACATCTCACCGGAGGGGCTCGATTCGTTCTTCACCCTCTCGGTGATGCAGGCAATGCCTCTGCTCGGAGACGTCGATCGACTCCGAGTCCTCGAGGCGCTCGGGGTCGATGTGGTCATACTCGACCGTCGTCTCGAGGGTGCTGCGCGGCGTCGCGTTCGGCTGCGAGGGCGCCTCGAGAGCTTCGGTGCGGGTGTGTATGTCTACGAGATCGATGGTGGTCCGGCGATTCGACTCGCCGGGGAAGTCGATCGGGCTCCTCATCTGAATGCCGCGCTGATGTCGATGCTGGACCCCGAGTTCAATCCTGCGACTCGGACCGCGGTGCCGGGGGAGGGGGCGGCATTGCGAGGATCACCGGGGTCCGTGGAGGTAATCGGTGTCGGCAGGGAGAGTCTCCGTGTGCGCACCGAGTCGCGGGATCCTGGCGTTCTCGTGTGGCGCCGCACCTGGCTGCCCATCTATCGGGCCACTGTCGACGGGGAACCGGTCTCGACCTCGGTGGCGGATCTGTGCCGTCTCGCCGTCGAGTTGCCGGCAGGAGAGCATCGGGTCGAGATCTGGGTCGATCGGCGCCCGACGAGGCTTGCCTGGTCGCTCTTCCTGTTCGGGCTCGTTGGTACCTTCGTTCTCGTCACCAGGCGGAGGGAGAGCGAGCCGACGATGTAGGATCGTCCCGGTCCCACCCTTGCTGCTTCACTCGCTTGTGGGCGAGAATGCGGGTCCCCCGATGATGACTGAAAAGAGTCTCAAGAAAGTCCTGGTTGCCAACCGGGGAGAGATCGCCATTCGTGTGATGCGCGCTCTCGAAGAGCGTGGCATCGGCTCGGTTGCCGTCTACTCCGAGGCGGATCGGTGCAGTCCCCATGTGCTGCGTGCGGACGAGGCGTATTGCCTCGGACCGGCGCCGTCGGCGCAGAGCTACCTGCGAGGAGAGGCCATCGTCGAACTGGCCGAGCGAGTCGGCGCCGATGCCATTCATCCCGGCTATGGGTTCCTCTCGGAGCGTGCCGAGTTCGCGCGGCTCTGTGAGCAGGCGAAGATCGCGTTCGTCGGCCCGTCCTCCCAGGCCATCTCCGCAATGGGCTCGAAGATCGAGAGTCGTAAGTTGATGACCGAGGCGGGCGTTCCGGTGGTCCCCGGCGACACCGAGCCGGTCCAGGACCTGGCGAGCGCCCAGCGCTCCGCGGCGAAGATCGGCTACCCGGTGATGCTCAAGGCGTCGGCTGGGGGGGGTGGCAAGGGGATGCGCCACGTGCTGACGGAGGACGGATTGGCGTCGGCATTTCGGGCCGCGACGTCCGAGGCCGCAGCGAGCTTCGGCGACAGCTCGGTCTACCTCGAACGCTACGTCGAACAGCCGCGTCACGTCGAGGTCCAGATCCTGGGAGACATGCACGGTACCGTCGTCTCTCTGGGGGAGCGGGAGTGCTCGATTCAGCGGCGCCATCAGAAGGTGGTCGAGGAGGCGCCGTCGACGGTGGTCGACGTGGAGCTTCGTCGACGGATGGGGGAGGCCGCGACCCGAGCGGGAGAGGCGGTCGGATATGCAGGCGCCGGGACGGTCGAATTTCTGCTCGAGCCGGGCGGCAAGTTCTACTTTCTCGAGATGAACACCCGCCTGCAGGTCGAGCATCCGGTCACCGAGATGGTCACCGGGATCGATCTCGTCCATGCGCAGCTCGACATCGTCGAGGGCCGTCGGATCCCCGAGGAGTGGCGCGATCTTCAGCCGCGTGGTCATGCCATCGAGGTCCGGCTCTATGCCGAGAATCCCTTTCGTGGGTTCTCTCCTTCGCCCGGTCGAATCTCTTGCTTGCGGCTTCCCGATGGGCCGGGCGTGCGCAACGACAGCGGTGTGATCGAGGGCGGCGAGGTCTCGATTCACTACGACCCGATGCTCGGCAAGCTGATCGTCTGGGGATCGGATCGAGCGACCGCGTTGCGCCGGTTGAGTCGAGCGCTCGACGAAACCAGAATCGACGGAATCGAGACCACGGTTCCCTTCTTTCGTCAGCTGATGCGAGATCCCGAGTTCCTCGAAGCCCGATTCGACATCGGCTGGCTGGACCGACGATTCGAGCAGGGCACCCTGGGCCAGGCCCCCGATCCGGATCCCGAAGACGATCTTCCGCTGATCGCCGCGGCGATCGAGGTGCTCCGGACTCGCGGACACACGACGCGTGACCACGAAGTCATGTCACGAGGCACGGGGTCGAGGAACCGGTGGCGTCAGGCATCGCGCCACGAAGGGCTGCGCAAGATCATCGAGGTGCGATCTTGAGGGATCTGTCGTGAAGCTGGTGGCCCGGATGGGCGAGCGTGAGGCAACCGTCGCCGTCTCGCGAGACAACGGTGTGTTCGACGTGCAGATCGATGATCGCCACTATCGAGTCGACGCGGCCGAGGTGTCGGGAGGGCTCAGTCTGCTGATCGACGGCGAGCAGCACGAGGCGTGGGTGGGGTCTTCGGCTCCGGGTTCGTACAGGGTCCATTTGAAAGGTCGGTGTGTCGATCTCGAGATGCTCGATCCGCTCGAGCACCTGGCCCGCCAGTCTGGCGTCGGCGGTGGCCTTCAGGGTGCGCTGTCGATCCGTGCCTACATGCCGGGGCGTGTGGTCGCGCTGCTGGTCGAAGAGGGTGACGAGGTCTCAGCCGGACAGGGCGTTCTGGTTCTCGAAGCGATGAAGATGGAGAACGAGATCCAGGCGGAGACGGCAGGAGTGGTGCGCAAGATCCACGTCGAGGCGGGGCAGGCCGTCGAGACCGGAGATGACCTCTTCGAGATCGAGTGAATGGAGCCCCCCGGACTCAGTCGAGCCGCCAGCGCCGGTGCATCCACATCCACAGTCGGGGTCGGGCGCGAATCGCTGCCTCCATCACCGAGAGGTAGCGGCGCGTGAGCGCCTCTTCGGCTCCAGCACCCGAGATATCGGGCCAGATCGGTTCGTGCAGCTCGGCCCGGTAGCGTCCTCCCGCTTCGAGAAACCCGAAGGCCGGCACCACGGGCGCACCCGTGCGCAGCGAGAGCTGCGCCGGAAGCAGGGACGTCAGGGCTGGACGATCGAAGAAGGGCAGCTCCGATCCCTGTCCGGGGCGTACCCGCTGGTCGATGAGGATCCCGGCATAGCCCCCTGCTCGAAGTCTCCGCATCAGGCCACGAGCGGCTCCGCGCTTGTTCACCATGGTGTTGCCGAAACGCTCTCGAAGGCGGCGCAGTCGGGCATCGAGATGTGGATTGTCCGGCGGTCGACCGACCGCCACGAGGGGGCGCCCACTGGCCCCCATCAGCCAGGACACGACTTCCCAGCAGCCGAGGTGTGCGGTCATCAGGAGGACTCCGCGGCGCTCTCGCTCGCCGGCGAGCACGTGCTCGAACCCGTCGATCCTCCACACCTGGCACAGGCGGGCCGCGTCGAGGCGCGAGGCTGCCAAAGCATCCATCAAGGAGGCGCCGAGGTTTCGAAAGCTGGCCGACGCGATTCGATGGCGCTCGGCCGATGTGAGCTCGGGAAGGGCGAAGCGGAGGTTCTCCAGGGCGACCGCACGCCGTTGGTGGTCGAGTCGACAGGCCAGGGCCCCCAGCACGGTGCCGAGCGCACGTGCCTGGGTCAGGGGCAGCCGCTCCACTGTGGCAAGGAGCGGCCGAAGGGCGACCCACTCCACCCGGTGACGCAGCGGAGCGTCCTTCACGGGCGCTCGCCCACGGCGCTCGCCAGCAGTTCGTCGATCCGCCTCTCGAACCATTGCCAGAACGCCTCTTCGGGTCGGGCCTCGAGATCGATCACCACGAGCGAGAGTTCGATTCGCTCGGCGAGCTTGACCCGGTCCTTCGCGGTGGTGGCTACGGTTCGCGTGCCGAGCGCCTTGCAGCGGTCCTGGATCGCGGCAATGGTCCGGTCGGGATAGGAGTGGTGATCGTGGAATGCGAGGTGATCCAGGACGTCGAGACCCAGTGCCTCGGCCGCGGTCGCCACGGTTTCGGGGCGGGCCACTGCGCTGACCAGTACGACCTGCCGTTGGAGCGGCTGTTCGGCAAGCAACCGACACCGCGAGACCGAGTCGAAGCCGGGTCCGATGAAACCGCAAGGCCGGAGTGCCTGCGCGAGCTGACATCCGACGGGGTCAGGGCCTTCGAAGCTCGTGACCAACAGCGCATCTGCCCGGGCGCTCGCTTCGAGGGGCTCGCGCAATCTCCCGCTAGGAAGCAGGCGGCCTCCTGCCAGGAGATCGTTCGAGGGAAACAGCAGCAGGTCGAGATCGCGCTGCAGCGAGAGGTGGGAGAAGCCGTCGTCGAGCAGGAACAGGTCGGGAGGCGGATCGAGTTGCTCCATGGCCAGCCATCCTGCCTCGGCCCGCCGCGCCGCAACGACCACGTAGACTCCAGCGAGGCGTTCTGCCAGGAGGTAGGGTTCGTCTCCCGCCGAGCTCACGTCGACGATCGGCCCGTCACCGCGGCTGACCAGGGTCGGGCTGGCGCCGGTGCGGCCGTAGCCGCGCGAAAGAATCGCCACCTGCTGACCGCGCTCGCTCAGCCAGCGGGCGATGCTCAACGTCATCGGTGTCTTGCCGGTGCCTCCCCAATGGAGGTTGCCGAGGGAGATCACGGGTCGAGGCAGGCGCACGGATCGTCGCTGCCAGTAGCGCTGACGGAGTCGGTGTGCGCCGGCGTAGAAGCGTTGCCAGGGGGAGGTCGGTGGCTCGATCGGTGTCGTCGGCACCGCTCCGTCTCGGCTCCCCCCCGTCACGGCGGCGCCTCGATCGGATTGTCCTCCTGCCCTGCCGCCCCGACGTGAGACCCGGCGACGAGCGGCGTGAGTAGAGCGAGTGTCTTCTCCAGAGCGCCGCGATTGCCCTGCACGAGGTCCCCCGCGCGCTGGCCCACGATCCGACCCTCGCGCGGATGATCGAGCCAGTTCCCGAGGCAGCGAGCCAGCTCCTCGCTGTTCGCGACTCTGCACCAGGCTTCGTGCTCGTCGAACAGTTCGGCCATCTCGCGAAAGTTCTCCATCGAGGGACCGACCACCACCGGCACCGCGAATCGCGCCGCTTCCAACGGGTTGTGTCCACCGGTCGCGACCAGCGTACCGCCGATGAAAGCCGCGTCGGCGCAGGCGTAGAGCCCAGCCAGCTCGCCCAGGGTGTCGAGAAGAACGACATCGACGACCGGTTCGGTGGTCGGGCGATCGACCGGCTCGATCTCGGAGCGGCGGATCGCCTGCAGTCGTCGGTCGAGAATCAGCTGCCAGACCGCGTCGAAGCGCTCGGGGTGTCGAGGGGCGAGAACGAGGAGCGCCCGCTCGGAGCCGAGCCGTTCGACGGCCTCGAGGACGCAGGGCTCCTCTCCTTTCATGGTCGAGCCGGCGATGATCAGGGTGCGTCCCCGAGCCACCCTGCGGAGCGTTTCTTCCAGCGGTCGGTTGCGAACGGGCTCGGGGCTGTCGAACTTGAGATTGCCGGTGCGGACGATTCGCTCCTCGGCGACACCCAGCGCAGAGAGGCGTTGCGCGTCTTGCTCACTCTGCACGCCGAAACGCAGGATCGGATCCAGAAGGGCTCCCAGGAGTGGCGCGAGAAGGCCGCGCAGCCTGCGCAAGCGGGCGAACGAGCGATCCGAGATCCGGGTGTTGACCACGATGACGGGCAGACCTCGCCGGTCTGCGACTTCGAGCAGATACGGCCACATCTCCCCCTCCACGAGTACGAGTGCCCGAGGCCTGTGACGATCGAGAAAGGGGAGTAGGGTGGGAGCGAGGTCGAAGGGTAGATAGGCCACGGTTGTGGCGGGCCGATGCCCGAACGCCGAACGGGCTCGATCCTGGCCGGTGGGAGTGACCGTCGTCACGAGCAGGGGAAGCGAGTCGGGCAAAGCGCCTACCAGGGTCGCTGCCACCGCCACCTCGCCGACCGAGACGGCGTGGATCCAGAGGGGGGGCTCGGTCGGGGGGGCCTGTGTAGATCGTTGCTCGGAGTCTCCCGCGGCGCCGCCGGCTCGCCCCAGCCTGCCTGGCAGCGTCGGGAGATAGTGCCGTCCACGCACGAGGAGGAACACCGGTGCCGAGACCAGCAGCAGGAGTCCCAGAAGCAGCTGGTAGAGAAGCCACATGAAGCGAGGCGCCGGAGATCGGCCGGCAGTATAATGTCTGGCGCCTCGGGACCGGACAAGGAATCGGCGCTACGCGGGAATTCAAAGCCCTTCCGAGTTTCGTCGCTCCCGTCTTGGACACTTCATGTCGCCTCTCCGTATACCGAATCCAAGGGGGCGGATCTCGCCCGATCGTCCCGTCGTCTGCGACCATGGCGAAAACAGAGCGCAAATTTCATGTCGGCACACTCCGGAACCGTTCAGATGACTGATGGTGGGCCTCGGCTCGTCTACTCGAAGGCGCGGGGGCTGCGCTCTGCCAGGCTGGCCGAGGCCGACGATCGGACTCTGCTCGAGGAACTGCGTCAGGGCGATGAGCTGGCGCTGGACGAGTTGGTGCGTCGCAAGACCCAACCCTTGGTCCAGGCCTGCTTCCGGATTCTGGGCGATCTCGAAGAGGCACGCGATGTGGTGCAGATGACCTTCCTCAAGGTGTGGAACCACCGAGGCGACTACGACCGTCGGTACAGCCCCAATACCTGGATCTATCGCATCGCGACGAATCTCTCGATCGACCATCTGCGGTCCCGGCAAACCCGGGATCGCGCCCACGAGCCGCTCAAGCACCATCTGCGATGGCACGGACGCAGCCGCGAGCTGGGTGCCCAGCGGGATCTCGATGATGCGGAAGTGATGGAGATCTTCAGCGAGCTGGGCGAAGGGCTGACCGATCGTCAGCGGGCGATCTTCGTTCTGCGTGAGATCGAAGGGCTCTCCTCCCGGGAAGTCTCCGAGATCGTCGGGTGCCGGGAGTCGACGGTACGCAATCATCTGTTCAATGCGCGCAGGATCCTGCGTGAAGCGCTCATCGAGCGCTATCCAGAGTATGCCGGGAGACATGGCCGGGAGGATTCGCCGTGAGTGACCGTCGCTCTTCAGATCCACTGGATCTGTTTCGCAACCTCGGTGAACTGCCTTGCGAGGAGCAGGATGTCCACGAGATGCAAACTCGGGTGCGCGACCTGATTCGAGTACAGGAGCTGGGGCGTGCGCAGAGCACCCGCGGGCGTAGTCTGGGTTCCCGGTGGCGCAGTCGAAGTCACTTCGATCGTCGCATCGCCGCGGCTGCAGTCGTCATCCTCGCACTGGGTGGCGTGAGCTGGTTCTCCGGGCTGGGACAGCTCCTCTCGAATCGGGAGTCCGCGCGTTCGGCCACCCTGGAGGCTCCTCTGGACGAGTCTCAGTCGACCCGACGTCTGACGGAGATGCTCGATCGGATGCCTCTCGTGGAGGAGCTGGGCTCGACCGCGGTGGGATTCGAAGTCGAAGGGGCGGGCCCTTTGCGAGTCTCGCACTCGGTGTACGAGATCGATGCCGGCGATCTGGATCTCGTGATGATCGTTGGCGCGGACCTGGATCTGTGACTCAGGGATCTGTGACTCAGGGATCTGTGACTCAGGGATCTGTGACTCGGGGATCTGTGACTCGGGGATCAGTGATCTTGGGATCCGTGGTCTCGGGATCGACGAGGATTCGGATCCCGAGTTCAGCGAAATGCGGCCATGGGTCGGTGGGTCTGTGTTTTTGGAGTCTACCTTGAAGAATTTTCAGAACATGGCTTCGCGAAGGCCGGCGGATCGGCGCCCGGGGCGCCGTCTCGGGCCGAGGTTCCTGGGGACGGTCCTTCTGGCGCTTTGCGTCAGTGGAGCGGTTTCTGCCCAGGACGGCGCACGGGTGAGGACCCTGGAGCAGTTGGCCTACCAGTTCCAGCATCAGGAGGTGAGCGACGCCCTCGAATTGGTTCGCGGTCTCCTCTCCGAGCGAGGTGCTGTGCAGCTTCCCGCCAACGGCGATGGGCTCGTGATCACGGACGTCCCCGAGAAGCTGAACGAGATCCAACATCTGCTCCGCGAGTTCGATCATCCGGCCAGGCCGCTGCGCATCGAGATCCAGGTGCTGAGAGCCAGTCGGAAGGCCGGTGGCCCTTCGGGGGACCCTGCGATCGCGACACCGGAGCTGGCGCAGAGGCTGCGCAAAGTCCTGCGCTACGACTTCTATCGCATTCTCAGCGAAGGCGAGCTCGACACCTTCGAAGGCCGGAGCGTTCGCTACGAACTGGGATCCGACATCTCGGTGAGCTTCCGCATCGGCACAGTCATCCAGGACAAGCGAGTCAAGCTGCGCGAGTTCAAGGTCGAGCGCCGCAACCCGGTAGATGACTCGGGCGTCGCCAAGAAGACATTCAACGCGAACCTCAATCTCTGGCTGGGGAATACCCTGGCGCTGACACTGGCCCAGGACGAGGAGAGCGAGTCCGCCCTGGTCGTGGCCGTCACCTGTCATCCGGTGGAGTGAACGGTGCGTTTTGTTGCCAGAGTCGGGACTCCCGACGGACGAATCGTGGAAGAGGCCTTCCAGGCCGCGAACGAATCGAGTGCGCGCGATCGTTTGCTCGGCAAGGGCTACCACGTCTTCGAGATCAAACAGAAGGGAATCCGGGTGCCGACGGGCCGTCCGGGTGGACGCCGCCGCGGGATCAAGGACGAAGAGTTTCTGCTCTTCAATCAAGAGATGGCCAGTCTGCTGCGTGCGGGTCTGCCGCTCTTGCAGGCACTCTCGCTGATGCTCGAGCGGCAGCGAAACCCGCAGTTCAAGGAGATCCTGTCGGACGTGTACGAGAAGGTGAAGAGCGGCGAGGAGATGTCCGCCGCCTTCGCGGCGCACGCCGACTTCTTCCCCTCGCTGTACCCCTCTTCTCTGAAGGCCGGTGAGAGAAGTGGTGAGCTCGAATTGGTGATCCGCCGATTCGTCCGCTATCTGAAGATCTTGATGGACACCAAGAAGAAGGTGGTCAGCGCCCTCGTGTACCCCGTGGTCCTGATCGGCCTTTCGGCCGTGATGATGGTCGTGATGATGATCTATGTGGTGCCCAAGTTCCGCATCTTCTTCGAATCGCTCAACGTCGAGCTCCCCTGGTTGACTCGCATGCTGCTGTTGATTTCCGACACCTTGCGTGCCTACGGCCTGTTCATCGTGGCTGGCTTGGCTCTCGGGTTCTACCTCCTGCGGCGATCGATGGGGACGGAGACGGGGCGTATCTGGATCGACCGGCTGAAACTGCGCATTCCGGTGGCCGGTGGGGTGCTGCATCGCTTCGCCCTTTCGGAGTTCTGCCGATCGCTCGGCACGCTTCTGGCGGGTGGCCTGCCCCTGGTACCCGCGCTCGAGGTGTCCGTCGATGCGGTGGGGAATGCGGCACTCCGCCAGAGCTTCCAGCCCGTGGTTCCTGCGGTGCGTGAGGGAAAGGCACTGCACCAGGCGCTCATCGATACCGACAAGTTCACCGATCTCGGAATCGACATGGTGAAGGTCGGAGAGGCCACCGGAGCCCTGGACGAGATGTTGCTCAACGTGTCCGATTTCTTTGACGAGGAGATCGACACGAAGCTCCAGCGCATGCTCAGTCTGCTCGAGCCCCTCATGCTCGTCTTCATGGGACTGAGTGTCGCGGTGCTGCTGCTGTCGATGTACCTGCCCTTGTTCGTGATGCTCGGACAGCTCCAGGGTTGAGGATTCGAGAGGTGAGATCTTGACTGTCGAAGAGCCCAATGCCCTGGTCGACTCGTTGAATGAGCCGGAGCGACAGCCCCAGCGCGCAGCAGCGGGGGAGGCGGAGACCCGGGAAGCACGTGAGCTCGCCGAGCGTTTCGGCTTCGAGTTCGTCGACCTCCAGCACCATCGGATCGATAACGAGCTCTTCCGTCAGATTCCCTTCGACCTGATGCTGCGCTACGAGTTCATTCCGGATCGTCAGCTTCCGGGACGCGTCTCGGTGGTGATGGCCGACCCGACAAACGTAGTGAGGCTCGACGAGCTCGAGCTGCAGCTCGGCCAGCCGATCGAAGCCCAGGTCGGCGTGCGCTCCCTGATCAGCGACATTCTCCAGAAGTCCGAGAGTGCTCAGCGAGTGCTGGACGAGGCGACCGAGGACTTTCGCATCCAGCTGGTGCAGGAAGCCGACGACGGAGAAGAGGTCCTGTCGATCGATCGGATCAGCTCCGACGATACGAGCCCGATCATCAAGCTGGTCGACTCCACGGTGTTCAACGCGATTCAGCGCCGCGCCAGCGACATCCATGTCGAGACCCGCGAGAACGAGGTGGTCATCAAGTACCGGATCGACGGTGTGCTGTATCAGGCCATGGAGCCGATCGACAAACGTCACCACCAAACGATCCTCTCTCGACTCAAGGTGATGGCGGAGCTCGACATCGCCGAGAAGCGGATTCCGCAGGACGGCCGGTTCAAGCTGCGGGTCAAGGGACGCACGATCGATTTTCGCGTCTCGATCATGCCTTCGGTGCATGGAGAGGACTGCGTGATCCGAATCCTGGACAAAGAGTCGATGAGCGAGGAGTTCAAGAACCTCCGGCTCGACATCCTCGGATTCGACGACAACACTCTCGTCAAGTTCCGCAAGTTCATCCGTGAGCCCTACGGCATGGTCCTGGTCACGGGACCCACCGGGTCGGGTAAGACGACGACTCTCTACGCCGGCCTTTCGGAGATCCAGTCTTCCGAAGACAAGATCATCACGATCGAGGATCCCGTCGAGTACCAACTGCGAGGCATCACCCAGATTCCGGTCAACGAGAAGAAGGGCCTGACCTTCGCCCGCGGATTGCGGTCCATTCTCAGACACGATCCCGACAAGATCATGGTCGGTGAGATTCGAGACGAAGAGACAGCGCAGATCGCGATTCAGTCTGCGCTCACCGGCCATCTCGTGTTCACCACGGTGCATGCCAACAACGTCGTCGACGTGCTCGGCAGATTCCTCAACATGAACGTCGACCTCTACAACTTCGTGTCCGCACTCAACTGCGTGCTGGCGCAGCGGCTGGTGCGACGAATCTGCTCCCACTGCAAGCAGGAGGCCGAGGTCGAGGACTCTCTGCTCGTGGAAAGCGGTCTGGACCCAGACGTCTACCGCGACTACACCTACTATCAGGGCGGCGGTTGCGTCGAGTGCAACGGCACCGGCTTTCACGGCCGCCACGCCATCTCGGAGCTGCTCGACCTCTCCGATCACATTCGCGAGCTCATCCTGGATCGACGACCCGCCTCCGAGATCAAGAGAGCCGCCCATGACGAAGGCATGACTTTTCTGCGCGAAAGCGCGCTCGACAAGGTTCTGGCCGGAGTGACTACTCTGCGTGAGATCAACAAAGTTACTTTTGTGGATTGAGAGGCTGCTCGGACTCGATCCGCAGCCCGGTCCGCCGAACGTCTTCGCGGTCGGCCCGAAGGAGCTCGTCCTGGCGCGCGTGGAGTCGGATCCGGAGGCGCCGGAGCGGGGGTCCGAGCTCGTGCGCCTCGAGGAGCGAGTGCTCGAGCCGGACTTCTTCCTCGAAGGCCCGCTCGGGGGACCGGCTCGCGAGCCGTCGCACCTGCGAGAGGCGATCGCGGGGATGGTCGCCGATCTCGATCCCCCGGAGGTCTCCCTGGTGCTTCCCGATCGGTGGCTCCGCATGGTGATCACCGAGCTCGAACAGCTGCCGCGCCGAGCCAGGGACAGAGCCGAGGTCTTGAACTGGAAACTCCGCAAGCTGGTTCCGTTTCGCGTGGAGGAGCTGCGCGTCCGGTCCCAGCCGCTGCCGCCCGCGACCGCGGGCGGTCCACCCCGTGTACTGTTGGCCTTCGCGGTCGATGTGCTGCTCGATCAGCTGGAGTCCGCGTTCGAGTCCGCAGGAGTGAAGGTGGGGCACGTCACGAGCGAGACGCTGGCGCTGGTCGCAGCGGTGAGCAGACGCGAAGATCGAGCGGCGGTGGAGCTCTTGGCGGTGGTTCATCGCGATGGCTACACCTTGACGCTGCTGGAGCAGGGCCGGCCTCTGCTCCATCGCTACAAGGTGATCGATCCTGGTGCGATCCCCGGGGATGCGCTCGACCGCCTGGTGAGACGAGAGCTCCAGCTCACGATCGGATTCCTGACGGCCCAGATCCCCGGGTCGGGAGTCGATCGGGCTTTTCTCGTCTCGGTGCCGGAATACGAGCGGGACTGGCGTCGGAGATTGGAAGACGCGGTGGGGGAGGTCGTTCTGATCGACGGTCCCGGACTCGACGTGCACACCACGCTGAACACCCCCTGGCACCGGGTGGCACCGATGGTCGCGACCGCTACCGAGGAGGTGGCCTGAAATGGCCTCTTCTCTCAACCTGGCGCGCTCGCCGTTCGTCAATCGGCGTCCCCTCGTGCGGACCGGCCGACTGCTGGCGGTGATCGGTGCCGGGCTGTTGATCGTGAACGGCGTCTTGTTCTGGCGCTACCTGTCGAGCTCCGCCGATCTTCGCGGCCGCCTTCGTGAAGTCAGGGCACAGCGCAATGAAGAGAGCCAGGCGCTACGCGAGATCGAACGTGAGCTGCGCTCCTTCGATCTGGAGAATCAGAACCAGCGGGTGCGTTTTCTCAACGAAAAGATCGCCCAGCGCAGTTTCGGGTGGAGCCAGCTGTTCGAAGAGCTGGGTCACGTGCTGCCGCGCGACGTGAAGCTCTACAACCTGTCGCCGAGTGTCGAGCGTCGTCGCAGGCGGCGAGGCGAGCCGCAAAGTGAGGATTGGGAACGAGTGGTGCTGGTCCTCAGCGGCGTCGCCAAGGAAACCGAGCCGCTGTTGGAACTGATCGACGGGCTGTTCGAGCACCCTGCCTTTCAGGAGCCGAGGTTGTCGGCCGAGAGCCGAGACGAGAACGGGCAGATCCGCTTCGAGCTGACTGCGATCTATCTCTCGGAACGAGACGGGATCGAGTCGACAGCGCTCGAGACCGAAACCCGCCCCGGGATGCCGGTGCCGTCTCAGGTCGAAGCCGTCGCTTCGTCCGAGAGGGACACAGATCTCGGAGTCACTGGCGCGGATCCAGTCTCCGGTACCGATCCGGTGTCCCCGTCGGAGCGGGATGCGGTTCGAACTGCAGACCAGGGCTCCGCCATCGAAGATCTCGACCGTGACGCTGCGGCTACAGAGCTTCCAGGCGCGGAGTCCGGCGCTGGGCGAGTCGTACCCGGGGTCGAGCCCGTAACACTCGAGCCGCGCGCTCGCCGTGAGGGTTCGCAGACCGGTTCCTCGCAACGGACGCTGCCACCAGGTCTGCCGAGCAGCGCGCCTCGCTCTTCGTCGAGCCGCCCGGGAATCTCCAACGGAGCCAGGACGGGTGAATCCGCAGTCCCCATTCCCGGTTCTCAGAGCTCGGGTTTCCTGCCGGAGCCCAGGGATCTGCCCTCGATCCCGCGTCCTGGCAGCGAAGATCCCGGCCGCACGAGCCCTCGCCCGGTCGCGCCGCAGCGCGATGCCAGCTCACCACCCGGGTCCGGAGTTGGACGATGAGCTCGGCCTTCACACCCTCGCTCTGGCGTCGCCACCTGTGGCTGTGGTTGGGACCCTTGCTGCTCGTGATCTTCAACGCAGGCCTGCTTTCTTTCTACCGGTCCGTCTACTCGGGCCGTGTCGCACAGCTCGAGCGTCAGTACGAGGTCGACCTCGAGCGCGTGGCTGTGCTGAGCGAACAGCGCAGACAGGCCGAAGAGTTGTTGCGCACTGCCCAGACCAGCCGGGACGGAATCGAGAGACTCTATGGCGAGCACTTCGCCACGGAGCGCGAGCGTCTCACCCAGGTCATCCGGGAGGTCAAGCAGCTCGCGACCGAGGCGGGCTTTCAAGTGGCCGCCATCAGCTACCCGGAAGAGGAGTTCGAAGACCACGGTGTCGCTCGAATGTCGTTCGTGTTCAACGTTCAGGGTAGCTACTCCAACCTCCGACGGTTCATCAACTCTCTCGAGCTCACCGACTCGTTCATCACTCTCGAGTCGATCAGGGTCTCCGAGGCGGAGGGGTCATTGGCCATCAGCCTCCACCTCTCCACTCTGTTCGCCGATGAGCCCCCACCCACCAGGCCTGCTCGGAGTGCTGCGGGGGGATCGCGATGAAGGTGTCTCAGCGGGAGCGACGACTGCTCGCCCTGGCCCTGGTGCTGGCGGTGGCTGCCGGTGGCTGGTGGTTGGTTCGGGGCAACGGACCTCTGGGGAGACTCCCCGCGGAAGATGGTGTCGGAGGCGCTGGAATCGACCTCGACGGATACGATGTCGCTGTGCTCGATCTCTTCGAACTGCAGGCGGGTCCCAGCGAGTATCCGGTGGGCAGGAACCCGTGGACGTTCGGTGCGGCACCGCCGCCCCCACGCCGCGAGGTGCCCCCGCCGCCGCCGCGCAAGACCGTCCCCCCTCCACCGAGAGAGCCGGCACCCGCTCCGGTGGAGCAGGGACCACCGCCGCGCCAGCTGCCCGAGGTCGATGTCACCTTCATCGGGAGCTTCGGTCCGGAGCGTCGAAAGATCGCCGTCTTCACCGATGGCGAGGACACGCTCTACAACCTGCGGGTCGGTGACGTGCTGAAGGACTCCTTTCGGGTTCATCAGATCGGCTTCGAGTCCGTCGATCTGGCTTACGTCGAGTTCCCCGAAGAACCACCGACTCGTCTTGCTCTGGGGGATTCGTGATGAGCGCTTCACCCAGCTGCCTTTTTCTGGGGCTGTCTCCGGCTCTGCGGAGTACACCCGTGATTCGTGATCGTGAGGGATCGATATGCAGAAGGTGAAGCTGGCGATTCTGTTGCTGGCGCTGATGATGGTCGTCGGATGTGCGGGCTATCGCGACTATCGACAGGCACAGACTGCCGAGCAGACGCAGGACTGGGACCGTGCGGTGCTCAAGTACATGGAGCTGATCCAACAGGAGCCCTCCAACATCAACTATCGCGCGGCGCTGTTGCGGGCGAAGATCCAGGCGTCGCACCAGCACTTCGATCAGGGCAAGAAGCTCCGCGACGCTGGCCTCAACCGCCAGGCCATGATCGAGCTGCAGAAGGCGGTCCAGCTCGATCCCACCAACCAGTACGCCTTGGCGGAACTGGGCAAGGTGCGCGAAGCGATCGAGGCCGAGCGCAACGGTCGCACCCCGGCATCGATCGATGAGATGAAGGAGGGGAGCCGAGGCTCGGTCGGTCAGCCGCCGCAGCTGAATCCACGCTCCGACGAGCCGATCGATCTCGACTTTCCGGAGCCGGTCTCCCTGCAGAAGATCTACCAGGCTCTAGGCAAGGCGTTCGGAATCAACGTCTTGTTCGATCCGAAACTACGCGATCAGGACATCTCGATCACTCTGCGAGAAGTCACTGCCCAGGACGCCCTCGAGATCCTGATGCGTACCGCTGGACACTTCTACAAGGTCGTCGATGAACACTCGATCATCGTGGTCGCCGATACGCCCCAGAACCGAAGAAACTACGAAGACCTGATCATCCAGACCTTCTTTCTCTCGAACTCCGATGTGAAAGACGTCATGGCGATGCTGCGCAGCCTGGTCGATGCACGCAAGATCGCTTCCAACGAGAAGCTCAACGCGATCATCCTGCGCGATACCGCCGACAAGGTGAAGGTTGCAGAGCGCATCATCCAGGCGAACGACAAGGCCAAGGCCGAGGTCGTGGTGAATGTCGAGCTTCTTCTGCTCGGCACCCAGCAGATTCAGGATCTGGGGGTCTCACTGAGCAGCTATCAGATCGGGCTGCAGCTCGATACAGGGGGAGAAGATGTGCCGCTGCGCGTCTCGGACCTCGAGTTCCTCAACGAGAACGACTGGACCGTGACCGTGCCGAGCTTCGTCTTCGACTTCCTCAAGGAGACCACCGACGCCCAGGTGCTGGCCAAGCCCCAGCTGCGCATCAGCGAGGGCGAACGCGCTCGACTGCGAATCGGCGATCGTGTTCCGGTGCCGGTGACCAGCTTCAATACCGCCAACACCGTCGGGTCGAACGTGGTTCCGATCACGTCCTTCCAGTATCAGGACGTCGGAATCATCCTCGAAGTCGAGCCGCGGGTACACCACAACAACGAGATCTCGCTGCAGATCTCGGTCGAGATCAGCAATATCTCCGGCCGGGTCGACAACCAGCCGATCATCGGCACTCGCAACATCGAGACCACGATTCGTCTGCAGGACGGGGAAACCAATTTCCTGGCCGGCTTGTTACGCACGGACGAAACGAATCAGGACCGCGGGATTCCCGGTCTGTCCGACATTCCCGTGATCGGGCGTCTGTTCTCGAAGAAGAGAACCGAGACACAGCAGACCGACATCGTCATGACACTGACCCCGCACATCATTCGTCGGGCGGACATCACCGAGGACGACCTGGTGCCGATCTGGGTGGGCACCGAAGCCAACATCACGTTCCGGGGCGGCAGCCCCCGGGTCGAGTCGGATGAAGAGGGTCCCTTCGAGGACGACGAAGACCGGGTTCAGGATGTTCAAGACCGAATGCGCCAGCGACTCCAGCAGCTTCCGCGAGGGCTGCGCGGTGAGACCCCGGAAGAGGGGCAGCCCGAGCCGCCGCCGGGAATCGAGCTCGTTCCGACACAGCCGGCGTCGACCCCCTTCGATCGAGGCCGCGAGCAGCGCGACCCGAATCCTGCAGATCCGCCTCCTGAGGAGGAGGATCCGCCGCGGCTCGGGAGTCTGGGGGTGGGCGACGTCGCTAGCCCGAAGATCGACTCGACGCCTTTCGGTGATCCGGTACTCGAATTGCCTCCCAGTGAAGCGGAGGCGACCAGCAGTCTGGCCCTTGCGCCACGAGATCAGCCGAGCTCCTTGACCACAGTCGTGGCCGAAGAGGCCTCGGTCGAGCTGCGCATCGTCCCCGGCTCCGTCGAGGTCATGCCCGGCGACGAGTTCGAACTGCGACTCGAGGCACGAGCCCGAACGGCGGTTTCTCATCTCCCGATGGTGATCACCTTCGACGCGGGTGCGTTGGAGTGGGCAGGCGTAGCCGACGGCGACTTTCTGGGGCAGGAAGGCGAACGGCAGATTCTCGCTGAGCTCTCCGAGCCGGGACGTCTGGTCATCGGGGCCAGCCGCCTCGGTAGGCGGCCAGGAGTCTCGGGCAAGGGAACCGTGGCGCACCTGCGCTTCCGGGCGATCGGCAAGGGCGAATCTGCGTTGCACTTCGATCAGGCCAAAGCGCTGGACGCAGAGCTGGCCCGGGTGCCGGGGGTCGTCGCCCATGATGCTCGGGTTCAGGTTCTTCGCGAGCCCGTGCGTCCATCCCCCGTTGAGCCCCCGCGGACCGCCGTGCGGCTCGAAGACGACTCAGGGGGTCAGCAATGATCAACACTCGGGGTCGAGAGGTCACTCAGCTCGGCTACACCCTGGCGGAGCTCGTCATGGTGTGTGCGCTGATGTCGATCCTCTCGGCCGCTGCGATACCCATCGCCAAGTACAGCAACAAGCGGGTCAAGGAGATGCAGCTCAGTCAGGCGCTGCGCACGATGCGCAATGCGATCGACGAGCACAAGCGCTACAGCGACGCTGGGCTGCTCCCACTCGATCTGGGCACTGAAGGCTACCCCGAGGAGCTCGAAGTCCTGCTCGAGCCGCTCGACGTCGTCGGGCAGGTGGACCGCCAGATCCGTTTCCTGCGCCGCATCCCCACGGACCCGATGACCGGAGAGGCCGAGTGGGGTATGCGCAGCCCTCAGGACGAGCCGGACTCCAGCTCCTGGGGAGGCGAGTCGGTGTTCGACGTGTACTCCCTGAGCGAGGGCGTGGGGTTGAACGGCGTACCCTATGCAGAGTGGTAGAGAGTACCGGCGAGGAGCCCATGCGATTCAATCTGATCTCAGACCAGCGGGAACGAGCCAGTTCCGACCGTCTCCGCCTTCAGCGGCGAGTGGCACAGAGCGGCTTTACCCTGCTCGAGCTGATCATCGTCATGGCGATCATCGGAATCCTGGCGACGGTGGCTCTGCCGCGGATGAAGGACATGCCGCGGCGAGCTCAGGAGGCAGCGCTCAAGCAGAACCTCCACACCATGCGCGATGTGATCGATCAGTTCTATGCCGACAAGGGACACTATCCTTCGAGCCTGCAGGAACTGGTCGATGAAGGCTACCTGCGCGCCATTCCCTATGATCCGATTACCAAGAGCAACGAGACCTGGATCGAGGTCTACGAAGAAGTCGAGTTTGACGAGTACGCCGCAGAGACCGATCTGGCCGAGGATGGCTCTCCAGGTGTCTGGGACGTCCAATCTGGGTCGGAGGAGTTGTCTCTGAACGGCGAGAGCTACTACTCCGAGTGGTGAGCTGGAACATGGCCCGAGACAAGCGGTTCACAGCCGAGCCGGAATCCGTCGCTGAGGCCGGGTACAACCTGGTCATCGTCCTCTTTCTCGTGATGTTCGTGAACATTGCGCTCGCGGTCGCCATGCCCAAGTGGAGTGACGTGATGCAGCGCGAGAAAGAGGAGCAGTTGATCCACCGCGGGCTGCAGTATGCGGAAGCGATTCGAGTCTTTCAGGCCCGTTTCGGCCGTCCCCCGACCAAACTCGAGGAATTGCTGGAGATGGAGCCCAGGTCGATTCGACAGCTCTACCCCAATCCGATGACCGAAGACGGAGCCTGGGGCGTGCTGCTCCAGGGGGCCGGCGGCCAGCAGGGGGACCAAGCAGGACGCCGGCCGAGGCCTCCCGGGGGCCCTGGTGACGCCCGCCGCCCCGATCTTCAGCAAGACGGTAGCTCCCCAGAAAGCGTTCAGGATCCTGGTGCGAATGTCGGCCAGCAGCAACGTCAGAACAACACCGGCGAGCGCCCGGGTAGTGGCGGGGTCATCGCGATCGCTCCGACGAAGGAGCGAGACGTGTTCGGCCGACGCCGAGAGCAGGGCACCACGGGTCCGATCGTCGGAGTCTGGGCAGGTGTGGACGGTGAGTCGAAGCGGTCCTTCTTCGGCAAGACGACCTACCAGGAGTGGTACTTCACGGTCGACCTGATCCCGATTCCAGCGATGGCCGCTCCGGAGGCACCGCTGCCCCGGGTGACCGATGCCTGGGTGGGGCGACCGTGGCGTGAAGGTCTGGAGGCGGCCGTGCAGCAGAGCCGCACCCGCTCCGGTCAACCGACAGGTCAGGATCTGACCGGTGCCGGTGGTGTCGGGAACCAGAGGGATCGCCCGGGCGCCAGGCGAAAGCGCCCGGATCGCCTTCAGCGACAATCCGGAAACTGAGAGTCCCGGGTGGTAAGAGAGAATCGATCCGAGCGCGACGACGCGGGAGCGTTGAAGACGGTTGGCGTGCAGCGGCTCGCTCATGCTCGAGACCTTCCCCTGCCCGAGCCGGCCTCCGCAGGAAGTGCCGGGATGGATCTGCGCGCTGCGGTGGAGGAACCGATGCTGCTCGAGCCGCTCGCGCGGGCTCTCGTACCGACCGGGCTGGTGGTGGCGCTTCCTCCCGGGTTCGAAGGGCAGGTGCGTCCTCGCAGCGGCCTCGCCCTGCATCACGGAGTCACCGTGCTGAACTCTCCCGGCACGATCGACAGTGACTATCGCGGCGAAGTCGGGGTCATCCTGATCAATCTCGGGAGCGAGACCTTTCGCCTGGAGCGAGGGGAGCGCATCGCACAGCTGCTCGTGGCTCGCACCGAGAGCGTGCGTTGGGAGGAGCGTGAGGACCTGCGTGCCGTCGAGGGTCAGTACGGACGCGGGGATGGCGGTTTCGGATCGAGCGGTAGACGCTAACCACCTTCGGGCTTGGCAGCGGGTGCCGCGATGGCGCGGAATAGCTCGTCGACGATCTCTCGAAGGTCCACGGTGTACTCGGCGAGGTCACGGACCCTCTCCTCGAGCTGCTCGACCGTAGCTCGAGACATGGAACCACTTCGAGGTCGCACTTTGTAGGTCAGCCGTTCGTCCAGAACCTGAAGGCGGCCATAGGCCTCTTTGAATTGTTCGGCGTTCACTGGGGGTCTCCTGGAGTTTCCGGCGCGGTGGCGCCATCCTTTGAATCGAGGAGCGCGAGCACGTAGGCGGTAAGCGACTCGATTTCCTCGTGCTCGAGCTTGTGGTCGAAAGCGGGCATGGCGGCGGAGCCGTTCCGGATCACCCGGTAGATGCGATAGCCGACCCTCTTTTGAACGATCTCCGAGCGTGCCAGGTCGACTCCGGGTTGAAGACCGAAGCGCCTCGGATCCCCTCGGCCGTCCTCACCGTGACACTCGGCGCAGTGCTCGGCCCAAAGGGGCGCGGCATCCGGGGGAGTGACACATCCCGAACACAGGAGCGACCCGAAGAGCACGAGCTGCAGGACGGAGCTATTTGGGGGGTTCGTCAAAGAAACGATTCCCCTTGGCTGTCTGCCCGTCTGTAGTAGGCACTCTCGACGAGAGCCCGCTCGTTGTCATGGGTCAGTGCCGCGATGGCCTCGTGCCAGGGAAACCAGGAGGCCCCGGAGACCTCCTTGGGGTCGAAGTCCTGCTCGGTCCCGTGACGGTAGCTGAGCAGGAAATAGTCGACCCGCTTGTGAATCAGGCGCCCATTCGCAGTACGGAAGTCGTACTCGACCATTCCGAGTGGCGCGGTCGGGCATGCGCTGACACCGGTTTCTTCTTGAATCTCGCGCACCGCGGCCTCCTGCGGGGTCTCCCCCGGCTCGAGGTGGCCCTTGGGGATCTGCCAGCGTCGGCCGGAGCGTGTCGATATGAGCAGGACCTGCTGGTCGCGAACGACCAGGCCGCCGGCCGAGTGCTGGAAGTCCGGGGTCACGGTGTCGAAGATCAGCGGGTCAATGCAAGAGGGGCCGACGGTTCCGGTTCAGTTCGCGACGTCCGTGGAATCGGAGATGGCAGCCAGAGCGGCGGGATCCAGACCGACAGAGCGAAGTCCCGCCTCCCATGCGCTCTCGGGGTCCGGCTGGAACACGAGATCCACTGCGAGGGGTGCCGATATCCAGTCGTTGCGCACGAACTCCTCCATCAGCTGTCCTGGGCTCCAGCCGGCGTAGCCGAGTACCAGGCGAAGTCCCTCCGGAGGGAGTGCCGCGAGCTTCGCGAGGTCGTCGAGGTGCTGGGTCAAGGAGAGGCCGGGCACGATCTCGGTGACCGTATCGCCCTCCGGACCGTCTCCGGACCACAGCACGGAGCCGAACTGCGGCTGAACCGGGCCCCCGACGAAAGCCGAGGCTTCCGGGTCACCGCTCCACGGGATCTCCATGTCTGTGAGGACTTCCTCGATCCTCAAATCCGCCGGGCGGTTGACGACCAGGCCCAGGCTCCCATCCTCGCCGTGTGCCATCAGGAGGACGACGCTCCGATAGAAGAACGGGTCGAGCACCTGTGGCATCGCGATCAGGAGCGAAGGCGCCTCGAGTGCATCTTGGAGAGAGTCGTTCATGCCGAAAAGATCCTAACCGAAGGTCGATTCAGCTGCACGTCTCGTGCGTCCGGGGGCCGCGAATCGCGCAGTGTGCGGTAGGGTACACACGCGTCGCGATCCTCGAAAACCCGATTGGAGTTCAAGTCATGACGGACAGCTTTGGCGCTCACGCCACCTTCGACGTTCAAGGGCATACCTACCGGATCGCCCGCCTGGACGCGCTGGAGAAGGCAGGTCATTCGATCGGCCACCTCCCCTACGCCTTGCGCATCCTGCTCGAGAATCTGTTGCGCCGCGAGGACGGAGCGTCGGTCCCCGCCGCGGACATCGAGACCCTGGCTCGCTGGAGCGGGGATCGCACGCCTAGCGAAGAGATCGCGTTCATGCCGGCCCGCGTCTTGCTGCAGGACTTCACGGGCGTGCCTGCGGTGGTCGATCTCGCCGCCATGCGTGATGCCATGAGAGACCTGGGTGGCGACGCGGAGAAGATCAATCCTCTCCAGCCGGCCGAGTTGGTGATCGACCACTCGGTTCAGGTCGACGAGTACGGTCGAGCCGCTGCCCTGCTGCTCAATGCCGAGCGCGAGTTCGAGCGCAACGAGGAGCGATACCTCTTCCTTCGTTGGGGCCAGACTGCGTTCGACAACTTCCGTGTCGTGCCGCCGGCCACGGGCATCGTGCATCAGGTCAACCTCGAGTACCTGGCTCGCGGCGTGATGGTCCAATCGGCCCCCGACGGCCAGACGCCCTTTGCCTACCCGGACACCCTGGTCGGGACCGATTCGCACACCACCATGATCAACGGCCTCGGTGTCCTCGGCTGGGGTGTCGGAGGCATCGAGGCCGAGGCCGCAATGCTCGGGCAGCCGATCTCGATGGTGATCCCCGAGGTCGTTGGATTCCGACTCCTGGGGCAGCTGCCAGAAGGGGCCACTGCCACCGACCTCGTGCTCCGAGTCACCGAGATGTTGCGAGCCCACGGCGTGGTCGGGAAGTTCGTCGAGTTCTTCGGCACAGGACTCTCGTCGCTGAGGTTGGCGGATCGGGCGACCATCGCGAACATGGCACCCGAGTACGGGGCGACGTGCGGGATCTTCCCGGTCGATGCCCTCTCGATCGACTACCTTCGCTTCACCGGGCGGGCCGAAGAACAGGTGGCGTTGGTCGAGGCGTACATGAAGGAACAGGGCCTGTTCCACACCGAAGAAAGTCCCGAGGCGACCTACACCGACCGGCTCGAGCTCGACCTGGCGACCATCGAGCCCAGCCTCGCGGGTCCACGACGCCCCCAGGACCGCGTCTCCCTGAGTGGTGTGAAGGAGAGCTTTCTGGGCCAGGTGACGGATCTGGCACCGGCAGGTCGGGACGGTGACGGGGGTTCGGTCGTGGCTGCAGCGGCAGTCAAGACCCGGCTCGGTGAAGCCGAGTTCGAGCTCCGAGACGGCTCGATCGTCATCGCGGCGATCACCAGCTGCACCAACACCTCCAATCCGTCGGTCATGGTGGCCTCCGGACTTCTCGCCAAGAAGGCAGTCGAAGCCGGACTCGAGTCGAAGCCCTGGGTCAAGACCAGTCTCGCTCCGGGCTCGAAGGTGGTCACCGACTATCTCGATGACTCAGGACTGACCGAGTACCTCGAGCGACTGGGTTTCTACACCGTAGGCTATGGCTGCACGACCTGCATCGGAAACAGCGGCCCGTTGCCTGCCCCGATCTCCGAAGCGATTCGTGAAGGTGGCCTGGTGGCGACCTCGGTCCTGAGTGGCAACCGAAACTTCGAGGGTCGCATCTCTCCGGACGTGCGGGCGAACTACCTGGCGTCGCCACCCCTGGTGGTGGCCTACGCGATCGCGGGACGAATCGACATCGATCTACGCGAGGAGCCGCTGGGCGAGGGCACGAACGGCCCGGTGTACCTGCGTGACATCTGGCCGTCTCAAAGCGAGATCGACGAGACGGTGGGTCGGTCGGTCAAGTCGAGCATGTTTCGCAAGCAGTATGCCAGTGTCTTCGAAGGGGACGAGCAGTGGCGAAGTCTGCCCATTCCCGAAGGCGAGACCTACGCTTGGAACGCAGACTCGACGTATGTTCGCCGGCCTCCGTTCTTCGAGAACCTGTCCCTCGAGCCTGCTCCGGTGGTTGACGTGCACGGTGCCCGAGTCCTGGCGTTGCTCGGCGACAGTGTGACGACCGATCACATCTCCCCGGCCGGTGCGATCAAGGCCGATAGTCCGGCCGGGCGTTACCTCCAGGAGCATGGGGTCGCTCCGCGCGACTTCAACAGCTACGGTTCGCGCCGTGGCAACCACGAGGTCATGATGCGCGGCACCTTTGCCAACGTCCGCCTGCGCAATCGTCTGGTTCCCGAGATCGAGGGGGGGTTTACCCTGCATCTGCCCGATGGCGAGCCTCTCGCCATCTACGACGCGGCGATGAAGTACCAGCAGGAGGGGGTGCCGCTGGTGGTGTTGGCCGGAAAGGAGTACGGAACCGGGTCGTCACGAGATTGGGCAGCCAAGGGGTCGACCCTGCTCGGGATCGAGGCCGTGATCGCCCAGAGTTTCGAGCGCATCCACCGCAGCAATCTGATCGGGATGGGTGTGGCACCGCTCGAGTTCAGCACCGGCGAGTCGGCCGACTCGCTGGGGCTCACCGGCCATGAAACCTTCGATCTCGTCGGGCTCGCGGCCGCCCTGGAGGGTGAGTTCACGCCCCGGCCCCAGATCGAGGTGATCGCCCATGCCTCCGATGGGGCCGAGACCCGCTTCTCGGTAGTGCTGCGCCTCGACACTCCCCAGGAGGCCCTCTACTACCAGCACGGGGGAATCCTGCAGTACGTGCTGCGCTCCTTGCTGGCTTGACGGCCTCTCTCCGGGTCCATCAAGCCTTTGCCGACGACGGCAATCAAAAAAGAACCCCGGATCGTGGAGGGAGTGAACGACCCGGGGGGAGGAGATGGAGTTGAAGGGGAGATTGTCGGTGGCGATGAGGCGGCCGGATCGGAACCGATGCCTGGGTCTCCGGCTTTCGCCGAGGATCCGTCTCGGAGAGAATGACCGTCCGAACCGATCGCAGCTCCGCCGCCGAAGCGGGCTCAACTCCTTGGTGACCCGCTCCATGCACTACAACACCCCTTGGCGCGATGCATATTCCCCCCAATCGGGGTGGGTCGTTCCTTGCGGGGTGTGAGGGCGGGGCGATACAATCATTTCCCGCCGGTTTCTGGCTCTCGAAGACATCCCTGGCACCAGGCGCTGACCCTCCGATCGGGGTCTTGTGCGCGCTTCGAAGTACCGATCACCCTCCGCTGGAGTCTCCTTTTGGAGTCGTACTTCCCGGGCCGTGTTCGTTTGCCGGGAGGGGTTGATCCAAACTGAGCCGAAATGCGAGAGGGGGCAGATAGCCGATGACGACTGCAAAGCTGATCTACCAAGGCAAGGAAATCGAGCTCCCGATCGTCGTGGGCAGCGAGGGCGAGGTCGCGATCGACATCAGTTCTCTGCGCAAGGACACGGGCTTGATCACGATGGATCCCGGCTACGCCAACACCGGGGCCTGTCAGAGCTCGATCACGTTCATCGATGGAGAGAAGGGCATCCTGCGCTACCGGGGGTATCCGATCGAGCAGTTGGCCGAACAGTCGACGTTTCCGGAGGTCAGCTACCTCCTCATTCACGGCGATCTGCCCAGTCGCGACCAACTCGACGACTTCAATGGTCTCCTGACGCGTCACACGATGCTGCACGAAGACATGAAGAAGTTCTTCGAGGGGTACCCTCCCGACGCCCACCCCATGTCGATCCTCTCCTCGATGATCTCTTCGCTGGCGACCTACTACTCGGACACGGACGAGTCGGTTGACCTGAACATCATTCGACTGATCTCGAAGATCCCCACCATCGCCTCCTTCTCGTACAAGAAGTCGATCGGGCAGCCGTTCATCTATCCGCGCAACGATCTGGACTATTGTGAGAACTTCTTGAACATGATGTTCGCCGTTCCCGCGGAGCCCTACAAGATCTCCCCGGTGGTTGCGCGGGCTCTGAACATGCTCCTGATCCTGCACGCCGACCACGAGCAGAATTGCTCCACCTCGACGGCGAGAATGGTGGGTAGCTCGGAGGCCAATCTTTTCATGTCGATCTCGGCGGCGATCAGCGCGCTTTCCGGTCCGCTGCACGGGGGTGCCAACCAGCGTGTGATCGAGCAGCTGAAGATGATCCGCGATGACGGTGGCGACTTCGCCAAATACGTGGCCAAGGCCAAGGACAAGGACGATCCATTCCGATTGATGGGCTTCGGCCACCGCGTCTACAAGAACTTCGATCCGCGCTCCCGGATTCTCAAGGGTGCTGCCGACGAGGTTCTCGACGACCTGGGGGTCGCCGATCCGCTCCTCGATCTGGCCAAGAAGCTCGAGGAGATTGCGTTGGAGGACGACTACTTCGTCGAGCGCAAGCTCTATCCGAATGTCGATTTCTACAGCGGAATCCTGTACCGCGCGATGGGTATCCCGACCAACATGTTCACCGTCATGTTCGCGCTCGGACGCCTGCCGGGCTGGCTGGCTCAGTGGCGCGAGATGCGCCAGGATCCGCAGACACGGATCAATCGTCCACGCCAGATCTACACCGGCGCGACCGAGCGTGACTACGTGGCACCCAGGTAGCGACAGACAGGCCCGTCGCGCGCAAGCCATCGCCGGGGCCGAGCTTCAAGGGTCCGAATCGCTGTCCTCGGACCGAGCGTCCGGCTTGCGTCCTGGACGCGGGCTTGCCCAGCCATGGACCCTCAGCCGCATTCGGGCGAAGGCGTCCGACGCCGCCGGCCATCGGTTGAGCCATCGATCCAACTGATCGTGGACGCGCTGGCTCGCGACCGAGAGCAGGGCGGCGCCCACCAGCAGGAAGGCGGTTTGCGGCACGACCGGGAGGGCGAGCCCGATCAGACCCAGCCCAACGAGCAGACTTCCCGCTACCAGAAGCACGATGCGGGTGGTGTGCGGGAGCTCCGGCAGATGGTGAGCCTCGATCTCGGACAGTTCGTCCGGTCGAGTCTCTGCCGGTGGTTCTGGAGGCTTTGAGGTATCAGTCACGGGCTCACCATTTTGGCAGAGCCGCCCAGCCTCTACCGGTGACCAAGGGTCTCCCGGTACCCGTGCCGAGCATCCACTGCACTGCGGGTACCGGCTGCAACTGGCCCAAACGATACTCACCCTCACGGGTTCCGAGAATGAAGAGACTGCTCGCCAGCCCCTGAGCGTCGATCGCCAGCTCGGTGACGGCGAGCGTAGCCACCACGCCGCTCACGGGATTGCCGTGGCGTTGATCGATCCAAGGCGCGAAGCGGTCGCCTGCGATGTCGAGGGGGCGGTGGTTGTGGGAGGCCATCGCCAAGGCCGAGTCGCGGAGCAGGACGCGCTCCTCCAGATCAGAGAACTCAGTCGGATTGGCCGAGGCAGGCCATCCACGCCCGTTCGGACCGTCACCGAACGCCCGGACGACGTACCCGATCTCGACCCAACCGCTGGCGACCCGGTGCTGGCGGAGGTTCTCGATGGCCCGATCGACGGCGAATCCCTGAGCGAAACCCCACAGATCGACCCGACTGCCCGAGGCCAATGCAGCGCGAGGGGGGCTCTCGGGGCTGGGACGGCTCTCCAGGTGCAACCGCAGGCAGTCGGCCTTCTCGGCTTCGTTTCGCAGGCGCTCTCGCTCGGGCCGGGAGTAGACCGGTTGGTGAAGGCCCCACAGCCCGTAGAGATTGCCTCCCAGCGGACCGTGGGCGCGACCGGACCACTGACAGAAATTCAAGGCCCGGCCAACCAGGTCGGCCAATCGCGGGTCGATCTCCACGAGCGCTTTGCCGGCGGCCCGATTCAGTTGGCCGAGCCCACCCTTCATCGACCCTTCTGGATCGGTCAGGTGTGCCAGTTCTTGGATGAGGGCCAGGGTCGAGGTGAGGGCGTCGCGGTGTTCCACCGTGCTTCCGAAGTCCTCGATCTCGATCACGACCTTCTCTCCGAAGGCGCGACCGTCGAGGAAGATCATGCCCTCATGAGTCTGTGCTCGTGCGGGTCCGACGGCCAGAAGAAGGGACCAGAAGACACCGACCCAGAAACAGGAGCCCCACACCGCCCCTGCGTTCAGCGGGGCCCGGGCGGCTTCGGCTCTACCCATCTCGGCCGTTCCTCCGGACGTCAGGCGTCCCCGGCCACTACCTCGAGGAAGCGGCGCTTGCCGACCTTGAGAAGGTAGGGCTCTGGGCGCGTGTCCAAGTGGAAAAAGGGATCGTCGACCCGATTGCCGTCTACGGACACGGCTCCCTGCAGAATCAGTCGACGGGCCTCAGACTTGCTCTTGGCCAGCCCCTGCTCGGCGAGTAAGGCTTGCAGCGGCTGGGGTTCGGACAACTCGACTCGGTCCACGTTCTGCGGGGCACCGCCCTTGGCGAAGATCGCCTCGAACTCTCGTCGAGCGTCCCTGGCAGCCTGTTCGCCGTGGAACTGCTCCACCAGCGATGCCGCCAGGGACTCCTTCAGGGACTTTGGATGGATCTCGCCCCGCTCGACGGCCGCCCGTTGCTCGGTGAGCTCGGCCTCCAGGACGTCCGTGAGCAGTAGGTACCAGTCCCACATCAGGGAGTCCGGAATCGACATCGTCTTGCCGAACATCTCGCCCGGCGGATCCTCGACGGCAATCGCGTTGCCGAGGCTCTTCGACATCTTCTCGGTTCCGTCGGTGCCGACCAGAAGCGGAACGGTGAGCACGATCTGCGGTTGTTGCCCGCGCTCCCTCATCAGGTCGCGTCCGACCAGCAGGTTGAAGATCTGGTCGTGCCCGCCCAGCTCCACATCGGCCTCGAGGGCCACCGAGTCGTAGCCCTGGACCAATGGATACAGCAACTCGTGGATGCTGATCGGCTGCTGGTTCTCCCACCGCTTGCGGAAATCGTCACGTTCCATCATGCGGGCCAACGTGTAGGAGCCGGCGAGCCGGATCATGCCTTCGGAACCGAGTGCCTCCAGCCACTTGCTGTTGTACGCGATCTCGGTCTTGTCTCGGTCGAGGACGTGAAACACCTGGCGCTGGTAGGTCAGCGAGTTGGCTTCGACCTCCTCGTGGGTCAACTGTGGGCGGGTCGACTTCTTCCCCGACGGATCTCCGATCATCCCGGTGAAGTCGCCGATCAGGAAGATGACTCGATGGCCGCAGTCCTGGAAGTGCTTCATCTTGCGCAGCAGCACGGTGTGGCCGAGATGCAGGTCGGGCGAGGTCGGGTCGAAGCCGGTTTTCACCACCAGCGGTTTCCCCGAGGTGGAGGACTTTCGGAGCCGGGCAAGCAGTTGCTCTCGGTCGACCAGATCGACCGCGCCTCGCTCGAGCAGAGCGAGTTGTTCCTCGACCGGCTTCGGCTTCTCGGTGTGAGAAGAAGGGGCATCACTCATCGGCAGCGGAGCTTAGCAGAGGGAGGGTGCTCCAGAAGGTCACTCTCTCCCCGACGAGCGCCTCGCCGGTTCGTACCGAGGCCCTCCTGCGGTCTCGTCGTCGCTAGTCCGACCAACGAGCGGGCGGTGGAGTGATCTCCGCTTGCGCCGTGATCTCGCCTCGCGCCAGTACGCGCGCATCGCTGACCAGCGCCCAGCGTGGCGCTGCGCCCGGGGGCGCTGCCTCGACCCGAGTCGGAAACCCGCCCAGCGTTTGCACTTCGAGGGGAAGCTCGAGCCGTTCGAGCTCGAGGCCGACACGGACGGCGGCGAGAATCCCCGTGCCGCAGGCGAGAGTCTCGGCCTCGACCCCCCGCTCCCAGGTCCGTAGTTCCAGGCGGCTTCGTTGCACGAAGCGGACGAAATCGACGTTGACTCCCCGTGGGGCGAACTCCTGATGGTGGCGCAGAGCAGGGCCCCACTGGCTCGTGTCGAGTCGTGCGAGGCTCTCCGAAGCCTCCAGCACGGCGTGGGGCACCCCCACTTCGACGAACCAGACGGAGAGGCGGGAGTCGTGCCCAGGGAGGGTCAACTGGTGCAACCGGGGTGGAGACGGTTGCGGGACCTCGACGCGGATTGCGCTCTCGTTGACCGAGGTGGCGCGCATTGGCCCCGCGTGGGTCTCGACGACGATCTCGTCCTCCGCCCAGCCCAGGGCGAAAGCGAGGCGAGCGGCGCAGCGGGTGCCGTTGAGGCAGAGCTCCGCTTGGCCACCGTCGGCGTTGAAGTGGTCCATCAGGACCGTCGGGGTCGCCTCGTCGATACCGGGGTCGGACGCAGTCGGCGGGCGACGGAGAACGAAGAGCCCATCGGCACCCAGGCCGATGCCCCTCCGACACCAGGCACGGATTCGGTCTGCCGAGGGCACCTCCATTGGCTCGACCAGCGCCAGAAAGTCGTTTCCGTTGCCGGACAGACGGTAGTACGGCTGGCCTTCGGAGATCACTCGGCGGCCACTCCTGGAAACCTCGGGCGGGGAAGCACCTTCCGGCTCACTCGACCACGACGTCGACCGTGGTGCTCGGCTCGCTCTCGTTGCCGACCTGGTCGACCGCCGTCACCCGGTACTCGTAGCGCAGTCCCCCGGCCAGACCGGTATCGAGAAACTCCGGCTGCGCGACAGGCCTCTCGTTGACGCGCCGGAAGTCCGCGCCCGGATCTCGTCGGTAGATCCGGTATCCAGCGGTATCGGCCGCGGGGCTGGCTTCCCAGACCAGACGCGCGCTGGCGCTCTCTCCCAGTGCGACCACCTCGGTGGGGGCTGGCGGAGCGAAGCGATCCTGAAAATCGATCTCGCTCTCCGCCGCGGCGTCGCTCTCGACGAGCGGATCCTCGGCCTTGATCGCACGCAGGGTATAGATGTAGCGCTGCCCGAAGACGGCGGTATCGTCGAGATGACGATCGGCTTGCGGAGGAATCCGTGCCAGCGGCTCGCCGAAGGCCCGTTCGGTCGAGGGTCGCCGATAGAGGTTGTAGCCAAGCACCGTCCAATCGGGGGGAGTCCAGGTCACCAGGACCCCGTCGGCGGTGGCTTCGACCTGCGCGTTCTGCGGCGGCGGAGCCCCGGGGGCGAGAACCAGACTGACCAGATTGGAGACCGCGGAGGCCTCGCCGGTAGAGCTCAGAGTGCGGATCGCGAACACGTCGAGCACGGCCTCTCGAGCCGGCGGTGCCGGCATCCGGGTCTCGATCCGGTCCCCGGTCACGGCTGCTTCGAGCTCGGGACCGCGAAGGCCGAAGAGCTTCTCGGCTTCGGCGACGAAAAGGCGCGGGTCGATCTCGGGAGGGCGGCTGGGGTCGGGCAGCGGAGCTTCGAGCCGCCACACTTCGACCTCGTCGAGGCCGGGAAGAACCTCGCCGGCTGCCGTGCTCTGCGGATACTGCATGCGGAAAATCAGCAGATTGCCCTGCTGATGAATCGACAGGTCTCGCGTTTCGGCAGGGATCAGCCGAATCGGCGGAAGTGGGTCTCCCTTCTTCCCGCACGCGGTGAGAAGAAGGACCCCGGACAGCACGACTAGGAGGAGAGCCCGACGGTGCACAGATCGATCCTCGGTTTGGACTGCCCCGAGCCCTTTGCGGGCGGGCCGTGGCGTCAGATCAGAGAACGTAACGACTCAGATCTCGGTCCTCGACCAGGTCCGAGAGCGCCTTCTTCACGTATTCGCGGTCGACGTCCACACTAACACCTGCCATGTCGGGAGCCTCGAACGAAACCTCGTCGAGGAGGCGCTCCATCAAGGTGGCCAACCGGCGCGCGCCGATGTTCTCGGTGCCGGTGTTGACCTCGACCGCCAGATGAGCGATCTCGGCGATCGCTTCGTCGGTGAAGGAGAGTGTCACCCCCTCGGTCCCGAGAAGCTCCCGATACTGGCGGGTGAGCGAGCCTTCGGGCTCGGTGAGAATCCGGACGAAGTCCGCTTCCTCGAGGGCATCGAGCGCGACCCGGATCGGGAATCTCCCCTGCAGTTCGGGGATCATGTCCGAGGGCTTGGAGACATGAAACGCGCCGGCCGCGATGAACAGCACGTGATCGGTGCGCACAGGACCATAGCGTGTCGACACCGTAGTACCCTCGACGATCGGCAGCAGATCACGCTGCACGCCTTCGCGCGAAACGTCGGGTCCGCCGCGCCCTTCCCGGCCGCAGATCTTGTCGATCTCGTCCAAGAAGACGATACCGGTCTGTTCCACACGATGGCGGGCCTCGTCGTTGATCTGTTGGGTGTCGACCAGGTTCTCGGCCTCTTGCTGGGTCAGCACCTCGATGGCGTCCTTGACCTTCACCTTGCGCCGCGTCTTCTTGCCGAACATACCCGGCAGCATGTCGCGGAGATTGAAGCCAACCTCTTCGACCCCCTGGGGAGTGAACATCTCGAGGCTCGGTTGCGACGAGTCCTCGACCTCGATCTCGACACTTCGCTCGTCGAGCCGACCGCTGTGGAGCATGCGCCGAAACTTCTCCCGGGTCTCTTCCAGGCTTTGCGGAGCGTCGCTCGTTCGCTCGCTGGTCGTGCCGTCGGGGCCGGACGAAAAGCGTGCTACGCGCTCCGGCTCCGGCACCAGGAGATGAAGGACCCGCTCCTCAGCCAACTCCGCTGCTCGGGCGAGGACCGCTTGCTTCTTCTCCTCGCGCACCATCACGACAGCCAACTCGACGAGATCTCGTACGATCGACTCGACGTCGCGCCCAACATAGCCGACCTCGGTGAACTTGCTCGCCTCGATCTTGATGAACGGCGCGTTCGCCAGTCGCGCCAGTCGCCGAGCGATCTCGGTCTTGCCCACGCCGGTCGGGCCGATCATGAGGATGTTCTTGGGAACCACCTCCTCGGCGACTTCGGGCTCGAGCTGCTGGCGGCGCCAGCGATTGCGCAGCGCGATGGCAACCGATCGCTTCGCCTTGCTCTGGCCGATGACGTGCTTGTCGAGCTCCGCGACGATCTGACGCGGGGTGAGATCTTCGATCTCGGGGGTCGAGGGCGTGGAGGTGCGCAACATGGGTGTTTCAGCGAGGGGGCAGGGTTTCGACGGTGAACTGATCGTTGGTGAAGACGTCGATCTCCGCCGCCACCGACATCGCGGCTCGCGCCAGCTCCTCGGTGCCGAGCTCGGCGTGGCGAAGCAAGGCACGGGCAGCGGCCAACGCGTAGTTACCCCCGGATCCGATGGCGAGAAGTCCGTCGTCCGGTTCGAGCAGATCGCCGTTGCCCATGACCAGGAACGAGCGTTCGACGTCGGCGACGATCATCTGTGCTTCGAGCTGGCGCAGAACGCGATCCGTGCGCCAGTCCATGGCCAGCTCGACCACGGCTCGTTCGAAGTTGCCCTGGTATTCGTGCAGTTTGTCCTCGAAGCGGCCGAAGAGGGTCAGGGCATCGGCTCCGCCGCCGGCGAAACCGACCAGTACCCGACCGTCGCCCGCCCGCTTGACCTTGGATGCGCCGGTCTTCATGACGGTGTGGCTCGCACCGTTGGTGACCTGGCCGTCGCTGATCATGCAGACGTCCGAGCCACGGCGGACCAGCAGAATGGTGGTTGCGATCAGCTGAGGAGGCACGAGCGGTCCTCGGTACGCTGTGTCATCGGCCCAGAAGGGTGCTGGTCAGCACCTTCTCGGGTTGGCGAAAACCGTCCGCACCGGCAAAACGCCCCACCTCCTTGCCGTCGACGAACACGATGCCGGTCGGCAGCTCCTCGAGCGCGAGGCGGGAGACCTCTGGATGCTCCCACGGATCGGCAGCGGGCAGTCCGAAGTACTCGAAACGAATGTTCGATCCTTCGAGGTGCTGCTCGACGCTCAGCGCGTTGGGTAGGTAGTTCTTGCACACTCCACACCAGGTGCCGAACGCGATTCGCACCGTCGCCTTCCCGTCCCAGGCCTTCAAGGCGTCGATGGCGGAGGCATCGGGCTCGTAGGTCTCCGCCTTGGTGCGGTAGTCGGGGCTGTGCCCGAAGAGATCCGCGGCGGAGGCCTCTCCTTCGAGGGCGAAGAACCGCAGCCGTGCCACCGTTCCCTTGATCGAGAACAGGGCCTCTCCCTTGCCCGGGACCAGTTTGCTGACCGATTCCTTGCGCGCGCTGGCCGGCAGGAGGGTCAGCTCGCCGGCGCCGATCGAGCCGGGATCGAGCTCGATCACCGCGCTGGACCGAGCGTCGATAAGCACCGGGAAAGGGAGCTTCGAGGTACTCACCACGAACGCCGCGTCACTCTGCGAGAACCAGAGCCGAGCGTCTTCGGGGACGGCGCCGTCGATCACGACCTGCCATTCGCCTGTACGCTGGAGGCCGCCGACGTCCTGACCCCAGGTGCCTCCGGCGCTCGCGAGCACGAGAATTCCAAGGTACAGAGTGAGGGGAGAGAAGATCTTCATGAGTCGTCCTTATGGTCTCGCGGCCGGTCGTCCCAGGAGTGCGCGCAGTCCTTCACTGTAACAGCCGCGGACGTCAGGAACCGCCTCGTGCCTGTCGCGCACGGGGGTGGGCGTCGCGGTAGACCGAGAGGAGCCGGTCGACGTCGAGGTGGGTGTATTTCTGAGTGGTCGCCAGAGAACTGTGGCCCAGCAGTTCCTGAATCGAGCGCAGATCGGCCCCAGCTTCGAGAAGATGGGTCGCAAAACTGTGTCGCAGGGTGTGGGGATGGACCCCTTCGACCAGCGCGGCCTCTTTGACCCAACGATCGAGCACCCGCCGCACCGAGCGCGCACTGAGACGTCCGCCGCGGGCGTTGAGGATCAACGGTTCGCGGGAGTCGTCGAGATCGCGGCCTGCGGCGCGTACGGCTTCCCACTCGTCGAGCCAGGCGCGCAGCGCATCGGCTGCCGCCTTGCCGAAGGGCACCATGCGTTCCTTTCCTCCCTTGCCCAGCACTCTCAGGACACGGGCCTCGAGATCGATGTCTCGCCATTCGAGACTCACCAGCTCGCCAACGCGTAGCCCCGTGGCGTACAGCAGTTCCAGGATGGCACGATCCCGCACGCTCAGGGCGCCGGGGGTCTGTGCGGGGGCCTCCACCAGGGTTTCGATCTCGCCCGGGCGCAGGTGGCGAGGCAGGGTCTTCTCGGCTTTGGGTGTAGCGACTCCCTCCGCCGGGTTGGCCTCGAGCACTCCCTCTCGACAGGCGAACCGCCCCAGGCTTCGCACTGTCGACAGGGCGCGACCCTGGCTGCGTCGGGAGAGGCCATCCCGATGGAGGGAGGCAACGAAAGAGCGCACCGCGGCCGGATCGAGATCGGCGGGGCGCAGTTGATCCTCAGGCTTTGCCAGGTACTCTCCCAGGAACCCTTGAAGTCGGTCGAGATCACACCGATAGGCGCGATGGGTGTGGACCGAGTAGTTGCGTTCGAGGACCAGATACTCGAGGAAGCGCTCGATCAACTTCTTCACGCGATTCCGCTCCCCGGCAAACCTTCCTGGACTACCGGGCTCCAGGTCTCCTCGCTGCCGTGTCGTCCAATGGGCGCGAACTCCGCTGCCAACGGCACCGGCTGGCGATCGACCCACTCCTCGAGCGAGCGGCGAGCTCTCTGTGCGTAGGCAGTGCGCCGCTCCCTCTTCTTGAGACGGAGCCCGAGCTCTGGCGTCAGTCCGTAGTTGATGTTGGCCGGCTGGAAGTGTTTGGCTTTCGACTCCGTCAAGTGCCGAGCCAGCGCGCCGAGAGCGCAGGTCCCGGGGAGTGGCTCCGGATCCTTCGAGCTCGAGGTGGTAGCGAGATGACGCTCGAGGTGGAGGTACAGCGCGATCAGGAGTCCTGTGGCGGCTGACTCCAGGTAGCCCTCGACTCCGGTGATCTGGCCCGCGAGTCGCACTCGCGGCTCGACCTTGAGCCGATAGAGCGAGTCGAGGTGGGTGGGTGAGTTGATGAAGGTGTTGCGATGGATCTGACCGAGTCGTACGAACGAGGCCTTCTCGAGGCCCGGGATCAGCTGTAGCACACGCCTCTGATCGCCCCACTTCAGTCGCGACTGGAAGCCGACGAGGTTGTAGTGGCTTCGAGCCAGGTTCTCCTGGCGGAGCTGCACCACGGCGTGGGGGCGGGACCCGTCGGGAGGGGTGAGTCCAACGGGCTTCATCGGTCCGAAACAGAGCGTCTGCCGCCCCCGCCGCGCCATCTCCTCGATCGGCAGGCAACCTTCGAAGAAGAGGTCCTTCTCGAAATTCTCGAGCTCGACCACCGGTGCCTCGATCAGAGCTTCGTAGAAGCGGTCGTACTCCTCCTCGCTCATCGGGGCGTTGAGGTAGTCGTCGCCGTCTCCCTTGCCATAGCGCGAAGCCCGAAAGAGCTTCGAATGATCGAGCGATTCATCCTCGACAATGGGTGCGATCGCGTCATAGAAGTAGAGATATTCGCTTCCCAGAAGATCGCGCAGCCGTTGCGACAAGGCTTCTGAGGTGAGCGGCCCGGTCGCCAGGATGACGTCGCCCTCCGGAATCTCGGTGACCTCTCCTCGTTCCAGCGTGACCTCGGGGCGCGCCGAGATCGTTTCGGTCACCAGCGACGCGAAGCGCTCCCGGTCTACCGCGAGCGCTCCTCCCGCTGGCACTGCACTCGCTCGTGCCGCTCCGATGATCAGCGATCCGAAGCGCTCCATCTCTCGTTTCAACAGTCCCGCCGCATGTTCCGGGTCGTCGGATCTCAGCGAGTTCGAGCACACCAGTTCAGCGAGATCGCCGGTGGAATGTGCGGGGGTAGAGCGGCGGGGTCGCATTTCGTGCAGCACAACGCGGTGTCCCAGGCGGGCCAGCTGGTAGGCGCACTCCGAGCCGGCGAGTCCGCCACCGATCACGTGGATGGGTTTGTCACTCATGGTCCGCCTGGTCGCGACCGCACCGCAGGTGGCGCGGGGCCGTTAGGATAGTAGCCTTTCACAGGGAGCGATCGCGATGGGAGGCAGACGTTGAGAGCCAATAGGCTGCGCGAGCGGCTCGATTCGGGCGAGCCCACCTTCGGAACCCACGCCCAGATCCCCTGGCCCGGCATCATCGAGATTATCGGTCTTGCCGGCTCCTTCGACTATGTCGAGTACGTGGGGGAGTATTCCGCCTTCAGTCTGGAACTGCTCGAGAACCTGGGGCGGGCGCTCGACCTCTTCCCAGAGATGTCGTCGATGATGAAAGTCGAAGAACCGGGGCGCGGTTTCATCGCGACTCGATCGCTCGATGCCGGAATCCAGAACGTGCTGTTCACCGACTGTAGGGACGCCGCCGAGGTGCGCGACTGCATCGCCCTGGTACGCCCGGAGAGCCCTCGCGACGGTGGCGGTTATGTCGGCACCCATGGGGTCGGAATGCGTCGCATCAGCGGCTACGGTGCGGGTGATGGCGCGCGTCCCTGGGTCGAAGCCATGAATCGATCCGTGGTGGCGATCATGATCGAGAAGGCGCAGGCGATGGAGAATCTCTCGGAGATCCTGGAGGTCGAAGGCGTCGACATGGTGCAGTTCGGCCCAGCCGACTACTCCGTGACCATCGGCAAGCCGGGTCAGACCGAGGATCGGGAGGTGGTCGACTCGCACTATCGGATGATCGATCAGGCACTCGAGAGAGGAGTCCATCCTCGCGTCGAGGTGGGGAGCGTTGAGCAGGTCGAGCCCTTTCGCGCTCGGGGCGTGCGCCATTTCTGTGTCGGCTGGGATGTGCGGGTGCTGGCGAGCTGGTGTCGGTCGCAAGGCGAGGAGATCGAGCAGCTGACTCGGGAGCTGGGCCCGGGTCCCGCGTCGCGGAGCAGAGACGACGGGTGAGCTTCCTGTGCGGGCCGGAGCCGGCTCCGCGGGTGCTCGCACCAGTTTTTTCCCAGCGTGAGCAAACCCGCGCCGCCATTGGCGAAAGGGCCCCTTGTGCCGCTTCGGTTGGACCGGCGACGCCTTGACAAGCCTTCACCCGGATCGTTTAAGGTGCGCGGGCTATGGCCAAGGCTCTCGTCATCGTCGAGTCCCCCGCGAAGGCGCGTACCATCTCGAAGTACCTCGGTGAGGACTTCGAAGTCGAGTCTTCGATCGGACACGTGCGTGATCTGCCGTCGAGCGCCGACGAGATTCCGGTCAAGCTCAAGAAGGAGGCCTGGGCACGCCTGGGCGTCGATGTCGACCACGACTTCAAGCCGCTCTATGTCGTGCCGGCAGCGAAGAAGAAGCAGATCCAGAAGCTCAAGCAGATGCTCGCCAAGTCCGACGCTCTCTTTCTCGCGACGGATGAAGATCGCGAAGGCGAAGCGATCGCGTGGCACCTGAAGGAGGTGCTGGATCCCAAGGTTCCCGTGCGGCGAATGGTCTTTGGCGAGATCACCAAGGCTGCGATTCAAAGGGCAGTCGACAGCACTCGTGAGATCGACGATCGTCTGGTGAGCGCTCAGGAGGCCCGCCGGGTGCTCGATCGTCTCTACGGCTACGAGGTCTCGCCGGTGCTGTGGCGCAAGGTCAAGCCCAAGCTCTCGGCGGGACGGGTCCAGTCCGTGGCGACACGGCTCATCGTCGATCGGGAGCGGGCCCGGATGGCGTTTCGCTCGGCCGAGTACTGGGACATCGATGCCACTCTCCGCGGCGAGCGTGAAGAGCGGTCCTTCGGCGCCCGTCTGATCGAGCTCGGGGGTCGACGGATTGCCGCAAGTCGTGACTTCGACGAGCGGACCGGGCAGTTGAAGAGTCCCGATGGACTACTCCTCCTGGACGAGAAAGAGGCTTCCCGGCTGGTCGATGCCCTGACCGGCGTTGCCTTCCGCGTCGCAGCGGTCAAGGAGAAGCCCTTCACTCGTCGGCCGTCTCCTCCATTCATCACGTCGACTCTGCAGCAGGACGCCGGCCGCAAGCTGCGCTTTACTGCCCAGCGCACGATGCGGGTTGCCCAGGGGCTCTACGAGAACGGTTACATCACCTACATGCGAACCGACTCGACTCAGCTCTCGGGTGAAGCGCTCAGTGCTGCTCGCGACCAGATCCAGGAGCTCTATGGCGCGGACTACCTGCCGCCACAACCTCGCACTTTTGCCAACCGCTCCAAGAATGCGCAGGAGGCCCACGAGGCCATTCGTCCGGCCGGACAGTCGTTTCGCACCCCCGATCAACTGCGCTCCGAGCTCGATCAGGACGCGTATCGTCTCTACGAGCTGATCTGGAAGCGCACTCTGGCCTCACAGATGAAGGACGCCGAGGGCACGACCACCAGTGCCCGCATCGAGGCGCCAGTCGGAGGGGAGGCCGCGGTATTCAACGCCTCGGGGCGGGTGATTCGCTTTCAGGGCTTCCTGAAGGTCTACGTCGAGAGTCCCGATGCGGAGGCGCGTCGTCGGGCCGAGCGAGACGGGGGAGACGAAGAGCGAATCCTGCCACCTCTCGAGGAGGGCGACCCGCTGGCTGCCGAGCATCTCGAGCCCCAGGGGCACTCGACCCAGCCCCCGGCGCGCTTCACCGAGGCGAGTCTGGTCAAGGAGCTGGAAGATCGAGGAATCGGTCGGCCCTCCACCTACGCGTCGATCATCCAGACGATCCAGGATCGCGGCTATGTTTGGAAGAAGGGCACGGCGCTGGTACCGACGTTCACGGCCTTTGCGGTCACTCGACTGATGGAGCAACACCTTGCCGGTCTGGTCGACTACGACTTCACCGCTCGCATGGAAGACGACCTCGATGCGATCGCCCGCGGGGAGCGGGAGGCCAATCCCTGGCTGCACGAGTTCTACTTCGGACCGGAAGACGATCTGGAACACGGAGACGGTCTCGAAGAAAAGGGACTCAAGGACCTCATCGGCTCCGGATGGGAGCAGATCGATGCCCGCGCGGTGTGTTCGGTCCGTCTGGGCACGACCGAAGCTGGTGAAGAGATCGCCGTTCGGGTCGGGCGCTACGGTGCCTATCTTCAGATCGGTGACGGCGAGGTCCGGGCCAACATTCCCGACGACATCCCACCCGAAGAGCTGACCGTCGAAGTTGCGAAGGAGTTGCTGGAGAAGGCGGCGATCGGAGACCTTCCCCTGGGGGATCATCCCGAGAGTGGAGAGCCGATCTACGCCAGATCTGGTCGCTTCGGTGACTATGTGCAGTTGGGCGATCCCGAGCTCGACAGCAAGGGAAAGATCAAGAAGGGCAGCAAGCCGAAGATGGCGAGTCTCTGGCCCGGAATGAGCAAAGACAACCTGACTCTCGATGAGGCAGTGATGCTGCTCGGTTTCCCCCGCGAGGTCGGGATCCATCCGGAGACCGGGGAGCCGATCACGGCTCAGGACGGCCGCTATGGGCCCTACCTCAAGATGGGCACAGACAGCCGCAGTCTCGAGACTCACGAGCAGTTGGCAACGGTCACCCTGGATCAGGCGGTGGAGCTCTTCAAGCAGCCGAAGCGGCGTGGAGCGCAGGCCAGGTCGGTGCTCAAGGAGCTCGGCTCGCATCCGCAGACAGAGTTGCCGCTCCAGATCAAGGACGGCCGCTTCGGTCCCTATGTGACCGATGGTGTGGTCAACGCCTCGGTGCCCAAGGGCAAGGACCCCGAGAAGGTGTCCCTCGACGACGCGGTCGAGCTGATCGCGGCGCGGGAACAGAAACTGCGCGATCAGGGCAAGGACCCGAGGGCACCCAAAGGAAAGAAGAAGGCGAAGAAGAAGGCCGCCAAGAAGAAGGCCGCCAAGAAGAAGGCAAAGAAGAAGGCCGCGAAGAAGACGACCGGGAAGTCACCGTCGAAGAAGGTCGACAAGCGGCCGCCTGCTGATTCGTCTAGCTGAGCTGCGATCGCTCTGCGGGCTCCGCCCGCGCGGCCGAAAGCGAGTTCGTGATGACCAGATACCGCGCTCCGGGCAGCCGCCGCACCCGGCCATCGATCTCGAGCTCGGCCAACACGGCGAGGACTTTGGCCAATGGAAGCCCGAGACGCTGAGCGGCCTGCTCCGCACTCCAGGGGTCACTGGTTGCTTCGAGCGCGCGCAGGAGCTTCACGCCGGCCTCGTCGACTCGGCCGGTCGGCAGCCGTAGCGGCGTCGCCACCGGTTTCGGGGTCTCACCGAGGGCGTCTCGAACTCTCAGGGGCAGGGTGTCGAGCACTTCGGCGGGGTCGAGGACGCAGCGCGCGCCGTCTCGAATCAGCAGGTTGCTGCCACGGCTACGGCGGTCGAAGATCCTGCCGGGTAGAGCCATGACCTCTCGTCCGAGATCGAGAGCGAGGCGTGCCGTGATCAAGGATCCCGAGCGCGCGGCGGCCTGGATGACCAGGGTCCCCCAGCCGAGCGCTGCGATGAGGCGGTTGCGCACCGGGAAGAAGTGAGGTCTGGGCTCCACGTCCAGCGGAAACTCACTCACCATGGCTCCGCTGCTCGCGATGGACTCGTGAAGCCGTCGCTGACCGCGGGGATAGTCCACGTCCAGGCCGCATCCCAGAACCGCGACCGAAAGGCCACCCGAGACCCGCAGTGCGGACTCGTGAGCGGCCCGGTCCACTCCGCGCGCGAAGCCCGAGACCACCACCATTCCCGCCTCCGAGAATCGCTGGGCGAAGAGACGAGTCGCTTCGAGGGCCCACGGATCGGGGCTCCGCGGCCCGACGATCGAAACGGCGGGGCGGCTCGGAATCCGGCCTCGGCAGTAGAGGACGAAGGGCGGTTGCTCCAGATCTCGAAGAGCGCTGGGATACCCATCATCGAAAACGAGCAGGAGCCGGGCGCCGGCACGAGCGACCCGGTCGCGCTCGATCGCGGCCAGCTGCGCAGCTTGCCCGGCCAGAGCGGAGGCCTCACGCAGCGCGGCAGGGCGAACCCCGACGCGTCTCGCTACAGCAGCCGTGGGCGATCGGTCCAGCCACACCGCTCGATGCTTCAGAAGGCGAAACAACGACTCGGGCTGGAAGCGGGTGGCGGCAGTGAGGGCGATCGCCAGGTCGGTGGCTTCGTCCCAACCTTCGTCCCTCGAATCGGGCGCGGACATTGCAGCGCTCCTCGATCTGTAGTAGTGAGCGGTCACGGGAGGCAAGACTCCCTCGATGAACCAGGACGACAACGGCGGGCACGACCTGTCACCCGATCGGCTCGGAGCTTTCTTGCCGATCGGGTGAATCCAAGCCCACCGGTGCTCGGGTATACTGAATCGATGCTCTATTCGGGTCGATTGCACGGGTGGTCCCCGTCGTGGGGAAGGCTGGCCGGGAGGCCGCGGCTCCTGGTGCGAGCGCTCGTGCTCGGCGTGCTGATCCTGGCCCTGGGCGGTGGGGCCCAGGCCGAGAAGAAGGAGAAGGGCGAAGCGTCGGTCAAGGAGCAGCTCCGCTTCGGGGTCAAGATGGCGGAGCGAGGGTTGTGGCGAGAGGCCCTGTTTCGCTTTCGGCAGGCCCAGCGCCTGGACCCGCAGAACCCGGAAGTGCTCAACAACGTTGCTGTCGCTCACGAAGCGCTGGGGTTGTTCGAGCAGGCGCTGACTCTCTACCGTCAGGCGCTGGAGCTCGACCAGGACAACAAGACCCTGCGCCGCAACTACGCTCGCTTCGTCGAGTTCTATCAGGCGTACAAGCCGCCCGAGCCTCCGGCCGAGGGCGATTCGACAGGCGGGGAGGCCGCAGAGGATCCACCCGCGACACGCGACTCCGAGCAAACCGAGGGGGAGGGCAGAGGCTGACCCGCTGGGAGGTCGGTGTCGACCCCAGAAAGGGACGCGAAGACGCACCACTCACGGCGCCGACCCGGCATCCGTCGAGAGGTGATGGCGCCTCGCGAGGTTGGCCCACGACTTGCGACTCGTCCCACGAACGAGCGACAATGACGGAGTAGATCCATGCGCCGAATCTCAGCCATGACCGCGTTCCTGTCCGGGATCGCTTCGCTACTGGTGGTCACTCTCGTGACGGTGGCCCCCCTGGAGGCGAGTGAGGTCGACGTGCGTTTGCGGCTGCCGATGCGTGCGCGACTGGACCTGACCGATCGCGAGTCCCTCGTGCCGCTGCCGTTCATCATCATCACCCAGGAGGGAGAGGCTCGTCTGGGAACGGACTTCGACGTGTTGGCGGAGTTTCGTCGATATCTGCTCAAGATCCTGCGTCGAGACACGAAGCTGAAGATCATCGAGAGTGGACCGATCGACTTCCCGACCTACGATCTGGAGCTGCTGTCTCGCGACGAGGACTTCTGGCGGATGGTCGGTGAACGCAATCAGGCCGATCTCGTGCTCACCGGGAGTATCGACTTCGATGTTCAGGATCGCAGCGGATATCGAACCGAGGAGTACACCTCACCATTCGATGGTCGCACCTACTATCGACAGGTACTGGTCGAGCAGACGGGCTTCGAGTTCGACATTCTCGTGTTCGTTTTCGACGGCAAGACCGGAGAGCTGCTGCACTCTGACAATTTCAAGGACTTCAAGCGTTTCGACGCCGAGGATGCGGACATCATGCAGGGCATGTTCTCGAACCTCTACGCGCTCGAGGACCGACTGCTCGGCATCTTCATCCAGAAAGAGATCGAAGTGAGTCGGACGCTGTTCCAGTGATTCTCGTTTCAGTGATGTCTCGTCGTTTGATCAGTCGCGCTGCATGCTACGGAGGAGAGAATCGGTGACACTTCGAAATGGCCCCAGACCGTTCCTCGCGCTCACGGTCGGTGCAGCGCTTCTCCTGGCCCCGCAGGTGGCTCGCGAGGCTCAGGCGCAGTACTTCACACCCTTCGGCAAGAACAAGGTCCGCTACGAGAAGTTCGACTGGCAGATCTACGAGTCGCCGCATTTCAAGGTCTACTACTACGGCGACGTCGAAGAGGAGCTGCAGAACCTGGTCTCACTGGCGGAGAGTGCCTATGACCGCCTCTCCCAGGAGCTCGACTTCCAGATCCAGGAACGCACTCCGCTGATCCTGTACGAGACGCATTCCGACTTCCTGCAGAACAACCTGATCGTCGGCTTCATCCCCGAGGGAGTCGCGGCGTTTGCGACCTCCACCCGATTCCAGATGGTGATGCCGATCGACATGTCGAACGTGGAGATGTACGAGCTCCTCCTGCACGAGCTGACCCACATCTTCCAGTACTACATCCTCTTCGGTGGCAGCATCGGCCGGGCGTTCACGATGAATCCCCCGACCTGGCTCATGGAAGGAATGGCCAGCTACTTCGCGCAGGACGAGAGCACCTCGGATCGGATGTTCCTGCGCGATGCGGTGGTCAATGACACGATTCCGCCGATCACCCAGAGCGACATCCAGGGGTTCTTTGCCTATCGGTTCGGCCACGCCGCCTTTGATTTCATGGAGGAGCGCTGGGGTCGAGATGGGGTCATGGATTTCCTGTTCGAGTTCCGCAACACCGTGGGCTCGCGGGTCGGCAAGGCGGTGGAGCAGGCCTTCGGCATCAGCGCGGAGGACTTCGACGTCGAGTTCCGTCGTTGGCTGCGTCAAAAGTACCTGCCCGCCCTGGTTGCCAGCGGCGAGCCGAGCGACTTCGGCCGCCCCTTTCGCACCGATACGCAGGGGAGTCAGGAGACCTCTCCGGCGGCCTCACCGTCGGGCGATCTGATCGCCGCCTTCAGTACCCACAAGCGCGACCTCGACATCGTGCTGTTCGACGCCGAGCGCCGGGCGCTGGTGACCAACCTGACCAAGGGCTACGAGACCAAGTTCCGCAACTTCGTCGGCCAGCACATGACCCGGCCGCGGGGCTCGGGCTCGGATATCGCGTTCTCGTACGACGGCAATCAGCTGGCGGCCTTCGTGCGGCGCGAGGCGGGCTACAGCCTGGCGCTCGTCGACGTGATCAAGGGCGGCGTCGACCGGATCATCGACATGGACGTCGAGCAGCAGACGGGGCCGGCATGGCACCCCTCGGAGAACAAGATCGCCTTCGCCGGTAACGACGGCGGAGAGTTCGACATCTTCATGCTCGACCTCGACACGCTCGAGATCGTCAATCTGACCGCCGACGATATCTATGACGCCGGCCCCTCGTTCTCTCCAGATGGCGAGTGGATCGTCTTCGCCTCGACCACGGGCGAGGATGCGGATTTGTGGCGAATTCGAGTCGACGACCCGACACGGCGCTATCGGGTGACCGACGACGACTACCACAATGTCGACCCGGTCTATTCGCCGGACGGCGAGCGGATCTTCTACACCTCGGATCGCACCGGTGCGGAGAACATCTTCAGCATCGACCTGAACAGTGGCGAGATCCGTCAGTACACCGACGCGATTACCGGGTGTTTCATGCCCACGGTCCTGAACGATCTGTCAGGCAACGAGCGACTGATCTACAACGGCTACTGGAAGGGTCGCTACGACCTCTACGAACGAGAGGCTGACCAGCCGGTCGAGGTGGTCGACACGGTCGAGGTCGATCCTGAACACTCTCTGGATGTCGAGGAATTCGAGCCGGACATCCAGGTATCGATCGACGAGGACGCGAAGTCGGACAAGAAGGGGTTCCGGCTGCGCCTCGAAGACGCGGATGCGCTGCTGGGTGTCGACTCCAATCAGAACTTCCTGGGCTCGATCTATTTGAGCTTCACCGATTTTCTGGGAGATCGTCGCTTGACCGCGATGTTCGGTTCCGTCGAGAGCTTCCAGAACTTCAACGTGTGGTTCACCAATTCCTCGCGCCGCATGTCGTGGACCGCTCATCTCTTCGACAATTCCCAGTTCTATATCGGGGTGGATCGCAGCAGCGGCTTTCTCGAGCGCGGTCGGCAGGCGTACCGGCACACCGGGGCGCGCTTCACCATCCGCTATCCGACCAGCTTCTATCGTCGGTTCGAAGCGGGCCTGGGTGCGATTCGTCGTGACGTCGACTATCAGGCGTTTGCCTTCGGCGAGGACGGCCAGCCGATTCTGGACGACGAAGGCAACCTGATTCCGATCATCGAGCCTCGTGTCGACGAGTATCCGGAGCTGACCGGTGCCTTCGTCGGCGACACCGCCACCTACGGGCCGGGTGGCCCGACCAAGGGACACCGGATCCGGTTCGACGTTTCCTATGCGCCGGACCTCGACGAGAGCGGGACCCTGACGGCGTCGATCCGAGCCGATCTGCGCAAGTACATTCCGCTCACTCGCCGCTCTCTGATCGCGACCCGTCTCTATGCCTTCGACAGTGAGGGCAACTATCCCGACTACACGATCTTCGGTGGACTCGACACGGTGCGTGGGTTCGACCTCTACTCCCTGTCGGGTACCCGGGCTTTCTACACCAACCTCGAGCTCCGTTTCCCGCTGATCGATCTCTTCGTGACCCCGCTGATCGGCTTCCAGGGGATCCAGGGCCGCATCTTCCTCGACATCGCGGGGGCCTGGTACCACGACGTGCAGAGCTTCGAGTTCTGGGACAGTGAGAACAGCTCCCTCGGGGATGCCGTTTCGTCGTACGGTTGGGGCTTCAGCGTCCAGTTCTTCGGGCTGGAGTGGAACTTCGACTGGGCCACGCGTTGGGACTTCAGTGAGAGCGGAGAGACGGTGTCGAGCTTCTGGGTCGGTCAGAAGTTCTAGGTCGGCGCGGCCCCTGGCCCGCGACGCCCGACGTTCACTCCAGCGTCCGAGGGTCGACTCCTTGGGAGTCGTCCTCGGGTGCTAGAGAGTGCTGACCGGAACGCGAATGAATGTCACGCGGTCGGGTCAAGGGCCCCCGGCCAAATGCGGCTTCGCCGCGCGGCTCGGAAATCAGCGCGGCCTTCGGGCCGCGTCTCAGGGGCCCCGGAGAAGGTGTGATCGGTTCAGTGGTCCTCTTGACCCGTACATGGGGTCTGGCACCGGGTGGGCGTTCGGGTAGACTGGGAGCCGATCCGAGCCGCTCCTTTCTGACCCGATCCCGATGCAAATCGAAATCCTCGGCTGTCACGGTGGTGAGACACCGGAGTGCCGCCTCACCAGCTTGCTGGTCAACGGAACCGTCGCGCTGGATGCGGGCTGCCTGTCCCAGGCTCTGCCCATGGAGCGTCAAGCCGAAATTCGTTCGGTTTTGCTCACCCACTCCCACTTCGATCACACCGGAAGCCTGCCCTTTCTGCTCGACAACGTGTTCGGTCGTGACGACGAGGGGCTCGAGGTGTGTGCCTCCTCGGCGACGGTCTATGCGGTCCGCAAGAACCTCTTCAACTCCTCGATCTGGCCTGACTTTTCTCGTCTTCCGGATCACCTTCTCCCGGCCCTGCGGTTTTTCGAACTGGAGGCCGAAGTGCCGATCGAGCGCGGTGGAGCGAAGTTCACGCCGATTCCAGTGAATCACGCAGTACCCACCTTCGGTTTCCTGATCGAAGACGACGAAGGCGCGGTGCTCTGGTCGAGTGATACCGGCCCGACCCGCCGGATCTGGGAGGTGGCGAACGCGACTCCGAGACTGCAGGCGGTCTTCGTCGAGGTGAGCTTCGACGACTCGCTCCAGCAGCTGGCCGACGAGTCCCTCCATCTCACTCCCTCGACCCTGGGCCGCGAACTGGAGAAGTTGGACGTCGACGTACCGGTCTTTCTCCATCACCTCAAGCCCGCTCGGGAGGAACGAATCCGCAAGGAAGTGGCGGCACTCGGCCATGGCTCGATCGACTTCCTCGAACAGGGAAAGACCTATGATTTCGGTGCTCCGGTCGAGGTTCGCGAGGGAGCGCGCGCGTGAACCGGGGCCCGCAGCAGATTCCACTGTTCGGGCCCGATACGCCGCCCGAGAGGGCCAGTCGCCGCGCCGAAGAGGCCCGCGACGGAGTCGAAACGGATCCGGTGCAGCGTACGCCCTACGATGCTGATGGGCTTCGCCTGGCAGTGCTGGGCTCGGGCAGCCGGGGAAACGCGATCGTGGTTCGAAGTGGCGCCCACACGCTCCTCATCGATGCAGGATTCTCCTGCCGCGAGCTCGAAAAGCGCCTGCGCCTCATCGGTGTCGACCCGCGCCAGATCGATGCCCTCGTGCTCACCCACGAGCATCAGGATCACTGTCGCGGCGCAGATCGTTTCTCGAAGCGGAACAAGGTGCCGATCTATGCCACTGCGGGGACCCTCTCCGGTAAGCGCCTGCGCCGACTACCGGGCCCGGTGCGCCCCTTCCGCGCCGGCGCGGAGCTGGAGGCCGGGGGGTTCCTGGTGCGCTCTTTCGGTGTCGCGCACGATGCTCGAGAACCGGTCGGCCTGGTGCTCGAAGACGATCGGGGCTGGAAGCTCGGAGTGGTCGCCGATCTGGGCTCCCGGGGAGAGGTGTCGTGGGCTCGTTTGCGTGACCTCGACGCGTTGGTGATCGAGTCCAACCACGACCCCGGGATGTTGCGCACGGGTCCCTATCCCTGGGCTCTCAAGCAGAGAATCGCGAGCCGTTGGGGACATCTCTCGAACGAACAGGCTGCCGCGGGTGTGCAGGAACTGATCGGGGATCGTCTCGGAATCGTGGTGCTCTATCACCTTTCGCAGAAGAACAACCTCGCAGCTCTGGCGGAAACGGCGGTGGGAGAGGCCCTCGACCGAGCCGGTGCTCGCGCACGAGTCGTCACCTGCGAGCAGGAGCGGCCCACCCCGTGGCTTCGCGCCGGCGGTCTTCTCGGCGCAGGGCTCGAGGGCATCGCGCCAAACGAGGGTCGCGCGGCCAGGGCTCCGACCACAGCCAGGGAAACAGTCACGGGCGTGGAGCCACTCGCCCCCTCTCTTCCAGGAGTGATCTAGATGACGTTGAAACGGTGGCAGGCACGGGTACTGGTGTTTCCTCGACCGGAAATCCTCGATCCGCAGGGTAAGGCAGTGACCCAGGCACTCGGCCGACTGGGGTTCGACGAGGTTGCGCAACTGCGAGCCGGCAAGGCTTTCGAGCTCGAATTGACGGCGCGGAGTCGCGAGGACGCCGAAGGTCGACTGGTTCAGATGTGTGAACAGCTCCTGGCCAATACGATCATCGAGGACTATCGCGTCGAGGTCACCGAAACCTCTTCCGAGGAGCTCGCGGAGACGGCGCAATGAACTGTGGTGTGGTGGTCTTCCCCGGCAGCAACTGTGACCACGACGTCTACCACGTGCTCAAGCACGTCATGCAGCAGGAGACGCGCTTTCTGTGGCATGAAGACGACGACACCCAGGGCTGCGACTTCGTGGTGGTTCCGGGTGGGTTCTCCTACGGCGACTATCTGAGGGCCGGCTCCATGGCGGCAGTGTCCCCGGTGATGAAAGCCGTCGCACGACACGCCGAGCGCGGTGGGTTGGTGCTCGGCATCTGCAACGGCTTCCAGATCCTGCTCGAGTCGGGTCTGCTGCCCGGGGCGATGCGTCGCAACGACGGTCTGCGCTTCCTGAGCTGCGACGTCCACCTCCGGGTCGAGCGCGACGATCTCGCCTTCACCTCGCGCTATCGCAAAGGACAGGTCCTTCGGATGCCGATCGCCCACGCCGACGGGAACTATGTCGACCACGAAGCGGCGCTCGACCGGTTGGAGGCCAACGGGCAGGTGGTGTTTCGCTATTGCGATTCCCAGGGTCACTGTCAGGTGGACTCGCCATCGAGTGAGAGCGCTCGTCGTGCCAACCTCAATGGCTCCGAGCGAGCGATCGCCGGTATCTCCTCGCCTGCGGGGAACGTGTTGGCCCTGATGCCTCACCCCGAGCGATGCGCCGAGGAGGTGCTCGGCAACGAGGACGGCCTGGCGCTGTTTGCTGGCGTGACGCAAGGCGTGGCTCAGGCGGTGAGTCCGTGAGCGCCCACAGCCGCATGGATCTCGAGCCTCAGGTCGACGAGCAGCTGGCCCGGGAGCACGGTCTCGACGAGCACGAGTACTCCCTGCTGCTCGGGATGCTCGGGCGGGAGCCGACCTTCACCGAGTTGGGTATCTGTTCCGCGCTCTTCTCTGAGCACTGCAGCTACAAGTCCTCCAAGAGTTGGTTGCGCGGCTTTCCGACCGAGGGTCGATCGGTCGTGCAGGGCCCGGGAGAGAACGCGGGAATCGTCGACCTCGGCCACGGCCTGGTGGCTGCATTCAAGATGGAGAGCCACAACCACCCCAGTTTCATCGAGCCGTATCAGGGGGCTGCCACCGGGGTCGGTGGAATCCTTCGTGACGTGTTCACGATGGGAGCAAGGCCGATTGCCTGCATGGACTCGCTGAGCTTCGGGGAGATCACGGCGCCCCGGATGCGTCATCTGGTGGACGGCGTCGTGCGCGGCGTGGGCGACTACGGTAACTGTGTCGGCATTCCGACCGTTGGCGGTGAGACCCGGTTTCACCGCTCCTACAACGGCAACATCCTGGTCAACGCCTTTGCGCTCGGCGTCTGTGAGCACGATCGGATCTTCACCGCCAGCGCTACCGGCCTCGGAAACCCGATTCTGTACGTCGGCTCGAGGACCGGCAGGGACGGCATTCACGGTGCCACGATGGCCTCGGAGTCGTTCGACGACGAGAGCGAAGCCAAGCGTCCTACCGTCCAGGTCGGAGATCCCTTCACCGAGAAGGTTCTTCTCGAGGCGTGTCTGGAGGCCATGCGCAGCGGCGTGGTCGTGGCGATCCAGGACATGGGTGCTGCGGGGATGACCAGTTCCTGCTTCGAGATGGCCGACCGAGGTGGGACCGGGATCGAAGTCGACCTCGACCGGGTGCCGCTGCGCGAGCCCTCGCTGACCCCGTACGAGATCATGCTCTCCGAGTCGCAGGAGCGCATGGTGATCGTGGCCGAGCAGGGCCGGGAGTCGGCGATCGAGGAGATCTTCGAGAAGTGGGGTCTGGCCGTGCAACCGATCGGGCACGTGACGGCCACGGGTCGCGCCGTGCTGCGCTACGACGGCGAGGTGGTCGCCGACATGCCGGTGCAGCCGCTGGTGGACGAGGCGCCGGTGTACGAGCGCCCGGTGGCTGTTCCCAGTGATCTCGAACAGCGTCAAGCCTCCCCGGACGTGCCGGATCCCAGCGTCCTCGGGCTCGACTGGGGCGGTGCCCTCGAAGCGATGCTTGCCACCCCCGATCTGGGCGACAAGTCGTGGATCTACCGCCAGTACGACTCCACCGTGCGAGCCAACACGGTGGTGGGCCCGGGCGCTGATGCTGCGGTGCTGCGCCTCAAGGGAACCCCGAGTGGCCTTGCGATCACGTCCGACGTGAACCCGGTGTATTGCGCGCTCGATCCCCGCCTCGGCGGCCGACAGGCCGTGGCGGAGGCAGCACGCAACCTCGCATGTGTCGGAGCGCTCCCCCTGGCCCTCACCGATTGCCTCAACTTCGGTTCCCCGGAGATCCCGGAGGTCGCTTGGCAGCTGCGGGAGTGCATCCGTGGCATGAGCGAGGCATGCCGAGCACTCTCGGTGCCGGTCGTCTCGGGCAACGTGTCTCTCTACAACGACACGGAGGGGCGCTCGATCCATCCGACTCCGACGGTGGCCATGGTGGGCCTGATCGAGGCGCTCGATCGCCGAGATCACGCCGAGCTCACGGCCAGCTTTCTCGCGCCCGGTCATCGAGTGGTGCTGCTCGGCCAAGGCCAGGAGGCCTTTGGTGGCTCTGCCTACTTGCGCCTTCTGTTCGACGTCGAGCAGGGGCGTCCCCCGGAGGTCGACCTCGAACAGGAGCGTCGACTGGGTGACCTGCTGCGCCAGCTTCACCAACGCTCGCTCGTGGCCGCCTGTCACGATCTCTCCGAGGGGGGGCTCGCCCTGGCCGTGGCGGAGGCGAGCTTTCGACACGGCATCGGAGCCGAGCTGACCTGGACCGGATCCCCTGCCGGCTTGTTCGCGGAGGACCAGGGGCGGGTGTTGATCGCGGTGGCGGGAGAGAACCTCGACTCGGTGCTGGCTGCTGCCGAGTCTTCCGGCGTGGCGGTGACCGAGCTCGGGGAGACCGGGGGAGACGAGATTCGGATCGACTGCGGAGGAGAGACGCTGCGGGCTTCGGTGGCGGGGCTCCGCTCGGCGTGGTCGAATGCGCTACCCTCTTCTCTCGGTCTTTGAGAGAGCCTCGAGAATGAACATTCCGATCGACCCAGTGAGTCGGTAAGCGATGTGCGGCATCTTCGGAGTCGAGAACCACGCTGACGCGTCCAACGTCGGGTACCTCGGCCTGTATGCGCTTCAACATCGGGGCCAGGAGAGTGCCGGCATCGTTTCCTGGAACGGCGAACAGATGTGCGTCGAGCGCGGCATGGGCGAGGTGGCGGACATCTTCAACGCTCGCGTGCTCGAGCGACTGGAGGGAAACACGGCAATTGGCCACACGCGCTATTCGACTTCGGGCACGAGTGTCATCTCGAACGCCCAGCCGATCGTGGTGAAGACGTCGATGGGGCCGCTGGCGCTCGTGCACAACGGCAACCTGGTCAACGCGGCCGCGCTGCGCGGCGAGCTCGAGGCCGATGGCTCGATCTTCCAGACTACCAGCGACACCGAAGTGATTCTCCATCTCATGGCCCGCAATCCGCGCGCCGATGTCGTGGAATCGCTGATGGTGGCCTTGGAAAAGGTGCAGGGGGCATACTCCCTCCTGCTGATCAGCAACCAGGGGCTGATCGCGGCGCGAGATCCGCACGGGTTCCGCCCGTTGGCGGTCGGTGATCTCGAGGGTAGCGCCTTCTTTGCCTCGGAGACCTGCGCGTTCGATCTTCTCGGTGTCAACCAGTCGCGTGAGCTCGAGCTCGGAGAGGTGGTGGCGGCACGCGGAGGCACGATCGAGAGCTATCGGCTTCCCCGGGTTCCGGTGCCGACGCGCTGCATCTTCGAGCACATCTACTTCGGTCGACCCGATAGCCGCCTGTTCGGAGACGCGGTGTCCGAGGCGCGCCTCAAGATGGGTGCGCAGCTGGCGCGAGAAGCCCCGATGCCCGCCGATCTGGTCGTGCCGGTCCCGGACAGTGGGCTCTTCGCTGCGCTGGGCTACAGCCGCGAGTCGGGCTTACCGTTCGAGCTCGGTCTCATTCGCAACCACTACGTGGGTCGAACGTTCATCGAGCCCCAGCAGTCGATTCGTGACTTCGGGGTGAAGGTGAAGCTCAATCCGGTGCGCCCGCTCATCGAAGGCCGGCGGGTGGTCCTGGTCGACGACTCCATCGTACGGGGGACGACCTCCAAGAAAATCGTGCGCATGGTTCGCAACGCGGGGGCCGCCGAGGTCCACGTGCGGATCACCTCCCCTCCGACGGCGTTTCCGTGCCATTACGGGATCGATACGCCGACCCGAGAAGAGCTGATCGCGGCGAACAACTCCGTCGCGGAGATCTGCGAATTCATCGAGGCGGATTCTCTGTCCTATCTCTCACTCGAAGGCTTGTTCAACTGTGTGTCGGGCCCTCCCGAGAGTTACTGCACTGCCTGCTGGAGCGGCGAGTATCGAGTTTCGATCGAGGGCGTGAGCCGGCAGGTCGAGCTCTTTCCGATCCGCTCAGAGAGCGACGAGGATCGCGCATGAGCTCCAACTCGGACGCGTACCGAGCTGCCGGTGTCGACTTGGAGGCCCAGGATCGGGCGCTCGCCAAGGTCAAGAAACTGGCGCGCTCGACCTTCAGCCCCGCGGTGCTGAGCGAAGTGGGGAGCTTCGGAGGCTTGTTTCGGCTCGATACGGCGCAGATGGAGGATCCCGTTCTGGTGGCATCGGCCGACGGCGTTGGCACCAAGCTGATGGTGGCCAGGATGGCGGGCGACTACTCGACGGTGGGGCAAGACCTGGTCAATCACTGTGTGAACGACATCCTGGTTCAGGGTGCCCGTCCGCTCTTCTTTCTGGACTACGTCGGGGCCGGAGTCCTCGAGCCCTCTGCGATGGTCGAGCTCGTCGAAGGGGTCACGGTCGGGTGCAAGCTCAACGGCTGCGCGCTGCTCGGAGGCGAGACGGCCGAGATGCCGGGGTTCTATCAGCCCGGAGACTACGAGCTGGTGGGCTTCATCCTGGGCGTGGTGGATCGGCCGAAGTTGTTCGACGCGAGCCGGGTGCGGCCACTCGACGTTCTGGTGGGCTTGCCCTCCTCGGGTTTGCACACGAATGGATACTCGCTGGCGAGACATGTCCTCTTCGAGCAGAAGGGCTTGGGGCTGGGGGATCGGCTCCCCGGGACCAAGGAGAAGATCAAGGACGTCCTGCTCGCACCGCATCTGTCCTACCTGCCTGCTCTCGAGCCCTTGCTCGAACATCCGGCGCTGCACGGCATGGCCCACATCACCGGCGGAGGGCTGACGGACAACCTTCCGCGTGTCCTTCCGCAGCGGTGTCAGGCAGTGATTCGCACCGGCAGCTGGGAGATCCCAGAGGTCTTCCACCAGCTCCAGGAGCTCGGCGAGATCGACACGGAGGAGATGTTCCGTGTCTTCAACATGGGGATCGGGATGGTCGCGATCGTCGATCCCGACGGGCTCGCCGACGTGCTCGACACTCTCCGTACCCTGGGTCAGCGAGCTCGGATGATCGGTACGGTGCAAGAGGGTGCGGGGGGCGTGGTCTACGATCTCGGCGATCTCCCATCGGCTCGACTGGCCGATCTGTCGACTCCCGAGGACCAGTCGTCGACCTCTGCGGGGGACTCCGACGGGGGAGAGTCCTCCGGGGCGAGGTCGTGAGTCGAGCCCGGGTCGGAGTGCTGCTCTCGGGGCGGGGCAGCAACTACGTGGCCCTGCAGGAAGCCTCCCGGTCGGGTGCACTGCCGGCCGAAATCGTTGTCGTGATCAGCAATCAATCGGGGGCGGGCGGACTGGAGAAGGCTCGAGAGTTCGGGGTCGACACCCGTTTGCTGCCGCACCGCGGCTGTTCCGACCGAGAGAGTCACGAGCGCCAGGTGA